>NZ_FNRI01000021.1 GCF_900107675.1 Alistipes timonensis JC136
CGTCTGCGCCTGCAGGCCTTCGTCGCCGCAACGCTCGGATACAGCCTCTACTACGTCTGCCGCACGAGTCTCAACGTCATGAAGAAGCCCATCCTCGACAGCGGGTCCCTCGACGCTTCCCAGCTGGGCGTCATCGGGTCGGCCCTGCTCTTCGCCTATGCCGTCGGAAAGTTCGTAAACGGATTCATCGCCGACTACTGCAACATCAAACGCTTCATGGCCACGGGACTCATCGTCTCGGCTGCCGCAAACGCCCTGATGGGGTTGCTGGGGCTGGCGCATTCCGTAGTTCCCACGGCCGTGATATTCGCGGCATTCGCCGTCATGTGGGGACTGAACGGATGGGCGCAGTCCATGGGAGCGCCCCCGGCCATCATATCCCTCTCGCGGTGGTATCCCCTCAAAGAGCGCGGAACCTATTACGGATTCTTCTCCGCAAGCCACAACCTCGGGGAGTTCTTCTCGTTCCTCTTCGTGGGTTCCATCGTCACATTCGCAGGATGGCAGGCCGGGTTCTTCGGATCGGCACTCGCAGGTGCAATAGGCGTTGTCATCGTCCTCTGCTGGCTTCACGACACCCCCGAATCCAAGGGACTGCCGCCCGTAGAGGCCCTGGCGCACGAGAAGCCCGTCCCCGGAGCCGAAAAGTCCGTCAAGGAGATTCAGAAACAGGTACTCCGCACCCCGGCCGTATGGGTGCTGGCCGCCGCGAGCGCATTCATGTACATATCACGCTACGCAATAAACGGATGGGGCGTGTTGTTCCTCCAGGAGGCCAAGGGATTCTCGGACGTGGAGGCCATTTCCGTCGTCTCGATAAACGCACTGCTGGGAATTCTCGGAACCGTGCTCTCCGGGTGGTTCTCGGACAAGCTGTTCAAGGGCGACCGAAAGATTCCCGCGCTGCTGTTCGGCATACTGAACTCCGTGGCCCTGGCGCTGTTCCTCTACGGCGGTGATGCCATGTGGGTGAACGTACTCTCGATGGTGCTGTTCGGAATAGCCATCGGCGTGCTGATCTGCTTCCTCGGAGGGCTGATGGCCGTGGA
>NZ_FNRI01000020.1 GCF_900107675.1 Alistipes timonensis JC136
GAATCCGGGTACGCTTAGGTCGTACCCGCGCGGGGGGACTAACACTTTTCCGTCGCGTCCCTGCAGGACGTAGTATGGCTGCGCATTGACGCCGAAAGTCTTCAGGGCATAGTAGGAGTTGATTTTTCCGAGGCTTTTGAGCACTTTTCCCGAGTCGGTTGTAACCCATTCGTCCTCGGGCAGAACCTTCTTGTCGTCGGAAAATAGCGCAACGATGACGTAGTCGTTGCGTAGTATGTCCAACACCTGGGGGTCGGACCATACGCGCGCCTCCATCTCGCGGCAGTTCACGCATCCGTGCCCTGTGAAGTCGATGAACAGGGGCTTGTTGACCTTCGCGGCATAAGCCTGGGCTTCGGACAGGTCGAAGAATCCCTCGAGGTTGTGGGGCAGGTGCAGGAATTCGCTGTGCTTGGGTTTTCGTCCGTCGACGGTCAGCGTCATGCGCGCATCTGCGTTCCCGGTTGCGGCCGTACCACCCTGTCCGATGACGAAATCCTGCGTGTGCAGTGGCGGGAGGTATCCCGAGAGCCCTTTGAGGGGAGCTCCCCACATGCCGGGGATCAGGTATACTACGAAGGAGAACGTCAGGATGGCCAGCGCCAGCCGTCCCACACCCAGATAGGGTGTGTCGCTGTCGTGTGCGAACTTAATCTTTCCCAGCAGATAGAGCCCCAGCAGGGAAAATGTGACGATCCACACGGCGAGGTATATCTCTCGGTCGAGCAGCCCCCAGTGATAGGTCTGGTCTGCTACGGAGAGGAATTTCATACCGAGCGCCACCTCGATGAATCCGAGCACGACCTTCACCGAGTTGAGCCATCCTCCGCTCTTTGGCAGCTTTTTGAGCATGGCGGGGAAGAAGGCGAACAGCGTGAAGGGGAGTGCGAATGCCAGGGAGAAAGCCAGCATGGTGATGATCGGGGTCCAGAACTCCCCGGCTGTGGATTTGATGAGCACCGATCCTACGATGGGTCCCGTGCATGAGAACGACACCAGCACGAGTGTCAGGGCCATGAAGAAGATGCCTGCCAGCCCCTTGGAGTCGGCTTTAGAGTCGGTTTTGTTGACCATCCACGATGGCATTGTGATCTCGAAGGCCCCGAAAAAGGATGCGGCGAAGAGCATGAACACGAGGAAGAAGAGGATGTTCGGCAGCCAGTGCGTCGCCAGCCAGTTGAATATGTCGGCCGTCACGGCGTCTCCGCCCAGGATGCGCGTGATGAGGATGATTGCTGCGATGGGGAGGGTGTAGAGGGCCACGATGAAGAATCCGTACATGCCGGCGCGTATTCGTCCCATGGCGGGGCTTCCTGCGCTCTTCATGAAGAACGAAACGGTCATCGGCACCATGGGGAACACGCAGGGGGTCAGCAGCGCCGCGAATCCCCAGAGTATCGCCTCGATAATCAGCGCCCATATCGAACCGGCTCCTGCGGCGTCTTTCTGCGCGGGGGCGACTGCCTGTACGGTGGTGTCTGCCTGCGCGGGAGCCGCTT
>NZ_FNRI01000016.1 GCF_900107675.1 Alistipes timonensis JC136
TCCGCAGCCATTGATAATCAACGAATCAAATGAAAGTCCCGAATGCCCTACGACCGGCTTCCGTACATATTCGCGTAATAATTCTCATACTCTCCGGAGGTGATGTTGTCCAGCCACGCCTGATTGTCCAGATACCACCTCACCGTCCGCTCGATGCCCTCCTCGAACTGTAAACTGGGCTCCCAACCCAACTCCCGCTTCAACTTGCGCGAGTCGATCGCATAGCGCAGGTCGTGACCCTTGCGATCGGTGACATAAGTGATCAGTTCGTCCGAAAAGCCCTCGGGATTCCCCAGCAACCTGTCCACCGTCCGGATGATTACCCGCACGATGTCGATGTTCTTCCACTCGTTGAAGCCCCCGATGTTATACGTTTCCGAAACCTTTCCTTTGTGGAAAATCGTGTCGATCGCCCGCGCATGGTCCTCGACATAGAGCCAGTCGCGCACGTTCTCGCCCCTGCCGTATACCGGAAGCGGCTTGCGGTGGCGGATATTATTGATGAACAACGGGATCAACTTCTCCGGAAATTGGTAAGGACCATAGTTGTTCGAACAGTTGGTCACCAGCGTCGGCATGCCGTACGTATCGTGGTAGGCCCGCACGAAGTGGTCCGACGACGCTTTCGAGGCGCTGTACGGCGAATGCGGATCGTACTTCGTGTCTTCCGTGAAAAATTCGTCCCCGTAGACCTCGTGCGCCGATACCGCATCCCGGCGACCCTCGGGGCAGGTCAGCGACAGGGCCCCGTACACCTCGTCCGTCGAGATGTGGTAGAAGAGTTTGCCGTCATATCTTTCCTCGCGGGATTCCCAGTACGCCCGCGCAGCTTCCAGCAGCGAGAGCGTGCCCAGTACGTTGGTCTTCGCAAACGTGAACGGGTCTTTGATCGAGCGGTCCACATGGCTCTCCGCGGCAAGATGGATCACTCCGTCCACCTCATACTCCCGCATCAGCGCCGACATGCAATCGTAGTCGCAGATATCCGCCCTGACAAAGACATAGTTCGGGGCCTGCTCCACGTCCCGGAGATTCGCAAGGTTGCCCGCATAGGTCAGTTTGTCGGCATTGACGATCCGGTAATCCGGATATTTCTTCACGAAAAGGCGCACTACGTGGCTCCCGATAAAGCCCGCACCGCCCGTGATGAGAAGATTGCGTTTGAAATCCATCACTTATCTCTTCTTTACGATATTTGCAATGCACTTTTCGAGCGAGTCCCGCCAATAGGGAATCTCAAGGCCGAAGGTCGTCCTGAACTTCGTCTTGTCCAGAACCGAGTAGGAGGGCCGCTTCACTTTCGACGGAAACTCGTCGCTGTGGCACGGCTGAATATCGCACCGACGATGGCCCGCATATTCGGCAATCGCCTTCGTGAAGTCGTACCACGAGCACACGCCCTCGTTCGAATAGTGGTAGGTACCCTCGCGTCCTTCGAACAGACGACGCTCCACGATTCCGAAGATCGCTCCGGCGAGGTCCCCGGCATAGGTCGGAGTGCCCGCCTGGTCGAAAACCACTTTCAGCTCCTCTTTTTCTTCCGTCAGGCGCAGCATCGTCTTCACGAAATTCGCACCGTCCTCCGAATAGAGCCACGCCGTGCGAAAGATCAGGTGGCGACAGCCCGATGCGCGTACCGCCTCCTCACCCTGAAGCTTCGTCACTCCGTAAACGCCCGTGGGCGTACCCTTCTGCTCCTCGCGGCACGGCGTGTTGTAGGGATCGCCGCCGAAAACATAGTCCGTCGAAATGTGTATCAGCACCCCGCCGCTCTTTTGCATCGCATTCGCAAGGTATCCAACCGCCGTAGCGTTCAGCAACTCCGCACGTGCCGCGTCGTCCTCGGCACGGTCCACATTCGTATAGGCTGCGCAGTTCACCACGACGCCGATCCCGTGTTCACGGATGAAGCCCTCCACCGCCTCCGCGTCCGTGATGTCGAGCCGCAGGGTATCGTCCCCCGCAACGTCCGTAAAAAAGTAACGGTCCGACGAGGCGGCTGAGGCCCGCCGGAGCGCCCGCCCCAACTGTCCCTCGGAGCCCGTAACCAAGATATTCATAACTTGTAAAGGTCTTCGTTGTAATCGAACGGCGAGATGAAATCCCGCAGAAGCGGATGTCGTGTATCTTTCTCGCTCAGGATGGCTTCCTCCGCCGGAATCCGCCAGTCGATACCCAGCGACGCATCCCGTATCGAGATGCCGCCGTCCGCCTCCGGAGCATAGTAGTTGTCGCACTTGTACTGGAAAACGGCCTCTTCGCTCAACACGGCGAAACCGTGGGCAAAACCCCGCGGAATGAACAGTTGGAGGTGATTCTCCTCCGTAAGTTCCACAGCAACGTGCTGCCCGTACGTCGGGCTCCCCCGGCGGATGTCCACCGCAACGTCCAGAACCGCACCGCGCACGCACCGCACCAACTTCGACTGGGCATGAGGAGGACGCTGGAAATGAAGGCCCCGCAGCACCCCGCAGGTCGAGCGCGACTCGTTGTCCTGAACGAAATCCGCCGCACGAACCTTGTCGCTGAAATCCCGCTGCGAGAAACTCTCGAAAAAGTAACCCCGCGCATCCCGGAAAAGGCGCGGCTCGACGATAACCACGCCTTCGATAGATGTCCGTATTATATTCATGGTCCTGAGTTGTAATCAAAGATTCGATTCGCCCGTACGTTCCAGCTCCCCGATAACTTTCAGCAAGTACTGCCCGTACTGGTTCTTCAACAGCGGAGCCGCCACTTCGCGCAGTTTATCCGTGTCGATCCAGCCCTGCCGGTAGGCAATGCCCTCCAGACAGGCGATCTTTAGTCCCTGACGTTTCTCGATAACCTCGATGAACGTCGAAGCCTCGCTCAGCGAGTCGTGCGTTCCCGTATCCAACCACGCGAAGCCCCGCCCCAAGGTCTGCACCTTTAACTTGCCGGCCGAAAGAAAACGCTGGTTAACCGTCGTGATCTCCAACTCCCCGCGGGACGAAGGCTCGATCGTTTTAGCCGTTGCGACCACCCTGTTCGGATAGAAATAGAGGCCCACCACCGCGTAGTTCGATTTCGGATGCTGCGGCTTCTCTTCGATCGAAAGGCAATTCCCCGATTTGTCGAATTCTGCAACTCCATAACGCTCCGGGTCATCCACCCAGTAGCCGAACACCGTAGCGTTGCCATCCTCCTCGGCCGTGCGGACCGCCTCCCGAAGCATGCCCGAGAAGCCCGCTCCGTGGAAAATGTTGTCCCCCAGAACAAGGCACACCGAGTCATCGCCGATGAATTCCGCTCCGATCAAAAATGCCTGAGCCAGACCGTCCGGGGACGGCTGTTCCGCGTACTCCAGGCGGATTCCATAATCCGAACCGTCGCCCAGCAGACGACGGAAGCCCGGAAGGTCCTGAGGTGTCGAAATCAATAATATCTCGCGAATACCCGCAAGCATTAAAACCGACAGCGGATAATAGACCATCGGCTTGTCGTAGACCGGTAGCAATTGTTTGCTAACCCCCTTGGTGATCGGGTAAAGACGCGTGCCCGAACCGCC
>NZ_FNRI01000015.1:0-1542 GCF_900107675.1 Alistipes timonensis JC136
TTTTATACAATGGAGAGTTTGATCCTGGCTCAGGATGAACGCTAGCGGCAGGCCTAACACATGCAAGTCGAGGGGCAGCGGGATTGAAGCTTGCTTCAATCGCCGGCGACCGGCGCACGGGTGCGTAACGCGTATGCAACCTACCCAGAACAGGGGGATAACACTGAGAAATTGGTACTAATATCCCATAACATCATAAGGGGCATCCCTTTTGGTTGAAAACTCCGGTGGTTCTGGATGGGCATGCGTTGTATTAGCTAGTTGGTGAGGTAACGGCTCACCAAGGCAACGATACATAGGGGGACTGAGAGGTTAACCCCCCACATTGGTACTGAGACACGGACCAAACTCCTACGGGAGGCAGCAGTGAGGAATATTGGTCAATGGACGCAAGTCTGAACCAGCCATGCCGCGTGCAGGAAGACGGCTCTATGAGTTGTAAACTGCTTTTGTACTAGGGTAAACTCAGATACGTGTATCTGACTGAAAGTATAGTACGAATAAGGATCGGCTAACTCCGTGCCAGCAGCCGCGGTAATACGGAGGATTCAAGCGTTATCCGGATTTATTGGGTTTAAAGGGTGCGTAGGCGGTTTGATAAGTTAGAGGTGAAATACCGGTGCTTAACACCGGAACTGCCTCTAATACTGTTGAGCTAGAGAGTAGTTGCGGTAGGCGGAATGTATGGTGTAGCGGTGAAATGCTTAGAGATCATACAGAACACCGATTGCGAAGGCAGCTTACCAAACTATATCTGACGTTGAGGCACGAAAGCGTGGGGAGCAAACAGGATTAGATACCCTGGTAGTCCACGCAGTAAACGATGATAACTCGCTGTCGGCGATACACAGTCGGTGGCTAAGCGAAAGCGATAAGTTATCCACCTGGGGAGTACGTTCGCAAGAATGAAACTCAAAGGAATTGACGGGGGCCCGCACAAGCGGAGGAACATGTGGTTTAATTCGATGATACGCGAGGAACCTTACCCGGGCTTGAAAGTTAGTGACGGATCTGGAAACAGGTCTTCCCTTCGGGGCACGAAACTAGGTGCTGCATGGTTGTCGTCAGCTCGTGCCGTGAGGTGTCGGGTTAAGTCCCATAACGAGCGCAACCCCTACCGTTAGTTGCCATCAGGTCAAGCTGGGCACTCTGACGGGACTGCCGGTGTAAGCCGAGAGGAAGGTGGGGATGACGTCAAATCAGCACGGCCCTTACGTCCGGGGCCACACACGTGTTACAATGGTAGGTACAGAGGGCAGCTACCCAGCGATGGGATGCGAATCTCGAAAGCCTATCTCAGTTCGGATCGGAGGCTGAAACCCGCCTCCGTGAAGTTGGATTCGCTAGTAATCGCGCATCAGCCATGGCGCGGTGAATACGTTCCCGGGCCTTGTACACACCGCCCGTCAAGCCATGGAAGCTGGGGGTGCCTGAAGTTCGTGACCGCAAGGAGCGACCTAGGGCAAAACCGGTGACTGGGGCTAAGTCGTAACAAGGTAGCCGTACCGGAAGGTGCGGCTGGAACACCTCCTTTCTGGAGCG
>NZ_FNRI01000015.1:1913-5111 GCF_900107675.1 Alistipes timonensis JC136
GTAACGTACATTGACATATTTAAGGAGATGAGATAGAGTTCCGACACGGAATCAATAGGCCGTGTTGGAAGTTGTAAGAAAGTAAATAAGGGCGTATGGGGAATGCCTAGGCTCTTGGAGGCGATGAAAGACGTGGTAAGCTGCGATAAGCTTCGGGGATTTGCAAACAAGATTTGATCCGGAGATTTCTGAATGGGACAACCCGCTGGGTAGAAGATCCAGCATCCGGTAACGGAAGCCAACCCTCTGAACTGAAACATCTTAGTAGGAGGAGGAAAAGAAAGAAACATCGATTTCCTAAGTAGCGGCGAGCGAACGGGAAACAGCCTAAACCGGTTTTGTTACGGCAAAGCCGGGGTTGTAGGACTGCAACATTCAATTAACAATGAACTGGAACGTTCTGGAAAGTTCGTCCATAGAGGGTGAAAGACCCGTACAGGTAAGTTCGTTAAGCGATAGCAGTATCCTGAGTAGGGCGGGACACGAGGAATCCTGTCTGAATCTGCCGGGACCACCCGGTAAGGCTAAATACTCCCAAGAGACCGATAGTGAACCAGTACCGTGAGGGAAAGGTGAAAAGAACCCCGAACAGGGGAGTGAAATAGAACCTGAAACCATACGCTTACAACCTGTCGGAGCAGCTTCGTGCTGTGACGGCGTGCCTATTGAATAATGAGCCTACGAGTTACTAATCACTGGCAAGGTTAAGTGCATGAATGCACGGAGCCGAAGCGAAAGCGAGTCTGAACAGGGCGCTTAGTCAGTGGTTGTAGACGCGAAACCTTGCGATCTACCCTTGAGCAGGTTGAAGGTTGGGTAAAACCAACTGGAGGACCGAACGAATAAGCGTTGAAAAGCTTCTCGATGACTTGAGGGTAGGGGTGAAAGGCTAATCAAGCTGGGAAATAGCTCGTACTCCCCGAAATGCCTTTAGGGGCAGCGTTGTAATTAAGAGTCTACTGGAGGTAGAGCTACTGATTGGATGCGGGGGCTTCACCGCCTACCAAATCCTGACAAACTCCGAATGCCAGTAGTATGATTTACAGCAGTGAGCGACCGGGTGCTAATGTCCGGTTACGAGAGTGGAACAACACAGACCAGCAACTAAGGTCCCGAAGAGTATACTAAGTTGATCTAACGATGTTTTGCTGCAGAGACAGCTAGGATGTTAGCTTGGAAGCAGCTATTCATTCAAAGAGTGCGTAACAGCTCACTAGTCGAGCGGCAAAGCGTGGATAATAAACGGGCATCAAGTATACCACCGAAGTTCTGGGCACGAGAGTGCGGTAGGGGAGCATTCCATTGACGTCGAAGCCATTCCGTGAGGATAGGTGGAGTTTATGGAAAAGCAAATGTAGGCATGAGTAACGATAATGCGGGAGAGTAACCCGCACACCGCAAGACCAAGGTTTCCTGATCAACGCTAATCGGATCAGGGTTAGTCGGGTCCTAAGGGTAAGCCGAACGGTGATCTCGATGGATAATCGGTTAATATTCCGATACTGACATATACCTCGATGGAGAGACGAAGGAACGTAAGTGACGCCGCCTGACGGAATAGGTGGTTAAAGGGCTTAGGTATAGGGACAGATTAAGAGTTAGTCCTTGCTGAAACCTGACAGTACGGAGCGGCTACGGCCAATCTGATAGTTCACCCAAGTAGACTTCCAAGAAAATCTTCTAAGTTTAAGTATATGTTACCCGTACCGTAAACCGACACAGGTGGTCGAGGAGAGTATCCTAAGGTGCTCGAGTGAATCACGGTTAAGGAACTAGGCAAATTAACCCCGTAACTTCGGGATAAGGGGTCCCTACGCGAGTAGGGCGCAGCGAAGAGGTCCAGGCGACTGTTTATCAAAAACACAGGGCTCTGCAAATTCGAAAGAAGACGTATAGGGCCTGACACCTGCCCGGTGCTGGAAGGTTAAGAGGGGATGTCATCGCAAGAGAAGCATTGAATCGAAGCCCCAGTAAACGGCGGCCGTAACTATAACGGTCCTAAGGTAGCGAAATTCCTTGTCGGGTAAGTTCCGACCTGCACGAATGGTGTAACGATCTGGACACTGTCTCAACCGTGAGCTCGGTGAAATTGTAGTCCCGGTGATGATGCCGGGTACCCGCAACGGGACGAAAAGACCCCGTGAACCTTTACTATAGCTTAACGCTGAATTTGGGTACATAATGTGTAGGATAGGCCGGAGACTGTGAATCGGGCACGCCAGTGTTCGTGGAGTCAACGTTGAAATACGGCCCTTTGTGTACTTGGATTCTAACCCTGCAAAGGGGACACCGTTTGGTGGGTAGTTTGACTGGGGTGGTCGCCTCCAAAAGCGTAACGGAGGCTTCCCAAGGTACCCTCAGCACGAATGGTAACCGTGCGCAGAGTGCAATAGCATAAGGGTGCTTGACTGTGAGACCTACAAGTCGATCAGGTGCGAAAGCAGGGTATAGTGATCCGGTGGTTCTGTGTGGACTGGCCATCGCTCAAAGGATAAAAGGTACTCCGGGGATAACAGGCTGATCGCCGCCAAGAGCTCATATCGACGCGGCGGTTTGGCACCTCGATGTCGGCTCGTCACATCCTGGGGCTGGAGAAGGTCCCAAGGGTTCGGCTGTTCGCCGATTAAAGTGGCACGCGAGCTGGGTTCAGAACGTCGTGAGACAGTTCGGTCTCTATCTGTTGCGGGCGTAGGAAAATTGAGGGGTCCTGACTTTAGTACGAGAGGACCGAGTTGGACGAACCTCCGGTGTATCGGTTATGCTGCCAAGTGTACCGCCGAGTAGCCGCGTTCGGTTTGGATAAGCGCTGAAAGCATCTAAGCGCGAAGCCATCCCCAAGATAAGTTTTCCCTTGAGGGGCGTAGGAGACTACTACGTTGATAGGCTGCAGGTGTAAAGACAGTAATGTCAAAGCCGAGCAGTACTAATTACCCGATCGGCTTTTTTACAGCAATTCTTTATCTCATTTCCCGAATATGTCAACTCATACTGAGTACGGCAGATGTTTTATCCGTACGGCTTCGATACACTGAAGCAAAGGTTCTTTTAGGTGGTTATAGCAGTGAGGTTCCACCTCTTCCCATTCCGAACAGAGAAGTTAAGCTCACTTACGCCGATGGTACTGCGGTTTTCCCGTGGGAGAGTAGGTAGCCGCCTCTTCAAGCCGGATCCTAATAAAGGGTCCGGCTTTCTTTTTGT
>NZ_FNRI01000017.1 GCF_900107675.1 Alistipes timonensis JC136
GGTATCGAATAACGCACCTTAAAACGCAAAAAATGAAAAGACTACTGTTTCTCGCCCTCTTCGCCGCCACGGCGGCCCCCTCGAAATCCGCCACGGAGGGGTGGCTCGATCCGGAGATTTTCGCCGTTAACCGCGCACCGATGCGCACGAGCTTCATCGCCTTCCCCTCGGCCGCCGACGCCGTTCCGGAGAACGACCACACCCTTTCGCCCCTCTACCGCACGCTCAACGGCGAATGGTCCTTCCTGCGCGTGGACCGTCCGGGCGCGGAGCCCGAAGGATTCTTCCGCACCGGGCACGACGACTCGTCGTGGGGCGTGATGCCCGTTCCGGGGCTCTGGGAACTGAACGGTTACGGCGATCCGGTCTACACGAACAAGCCCTATCCGTGGCACAAATTCTTCGAGGTGAATCCTCCGCAGGTTCCCCATGAGCAGAACTACACGGGACTCTACCGCCGCACCGTCGCGGTTCCCGCCTCATGGAAGGGCCGCGACGTCTTCATACACATCGGCTCGGCCACCTCGAACGTGACGCTCTGGGTCAACGGCCGCGAGGCGGGTTACAGCGAGGACAGCAAGCTCGAAGCCGAGTTCGACATCACCCGCTTCCTGAAACCCGGCGGCGACAACCTGATCGTGCTGCGCGTCAACCGCTGGTGCGACGGTTCGTACCTCGAAGACCAGGATTTCTGGCGCCTTTCGGGCATCGGCCGCGACTGCTACCTCTACGCCCGCGACAAGCGCCGGCTGGCCGACGTGCGTCTGACGCCCGATCTGGTGAACGACTACCGCGACGGCACGCTGCGTGCCGAGGTGACCACGACGCCGGGCGTCGGCGGCGTGCGGCTGACGCTCCGCGATGACGGGGGCCGCACGCTCGACACCCGCACGCTCACGCCCTTCCGCAACAACGCCGGGACGACATTCGAAGTCGCAGCCCCGAAGCCGTGGAGCGCCGAGGCCCCGAATCTCTACACGCTCACGGCCGAAGCCCTCGCCGTCGACGGTTCGGTGACCGAAGCCGCGGCCTTCCGCGTCGGGTTCCGCAAGGTCGAGATTCGCGGCGGACAGCTGTTGGTCAACGGCAAGCCGATTCTCATCAAAGGCGTCAACCGGCACGAAATGGAGCCCAATACGGGTTATTATGTCACACGCGAAGAGATGGTGCGCGACATCCGCGAGATGAAGCGTCTGAACATGAACGCCGTGCGCACGTGTCACTATCCCGACACGCCGCTGTGGTACGACCTCTGCGACGAATACGGACTTTACGTCGTGGACGAGGCCAACGTCGAGTCGCACGGCTGGCACTACCGCGACAAGTCGAAGAATCTGGCCGGCAACCCCTCTTTCGCCGCCGCACACCTCGACCGTAACCGCCGCATGGTGCTGCGCGACTACAACCACCCCTCGATCATCGTCTGGAGTACGGGCAACGAGGCCGGCAACGGCCCCAACTTCGAACGCTGTTACGACTGGATCAAATCCTTCGACCCGTCGCGCCCGGTGCAGTACGAGCAGGCCTCCTACCACGGGGACTACAACACCGACATCGTCTGCCCGATGTACTGGAGCTACGAGCAATGCGGGAAATACCTCGCCGGCGATCCCGCGAAGCCGCTCATTCAATGCGAATACGCCCACGCCATGGGCAACTCGCTGGGCGGGTTCCGCGAGTACTGGGAGATGATCCGCCGCGAGCCGAAATACCAGGGCGGCTTCATCTGGGACTTCGCCGACCAGGCCCTCGCCTGGCGCAGTCCCGAAGGAAAGCTGGTCTACCGTTACGGCGGCGACTACAACGCCGCGGACGCTTCGGACAGCACGTTCTGCTGCAACGGCGTGCTGGCCGCCGACCGCACGTGGCACCCCCACGCCTACGAGGTCAAGCACCAGCACCGGCCGATCCACACCTCGGCCCTCGATTTGGAAAAGGGCGTCGTGAACGTCTGCAACGAGAACTTCTTCACGGACCTCTCGCCCTACCGGCTCCGCTGGGAGATCACCTCGGACGGACGGCCCGTGCTGAGCGGCGTCATCGAGCGTCTCGACGTGGCGCCGCAGGCCACCGCCGCCGTGACGCTGGGTTACAAGCCCGAACAGCTCCGCGGCCTCGGCGGCGAGCTCCTGCTCACGGTGCGTTACCAACTGCGTGAACGGCTGGGACTGCTCGACGCGCTCCACGAGGTCGCCGCCGACCAGTTCGCACTCCGCGGGGACGATCCGGCGGCCCGCTTCGCCGTCAAGGCTCCGGCCGGAGCGCTCCGCGTCGCGGACAGGACCGTTTCGGGCGAGGGATTCTCCCTCACGTTCGATCCGGCGAGCGGTTTCATCCGTTCATACCGCCTGCACAGCGTCGAGCTGCTGGCAGGGCCCCTGCGGCCCAATTTCTACCGCGCGGCTACGGACAACGACCTCGGCGTGCGCCAGACGGGGAAATACCCCGACAGCAGGATGTGGGCGACGGCCGGGCTGCGGCCTGTCGATTTCGTTCTCACGAAGGGGATCGATGAGGTCAAAGCCGTCGCAGACTACACGATCCCCGCCGTGGGCGCGAAACTGACGCTCACCTACACGATCGCCGCCGACGGGTCGGTCCGCGTCTGCGAGACGATGACCGCAGACCCGGCACGCAAGGATGTCGCCGACCTGATGCGTTTCGGCATGGCATTCGAGACCCCGGGGATGTTCGACGCCGTGGAGTACTACGGACGCGGCCCCATGGAGAATTACCCCGACCGTTTCAGCGCGGCTTTCGTGGGACGATATGCACAGCGTGTCGCCGACCAGTTCCATATGAAATACGCCAGCCCCCAGGAGTCGGGAACGCGCGGAGGACTGCGCTGGTGGAGGCTGACCGACGCCTCGGGATTCGGGGTCGAGATCTGCTCCGACGGTCATTTCTCAGCTTCGGCAATTCCCTACTCCATTCCGCAGCTCGACAACGGTACGACCGAATACGTCCGACACCCGGGCGACCTCGTCTCAGACGGACGCACGCATGTCAATAT
>NZ_FNRI01000014.1 GCF_900107675.1 Alistipes timonensis JC136
ATTTTTGTGTGTAAAAAAATATCGCTAAAAAAAGTATTCATCTTACTTGGTTGATGAATCTATTTTTCGTGATTAAAACTGTTCTTCATTTATCGGTTACCACATTTTTTGAGTACGAAATGAAGATTTCCTTTATAAATACAATTACAGGATTAAAAAATATGGAAGATAATAGAGATAGAAGATTTTAGAAAAGAGATATATTAACAATCAAACATTTATAAGTATGAATACAAATAACATTGCCAATCAAAATTGAGTTATCGACGCTCCCGCTGGAGTAACTTATTTGGGAGAAATCAACAAGGAAACCAATAAACCGTGAATGACCGATATTCCTGTAAACTGTTTGTTCAACAAGAAGCAGACAGGATGCGGTGCTACCGAGTTGGCTATCCGCAACTCCATTCCAACCATTATCGCCATGCCTTATGTGGCATTGGTAAAGAACAAGACCATTTACCGCAAGGATGATATTTCCGTGCTGGGCGTTTACGAGGGTATCACCGAGCAGGACATTATCGACTATGCACAGAACCATTCCCCATTAAAGATAGCTGTTACATACGATTCCGTGCCACGAACCATTAAGGCATTGCAAAGTATCGGCATAGACCCTTATAAAGATACGTTTCTGCTGGTAGATGAATGACACGTTTTGTTCAACTCCTATTCGTTCCGTCATAATGCCATTAAGAATTTACTTGCAGAAGCCGCTAAATTCGATAAGGCAACTTATATGACAGCTACCCCTATTGAGCAGGAGTATGTGTTGGAGGAATTAAAACACCTGCCTGTTTGTGAAATCAACTGACCGCATCTGCAAGAGGTCAACATCCGTTCCCGTCAGACCTCCAAACCTGCCCACTATATCGTTAAGGAGTGCCGCAAGGTGTTGGATAAAGGCTTACCCCATAACCTGCATATCTTCGTCAACAGCGTGGAGTTTACTACAAAAGTAATCGACCTTGCAAAACTTACTCCCGAACAGGTTAAAGTGGTCTGTTCAGTTAGCGGGGACAATGGAGAGAACAACCAACGCAAATTAGGCAAGGATTATCCCATCGGTCAGCCGTCCGACCCCGTGAAGAAGATAAACTTTTACACCTCGACCTGCTTTGAGGGGTGCGATATTTACGACGAGAACGGCGTTACATTCATCGTCAGCGACGGCAACAAATCCCACACGCTGTTGGATATTTCGACCTTGTTCACACAGATTTGCGGACGGTTACGGGATTCCAAATACAAGGGCGAGATTATACACGTCTATTCTACGACCAAGTACAGCCGTGATGTTACCCTCGATGAATTCGTGGCATCGACAAAGAAAGTGCTTGCAGAGGCGGTAAGCTATGCTGACGAGATAAACAAGTTGAGCGATACGGCACGAGAAAAGACCTTATCGAAAATCAAATATATCAACGAACAATATGTAAGGATAGAAGATAACCGCCTTATTGTGGATAAGAACCTCGCTAATATGGATATTGTGAATTTCAAGATATGCAGGCATATTTACAGAACCTATATAAACCTTACAGATGAATTAAAGAGGAATGGCTACACGATAACCCGCCACACGTTCAGCGAGATTATGGAGAAGATAGAGAACAAGGCCAACGCACGGGTTACATTCAAAGACCTGTTCGATGAATACCACCGTCTGAAAACGACCAAGCCATTCTTTTCATTGGAGAGCCACGAGGACTTATGCGCTCAAATAGCTGTTAAATATCCGTTGGTGAAGCAGGCTTACGACGAGTTGGGAACGGACAAGGTGCAGGCATTGAAATACCATGTAGGCAATATTAAACGGGAGCTGATGAAACGCCAGCCAGCACCTACCGAGTATAAAATCGTGAAGATGGTAAACACGACCTTTACCAAGCAGACGCCTATTACCAAAAGTAAGGTTAAAGCAGAACTGCAACGCATTTACGATGATTTGGGGATAAAGCAGACAGCAAAGGCCGCAGACCTCAATAAATGATACGAGGTAAAGACTACCACACCCAAGATAAACGGCAAGACAACGGCCTGCATGACCATTATTAGGGATAGGATGATTAGGAAAAGAGACTGTGAAAGTACAAATAAACTATAAAGTGAGAATATACTGAAATCATTTCTTTTCAACGCCCAAAACTTCTCGGAATTCATCTCGCAATGCGTTCAATAGTGGTCTTATCGATTTCTCATTCATTTCGATAATATGTTCTTTGGACGCATTTTTTCCATGTTGCTGGAAATATTTTGCAACCGAATTAAGTGTATATCCCATCCCTGCTATTCGATCAACCAGAGATTGAGGTAAATATATTTGATTATCTGATAAATATTGAACAATCGTATGATGATTTAACTGAATTTTAGTAATTAGCTCATTGGCATCTATTTTTTTTGCTAGTAATAGTTCATCAGGTAGAGCTAAATATGCAACACTTGTATTCAAATGATTAATCATAAGATACAGTTTCCTAATCACATTGATACGCTCTTTATGTAATTCTCCAAATCGGATTCTCATTCGATCTAGTTGCAAATCTAGCGAAGACTGTATTTCTCGATTTTTTCTATCAAGTTCTGCTTTGTAGGTTTCAATGCTCTTTGTAAATTTATTTTTTATCCATTGTTCTCCTAGAATATAGAATAGCCCTGCACCCGCACCTAGTCCTGCCAGAATTGACACACAAAAATTGATAATAATATAATTCGTTTCCATATTAGTAATAGGTTAAATCATATGCAAATATATTGAATTTAATCGAATACTCCCTACTAAAGCCCCTCCCCCTTATTGAATGTAAAACCTAAAAATATGGACAGAGAAACAAGGGCAAAACGCATTGCAGATTTGCATGTGTTTTATGGACAGAACGAGGTGGTCGAGGAATTGATCCGTGCAGGTAAAATCGACGAGGAATACATGTATCCCTTTGTCGATACGGACGGGGAGGTTTTCGAGTGGTGGCTGGTATCGCCTTACTTGGCACAGGAACTCAAACAGCAGGGTGAGGTCATAATCGACGCACTCGGTTGCCATTGGTGGGGACGTCAATCCAGCGGACAGGCTGTTTACATGGACGCCGCAATACAGGAGATTGCAGGAGCGTAAAACTCGGCCTGCATATCGACATAGCAAAACTGTAAATTACAGAGATTAGGGATGTTGCAAGTTCGAGAAGATTTTGCAGTCCCTAATTTCTATTTTTATGTAGGCGTAAAGTCGATAATTAAATATCTGAACTATCTGCAACTTATAATTACAGAGTTTATACAGGCGTAAAGTCGAAACCTTTTACCTCAATTTTGACAAATCAAATACTTCGTTAAATTTAAGAACCTGTTGTAAACTTGACATCTCCGCCAATATTAAATCTTCTCCATAAATAATGACTTTATATTGTGCAACAGCACTCTCTACCTTTAAAGCATTGCATACTGCATCATAATATTTGTCAAGTTGCTCTGAAATGGAATCTATCCAATCCAAAATAGACATAGCTTGTCGAATAACCACCATGTTATGGCCACTTGTGGTACGTCCGATGTTTGGGCTATAATATACACAATCTTTAACTTTCACCATAAGTGTTGTATATCCTTTATCCCAAAGTTGCTGTCTGTCTGATGCAGATAAAGGTGGATAAACATCCCTTGCATCATTTTTATATTTTTCGATTAATTGAGGAAAATTATCATGGAGTAAAGTCCACCATTTTGTATCGCCAAATATCCCATCTTTATGTGTTTCTACTCCCAAGAAAGCAATACTATTATTATCTATATATGCAAACAGTAAAGAATTTACTTGTTTTACAAATTTTGTTTTTTTGTCCTGTTCTAATGATAGATGAAAATGATAAATATTCCATTCCGTAATCATATGATCGTGGAAATTTGTCTGTAAAAGGCGTTTACTTTGAAACGGGTTAAGATTACCCCCTCTTTTTGCAATCTCAATTATAGTTCTTATTTCTTTTGCTTTGGGGTGCGTTGATAAATCCGCCTTTAATTGAGGGCAAACAAAAACATCACGCGGTTTACTGGGAATAAGTTTATGATATATCGTTAAATAATCAATGAGAATATCATATAATGATTTTGAAGATGATATTTTTATCCCTAAATGAAATGCTTCATCCAAGATTGCAGTTTTTAAGTCCGATTTAAAATCATATTTACAAGACATTATTCGCTCTTATAATTATATTTCAAAGATAACTAATCGCTGAATTAACTCCAAAGAGTTTATAATTCAATCTGCAACAGTTCCGAGAAATCGGAAAGATGTTTTGCTTTTTAGTTTGTCTTGTCTATCTTTGTGGGACATACGACAAACACGGAAAGTGTTGCTTGTTCTCGTTGAACGAACGTAGGAAATTCGATTATAGCGGGGAATAGGCAGACATCTTGCCGCGTCATATCCATTCGTGGGTATAGGCGTGGGGCTGTTGCTTATTTATGCTATAAGGTTTCCTACGACCTGTTCAACTAAAATAAGTTTTCGGCACCACGCTTTCTGTTTCATTAGATCCAAAAATTAATCGTCGCATAGGTGCAAGAGCGACAACCTAAACTTATTGCAACTATGAAAAAGTTGTTTCTTATTGTGGCCGCTATGTTTGCGGCAGTTTCTTTCTCGGCTTGTTCCGATGATGATGACAATGGCGGGAAAGCGCCTACTCCCGAAAAATGGGTTAAACAGATAGTCTTTCGTGCTGAATGGGACGAATCATGGACAACCACTATAACCTATGATTCCGAGAATCGGGTTAAAAAAGTAGACGGTTTGAGAAATGATTCTTATGAATTTACCTACAATGGAAATTCGTTAACTGTAAAAGGTAGCGATATAAATTATACATGTAAATTGAATTCATATGGTTATGTAACAGAAGTTACAGAGGATAATGATGAAAAGGACGGAGCAATTTATTATAAACTTGAATATGATAAAAACGGTTATTTGCAACGTGTTGAAAAACGTTATAGTTATAATGAATCTCGGATACGTGTGAGCGAATGTACATGGAGAGACGGAAACCTTGTAGAATATACTGCAAAGGATTACAATGAAGATGATACCGAAATAGAGACGGCCAAAATCTCTTATTCTAAAACAGCTACACCCATTAATATTGACCTACTTTATTTTTCGGGCTATGTTCCTGTTGATGTTTATCCACTTGATTTGCTCGGATTCTGTGGCAGGCAAAGTGCTAAATTACCTGATAAGGTTGATGTCGTTTGGGGATCAGAATCGGATAGCGATGATCTTGGCGTCTACACATTAAATAACGATGGCACTGTTGCAAGAATAGACGGTGGTGCTTGGTCTTATGAATTGATTTACTAAACAAAATAGTCAGAGGGACAGACTTGTGCAAAAGGGTTAACATTTAGACCCTCCACACAAGTTTGTCCTTTCTATTTTACTTGCATATTTCATAAATTTTCACTATATTTACATCATAATCAAAGATTTAATCACAATATAAATTTTAGCTAAAATGAAAAGAAAAACACCAAAAATTGAATGAGAGACAAAGACGGAGACTGTCGATGATATTCAGTACTCCTATGTTGCCAAAGCCGTAACTTACGCACGGGAATGCAATGTCTGTCTATTCGTAGGACGCAAAACAGCAGAACCTACACCATTGAAATTCACTTATTATTTTGAACTCGACATCGACCCTGAAAAGGATATGGCGATTCGATTCTGCAAACGAGGGCAGGATATAACAGGTTTCTCCTTTCAGTTAGACCCGCAAGATTGAAAGGCAGGCATTTTTGTACTTCCGTTATCTAATCTTATAACATTTCCCAAGTCCAACCACACCCTTAATCTCTTTGATGCCCATATAAAGAGTGATACGGTCATATTTGATTATACGACAACGGATGGCAAACAGGGTGTATTCAAATTCCCGCTGGCTGGATTCAAAGAGAAATATTTAGAGCAGTTCATATAGATACAAAAGCAACATACACTCTCTTAAAAGGAGAGAGCAGGGGAGAGGAAAGAAATTTCCTCTTTTTTTCTGAACCGAGGTTGGGGTCGGTTAGTCTCTTACAATTAACTTAATTCATTCACAATTAAAAGATTATGCACTTATGGGAATGCACTCCACATTGGGCTATGGATAGTCGATAGCTTAACGCAATGACAATTAGAAACTTATAACACGATTTTATTCACTTGCAGGAGGTGGAAATACTCTCCATTGGGTCTCCATCGAGGGGTGGAATGGCTATTTTAATGCTCGTAAACTGCTGATTATTTGCTGATTGCGGAAATAGCTCAGTTGGTAGAGCGCAACCTTGCCAAGGTTGAGGTCGCGGGTCCGAGTCCCGTTTTCCGCTCCAAAGAGGTCGAAATGACCTCTTTTTTTGTTGCGCAAAACGACGCAAATAGAAGCAAATAATCCTGTATATCAACGATATGCGGGATTATTTCGTTTTCCGGCCATAGCAAATGGACGCACACGAAAGCAGGTCACTAAAGTGCTTAATCGTGGTACATGGGTACGAGTTGCGAAAATGTACCACGCGAATGGTGATAATGCGCTGAACGACATCGGTTTGCTCCAAACATTCAGGGCTTTTCAATCGTAAGGATTGTTAAACTAAACTGAATTTTAAACGATGGAAAGAAAACGATTTTGCGTGACCTTTTTCCTGCGCAGGGCACGAACCAACAAGGCGGGACTGGCCCCGATTCTCGCCCGCATTACCACGAACGGGGTGTCGAAAGAGGTGTATATCCAATGCTCCGTCCCCGCGGACAGATGGAACCAGTCGAAAGAGTGGGCTACGGGCCGGGACAAGCTGTGCCAGCAGGTGAACGCCTACCTGAACGAATACCGGGCGCGGATTTTGGCGATAAGGCAGGAACTTATCAGTAAAGGGCGCGAGGGTAACTGCATCGAAATCAAAAACCTGCTGCTAAACCCCGCGGCCCAATCCAAGCAATTCCTTTCGGAGTTCGGCCAGTACTGCGAGAAACGGCAGGGCGAGGTCGGGGTGCGGATTACCCAGCTTACGGCGAACAAATATCACCGCCTGTACCGCTATCTGAAAGAGTACACCACGGAACGCTACAAAAAGGACGATCTACCGCTTACCGCCGTGGATTACGCCTATATCGACGGGCTGAATACCTTTATGCAAACGGCGCACAACTGCAAGAACAACGGCGCGGTCAATCTCTTGTGCTGCCTGAAAAACTTTATGCTGTACGCGCTCCGCAACGAGTGGATCGAGAAAAACCCGTTCCAGCACTATAAGATGAAGCCGGAACACAACAAGGATAAGGACCACCTGACAAAGGCCGAACTGGAAACGCTGATAAACAAACCGATGCCGAACGAACGGCTGGAGCGCATCCGGGATGTGTTCACATTCTGCTGCCTGACGGGACTTGCCTTTACGGATGCCGACCACCTGCGCCCGGAACATATCGGCGCGGACGCCAACGGGACGCTGTGGATTCACAAACCGAGAGAGAAAACGGCCATTATGAGCCGGATTCCGCTGCTTCCTTATACGATCTCGCTGCTCCGCAAATACGAAATGGACAAAACCTGCCGGGAGCGGGGCCGGATGCTGCCGATACCGAGCAACAACAAGATGAACGCCTACCTCAAGGAGATAGCGACGATCTGCAATATCGACAAGACGCTGACAACGCACGTCGCCCGCCACACGTTCGCCTGCCTTGCCGTGGAGTACGGAATGCCGATAGACGTGCTGGCGAAGATTCTGGGACACTCCAATACGAATATGACGCGCCATTACGCGAAATTCTCGGAACAGCTTATCGGCCGGGAGATGCAGAAGATCGGCCAAGTGTTCGCCGCGGCAAACTGAACGACGGTAACAAAATAAAGAACCGGGCATCGGAGTTATAAATTGCTCTGATGCCCGGTATTTATTTGATTAGTTTATTTCTTTGGTTCTTTTGGATAAGTCATTTCTCCGAAAAATTCTTTGAGGGATAAATTATAATATTTGCAGAATTTTATAATCGTCCCCAACGTCGGCAATTTTCGGCCATGTTCATAGTGGGAAAGATGCAGATGTGCATTTTCTGTCAGAAACTCCTGTGTATGATTATGTTGCTCTCGAATCTCACGCATCCGACAAGCAACTAAATCTAATAATATTTGATCTGGAAGTTTCAGTATTCTATAATTTTTACAAAAAAATGAATTTATTTGTGATAATAGTCGGTCTGTGTAGACCGACTTACGTCTTTTTTATTACATTTGTAAATGGAATAATAGAAACTGAATACAGAAATTATGCTAACTTTGCATTTGTATAGCTCGGCATAGCCGACGGACATAAAAAAATAAAGGTAAACGACCTTTATACCTACCGTAAAATTGGGAGTTTTATAGTAATCAGGTATAGATGTTGTCAGTCCTTGTTATGTCCTGCTTGCTTTATGTGAGCAGGGCAGCAAGGGCGTAGGACAATCTATTGATTACGGGGTATCCCAATCCCTACGGTAGTAGATTGACACCGCGCCCCCTTTTTATGCCTATCCGGGGCGCATTTCCAACAATCCACACGAATCTATGGAACCCCGTTGCGTCCTGCCGTCCATGCGTATTATCTCCGTCCCTGCGGATTGCACCCGTTCCCGGTTTGGGGCCGGGCGGAATCGGTATGTTTCGGCGGCTCCGGCATGGAACCGGACGCCGGGTCTTGCCGTGCAAAAAAGCAAATCCCGCCTTTCAGTGCAGCTAATAAATCCTGCCTGCGAGGTCGCACCTCTAAAATCTGGTCTTGCGCTCCTGCTCCGTATGGAAAGGGGACGCATGTTTGCGCGGCATCTACGGGACGGGTTCTCCAGCCTGTGCCGGGGGCGGTCTCCGCATTGAATTCTTCATTAAGTGAAGTTGCGTCACTGTGTTCAACCGGAACCGCCCCTTTTTTCAAAGCGATACCCCCGCATGCGAATCCGCAAAACGGCGCACGCATTGATGAACAAGGTAAAACTCCATGATGAACGAAAACGACCTCGATTCCGAAAAAGTTCTGCGGGCCATCGACCACTTTTACACGACGCAGGTTAGTATCTGCATCGCGGCATTGGGCCGAATGCGGTCCGCAGAGCTGGCCGACAAAAACATCATCCTGCGGGCCATTATGTGCGACATGCCCGACTGCGGCATCTGCGCCGACCCCACGGCCGAAGATTACGGCGTCGATTTTTGGGTCGACCGGGCGGAGTATGTCGATGATCTGTCATTCAACCTTTATGTCACGCAGGCCGAAGAGAACGTGCTGTGGAACATCGAGAAAAAAGGCCAAAAACCGGGGCGTCTGGCGGCTCCGCAGCAGCGGATCACGGTGCGGACCGACGGGATAAGCAGGCCCCCGTATATTCCGCTTATCTACCTGACGGTATTAAGTTCCAAACTGATGGCGATGGCCATGTCGGACGTGCTGCCGGAGACGGATTTGTCCACCTATTACGACGAACGGATGATGGCTGCCATGAGTGAGCACATGGCAGAAGCATTGGACCGGATCGTCGCAATGCAAAACGGGGAGGATGATGCCCAAATTCCGGTAAGCTGAAACGCCGCCGGATTTTAGAAATAACAAGAACGCTGCATGCTGCGAAAATTGCTGAACAGACTTTTCGGCCCCTTTTCTCCGGGTAGCGTAATCCCTCTGGGGGAGTTCCTGATACTGCTTCAAAAGAGTTATGCCTATCTGCGTAAGCATCATTACAGGGTTCTGTCTACCGAACTGCCGGACGACCTGCTTAAAAAGTGGCTGATGCCGGGCGAGAAGCAGGCGGAGGAATACAAACGCAGTTTTGCCCGCCAAAACGATACGTTGTCCCAAACTCAACTGCCCGTGTTCGTATTCGACCATGTTCTACAAAAACGCTTCAACCGGGATATATCGACATTCGACGATGCCGAAATGGAAATCGCGGGCAGGGATTTAAGGGTATATATCCTGCTGCTGAATTACATTTTCGGAATGAGGGAAGCGGGGCGGCCCCTGATCGAGTTCGATATTTTCGACGTGGGGAATTACGACGCAATCATCGAACGAATCGAAGCGCAGGAAACAAACCCGAACCCTCCGACCGCATAGTATTGACATCGTACAACTGCCAAACAGGCCGTAAGGCAAAGGGCTGACGAATAAAAAGCCGGACGCGGGTTGCGTCCGGCTTTTTGCGTTAGCGTGAAAGGCTCTGCTTCCGGCGACGCTTGTACTTGCGCGAAAGATTTCGGCGCATGGCTTCGAACTCCTCCTGCGACATGGGACCGTCCTCGGCGAGCTGTCCCAGCAGGTCGCCCGCGGCATGGAACAGGCTTTCGCCGATGCCGCGGGGTGCGGGCTGCGCCGGGTGCGGCTGCGGGGATAATCCGCGCGGTTCCGTGCGGATCTTCTCCGTCTGCCGCGGAGGTGTCGGGGCGGGCTTGGGCGGCTGTTCCGCTGCCGGAGCTGCGGGCGGCACGACATGTGGCCGTACGGTCGCTTCAGGCCGTTGCGCTTCGGGCTTCTGCGGCGTCTGCTGGCGAAGCGTTGCCGGGGCCGGGGCCGAGAGTTTCGGCAGCAGCGATGCCCGGTCCGCACGAGGATTATTGAACAACTCCTGAAAGACATTCGCCGAATAACTCTTACCGAGCCGGGAGCCGTTCAATACGGTTTTCGTCCGGTGATCTACGAACGTCGCGCCCGTGATGCGGCCTGCGGCGTTTTGCCGGAAAACGGCGTCGATGCCGTCGGCTTTCAGCAGGCGCACGAACTCGCCCTGCGTCCGGGCGCGGTGCATGGCGCGGGCCACGGTTCCACGAATGGGACCCTTAATTTGCTCGGATTTGATGTCGGCGTCGTTTCTGGCGATCTGCTTTTGCAGAAACTTGTAGCCGCCTTTCGGGGTCAGGGCCGAGGATTTGATCGGTGTGCCGACCCACTTGCCCCGTTCGTCGGTGGCGGTGTAGACGATGCCGTTCCACCGTTTGCCGTCGGCTTCGCCCTTGCGTTCCTCCAGATCGATATTATAGAGGTTCAGCAGGGTTCGGTACTCGGTGATCGAGCCGAAACGGTATTGCTCGGCCAGAAGCCGCACGGTGGACTTCATTTGTTGTTTGAGGTTGTCGCGTCCGTATTCGACCCGGCGGGCCGTGTCGAACTCCCGCTGTTCCTCGCCATTGACGGCGGGGCGCAAGCCGTATCTGTGTTCGATGGATTGCAAAATCGCTTTCGACCGGGGCCTGTCCTGACTGTCGGAAATTATCGACCCGTCGTCGCGCAGGCGCACCGAAACGATATGAATGTGTTCACGGTCGATGTCGCGGTGTTTGAATACATAGTAGGGCTGATCGCCGAAGCCCATGCGCTCCATGTACTCGCGGGCAATCTCCGTAAGTTGGGCATCGGTCAGACAGTCGGTGATGGCTGGATTCAGCGATACATGGAATACCGGGTCTTTGATCTTCCGGGTATCGAGGTAGGGCTGAAAACTCAACAGGGCGCGCCGCATGTCGAATGTGTCGGACTGTTCGCAGTCGCCTAAAACCAGATTCCCGTACAGAACGGACGCTTCGCCGTTCAGCACTTTCTTGGCGTTGTATTCCAATACGCCGCGAATGGATGCGCCTTTGGTTATTCGACCGACCATCTGCGATTGAATTCTTCGGTCAGACGAATGACTTGCCCGAAAAGCACGGTCAGTTCTTGGGTATGCTTCTCCAGCCGTGACAATAGAGCCACGGCCCGGCGGTCGTTGAAATTGGTGTGGATGGCTTTGACGGTCTGGTTGTAATTGACCCCGACGGCCCGGATTTGGGCGTAAAGATTCGTCAGGCGCAGGTAGTAGTCGTGCGCGTCCTTGTTGGTCTGAACGACCCGGAACGGTCAGCCGAAGATACGGGAGAGGATAAATTTCGACTGGCTGCGCTGGCCCGCCTTTAACATCATTTTTTCAAACTGCACCTGTTGCTGTTCGTTCAACCGGAACGTGTGCATGTAACTCTTGGGGTCTACGACCCGTTTCTGTTTTTCCATAAACTGATATTTAATAGGTTAATCGACTTGGGAGATTGACCAGCACGGTTTTTCGGTTTTTCGTTAGTGTAATACAAAAGGCACGTTGTATTACAATAACATATCTTGCTATTTGCTCTACGCAAATAAAATCCGTCCCCACGGGACGAAAAGGAGTTGCCGCGGGCAACGACTTTCCATCCTAAAACCTATATACCGAATTGGTAATCCTCCCGCTGCAAAGGTAAGGACTTTTTCGGCTCGTGGTACGGGCCAATTAGGGCGATCGAGGTAGATCGAGGGCGTAAAGGGTATCTTTTCGAGGATTTCACCCTTTAATTTGTGCCGGGTTCGGAATCGTTTTTTGAGAATTGATTACGGAAACAGCGCAACAACGAAGCGATAAAACGGTGCAACATTGAAGCATCGAAGCATTACAATATTGCAACAACGAAGTAATGCAACATTGCAACAATGAAGCGGTGCAGCATCGCAATAACGAAGCAGTGCAACATTGCAAAAGCATAACACTAAAACAGGACAACATGGCAATAACACAACAAGCATGCAATGAACACAGAATAATATGAATAAAACTTATTTATCACCTAAATTGAGAATTAACCATGGAAAGAAAACAGAAACGGCGTGAGATGATTGATGAGGATTACATTCGTAACCTGATTGGCGGAGTAGATGCCCCGCCGAAGCTTGTCCCGAAACAAGCACCCGCGGAATCTTCGCCGAAAACCCCGCCTCAAGAAGCCGGGGATAGATCCCGGCAAGCGGTTGCCCCTACGGACAAGGAGAAGGGGGCAAACAGAGAAAGTTATGAACGGTTGTTCTTGCAACCCCGGAAATACAAAGCGCAAAAGTTCTGCCGGATAGATTGTGAACTATGGCATAAGTTAAACCTTATCAATGACTTTCTCGGACATAAAAAAACATCAGTTCCGGGGCTTGTGAATAACATAATCTATGAGCATTTGGAGAATTATCGGGACGAAATAAATGAAAAGTTAAATCAATTAACCAAAAACATCTAACAGCTTTATGGAATATCTGTTAATCGAAAAAAGGGCATGGCTGGAAATACAGACAGAAGCTAAACGGCTAAACGAACGAATGAAAAAAACGGAACAATATTTTTTTCCGGCAGGGGATTCGGGATGAATCGACAATGCCGCGGTCTGCCTGTGACTGAATATTTCCAAACGAACCCTGCAATACTACCGCAACAGCGGAATTTTGCCCTATACCACAATAAGGAACAAATGCTATTATAAACCCGAAGATGTGAAAGCGGTATTCGACCGAAGCACGACCAAACAGAAGTAGCGATGGCAGAAGATAAGATTTTATGCGACAACAGCGTGATTACCCGCGACACGCCAGAATACAAAGAATTGATCGCAACGATGCGGAATACCGTACAGGTTGCCGACAAACTTGTGAAAGAGGTCCGGCCCTGCCTGCTTAACGAGCGGTATTTCACAACCGAGCAGGTGATGGACCTGTTCCATATCAGCCGACGGGCATTACAAAACTATCGGGATAAGGGGATAATACCCTTTTTCTCAATAGGAGGGAGTATTGTCTACCCTGAATCCAAAATCAAGGAGATGTTGGAGCAGAATTATTATAAACCAGCTATCCCGAAACCTTAACAGGACAAACAACCCGGTCGTTAATCCGACCGGGTTGTTTTATTCAAATAGATTGTTTATCTTTGTATTACGTTGAGAGCCTTAATATAGGCGAGCAAACCAATGCTTTTCGCGCAAAGCCAAAGTGTGGTACAATGATTTAGTTCTTTTGCAAAATAACTGATATACAGCGACTTCCACAAGCGGATGAAGCTCCGTTTTCCGCTCAAGGCAATAAGTTGATAATCATTCGATTATCAACTTATTTTTTTGTTGCTGTTCGCGTCGCAAATGTCTATTGTGTTGCGTTAATAGCCTTCGAACGACTTTTTCACGGTATAACTCTCGATGACATAGGCCCGTTGCGAATACCGACGGGTTTACTTTTGGGCTATGAGGCTTATTTACGGGGTTATAGCGTATTTTAGATTTGATATCTCTGTATAAGAAACCATACGCTTGACGCGCAAATGTAATTACTTTTCCCTGAACGGCCAAATCATTCAGTGGTTTTCGAATAAAAAATACCCCCCCCCTAAAAAATTACACACTGATTATCAGTTTATTACAATTTGCCGTATCGAAGAGCCCATTATCACACGTTAGATCGAGTCTATACAACGATAAGTGCTTTCCGGTCGCACATTACGGCCATTTATCAAAAAACATTGATTCTTATGTCGATTTGCATCTATTTTACACTCGTTATCAACACATTACATATACCTGCTATCTCTTATACAGAGACCATACATTAAGTTACGGTTCCGTCTTAGATTTAGGAATGGACCCGGCAAATGAATTCAATGATAGCGTTGAAGCTCAACATGATAGTCTTCGTATGCTGCGTGGCTGGGGAACCGATTCCCGGACACGGGGGAATACGAGGAATGTCCGTATGTTAACATGGCAACCGGCACCGAATGCATACATTGGTACGGGTTGAAAGTCTTTTTCAACAAAGTATTCGAAATAGAAACTTTGCTTTCCGCCGACGGCGTGGAAAGCTATATCCCTTGTGAAATAGTTACGGTGGAGGTTCGCGGCGTCAGGAAACAGGTGCGGCGGACGGTCATTCCGTCGTTGATGTTCTTCCGCGCTACGGAAGAATATGCCAAGGACCTGCAAACGACACTGCGGGGACGTGTGATGCTGTATACCTATGTAAATGAGAAGTGGAAGAAGGTCCCCTCCCTGATTTCGGAATATGAGATGGATATGTTCAGGCTCGTCACTTCGTCGGGAGCGGCCGGACTGGATTATTTCGGAGGTGACAGCATCGTTTACGGAATAGGCGACCGCGTTCGTGTTACGGGCGGGGTTTTCAAGGGCGCCGAAGGGTATATTAAGCGGATCAAGGGGAGGCGGAGGCTGATTGTCTCCATCACGGGAATTTGCGCCGTGGCCACCTCGTTTATTCCGAACTGCTTTTTGCAGAAGATCGAAGAGGTCGTTTAAGACCGCAGTTCCGGGGTTCCCGGATCGTTTCAAATCTATTCTATTTACAGATTATCGGTCTGTCGTTCCCGCAATCTCGGGGATAACGGACTTTGGTGTATGGAAATTTCCGAATTGAAATCATTGTACACGAAATTGCGGGCCGTTCGTCCGGGAGTGTCGGACAGCAGCGAACGCCTGCTGTCGCTGGCACGCGCTTACATGGCGCTCTACCGCGCTGTGTTCTGCTGCGGACAGTTGGAGCGGGAGTTTTCCGGGAGCCGCGGGCTGAGCGAGGCCGGGAGCGCTCTTTTCAAGGTTATGCGGCGCAAGGTCGAAGGGAGCGGAATGGGTGAAGAGCGCAGCGAACTGCTCTCCTGCATGTATCAGTTGATGACCGATACGGTCGTAATTCCCGATTCCGACAAACGCCGGTCGTGGGATACGCTGGCGCTGGAACTGTTCCGCCGTTATTTTCAGACGGCGATCCGGGAGGAGGGGCTGATCCGCACGGGGATCTGCCGCTGTATCCTGGATTATTTTTATTTCTCGCTTCCGGAGGACGACGAGTGGTTTCTGTTCCTGAAGACGACCGTCCGGGAGTGGGCTTCGGCATTCTCTGCGGACAAGGGTTGGGAAGGTGTCGGCGATCTCGAAGCGCTGGAACGTATCGGCGTCATGAACAGAAACTCCTATATGTTCCTCGATACGACCTGTGACGAAACGGTCAGGATGGCTTTTGAATTCTACTCCCGGGCTTTGGCCGGTCGGGAAATGGTTCCGCTGCACGTTTTGGGGCGGCTGTACGATGCTGCCATGGACGGGAATGCCTATCCGATAGATCGCCGGACGGCCGGGGTCGTTGCGGACCGGATATCTGTGTTGGGCGGGATATATCCCGACGACAGCGACGAGCGGCTTTATGCGCTGTCTTACCGGGTCTGCTCCCTGTGCGAGAAAATAATGGGGGAAGTTCAGCAGGAGGCGGTTGCCTCCTGACGACGTGGGATTTGATGGAAGAGGATTATCGAATTATTTCTGGTAAAATTTCAATTTGCGAAGTATGACACCTCAGTACTCTGTGTTATTGTCCCTGATAATCTCGTTGTTGATTGTCAGTTGGATTCATCCCCGTTTGGTCAAGATCGCGCTGATGAAGAATCTCGTGGATGTTCCCGACGGCCGGAAGTTGCAGCGTCAGCCGGTCCCGGTTCTGGGCGGTATCGCCGTATTCTTCGGCATCGTCATCGGTTACGTCAGCGTGTGCGGGGTTGTGAACTATGCCGGGATGCTGATCGTGATTATGGCCATGATGATCATGCTCTATATCGGAACGATGGACGACATACTGAGTCTTTCTCCGGCGTTGCGGTTCATGGTCGAATTCTTCGTCGCCCTTCTGCTGATCTTCAACGGAGGTTATCTTCTGGACGATTTTCACGGCTTATGGGGTGTGGGGATGCTTCCCGGCTGGGTCGCTGTTCCGCTGACGGTCGTTGCGGCGGTGGGCATTATCAATGCCATCAACCTGATCGACGGTGTCAACGGGCTTTCGTCGGGTTACTGCATTACGGCCTGTACGATGTTCGGAACGCTGTTCTACCTGTCGGGCGATATGAAAATGACGATTTTGGCCGTCGTTTCTGTCGGCGCGCTGATTCCGTTTTTTCTGCACAATGTTTTCGGCAAGACCTCTAAAATGTTCATCGGCGACGGCGGAACGCTTGTCATGGGAGTCGTCATCACGGTCTTCGTCATCGAAACGCTGCGCAGCGGTTCGGCGTGCGGAGCTTATGTGGGTCCCGAGGTGGGACTGATTCCCTTTTCGCTGGCAGTCCTGTGCATTCCGGTTTTCGATACGCTGCGGGTCATGTTCTCGCGGATACTGCGGGGCACGTCGCCGTTCCGGCCCGACAAGACCCACCTGCACCACATGTTCATCTCGCTGGGGGCGTCGCATGCGGCTACGATGCTCGCGATCGTGCTGTTGAATACGTCGGTGGTGTTCTGCTGGTGGGCGCTGATGGAGGCGGGCGCTTCGCTTTCGGTGCAGCTTTATGCCGTCGTAGGGATGGGGCTCCTGGTCACGTTCGGGCTGTATCATTTCCTCGAATGGCACTTGCGGCACCGGACGCGCCTGCTGCGTTTCATGCGCCGTCTGGGTTATCGGATGCATCTGAGCCGTACCCCGACCTTCATCCGTATCCAGAAACTTGTGGACCGGCTTTGAGCCGGCGGCACGTTCAGTCACGAATTCATCAAACAGAAAGAATATAAAGAATTATCATGTGCGGAATATCAGAAAAAGGGCGCTTGCTCTTCTTGTGTTTCTTGTTGACCGGACTTTGTATGTCCACCTATGCCCAGATGAGCGACGAGGCGGTTGTGAAATATGCTCTGGAAGGTAAACAGAGCGGCAAGAGCGACCAGCAGATCGGCAAGGAGCTGCTTGCCCGGGGCGTGAGTGTGGACCAGTTGTCGCGTCTTCGGAACAGTTATTCGTCGTCGGGATCGACAGGCTCCGTTTCGGGTTCTGCCGTTTCGGATGTTTCTGTGGGTTCTCGTCTTCGCACCGTCAGCACTGAATCTCGGGATGGGTTCGGGTCGGCGTCTCATGTTTCCGGAGCGCTCCAGTATCCGGATAGTTCAAAGCTCGAAAGCACTCCTGTGCGAACCTCTCCCCGGGTCCGTATTTTCGGTCACGACGTCTTCACGGGTCAGTCTCTAACGTTCGAGCCGAACTCGAACCTTGCGACCCCTGAAAACTATAAGCTGGGCCCGGGCGACGAGGTTATCATCGACATCTGGGGCGAGAACGAGGACCACATCCGGGGTACCATCTCCCCGGAGGGCAATATCATGGTCGATCAACTGGGTCCGGTCTACCTGAACGGGCTTACGATCAACGCAGCCAACGACCGCCTTCGCGGTCTTTTCTCACGGAAATATGCGGGCGTTTCGGGTGAGGCTCCCTCGTCGGATATCCGGGTTACGCTGGGTCAGCTGCGGACGATTCAGGTGAACATTCTGGGAGAGGTCGCAACCCCTGGCACATACCGCCTGTCGTCGTTCGCCACGGTCTTCCATGCGCTGTACAAAGCCGGTGGTATTACAGACATCGGTACCCTGCGCAATATCCGGGTGCTTCGCGGCGGTCGGGAGATCGCTTCCGTTGACGTTTACAAGTACCTTTTCGACGGGGATTCGAAAGACGACATCCGTCTGGAAGAGGGCGATATCGTGCTGGTTCCGCCGTACGATCTTCTGGTGGAGGTCACGGGGCGCATCAAACGCCCGATGCGCTACGAGCTGGAAGCCGGGGAGTCGCTTACGCAGCTGTTGTCTTATGCCGGGGGCTTCACGGGCGATGCCTACGGACGTGAGGTCCGCGTGGTGCGCACCGCGGGACGCGAGCACGAGTTGTTTAACGTGGACAGCGTCGGCTACGGGACTTTTGCGCTGATGGACGGGGACTCGGTTGCTGTCGGGCGGACGCTGGACCGCTATGCGAACCGTGTGGAGGTGCAGGGGGCAGTCTATCGTCCCGGCATGTACGAGCTTTGCGAGGGGCGCGGTACGGTCCGGGAGTTGGTCGGGAGCGCGGAGGGCCCTCGTGAGGATGCTTTCCTGGGTCGTGCGCAGCTGCTTCGGGAGAAGGAGGACCTTACCCCGGAGGTCGTGGCCGTGAACCTGGCGGGAGTTCTTTCGGGGCGTCTGGCCGATATTGCCTTGCGGCGTAACGACATATTGATCGTGTCGAGTGTCCATGACCTGGAAGACCGCGGCGGTTTCACGATCGGCGGCGAGGTCGCCCGCCCGGGAGTGTACCCGTATGCGGAGCATACGACGCTCGAGGACCTTATCATGCAGGCCGGAGGTCTTCTGGACGGCGCCTCTACGGTTCGGGTGGAGGTCGCGCGCCGGTTGAAAGACGCGAAGAGTACGACACCGTCGAACGACGTGGGCAAGGTCTATACGTTCTCGCTGAAAGAGGGCCTTGTGGTGGATGGAGATGCGGGTTTCGAACTGGCGCCGTTCGACGTGGTGGAGGTTCGCCGGAGTCCGGGCTATCAGTCCCAGCAGCGGGTCCGGCTCGAAGGCGAGGTCGTCTTCTCGGGCGGTTACACGTTGATAAAGAAAAACGAGCGGCTGTCGGACCTCATCAAGCGTGCGGGTGGCATCACGGACGACGCCTATGTGCGCGGAGGCCGTCTGATCCGTCGTCTGAACGAGGAGGAGCGTGCCGTGCGCGACGCTGCGCTTCGAGCCGCACGTCAGAATCGCGGTGCGGACTCGGTATCGTTGGAAAAACTGCAGACGGACGATTACTATACGGTTGGTATCGAACTGGACAAGGCGCTGTCGAACCCCGGTTCGGACTACGACATGGTGCTGCGCGAGGGTGACCGCCTGATCGTTCCGGAGTATGTGAGCACGGTGAAGATCAACGGAGACGTGATGTATCCCAATACGACGGTCTATATGAAGGACAAGCGGGTGAAATATTACATCGCGCAGGCGGGCGGCTACGGGGCCCGGGCCAAGCGCAGCAAAGCCTATATCGTTTATCTGAACGGCCGGGTCGCACGCGTGAAGGGTAATGCGAAGGTCGAACCGGGCTGTGAGATCATCGTTCCGTCGAAACGCGAGCGCAAGGGCATTGGCATTTCTGAAATTCTGGGTCTCACGACCTCTGCGGCGTCTATCGGCACGATGGCGGCGTCGATCGCAAACATGACGAAATAAGATGGAACCGAACAACCTACAACAGCAGCCGATGGGTGCGGATCAGGAGATCGACCTGATCGAATTGGCTCAGAAACTCTGGCAGGGTCGCCGGATGATCGTCAAATGGTGTCTCGCGGGCGCGCTCGCGGGGCTTGTCATCGGGTTCAGCATCCCGAAGGAGTATACGGTTACGGTGAAGCTGGCCCCTGAGATCCAAGGCGGCAAGACGTCGCTGGGAGGTCTGAGTTCGCTGGCTTCGATGGCCGGCATCAATGTCGGAAGCATGAATTCGGCGGATGCGATGTCCCCGGAGTTGTATCCGGATATCGTGCAGTCGGTGCCGTTTATGACGGAGCTGTTCGATGTGGAGGTCACCGACCAAAAGGGCCTGACGGCCATGCCCCTCCGGGCGTACGTTTCGGAAGAGCTGCGGAGCCCGTGGTGGAGCGCGGTTGTTGCGGCTCCGTTCAAGGCGCTGGAGTGGTTCATGGGGCTGTTCCGGGCGGAGGAACCGGCGAATGAAGGTCCCGTAGATCCGTTCCGGCTGACCAAAAAGGACAGCGAGGTGGTGAAATCGCTTCAGGAGCGTATTGCCGCGAGCGTGGATAAGAAGACGATGGTTGTGTCGCTGTCGGTGACGATGCAGGACCCGCTGATCGCTGCGACGCTGACGGATACGGTGATGCAGAATTTGCAGAACCACATCACGCAGTACCGTACGGACAAGGCTCGGCATGACCTGGAGTTCACGCAACGTCTGTTCGACGAGGCGCAGGGGAAGTACTATGCGGCGCAGCAGCGCTACGCGCAGTATATGGACCAGAATCAGTCGTTGTCGCGGCGGAGTTTCCGCACGGAGGAGGAGCGTCTGCAGAATGAGATGTCGCTGGCTTACAGCCTCTACAACCAGACGGCGCAGCAGTTGCAGCTGGCCAGGGCAAAGGTTCAGGAATCGACTCCGGTCTACGCCGTGGTACAGCCTGCGACGGTGCCGTTGAAACCCTCGAAACCCTCCAAGATGATGATTCTCGTGGGGTGCGTGTTCCTGGCCGGGGCTGCGGCCGCAGCATGGTTGCTTTTCGGACGGGAGTTCGTCGGAGCGTTCGGGAAACAGAAAAAAAACGACGATTCGATATAGCGCGAGTTATGAAAGGCATCGTATTGGCAGGCGGTTCGGGCACGCGTCTTTACCCGATCACCAAGGGGGTTAGCAAACAATTGCTACCGGTCTACGACAAGCCGATGGTCTATTATCCGCTGTC
>NZ_FNRI01000018.1 GCF_900107675.1 Alistipes timonensis JC136
GCAATTAACGTCAGTAGAATTTTTCTTACCATAAGCGTTAATTAATTAGTTTTTTAAAATAAAAAACAAGCAGCAGCAGTAATCAGGAATAAACGCTTGGAAATGCGATAAGTAACGCCGTTTTGGATGCGCTTTCCACAAAAATGGCTAACAGTTTGGCATTAAGCGTGTAATGAATAAATTTGCGACGCTGCGCAACCCGTTTTTGGGACTACAGAGTAACTGTTAAAAATGCCCCAAGCATGCGATTATAAGATATTTGGCTCATATAATATGCCATTCGGCCGCAACTTGATCATTACCTTTAGCGCGGTTGCGGTTACGATTAATAAGGAGTTATAATGGGAACCAGAAACACGTTTAAAGTACTTTTTTACATCAAAAAAAATGCGCCGTTGCGCAACGGCAATACCCCTATCATGGGGCGCATCACGATCAATGGACAGCGCACGCAGTTGTCGACGCGGCTCTCCGTGGACCCCAATCTTTGGAATGTGAATCTGGGCCGCGTGACGGGACGCCGGGCAGATGCCGTTCGCATCAACGAACAACTTTCACAGATCAGGTATCACATCGAACGGTGTTACAACACATTATTTTATGACCACACGCTGGTTACGCCGCAAATGGTCAAAGAGATGTATTTCGGCAACGACCGCCGCAGCGAGATGTTGCTGGCATTTTTCCGGGAGCACAACGAGGAGTTTCGCCGGATGGTCGGCATCAGTCGCAGCAAAACGACTTATTATAAATACCGAACCGTTTACAACCACCTCGGAAATTACATCAGCGGCAAATACGAACGCCGGGACCTGTTGTTCAGGGAGCTCGACCGGGAGTTCCTGACGGGTTTCCACCAGTATATCGCCCAGGAGTGCGGGCACAAGAAAAACACGACGTGGATCTATATGATCGCGCTCAAACACATTCTCATGCTGGCCCGCGGCCGGGGGTACCTCACGACGGACCTTTTTGCCAATTACAAGCTGCACAGCGAGTTCGTGATGCGAAACTATCTTTCCATCACCGAAATACGGAGGCTTATCCGGCTCGACCTCGACGACGCGACGCTGCTGCTGGTGCGCGACGCCTTTCTGTTCAGCTGTTTCACGGGACTCTCCTATATCGACCTTTGCACCCTGACACCGGAGCACATCCGGCAGGAAGGCAAACAACTATGGATAAGTACGACCCGCTGCAAGACCGGTTCGGAGGTGAACGTGCGGGTTTTTGCCATTCCGTATGCTATCCTGTTGAGATACAATCCCATGATCCGTACAAAACGTATTTTTAACCTGCCGAGCAACGGCTGGTGCAACATATGTCTCGACCGGATCATGTCGCTGGCGGGCATCCCCCGGCACATCACTTTCCACTCGGCGCGTCATACCTTCGCCACGACGATCACACTTTCGCAGGGAATCGCGATCGAGACCATCAGCAAATTGCTCGGTCACAGAAATATACGAACCACGCAAATTTACGCTACAATCACGCACTCGAAACTCGACGGGGACATGGAACGTCTTTCGAAACGGCTCGACACGCTTTACCGGGAGTCCGATTTGGAACGGATTCCGGAAACGGTATGAGATTCCGGCCTTCCGGGAGGAGTTCCGGCTAACCAATTTCGGCCGATTTGCCCCAAAACGGCCCAAAATGACGATTACAAATTGTAATACCCCAATCTTCCCACCGGTTAAACCGTAAGCGCCGAAAGCTTATTTCGAGACGATATGTTACATTTGTAAATTATTTTAATAAATTATTTGTAAACGAGTTAGCTATTTCTTACCTTTGTTCTGAACTTTTTATTTTAAAAAACTAATTAATTAACGCTTATGGTAAGAAAAATTCTACTGACGTTAATTGC
>NZ_FNRI01000013.1 GCF_900107675.1 Alistipes timonensis JC136
ATTTTTGCGTGTTAAAAAATATCGCTAAAAAAAGTATTCATCTTACTTGGTTGATGAATCTATTTTTCGTGATTAAAACTGTTCTTCATTTATCGTTACCACATTTTTTGAGTGTGAAATGAAGATTTCCTATAAAGAATGTATTTCAGAATCAGAAAATGTGGAAGATTCCAATTAAGGAGATAGTAGGTTTTTGAATGACAGAATAGACAGTTGCTCAAATCTGTCCTATGCAAACTGCTCAAAAGTGTCCTATATATACATTACCTACTTATACACTACCTATTAAAGTCGTACCGACCATGTACTACCACATCAAAGACCGCAGGTGATTCGATAACCGCAAACAGGCCAAAGAACATTACGGCGTAGCCTGTTTCCGAAAACTACTGCACTTAAAAGAGATTATATTTACGAACAATCAAAATTCCATTGCTAACGATGAATTATACCGTAATCCCCAAATCAATCGTGAATTTTCAGACAGGCAACAGTAAGCCTATTGATATTTACGTGTGAGCGACCATTAAATATTGCTCTAACTACAAGACGAACATTTCCCATGTAACAGAAGAAAAGCTATCCTTACTGACGGGACTGGATGAACGAACCATACGACGGAGCATTAAACGCTTAAAGGATGCAGGTTATCTGACCGTGCAGACTACCATTAAAGAAGATGCAGACAGAGGATTTATAAAACGTAATTCTTACTTTATAAAGCCCGTTATTAAAGACTATTTCTTTTTGGATAACAGTTTCTTTAAGAGGAACTATTCCGCCAAGATTGCAGGGCTTCTGCTCTTATTAAAGGCAATCTGCCTTAATAATACGGATGCCATTCAATGAAGCAACAGCCAAATTGCAAAGAGTATCGGTTTATCCCGTAATACAACAACTGCATTATTAAATGAGTGTCTGCAATTAGGGCTTATTAAGCCTATTTCTAACGTCTACGAACTGACGGCAGGCTGTTTTATCAATTCCTCTGTTAAAAAGACAGATGCAGGGATTTATAAGGAGATATGCGATTTCTGCAAGGTGAAAGGTGTTGCTGTTCCCAAGTGGGATAAACGGGCTATGTCGGTCTTGCTTACAAAGTATAATGCGGTAGGCTTATCGAGAACAGAGCCAATAAGCATAACCTACCAACTCAATAAACGATGCAAGAACTTACCCGAAAAGGTATCGTTGCCTTACTTTATAAAGGCTCTCGATATGCAGAAACAATATAATGCGGTTATAGAACAGGCAGAGCAAAACAAATTCGATAAGGAGGATTTCAAAGGTTTTGCATTTGAATAACAACCAGCAAATAAAGAATCCATATACAGCCCTCATGCTTACGCATGCAGGGCTTTTCCCATTTAATAAGAGAATGACATATTTTGCGGATATTCGATTTATATAGACCTTTTAATTGTGTTATTCATCTTTATATGGCGTGCCGTAGGCACTCACTCAATAAGCCCAAGATTATAAAAATTGCATATATACTGCCCACGAACAGATACATGAACTAAAGCCCCCTCCCCTTATCTAATGTGAAATCAATAAAAAAGCCATGAAAACATTGGACAAAAAGGCGTCAGAAATCCTGCGTGGATTACTGGCTCTGCAAACAACTAAAATCGACAATACGGACGGGGCTTATATGCCTGTTCATATCGAAATCATCGACCGAACAGACAAGTACAACCACATTTCGCTGGCTCATTACGGCCAACAGAATGGAGATGCCATGCGTGACCCTGAAATGATTATCGCCCTGCACAAAGAAAGCCAGCAATTCGTTCCCTACTATTACCGCAACGATTATATGGGTATGGAGCAGTACAGCGTTAGATGGACGGAAGAAGGTGTTTTGCTGAACCGTCGTTTGCAGGCAGACCACACCGTATTTGCTAATAAATGGTTACGCAACATAGCCACACAACAGCACCTATTATGACAGCACGGCGATTAGTGGAGAACTGCGTACTGACGAATCAAACCGCAGTCGTGGATGAAATGCTGAATAAGAATTTGCTACCAGCAGAGTATATCTATCCGTTCTTGGGTGATGTGATGGAATGGTGGTTGATTGATTCGTGGTTAGCAGAACGTCTGAAACGAGAGAACCAAGTAATCATTGAGGAATACGGTTGCTGTTGGTGGGGCAGGTTAGCGAGTGGACAAGCTATCAGCATGGATAGCGTGATACGGAAGATTGCAGGAGAGTAAAACTCGGCCTGCATATCGACATAGCAAAACTGCAAATTACAGAGATTAGGGGTATTGCAATTCCGAGAAGATTTTGCAACCTCTAATTTCTGTTTTTATGCTGGCGTAAGGTCGATAATTGGATGCAATGGTTAATTGCAAATATCAATATCTGACTACAAGCAAGCGTAACAACAAAATCTTCTACCTCAAGTTACGAATAACAAAGTTTTGAATCCATAAGCCGTGCTATTGCAAGGAAACTTTGTTTTGACGAATTTTGATATGGCAACAACACCCCATTGGTAAGATGTTTTGCATTTTCCGCTGAATATGCTACTTTTGCAGTAACATATTGAATACACGGAAAGTGTAGCTTGTTCCTTTAGAGTGAACGTAGGAAATTCAATCTGAAGAGGGAATTAGCTGACATCTTACCGCGTCATATCCATCAATGGATATAGGCGTGGTGTTGTTGCTTATTTTATCTTCAAGGTTTCCTACGACCTACTCTAATAGAATAAGTTTTCAGCACCACGCTTTCTATTTTTATATGAACCACTATCGAGGTGCGGATAGTAAGATTTGAAAACATTGTTTAACCTAATAAATCTTACTATGAAAAAACTATTTTTATTTGCATTGTTTGCAATGATTATTTGCAGTTGTTCTGAGAATGACACAGACGATGGTTCTGCATCTGTAAGAGGAATTTATCTTTCCATTAGCGATTTAACCTTTGAATCGAAAGGTGGAACAGAGGCTATTTGGCTTTATTATGATTATATTGGAACATTACCAGATACACAATGGAAATTGACTGGAGGGGATTCTTGGTGTACTCCATCTAAAACCAGCGGAGGAAATGAAGATCAAATTGTTTTCAAGGTCGCCGAAAATAATGATCCAGACGAACGAAATACAACATTTACATTTACGTGTGGGATAGTTACGACCAAACTTGTTGTAACGCAAAAGCAAAAGGATGCTTTAACTGTTACATCCTCTAAAATCGAGATGGACGCAACAGGAGGTGTTGCAGATATAGAGGTTAAAGCCAACATTAAATTTGAATACGAGATTGCTAGAGAATGCAGAGATTGGATTACCTACAAAGAAACCCGTGCTATGCAGGCCGCAACGCTTGCGTTTGACATTGCTCAAAACACGAGTATGGAAAAGCGAGAGGGAACAATAATTATCTCCAGCGGTGAATTGTCAGAAACCATTACTATCATTCAAGCAGGTGAAACGCCAATGATTGCAGTCACTCAAAATAAGTACGATGTTTCGAGTGATGGTGAAACTATTGAGATTGAAATAAAAAGTAATGTAGAATTTGAAATTACAAAGCCAACAGTTAATTGGATAGAAGAAAGTAAAACACGTACTATTACATCTGATAAAAAATACTTTACTATCTATGCCAATTCGACAACACAACCACGGACAGGAGAGATTGAGTTTGCCAATGCAGTACACAATCTTTCTACGAAGGTTACGATTAACCAAGCAGCAGTTTCATATACCACTGTTCATGTTTCTCAAAAAGGAACTTTAGAGTCTGAATTAGTCAACAAAGGTTTGGATAACAATAGTTTGGTGTCTTTGAAGGTTACGGGAGAATTGAATGACGAAGATTTCTTGTCGATTAAACTTATAATGCCTAATCTTAAAAATCTTGATATTGCAGAGGTGAATATAGCAGAGTTACCGACAAAGGCATTTTATGAATCAAAAAATGTCGAAAATATAATCTTACCCATTACACTTACTACGATAGGAACAGAAATGTTTGCTAGGAGCAATTTAAGAACAATCATTATTCCGAATAGCGTGACAGAAATTGGAAGATCGGCTTTTCAATTTAGCAAATTGACATCTATAAAAATTCCTACGAATGTGAAAACAATTGGAACCGATGCGTTCTCTTACTGCTATTCGCTGACTTCCATTAACATCCCTGCAAATGTGGAAACAATCGGAAAATCTGCATTTCAGGGTTGTTCTAAATTAACAACAGTAACCTTTGAAAAAAAATCTAATTTGAAAACGATTGGAGGAGGCTATAATTCCTCTTTGGCTTATACTGGTAACCCCTCTTACGATGGAGCATTTTCAGATTGCGTATCTCTTACTACTATAGAAATTCCCGCAAGTGTTGAAACAATTGAATCTGCTGCATTTAAAGGTTGTGCAGCCTTATCTGCTGTAACTTTTGAGAAAAATTCTCGTCTTAAAATTATCAAAGGAGGGTCTGTTTCTTATAAAAATGATTCTTATTGGGAGTCTCCTTATTATCATTATTCTTACGGCGCATTTTCGGATTGTGCATCTCTAACCTCTATTGAAATTCCTGCAAGTGTTGAAATAATTGAAACAGAAGCATTTTATGGCTCTGGGTTAATCACAGTAACCTTTGAGCAAAATTCTCAACTTAAAACTATCGGAGGTAAATATATCCATTATTCTGGCCCTAATTCATCTTATCGAGAATATTATTATGGTGCATTCTCTGAACTTAAAAATCTGACCACGGTAGATATGTCGGGTTGTGCTCAAGTAGAATTACTGGAAACTGGTGCTTTTTATTATAATCCAGCACTTCAATTGTTTAAAATTGGTACAACAACACCGCCTGCGTGTGGAAACAAGGCCTTTTACTACCTAAATTCAAATGCTGTACTTCAAGTTCCAGCAGGATGCGCTACTGCATATAAAACCGCATCGGGATGGAATGGCTTTGCAACTGTATCAGTTATTAAATAATAAGGTAAAATGGATACTAAAACAACTACGGTAAAGATTTTGGATAAACTATATATAAACCAAAATCTGATATGCTTGATTGTGAGTTTTATATTTTTATGTTACACTGCGGAACAAGGTGCTCACAGCCTTATTAATAAGGCGTGTTATATCTTTTTTGGTCTATCTTTAATTTCAGTACTTGTAAGCTTAATATTTTATACTTGTGAATACTGCTCCAAAAAACATTTTCTTAAAAGGTGCTACAAATTGCGATTGGAGCATAGACAAAAAATTGCACAACAAGGCCTGTTACCTGCTGATAAGATAGATTCTATTCTTAAATGTAATTAGAGGAACATTAGGACAAACTTGTGCAGACGGTCTATATATTAACCTTTTTGCACAAGTTTGTCCTTTTTATATTACTTGCATATTTCATAAATTTTTACTATATTTACATCATAATCAAAGATTTAATCACAATATAAATTTTAGCTAAAATGAAAAGAAAAACACCAAAAATTGAATGAGAGACAAAGACGGAGACTGTCGATGATATTCAGTACTCCTATGTTGCCAAAGCCGTAACTTACGCACGGGATTGCAATGTCTGTCTATTCGTAGGACGCAAAACAGCAGAACCTACACCATTGAAATTCATTTATTATTTTGAACTCGACATCGACCCTGAAAAGGATATGGCGATTCGATTTTGCAAACGAGGGCAAGATATAACAGGTTTCTCCTTTCAGTTAGACCCGCAAGATTGAAAGGCAGGCATTTTTGTACTTCCTTTATCTAATCTTATAACATTTCCCAAGTCCAACCACACCCTTAATCTCTTTGATGCCCATATAAAGAGTGATACGGTCATATTCGACTATACGACCAAAGAGGGCAAACAGAACGTATTTCAATTCCCACTCACGGGTTTCAACGAGAAATATTTAGAGCAATTCATAGATTAATATTTGAGAATCTAATAAAAAAGGATTGTGCATTAACAATCCTTTTTCATTTTTTATAGCTATTTACTATTTAAAGCACTTGAAATGCCTTCCATTATTACAGCTTTAACATCTTTGTTTGCATTAACAAGTTTTACTCTATGGACAAATATATTTGCGCCAAGTTCACTATATAAACGTCCAAAAATCTGTTTTGCACAAAGAGTTACCATTGCTATAATCGGCCCTAAATCAACCTCTATTATCTCGTTATCTTGTAACTCTGATTTTAATAAAGAATATATTTCTGCTCCAATAGCATCATTGCTAATAATAGGTGCATATTGAGATAAAGTTATGCGTTTCATATCTATGCAAATATCTTTGAAAGATCTTGATTATAAGATAAAATATCGCTAGGAGTTGCAGGGTTTTTTGTTGGCAAATATATATAAAATATTGTTCCCTTCCAATATCCAGTGTTTCCAACCCTAATTTGATTATTTTTTAATCTAATCATTTTCCCTTCTGTAAAAACTATTATTTCACCTCCTGCTTTCATTGATATTTCTTTAACCATCCACAACCCACATCCCATATGATTAGATTGTACTTTGGATGTTACATTTTTTTTAAATGCACTTTTCAATATTTTATCATTTGACATTCTGGGAAAGATAGGAGCTAATGATGAAATAATCCCACAGCCATTATCAGCGCATGCAATTTCTATTCCATTTTTGTTGCCTTTTGCCATTATTATTGATTTTTCATCATCAATAGCGTGGGTCCAAAAATTTAAAACAATTTCACTAAAACAATGAAAAATCATACTAACTGTTCTTTCCTCCTGATAATATGCTTTGATATTAGGCATATATTTAGTTGATAATGCAACGTTTAAATCATCCCCTCTCAATAATGCTTGTGGTGCTATAATAAAATTTCTAGTTTGCGCTAACTTTAGATTTTTATAGTCTTTATCTTTTAATCTAATCCCTTTTATTAGGGAGTAAATCAAGTCTGAACAACCATAGTCTTGTACAGCCGATGCTATATATGTATTATCGATATGTATAATAGGCTTATCAAAAATAGAATGTTTTAATGAATAATCCATAAACTTATACAACAATAAAATCCCTGCAATATCAATTTTTCGAGTTCTTATTAATTCCAAGCCTACATTTTTCAGAGCCGCATTATGCTTTGAAAATATATCTTGTATCTCCCATAAAAAGGCAGAAATTCCATCTTTGCATAAAATAGATGGGGTATAATATATTTTCATATGATTAGGCTGCTAATTTTTTAAATTTATCCATTAAATCATCGCATATCTTAACATCTAATTCGGTCCCATTTGTCCAGTCTAAGAAATCCTTTATTACGGTTATCTTTTCTTTATCTAGATATAAACTCCTAATTGTCATATGAGCTCTCAAAGTCTTTTTCGCATCTTCTACAATCTGCGTTTCATCTGGAAATAAACAATATGTTCTAATTGTCCACATAGTAGCATATACTTCTGTGCATAAATCTATTCTCATCTTTTCTTTATGCTGAAAACTAAATAATTTTTTTTCTCTATTTTTAATCCATATTGGAATAAATATATTTGCTCCAGTTGCCAATAAATTCATAATCAACAAAATAACGATCAAGGTGAAATTTTGTGTTCCAATATAATCAACCACCGAATCTATAAATTCTCTGTATGCATTGTGATGAGCCAAAGAGTCAACCACCATATCGAAATTTAAAGTGTCTTGTGATATAAAAAGTATCATAATCGCTTAATTTACTACACAAATATATAATTTATTATTAGAGTTTCAGAATTATTCGTATCAGTTTTTTATATAAAGACAAAAGCAACACAACATTCTTAAAAGGAGAGAGCAGGGAGGAGGGGAAAATTTTCCAGCGCGTTTTTCTCAACAGATACGAGGACAGACTTTGCAAAGGGGGCTTAAATATACCCCCTTTGCAATGTTTGTCCTCTTTCATTCAAATATAAGATTATCAACTAATTTACTATTGTTTAACCAGCATTGGCTTTATGTAAATGTGTCAACCAATGTGTCAACCGAACGAACCGCCAGCGAAAAAAGATTTCCCAAAATGAATGGAGGACTTGCAGGAATGATTTATTTATCATACATTTGCACTCGCAATTCAGCAAAAGGGGAGCTTAGCTCAGCTGGTTCAGAGCGTCTGCCTTACAAGCAGAGGGTCGGGGGTTCGAATCCCTCAGCTCCCACGAGGTACAGCCATCTTGGAAGATGGTTTTTTTATGCAGGGAGCATAGCTCAGTTGGTTTAGAGCGCCTGCTCGACAAGCAGGAGGTCTGCGGTTCAAATCCGCATGTTCCCACCGATGAAAAAAGTCTTTCAGGATTTCCTGGAAGACTTTTTTGTCGTTCAATCCTTATTCCCGAGCCGCTATGAATACCATTTGGATCGTGCTTCCCATCCTGATCGTGCTGATGTTCCAGCTCGGTATCGAACTCGACCGGCAGGCTTTCGCCGGAGTGTTCCGCCGTCCCGCGGCCGTCGTCGCAGGGTTGGCGGGCCAGTTGTTGGTCCTGCCGCTCATCGCTTTCGGCGTGGCCCTGGCGTTCCGCCTGCCGCCCGTGTGGTTTATGGGGCTGATGCTGATCGCCTGCTGTCCCGGAGGCAGTTCGTCGAACGTATTTTCGATGCTGGCCAAGGGCGACGTGGCTTTGTCGGTGACGCTCACGGCGCTGAGCAGCGTCATTACGCTCTTCACGATTCCGGTGGTGATGGGTTTCGCGGCGCGCTTCGTCTCCGTGCATACGGAGGCGGCTATCGAACTCCCGGCGGGAAAACTGCTGATGCAGAATATTGTCCTGCTGTTTCTTCCGATGGCCGCGGGAGCTTTGTTCCGTCATTGGCGTCCGGATGCGGCCCGGCGGGTTCATGCCCTGCTGGGGCATGTGGCCTTTCCGGCGCTGATGTTGCTGGCCGCGGTCTTTTTCGTGCAGTACGCTTCGGCGATCCTCGAAAACCTCGGGACGCTGGGGTTGGCCGCCGGGGCGCTCATCCTGTTGGCCATGGGTGCCGGGTCGCTGCTGGCCCGGATGTTCCGCCTCGGGCGGGCGGCACGCAGGACCATCGTCATCGAGGTCGGAATGCAGAACGCCGCGCAGGCCATTGCCATCGCCGCCTCGCCGCTGATCTTCGACAACGGTGAAATGGCCGTTCCGGCCATCGTCTACGCTCTGCTGATGAACGTCATCCTGCTCGTTTATCTGAAATTACTGCCGAAATATTCCGGCGGAACGGTGGCGGATTAGCTCCGATCGGCTATATTTGCACCATGAAACTCCTGAAAGTTGCGATGTTGTTTCTGTTCCTGTCGGCGGCGACGGCCGTGCGGGGACAGCAGGAGACTTATGCCGTCAGCGGACGGGTGATCGACCGCCTGAGCCGCCGCCCCGTGGCTTATGCTGCTGTGGTGCTGGCCGGGCAGGAGCAAAAAGGCGCTTCGACCGATTCGCTGGGTAAATTTCGCATCGAGCGGGTGAAGCCCGGCATCTGGCGGCTGGCGGTCTCGTCGGTGGGGTATAAGAGCGTCACGACACCCGAATATATGGTGTCGGCCGCCACGCCGTTCATCGAGGTCGAACTGGAGGAGGACGCCGAACGGCTGGAAGCCGTGACGGTGCGTCCGTCGCCGTTCCGGGCCACGGTCGAAAGTCCCGTGAGCCTGCGGGTGATCGGCCTGCAGGAGATCGAGAAGAGCCCCGGCTCGAACCGCGACGTGTCGCGCATCGTGCGCTCCTATCCCGGCGTGGCCTTTTCGCCTGTGGGTTACCGCAACGACCTGATCGTGCGCGGCGGCGGCCCCGCGGAGAACCGGTTCTACATGGACGGGATCGAGATTCCCAACATCAACCATTTCGCCACGCAGGGCGCCACAGGCGGCCCGGTGAGTATCGTCAATGCCGACCTCGTGCGCGAGATCAGCTTCTATACGGGGGCTTTCCCCGCCGACCGGGCCGGGGCGCTGAGTTCGGTGCTGGATTTCCGCCTGCGCGACGGCAATGCCGAAAAGCAGACTTTCAAGGCCACGCTCGGGGCCTCGGAGGTGGGGCTGAGCGGCAGCGGCCACATCGGCGACAAGACCACATACCTGTTTTCGCTCCGCCAGTCCTATCTGCAACTGTTGTTCAAAATGCTGGGGCTGCCGTTCCTGCCCAACTACATCGACGGGCAGGTGAAGGTCAAAACATGCCTTTCGGAGCGCGACGAACTGACGGTGCTGGCCCTGGCGGGCTTCGACAACATGAAACTCAATGTCGACGAGAAGGGCGAGGACGCCGAATACCTGCTGAGCTACCTGCCCCGCATCCGGCAGGAGACCTTCACGGTGGGGGCTTCGTGGCGCCACTATGCCGGCCGCCACGTGCAGACCGTGACGCTGAGCCACAACTACCTGAACAACCGCAATCTCAAATACCTGCGCAACGACGACTCGTCGGAGGACAACCTGACGCTCCGGCTGCGTTCCGTGGAGCAGAAGACCGCGCTGCGGGCCGAGAACCGCTCCTACCTGGGCCGCTGGACGGTCCGCGAAGGCGTCGAGGTGAACTATTCCGACTATACGAACCGCACGCTGCAACGGCTCTACACCGACAAGTCGCAGCTCTCGGATTACAACACGCGGCTGGGAATCGTCGGCTGGGGGCTTTTCGCCGGAGCCGAGTACGCCTCGGCCGACAAGCGTTTCACCGCCTCGGCGGGACTGCGGGCCGACGGGTGCGATTACTCGGGACGTATGGCCCGGCCGTGGAACCAGCTCTCGCCGCGCGCGTCGGTCTCCTATGCGCTGGCTCCGGCGTGGTCGGTCAGCGGCAGCGCGGGGCTCTACTACCAGTTGCCGGCCTATACGGCGTTGGGATTCAAAGAGGAGGGCGGGTTGGTGAACAAGTCGCTCGACTACATGCGGGTCGGGATTTTCAGCGCCGGCGTCGACTGGCGGCTGCGCGACCGGCTGATCGTCTCGGTCGAAGGTTTTTACAAGCGTTACGGGGATGTGCCCCTGTCGGTCACGGACGGAATACCGCTCGCCTGCAAAGGCAACGACTACGGCGTGGTGGGCAACGAGGAGCTGGTCTCTTCGGCGCAGGGACGCGCCTACGGCGTGGAGGCGATGGCCCGCTGGCAGATTCCGGGGCGTGTGAGCGTCGTGGGGTCGGTGACCGTGTTTCGTTCGGAGTACCGCAACGACCGTTCGGCCCCGTGGATCGCTTCGGCGTGGGACAACCGGTTCGTGGTCAACGTCAGCGGCACTTACGATTTGCCGCGCCACTGGAGCGTCGGGGCGAAGCTGAGCGTCGTGGGCGGTGCGCCCTACACGCCTTACGACGAAGATAAATCGTCGCTCGTCGAGGCGTGGAACGCGCAGGGACGGCCCTATTACGACTATTCGAAATACAATGCCGGGCGGCTCGACGCCTTCGCCCAGCTGGACGTGCGCATCGACAAGGTCTTCTATTTCCGCCGCTGCATGCTGGGCATCTACATCGACCTGCAGAACGTCGCCGGGGGAAAACTCCGCCAGCCCGACGTGCTGATGTCCACGGGCGAGATCATAGACACCTCGCTCCCGGTCGCGGAGCAGCGTTACCGCATGAAGAAACTCGAACAGGTCAGCGGCACCTTGCTGCCGTCGCTGGGCGTCACGGTCGAGTTCTGACCCGCCCGCTTAAGAAGCGGGTTTTAGAGGGCGATGGACGGTCGCTGAGTTTCCGGTCCGGTTCTGCGCTGCATAGATTTAAAGGCGATGGACGGCCGCTGCGTTTCTGGCCCGGTTCTGTGCCTCTTCGGTTCTGCGTTGCGGGATACGCAAAAAAACAGCAGGGAATCGTCACGATTGCCTGCTGCCCCCGGAGGTTGCCCTCCTAAAACTACTAACCCAAACTTAAATAAATGAAGAAACCTCACTGCGGTTGCTGTGCCGCAGCTGATTGAAATAATCGCAAAGCCCGTGCCAAAGTCGGAGGGAGGTCGTCCGAAAACGGCTGGCCGGGGCCGAAAAGGCTTTTTGAGCGATTTTGAGGCCTGCAGGACAAATATTCCGCCGGATTCGTTTGCTTCCCGGCGGGAAAAGCCTATCTTTGTCCCCGCAATGGTTTCCCCTCGCGGGGAATTAAAAGGGAATGCCGTGTGAATCGGCAACAGTTCCCGCTGCTGTGAGTCCCGCCCGTCGAGGGCATGAAAGGATGCGACAATCTGAGCCACTGGTGAAAACCGGGAAGGCGCCGCATCCGGGACGAGTCAGAAGACCTGCCGTGCACGATAGAGAGTTTGCTCCTGCGGAGAAAGGGAGCGCCTGACATGCCGCCGGCATTGTGCCTGCGCGCAATTTGTTAACAGCTTTCGCTTTTTTCATTAGCAGCAAACCTCTTCGGACAGACTTTTTACGGTCGGATGAAAAGGTTGTCGCCATGCTTTGCCGGGACTTTCTGCTCCCGCTCCCGCCTGTGCGTATCTGCCGCCGTCGGGAAAGTCTGTCCGGACGGAACGGACAACACCACTTAACTAAAAAACAAAGCATGATGAAAAAGTTATTCGTAATTTGCGCCTGGGCGCTGCTCCTCGGCGGATGTGAAAGCGATTCGGGCAACGGTCCCGACGATGTACCCCCCCCCGCCAATCCCGTCTCCCCGGAATTGAAACAGAAGGCTAAAGACCTCAATGCCGGGCTCGTTACGCTCCGGGAACTGGCCGGGGCCATGTCGCGTTCGGCGGTCGGCGCCGTGACGGAGGGCGAAGCCGGAACGCTCATTGCGTTCCGCGACGGCACGGAGGTGATGGTTGTCTGCGATGCGGAGGCTGTCGAAGCCCCGCTGATCGGGATTGCCGCCGCTGAGGATATTTATTATTGGACGCTCGCCGCCGAGAAAGATACGCCGTGGCTGAAAGACGCTTCGGGGGAGCAGATGCCCGTTTCGGGTGCCGTGCCGGTGACGGATGTCGATGACGAGGGGTATTGGACCGTGACGACGGGCGAGGCGGCTCCGTGGCGAATCGTGGATGCCGCCGGGGAGCCGATCAAAGCGTCGGAGGAGGTGTCGGTGGTTCTGTTCCGTTCGGTGACGACGGCGGAGGGGCGTGTGAAAGTCACGCTGGCCGACGGCGGAGAGCTTTCGGCGGCGAAGGTCGACGACCTGAGCGCCTCGGGAACGGCCAACTGCTATGTGGTTTCGGCTCCGGGAACCTATGCGTTCAATGCGAAGGTGCGCGGAAACGGTGCGGGCGAAGCGGCTTCGGCGGGTTTCGACCCGGCGATCGAAATGGCCGACGGCATGACGGCCGACTGGATGTGGACCGACCGGGAAGGGCTGGTTTCGGACGTGGCCCTCGACAAGGAGTCCGGGGAGATTGTCTTCACGGTCGGTGAGGGCAAGGGCAACGCGCTGGTGGCCCTCGTGCAGGCGGGTGCGATCGTGTGGAGCTGGCACATCTGGGTGACCGACGTTCCGCAGACGATGGCTTATGAGAACGGCGTGGTCTTTATGGACCGCAACCTGGGCGCCGTGGGAACTGCCGTCGGCAGCACGGATGCTTACGGCATGTATTACCAGTGGGGGCGCAAGGACCCGTTCTACTGGGGAACGAAAACCTCGACAAGTACCACCGCTTTCGATGAGTTGAAAGAGCTTACTGTCGTAAATCCCGCCTATGAGTCATTAATGTGGGGCTTCTCCAAGGCGGCTGTGACGCATGAAACTGCTGCCGCGAATCCCATGACGTTTTATAATAATACGGTCGGGACCGGCTACAACTGGCTGGCGAAACCCAACGCGAAGTTGTGGGGCGAAACCAAACAGCTCAACGATCCGTGCCCTCCGGGATACAGGGTCCCGGGGATCGACGCGTGGGAGAATTTGAGTTCCGGACGCGACTACATCGACGGCGTTTCGGCATGGGATGTCGAGAACTATGGGGTGACCTACACCCACAACGGGCAGACGGCCTGGTATCCGGGACAGGGTTATCGCATGTACAGTTCCGGAGCTATTGTCGGCCAGCGGGCTGCGAGCGGCGGTTCGGGCGGTTACTGGTCGTCCGACGCGACGTCGGTCAAGTCCTATTACCTGTATATTAAAAAGCAGCTCAGTTCCTCCTCCGGTTCGATCAATCCGGAGCTGGATGTACACCGCTCCTACGGCTACACGGTGCGCTGCTGCAAGGAGTAGCTACGTGATATAATGAAAAATGCAGGGTCCCGCAAGGGCCCTGCATTTTGCTTTTCGGGAGGACGGCCTACCGGAACACGCCCGTGTAGGTCGAAGGCGAGAGGGCCCGCAGCTCCGCTTTGACCGATTCCGCCACGTCGAGCGTTTCGATGAACGCCGCGATCGATTCGCGGGTGATGTGGGCGTTGGTGCGCGTGAGGGCTTTCAGCGCCTCGTAGGGCTTCGGGAAGCCTTCGCGGCGCAGGATGGTCTGGATGCCCTCGGCCACGACGGCCCAGTTGTTCTCCAGGTCGTGTTCCAGCGCTTCGGGATTGAGGATCACCTTGTTGAGCCCCTTCATCAGCGATTGCAGGGCGATCACCGCATGGGCCATCGGGACGCCGATGTTGCGCAGGACGGTGGAGTCCGTCAGGTCGCGCTGCAGGCGCGAGACGGGGAGTTTCGACGCGAGGTGCTCGAAGACGGCGTTGGCAATGCCGAAATTGCCCTCGGCGTTCTCGAAGTCGATGGGGTTGACCTTGTGGGGCATGGCGCTCGAACCGACCTCCCCGGCTTTGATCTGCTGTTTGAAGTACTCCATCGAAATATAGGTCCACATATCGCGCGAAAGGTCGATGAGGATGGTGTCGATGCGTTTCATGTTGTCGAAGATCGCCGCCAGGTTATCGTAGTGTTCGATCTGCGTGGTGTACTGCGAGCGGCAGAGCCCCAGTTTCTCGCCCACGAAGCGGTTGGCGAAATCGACCCAGTCGATCCCGGGATAGGCCGCACGGTGGGCGTTGAAATTACCCGTGGCGCCGCCGAACTTGGCCGGCACGGCGATGTCGTGGAGCATGGCCAGCTGTTTTTCGATGCGCTCGACGAAGACCATGAATTCCTTGCCCAGCGAGGTCGGCGAGGCGGGCTGTCCGTGCGTGCGTGCCAGCATCGGCACGGCGCGCCACTGCTCGGCGAACGACGCCAGCTTGCCGCGGACCTCCTCGACGGCGGGGTAGTAGACCCCCGTCATGGCCTCTTTCAGCGAGAGCGGGATGGCCGTGTTGTTGATGTCCTGCGACGTGAGGCCGAAGTGCACGAACTCCTTATAGGCTTCGAGCCCCAAAGTGTCCATTTTTTCCTTAATGATGTACTCGATGGCTTTGACATCGTGGTTCGTAACCGACTCGATCTCTTTGACGCGTTGGGCGTCGGCGGTCGAGAAATCGGTGTACAGCGAGCGCAGGGCGGCGAATTTCGAGCGGTCGATCCCGGCAAGCTGCGGCAAAGGCAGTTCGCAGAGGGCGATGAAATACTCGACTTCGACGCGGATGCGGTAGCGGATGAGGGCCTGTTCGGAAAAATAATCGGCCAGTTTCTCCGTTTTATTACGGTAACGCCCGTCGACGGGCGAAATGGCGGTGAGGGAAGTTAACATATCGGGTTGTGATTTGTTTTTGCTTTCAACCGCCAAATTTACGACAATTAATTGAAATACGCAGATTTTTCCCTACCTTTGTGGGGATGTAAACCAGAATCGGAATGAATTTCTTCACGGCAATCATCGACTCGTTGGTGGGTTTCGTGCAGCGCAATCCGCTCACGACGCTCCTTATCGTCATACTGGCGCTCGGCGCCCCCGCGCTGCTGAAAGGCATCGCGTTATTTATATTGTACTTTCTTATGGGTATCGTAGTATTGGCAATCGTGCTGATGCTGGTCTTCCGCTGGCGGATCTACAAGGTCCGCAAACAGATGGAGGAGCAGTTCGGCGAAGGCTTCGGGGAGCAGACCCGGGGCGGATTCCGGCAGCGGAATTCCGGCTCGCCGTTTGCAGAGCGGGAGCGCAGGGGCCGCGAAGGCGAAGTGCGGGTGCACAAGACCGCCGGGACGCCCGAGAAACGCGTATCGAAGGACGTGGGCGACTACGTCGATTTCGAGGAGGAAAAGGAACAGTAGCCGCATGTTGAAGGTATTCGAACTCATAGGCCGCTATTTCATACTGATGGGAAAGGTTTTTTCCCGTCCGGAGAAGGCGGCGATCTACCGCCGGCGCATCGTTTTCGAAATGGAGGCGCTGGGCGTCAACTCGATCGGCCTGACGGCCATCATCTCGGTATTCATCGGCGCGGTCATCACGCTGCAAATGTGCATCAACCTCGATTCGCCGTTCATCCCCCGTTCGCTGGTGGGCTATGCCACGCGCGAGACGATGATTCTGGAATTTTCGTCGGCGGTCGTGGCGCTGATCCTCGCCGGCAAGGTCGGGTCGTCGATCGCTTCGGAGATCGGCACGATGCGCATCACCGAGCAGATCGACGCACTGGAGATCATGGGCGTCAATTCGGCCTCGTACCTGATCCTTCCGAAGATCGTCGCCGCGATGCTCTTCTTTCCGTTCCTCACGATCCTTTCGATCCTGATCGGCATCCTCGGCGGGTGGATCATCGCCGCCGTCACGGGCATCATGATTCCGGCCGACTACGTCGACGGCCTGCTGATGGATTTCAAACCCTATTCGATCACCTATACGCTCATCAAAACAGTCGTCTTCGCCTATATCATCACCTCGATCTCGGCCTTCTACGGCTACAACGCCCGGGGCAACTCGATGGAGGTCGGCGCGGCGTCGACGCGCGCCGTGGTGGCCAGCTGTGTGGTGATCCTGCTTTTCGACCTCATCCTTACGCAAGTCCTGCTTATATGATACGTGCCGAACATATCGTCAAATCGTTCGACGGGCGCGTGGTGCTCGACGATATCTCGGTGGAATTCGAGACCGGGAAGACCAACCTCATCATCGGCCGCAGCGGCTCGGGAAAGACCGTGCTGCTGAAAACCCTCGTGGGGCTGCACGAACCCGATTCGGGCGACGTGTGGTACGACGACATCAATTTCACGAAGCTCGGATTCCGCGACCGCAAGGCCATCCGCAAGGATATCGGCATGATCTTCCAGGGCGGGGCGCTGCTCGACTCGTCGACCGTCGAGGAGAATGTCCGGCTGCCGCTGGACCTCTTCACGTCGCAGAGCACGAAGGAGAAGATGGAGCGCGTGAATTTCTGCCTCCAGCGCGTGCGCCTCGAGGATGCCAACCGCCTTTATCCGGCCGAGCTGTCGGGCGGTATGATCAAACGCGTGGCCATCGCCCGCGCCATCGTGATGAATCCCCGCTACCTTTTCTGCGACGAGCCCAACTCGGGCCTCGATCCCCAGACCTCGGTCGTCATCGACAACCTGATTCACGAGATCACGCAGGAGTACGGCATCACGACGATCATCAACACCCACGACATGAACTCGGTGATGGAGATCGGCGAGAAAATTGTATATATCCACGGCGGCCGCAAGTGGTGGGAGGGAACCAAGGACGATATCCTCCACGCCGACAACCGCGAACTCAACGATTTCGTCTTCGCTTCGGCCATGGCCAAGCGGGCCAAGCAGGTCGCGCAATAGGACGCAAAGGGAATGCGGCACAGGTACGTATGCGGTTCGTAAAAAAATTTAATTTTTTATTTGCGTAAAATGTATAAAGTATGTACTTTTGTGCTGTGAAAAAAATAACGAAATCTTTTATTAACAAATAATTCAAATTATTATGGCAACTATTAAAATCGGTATCAACGGTTTCGGCCGTATCGGCCGTCTGGTGTTCCGTGCAGCCTGCACGAACGACAACATCGAAGTGGTGGGCATCAACGACCTGGTTCCCGTGGACTACATGGCTTACATGCTCAAATACGACACGATGCATGGTCGCTTCAACGGCACGGTGGATTTCAACGCCGAGAAGAGCCTGCTGATCGTAAACGGCAAGTCGATCCGCGTTACCGCCGAGAAGGACCCCGCAAACCTGAAATGGAACGAGGTAGGCGCCGAGTACGTCGTAGAGTCGACGGGTCTGTTCCTCACCAAGGAGAAGGCCGAGGCTCACATCGCAGCCGGTGCCAAGTACGTCGTTATGTCGGCTCCCTCGAAGGACGACACCCCGATGTTCGTATGCGGCGTGAACACCGACACCTACAAGGGTCAGACGATCGTTTCGAACGCATCGTGCACCACGAACTGCCTTGCACCGATCGCCAAGGTCCTGAACGACAAGTTCGGCATCACCGACGGTCTGATGACCACCGTTCACTCGACCACCGCAACGCAGAAGACCGTCGACGGTCCCTCGATGAAGGACTGGCGCGGCGGCCGTGCCGCTTCGGGCAACATCATCCCCTCGTCGACCGGCGCTGCAAAGGCCGTAGGCAAGGTGATCCCCGAGCTGAACGGTAAGCTGACCGGTATGTCGATGCGCGTTCCGACCCTCGACGTTTCGGTTGTCGACCTGACCGTGAACCTGGCCAAGCCCGCCAAGTACGACGAGATCTGCGCTGCCATGAAGGAGGCTTCGGAAGGCGAACTGAAAGGTATCCTGGGTTACACCGAGGAGGCTGTCGTTTCGTCGGACTTCCTGGGCGACGCCCGTACGTCGATCTTCGACAAGGCTGCCGGTATCGCACTGACCGACACCTTCGTAAAGGTCGTTTCGTGGTACGACAACGAGTGGGGATACTCGAACAAGGTCCTCATGCTCATCGAGAAGATGGCCGCTTTCAACAACAAATAATCGAAGCCATTCGACAGAAAAGGGACCCCGTCGGGGTCCCTTTCTTGTTTTCGGGCGGATAGGCCGCGTCGGGCCGCCGTCTATTTTTTCGTTTCCACGCGCATCTCGACCGAGGCGCCCGACCATTGGTTGATCGTCCGCTTCTCGGTGCGCAGCAGGCGTCCGGCATAGGAGATTCGCAGTTCGATCTCGAAAGGCCGTGTGGCGTCGATGTCGTTGCCGGCGGGCAGCGTGTGGGGGATGATATAGAGGTAGAGCAGCAGGTGGTCGCAGGCCATGGTCTCCAGCACCGCGCTGCGGTCGGCAGGAACGTCGGCAGGGCGTTCGGTGAGGTTGGCCCCTGCGGGGGCGACGGCTGATTCCGCCGAGGCGAATCCGATGCGCTGGTCCGCGGCGTCGAAACAGCCGCACATCAGCGCCGCGTTATACCGCCACCACCCGTCGTAGCGGCTCGTGACTTCGATGGTGAATCCTTTTTTGTCCATAAATATAGTAAGGTACGAAAGCGCCGGATGGGTTCAAAACCATATTGTGTGCGGTTTTGCAAAACATTCCGACTGGTAAAAGTGTCGTTACGACACCAAAGGTAGGAAAAAAGGCCGACGGATGCAAAACCATCCTGCGGCGGGCTCGCCGCAAAGCGTGCGGACGCGCTAAATCTCGCAGTTTTCTTTGCAAATGTCTTATTTTTTCGTAACTTTGCGCACTAAATGTGCATAAATGGGGGAAACTCAACGATATGCGATCCCTTATAAGGGGCTGAAGCCGGGCTGCCACGAATTTCGGTTCGAGGTGGACGGATCGTTGTTTGAGGAGTACCAGAGCACGGAGATAAAGGACGGCCGCTGTGAAGTGACGGTCGGAGCCGACCGCTCGGAGAGCCGGATCGTGCTCGACGTGGCGATTACGGGTTATGTCATCGTGGAGTGCGACCGCTGTCTGGAAGATTGCCGGATACCCATCGATTTCGAGGGGCAGCTCGTGGTGAAATTCTCCGAGGAGGTGCACGAATACGACGGCGAGGTGATGTGGATGCTGCCGGGCGAGGACCAGGTGGACCTCAAACAGTACATCTACGAGAGCATCGTACTGTCGCTGCCCTACCAGCGGGTGCATCCCGACGGGGCGTGCAATCCCGAAATGCTCGAACGTTTCCGCATCGTTTCGGACCAGGAGTTCGCTTCGATCGAGGCCCGGGCCGGAGGCGGGACAGAGCACAATGAGGGTGAATGGGCCAAACTGGCGGCTCTGCGCGAGCAGATGGAAGCCGACGAAGATGAACCGGAAAAGCCCCGCGGTACGAAATAACAAAAGCTAAAAATACGTTAAACTTATAATCTATACTGTAAAATGGCACATCCTAAACACAAAGTCTCGTCGACGCGACGCGATAAGCGCAGAACCAACTACAAGGCTACCGTTCCGACGGTGGTTACCTGCTCGAACTGCGGTGCAGCCGTCCTGTACCACCGCGTATGCCCCGAGTGCGGCTTCTATCGCGGAAAGCTGGCTATCGAGAAGAAGGCTGCCGAATAATTTCGGCGCTCAGAAGAGTGCATCCCGCCGGGTTTGCCTCTTTTTTTTATGTAATGAACTCCCGTTTCACCCGGATAAGGCCGGGCGTCACATGGTCGTTGCCGTATGTGTGGGTGGCGGAGAGCGAGATAACAACCAAATCGCACGAGTATGATAAAGATTGGTGTAGACGCCATGGGCGGCGATTACGCTCCCGAAGCGACTGTGAAGGGCGCTATTCTGGCGCTCGAGAAGGTCGGGTCGGACAGCCGTATCGTGTTGTTCGGCGACGAGCGGAAAATTAACTCCGTGCTCTCTTCGGAAGGGTGTCCGGCCGACAGGTTCGACATCGTTGCCACTACCGAGGTGATCGAGATGGGCGACCATCCGGCCAAGGCGTTTCAGGCCAAGGCCGATTCGAGCATTACGGTAGGCTTCGGCTACCTGGCCAAGGGCGCTGTCGACGGTTTTGCGAGCGCCGGGTCCACCGGGGCCATGATGGTCGGCTCGATGTATGCCGTCAAACCCATCGAAGGGGTCATCCGCCCCGCGATCTCATCGCTTATTCCCACGGTCACGGGGCATCCCGCGCTGTTGTTGGATGTGGGCCTGAACGTGGACTGCAAGCCCGAAGTGCTGGAGCAGTACGGACTGATCGGCTCGATTTACGCCGAGGCGGTGCTGGGCATTGAAAAACCGCGTGTCGCGGTGCTTAACATCGGCGAGGAGGAGACCAAAGGCAATGTCCAGACCAAAGCCGCTTACGAACTGCTGAAGGCCGACGGTCGCATCAATTTCGTGGGTAATATCGAAGCCTCGTACCTTTTCTCCGCGAAAGTAGCCGACGTGATCGTCTGCGACGGATTCGTCGGCAACACGGTGCTGAAGATGGCCGAGGGGCTCTACCGTATCAACAAGGCGCTGGGGTGCAGCAATGCTTTCTGGGACGCCATGAATTACGAAAGCGTCGGCGGCACTCCCGTTCTGGGTGTCAACGCGCCTGTCGTCATCGGCCACGGATGCTCTTCGCCCGAGGCGATCAAAAGCATGATCCTTTCGACCGGGCAGGTCATTCGGGCCGGCCTCACGGAGAAGTTGCAGCGTGCGTTCAAAAATTAATCCGAATTACGAATAGCAAAAGTTAAGTTAATGGGTAAGATTACAGCAGCGATAACGGGAGTGGGACAGTACCTTCCGGAGTATATCCTCACCAACGATGAGTTGAGCCAGATGGTCGACACCAACGATGAGTGGATCATGTCGCACACCGGTATCAAAACGCGCCACATCCTCAAAGGTGAAGGCGTCGGCAGTTCCTACATGGGAGCGCGTGCCGTCATCAACCTGCTCGACAAAACGGGCATCGACCCGATGTCGGTCGACGTGGTGATCTGCGCCACCGTGACCCCCGATATGTTCTTCCCCTCGACGGGTAACCTGATCGCAGACCAGGCCGGTTGCAAGAATGCCTTCGCGTTCGACGTTTCGGCTGCGTGCAGCGGATTCCTGTTCGCGCTGACGACGGGAGCCAAGTTCATCGAGGCCGGCACGAGCAAGCGGGTCATCGTCGTGGGCGCCGACAAGATGTCGTCGATCGTAGACTATACCGACCGTTCCACTTGTCCGCTCTTCGGCGACGCCGCAGCTGCCGTGCTGCTGGAGGCCAATGCCGATGGCTACGGCGTGATCGACTCGATCCTGCATTCCGACGGTTCGGGCGAGATGCAGCTCTACATGAAGGCGGGCGGTTCGCGCTACCCGGCTTCGGTCGAGACCGTGCAGAACAACTGGCATACCATCATGTGGGACGGACACGCCGTATTCAAGGCCGCCGTGTCGAAGATGTCCGACGTTTCGGTGGAGATGATGGAGCGTCACAACCTCAAGGGCGAGGATGTCCGTTTTCTGGTGCCCCACCAGGCCAACCTGCGCATCATCGACGCCACGGCGCGCCGCATGGGCATCACGCAGGACAAGTGCATGATCAACATCGACCGGAACGGCAACACCACGGCCGCTACGATCCCGACGTGTCTCTTCGACTACGAGAAGGAGCTTCGCAAGGGCGACAACCTGATTCTCGCAGCCTTCGGCGGCGGTTACACCTGGGGTGCGACCTATGTGAAGTGGGCTTACGACGGTGAGAAGGCGTAGCTTTCGGGCTGTAAATAGTTTTGCGGCGTCCTTCGGGACGCCGTTTTTTTTGCCCTCCGGCCGGAAAATGGCTATATTTGGCAGGGTGGGGAGCGCCGTTTCAGTTTCCTTTCGGATTCGGATGCTACCTTTCCCCCGGCTAAGAGCCGGGTTTTAGGGGGACGATGGCAGGTCGGCGGGTTGCGGACCCGGATTTGCGCCCTGCCCGGAAAAAAAGAGATAGATTATGAAAATACTGATTGTTGAAGACGAACCCTCCCTGCGGGAGATCATGGTCCGGACGCTGGTCCGCGAGCAATACGTCGTCGAGCAGGCCGCCGATTATGCCGCGGCCCTCGACAAGATCGCCGCATACGACTACGACTGCATCCTGCTGGACATCATGCTGCCCGGCGGCAGCGGCCTGCGGCTGCTCGAAGAGCTGAAGCAGCGGCGCAGCCGCGCCGGGGTCATCATCATCTCGGCCCGCGACTCGCTGGACGACAAGATCGAGGGATTGGAACTCGGGGCCGACGACTACCTGCCCAAGCCGTTCCACCTGGCCGAACTCAGCGCCCGCATCCGCAGCGTCCTGCGACGCCATCAGCGCGACGGGCACGAGAGCCTCGACGCCGGAAACGTGCATCTGTGGCCCGACAGCCGCCGCGTCGAGGTGGCGGGCCGCGAGGTGGAGCTGCTGCGCAAGGAGTACGACATCCTCCACTACTTCATGTCGCGGCCCAACCACACGGTCGACAAGACCGCGCTGGCCGAGGGGGTGTGGGGCGACCATATCGACCAGGCCGACAATTTCGATTTCGTCTATGCACAGATGAAGAACCTGCGCCGCAAGCTCCACGATGCGGGTGCCGACATCGAGATACGCGCCGTCTACGGCTTCGGCTATAAACTCGTACAGCCATGAAACTGGTTTACCGCATTCTGCTGCACCTGTCGTGGGCTCTGTCGCTGCTGCTGGCGGCCTGGGCGGTGCTGTTTTACGTCACGATGATCGACGAGATCAACGACGAGGTGGACGACTCCCTCGAAGCGCGCGCCGAGGTGATCCTGACACGGGTATTGGCGGGTCGGGAGCTTCCGGTGGCGGCCTCCGAGGGCAACAACGCCTATTTTCTCAACGAGGTGTCGGACGAATACGCCGCCGTGCAGCCGCGCGAGCGTTATTCCGACGAGGAGATTTTCATTCCCGAGCGGGACGACGAAGAGCCGGCCCGCGTGCTGCGCAAGGTGTTTCACGACCGCGACGGGAAGTGGTACGAGCTGACGGTGATGACGCCCACAATCGAAAAGGACGATCTCCGGGAGGCGATCCTCTACTGGATCGTCTGCCTCTACCTGTTCCTGCTGCTGCTGATCCTGCTCATTACGGTCGTGGTGCTGTACCGCACGATGCGGCCGCTGTATGCCCTGCTGCGGTGGCTGGACGGCTATACCGTGGGGGCGCGGAATCCGCCGCTGGCCATTGACACCTCCGTCACGGAGTTCCGGCGGCTGAACGATGCCGCGCGCCGCTATGCCGAGCGCGCCGAATCGACGTTCGAACGGCAGAAACAGTTTATCGGCAACGCCTCGCACGAGATGCAGACCCCGCTGGCGGTCTGCCGCAACCGGCTCGAAATGCTGGTCGACGATGCGCAGACGCTCACGGAGGAGCAGCTGGGCGAGATCGCCAAGGTGCAGCGGACGCTGGATTACCTCGTGCGGCTCAACCGCTCGCTGCTGCTGCTGTCGAAGATCGACAACGGGCAGTTCCCCGAGGCCGAGGAGGTCGACATCAACGCGCTGGTGCGCCGCACGGCCGAGGACATGGAGGAGATTTACGCTTACCGCGGCATGCGCTTCACACTCACGGACGAGGGGCCGCTGACGATGCGCATGAATCCCTCGCTGGCCGGAAGCGTGGTGGCGAACCTCGTGAAGAATGCCTTCGTCCACGGCGACGCCGGCGGGGAGATCGCGGTCACGGTGGCGCCGCGCAGGCTCACGGTTGCGAACAGCGGTGCGGGCGGTCCGCTCGATGCCGGGCATATCTTCGACCGCTTCTACCAGGGCGCGAAGAAGGAGGGTTCGACGGGGCTGGGCCTCGCGGTGGTTGATGCCGTGTGCCGCCTCTACGGGTTGAAGGTCGCTTACTCCTATATAAACGGGCGGCATTGCTTCACGGTGGAGTTTCCGGCGTGATTTTTTCGATTTTTTCGATTTTTTCGCTTTTTTCAGATTCGTTTCAGTTTCAGGCCGCAACTTTGCAGTAGAAAATCCGATTAAACCTGTAAAAACAAAAACGATTATGAAAAAGCTCACGATTATCTTCGCTTCCCTGGCCCTCATGGCCTCTTCTGTCTCCGCTTTCGCCGGTAACGACCGCATCATCACCGTCGCCGAACTCCCGGCCGCTTCGCAGCAGTTCATCAAAGCCCACTTCGCGGGCGTCGAGGTCTCCTACGCCAAGGTCGACGAGGAGATGTTCGACAAGGACTACAAGGTGGTCTTCGTCAACGGCTCGAAGGTCGAGTTCGCCAAGAACGGCCAGTGGACGGATGTCGACTGCAAGTACGGCGAGGTTCCCGCGGCCATCGTTCCGCAGCAGATCCGCGACCATGTGGCCAGGAACTTCGCAGGCCGCAAGATCGTCTCGATCGACCGCGACAAGCGCGGCTACGAGGTGAAGCTCGACAACGGCCTCGAACTGAAATTCGACCCGAAATTCCGCCTGGTCGAGATTGACGACTGATCCGCATTCTGCTGATAACCACCGACGGCGCCCGGATGAAATCCCGGGCGCCGTCCTATTTATATTTATAATGTCCGCCTATTGCCGTATAAAATAATATGATGGATATTTTTGTACAAATCACAAAAAACTATTGTATATTTGTATCACGAACAAACCGCAAACTTAAAGCAATACAGCCATGTTAAGCAAGAAATTACACGAAGCGATGAACGCTCAGATCAATGCCGAACTCTGGTCGGCTTACCTCTATCTTTCGATGTCGATGGATGCCGAGGCCAAGGGGCTGAAAGGCGTTGCCAACTGGTTCTACGTCCAGTTCCAGGAGGAGCAGGACCATGCGCGGATCTTTATGAACTACATCCTCTCGCGCGACGCCGAGGTGAAGCTGCTCCCGATCGAGGAGGTGCGCACCAAGTGGGCTTCGCCGCTGGAGATGTTCCAGGACACGCTCAAACACGAGAAAGAGGTTACGGCCATGATCAACAACCTGGCCGCCATCGCCGCCGAGGACAAGGATTACGCATCGTCGAACATGCTCGTCTGGTTCGTCGACGAGCAGGTCGAGGAGGAGGAGTCGGCACGCGACATGATTACCGCCTGCGAGGCCGTCGAGGGCAACAAGTTCGGGCTCTACATGCTCGACAAGGAGCTGGCCGCCCGCACCTACACGCAGGCTTCGCCGCTGGCCACCGCCAACGCTTAAACGAAAGTTATTTTTAATGGGTCCGGTCTCCGAAAGGGGGCCGGATTTTTTGGTTAGTCGGATTATTTGACTACATTTGCAATAGAATATACGATTAAAGGTTAAGACAACCTTTATGCCTATAGTAAACTTGCGACTGTCGTAGCAATACGACTTTATTCACGGTATAAAATTTGTCTGAAACCTAAGTCTTGTCCCTACCCGTTCGGGTAGGGGACAGGCTTGGGCGTAGGGAAAACTACCGTGAAGGGCTCGCAAGGCCTGCTATAGGGGTTGTACCTGCGTCCTTGCTTTTTACAGGAGGATCGCCCTGCGGGGCGTCGCCGTGAGAACGGACCGGGTACATGACTTGTGCGGAAGGAATGTAACCCGGTCCGGTTTTTTTGGAAATTCTTCATGGGATTTCCGGATAAAGCGAAAATGAGGCGTCACTGTTTGTTTGCCGGGCCGGGTTCCTTCCGCACGTTTTTTGTCCCTGCCGGCAGCTCCGGTCAGACGAGTTCCATGCGCAGGCGCACCATGTGGCGGCACTCGACGCCGTTTTCGAAAATCGGCTCGGGGCTGAATTTCCGAAAATAGTCTTCGTCGATGCCGCAGCGGACGAAGCCGCAGCGTTCGTAGAGGGCGATCTGTCCCAATCCCGAATCGCCCGTGCCGATTTCGAGCAGGCGGAACCCCGCCCGGCGGGCCGTCTCGGCGGCGTGGGCCAAAAGGGCCGTGGCGATGCCCTGCCGCTGGCGGTCGGGCACGACGGCGATATTCACGACCTCGGCCGTGAAGGGCCGCGTGTGGATCAGCACGTACTGACCGATGATCCGGTCGCCGTCGCAGGCGGCGTAGCACGTTCCGCGGCCGATGTAGTCGGCCACCGATGCCTCCACCTCGTCGGCCAGCAGCAGCAGTTCCCGCGAAGGGGTTTCCGTTTTGCGGATTTCCATATCAGAAAAGGGTTAAGGCGCCCTGAAAGGTCGCCAGTACGACAATGTAACGCAGGGTCTTGCCCGCGAGCATCGCGCCGCTCGTGAGCCAGACGTTGCTGCGCATCAGTCCCAGCACGATGGCGATGGCTTCGCCGATGGTGGGCAGGAATGCGAAGAAGGCCATCAGCGCCCCGCGTCCCGAGAGGAATTTCCGGGCCCGGGCCAGCTGGCGCGTCGAGACCCCCAGCCGGGTGATCCATTCGGTCTTGCCCAGCGTCCCGATCCAATAGCAGGTCATGCCGCCGAGCGTGTTGCCCAGCGCGGCGGCGACGATGCACCACACGGGGTCGAGGCCCATGCCCACGAGCACCACCATCACCGCTTCGGAGCTGAACGGCAGGACGCTCCCGGCGATGAGCGCCGAGAGGAAGAGGCCCCAGTAGCCCCAGTCGATGAGAAATTGAGTGATTGATTCCATGCGTGTCCGCGGGACCTTTTTCGGGGGCCCTCCGGACAAAGATAACGATTTTTTCGGTTGTTGCGTCTCTCCGGTCCGGGGTGCGAAATTCACGCCGTATTCCGGGGCATCCGGCGGCTATCCGATGACGGTCGCCACGATCCGGCGTCCCGAAGCCCGGTTGCGGAATTCGCAGAGGTAGATGCCCTGCCAGATGCCCAGTCCGAGGCGTCCGCCGACGATCGGAAGGGTGAGGCTGACGCCCGTGAGGGTCGATTTGGCGTGCGCCGGCATGTCGTCGTCGCCTTCGAGCGTGTGGGCGTAGTAGCTTTCGCGCTCGCGGACCAGCCGGTCGAAGATCGCCGCGAGGTCCTGCTGCACGTCGGGGTCGGCGTTCTCGTTGACCGAAAGTCCCGCCGAGGTGTGCTGGATAAAGAGGTGCAGAAGCCCCGCCTCGGGCAGCGGCGGCAGGTTGCGCACCACCTCGTCGGTGATGAGGTGGAACCCCCGGCTGCGCGGACGGAGCGTGAACTGCGTTTGTCGCGTCATCGTTTCGGCCGGAGTTTGCAGGCGATCAGGCTGTCGGCGGCGTAGCGGCCCGGTCCGGCGATCCAGAGCAGGACGAAAGCCGCGAGGTAGAGCATCGCCAGTTCGCGGACGGCGAACGGGTCGCCGCTGTGGACCGAGAAAAATGCGATGCACATGGTGAAGATCATCGGCAGCAGCGCCAGCCGGTAGAGCGTTCCGGTGATGAAGCCCAGCGGGCAGACGACCTCGCCGAAGATCGCCAGCGCGAGCGATGCCGGGCTGCCGACGCCCAGCGGGTCGGGGAACGTGGCGGAGAGGGTTTCGAAATTCTGCCATTTGGCGATGCCGTGGGTCATCAGCAGCGTGCCGAAGACGATGCGGGCCGCCAGCAGCAGCCACGAAGCCCCGGCGCCGGAGGGCGCAGCGGGGAAGAGAAACCGGAGGATTGCGTTCATGGTCGTTTTCCGTTCTTAATGGATACCGCAAATTTAATACCTTCGTTTGGTTCTTCAAAATTTGCCCCGGGTTCCGGTTTGTGTGGTCTTTGGCGCTGTTACGGCACCTTTGTCAGTTATGCCAATCCGGTTTTGGGGCCGTTCGACCTTTTTTCTATCTTTGTATCTATGAAAAAACGAGCGATTGTCATAGGGGCCACCTCCGGTATCGGCCGTGCCGTGGCCGAACGCCTCGCCGCCGCCGGATACCGGGTCGGCGTGACCGGACGGCGCGGGACGCTGCTGGACGAACTGGCCGCCGCGAATCCCGGCGCCTTTTGCCGCGCTGTGGCCGACGTCACCGATCCGGCGGCCTCGTGCGCCGCATTGGACGCCCTCGCCGGGGAGCTGGGCGGTGTGGATTTATGCGTGGTGAGCGCCGGGGCGGGGGAGCTGAATCCCGGGCTGGACTATGCGCTGGAAGAGCGGGCCATCCGCACCAATGTCGTGGGCTGGACGGCTGCGGTCGATTGGGCCTACCGTCTTTTCGAGCGGCAGGGCGGCGGACACCTGGTCGTAATCACCTCGGTCGGCGGACTGCGCGGCGGGGGCGGAGCCCCGGCCTACAACGCTTCGAAAGCCTATCAGATGAATTATGCCGAGGGGCTTCGGCAGAAGGCGGCCAAGTCCCGGCTGCCGATCTTCGTGACCGACATCCGTCCGGGATTCACGGCGACGGAGATGGCCAAGGGCGAAGGGTTGTTCTGGGTGATGCACGTCGATAAGGTGGCGGATCAGTTGTTGCGGGCCGTGCGGCGGCGGCGCCCCGTGGCGGTTGTCACGCGCCGCTGGCGGATCGTCGCATGGCTGCTCCGGCACATGCCCGGTCGGATTTACCGCAAAATGGGATAGCGATGCCGCCCGGGGCTACTGCTCCTCCTCGTAGTAGACTTTGTAGAACTTGCCTTTCTCGTCCTCGCCCTGCTCCAGCAGGCTGCGGTTGCCGTGGACGTAGATGTGGAAATTGCGGTCGAGTTTGATGACGCTCTTGTACGACCGCGCCTGCTTCTTAACCGCCGAATCCGAAATGCCGAACTCGTCCTCGATGCGGATGTCGCGGTCCTGTTCGTACTCCTGTTTGAAACGCGCGAAACTCTCGGCGACCTCCGGCTGGCGGATCACCTTCTCCGAGAACTCGTCGAGCGAAAAGTTGTCCTGCTCCTGGAAATAGTGGATCGTGTCGTTGAGCATCTCCGCCTGGTCGGCCTTCGAAACGTCGAACTCCTTCGAAAGATGCTTCGTGACGTACTTCTTGCACATCGCCAGGGCGTTGTGCGTGTTGTGGTAGTCGTCCTGACGCTGGCGCACGCGCAGGAAATCGTCGATCCAGTAGCGGGCCTCGGTGCGGTTGGTGTTGTCGACGATATGGACCGCAAAACCCGCTTCGCGCTCCACGTTGAAGATAACGGCCCCTTTGTCCAGCCGTTTGATGTCGATGCCCTCGCGGGCCGCGATGCGGACCCCTTCGGCCTCGTGGCCGACGTCGAGGAACGTGTCGCGCGTCTCGGATTTGAAAAGCCCCAGCGCATCGACCGGCTCGCCGCCGAAACGGCAGTCGGAGAAATAGACCGCGTAGAACTCCCCGCTTTTGATCTGCGGGTGCATGCCGCTTTCGTAGAGGTGTTTCGCAAGGCTTACCGAATGTTCGTAGAACGATTCCGGGTCGTCGAAGACCCGCCCCGCGAAGTTCCAGACCTCGTTGCACGTGAGGTCGGTCTCGTGGTAGAGGTTGTAGCACTCTTCGGATTTGAACCCGCCGAGGAAATAGGCTGTCAGCGTGCGCATGAGCCCCTCGTCGGCCACCTGCGGGGAGACATCGGGCGAGACCATGAGCGGTTCGTCCTTCGACTTGTTGCCGACGACATGCACGGCGAGCGTTTCGATACGGGTATCTTCGGAGTAGAGCATTTTTCAGATTTTTTGCGCCACAAAGATGCGCATTTTTCCCCGATTAGGCAAAACGTTCTATCAGTTGGGCAGATAATGCTATTTTTTGACTGGATAGCGATGGTTGTAATACGATAAACTGTTTAATTTTACAACCGGAATAAAAGAAACGGATATGAAAATAACGAAATTTTTGACCGCGGCGCTGTTTTTCGCCGGAACGGTATTTCAGGCCAATGCTTCGGATATCCCCCGCGGGGAGTATCCCCGGCCGCAGTTCGAACGGTCGGCGTGGATGAACCTCAACGGGGTGTGGGACTATACGTTCGACTTCTCCGCCTCGGGGTTGGAGCGGGGATTGGAAAAGGCGACCTCCTTCGAGGGCCGGATCACGGTGCCGTTCTGTCCCGAGAGCTCCCTTTCGGGGGTCGGGTACACCGATTTCATCAACTGCATCTGGTATCACCGCGAGGTGGCGGTTCCCGAAGCGTGGAGCGGAAAGGACATTCTGCTGAATTTCGGGGCTGTTTACTACAATGCGGAGGTCTATGTCGACGGGGTTTTCGCCGCCCGCCATATCGGGGGAAGTTCGTCATTCAGCGTCGACCTGACACGGCTGGTCACGCCCGGAAAGAGCCATCACCTGGTCGTGAGGGCCACGAGCGACGTGCGTTCGACGACGCAGGGCGCCGGCAAGCAGAACTTGCAATACGCCTCCTACAGTTGCAACTACACCCGCACCACGGGCATCTGGCAGACGGTGTGGATGGAGGCCGTGGACCCTGCGGGGCTGCTCTCGGCGCACGTGGTGACGGACATCGACCAGGGACAGTTGGTCATCACGCCCCGGTTCCGGTCGGAGAGCGGCAACACGTTGCAGATCACGGTAAAGGACGGTGGTAAGACCGTGGCTTCCGCGGCGGTGAGGGCCGCGAACAGTTCGGTCGCCGTGCTTTCGGTCAAACGGCCGAAGCTCTGGTCGCCGGAGTCGCCGTTTCTCTACGACATCAACTACCGGCTCGTGAATGCGAAAGGGGAGGTGCTCGACGAGGTGAACTCCTATGCGGGCATGCGCAAGGTCCACATCGAGGGGAACAAGATCTACCTGAACAACGAACCCTATTATCAGCGGTTGGTGCTCGATCAGGGATTCTATCCCGACGGCATCTGGACGGCCCCGTCCGACGCGGCGCTGAAGCGCGACATCGAACTTTCGATGGCCGCCGGGTTCAACGGCGCGCGCCTCCATCAAAAGGCTTTCGAGGAGCGTTTCCACTATTGGGCCGACCGCCTGGGTTACATCACCTGGGGCGAGGCTCCCAGCTGGGGCATGGATGCCAACGGCATCGAGGCGGCCCGCAATTTCCTGACCGAATGGTCGGAACTGGTGCTCCGCGACCGGAACCACCCCTCGCTGCTGATCTGGACGCCGATGAACGAGGAGTGGTGGCCCGACCGGGTGCAGTATCCCCGTTTTACGGCGGACCTCTACGACCTGACCAAGGCGCTGGACCCGACACGTCCTGTGAACGACGCCAGCGGCGGCGTCCATATCAAAACCGACATCTGGACCGTGCACAACTACGAGCAGGACCCGGCCCGGCTGAAAGAGATCATCTACAAGGACGGAGTGTTTTTCCAGACGCCGCTGCGTTCCGTCGGAGTCGTTCCGGCGAACATCGGGTTCAACGGTTTGCGCCTGAACGACCGCTACGAGTTCCCGTCGTATGACGGGAAGATGCCCTACTTCATCGACGAGGTCGGCGGCATTAAGTGGGCGAAAGATCAGGAACGCGAGTCGCAGACCGAATCGTGGGGTTACGGCAAGCCGCCGAAGAGCCAGGCGGAGTTCCTGCAACGGCTCGAAGGGCAGATCAACGGCATACTGGAACTGAAAGATCAGGTCTGGGGCTATTGTTATACCCAGCTCACCGACGTGGAGCAGGAGCAGAACGGCGTCTACTATTACGACCGCACGCCGAAATTCGATATGAAACTGATCCGTGCCATTTTCAGCCGTGATCCCGGGGACAAGTGATTGTGAGATTGATTACCGAACGATAAATACTAATCTGAAAAAATGAAACGATCAATTATTTTGCTGTGTGCAGCCCTGACGGCCGCATGCGCAGGTGGACAGCAGGACGGGCAGACGCTCTCCGGACTGAAACGAAGTGATTTCCAGAGCGAGGCGGACGGGAAGAAAACCGACCTGTTTGTTCTGAAGAACGACAAGGGCATGGAGGTGTGCGTCACCAACTTCGGCGGACGCATCGTGTCGGTGATGGTTCCCGACCGTGACGGCGTCATGCGCGACGTCGTGCTCGGATTCGATAACATCGGGGATTACCGGACGATTCCGACTGACTTCGGGGCTACGATCGGCCGCTATGCCAACCGCATCGGGCAGGGGCGGATCACATTGGACGGCACCGAATACCAGTTGCCGCAGAATAACTACGGTCACTGTCTGCACGGAGGTCCCCGGGGATTCCAGTACCGGATTTTCGACGCCGTGCAGAAGAGCGACCGCGAGCTGGAGCTGACCTATGCGTCGAAGGACGGCGAAGAGGGCTTCCCGGGGAATTTCGACTGCCGGGTGACGATGACGCTGACCGACGATAACGCCATCGACATTCGCTATGCGGCCGAAACAGACAAGACTACGGTCGTGAATATGACCAATCACTCCTATTTTAACCTCGACGGGGACCCCGCGAAGAACAATTCGGAATGGCTGCTGACGGTGAACGCCGACAGCTATACGCCGGTTGATTCGACCTTCATGACCACCGGGGAGATTGCTCCGGTGGCGGATACCCCGATGGATTTCCGGGCCCCGATGCCTATCGGCGAACGCATCGGGCAGGATTTCGAACAGCTCCGGAACGGCCACGGCATCGACCACAACTGGGTGCTGAACACCCGGGGCGACATTGCCGAGACGTGCGCTTCGCTGGAGTCGCCTGCCACGGGTATCCGGCTGGATGTTTATACGACCGAGCCCGGCATTCAGGTCTACTGCGGCAATTTCCTCGACGGAAGCGTCAAGGGGAAGAAGGGCGCCGTTTACGGATTCCGGTCGGCCGTCTGCCTGGAGACTCAGAAATACCCCGACACGCCCAACAAGCCCGAATGGCCCTCGGCCGTGCTGCGTCCCGGCGAGAAGTACGAGAGCCGCTGTATCTATAAATTCTCGGTCGGCGAGTGATTGCTGTTTTGACGACGAGATGGTTGTTTGGGGAACTTCCGTTCGCGGGTTCCTTAACATCCGCATAATGAACGCGAGGATGTCTGACCGACGTCCTCGCGTTTTACTTTCCGATGCAGAATTTCGAGAAGATATTCCGGAGCACTTCGTCGGGGGCAATGGCGCCACGGGCGGTAATGGAGCCGAGGGCATGGATGACCTGGCGGATATCTTCGCTCAGCAGGTCGGCGGGAAGGGCATTGCTCAGACCGTCGGCTGCCCGGTCGAGGGCTTCGCGGGCCATCGTGAGGGCTTCGTAATGGCGGCTGTTTGAAACGACCGGGTCGCCGTGGTAGAGTGCGTCGGTATCGACTGTCCGGCGCAGGGCCTCGCACAGCCGGTCGATACCCGTGCCCTGTTTGGCCGAGATGCCGATGATGTTTTCGGGTAGCGTCAGCGATGCGGGCGCCTGGTCGGTCTTGTTCGCGACGGTCAGGAGTTTCTGGTCGGGACGGAGCGTGAAATCGGGCTCGGGGATTGCTCCCGTGAGGGTTGGGGCGTCGATCATGTGGATCACCACCTGCGCCTTCCGGATGCTCTCCATCGTGCGTTCGATGCCCATGCGTTCGAGCCGGTCGTCGGTCGAGCGGATGCCCGCCGTGTCGAGGAACCGGAAGAGAATGCCGCCGATATTGGCCCGCTCTTCGATTACGTCGCGTGTCGTGCCGGCGATTTCCGAGACCATGGCGCGCTCCTCGTTGAGCAGGCGGTTCAGCAGCGTCGATTTTCCCACGTTCGGGGCGCCGGCGATCGCTACGGCGACACCTTCTTTAATGGCGTTGCCCAGCGAAAACGAGTTGCGCAGGCGGTCGATCTCGGCCCCGATGCGCTGCATCGTCTCGCGCAGCGCCGTCCGGTCGGCAAACTCCACGTCCTCCTCCGAAAAGTCGAGCTCCAGTTCCAGCAGCGAAGTGAGGTTCAGGAGCTTGTCGCGGAGGCGTTCCAGTTCGTCGGAATACCCGCCGCGCATTTGCGTCGAGGCCAGCGCATGTGCCGCGCGCGACGAGGCGGCGATGGTGTCGGCCACGGCTTCGGCCTGCGAGAGGTCGAGCTTTCCGGCCAGGTAGGCGCGGATGGTGAACTCCCCGGGCTGGGCCATGCGTCCGCCCGCGGCAGTCAGCAGGCGGAGGATTTCGGAAACGATGTAAGACGATCCGTGACACGAGATTTCGACCGAATCTTCTCCCGTGTAGGAGTGCGGCGCACGGAACACCGTGGCCAGCACGTCGTCCACGATGCGGTCGCCGTCGATGATCTCCCCGTAGTGCACCGTGTAGCCGTCGGCTTCGGAGAGCGGCTTCCGGCCCCGGAATATCCGGTCGCAGAGGGCGAAGGCATCCCGGCCGCTCGCGCGGATGACGGCGATGGCCCCTCCTGCGGCGGTTGCGGGGGCGACGATGGTATCGTAATCGGAGATCATTTTATCTGCCTTCGATGCGGAGCTTTTGCCCGATGCGGAGCTTGTGGGCGCTTTTGAGGTTGTTCCAGCGCATGATCTGCGCCGTCGTCACGCGGTAACGGCGGGCGATGGCGCCCAGCGTGTCGCCCTTTTTGACCACGTAGACCGAACCGCTGCGCTCCTGGCGTTTCTTGTCGAGGTTGGCCGGGTTTATATACTCTTTGAGGTAAGCCGAGTCTTTGGCGTAAATCTCGGGCTCGTGGGCAATATACTGCATGACATAACGCTGCGGCAGGACCAGCGTGTAAGGCTTGGTCGTCGCCGGGATGATGTCGAGTTTGTACTGCGGGTTGAGCTGGCGCAGGGTCTCGACCGGGAGATCGATCGTCGAGGCGATCTGCCCGAAGTGCATCAGCTTGTTGACCCGGATGGTGTCCACCGAAAGGGGAATCGGCGCCTCGGTAGGCTCGATGCCGTGCTGACGATGATAGGCATAGGCGTACGACGCCCCGATGAAGGCCGGCACATAACCGCGCGTCTCGCGGGGCAGGTAGTCGTAAATCTCCCAGAAATTCTTGCCTCCCGAGCGGGCGATGGCCTTGTTGACGTTGCCCGGGCCGCAGTTGTAGGCGGCGATGGCCAGCGACCAGTCGTTGTAGATGGCGTAGAGGTCTTTCAGGTAGCGGCAGGCGGCCTGCGTGGCGCGGTAGGGATCGCGGCGCTCGTCGACCAGCGAGTTGACCTCCAATCCGTAGCTCTTTCCGGTCGTGGGCATGAACTGCCACAGTCCGACGGCGCCCATCGGCGAGGTGGCCGTGGGGGAGAGCGCCGACTCGATGATCGGCAGTGCGCGCAGCTCGACGGGCAGCCCCTCGCGGAGCAGCTCCTCCTCGATGATCGGGAAGTAGTACTGCGACATGCCGAGGATGCGGCTAATCGTGCCGTAACGTGCGTTGGTGTAGCGGTTGATATACCCTTTTACGATGCTGTTGTAGGGGAACTGGATCGGCGATGCCAGGTCCAGCAGCCGCCGGGCGTAGACCGAATCGGGGGTCGTGTCCGCTACCTCGGTGGAGTCTTCTAGGATATATTGTTTGAAAAATTCGCTGTAAGCGTCCTGGCGCTGGCGTTCGCGCCAGACGGCCAGCAGCGAGTCGGTTTGCTCGGGGGTGAATTCCAGCGTCATGTCGTTGACGGGCGGCATCTCGGCGGGTTCCGGTTCCGGCTCGGGCTCCGGTTCCGGAGCGACGGTCTTTTCGACCGCCGGGGCAGGCGTCGGAGCGGGGATTTCGGTCTCGGCCTTTTTCTTGTCGCGGCGTTTCTTGCGGGGGCTGCGGCCGAAAGCCGACGCCTCGACGGCGACGGCCAAAAGCAGCGTTATGGTCAGGAATTTCTTCATCGTCTAAAATTTGAGGCTCAGGTTGAAGCCGAACACCGGGCGGTTGCCTCCGAGGGTGGGGATGTAGGTGTAGTCGATCAGCGGCTCGATGTTCATTGAGAGGTCGTCCGACACGTCGTAGTCCTTCAAATGGGCGTCGACGTGGGCGTCGACGATCTGCAGGACGTACAATGCGCCCGAGATGATGATACAGAGGTCGCGGTTGCGCCGGTAGTTGTTCCGCAGGTTGCGGATGAATGAGGCCGAATAGCGGCCGTGGAACTCGTCCGTCGGGCCGTCGGGGTATTTGTCCGGATTGTGTTCGTAGTCGCTCAGCAGGTTGTAGGCCTTTTTGAAGCGCTGGTAACCGCGGTTGTTCCAGTCGATGCAGTAGATCATCGAGGCGAAGCCGCCCACGACGAACGGCACTTTCCAGTAACTTTTATTATAGATCTGTCCCGCTCCGGGAAAGATGCAGGCCAGCGTGGTGGCCTTTTTGACGTCCGAGACGTCGTTGGTCTTGTAGCTTACGGCGGCGTCGCCTATGAAATAGATGTACGAGGCGATCGTAATCCCGAGGTAAGCCTGCCGCCGGGTGTTGCTGCGGATCATCTGCGATTGCAGAGCGTCGAGTTCCGGGGTGCGCGAAGCGCTCACGTCGGTATAGGATTCGTACTGCCGCTTGAGCGGTTTATAGGTCTTGTTCTCGTGGATGTAGAGCCCCAGTCCGGTTCCCACCAGTCCGTAGAGGATCGGCAGTTTCCAGTATTGCTTGTTGTAAATCTGTCCGTAGCCGGGCAGTACGGTCGAGAGCCAGCACACCTTCGAGAGCGACATCGAGTCGCTCATCAGCCATCCCTTTTTGAATACGCGGGGTTTGGTCGTGGTGTCGATGCCCAGCCGGGCGACGTCGAAATGAGCCAGCGCCACCGAATCGAGGTAACGGCGGTCGTCGGTGCGCAGGGCCGCGACGGCCGCAGAGTCGGCGAGGTAATCCGCCGTAGCGACCGAGTCGAACTGCTGGATGATTTTGGCAAGCTCCAGCGAGTCGCGCCTGGGGCGGAGCGAATCCGGTTTTTCGAGCATGCCGCCCCGGACGATGGTGCGCGCCCCGCGGTGGAGCTGGGCGCCGGCGGGCAGCCACAGCACGAGGGTTGCGGCGAGCAGCAGCAGTCTGGTCCGGATGCGTGTCATATCGGATTTCAGGAGCGTTTGGCGAAACGTTCGATGAACCGCTCGATGTCCTTGTCGTCGTCGAAGCCGATGACGATTTTGCCGCCGCCGTTCTTGGCGCGCTTAATCGAAATCTCCTGCGAGAAGAATTTCTCCAGCTGCTCGACCAGCCGCAGGTAGCTGTCGGGATACTCCTCGTCCTCGATCGGCTGTGCCGCGGCGGCCGGAGCCTCCGCGAGCGAGCGGGCCAGTTCTTCGGCCTGACGCACCGAGAGCCCTTTTTTGATGCATTTCTTCAGTACGCGCAGCTGTTGGTCGGCGGGCGTCCCGGCGATGGCCTTGGCGTGTCCCATCGAGATCAGCCCCTCTTTGAGGGCGAGCTGTACCTCGTCGGGGAGTTTCAGCAGGCGCAGGTAATTCGACACCGACGAACGCTTCTTGCCCACCTTTTCCGAGAGGGCGTCCTGCGTGAGGTTGCACTCATCGATCAGGCGTTGCATGCCCAGCGCGATCTCGATGGCGTTGAGGTCCTGACGCTGGATGTTCTCCACGAGGGCCATGGCGTGCAGGTTCTCGTCGTCCACCTCGCGGATGTAGGCCGGGAGGGTCTTCAGGTCGGCGCGCTGTGCGGCCCGCCAGCGGCGTTCGCCGCTGATGATGATGTACTTGCCGTCGTCGGCCTTCTTCACCGTCACGGGCTGGATGACGCCCAGCTGGCGGATCGAGTCGGCCAGTTCGTCGAGGGCCTCCTCGTCGAACTGCGTGCGCGGCTGTGTGGGGTTGGGTATGATGTCGGCGATTTCGATTTCAGCCATCCGGCTCATCGGTTTGAGCTTCGCATCGACCGGATCACTGCCGAAAATGGCATCGAGGCCGCGTCCTAATCCTTTCTGTTTCATGTCGGTATCGCTATTTGCTGCGTTTGCGGTTGCGTTTCAGGAACTCCCGGGCCAGGGTCAGGTAGTTTTCCGAACCCACGGCCCCGGCGTCGTAAAGCATGACGGGTTTTCCATGTGAGGGCGCTTCTCCCAAACGGATGTTGCGCTGGATTATTGTGTCGTAGGCCAACTCGCCGAAATGCTCGCGCACCTCGGTCACCACCTGGTTGTTCAGGCGGTTGCGCATGTACATCGTCAGCAGGAAGCCCTCGATGTCGAGGTCGGGGTTCAGCCCGCTTTTGACTTTGCGGATGGTGTTCAGCAGTTTCGAGAGTCCCTCCAGCGCGAGGTATTCGCACTGCACGGGGATCAGCACCGTGTCGGCCGCCGTGAGGATGTTGACCGTGGTGTAGCCCAGCGAGGGCGAGCAGTCGATGAAAATGTAGTCGAACTTCCCGCGCACCGAGTCGACGATGCGTTTCATCACGTGGTGGGCGTTCTCCATCTTGGGCAGTTCGGTGTCGGCGGCCACCAGGTCGATCGACGAGGGCAGCACCCAGAGGTTTTTCACATCGGGACTCCGGAGGATCACCTCTTCGGCCTGTTTCTGTCCGGCGATGCACTCGTAAATACCTTCGAGGTTGATGTCGAAGCCCAGTCCCGAGGTGGCGTTCGCCTGCGGATCGGCGTCGAGCAGCAACACCTTCTTGCCCAGCAGGGCCAATGAAGCCGCCAGGTTGATGGCCGTCGTGGTCTTTCCCACGCCGCCTTTCTGGTTGGCCAATGCGATTACCTTTGCCATAGATGAATTCGGTTTATAAGCAGGCAAATTTAATGAATTTAAATGGAAATCCATAACCGTACCGGAAAAATGCTTACCTTTGGTGTCGGAACGAATTGATAGTTACACGATACTATGGAAGAAAAAAAAACGACGGTTCCGGCTGCGGAGCGCGAAGCGGCTGCGGAGGCGCAGGCGGAAACCGGGACTGGGGAGCTGCACGACCGCCGCAAATTCCCGACCGTAGGCGATATGCTCGCCTTGTTGGGCATCGGGCTCGGCGCGCAGATCGTCGTGGGCACCGCGGCGGTGCTCTTCATGCTTTTGGCCGGACACGGATTCGATTATAAGGCGATGGAGCCCGCCGCCCTGGGCAAACTGATGGCGGCGCTCTATTTCTGCTCGATGTCTCTTGTGCTCGCCGGCATCCTCTATTACCGGCGCGCGCGGGGCGGCAGCGGTCCGTGGGCGCGTTTCTCGGTCCGTGGGCTCAACCCTGCGCTGTTGTTGTGGGCCTTCGTGCTGATCTTCGCCGTCGGCGTGGTGCTCGAACCCCTCCTGAACCTGCTGCCCGAGCTGTCGCTCAATGTGGGACGCGGATTCTGGACCATCCTTTCGCTGGTCGTCTTCGCCCCGGTGTTCGAGGAGCTGATCTGCCGCGGCGTGGTGCTGAGTTCGCTGCGTGCACGTTACGGCGTGGTCACGGCCTGGCTCGTGTCGTCGCTTTTCTTCGGGGTGCTCCACGGGCAGCCCGCGCAGGTCATCGGCGCTTCGGTTATCGGGCTGATACTCGGCTACGTCTACCTGGCGACCGATTCGATGTGGTCGGTGATGATCCTCCACGCCCTGAACAACGCCGTGGCCTATCTGGCGATGGTCACCGGGCACGGCAACGCCCTGCTGATCGAACTGGTGGAGAGCCGCACGCTCTACGTCCTGATCTATATCGCGGCGCTGGCGCTCACGGCCGTCTCGGGTTACATGATGCTGCGTACGCTGCGGCGGATGAAAAATCCGTCCGCGGCGTAATAATCCGGCCGTTCGCTGCGTTACTTACAAGTAAAAAACGTATCTTTGCCCTTCGGAATATGAATTTGCGAGCGAAAATAACGGTCGCGGCGGGTGTGCTGCTGCTGGCGGGTTGCCGGGAGCTGCCCCGTTATTTCGCGAGCGGTACGACCATTGCGCGCGCCGGCGGCAAGGAGTTGAAAATGGGCGATGTCCGCTCGGTGGTTCCGCAGGGGCTCACGGGCGACGACAGCGCGGCCTTCATGCGGGTTTACGTCGACCGCTGGGTGGTCAAACAGCTCAAACTGCAGGAGGCGGGGACGCTCTTCTCCTCCTCGGCGGCCGATATCGACAAAATGGTCGAGGAGTACCGGCAGGCGTTGCTGATCCGCAAACTGGACCAGCATTACGTCGACCGCTCGATCGACACGGTGTTCACCGCCGACGAGATCGCGGCCTACTACAACGCCCATAAGGCCGACTTCAAACTCGACCGGACGATCGTCAAAGGCCGCATCGTCCGTTTCGCCGAGGGGTACCGCCAGGCCGCGAAACTCAAAACGCTGATGGCTTCCAAAACGGAGGCCCAGCAGCAGGATTTCCGCGACATCTGCGAGAAAAACGGATTTACGGTCAGCGACTTCCGCGACCAGTGGGTCGATTTTACGGATTTCCTGAACTACCTGCCGACGCCGCGGTCGCAGTCCTATGACCCGCTGCTGGCCTCGACGGCCGTGCAGGAGATGCGCGACAGCCATTCGCACTATTACTTCCAGATCGAGGACGTGCGGCGCGAGGGCGAGCCGATTCCGCCCGAACGGCTGCGGGGGACCATCCGCCGCATCCTGTTCAACCAGCGGCAGGGCGAGATCATCCGCCGGCACGAGGAGGAGCTTTGCGCCCGGGCTGCGGAGAACGGCGAAGTGAAAATCTTCGACGACGGGAACGGGAAAAAAGAAGACAATTGAATAAAAAACGATAAACGAAACCGAGATGTTGAAAAAAGGTATATTGGCCGCGGCGCTCGCCCTGCTGTTCGCAGGGGCCCTTGCGCAGAAACGACAGGTGATGCTCGACAAGGTGGTGGCCGTGGTGGGCGGTTCGTCGATCCTCTACTCCGAGGTGGATGAATATGCGCGCCAGCTCACCGAACAGCGCCGGCAGGAGGGCTATACGTCCGACCGCGATCCGATGAACGAGGCGCTCGAGGCGCTGATGACCCAGAAATTGCTCTACAATCAGGCGCAGATCGACTCCGTGAAGATCAACGACGGCGACATCATGTCCCGCGTCGAGGAGCAGGTGCAGCAGATGGTCGACATGGAGGGCTCGATTCCTGCGCTGGAGGCCAAGCACCACATGCCGATCTTCAACATCCGCGAGATCATGCGCCAGCGCTACGAGGAGCAGTCCTATGCCAACTCCATGCAGAGCGAAGTGGTGGGCAAGGTTTCGGTGATCCCGGGCGAGGTCGAGCGGTTCTACAAGTCGATTTCGAAGGACAGCCTGCCGACCATCGCCGACCAGTACGTCTATGCGCAGATCACCAAGTTCCCCAAGTCGATGACCGCCGCCAAGCAGCGCACCCGTGAGCGTCTGCTGGATATGCGCGAGCGTGTCATCACCGGCTCGGCGAAGTTCGAGAACCTCGCCCGCATGTACTCGCAGGACCCGGGTACGATGATGCGCGGCGGTGAGATGGACCCCTCGCCGCTGGCCAGTCTCGACCCGTCGTTCGCCGCGGCGCTCGAGAACATGAAGCCCGGACAGATCTCCGAGGTCGTCGAGTCGCAGTTCGGATTCCACATCATCCAGTTGTTGGACAAGCGCGGCCAGTTGTACCATTTCCGCCACATCCTGCTGCGCCCGGTCTATACGACCGAGGAGTTGGGCGAGTCGCTCAACCTGCTGGACAGCATCGCCAACCTGATCCACAAGGATTCGCTCTCCTTTGAGAAAGCGGCCCTGCAATACTCCGACGACGCGCAGTCGAAGATGAACGGCGGCATCGTTTCGAACCACGACATTCTGGAGCGTTTCAACGCTTTCGACGCCAAACTGACCGTCACGAAGTTCCTCAAAGAGGATTTCGGCCGCTTCAAAAGCCTCGACGACTACAACGCCCTCAACCGGCTGAAACCCGGAGAGGTGTCGGACGCCTACCTCACGGAGGACATGCTCGGCAACCAGATGGCCAAGATCGTCAAACTCGTGGAGATCATCCCCACGCATACGGCCTCGCTCAACGAGGACTACCTGCGGCTGGAGGAGATGGCCCTGCAGGACAAGCAGGAGCGCGTCTTCCGGGAGTGGCTGTCGAAGAAGATCGACGGCATGTACGTCTTCATCGATCCCGAGTTCCGCGACGGGGAGTTCGAGAACAAACACTGGGTGAAATAGGCCGTGCGCAGGCTCGTGTCCATAGCCGCTGTGGCGCTGGCTGCCGCCGGCGTGCTTTCGGCGCGCAGCGGCATGCAGGCCCCTGCGGAGCCGGAGGGCGAGAAGAAGCTCATCGACCTCAAATCGGACCTGATGGGCCCCATCGCCCCGGGCGATTCGGTGGTCTTCCTGGTGGGCAATTTCGCCGCCCAGCACAACGGCGCCGTCATCACCTGCGACTCGGCCGTCCGTTATTCGGACATGCGCATCGAGTTCTTCGGCAACGTGCTCATCAACAAGAATACGACCTACATTTACGGCGACCGGGCCGAGTACGACGGCAATGTGAACGAGGCGCGGGTCTATTCCGACATCATTAAGGTCGTGGACGGCGATGCGACGCTCTACACCTATAAATTCCTCTTCAACACCAAGAGCAACGTCGGTGAGTTCGACAACGGCGGCGTAATGCTGAACCGCGAGAACCTGCTCGAATCGGTCCGCGGATTCTATTACGCCGATACGAAGGAACTGATCGCCGTCGACCGTGTGGAGATGCGCAACGACGAGTATGAACTCAAAGGCGATTCGGTGGTCTACAACATGGCCACTGACAATGCCTTCTTCTTCGAGCACACCAATATCTGGAACAAGGACGGCGACTATCTTTATGCCGACCGGGGCTCGTACGACAAGCTCGATACGCTCTATATCGTTACGCGCAACGGCTATATTCTGACCGAGAAGCAGGAGATGTGGAGCGACAGCCTCGATTTCTACCGCGCCAAGGACCACGTGATTCTGCGGCATGACCTTCAGTTGGACGATACCGAACACAAGGTGCTGGCTTTCGGCGACTACGGCGAATACTGGAAGGAGCCGGGCAACGCGATCCTGACGCGGCGGCCTGCCGTGGTGAGCTACGACCTCTCGCAGGGCGATTCGCTCTTCATGCGCGCCGACTCGATGTTTCTCTTTACGATCAACGAAAATGCCCTGCGCCGGGCTGCCGAGGCGGCGAAAGCCGACTCACTGGCGCTTCTGTCCCCCGATTCCACGGGCGGACGGCCTGTTCACGGGGTCGATTCCCTGTCGGTCAGCCGGTCCGTGACGGACTCGCCCGGACACACGGAGCCCCTCTCCGGGGCCGATTCCGTGGAGCGGTCCCGAATGCTCGACTCGCTGAGCCGTCCCGAGCTTCCCGATTCGCTGCGGGGGACCGACTCGCTGGCTGTTCCGGCGATCAATCCCCTCGACACGCTGGTCGGCGACGCCCGGAAAGCCTATCTGAAAGAGCAGGAAATCAAAGCCAAAGCCGCCCTGAAGGCTGCCGAGGCCAAAGCCAAAAAGGAGAAACTCGAACAGATAGCCGCCAAGCGGCAGGAGAAGGCCACGGCCAAACTGCTGGCCCAGAAGGAGCGCGAGGAGAAGCGCCTCGCGGCCCGCAAGCTTAAAGCCGAGTCGAAACTCCGCGCCCGTCAGGCCCGTGCGGCGCGCAAAGGCAAGGTGATGCCGATCGACTCTACGGCGCTGCACGAGATCGACTCGCTGATCGACCGCAATGCTATGGAGATGGATTCGCTGCTGATGCAGACGGCTGATTCGCTGGCCGCCGACTCGCTTGCGATGACGATTCCCGCCGATTCGATCGATTCGCTGGCCATGCCGGCCGATTCGGTCTACCGTCTGCTGAAAGGCTTCCGCGACGTGCGCATTTACCGTTCGGACTTCCAGGCGGTCTGCGACTCGATCACGGCCATCAGCACCGACTCGACAATCCACATGTACATCGATCCCGTGCTGTGGAACCAGTCCAACCAGATCACCTCCGACGTGATGGATATTTTCACCGAGAACCAGCAGATCACGCGCGCCGAGTTCGTCGGCAGCCCCATGATGGTCTCCGAACTGGATACGCTCCATTACAACCAGGTGGCCGGCAAGCAGATGACGGCTTATTTCCGCGACAATGCCATTTACCGCAACGATGTCAACGGCAATGCCCAGACGATCTACTACATGCAGGACGGTGAACCGCCCCAGATCACGGGTGTCGGCGTCATCGAGAGCGGCGACTGCTCGTTCTACATCGAGGACAAGCAGGTCATCACGATTGTCTACCGCAAGGACCCCGACTGGAACATCTATCCGATGGACAAGATTCCGCCCGATCAGGAGCTTTTCCTCAAGGGCTTCAAGTGGGAGGGAGCGCGGCGCCCGACGCAGGCCGACGTTTTCGACCGCAGGATACGTCCGTCGCAGCGCGAGGCCAGGTCGCTGTTGCCCCATCCGGATTTTCCGTTGCTGAAGAACCTCGAAGAGCGCAAGAAAAAGCTGATCGAGGAACGCCGCTGGGCCGACCGTAACGAGCTGGTCGATGCCGCCACCGTGGAGTGGATGCGGGTGCTGGGCTTCGAGGTGGGACAACCGCGGGAGTCGGGGCCCAAGCTTTGAAAAATTGAAAAAAGGTGAAAAGTCGCAAAAACTTTTCACCTTTTTTGTGCTATTTTTGCAACCGGTTAGTTGTTAATGCATATCTTCCGATGAAAAAAAGTCTGATTGCCCTGGCATTCGGGACGCTTGCGCTCGGCATGGCGGAGTTCGTGATGATGGGCATTCTGCCCGACATCGCCCGCAGCCTCGGCGTCTCGATCCCCGAGGCGGGACACCTGATCTCCGCCTATGCGTTGGGCGTCTGCTTCGGGGCGCCCCTCACGGTGCTGGTAGCCCGCACGCGGCCGCTCAAGCATATCCTGCTGGTCCTCACAGGCCTGATTATCCTCGGAAACGCCTGCGCGGCGCTTGCACCGAATTACTGGACCCTGCTGGTCATGCGTTTTGTCTCGGGACTTCCCCACGGAGCTTTCTTCGGCGTGGGATCGATCGTCGCCGAGCGTGTCGCCGACAAGGGCAAGCGCGCCGAGGCCGTGTCGATCATGGTCGTGGGTATGACTGTCGCCAACCTCTTCGGCGTGCCGCTGGGAACTTATATCAGCGGCGCCGTGACATGGCGTGCCACGTTCGGCATCGTCGCCGTATGGGGCGCCGTGGCCATGCTGCTCGTGAAATTATGGGTTCCGGCCCTGCCTGCGCTGCCCGACACGGGATTGAAAGGGCAGTTCCGGTTCCTGAAAAGCGCTGCTCCGTGGCTGGTGCTGGTGTCGGTGATGCTCGGCAACGGGGGCATCTTCTGCTGGTACAGTTATGTCAGTCCGCTGATGATTCACACTTCCGGATTCCGGCCCGACGACCTGACGCTCATCATCATGCTTGCCGGCTTCGGTATGTTCGCGGGCAACATCGTCGGCGGCCACTTTGCAGACCGCTTTACACCCGAGAAGGTTGTGCGCTTCACGCTCGGCACGGCCTGTCTGGCACTCGTCGGCATCTTCTTCGGGGCGCATGTCCGCTACCTCTCGCTGGCGCTGATGTGCCTCACGACGGCCTGCCTCTTTTGCGTGTCGTCACCCCAGCAATTGCTGATCCTCGAAAATTCGCGCGGCGGCGAGATGCTCGGCGCGGCCCTCGTGCAGGTGGCTTTCAACCTGGGCAATGCCCTGGGGGCCTACGTCGGCGGTCTGCCGATCGAGCATACACTCGGTTACGAATACACGGCGCTCCCCGGCGCGGCTTTCGCGCTGCTGGGCATGGCTGCCGTGATGATCTACATCCATAAATATCCCCGTCATGAACTGCGATAACAGCGAAGAGATTTTTCCCGTCGTCGATGCAGCCGGAACGGTCGTCGGCAGCGCCACGCGCGGCGAGTGCCACGGCGGGTCGATGCTGCTGCATCCGGTCGTGCACCTTCACGTCTTCAATTCGAAGGGAGAACTTTATCTGCAGAAGCGCCCTGCCTGGAAGGACATTCAGCCCGGGCGGTGGGACACGGCCGTGGGCGGGCATGTCGACTATGGCGAGACGATTGCCGAAGCCCTGCGGCGCGAGGTCCGCGAGGAGCTGGGCATCACGGAGTTCACGCCCGAGGCGGTCGCCGTCTATGAGTTCCGCTCGGAGCGCGAACGCGAACTGGTCCATGTCTACCGCGCGGTCTGCGACGGTCCGGTCCGTCCGAGCGGCGAACTCGACGGCGGACGTTTCTGGCCTGTGTCGGAGATTCGCGAAAATCTGGGCAAAGGGATTTTTACACCCAATTTCGAAGGCGAGATCGGGTTGATCCTCGGCTGATTCCGTTGTCCGAACCGGCGTTGTTTCCGGGTTTTCGGCCGCAATTCCGCCTAAGGCCCGAAAATTGATACGGGCCGGGTATGCAAACACATCTGAAACGTTGGACCGACTCCCTGCTGGAGTGGCTGGGGGCGACGTCGGCTGCCGATGACGGTTGGGATCACTGGGTGGCCTTTGCGCTGGTCGTGCTGGCAGCCGTGGTTTTCGACCTGCTGCTGCGGTGGGGAATAGTGCGCGGCGTGCGCAAGCTCGTCACGCGCACCCGGGCCAAATGGGACGACACGCTATTCAGCGTTCCGGTCCTCAACCGCATGTGCCATATCCTGAGCGCCATCCTGCTGGCGGTTATGCTGCCGGTCGTTTTCGAGGAGAAATCCACCGAACGCGTCATCGTGATGCGGCTTATGGAGGTTTATATCGTCGTCACGGTATTTCGCTTCGTCAATGCCCTGCTCTACGCCGCCTTCCACCTCGCCGCATCGCGCCCCGCGTGGCAGAACAAACCCATCAAAGGCCTGCGGCAGACGGCACAGGGAATCGCCGCGCTGATCTGCACCATCCTGATCGTCTCGATCCTTATGAACAAGTCGCCGGCCATCCTGCTCACGGGGCTGGGCGCTTCGGCGGCCGTGCTGATGCTGATTTTCCGCGACAGCATTCTCGGATTCGTGTCGGGCATCCAGCTTGCGGCCAACGACATGCTTAAAGTCGGGGACTGGATTTCGGTCCCGAAGTACGGCGCCGACGGAAATGTCGAGGAGGTGTCGCTCACGACGGTCAAAATCCGCAACTGGGACAACACGCTCGTCATGCTGCCGCCCTACCTGCTGACGACCGACTCCTTTACGAACTGGCACGCCATGCAGCTCTCGGGAGGCCGCCGCGTGATGCGTTCGGTGTCGATCGACATGACCAGCGTGCGTTTCTGCACGCCCGAGATGCTGGACCACTACCGCACCATCGACCTTATCAAAGACTATGTCGACGAGACCGAACAGCGGATCGAGGCCTACAACGCCGCGCACGGTATCGGGACCGCCGAACGGCGGGTCAACGGACTGCACCAGACCAATCTCGGGGTCTTTCGCGCCTACCTGGTGCGCTACCTGCAGAACGAGGTGCCGGTGAACAAATCCATGACGCTGATGGTGCGTCAACTGCAGCCGACGGAAACGGGACTTCCGATGCAGCTCTATTTCTTTACCGATACGGTTGTCTGGGTGGATTACGAGGGGATACAGTCGGATGTTTTCGACCATGTGCTGGCCGTGATCCCGGAATTCGGGCTGCGGGTCTTCCAGAATCCTTCGGGCGAGGACATCGCGTCGCTGCGCGCTCCGGCGCCGCAGGGCGATGTGCCGCCTGCATCGCAAAACACGCCGTCCGTGCCGCAGGGCACTCCGCCGGAGGCTAAAGCACCAGCATCAGCATCACCTGAATGATAATCACGCGCAGGAACATGCAGACGGGGTAGACCGTGGCGTAGGAGACCGAGGGGTTGTCGCCTTCGATGGTGTCGTTGGCATAGTTGAGGGCCATGGGGTTGGCCATGCTGCCGCACAGCAGGCCCGACACCGATCCGAAATCGACTTTCAGCGCCCGGAGGGCGAACAGTCCGACCAGTACCACCGGTACGAAAGTCAGCACGAAGCCGATGGCGATCCACAGCGCGCCTTCGGGCCGCATGACGGTCTCGAAGAAGTGCGCCCCGGCGTCGAGTCCGAGGCAGGCGAGGTACATCGAAAGCCCCAGGGCGCGCAGCATCAGGTTGGCGCTCTGTGTGGTGTAGGTGATCATGTGGAGTCGGGGGCCGAACGTGCCGATGAGGATGCCGACGATGATCGGGCCGCCCGCGAGTCCGAGTTTCACGGGGATCGAAATGCCGGGGATCGCGATGGGGATGCTTCCGAGCGTCAGGCCGAGGATCAGGCCGATGAAGACCGCCACGAGGTTGGGTTCGTTGAGGCTCTTCACGGCGTTGCCGAGGATTTTCTCGACGTTGCGGATCGCCTGCGCTTCGCCCACCACCGTCAGGCGGTCGCCCATCTGGAGCCGCAGGTCGGGCGTCGCCAACAGTTGTACGCCCGAACGGTAGACGCGGCTGATGTTGATGCCGTAGTTGTTCCGCAGGCGCAGTTGCGAGAGCTTCTTGCCGTTGATCTCGGGGCGCGTCACCAGGATTCGCTGCGAGATCAGCTGGCGGTCCACGGCGTTCCAGTCTATGTTTTCCTTGTTCCAGTCCTTCTGCTCCTGCTCGCCGAAGATCAGCCGCAGGGCGTCGGCATCGCCGGGGGTGGTGATTACGAGGATCACGTCACCCGCATCGAGCGTCATGTCCGACGTGGGGATCGACACCCGCCCGTCACGCCACAGGCGCGAAATGACAAAATGGTGGTGGCTGTGGGCCGCGATCTCGTGCACGCTCTTGCCGAAAACGGCGGGGTTGGTGAGGCGGTAGCTGGCGATGAAGACGTTCTTGTGGTGTTCGGCGTCGGGACCCGGCATGTCCGCGGGACGCACGAAGAGTTTGCGCAGGAAAACCATGGCCAGAATTACGCCCACGACGCCCAGCGGGTAGGCCACGGCACAGCTCAGTGCGGCGCCGTTGACGTCCATTCCCATCTGTTGCAGGGCTTGCTGCGCAGCGCCCAGCGCAGGAGTGTTGGTCGTCGCGCCGCAGAGGATGCCCGACATGTCGGACATCGGGACTTTGAATGCGTAGCTCAGTCCCACGGCCAGCGCCGTGCCGAGCAGCACGACGGCGATGGCCGGCGACATCAGCCGCAGTCCGTCGACGCGCATCGAACTGAAGAAGCCCGGGCCCACCTGCAGGCCGAGGGCGTAGACGAAGATCACCAGTCCGAAGCTCTCGGCGTAGGTCAGCATCGCCGGGTCGAGCGACAGTCCGAAATGCCCGGCCATGATCCCCACGAAGAAGATGAAAGCCGTGCCGAGCGAGATGCCGAAAAAGCGGATCTTGCCCAGACCGATACCGATCGTCGAGATGAGCGAGATCACCACGACGGCCTGCAGTGCCGAGTGCTCGACGAGCAATTCTTTAAGCCATTCCATCTGTTTGCCGTTGAAATCGCTGCAAAAGTAGGGCAAATTTTCCGGATTGCCGCCTTTTTGCCGTACGAAAAGTATTCTGTGTATAACAATTCGGTCGGCAATGGAAACAAAAACGCCCGACTGCTTGTGCGATTAAATATTTTATTTTACCTTTGTATTGCTGGGATAAACACAGATTTCAGTGACGCACGAAGGGCTTTCCTGCCGGAGGAAGCCTGGGACCTACTACCGGAGACTTCCCGGGACTTTGTTGGGACTGATGTCCCGGAAAGCAATAGGGCGACCGTTTCAGGTCGTCCTATTTGTTTGAAAATGTTTATCCGGCACCCTCTTTTTCAGAGTTGCAGCGGCTTCCCGCGGTAGAAGTCGAGTATCTTCGAACGGAATACGAACTCGTATTTGGCCTGCACGGCGTCGGCCTCGGCCTTCTCCATGCGCGTTTTGGCATCGTTGAAGTCGAACACTGTCGAACGGCCCGCTTCGGCTTTCCGCTCCTCGTAGGCAAAGGCGATCCGGGCCGACGCCGCGGCGGCTTCGGCCGACCGGTACTTGGCGTAGGAGGCGTCGGCGTTGTACCACGCCTGTTCGATGAGTTTGCGCAGTTCGCGTTCGGCCTCGGTGACGGCCAACTGCTGGCTGCGTACGGCGATCTGCGCCGTGCGGATGCTGTTGCGCGTGGCCCGGCGGTTGAAGATCGGGACGTTGAGCGAGACGCCGACGTATTCGCGGCTGTTGTGGCGCATCTGGGTCCAGAATTTGTCCTGATCGGCGCTGTAAACTCCCGTGCCGTAGCCGCCCGAGAGCGACAGCGAGGGGTAGAGGGCCGAGCGGGCGATGGCTGCCGAATGTTCCGAACTCTCCAGTCGCAGCCGTTCGGCGCGGATGTGGGGACGGTTCTCGGCGGCGTAGGCGTAGACATCGTCGGCCGAACCGAGGCGGTGGAGCGCGGCGAGCGCCACGCTGTCGAGTGCCGGATCGACGATGTCGAAACCGGCGGCGCTTTCGCGGTTGAGGGCCTGGCTCAGGTTGAGCAGCGCCAGTTGCAGGTCGTTACGGGCCTGCGTGAGGGTCATGCGATTGCTGGCAACGAGGGCGTCGCTCTCGTAGACGGTCGATTCGGGCTGTTTGCCCGCGGCCGCCAGCGCCCGGCTCCGCTCGGCCTGCTGTGTGCTCAGCGTCAGCTGGCGTTCGGCCACGCCGACCATCTCCTTGTTATAAAGCACCTCCAGATAGAGCGTCATGACATGGATCGCCACATCCTCGCGGGCCCGCTCCAGGTCTTCCACGGCAGCCGCCAGGTCCAGCTTTCCGGCTTTGACCTGATGGTTGATGCGCATGCCCTGGAACAGCGGCACGGAGGCCGAGACGTTGAGCGATCCCGAGGTCTGGTTCTTTGTCTGGTAGGTGTTGTCGCTCGAGAGCACGCGGCCGAACGAGGCGTCGGCGCCGACCGAAGCGTTCAGGTCGGGCAGGCGGCTGTATTTGGCTGTCGAGAGTTCCACGTCGCTCTTCTCTACCTGCAGCGAACGTCGCTGAACGTCGAGATTATTGCGCTGGGCAAAGCCGATGCAGTCGTCGAGCGTCCAGGGAATGCCCGCCGCGGGCGACTGTCCGGGGCTCTCCGGGGCCGCACCCTGCGCACAGGCCGCCGTGGCGGCGAACAGGGCCGCGAGTAAGATGCCGGTTTTCATCATGCGGTATTTTTGCGGTTACTTTTTCTTTTTGTCTTCTTTGACGCCGCGGATGTTGTCCCCGGCGGTCACGCCCTCCTTAATCTCGATGTTTATGCCGTCCGAAAGGCCGATTTGCACCTCGCGTTTGTCGAAGGTCTGCTCCTCGGCCCCCTCGGCGCTGGTCAGCACATGGACATAGCTCTTGCCGTTCTCGAACTCCACGGTGCTCTCCGGGAGAGTCAGCACCCCTTCGCGGCTCTCGATCATCACGCTGGCGTTGGCGCTGTAACCCGCCCGCACGAAGACCTTGGCGGGCACCGTCACGGCGGCTTTGACCTCGAAGAGCACCACGCCGTTGTCTTCAGTGGCTTTCGGCGAGACGTACTCCAGCCGGGCGTCCAGTTCGACGTTTTGCAGCGCTCCGATGGTGAGTTTTACGGGCATGCCCTCGTTGAGCTTGCCCACGTCCGTCTCGTCGACGTTGCCCCGGAAGAGCATGTTCGACATGTCGGCCACCGTGGCGATCGTCGTGCCGTCGTTGAACGTGTTGGCCTGGATCACCGAGTTGCCGACTTTGATCGGCACGTCGAGGATCATGCCGTCGATCGTCGAACGGATTTGCGTGTTGCTCAGTTCTTTGAAGCGGCTCGAGATGCCGTTCTTCACGATCTCGAGGTTCTCCCTGGCGTTCTGCAGCTCCTCTTCGGCTTTTGCCAGGGCCGTGCGGCTCTGTTCGGCCTCCTCGTTCGAGACGACGCCCTTCGCGTGCAGGGCCGTCGTGCGGTCGTGCTCGCGGCGGGTCTGCGCCAGCGAAATCTCGGCCACCGACACGCGCGATTCGGCGCTCGAGAGCTGGCCCATTTCGGGTACGACCTTCACCGTGGCGATCACCTCGCCTTTGCGCACCGACTGCCCGGCCTCCTTGTAGACGTCGGAGATGATGCCCGAAATCTGGGGTTTTATCATCACTTCATCGCGCGGCTCGACCTTGCCCGTGGCCACCACGAACTGTTTGAGCGTGTCCAGTTTGGGCTGTACGATCGTGTAGACGACCTTCACCGGACGGGTTTTCTGCCACAGGAACCAGAAGGTTCCCAGTAAAAGCGCTGCGAAGAGCACTCCGGCAAAAATCTTCAGAAACTTTTTCATAGGGCTGTGTATTGATATTTGTTCTTATTCTTCGCGTATGGCGTCCACGGCTTTGATTTTCAGGGCGCGGGTCGCGGGGATGACGCCCGCCAGCAGACTGCCTGCCACGAGGATCACGAGGGCGAGCATTCCCGTGCCGAACGAGATCATCCACGATATCTCGAATCCGTCCTGCGCCACGGTGACGGCCTGGTAGTAGATCGAGTCGACCACCGAGAGCACGCCCACGGCCGTCGTGAGCCCCAGCACTCCTGCGATGAACGTGAGCACGAAACTCTCGGAGAGTATCTGTCCGATGATGGCCCGGGGCGGGGCGCCCAGCGCGCGGCGGATGCCGATCTCCTGCGTGCGCTCCTTCACGAGCACCAGCATGATGTTGCTCACGCCGACGATGCCCGCCAGCAGCGTTCCGAGTCCCACGATCCACGTCAGCAGCGCGATGCCGTTGAACAGCCCCATCACCTTCTCGAAAATCTCGGCCGTGGCCATCGACCAGACGGCTTTTTCGTCGTCCGGGGAGATGATGTGGCGTGCGAAGACCGCTTCGCGGCACGCCTTGTCGACCTCCTTGCTCGGAGTGTCGTCGCGGCCCGCCACGGCGAGCATGTCGATGCCGTTGCCGCGCCCGAACATCTGCTGCGCGAGCGACACGGGGACCACGATCGTGCGCTCGACGTCGCTGAACGACATCGCGGTGCTCTGTTTGCGCAGCACGCCGACCACCCGGAAATAGGTGTTGCTCAGTTTGATGATCCTGCCCGTGGGGTCCTCTCCGCCGGGGAACAGGTCCTTGCAGACCTGGGTGCCGATGACGCAGGATTTGCGTTTCTGCACCATGTCGACCTCGTTGATAAAGCGTCCGTAGAGGATTTTCTGAGGATTGATTTTCTGGTAGTCGGGGGTGTACCCCATCAGCGTGTAGTCGCCCTTGTGCTCCCGGTAGCTGGCGTGGACCTCGCGGCCCCAGAGCACCGCCGAGGCGTACTGCACCTGGGGCAGCCGCTTCACCGTCTCCACATCCTCGTTGTTCATCCACCACCAGCGGTTTTTGGGCATGCCCTTGTAGGGGATGCCGGTCTGCTGGGGCTGCATGAGCAGCGTGTTGGTCGACATGTCGCCCAGCTGCGCCCGGAACAGACGTCCCAGACCCATCCCCGCGCCCAGCATCACCGTCAGCATGAAGATACCCCAGAAGACCCCCAGCGCAGTCATGATACTGCGCTTGCGGTTCCGGGCGATGGTCTGCCAGATTTCGTTCCAGCGGTCTGTGTCGAAAAAGGACATGGCTTTATTTGTTGTAACGCAGAGCGTCGATCGTTTTCAGTTGTGCCGCGCGGTAGGCGGGGATGTACCCGGCGATGAGGCCCGCGGCGACCAGTACCACCGTGGCGCTCACGGCTACGCCCAGATCGAGCGTCGGGTCGAGGAACACCGAATTCATGCCGCCCTCGGTCTGTTGCGACGGCATTTGGTTGAGCAGGTAGTTGACCGTCTCCATCACGGCCACGCCCAGCACCATCCCCAGGTAGCCGAACGCCGCGGTGATCAGGACCGATTCGGTGAGGATCAGGCGGATGATCGACGCCGGTCTGGCCCCGAGAGCCTTGCGGATGCCGAATTCGGCGGTGCGCTCGGTGACGGTTACCAGCATGATGTTGCTCACGCCGACGATGCCCGCCAGCAGCGTCCCGAGGCCGATGATCCAGACGAAGAGGTTGATGCCCCCGAAGACGACCATCATGTTCTTGTACATCTCCATCGTGTTGTTGATCCAGATGGCGCTCCGGTCGTCCGGGGCGAAGTGGTGTTCGGCGGCGAGGCGGCTGATGAGGCGTTTCTCGAAATCCTCCATCTGTTCGTCGGTGTCGACGCCCCGCAGCGTGAGGATGACGTTGTTGACCTCGGGATTGTTGGCCGTGTAGATGAGCTGTCCGGTCGTGAGGGGGATCGTGCACGAGGAGTTGTTGCGCTGGGCGTCGCCCTTTTCGATGCCGATCACCGTGAAGACGAGGCCCCCGACTTTGATCTGCTTGCCCAGCGGGTCGGCGCCTTTGAAGAGGATGCGGCGCATCGGTTCGTCGATGACGATGACCTTGCGGTAGTTCTTCACGTCGGCGTCGTTGATGTAGCGTCCGGCCGAGAGTTTGATGCCCTCCATCTGCTGCACTTTCGGGAGCGATCCCCGCAGCCAGACTTGGGTGAACTCGCGTCCGTAGGTGGCTTTCTTGCCGTCGAGCCATTTGTTGGCCGAGACCTCCTCGACCTCGGGGAACTCCCGTTTGAGGATTTCCAGGTCGCTGTTCCACATCCGTATGCGGCGGCCTTTCTCGTAACCCATCCACGGCTTGGAGGTCCGGCCGCCGTAGAGGTCTATGGAGTTGGTGGCATAGTCGTCGAAGTTGGCCAGCACGCCGTTCTTCAGTCCGTTGCCCGAGCCCAGCAGGATCACCAGCATGAAGATGCCCCACGCGACCGAGAAGCCCGTGAGGAACGTGCGCAGCTTGTTGCGCCGCACCGAGGTCCAGATCTCCAGCAGCAGTTCCCTCATCGTTTTCCGAGGCCCGTTTGGTCGATGCTGCTGATGACGCCGTCCCTGAGGCGGATGATCTTGTCGGTCTGGTCGGCGATCGACTGCTCGTGGGTGACGCAGATGATGGTCATGCCCATGTCGGTGTTGACCCGCCGCAGCAGGTTCATCACCTCCTGCGAGGTGACGCTGTCCAATGCACCCGTAGGCTCGTCGGCGAGGATGATCTCGGGCTGGTTGATGAGCGCCCGGGCAATCGCCACGCGCTGCTTCTGGCCGCCCGACATCTCGTTGGGCATGTGTGCGGCCCAGTCGCGCAGGCCCAGCATGTCGAGGTATTCCAGCGCTTGCGCATTGCGTTTGCGGCGCGCGACGCCCTGGTAATAGAGCGGCAGGGCGACGTTCTCGACGGCGTTTTTGTAGTTGATGAGGTTGAACGACTGGAAGATGTAGCCGATCATCCGGTTGCGTGCGGCGGCGGCCTGCGTTTCGTTGAGGTTCTTAATCAGACGCCCCGCGAGGTAGTAGTTGCCGCTGTCGTAGTCGTCGAGGATGCCGAGGATGTTCAGCAGGGTCGATTTGCCCGAACCCGAAGCTCCCATGATCGACACCAGTTCGCCCTTGCCGACCTCGAGGTCGATGCCCTTCAGCACGTGAAGCGGCGAGCCGTTGTTATAGGTTTTGTTGATGTTTTCCAGTTTGATCATAGTTTGTCCGCAGTCGGGTGAGGGTTGCCGGGTAACGGTTTGTTACGCACTTGGGGACAAATATAGGGATTAATTTTTGAAAAACAATTTATTTTTATCGAAAATCAATAAAATAGACCCCCTCTCCGACTGATCGGTGCTTACAGTTTGTCAGCCGTTCCGGCGTCCGGCCGGAGGAGCATCCGGCGGAGCGGCCCGGGTCGGGGTTACGGTTTGAGCCGCAGGAACGAGTAGCCGAAGCGCTTCGCGGCGGCGCGTTCCAGCTCTTCGCGGACTGAAGGGTGGGCTATGGCGATCAGCGCCCGGGCCCGCTCGGCGAGGTTGCGGCCCCGCAGGTGCGCCACGCCGTATTCGGTGACGATGTGCTGGACCATGTGGCGCGTCGTGACGACCCCCGCGCCGGGCGTCAGCAGCGCTTTGATCTTCGACTCGCCTTTGGGCGTGGCCGAGGGGATGGCGATAAAGGTTTTGCCCCCTTCGGACAGCGCTCCGCCGTACATGAAGTCGTGCTGACCGCCTACGCCCGAGATGATGCGTTCGCCGACCGAGTCGGCGCACACCTGACCCGTGAGGTCCACCTCCACGGCCGAGTTGATGGCCATGACCCGGGGATTCTGCCGGATGCGGAACGGATCGTTGGTCCACGCCACGTCCTTCATCACCAGGTCCTTGCGGTAGTCCATGTAGTCGTACAGCCGGCGCGAACCCAGGGCCAGCGACGCCACCGTCACGCCGGGCATCACCGCTTTCTGCGAGTTGTCGATCACGCCGCTTTCCAGCAGCGGCAGCACGCCGTCGGTCATCGCCTCGGTATGCAGTCCCAGGTGCTTGTGGCCGCGGAGGGCCCCCAGCACGGCGTTGGGGATGCCGCCGACGCCGATCTGGAGCGTAGCTCCGTCGGGGATCAGTTCGGCGATGTAGTTTCCTATTTTGAGCTCGGTGTCGGTGGGCACGGCCGTCGGGACCTCCACCAGCGGGGAGTCGACCTCCACGGCCGCGGCGAAGCGCGAGGAGTGGATCACGGCGTCGCCGTAAGAGTAGGGCATCGCCTTGTTGACCTGCGCGATAATGGTCTTCGCACACTCCACCGCCGACACCGCCAGATCGGCCGAGACGCCGAACGAGCAGTAGCCCTCGGCGTCGGGCGGCGAGACGTTGATGAGCGCGAAATCGAGGGGCAGCGTGCCGTCGCGGAACAGCCCCGGAATCTCGCCCAGAAAGGCCGGGATCGACTGTCCGCAGCCGTCGGCCAGCCAGCGGCGGATGTTGTTGGCCACGAAGAGGCTGTTCACGAGGAACGAATCGCGGTATTCGGGCCGGCAGTAGGGTGCCTCGAAGGCTCCCACGGCGAAGGCCGAGTAGACCTTCACGCCCCGGAGTTCCGGGCCCCGGTCGGCCATCGCGGCCACGAGCACCTCGGGAATCGAGGTGCTGCCCTGAATGTAGACGCTGTCGTTGGATCGGATGAGTTTTACCGCCTCCGCGGCAGTCGTAAAGCGCATGGAATCGTCTATTTATGGGTTTCGGCGAATATTTGCAAACGTTCTTCGAGCAGGTCGAACTGTTCGGGACGGTTCAGTTGCGAGACGCAGACCCGGATGCCGTGCTGACGGCTGCCGGTCGAGGTGAGCGAGATGGCGCAGATGCCGCAGAGCAGCAGTTCGCTCAGCAGTTCGGCGCTGGTCATCCCGCCGTAGCCCACCGTGTAGAAGAATCCGTCGCTGACGGCCTCGTCCCGGTCCTTGTCGTAGACGATGCGGAAGCCGTGGCGGAGGAACGCCTCCTTGGTGAGCCGGGCGCGGCGGGCGTATTCCGAGGCTTCGCCTACGAAATCCAATTCGCCGTCGGCCGCCGCGCGGAACATCGCCGCCAGGGCGTGCTGCGCCGAGTGGCTCGTGCCCGACGAAGCCGCGTAGAGGAAGACCAGCACGAAGGCGTCGCCCAGCCGTCCGATGTTGTAACGCCGGCGCAGGGCCGGGTATTCGCGGCGGTAGAGCGTCTCGGAGACGGCCGCCACGGCGATTCGCTGTCCGGCGTAGCTGAATATCTTCGATCCTGAGACCAGCAGGATGTAGTTCTGCGTGTAGCGGGCGACGGTGGGCTGATAGGGCGCCTCGAAAGGACGTCCCAGCGGTTTGCGGAAATCCATGCAGAGGTAGGCGAGGTCCTCGATGACGACGGCGTCGTATTTCGTGGCCAGCCCGCCGATCGTGCGCAGTTCGTCTTCCGTCAGGCAGATCCACGCCGGATTGTTGGGGTTCGAGTAGACGATGGCCGCCACGTCGCCCGCGGCGAGGTAGCTCTCGATCTTCGGACCCAGCTTTTCACCCCGGTAGTCGTAGATGTCGAACGACTCCGAGGGGATGCCGAGGATGCGCACCTGACTGCGCTGCACGGGGAATCCGGGGTCGATAAAGAGTATCTTGTTCTTGGCCGGGTCGAGTTGCGAGCACATCAGGAATGCGGTGAAGCTGCCCTGCATCGACCCGACGGTCGGGACGCACCCTTCGGGGGCGACCTTCACGTCGAGAAAGGCCTCGATAAAGCGCGAAGCCGCGGTTTTCAGCTCCGGGATGCCGGGCATGGCGGGATACTGCGACGCAACGCCCCTTCGCAGGGCCGCGCATTCGGCCTCGACGCCCACCCGCTCGGGAGGCAGTCCCGGCACGCCCATTTCGAGATGGAGGAACTCGGCGCCGGTTTCGCGCTCCATCATGCGGGCGATGTCGCCCGACTGGCGGATCGTGGCCTGCGCGATGTCTGCAATGTCCATCCGCTCCAGCGCGGAGCGCAGGTAGGACCTGTCGAAAGGTATTTTCATCGTTTTGCCTGTTTTTGGGTCGCTTCATACCCGGCGCGGAATGCCGCGAGGTTCATCTCCACCACCTGCTCGCCTTTGCGGGCGAAGATGTCGCGGATGCCCGCTTCGAGCTTCGCGGCGTCGATGTCCAGAAACGGCGCCGCGGCGCCCAGCAGCACCATGTTGGCCGAGCGGGGCGATGCCGCGGCCTTGGCCAAGGCGTCGATGTCGAGCGTCACCGCGTGGGGCAGCGCCTCCAGTTCGCGTTGCAGGGCATCGGCGTCGGGGTAGTCGGGGATGTTGACCAGCGGGACCGTGTTGGTGATGACCCAGCCGTCGGACGCCAGCCACGGCAGGTAGCGCAGCGCCTCCATCGGTTCGAGCGAGACGATGAGGTCGGCCTCGCCCCGCGGGATGAGGTCCGCATGGATCGCTGACGAGGAGATGCGCAGGTTCGACTGAACGTCGCCGCCCCGCTGGCTCATGCCGTGGACTTCGGCCTGCTTCAACTGCAGCCCTTCGGCGAGGGCCGCCCGTCCGATGACGGTGGCGATCGAGAGGATTCCCTGTCCTCCGACTCCTGAGAGTATGATGTCGCGTTTCATAAGCCTTTACTTTTTTGCCGTGTTATGTTTTTTGGCGGTCTGGATGCATTCGCGGCGCGGGATGATGACCGAGACGCCCGGATAAGCGATCTCTTCGCGGATCATCGCCTTCAGCTCCTCGCGGTTCCTGGGCAGCGGCACCGTCACGCGGATGTGCGCCGGGTCGACGCCGATGCCGGCGCATATCTGCTCGAGGCGTCCCGTGCCGGCCGAATCCTGGCCTCCGGTCATGCCTGTCGTGAGGTTGTCCGAGATGATGACCGTGATGTTCGCCCGCTCGTTCACGGCGTCCAGCAGTCCCGTCATGCCCGAATGGGTGAAGGTCGAGTCGCCGATCACGGCGATCGAGGGGTGCTGTCCTGCGTCGGCGGCGCCTTTGGCCATGGTGATCGAGGCCCCCATGTCCACGCAGGTGTCGATGGCGTGGAACGGAGCCAGCCACCCCAGCGTGTAGCAGCCGATATCGCTGAAAACCTTGCCGGCGGGATATTCCTCGCGGACCACCTCGGTCAGTGCGGTGTACATGTCGCGGTGTCCGCATCCCTGGCACAGTGCGGGCGGGCGGGGCACGACGATCTCGCTGGCGGCGTGTGTCCGGTGCGGGGACATTCCGAGGGCCGCGCGCACGCTGTCGGGCGTGAGCTCCCCGGTGCGGGGCAGTTCGCCCGTCAGGCGTCCCCGGATCGGCAGGGGACCGGGCAGTACGCCCCGCACGGCCTCCTCCACGACGGGCTGCCCCTCCTCGACGACGAGCAACGCCTGGCATTCCGAGGCCATGCGCCGCACCAGGTCGCGGGGCAGCGGGTATTGCGACAGCTTCAGCACCGGATGCGGACAGCCGTCCGGGTAGTTCTCCATCACGTAATTATGGGCGATGCCGCAGGCGATGATGCCCAGCCGTTTGTCCGGACCCTCCGTATAGGTGTTGAACGGGCTTGCGGCAGCCTCCGTCTCCAGTCGGGCGTAGTCGTCCAGCAGGATCTTGTACCGCACGCGCGAATTGCCCGGCATGAGTACCCACTGGCGGGTTTCGGCGGGCGAGTGCAGTTCGTTTTCGGCGCGAGGTTCCGTCACTTCGACCACCGCCCGCGAGTGGGCCATGCGGGTCGTCAGGCGCATCAGCACCGGAATCCGGAACCGTTCCGAAAGTTCGAACGCGGCTTTCACCATATCGTAAGCCTCCTGCTGGGTGGAGGGTTCGAAAGTCGGCACGAGGGCGAATTTTCCGTAGAAGCGCGAATCCTGCTCGTTCTGCGAGGAGTGCATCGAAGGGTCGTCGGCCACGACCACCACCAGTCCGCCGTTGGCCCCGGTCATCGCCGCGTTGACGAAGGCGTCGGCAGCCACGTTCAGTCCCACGTGTTTCATGCAGACCAGCGCGCGTTTGCCGGCGAACGACATGCCGAGCGCCTCCTCCATGGCCGTCTTTTCGTTCGACGACCACGTGCGGTGGACGCCGCGCGCGACGGCGAGGGGATGATCCTGGATATATTCGGTGATTTCGGTCGAGGGTGTACCCGGATAAGCATAGACGCCCGACAGTCCCGCATGGAGCGCCCCCAGCGCGAGGGCTTCGTCTCCGAGTAAAAGTTCACGTTTTTCCATAAGAATTTGCGGTATGATTCGGATAATACAAATTTAGGAAAATATAATTGAAATGCAACTTTTTGCGACGATTTATTATATCGGTGGTCGGAATTCGGAATAAATGTCGTTCCGGTTCGTTTTTTTGTTGAAAAATGTAACGCCGGGCTTTGTCCGGTTCGTACAGAAAAATGTCCGAAACGCATATATATATGGTTCAAAATACTTATATTTGCGAGCAAACCCCTCGTTGCAACGCTCTTTTTGGAGGGTTTTTGCAAAGCACGCCAAACGTTTTGCGCAAGTCGGAATAAGTTGTCATGGAGATAAGACCAACGGAATCGGAAGAGTTCGTGAGCCGGGTCAACGGGAAGGAGCCCGTTGCCTGGGAGGAGCTCTACGCCCGTTACTACAAGGCGCTCTGTGCCTATTCGGCGTCGCTCACGGGCGATGCCGCGTTCGCCGAGGATCTCGTCCAGGAGTTGCTGCTCAGGATGTGGCAGTCGGACCGGACCTTTTCGGTGCTTCCCGAACTTGCGGCTTATCTCTACCGTTCGGTCTACCACAATTCGCTGGCCTACCGGCGCGACCGCAGCAACCGCGAGTCGCTGCTGCGGAACATGCACGAACAGCAGGTGCGCGACGAAGTTTCCCCCCCCCACTTCGATCCCGAAGCCGATACCGGACTGCTTGCCGGAATGGTCGGGGAGGAGGTTATTCGCCGGCTTTACAGCGACATCCACGCCCTGCCTTCGGAGCAGAGCCGGATCATCCGCCTCTCGATCGCCGGGTTCAAGGGCGCCGAGATCGCCCGCCGGCTGGGCATCAGCATCAACACCGTCAAAACCCAGAAGTACCGCGGCTACCGTTCGCTGCGGCTCAAACTCAGCAAATTTTTCTTCCTCTTCGGTTCCCTCTTCGCCCTGCTGACGGGTCTGAAATAAAAAAGCCGCTCTTTCCGGAGCGGGAGTGAAAGAATGTAACGATTCGATAATTCGGGTCGTTACATTTTTGTATAAGACAATAGGTAACGAAAAGGCAACGGTTTATTTTCAGCGTCTTGCGCTCAAATGCCGCTTTGGAACAGCGGTCCCGTGCGCTAAAATCCCTGAGCATCGAGATACTAAATCTTGCAAAGCAAAAAGAAGTGGTTGCAATGATTCTGTATATGAGGTATTTTTATGGAGATTGGGAATCGTGAGTTGGCCGACTGAAATAATGTGATTTCTTTCCAAGAAACCATAAGTGACTGGGCAAAAGTATGTATTATTGTCCAAAGGACCAAACAAAACTGGCTCATTTTTTATTATAAAAAATCCCCCCCCCTCACAAAATAGGCTGTAAATTAGTGATTTACGTCAATGGTTCGCATTTTTAGATATGTCCAACAATTTTTTTTATTCCGACACCTCCGGTCGGTCTTTCAACCTAATATAAATAAGGATAATACAAAAGAATGTTGTCATAAAAGGGCGTATTGTACTCTTATATATAGGATAATCATTGCTTTAGGCCGAATTATGGTTTCTTGGAAAGAAACTATACATAGCAAAACTTGTATTTCCGGTATCTGCGTCAGATTGTCGAGAGTGAGAATTTTTCCGGGAATACTTGGGGCGCATCAGCAAATGATTAAATATCAGAGCATTATAAATGCTTTCTGACATGGCCGCGATGTGCCCGTACCACAGATTCAATCCATTCGTAAAGAGCGATGAAGGAGATCTTGGAGGAGCGCATCGGACCTCTTTTTGTGTCCTCCCCCGAACAACTTGCAAGTATGAAAAACAGCCATGCCATTCGATGGTATGTGCTGACGCTTCCCCTCTGTCACCGGGGACCGGCCGTCGGGTTGCAACGGGAATTGGAGCGTCGGCTCCGTAATGGTGAGCCGGCATTCGAATTCTTTGCCCCTTCCTACCGGGAGGTAAGGCATGAGGGGGACCGTCTTATCGACACACACCGGTCGTTATTCTACAACTATGTCTTTATCCGGTCATCGGAGAACGAGCTTTATCGTATGAAGCAGGTATTGCCGCAGTACAATTTCCTGCCGCGCGTAAAGAACGGGCAGCACAGTTATTACCCTTATCTGTCCGATAAGGAGATGCTGAATCTGCAATGGGTCGCCCGGGCCTATTCCAATGAACTCCCTGTTTATGTCCCCGAAACGAAGCGTCTTATGAAAGGCGACAAGGTGCGCATTACCGCAGGGCGTTTCAAGGGTGTCGAAGCGTGTGTTGCCATTCAGCCCGGTGCCGGACAGAAAGATTTGGTCGTGTGTGTCGAAAACTGGCTGTGGGTTCCTCTGCTGCATGTCCGTTCCGGCGAATACGAAGTCATCGCCCTGAATAACGAAGGCAAACATCTATATAATCGGCTGGACAACGAACGCCTGCAATCGGGGTTGCACGAGGCTCTGAGACGCTATCATAGTCCGGAGGGGGTGACTGACGAGGACCGGACTCTGGCTTGCGAAACATTGCGTCTGTATGGTAACCTGCAGATGGACAGCGACGTAATGCGTTGTAAACTCTATGCGCTGTTGCTTCCGGCTTATGCCATTCTCGGCCAGACCGAGGCGTATGAGCGTCTCTGCGGCACGGTCCGGAGCATCCTTCCGCTGGTCAAGGCCGAGCAGTCCCGGGCATTGCTGCTCGTTACGCTTTATGGCTGTACGGACAATCGGTTCTATTATGCCCAGGCTCACGAACTCATTGACCCGTGGCGAGGTGACACCGCCGCTCTCCGGAAAACTAAAAAGCGGCTTCTGCAACGGTTGGACGATTACGACCGGTGGCTGGGACATTGTCCCGACAGCGGAGCGGCATTGGCAAGTGGTTCATAGCATATCGAAAACAATGTACGGAATTTCTCAACAGTCTCAATTGTCCGAATCGCCGGGAATGAGGTTGATGTCCTTCCTGGCAGCTCATCAGCAAGAAATCCTCGACCGGGAAAAGAACAACGAAACACTCGTCCACCTGTATAATACTGGAGGATATTGGGTTGCCTTCGAGCATTCGGCCTGCCAGCTGTGCCGTCTGTTTCCCCGGCATGAAACTGCTGTCTTCAACTTCAGGGATTATCCTTTTCCTGTGGTAATGGCCTCCGTTACGGATGCGGATCTGCAAGCGTATTCCCGAGGGCATATCCTGCGGACAGCCGGTCCCGATTACGAGATATTGACGGTTCCGGCGCTCGCTCCCGAACTATACAAACACTGGTACAGAAGGACGATCAGCGAATTCACATAACAGGAAGCGAATCTTCAAATTTATACGATTTATCATGGGGCAGTCTACACAAATGATTTCGGACGTTATCACGCTCAATGAATATAAGAATGACGGCTCTTTCCTGCATCTGTATTTTTTGGATTCGGTAGATGCCTGGGTTGCATACGGTCTTTCGGCTTATAGCCTGCGATTGTTTGTAAAAGCACAGGGTTGCATGTGCCTGCGGGGATTTTCCAAAAAAATGCAGATGCCCTGTACTTTGGTCGGGGAAGATGCCATTCCGTTGCTGCTGCAACGAGCGAATGTTTTGCCATCGACTTCCGATTCGGATTTGCACGTTCGAATATCGGATGCGGTGGATAATAATGCTTATGCGAGATGGGCCTGCAAGCTAAAGAACCGGCATCCGAAATTCGATGAGGATATCGAAGTCTCGACCCCTGTGAGCAAATATGTTCCCAAAGACCGTTTCATTCCGGACGGCATGTCTTCATTTACGCGCCAGGTGAAGCGGGTGGCAGATTGTTTGCTGGCATGGTTGGCATTGATTCTATTCTCTCCCTTATTTTTGATCTGTTATATCGCAGTCAAATGGGAAGACGGAGGACCAGCCATCTTCAAACAGGAGCGTATCGGTCGTTTCGGTCGTCCGTTCAATATTTATAAGTTCCGTTCCATGCGGCTCGACGCTGAAAAATTCGGTCCGCAGTTAAGTCACAGCGGCGGGGATAATGACCCCCGCCTGACGAGAGTCGGCCGATTTCTGCGTGCCCACCATCTGGATGAACTGCCTCAGTTATGGAATGTCTTCTGTGGGGACATGGCCTTTATAGGGCCCCGGCCGGAGCGGAAATTCTATATAGACCAGATTCTCGAATACGACATGCGTTATGTTTATCTGTATCAGATCCGTCCGGGAGTGACTTCCTATGCGACGCTTTATAACGGTTATACGGATACGATGGAAAAGATGCTGCGCAGATTGGAATATGACCTCTATTATCTGGGTCATCGCTCCTGGTGGCTCGATCTCAAAGTTCTTACGAATACGTTTTGTGCGATTGTTTTCGGGAAAAAATTCTGACGATCGTTTTCAAATAAACCATATCAGCCAACAGTGAAATAATTCATGAACAGGATTTTCTGCATTTTATTGTTATCCGGATTTCTATTGTCCGGTATTTCTTCTTACGCCCAGATGAGCGACGAGGCTGTCGTGAAATATGCTTTGGAGGGTAAACAGATCGGCAAGAACAGCCAACAGAATCGTATTCAGAATTATATAGATAAGTTGTGAGTTAAGGTCCATTAGTTGATTATGAAAGGCATCGTATTGGCGGGCGGTTCGGGCACGCGTCTTTACCCGATCACCAAGGGGGTTAGCAAACAATTGCTACCGGTCTACGACAAGCCGATGGTCTATTATCCGCTGTC
>NZ_FNRI01000012.1 GCF_900107675.1 Alistipes timonensis JC136
GCCCATGCCGATCACCGATTCGATGGCCGCCAAAGAGTTCTCGGGCCAGTTGCGCCAGTCGCCCCGGTGGCATGCGACAAGCACCTTGTTCGAGGCGGGGTTGTGAATCTCCGAAACAACCCGTTCGGCACGGGTGCCGGAAACGGATTCGGAACTCGCACAAGCACCAAACAGGAAAAGGGATGCAAGGAAAATCAATAATCTTATCACCATATTCGGGTTATTTGTTTTTTACTATTTCGTATTGTTCGTAATCGGTCGGAAGCACCCAGTTCGACTGTTCCCACGGAATGATCTCCCCACTGACGGTCCGTTCGTAAACGCTGTCCTTTCCCGGCTTGTCGTAGGGATAGCGGTCGAATACGTCGCCGTCGCCTGTCATCCGCGGATCGCCCTGCCCGCGCAGCGTCCGGAAAAGCTCGGCCCGCAGTGAATCTGCCAGAATCCGGCATGAAACGTCCCCGATCCGGTTGGCGAGGCATTCGCGGTCCGTTTCGACATGGTACAACTCCTCCGCCGGACGCTGCCCCATCGACAGGTCATAATAACGACGATCCTGCCCGCTGCGCCGCAATTGCAGAATGGCTGTTTTCGTCGGGGAACTGTCGATGTCCCGGTAGCCCGTTTCCGGATTGCCCCCGGGCAGCAACCACGGTTTGAGGTTGCACAGGTAGAGCCAACCGTCGCGCACGATGCCCCGGATCGGATAACCCTGGTCACCGGGCCGTCCGTTGTCATGCCGCTCGCGTCCCAGCAATGCCCGTTCGCGCAACGCGGCACAGGGGTCCGCCTCATTCCGCAACAGCGGCACGAGGCTTCCGCCCGGCAGCGGCGCCATGCCGGCCGCCGAAGGGTCCGTTCCGGCAACCTCCAAAAGGGTCGGTGCGATGTCGACAAATGAAACATAGGCCGCTTCCCGGCGTCCCGGGGCACTCACTCCCCGCAGCCACATCACGGCCAACGGCATGTGATGCGCATACTCGTACTGGGTCCCTTTGGCGCGCGGGAAGGGCATCCCGTTGTCCGACGTAACGATGACAAGCGTGTTGTCCAGCTCCCCGAGTTCCTCCAACCGGGCCAGCATCAGTCCCAACTGCCGGTCATAATGTTCGATCTCGAACCCGTAGTCCAGCATGTCGTTACGCACCGTCTCGTTGTCGGGCCAGAAAGCCGGAACACGATCGATCTCTCCGGTCGTCCGTCCGCCTTTGGCCGCTCCGCTGCCGTATTCATAGCGGCGGTGCGGCTCGCGACAGCCGAACCAGAAGAACCACGGCCGCGACGCATCCTCACGCGAGGAGAGGAAGTCGGAAAAATTCGCCGCATAGTCCGTGGCGAGCATCTCGGATGTCGGAGGCGTCAGTTTCCGATTCTGCCACGCTTCACCCGTCAACTGCCGTCTACGGCCGTTTTTCATGCCGGGATTGCCCGGAGCCCAGCCCTTGCCGGTAAAGGCCACGTCGTAACCAGCCTCTTCGAGCGCCTCGGTGAAGACCCCGGCATCCTCGGGAAAATGACAGATGTGATTACCCGCCTCGCCCAACTGCCACGAGTAGCGTCCCGTGAGCAGCGACGCACGCGAAGGCGCCGATTTCGCATTCGGAGTGTAACAATTCTCGAACAGCACACCCCGTGCGGCCACACTGTCGAAAACCGGCGTCGAGACCCATTGGCAGCCATAAGCCCCGAAATGAAGCCATGCGGCATCGTCGGCGATGCAGAACAGAATATTCGGACGGCGCATCGTATTATCCTGCCCGTGAACAGGGACCAATCCGCCCAATGCGGCGGCTCCCCAAAATACAAAATCACATCTCATAGATCACACATTGTCTATTGTAAAATCCCCGGCGGCCCGGAACGCAGGAGAGGGGCTACCAACTTACACTGGCAGTATAACGGTTGCCGAACCGGTCGGTTGTCTCGATCGTCGCCGAAGTGGCACCTTCCGACGGTTCGATACTGAACATATGGGGTGTCGTGGTGTATGCCAATACCGTATACTGATCCTTATACTGCTCGTAGAGTGAATTGGCGTAACCGTCGTGGGTCTTGTCCTTGCTCATCGCCACCTTCGTTTTACCGCTATCCGAATAGTAAACGGGCCCCCAGTGGGCGTCGTAGTTCCAGACGTTGACATAAACTTTCCCGGAAGTGTACCAGCCCTGCTCGTTAGGCGCATAAGCACGGAGCTGCCAGTCGGCAGGCAGGTTTTCCAGCTTTTTGCCCTCCTCATAACCGCAGGCCTTGAATTTCCACGTGATGTTCTCGCCGTCGACATCGATCACCAGATAACCCCGCGGGCCGCCGTCGGACGTAACGGACGCATTGAGTCCCAACATACCGGTCGAACGTCCCAGGATATGCGACTCGACATTGGGGTATTTCGGACTGGTCTCCTCGGCGGCATAGGCATAGTTATAATAATCGTGGTTGTGCCCCGCCCATGAATGCACGAATTTGTAGGCGGAGAACAATCCCGTATAGACGGATGCATTCAGGTCCGACACCGACGGATCGTAACCGATCTTCTTGTAAAACGAGGTGTGTCCGCAAACCATGAGGATCTTGTTTTTGTCGACATGCGACAGATGACTGCGCAGCCATTCGACAGCCTCTTCGGAAAGCCCGTTCTTGTAGGCGCCCGTGGCGCTGGCCGTGAGTGCGGAATTATCCGCCATTTCGATATTGTCGAGGAAAATGTAGTGAACTTGTCCCAGATCGACGGCATAATTCGTCGGCCCGAGGTATTTTTCATATTCCGCCACGGCCAAATCGTCGCTCGCGGCATTCTGAATGTGGTCATGGTTGCCGATCACATGAAACACCGGGAACGAAAAATCCTTGAGGCCCTCGCAATAGTCTTCCCACAAACTCATGTTGTTGTGCACCATGTCGCCCAGGCAAATGCTGTATACCGGACGGTCGGTGATCGACGCAGCGAGCTCCTTCATGTCTTTGCACATGTCCTCGTAAATGTCGATCGAATGGAACATGTATTTGTCCGTTCCCGCGGTCTTGGCGCGGATCTGCGGATCGGCCGTCATCAAAATCGTATACCGATCGCCCGAGCCGGCGCGCTTCATCAACGTAAAATCGGCCTTGAATTGCTTCTCGTTTTCGGGAATCCGCTGCCAGAACTGGGGAATTCCGTTCTTCGACGGAACTTCATAACCGGCCGGAATCGTGACGAACACGAACCGACGAAGCTTCAGGTCGCTGAACAACTGCCAATTGCCTTTCGCATCGGTTTCAGTAGTCTGCATGCCGTCGCTGACAAGTACGCCCGCTATCGGTTTGCCGTAGTTGTCCTGAACCGTACCATAGAGCGCGGCCTCGCTGTTAAATTCCCCTTCGGACGAATTTCCGTCCAAATTGATTTTTGTGGCGAAGTCGTCCGCACAACCGCACAGACATAACGCCCCGATAATGAATAGAAAAATAAAAATACGCTTGTTCATTGGTTTCAATTTTAAGTGGATAAAAACGGCCCCGAAAGATCGCCCTCCAGGGCCGTTTTACAAACATGAATGAAGGGTTAGTCCGCCAGAACCGGGTAGGTGCCCGAACTCTTCCAACGGCGGAGTACCACACCTTCGGGTTTCTGGCTGAACGTCGCACTGTTGAAAATATCCACGCCGGCATTCAACGCCTCGACGAAGCTGCCGTACTCCGTGTTATTCGAGGGTACGCTCACGCTGCCCGACATCATCTCTCCGAGCGAGAGGGCTCTGGAAGTCTGCGTCGGCCATACCGAAGGAACATTGCTGCCGGTGTTTTTCGCACTTCCCACAGCGGCGCCGACCGCTGAATTGCCGTAGATGTTCTGCAGGTTGCTCTTCTTGACGTATCCGACAGCTCCGCCGTACGTGCCCCCGGAGACAACGGTCGCCGTTGTCGTATAGCAGTTGACGGCAAACGAGTCGCTGCCACCGTAACCGATGATGCCGCCGGTATTGGGCCCCGATGAAACGAGCGACTCCATCCAGCTGTAACAGTTGATGACGAAGGCTTTTGCATTGGTGTTGCCGCCCGTGATGCCGCCGGCATTCTCGCCCGATGACGAGATGTTGCCGCCCAACACTGCGCAGTTGACGATAACCGAGTTGTTTTCGCCCGCAATGCCGCCGACACGCTTCACGCCCGTGAGCGTGCCTTTCACGAAGTATACGCCGTCGAGCGTTCCGTTGTTGCGCCCGGTCATGCCGCCGATCCGGTTGCCGTTCGAGGTGAGGGTAGCTTCGATTTTGAGATCCTTGACCGTACCCGAATTAATGCGGATGACGCCGAAGATGGCAGCATCCGCGTTGATGTCGGCCTCCGCAACCGTGCGGGTCGCCGTAATGCCCTTCAGCGAGTTGCCGTTGCCGGTGAGCTGACCGGAGAAGCTGTCCCATGCGATGAAGTTCTTACCGCTGAAATCGACATCGTTCGTCACCAGATAGTAGTCCCCGGCTTTATAATCGCCCGGCTGGGTGCCGTTGATCGACTGCGCGATCTCGTTCCATCGGTCGGCGGTGGCAATCTGCCACGGGTCGCTCTCGCTGCCGGAGCCGATGCCCTCGTCGCCTGCTACGAAGATTTTCTTCGAAACCTCGCTGCTTGCACCCCGGTCATCAGTCACCTGAAGCGTCACATCGAACGTGCCGCCCTTCGTGAAGGTATATTTGACGGAAGCTTCGGTAGAGGTCGTATTATCGGGAAGGGTCCACCGGCGGGCGACGATCTCGCCATCGGAATCGACCGATGTGTCGGTAAAGGTTACTTCGGTATCCACAACCACCGTTTCCGGAGTATACGTGAAGGATGCCGAGGGCGCCAGATTGGCGGCCTTGACGACAATGGTCCGTTTGGTCGAGCTGCTGTTGCCGTCGGCGCCGTAGACCGTCAGCGTAACGACGTATTCGCCGGCCTCCTTGTACATGACAGGGTCCGGAGCAGCCTCTTCCGACCAGTTTCCCAGTCCGGCGAATCCGAAATGCCAGAAATAGCCGCTGATCTCCGTGCCTTTGGCCGTTGAATTGTCGGTAAACTGTACGGCATCGACGCCGGCGATAATCTCTGCGCCGTCATCGAACGTGAAATCGGGGGTAAGGACCGAATCGAAAATCGGCCCCACCTCTTTGTCGTCGGAACATGCGGTTATCAAAACCAAACATGCGACGCATAGCAACGATATGATTCTTTTCATGGTTTCAGTCTGTTAAAATTTTTCAAATGTCTAACGTTTGCCTTTCTGCAACAGGTACTCATGCATTTGCTCGGGATAATCGCATTGCACCATGTTCAAACCGGCTTCCACAAATGCATCCATCTGCCCGGTATTGCCGCTATTGAAATCCGCCCAATAACTGTCGAGCAGGTTGGTCACCGAAAGCCCGTATCCATTGACCGTGGAAAGCCACGCAAGGTTGTCCCTTAACGTATTGGTCGAGGCCTGGATAAAATAGTAGGGCTGACAGACCAGCATGGTGTTCGCCTGATTCCGGCTGTTAACATGGGGTGCGATGATGCCCGGAATCTTTTGTTCGGAGAGCCATCGCGCGTTTACGGAACCGCTGTTGCCCACATAGAACTGTACCCGATCCAGGCAACCGCATTTCCGGACAACCTCGTACACTTTTTCGAGCGTGGAGACGTCCATATTGCCGTCACTGCACTTGTCGATATTGAAGAAGATTTTGTCTCCCAACTCCGTCAGCACCTCCTCCAATGAGGGCACCATGTCCTCGGAGACCGCTCCGTCGGTGGTCTTCAGGCGGAATTGCCGAATCTCCTCGTAAGTGTAGTCGCTGACATTCCCGACCTCACCGGGATATATATCGGAGAAATTGGTGAAATTCCTCAAATGGGCATCGTGCAGCACGATGGGAATGCCGTCTTTGGTCAGCTGCGCATCGGTTTCTATAAACTCGGCAAAACCGTCTTCGACCACCCTGCGGTAACCGCGCAACGAGTTGGGCGGAAGTTCATACCCTCCTTTGAAATTGCCGCGGTGGGCCATGATCCATACTTTGCCTTTGTCGAAATGCTGGCCCGAGTAACTCAGGCTCTCGCCCGAAACATTCACCGGCAGCGTCAGCCGTTTATCGCCGCCGTCGGCATAAACGATCGTAACCGCAACCGTAAAGCTCCCTCCCAATGCGTATCGGTGCGTCACCTCAGTCGTCGGCTCCGTCGTACTCTGCGGGGCACTTCCATCTCCGAAATCCCACGTAACGGACGAAACGGCCTGGATTTGGTTGAGCGAAAAGACGACTTTTTCCATCCGGGCCGGCGAAACGTTGCTGACACAGATCGCCGCCTCCGTTTCGGCAATAACGACGGTCGCTCCCACTTCGTTCATCCTGCCCGATATCGAAACATACGCCCGCACCTGATAACTGCCGTATTCGCCGTAGGCATGACGCACCCGATCTTCGGGACCGGCGGTGGCAAATTTACCGTCACCGAAATTCCAGCCGACGGAACTTGCTTCGCCGGTCGGACCTTCGATCGAAAAAACGATATCTTCGTCCTTGGCCGGTGTTTCGGGAGTCCAGGCAATGGAATAGGTCGTATCGGACGTATCTCCGCCCCCGCTCCCTGGAGAGGATTCACTGCCGGTATCGCTATCGGAACAGGCCATCAGCGAACCGAGCAGGAATGCCTGAAGAATTAACGAGAATCTTTTCATGTCCCGAACCGTTTAATTGCTTCCGTATCCCGGATTCTGATAAAGGCCTTCGGGATTGAGAATCCGTTCGTTGTAGGGAATAGGCAGCAACAAGTCTTTCAACGAAAAATTGGAATTGATCGCGCTGAAGTGCTCCAGCATCTCCATACGATCGTACATACGCAGCAAATCCTGCCAGCGGAGCCCCTCCTGCATGAATTCGTGCAGGCGTTCATCGTAGATGCCCTGGCGCAGGTCGCTCCCCGACCAATCGCCCAGCCCGGCACGCTCACGCACCTTGTTCAGCCAGGTTTTCGCCAATGTTTCCTCCTTCGACCAATAATAGGCTTCAGCCAGCATCAGCGCCACATCGGCATAACGCAGCACAATCCAGTTGTTGCCTCCATACCCGTTGGCGCCGCATTCCAGATCGGCATACTTCATGGTGTGATAGTAAGTCTGCCCCGCCTTGTTCGTTGCCCGCAGGAAAGAGCGGCGGACATCGCCCGGCTCGAATGAATCATAGACAGCCTGTATCGTGACGTTCTGCATCTCGCCTTTTCTCTGCGAGGTGACGCCCGCTCCCTCAGGACCGTACATATAATTCCACACCGATCCCAGGTCGGCGTTCCCCTGAATATAGTTGACCTGGAAAATATTTTCCGCACACGACTTCTGCGTAGAGAGGTCCCAGACGGAGGAATAGGAAACCGACGAGAGTTCGCCGAACTTGCGCAGATCCCAGGCAGCAGTCAGTTTCCCGATCGCCTGTCCGAGCAATTCGGACTTCGAACCGATGAAATCTTCATCGCAAGCCTGCTGCAACAAGGCTTTGCCCCAAAGTGCCCATGCGGCAGCCTTACTGACCTTGCCGCATGCCGAGGCAGGTTGCACATCAGGCAGGGGGCTTTCGGTCACATATTTCAGGTCATCGAAAATGGCCTGGTAAATTTCGGCCTTCGGGCGGCGGTAATTGTTGGCCCGAACCTCTTCCGTACTCTCCAGAACCTTGAGCACCAATGGTACGTCACCCCACTCGGTTACCAGCCAGTAGTAAGACAAAGCGCGCAGGAACCGGGCTTCGGCTTCATACGTATCGCGGGCCGAAGGAGTAGCATAACTGACATCCCCCAGATGAGCGAAGAGCGTATTGGCGCGCGAGATGATCTTGTACAACTGCGAATAACGGTTGTAAACATAGACATTCTCCTCGGTAAGCGTATAATTGTAGAACTGGTAGGGAATGCCGCTGTTGGCGCCGCTGCTGGTTACGACGGTCGCATTGGCGCGCACATCGGTAAAATAGTGATAGTTATCGGCAACATAACTTTGCGTCAGCGAGGTGTAGACGCCGTTAAGCGATGCGACAATGTCCTCTTCGGAAGTATAGTAATTGCCGACTGTCACTGAATTGGGATTATATTCGTCGAGAAAATCGCACGCAGTCAGCATTGCCGACGCTGCAAGAAGAATAAACAGATGACTGATTCTCATAACAGAACGGATTAAAACGTTAAATTTAAACCTACCGAGTAGATACGCGACAGCGGATAGCAACCCCAGTCGAATCCGGGCATCAGGTTGCTGCTCTTGTACGAAACCTCGGGGTTGTAACCGCGGTAGTCGGTAATAGTGAAGAGGTTGTCGCCGCTGACATATACCCGGCACGATTCGACCCCGATCTTCCGGAGCAGACGTTTGGGTAACGTATAGCCTAACGTAATGTTCGAGCAGCGGAAATAAGAGGCGTCCTCCACATAGTACGAAGAGAGTTTGAGAGATTGGTTCGTCACCGAGATCCGCGTGGCGATGGGTACGTTGTTGCGCCCCGGATTCGTATCCGACACATAACGGTCGGCGGCAATCGCATACTGGTTCGACGATCCTTCCACGTTGAACAGATAGTAATCCTGGAAATTGATCACCTCACCGCCGTACGAGTAAGTGAAGCTCGCTCCCAGATCGAAGCCTTTCCACGAGAGGCTGGTCGAGAAGCCGCCCGTAAAGTCGGGATAAGCGTTCCCTAAAATCGTTTTGTCGTTCGTGTCGATGACGCCGTCGCCGCTCACGTCTTTCCAGATCGTATTGCCGTAGGACAGATCGTCGAGCGCATAGCTGGGTACGGCAGGCCCTTGCAGCGTGTAGCCGGCAGGGAACTTGCTGCCGTTGGCCAGATAAACCTCCCGGTCCTTCAGCGCGTTCTTGTAATCGAGTTCCGACATGATGCCGACGGCCTTGTAGCCGTAGAACGACCCAATGGGATAGCCTTCTTTGGTAATATGCGATTGCACGGAACGCTCCGATGTGGAGAGAATGTCGTCCAGTCCGCCCAAACTAACCACTTTGTTACGGTTGATCGAAATATTCGTGCTGACATTCCACTTTACCTTGCCGGTCAGCAATCGGGCGTCGACCTGCAGGTCGAAACCACGGTTGCGGATCTTCGCATCGGTCATGTTGGTCGTTGAAGAGGTGAACCCGGAAATCGCGGAGATCGGTGCGTTATAGAGGATGTCGGTCGAGATGGAGTTGTAATAGTTGGCAATCACGTTCAACCGGCTGTTGAAAAATCCCAGGTCCAGACCTATGTTGGTCTGCGTCGTCGTTTCCCATCCGAGTTCCGAATCGGCAAACCCGCCGAGACGGGAAGTGGATACGGCCGTCGTGCCGAAAGCATAACTTCCGGTCGAAATGCCTGCAATGCTGGAATAATTGCCGATGTCGTTGTTGCCGCTCTTACCCCAGCTGGCACGGATACGGACCGTAGCAATGTTTTCGAGCGCATCTTTCAGAAACGGTTCGTTCGAGATCGTCCAGCCTGCCGATACCGACGGGAAATATCCCCAGCGGTTATTGACGCCGAAACGCGACGAACCGTCGGTGCGGAACGTTCCGGTCACGGTGTAACGGTCGTCGAACGAATAGTTCAGACGCGCCAGATAGGACATCATCGACCAAGCCGCTTTGCGGGTTTCATAAAGCGATACGTCCGAATCTTTCGGGCCGTGGGCTGTCACCTCGTGGATGCGGTCGTCGGCGAATCCCGTAGCCTGGACACCGAGTCGGTCGTAGGTCTTGCGCTGAAGCGTATAGCCGATGAGCGCATCGACGTGATGGCGTCCGAGCTGTTTCTTGTAGCTTGCCGTGAACTCCCCGAGCCGGTCGATATCGTAGGTCGAGCTCGAGCGGGCGATATTGTAGGAGGCCAGTTCGGGCCCATAGGCGGGCGTGCTGTTTCGGCCTATGCTCATCGGACGGTAGTAAAAATAGCGGTAATTGTACCACTGCTGTCCCAGCCGCGCCGAGATTTTCAGATCGGGCAGCGGTTCATAGACCAGATTGAAATTCAAATTATGCCGCGAGGTTTTCTCCGAGATATCCAGTTCATTGGCAATGACGAGCGGATTCTCAGGGAAATTCAGGCCCCAGTCGGTCTTCATCCGGATCATGGCGCTGCGAGCGTAATCGCCGTTCTCCTCATAGGCCGGCAGGTTGGGCAGGTACATGAGCATACTTTGAATAACACCGTCATTGATCATACGCCCTTCCGCCTGTACCACTTTGTTTTTGACGTCGTACATCGAATAGCTCAGGCTGGCCGAAAAGTGCTTGGTGATCTGTGCATCGAGATTCAGACGGGCATTAATGCGATTGTGATTCGAGGGGGCGATAATACCATCCTGATCCATGTAGCCGACGCTGGCCATGTAGCGAATAGCCTTGGAACCTCCCGTCACCGAAATGTTGTGGCGCATCATTCCGGCGTTGCCGAACACCTCGTCCTGCCAGTCGGTATTGTACTGCTGTTCGACAGGCGTCCGGGTCGTAAAATCGTAGAACATGGGGTGGATACCGACATCGGCGAGCGAAAATCCCTTGGCCGAACGAATCGTATTGTCGTCGTTGAGACTCCACGCAATGCCGGCGGCCGTCGCTTTCCGGCGATAGGAATCGTTGCGCGAAGCAATGTACAGGTCCCGGAATTGGTTCGCATCCAACAGATCGACCTTGCGTTCGAGCTGCTGAATACCATAAGAGAAATCATAGCTGATCTTGGCGCGCTCGCCCTCTTTGCCGCGTTTGGTTGTAATCAGCACGACGCCCGAAGCGCCGCGCGAACCGTAGATTGCAGCCGAGGCGGCATCTTTCAGAATGTCGATGCTCTCGATATCCCCCGGATTGATGTAAACATCCTCCGAGGCAGGATAACCGTCGACAACATACAGCGGATCGCTGCCAGCCGAGAGCGAGTTGACACCCCGCACACGTATCTGCACGCCCTCACCCGGCGCGCCGTCGGCCTGCCGGACCTCCACGCCGGCGACCTTGCCGGCAAGCGCCTGCGCCATGGTGGGCGTCGTTGTCGTCAGTTCGCTGGCTTTGACACTCGCTATCGAGCCCGTAAAGTCGCTTTTGCGCATGGGCGTATAGCCGACAACGAGCACATCCGAGATCTGTTGGCTATCCTCTTTGAGCGTAATGTCGAAGCGAGTGGCGCTGCCGACCCGAACATCCGCCGGGGCATACCCCAAATAGTTGATTTCCAGAACGGCCTGCGAAGCGGGGGGGGGTACCTGGAGCGAAAACCGGCCCTCTGAGTCCGTGCTGATACCGATCGTCGTACCTTTCACGACTACGGCTGCTCCGACAACCGGGTTGCCGGCCGCATCGCGTACGACACCGGAAATCACAGCAGGCTTCTTCGCCTCGGCTTCAGAGCGTCCGTTCTTCAGTACAATGTTCGAGCCCTGGACCGTATAGGATACATTTGTTCCCCGGAGCATGGCGTCAAGCGCCTCCTGCAGCGGACGATTCACGACCTGTACCGTAACAATGCGTTTCACATCCACGTTCTCGGCGCTTCCGAAAAGATATTTCGTCTGACGCTCAATCTCATTCATAACCTGCTCCATACGAACCTTTTCCATACGAATAGTCACACGAACGTCTTGCGCGTGAATGTCGGTTACGGGATATGCGATGGGCAGAACGAATAAAAGAATTAACAAACTAATTCGCTGAATAATCTTTTTATTCATACTTTTGTTGAATTAAAGTTCAATTTTGAGAAAAGGTTGATCATTTTCCGATTGGACTCCGGCCTGCAGGTGTTTGCCCGCCTGCAGGTTTTTTCACGTCCGACCGGAAAGGCAATGGTGGATCGTTCGGTCATTTCTTCATAGGCAATTTTCGTTTGGGGGTGGTATTAAACTTTATGAAACCATCACTGGATGATAATTCTGTTCCGGTCGTGATCGTATTCGTAGGTAAAATCAGAGGCGAGCTGCAACACGCGTAAAGCATGTTCGATTCCCTCTGAAATGCGGATTTTGAGGCGTCCGTAGGCCACTTTCGGAAGCGTAGCGCATCGGATTTCAATCTCGACGTCATAATATTTCCTGAGTTTCTCAACGACCTCATCGAACGAGTCGTTCCGGAACGACAGAATACCCTCTGTCCATAGATACTCGTCGCAATTCTCAAGTTCGTCCACATACAGGTAGCCGTTTTCGAGCCGGACGACCGTATTGGGTTCCATGACGACCTGCTCGCTGGTCCGATGGTTGCGGACGGACACACGGCCTTCGAACAATGCCGTCGAGAACCGGCCTTTCGCCTCGTCGGCAATCACATTGAAATCGGTTCCCAACACCCGGACATCGTAGGCGAAGGTCTCCACAATGAAAGGCTGTTTTTCGTTGTGGCTGACATCGAACCGGGCTTCACCGACGAGTTTGACCCGGCGTTCCTTGCCACTGAAAATCGAAGGGTAGATGAGCCGGCTTCCGGAATTCAGATCGACCTCCGAGCCGTCGTTAAGTGAAATCCGGACATGCTGGCCCGCCGGAGCCTCGATGACGGTCTGCTGTTGGGCCCAGCCGCTCAGCCGGAAGGCAAAGAATGCATAGCTGCCTGCAAATCCGACCAACAAGGCGGCGGCAATGCCGGCAGCATACCGACGGAAAGAAGTGGCCCATGCAGAGCGTCGTGCCGGCAGCTTAGCTTCGGATTCGTCGCATAAAATGCTTACAAGGTACATCGAATGCACGTCGTTCAGCCGTTGCTGATGCTCTTCGGGATTCTCATCCAGCCAGGCGGCAATTCGGTCATTCTCTTTGACTGTCGTTTCTCCGGCACAGAACCGAAACAACTGGGCGTTTGTAATTTCTCCTTTCATCTTTTATGGGCTCTATCTGATAATAAAGATGCATAACTGCTCCTCTTTCCCCCATGAACAAACAACAAATCGCGAAAATATTTTTTTCAATATGTTCAATCCATTGAAACGGTGTGAATTAAGCGCATGCCCCGGCTTCTCTGCTCCGCGCTTTCCGGAACCGCTTCGCATTCCGTCCGTACGGGCGTAATTTTATTTTCAGAATTTCTTCCGGGAAAATATTATATCTTTGTGTATAGAATACTCTCTATGGACACAGCTTCGTCGTTCTCACAGCAACTTTTCGAGCAGCTATTCCGTCAATACAAGCGGAAATACCTGCTCATAGCCAACAGCTATGTGCGGGATTCCAAAACGGCAGAAGATATCGTGCACGACAGTTTCATGGCCGTATGGGAACACCGCAACGACATTAACGGGACGAACATCGAAGCCTATCTGTATAAAGTCATCCGGAACAATTGCCTGATGTATCGCCGGAATCAGCAAATAGGACAGGCCGTATACGAACAGATCAAACTCAAAGAGCGCAGCGCCATGGATTACTATACCCGGGCCATAGAGAGTTGTGATCCGAACACGTTGTTCCGGAACGAGATCCTCGAAATATGTCGGACCCAACTCGAACAAATGCCGGAACTAACGCAGCAGATATTCAGGGCCCGGCGGCTGGAAGGCAAGAGTTACAAGGAGATTGCCGAGCAGTTCGGCATTCCGCAGAAAAAGGTCGATAAACAACTTCAACAGGCAGTTACCAAGTTGCGTCGCGCATTGAAAGACTTTTTCTCGATTATCCTGTTACTGTCATAGGAAGAATCTGCCGCCGTAGGACATCCGGTTCTTTTTTCCTTGTCATCATTGTGCCGATAATTTAAGTGGCGGCCTGAGGCCTGCCGCCCGTCCTTGCAGAGCGAACTGTTGTCTGGTGACATCAAAAGTCCGCGCCGGAGAATTTCTCCCGACAGTTGCCGAAGTCCTCCTGGCGGGTCCTGCAGCCGGGTCACTTACCGCTGCAATATTGCAACCGTTCGAAACCACACCCCTGCTACTGAAAATCCCCGGCTCTGCGGAACCGGGGATTTTCTTTTTATCGGGTAAAAATTATTTACCGAGCATATTCTTCACTTCGGCGGCGACCGTTACACCATTGTAACCGAACTTCTCGTCGAGCACCGTGTAAGGTGCCGAGTAGCCGAAGTGGTCCAAGCCGTGGATCACGCCGTTCTCGCCCACCAGCCCCAGCAGGTTAATCGGAAGACCCGAAGTCATGCCGTAGCGCGCAACGCCCGCAGGCAGCACACTCTCCTGATACGATTTGGGCTGGTCACGGAACAATCCCTCGCTCGGAACGTTCACCACGCGGACCGGAATCCCCTCCGAAGCCAGCAGTTCAGCGCCTTCGATCAACGTCGCAACCTCCGAACCCGTAGCGATCAGCACCGCAGCGGGCTTGGCTGCATCCATCACCACATAACCGCCCTTGGCGACCTGTGCGGCCTCCTCGCGGCGGCTGGCGCCCAGCGTCGGCAGGTTTTTGATGTTCTGGCGCGAGAGAACCAACGCCACGGGACGATGCTCCTCGACGGCCAGTTTCCACGCCATGACGGTCTCCTCGCCGTCGGCCGGACGCAGCACGACCATCGAACGCTCGCCGTGGTGGTTCTTCAGGTGCTCCATCAGGCGGATTTGCGCCTCATGCTCCACGGGCTGATGCGTAGGACCGTCCTCGCCCACGCGGAACGAGTCGTGCGTCCAGACATAGACCACATGCAGGCGCATCAGCGCCGAGAGGCGCACGGCCGGTTTCATATAGTCCGAGAAGACGAAGAACGTGCCGCAGACGGGAATCACGCCGCCGTGCAGCGCCATGCCGTTCATCACGCAGGCCATCGTCAGTTCCGAAACTCCCGCCTGGAAAAATTTGCCCGAGAAATCGCCCTTCTCGAACGCCTTGGTTTTCTTCAAAAATCCGTCGGTCTTGTCCGAGTTCGAAAGGTCGGCCGAAGCCACGATCATATTGTCGATCTTCTCGGCATAGACGCCCAACACCGTAGCCGAAGCGGCGCGCGTCGCCACACCGGCTTTCATTTCGATAGACTTGTAGTCGATCTCGGGGAGTTTACCCGAAAGGAAATCGTCGAGTTTGCGCGCCAGATCCTTGTGCTCGGAGCGCCACGATTTCTCGACGGCAGCCTGCTTGGCGGCCCACTCCTTCAACGCCTCCCGACGCTCGGCGAAGACCTCGCGGCTCTCGTCGAAAATAGCGAACGGATGCTCCGGATCGCCGCCCAGGTTCTTCACCGTAGCCGCAAAATCGGCTCCGGCTGCCGTCAACGGCTGGCCGTGGGTCGAGACCTTATCCTCGAAGCTCTCCCCGGCAGGACCCTTGGCGCCCTTGCCCATGACGGTATGGCCGATGATGAGCGTCGGACGCTCCGTTTCGCTCTCGGCGGCGACCAGCGCTTCACGAATCTCGTTGATATTGTGTCCGTCGACCGACAGCACGTTCCAGCCCCATGCTTCGTATTTCATGGCCACGTTCTCGGTCATCACCTCGTCGACCTTCGTCGAGAGCTGGATGTTGTTCGAGTCGTAGTACATCACGAAATTCGACAGGCCCAGATGGCCGGCAATGCGGCCCACGCCCTGCGAAATCTCCTCCTCGACGGCGCCGTCGGAAATATAGGCATAGGTCTTGTGCGCCATCCACTCGCCGAAGCGGGCGGCCATGAAGCGCTCCGCAATGGCAGCGCCCAGCGCCATGGCGTGCCCCTGACCCAGCGGACCCGAGGTGTTCTCCACACCGCGCATCACGTCCACCTCGGGGTGCCCCGGAGTCACGCTGCCCCACTGGCGCAACGACTGCAGGTCCTCGGCCGAATAGCGGCCCGTCAGCGCCAGCGTCGAATAGAGCATCGGCGACATGTGGCCCGGATCGAGGAAGAAGCGGTCCCGGTAGGGATAAGCCATATTATCGGGATCGTAACGCAGGAATTCCGCGAAGAGCACCGTAATGAAATCGGCACCGCCCATCGCGCCGCCGGGGTGTCCCGACTTCGCCTTTTCGACCATTGCGGCCGACAGGATACGGATATTATCGGCCACGCGCGTGAGTTTCGAGTTCGTTGTTGACATGGGGTAAAGTTATTTAAGTTTCAGTTCGTCGTTTTTCAGTTTCGGTACATCCGGACAGGAAAATGCGCACAATCAGCATCCGATACGCCACGACCGTCCGCAGCCCTTAATCCCGTCGCTCCGACAGGCAAAGATAGTCAAAAAGAAACTATCCGACTTGTTTTAGCTCTAAAATATTTGCTTTTTCTATCTTTTTCTTTGCATAAGGCAAAGTTACGGTGAATTTCCGGGCGTCGGTCGACGGAATGTCGAACATCGTATCCATCATGATCGCCTCGCAGATCGAGCGCAGGCCGCGGGCCCCGAGTTTGAACTCGACAGCCTTGCCGACGATATAGTCCAGCGCCTCGTTGTCGAACGAGAGCTTCACGCCGTCCAGCTCGAACAGCCGCTTGTACTGTTTGACGATGGCATTCTTCGGCTCGGTGAGTATCGAGCGCAGCGCCTCGCGTTCCAACGGCTGCATGTAGGTCAGCACCGGAAGGCGTCCCACCAGCTCGGGGATCAGTCCGAACGACTTCAAATCCTGCGGCGTGACGTACTGCATCAGGTTCGAACGGTCCACGGGATCGGCGTTCAGGCGTCCGTATCCCATCGCACGGGTGTTCAACCGCTGGGCGATCTTCTTCTCGATGCCGTCGAAGGCGCCGCCGCAGATGAAGAGGATGTTGCGCGTATCGACCTGGATGAATTTCTGCTCGGGATGCTTGCGCCCGCCCTGAGGCGGAACATTGACCACGGTGCCTTCGAGGATTTTCAGCAGGGCTTGCTGCACCCCTTCGCCCGAGACGTCGCGCGTGATCGAGGGGTTGTCGCCCTTGCGCGCGATCTTGTCGATCTCGTCGATGAAGACGATGCCGCGCTCGGCCAGCTCGACGTTGTAGTCGGCGACCTGCAACAGCCGCGAAAGAATGCTTTCGACATCCTCGCCCACGTAACCCGCTTCGGTCAGGACCGTTGCGTCGACGATCGTGAACGGCACCTTCAACAGCTTGGCGATCGTGCGGGCCATCAGCGTCTTGCCCGTACCCGTCGGGCCCACCAGCACGATGTTCGACTTGTCGATCTCGACCTCGTCCTCCTTCGGGGCGTACAACAGCCGCTTGTAGTGATTGTAGACCGCCACCGACATATAGCGTTTGGCGGCGTCCTGCCCGATGACCCACTGGTCGAGAAATTCCTTGATCTGCGCCGGTTTCAACAGCTCCTCCATCTTCAGCGGAGCCGCCGGCGAACGCCGCCCGTGTTCGGAGGCGATGTCGTTGTCAACGATGATCTTATAGCCGTTCTCGATGCATTTGTTGCAGATGTTGGCGCCGTCCGAACCCTGGAACATGATCTCCACGTCCGAGCGCTTGGCGCCGCAGAACGAGCAGCAGTCGCCGCCGTTCTTATGGTTGTTCTTGTTCTGTGCCATGCAGTTTACTTTTCGCGTTTGGAGAGCACCTCGTCGATCAGGCCGTACTCCTTGGCTTCCCGGGCCGAGAGCCAGTAGTCGCGGTCGGCGTCCTTCTCGATCTTTTTGACCGAGACGCCCGAGTGGGCCGCGAGAATCTCGTACAGCTCGCGCTTGGTCTTCATGATCTCACGCGCCGTGATTTCGATGTCCGAAGCCTGCCCCTGGGCACCGCCCAACGGCTGATGGATCATCACCCGCGAGTGCGGCAGCGCCGAGCGCTTGCCCTTGGCTCCCGCCGTGAGCAGCACGGCTCCCATCGAGGCCGCAAGGCCCGTGCAGATGGTCGCCACGTCGGAGTTCACCAATTGCATCGTGTCGTAGATGCCCAGACCGGCCGAAACCGACCCGCCGGGCGAGTTAATGTAAATCTGGATGTCCTTCTCGGGATCGACCGATTCGAGAAACAGCAGTTGTGCCTGGATGATGTTGGCCGCGTCGTCGTAGATCGGCGCACCGAGGAAGATGATGCGGTCCATCATCAGGCGCGAGAAAACGTCCATCGTAGCGATGTTCAACTGGCGTTCCTCGATGATCGTCGGCGACACATAGGCCGAGCTTATCGACTGGAAATCGTGCAGTTTCAGCGAACTGATCCCGCAGTGGTTCCGTGCGTATTTTTCAAATTCTGACATAGTTGTATCTATTTATCCATATCTCCTTCATCCTGAGCGTGCAAAACCGCTGTAAGCACTCCAGTCTCTCATCGCCCCTAAAACCCGCTTCTTAAGCGGGCGGGAGCGCGCAGAACCGGATGGAAAACGCGAGAACTCACAACCGCCCCAAAGAGTGCTTTCTTAAAGCACAAGGCACAAAGGACTTTGCAAACATCACGCCTGCAAAGTCCAAAGATACATAAAAATCCGCGAATCTTAAAGCTCCTTCGCCATTTTAGCGAAATCGTCGGCAGATACGGCTTTTTCCGTCACCTTAATCTTCGATTTGACATCCTCGACGACCTTCACCTCGTAGAGCTTCTCGTAAATCTTCTGGCCCTGATCCTTGTCGGCGAGAATCTTCTCGGCGTAGTCGGCCAGCATCTCGTCCGGGGCCGACGGCATGCCGTACTGTGCGAACTGCGCGGCAGCCAGCGCCTTGGCCTCGGCCAGCGCCTCCTCCTTCGTCACCGAGAGGTTGCCAGCTTTGATGAAGTGCTTCTGCAGGTAGTTCCAGGTGAACATCTTCAGGAATTGGTCGAAATCCTTCTCGATGTCCTCCATCGAGAACTTGCCCTCGTTGATGGTGTAGAGCCAGCGTTTGAGGAATGCTTCGGGCATCTTCAGCCCGGCTTTCTTCACGAGGTAATCGCGCAGCTGCATCGTGAAGAGGTAATCGCTCTCGCGGCGCAGCTCGCCCTCGATCTGGGCGTCGATGAACTTATCGAACCCGGCTTCATCGGTAACCTCCCCCTGCGGAAAAGCCATTTTAAAAAACTCCTCGTTCATTTCGGGCTCGGCGAACTTGCGGATCTTGGTGATCTCCAGCTCGAATTCGGGATTGATGCCCTCCAGCTCGTCCTCCTTGACCTGCAGGCAGGCGGCGCGCTGGGCGGGATTCTTGTAGAGGTCGTTGAGATTGACCTTCATCTTGGCGCCCACTTTCTTACCGATGAAGGGTTTGCGATCCTCCTCCGGCATCGAGATCAGACCCACGTAGGCGTCCGCCACGTTCATCTCGCCGTTGTCGAGCGTCACGGTCAGCGCCTCGTCCGAAGTCACCTTGTCGGCATCCACCAGACGGCCGAAACGGCGCAGGTAGTTCGAACGGTAGTCGTCGTGCATCTTCTTGTCGACCTTGATCTTGCTGTATGTCAGCTTATCCTTGTCGGAGAGCTCCAGGTTGACAGCGGGAGCCTCGCCGATCTCGAACACGAATTCGAACTCCGTGGCGTTGTCGAAATCGAAATCGCCCTGCTCCTCCGAAGGAATCACGTCGCCCAGATAGTCGATCTTCTCCTTCTCGAGGTATTCGAAAGCGGCGTTCGATGCCTTGCGGTACGACTGCTCGGCCACGACGCCCTTGCCGAACATCTTCTTAACGATGCCCATCGGCACCATGCCCGGACGGAAGCCGGGGATGTTGGCCTTGCGCTTGTACTCGCGCAGGGACTTCTCGACCTCCTGTCCGTAATCCGCCTCGCCGACAGTCACGCGGATCAGCGAGTTATTCTCGCCGCGTTGTTCTCTTACAATGTTCATAGTGAATGAATTATATTTGTTATTCTTCGTATTTCCGCTCAGAATCGGGAGGCAAAGATACGAAATTATTCCATTCCCGGCAAGACATTATTCGTATAATACGGTGAAATTATGATATATGGTCTGCTTTTCGTACCTTCGGGGTCGTAACGACCCTCATTATCTGTCGGGAGGTTTTGCCGAACCGCACAGCATTCAGTTTTGAACTCATCCAACTTTTTCGTACCTTTGTAAGCTATATTTGTCCCGAGCGATGAAAACGATCTTCATATCCCTGCTTTCCCTGCTGCTGCTCCCGGCGTGCGGCGGCTCCGCGGCGCGTTCCAAACGCCCGGCGCAAACGACACCGGCAGCCGCGCATGCGCAGCCCAAAACATACACCTACCGCATCGTGGCGACCTATCCCCACTCGACGGCGGCCTACACCCAAGGGCTGTACTACGACGGCGGACTGCTGTGGGAGGGAACGGGACAGCACGGCGAATCGCGGGTGCAGACCATAGACCTCACGACGGGTAAGACCAATGTGCTGGCGCGCCTGCCCCGTTCGGAATTCGGCGAGGGCATCGCCCGCGTGGGCGACGAACTCTTCCAGCTCACCTGGCAGTCCAATACGGCACACGTATATTCGCTGGAGGACGGAAAGTTACGAAAAATCCGCGACCACCGCTATCCGGGCGAAGGCTGGGGTCTCACGACCGACGGCGAGAAGCTCTACATGTCGGACGGCACGGCCACGATCTACACGGTGAATCCCGCGACGTTCCGCCGCGAGAAGCGCGTGACGGTGACCTTTCAGGGGACTCCGGTCAACTACCTCAACGAGTTGGAGTGGATCGGGGACAGGATATGGGCCAACGTCTACACCACCGACCAGATCGTGATCGTCGACCCCGCGACGGGCATCGTGGAGGGCGTCGTGGACCTGACGGGCATCCTGCCCGAAGAGGAGGTCGCTCCGACGACCGACGTACTGAACGGCATCGCCTACGACGACGCCGGGAAGCGGATCTTCGTGACGGGCAAGAACTGGCCGAAACTCTACGAAATAGAAATAATCGAGCAATAAATGGCAACGACGCTATACGAACAACTGGAAAAACGCATTCTGCTGCTCGACGGCGGCTTCGGGACAATGGTCCAGGGCTACGGACTGCAGGAGGAGGATTACCGCGGCGAACGCTTCGGCGACTGGCCGGTGCAACTGAAAGGGTGCAACGACCTGCTCGTGCTGACGCGCCCCGATGTAGTGCGCGAAATCCACGAAAAATACCTGCAGGCGGGAGCCGACATCATCGAGACCGACTCGTTCAACGCCAACGCCGTGTCGCTGGCCGACTACCGCATGGAGGGGCTGGCTTATGAAATGGCGAAAGCCGCGGCCGAAACGGCCCGCCGTGCGGCGGATGAATTCACGGCCCGCAACCCGCAGAAACCCCGCTTCGTGGCGGGCTCGATGGGTCCCACGAACCGCACGGCTTCGATGTCGGCCGACGTGGCGAATCCCGCGGCCCGCGAAGTGACCTTCGCGCAGTTGGCCGAAGCCTATTCGGACCAGGCGCGGGGCCTCATGGACGGCGGCGCGGACATCCTGCTGGTCGAAACGGTCTTCGACACGCTCAACGCCAAGGCGGCCCTCTACGCCATCGACACGCTCTGCGCGGAGCTGGGCCGCGCGATCCCCGTGATGGTTTCGGGAACGCTCGCCGACGCCAGCGGCCGCACCCTCTCGGGACAGACCGTCGAGGCATTCGCCGCCTCGGTGTCGCATGCAAACTTGTTGTCCATAGGTCTCAACTGCGCCTACGGAGCCCGGCAGCTCTTGCCCTACCTCGAACGGCTGGCGGCAGCGGCCGAAACACGCATTTCGGCACACCCCAACGCCGGGCTTCCCAACGTGATGGGCGGCTACGACGAGACGCCCGAAATGTTCGCCGCGGATGTCGGCGAGTACCTGCGGCGCGGAGTGGTCAACATCGTGGGCGGATGCTGCGGCACCACCCCCGCACACATTTTCGAACTGTCGAAGATCGCCGGGCAATACGCCCCGCGGCCCCTTCCCAAACCCCGCCATACGACGGTGCTGAGCGGTCTGGAGCCGCTGCGGATCGTCCCCGAAGCCAACTTCATCAACATCGGCGAGCGCACGAACGTCGCCGGGTCGGCCAAATTCGCCCGGCTGATCCGCGAGGGAAATTACGAGGAGGCCCTTTCGGTGGCCCGGGCACAGGTCGACGCCGGGGCGCAGATCGTCGACGTCTGCATGGACGACGGGCTGATCGACGGCCCCGCGGCGATGCGCACGTTCCTCAACCTGATGGCCTCGGAACCCGAGATCGCCCGCGTGCCGGTGATGATCGACTCGTCGAAATGGGAGGTGCTCGCGGCCGGGCTCGAAGTGACGCAGGGCAAATCCGTCGTCAACTCCATCTCGCTCAAAGAGGGCGAAGCGGAGTTCCTGCGCCGGGCCGGGGAGATTCACCGCTTCGGCGCGGCCACCGTGGTGATGCTCTTCGACGAGCGGGGACAGGCCGACACCTTCGAACGAAAGACCGAGGTGGCGGCGCGAGCCTACAAACTGCTGACCGACAACGGATTTCCGGCGGAAGATATTATTTTCGACCCCAACGTGCTGGCCGTGGCGACGGGCATTCCCGAACACGACGGCTACGCCAAAGCCTTTATCGACGCCACGCGCTGGATCAAAGCGAACCTGCCCCATGCGAAGGTCTCGGGCGGCGTGTCGAACCTCTCGTTCGCCTTCCGCGGCAACAACGCCGTACGCGAGGCGATGCACTCGGCGTTCCTCTACCACGCCATCCGCGCGGGGATGGACATGGGCATCGTCAACCCGCAGTTAGTCCGCGTATACAGCGAGATCGAGCCCGAACTGCTCGAACGGATCGAGGATGTGATTCTTTGCCGCCGGGCCGACGCCGCCGAGCGGCTCACGGAATATGCCCAGGAGGTACGGCAGACGGCCGAAACAGCACCGCAGGCCCCCGACGCATGGCGCACGGGGACGCTCGGGGAACGCATCGGCTACGCGATGCTCAAAGGCGTGACGGATTACATCGAGCAGGATGCGCTGGAGGGTTACGAGACGCTGGGCAGTCCGATGGCCGTAATCGACACCCTGCTGATGCCGGCGATGGAGCGGGTCGGAACGCTGTTCGGCGAAGGCAAGATGTTCCTGCCCCAGGTCGTGAAAACCGCCCGCGTGATGAAGCGCGCCGTGGCGGCCCTGACGCCCTACATCGAACAGGGCTCGGACAGCGCTGCACACAACGCCGGAAAGGTGCTGATCGCCACCGTGAAAGGCGACGTGCACGACATCGGCAAGAATATCGTGGCGGTCGTGATGGCCTGCAACGGATATGAAATCAATGACCTGGGTGTCATGGTCGAATCGGAGCGCATCGTCGACGAAGCGGTGGCATGGGGTGCGCAGAGCATCTGCCTGAGCGGCCTGATTACGCCGTCGCTCGACGAAATGGCCCACGTCTGCGCGGAGCTGGAGCGCCGCGGGCTGCGCATTCCGGTCATCATCGGCGGCGCGACGACCTCCGACCTCCATACGGCCGTGAAGATCGCCCCGGTCTATTCGGGAGCGGTGATCCACTCCGCGAACGCCAGCCGCAACAGCCAGATTCTCGCGCAGCTGTTGGGTCCCGACGGCGACCTCTACACCGACAAAATAAAGGCCGACCAGCAGGCGATGCGCGAAGACTATGCCCGCCAGCTGCGGATACGCGACCTCGTGCCGCTGGCCGAGGCGCGCAAAAACCGGAGCACCGCACCGCACGAACCCGTAAAACCGCTCCATCCGGGGCGCATGGTCTTCCCGGATTTCGACGTGGCCGACGCCGAGCCGTTCATCGACTGGAACTTCTTCTTCCCGGCGTGGGGGCTCAAAGGGCGCTATCCCGAGATACTGGACCATCCCGAACGGGGCGCCGAGGCCCGCAAGGTCTTCGACGACGCGCAGGCATTGCTGGCGCGCATCCGCGACGAACGGCTGCTGACCCTGCAGGGCGTCGTGGGCATCTTCCCGGCACGCTCCGAGGGCGACGACATCTGGGTGACGGACGCCAAGGGGCGCGAAAAACGCTTCCCGATGCTCCGCAACCAGACACGCGGGCAGGAGAACCGCTCGCTGGCCGATTTCATCGCCCCGGCCGACGACTGGATCGGCTGTTTCGCCGTAACGGCCGGCATCGGGCTGAAAGAGCTCACGGAGAAATTCCGCACCGGAGGCGACGACTATTCGGCAATCATGGCCAAACTGCTGGCCGACCGGCTGACGGAGGCTTTCGCCGAGGCAGTGCACACCTTCGTACGCCGGCAGATGTGGGGCTACGAGACGGGCGAACCGCCCGCCCCGAAGCAGGTCGTCCGCGGCGAGTACCGCGGCCGCCGCATGGCTTTCGGCTACCCGGCAACGCCCGACCACTCGCTCAAACGCGAGGCCTTCGACCTGCTGGCCGCCGAGGTGACGACCGGCATGCGGCTGACCGAAAACTGGATGATCGACCCCGGCGAAGCGCTGTGCGGCCTGATGCTGGCCGACGCTGACTACTTCTCGGTCGGAACCGTCGACGCGCAGCAGTTGGAAGAGTACGCCGACCGCCGCGGGATGGAGGCCGAAACCGTCAAAAAGATTATACCGAACAACGTATGAACGTCGTAGATATCATCAACGAAGCGGTCGCCGCCGGGCGCACCCGCTTTGCTTTCGAACTGCTGCCGCCGCTCAAAGGGGACGGCATGCAGAAGATATTCGCCGCCGTGGAGCCGCTGATGGCCCTCGACCCGGCTTACGTCAACATCACGTTCCACCGCGAGGGGATCAAAGAGACCGAGCGCGAGGACGGCAGCATCGAATGGCACGTCGTGCGGCGCCGTCCCGGGACGGTCGGCATCTCGGCGGCTATCCAGCACCGGTACGGCGTGGAGGTGGTTCCGCACCTGATCTGCGGCGGGCTGTCGAAGTACGACATCGAGGACACGCTCATCGACATGGACTTCCTCGGGCTGCACAACGTGCTGGCGCTGCGCGGCGACAAGTCGCAGAACGAAAAACGCTTCATGCCCCACCCCCAGGGACACGCACACGCCGTGGACCTCGTGCGCCAGATCGCGGACATGAACCGCGGAAAATTCATCGACGGCGAGGTCGAGGAGTGCCACCATTCGAAATTCTCGATCGGCGTGGCGGGCTATCCCGAGGTGCACGCCGAGGCCCGCGACATCACCTCGGACATCGTCCGCCTGAAGGCCAAGATCGACGCCGGGGCCGAATACGTCGTGACGCAGATGTTCTTCGACAACTGCAAATACTTCGACTTCGTGCGCCGCTGCCGCGAGGCGGGGATCGACGTGCCGATCATCCCCGGCATCAAACCCATCTCGACACTCCGCCACCTGGAAATCCTGCCCGAGACGTTCGGCGTGGAGCTGCCCGAAGAGCTGGTGCGCGAGGCAAAGGCGCATCCGGACGACGTGCGCGAAGTGGGTACCGAATGGGCCATCGCCCAGAGCCGCGAACTGATGGCCGCGGGCGTGCCCGTCCTGCATTACTACACGATGAGCCGCACGACGAACATACAGAAAATCGTCAACACGATTTTCTAATTAAAAATGAAAAATCGAGTAATGAATAATTTTTTTCGTCATTCCGAGCGAACGCATGTGAGCGTGGGAATCTGCGCAGGCCCCGCGGCCATACGACTTGTCAGCCGATTGCCGCGGCATCTGCGATGCCTCGCAATGACGGGGTATTTCTTAATTATTCATGGTTAATTATCAATTAAAAAAATGAATCCTGTCGAATTTCGGCGTCACCTGCATGCGCATCCCGAACTCTCGTTCCGGGAGCACGGCACGGCGGCATTTATCGAACAGCAGCTCACGGAGCTGGGCATCGAACACCGCCGGATCGCGTCCACCGGCGTACTGGCCCGCATCGAGGGCCGCAAGACGCCCGCCGGCGACCGGCGCGCCGTCGTCCTGCGCGCCGACACCGACGCCCTGCCCATCGCCGAGCAGAACGCCTGCGAATGGCGGTCGCAGAACGAGGGCGTGATGCACGCCTGCGGCCACGACATGCACGCCGCCGTGCTGTTCGGGGTCCTGAAAGAGTTCGCCGCGGCGCCCGATTTCCGGGGCACGCTCTTCGGGCTGTTCCAGCCGGGCGAGGAGTGCAATCCCGGCGGAGCGTCGCTGGTGCTGGCCGAAAAACCGTTCGACGGATACGACGTGCGGGCTGTGGCGGGCGAGCACGTCGAACCGCAACTGGAGGTCGGGACTCTCGGGTTCCGGGCCGGAAAATACATGGCCGCAAGCGACGAACTGCGTTTCCGCATACACGGCACGGGCGGTCACGGGGCCATGCGCCGACAACTCAAAGACCCCGTGGCGGCGGGCGCCGAACTGCTGACGCGTCTCATCGCGCTCAACGGCGAGGAGTGCGTGCTGTCGATCGGCCGCGTGGAGGCCGGCGGGGCGACGAACATCGTGCCCGACGAGGTGTACATGGAGGGAACGCTGCGCACGTTCGACGAGCGGGAGCGCGAGATCATCCACCGCCGCATCGGGATCATCGCGGCGGACATCGACAAACGCCACGGCGTGCAGACCGACGTGGAGATCGGCCGCGGCTATCCCTGCGTGGTGAACGACGAAACGCTGGTCAAAAAGGCCGTCGCGCTGGCCCGGGCCGAAGGGCTCGGGGTGGAGATGCTGCCGCTGCGGACCACGGCCGAGGATTTCGGATTCTACTGCAAACAATATCCGTCGCTGTTCTACCGGCTGGGCGTGGGCGCCGCGGCCGGACGGCCCCATACGGCGACGTTCTCACCCGACGAAGGGGCCTTGGACGTGGGCATCGGCTTCATGCGCCGACTGGCCCTGCAAATTTTGGAAAAATAATGAAAAAACAAAACCAACGCTCCGGAAAAGGAGCCCGGAAAACGGACCGCACATCGGTGATACTGAGCCTGCTCCGTGAATTTCCCAACAATAAATTCTCGCTGAAGCACCTGGCTTCAGCATCGGGAGGCGCCACGAAAGAGGGACGCCGCGAAACGCTCGAAATTCTCGACCGGCTCTTCGAAGAGGGCATCGTCGAGGAGTGCGCCCGCGAAAAATACCGCCTCACCCAGAACCACCTGCCCCACTACGAGGGTGTGGCCGACATGGCCCCCTCGGGTTCGGTCTACGTGAAGGTCGAGGGGCTCGAGGCCGACATATTCGTCAACCAGCGCAACGCGGCGAACGCCCTGAACGGCGACCGTGTGGAGGTCGTGGTGATGCACCGCGGCCGCAACGGGCAGATGGAGGGCGAAATCACCAAAATCATCGAGCGCAACCGCAAGCCCTATGTGGGCGTGGCCGAGGTGGGACTCCACCAGATCTTCGTCCGGGCCGACTCGCGCCGCATGCCCATGGACATCTACCTCTCGAAGCGCACGTGGCCCGATGTCAGGGACGGCGAAAAGGTCGTGGTCCGCATCGTCGACTGGCAGCCCGGGAGCAAGAGCCCCGTGGGCGAACTGGTCGAGCGGCTGGGCATGGCCGGCAACAACGATACGGAGATGCATGCCATCCTCGCGGAGTACGAACTGCCCTACCGTTTCGAACCCGAGATCGAAGAGGCCGCCGAGGCCATCGACGCCCGGGTGACGGGCAGGGAGATCGCCGAACGGCGCGACTTCCGGCAGGTCACCACGTTCACGGTGGACCCGGCCGACGCCAAGGACTTCGACGACGCGCTGTCGGTGCGCAAAATAAAGGACGGCGTATGGGAGATCGGCGTGCACATCGCCGACGTGACCCATTACGTGCGGCCCCATTCGGTGATCGACGACGAAGCCGTGGAACGCGGCACGTCGGTCTATCTGGTGGACCGCACCGTGCCGATGCTCCCCGAGCGGCTCTCGAACGAACTCTGCTCGCTGCGTCCCCATGAAACGAGCCTCTGCTTCTCGGCGGTCTTCACCCTCAACGAAAACCTCGACATCCTCGAGGAGTGGTTCGGCCGCACGGTCATTCACTCCGACCGCCGGTTCACCTACGCCGAGGCGCAGGAGATTATCGAGACGGGACGCGGGGACTACGCCGAAGAGGTGCTGACCCTCAACCGGCTGGCACAAGCGCTGCGGGCGGAGCGGTTCAAAAACGGTGCGATCTCGTTCGACCGCGAGGAGGTGAAATTCCGCCTCGACGAGAACGGCAAACCCCTGGGCGTCTATTTCAAAGAGCAGAAGGAATCGAACCAGATGATCGAGGAGTTCATGCTGCTGGCCAACCGCCGCGTGGCTGAATTCTGCGGCAAACGCAGGACCGAGAGCGGCCGCACTGCGGAGCGCACGATGGTTTACCGCGTGCACGACTCCCCGAGCGAGGAGAAACTCGACCGCTTCCGCCAGTTCATCCTCCGCTTCGGGCATATCTTCAAAGCCACGAAGGGCCGCGCCGTGGCCAAGGAGATGAACAAACTCTTCAAACAGATCAAAGGCACCACCGAGGAAAACGCCGTCTCGACGATGGCCGTTCGCTCGATGGCCAAGGCCTACTATACGACCGACAACATCGGCCACTACGGACTGGCCTTTCCTTACTACACGCACTTCACCTCGCCCATCCGCCGCTATCCCGACATGATGGTCCACCGCCTGCTGGCGCGATACCTCGCGGGCGGCAAGTCGGCTGACAAGACCGAGCTGGAAGACCTCTGCGCACGGGCTTCGGACCGCGAGGTGGTGGCCGCCGAGGCCGAACGCGCCTCGATCAAATACAAGATGGTCGAATTCATGAAGGAGCACATCGGCGAGGAGTTCGAGGGGCACATCTCGGGTCTCACGGAGTGGGGCGTCTACGTGGAACTGGACGAAACCCACATCGAGGGCATGTCGTTCCTGCGGGACATCGAGGGCGATTTCTTCCAGTTCGACGAACAACTGTACGAGATCATCGGCCGCTCGACGGGCATTCGCCTGACGCTGGGCAGTCCGGTGCGTATCCGCGTGAAGCGCGCCAACCTGCAAAAACGTCAGCTCGACTTCGAGGTGCTGCTGCCCAAAGCCGCCGCACGACGCGCCGCCGCGTCGTCCGAAAGCCGCGGCAAAGGCCCCAAGGTCCGCACATCGTCGCGCCGCAAGGGAAAGTAATCCAATACACCGTGTATGCAAAAAGGGAAGCCCTTCGGGCTTCCCTTTTTGCATGCGGGCGTTCCCCTTCTTAGAAGAGGTTCACTCCGTCGAGCGTGGCGATCAGGTAGGTGGCGGCCACCGTCAGAATAGCGTACAGCTCGGGGAAAGCCGCGAGAATCAGCGTCTTACCCATCACGTCGTGACCGTTGCCGATGGCTGCGATACCGTTGGCGCAGACCTTGGCCTGATAAACCGAAGCCGCGAGGTTAACCATACCGACCAGCAGACCCGCACCGAAGATAGCGGCGCCCTGCACCAGCGTCGGAGCCGTCAGGCCCTTCTGCACCAGGAAGAAGCAGACGAAACCGTAGAGACCCTGCGAACCCGGAAGCGCCGAAAGAATCATGTAGCTACCGAAAGCTCCGCCGTTCTTCTTCATGGCCCCTACTGCGGCCTGACCCGTAATGGCGGTGCCGATCGACGAGGCGACACCTGCCAGGCCCACCATCAGCGCTACGCCGACGTAAGCCAATACCAATGCTGTTGTTTCCATAATGAGTTGAGTTTTTTAATTGTTATTTATTCGTTAGTATCATTCATTTTACGGATGGGATCGAAATTGCGCGGGGCCATTTCGAAACCGGCGTTCTTGTAAAACTCGACGAACGTCAGACGCAGCGGATGCACGAACGACGAAATGGTCGACATGAACAGGTTGATGCCGTGGCCGATCAGCAGAATCGGAATCATCACCAGCAGCCGCACCACGATCCCCGAGCCTTCGGGCACGAAACCCGCCGCCAGCGTGTTGAACACCAGCGCCAGCACACCGCCCGAAAGTCCGATAGCGAACAGACGGATGTAGGACAGCACGTCGCTGAGCAGCCCTGTAATGTTGTTGTAAAGGTCCCACAGCCCCGCGCCGAGATTGACGAGCGGATTGCGCTTCGGATCGTTCAGCAAAAGCATCAGCACGGCCCCGACGCCCAGTGCGATGTAGAAGGCTGCCGACCCGGAGGTGAATCCCGGAATGGCGAGCCCCGCCATCGGCAGGCCCATGGCCAGGCAGCACGAAACGAGCATGATGAACCACCCCAACTGCCCGAGCGCACGGCTCAGGCCGAAACTGCGGACGGTCATCCAGATATTGAGCGTCATACCGAAGAGTATCTGCACGATGCCGATGACCAGCGCGATGGAGAAGAACTGCCCCTGGAAATCGAAGAACTTCACCGAGGGGAACCACGTGTTCATGTTGATTCCGAAGAACGAGCCGCAGAACAGGCCGAAAGCGACCGTCGACAAACCGCACATCGTGGCGAACCACGCCGCACGGCGCATCATGCCGGGCTTGCGGAACTTATACAGCATGAAAGCCCCCATCAGGGCCAGGATGGCTCCGTAACCGGCGTCGTTCAGGCAGATGCCGAAGAACAGCACGTAGAACGGCGCGAAGAAAGGCGTGAGGTCCATCGTGCCGTATTTCGGCCGGGCATACATGTCGCCCACCAGCTCGAAATTGCGCGCGAACCAGCCGTTCTTCAGTTTCACGGGCGTTTCGTCTTCGGGCGTGGGGTCGCTTTTGAGATAGACCACGTTGGGATACTCTTCCAGCAGGGCGTCGACCCGCTCGGAAGTCTCCTTCTCGGCCCAGCCCTCCATGACGACCAGCGTGCCGTCGGCGGCCTCCTGCGCCGTAGCCGTCACCTGCACGCCCTGCAAACGCTCCTTCAGCGAGCAGGCATGCTCTGCGAGCAGCTCCTCCGAAGCGGCCACGCGCGAAAATTCGGCGTCGAGGGCTCCGAGTTTCTTCCCGGCTTCGGCGATGCGGCGCTCCGCCTCGCGGATATCCATTGCCGGGGTCTTCATCTCCTGCGCGTCGAGCGTCACCTCCTCGCCGGGCTTCGCCACGACGACGAACCACACCATGGCATCGGTGCGGCTGACCTCCGAAATCGTATAGCTCTCCGACCATTCGGACAGCATCTTGTCGAAGGTGTTGCGCTGGGTGAAGAAATAGCGCAGCACGATGCCCCGGTCGGCGAGTTTCTTCGTACGCTCCACGTCGAAGGCTCCCCACGGGCGCAACTCCTCGGCGGCCTTTTCCAGACGTCCGATCTCGGTGTTGAGTGCGGCGGCCTCGCGCTGTGCGGCGACATAGTGTTCGTAAGCCTCCTCACCCGACGCAAACGCTTTCGCCTTCGCGTCGAAGCGGCCCTCCCCGGCCCGGAAGTTCTTCAGGAACTCCGCGGCTTTCGTATGACCCTCGATGTCGAGCAGCAGTTGGCGGTCCTCCTCGGAGGGTTCCCAGCCCGTGGTGGTAATGTCCACCAGGCCGAGTCCGCGCAGCTTCTCGATGAAATCTTCGCTTTGCGCCGCATAGAGCACAAAGTCGTATTTCGACATTTTGGCTATCATAACATCACGCCCTCCCCGGCGGCCTGCTGTTTGGTTTTCACGATCTTCTGGGCCGACTTGGAGAGGTTCTCCTCATCCTCCATGAAGCGTTTGATCTTGCGTATGGCGTCCTCGTACCCGGGTATCTGCACCTTTTCGTACAAGTTCACCTTCTGAGTGGTTTTGCGGCGCGCATGATCCAGCAGTTCCGTCTTGCGGTTGTACACCTCGAACTCGATGCCCAGCTGCGCCATGCGCTTGAGGATATCGACTCCGTCGGCGAACCACACCGGCGAGGAGAACAGGTCGTAGGGTTTCTCCTCGAATTTCACATCCTGCAGGACCGGGGTGCGCACACCCGCGATCTTCTGTACCGACAAATCGATATCGACGACGCGCAAGAGGTCACAATCAAACTCTCCCCAGAGCGACACCATATAGTCGTACTCGGCCTTCAGGGCATCGAGCCGGCGGCGGTAATCGCTTGCGGAGTCCTTCGCCTTCTTCACCTCGGAGCGCAGGGCCGACTCCTTACTTTTGATCGTAGGGAGGGCCTTCTGGCGCATTTTCAGCTGTTTGCCGAGGTCGCCGAGCGAGGTCTTGTTATATTGAAATTTGATTGCCATTGCGGATTAGGCCTCCTTCCAGTATTTTTTGATGAGCTCCTCTTTGATGGCGACCTCCTCCTTGGAGAAGTACTTCGCAAAGAGTCCCCACGCCGTGTCGAGCATCTCGGTGATCTCGATGTTGACGTCGATGGCCAGCAGTTTCTCCGAATAGTCGAAGGCGAATTTCAGCGTGCGCTCGTCGTAATCCGAGAGGTCGAAACCGTTCTCCAGCTTGGTCTTGGCATTCGCGGCATCGGCGTACAGGCGCACACAGGCGTTCATCACCTGCGGATGGTCCTCGCGGGTCTTCTTGCCGATCACGAGCTGTTTCAGACGCGACAGCGAACGGAACGGGTCGACGATGACCTTACCCGTGTCGGAGTCGTTGCGCAGGAACAACTGTCCCTCGGTGATGTAACCCGTATTGTCGGGGATGGCGTGCGTGATGTCGCCGCCCGAAAGGGTCGTCACGGCGATGATCGTGATCGAGCCGCCGTTGGGCAGCTGCACGGCCTTTTCGTAAATCTTGGCCAGGTCCGAATACAACGAACCGGGCATCGAGTCCTTCGACGGAATCTGGTCCATACGGTTCGACACGATGGCCAGCGCATCGGCGTAAAGCGTCATGTCGGTCAGCAGCACCAGCACCTTTTCGCCCTTGTCGACGGCAAAGTACTCGGCGGCGGTCAGCGCCATGTCGGGAACGAGCAGACGCTCGACGGGCGGGTTCTCCGTGGTGTTGACGAACGACACGATGCGGTCCAGAGCGCCCGCATTTTCAAAGACGCTTTTAAAATAGAGGAAATCGTCGTTCGTAAGTCCCATACCGCCGAGGATGATCTTGTCGGCCTTGGCGCGCAGGGCCACGTTGGCCATCACGGCGTTGTAGGGCTGGTCGGGATCGGCGAAGAACGGAATCTTCTGTCCCGTCACGATCGTATTGTTGAGGTCGATGCCGGCGATACCCGTGGCGATCAGCTCCGAAGGCTGGATACGCCGGAAAGGGTTCACCGTCGGGCCGCCGATCTCGCGGGCCTCGCCCTCGATGATCTCGCCGCCCTCCAGCGGTTCGCCGTAGGCGTTGAAGAAACGCCCGGCGAGGTTGTCCGAAACGCGCAGCTTGGGAGGTTCGCCGTGGAAGACGACCTCCGAATCGGTGGCCAGTCCTTCGGTACCCGCGAAAACCTGCAGCGTGACGTTCTCGCCCATAATCTTCACCACCTGCGCCAGTTTGCCGCCGACGGTGGCCAGTTCGTCGTTGCCGACGCCCGTGGCACGCAGCGTCACGGTAGCCTTGGTGATGTTGTCAATCTTGGTATATATCTTCTGAAATGCTCGTGTTGTCATGGCTTATTTTGTTTTTTCACTCACATACTGCTCGATCTGCTTGCGGTAGCCCTCGAATTTCTCCGACTTCCACTCCGAGTAGTTCATCTGGCGGAAGAGGTTGATAAGGCCCTTGAAGAACTGCGAACACTCCTCGAAATCGGCGAACGAGAACGTCTGGTTGCAGATGCCGAGCACCATCTTGTACATCATCTGCTGGCGTTCGATCGGGCAGTTGGCGTCGATGTCGTCGAAAGCGTCCTGCTGCAGGATCACGAAGTCGATGAGCTCCGACTTCCAGAAACGCTCGTGATACTCCACCGGCACGCCGTCGTCGCCCAGGATGTTGATCTGGTCGTTGGCCTCCTTGCCGCGCTGCACGATGGTCTTGCCGGCATAGACGAGGTCCACCCAGTCCTTCTCGATCTGGCCGTCGAGATACTCGCGGATCTCGGGGTACTCGAGGTATTTCGAATAGGATTCCAGCGGGTCGATGGCCGGATAGCGCTTCGAGTCGGCACGGCCCTGCGAAAGTGCGTAGAAACAGCGTGCGGCCTTCTTCGTCGATTCGGTCACCGGCTCTTTGAGGTTACCGCCCGCAGGCGACACCGTGCCGAGGAACGTCACCGAACCGGTCTCCCCGCCGACGAGCTTCACCAGTCCGGCGCGCGAGTAGAAGTTCGAAATGATCGCCGAGAGGTCCATCGGGAAGGCATCCTGACCCGGAAGCTCCTCCAGACGGTTCGACATCTCGCGCAACGCCTGCGCCCAGCGCGAAGTCGAGTCGGCCATAACCAGCACTTTCAGCCCCATCGAGCGGTAGTACTCGCCGATGGTCATACCCGTATAGACCGACGCCTCACGTGCGGCGACGGGCATGTTCGACGTATTGCAAATGATGATCGTGCGCTCCATGAGGTTGTGGCCCGTGCGGGGGTCGATCAACTCGGGGAACTCTTTGAAAATTTCGACCACCTCGTTGGCACGCTCGCCGCAGGCGACCATGATGATGACATCGGCATCGGCCTGCTTCGAAATGGCGTGCTGGAGCACCGTCTTGCCGGCGCCGAAAGGTCCCGGGATAAAGCCCGTACCGCCCTCGGCCATCGGGTTGAAGGTGTCGATGGCGCGCACGCCGGTAATCATCACCCGCGAAGGGCGCGGTTTCTCGGTGTAGCAGCGCACGGCCTGCTTCACGGGCCATTTCTGCACCATCGTCACGTCGTGGTCCCTGCCCTCGGCGTCGGTCAGCGTGGCGACCGTGTCGGTCACCTTGTATTTGCCGGCCTTGGCAACGCTTTTGACCGTATAGCTGTCGGTCATCGTGAAGGGAACCATGATCTTGTGCATCACCCACTGCTCCTTCACCTCGCCCAGCCACGAAGCCGCGGAAACCTTGTCCCCGGCCTTGGCCAGCGGCGTAAACTCCCACTCGGCATTGAAGTCGACCGGGTCGGTGATCGAACCGCGGGCGATGAACAGCCCGTCCATTTTTTCGAGATCGTTCTGCAGACCGTCGTAATTGCGCGACAAAATACCCGGGGCGAGCGTCACCTCGAGCATGTGCCCCTCGAACTCCACCTTGTCGCCGATCTTCAGACCGCGGGTGCTGTCAAAAACCTGGACATAGGCGGCGTCGCCTACGACCTTGATGACCTCGGCCATCATTTTGGTATCCCCTGCCCAGACATAGCAGATCTCATTCTGGCCCACGGCTCCGTCGGCCTTGACGATCACGATGTTGGAGATGATACCGTTTACACGTCCTGTCGTTTTCATTGTATCTTTTTATTGTTTATTTCTTGTCGATCAACTCTTTTCCGTCCAGCTCGGCCATCAACCTGGCAAACATCTCGCGGCCGCGGGCTGCGTCGAGCTGCGTCCAGCGGGCCACGATATTGATCCGCGCCAGGTAGGAAAGGATGGCGTTAATGTCGAAATAATCGAACGTGGCCAGTTCCGTGGCTTCGTTCCAGCGCACGAGGTCGATCTTGTGCTCCTTCTCGACGAGGTTCGCCTCGTCGTTCACGGCCGCGATCACCGCGTCGATATAGGGCAGTTCGCCCCGCAGTCCGAAATCGGCCGCCGAGCTGCGCTGCAACTGGTCGGCGACATCGCCGTCACCCACCACGACCTCCTCGACCGCACGTCCCGCGGCACGCGCCGTAACGGCAGCCGAGACGTTGCGCAGGTTCCGGTCGAAAGCCGACCATTCGCGCAGGAAATGGCTCCCGGCTTTGGCGCACGCGGCGTAGTAGGCCCCGAACAACTCCTTTTCGAAGCGTTGTGCAGTATCGACCTCCTCGGCGTCCTCGCCCTCCGGATCGGCATAGGCCCTCACCACGCGGGCGACCGCTTCGGGCAGCCGCTTCGGAGCTTTCAGCTCCTCCTCCAGCTCCTCGCGTGTCAGGTTGCCCAGCGGATTGTGCGCCGAGCGCCCCGCGCGCAGGGCGGCCATGTTTTCACAGTCGTAGTAGCCGTACAGGAGCCGCACCTCGCGGGCGTCGGCCGCCGTCACCCCCTCCAGAATCTCGGAGACGATGGTCCGGGCGTCGAACCCCTTGGTGTCGGCGTCGAGCGAGTACTCCTTCAGCCCGGCTACCAGACAATAATATTCGTTTGCGAACATAGCTTACGCCTTAAACAACAACTGGAAAACCTTGTCGCGCAGGTACTCTGCGAGCAGCGCCTCGATGTCGGCATCGGCGAACGAAATGTAGTAGCCGCCGTCCTTGGCGCCCACTTTGAAACCGGTCTTCACCTCCTTCGAGTAGCCGACCTCGATGCCGGCCGCCAGCAACTCCTGGGCGCTCTTGCCGAACGCCTCGTCGAGTTTCTGACGCTCGCCCTCGGGAAGCAAGGCCTGCAGTTCGACCTTGCCCGAATCGGAACCGTTCCAGTTCTTCGCCACGGCGACGAGCATCTCTTTGATGAACGCCGGGTCCACGACGGCCTCCTTCACGCCGCCGGCCGTGGCCTTGGCGATGATGAGCGACGCGATCTCCTGTTTGAGCTTCGAAACGGCCTGTTTGCCGGCCAGCGCGATCTCGGTCATGGTGTTCTTCTCGACATCCTCGGCTTTCACCTGCGCCTTCTTAACGATGTCCTCGGCCTCGGCGCGGGCCTCGGCGACGATCTTCTGCGCTTCGGCCTTGGCGTCGGCGACCAGCTTGTCGGCCTCGGCACGGCCTTTCTCCAGCCCTTCGTCGTAGAGCTTCTGGGTCAACTGTTGCAGTTTGTTTTCCATAGCGTTATCTTGTTTTGATTATTGTTTTGCTTTTTAACGTACAAATATATAAAAGATTATCAAAAAAACGGGGTCCCAGACAGCAATTTATCCTTTTTTGACAAGATTCAGGAAGAAATGTGCGAGCCTTGCGGGATAAAGGCCGAAAATTAGGACACGGTCTTCGAACCGACAGACAGTCTTAATATACCGAAAGCCTTCTTGAAAAACGCGGGACAGGCCGCCCGCCCCCCTGCGGTGAGAGCCGAATACGTCCGCAAACGAGAGCATACGAAAACCCCGCCCACCCAATCAAGAGCCGGCGGGGTTTTCATACGGACCCGAACCCAGCGCAGTCGCACCGCGCGAAACCGTCAGTCGAAGGACGAAACAAACGGTTTGGGGCGGGTCATGGTCTCCTCGGTTACCCGCCCGAAGCTGTCGGTAATGCGAATGGTAACGGGTGATGTCGCCGAGGAAGCTTTGGCAGAGAAGAGTTTGCGGACCGGAGCCGGATACCCCGGACTGTCCATAGTCTCATAGGAAGGTATTTCGTAACAGAGCAGGTAGAGCGGATCTTTATCCTTTTTTTCGGTAACGGAAAGCAGCCGGCCGTTTTCCAGGATTTCGACTTTCCATTCGGGATTATACTCCCATATCTTAACCAGAATTTCGTTCTCCGAACTGGAAACCGCATAATCGCCCATCGAAGTGTCGAACGCCTGCCCGCGGGGGCCCTGCGCCAGCTCAGGGGACAGATATGCAGCAGCCGACAGCCGCATCGCATTGCGGTCGTAGGCCCGGAAACGTTTGGTGCGCGGCAGGTTGACGCCTTTGACGCAATAGTCCACGACACGATCGCCCGAGAAAGACAGCGTACCATAGCTCGCAGGCGAACCGTCAGTATTGATCCCCTGGCGTCGCTGAGCGAGCAGCGTCGGCAGCCGCCACGTGGTCCAGTGGCCCGACGTACCGCCCAACGTATTGTAATTGTGTTCGGTAATGCACCCGTTTTCAAGCACGGAAGTATACATGCGGTGCGTATGTCCGGTGAGTATATGGATGTTGGAAAATTCACGGAAACATTCTATCACCTCGGCGCCGTTCGGAAGCCAGAAGCGGCCGTAGGTGTCGTCGTTGTAGCTGTATATCGGAGTGTGAACGGCGAGCAGCAGCGGAGCCGTCTTGTCCTCGACCAGCGCAAGATCCTTGCGGAGCCATGCCAACTGCTCCTTGGACACCGAATAGCTCATCTGGGATTCGCCGGCGGTCCGAACGCAGGGGTTGAGCACAACCAGATGCGCCCGGCCCAGGTTCACCGAATAGTAAAGCGGTCCCATCGTCTCCTGATAACGGCGGATCTCCGTCATGGCCTCTTCCGAATCCATGTCGGGATAGAGCACGTAATCGTTCAGTTCGTGGTTGCCCGGAAGGTTGAAAATCGGACATTTGATTTGCCGGAGAAGCTCGGCGGCATCTTCCAGCGTGACACGGTTGCGGTAGTTGGCGGCCACCAGGTCCCCCAGATTGATCAGGTAGGCCGGACGCCCGGAGGCCTTGACCTCGGCGATGTAGGAGTTGATGTCGGGGATGCAGCAGTCGGCGAACAGCGCCGGAGCCTGGGCCGCCGAAGCCGCCGTGAGATGCGTGTCGGTAATGACGATCAGTTCGAAATCGTCGTTGGAAACACGGGCGAGCGTAAAATCGACTTCCACGCAGGCCGCAGGATCGGCCACGGCGGGAATCGGCTCGTAAAAAGCCGTGAATCGGCCTTTCTGCTCCACCGGCATGTAATTCGAAGGCAGCGTGACGAACAGATGCGGATTCTGTCGCTGCGTGGCGAGCCAGTAACGTCCTTTCTCGTCGGTAAGCGCAATCTCAACGCCGTCGGACACGGCCGCACCGACAATCGGCTTTCCGTCCGTGTCGCACACCGAGCCTTTGACGTTCATCCCCTCGCGGTCGGGTATCACGTCGCGGAAGAACCGCGCTTTGCCATACCGGAAAACCCGGTCGCCGCGCAGAATGGAGATCGCGTATTCCCCCGCCACGAAATTGCCCGGCAGGACGAAATGCAGCCCCGTGTCGGCAACAGCCGTTTCGATCAGGTAGTAGTGCCCCGAAAGGCCCGTATCGGTGAGGCGAACGACGTCGCCGGTCAAAAATCCCGATCCGGAGAGCCATATCGTACGCTCGTCGGTGATCAGGTATTCGGTTTCGGCGGAAACGGCGTCGATCGTGAATCCGGAATCAGGCGCGGAAACATCGTCCGTGCAGGAAACGATCCCTATAACGAACAGCAGCAGGAGGGGGGGGGAAACAGCCCGCACAGGCAGTGCGACGCAATCAAAAGCAGCTTTTTCTTCATGGTAACAAATTTTTCAGTAAAACATATTAACAAAAGAAGCCGTTTTCCGCAAACCGCACTTGCTTCACCGTATCGAAAATTTATCCGACGGTCCAACCGAAGACAAAAACGATGCCCCCGGTTTTCATGCCATAATTCACAACCTGAAAACCGGGGACATTTTCCTTCAACGCGATGCCGCCTCTTTCGCGCCCTGAAACCCGCCTCTTAGGCGGGCTGGTGCTGGGGCCTCAACAAATCCTGCACCACTTTGACAGGCGAGAAGGTCGTGACGGGCACGTCGACGAAAACCGTGTTCCAGCGGGCCATCGCGCCGTTCCACAGCCCCGGAAGCTCCTGGGCCCGCAGCTCCCGGCCTCCCGCCGATTTCGACGAGATGAAGCCCGTCGCAGGATCGGTGTATTTGCGCAGGTCGAATTTCCGGCCCTTCGAATCGCGCACGCCGCAGACAAGGTCCACGGGATTGAAATGCGTGGCCGACTGCATCAACGGCAGGTCGTCGGGCGAAATCTGGCTCGACTCGGCGATCTGCAGCGACTCCGTACCGTCGGGGTTTCCGACCCAGAAAGGCCCGCCGCCCGGCTCGCCCTCGTTGCGAACCATGCCGCAGACACGGATCGGACGGTCCAGCACGGCGCGCAGCAGTGCCGAATCGTAGTCGGCGGGAAGTTTTACGCAAAGCCGTTTTTCGATGAATTCGGCAATGGGCTCCAGCTCGGCACCGCCCACTTCGAGGGCTTTGAGGTATTCGAAAGCCCGCTCCTCGAGGTCGAGCAGAATGCCCGCGAGCACCTTTTTATAACGAACCGTATCGCCGCGCCGGGCGTCGGTCGTCACGTTGTCGATATTTTTGATAAACACGAGGTCGGCGTCGATCTCGTTCAGGTTCTCGATCAGCGCCCCGTGCCCCGCGGGACGGAACAACAGCGAGCCGTCGTCCTGCCGGAAAGGCGTGTTGTCGGGATTCACGGCGATGGTGTCGGTCGCCGGTTTCTGCACCGAAAACGAAATGTCGTAACGGATGCCGAACCGCTTTTCATAGAACGGCACCTTCTCGGCGAGCAGCTCCTCGAATCCGGCGACGTGCTCGGGAGAAACGGTGAAATGGATGCGCGCCACACCCTTTGCGGCGGCATAAGTCGCACCCTCGACCAGATGCTCCTCGACGGCCTTGCGGGCCCCTTCGGGATAGGCGTGGAAGGTGACCAGCCCTTTGGGCTTGCGGCCGTAGTTCAGTCCGTCGTTCACAATGGCGCTGACAATGGCTTTGGCGTCGGCCCCGGCCGGAAGCACGGCTTGCAATTCGGGCCAGAAGGCGAATTTCCCGATATTATCCAGCAGGGTGTCGATACCCTTGCCGCGCTTGCCGTCGTTGACGAACTCGAACAACTCTTTGAACATGCGCGTCGCGGCGCCCGAGGCGGGCACGAACTTCACGACGCCCAGCCGCCCGGCGGCAGCCTCGTAACGGGCCACAGCCTCGTCGGCCTGCGCCCGGTCGACCACCGTCACGCCGTCGCCCGGCGAAGCGGCCCGCACCACGTTCAGAAAAGGGAATCCGCGGCGAAAATTTTCCAGCTGGGTCTCGACCTGTCCCGGAGTGAGACCGTGATCGGCGATCTGTTGTAAATCCTGTTGAGTGAACATAGGTTATCGGTTTTGTGGCATAAATATACGAAATATTTGCGTAACTTTGCGCATCATGATCCGAGAATTTCACCAAATCAGCCTGCGCACGCGCAACAGTTTCGGCGTCGACCAGCAGGCCGCGCGCCTCGCAGAATTCGAAACGCCCGAGGACCTGCGCACGTTTTTCGCCGCGGGGATTCCCCGACGGTGGCTGGTGCTTGCCGGCGGCAACAACATCCTCTTCACCCGGGATTACGACGGCGTGCTCCTCACCCCCGTCGCCCGGCAGATCACCCTTTTGAGCGACGACGGCGAAGAGGTCCGCGTGCGGGCAGACGCAGGCGTCGAATGGGACGACCTGGTGGAATGGGCCGTCGAACGCGGACTGTGGGGCATCGAAAACCTCTCGCTGATTCCCGGCAAAGCGGGAGCGGCTCCGGTGCAGAACATCGGAGCCTACGGCTGCGAGGCGAAGGATGCGATCCGGCGGGTCGAGATGTACTGCGTCGAGACGGGCGCAATGCTGACGCTCGACGCCGCGCACTGCGGATTCGGGTACCGCGAAAGCGTCTTCAAACACGACCTGAAAGGAAAGGTAATCATCACGGCCGTCGAAATCGCACTCTCGCATACGCCCCGCCCCCGGCTGGGTTACGGCGACGTGGAACGCGAGGTCGAGGCGCGCGGAGGCGTGACGCTGCGCAACATCCGCGAGGCGATCTGCTCGATCCGCCGCGCGAAGCTCCCCGATCCGGCCGTGCTGGGCAACGCGGGCAGTTTCTTCAAAAATCCGGTGGTCGGGGCGGCCGCGGCGGAACGCCTGCTCGCGGAATATCCCGACATGCCGCACTACCCCGCTCCCGAAGGCCGCGTGAAGCTGGCCGCCGGGTGGCTGATCGACCGGGCCGGGATGAAGGGCCGCCGCGAGGGAGCCGTGGGGGTCCACGAACGGCAAGCGCTGGTGCTGGTGAACCACGGCGGCGCCACGGGCGGCGAGGTGATCGCCTTTGCGCACAAGGTGCAGGAGACGGTCCGCGAAAAATTCGGCATAGAGATAGATACGGAGGTTAACATTTTGTAATATGAACCTGATCGAAACGTTTCAACGCTACATCGACGAGAACAACCTCGCCTCGCACGACGACCGCATCCTGCTGACCGTTTCGGGCGGCGTGGATTCGATGGTGATGCTCTCGCTATTCACCCGCTGCGGCTACTCGGTGGGCGTGGCGCACTGCAACTTCCAGCTGCGGGGCACGGAGAGCGACGAAGACGAGGTGCTGGTGGAGGAGGAGGCCCGCAAATACGGCGTGGAGTTCTACAACCGTCGTTTCGAGACCACGGCCGAGATGGAGCGCACGGGCGAGTCGATGGAGATGGCGGCCCGGCGGCTGCGCTATGCGTGGTTCGACGCCCTGAGCCGCGAACACGGCTACACGGCCGTGGCCATCGCCCACCATGCCGACGACTCGATAGAGACCTTTTTCATCAACCTGCTGCGCGGCACCGGCCTGCGGGGCCTGACGGGCATTTCGACCCAGGTCGGGAAGATCATCCGCCCGCTGCTGTTCGCCTCGCGCAAGGATATCCTCGAATACGCCGTCCAGAACCGCATCCCCTTCCGGGAGGATTCGTCGAACCGTTCGACCAAATACCTGCGCAACAAGATCCGGCTGGGGCTGATCCCCCGCATCCGCGAGATCAACCCCAAGTTCACGAGCCTGATGAGCCGCAACCTCGCACGGCTGACCGACGCCCAGTTGTTCATCAACCACGGCATCGAGCGCATCCGCTCGGAGGCCGTCACCTCGGACACGGGGATCGACACGATCCACCTCGACCGCCTCGACCCGGCCTTTCCGCAGGGATTCGTGATCTACGAACTGCTGAATTCGGCCTACGGGTTCAAAGGCGACGTGATCGACTCGCTGTGCCACGCCCTCGAGCAGGGGGCCACGGGACGGCGGTTCTATGCCCGCGAACGGGTGGCGTCGATCGACCGCGGGCGGATCGTCGTGGCGCCGATCGCCCCCGACGACGCATGCCTCACGACGGTACGCAAGGGCGCCCTGCGCAGCTATTGCGGCAACTCGGCGCTCTACTACGAATACTGCGACATCGACACGATTAAGAATTTCGGCGTCCCCGAGCACATCGCGCAGCTCGATGCCGACCGCCTGCAATTCCCGCTCACGCTGCGCCGCTGGCAGGAGGGCGACTGGTTCGTACCGTTCGGCATGACGGGCCGCAAGAAGGTGTCGGACTACCTGGTCGACGCCAAGGTCTCCGTGGCCGAGAAACAGCGGCAATTCGTGCTGCTGTCGGGCAACGACATCGTATGGCTCGTAGGGCGCCGCATCGACGACCGTTACCGCCTGACGCCCGACACGGAAAACGTGCTGCGCATCACCAAAGAGATCGTTTAAGACATGGCAAAAAGCGCTGTAAAGTTCAAAGACTCCGTCGCCGAATACGAGCGGATCGCCGCCGAGATAGCGGCGCGCAGGTTTTCCGGCATCTACCTGCTGATGGGCGAGGAGAGCTATTTCATCGACGCCCTCGCCGACCGGCTGGCGTCGTCGATCCTCGACGAAGCCTCGCGGGCCTTCAACCAGATCACCGTCTACGGACGCGACTCCGAGGCAGGGCAGGTCATCAACCTCTGCCGGCAGATGCCGATGATGGGGTCGTACCAGGTAGTGATACTCAAAGAGGCCCAGCAGCTCAAAGGGCTCGACAAGCTCTCGCTCTACACCCAGAAACCCTCGCCCACGACCATTCTCGTGATCTGCCACAAGGAGAAGAACGCCGACAAGCGTTCGGCTTTTTACAAAGGATGTGCGGCAAACGGCACCGTGCTGGAGTCGGTGCGGCCGCGCGACTACGAGATCGCGGCGTGGCTGCAGCAGTTCATTAAGAAACAGGGGCTCACGATCGACGCCAAGGCGTTGTCGATGCTGACGGACCACCTGGGGACCGACATCGCTAAAATATCCAACGAGCTGAAAAAACTCACCGTGTCGATGCCCCGGGGCGTGACGCGCATCACCGACGCCGACATCGAGGCCAACATCGGCATCTCGAAGGATTTCAACAACTTCGAGCTGTGCAAAGCCGTGGCCACGAAGGACATGGGCCGCGCGCTGATGATCGCCGAACATTTCGCCCGCAACCCCAAGGACAATCCGCTGCTGCTGACGATCATGGCGCTGTTCGGGCAGTTCCGCGACATCTTCGTGGTCAACTACCTGCGCTGGCTCGCTCAGCACCGTGGGAAACCCTTCCCGCCGGACACGGAGCTGATGCGCATCCTGCGCAAAAACAACATCTACGTCCTCGGAGAGATCAAACAGAACGCCGCGGCGTGGAACAACCGCAAGGTGTTCAACATCCTGGGGCTGCTGCGCGAGTACGACGCCAAGAGCAAGGGCCTCAATGCCGGAGGCGCTCCGGACGGAGAGCTGCTGCGCGAACTGCTGCTGAAAATCTTCCTGCTTTGACGGAGCTTTACCTATATCAAACGGTTCATCTCGCCCGGGGAATCGCCCGCAACGCAGAGGCGCACATCGCCGTGCTCGACACCGCGTCGCGCGAACTGTTCGGCCGACGGTATGCGCCCGGCACGGCACGGCTCGCGGCCCGCATCGAGGCCCTCGCCGCCGCGGAGCGTTATCCGACGGAAGTGTCGGGCTTCGTGCGCATCGAGCTCGGGGCCGACGGGGAGGAACGGCTCGTGCCCGCAGGGGTGTCGCTCTACGACGGCTACGCTTTCCGGAGCCTCCAGCCCGAAGCCGTGACGCTCTGTTACGACCTGCCGCTCACCGAGGCCCCGACCTCGGCCCGCGAGGCGGCAGCGCAGCTGGCCCGCCGCATGGCGGAGCGGGCTGGAGCCGACGTAGCCGTGCGCTGTGACCGGGAGGGAATCCTCCGCGAAGCCGACAACGCCCCGCTGTTCGCCGTCGCGGGGCACACGGTGCTGGCGGCTCCCGGCACGAAAAGCGTCGAACGCGAACTGACCGTGCAGGCCGTGCGGGCCGCAGGGCTGGAACTGCGCGAGGAGCCCTTCGGGCGCAGGGATCTGCCGCATATCGACGAACTCTTCTTCGCCGACCACCGGGGCATCACCGCCCTTGCGCGCTGCGACGGGCAGCCGTTGATGACGCTCATCGCCGAACGAATTTCCTCCCGCTTAGAAAGCGGGTTTTAAGGCGACAGACCATACACACGCTATCCGCCAAGGAGCCGCTGCCCCCCTTTTCCGAAAAAATAGAAACCGCGCCGGCCCTTTCCGTTTTACCTTTCGGGGAACCAAACCCCGAAAACCATGAAAAAATACCTTTTATTGTACGCCGTCGCCGTGACGGCGCTGTTCGCATTCACCTACCGCCGCTACCACGCCGAAAACCGGCGGCTCGTCCAGAACCAGAGCGCCCTCGCGGCCGACGTCGCGCACTACCGCACGCGGGCCGGGCAGGAAGCCGCCTCGGCACAAGTCCTACGGCTGCGGTGCGGGGAGTTCGAGGCTCTGCGCGCGGCCGACGCCGAAGAGATCCGCCGCCTGGGGCTCAAAATCCGCCGCCTGGAGGCCGCCGCAAAAGCCGTGACAGCCACCGAAGCCGCAATCCTCACCCCGCTGCGCGACACCGTCGTCATCCGGCTCCGCGACTCGCTTCCCGTGCGCGACTCGGTGCGGCTGTTCCGCTGGAGCGATGCGTGGGTCACCGTCGAGGGCCGCATCGGCCGCGACTCGGCCGAATGCCGCATCCGCAGCGTCGACACCCTGCGGCAGGTGGTCCACCGCATCCCCCGCCGCTTCCTCTTCATCCGCTGGGGCACGAAGGCGCTCCGGCAGGAGATCGTCTCGGCGAATCCCCACACACGGATCGTCCATGCCGAATACGTGAAGATCGAGCGGTAAGACGCAAGGGCTCCGAACGAATAAAACGGGAAAACCTGCGGGTATTTCCGTTTTTTTCCTACCTTTGGGGGCGGTGCCGTAACGGCACTTTTAGGGGAGCGGAGCGTTTTGCAGAGCCGGACAGCAATTCGGTTTTGAACCCATCCGACTTTTTCCTACCTTTGGAGGCATAACGCCCCTTTTAGGGCACCTTTGACAATTATGGAACGAACAGCAATATTCCCCGGGTCGTTCGACCCTTTCACACGCGGCCACGCCGCGCTGGTCGAAGAGGCCCTGAATCTCTTCGACCGCGTGGTGATCGGCATCGGCAACAACTCCTCGAAGCAGGGGTTGCTGACAGTCGAGAACCGCAAACGGCTCATCGACGACGTTTTCCGCAACGAGGAGCGCGTCGAAGCCCGCATCTACACCGGGCTGACGGGCGAATTCGCCGAGGCGGTGGGCGCCTGCGCCATCATCCGCGGCGTGAGGAACACCACCGACTTCGAATACGAACGCACGATGGAGTCCACCAACCACCGCATCTATCCCGACATCACGACCGTCATGCTCTTCACCCCCTCGCCCGTGGCCGACATCTCGTCGTCGACCGTGCGCGAGGTGCTCTCGTTCGGCCGCAACGTCGAGGAATTCATGCCCGAAGGAATAGACATTAACAAATACCTGTAAAATTATGATGGAATTTACTGCCGAAATGATCGCCGGATTTCTGGGCGGCGAAATCGTCGGCGACAAGAACGCCAAAGTACACACCGTCTCGTCGATCGAGGAGGGCAAAGCCGGATCGCTGAGCTACCTCACCAACCCCAAATACGAATCGTTCCTCTACACCACGGGCGCTTCGATCGTCCTCACGGACCGCACGTTCACGCCGTCGCAGCCGGTGGCCGCGACGCTCATCAAAGTCGACGACGCAGGGGCCTGCGTCCTGAAGCTGCTCGAGATGTACAACGCCGCCAAACCCCGCCGCAAGGGGATCAGCGACCGTGCATCGGTATCGTCCGAGGCCGAGGTGGGCGACGAGTGCTACATCGGCGATTTCACGGTCGTCGAAGAGGGCGTGCACATCGGCAAGGGATGCCAGGTCTACCCGCAGGTCTACCTCGGGCGCGGCGTCACCGTCGGCGACAACACCGTACTCTACCCCGGGGTGAAGATTTACGAAGGGTGTGTCGTGGGTGCGAACTGCATCCTGCACGCCGGCGCGGTGATCGGCGCCGACGGCTTCGGATTCATGCCCAACGCGCAGGGCGGTTTCGACAAGATTCCCCAGCTGGGCAACGTCATCATCGAGGACGACGTGGAGATCGGCGCCAACACCTGCATCGACCGCGCCAAGACCGACTCGACGATCATCCGCCGCGGCGTGAAGCTCGACAACCTGATCCAGATCGGCCACAACGTGCAGATCGGCGAAAACACCGTATCGTCGGCCCAGACCGGCATCGCCGGAACCTCGCGGGTGGGGCGCAACTGCTTCCTCGCGGGACAGGTGGGCATCGCCGACCACGTCGTGATCGGCGACCGCGTGAAAGTCGGCTCGAAGAGCGGCATCGACAAGGCCGTCCCCGACGACGAGGTGCGCATGGGCTATCCGGCACTCCCGGGCATGCAGTACCACCGTTCGTCGGCCGTTTTCAAACGGCTGCCCGACCTGGAGAAGCAGGTCCGCGAATTGGAAAAACGGCTCGCAGAACTCACCAAAAACCAACAGATATGAAAAAAATCCTGATCCTTGCAGCAGCGGCGGCCGTGCTGTGCAGTTGCGGCAACAAAAACAAATACACCGTCGAGGGTGCCGTCGCCGGCATCAACGACAAAGTCTACCTCTTCGATGAAGAGGAAGTCATCCTCGACTCGGCAGCCGTCAAAGAGGGCAAATTCCGCCTTTCAGGCATCGCCGAAACTCCGGCCGTGGCAATTCTGCGCGACGCCCGCGACCAGGGTGCGACGTTCGCCACGATGCTGATTCTCGAACCGGGGCAGATCATGGTGAACGACGATGCGGAGAACACCTACCGCAAACGCGTGACGGGCACGCCGGCCAACGACGCCAGCGACGCCTATGCCGCGGCCAGTCACGCATTGGTCGACGAGTTCCGCAACCCGAACACCAGCGACGAACGCCGTGAGGCCATCAACGCCGAATACAGCCAACTGACCCGTACGGTCATGGAACAGAACCGCGGAAACCTCTTCGGCGCCATACTGCTGGCACAGGAATTAGGCTACGAACTTTCGGGACAGGAGTTGCTGGACGAAATCGCCAAATTCCCGGCAGCCATGCAGCAGACCGGAATACTCGTGAAACTGAAGGAGAACGCCGAGCAGAAGATAAAAACCGATATCGGACAGCCCTACATCGACATCGTGCAGCCCGATGCCGCCGGTAAAGAGGTGTCGCTCAAATCGGTCGTCGAAAACCCGGCGAACAAATACGTCCTGCTCGATTTCTGGGCTTCGTGGTGCGGCCCCTGCATGGGCGAGGTTCCCCACCTGAAAAAAACCTACGCCGAATTCCATAAAAAGGGATTCGAGATCTACGGCGTGTCGTTCGACAAAGACCGTGAAAAATGGCTCGCAGCCATCGACCAGAACGGCATGAACTGGGTGCACGTCAGCCAGGTGAACGGTTTCGACAACCAGGCCGCCCGGGATTACGCCGTGCAGGGCATCCCGTCGAATTTCCTGATCGGCAGCGACGGCAAGATCGTCGCCAAAAACCTCCGCGGCGAGGCGCTTTACGAGAAGGTCGCCGAGCTGCTGGCCCAATAAAACCCGACAATCCGACACCCCTCCGTTCCGTTTCGGCGGGAAGGAGGGGTCTCTATTGACAGCATTTTGAAAACTCCGGAAAAATACCGCATCATGGGCATCGACCCCGGCACGAACTACATGGGTTACGGCGTGCTCGAGGTCGAAGGACGCACGGTGCGCTCCGTCGTGCTGGGCGACATCGACCTGCACAAACTCCCTGATCCCTACGCCAAGCTGCGCTACATCTTCGAACGGGTCGGGGCGCTGGTCGACGAGTATGCTCCGCACGAGGTGGCGTTGGAATCGCCTTTCTTCGGCGAGAACGTGCAGTCGATGCTCAAACTGGGACGGGCCCAGGGGGTCGCGATGGCGGCGGCGCTGAGCCGCGGGATCGACGTCTTCGAATACGCCCCGATGCGCATCAAACAGTCGATCACCGGCCGCGGATCGGCCGCCAAAGAGCAGGTAGCCTCGATCGTCTGCCGCATGCTCACCATCGACCAGCCTCCCAAACGTCTCGACGCCACGGACGGCATGGCCGTCGCGCTGTGCCACTACTTCACCACAGCCAGCCCGCTCAACGCCGCGCTGGGCGGCGAACGGGTGAAAGGACTCGGCGGGGGCAAGAAAGCCGCGTCGAAAGGGGGATCGCAGAGCTGGGAGCAATTCCTGAAAAAGAACCCCGACCGGGAGATCAAATAACACCTACCATGAAACAACACTCCGCACTGTTCCTCCTCGCCGCCCTGCTGTGCAGCTGCGGCGGTCCCAACTACTCCCTTTCGGGCAGGACCGACTTCGCCCCCGGCGACACGCTCCGCCTGCGCTCGCCCTATCAGGACGATTCGCTGCTGGCCGTCACGGTAGTCCGCCCCGACGGCTCCTTCCGGATTCGCGGGTATGTGGACGGACCGGTGATCGCCGACCTGATCCACGGCAACAGTCGCGTCGGGGCCCCGATCCTGCTCGAAGCCGGCGACATCCGGCTCGAGGCGACGGGCGATGTGCGCAGTTACCAGTTCACGGGAACGCCGATGAACGAGGCATTCAACGCCATGAATGCCGCCCAGGTGTCGCTCGGCAACGTCCTGCAGGCATTGGAAAACGAGCCCGACACCCCCGGGCGCAAACAGCGGATCGACTCGTTGGGGCGCATCTACCGCCAGATTCCGGGCGACGTGCTGGAAGCCAACCGTGACAACCTCTTGGGAGCGTTTCTCTACGCACGGCGCACCGATGCCGATCCGGCACGCGCCCGCGAACGGCTGGCGCAGTTCCCTGCCGAGTTGCAGCATCATCCCGTGCTGGAGAGCGTACGGCGGCAAATCGAAGCAACCGAGCGGTCGGCCGTGGGACAACCCTACATGGACCTCACGCTGAAAAACACCGCGGGCGAAGCCATCGCCCTCTCGTCGCTCGTGGGCACCGGACGTTGGGTGCTGCTGGATTTCTGGGCCACGTGGTGCGGTCCCTGCTGCCGGGAGATTCCGCACTTAAAGGAGGCTTACGAAGTCCTCAAAGGGCGCGGATTCGAGATTTACGCCGTGTCGATCGACAGCGATGCAGCGTGCTGGAAGCGGTTCGTCGCAGAGAACGGCCTCGCATGGACGAACGTGATCTCCGAAAGCGGCGGCAAGGCGAGCCCGGCCGCGGCGATGTACGGCATCCGCTTCATCCCCTCCAACTTCCTGATCGCTCCCGACGGCACGATTGCGGCAAAAAACGTGTCCGGCCGCCTGCTGCAGGAGCGATTGGAGAAACTGATAAAATAGCATCAACCTATAAATCACTAATAATCGGGAGGATGATATCAGACATTCGAACGAATCATTTTTTTCGGTAAAATTTCCGTCGAATTATTTGCGCGTTTCGGATTTTTGCCCTACATTTGCACCTGCAATTCGGCACCGTAGCTTAATTGAATAGAGCATCTGACTACGGATCAGAAGGTTACAGGTTTGAGTCCTGTCGGTGTCACAAGCAAGGTCCATATAAGGGCCGCAATCAGGCAGTTACATTGTTGTAACTGCCTTTTTTGTGCTACTTTGATAAAACATTTTCGGAGAACAGAGATTTCACCCCCGATTTTTTCCGTTTCGCCGGCCAGAGCACGGGCAATTCTGCCGAAAGCCGTAATTTTGAATTTCAAAGGCTTGTTTTGCCGGCGGTAGTCGCTGACAAAACCGCATTTTATCGTATCTTTGCATACGACCCTCAACGCAAACCTTACTCTCTGTTATGAATAAAAAGAAAAAATGGATCATCACGGCCGTTATTCTCGTGGTATTCTGCCTGGCATTGGGCCTCTATAACCTCATGAACGGCAAAGCAACCGTCGAGCCCGATGCGGCTGCGGCGGTCGCCCCGCGCAGGACGAGCATCCTGAACGTCAACGGGCTCGTCATACGCCCCCAGCAGTTGACCGACGGAATCACCACCGTAGGCAACCTGCTGCCCGACGAGGAGGTGGACCTCTCGTTCGAGACCTCGGGCAAGATCGTGGCGATCAATTTCAGGGAGGGCACGGCCGTCAAAAAAGGCGACCTGCTGGCCAAGGTGAACGACCAACCGCTGCTGGCACAGTTGCGCCGCTACGAGGCGCAGCTCAAACTGGCCGAGGACCGTGTCTACCGCCAAAGCGCCCTGCTGGAGAAAGACGCCGTCAGCCAGGAAGCTTACGAGCAGGCCCGCACGGAGCTGGCGACGCTCAATGCCGACATCGACATCGTGAAGTCGAACATCGCGCTCACGGAACTCCGCGCACCGTTCGACGGCGTAATCGGTCTCAGAAACGTCAGCGAGGGCGCCTACGCCTCGCCGAGCGTCGTGGTGGCCAAGCTGGCCAAGATACAGCCGTTGAAGATCGACCTCTTCGTTCCGGAACGCTACGCCAACCAGATCAAACCCGGCACGAAGCTCTCGTTCACGGTCGACGGACAGCAGGCGACCTTCCAGGGTTCGGTCTACGCCACCGAATCGAAGATCGACCTGGCGACGCACACCTTCGCCGTGCGCGCGCACTATTCCAATGCGCAGGGACGGCTGCTGCCGGGCCGCTTCGTCACGGTGCAAATCCGCCTGCACGACATCCCGAACGCCATCGCCATACCGACCGAAGCCATCGTTCCCGAGATGGGCGTGGACAAGGTCTACCTCTGCAAAGGGGGCCGGGCGCACGCCGTGGAGGTGACGACCGGCCTGCGGACCGACGCCGAGATACAGATACTCAAAGGACTGAACGTCGGCGACACGCTCATCACCTCCGGAACCCTCCAGCTGCGCGAAGGCCTTCCCGTCAAACTCGACACCGTCGAATAAACCAGCCGCCGCATGAATATTTCCGAACTGAGCATCCGGCGGCCCGTCCTGGCCTCGGTGCTGACGATCATCATCCTGCTATTCGGCTTCATCGGGTACAGCTACCTCGGCGTGAGGGAGTACCCCAGCGTCGACAACCCGATCATCTCCGTCACCTGCTCCTATCCGGGCGCCAATGCCGACGTAATCGAAAACCAGATTACCGAGCCGCTCGAACAGAACATCAACGGCATCCCGGGCATCCGTTCGCTGTCGAGCGTCAGCAGTCAGGGCCAGAGCCGTATCACCGTGGAGTTCGAGCTCTCGGTGGACCTCGAAACCGCCGCCAACGACGTGCGCGACAAGGTGTCGCGCGCCCAGCGCTACCTGCCCCGCGACTGCGATCCCCCGACGGTGACCAAAGCCGACGCCGACGCCTCGCCGATCCTGATGGTGACCATCCAGAGCGACAAGCGGTCGCTGCTGGAACTGAGCGAGATCGCCGACCTCACGGTCAAAGAGCAGCTGCAGACCATCAGCGACGTGAGCGGCGTGCAAATATGGGGCGAGAAACGCTACTCGATGCGCCTGTGGCTCGATCCGGCCAAGATGGCCGGTTACGGCGTCACCCCCACCGACATCAAAAACGCCCTCGACCGCGAGAATGTCGAACTGCCCTCGGGCAGCATCGAGGGCAACACCACCGAGCTGACCATCCGCACGATGGGCCTGATGCACACCACGCAGGAGTTCAACGACCTGGTGGTGCGCGAGGACGCCGACCGCATCATCCGCCTGAGCGACGTGGGACGCGCCGAACTGGGTCCGCAGGACACGCGCAGCTATATGAAAATGAACGGCATCCCGATGGTCGGCGTGGTGGTGATCCCCCAGCCGGGCGCCAACCACATCGAGATAGCCGACGCCGTCTACAAGCGCATGGAGTCGATGAAAAAGGACCTCCCGGACGACGTGGTGACCTCCTACGGATTCGACAACACGCGCTTCATCCGCGCCTCGATCGACGAGGTGAAGAGCACCGTTTACGAGGCTTTCATACTGGTCATCATCATCATTTTCCTTTTCCTGCGCAACTGGCGCGTGACGCTCATCCCCTGCATCGTCATCCCCGTATCGCTGATCGGCACGTTCTTCATCATGTACGCCGCGGGATTCTCGATCAACGTGCTGTCGATGCTGGCCGTGGTGCTGTCGGTGGGACTGGTCGTCGACGACGCCATCGTGATGACCGAAAACATCTACATCCGCATCGAACGCGGCATGACGCCCCGCGACGCCGGCATCGAGGGCGCCAAGGAGATCTTCTTCGCCGTGATCTCCACCTCGATCACGCTGATCGCCGTCTTCTTCCCGATCGTCTTCATGGAGGGCATGACCGGGCGCCTGTTCCGCGAATTCAGCATGGTGATTTCGGGCGCCGTGGTCATTTCGACCTTTGCGGCGCTCACCATCACCCCGATGCTGGCGACGAAACTGCTCGTCCGCCAGGAGAAGAAAAGCTGGTTTTACAGCAAGACCGAACCTTTCTTCGTATGGCTCAACGACTTTTACAGCCGCACGCTCGCAGCGTTCCTGCGCCGCCGCTGGATCGCCCTGCCGATCGTGGTGCTGACCGTCGTGCTGATCGGCTGGCTGTGGAGCACCATCCCGGCCGAGATGGCCCCGCTGGAGGACCGTTCGCAAATCTCGATCACCACCCGCGGCTCGGAGGGAGCCACCTACGAATACATCCGCGACTACACCGAGGATATCAACCGCCTGGTCGACTCGCTCGTGCCCGAAGCCGAGTCCGTGACGGCCCGCGTGTCGAGCGGCTCGGGCAACGTCCGCATCGCCCTGACGAACATCTCGACCCGCGAACGGTCGCAGATGGAGATCGCCGAACAGATCTCGGCCGCCGTTCGTTCGAAAACCAAGGCGCGCTCTTTCGTACAGCAGCAGAGCACCTTCGGCGGACGCCGCGGACGTATGCCCGTGCAGTACGTCCTCCAGGCCACCAACCTCGAACGGCTGCAGGAGGTGCTGCCCGAATTCATGACCCGGGTCTACGAAAGCCCCGTGTTCCAGATGGCCGACGTGGACCTGAAATTCAGCAAACCCGAAGTGCGCATCGAGGTCAGCCGCGACAAGGCCAACATGCTGGGCGTCTCGACGCGCAACATCGCCCAGACGCTCCAGTACGGGCTCAGCGGCCAACGACTGGGTTATTTCTACATGAACGGCAAGCAATACGAGATACTGGCCGAGATCAACCGCCAGCAGCGCAACAAACCCGCCGACCTGCGTTCGATCTACGTGCGCAGCGACAAGGGGGAGATGATCCAGCTGGACAACCTGATCTCGATGGCGGAGAACGTCGCGCCTCCGCAGCTCTACCACTACAACCGCTTCATTTCGGCCACCGTATCGGCCGGACTGGCCAAGGGCAAGACCATCGGCCAGGGTCTCGACGAGATGGACCGCATCGCCGACGAGGTGCTCGGCGACGACTTCCGCACGGCGCTGGCCGGCGATTCGAAGGAGTTCCGCGAAAGTTCATCGAGCCTGATGTTCGCCTTCGTGCTGGCCATCCTGCTGATCTACCTGATCCTCGCGGCGCAGTTCGAAAGTTTCAAAGACCCGCTCGTCATCATGCTCACCGTGCCGCTGGCCATCGCCGGCGCGCTGGTCTTCATGTGGGGCACGGAGCAGACGATGAATATTTTCAGCCAGATCGGCATCATCATGCTCATCGGACTGGTGGCCAAGAACGGCATCCTGATCGTCGAGTTCGCCAACCAGAAGCAGGAGGCGGGGCTGGACAAGATGCGCGCCATCGAGGAAGCGTCGCTGCAACGCCTGCGCCCGATCCTGATGACCTCGGCCTCGACCATCCTGGGCCTGCTGCCGCTGACCGTCGCCTCGGGCGAGGGCGCCAACGGACGTATCGCCATGGGCGTGGCCGTCGTGGGCGGCATGGTGGTCTCGACGCTGCTGACACTTTACATCGTTCCGGCGATTTACAGCTACGTCTCGACGAACCGGATTAAGCAATCGAAAAACAACGACGCATGAAAAGAGCATTATTAACGGTCATGCTGCTGGGAGCATACGCCGCAGCCGGGGCGCAGGAGATGCCGTCGGCCCGGGAGGCGTCCGCCCCGCTGACCCTGCGCAAATGCCTGGAGATCGGGCTCGAACAGAATTACGACGTGCGTATCGTCCGCAACGAGGAGCAGATCAGCGATAACGACGCCACGCCCGGGAACGCCGGGATGCTGCCCACGATCGGCCTTTCGGCCGGATACACGGGGACGCTCGACAACGACCGCACGACCACCCCGCGCGAGGGCGATGCCGTGAGCGAGTCGAACGTCTACGACCAGACGGCCAGCGTGGGGCTGGCGGTGAACTGGACGCTGTTCGACGGATTCCGCATCCGCACCAACTACAAGCGTCTGAAGGAGATGCAGCAGATGGGAGCCCTGAAGACCCGCATCACCATCGAGGATTTCATGGCCAGCCTGACGGCCGAATACTACAATTATATTCAACAAACGCTGCGCCTGCAGAATTTCCGCTATGCCGTGGGCCTTTCGCGCGAGCGGCTCCGCATCACCGAAGCGCGTGTGCAGGTAGGCAACTTCTCGCGCCTCGACCTGCTGCAGGCCCGTGTGGATTTCAATGCCGACAGTTCGAAATACATGTCCCAGCACGAACTGGTGACCGCCTCGCGCATCCGCATCAACGAGTTGCTGGCCAGCGAAAATCTCGACGAAAAACTCTGTATCCGCGACACGCTGATCCGCGTCAACAGCACCCTCGAATGGAGCGTCCTGCTCGAAAAAACCCTCTCGGCGAACGCTTCGCTGCTGATGGCCGAGCACGACAATACGCTGGCCGAACTCGACCTGAAAACCGTTCAGGCACGCAACTACCCCTATGTCAACCTGACGACGGGTTACGGCTACGGTTACAACCGTTACGGCACCGGCGCGAACCGTTCACGCGGGACGCTGGGGCTGAATGCCGGAGTGCAGGTGGGATTCACGATCTTCGACGGCAACCGCCGCCGGGAACAGCGCAACGCCCGCATCGGCATCGACAACGCCCGGCTGACCCGCCAGCAATTGGAACAGTCGCTACGCGCCGACCTGTCGAATTTCTGGCAGGCTTATCGCAACAACCTCGAGGTGATCCTGCTCGAGGAGGAGAATCTGATCGCCGCCAAGGAGAATTACGAGATCGCCATGGAGCGTTACCTGCTGGGCGACCTGCCGGGTATCGAGATGCGCGAGGCGCAGAAGAGCCTGCTGGACGCCGAGGAGCGCATCCTCACGGCGCAGTACAACACCAAGCTGTGCGAAATATCGCTGCAGCAGATCAGCGGCAACATCATGGTCTACTTAGAATAGCCTCATGTACTTTTGATGTCAAAAGTATTTAGTGGATGTGATTTTTTATCATCAGAGTTTGGATGTGACAAAAGCAATCATTTACCGATGCAAAAAATGTAACGATCCGAATTATCGGATCGTTACATTTTTTATTCCCGCTCCCCGAAGGGGAGCGGCTTTTTCGTACCTTGCTTTCCGAATTAGTAATTCGCAATGTTTCCGTATTTACAACCGGCCCAGCGGATTTTGCCGTCGACCTGGAAGGTGGCTACCACGCGTTGCTCTTCGAACGTGGCGAGGTTGGTCGTCGGGCTCAGATGTTCACCCAGCGTGGTGTACACCATTGCCGTTCCGTCGGCCAATGCGAAGATCAGGTAGCAGCTGCGCCGTGTGTAGGTCTCATGGTCGATGGATACGACCTCGCTGTCGAATGTGTGGAATTCGGCCGGGGCATTCTTCGACGTACGGGGTTTTCCCAATACTTTGCGTGCATCCGATGCGGAGGTGTAGTAGATATATCCTTCGGGCGGCATGAAGGAAGCTCCCTGGCCGTCGGTGCGGATCACACAGATCTTGCTGTCGGGACCGAATTCGGGCAGTTGGCGGTACACCTCTTCGTAGACTTCGGTGACGGCAGTCACGGCTGAAGTCGCTGTCGCATAGGTGACCCTTACTTCGCGGGTATAGTATTGGCCGTCGGATTTCTTGCGGAACAGCATGACGATACTCGACCCTTTGTCGGTTCCCGAAGCCATCGAATTCGAATTCCTGACGTACCAACCGTCGATAAGTTCGTAATCGGTAATATTGCTCAGGTTGCTGTTATCCGGAAATTCGCTGATAATACCTTGTCTGGTCGGGGTATATTTCTCCGCCGTACTGTAATCGAAGTTGACCAGCAGGAGGCGTCCCGATCCTTCCGATTCGTCGTAGATCAGGCCATACTGCTCGGCATACCTCGGACCGATTAACTTTACACCTTTGATCTGTTTGCCTTTGTATTGCATCGGCAGGTCCATGAAGCGTCCCGTATAGTAAATGCGTGTACCCCGACGTTGGAAGACCCGTCCGTCGTCGGCCAGCAGGTAGCTGACGAAGCCGCCGTGCATGAAATCTTTGACGCGGAGTCCGGCGGGCAGTTCGTCGTTGATGAACTCCTGCGACAGTTTCAGCGTCGGAGCGAGCGTGTGGCCGTCGAACGAGAAGCAGTTGGCGGGATCGTCGTCGAGGAACATCTCTTCTCCGATGATGTTCGATGCTTCGCACGACCAGTACTCCTTCAAGCGCGGATTGCTGCCCGTGAAGGGGAACAGATCGTGGGCGGCGTTCTTGTTGTACGTGTAGTTGTAGGGCTGGCCGCTCGTGTAGCTGATGAAATCGTAGCGCAGCTGTCCCTGCTCCTCGACCAACAGGCTGAATCCCGCGAGATAAGGTTCGTCGAGCTCGATGCTGAACGAATAGATCTGGGAGTTGCCCGCCGAATTGCGGTGAATCTCATAAACTCCGGATACGCGCGACGTTTCGATCTCGCACAGCCAGTCGAGGTCCTTGGTCGTCGAGTAGAGCTGACCGTCGATGATCCATTTGTACGAAAGGTCGTTCATGTCCTTGTAAACCACATTGGGCGTGATCTGCAGCCGGTCGTGGAGTTTGACCTTGTAGGCCCGGTTCGGTATGAACAGCGCCGGGTCGTTCTCCGGATTGTCGATTGCCGGCAGGTCGAGCGTCTTGTAGTCGAGGTTCGTGTCGTCGCCGTAACATCCGGTTACCAGCGCCGCCACAACTGCCAGAAGCAGAAATTTGTATCTTTTCATAATCTGTCTCGTTTAAAGGTTAACCCTGGATTGCCACTTTCATCAGTGTCCCGTCTTCATCCTCTACCGGTGGCGTCTGATCTTCGAGCCAGTATTTGAACTTGAGGGCATAGTATTGCTTTTCACTGTCGTCCAGTTCGCCGTAATCGCCCACGAAGATATTCTGGGAGAAGAGCCTGAATTTCTTGTCGCTGTATCCGCCCAGGTAAAAGTCAATGACGTTCTGGTTCCACCATGAAGGTTGTGAAATCTGGGCAGTAACGCGGAGTTCGGCTTCGAGGAAGCCGGTCTGCGTAGCGTGGAAATTGTCGTTGCTTTCGAGACTGAATTTGAGGTTGTAAGTGCCGGTCTCCATCCGGGCGGTCTTATGGACCGTGACGAAGATCGTGTCGCAAAAGTCCTCTTTGTGGAAGATCAGTTCCGGTAATTCGTACTCCTCGCCCTCTTTCAGCGTCGTATCCTTATTTCCGGGAAAGACTTTCACGGCATAGGCGAGGTCTTCGGTCAGCGGCCGGCCGGCGAATTTGATCGGCACGGCGATCTCCACGGTCTCCTTGATCGTGGAGACGAATGAGAAATTGAAGACCGGATTGCCGCTTTCCGGATACGACATGTAGATGTACCGCTGGTCGGTCGGGTCGAGAATCTCCGATTTGTTGCAGGCCGTCGCAAACAGCGAGGCTGCAACTGCAAGTATGGCTATCGTCTTTTTCATCGTGTCTGCTTTCATGTGTTTCATCCGTTAGATTGCGCTTTCACTGTCGGGAATAGGCAGGGTGAGTTTGCCCGCATGGTTGAAATTACCTCCGGAGAAAGTGATCGGGCGGTTAGTTCGCTTGAAGAAGAAGATGAGTTGTCCTTCGCCGATGAACTCTTTGCGGTATTCATAGGTCAGGGCCTCCCAGAATGCCTCTTCGGTCGTCGAGCCCGAAAGCGCGGGTGACGAATAACCGCGGGCCTTGCGAACGGTCATCAGGTTGTTGGCTGCCGCCTGCATGTCGGTCTTGTAAAGACACTCGGCAGCGATGTAGTAAGCCTCGCTGATACGGATGTTCGGAATGATTTTATCTTTCTCGGTGGAAACTTTGACCGTGTACTTTGTCTGGAAGTCGGTCGACGTGTTGATAAATCCGGAGCGCCGGTCGTTCGACGGGGTGGTGAAGAAGGTCTTGTCGTCGATGGCCAACTGGCGCGGATTGTCCTTATTGGCATAGGGCTCGTAGGTTTCCACCAGCTTCTCGTTGTAAAAACCGAAAAGCAGTTCGTCGAATATCTTCGGGGAGGAGGCGATCGAGCTGAGCGTTTGGGTGGTCAGCATGATGAGCGTCTTGGCGGTCACCAGGTCGATAATCTCCTGGGCATAGGTCAGCGCGTCGCCGGTCTCCTGGGCCCAGAGGCAGGCGCGGGCCAGCAGCACCGTCACGGCGTAGTAGTTCAGCCGGGTGCCGCGGTTGTTGTAGAACTTGCCCTGCGGGGGATTGGTCGACGCGAAGAAACGGTAGGCTGTCGACGTGGCATAGGAGGGGTTGACCTCGACGTCGAGCGTTTTAAGCAGGTCGCGGGCCTTCTCCAGGTCGTCGATCACCTTTGCCATGAAGTCCCGGTTCGAAATCGGCGGGTTGACCGTCGAAGGATAGGTCTCCACGTAGGGGATGTAGCGTCCGTCGGCATCGACCTCCATCGACGCTCCGAACAGGCGCAGCAGATCGAAGTGCATCATGCCGCGGATGGCGTAGGCTTCGCCGAGGATCGTGTTGCGGTCGACCTCTTCGTTGGTGAAGAAATCCGCGCCGGTCTTCTCGGTGTTTGCAATCAGGTCGTTGGCCTGGGCGATGATCTTGTAACCAGCGCTCCAAACTGCCGAGGCGGCCGAGGCGGCCTCCTTGGCCTCGTATTCCAGGTTGTACATCTGGGGATAGGACTTGTAGTCGCTGGCGGGGTCGATGGCATAGTAGCGTGCCCACACGTCGGTCATACCCCACGAGAGCTCCTTGCCGTAGAGCGAGAAGTCCGACATCTGGCGGTAGAGGCCGTTGATGACTTTGTAGTAGCCGGCAGTGTTTTTGTAGAGGTCCGTATCGGTAATTTCGTATTCGGGCTCTATTTTCAGCCACTCCTCGCAGGCTGTGGTCATCGTTGCGGCGAGGAGGAGCAAAGCGAGATATATCTTTCTTGTTTTCATGATTCACGCATTTTTAGAAGGAAGCGTTGACGGAAAGGGTGAACGCACGCGCATAGGGTGACGAGAGGCCGCGCTCGACCTGAATCGAGCTGGCGGTGAACAGGTCGCGGCAGTTGAACTGCAGTTTGAGGCGGTAGAGGCCCAGCTTGCGGATCATGTCGCGTTTGAACTCGTAACCTACCGAGAGGCTCGACATGTTGAGGTAGCTGTAATTCTGTACCAGACGCGAGGTGGGGCGCGTCACCGAGTTGTAGTCCTTGATATCGCGGAAGCGGGCGATGTCGCCGGGTTTGATCCAGCGGTCGCTCAGCACGCGGCGGTCGCAATTGCTGTTGAGAATGTCGGCCATCTCGATGGTCGTGCGGAGTGTCTGGTTGTAGCGTTGTCCGCCCCACTCGTACATGAAATAGGTGTCGAGCGTGAAGCCTTTCCAGTAGACGCTCGCGCCGAACGAACCGCTCATCGTAGGCTCGGTGTCGCCCACCAGCACGTTCTCGGCGGGGTCCCACTTGAAGGTGGTCGAACCGTCCCGACGCATGTAGAGCTCCTTGCCGGTGCCGGGGTCGATGCCCAGCGAACGCATGGCGTAGATGCCCGTCAGCGAGTTGCCCTCGACATAGCGCAGCAGCGGGGTGGATTGTACGTCGTTGCCGCCCTGGTTGGAGTTGTAGTGCTCGTTCACGCGGTCGTTGTAGGCTTTCAGCGAGTTGGATATCTTTTTGAGTTTGCCCTTGTTCGATGCACCGTTGAATATCAGGTTGACGATCGTGTTCCGGGTGTTGACGACGCGGCTCTGGAGCTTGATTTCGTGTCCGCGGTTCTCCATGCGGCCGATGTTCTCCTTGTAGGAGGTGAAGCCCGACGAGGTCGGGATGAACATGTCGGCGATGTTGTCGTGGGTATCCTTGATGTAGTAGTTGTATTTGGCGTAGAACAGCCCGTTGAGGATCTCGAATTCGAAACCCACGTCGGTTTGAAGCGTCCGTTCCCATTTCAGGTTGGGGTTGCCCAGATACATGATCTGCACGCCGTCGCCCGTCGGGTACTGCCAGTCGGTGAACATCTCGTACTTGTTCTGTGCGGCGTAGGAGGGGAACGATACCTTACCCGTCATGCCGTAGGTTCCGCGCAGTTTGAACTGCGTGAGCCACGGCGTGTTCTCCTTGAAGAATTTCAGATTGTGGATGTTGACGCCGGCGCCGGTCGAGAAGAAGGGGGCGAAACGTTTGTTGGAACCGAACTGCGAGCTGCCGTCGATACGTCCCGAAAGGTCGCCGAAGATCACGTCGTTGTACGAGTAGTTGAGCACGGCGAGGGCGCCGAACAACCGGTTTTTGCCTTCGATGAAACTCTTCGTGTCGATGTCCTTGGCATAGCCCGGGGCCGAGAACCCGCCTTCGGGGAATCCGCTGTAAGTGAATCCTTCGTAGTTGGTCTTCTCTTCGCGGATGTTCAGACCCACGACGAAATTGATGTTGTGACGGCCGATCTGGTCGTTGTAGTAGCCCTTTAAGTTGAAGTCGTAGCTCGACTGCTTCTGCCGGGAAGTTACCAGCTGGCCTTTCTTCTCGGTGTTCTGGAAGCGTGCGGCCGCGGGATCGGTGAACCGGTCCGAGTCGCTGACGATATATCCCAGCGTGATGTCGGCCTTGAAGTTGATCTTCTTGTTGAGGTAGTAACGGACGTCGAACTGGTCGTAGAACTCGTGGCGCTTGCCCTTGTCGAAGCTGCCCAGCGTGGCGTCGTACATCGGGTTGCGGTAGGGCGAGCCGCTGTGCCAGGTCGCCATGTTCTTGCCGATATTGCCGTTTTCGTCGAGATAGGTGTCGTAGGGGTTCATGCGCACGTAGTCCGCAAAGGTGCCGTAGGGCGACTCCTGCGAATTGACCAGCGTGGTGGTCATCTGGTTGCGGAACGTGAGGCCCTTGTGCTGGTATTGCAGGTTGAGCGCCGCCGACATCTTCTTGCGGTTCTGGCCTTTCATCACACCCTCCTGGTCGTCGTACCCCAGGTCGAGCCCGTAGCGGAAGGCGTCGGAGGCTCCGCCGATGGAGATCGAGTGCTTGTGGCCGAACGACGTGCGCAGCGGCAGCGCGAGCCAGTCGGTCTCGATGCCGCGCTCGATGTTCTGCAACTTGCCGTTGTACTCTTTGAGCTTCGTGGCGATCTGTCCCGGATCGTCCGTGTCGTAGTAGCCGGCCAGCCGCTCGGCTTCGAGCTTTTCGCGGGCGTTCATCAGGTTGTAGCTCGACAGGTCGGGGGCGTTGATCGTGAAATTGCCGCTGTAAGTGACGTTCAGGCGTCCGGCGGGCAGGGGTTTGGTCGTAATGACGATCACGCCGTTGGCGGCGCGCGAACCGTACATCGCCGTTGCGGCGGCGTCTTTCAGGATGGTGTAGGTTTCGATGCGCTCGATGTCGAGGTCGTAGATCTTCTCCATCGGCACCTCATAACCGTCGAGCATGAAGATCGGCTGGTTGGGGTCGTTCTTGAGCGCATGCTCCGAGGTGAGGCTCTCGTCGAGGGCGGGGGTGCCGATGCCCGAACGTCCGCGGACGTACATCTGAGGCAGGGCGTTGGGGTTCGAACCCATGTCGAGGTTCTCGGCGATACGGAACGAGGGTTCGAAAATCTGGATGGCGCTCAGGGCGTTGCCCTGGGGCGCTACGGTTTTGAGCTGTTCGCCGGTGATCGTGGTCGACGATCCGGAGAACGATTTCTGGGCGATGTTCAGGATGCCCGTGACCACGACGTTGCCGATTTCGCTCACGGCAGGGTCCATGTGGACGTTGATCCGGTCCAGCTCTTTGAGCGCCTGCTTGCCGTTGCTGAAAGCCGTGATCTCCTGGTTCTTCATGCCCAGGAACGAGAACGAAAGGGTCATGTTGTCCGAGCGGCGGGCCTTGAGGATGAATTTGCCGTCGGGACCCGTCACGGCGCCGCGGCTCGCCTGCTTGAGCACGACGCTCACGCCGGCCAGCGGCAGGCCGTTTTCGTCGTAAACCACGCCGGAGAACTGTACGGCCTCCTCGGTGCCCTTTTTGATCTCGTCGGAGGGCCGGATGACGACCATGTTGCCGCGGATCTGGTAGCTGAGGCTGCTGTTGCGCAGGCAGTGTTTCACCACCTCGACGACGGTGGTGTTGTTCATTTGTATCGAAACACGCGGCAGCGACTCGATCTGCGAATTGTTGTAGACGAAATCATACTGCGTGTGGTTGTCCAGCCAGGTGAAAACCTGCTGTACGGTAGCATTGCGGAAATTGACTGCGATCGTCTGCTGCGCCTGCTGCGCGTGGACGATGCCCAATCCCGCGGCCCAGATCACCAGCAGGACGGCCAGGCGCCGTATCAGTCTGCCGGAAAAACCTGCTTCGGGTAAAAAATTCTTCATACGCTGTCGGGTTATGTAAAGTGGATAATTAGAAATCCCCGTCTCCGGACTTTCGAAGACGGGGATTCTTCAAAGTCTTAGTCAATAAGCCGGTTGATCGACTCGTAGATGAAACGGTAGTGTTCGCGGGTGCGCCGGTCGCTGCTGTTGATGTAGGGCTTCACGACCTGACGCAGCTCCTTGAGGATGCCGTAGTAGAGCTGACGTGTCGACTGCGTGTTGATCACGGGCCATTTTTTCAGCGCTCCGTACTGGGCGCTCACCTCGTCGCGGCCGAAATCCACGTCGTTCATCGAGTAGAGCAGCGGCATCTCCTCGACGGTCTTCATGCACGCCTCGGGATCGCTGAAGTCGAGGACCTTCGGATCGCCGGCGATCTGCGCCGCGAGCGCCGATGCCGAACCGTCCCTGTATTTGGCTTTGCGATCCACTATTTTCGACGAGGCCATCATCGTCTTGGCGAAGTTCGTCTGGTAGTAGAAATCCTCGTCGGAGAGCTTCTGTCCCTTGCGGGTCTTCTCGAAGAGCTTGTCGAACATGTAGCGGATGTAGCGCTTGTGGTCGAAATGGTCCTTGCCCTGTCCCTCGTAGATGAACAGACGGGTCGCCGTGGCGTTCATCAGCAGGCTGAGGTAGTCCTTGTGCTCCTCGATGCGTTCGCGCTGAATGCCCATCAGGCGCACCAGCTCGGGGCGCTGCACCCAGTCGGGCATATAGCGGTTGGCGTAGAGAATGTCGAGAGCCTCCTTCTGCTCCGCGTAGGGCGTGAACTCATAGCTGGGCACGGGGTCATTGGCCTTGCGCTCGTAGGTCTTCACGCCGTAAGCCGTGATGGCCACCTGCGTCAGCAGTTGCTTGTAGCGGCGGTAGAGGTAGTTGTAGATGCCGTTGCGGTAGAGATACTCGGGGTCGTCCTCGTCGGAGATCCATTTGTCGAAGTTCTCCATGCAGTATTGGAGGTTCCCCAACGCATATTTGAAGTTTTTGATGTCGTCGTCGCCCACGTCGTTGGCGCCGCAGTCGGGGCAGTCCTTGGCGTTCTCATAGCGGTAGACGGGATTGCCGACCGTGGCGTCCACCCACTTCTCGATCACTTTGAGCTCCTCCTCGGAGGTCTTGGCTTCGGGAACGGGCTTGTAGAGGCATTTCACGACGTGGTAGTCGTATTCGCCCACGCCGACCGGGGTGATGCGGAAGCCTTTCTTCACGGCGTCGATCGGCGCGATGAAGTTGTATTTGGCGATGTCGAGCATCGAGGGGGTCGTGCCGTATTTCTGCGTGAATGCGGCGTTGTGGCGCAGCGAGTCCGAGGAGAAGGCCGCCGACGAGGTCAGGTTGTACGACATGCCGAAGCAGTCGACGCCGGTGAGCCACGTGAAGTGGTTTTTGATGTGCTCGAAGAGCGTGCTGTCGGGCATGTAGCGCTGGCGCACCGAGGGATCGGCGTGCGCCGTGAAGACGAAGATTTCGAACGGCATCTCCCACGTCATGTTGTGGCAGACCATGACCGTCGTGCGGAGAATTTCACCGCTGCGGGGGTCGACGTAGGTGCGCACGCGGGTGTCGCCCGTGAGCGAGGGCACGTAGTTGATGCAGTTGTAGCGGAAGTTCTGGGGGCTGAACTGCGGGTCCTCTTCGGGCGTGGGGAACGGCCTGACGCGGATGGCGTTCTTAAAGCCGATGGCCTCGAAGCACTTGTTCCACTCGAGGATGCCCTTCGTGATGGCGGCGCTCATCTGCGCCGTGAAGGTCGTGTCGATGTAGAAAACCACGGGAGCCTTGGGCTCCACGGCTTCGCCGCGGTCGTAGGCCGCCTGGTCCGACGGCTCCATGCGCCAGCGGGTGGCGAAGTAGACGGGGTCCATCAGTTTGTAGTCCGAGTGGTAGTTGTACTTGCCCAGCACGTTCAGCGGCAGGCGGAAGTCGGCCAGGCGCGGACGCATCGGCGTTTCGGGCAGCAGGGCCAGCGAACGCACCAGCTTGGCGGTGGTCACCTTGTTGTAGGTCTTGCCGATTTTGCTGTCGTAGGTGATGTAGCTGGTGACGGTGGCGTTGTCGTCGAAAGCGGCCACGTCGGTGAGCATCGAGCGGTCTTTCTTCTGGTTGAAGGAGACGCCGCGCAGCACGAGTTTCGTTTCCGAGCGGGGGTCGATGGCCGTCAGCAGGCTTTCGTTACCGATGAACAGGTCGGTCATGTCGAATACCACGGCCGTGGAGTCGGCATTGAAGGCTTTGATCTTGTACGACCCGAGGATCGCCGGCATGTTGCTCTGGGCCAGGGCGCGGCGGATCTCCTCGCCGTTGTCGGCCACGACCGACTGGCTGCGGTCGCGGCGCAGCAGGACCGTGCGGTTGATCGTGTCGAATTTGACCTGCAGCGGGCGCAGCGGCGAGAGGCCGACATAGCTGTCGGTGTGGTCGGTGATCTCGGCCACCGACGACATGAGCATCATGTCGCGGTTGAGCATTTTCAGGGGCAGTTCGACGAACAGTTTGTCGTCGACGATGTGCAGGGTCATGATACCGCCCTTCGAGGTCTTTACCTGCTTGTCTTTAAAAAGTTTGTCGTATTCGCTCTGTTTCTTTGCGGGTGCGGCGGCCGTTGTCGTCTGGGCTTTCTTCTTCGATTTCTTGCCCTTGGCGAAAGTTGCCGTCGAGACGCCCGACAGGAGCAGCAGCGAAAGCAGACAAATCAGATATCTTTTCATAATGTGAATCGCTGTTTGGGGTTAAATTACTCTAAAGCGCCTTCGATACGGTGGAGCAGCAGTTCGTAGTGGTTGCGCGTGTCCTGGTCGCCCGTGTAGCGCTTCTGGCGCAGCAGGTCGCGGACTTTGAGCAGGCGGCCGTAGTACATGGCGTCGCGCGGCGAGAGCGATTCGGTCAGCGAGCGGAAATAGCCGAAGCCGCCGATCTCCTCGGGGTTGTTGGACGTGCCGAACAGGTCGGCCTCCAGTTGGCGCTCCATGCGCGACATCATGTCGCCGTCGCCGAGAGCCTCTGCATAGACATTGCCGGTCGAGATGTTCCAGCCGTTCGGATCGAGCTGCGGAGCGAAGCCGATGCCGCGTTCGTCGTCGGCGATGCCCTTCTCGGAGCTCTTTTTGGGCGCCAGGCGCGTAATCATCAGCAGCATGTCGACATAGGAATTCTGGTTGCTGCGGTCGCGCGGAGTGAGGCTCTTGCCCTGATAGGTGTGTCGGAAGATGCCCTTCATCGCGTCGTCGGCATGCTCGAGCTGCGTGTAGGCATTCGGGGCGGGGTCGATCATGCGGCCGAAGCTGCCCTTGTCGGCCTCGATGCAGGAGACGAGGATACGCTGTACGCGCACCGAGAGGTTGCCCTGCAGGGGCAGCTCTTTGAGCAGTGCGGGATCGTCGAGCCAGTCGAGGTCGTGGAGCTGGTCGATCAGGAACTTCTGGGCGCGGCGCTGGTAGTCGCCGTCGACGAACGAGTAGGAAGGACGCGGGTCGCCGGCCTTGCGCTCGTTCATGATCATACCGCCTTTGACATTGTAGACGTGGTTGATGTAGGTCAGGTATTGGTTGAGCAGGTATTTGTACATCGCCTCGCGGGCCGTGAGGTCGTTGTCGTCCTCGCCGTACCACTCGTTCAGGTGCTTCATGATGTATTTGAGGTTCCTGATGCCGTACTCCGAAGCGCGGACGTGGTCGTCGCCGAGGTCCTCCGACAGCGACGTGGGGTCGAGGGTGTTGAAAATCTGCTGCTTGCCGTAACGGTAGATCGGGTCGTCGGCATGCGAACGGACGAGGTTGTCGAGCCAGGGCTGCTCCTCTTCGGGGGTCTTGGCGTCGGGCAGATAGGTGTAGAGCCACTTCACGGCGTACTCGTCGTAGAGTCCCATGCGGGGAGGCATCATGCTGACGCCGCGCTCGTAGTCGCCGGGCTGTGCCACGTGGTTGAAACGGGCATAGTCCATGATCGAGTAGGTCGTGCCGTATTTCTGCGTGAACGAGGGCGAGCGGAGCGAGTCGACGGGAATGGCCGACGACGAACACATGTTGTGCATGAAGCCCAGGCAGTGTCCGACCTCGTGCGAGAGGACGTAGCGCAGGGCGCTGCCCATGATCGAGTCGGGAATGTTCATCGTGCGGACGTTGGGATCGGCGGCTGCGGTCTGCAGGAAGCGCCAGCGGTTCAGGAGCTTGATGATGTCGTGGTACACCATCACCGAAGCCGTGATGATCTCACCCGTGCGGGGGTCGTCCCACGAGGGGCCCATGGCGTTCTGGAACGCCAGCGGGGCGTAACGGATGCAGGAGTATTTCAGGTTGTCGGGATCGAATTCGGGGTCCTCCTCGACGGTGGGATAGTCGCGGACCTGGACGACGTTTTTGAAGCCGATTTTCTCGAAAGCGTCGTTCCACTGCTCGATGCCTTCGCGGGCGTAGGGCTTCCACGCTTCGGGAAGGTTCGTGTCGAGGTAGAAGACGATGGGTTTCACCGGCTCGACCAGCTCGCCGCGCTTATAAGCCTCGACATCCTTGGGCTCCACGCGCCAGTGGCGGGCGTAGTAGACGGGCAGCGTACCGCGGTTCATGTTCGACGAGAAGCGTGCCTTGCCCGTCACGAAGATATTCATGCGCGGGTCGGCGATGCGCGGACGCATCTCCTTTTCGGGGAGCAGCAGCAGCGTGCGGGTGACGAGCGCCGTGAAGGCGCGCCTGTCCTCGATCTTGCCCATCACCGGGCCGTTCGAGTAGGTTACGGTGGTGGTGTAGCTCAGGTAGCTTTTGACGGTCACGTTGTCCTCGAAGGCTTTGATGTCGCCCAGGTGGCTGTTCGACTTCTGGAACGACGTGGTGCGCGAGAAAGGCTTGTAGCCGAAGGTGCTGTAAGGGTCGAACGGCGTCAGGTCGTCGTTGTCCTCCATGAAGAGGTTCGTCACGTCGATCACCACGGCCGTCGAGTCGGCGTTGTAGGCCTCGATTTTGAAGGCGCGGTAGATGCCCGGAATCGAGGAGCGGCGCACCGCCTCGTCGATACCCTTGTCCTTGCCGTCGCCGCTGTATATGTCGTTGACCAGGCAGAGCTGCACGCTCTTGTGGCCCTCCTTGGCGAAGGTCACGTGCAGCGGGTCTTTGGCCTTGTAGCCCACTACGCCGTGGTCGTTGTTGCTGGTCTCCGAAACGGTCGATCCCAGCAGCATCTCGCGGCCGAAAATCGACATCGGCAGTTCGAAGTAGAGCTTCTCGCCGTCGACTTTATGGATGGTCACGAGCCCTTTTACGGTCTGGCACTTCTTGCCTTTGAAGAGCTTCTCGTAATCGGACGTCTTCTTTTTCGAAACGGTGTCCGTCTGTTCGGTCTTTGCTTTTTTCTTGTTCTTTCCTTTGCTTTTCGAGGGCTTGGCAGCCAGCAGGAGCGCCGGGATGAGCAGCGCACACACGAGGAATAGGCCTTTTCGTATCATACAGTTTGAATTAAGGTGTTTTTTATTGTTTCTTGTTCACGATCAGCGTTTTTTCGTCGGGCATCACCAATTCCAGGTCGGTGATGGCCTCCAGCAGGTCGATCACCTGCGCCAGCGAGAAATCGCGCGGGATTTTTCCCGTCAGCGCGTACTGCGCGGGATCGACGTTGACCTGCATCTCCACCCGGTACCAGCGGCGGATGTCGGCAAGAACCTCCTCCAGGTCGGCGTTGTAGAAGGCGATCTTGTCCTCGGTCCACGCGGTGTAGGCCGTGGGGTCTACTTCGCGTACGTCGAGCGCCTCGGCTGCGCCGCGCGTCCGGGACTGCATGCCCGGCGCGAGAGTCACCGTGCCGCTCCGGTTGCCGACCTCGACACACCCTTCCAGCAGGGTGGTGCTGGCCATGCCCTCGTCGTTGAAGTCGCGGACGTTGAATTTCGTACCGCGGACGGTCATCGTCGCCTTGTCGGCTTCGACGATGAACGGACGCTCGGGGTTGTGCGTGACGTCGAACAGTCCTTCGCCTGAAAGCTCCACGCGGCGTTCCCCGGCGGTGAATTTCACCGGATAGCGGAGCGTCGAGCGGGCGTTGAGCCATACGCGGGTGCCGTCTTCGAGGGTGATGAGGCACTTGCTCCCCTCGGGGACCGACAGCTCGTTGTAGAGCGGGACCTCCCCGGCCTGTTCGGCCACCTCGGGAGCCGCTTCGTACTTCACGCCTTCGGTGCCGTAGCTGATGCGTCCCACGCCTTCGATCTGCTTTTCGGCCTGCTCGTCGAGTTGCAGTTTGCGTCCGTCGGCGAGCGTGAGCGTCACCTTGTCGGGCGCGGGGTAAATGGCGTCGGCCAGTTGCAGCGTGCGTTCGCGCTCGTCGGGCTGCGGGTGGGTGAGGAACGCGATTCCGGCGGCTATGACGACGGCCGCGGCGATGCCCGTTGCAGCGACGGCCCAGCGGCGCAGCGTGCCGGCGGGTTTGCCGAGGCCTGCGGCGGTGCGGAACCGTCCGAATGCCCCGTGAGCGTCGAATGCGTCGTATTCCGCCATGCGGTCGGCGATGTAACCGCTGGTGGTGAGGCGTTCGCGGAGCGCCGCAAAATGCGGGTCGCGGGTCAACTCCTCGAACTCGGCCGCTTCGCTTTCGCTGAGCGTGCCGTTGAGATATCCGATGAAAAGCTCGGTCCAGTGTTCCAGTAGCTCTGAATTGTCGATCATCTGTTTATGGGTCTGTTTGCAGTAGTTCGATTAAAGAATGCGCGGGATGGAAAAAAGTATGACAGATTTTTCAAATTTTATTGGTTTGACTGGTTTTTTTACGACCTTTGCAGTATTAACAGCATTTTGCCATGAATCACTCGCCGAATATCAAACAGGTCGAAACCGTACTTAAATATATTAAGGAGCAGCTCTATTCGGGGAGCCTGCAGCCGGGCCAACGCCTGCCCGCCGAGCGGCGGCTGGCCGAAATGCTGGGGGTGGGGCGCGCCCACGTGCGCGCGGCGTTTCAGAAGTTGGAATTTTACGGCATCGTACAGACCTTTCCCCAGAGCGGGACGGTCGTGGCGCAGGAGAAGATGCAGGTGTTGGAGCGCCTGATTACCGATGCCTTGCAGATCGAGCAGTATGACTTTGCATCGCTGGTTTACGTGCGCGTGCTGCTCGAGTTGGAGGCCGTGAGGCTCTGCGCCCGCAACCGCACGCCCGAGGACCTGGAGAATATCGAACAGGCTTTGCTCGAATGCGAGGCGAAATTCTATACCGACGAACGCGTGTCGAAGGACTTTGCCTACCACCAGGCTTTGGCCCGCGGGGCCCACAATCCGGTGATCGCCTCGATGCTGCTGGTCATCACGCCCGACGTGCTGCGCTACTACCAGCGCTACCGCGTCTGCACGGTCCCGCAGGAGGAGGTCTGTTTCGAGCACCGCGAACTGCTGCGCTGCGTCCGCGAGCAGGACGAGGAGGGGGCCGTCGAGATGCTTCGCCGCCACCTGAAATCGTTGAGCGAGTTCGCCGCCACATACAACGACGAGAACCATTTTCTGGAGTAGGCTTTCCGGCCTGAAATGACAAACGGCTGTCCCTTTCGGGGCAGCCGTTTGCTGTGAAGCGTCACTTACGCACTTGGATTCTCTATCCGCAGAGCCACTTGCGTAGTATTTCGGGGGTCTCGACATCCCGGCAGCTGATTGCGGCGAGCCGTTCGCGGCCCTGGGGTGTCAGCGAGTAGTACATCTGCCGGCGGTCGTGGCAGCAAAGTTCGCGCAGCACGAGCCCTTTCGACTCCGCCGAGCGAAGCACTTTCGAGGTGTTCGACGGAGTGAGTCCCAGCAATTCTCCCAGCTGGCCCGGACAAAGGCGTTCGGCGTTCGCAAGGCTGCAGAGGACCATGCCTTCGTTCAGGCAGATGCCGTAGCGTTTTTCGAAAGCGGCTTCGAACTGGTTCACGGCACGCTGCAAATCGCGTATTTTACAGAGCTTGTCCATGCCTTTCCGCTTTGTGTACGGCCTGTCTGCCGCAGTGTTTCACGCATTTGCCGCATTCGATGCACTTTTCGGGGTCGATCACCGGCAGGGAGTTCCCTTTTTGCGAGATTGCGCCTGCAGGGCAGATCGGGATCATCGGGCATCGATGGTTCTGCGGGCATAGCAGAGGGTCGATGACCAGTGCCATTACTTGCCGAGCATTACTTTGTCGATGGCCTCTTTGAGTGATGCCTTGGGCAGTGCGCCCTGCGCCATCTGGGGTTTGCCGTTCATCGGGATGAACAACAGCGTGGGGATCGAACGGATGCCGAACGCTGCGGCGAGCTCCTGCTCCTCTTCGGTGTTGATCTTGTAGATGTAGATCTGATCTCCGTATTCGGCGGCCAGCTCCTCCAACACCGGCGCCAGCGCCTTGCAGGGGCCGCACCACGAAGCGTAAAAGTCGATCAGTGCGGGTTTGTCACCGAGGTATTTCCACTCCTCGGGATTTTTTTCATAGTCGGCGACCTTCTTCAGAAAGTCGGCTTTGGTCAATGCGATCGTTTTCATATTCTTTGCGTTTTTGTTGTTAGTCTGTGCCTGGCTTCCGGCGGCGAAGGCCAGCAGCGCGATAGCGGTTATGAGCAGTTTTTTCATCTTGTTTTTTATTGTTCTGTATCAATAACGATGCAAAGATAGGATTTATTTTCCAATAAAACAAATTTCCATTGGAAAATAATTAAAAGGGTGCGAAAAAGCCCGGCACCGGGTTCGACAAATGACATTACAGGAATTAGTAGACCGAAAATGGACGCCTCCTCACGGGTTCCGCCTTTCGCTTAAACTGCCGGCAACAATCCGTGCCGACACATCCAACAGCCCCCCCACTGGAAAAAGTCACGGTATTCCGCGACACGACCGACTCCAACCTGCAACGATGCATCAACTACGGACGCAACACGCACGATACAAGTCCAAATATTTACGACACATTTCCTCTGTGGAAAAATGCGATATTACCCAGTCATGCGCTTTTATTCCCATTTCCGTTCGCATCCGGGAATCAGCCATCAAATGCAGAATATTTTCTGCAATTCTTTCTACATTTTTCGCCTCTGCCAGTAATCCTGTTTCTCCATCCAAAACCACCTCTGGAATCCCCTCAACATTAGTTGCGACGACAGGTAACATATGATACCCGGCTTCGACAAAAATGAGTCCGAATGACTCGTATATGGAAGTCAATGCAAAAATATCATGATTCATATAAAACAACTGCACATCGTTATGCCATCCAGCCATCGTAATATTAGCTGATAATCCGTGCATTGCAATAAATTGCACACAATCTTGATACAACTCGCCTTCACCTACAATCGTAAATTGCACCTTAGGTTCTTTCCTAATGACAATTTGAGCCGCTTTTAAAAGTGTTAAAGGGTCTTTTTGAAAATCCACCCGCCCCACCGATAATATTTTCAGAGGTTCCCTATTTATACGATCTGATATAGGAACGATTGGCGGGAAAAGCGAAAAATCAACTCCATTATAAATTGTTGTGTTTTTTTTTCTGAACCATTTGAAATATCTCAGATAATATTTATTGACCAAAACAATCCGGTCACAAAACAATGAGGCAACCATTTCACATAACCAGTAAAATTGCCATCTGGGAAATTTAACAAATTTATGGAAAGCAAGTCCATGCACGGTATGAATAACACAAGGCACTTGAGCTAATGTCGCAGCAATACGTCCGATAATACCGGGTTTTGTCGAATGCGTATGTACAATATCATATCTATTACGCCGACACATCCTATATATCTCGAACAAAGCTGGCAAGTCGGACAAACAAATCGAGCGTTTCAGATTTTTCGAATAATGAACTTTCACACCGGCCCCCTCAAACGCCTGCTGACATTCTTGTCGTTTTATGCCGTCAATCTCCGTGCTGAACAAAACATGTTTTTCAAATTCATCATCCGGCAAACTCCGAAGGATATCGAGAGCAACACGCTGTGAGCCGGCCAATTGAGGCAACACTAAAATATGCAAGATTTTTTTCTGCACACCAAACACTATTTTGGGATTTTAAGAAAATACCAAAGAATCAAAGTTGAATCAATTCAGCCAACATACGCCGCGCATATACCCGGTCATATTTCATAAGTTCAGCACCGCAAGGGATTTCAGAATCGAAGAGGAGTTCGGGTGTGATTGCATCGTATGTTCGTCCCGCCAACACAAAATCATTTATAGGTGTTTTGTAGGCTATGATCCTTTTATCGGTATTGACTGCTTCGAGTAACGCCATGGGCATCATTTCAAATTTAGACAGGAACATATATATATCTGACGCAATCAAATATCGCTCAACGTCATTGACAAAACCAAGCCAGATCAGGTTATCTCCATGATACGAGCGCACAAGATCTGCTTCGGGCCCATCCCCGATCAGCAGGAACGTCATATCCTTACGCTGCTTCATGGCGTCGGCAAGTGCAATAAACTCACCGACATTCTTTCCGGGTTTGAATACTGCTGAAAATGTGACGACAGTCTGTGCAGGATCGATTGCAAGCTTCGCGCGGATGTCGTTTTTCAGGTGTGTCCACTCTTTCTCCGGATATTTATTAAGGTAAAAATTGACGATGAAATGGGTTTTAACCCGAATATAACGGGAAACCTGTTTTTCCGTCACCGGTGTAATCCGGATGAAATCGGTACACAACAGATTTATCAGAACGGCTAAAAGCCTGAATTTCCAAAGCGGATAGTTCAAATGCTGTATATAAACGATTTTTTTATGTTTCCACCCCAACGGTAACAGGCGGAACGCCAGAAGACGCAAAAGATTTACGTTCGAATGTACGAAAACAAGGTCGCTTTTACGGATCAGTCCACCGGAAAGCTTATGGCTGATTTTCACCATAGGGGAAATCATACGCTCATATTCTTCGGAGGCGGTCCGCCCCACGAACGTAGACGAAACATTCAATGTGGCCAATACCTGCGCATAATTGAATGCGACATTCTCCCCGCCCCCATGTTTGAGCGAGTTCAGCAAGTGGAGTGCTTCCATGAATTATTGTGCAGAATTTAAATAATCGGATAACTTCCCGGCCAATGCCGGCCAGGACAATTCGGCGGAAAGGTGTCGTATAGCTTCCTGTTTCCGGATATATTCTTCAGGATCGGAAATAGCTGCATGTATCGTATTCGCCAAAGATTCCGGAGTCAACTCCGGAATATAGTAGGCCGCACTGCCGAACTGCTCTTCCATCGCCCCCACCCGAGATACGACCGCCGGTTTGATATAACCCGCCGATACGGCTGCAATACCGGACTGCGTAGCTTCCAGATAGGGCATCAGCAAAAAATCGCAACGCCGGACATAATGATCGAACTCTTCAGGCGACAACCATTTATCCACGACTGTCACTTTGGAATAAACCGAAACATCTGGTCGGGAAATATTCGCTGCGAATTTCCCGGCAATGACAAGTTCGCCGATTTCGGAGAAATTCAACAGGGGAAAGGTCTGTTCCAGCAAATCGATTCCCTTGTAATAATTGATACGACCGATCATCAACAGGCAAGGTTTGTCGGAGAACCTTCGCACTTCGGCAGCGCCGGATGCATAGTTAATGACTCCATGCGGAACAATAACCGACGGACGGGAGATGCCTAACTGCCGTACAGCCATCTTTTGCACGTTACGAGACAAAAAAATATGATGCGTAGCAGCCCTCATCCCGGCGGTTATCAACAGTTGATGCAACCGATCTTCCTCGCCTGCATGCATAATCCCGTCATGTACCACATAATATGCTTTTTTTCTCCATATGCGAAATATGAAAAGAAAAACGCAGTCCCAATTGTGGGGGCCAAAGACAACGAGTCGGTCGTACCGTCGCATCAGCAGTGCGACATTCAGTTTAAGTACATACCACGGCAATACGAACAATGTCTGCCAAAGCATACTTCGCAGCCCGCCGGCAACACAGAGTTTCCTGTCCGCATTCTCATAAGGTTCCTCACTATACCGTGATATCCAAACCTCTTTCCGAACGGTGAGATATTTGATCAGATTATTGGCGTAATATACGCAGCCGCCTCCATATCCGAGATTGATACACAAAGTTTTCTGCCTCATAATCTTCTTTATTCAGGAAGTGTAAGGTTCTCACGGAATATACCCGCGCGCATTTCGTAACTTTGCACTCCCCACAACAGATTATCGTATCTCCAAAGCGGAACATTAGTTATTCCATTGATTTTCAGAAGCGCAAAAAGAAAAATAAACGACAGAAACAGCCGGCGATTGAACCGGACAATCATCACTTCATACAGGGCTGGCCACAGCACCCAATAAGAGCAGATGAACAAAAGAGCAAGGCGAAGAGCAATCACTGCGACATCGGCAAAGAAAAAATAAGATGCAAAATAAAGCATATACAAATTTATGAACAACCGGTTGGAGGCCCGCAATTCGAGCAGTTTACCGTAAAATCCGATTACGAGCAGGCAGGTCAAGGTTCGCTCGAGATAGCCGATGGACAGTCCCTTAGACACCTCACCGAACACTCCCTCCATATAACGTTCGGCCAACACCGTATACTTTCCGCCCAGCAAATCGGTAACAGTCAAAATAATAGGCCTCACGATTCCGGTCTGGGCGAAAAACAACAGGTTTCCCAAAATGAATATGGCTATCAGCATTTGTCTGGGCCAGGCCCTATGCAGAACAAAGTACAGCGGTAAATAGAGAAGGCTGGATGCATGGAAAAGCAATCCGAGCAGGTTCAGTGAAAAATAGGGCAACGGCTTTCTTTGTTCGAGATAAGGAAGCGACAGCAAAAAAAGGGTTAGTCCTCTTACATTACGCAGCAAGTCGGAAAGCCCCAATCCTTCGAATACGAAAAAAACGAGAAAGCCCAGTGCATAATAGGATACATACTTTCGCAGAAAGAAATCGAGGACCAATACGTCGATCAGCGCACTGACAAAGACAAAGAAATGGTAATTAGGAACGATGGTTTTTAAAAACGACGAATAAAACAGATAACCGGGTTCCCATACTGCATATTCTCCTGCATAATCGGCAATCTCCTCAAAAAACCGGGGCGTCTTATCAAATATATAGTAATAAGAGTACCAATCCGTTCCGATAAATCCGCGTAATCCGATAAAAAAGAGGAACAGTGCAATACACCCGTAACGCACCTTTTTCCGCATATCGTTATCCTGCCCGTAACGCAGGTCAACCAACGCCAACAGGATATAACAAAAAATAAATATCAGATACGGAAAAGAAGTCATCTGCTCAAATTACCGGAACCAATGCCGAACTCGCCGAACAATGCGCTGCAAACGCGTATCCCGCCAGCTTCCCGTCACGCAATGCACGGCGTAGTTCTCCGGGGTGTGCGTCTGTCGGGAACTGGCAAATACGCTGCTGGGATAAATAACGATATTCCCCGGCAGACGTTGCAGCTCGTTTTTATAGACAAACCCATATCCTTCCAGATGTTTCGCAGCAATCGCAGGATGGATAACATCCATGAACAGCGTACCGTCCGGTTGGATAAAATGGATAGAACCGAAAAAATCGAGAAGTTCCTTCACAAAAGGATTGCCCTTTTTCGCCCCCATCAATGCAACCAGCAACCCCATACCTGCAACATAAGTCCGGGAATCGAATGGCCGGCCGTCGGAATCAAGCTGGTATTTTCCTTGCGTTTCAAAAAAATCAGCATGATATTCAACCGCCGAGAAGAAATCGTGTTCCAAAAACCGATCGAATCCCTTGTAAACGATAACGTCGGTGTCGAAATAGATACCGCCCTCGGTATATAATGCATATAACCGGACATAATCGGAAACCAGCGACCATTTCTTTTCAGCCAGGGCTTCCCGCGTAAAAGCGATTGACTGAAGATCAAGACTGTTTTCATCCCAGCATTTGATCCGGTAATCCGGCATCACCCGGCTCCAGGTATCAATGCAGCTCTGTATCTCGGAAGGGAAAGGCTTCCCGCCGAACCAACAATAATGTATGATTTTGGGTATACACGAGTTAGCATCCATAATTATCAGAATTAATTTGTCAAACTATCTATACGCTCCAACAGTGCAACTTCATTCAGGGACACCTTTCTGGCAAAAAGTTTATCCGGAGCGTTCTTGATTTTATCCTCGATATCGGAAATATCCGCAGCCGTAAGGTCTATATCGCATGGAACAGGCATGCCGTTTTCATCCGATCGATTCCGGTTGACATACAACAGAAAATCTCCGGCCCAATCTCTTTTACCCTCAGCATCCGAAAGAATAATAGACTGCAACATACTCTCTTCCGGGAGTCCGAATGTCCGATAATAGGCCATATATTCGGGATGTTCCTCGATTTTTCGCAAAACACGCTCAGCGGTGCGGGTCGTGATCTCGAACCATGTTTCGGATGCATATAAATGCAGATCGGCAGGAAACTTACGCCTTGTAAAGAACAGGTTGCAACAATTGGCAATCATCTTCCATGAACACAGTTTCTTCAGACATCGCATATCGAAAAACCGCCATCCGGAACAAGCCACGAACCGCCACGGGAAGACAACGATTTTGAATTTGCCGACAACCGTAATCCAGTGCCACCGAGCATGGCGGTCCATGATTCTCCGGATTACAGGTTCGGTTTCCTCGAGCGGCTCGGCATGAATAAATTCCGCGGGATAACGAGCCGCGAAATAGTCATGAATATAAGCTGTCGATTTAATCGGGTAATCCTGTCCGCTGATCAGCACGCAATAACCCTCTTTCGTATCGGCCACGACGGCCCTCATCAGATTGAGTTCCGCCTGCACCATACTGATATCCCCCCATTCGACATTTATACGGGCATCGCCTGTCAGAAAGAACACATGGGGTAACCGTTTCAACGACTTCATAAACGGTTCAATATCTTTCTTACCGTCGACATGGATATAAAAATATGCCTGCGGATGTTGCAGTTTCGATACGGTTCTTGCCAATAATTCCGGCTCGTTGTAAACCGTAAACATATAATTAACGCGCATACCCGAATATTTTTTTCAGACCGTCATACAGCCCCTTCCGTTCCGCCCTGTACTGATCCCTGCCATACAAGAACGGATGTACCAGTAAATGTACGCCCCAATGCGTGACGACGGTATATAACAGTTTCACAAAAGAATGATGTCGATATGTAAAGTATAATAAATTACGATTCAGGTAATAGAGCGTAAAGGGACTTCCCACACCCGTGGATGAGCTCTCTTTGTGTTTGAGTTCGGACTGGGGAATGTAGAAAATCGGTATGCGGGCTTTATAGGTACGATACATGAAATCCGTATCGTCATAATAGACAAAATACCATTCATCCATCATTCCGACCGTCTGAAAGACATCTCTGTGTATCAATGCGAAACAGGTCGGTGCATAAACGATGCGTTTCGCCTCATCGAACTGCCCCGTATCCTTCTGCCCGAATCCGAAATGCCGGGTTCCACCCCGCCAGAAACGGTAAGTCCCACCGGCTGCCCAAATGATAGAATCGCCATCGAAGAAATATATTTTGGGCACTGCAACAGCAGCTTCGTAGTACAGCATGCCCCGCAGCAGATTATCGATTGTATCGGGAGCCAGGACAATGTCATTATTCGAAAGCAACACATACTCACAGCCATCCGCTAACGCACGGACAATTCCGATATTGTTCCCCTTTGCCACGCCCCAGTTTTCCGGTTCGGCGATAATCACCGTTTCAAATCGGACTGCGGATGCAAGGGCTCTGGCTTTCGCCAACGACCGATCCTGCGAGTGGTTGTCTATAACATACAGGGTGAAATTTTCATACGTCTGCTCGCCGAGCGACCTGAAAAAATCATCCAAGACCCGCTCCCCGTTATACAGAACGGTAACAACTCCTATTTTACCTGAGTCCATAATGTGCTGTATTATAAAAATGGAGCATGGTTTTTCCCATCAAACTCATAGGTCAGATTTGTATTTCGGACGCCGATTTGTCGCGCTGGAATACCTCCGAATAGGGTGTAAGGAGGAATATCTTTCGTTACGACAGCCCCGGCTGCGACAACAGCCCCTTCTCCGATATTCACCCCCGGCAGAATCACACAGCGGGGGCCAAGCCAGGCCCGGTCTCCAATAGTCACCATACCTTTATCCGACAATCCGAAATCGGCAGCATTATAATCATGCTGCATAGTCCATATCCAAACGCCCGTACCGAAATTCACATTCCGGCCGACACTGATTCCATTGCGTCCGTCCAAAACACACTGATCACCGATAATCGTCCCCGCCCCAATGCGAATCTTCCATGGCGCCCGAAATTCCGTTCCATAATATACGGTCGTTTCCGCGTCCATCTGCAAACACAGAATATGTCTGTAAATTAAATTACGGATATGGTGTGACGGAATCCGTGCAGTTTGATACACAACCAATCGAACCATTCCGAATAAATACCGTACTACCGACTGGCGCATATGACTATCCCTAACTTCATTGGAAGAGGGCTGCTGACTTTTAGGCAACCGCTTATGTCTTCGGACTGCACAACGGCATAACAGGCCAACACATAACAGGCACAAGCTTCTCAAAAGCCACTTGCACACGAAATAGCCGGCTACGACATATAAAAAAATCATCATTTATACAACCCTTTTCGTTTCATCTCCTCGATTGACGCCTCGTATTTATCCTCCTGTACGTCCTGACCGTTCACCCACTCCACGAATTTCGCGATACCGGCATCGAACGACCATCGGGGCTCAAAGCCCAAAATGCGGCGGGCCAACGAGATATCGGCATAATTGTGGCGGATATCGCCCAAACGATAATTCCCGGAAACCGTCACGGGCACCTCCACACCATAATATTTCTTCAACGTATTGGCTACGGTCAGGACATCGGTCGCCACACCGGTTCCAATGTTGAATGCATATCCGGATGCTCCGTCAATCTCCAATCCGAGAATCGTAGCATCGACGACATCGTCGATATAAACGAAATCACGCGTTTCACGTCCGTCCTCAAAAACATTGATGCCATTCCCGTTTTTGATCCGCGTGGAAAAAATCGACAGTATTCCCGTATAGGGATTGCTCAACGACTGTCCGGGGCCGTAAACATTCTGGTAACGGAAAGATACGGATTCCACCCCTATACTTTTACACACCAAATGCACCAGTTGGCCTTGTACCTGTTTGGTGATGCCGTATACCGAATTCGGATGTATAGCCGAATCCTCTGTCGTGCCCACCAATTTCAAAGGTTTCGTACACCCCGGATATTTCACCTCGAAATCGCCATGACGCATTGTTTCATCCGGGCGTTCGTCCGGATAAACATATCCCCCCAAATCATCGCTCCAATAACGACCTTCGCCATATATGGCACGCGATTCGGCCACGACAACGCGTTTGACCCGATGTCGAGTATTGGTAAGCAAATCGAGCAGGATGGCAGTTCCGCCGATATTTACACGAACGTATTTCTCGATTTCATACATCGATTGTCCCGTCCCGGTTTCCGCAGCAAGATGAATCACGGCATCTACGCCCTGCAATGCCCGCAGCCAATCTTCCCGCGAGGTAACGGAACCTTTGATGAAACGTACCTTATCTTTGATACCGAGATAAAGCGGAGAGGTTCTTTCGGGAGCATCGCCGTGAATCTGAGGTGAAAGATTGTCCAGCACACTCACCTCATATCCCTTGGCGACCAATTTGCATGCGACGTTAGAGCCGATAAAACCGGCTCCTCCTGTAATTAAAATGTGTTTCATTATATTAAATATCCATTATCCTATAAATGTTCCGTCCGGAGAAGTCTTCTCCCATTTACCGGTCTCAAAATTATAGCGTTTAACAATCCGTGCCGGAGCACCGGCAATGACACAATAATCCGGATAAACGCCTCCCGTAACTACAGAATTAGCTCCGACAACGCAATGTTTCCCAATCTGTGCACCCAAAATACAAACGTTCTCTCCGAGCCAAGAACCGGCTCCGATCACAACGGAACCAATTTGCTTTATAGGCTGTTGCATGATAGGGAGAGCTATATTTTCATAATCGTGAATATTATCCGATATGTAAACCCGATGGGCAGTTAGGACATGCTCCTCGATTTTGACATCTTGAACAGCTATAATATGATTATAATGGCCTATCATCGAATGAGCTCCAATTTGCAACCGACAATAGGGACTATCCGCCAATGGCCGTGCAACAATATAGCAATCCGAAAAAATGCGCACATGCCCTTCCAGACGAATATTTTCAAGTCCATCCATCCAACATGGAGAAGCAATATGGTTTCTTTTTTGGGGGGGGGAAATCAAGTTGCTCAGCATAAACCAACGTACCTTCCACCAATGTCCAATCAGTTGTATTTTAAATATCAGATAACGAATCATTTTTTATATTTTAAACAAAATTTATCAATGTCGGACAATAACTCCCAGTTGGCATTAATCCATTCTTCAGGTTTATCCCACCACCGGAACCGGAGTAGGAAATCTATCTGTTCCGGCAAAAATCTGTAGCGTATAATCCTTGCCGGGACACCGCCGACAATAGCATAAGGCGGCACATCTTTCGTCACAACTGCCCCTGCTGCGACAATAGCACCATCCCCGATAGTGACCCCATCCAGAATCATCACATGGGAGCCGATCCACACATCATTTCCGATTTCAACTACATAGTTGTCTGTTGCATATTTGTACAGATGTACACACTCTGCCGGAATCTGGCTGTGAGAATATCCTAATACTGATTCAGTATTATAATAAAACGAGGGAGAAGTGGTTACATTCACTGCAGTAGGATGGTTCCCGAAATAAGTCCGCACACGATCTGCAATGCTGCAGAACGCCCCGATTTTAGTCGCCGTCAAATTGCAACTTTCCGTAATATAGCTATGATGCCCTATATTGCAGCAAATTATAAAACTATTTTTCCCAATCATGTTATAACCACCGAACGACGTTCCTGTGATACGCGAGTTCCGTCTACAGATAACATGTAAGGTGCGGTACAAACGAACCTTCTTACAACAAGTCCCGACATGGGGGGGGGAAATTATATCCCTAAATAAGTGCAAATACTTACGGATTGATTTTATTACAATCATATACCTCGAAAATGGAGAATTCTGCGCACTAAAATTCGCATGTCATCGACCATAATATAAAGCAAGCAGAATAATAGAAAGCCGTAAATAAGCGGATACAAGATACAACTGACTATAAATTCAAAAACAGAGGATTCGGAATCGAATGACAGAATTGATAAAATATAACAGGAAACGCCCCAAGCAATAGCAGCCATCGCCAAATGGAGAGCATACATTTTATAATACCGCCAAACATTTCTTTTAAATCCCTTGGTAAAAAGAAAATATGGTTTCCATAAAAGCACAAAAACCGTCATTCCGATAAATCCTCCGCCTAAAATTCCATGTAAATCCCAGAAATATCCTCCTATTATGGACAAAATCATTATTAGACATGCCTCGGAGATGGCTGCCCAAACATCAAAAAACATGTTGTAGGCAGCTAAAAACTGTTCCGCAAGCGAACGTCCCATCCCTACAAACATCGTCAAAACAATAAACCACACAGCGGTAGAGTCCAGCAAATATGCAGAACCAACCCATATTGTAATGAACGGTGTACTCAATGTATATACACTAAAACAAAGTGTCGATATAAGTAAAAACCTGAATGAAAAGAGTTGGTTGAAAATCTGCTCAACCTGATTGGTTTCCTTCTCTACCACTAAATTCCCAATGCTCGCTCCAATCCCGTTGAATACAGCTCCGAATAATGCTCCAATCCCGCCAACTATCAACATATAATTACTATAGTAAGCCACTAATGACAAGGATGCAAAAGCATATATGACAAGCGAAGTAAGTTGACTGACCGCAAAACCATTGATCTTATGTACAAATATTTGTTTTATCTTCGTGATGATATCCGGATATTTCCGGCTCAACCGCCTGCCCAGCGAAATACTCGTTTCGAGATAGGGGTAGGTGCGACGAACCATCCAGTCAAGTGCCACTGAGGCGATTACTGCGAAGACCACCTCCAGCACCAACCACCAGACGTATCCATTGTCAAAATACTTAATAGCGAAAATCTGAAATAAGGTTTTCACCAGAATCGCAGCCTTATAGCTATACTGGATTTTATACTCCTGCTGATCAGCCGAAAGTACAATCTGTTTGTAGTTCACGAAATAACTCAACAGGGCGCTGACCAACAGCACAGCAAATGAAGCATAGGCATACCACAAAGGCAGCGGCATCTTGGCAAAGATCCAAGGGAAAAAAGCCATCAACACCGTACTGCCGGCAATCACGACCCAAGCAATACGGCGATACATCCATCCCTGCAACGACACGATCTCATTAATCGCCGTGGTATCTTTGTCGAACAACGGCTTGTACAATGTACAGGCAATGGCTGTACCGATTCCGAGTTCAGCCAGATTGAGAAACTGCAACAGGTTCGTAGCCGTGGTGTTCAGACCTAAAACCTCGGCGCCGAGATGATCGAGAAAAACCTTGCGAGAAAAGAACTGCAGGACAAGGTTGATAAAATAAAACCCCAACGCCACCGCACTGTTCTTAACGCTTTTTGCGGTTCGCGACGTAGCAACCATTGTGAATGCTTTACTCTTTTTTCAACTGTTTTACAGCATCCTTTCCAAATAATACCCATGCACACCCGACAATTCCTCCCAGACATACGAATCCGATCAGAATCAGCATCTTCGAGGGTTTGGATGCACTTACAGGCACACTGGCCGGCTGCACCACCGCATACACAGGCGTGCTCTCCTGGACTTTTGCCCGGGCCATCTGTAGCTGCCCCGCCATCTGGTTATAGATGTTGTAGGCCAGATTCATTTCGTTCTGCAAACGCTCCTGTTCGGTGCGCACGCTCCGCAGAATCACATCCTGGTTAGCATCCATGTAATGTGCATATTTCTGCTGCGCATCGTAATACTCCCGCTGTGCCTCGTCGAAGAGTTTCTGGGTGAAGGTCAGATCCCGCCGTGCCTTGTCCGTACGATATGCCGTAATATAATTTTGCAGATTCGATAATACCGTATCCGTCAGGGTCGCAGAAATCAGCGGATCCTGCATCGTCACTGAAAGCGTCACGACCGATTTCTTATCGACGATCACATTAATCCGGTTGTTCAGCATCTTCACGACGGCGTTCTCCTTACGCGTCAGCCGGAACGTATCCACCTCTCCGCGCTCCGTAGCCGGCTTATCTTCCGCAAACCACGACATCACCCATCCCACGGCCTTGAACGGCAAGGAGGTAACGGCACTCCACCACGGTCTTTTCGTATGGTTGAGCAGGTAGTCGTACACATCCGTTTCTACATCGCCCTTACAGGTTGCCACCTGTACACGGAACAACTCCGCAGCGAAGGGGACGGACGCCACCACGTCGGGATACAATCCCGGATAGACGGCATCGGCACTTCCGCTGCTACTCATATTGACACCCGCCATGCTGGCCAGGGTGCTCAACCCGCCCAAAGAATTTTTGGCCGACGACATTTCAGGCGCCAGTTTAACCGTCGTCGTATACTCTTTCGGGATACTGAATCCTACGATCAACCCGATTACGGCAGCTACACCGCAACACTTCAAGATCAATTTCCTCCCGGCCCAGGCTTTGCGTCCCAACTCCAACAAATCGATTTCGCCCTCACGTACCGGCCGCACAGGGCGTTCCGGCATATTGGTATCTTCCATTCCTTTCGATATTGAATAGTTTATAGAAACAGGCTCATGCCCCTATTTCGCCATATTCGCTATTGATGCCGCCATCGTTCCTACCGACGCGGCGGAGGTTGTCAGCCCCATGATTTCGGCAAGGCTTATCCCCTTACGGGCGCGCTTGCCGGGTATGACGATCTCACACCCGGGCTCTATCCGGGCCTTCCCCGGCCCTTTTACCCGCGACATGGTACCGTTCATATAGATGATGTAGGCTTTCCCTTTTTTCGCCCGGCTGCCGTATCCTCCGGCCTGGCTGATATAGTATTTCAATTTTTCGCCCCTGATGAACAACACCGTATTCGGCTTCATGATTTCACCCGAAATTTTCACAGTGCTGACATACTCAGGCACGACCAACCGGTCGCCCTCACGTAAAACCATATCGTAATCCGAGCCCGGATTGGCCAGCGCCTTGTCCAGTTCGATCCCCACCGTATAGCGGTCATTCATCTGCAGTTTTTCGACAGCCAGTGAGTCCGTTCCGCCGTTGCGTCTGGCCAGCTGCACCACCTCGTCCCGCACAGCGCGTTCCTCGTCGTTCATCTCCCGTATCAGGCGGCCCCCACGCACATAAGCATCGTCGGTAACCCCGCCGGCACGTTTCACCAAATCCGAAATTCGTTCGTTTTTCCGGATCAGTGTATATCCGCCGGCGAACACGACCTCGCCGTCGATGCTGACGCGCCGCTGCACCTGATAGGCAGGGCTCTTACGGACTTCGACCATATCGTAGGGCTGCAAGACGAAGCCGGGCGTCCCTTCGATTACAAAACCGTCCTTGACGGCGAAAGAAAACACTTTGCTCAACGTACTGGAGGGCTCCAGGCTCTTCGGGTCTTTCAATCGGCGCGCCACGTCGACCCTGACCGTCGAGGCCCCGTCCAACAGGCCGCCGGCCTGAATAATCAGGTCTTCCAGCGTCGTATTGTCTGCAAAAGGATATACCCCCGGGCGGGACACCAAACCTTCGATTCGGAATGCCCCTTTCTCCTCCAAATCACGGACGCTTGCAATCTCCAGCACATCATTCCGCCGCAGGGAGATATCCGGCACGGTACCGTTGATAACGCCTTTCAAATCAAAGGCAACTGTTTCTATTGACAAATCTTCGTGTTCTCGGTACAGCAGCGCGCGGGCCAAGAATGCATCTCCCTTCAATCCGTCTGCACGGTCGATGAGCTGCCTGACTGTATTCATATCCTCGCCGAGTTCGTACATACCCTCCCGGTAAACGGCTCCCCGAACCTCCACCCGGTTGGCGAAACGGTTCAGGATAGTCCCGACGGAGATAGAATCTCCGTCATCCAGTTTAAACCCGGCATAATCCGGACTGCCGACGTTGAATAAGCAGTACTCCCGGCCCGTCCGGCGCACAAGGCGCACCTCTTTCGAATAGGCATCCCCGGTAAATCCGCCCGCATAGTCTATCAACGTACCCAGCGTTTCTCCCTTCTTCATCTCATAATACATCGGACGCTTGACTTTTCCCTCGACACTCACCAGAGCCTCGTAGGGCGGTACCACAATAACGTCGCCCTCCTGCAGACGAATGTCGTCGGTCGTCTTTCCTCCGAGGATGTAACCGTACACATCCAGTCCGGCGAGCAGTTTGCCGCCGCGCATGATCTGAATATTCCGCAAGCTGCCGATATCCGTCACGCCGCCCGCCCTGTACAGGGCATGAAACACCGTCGCGAACGACGACAGGCGGTACGTGCCGGGCACTGCGACCTCGCCCATGACATTGATCTGTATCGTCCGGATCTGACCGAGTGTTATCCGCACCTGCGATTCCGGGTCGTCACCCGCAACCCCGGCGTATTTCCGGGCAAAGACCTCCCTCACTTTCTCGTTCGCCTCCCGGATGGTCAGCCCGTTCAAGTAGAGCGGCCCTATCTGAGAAACCAGGATGTTCCCTTCCGGGGATATCTGCTGACGGATATTCGCCTCATTGGCCCCCCAGATATCGATAATTACCTCGTCGCCTGGCCCCAATTTGTAATGCTCGGGAGTGGCGACATTTTCGTTCGGCTCGAAAGTCAGGTTCGTGCGGTTGAAAACATTACGCCCGAAAACGGGACGGGACGGGTTCCGGCCAGCCACGGCTGTCGGCGCCGCAGACAAGCTGTCCACCACCTCCAGAACCGCACCGTCCACCGGGCTTTTCCGCTGCCGCGACCCGACCGTCACACCGGCCATGCCGGCGTCGACGGTCTTCCCCTCTTCATACTGAACCTTGAGACGTTCCAACTGCGACTGCGTCACTCCGCGTACCACCAGTTCCCTGCCGATCTGGTTTTTATCTTTCCCGGCGCTTATACCGTTTTTTACATAGTCCACGACCTGCTGATCGCTCATCTGGGCCTGTGCCGTGCCTGCCAGCCCCAACAGCAGCAGGGATACGAATAAGAATTTATACATTATTGATCGTTTAAATTTGTCAAACCTACCGGGAATTCCACTTCCCGTTGAGAAGTTCCAGAAGGCGGGGAAATACGACGCATCCCTTTCTCGTCGTCTTTCGTCACCGGAGTCCGGCAGACGACCCACCGCAAAAAAATATAGAACAGGACGAGAAATTCGCCCCAAAGATTAAATACCTCATAACTGCGTCATTTCCAAATTCGGCTGTGTATCCCGCAGTCCCGGCAGAAAACCGTACGAGGTTCAGCGGGCGAATAACCGGGGGTTTAGCAGGAGGCTGTATGCCTGCCTGAAAAATGTCCCGGCAAAACTTTGCGGTACACAATCCGGTGTTTCCAGCTCCGCATTCCGTCCAAAAGGCGGAAGCAATGCCGCATCCACCCCCAGATAATCGATTGCAAGGGCGTTCATGTACCACAAAAGCCGGTACATTCACCCGTCGGACCGCCGTGCGCGACTCCGCAGCCATTGATAATCAACGAATCAAATGAAAGTCCCGAATGCCCTACGACCGGCTTCCGTACATATTCGCGTAATAATTCTCATACTCTCC
>NZ_FNRI01000011.1 GCF_900107675.1 Alistipes timonensis JC136
ATTCCCTACTCCATTCCGCAGCTCGACAACGGTACGACCGAATACGTCCGACACCCGGGCGACCTCGTCTCAGACGGACGCACGCATGTCAATATAGAAGGCTTCCAATCCGGACTCGGATGCGTGAACAGCTGGGGACGGCTGCCATTACCCGAATACCGGATGCCGTATAAGGACTATGAGTTCAGGTTCCTGCTGAAACCCGTAACCGGAGGCAGGTAAAAAATCGCCGGACCATCCGGAATAAACACATCGGCGGGAGTTGCGTTCTCAAAACGTAACTCCCGCCGATTATTATATTACACGATCCGATTACTGTCCCCAACCTGGGTTCTGCTTGCACTTGGGCATCATGTCGAGATCGCGCTGCGGAATGGGCAGCAACTCGTGACGGCCCTTGATGATGTATTTGGCAACCGCATAATTGGCATTGGAATACCAGTTCACCAACTCCTGGGCAGTCTCCATAACACGATCGTAATAGATACCCCAGCGGATCAGGTCTTGCTTGCGATGGCCCTCGAAACAGAGTTCATAGGCACGCTCCTTGCGGATCGCCGTGCGCAGGTCCTCACGCGAAAGGCCATAGGAAAGGTCGTGCTTCGTATCGCCGAAACCGCGGCGGCGCACGGCATTCACGGCGTCCACGGCATCGACAATCGAACCGCCCGACTCATTGAGCGCCTCCGCAAAGAGCAGCAGCACATCGGAATAGCGCAGAATGTACCAGTTGACATTCGACTTGTCGTTATTGACGATATAGTTCGACGTTTCGACATATTTTTCGGTATCCCACTTGGCCGGCGTGAAGAGCTGGCGCTGCTTGTTCTTCTGATCCTCAGAGGGATTGGGACTCGAAATGGTCGAGAAATAGGTGATCGGGCCGCTGCCCAGCGTATGATCGTACTTGTAATCGGCGATCGAGAGTTTCATGCGGGGGTCGTTCTGCGCCTCCCAGTCGCGGGTAAACGAATAAACAACCTTCCAGTTGGCGGCATTGCGTCCGCGCTCGCCGTCAATCGTGGTGGCCGATACGCCATTCCATTTGCCGATGCGGCCGGCCGTATTGTCGCTGTCGAGACCCGTCGGCGAGTAGAACGACACTTCGATCAGGCTTTCGCCCGCATCCCAGATACCGTTGCAGGTGTTCTTCCAGACGGTTTCGTAGTCGGAGATCAGGCGGTGCTTGCCCGATTCCACGACGCGGCGGGCGACCTTCTCGGCCTCGGCCCACTTCGATTCGTCCTTCACGGGATAACCGGCCCATGTACAGTAAACCTTGGCCAGCAGGCCCAATGCGGCACCCTTCGAGAAACGATAGGCGTTGCTCGTGCGCTTGGTGTCGTCGACGGCCCAGGGAAGCACCTCGGCGGCATATTTCAGGTCCTCTTCGATATAGGCATAGACATCCTTTGCGGCAGCCTGTTCATAGTCCTCGTCCTTCTTGCGCGAATCGGCCGTCGAGGTCATCAGCACGACATTGCCGTACCAGCGCACCAGTTCGAAATAGAACAGCGCGCGCAAAGCCCGGGCCTCGCCCAGATAGATGGCCGCCAGTTCGCGGTCCGAAGAGCCCCAGCTGTCCATGCGGCCCGAAACGGTCTCGATGAAGTCGTTGGCATCGTAAATCGCCGAGTAGAGCTGCTGCCACGTGCGGGCAATCTGCGACGTCGAGGCGTTGTGGGAGTTGGTCGGAATCTCGCGGAACGAGGTCGTCGAACTGCCCTCGCACTGAGCGATGTCGGTCGAAATCGTGAACAGCAACGACAGATGGTACGAATAGGTGTACTCATTCGCCAGGTTCTTGTAAACACCTTGGAGGACCGTCTCGGCCTCCTTGGCGTTGTTCAGGTAATTGCCCTTGCCGGTCTCCGAATAGGATTCCTCGTCGAGCAGGTCGGAGCACGAGGCGAGCAACAGACAGAACGGCATGCAGTATAAAAGTATCTTTTTCATGGTTTTCATCGTATTAGAAAGTCAGATCAATACCGAACGTATAGACTTTGCTCTTCGGATAGGCACCCCAGTCGAGCGAAGGAGTCATGGGATTCGACGCGCGCATGTTCACCTCGGGATCGTAGCCCTTATAACCCGTCACCACGAAGAGGTTCTGGGCCGTGAAATAGAGGCGCAGCTTCGAAACATAAAACTTGCGCGTCCACTGCTGCGGGAAGGTGTAGCCCACCGTCAGGTTTTTCAGTCGCAGGAACGAACCGTCCTCGATGAAACGCGAATAAATCTCGTTCTTGATGTATCCGTCCCAGGCCGGCACCTTGTTCGAAGCGTTGGTCACCGTCCAGCGGTCGGCCGTCTCGGCCATCAGGTTGGCACGCTGGTCCTGCGTCTGCGAAGCATAGATGCGGGTGGCGTTGTAAACGTCGTTGCCGTAGTTGAACTGGAACATGAAGCTCAGGTCCACGCCCTTGAACGAGAAGGTATTGGTGATACCGCCGTACCACTTGGGCGTACCGTTGCCGATCACCGTACGGTCGGCCGTGGTGATGACGCCGTCGCCGTCGGTATCCTTATACTTGACCATACCCGGCTTCACGGGCACTCCGGCATGGTCCGAAATGTCGGTGACACCCTCTTTGAGCATATACTCACCCGTCGCGGCGTTGACATTGAAATCCGAAGTCTGATAAACCCCGTCGAAAACGTAGCCGTAGATCAGACCCAACGACTGACCGACGCGGGCCGTATAGTCGTAACCCGTGTAGTCGCCGTTCCAGCTCGCCGAGGTCTGCATCTCCTTCGCTCCACCGGCCAGCGCACGCAGTTCGTTGCGGATGAACGAGATGTTGAAATCGGTCGTCCAGCGGAAGCCGCTTTTCGAGGCGATGTTAGTCGAGTTGATTGCGATCTCAATACCCTTGTTACGAATCTTGCCCACATTCTTCCACTGCGAGGCGAAGCCCGAAACATAGGCCCGGTTGGCAGCCATCAGCAGGTCCTTCGTATCTTTGAGGAAGAAATCGGCCGTGATGTTCAGGCGGTTGCGGAACAATCCCAGGTCGATACCGACGTTAGTGCTCTGCGAAGCCTCCCACTTGATGTCCTCGTTTTGCAACTGCTTGGGCGACAGCACCGTGATAACATTGTTCCCGTAACCGTACTTGCCCTGCGAATAGAGTTCCAGCGAAAGGTAGTTGGTGATGCGGTCGTTGCCCACGACACCCCAGCCGGCGCGCAGCTTCAGGTTGGAAACGACATCCTGTTTCTTCATGAAATTCTCCTCCGAGATACGCCATGCCGCCGAGAACGACGGGAAATAACCCCACTTGTGATTCTTGCTGAACACCGTCGAACCGTCGGCACGGACCGTCGCCGTGAAGAGATAGCGGTCGCGGTAATTGTAGTTCCCGCGGGCGAAGAACGAAACGAGCAGCTTGTCCGAACGGTTCGAATTCGCCGTCGTCGGCGTAGCGCCCAGCCCGAGGTTGTTGTTGGCCAGGTTGTCGAACGGGAAATCCGTAGCCCCGGCCAGCAGGTATTCCGTTCCCTGGAATGAGGTCTCCTGTCCGAGCATGACGTCGAACGAATGCCCCTTATTACGCTTATACTTATAAGTCAGGTAATTGAAATTCGTCCAGCGAACGTTGCGGGTCATGCGGGTCGAACCATAGGGAGTCTGGCCGTTGCGGTAGGCCTCCTTCGATCCGTCCTGGTAGAAGACGTAGTTGCGCGCATTGGAGGTGTTGTAGGTTCCGGCGGTGCGGAAAGTCCATCCCTTGCCGAAATCGATGTTCAGCGCCAAGTTGCCCGACCACATCTCGGTCTTCGTGGTGTTGATCACCGACTCGGCCTGCTTGATGGGGTTCACCTGCGACAACGATTCCGAAGATTCGAGTTCCAGCGGGTCGATCGACGACGCCAGCAGCTCCTCGTCGGTCATCTTCAAACCCGCCGTGGGACGCGCGCGCAAAATCTGCGCCAGCATGTTGAAGCGGCCGTTGTCGCCCGAAGTACCCACACCGCGCTTGTCGGTGTTGGCGTAGTTGACCGTGGCCTCGATCGACACGGCCTTCGAGATTTTATGGCTCACGCGCATCTTGGCCGTGATCTTGTTGAAGGCGCTGTTCTTGAAGATACCGTTTTCGAGGAAGTCGGCGAACGAGAAAGCGTACTTGGTCTTGTCGTTGCCGCCCGAGATCGAAACGTTGTGGTCCTGCGACCAGGTGGGACGGAACGTTTCGTTCTGCCAGTCCACACCTCCCAGCCCCACATAGTCGTCAATCGACTGATAACGATAGGGAATGCCGTTGTCGTCGTCACCGGCCTTGTAGTAAGTCGAACCGAACTTGTCGGGCCATGCCTCGGTTTGCAGTTTCACGAACTCGTAAGGCGAAAGCAGGTCGAGGGTTTTGGAGATCTGGCGATAGCTGGCCGAACCGTTGTAGGTCACAACGGGACGTCCTACCTTTCCGGACTTGGTCGTCACCATCACCACGCCGTTGGCGGCGCGCGAACCGTAAATGGCCGACGAAGAGGCATCTTTGAGCACCTCGATCGACTCGATGTCCGAGTTGGAGAGGTAGTCGATGTTGTCCACCTGGAACCCGTCGACGATGTAGAGCGGTGAAGTGTCGCCGTTGACCGAACCGACACCGCGCACCTTGATATCGAAACCCGCACCCGGGGTACCGTCCGTAGCGGTGATCTGCACACCGGCGATCTGGCCTCCGAGGGCCTCCATCACCGAACCGGTTTTGAATCCTTCGACATCCTTCGAGGATACCGAAGCGACCGAACCCGTCAGGTCACCGCGTTTCACGGCGCCGTAACCCACGACCACCACTTCGTCCATGACGTTCGCTTCGGGAACGAGTTTGATGTCCAGCCGGGTCTGTGCGGCGATCGTCACCTCCTGAGGTTTATAGCCCAGGTAGGAAAAAACCAGCACGTCGCCTTTCTTGACCGGAATCGTGAACGTACCTTTCAGATCGGTCGAAACGCCCTGCGTCGTACCTTTGACCACGACGTTGGCTCCGATAGCCGGCTGGTCATTCTCATCGACGACCTTACCCGTTATCTTGTTCTGGGCCGACGCCGCGAAGGCCAGCATCAGGGCGAGAAGGGTCAGCACCCCTCTCAGCCCGAAAGCCCGGTTTATCATGTATTTCATAGGTTTCATGTTCAGTTAGGTTAAAAATTCTCGTCGAACCAGACGGCCATGTAGATAAAGTTCTTGGTTCCCGACGCATCGAGGTCCGCGAAAGTTCCGGTCGTCGTGTAGGGAGCCTGGAAGATCAGCACGCCGTTGGCATAAGCGCCGTCGAGCATCCACTTGTTGGCCGGGATGTACATCTTGAAGTCGGTACCGCAGTCGATGTACCCGATCTTGGCCGTCAGGTTGGCAGCGACGCTACCGCTCGTCAGCTCGTAGTAGGACATCGGCTCGCGGGAACCGGCATTGACGGTGCTGCCGAAATAAGAGCCCCACATGCGATAGATAAATGTCGTGGAGGTGGCATTGAGCTGCCCGCTGACATGCGACGACGGACCGTTAAGGTTGTAATAGAAAATATTGCGTTTCAGCGAGATCATGAAATTCGACTTGTCGGCATCAATCGTCGGAGCTTCCGAATATCCGCCCGTACGCGGGTTGACACGGAAAACCAACGGTTTGTAAACCACGACCTTATCGACAGCAGTCTGGGTCTTCGTGAAGAGATAAGTCGAACGGGTAATGGCCGTTTCGCCCGTACCGATCGTAGCGTCGACCTTAATGACGCCGATCTGACCGGCACGGTCGTTACGGAACGTCAGGTGCAGCGTACCATCGTCGGTGACATAGGATTTGGCTGCTGCCGTCCGGAACGGATTGTTGTGGACATAGGTCATTTTGAACGTAACCTCCCGGCCAGCAAAATCCTCCTGTGCCACCGGAATATCTACGGTGGTGTCTCCTTTCGCATCACCTTGCATGTCAAAGACGTGCTGATCGGCGTTGGTCTTCCAGTCCAAACCGAGGTTATTGCCGTAGCTGAACGTCGTGAACATGTTCGGATTCTGGATCACGGTCAGCGTGAGCATGACCTCGACGGGCGTTTCGCTCTTCATGTTCGAAGCCCGAACGGGAACTTGGTAAACACCCGGAGCAGCCGTAATTCCGCGCAGCGAGGAGACTTCGCCCGTCGCCTCATCGACCGTAAGCTGGCCGGCCAGCGCCGCGGGCACATCGCCCAGCGAGAAGCTCGCCTCATCGCCGACAAAACCGTCGGTCTTCGGGGCTTTGAAATTCGTACCTTCGACCACCTCGACGGGAGCGTAGGAGAAGGTTTCGGGCTCGATCGGAGCGATGTATTCGATCACGGTCAGCGTATAGGCACCCTCGAAATCGGTCGAACCGAAACTGTTCGACACCGTAAGGTCGAGCGTATAGGAGGCGTCGATGGGCAGTTCGCTGTCTGCATCAACCGAAATGACACCCGTTGCAGGGTCGATCCTGATCTTGTCGGTCGTCTCGAAGCCCTCGGCCGGAGTCACCTTTTTGATGGCCCACACTACCTCGTCGGGAGAACCTTTCAGCGTCGGCGCCGGACTTTGGAAAGCCATATTGTACTCCATACGCCCCGAAACCGAAGGATAGCGGATTTCCAGCGGTTCGCTGGTGATCCGTGCCGTCAGCAGGTTTTCGTAAACCGCAGCGCCGGCATAGGTCGTGATGCGGATCGGCAGAGGGTAATCGCCCGGCATGATCTCGCCCGAGAAGTTCGCGTTGAGCGTCACGACGCCTTTGCCCGAAATGGCGAAATATTCCTCGCCCTCCGTCTGCACCAGCGCATAGCCGAGAATCGACACCGACTCGCCCACCGGCGTTACCGTGACCGAAGCCTTGGTGGTCTCCAATTCGGCATAGGGGATCACGAGTGCCGGCTCGCTCACCTCGATCGCCTCGGGGGCGGCGGGAACCATCCGTACCACGAAGATATCCGTGAAGCGGTAGACACCGCCGCCGGCCTGGCAGGCGATGGTCAGTTTGTAGGTACCGGGCTCGAGATCGTCCGTATTCGAGATGCTGACCATACCGGTATCGGCACCGATCGAGAAGCACTCGGTAGCGACGGACTTGTCGTCGAGCGTAATGCCCGCAATCGAGAAGTTGGACGGCGCGGGACCGTAGTAGGTCGGGGTACCCGACACGAAATTCATCGAAGGACCGATGTCCACGACCGTCGGGTAGAAGAGCTGCAGGTCGCCGCTCTTGGTATCATCGTCTTCGCAGGCCGCGAGCACGACCGCACAAAGGGCGGTCAGCGCTGCGAAACATACGTTTCGAAACAAGGATTTCATAGGTTATAGCGGTTTTAAGGTTACAGGGTATAGGACAACGCAGGATAGGAAACGCCCCCGACCTGCACGCGGACCGAACCGCCGGTCTCCGACCAGTCGCCCAGCGTGATGCTGACCGTCTCGGCCGAAGCATCGGACGTCGGCAGCAGCACCGTGGCATAACGTACGACAGGTTCGTCAGCCGTTTTGGTCAGGTTCAGCTGGTAAGCCTTGCGCTCCGAAGTCTGGTTAATGTTGTAGGAGACGAAGCCCGTTTTCTTGACGAAGGCTCCCGACTTGCTCGCCTTGGTGCGCACCAGCAGGTTGTTGCTGTCGGTGAACGCCGTATGGAAACCACCCTCTTCCACATCGTACACCACCTGCGAATCGTTCCCTTCGGTGATGTTGAAATTCAGGTTGACGGTACCCTCGGCCGAACCGTAAGCCTCGTCGAGAATCACATAGAACTTGTCGTCGACCATGAAGATCGTACGGCGGTGAGTCAGCCCCGTGTAGGACGGATTCTCCAGCACCAACGCCTCGTACCAGTGGCCCGAGCCCGATTTGGAGAACTGTTTGAGCAGTTTGCCGTCGCTCGAAACGTTCTTGCCGTCGAGCGTGACGGTGTTGTGGGCCGTCGAAGCGGCGTATTTGCGGCGTGAAGCATTCGATTCGGAGGTCCCGCCGTAGGAGAAGCAACCCGAGTCGGGGAAGAAGTTACGTCCTTTGATCCACAGTTCGAACGTATTGTTGTCGTACTGGCGGTGCCACTGCGCGCCGTTGTGACCGCCGCTGGGGTTGTCAGGGGTGTTTTGCAGCACCATCATCATATCGGCCGTCGTCCAGCCCGTACGCATCACGTAGTAACCGCCGTCAGGGAAAGTTTTGACCTTGGTCTCGGGAACCGTACCCTCGGTGCCGCCCGTCGCCATCCAGTGCATCTGCTCGTTGTCCGGGAAGAGGTTGTAGTAGTTGGTAAGGTTACGCTGAAGCACCCGTGCGGTCCATGTGGCACGGCGCGTATCGGCCATATTGGGCACCGTATAGTCGGGATAGATCATGTTCATCACCACGTCGGTCATCTTGCGCATCGACTCGACGTAGCTCGCCGGGAAACGGCTCTCCTCGCCGTTGCGCCGCGCCACATCCAGCGATACCCGGAAATCCTCGATACCCGAGATGTGGTAGTGCAGGTCGCCGTCCATCAGCCAGCCGTCGGGGAAATACTGCGCCGTCACCTCACGGCTCAGGACGCTCGTACCGCTCTGCTTCCACGTCGCAGCATTCTTCAGCTCGGGGAACAGCATGCCGGCAAAAGTCACGGCCTGTGCCTGTGTAATCAGATGGTTGGAAGTCGTCGAATAGTTGTTCACGATGTGGTTGGCGTGCTCGTCGAGATGCTTCAGCACCTCGGACAGCCACTCGACCGTGACGGAGGGCGACTGCTGGTAATACTCCAGCAGGGCGCACTGGTCGATCAGTCGGGCAGCCACATCGAGCGGACGCCACGAAGCGTGGTTGGTCACATCGGTCCCCTGCTCGGGCTTGGGATTCTGTTTCAGCCAGTCGCCGTAGACCTCGATCCAGTTCAAGGCGTATTTCTCGTCCTGCAACGAATAGTAGGTCTTGGCCTGCGGAACCATCCACTGGTGGCGGTGGAGCTGATAGCGCTGTTCCTGCTCGCGGGTAGGCCAAATCGTCCAGTCGATGCCCGTACCCTCGGAATTCAGGTAGGAATAAGGCACATTAGCCTCTCCGGCATTGGGATCGTAATAGTTGTTGACATAGAAACGGTAGTCGTTTTCGCGGAGCGCATAATCGGCCCAGCGCTGGTCGTTGGTTCCAAGCGTCACGTTCGAAAGGTCGACATTGGGATTCAGTCCGTGCGTACGCGAACGGTAGTAGTTCAGCAATTCCTGCAACGCCATATAGTAATCGCCGGCATCGTAAGCGCGTTTCACCTTCGTCAGGCCGCTGTAATCGAGGTTCAGCACCTCGAACACGCTGGCGTCGATGCCCTCGTTCATCGACCCCGAACCGCTCTCGACCCACTCTTCGGCCTTCTTCATCTCGGGGAAGATCGTACCGGCACGGAACACGGCATGCGCCTCCGTAGCCTTCACGTCGGTATCCTCCGAATAATGTGTCCTGACATGCTCGGCCTGCTCGGCGAGATTCGCCAGGAATTTCGAAAGCAGCTGCGGCGTGAAAGAGGTCGACTGCATGAAATAGTAGAGCAGGTCGCACTGGTCCTCGACACGATAAGCCACATCGATCGGACGCCAGGCATACAATGCCTCGCGCGACTCCTCGGGCTGCGTGGCGGGATCGGCCTCGTAGTCCACCTCGCCCGTCGGGCGGGGATATTTCTCCAGCCAGTCCTCGTAGACTGTCACCCATTCAGTAATATAGGTCTCGTCGAGCGACGTACGGTAAGCCTTTCCCTGCGGAACCATCCACTGATGGCGGTGTACGCGGTAGCGCTGTTCCAGGTCACCCGTCGGGCAGACGGTCCAGTCGACGGCCTTGGATTTCAGGTAGGAGTAAGGCACGTCGCCGTCCATATAGTCCTCCACGTAAAAACGGTACTCGTTGGCGATAAGCGCCTGGTCGGCCCACACCTGCTCCTCGGCGGAGATCGAGGGTGCGATCAGGTTGACATTGCCGTTGATTACGTCAGTCCGGCCACGGTAGTATTCCAGCAAAGCCTGCGCCGCCAGATAGTGCTGATCGGACTCATAGTAGGTTTTCACGGCGGCAAGACCGGGATAATCGAGATTCAGGGCGCTGAACACGCCTGCATCGATCACGCTGTTGTCGGGGATCGTCGGCTCCGTGGAGCCCGTTCCGCTGCCGTTGTCCGATCGTTCCAGATCATCCGACAGGCAGCCTGCCGTGAACAGGACAGCCACGATGAATCCGAACGCCGGAATTTTAGTAAAAATGCGTTTCATAGATTATAGGTGGTTTTAGGTTTTCTAAAGTCAGGATCAGATCCGCCGCGGATCGAGGCCCCGCAGCGACAGGTAGCGCCCGATGGCTTCGAGGTAGTAGTAGTCCGCATAGTTGAGCGGCGTGTCGATCTCGCTGTCGGCAGGCAGGTGACCGACGCTGTGCATCAGGATAAAGCCGCCGTTGGTGCCCTTCCCGGCCAGATAGGCGTCCGACGAAAGGTTCATCAGCAGCGTCTCGGCATAGTCGAAGTACTTTTTGCCCTCGCCCTCGGGAACCAGCGTCGAGAGTTCGAACAGCGCCGAAGAAATGACCGCGGCGGCCGAAGCGTCGCGCGGAGCGTCGGGAATGTTCGGGGCATTGTAGTCCCAGTAGGGAATGCGGTCGGCAGGGGTGTTCGGATGGCGCATGATGAAATCGGCGATCCGTTCGGCATGTTTCAGGTATTTCTCATCGCCCGTCTCGCGGTAGCACATCGTGTAGCCGTAAAGGCCCCACGCCTGTCCGCGGGCCCACGCCGAAGAGTCGGAGTAGCCCTGGAACGTGCCCCGGCTCTCGACCGTGCCGTCGTCGTTGTAGCTCACGACATGGAACGAACTGGCGTCGTCGCGGAAATGGTTTTTCATCGTGATGTCGGCATGGCGGACCGCCACGTCGCGGTAGACCGGATCGCCCGTGTGCTTCGAAGCCCAGAAGAGCATTTCGAGGTTCATCATGTTGTCGATGATGACCGGGTAGTTCCACTCGCCGAAATCCCACGAGCGGATCAGGCCGATGCGGGGATCGCAGCGCGAAATGAGGCTCTTGGCGGCCTCGACGATCACCTCTTCCGAGTGCTGGTCATGCAGCGTCTCCATCTGCTGGCCGAAGCTGCAGAAGACCATGAATCCCAGGTCGTGCGTCCCTTTATAATATTGTATACCCTCCAGCCGGTCGGTGTATTTCCGGGCTTCGGCCAGGAGTTTTTCGTCGCCCGTAAAGCGGTAGCACTGCCAGAGCGAGCCGGGGAAGAATCCGCTTGTCCAGTCCTTCGCGTCGACGGCACGGAACTTGGGCATCAGCGAACGGGGAAAGCAGTTCGTCGTGTCGAGTTCGGCGGCGGCGTCCAGCAGTTGACTGTCGGCAACCTCGACGGCATGTTTCAGGGATGCGATTTTGGGGTCGCGATCCGCAGAGCACGAACCCAGTACGAACAGAGAGAGGAGACCCAGAATGGGGAGAAAATTTCTTCTCATGAGCAGTTCAGGTTTTTTGGTTTAGGTTTTACATGTTTCGGTAAGCAAAATTACCGATAAGCCCCTGCATGCACCCTGAGAATTGAAGAATTGATTTTAAAAACCGCTCAAATAAATTTTGAATTTGTGCAACCGGATGCGGAATTTGTCCAAAAACAGCTCTGGAAGGGCTTTCCGGCGAGGTCGGAACAAACGCCGAAACCGGGCCGAAAAAGCACAAAAAACGGGAGTTCCGTTTGCAGAACTCCCGTACAGTATGCTGTCGCAGGCTATTTCAGCGGCGAATCGGGCTCCTTGGACATCACCAGGTAGAACATCCGGTCGAGGAACGCAGGGGCGAATTTCTTCACGAAATGCGTGGCGCGCCCTTCGTTCTCCATCAGGCAGAGGCGCTTGCGGCGGAGAATGCCCTTCGCCACGATGCGGGCCACCTCTCCGGCGGTCATCATCTTCGCCTCGTCGCGCGGGGTCTCGCCCTGCTGCGACCCGTCGGCCGTAAGGGCCGAAAAACGGACGTTCGAAGCGGTGAATCCCGGACAGGCGATCATCACGTGCAGCCCCTTTTTGAGGTTCTCGATGCGGAGCGTCTCGAGAAATCCCGTCATGGCGTATTTCGAGGCCGAATAGCCCGTGCGGCCGGGCAGTCCGTGCAGTCCCGCCACGGACGAGATGCCGACGACCGAACCCTTCGACGCCTGCAGGTACGGCAGTGCATACTTGCAGCAGTTGACCGTGCCCCAGAAGTTGACATCCATCAGTTTGTGCAGCACGCCGAGGTCCACGTCGTCGAAAATCGCGCGCATCGAGATACCCGCGTTGCAAATCAGCACGTCGATCCCCCCGAACTCGCGGACGGCGGTGTCGATCAGCTCCTTGCATTCGGCAGGATCGGTCACGTCCACCCCGCAGTAGGCCGCCTGGCCGCCTTTCGAGCGGATGTCGCCCGCCAAAAGCTGCAATTTCTGGACGCTGCGCGCCCCGAGCACCACTTTCGCGCCCTGCGCGGCATACTCCTTCGCCATCGCCTCGCCGATACCCGACGAAGCGCCCGTGATGACGATGACCTTATTTGCCAATGTTTTCATCTGTTTCCTTTATTTCGATTTCCAATGTGTCGTAAGCCATGTGCACACCCGCCGGAAGCATCGTCTCCGTCACGGCATGCAGGCCGATTTCGTGGGACATGTGCGTAATATACGCTTCGCGCGGTCCGACGCGGCGGATCAGCGCCAGCGCCTCCCCGAGGTTGAAATGCGACGGATGCACGGCAAAACGCAGCGCGTTGACCACCAGCACCTCCACGCCGCGGAGTTTCCCGACCTCGGCATCCCCGATGGTTTTGAAGTCGGTCAGGTAGGCCAGCGGCCCGATGCGGTAACCCGTGACCAGAAAGCGCTCGGAGTGGTGTCCCGAAACCGGAACGATCTCCACGCCTTTGACCGTAAAGGGATGCGCAACATCGACCTCGTGCAGTTCGATCTCCGGGACGCCGCGGTATTTGTCCTGCGCGAAGGCATAGTCGAAATCCTTGCGCACGCACTCCAGCGTCCGCGGAGCGGCGTAGATGTGGACCTTATGGACGGTCGGCGGGTAATCGACGAAATTGAAAGCCCTGACGTCGTCCAGGCCGCCGATGTGGTCCTTGTGTTCGTGGGTCAGCAGGATAGCGTCGATATGCCGCACGCCCGTGCGGAGCATCTGCCAACGGAAATCGGGCCCGGCGTCGATCACCAGCCTTATGCCCTGCGTCTCGACCATGGCCGACGTGCGCAGGCGGCTGTCGCGCCGGTCCGCCGATGTGCAGACCTTGCAGCGGCAGCCGATGACAGGTACGCCCTGCGAGGTCCCGGTTCCCAGAAAGGTGAGTTTCATAGGACAAAGATAGCAAAAAATACCTCAATGCGAACCCGGTTTTTCGATTATCGCGGAGCAGGTTTTGTCCTGACGCAATCCGGCCCGGACGGGACATACACGACGTATTTCCCGTTCGGGCCGGACAAGGCAGGGCGAAAAAGATGCCCGTGAGAATCAAAAACCGCTCTCGATGTTCCAGACAAAGGCCCTCGACCCCTGCATCTTGGTCGCGGCATCCAACTCGCGGAAGGCATCCATCAGCGGGGCGACCTTCTCGTCGTCGACGATGGTCAGGATCGAAGCGTTCATCGAAGGCCATGCGTGCGTACCGTAGTGGGGTTCGCCGTCGACAGAGCCGCGGCCCTCGGTCAGCGCCCATTTGGTGAAGCCGCGGATGCCCTGCTCGTCGAGGATGGCGTTCACCCGGTCGGTCAACGCCTGGTTGTAAGATAAAAAGACTGCTTTCATAATCGTTTTTCCGTATTAATGTTTGCTCGCCTGATGTTGGGCCGACAACTGGGCCAGCTTCTCCTTCTCCTTGCGCTGCGAACGGTTCACGAGGATCGAGTAGAGCACCGGAACGATGAACAGCGTGAGGATCGTCGAGAACGTCAGACCGCCGATCACGGCGATACCCATCGGCTGCCAGGTCTCCGAACCGGCGCCCGTGCCGATAGCCAGCGGAAGCATACCCAGAATGGTCGTGAACGAGGTCATCAGCACCGGACGCAGACGGCTCTTGCCGCCGGCGATCACGGCGTCGAAGACGCCCGAGCCGCGCTCGACCAAAAGGTTCATGTAATCCACCATCACGATACCGTTCTTCGTCACGATACCCACGAGCATGATGGCTCCGATCAGGGCGATGAGCGACAGCGGCGTGGAGGTCATCCACAGCGCGAGGAACACGCCGGTGAAGGCGAACGGAATGGTGAACATGATGATGAACGGGAATTTCAGCGACTCGAACTGCGTGGCCATCACGATGTAAACCAGAATGACGATCAGGATGAGCAGCGTTCCCAGGTCGCCGAAGGCGTCGCCCTGGTCCTCGACCGTACCGCCGACCTCGAGGTCCACGCCGTCGGGTGTGGGATAGTCGGCGATCAGCCGGTTGACTTCGGCCACCACGTCGCCCAGCGCGACGCCGGCTCCGAGGGTCGACTGGACCGAAATGACACGCTGGCGGTTCTCGCGCTCGATCATCGGCGCGGCGTACTCCTCCTCGACGGTGCCCACCTCTTTGAGTTTCACGGGGCGGCCCTGCGCGTTGTAGAGCGTGATGTTCTCCACATCCTCGATGCGGTTGCGGAACGGCTCGGCGTAGCGCACGATGATGTCGTACTCGTCGCCGTCCTCGCGGTATTTCGAGGCCACGAGGCCGTCGATGCGGTTACGCACGGCCTGCGACGCCGTGGCGCTGCTGATGCCGTAGTACGACAGGCGGTCGCGGTCGAAGACGACGTTGTACTCGGGACGCAGGTCGTCGCGCGAAAGTTTCACGTCACGCACGCCGTTCAGGTGGCTCATCTTCTCTTTGAGGTCGTTGGCAATGGCGTTCGTCACGTCCATGTCATAGCCGAAGACTTTGACGTTGACCGTCGCCGAACCGCTCATGCTGCCCGACATGCCGCCCGGGGTCACCGTGTACTGGCGCACCTCGGGAATGTTGTCGAGGTCCTCGCGCAGCAGGTCGGAAATGACATAGATCGAGCGGTCGCGCTCCTCCACGTCGGTCAGGCGCATGTTGTAGTTGATGATGTGCGACCCGGTGGTCTGCATCGCCGCGAAGGCGTTGTCCGATGAGTTGGCGCCGGCCGACGCCGAGACGAGCACGATCTCGGGATATTTCGCATACATGATGCTGTCGATCTGCCGGGCGATGCGCGCCGTATAGTCGACGCCGATGTTCTGCTCCAGCTCGATCATGGCCGAGATACGGCTGTTGTCCGAAGGCGGGAAGAACTCGGTCGGGACGCGCGTCAGCAGCCCCAGCGACACCACGAAGACCGACATCATCGAGAAGAAGGTGATCCGGCGGTGGCGCACCACCCAGTTCAGCGAACGGGCATAGGCGCCGTCGAGCCATTCGAGGGCCCGGTCGATGGGCTTGTAGATCACGCCGAGACCCTTGTAGTCGTGGACGCCGCCCTCGAGCTTCAGGAGGTAGGCCGACATCATCGGGGTCAGCGAGATGGCCGCCATGGTCGAGACGCAGACCACGATCGTCACGATCCAGCCCAGCTCGCGGAACAGGATACCCGCCATGCCCGGCACCATCGTCAGCGGCAGGAACACCGCGACAACCACCAGCGTCGTGGCAATGACCGACAGCCACACCTCGTTGGTGGCGTAGATGGCCGCCTCCTTGGGGTTCGAGCCCCGTTCGATATGCGTCGTGATGTTCTCCAGCACCACGATGGCGTCGTCGACGACCATACCGATGGCGATGGAGAGCGACGAGAGCGAGATGATGTTGAGCGTGGAGCCCGTGGCGAAGAGGTAGATGAACGAACAGATCAGCGACACGGGGATGGTCATACAGATAATCAGCGTCGCGCGCCACCGGCCGAGGAAGATCATCACCACCAGCACCACGAAGATAAAGGCGTAGAGAATGGTCTCCGAAAGCGACCCGATAGCGTCGGTAATCTCCTGCGAACCCTCGAAGATCAGCTCCATCTTAACGTCTTTCGGGAGGGTTTTCTGGATGTCAGGCAGGCGCGACTGGATTTCGTGGACGATGTTCACGGTGTTGGCGCCCGACTGCTTCTGGAACATCACGCGCACGCCGCGCTGGCCGTTGACGCGCTCGTCCATCGTGGACTTCTCGAGCGTGTCGCGGATTTCGGCCACATCGGAGAGTTTCACCGTGCGGCCCCCGGCGTTCGACACCACGACCTTGCGCAGTTCGTCCGAGAGTTTGAACTCGCCGTCGGCTTTGATGTTGAAGGTGTTGTTGCCGATGTCGATCGTGCCGCTGGGGATGTTGACGTTCTCCGAGGCGATGATCTGTCCCAACTGCTCGACCGTCAGGTTGTAGGCTTCGAGCTTGGCGGGGTCGACGTTGACCTGCACCTCGCGCTCGGGAGCGCCCACCACCGACACGGCGCCCACGCCGTCGACGCGGTTCAGCACGTTGACCAGCTTGTCGTCGAGGATCTTGTTCAGCGCCGGATAGCTCTCCTCGGCCGTGACGGCAATCATCATCACGGGGATCATCGAGGTCGAGAATTTGAAGATCGTCGGGTAGTCGATGTCGTCCGGCAGCATCGACTGCACACGCGACACCACGTCGCGGATTTCATTGGCCCCCTCGTTGAGATCGGAGCCGTATTCGAACTCGACGGTAATCATCGAGACGTTGTCCTGCGACTTGGAAGTCAGCTTTTTGAGGTTGCTCACCGTATTGAGGTTGTCCTCCAGCACACGGGTAATGTTGGTCTCGATGTCGGCGGCGTTGGCGCCGGGGTACATCGTGATGACCGATATCTGGGGTATCTCGATCTCGGGATACTGGTCCACGGCCAGGTTCATCAGCGAGAAGAGTCCCATGACCATCACGCCGACGAACAACAGGATCGTCGAAATCGGTTTGCGGACCGCGCTTTCGTAAATTTTCATTGGAAAGGGGCTGTTTTAGTCTTTTTTAATTTCCACGGCTGCCCCGTCGAAGAGTTTCGACAGCGCCGTTACGGCCACCGGTTCGCCCGGCTCGACACCCGACAGGATGTCCACGCGGTCGCCGACCTGACGGCCCACTTTGATCGAACGGCGCTCGGCAACCGAGTCGCCCACGATGACGTAGAGGTAACGCTCGGCCGAACCCACCTGCTTCTGCACGGCAACGTCGGGAACCATCACGCCCTCTTTGCTGCCCATGTCGAACGTCGTGCGGGCGTACATGCCCGGACGCAGCGTACGCTTGGCGTTGGGAACTTTGACCTCGACCTTAAAGGTGCGGGTCGAGGGGTCCAGCGCCGGATAGATCAGCGACACCGTGCCCGTAAACTCCTCGTCGGGAAAGATGTCGACGGTCAGTTTCACCGGCATACCCACTTTCACGCTGGCGAAATACTGCTCCGAAATGTTGGCGATGACCTTCAGCGGGTCGATCTGCATGATGTGCAGGATCGGCTGCTGGGCGAACAGGTCGCCCGACTCGTAGTTGCGGGCCGTCACGACGCCCGAAATCGGCGAACGCACCTCGATATTCTTCTTCAGGTTGGCCACCACCTCGCGCTGCACGTCCAGCTGGGCCTTGGCCTGCTCGATCTGCTGGGCCGAGATGCCGCCGGCCTCGTAGACGGGCAGCAGACGGTTGTAGTCGTCCTCGACGGTCTTCAGCTGCACCAACTGCTGGGTGTACTGCGTGGGATCGAGCGTCACGATCAACTGACCCTCGCGCACCGGATCGCCCACTTCGACATAAATCTTGTCGATGTGCACGCCCGAAGCCGCCGGAGTGATGTCGTTCTCCTTGTAGGGTTCGATCTCGGAGGTGAACTCCTCGGTAAGCCGCACCGTGGCCGTTTCGGCCCGGGCGGTCTTGGTGAGCACGCTCTTCTCCTTCGTGACGACAGCGGCTTTCCGGCCGGTACAGCCTGCCAGCAAAGCGACTGCAAATCCTAAAAATACGATTCTTTTCATAGGTTTTATCTTGTTTTTCATTACTTACTGGTTTTCACGTCCCACGATGCGGTCGTACTCGGCCTTGGCCGAAAGGTAGTCGTAGATCGACTGCGAGAAGTTGAGCTGCGCCTGCGTCTGCGACAACTGGGCGCTGTTCAGCTCGAGGATCGTGCCCGCACCCGCGCGGTAACGGGTGTCGGAAATCTTATACGCCTTGCGGGCCTGCTCGACCGTGAGTTCCTGGGCGTACATCGTCTCGCGGGCCGTCAGCAGGTCGTTCAGCGCCGAGCGCACCTGCACGTCGATCTGCTGGCGGGCATAGTCCCGCTGGAGCGAAAGCTGCGCAATCTGGTTCTTCAGCTCCCGAGACTTGTTCATCTTCGTCAGGCCCGAGAAGATCGGCACCGACAGTTGCAGTCCGACCGAGATCGGATGGGTCCAGAAATATTTGGAGTTGTCCGTACCTTCGCCCATGCCCAGGAAAGGCTCCATGTCGTTACCCGTGTAGGAGACCGTCCCGAAGGCCGCGAGCGTCGGCATGCGGCCCGCATTGGCTGCTTTGAGCGAACGCCGCAGCACCTCCTCCTGCAATTCGAGCGAACGCAGGTCGGTGTTCTCCGAAACATCGGTCGTCAGGCCGTCGGTTCCCGCCAGCACGTCGTCGCGCAGGGCGTCCAGCTCGCCGACCACGTCGATCTCCACGTCCTCGGGAATCGAAAGGTACATCTTCAGCATCAGCTTGGCCAGTTTGATCGAATTTTCGGTCTGGAGGATCGTGGGCTTCAGGTTGCTCAGCTGCACCTGGGCCGTCAGCAGGTCGTATTCCGACATCAGGCCGTTGTCGTACTGCACCTGCGTATCGTCCACCGTGCGCTGTACCGTGGCCTCCGATTCGCGGAGCACTGCGAGCGACTGCTCGGCCAGCAGGATGTTATAGAAGGCTTTCTTCACCTCGGCGGTCAGGTCGATGCGCGAGGCGCGCGCCGCCTCGACGGCCGTGGCCATCTGCGCCTCGTTCATCTTCAGCGTGCGGTAGACCGACGGCGCGAAGAGCGGCAGCGACAGGTCGCCCTGCACGGCAAAGGTGTTGTCGGCGCCGAAGGAGATGCCGCCGCGCATCTCCGACTTCACGATCGAGCGGGTGTAGCTGCCCGACGCCGAGAGCTGCGGCAGCAGGTTACCCCACGTCTGGCGCTTCACGTAGTCGTAACGCTGCACCTCCATTTCGGCGACCTTGACGGTCGGGTTCTCGCTCAGGGCAAGATCGAGCGCCTCGGGAAGCGTCAGCCGCATCTGCGCCGAAGCGCCCGCGGTGCCGGCGGCCCAAAAGCCAAAAATCAAAAAAAGTCGTTTCATCATTATTCGGAAAATTATATTGTCGTTGTCATTCATGCAGACGATCTGCACGGGCATATATTTTACGGACGGCTCCTTTCACCCCTCACCGCCGGTTGTTTTCGGGTTTGCCCGGTTCGTAGCGTTTCAGGTAATCGTCGATGAGTTCCAGCCCCTTGGCCGTGGAGATGCCGCGGAAGAAATTGCTGATGATCTGCACGAAAGCCTCGCGCTCGGTCATGCCATCGGGCAGGATGAGGTCCTTGCGCATGGTGATTGCCGAAGCAGTGTAGTAAAGCACCGTGATGGCCAGATCGAGGTTGAAAGCCTCGGTGAAAAGCCCTTCGGCAATACCCGTTTCGAGCATCCGCTGCAAATCGAGACGGCTTTGGGCAGCTCCTTCGCGCATCAACTTGGAGTGAACGGCCGGATAGAACTTGCGCAGGTTGCCCAGCAACCGCTGTATCACCTCCGACTCGTCCGCCACGCATCCCAGCACCATAAACATCGCTTCGAGCACGTTGCGCGCACCGACGCAGGCTTCGGCCCGTTCGACACGCTTGCTCTCGAAAAAACGTTCCATCGCAAGGTAGAGCAGCCCCTCCTTGTCGCCGAACAACTCATAAAGCGTCCTTTTCGAAACGCCCAGTTGTTGCGCGATGTCGTCCATACGCACCGATTTGATGCCCTGGGTGACGAACATCTGCATAGCCTGTTCTATAATTCGTTCCTTCTGGTCCATGATCCGATCCGATTGATACGGATGCAAATATAGACAAGGAAACTTATGAAACAAAAAAAGTTTTCTGTTTTCGGTGGTTTTTTAACGAATCCGACAAAAAAGGAGCAGTCGAGGACTGCTCCATGCGATAATAAACACCCAAAAATCAGATTTCTTCGGGCAGTCCGAAGGGAACTTCGAAGATCATCCGGCAGCCCTCGGTGTAAGAGGAATCGACCCGCAGGCTTCCGCCCAGCTTGGCGGCGATCAGCCGGCAGACGGGCAGTCCGAGCCCCGTCCCCTGGGCAAAGGTGTCGAGTTTGACGAAACGTTCGAAAACCGCCTCCTGCTTCTCCGCGGGGATGCCCGGGCCGGTGTCGGAAATCGTGAAGAGCATCGTCCGCTCGGGGATTCGGCACGTATAGGTCAGGATGATCTCGCCCTCGACGGTGAATTTCGCAGCGTTGTGCAGTAAGTGCTGGAGCACCTGCACCACCCGCTTGGAATTGATATGCAGCACGGGGTCCTCGGCCGACGGCTCGAAAATCATCGTGACGCCCGCTTTGAGCTGCGACAGCGCCTTGGCCACACACTCGTGGCAGCGGTTGTTGACCGAGCAGTAGTCCGTACGGGGCAGCGCATCGGTCTGGTCGAGATAGGCGATGTCGAGCACGTCGTCGACCATTCGCAGCAGGCTGAGGCTGCTGGCCTCGATGATCGAGACATACTCCTCGACCGTCGGGTCGTTGCGGAATTTCGAAACGAGCACCTGCGAGAATCCCATGATCGAGTTGAGCGGCGTGCGCACCTCGTGCGACATGCTCTGGATGAAATTGCTTTTCATCCGGCTCGCCTGTTCGGCGCGCTCCTTGGCCGTGCGGAGCTCCTCCCCCACAGCCATAAGGTCCCGGTTCTGGGCCTTAACCACCTCCTCGGAGGCTTTCAGGCGACGGTTGAGACGCACCAGACGCGCAAGTCCCAGTCCGCCCAGCAGCAGCACACCGCCCATCAGCGTAATGATCAGGTCGGTATTGCGCAGCTGCCTCTGCCGCAGAACCGCTTCATCCGCGCGTTCCTCGCGGCCGGATGTCGTCCCGAGGCTGTCCGCCGCGGAATTCACGTGTTCCGGCCCGGCATACGCCACCGGGGCGCATACGAAAAAGGCGGGGACAAAGAGGAGGAACAGGCGGAAGCAGACGGGACGGAGCATCGGGGAAATTTGTTTATTTTACAAATATAGCACTAATCCCGCTGATAATCAAATTTCGGAGCTCCAAGTGAACAAAAAAGGCCGCCTCGGAAAAACCGGGGCGGCCGTACGGAAAAACGTTCGGATTATTTGGTGACCCGTTCGAGCCAGCGTACCATCGAGAGCATGACGAGCATCGACAGGCCGCAGGCAGCGACGAACACGGCCCACGTAGCCCACATCGGGGTATGGAGGTAGAGCCATCCGCCGACGAACAGCAGGGCGTTGCCCACGGCCGTAGCGGCCAGCCAGAAGCCCTGCATCAAACCCTGCATATGGGGAGGCGCCACCTTCGACACGAATGCGAGGCCCAGCGGCGAGATGAACAGCTCGGCCACGGTGAGGATGAAGTAGAGGCCCACCATCACCCACGGGGTAACCAGCAGCGATTGCACCTCGTCGGCACGCATGCCGGCCAATTCGGTCTTCGTCGGCAGGGCCAGCGAGAAGAGCATCAGGAAAACATAAGCCGCAGCCGCGATGCCCATGCCGATGGCGATCTTCATCGGGGTCGAGACCTCGATGTTGCGCTTGCGCAGCCAGCCGAAGAACCACATGATGATCGGCGTGAGGAAGACGACGAAGAAGGGGTTGACGCTCTGGAATATCTCCGCGCCTTTGATGGTCGTGAAGCCCAGGTCGATGTTGATGACGTCGAGGTTCACGTAGTCACGGGCGAAATAGGTCAGCGAATAGCCGTTCTGGTGGAACGACACCCAGAAGAAGATCACCACGCCGAAGACGGCGAACAGGGCGTAAATGCGCTGGCGGATCTCCTGCGCGGACATCTTTACCTCCTCGGCCGAGGCTTTGGCGCCCGAAGCGGACTTTTTCGAAGGATCGGGGAACTGCCTGCGGTTGGCCATGTAGATCACCAGCGAAATGAGCATCATCACGATCGCCGCGATAAAGGCGTAGTGGAAACCGCGGTTGAAGACGTCGAGGTAGGTATTGCAGAAAGCGCCGAGGTCGCTCACGGGCGTACCGTCGAGGTGCGCCGCCGAAGCGTAGGAACTGAGGTTCGAAAGTCCCTCGCCGACCATGTCTTCGCCTTTGGCCAGGTATTCGTGGCACAGCGCGGGGAGTTTGGCGTTGTAGTCGAAATTGTTGACCTTCAGCCACCAGTTGCGCACGCCGATAGCGACGAACGGGGCGAAGAAACCGCCGATGTTGATGAACATGTAGAAGATCTGGAAGCCCGATTCACGCTTGGCGCTGAATTCGCTGTTGTCGTACATCTGGCCCACCAACGCCTGCAGATTGCCTTTGAAAAGGCCGTTGCCGAAGGCGATCACCAGCAGTCCCAGACAGGTCAGCGTCAGGTAAAGCCCCAGATTCGGCACGGGCGTCGGCGTCGGGATGGCGATGAGCAGGTAACCCACGCTCATCACGATCAGGCCCCACATGATCGTAGCCTTGTAGTTCTTGGTCTTGTCGGCAATGATACCGCCGACCAGCGCCAGCAGGTAGATCGAAGCGTAGAAGCCCGAATAAATATACCCCGCGGTCGCCTCGTCCAGACCGAACTTGGACGAGATGAACAGGGTAAGGATAGCCATCATGATATAAAAACCGAAGCGTTCGCCCATATTGGCAAGGGCCGCCGCGATCAATCCTTTGGGTTGTCCTTTCATAAGATTTTTTTGGGTGTTAGTAAAGTGTTAGTAATAGGGATTCTTTTCAGTTTGCTGACAAAGATAAAAAAAAATCGGTATATTTGGTGTCGTAACGACACTTTTATCAGTCGGAAAGTTTTGCCGGGCCGCATGCGATTCGGTTTTGGTCCCGTCCGATTTTTTGCTATCTTTGTAAATAACCAGAAATTTCAGCCATGGAAAACACGACCCGGAAGCTGCCCATCGTCGAGCGCGACGCATGGCTGCAGCCCGTCGAAGAACATATCAACCGCCGTCATGCACAGTACGAGCGGCAGATGGAGCGGATCGCCGGTTCGTCGGGGTCGATCGTCGACTACGCCAACGGCTACCGCTATTTCGGCTGGCAGCGCGACGAGGCGCTCGACGGCTGGTGGCTGCGCGAATGGCTGCCGGGAGCGCACGACGTCTACGTCTTCGGCGATTTCAACAACTGGCAGCGCACCGAAATCCGCATGCACCGGGACTCCGCGGGGGTCTGGAGCGCCTTTTTCCCCACGGCGATGTACCGCGACCGGCTGGTCCACGGCTCGCTTTACAAACTCCACGTCCACGGCGACAACGGCTGGCTGGACCGCATTCCGGCCTATGCCGCGCGCGTGGTGCAGGACGAGGCGACGAAAAACTACACGGCCCAGTTCTGGAACCCCGCGGAGCCGTTCGACTGGCGGGGCGACGCTTTCGACGCCTCGAAGATCGGCAGCCTGTTGATTTACGAGGCCCATGTGGGCATGGCGCAGGAGCGCGAGGGCGTGGGCACCTACCGCGAATTCACCGACAAGATACTCCCGATCATCAAACGGGACGGGTATAACGCCGTGCAGCTGATGGCCGTAGCCGAACACCCCTACTACGGCTCGTTCGGCTACCACGTGTCGAGCTTCTTCGCCCCGTCGTCGCGCTGCGGAACCCCCGAGGAGCTGAAAGAGCTGATCCGCCGGGCGCATGAACTCGGACTGGCCGTCATCATGGACCTCGTCCACGCCCACTACGTGAAAAACCTCAACGAAGGAATCAACGAGCTCGACGGCACCGATCACCTCTATTCGCCGGCGGGCGAAGCGGGCTACCAGCCCTACTGGGATTCGAAACTCTTCGACTACGGCAAGGAGGAGGTGCGCCATTTCCTGCTGTCGAACGTCAAATACTGGCTCGACGAGTTCCATTTCGACGGCTACCGCTTCGACGGCGTGACCTCGATGATCTACCACCACCACGGCTATGTGACGTTCGACTCGCGCGACCGCTTCTTCGACACGGGTGTCAACGAGGAGGCCCTCCTCTACCTCACCCTCGCCAACCGGCTGACGCATGACTTCCTGCCGTCGGCGGTGACCATCGCCGAGGACGTGAGCGGCATGCCGGGCATGTGCATCCCGATCGCCGACGGCGGCGTCGGCTTCGACTACCGCCTCGGAATGGCCATTCCCGACTTCTGGATCAAACAGCTGAAAGAGGTCCCCGACGAGGAGTGGAACATCTGGGAGATGTGGTCCGTCATGACCGACCGCCTGCCCGAAGTGAAGACCGTGGCCTATGCCGAGTCGCACGACCAGGCGTTAGTGGGCGACAAAACCATCGCTTTCCGGCTGATGGACAAGGAGATGTATTTCCACATGGACCGCGCTTCGGAAAATCTCGTCATCGACCGCGGCATGGCCCTGCACAAGATGATCCGCCTGATGACCATCTCCACGGGCGGGCAGGCCTACCTCAACTTCATGGGCAACGAGTTCGGACATCCCGAGTGGATCGACTTCCCGCGCCAGGGCAACGGATGGAGCTACGCCCACGCCCGGCGGCAGTGGTCGCTGGCGAAAAACGGCCTGCTGCGCTATGCGTGGCTGGGGGATTTCGACCGGGCGATGATCCGGCTGGTGAAAAAATACAAGGTGCTCGAAGACGGCTATGCGTGGAACCTGCTGATGGACGAGCGCAACAAAACGATGGTTTTTTCACACGGCCGCCTGCTGTTCGTCTTCAACTGGCACCCCACGGCCTCGATCCCCGACTACGAACTTCCGGTGCAGGGCCCGGGCAAATATGTCCCGGTGCTCTCGACCGACGAGAGACGGTTCGGCGGGCAGGAGCGGCAGTCGATGGAGACCGAACATTTCTCGTTTCCCGCCAAGGGCGACGACGGGAAGGACTGCGCCCGTATCCGCATTTACAACACCTCGCGTACGGCGACGGTCTATCTGCGGAAAAAGTAGTCACCCAAACTTATTTTATTCATACTAAAAACTTATTATGCCTATGCTAAATGCAAGCAACAGCAACGAAGTGTCTTTAAAGGAGTTGAGAGAAGGATTCTACAAATGCCGGTCTTTCGAGGTTCTGAACCTGTGGCGGCGGTCGTTCCTTCTCTCCGTTTTTCAGTTCCTCTGTTTCACCCTCTACGGAGTTTTTGCGTCCCGACTGCTCGACGCCGGGCCCGCGGCGGCCAATCCGCTGGTCGTGAACGAAATCGCCTGCGCCGCAGCGCTGCTCGGCATGTCGTTCGCCGTCATCTGGATCATGATGGCCAAAGGGTCGAAAGCGTGGTATGAGGTTTACGAACGCTACATTTTCGAGATCGAACGCGAGGAGACCGACGGGCTGAAAATTCCGGAGCGCTATCGGCTGGGTGCCTTGTGCCGTCCCTGGGAGATGAACAGCAACCTCTTTTCGAAGAAAGCGGGCCGCTACTCCCCCTCACGGCTCAATATCACGATCGGAACGGTGCTGATGACGGCGTGGTTCGTCATCTTCCTCCTCCACTATATCGCCAGCATCGTCTGCTACATCGGCGGAACGGCCCACTACTGCCAGCTGGCGATTCTCGCACTCATTCCGGTCGCTTTCCTCGTCATCGCCCTCTCGGCGCTGTACAACAAGTGGGGACGCAGCCGGTCGCTGACGGAAACCATCTGATACACAATACCTGAAAAAAAGGAGCGAATCTGATGATTCGCTCCTTTTTCGTCCCCGCCCGGCTGTTCCGCCGATTTTCGCACGAAAGCACAGGGGGGGGGCGCCCGATGAGGTGAAAAAAATCATCCAAACAGCCCCCAAAGAGGACAATAAAGCCCAATCAGGACAATTTTCAGGAATTTTCAGAAATTTTCAACCGCTTTCGTTGTGAAATTAAAAAATAATTCCTACTTTCGATTCAGAAACAGGCGACCCGACTATGTACATAAACCGACAAAGCATATTCAAACACCCCGGAACATCGAAAACATGTAACCCGGGGAACGTTTTCCAGGTCAGCCCCGGTGAGACGCCGCACGCAGCCGGCGGCTTCGGTTTAATTCCCCCCCCCTCGGAAAATCGGGGTCCAATGCCTGTCCGGCACGCATAATCGCTGAACTCATTCGTCGCTTCAGCGCCCCTATTTGCACTTTTCAGTTGCACGATTATATCAATAAAAGTATTTTCCGTTTAACCGTTTTATCACTAACCAACTAAAGCGTTTGCCCTATGAAAAAAATGACGAAACTTATCGCTCTTTTTCTGAGCGGACTCCTGCTGGCACCTGCCCTCGTGTCGGCGAATCCGGAAGGAGACCAGGTTCCGGAATCCGGGACAGTCGCGGCGAAACCTCCCGTCACGGCGGAAGCTCCCGCCGCTGCACAGCCCCAGACGACCTGGGAGAAAATCCTGGCCAACCTGCCGAAAGTATCCGGCTATTTGCAGACGGGATGGAATTACACTTCGAACGACAAAAGTTCGAGTTCATCATTCCAGGCAAAACGGCTCCGTCTGCTTCTGGACGGCAAGGTCGCCGAGAAGGTGGATTTCCGGCTGCAGATAGAGGCCTTCAACGGAATTTCCGGCTCGACGAACGGAAACGGACAGAAGAACATACAGGTAATGGACGCTTTTGCAACCTGGAAGATCATGCCCGAATTCAAAGTCCGCGTCGGACAGTTCTTCACGCCGCTGGGGTACGAGAATTACGACATTTCGCCCGCAACGCTGGAGACGGTCGACTTTTCGAACATTGTCTACCGCATAGCCTGCCGCAATCCCTACGAGTACAACCTGGTAGACTACGGACGGGATCTGGGTATCATGTTCATGGGAGATGTCTTCGACTCGGGGAAGGGATTCAGCTATCTGCACTATGACGTGGCCATCACCAACGGCTCCATTCCCAGCAAGGACGACAGCAACAAGTCGAAAGACATCTATGTCAGTCTGACGGTCCGCCCGGTCAAATACTTCAATGTCAAAGGTACATTCAACTGGGGCGAATATACGTCCAAAAAACTCGAAGGCGGCGAGGGTGTCGGCAGCGGCGATTACAACCCGATGACCCGCTATGTGGTCGGCGCCTGGTACGACAATCCCCGCGGTCTGAATCTGCGTGCCGAATACGGGCACATGAAGAGCCGGGTCAACAAAGCCGATGTCGTCAAAGAGAACGGCGCCTATGTACTGGCCGGCTGGCACTGGGGCAAGTTCCTCCCGATCGTTCGCTGGGACATGTACGAAGATCAGGTGAATAAGGGAACTGCGAATAACTATAACCGGATACTGATCGGTTGTACGTATTCGGTGTTCAAAAACCTGAAATTCCAGGTCAACTACGGACATTTCATGTACAGCGGCGACGCAAAGAAGGCTTTGGGATACGACAGCTCCGAGCAGCTTCAGATCATGGGACTGTTCAAATTCTAAGCTTTGGAAATAGCTGTTCTACGATAAAAAACTAACTTAAAAAAAGTCCATAACCATGAAAAAATTATTTTTTGCATTGGCAGCGATCGCCGCTTTTTCGACGGTGAGCGCACAGCATCTCGGTACGGAATATCGCCTGAAGAAAGTCGTTGAAGTTCCCGGACGCCAGGGAATTGCCGCGGACGAGAACTATTATTACGTTTCCGACACGCGGGGTCTTTACAAGTTCGACAAGAATTGGAATCTCGTGAAGAAACATGTCCAGTCCGCCGAAAATCCCCTGTTCCCGAATCCGGAGATGGCCAACCACTTCGGAGACATCGACGTGTGGAACGGCAAGATCTATACGGGCAACGAGAAGTTCGAGTATGGCCGGGGCTACAACATCGCCATTTCGGTATACGATGCTGAAACGCTCGAATGGATCGAGGATATTCCGTGGTGCGCCGAATCCGGGCAGGTGGAGGTCTCCGGCCTGGCCGTGGACCGCGAGAAGAACATGATCTGGATGTCGGACTGGGTGGACAGCCGCTACGTGTACTGTTACAGCCTCGAAACGGGCAAGTACTACACCAAAATGCAGTGCCGTCCGATGCCCTACTGGTGTCAGGGTATTTTCATCGCCGACGGTAAGATGCTCTTCGCCGCCGACGACGGAGAATCGACCTATCAGATTCCCGACAATATCTACATTGCCGATATCAGCGAGGTTCCCTACACGGGACTGAAAGAGGGCACCGAAGTCGTCAGGGACACGCCGTTCAGCGTAAAGTTAGACAAAAAAGGCAATCCCGTCAAACGCACCGGGATGATCGCGGCCGGAGCCAAGGCCGGACGCCTCGACCTGTTCCGTGAGATGTCGGATTTCCGGCGTGCCGGAGAGATCGAAGGGTTGTGCATCGACCCCGTGACCGACGAGCTGCTCGTGCTGAACAACCGCGGCACGCAGATCATTCTCGGCATGTCGCAGGGTCCCTTCACGGACGAGGGATACACCAACGAGATCCACGAGGTCTACATTTACGAGAAGATCAAATAATCCGGTTCCCATTTAAAAAAAGAGCGAATCCGCAGGGATTCGCTCCTTTTCATTTCCGGACCGGCTTATTTCGCCAGCTCGCGCACGACGGCCAGCGCCTTGTCGTAGTCGGGTTCGTGGGTGATCTCGGGCACATACTCCACGTAGCGCACCACGTCGTCCTTGTCCACGACCACCACGCCGCGGGCCAGCAGGCGCAGTTCGTCGATCACGAAGCCGTATTTGATGCCGAAATCCAACTCCTTGTAATCCGAGAAGACATGCACGCGGTCGATTCCCTCGGCGGCGCAGAAGCGCTTCTGCGCAAAGGGCAGGTCCACCGACAGCGCCAGGACGACCACGTCGTCGCCCAGCTTCGAAGCCTCACGGTTGAAACGGATGTTCTGTAACGAGCAGACCGGAGTGTCCACCGACGGAAAAATGCTGAATATGCGCACTTTGCCGTGGAAAACGTCCGACGATACGGGCTGCAGCCCCGCGCCGATAACCGTAAATACGGGGGCCATTTCGCCCGCCTTGCAGCGATTGCCGACAAGCGTTACGGGCTTGCCGCCGAAAGTTACTTTGTGATCCATAATTCGTTTGTTTTTTGAATGAATTTTACAATTCCGATGCCACCCGGCTATTGGGCCGCTTTGATCCGCGCCACGGCCCCGGCCACCCCGCGGTAAAGTTCCGGCAGGTCGACGCCTTCGATGCGGCGGTTCTCGACGACGATCCGTCCGCCGACCACGACCGTCTCGACATCCGACGCCTTGCCGCAGTAAACCACATTCGACACGACGTTGTGCACGGGCTGCAAATGGGGTTTCTGCAAATCCACGACGATCACATCGGCCAGTGCGCCCTCGCGGATCACCCCCAGCCCGCCGTCGGCGCAGCCCATCGCCCGGGCGCCGTTCGCCGTCGCCAGCCGCAGGGCTTCGTAAGCCGGAAGCGCCACGGGATCGCCCGTCGCGGATTTTTGCAGGAAAGCCGCCGTGCGCAGCTCCTCGAACATGTCGAGGTCGTTGTTCGAGCAGGTCCCGTCGGTGCCGATCGTCACGAGCGCACCCGCGGCCCGCAACTTTTCGACGGGAGCCACGCCGCTCGATATCTTCATGTTGCTCTGCGGATTATGCGATACGGTGACGCCCCGCGCGGCGAGGGTTGCGATGTCGCTGTCGGTCACGTGGACGCAGTGGGCGCCGATCGTCTTCGGGCCCAGCAGCCCCAGCCGGTCGAGGTGTTCCACGGAGGTCCGCCCGTATTTCTCGCGCACGATGCGCACTTCGTCCTGCGTCTCCGAAATGTGGGTCATCAGGTGCAGGCCGTGTTTGTCGGCCAGCTCCTTGCCGCGCACGAGATTCTCGGGCGACACGGTGTAGGGCGAATGGGGCGCCACGGCGATCCGCACCCGTCCGGACCCGGCGGCGGCCAGCCGCACGGCCTCCTCAGCCTGCGGCAGCACCTCGTCGATGTTCGTATCGAAATAATTGCAGCCCAGCAGGGCCCGGATGCCCAGCCGTTCGGCCACCTCCACGCAGCGGTTCTCGAAATAGTACATGTCGACGAACGACGTCACGCCGCCCAGCAGCATCTCGACGATGCCCAGCGTCATGCCCAACGCCACGTCATCCGGAGTCTGGTGCGCCTCGAAAGGCCAGATATAGTCATGGAGCCACGCCATCAGCGAGATGTCGTCGGCATAGCTGCGCTGCAGGGTCATAGCCGCGTGGCAGTGGGTGTTCACCAACCCCGGCATGAGGAGTTTGCCCCGGCAGTCGATCACCCGGAGCCCGGGATGCGCCGCGCGGAACGCCGCGGCATCCGTCTCCGAGGCAGTCACCAGCGCGATGCGGTCGCCGTCTATGCCCACCGCACCCGTAAAGGTCCGAGGTTCGTCGCCGGAGGCCGTCATCGGCAGCACCGTCGCGTTTGAAAAGAGTATAGCCATATAATATGGTATTATTTGTATTTCACCTTCACCTTGTCGGTCTTGACCTTGCCGCGCTGGGGCTTGTCGATGGAGTTGCCCTGCACGGTAATCACGTCGCGGCCGTCCACCGAGTTGGAGTAGACCTGGATCACCTTGTTGAAGGCTCCCGGCTCGCTCTTGTGGGGTTCGTACACAATGCGGATCACCCCCGAATCGGCGGGCGCGACGGGGCGCTTCGAGAACGACGCGCCGAGACACGAGCACGAGGTGATGACACGCACGATGACCAGCGGCGCCGTACCGTCGTTGACGAATTTGAATTCGTGTACCAGATCACCGCCCTTGCGCGGCACGTCGCCGAAATCGTAGGTCGGGTTGTTCATCTTCAGGTGCGCACCCTTTGCGGGCTTTCCGGCGTCTGCCGCCGTGAAACACAGGCAACCGAGGATTGTCAGCAATAGTATTTTCATCGTTCAATTTCTATTCCATTCGGAAGATATAGGTTATCGTGCCGCCCTGCACCGTTGCGCGGCTCTCGGTGAACCGCGCTTTGCGAGCCGCGGCCTTGGCCGCCTCGATCAGCTCGGCGGCATCCGTCGTGGAGCCTTTCGGCTCGTAGGACGCACCCGTCACCCGCCCCGAAGCGTCGACCGTTACGCGAATGACGACCTTGCCGCCCTTCTCGCCGGGATACGACGGCTTGGGCAGGTTGCCCACCAGTCCGCGCCCTTTCAATCCCTGGTCCAACTGGTCCAGCCCGTCGGGATTGAGCCCCGGCCCGCTGCCGCTGGCCTTGTCCTCACCCTCCGGGGCGCGGGGATTGCCCGCATTGTCGGGTTCGTCCGCCCCGCCCTTGTTCATTTTGAACAGCGCCTTGGGGTTGGGCGTCTGGGTCACCTCGTCCTTGCCCGTGACCTGAGCCGTCTGCTCCACGGGAGCCGTGACGTCGTGCACACGGGGCTCGGCGGCGACCTTTACGGGCGGCTTCGGCGGCTCGGGAACGGGCGGTTCGGTGAAGTCGACAAGGATCGTGTCACCGGGCTTCTCCACCACCCGCGAAACGTCGAACGACACCAGCACGAACGAACCGGCCAGCAGCACGCAATAGACTGCCGCCGCGATCATCGCCCACCTGCGCGGGGATTTATTATCGGGATCGTAATAATACATAAGCGTAAATTCTCCAATAATCGGAAACGTACTTTGCCGCTTCGCGGCACATAAGCCCCAGCCTGAGGCGGGGTTTTGGGGGGGGGCGGACTTGTAAACGCGGCCACAGGCCGCAACAACGGCCGGCCGGTCCGCACATTCGCCCGGCCTACCGTGGAGTGGTCGCCAGTATTAATTTATAATTGTTGTCCTTGGCGATGTTCATTACCTTGACCACCTCGTCGACGGCCACCGTCTTGTCGCAGTGCAGCGACACCGTGGCGTCCTTCTGGCCGTCGAGGCGCGCCTTCAGCGCCCGCTCCACACCCTCGATGCCCTGCACCTTCTGCAACTCGACGTAGTAGTTGTACGACGGGCCGCTCTGCTGGATCGACACCGTGGTCATCGCCTTGTCCTTCAACTGGTTCGAACTCTTCGGGAGCATCAGCTTCAGGGCGTTGGGGTTGATGAGCGTCGTAGCGATCAGCAGGAACAGCAGCAGCAGGAACATCAGGTCGGTCATCGACGAGGCCGAAAACGATTTATCGACTTTCGATCCGTGTTTGATTGCCATAATGCGTTATTTTTGAACGGGTTGATTCAGGATATCCATAAACGCGATCGAGTTGGCCTCCATCTGGAACACCAGCTTCTCGATGCGCGCCACGAGGTAGTTGTAGCCGAAATAGGCCGGGATGCCGACGATCAGACCCATCACCGTGGTCACCATCGCCACATACATACCGCTCGACAGCAGTCCCAGATCGACCGTGCCGCCCGCGGCGGACATGTCCATAAAGGTCTGCACCATACCGAGCACCGTGCCGAGGAAACCGATCATCGGGGCGCCGCCGGCGATCGTGGCCAGGAACGGCAGGCCGTTCTCGAGTTTCGAAACCTCGAGGTTGGCGACGTTCTCGATGGCGGTCTGCACGTCGCTCATCGGGCGTCCGATGCGCTCGATACCCTTCTCGATCATGCGTGCGATCGGTGTGTCGGTCTTCTTGCAGAGGTTCACGGCCGTCGAGATTTTGCCGTCGGAGATGTAGTCGCGGATGCGGTTCATAAAGTTCATGTCCAGCACCGAAGCCTTGCGGATGGCCATGAAGCGCTCCACGAAGATAAAGATCGTCACGCCGCCCAGCGCCAGCAGCGGCCACATCAGCCAGCCGCCTTTGGTAAACAGGGTCCACAAGCCCATGCGGGTCTCCTCACTAACGGCCACCGCCTCGGCAGCCTGCAAAAATGTCATCATAATTGAGTAAAAATTTATTTAAGTTTATATGTCTCTTTCATTCTCTTCATGCTTAACGTTTCCGAACGGCGAAAGCGTATCCGCAGGCTCCTGCCGGCGGCTATTTTCCGCCTCTTCGGCCGCTTTTTCGGCCGCGCGGGTCGTGCGGCGCGCCATGCGCCGGGCCTTGCGCCTCTTGTTGGTGAAACGCTCCCGGATGCGGTCCCGCAGGTCCCGCAGGTTGTTGAAGTCCTCCTTAAAGTAGACGCCGATGCCGGTCTCCTGCAAACCCTGGTTCTCGTCGAAACGGTCGATGGTCTGCGTAAAGGCTTTCAGTTTGAGCGTTCCGGCACGGTCGATCAGGTAGGTGATGTAGGCCTCGCCCATGAAGTTGGACATCGAGTTGTTGTTCACCGCCGCCTGCTTGTTGTCGATCAGGTAGTTGCCCTCGACCTCGACGAACAGGCGGTTGTTGATCAGGCTCTTCGACAATCCGAAATCCACTTCGTCGCTCGTCAGCTCCGACTTGGGCCGGTAGCGGATCACCACGTTGTAGTCCGATGACGAGAGCCAGTTGCTCACCATGTTCGACACGAACTCCAGTCCCGTGGCCGCCGACACCGAACTGCCGATGTTGGCGTTGGCCTGCGACGAGTTCTCGGACATGAAACTGTTGAACAACAGGAGGTAGAGGAACTGCGTGTCGACCGTCTCGGGGGTCGAGAGGGCGTTGGTGACCAGCGTTTGGGTCTCGGGATCGGAGCCGGGCACCCGCACGTCGAAGCCGATCGAGGGGTTCGACAGCCGGTCGCCGAGATGGATGATGCACTCCACGGGCACCGAACGGTCGCCGCCGAGATTCTCCGACGTGCCCTGCAGAAGCGGCTGCAACGAGGCTTTGAGTTTATAAACGGCGTCGATGTCCAGCAGGGCGTTCATCGGCGACCCGGTCCACTGGATCGACGAGCCGCTCTCGATGGTGAAGCGTTTGTTGATGATCTGCTGCAGCGAAAGCATGAAACTGCCCTCGGAGATGGTGTAGTCGCCGTAAATCTCGAAAATGTTCGCCCGGGGGTTGATCGCAAGGTTCAGGGTCCCCTCACCGCGCCCCTTCACCGTGTTGCCCGCCACGTCGATCTCGACCTCGGCATCGGGCCGCACGTCGAGCGCCATGGTGATATTCATCTGGCTGGCGGCGTCCGCACGCTGGCGGTGCTTGCGTTCGAAAAGGAGTTTTTTGCGCGCCACGTTGTCGAGCGTGTCGGTCTTCTCGGGCTGCACGAAAACCACGAAATCGGCATTCGAAATGTTCGACTTGCTCGACAGCGGCAGCACGAACGACGAATTGCCGTCGGTGGAGGCCGTAATATCCATCCGGACAGCCCCTTTGTCGCCCGAAATGCGGGCCGAACCCGTGGCGTAGACCTTCCCGTAGAAGGCGTCGTTGTCGTCGGCGTCGGTATCCAGCACGAGCATCTGCTGCGGAGCCACCCGCACGTCGTAGGAGATGTTCGACAGGTGTTGCAGGCTCATGTCGAAATCGAAACGCCCGCGGTGGCCCTGGGGGTCGAACACCGCGACGTTCGAAGCCCGGAAACGGTTGTTCTTCACCGACAGCACCGCCTCGGGCATCGAGTAGGCGACCTGCGTGAAATCGACCTTGGTCCTGAGCCCCGAAACGCGGATCTCGCCCGCAAGTTCGGCTTCGCGCCGCTGTCCCTGCAGGACGAGGTCGGCCGAAGCGACGCCTTCGGTCGAGGAGATCACCCCCGTCAGGATCGGGTCGAGCAGCCCCATGTCGAGGCTGTCGACATCCAGCCGGGCATAGTAGCGCATCCGGTCCGGAGCGTAGAAGCCGCGCACAAGCGTGTCGCGTTTGACACGGTCGACCACCGTCACGCCGGCCCGGTTGCGGGCGAAGTCCCAGCGCGAGGCCAGGCGCATCGGCGGCGCGGGGATGTCGTTGACCTCGACGCTGTCGAAGAGGATGTCGGCCGAAATCTCGCCGCCCCGCAGCACCGATTTCATCTTCGCCGAGCCGTTCGTGCGGCCCTCGATGACGTAGCCCATGCGTTCGGCGACCTGCGTGAAGGGCGACAGGTCGAAATTGCGCAGCGAGAGGGTCACCGAATCCTCGCGGCTGCGCGAGGCGATGCCGTCGAGCAGCAACTCCTGCTCACGGTTCATCACGAAGAACTTGTCGATGACGATCCGCGCCGTGTCGATCCGGATTTTACGGGCATATATCTGCCACGTCTTGTCGCCGCGGGTGATGTGCGAAGGGAGTATCCGCAGGTCCACCACACGCCCGTTGGCGCCGTGCTCGTCGGCCACCGAGGTCCGGAATCCCACGAGGCCCGAAACCCGGCGCACCGTGTCGTTGAAGCCCGCCGAAAGCTGTACGCGGCCCTGCCGGGCGCCGCCCGTCAGCGAGAGGCGCGGCAGATGCAGCACCCCGGCGTAGAGGTCCTCGGCCGAGGCGTAGACCGCCAGCGAATCGCCGCGGTTCGAGGCATTGACCGAGAGACGCGTGGCCAGCATCCGCCGGCGCTCGACATACTCCGACGAGGCTTTGAGCGAGAGCTGGTCGCTGGCCGGATTGAACAACAACTGGAGCGACGATCCGTCGGCCACCTGCAGACCCGCCGAGACGGCGTCGGCCACGGGGTTGAAATTGCGGATGTTGACCGAGAGCAGCGAAAAATCGTTCGCCACCGCGGCCTTGCGCTCCGAAGGCCCCGTTTCAGGCGGGGCTTCGCTCAGCATCGGCAGGTATTTCCACGCGCTCCGGCGCAGGTATTCGAACACCGTACGATAGCTGGTTTTGGAGCGGAACGTGGCATCGGCGAAATCCGAATGCAGTTCCACGAGTTTGCTCCGTTCGGAATTCTCGCCCGTGACGGTCATATTCGTCGCCTCGATCTCCTTGTCGTTGTACCGGTAGCGGGCGCCGGTCACCTGGATGCGGCCGTTCAGGTCGTCCAGCGAACGCCCTCCGGCGTTGGCCACGATGTGCGCCGACAACTGCGACACCGAGTCGCGGCGGTTGATGTGCAGGCGCGCCAGGTCGGCATGCCGCAGGTCCATCGTAAAGTCGTAGCGCGGCACCGAGTCGTTGAAGTCCACCAGTCCGAAGAAGTCGAAATCGAGGTTGGGGTCGCGGGCCGTGATGCGGCCGTCGAACTCCCGGTTGCGCAGGCGGCCGTCCAGCCGCAGCGAGTCGTAGACGTAGCCGTTGAAGCCCAGCCGGGTGACGTTGCCCACGACATTGGCGTCGGCCACGCCCTTGCCGATCACGCCGTCGACATAGGCCGTGAGCGTGGCGTTGCCCAGCAGGTCGCGGCGGTCGAGCAGCTCGCCCAGCCGCAGGTTGCGCGTCTCAACGTCGCCCCGCACGCTGCTCAGACCCTTTTTCAACGGCGACATCCGCAGGTTGCAGGCCACGTCGCCCACCTCGGTCGCGGCGCCCAGCTGCATGTCGAACGACGCGAGTTTTCCCCGGAAGCGGGCATTGAGGTCGATGCTGCCCGAATTGCCCAGTATCCCGACCAGTTTATCCGACAGCTTGCGTCCGGCAATGCCGAAGGCCAGCCCGTCCATCGCCTCGGCCGAAGAGTGCAGGCGGGGCACCGAGAGGTCGAACCACGTGTCGCGGATGTCCGGCAGCCCCTTCACCACGGCGTCGGCCACGAGCGTCGTGCCCTCGCCGATGTGCATGCCCCGGACCTTGGCCGTGAAATCCGCCACCACGCCCGCGACCTCGACGTCGATGTTGCTGAAATCCAAATGCCAGTCGCGCAGCTTGGGAGCGAACCACGCGATGTCGTCGGTCGAGACCGACGTGTTGCGCAGGGCGGCCTCGATGCGTACCTGCCCGAGGAAATCCTTGTACTCGGCCCACGAATTGCCCACGAGCGAGATGTAGGGAATCCGGATGTTCGAACGCGCGGTGACGATCGAGGCGTCCTCGAACCCCAGACATCCCTGCGTCATATAAAACCGCCCCGCGAGGTGGTCCAGCACGAAGCCGCTGCGCTCGCGGGCCGTAAGGGCCGCAATGGTGGTGTAGATGGCCGACCCGTCGATGGTGAAGTCGTCCACCCGGGCCGTCAGGCCGTAGAGGTGCATGTGCGAGAAGTCGATGCCGTAATCGGGCGCCATGCTGTCGATCCGTTCGAGGCAGAGGTCCATGTTCTCGATCGAGGCCCGTTTGAGCGAGAGTTTGAAATTGCCCTTTTTGGGTTTGTCGGGATCGGACATGCGGTTGACGATCTGTTTGATGTTCATCTCCCCGTCGGGCATCTGCCGCAGGTAGAGCTTGGCGTCGGCAATCTCGCCGCGGCTGAACGCAAGGCCCCCGCCGAAAATGCCGAAGCCCGTGACATAGGCGTCGAGCTTCCCGACGTAGAGCAGCGTATCGCGCCCGTAATCCTCGACATAGAAGCCTTGGACTTTGATCTTCGAAAAGATGCCGATGTCCACGCGGTCGATCGACACGGTGGTTTCCAGCTTGCGCGAAACCACCTCCGCAGCCTTGTGGACCACGAAGTTCTGCACGGCGGGAATGTCGAGCAGCAGCGAAAGGAAAACGGGAAGAATTATCAGCAACAAAACCGCCGCCGAGAACACCTTTCCCAATATTTTTATACCTTTGCGCATCAGGACATCGTTATAACCTGCAAATTTAACGAAAATAGTTAAAAAACAATTATAAATCCGGATGGATATTACAATTCTCGGCATCGAATCTTCGTGCGACGACACCTCGGCGGCCGTGCTGCGCAACAACGTGCTGCTGTCGAACGTCATCGCCTCCCAGGCCGTGCATGTCAAATACGGCGGCGTGATCCCCGAACTGGCATCACGGGCCCATCAGCAGAACATCATTCCCGTCGTGGACACGGCGCTCCGGGAGGCCGGGATCGACGCTTCGCAGCTCGACGCCATCGCTTTCACGCGCGGCCCCGGACTGGTGGGATCGCTCCTGGTGGGCGTGTCGTTCACCAAGGGCCTTTCGATCGCCCGCAATATTCCGATGGTCGAAGTCAACCACCTGCAGGGCCACATCCTCTCGCACTTCATCGACCTGCCGGACCGCGCACTTCCCCATCCCGGTTTTCCGTTCCTGTGCCTGCTGGTCAGCGGCGGCCACACGCAGATCGTGCGCGTGGATTCCCCGTTGGAAATGGAGATCATCGGCACGACGATCGACGACGCCGCGGGAGAGGCTTTCGACAAGTGCGCCAAGGTGATGGGACTCCCCTACCCGGGCGGCCCGGTGATCGACCGTCTGGCCAGGGAGGGCGACCCCAAGGCGTTCCGCTTCGCACATCCCCATGTCGAAGGTTACGACTACTCGTTCTCGGGGCTGAAAACCTCGTTTCTCTACACGCTGCGCGACGCCGTGGCCGCAGACCCCGACTTCATCGAGAAGCACAAGGCCGACCTTTGCGCTTCGTTGCAATCCACCATCATCGAGATCCTGCTGGACAAACTCGTCCGCGCCTCGAAGGAGACCGGCATCCGCGACATCGCCATCGCGGGCGGCGTCTCGGCCAACTCGGGACTCCGCAACGGCATCACCGAAGCGGGCCGCCGCCGGGGCTGGCGAACTTTTATCCCGGAGTTCAAATTCACGACCGACAACGCCGCGATGATCGCCATGGCGGGATATTACCGTTACAGGCAGGACGAGTTCGCCACACTCGACGTCTCGCCTGTGGCGCGGCTCGAGGAGCTTTAGCAAAAACAGAAATCCCCGGCTCTTCGGAGCCGGGGATTTTCATTCGTATTGCGGTACGCTATTTCACACCGAGAATCTTGTCCCTGAGCGAAAAGGCTTCGTACTCGGCCCGCAGCGAGGTCATCAGGTCGCGCACCGACTGAATCTTCTCGGCACGCCAGGCGTTCGCCCCGCAGAAGGCGTAACCGTTGCGGAGCTTGCCTTTGAAAGCGTTGTAGAGGGCCAGCATGATGCAATAGGGACTGTGCGTCACGTCGCAGGTTTTGATGCAGTCGAACGGACAGTTCTTCGGGCGTTTCAGCCCCTCTTTCACCCGGTCGAGGAACGAGTTGTGGATGGCCCGGCCCGGCATGCCGACAGGGCTCTGGATGATCTCGATATCCGCCTCGCGGGCCTCGATGTAGCTCTGTTTGAAAGCCGGATCGGCGTCGCACTCCTCGGTGGTGACGAAACGCGTACCCATCTGGACGCCGTCGGCGCCCAACTCCATGATGCGATAGATGTCCTCGCCCGTGTAGATGCCGCCGCCGGCGATCACCGGAATGTGGCAGCCGTGCTCACGCCCGAAAGCGCGGACCTCGGCGACGATCTCCGGAACGAGCGCCTCGAGCGAGTAGTGCTCGTCGGTGATCTGGTCGGCCTTGTAACCCAGGTGGCCGCCCGCCTTGGGACCCTCGACGACGATGGCGTCGGGAATGTACTTGTACTCCGAGAACCATTTCTGACACAGCACCTTCGCGGCGCGTGCCGACGAAACGATCGGGGCCAGTTTGGTCCTGGCGCCCTCGGTCAGGAACGACGGCAGGTTGAGCGGCAGTCCGGCGCCCGAGAAGATGATGTCGGCCTTCTCGGCGATGGCGGTCTTCACCATGTCGGCGAAGTTCGACATGGCGACCATGACGTTGACGCCGATAATGCCGCGCGTCGCTTCGCGGGCCTTGCGGAGCTCCTCTTTCAGCCCCCAGATCGAAGCTGCGCGATAGTCTTTCGAGTAGTTGTTATAGATCGCCCCGAGGCCTGCCGACGAGATAACGCCGACACCGCCCTGATTGGCCACGGCCGAAGCCAGGCCCGCGAGGGATACACCTACGCCCATGCCGCCCTGAACAATGGGCATCGAGGCGCATAAATTTCCGATTTTCAGTGATTTCATTCCGTTTAGTATCAAAATTCGGTTACATAACCGCCGCCAAGGTACGGAAAATCGGGTCGTTTGATTCCGCGCGGGAACATATTTAACGCAGGCTTAACGCACAAGCCGCTCAAAAAGCCGCGTCCGGGCGGCAACGGTCTCTCCTCCGGCGGCTCACAGAAACCGCACGCCCCGGACCCGCTTGCGGTCCCGGCCCGCGGCTTCGCGCTCGACGATGCCCGTCACCACGTCGGCGGCGTCGTGCCAACGGTTGGCGCGGAACTTCCGGCGGTAAGTCGTCAGGTGGGCGTACAGCTCGGGCCAGCGGAAATTCCAGCCCCGGGGCCACCGCACGAGATGCAGGGCAGTGGCCGAGTTGGAAAGGATGCGGGCCTCCTTGTTGGCGCTCTGGTGGAACCACTCGATCCTTACACCCGGCGCCAACGCCTGCACCGCCCGGGCGAAGCCGCGGCCGCCGTTGTTGCTCTCGATGACCGCCTGCCGCGTGTCGGAGCGCACTAACGCCTCCCCCACCAGCAGTTCGGTCGTCTCCATCGGCTCGCGCGAATAGACCGCATCGGTGATGTAGATCACCCCGTCGGCGTCGACGGCATAGCAGAGCGAGCAGAGGTAGTCGTCGCCCGTGTCGGCCGTGTCGGTGTAGTTGGCGCGGCGGACGATCTCGCGGGGCAGGTCGTCGTACTCGGCGAAATTCAACCCGTACAGGAGTCCCTCGCGGGACGAGGGGTGTCCCTGGTACATCGCCTCGAATTGCAGGGGGTCCAACCGCCGTTTGGCAGCCAGCAGGGCCGCGCCGTGCTGTTGTTCCCACAACGCTTCGCCGGGCTGCCGGGGATCGATCTCCGTAGGCGGGCCGTTTTTCAGGGCTTCGAAATTGAGGTGCAGCCACCGGTCGGCGGGCAGCCCCTCCAGCTGCGACCACGCGCGCAACTCCTCGACCGGCTCGCGGGCCGCGAGGGTGCCGATCAGGTCCTCCTCGTGCCAGCGCGTGAAGACGATCAGTTCGCGCGAAGCGTTGTGCATGCGGGTCCTCACCACCGAGATGTACCACTCCCAGCAGTTGGCGCGGATGAGCGGCGAATTGGCTTCGAGCGCGTCTTTGTAGAGGTCGTCCAACACGAAGCAGTCCACGCGGTTGCCCGTCAGCGATCCCTCGCGTCCGACGGAGAGCAGTCCGCCCCGGCGGCCGATGATCTCGACCTCGTCGGCCGTGCGGATGTAACCCGGAGGTTTTGCCCCCTGTTTGATGGCGGTGTCGGGAAAAAAGGCGGCGTACTCCCGCGATTCGAGGATGCGCTGCACGCGGCGGTTGAACTTCGAGGCCAGCGACCCCGAATAGGAGGCGATGGCGACCCGCAGGTCGGGGTCCAGCCCCAGCACGTAGGCCGGAAGCAGGGTCGTGGCCCCGACGCTCTTGCCGTGCTGCGGCGGCATGGTGACGATCAGCCGCCGGATGCGTCCCGCGGCAAAAGCCTCCAGCACGCGGTAATAGGTCCGGTGGAAGGGTTGCAGTTCGAGAAAGGGATAGACCCCGAGGGCGAAACCGGCGAAGGAGGGCGGTGCGGCAGCGGTCGGCAGCCCTTCGGAATACGGCACATCTTTCGGAGGCGCCGTCCCGCAGGTCATAAAAACCTCTGCGGAGGAGCGCCCCGCAGAGGTCGGTTCGGTTGTTTTAACCATTCTGTAAAATAATGTGTGAAAGAAAAACCCATGCGCGGCGCCGCGGCGGGCAGGTTTTTTGAGGGTTGCACTCCGGAGGCAGCGCCGTGCCGGGAAAAGAGGGGCCGGAGTGCGGGCGGTGCGTCAGAGGCAGGCCCGCAGGTCGGAGAACGAGAAGTCGTTCAGGACCTCGCCGCCGTCGCCCGTGGTGTGGAACTCCCACCACACGGGCACCAGGTCGGCGATCACGTCCCGGTCGCCTTCGGGCAAACGCTCGCGTCTCCGGTAGACGATCACCGAGGCCGTCAGCCGGCATTCCGTGTCGCCGAAAGGGAACGTGAGCGAACCCGAAAAGTAACTTCCGCCCCCGACGGCCTCCGCCAGACGCGCGGCCACTTCAAGGTAAAGTTCCGATGAAACCGAATAGATCATTGATTATGAACCGATTTTTTGCAAAAGAATTTGCAGATAAAAATAAATTGTTTAACTTTGCAGGACAAAGATAAGTTCAATATTTGAATTTTCAATACAAAAGTACAAATATTTGATATCAATAATTCCAATAAGAAAGCCATGAACGGACGGGTTAAACTGATACGCAAACAGCTTGAGATGACGCAAGAACAGCTGGCACAGCGACTTGGCATCGGCAAGGCGGCGCTCTCGATGATCGAGACCGGCAAGGCGGGGCTCTCGGCCCGCAACCGCAACATACTGGTTCAGGAATTGAACGTCAATCCCGAATGGCTCGAAACCGGCAAGGGCAACATGTTCAACGCCGAACCCGACCTGACGGCCTACATGCACCGCACGGACAATTCGCTGCCGCTGCAAAGCGTGCCGCTCTATTCGATCGAGGGCACGGCAGGACTGGTGCCGCTGTTCGCCGACCGGGCGCAGGCCAAGCCCGTCAATTTCATCCACATCCCCAACCTTCCGAAATGCGACGGGGCAATCTACATCGTCGGGGACTCGATGTACCCGCTGCTGAAAAGCGGCGACATCGTGCTTTACAAACAACTGCACGACATCGACGACATCTTCTGGGGCGACATGTACCTGCTGTCGATCGACATCGACGGCGAAGAGTACGTGACGGTGAAATACATTCAGAAATCCGACCGCGAGGGTTACGTGAAGCTCGTGAGCCAGAACGTCCACCACGCCGACAAGGACGTGGAAATCGCGCGCATCCGCGCCATCGCACTCGTAAAGGCGAGTATCAGGATGAACTCCATCCGTTAGCAAGAGCAACGAAAAATCGCGCAATCTCCGATTGCCGGAAATCAACGGGGAGCGACAGCGGGTTTGCACGCAATGTCGCTCCCCCGATTATTTCCGGGATCGCTGCGCGACGCGATTTTTCACTGCCGCCGCCGGGATGGAGTCGCCGACGCGGCGCGCAATGCAATGAAGCAAAGCAAGGCAAATAAAGTGGCAACCAATCCGCATGGAAAAGGCGAAGCAGCGCGAAACGAATGTGGAGCGGAGCGAGCCAATTCAACGCGATTTTTTACCGCCGCCGGGATGGAGTCGCCGAAGCGGCGCGCAATGCAATGAAGCGAAGCGAGGCAAATAAAGTAGCAACCAACCCGCATGGAAAAAAAGCGAGCCAAATAAAGCACCTTCCCCTATCCAACCGCCATACTCCCCTTCCGGACAATAATTTCCGGATTTTGGCGAACCAATTTCGGATTTTTTTGTATCTTTGCAAGGATGAAATTGGCGAACCAATTTTGAAAATCGGAGCCAATTTCCGCCGGAACGACCGCAATAAACTAAAATTTAACCACTTAATATGAAAACCAATTACGAAATCCGCTACGCGGCGCATCCCCAGGATGCGAAAAGTTACGACACGGCGCGCCTGCGCCGCGATTTCCTGATCGAAAAAGTATTCTCGCCCGACGAGGTCAACATGGTCTATTCGATGTACGACCGCATGATCGTCGGCGGCGCAATGCCCGTCGCCGAGACGCTTCGTCTCGAAGTCATCGACCCGCTGAAGGCCCCGTTCTTCCTGACCCGCCGCGAAATGGGCATTTTCAACGTCGGAGGCCCCGGCGTGGTAAAGGCCGGCGACGCCGTTTTCGAACTCGATTACAAGGAGGCCCTCTACCTCGGTTCGGGCGACCGCGAGGTGACTTTCGAAAGCAAGGACGCCAAGAACCCCGCGAAATTCTATTTCAACTCCACGACGGCTCACCGCAACTACCCCGACAAGAAGGTTACGAAAGCCGACGCCGTGGTTGCGCACATGGGATCGCTCGAGGGTTCGAACGACCGCAACATCAACAAGATGATCGTGAATCAGGTGTTGCCGACCTGCCAGCTGCAGATGGGCATGACCGAATTGCTGCCCGGCAGCGTATGGAACACGATGCCCGCGCACGTGCACTCGCGCCGCATGGAAGCCTATTTCTATTTCGAGGTGCCCGAAGAGCATGCCGTATGTCACCTGATGGGCGAGGTCGAGGAGACGCGTCATATCTGGATGAAGGGCGATCAGGCCGTGCTGTCGCCCGAATGGTCGATCCACAGCGCCGCCGCGACCCACAACTACACGTTTATCTGGGGCATGGGCGGCGAAAACCTCGACTACGGCGACCAGGACTTTTCGAAAATAACAGACCTGAAATAATTCATCCGGGGATTTTCAGCAAACCGGACCGTCAACAGGCCAACGCCCCTCATCGCCGGTCTGTTATTTTCGAAAGTCCCCAATACAGACAATCCCCCTAAATCCCCCTTTGAGAAGGGGGACTTTATGGGAACCGGTTGCGAAAAAGTCAAGAATCGTCCATCCGCATTCCGGGTGAAATCCCGGTCGCATGCGATAAGCCCCTGCCTGAGGCGGGGGTTTGGGGGTGGGTCAGATTTGAATACGCGGTGAAACACCGCGAATACAACCGGCAGAAATGCAGTAACAACTGAAATATTCTCAAACAATACGATAATCTTATGGTAAACTTTTCACTGGAAGGTAAGGTAGCGCTCGTGACGGGCGCCTCTTACGGTATCGGATTCGCATTGGCGACGGCTTTCGCACGCCAGGGCGCAAAGATCGTCTTCAACGACATCAAACAGGAGTTGGTAGACAAAGGTATGGCCGCTTACAAGGCCGAAGGCATCGAGGCCAAAGGCTACGTCTGCGACGTGACCAACGAGGAGCAGGTGAACGCCATGGTGGCGCAGATCGAGAAGGAGGTCGGCGTGGTGGACATCCTCGTCAACAACGCCGGCATCATCAAACGTATCCCGATGGTCGAAATGACCGCCGCGGAGTTCCGCCAGGTGATCGACATCGACCTCAACGGTCCGTTCATCGTGTCGAAAGCCGTCATCCCCTCGATGATTAAGAAGGGCCACGGCAAGATCATCAACATCTGCTCGATGATGTCGGAACTGGGCCGCGAGACCGTGTCGGCATACGCCGCAGCCAAGGGCGGTCTGAAGATGCTGACCCGCAACATCGCTTCGGAGTACGGCGAGTACAACATCCAGTGCAACGGCATCGGCCCGGGCTACATCGCAACGCCCCAGACCGCTCCGCTGCGCGAGCGTCAGGCCGACGGTTCGCGCCATCCGTTCGACTCGTTCATCGTGGCCAAGACCCCCGCGGCACGCTGGGGAACGCCCGAAGACCTGATGGGTCCCGCCGTGTTCCTCGCCTCGGACGCTTCGGATTTCGTCAACGGCCACATTCTCTATGTGGACGGCGGCATCCTGGCCTACATCGGCAAGCAGCCGCAGTAAAGAGCAACTATCTAAACAGAAAAATCCCCTGCTTTTGGAAGCAGGGGATTTTTACATATAGTGTGCATCCTATGCCCACAGCGCCTCGAGACGCTGGGCGACGATCTCGTCCGTGATGTAATCGTCGTATTCCATATATCGGTCGACCATGCCGTTGGGCGTGAGTTCGATGATGCGGTTGGCGACCGTATTGACAAATTCGTGGTCGTGGGAGCTCAGCAGCACATTGCCTTTGAAGTTGATGAGCGAGTTGTTGAACGCCTGGATCGACTCGAGGTCGAGGTGGTTGGTCGGAGAGTCCAGCACGAGCGTATTGGGCTGCTGGATCATCATCTTCGACACCATGCAGCGCACCTTCTCGCCTCCCGAAAGCACGCTGACCTTCTTGTAAATCTCCTCGCCGCTGAAGAGCATCTTGCCCAGATAACCCCGCAGGTACAACTCCGAGGTGTCGGACGAGAACTGCGCCAGCCAGTCGACGATCGAAAGCTGGCTCTCGAAATAGGGAGCGTTGTTGAGCGGGAGGTAGGCGTAATTGATCGTCGTCCCCCACTCCACGACACCCGAATCGGCCTTGTCGTCGCCGACCAGAATGTCGAACAGCGCCGAAACCGCCCGCGGATCGCGCGCAAGGAATGCGATCTTGTCGCCCTTCTCGACCGTGAAGCTGACGTTGCTGAACAACCGTTCGCCGTTCACGGTCTTGCACAACTCGTCGACCCCGAGGATCTTCGTGCCGGCCTCGCGCTCGGGCTGAAAAATGATACCCGGGTATTTGCGCATCGAGGGTTTGATCTCCTCGATATTGAGCCGCTCGAGCATCTTCTTGCGCGAAGTCGTCTGCTTCGATTTGGCGACATTGGCGCTGAACCGCTGGATGAACTCCAACAACTCCTTTTTCTTCTCCTCGGCCTTCTTGTTCTGGTTCTGCTGCTGGCGCAGGGCGAGCTGGCTCGACTCGTACCAAAAACTGTAATTACCCGAAAAGAGGTTGATATCGTTGTAGTCGATGTCGACGGTATGCGTACACACCGCATCGAGGAAGTGGCGGTCGTGCGAAACGACGAGCACCGTATTTTCGTAATTCGACAGGTAATTCTCGAGCCACGCGATCGTCGTCCGGTCGAGGTCGTTGGTCGGCTCGTCGAGCAGCAGGTTGTCGGGTTTGCCGAACAACGCCTGCGCCAGCAGTACGCGCACCTTCTCCTTAGCGCTCAGGTCGCTCATCAACTGGTAGTGCAGGGCCTCCCTGACCCCGAGGCTGCTCAGCAGGTTGGCGGCGTCGCTCTCGGCGTTCCAGCCCTGCATCTCCGCGAATTTCTCCTCCAGTTCCCCGGCCCGAAGCCCGTCCTGCTCCGAGAAATCGGGCTTGGCATACAACGCCTCTTTCTCTTTCATCGTATTCCACAGGGGTTGATGTCCCATCAGAACCGTGTCGAGAACCGTAAATGCGTCGTACTCGAAGTGGTCCTGTTTGAGAACCGACAACCGTTCGCCCGAGCCGAACGCCACATTGCCCCTCGACGGAGTCACCTCGCCGCTGAGCACTTTCAGGAACGTGGACTTCCCCGCCCCGTTCGCCCCGATCACACCGTAGCAGTTGCCCGGGGTGAATTTGAGGTTGATATCTTTGAAAAGAACCCGTTTTCCGTACTGTACCTCTAAATTTGAAACTGTAATCATCCTTAAAATCTGAATTTGAAGCTACAAAAGTAGCCCAAAAGAACGAGGAAACCGCACCGAAATCAAAAAATCGGCCGAATCGCCGCTTTTCGGCACGGAATCCCGGCCTTGCATCCGGTCCCGGTATCCCGCGGCCGGGACATCCGGGCACGGATTTCGGGAGCTGCGTTTGCTAAAAATTTTAATAACACACCCGGTTTCAGATGCGAGGCCGGACGGGATTTTCAATTAACGCCCAGGCCGAAAAGCCCTCATTTGAATTACAATCTGTTAGCATTTCGAAACGGCGCAATTCGGCAGCCGGAGAAAAAAGCCTAAAAAATCGACTCAAAAAGCCCACTTTGACAATTTATTTAATATATTTGTGAAATCGTTGTTATTAACCCCTAATCTGAACTCAAAATCATGGAACAAACAAAAGTGCGGGAGTTGCAGGATGTCGTGATACGCTTCTCGGGCGATTCGGGCGACGGCATGCAGCTTACGGGCACGCTCTTTTCCGACACTTCGGCACTGCTGGGGAACGGCATCTCGACCTTCCCCGACTACCCGGCCGAGATCCGCGCCCCGCAGGGAACCGTGGCGGGCGTCTCGGGATTCCAGGTACATTTCGGCGATCACCGTGAGCTCAACCCCGGCGATTACTGCGACGTGCTGGTGGCCATGAACCCCGCGGCGCTCAAAGCCAACCGCAAATGGCTCAAAGCCGGCGCCACGGTCATCCTCGACGGCGACTCGCTCACCGAGGAGCACCTCAAAAAAGCGGGATTCGCAACGCTGGACCCGCTGGAAGAGCTCAAACTCGACGAATACAACGTCGTGATCCCCGGCATCACCTCCATGACACGCGAGGCGCTGAAAGATACCGGACTCGACAACAAGGCGATCGTCAAATGCAAGAACATGTTCGCACTGGGCATCTGCTTCTGGCTGTTCGACCGTCCGGAAGATTACGCCCTGAAATACCTCGACGGGAAATTCGCCAAAAAGAATCCCGCCGTGGCCGAGGCCAACAAACTGGCCATCGCGGCAGGCTATAACTACGCGGCCAACACCCACCAGTTCGCCAACAACTACACCGTAGCCCCGGCTCCCCGCGAGAAGGGCACCTACCGTTCGATCAACGGCAACGTCGCCACGGCATGGGGCCTGTGCGCCGCCGCCGAAAAGGCCGGACTGCCGCTCTTCTGCGGTTCGTACCCGATCACCCCGGCGACGGTGATCCTCGAGGAGCTGGCCAAGCGCAAGGACCTCGGGGTGAAGACCGTGCAGGCCGAGGACGAGATCGCAGGCATCTGCACCGCCATCGGAGCCGCCTTTGCGGGCAACTTCGCCGTGACGACCACCTCGGGACCCGGCCTGTCGCTCAAAAGCGAGGCGCTGGGACTGGCCGTGATGACCGAGCTGCCGCTCGTGGTGGTGGACGTACAGCGCGGAGGCCCCTCGACGGGACTCCCGACCAAGACCGAGCAGAGCGACCTGGCGCAGGCCCTCTACGGCCGCAACGGCGAATGTCCGGTGATCGTCGTGGCCGCCTCGTCGCCCAGCGATTGTTTCCACTACGCATTCGAGGCCGGACGCCTCGCCATGGAGCACATGACGCCCGTCATCCTGCTCACCGACGGATTCATCGCCAACGGTTCCGAGCCGTGGCGCATCCCGTCGATGAAGGACTACCCCGCCATCCAGCCCCCGATCGTCGACAAGGCTCCCGAAGGCGGATTCATGCCTTATGTGCGCAACGAAAAACTGGCCCGCGGCTGGGCGTTCCCCGGCAAGGTGGGACTGGAGCACCGCGTGGGCGGACTGGAAAAGGACTGCGTGAAGGGCTGCATCTCGCACGATCCGTCGAACCACCAGAAGATGACGCACACGCGCGCCGAGAAGGTGGCCAAAGTCGCCGAGGACATTCCGGCACAGACCGTCTACGGCGACGCCGAGGGCGATCTGCTGGTCGTCGGCTGGGGCGGCACGCGCGGCCACCTGCAGAACGCCGTGGACGAAATGCGCAGGGAAGGCAAAAAAGTTTCGCTGTGCCATTTCAACTACATCAACCCGCTGCCGAAGGGCGTGCGCGAGATTTTCTCGAAATTCGGGAAGATCGTCGTCTGCGAGCTGAACGAAGGTCAGTTCGCCAACTACCTGCGCCAGAACCTCCAGGAGTTCCCCTACGAACAGTACAACAAGTGCGAGGGACTGCCCTTCACGGTTGTAGAGCTTAAACAGAAATTCGAATCCTTACTGAAGTAACCATGGCAGACTATAAATACACCCCTGCGGATTTCAAAAGCGACCAGGAGGTACGCTGGTGCCCCGGATGCGGCGACCACGCCATTCTGAACGCCGTGCAGCGCGCGCTGCCCGAGATTGCCGACGCACTCGACACGCCCCACAACCTGTTTACGTTCGTCTCGGGCATCGGCTGCTCGTCGCGTTTCATCTACTACATGAAGACCTACGGATTTCACTCCGTGCACGGACGCGCCAACGCCGTGGCGACGGGCGTCAAAACCGCCAACCCGCGCCTCTCGGTGTGGGTGACGACGGGCGACGGCGACTCGCTGGCCATCGGCGGCAACCACTTCATCCACGCCATCCGCCGCAACGTGGACCTGAACGTCATCCTGTTCAACAACGAGATTTACGGCCTCACCAAAGGCCAGTACTCCCCCACCTCGAAGCTGGGCAAGATCACCAAGACCTCGCCTTACGGCACGGTCGAGAAGCCGTTCAACCCCGGCGAACTGGTGATCGGCGCCAAAGGCACGTTCTTCGCCCGCACGATCGACATGGAGGTTCAGCTTTCGAAAGAGTGCATGATCGCCGCCGCCAAGCACAAGGGTATGTCGGTGATCGAGGCATTGCAGAACTGCGTGATCTTCAACGACAAGACCCACTACGACTTTGCCGCCGACAAAGCCACGCGCGCCGAGCGCACGGTGACGCTGCGCCACGGCGAGAAGATGCTCTTCGGCGCCAACCGGGAGAAAGGACTCGTGTTCGAGAACATGAAGCTCAAAGTGGTTACCGTGGGCCGGGACGGCTATACGCTGGACGACGTGCTGACGCACGACGCCCACGAGCGCGACACGACGCTGCATTCGATGCTGGCGGCCATGAAATACCCCGACTATCCGGTAGCGCTGGGCGTCATCCGCGAGGTCGAGGACGACACGGTCTACGATCTCGCAGTGGAGCGTCAGGTCGAAGAGGTAAAGGCCGCGAGCAAGATCCGCTGCGTGGACGACCTGCTTCGTTCGGGCGCCACGTGGGAGGTGGAATAACCCGTTTTTAGACCGCCGAAACGCTTCGGGACGCTGAAAAATCATTTTCAGCGTCTCTTTTTTTGCTTCGGATTTTGCAGAATAAAAAAATCCGATTATCTTTGTACCCGCAATGGGGGATTAGCTCAGTTGGCTAGAGCGCTTGCATGGCATGCAAGAGGTCACCAGTTCGACCCTGGTATTCTCCACCAAAAAAGAGACCATCGAAATTCGATGGTCTCTTTTCGTACAACCCCGGCGGAGAATAAATCGGCCGGGCCCGGCCCGGACAGAAGCCCGGCCGTCGTGCACGACGGCCGCGTGCGCCGGAACACCGGCATGGAACGGCTTTACGAAATCCCGAGCCGCTGAAAACATCTCCGTACGGACAGCCCGCCGGAAGAGAAGCCCCGAAAAATAGTTAGCGTAAAAAATACCCCAAACAGCCGTCCGCCGGAAAGCGGAGATACGCCGCACCCTTAGCACCAAAAATACGGTATCAGGGGCCTTTAAAAACATTTCAGAAGTTTTCCCGCGTATCGGACGATGTCCGGTGTTATGGGTCCGAAGCCGTGTGTGCACGCACACACACGGCATTTTCCAACAAAAAAATTATATAACTTTGCCTTGGACCCGTTCCCCCGGAGCGAACGGATGCGACCGACACGCCACAATCATTCACCACATAAAACCAACTAACTAATTACAATCATGAAGAAACTATTGACGAAAGTTCATTGGCTGTGTGCCGTCCTGCTGGCGGTAACGCTGCTGCAACCGGGACTTAGCGTCGCCCAGAAAGGCGGGGGGGGGAAATTCACCCTTTCAGGCACAGTCAAAGGTGACGGCCAGCCCCTCGTCGGCGCGACCGTAGTCGAGCCGGGCACGTCGAACGGTACGGTGACCGGAGCAGACGGCAAATTCTCGCTTTCGCTCTCGAAACGCGGGGCGTCCATTCAGATATCCTTCATCGGATATGTGACCAAAACGCTCACCGCGAATGCCGATTTTCTGGAAGTTTCGCTCGACTCCGACGCCCAGAAGATCGACGAAGTGATGGTCGTCGCCTACGGCACGATGCGCAAACGCGACGTGACGGGCGCCATCACCTCCATTTCGTCGGAGTCCATCGAACGCCGCGCCCCCTCGAACGTCTTCGAGGCGTTGCAGGGACAGGTCGCCGGCGTACAGATCTCGGCAGGTTCGGGACAGCCGGGCGAAGCCTCGCAGATCAATATCCGCGGTATCTCGACCTTCTCGGCCGAAGGCGTGAAACCGCTCTATGTGGTAGACGGAATCCCGATGGAGGACATCGACGGCATCAATCCCGGCGACATCACCTCGATCGAGATCCTCAAAGACGCCGCATCGGCCGCCATGTACGGTTCGCGTTCGGCCAACGGCGTCATCCTCATCACGACCAAGGGCGGTCAGGAGGGAGCTCCGCGCATCGACGTGAAATACCTCCACACCTGGGGCAAACTCTCCCACAAACTCGCACAGGCCACGCGCGCCGACCGCCGCAAGTTCGACATCCTGCGCGACACCTATCATAAGGACAATGCGACGGGTTATGTCGACAACGCCAGCAACCAACTGATCAACGACTCGCTGAACGCAGCGTTCAACGTCGACAACGACTACCAAGACCTGCTCTTCCAGTGGGCCCAGAAAGACCAGGTGGACCTGAGCGTCGCCGGCGGCACGAAGAAGATGAAGTACTTCGGATCGACGGGCTACTACAACGAACGCGGTATCGTTCCCAACACGAATTTCCAACGTCTGACGGCCCGTATCAACGCCGACTACACGGCCAACAACTGGCTGACGCTTCACAGCCGCGTTTCGCTGGGCTACTCCCAGAAGAACGGCATCAACGAGGGCCAGCTGATGACCGCGATGCTCTCGCGCCGTCCCTATTTCAACCTCTACTATCCCGACGGCACGCTGGCCGGCGTATTCCAGGGCCAGAAGAGCCCGCTGGCACAGGTGAAATACACGACCGACCGCACGGAGTACTATCAGGGCAATCTCTACCAGGGCTTCGAACTGAAGCTCGCCAAGGGGCTGACGTTCCAGACCAGCATCAATGCCAATCTCTACCTCAACAAGCGCCAGCGCGTCTACCCGAGCATGATCACCGACGAGTGGCAGAAGAGCAACAGCGGTTACGCCGCCGACAACCTCAACTGGAACTGGCTCAACGAGAACGTCCTTACTTATAAGAACAAGTGGGGCAACCACAACTTCTCGGCCCTCGTGGGTTTCAGCGAGCAGCAGTGGCGCACCGACCAGACCGTCCTGTCGGGTATCAACTCCTCGACGGACTTCATCCCCACGATGAACGCCTTCGCCGCCAACCTCACCCTGAGCGACACCGGCACCTGGCAGTCGAATCACTCGATGGCATCGCTTTTCGCCCGCGTGACCTACGATTTCAAATCGAAATACCTGATTCAGGCGACCTTCCGCCGCGACGGTTCGTCGCGCTTCTCGAAAGAAAACCGCTGGGGCAACTTCCCCTCGGTATCGGCCGCCTGGCGCCTCTCGGACGAAAATTTCATGAATTTCTCGCGTCGCGCGCTCGACGACGCCAAGATCCGCATCAGCTGGGGTATCACCGGCAACGAGCAGATCGGCAACTACGACTACCTCTATTCCTACGCCACGGGTGACATCTACGACGGCGTGGGCGGCGTCTATCCCGCACGCCTCGCCGTGGACAACCTGCGCTGGGAGGAGACCCGCCAGGTGGACGTGGGTCTCGACCTGAGCTTCTTCAACAGCCGCCTGACCATCACGGCCGACTACTATGACAAATACACCGACGGCCTGCTGGCCAACCGCGAGCTCCCGAAGGAGTCCGGATTCTCGACCATGCGCACGAACGTCGGCGAGGTCAGCAACCGCGGTTTCGAGTTCACGATCGCCGGCGACCTCATCCGCACGAAGGATTTCCGCTGGAACGCCTCGTTCAACATCTCGCGCAACTGGAACACCATCGAGAAACTCGCCGAGGGCGAACCCTATCTGGAAAACGACCTCTGGTGGATTGCCGAGGGCGGTTCGATCGGCGATTTCTACGGCTACAAGCAGAACAACATCTTCGCCTACGACGAATCGAACGCCTTCACGCCCGACACGTGGCAGCAGCTCACGCCGGTCTTCGAAAACGGCTCGTTCAGCCACTACACGCTCAACGGACAGGTTTACAACGGCAGCTATGTGCAGAAGAAACTGCCCAACGGCAAGCCCTTCCGCGGCGGCGACGTCAACTGGGAGGAGGCCGAAGGTTCGCGCGACGGCGTGATCGACGAGAGCGACCGCATGATCATCGGCAACGCACTGCCGACCTATACCGGCGGCCTGAGCACGAACTTCACCTACAAGAATTTCGGTCTCTTCGTGTCGTTCTACTACTCGTTCGGCGGACAGATCTACAACTACGCCGAGCACCAGCGCAACATGTTCAAATACACCTCGACGACCCCTTCGCCCCACGTAATCAACAACATGTGGATACACCAGGGCGACCAGGCGCTCTACCCGCGCCCCTACAACGACGAGTACAACAATGCGCGTTACGCCAACTCGTTCTACGTCGAGGATGCCGATTACATCCGCCTGTCGAACGTGCGTCTGTCCTACGACCTGCCGGAGCGCTGGCTCAAATCGCTGCGCATCAAAGCGCTGCAAGTCTACATCTTCGGCAACAACCTGATGACGTGGACCTCTTACAGCGGCTACGACCCCGAATTCTCGTCGTCGAATCCGCTGCAAATCGGCCGCGATACCTACCGCTACCCCATGAAACGCGAATTCGGCGCAGGTATAAACGTTAAATTTTAAAGGCTTATAACAATGAAAAAGATCAAATACATACTTGCAGCCGTCCTGCTGGCCTCGGGGTTCAGCTCGTGCGAGTCGTTCCTCGACGAACAGCCCGTAAGCGAACTCCCCGCCGACCAGATGTGGACCTCTTCGCGCGAAGCCAAGGCCGGCGTGAGCCAGATCTACGGATTCTTCCGCTCGGCCATGCGCGAAAACTATTTCTACTGGGGTGAATTCCGTTCGGACGACTTCCTGTCGGGCGCATCGACAGCCGCCGACCAGCAGCGCGTCATCGACAACCAGCTGACCACCGACCTCAACTGCACGAAGTGGACCGCGATCTATAAGGTCATCAACCAGGCCAACCTCTGCATCAAATACCTCCCGGGCGTCGACATGCCGTCGGTATCGGATCGCAACGACCTGCTGGGACAGGCTTACGGCATGCGTGCGCTGGCCTATCTCTACGCCGTGCGGGTCTGGGGCGACGTGCCCCTGTTCACCGAACCCAACGAGGAGTACAGTCCGGATATCTACCGCGAGCGTACCGATATGGACTACATCCTCCGCGAAGTGGTTCTCGAAGACGCCAAAAAGGCCGAGTCGCTGATCGACCGCACGAAGAACAAGGAGCGCAAGCGCATCTCGGTTTACGGTGCCTGGGCGATTATGGCCGACACCTACATGTGGCTCAAAGAGTACAGCCTGGCCGACCAGACCATCGAGAAGATGAAGAACGACGCATCGTTCATGGCTCTCGAAACCGACATCAGCACTTGGAAGAAGATGTTCGCCGAGGAGCTGAACAACAAGGCCAGCGACAACACGCCCGAGAACGACGAATACAGCACCAAGGAGTTCATTTTCGTCGTGCATTTCAATATGGACGAGGTGGGCGCCAACGGTTACAGCTACATGTACCAGTGGTTCACGGGTTCGGGCAACCGCGCCGCCGTGATGTCGCCGACGCTGCTGGCCAAATACGACCAGGAGAAAGACCTGCGCTTCCCGCTGGTGACGAAGAACTACCAGTCGGGCTGGGAGATGCGCAAATACATCTCGGGCGACATTTCGTCGACGCTCAATAAGACCTGCGAAGTGGGCTACCCCATCTACCGCTATTCGGACATGATCCTGCTGCAGGCCGAGGCACAGGCCCGCCAGAGCAAGTGGGAAGAGGCCCTCGACCTGGTGAAGCCGATCCGCACGCGCGCCGGTCTCGAAACCCCTTCGGCCGCGGATTTCGCCGACGAGGAGGAACTCGTGGACTTCATCCTCGACGAGCGCCAGCGCGAACTGGTCGGCGAAGGCCGCCGGTGGTTCGACCTCGTGCGCACGGGACGCTGGAAGAGCGTCATGGGCCCGATCAACGGCTGCCAGGAGGACGGCAACGAACTCTTCCCGATCCATTTTTCCCACCTGGACCAGAACAAAAAACTGGTGCAGAACAGCTACTATGCAACGAATAAATAATTGCTAAAACGACCTGTACCATGAAACATATCATTAAGAAATTGTCGTTGCTTCTGGCGGTCGCGCTGACCGCAGCCTGCGGCGACATGAAACTGCAGACCGACGCCGACTACGACTATTCGGTGCTCGACCCCCACATCCCGATGACGGCGTGGGAGTATTTCGAAACCCGTCCGGACATTTTCAGCGAGTTCATGGCGGCCATCGAATACGCCGGCATGAAGGAGTACTACACCCAGACCGGCCGCGAATACACGTTCCTGGCGCTGACCAACACGGCCGTCAAAGCGTTCGTGAGCACCTATCCCGACAAGTCGAAAATCACCGACTGCCCGAAGGAGGATGTACAAAACCTGCTGAGTTACCACATCGTCGACGGTTTTTACAGCGGCTACGGGGAACTTCCCGTCGAGGCAATCTTCGTGCTGACGCTTCGCCGCGGCGAGGAGGGTCTGATGACCATGCTCACGCGTAAGAACCCCTGGATGGCCGACGCCGGAGCGATCATCGTGAACGACACGGGCACGAACGGCAATTCGCCCATGCGCAAGTCCGTGAGCTGCAACATCATGCCGACCAACGGCGTGATCCACGTCTTCGACTCCTACTGCTACTACAAGAAATAGGACATGACGAACTTTAAAACACCGAAAACCATGAACAAGAGACTATTCATCCTATTGGCCGGGATTTTCGCCGTCATGTCGTTCGCAGCCTGCAACGACGACGAGGGAATCGATCCTTCGACCGCCGAACCGACCATCACCTACGCATACGACACGCTCGAAGCCGACCTCAACATGGTCGACAACCTGCCGGTCGTCGCCATCGTCAAATCGGAAGCAGGGCTCAAAAGCGTTTCGCTCAGCATCAACACCTCGGACGGGGAGACGGTTCCCGTGACCACCGTCACCGAGTTCTTCAACGCCAAGAGTTACAGCCTCGCGGAGGACATCAACTACGAGCCGAACTACACCGAGGCCGTGATCGAGGCCGTCGACCTGCTCGGCCGCAAGGCCGAGGCGAAGATGCCGATCTCGATCGTCGACGTTGTGGAAGCCCCCTCGATCGTCTTCACGCCTGCAAAATGGTCGTATGACGAGACCGTCGGCGGCGAAAAGCCCCGCACACACATCGAAGTGAACACCTCGGCGCTGTTGCAGTCGATAGAGATCACCCGCGTGAAGACCTCCGGTCAGGAGCTCTATACGAGTCTGACGTTCACCGACGAGGACCAGCAGAAATCGTGGACCTTCGACGAAATGATCGAGTTCGACGAATTCGACAAAGGTTTCAAAGTCAAGGCCGTCGACAACTACGGGCAGGTGCGCATCGAAACGATGCAGGTTCAGTACAAGACCGTTCCGCCTCCGACCGTCACGTTTGCCGACGGAACGATCTTCGCCGATAAGGACGAGGAGAAGGCAGTGAATATCAGCATCGAATCGCAGGCGGGCGTGGTGAAGGTCGAATTGTTCCGCATGGAGGGCAAGACCGAAACCTCGGTGAAGACCACGACCTACGAAAAACTCAATGAGCTGAACTATGCCGAGAAGATGATTTTCACCAACTCCACGTCGGGTGTCAAAGTGATCGTCACGGACAACGTGGGCCGCACGACCACGGCGTCGACCAAGGCCTGCGTCAACATGTACTACGTCGAGGAGATTCCGGTCACCACGGCCCCGGCGGGCGACGGCGCATCGGCTGCCGGAGGCGCGAAACGCCTGCTCTCGCTGGGCGACCAGAAGACCTACTCCGTACAGGAGTGCCTGGAAAACACCGACTTGCAGTCGCACGCCGACGTCAAGGTTTACTACATGAACGGCAATGCCCAGTCGGTGCGCATCTACTCGATGGAGAATGCCGACAGCAAGAACGGGGAATACTCGTACAGCGGACAGAACATCAACAACTTCGGCGTAATAAACGCCACCCGGTTCAAACTGCTCACGGGAGTGGACTTCGAGAACGCCACGGCCGCCGACATCGCCGCGATCGACGCCGGGACCATCCAGTCCGCAAACATCAAGGGCAAAGACGAACTGATCGGCGCCGTGATCGCCTTCAAAACGGGTTCGAAATCCTCGGCCGGCAGCGGCAAAGTGGGTCTCATGAAACTCGTTGCGATCGGCGAGAAGATCGGCACGAACGCCAACGCCCGCGTATTCACCTTCGCGGTCAAACTCCCCAAGGAGTAAGCGAATTTTCAGAATCGGAAATTCCTCCGGAGCAATTCTCCGGAGGGGTTTCCGTTCTTTGATAAACCAAACCGATTGAAACGATGACCCCGTTACGCATTTCACTCGCCGCAGCGGCGCTGCTCCTGCTTCCGGCGGCAGCCCCGGCGCAAAACGGCAAGAAAATCTACGCCGACTATCACGGCGTGCGCTACACGCGCGCCCACGACGGCAAACTGGGCCGCTGGGAGATGCACGCCGAAACCGCCAAGTCGAAAACCGGCCGGAAGACGCTCTGCTACAACGCCGACTTCATGGATGCCGAGGGACGCCACGACATCGCCGCCGTGGCTTATCCGCAGGCGGGCATGCAGTCGAATCTCGACCCCGACTACATCGAATACCAGATTCTCTCGGCCAAGGCCGCGGGGATCGACGGATTCTTCATCGAATGGGGGTTCATGGACCACGAGAACGACAAACTGCTCAGGGCCATGCAGCCCGTGGCCGCGAAATACGGCTTCGAGATCGGCGTCAACTGGTGCGACGGCTGGCTCTATTACGACTGGATCACCCGCATGCACCCCGAAATCGACACCCGCGAGGCCAAGACCGAACATTACGCCCGCTGCTATCAATATCTGGTGGATAACGTACTGTCGGGCCCGACGGCCCCGACCGTCGGCGGACGTCCGGTTTTCTACCTCTTCGGTCCGGGCGCCAAGCCCGCGGAATACGCCTATGCCGCATCGAAGGTCCGCCTGCCCGAAGGCATGCCGCAGCCCGCCGTGCTGCGCCGCTGGGCCGAGTGGGGCACGCTCGAAGCGAACCGTTACGTTCCCGTTCGCTGGAGCCCCGAGATCGAGTCGTGGAAGGAGCTGGGGATGATCCCCACGGCGTGGCTGCCGGCCCGCGTGCGTCCGATGGACGCCGCGCACCCTTATTGGGACCACTACGCCGAACCGGACGACCTCATCGAATTCATGAAACCGTTCCGCGACTCGGTGTGGATGAGCGCCGACCCGGCCTACACCGTCAAATCGGGTTTCGCCATGCCGGGCATGGACAACCGCGGCTGCGCCGGCTGGGGAGGACAGCATTTCTACTACATCCCGCGCGACGGGGGCCGGACCTACGAACGCATGTGGGAGTTCAGCATGGCCTCGCGCGACAGCCTCGACATGATGTTCATCGCCTCGTGGAGCGACTACACCGAGGGACACGAGATCGAGCCCACGGTGGAGAACGGCGACCGCGAACTGCGCACGACGCTGCATTACGCCGCGCAGTTCAAAGAGATGCCGGAAGATGCCTCGGGCATCGCGCTTCCCGCACGGCTTTTCGACCTGCGCAAACGGAGCGAATACCTCGCTTCGGCCCGTCGCAAGACGGCCGCGGCCGACGCCCTGCTGGACCAGGCCGCCGCCGCGATCGCCGGAGGGAGCTATTCAGAGGCCGCCGAACGGCTCTCCGCGGCGGAAACCGCTGTGGAAACCCTCGAAAAAACGCTCAAAAACAGTACGCTCGACATTCCGGAATCGGAACTGCGCTTCAGCAGCGATGCCGTGCACGGCGTCCGGTACGCCTCGCCCGAATTGAAGGTCTACCTGCCCGAGACGGCCACCCGCTCGCTGATCGCGGCGCGCGCCCACACGGGTTACGTGGAGTTCGAATACTTCGACGACGCCCCGACGGGCGATTTCGTCTTCATCTACTCGCGCACCGAGCGTCAGCCCAAGAATATTTTCGCCACCGTCGCCAAGTTCAAAACCGACGGCACGGGTACATGGAAACGGGTGCGGGTCGGGCTGATCCCCGAAAACGTGCTTTACGCCACGACGCCGGGCTTTACACTGATGTTCAAAGGCAAACTGAAGCTGCGCGACGTCAGCTTCCATTACACCCTCAGCCGATGATGCGCCTGCTCACCACCCTGCTGCTGGCCGCCTGCACCGCCTGCGGCGGCCCCTCGCAAGACGGCAATGCCTTCACGTTCGACGAGGCGGGCATGGCCTACCGCATCGAGTTCCGCACGGAAAACACCGTGCGCATCCTCGCCCGACCGGCCGGTTCGCCCCTCGTGACGCGACGGCTGGTCGTGGATTCGCTGCCTGCGGCTCCCGTCGAGATTCGCCGTGAGTCCACCGAATACGGCTATGCCTTCCGCACGCCGCAGCTCTGGGTGGAGTTCGACCGCGCACGCGGCCTCTTTTCGTTCCGCGACGCCCGCACGGGCGCCCTGCTGCTCGAGGAGACCGCCCGCTCGCTCCGTCCCGACACCGTGGGCGGCGAGGCGTGCTACGCCGTGACCCAGCGGTTCGCCGGGACCGACGACGAGGCGCTGTACGGGCTGGGCCAGTATCAGACGGGCGCCCTGAACTACAAACGCGACACGGTTCTGCTGTTGCAGGCCAACAAGGACATCGTCAACCCCTACCTGGTCTCCACGCGCGGCTTCGGCCTGCTGTGGGACAACTATTCGGCCTCGGAGTTCCGCGACGGAGGCGACGCTTTCGAATTCACATCGGAAGTGGGCGACGCCGTCGATTACTGGTTCGTCTACGGAGACGATCCCGCCGGATGCGTGCGCGGCTACCGGGCGCTGACCGGCGCGGCGTCGATGCTTCCGAAATGGGCCTTCGGATTCTGGCAGTCGCGCGAACGCTACAAGACATTCGACGAACTGACCGGCGTGGTCAGCGAATACCGCCGCCGGCACATCCCGATCGACGTCATCGTGCAGGACTGGGAGTACTGGGGCGAAAAACCCCGGTGGAACGCCCTCCTTTGGGATTCGGTGCGTTTCCCGAACCCCGGGGCCGCCATTGCCCGCCTGCACGAAGAGTACGGCGTGCGGCTGCTGGTGTCGGTGTGGCCGGGATTCGGTCCCGAGACGGCCGTATACCGCGACCTGGAGGCCGCCGGAGCCTTGTTCGACGAACGGACATGGGCCGGTTACAAGGTCTTCGACGCCTACGATCCGGCGGCGCGCGACATCGTCTGGAACCATTTCCGCACGGGGCTGTTCGACACCGGCGTCGACGGCTGGTGGATGGACGCCACCGAACCCTCGTTCCGCGAGGGATTCACCCAGCGCAAGCAGGAGGCCCGGACCAAATCGGCCGGAAAAACCCATCTGGGGGCTTTCCACCGCTATCTGAACACCTATTCGCTGGTGTGGACGGGCGACCTCTACGGCCGCCTGCGCGCGGCGGCTCCCGAACGCCGTCCGCTGCTCTTCACCCGCTCGGCATTCGCCGGGCAGCAGCGTTACGGAACGGCCGTGTGGTCGGGCGACATCATCGCCTCGTGGGAGACGATGAAACGCCAGCTGGCCGCGGGCGTCAACCTTGCGGCGTCGGGATTCCCCTACTGGACCTTCGACACGGGCGGATTCTACGTCACCGACAACGGCGGCATCTACCCCCGCGGACTGGCCGACCCGGCCTATAAGGAACTCTACGCCCGGTGGTTTCAGTTCGGGGCCTTCCTGCCGATCTTCCGCGCCCACGGGACCAACGTTCCGCGCGAGGTGTGGCAGTTCGGCGACGAACGGAGCGTCTGGTACCGCAACCAGACAAAATACATCGACCTGCGCTACCGCCTGACGCCCTACGTCTACTCCACGGCCTACGACGTTGCGGCGAACGGCAGTTCGTTCATCGCGGCCGCAGGCATGGCCTTCCCGGAGGACCGGGCGATAGCCGCGACCGACGACATGTACCTGTTCGGCCCCGCGCTGCTCGTGCGTCCCGTCTTCGAACCGATGCCCGCCGGAGCCCGGACCCAGCCGGTCGCAACGCTGCTGCCGCGCCACGACGGCGCATGGTGGTACGACTTCTTCACGGGCGGGGCGTTCCGCGGCGGAGAGCGCGTCACCCGGACGTGCGGCCTCACGGAACTCCCGGTCTACGCCCGGGGCGGCTCGATCGTGCCGATGGGCGCGGTGAAGGAGTCGGTCATGGCCGGTCCCGACCGTGAACTCGAAATCCGCATCTATACCGGGGCCGACGCCCGCTTCACGCTCTACGACGACGCCGGGGACGGCTACGGCTACGAACAGGGCGAATACGCCCGCTGCACCCTCGGCTGGTCCGAGGCGGACGCCTCGCTGCACATCTCCGCACGCGAAGGCTCCTACCCCGGCATGGCGCAGGAGCAGACGCTCCGCATCCGGGTCTTCCGCCCCGGAGCGGAACCCGCGGAACAGACCGTCCGCTATACGGGCGAACCCCTCGAATGCAAATTCCAATCAACCGAAAACCGATGAAACACATCCGAATCATTCTCTGCCTGACGCTGCTCCTGGCCGCCGCTTCGGCCGCGGCACGGGTCAAATACACGGTCAACGACGCCTGGCGTTTCACGAAAGGCTCGCCCTACAACGCCTTCCTGCCCGCGGCCGACGACTCGGCGTGGGAAGTGGTGAACATCCCCCACACGTGGAACGCCGAGGACGCCGTCGACGACGTTCCGGGCTTCTACCGCGGCCCGGCATGGTACCGCAAGCGGATCGTCCTGCCGGCCGACGCCGCCTCGAAGCAGGTCTACCTCTGCTTCGAGGGGGCCAACCAGGTGGTGCGGCTCTACGTCAACGGCCATTACGCCGGGAAGCACACGGGCGGCTACACGCGCTTCGTGTTCGACATCACGAAATACATCGTCCCGGGCGGCGAAAACCTCTTCGCCGCAGAGGTGGACAACGCCCACGATCCCGATATTCCGCCCCTGTCCGCCGACTTCACCTTCTTCGGCGGCATCTACCGCGACGTGAGCCTGCTGATGACCGACAAGGTGCACGTGGCGCCGACCGACTTCGCATCGCCGGGCGTCTACCTCTCGACCCCCGAAGTCACGGCTGAACGGGCCACGGTCGAGGTGCGGACGCTGGTGGCCAACGACGGTCCGGAAACCGCCCGGGTGCGCATCGAGCACCGCATCGTCGCGCCCGACGGGCGCGAGGCCGCACGCACGGAAGACACCGCGGAAATCGCCGCCGGAAGCGTCGCGGAACAGCTCCGCCGGGGCATCACGATCGCGTCGCCCCGGCTGTGGGACATCGACGAACCGAACCTCTACCGCGTGCTGACGCGCATCGTGGCCGAGGACGGCCGCGTGCTGGACGAGGTTTCCAACCCGCTGGGCCTGCGGTGGTTCTCGTTCGATCCCGACAAGGGATTTTCGCTCAACGGCCGTCCGCGCAAACTCGTCGGCACGTGCCGCCACCAGGACTACCTGGGCCGCGGCTGGGCGCTGCCCGACGAGATGCACGAACGCGACGTGCGTCTCATCAAAGAGATGGGCGGCAACTTCCTGCGCGTGTCGCACTACCCGCAGGACCCCGTGGTGATGGAGATGTGCGACCGGCTGGGCATCGTCACCTCGGTCGAAATTCCGGTGGTCAACGCCGTCACCGAGAGCGACGGGTTCCTCGAAAATTCGGTGCGAATGGTCCGCGAGATGATCCGTCAGGACTTCAACCACCCCTCGGTGATGATCTGGGCCTACATGAACGAGACGCTCCTGCGCCCGCCCTACACCGACGAGGCCCGCACGAAAGAGTATTACAAAGCCATCGAACACGTGGCCCGCACGCTGGAGGAGACCGTGCGCAGCGAGGACCCCTCGCGCTACACGATGATCGCCTTCCACAACGCCCCGGAGCGGTATGCCGCCGCCAACCTGACCCAAATCCCGATGATCCAGGGCTGGAATCTCTACCAGGGATGGTACGAAAAGGACATCACGGGCTTCGAGCGCATCCTCGACCGGCTCCACGCGCAGTATCCCGACAAGGTGCTGATCGTGACCGAGTACGGCGCCGACGTCGATCCGCGGCTGCACTCGTTCTCGCCCGAGCAGTTCGACTTCTCGCAGGAGTACGGGCTGGTCTACAACCGCCATTATCTGAGCGAGATGCAAAAACGCTCCTTCATCGCGGGCTCGTCGCTCTGGAACCTCAACGCCTTCTATTCCGAGCCGCGCGCCGACGTCGTGCCCCACGTCAACAACAAAGGCGTCACGGGTCTCGACCGCGAACTGAAAGACACCTATCTTTTCTACAAGACCGTGCTCAACCGCACCCCGCAGCTCGTCATCGGCAACCGCGGGTGGCAGAACCGCAGCGGTGCGGACGACGGCACGGGCCGCTGCACACAGCCCGTTCCGGTCTTCACCAACCAGTCGTCGGTGACCCTCACGCTCAACGGCCGCAAGGTCGGCACCAAGCGTCCCGAAGGAGGCGTGGCGATGTTCGACGTTCCCTTTGCGGACGGCGAGAACCGCCTCGTGGCCCGGGCCGGGGCGCTCACCGATGTCCTGACAGTCGGTTTCCGGCTGGCGCAGGCGTCGCCCGAACGGTTTACCGGGCTGAACGTCATGCTCGGCTCGCCCCGCTATTTCGACGACCGCGAGGCGGGTCTGGCGTGGATTCCCGAGCGGCCCTACACCCCGGGCAGTTGGGGATATGTCGGCGGCGAGGCCCTGCGGCGCTCCGGGGCCGGATGGCTCGGCAGCGCCTCCGACATCCTCGGCACGAAGAACGACCCCGTGTTCCAGACCCAGCGCGTCGGCATCGAGTCGTTCCGCGCCGACGTGCCCGACGGCACCTACTCGGTCTACCTCTACTGGGCCGAACTCGACGCCGCCCGGCAGCGCGAAGCGCTGGCCTACAACCTCGGGGCCGACGGCGCCCAGCAACAGTACACGGGACGCCGGTTCGACGTTTCGGTGAACGGCCGGAAGGTGCTCGAAAACTTCTCGATCGCCGCCGAAGTCGGCTTCTCGCGGGCGATGGTCCGCAAAGTCGACGTCATCGTCCGCGACGGCAAGGGCCTGCGCGTCGATTTCGGACGCATCGAGGGCGAACCCGTGCTGAACGCCATCCGCATCTACCGCAACCACTGACACCCATGAAACACGCATTTCTTCTCGCGCTGAACCTGTGCCTCGCCGCCGCGGCCTGCGCCCGTCCCGATACGGTCTACGTGACCCACGGAGCCGCGCACACCCCGCGCGTCGAACTCGCAGACGGACATGCCATAGAATCCCGCCCCATGCGGGGCGACACGCTCACGGCCGGCGGCGTCTGCTTCGTGAGGCTGCCGCGCCTGCGGCTCGTGCTCTGCATCGGGCAGTCGAACATGGCGGGCCGGGGTCTGATGGATGCCGGGGCCGCCGACACGCTCCGCAGCGTCTACCTCTTCAACGGCGACGGCTTCGAACGCGCCGCGGAACCCATGAACCGCTACTCCACCGTCCGCAAGGAACTCGGCATGCAGCGCGTCGGCCCCGTCGGGAGCTTCGCCGCACGCTATGCGGAGGTCACGGGCGCCCCGGTGGGCGTCGTGGTCAACGCCCGCGGCGGCTCGTCGATCGACGAGTGGCTGCCCGGCTCCGAAACGGACTATCTGGCCAAAGCCGTCGAACGCATTCGCGCCGCAGGCGACTGGGGCGATGTCGCGGCGGTGCTCTGGCATCAGGGCGAAGCCGACTCGGCACATCCCGAACGCTACGAGGCCAAGCTCCGCCGCCTCGTCGGCATCCTGCGCACGGAACTCGGCAACCCCTCGCTGCCGGTGGTCTTCGGCGAAATCGCCCATTGGAACTGGACGAACCGCGTCGAGGGCACGGCCCCCTTCAACGCCATGCTCCGCAGTCTGCGCATTCCGCACACGGCCTGCGTATCGGCCGAGGGGCTCGCGCCGATGAAGGACGAAACAGACCCGCACTTCTCGGCCGCGAGCCAGCGCGAACTGGGGCGCCGCTATGCAGAAGCCCTGCTGAAACTCCGATAAGAACAATATCCTAACCTACACATGTAATGAACAAACTTTTCAGACCTTTTCTCTTTGCGGCCGGATACCTCGCGGCGGCCGCAGCCTGCACGGACGACACGACCGGCGGCGAACCCTCCGGAAAACCCGGTCACGGCGACAAACCCGAATACAGTTACACGGCAGTCGAATACCGCAAAATCCAGAGCGGCAGTTTCAAACCGTGGACCACGGCCGACGCCACGGAGACCCGCACGGTCAGGGGCATGAACTGGTTCTCGCCGGTGGACGGGCACGTCGAAACGGCATGGGGCGGACGCCTCGACTACGGCGAACCCGCCTCCGTAACAGGCACCGAAGGCTACTTCCGCGTGGGCAAGGCCGACGGACGCTGGTATTTCCTCGATCCGGACGGCGGCGCCGTCATCCTGCACGGCACGCAGCACGTGCGCCCCGGCACCTCGGCCGAGCACGTCGCGTCGTTCAACGGCAAATTCGGCAACAACGCCAAATGGAGCGCCGAGACGGGCGCGATGCTCGCCTCCTACGGCTTCAACTACATCTCCTACGGCTCGAACCGCGTCGAGCGCTTCCCGGACGACATACGTGAGAATCTGCTCAACCCCGGCAACCGCAAGATGGCCTATGCCGAGAACCTCTACCTGCTGCGCACCTTCATGTGGGACATGACCGCCAACCTGGGCTACGCTTTCGAAGACGGCACCTACAACCGCCTCGTGCTGGCGTTCGAACCCACGTTCCAGAGCTATGTCGAAAACCTCGCCCGCGAGAAATGCGCCCTGTTCGCCGGAGACAAACACTTCGTGGGTTACTACCTCGACAACGAACTGCCTTTCGCAGCCTACGAGAACGCCGACGCCGTGAAAGGCATCGAACTGAAGCACTTCCTCTCCCTGCCCGACAAATACAAAGGCGCGCGCGATTTCGCCGAAGCGTTCATGGCGCAGGAGGGCATCGCCTCGACGGAGGCCATCACCAAGGCCAACCGCGAGAAATTCCGCTCGGCCGTCGCCGACCACTACTTCCAGGTGACGAGCACGGCGGTCCGCAAGGCCGACCCGCAACACCTGATCCTCGGATCGCGCCTCCACGACTGGAGCAAATATACGCAAGGCATCGTCGAAGCCTGCGCCCGTTACTGCGACGTGGTGTCGGTCAACTACTACGCCCGCTGGCAGCCCGAACCCGATTTCATGGCCAACCTCGCCGCGTGGTGCGGCAACAAACCCTTCATCGTCACGGAGTTCTACGTCAAAGGCGCCGACGCCAACTATAAGGGCCGTGCCTATACGAACACCGACGGCGGCGGATGGCTCGTGCGCACGCAGAAGAACCGCGGGGAGTTCTACCAGAACTTCTGCCTGCGGCTGCTCGAGACGCGCAACTGCGCCGGGTGGATGCACTTCGAATACAACGACGGCTACGGCGGCACGACGGATTCGAACAAGGGCCTCGTATCGGTGGAGTACACCCCCTACGCCGACTACCTGAACCTGGCCCGGGAGCTCCACACGAATCTCTACCCGCTGGCATCCTACTACGACGGGGAGCGCTGAAGCCCTCCCCGTCCGTGAACACCTGCGCCGACCGGAATTCCGCGGAAATCCCGCCGGATTCCGGTTAGCGTAATTTCGGACCTAACACGGCCGCCTCATAATCGCCCCTCAGCCTTTCTGGCAGGCGCTTTGCAGCGGCATAGTTAGCGTACGAAAGACGATAAGTTTGGATTTACCCTGCCGAATGGGTAATTTTACAATCGTAACCTAAACCCGCGACCATGTCTATTCAGATGAACCAATCGCTGTCGGTCGACTGTGCCGTCTTCGGTTTCAACGGAAAATCGCTCAAAGTGCTGCTCATCGAACGGCGCTACTACAAACCCGACACGCGTCTCGACAAGCTCAAACTGCCGGGAGCCATGATTCTCGAAAACGAGACGCTGCCCGAAGCCGCCTACCGCGTCCTCGAAGAGGCCACGGGACTCAAAAACGTCTACCTGAAACAGATGGACATCTTCTCCGACCCCAAGCGCGTGGCCGGCGAGGAGTTGGAGTGGATCAACCGCTACCACGGCATCCAGACCGACCGCGTGGTCACCGTCGGTTACTATGCGCTGGTGAAGCTCGACAGCCGCACCATCGCCTACACGACGGCCAAAGGGGCCCAATGGGTCGACGTGGATTCGATTCAACGGCTGGCCATGGACCACAAGGCAATCCTTTCGGCAGCCCTCACGGTGCTGTGCCGCGAGATGCTGCAATCGCCGGTGGCCTTCGAGCTGCTGCCGCGCAAATTCACGATCCGGGCGTTGCAGAACCTTTACAGCGCCGTGCTGGGCATCGAAATCGACAACCGCAACTTCCGCAAGAAGATCCTGGCCTCGGGTTTCCTGACCCCCACCGCCGAAAAGGAGCAGGGCGTGGCCCACAAACCCGCACAATACTACACCTTTAACAAGAACGCCTACAAAAAGGCCCTGAAAGACAAACTGAAACTGGGATTCATAAACAACTGGAGATATTGACATGAAAACTTTAGGCATAGACATAGGTTCCTCGTCGGTCAAAGTGTCGCTGCTGGACATCCCGACGGGCGAATGCGTGGCTTCGGCCACCAACCCTGCGGCGGAAATGCCCATCGAGGCGCTCCGAAGCGGCTGGGCCGAGCAGGACCCCGAAATGTGGTGGCACTACGTCCGCGAAGGCATCCGGCAGATCGCCGTGAAACATCCCATGCGCGAGGTGGCGGCCATCGGCATCACCTACCAGATGCACGGACTCGTGGCGCTCTCCGAGAAGGGCGAACCGCTGCGCAAGTCAATCATCTGGTGCGACTCCCGGGCCATCGGGATCGGCGCCGAAGCCCTCGAAAGCATCGGCCGGGAGTTCTGCCTGGAACACACCCTTAACTCGCCGGGCAACTTCACGGCGTCGAAACTGGCGTGGGTGAAGCGCAACGAACCCGAGATCTTTGCGAAAATCCATAAGTTCATGCTCCCGGGCGACTACATCGCCTACCGTCTTTCGGGACGGATGTCCACCTCCGTCAGCGGACTCTCGGAGCAGATACTCTGGGATTTCAAAGAGGAACGCCGCGCGGACTTCGTGGCCGACCGGTACGGCATCCCGCCGGAGATGATCCCCGACGCCGACGTTTCGATCGGCATTCAGGCGCACACCGACGCCGCAACGGAACGCGAACTGGGCATCCCGACCGGCACGCCCATCTCCTACCGCGCAGGCGACCAGCCCAACAACGCCTTCTCGCTCAACGTCATGGAGGCGGGCGAGATCGCCGCGACGGGCGGCACGAGCGGCGTGGTCTACGGCGTCACGGACACCCCGAAGGCCGACCCGCAGTCGCGCGTCAATACGTTCGTCCACGTCAACCACACGCCCGGGAAACCGCGTTACGGTATCCTGCTCTGCATCAACGGCACGGGCATCATGAACTCGTGGATACGCCGCAACGTCACGCAGCAGACAATGGATTACGCCGAGATGAACCGCCTGGCCGCAAGCGTCCCGGCCGGTTCCGAAGGACTGCTGGTCGTTCCGTTCGGCAACGGCGCCGAGCGCGTGCTCGAAAACCGCTGCACGGGGGCCGGGATCGTCAACATCGACCTCAACCGCCACACCACGGCCCACATCCTCCGCGCCGCGCAGGAGGGCATCGCCTACTCGTTCCGCTACGGCATCGACATCATGCGGGGGCTGGGGCTCTCGCCCGACGTCATCCGCGCCGGACAGGCCAATCTGTTCCTCTCGCCGCTGTTCCGGCAGACGCTTTCAACGCTCACCGGGGCCCGCATCGAGCTGTTCAACACCGACGGTGCGCTGGGTGCGGCACGCGGTGCGGCGTTGGGCGCGGGGCTTTACAAGACGCGCGAAGAGGCTTTCGCCTCGCTCCGCCGGCTGGAGGTCGTGGAACCCGTCGAGGCCGACCGCGAAGCCCTCGAAGCGGGATACCGCGCGTGGGTCGCAGAAATCGAATCGAAACTCAACAAATAAACCAAAAAAACGACAAAATCATGGCAACAACAAACTACTTTCCCTCGGTGGAAAAGATCAAATTCGAAGGCAAGGATTCGAAAAACCCGATGGCTTTCCGCTACTACGATCCCGAAAAGGTCGTGAAGGGCAAAAAAATGAAGGATTGGTTCAAATTCTCGATGGCATGGTGGCACACCCTCTGCGCCGAGGGCGGCGACCAGTTCGGCGGCGGCACCAAGACCTTCCCGTGGAACGCGGCGGCATGCCCCGTCGAGCGCGCCAAGGCCAAGATGGACGCAGGCTTCGAGTTCATGCAGAAGATGGGCATTGAATACTACTGTTTCCACGACGTGGACCTCGTGGACGAGGCCGCAACGACCGAGGAGTATGAGCAGAACCTCCGCGAAATCGTCGCCTACGCCAAGCAGAAACAGGCCGAGACCGGCATCAAACTGCTGTGGGGCACGGCCAACGTCTTCGGACACGCCCGCTACATGAACGGCGCCTCGACCAACCCCGACTTCGACGCCGCGGCCCGCGCCATGCTGCAAATCAAAAACGCCATCGACGCCACGATCGAGCTGGGCGGCGAGAACTACGTCTTCTGGGGCGGCCGCGAAGGTTACATGTCGCTGCTGAACACCGACATGAAGCGCGAAAAGGAGCACATGGCCACGATGCTCCGCATGGCCCGCGACTATGCCCGTTCGAAGGGCTTCAAAGGCAACTTCCTGATCGAGCCCAAGCCGATGGAGCCGATGAAGCACCAGTACGACGTCGACACGGAGACCGTGATCGGATTCCTGCGCGCCCACGGTCTCGACAAGGATTTCAAAGTCAACATCGAAGTCAACCACGCCACGCTGGCCGGCCACACCTTCGAACACGAGCTTCAGTGCGCCGTCGACGCCGGCATGCTGGGTTCGATCGACGCCAACCGCGGCGATTACCAGAACGGCTGGGACACCGACCAGTTCCCGATCGACCTTTACGAAATGGTACAGGCCATGATGGTCATCGTCCGCGGCGGCGGTCTCCAGGGCGGCGGCACGAACTTCGACGCCAAAACCCGCCGCAACTCGACGGACCTCGAGGATATCTTCATCGCCCACATCGCCGCAATGGACGTGATGGCCCGCGCGCTGCTGATCGCCGCCGACATCCTCGACAACTCGCCCTACGAGAAGATGCTCGCCGAGCGTTACGCCTCCTACGACAAGGGCGAGGGCAAAGCCTTCGAAGAGGGCAAACTCACGCTCGAGCAGGCCGCCGACTACGCCCGCAAGCACGAACCCGTGCAGCAGAGCGGCAAGCAGGAGCTTTACGAAGCGATCGTAAATATGTATATCTAAACGCGGCCCTGCGTTTGCAATTCCGACTCCGCAGGCCAAGCCCCTCCCGAGGGCCGTTTAAAAAACGGCTTTTAAGTGGTGGAAGCGCAGAACCGGATTGGAAGGCCGAACCCATGCACCGCCCCTGAAGCCCGGCTCTTAGCCGGGGTGGGGTCAGACTTGTAAACGACGCCGAAGGCGGCGACTGCGACCGACCGGAGCAAGGGACCACGCTAAAAAATAAAACAACAACCTGATGACTACTTCAAACCAACAAACCGGCAGCCGCGCCTACCTCTTCTCCATCGTACTGGTGGCGATCATCGGCGGACTGCTCTTCGGTTACGACACGGCCGTCGTGTCGGGCGCCGAACAGGCGCTCGACCAGTTCTTCCGGAGCGCCGCAGACTTCACCTACACGTCGTGGATGCACGGCTTCACCGCTTCGAGCGCGCTGATCGGCTGCGTCATCGGCGGTGCGATCTCGGGCCTGCTGGCCTCGCGCTTCGGACGCAAACGATCGCTCGTCATGGCGGCGGTGCTCTTTTTCATCTCGGCCGTCGGCTCGTGGTGGCCCGAGAGCGGCATCCTCCCCTACGGCGAGGCTTCGCTCCCGCTGCTGGTGTCGTTCAACATCTACCGCGTCATCGGCGGCATCGGCGTCGGACTCGCCTCGGCCGTCTGCCCGATGTATATCGCCGAAATTTCCCCGGCGAAGATCCGCGGCACGCTCGTTTCGTGCAACCAGTTCGCCATCATCTTCGGCATGCTGGTCGTCTACTTTGTCAACTACCTGATCCGCAACCACCTCGGCGATACGGGCGAAGCGATCCAGGCGGCGATGGTTCAGATCGGCTGGCGCCGGATGTTCCTCTCCGAAGCCTTCCCGGCAGGCGCCTTCTTCCTGCTGATCATGCTCGTGCCCGAGACCCCGCGGTTCCTGGCACTCCGGGGCAACGACGCCAAGGCTTTCGCCGTGCTCGAACGTATCAACGGCACGTCCGAAGCCCGCTCAATCCTCGCCGACATCAAATCCACGGTGCACGAAAAGCGCGAAAAACTCTTCGCCTACGGCACGGCCGTGATCCTGATCGGCATCCTGCTGTCATTCTTCCAGCAGGCCATCGGCATCAACGTCGTGCTCTACTACGCCCCGCGCATCTTCGAGAACATGGGCGCTTCGGGCGACGCGTCGATGCTCCAGACTGTCGTCATGGGCATCGTCAACATCCTCTTCACCGTCGTGGCGATCTTCACCGTCGACAAAGTGGGCCGCAAGCCGCTGCTCATCATCGGCTCGACGGGCATGATGATCGGCATGGCCGCCCTCGCGGCGCTGTCGTTCACCGACACGATCGGTATTGCGGCGCTCGTCTTCATCATCATCTACACCGCGTCGTTCATGATGTCGTGGGGCCCGATCTGCTGGGTGCTCATCTCGGAGATCTTCCCCAACACCATCCGTTCGCAGGCCGTGGCCATCGCCGTAGCGGCGCAGTGGATCTCGAACTTCCTCGTGTCGGCGACCTTCCCGTCGCTGAGCGCCTGGAGCGTCGGCGGCACCTACTGCATCTATGCGCTGATGTCGCTCGCCTCGGCGATCTTCGTCTGGCGGTGGGTTCCCGAAACCAAGGGAAAGACCCTCGAGGAGATGTCTACCCTGTGGAAGAAAAACGGCCGGTAAACACCCCGGCCCCAAACGAAAAAAGGTTCCTGCTTTGGCAGGAACCTTTTTTGCATTTTGCCGAAACGTCAGCCCAATTTCATCACATCGTCGATGCCCATGTCCTTATAGGTGGTTTCGAGCTCCTCGCTGCGGTCCGAAATGACCAGCAGCTTGTCGCCCAAGTGCAGTTCCGTCTTGCCCTGCGGCACGAAATACTCGCCCTCGCGGCAAACCATCATCACCAGCGTATTCTCGGGCAGGGTGATGTCTTTGAGCGTATGTCCGGTGTCGAGCATCGACTCGTTGACCTCGACCTCCGTAAGCACCGACTTCATGTCCTCGTGAATATCGACGCTGAACGCCGACTCCCGCTCTTCGTAGGCCAGTCCCAGCAGGTTGGCCATACCGCTTACGGTGGTGCCCTGCACCACGAGCGAAATGATCGTCGAAAGGAAGACCACGTTGAACAGCAGCCCGGCCTGCTCGACGTTCGCCATCATCGGATAGATGGCAAAGAGGATCGGCACGGCGCCGCGCAGCCCCACCCACGAGATGTAAAGCCGCGCCTTGGTGGTGAAGCGCCGGAAAGGCAGCAGGCACGCGAAGACCGTGACGGGACGCGCCACGAGGATCATGAACGCACCGACGGCACAACCCAGAATCAGCACCTCGGGCCGGAACAACTCCATGCTGTTGACGAAAAGTCCCAGCGTGAGGAACATCACGATCTGCATCAACCAGGTAAAACCGTCGAAAAAGACCGTCAAAGACCGCTTCTGCGTCAGTTTGTGATTGCCGACGACCAGACCCGCCAGGTAAACGGCCAGATAGCCGTTGCCTTTGACGAGATCGGTGAAAGCGAATGCGAAGAAGATGAAAGCCAGCAGCAGCACCGAATAGAGCGAATGGTTGGCCAGGTTGATCTTGTTGATCGTCCACACCGCCAGCCGGCCGATCAGGTAGCCCGACAAGGCTCCGACGATCATCTGGATCACGAAATAGACGATGCTCATGCCCATGCTGACATCGCCGGAGGAGTTCGTCACCACACCGATCAGCAGGATTGTCAGCATGTAGGCCATCGGGTCGTTCGAGCCGCTCTCCAGCTCCAACAACGGGCGGAGGTGTTGTTTGAGCCCCTGTTTCTTACTTCGCAGAATGGAGAACACCGACGCGGAGTCGGTCGAAGACATCGTGGAGGCAAGCAGCAGGGCCAGCGGGAAGGAGATCTGCAATCCGATCCACGGCGCGATGAGCCAGACGAAGCCCGCCAGCACCATGGCCGTCATCACCACCCCCACCGTGGCCAGCACGACGCCGGGCCCGATGATGGGTTTGATCTCCTGGAAGGAGGTATCCATACCGCCCGTGAAGAGGATGATGCAGAGGGCGATCATGCCCACGAACTGCGTCATGTCGACCGAACGATACGAGATAAAGTCCAGACCGAACAACATGCCCACTCCCAGGAAGAGCAGCAACGCCGGGGCGCCGAAACGATAGGCGACCTTACCGGCCATCACCGCCACGAAGAGCAGCAGAGCGCCGACCAATACTACATTTTCACCACTGATGTTTACCATTCTCTATATTTAGTTTTTAGCCGTTTGCAATTCCTGCCCGTCGGCAATGCGCAGTTCGGTCAGCGGCCGGTACTCCAGGTCGGTGTACTCGAACGCCTGCATGGCCGCAAAGCGGTTGTCGGGCGTCCGGTAAACGGCCACGGCCACGGCGGGAACCTGTGCATGGGGCAGGGAGAAAAGCCGCCCGGCATCGCCCCGCGCGATACACTCCTTTACCTCTGCGGACAATCCGCGCTCAAAATAGAGCTCGTCGTAGCGCAGGTAACGGCGCCCCGCACGGTAATAAGGGGCTCCCTCGGCGCTGAAAAACCGCGCTGCAAGGGTAATCATCCCCGCCAAAGCCAGCGCCCCGCCGAGGAACACCAGCGCCGAGCGCATGTTGTTCGACAGCCCGGCGCCGTAAATGTTGTTCAGAACCAGCATTGCCACGCCGGCCACAAGCAGCACGGCGGGAATCAAAAGGGATTTGCGGCGACGAACCACGACCTCCCCGGGCAAGGCGTACATCGCCTCGCAAATTTTAATCTTATCCATATCTCTCTCATTATCAAACGTCCATATTTCAATTAAGGGAACAGCCACCCCTGCCGGAGAGACCGTTCGGGAAACACGAACCGCTAAATAATGAGCCGGCGCAGGCGGTAGACATAATAGTCCACGGCATGCGGGCCGACGGAGAGATCATTGGATTGGTACGTTGAAATAAGTTTGGCAACTCCCGTGCCGCCGCACAACGCGACGCAACGCAATGCAGCGCGTGCCGCCGTATGGAGGCTTCCGCGCTGGAACATGGGTGCGGCCGGGGAGGCTTCCGCCTCCCGGAGAACACGGGGTTGGTTCAGGTCCGAATTGCAGATGCGCTCGCACTGCCACTGGTCGGCGGGCGCATTGCCGACCGAAAGTACCGCTGTACGGGCAGCCCCTACGGCACGCACGTCGCCCCGGCTCTCCGAAAAGAGCAGGCAACCCGCCAGGGCCAGCAATATGAAAAACAGTTTGCGCATAAGTTATTACGGAGAATCCGGTCAGATGCAAAGTTACATTTTTTCCCGGAGAAATCCGCGGCCCTGGGCGGAAAAGTTCATAAAAGGGCCAAAATTACCGACTCCCCGCCCGGCTCTTAGCCGGAATTTAGGGGCGGCAACAGGTCATTCCGAGCGAACGAACGTGAGCGTGGGAATCCGATAGCAGCGTTGTAAGGCCACAACGTCCAGTCAGATTGCCACTGTGATGCCTCGCAATGACGGTGAAAGCGCGGAACCGAACGAGAGTGTTCTGAAACAACCGTCGCACCCTAAAACCCGCTTCTTAAGCGGGTGATGACTCGCAATGACGGTGAAAGCGCAGAACCGGACGAGAGTGTTCTGAAGCAACCGTCGCACCCTAAAACCCGCTTCTTAAGCGGGTGATGCCTCGCAATGACGGCAAAAGCGTGTAACATGAACAGCCCGACTCCTTTCTGCACCCGTTTTTGATTTTAGAGGAGCAGATTTGCGCTTAAACGAAGCCCGACACGGATGGGTAGTATAACAATACGCCCCATTCGCCCGGCTAAGAGCCGGGATTGGGGAGCGATAGACAGTCACCGCACGAATCATCCCATTCTGCGCTCCCGTTCGGGCCGGACAAGACAGGGCGAAAGGTGCCCGTGAAAATCGAAAACTATTGGGGAATGAAGATGTAAGTGATCGTTCCGGTCTGCTTGGCGGGAGCCGTCTCGTCGATGTTGAACAGCGAACTGCGGGCCGCCCGCAGCGCCGATTCGCGCATGCACTCGTCGCCGCCCCCGGTGACACGCGCGCCGACGACCTTGCCGGCACGGTCCACCGTGATCGACACCTCCACATCGCCGCCGCCTTCGCACAGGTAGGCCGGAACCTCCAGCCAACGCGACGTGCGAACGGGATTCGTCAACGAAAAGGAGACCGTAACGCGCCCTTTGACCTTGCGGTCCTGATGCTCCGAACCGTCCTCCCTGCCGCGGCGTTCGCGGATCGCACGCTCCTCGGCCAACCCCTGCTCATAAGCCTCGCGGTTGGCCTGCATCCGCGCTTCGGCCTCGGCGGCCGCCTGGTTCAGCGCCGCGGCATTGGTCCCGCGGTCGTCCCGGAGCTGCTCATTGAGGGCGTTTTCGTTCGACGCCTGGTTGCGGATGCTCCGCCAGTCGATCTCCTCCTGCGCCTGACGCTCCCGCACCTCACGTTCGAGACGGGCCTTTTCCTGCTCCAATTCGGCGAGCGACTGCAGGTCGATATACATTCCCTGCTGGTGGGAACGGGCCCCCACGACGATCTTCGACGAGACGAAGACGATCATCAGCAACAAATAGGCTATCAGCGTGACGCACAGCCCGATGCGGTGGTCGTAAGCCCACGTTCCGGCATCCTCCCTGCGGTTGTCGAAGGGAAGTCGGAGCCGGGGCCGGCGAGGGGCCCGGGGGTTGCTGTCACGCGGATTCTCGGTCATCGTGTCGTTCGGAATTTTGAGCAAAAATAAGGCTTTTTACTGAAATTTTAATTTTTTCACACAAAATAAACTGCGCTTCGGCAATCCCGAATAAATTTGGTATTGAGCCCGACTTGTATTATCTTTGCGCGAAATATACAAGAAATTCCGCTTATGTCTACCAAACAACAAACGCTGAAGGCTCCGATCTCGTTCTCGGGCAAGGGCCTTCATTCGGGCGTGAAAGTAACCATGACCGTCAATCCCGCCGAAGCCGGCACCGGCATCGTATTCCGCCGCACCGATATCGAGGGACAGCCCATAATCCCCGCCTTGTGCGATCATGTCGTGGACACCTCGCGCGGCACGACCATCGAAGCCGGCGGCCACCGCGTTTCGACCATCGAACACATCATGTCGGCGCTCTGGACGCTGGGCGTGGACAACGCCATCATAGATATCGATGCCCCCGAAACCCCGATCCTCGACGGATCGGCCCGTGAATACGCCCGGGCCGTGGCCGAAACGGGACTGGTGGACCAAGACGCCGAACGCGCGTTCTACCACGTGACCGAGAAGATGGTCTACACGATCCCCGAAAAGGGCGTGGCGATCATCCTCTACCCCGACGACGAATTTTCCGTCTCGGTGCATGTGGACTACAACTCGAAGGTCATCGGCAACCAGTACGCCACCTTCAACCCCGGCGACGATTTCGCCGGCAAGATCGCGCCCTGCCGCACGTTCGTCTTCCTGCACGAACTGGAACCGCTGATGAAGATGAACCTCATCAAAGGCGGCGACCTCGACAACGCCATCGTGGTGGTCGAGAATCCCGTGCCCGACGAGCAGCTGGAGAACCTCAAAAAGATTTTCGACAAGCCCGACATCGAGATCAAAGCGGGCTACCTGAACAACCTCGAACTGCGCTGCAACAACGAGCTGGCGCGCCACAAACTGCTCGACCTGCTGGGCGACTTCGCCCTGCTGGGCGTGCGGATCAAAGGCCGCGTCTGGGCCACCCGCCCGGGCCATTTCGCCAACACGGAGTTCATGAAGCAGCTCAAACACGCCATCCGCAAGGCCGGCGAGAAGCCCCGCTTCACCTACGACTGCCGCAAACCGGCGCTGTACGACATCAACGACATCCGCAAGATGCTGCCCCACCGTCCGCCGTTCCTGCTGGTGGACCGCATCTTCCACCGCGACGAAACCGACGTGGCGGGCATTAAGAACGTGACGATGAACGAGCCGTTCTTCGTGGGCCACTTCCCCGAGGAGCCGGTGATGCCGGGCGTGCTGATCGTCGAGGCCATGGCGCAGTGCAGCGGCATTCTGGTGCTGGGCGGCGTGGAAGACCCCGAGAACTACTCGACGTACTTCATGAAGATCGACGGCGTGAAATTCAAACGCAAAGTCGTGCCGGGCGATACGCTGCAGTTCGAAATCCACCTGCTGGAACCCATCCGCCGCGGCGTCGCCGTGGTCGAGGGCAAGGCGTTCGTCGGCGAAACGCTTGCCTGCGAGGCCGTGATGATGGCGCAGGTAGTCAAAAACAAAAAGTAAGACATGATAAGCAACCTTGCCTACATCCACCCCGACGCGAAGATCGGGGCCAATGCCACGGTGGAACCTTTCGCCTATATCGCCGGCGACGTCGTGATCGGCGACGACTGCTGGATCGGCCCCGGAGCCGTGATCCACGACGGCGCGCGCATCGGCAACCGTTGCCGCATCCACACCGCCGCATCGGTTTCGTGCCTGCCGCAAGACCTGAAATTCGCCGGTGAAATCACGACCTGCGAGATCGGCGACGACAACGACATCCGCGAGTATGTGACGATCAGCCGCGGAACCGCTTCGACGGGCACCACGCGCATCGGCTCGAACAACCTGCTGATGGCCTACACGCACGTCGGACACGACTGCATCATCGGTAGCAACTGCGTGATCGCCAACCGCGTATCACTCGCAGGAGAGGTCCACATCGGCGACTGGGTGGTGATCGGAGGCCATGCCGCCGTACACCAGTGGACCCACATCGGGGCACACTCGATGATCCAGGGCGGGGCGCTGCTGGGACAGGACCTCCCGCCCTACGTCATCGTGCGCAACGACACGCTGCGCTTCGCGGGCATCAACAAGATCGGACTTTCGCGCCGCGGCTTCACGCCCGAGCGCATCGCCGAGATCCACGACGCCTGCCGCATCCTCTTCCAGAGCGGCCTGAACTACCTGAACGGCTGCGACGAAGTCGAGAAGCAGGTTCCGCAAAGTCCCGAACGCGACGCGCTGATCGAATTCATCCGCACCTCGAAGCGCGGAATCATCAAACCCTACGAATCCAAATCGAAAGAGGAGTAAATTTTGCCTTTAAATATTGGTATATCGATTTTTTTCACTATATTTGCGGTGTCGAAAGACAGATGCAGGAGGTAAGGGGACGGTCAGTCCCCTTATTTTATACTTATGCATGAGCTATTCAGCGATATGACGGATACAAAAAAAATAATCGAAACAGCCCGGCGGCACCTGGAAGGCACGGACCTGTTCGTGGTGGAGTGCACCGCCACGCCGGGCAACGAGATCGAATTGACGATCGACAGCGACACGTCGGTGGGCATCGACGCCTGCGCGGAACTGAGCCGCGCCGTGGAGGCGGAACTCGACCGTGAGGAGGAGGATTTCTCGCTGACGGTCATGTCGGCGGGCATCGGATCGGAGTTGCGCAGCCTGCGCCAATACCGCAAACTCGTCGGCCGGTCGGTGGAGGTGCTGCTCACGAGCGGCATCAAAATACTGGCCAAACTGGACGGGGTGTCGGAAAACGACATCACCCTCTCCTACGAGGAGAAACAGGCCGTCGAGGGCAAAAAGAAGAAGCAGCTGGTGACGGTCACCCGCACCTACCCTTTCGCCGAGATCAAATCGACGAAGGAGTGGCTGGATTTCAAATAGGACAAAACTAAAAAACAAGATAACGACACAATGGACAATCTCAATCTCATCAGCAACTTTGCCGAGTTCAAAGAGCTGAAGAACATCGACAAATCGACGATGATCGGCGTACTGGAGGACGTCTTCCGCCATGCGTTGCAGAAGCAGTATGAAACGGACGAGAATTTCGACGTCATCATCAACCCCGAGAAGGGCGACCTCGAGATCTGGCGCAACCGCACGGTCGTCGAGGACGGAGCTGTCGAAGACCCCAACACGCAGATCGCCGTGTCGGAGGTGAAGGCCATCGACCCGACCTATGAGATCGGCGACGACTATGCCGATGAGATCAAGCTGCAATCGTTCGGACGCCGCGCCGTGTTGTCGCTGCGCCAGAACCTCGCGTCGCGCATCCTCGATCTGGAGAAAGCCAGCCTCTACGAGAAATACTCGGAGAAGGTCGGCGACATCGTCACGGGCGAGGTGTATCAGGTTTGGAAAAAAGAGGTGCTGATCCTCGACGACGAGGAGAACGAACTGATTCTCCCCAAGGCCGAGCAGATACCCAACGACTTCTACCGCAAGGGCGACACCATCAAAGCCATTGTCAAGTCGGTGGAGATGAACAACAACCAGCCGCGCATCATCCTGTCGCGCACGGCCAACCAGTTCCTCGAGCGGCTGTTCGAGCAGGAGGTTCCCGAAATTTTCGACGGGCTCATCACCATCAAGAAGATCGTCCGCATCCCGGGCGAGCGCGCCAAGGTCGCCGTGGAGTCCTACGACGAGCGCATCGACCCGGTGGGAGCCTGCGTCGGCATGAAGGGTTCGCGCATCTACTCGATCGTCAAGGAGCTCCGCAACGAGAATATCGACGTGGTGAACTACACGGCCAACCCGTCGCTGATGATCCAGCGCTCGCTCAACCCCGCCAAGGTTTCGTCAATCACCATCGACGAGGAGAAGATGACCGCTTCGGTCTACCTCAAGCCCGACCAGGTGTCGCTGGCCATCGGCAAGGGTGGTCTCAACATCCGTCTTTCGAAGATGCTTACGGGTTATGACATCGACGTCTACCGGGAGGTTGAAGAGGAAGACGTGGCGCTGACCGAATTCGCCGACGAGATCGACGGATGGATCATCGACGCCCTGAAGACCGCCGGCTGCGACACCGCCAAGAGCGTGCTGGAACTGTCCGTCGAGGAGGTCGCCGCCCGCGCCGACCTCGAGATAGAGCAGGCGCAGAAGGTCGTCGACATCCTGAAGGCCGAGTTCGAATAATCCAAACCGCAAAAAAAGAGAAACAGACAAAATATGGGTAACGAAAGAAAATTAAGGCTCATTCAGGTTGCAAAGGAGTTCAACGTCGGTCTGAACACGATCACGGATTTCCTGCAGAAGAAGGGCATCAAAAGCGACGGGTCGCCCAACACACTGGTCGACTCGGACACTTATGCCGTTCTGGAGAAAGAGTTCGGGGCCAACCGCAGCGCTGCCGGCGCACGCGACTCGATCCGTGAACGCATCTCCCTGAAGCAGACGACCATTACCCTCGAAGAAGCCAAAAAGCAGGAGCGCGAGGAAGAAAAAGAGGTTGTCATCAAAAGCAATGTCATCAGCGTAAAGGACGAGATCCAGCAGCCGAAATTCCTCGGCAAGATCGACCTTTCGCCCAAACCCAAGCCCAAGGCCGCACCGGCTCCGCAGCCCAGGGCGGAGGAGGCCCCGAAGGCTCCCGAAACTCCGAAGCCCGTCGCTCCGGCGCCTGCCCCGGCACCCGAGGTGAAGGCCGAAGCGCCCGCTCCGGCTCCGCAGCCCAAGGCGGAAACGGCTCCCAAAGCCCCCGAAGCGCCCAAACCGGCGACTCCGGCACCGGCTCCCGAAGTGAAGGCCGAAGCACCCGCTCCGGCTCCGCAGCCCAAGGCGGAAGCTCCCAAAGCTCCCGAAGCTCCCAAACCGGCAGCTCCGGCCTCCGCTCCCGAAGCGGCCCCCGCTCCGGAAGCCCCGAAGGCCGAGGCTCCGAAAGATAATATTTTCCGCCCGGAGACCGTGACCCTCACGGGTCCGCAGGTGCTCGGCACGATGGACGTGTCGGGCTTCGTCGCCGGCGGCAAGCACAAGCGCAAACGTCTCCAAAAGGAGAAGGTCGACGTCAGCAAGGCCCCGAAAGGCAATGCGCAGGGCGGCGGCAACCGCCAGGGACAGGGCGGCCAGAGCGGTCAGAACAACCGTCCGGGCGGACAGGGCCAGAACCGCAACGGACAGGGCGGACAGAACAACCAGCCCCGTCCGGGCGAAGGACGCCGCAACAAAGGCAAAAACGCCCCCAAACCGATCGTGCGCCCCGAAGTGAGCGACGAGGAGGTTTCGAAGCAGGTAAAGGACACCCTGGCGCGCCTGACGGCCAAGGGTTCCAAGAGCAAGAGTTCGAAATACCGCAAGGACAAGCGCGACGCCGTGGCCGAGCGCATGAACGAGGAATACGAACGCGAGGAAATGGAGCGTTCGACGCTCAAAGTCACGGAGTTCGTGACCGTCAGCGAGCTGGCTACGATGATGAACGTCCCGCCGACGGAGGTCATCATGGCCTGCATGAACCTCGGACTGATGGTGTCGATCAACCAGCGTCTCGACGCCGAGGCGCTCGTGGTCGTCGCCGAGGAGTTCGGCTACAAGACCGAATTCGTCTCCGTGGAGATTCAGGAGGCCATCGCCGACGAAAGCGAGGACAAGGAGGAGGATTTGGTTCCGCGTCCGCCGATCGTGACGGTCATGGGACACGTCGACCACGGTAAGACCTCGCTGCTGGACAACATCCGCAAGACCAACGTCATCGAGGGCGAGGCCGGCGGTATCACCCAGCACATCGGAGCTTACAGCGTGGTGCTGAACGGACAGAAGATCACGTTCCTCGACACCCCGGGCCACGAAGCCTTTACGGCCATGCGTGCGCGCGGCGCCGCTGTCACGGACGTCGCCATCATCATCGTCGCGGCCGACGACAGCGTCATGCCGCAGACCGTCGAGGCGATCAACCACGCGCAGGCCGCCGGCGTGCCGATGGTCTTCGCCATCAACAAGATCGACAAACCCAACGCCAACCCTGACCACATCAAGGAGCAGCTCTCGCAGATGAACTACCTCGTGGAGTCGTGGGGCGGTAAATACCAGGACCAGGAGGTCTCGGCCAAAAAGGGCATCAACCTCGACAAACTGCTCGAAAAGGTGCTGCTGGAAGCCGAGATGCTCGACCTGAAAGCCAATCCCAACAAGAAGGCGCAGGGTACGGTGATCGAGTCGACGCTCGACAAGGGCCGCGGCTATGTCTCGACGATCCTGGTGCAGAGCGGAACGCTCCGCGTCGGCGACGTGATCCTCTCGGGAACCTACACGGGCCGCGTGAAAGCCATGTTCAACGAGAACGGCAAGAAGGTGGAAACGGCAGGTCCCTCGACACCCGTACAGGTGTTGGGCCTGAACGGCGCCCCGCAGGCCGGCGACACGTTCAACGTCATGGACGACGACCGCTCGGCGCGCGAGATCGCCAACAAGCGCGAACAGCTGGCCCGCATGCAGGGCATCATGACCCAGAAGCACGTGACGCTCGACGAGATCGGCCGCCGCATCGCCATCGGCTCGTTCAAGGAGCTGAACATCATCGTCAAGGGCGACGTGGACGGATCGATCGAGGCTATGTCCGGATCGCTCATCAAACTCTCGAAAGAGACCGTGCAGGTCAACGTCATCCACGCCGCCGTGGGTCAGATTTCGGAGTCGGACGTCCTGCTGGCCGCCGCTTCGAACGCCATCATCGTCGGCTTCCAGGTGCGCCCGTCGGCTTCGGCGCGCAGGCTGGCCGAGAAAGAGGAGATCGAAATCCGTCTCTACTCGATCATCTACGACGCCATCAACGACATCAAGGATGCCATCGAGGGTATGTTGGAGCCGGTGATGAAGGAGGAGATCGTGGCTTCGGTCGAGGTGCTCGAAATCTTCAAGATCACCAAGGTCGGAACCGTGGCCGGATGTATGGTCCGCGAAGGCAAGCTGCAGCGATCGACACCGATCCGCGTCATCCGCGACGGTATCGTGATCTACACGGGCAAGCTGGGTTCGCTCAAGCGCTTCAAGGACGACGTGAAGGAGGTCGTGGTCGGACAGGACTGCGGTCTGAACATCGAATCGTTCAACGACATCCGCGTCGGCGACATCGTCGAGGGCTACGAACAGGTAGAAGTGAAACGTAAATAACACATAAAAAAAATCAACTACTTACAATTTATTGGCAGTAATGACTACTAAACCCATCCATTTCATCACGCCCGAGGAGGCCGTCAAGGTTATCAAATCGGGAGATCACGTGCATCTGAGCTCGGTGGCATCGGCTCCCCAATGCCTGATCAACGCGATGTGCAGGCGCGGCGAAGCCGGCGAACTGAAAGACGTGCATATCCACCACCTGCACACCGAGGGCCCGGCGCCTTATGCCGATCCCAAATTCGAGGGCGTGTTCCAGCTCGACTCGTTCTTCGTGGGCTCGAACGTCCGCAAGGTGACGCAGAGCGGTTATGCCGACTACATTCCCATCTTCCTGAGCGAGACCCAGCGCCTCTACCGCTGCGGCGCCGTTCCGTGCAACGTGGCTATGATCCAGGTCTGCCCGCCCGACAAGCACGGTTACGTGTCGCTGGGTACGTCGGTCGACGCTACGCTGGCCGCTGTGGAATGCGCCGACTACGTGATTGCCGTGGTGAACAAATACGTTCCCCGCGCTTTCGGACAGGCGATGATCCCGCTGTCGAAGATCGACCTGTTCGTGCAGGACGACACCCCGCTGATCGAGGCCAAGTTCTCGGAGCCTAACGAGGTGGAAACGGCCATCGGACGGAACTGCGCAGCCCTGATCGAAGACGGTGCAACGCTGCAGATGGGTATCGGAGCCATTCCGAACGCCGTGCTCAGCCAGCTGGGAGGCCACAAGAATCTGGGTATCCACACCGAAATGTTCGCCGACGGCGTGCTGCCGCTGGTGGAGAAGGGCGTCATCAACGGCGAAGCCAAGAAGACCGACCCGGGCAAGATGGTTTCGACCTTCCTGATGGGTTCGCAGCGCGTCTACGACTTCATCGACGACAACCCCGGCGTGCTGATGATGGACGTGGGCTATACGAACGATCCCTACATCATTTCGCAGAACGACCGCTTCGTGGCCATCAACTCGGCCCTGCAGGTCGACCTGACGGGCCAGGTGTGCGCCGACTCGCTGGGCACGAAATTCTGGTCGGGCGTAGGCGGTCAGATCGACTTCGTCTACGGCGCTTCGCTGTCGAAGGGCGGCAAGGCCATCATCGCCATGCCTTCGATCACCAACAAGGGCGTATCGAAGATCTGCCCGACGCTGCTCGACGGCGCCGGCGTGGTGACGACCCGCAACCACATCCACTGGTTCGTAACGGAGTTCGGCGCCGTGGACCTCTACGGCAAGACCCTGCAGGAGCGTGCCCGCCTGCTCATCAGCGTGGCGCATCCCTCGGCTCGGGAGGAACTCGACCGCGCCGCTTTCGAGCGCTGGGGATCGCACCACCACTACATCAAAGGATACATGGGATAATAACCCGGAGAAGATTCGAAGCGCCCTCGTTCTCTGAGGGCGCTTTTTTGTGCCGTAACGGCACTTTCAGGAAGGCGGAAAGTTTTGCCGGACCAGACGCAATCCGGTTTTGAACTCGCTTTTTCTTTTCGTATCTTTATACTATAAAATACACCGACCCATGAAAAGACCGCTCCTCTTCCTCCTGCTCCTCGCCCTCACGGGCTGCGCCGCCTCCCGCCATGCGGGCAGCTACCCCGCTTCCGCAGCCCCCGGGAAGAAGCAATATGCCGTCATACTCTCGATGGACGCTTTCCGCTGGGATCTCGCAGGCCGCAGCCACACCCCGACGCTGGATTCGCTGGCGCGGGTCGGCACCTACGCCGAGGTATTCCCGGTCTATCCGTCGAACACCTTTCCGAGCCACTACTCCATGGCAACGGGACTCCATCCCGACCACCACGGCGTGGTCAACAACGCCTTTTTCGACAAGATGCAGGGCCGTCAGCTCTCGGTCTTCGACGCCGAAGATGTCAAAACACCGGGATTCTGGGGCGGTGAACCGATCTGGAACACCGTCGAACGGCAGGGGCTCACGGCCAATATCTTCATGTGGCCCGGCAGCGACGTTCCCGTGAACGGACGCCAGGCGACGGTCTGGACCCGCTATTCCCCGAAGCCCTCCTACTACGAACGCGCCGACTGGGTGATCGACGCCCTGACGCGCCCCGAAGCCGAGATTCCGGAGTTGGTGATGTGGTATTTCGAACAGCCTGACGCCGCGATGCACACCTACGGTCCCGAGTCGCCCGAAGCCGTGGCGCAGGCCGAACGCATCGACTCCGTGCTGCGCTATTTCTTCCGCGAAGTCCGCCGTTCGCCGGTCTTCGACCGCATCAACTTCATCGTCACCGCGGATCATGGCATGGCCGGGCTCTCGCCCGAGCGCTACCTGAACCTCTACGGTGTGCTCGACTCCACACAGATCGTCCGCACCGTCCCCGGCACCCCATTCGGCATCGAGGTCCGCAGGGAGTACGTCCGCGAAGCGCTCCGCAGGCTGCGCGCCACGGGCCGCGTCAAAGCCTGGGAACGCGGGAAGATGCCCCGCCGCTTCCACTACGGCCGGCATCCGTCGCGCCTCACGAACCTGGTCCTGATCCCCGAAACCGGCTGGACCCTCGATTATTCGCCCGCAGACCGCCCGGTCCGGAAACGCGGCACGCACGGTTTCGACAACGCCGACCGCACGATGCACATGGTCTTTTACGGTACGGGGCCGGCCTTCCGCGAAGGATTCCGCCAACAGTCGTTCCGGAACCAGAACATCTACCTCATCCTCTGCCGACTGCTGGGCGTCGAACCGGCCCCGAACGACGGCGACTGGCGCGATGTAAAACATATGTTCCGCGAAAAATAGCTCCGGAATCCGGATGGGTTCGCATATCTGGCTTCGCCGAAGATACTCCGCCTTAACAAAATCGCAAACAAGTTTGCTTTTGTATTCGGCTTATTCGTATCTTTGTGCCACCAAACGTAATACACCATGAACAAACTTTTCTATTTGCTTGCAGCCGCACTCCTCGTTGCGGCATACCCGACGGGCGCTTCCGCCCAGCTCAAAATCGGCGGTAAGAAACTCAATACCGGAAAGCTCCTCAGCGCCGGCAAGGACGTCGCCAAGGCCATCACGCTCAGCGACGACGACATCGCCCGCCTGAGCCGCGAATCGGTCGAGTGGATGGACGCCAACAACCCCGTGGCGGACGACTCGACGAGTTACGGCGCACGCCTCAAACGGCTCACCCAAGGCATCACCAAAGTCGACGGCCTGCCGCTCAACTTCAAAGTCTACCTCGTGACCGACGTCAACGCTTTTGCCTGCGGCGACGGTTCGATCCGGGTCTTCGCGGCCCTGATGGACCTGATGGACGACGACGAGCTGATGTCGATCATCGGCCATGAAATCGGCCATGTGGTGCACGCCGACACGAAGCATGCGATGAAGAACGCCTACCTCGCCTCCGCAGCGCGCAACGCCGCCGGAGCCGCCGAGGGCAGCACGCTGGCCAAACTCAGCGATTCGCAGCTGGGAGAGGTCGTAACGGCCTTCACCGACGCACAATTCTCGCAGAAACAGGAGTATGCCGCTGACGCGTACGGCTTCGAATTCGCCGTGAAACACGGGTTCAGCCCCTACGGCATGGCCAATTCGCTGAACAAACTGGTCGAGCTGTCGCAAGGCGCCAAAGCCTCCACCGTGCAGAAGATGTTCTCCTCGCACCCCGACAGCGAGAAACGTGCAGCCGCCATGAAGGAGAAGGCCGACGCCTACACCGCCGCACAGCAGTAATTGAACGGCGGTTCTGTACGACCGCGGCCACCTGTTTTCACGAAACATCCGGATGATTCCGGATGTTTTTTCGTATACAGGTTCTCAATCACCTATTTCAACGGCTGACAGCCGGGGCAATAGTAGACGGCGCCGCCCAGATAAGCCTCCTTCACGATCGGTCCGCCGCAAACCGGACACGGTTCCGCGCAGGTGTTGCGCGAGAGTTGTACGGCATATCCGCCCGGTTTCCCGAAGAGGTCCTTCTCGGTATCGCGCCCGCCGCGGTCGGTCATCTCCCGCAGCACGCTTTTCAGCGTCCTGAAAAGCCGCTCCGCATCGGCATCCCCCAGCGTGGAGAGTTTGCGTTTGGGATGAATCCCCGCCCGGAACAGGATATCCTGCAAAACTCCGTTCCCGAGCCCCGGAATCCGTTGTTCCGTGGCCAGGAATGCCTTTGCCGAGAGGTTCCGCTTCGACGCGGCCCAAAGCCGGCTGAAATAACCGGCGTCGAACCGCTCCTCCAGCGGTGAACATTTCGTCCGGGCACCCTGGTAATACGGATTGTCCAACTTGCCCGGAAAGGCATTGATCCCGCCGTACATCGCCACCGTACACACCAAAAAACTCCCGTCATCGAGGGTAACGAGCAACTGGTATTTCGCCGGAATCGGGTCCTCGCATCCGTAAAGCCGCAGGATCACGCCGTCGGAAAGAGCCAGGTGCATGTCGTTCTCCAACAGCACATCGATAAATGCCCCGCAACCCTCGGCCCCGACAATCTTCCGACCGGTCAGCAGCATCGGATATTCGAGCGGATCACCCGTATACCAGGTGAATTTATGGGGATGCGTGGCGTTGAACACACCGGTAACGGTACGGCCAGCCAGCGTTTCGCGGACTTGCCGCGCCACGGTCTGCGATTCGGGAATTTCGATCATCGTCTGAAAAAGGGTTATTTGGCAGGCTGGAAAAAAGACCAATGGGTGTGGATAATTTCCCACTGTCTAGAGGGATTAGTCCGGTAAACTTCCGTACAGTTCATTCGAAATATACATCCGTCCCGGTGCACCTCATAATCATAGGTCAGGACGGCGGCATCGGCCGTCAACTGCACGATCGGATCGATCATCCTATACTCCGAGATTTTGATCTTCCCCCGAATCGGATCGTAATAGGCTTTCAGGGCCTCTTTGCCCGTAAGCTTATGTTCCAAAGCCGGGTCCATATACACCACATCGTCGGATGACAAAGCTATAAACCCATCCGGATCACCATCGTTCCACAACTCCAAGGCATGCTTTTCCAGTGCTATAATCGCGGCCCTGATCGCTTCGGTATCTTTCATAGTCAACATCTATCGGCGTCAATATAGCAAGAATAATCCGGATTCCCCAACCTCCGGGCACAAAAAGAAAGCCGGACCCTTTATTAGGATCCGGCTTGAAGAGGCGGCTACCTACTCTCCCACGGGAAAACCGCAGTACCATCGGCGTAAGTGA
>NZ_FNRI01000002.1 GCF_900107675.1 Alistipes timonensis JC136
TCGGCGTCAATGCGCAGCCATACTACGTCCTGCAGGGACGCGACGGAAAAGTGTTAGTCCCCCCGCGCGGGTACGACCTAAGCGTACCCGGATTCGTCGAGTTCCTGAGAGCCGGAACGAGAGAATACGGCAACTGAAATTTACGGAAACCGGCACTCTTACAACGCCGTTACCCTCCGGGCCCGACTGCCGGGCCCGGAGGTTTTTGCAGGCCCTATCCTGAAAATTCGCAATATCCCCGCAGGAACTTCCGCTTTTCTGGAAAGAATTTAGTAACTTTGGCCGTCAGTTCCCGGCATACACACAACGGGATATCGATTAAAAAACAAAGCGAACAATAAAAAAAGTATGGCATTACAATGCGGCATAGTCGGTTTGCCGAACGTGGGTAAATCGACCCTTTTCAACTGTCTGTCCAATGCAAAGGCGCAGGCGGCGAACTTTCCTTTCTGCACCATCGAGCCCAATGTGGGCGTCATCACGGTCCCCGACCAACGGCTGATCCGCCTGGCCGAGATCGACAACCCCAAGCGCGTGGTCCCCACGACGATCGAGATCGTCGACATCGCGGGACTGGTGAAAGGCGCGTCGAAAGGCGAAGGACTCGGCAACAAATTCCTCGGCAACATCCGCAACACCCACGCGATCATTCACGTGCTGCGCTGCTTCGACAACGGCAACATCACCCACGTCGACGGCACGATCGACCCCGTGCGCGACAAGGGCATCATCGACACGGAATTGCAGATGAAGGACCTCGAAACCGTCGAGGGACGCCTGGGCAAGATTCAGAAGCAGGCCACCTCGGGCGGCGACAAGAACGCCAAACGCGCCGTGGAATTATTATTACAATATAAGTCTGCGCTGGAGCAGGGTCTCTCGGCCCGCACGGTCGAACTGGAAAAAGAGGACCGCAAACTGGTCGCCGACCTCAACCTGCTGACCGACAAGCCGGTGCTCTACGTCTGCAACGTCGACGAAAAGAGCGCCGCAACGGGCAATGCCTACACCGAAGCCGTCCGGGCCGCCATCGCCGGGGAGAAGGCCGAAATGCTCATCATCGCCGCCGCCACGGAGGCCGACATCGCCGAACTGGAGAGTTACGACGAACGCCAGATGTTCCTCGAGGACCTCGGGCTGGAGGAGTCGGGCGTGGCGCGCCTGATAAAATCGGCCTACAAATTGCTCAATCTCGAAACGTTCTTCACCACCGGAGCCGACGAAACCCGTGCGTGGACCTACTCGCGCGGCATGAAGGCCCCGCAGACGGCCGGAATCATCCACACCGATTTCGAAAAGGGATTCATCCGCGCCGAGGTCATCAAATACGACGACTACGTGACACTGGGATCGGAGAAGGCGTGCCGCGACGCCGGCAAGCTGTCGATCGAAGGCAAAGAATACGTCGTCGAGGACGGCGACATCATGCACTTCCTGTTCAACGTCTGACATACGGCAACGAACCTTAAAAAACATACCGCCATGAAAAACTCGAAATACATTCTCCTGGGCATCGCCGCCATCGTCTGCGCCGTCGTGCTCGCACGCGCCTACACCTACAAATACCGGTCGCAGGACACCATCGTCGTAACCGGGTTGGGCGAGACGGAATTCACTTCGGACCTGATCGTCTGGTCGGGGACGCTGACCGCCGAGGCGCAGAACGTCGCCGCAGGTTACGCCGAGATCGAGCAGAGCAAGCAGAAGGTGCAGAAATACCTCGCAGACAAAGGCGTAGCCGCCGACGCGGTGGTCTTCGCGTTCGTGAACGTCGACAAGCAGTACACCCCCGTCTACAACGCCTCGGGCAACTGGGCCGGGCAGCGATTTGCGGGCTACCAGCTGCGCCAGCGCTTCACGGTCGAATCGTCCGACGTGGAGAAGGTGGAGACCATTTCGCGCGAAATATCGTCGCTGATCGCCCAGGGCGTGTCGATCGAGGCATACGCCCCGGACTACTACTACACGAAACTCGACGATGTGAAGATGGGGCTGATCGAGAAAGCCTCGGCAGATGCCCGCCTGCGGGCCGAGAAGATCGCCGTGAATGCCGGAGCGAAGATCGGCAGCGTCTCGTCGGCGCGCATGGGCGTCTTCCAGATCACCGGGGCCAACTCCAACGAGGAGTTCTCGGCCGGAGGGTCGTTCAACACCGCCAACCGCAACAAGAAGGCCCGCATCACCATGCGGATCGAATATCGGATACGATGATCGCAGTCGTCATTGCGCGGCAATCCGATCGGGACGCTGCGGCGTTACGACATCACCCTCAGATCGCCACGTCGTTCGACTCCTCGCAATGACGGAAACACGGCAAAAGACAAGACGCGAACAAACTGTTAAAAGCAAACAATATATCCATGGAAAGACCCGTTCGGGTGCGGTTCGCACCCAGTCCCACCGGGCCCCTGCACATCGGGGGCGTCCGCACGGCATTGTATAATTACCTGTTCGCCCGCCGGCACAAAGGCACGATGATCCTCCGTATCGAGGACACCGATTCGCAGCGTTTCGTGCCGGGCGCCGAGGATTACATCCTCGAATCGCTCAAATGGTGCGGTATCGAGATCGACGAGGGTGTCGGCGTCGGAGGTCCCCATGCCCCCTACCGCCAAAGCGAACGCCGCGAAATATACCTCAAATACGCCCTGCAGCTCGTGGAGGCCGGGTGGGCCTACTACGCTTTCGACACGGCCGAGGAGCTCGACGCCCTGCGCAAAGAGGCCGAGGAGCGCGGCGAGGCTTTCGCCTACAATTATGCCGTGCGCGAAAAACTGGCCACGTCGCTGGCACTGCCCGCCGAAGAGGTCAAAGCCCGCATCGACCGCGGCGACCAGTGGGTGATCCGCTTCAAAATGCCTGAAAACGAGGTGGTCGGGATGGACGACCTGATTCGCGGCCACGTGGAGGTCAACACCTCGACGCTGGACGACAAGGTGCTCTACAAGTCGGCCGACGCACTGCCCACCTACCACCTGGCGAACATCGTCGACGACCGTCTGATGGAGGTGTCGCACGTCATCCGCGGTGAGGAGTGGCTCCCGTCGCTGCCCCTGCACTATCTGCTGTACAAAGCCTTCGGATGGACGGATGCGCAACCGCAGTTCGCCCACCTGCCCCTGCTGCTGAAGCCCACGGGCGGCGGCAAGCTCTCGAAGCGCGACGGCGACAAGATGGGATTTCCGGTATTTCCGCTTTTCTGGAAATCGCCCGCAACGGGTGAGACCGCCCGCGGATACCGTGAGGACGGCTATTTCCCCGAGGCGTTCATCAACATGCTGGCACTGCTGGGATGGAACCCCGGCACGGAGCAGGAGATCTTCTCGATGCAGGAGTTGATCGACAGCTTCTCGCTCGAGCGCGTTTCGAAATCGGGAGCCCGCTTCCAGCCCGACAAGGCCAAGTGGTTCAACGCCCAGTACATGCACCGCAAGACCGACGCCGAACTGGCGGCCCTCTACCAGCCGATCCTGCGCGAACACGGCATCGAGGTATCGGACGAACTGGCCGGCCGGGCCGCAGGCATCATGAAGGAGCGCGCGACGTTCACGACCGACCTGTGGGACCTCACGTCGTTCTTCTTCGTAGCTCCCGCGGAGTATGAGGAGAAGCAGGCCAAAAAATACTGGAAGGGCCAGAATCCCGCCATCCTGCGCGAGCTGCGCGGCGTATTGGAGGGGATCGACGACTTCTCGCTGGAAAACACCGAACGTATCGTCCACGCCTGGATCGAAGAGAAAGGCTACGGCATGGGACAGGTGATGAACACGCTGCGTCTGGCGCTCGTGGGAGCCGGAAAAGGACCAGGCATGTACGACGTAACGTCGTTCATCGGCAAAACCGAGTGCCTGAAGCGCATCGACAACCTGCTGAACAACCTAAAACCCGCTGAATAAAATGGTAGAAATCGAACAGAACGTCTGGGGCATGACCCCGGAAGGCGAGGCGATCATCCTCTACACGCTGCACAACGACTCGGGGGCCGAGGTCCGGCTTTCGAACTACGGCGCCGCGATCGTCTCGGTGACGATGCCCGACCGCGAGGGCCGCATGGCCGACGTGGTGCTGGGTTACAAGCATCCCGAAGGTTATTTCTTCGACGGAGCCGCCTCGGGCAAGAGCGTGGGCCGCTGCGCCAACCGCATTGCTTTCGGGCAGATGACCGTCGAAGGCACGGAATACCGCCTGGAGGTCAACAACGGTCCCAATCACCTCCACGGAGGCACGAAGGGATTCGCCAACCGCATTTGGGAGAGCCGCGTGGAGACCAACCGCGTGGTGATGTCGCTCGTCTCGGAAGACGGCGACCAGGGCTATCCCGGAGAGCTGTGCGTCGAGGCCGTCTTCGACTTCGACGACGACAACGCGCTGGAGATCACCTATCTGGCCAAAACCGACAAGACGACGGTCGTGAACCTCACCAACCACGTCTATTTCAACCTCGCGGGCGACGGCAGCGGGTCGGTCCTCGACCACGAACTGCGGCTCAACAGCTCAAAGGTGCTGGAGATGAACGACAAGCAGATTCCCACGGGCAAGCTGCTCGACGCAGCCGGCACGCCGCAGGATTTTCGGGAGTTCCGGACGTTCCGCCCCGGCATCGGCTCGGAGTTCAACCACATCCGTGATTTCAAAGGTTACGACCACCCCTTCGTGATCGACAACTGGAAACCCAATATTCTGGGCGAAGTCGGCGAGCTGCGCGAGGCCACATCGGGCCGCTCGGTGAAGGTGCTTTCGTCGCAGCCCAGCGTGATGATCTACACCGGCAACTGGCTCGCGGGCGGATGTCCCGAGACCAAGACCGGAGGCCGGTATGCCGACTACGACGGCGTGGCGATCGAGTGCCAGAACTACCCCGACGCCGTGAACCACCCCGAATTCCCCTCACCGCTGCTCCGGCCCGGAGAACTCTACTGTCAGAAAATCGTGTTCCGCTTCGGAACGTTCTGAAAAAAGCGGCGACCCCGATGGGGCCGCCGCTTCGCTTTTATTTTTCCGGTTCCGCGACGAGCTCCGCGGCCCGTGCCAGTGCGGCATGGATGTCGGGGCAGACATTCTCCCCGCCCAGCAGGGCGTAGAGGCCCGAGCGTTCGAGCGCCGCGCGGACATCGTCGTTGACGCCCGAGAGCACTACCGTAATCTTGCTCCGGTGGGACATCTCGCAGAGCGTCGTGAGGTTGTGAATGCCCGTGGAGTCGATGAACGGCACCTTGCGCATGCGGATGATCCGCACCCGGGGACGGTCGCCGATCTGAGCCATCAGCTCCTCGAAGCGCGTGGCGATGCCGAAGAAATAGGGTCCGTTGATCTCGTAAACCTCCACCCCCTTGGGCACCGCGAGGGGTTCCTCATGCAGGGTCACGTCGAGTCCGGCCGAAGGGTCGATCTCATCGCGGATCACCGAGATTTCGGTGGTCTCCATCACCCGCTTCATAAAGAGCACGCAGGCGATCAGCAGGCCCACCTCGATAGCGATCGTCAGGTCGAAGACCACCGTCAGGAAAAAGGTCAGCAGCAGCACCGCGACATCCGACCGGGGGTTGCGCAGCAGGGCCCGGAAGGTCCGCCAGCCGCTCATGTTGTAGGCCACGACGGCCAGCACGCCCGCCAGACAGGCCATCGGGATATACTGCGCCAGGGGCATGAACAGCATGAGAATCAACAGCAGCACCACGGCATGAATGATGCCCGCGACGGGCGTGCGGCCGCCGTTGTTGATGTTGGTCATCGTGCGCGCGATGGCTCCCGTGGCCGGGATGCCGCCGAAGAGCGGCGTCAGCAGGTTGGCGGCGCCCTGCGCGATGAGTTCGGTGTTGGAGTCGTGGCGGTCGTCGATCACTCCGTCGGCCACCGTCGCCGACAACAGCGATTCGATGGCGCCCAGGATGGCGATGGTGACAGCCACGGGGAAGAGGTTGCGAATCGCCTCCCAGTCGATCGACGGGAGGGATGCGGCGGGCAGTTCGGCACGGATGGTGAAGCGGTCGCCGATGGTGTCGATGCCCTCGATCCCGGCATAGGTGCGCAGGAGCCATACCGCGACGGTCATCACCACGATCGCCACGAGCGACCCGGGGATGCGTCGCATGACGCGCGGCGTGAGCGCGATCAGCAGGATGCTCGCGGCCCCCACCGCCACTTCCCAGCCGTTCACCGAGCCGAAATGGCGGAAATAGAGCATCCACTTCCCGGCGAAATCACCCGGGACGGCCTCGCCTCCGAAATCGAGCCCCAAAAGGTCGGCGACCTGCGTGGTGAAGATCGTCACGGCGATACCGCTCGTGAAGCCCACGATGATCGGATAGGGGATGAATTTGATGACCGTGCCCAGCCGGCAGAGTCCCATGACCAGCAGCAGCACGCCGCCCATGAGTGTGGCGACGAGCAGCCCGGCCTCGCCGTATTGCTGGACGATGCCGTAGACGATGACGATGAAGGCGCCCGTAGGGCCTCCGATCTGTACGCGGCTGCCGCCCAGCAGCGAAACGACGAATCCGGCGATGACGGCGGTGATGATGCCCTTTTCGGGCGAGACGCCCGAGGCGATGCCGAAGGCGATGGCCAGCGGCAGGGCGACGATGCCGACAATGACGCCGGCCATCAGGTCGCGCAGGAAATCCGCGCGGGAGTAACCCTTCAGCGTGTCGAAGAGTTTGGGTCTGAATGACATGACTTTCATCTGTAACAGGCAAATTTTCAATGAAGCCGCAAAATTAAGCAAAATATTCCGTTTTTCCCGGAAAAATAGTACCTTTGCCTCCGATATTTCAAAGGGGTGCCTTACTGTCAGGCTGAGATTATACCCATTGAACCGGAGACGGGTAATGCCGAGACCGGGACGAAGCGTAATCAACAACTCATACCCCTTTTCAGTCTATTAACTTTAAAAGTTTAACGATGAAAAGGATTTTTCTGTTTCTTGCGGCTGCCGCACTCTGCCCGGCCGCACAACTCCGGGCCGCAGGGTCCTCCGACCGGAACGAACGCGGAAATGCCGCGCCGAGCGCCGACATGGCTCCGCAGCCCCGAAAACCGGCCTCCGACGCCGGCGACTCGGTGCGGATGTACCGTTTGCAGGAGGTCGAGGTGACCGCCACGCGCGCCACGCGGAACACGCCCGTCGCCTATTCCGACATCCGGCGCGAGGCCATAGCCCGCAACAGCTACGGATTCGACATTCCCTCGCTGATCGCCTTCACCCCCTCGGTCGTGGCGACGAACGAGACCGGCATCGGCATCGGCGGAACGGCCATCCGCCTGCGCGGCACCGACGCCACGCGCATCAACGTCACGATCAACGGCGTGGCAATGAACAACCCCGATTCGCACTCGATGTACTGGTACGACACGCCCGACCTGATTTCGTCGGTGGGGACCGTGCAGGTGCAGCGCGGCGCGGGCATCTCGACCAACGGCACGGGAGCCTTCGGCGGCGCGATCACGATGTCGACCGACGCCCTGCAAACCGAATTCGGGGGCGACGCGTCGCTCTCCTACGGCTCGTACAACACCAACAAGCAGGCCGTACACCTCTCGTCGGGCCTGATGGGAGGCCACTGGACCCTCGACGCGCGCCTTTCGCACATCGCTTCGGACGGCTACATCGACCGCGGAGCCACCGACCTCAGCTCCTACATGTTCCAGGCCGGCTACTACAACGGCAACACGATGCTCAAATTCCTTTCGTTCGGCGGCAAGGCCAAGACCGGCCTCACCTACACCGGAGTAACGAAGGAGGAGATGCGTCTCAACGGCCGGCGGTTCCAGACCGAGGGCATGTACTACACCTCGAACGGTCCCCACTCCTATTATTATATGAAGGACGACAAGGTGGAGCGCGCCACGGTAGGCTATTACGACGACCAGACGGACAACTACCTGCAAATCAACAACCAACTGGTGCTCTCCCACCGTTTCAACGAGAAGTGGACGCTCAGCGCCACGGGATTCTATACCTACGGCTACGGCTTCTACAAGCAGTACAAGGACGGGCGCACGCTGTCCGAATACCTCAACATCCCGACTGACGTCGCCGCCGGAAAAGAGGCCGACCTCATCCGCGAAAAGATCATGCGCAACCACTTAGGAGGACTGAACGCCTCGGCGGCCTACTCGGTGCGCAACCTCGACCTCGCGTTCGGCGGTTCGTACAGCTACTACTCCTGCCCCCACTGGGGCACGCTCGACTGGGTGGACGGACTGGAAAGCAGTCAGATCGGCGGCCGCTGGTACGACAACGACGTGGACAAGCACGACGCCAACGTCTTCGCCCGCGCATCGTGGACTGTCGCCCGGGGACTGCGTCTTTTCGGTGACCTGCAATACCGTTATGTCAGCTATCAGGCATGGGGCGTCAACGACAACTTCGTTTCGGAGGAGGTCGGCATGCAGCCCATCGACGTGGACAAGACCTATCACTTCTTCAATCCCCGTGCGGGCATCAGTTACACGCTCGCCGAGCGCAACAACTTCTACCTCTCGTTCGCCGTGGCCCAGAAGGAACCCACGCGCAGCGACTTCACCGACCGCTACATGTTCGCCGAGGCCAACACCTACCCCTCGTCGGAGAAGCTCTACGACTGGGAGCTGGGCTACCAGTACACGGCTCCGCGCCTTTCGCTGGGCGTGAACTTCTACTACATGAAGTACAAGGACCAGCTGGTGCCGACGGGCCGCATCAACGACGGCTACGACTCGCTGAACGACAACGTGGCGGACAGCTACCGCCGGGGCGTGGAGCTGTCGGCGGCGTGGCGCGCGACGGGATGGTTCACCGTGGGAGCCAACGCCACCTTCTCGCAGAACCGCATCGAAAACTATGTGCACCGGGTGGTCGATTACGACACTTCGGGCGACGTGGCCGGGTATTACGGCTACCACACCGTCGAGATGGGGACCACGCGCCTCTCCTACTCGCCCAAGACCATCGCCGCGCTGCTGCTCGACTTCCACCACAAAGGGTTCGAAGCCGTGTTGCACACGCAGTATGTCAGCAAGCAGTATTTCACCAACTACGAGAATCCCGACATGATGCTCGACGCCTACTGCGTGACCAACCTCAACCTCGCCTATACGTTCCGCACCCGTGCGGCCCGCAGCGTGCGGCTGGGACTGCTGGTCAACAACCTCTTCAACACCGAGTACGAAAGCAACGGATACGGCTATTCGGAGTATACCGGAGGAAAGCAGATCGACAACGCGTTCTACTTCCCCCAGGCCCCGCTCAACGTACTGGCGAACGTAACGGTGAAATTTTAGACGATGGATTGGAAACTCATCCTGCAGATCGCAGGGGTCCTGCTGGGACTCACCTACCTCTGGCTCGAATACCGCGCCGATATCCGGTTGTGGATCGTGGGGCTCGTGATGCCCGTGGTGCACGGCGCGCTCTATTTCAAAGCGGGGCTTTATGCCGACTGCTCGATGCAGGTTTACTACGTGCTGGCGGGGCTGTACGGCTGGGCGGTGTGGCGCCGGGCCCGGCGGCGTACGGCTCCGGAAGCCGCGAAAAAGGCCCCTGCGACCATTGTCCACACGCCCCTCGGACAGATTCCGGGGCTCGTTGCAGTCTATGTCGCCGCCCATGCGGCCATCTACCTGCTGCTCGTGCGCTTCACCAACAGCACCGTGCCTTTCTGGGACGCCGGAACCACGGCCGCGAGCATCGTGGCGATGTGGATGCTCTCGCGCAAACAGGTCGAACAATGGCTGGTGTGGCTGGCCGTGGACGTGGTGACCGTGGGATTGTATTTCTATAAGGGAATTCCACTCACCGCAGGATTGTACGCCCTCTACTCGGCACTGGCCATCGCGGGCTATATCCGCTGGCGGAAACAAGCTACCTCTTAATAACAAAACACCCGGAGCACATTCCGGGTGTTTTGTTATTAAGGCAGGCCATTGACCTCTATGTAGCGCAGTATCTCCTCGCGGCGGGCGCGGGGCGTGACGCTCTTCCGCAGGACCAGCAGATAGGAGTTGCGGATCTGTTCGCGGATAAAGGCGTCGGGCAGGTCACCCGCGGTACCGATGCCGTTCCAATGCACTTTGTTGAAATGGAACGCCGGATTCACCTCCGCATACTGCTCGCGCAGCGCGACGGCCTCGTCGGGATCGCACTTCACGGCAATCCACTCGAAAGTCTCCATATCGGCGCAGGCATACATCTTGCCGCCGATCTTGTAGACCAGCGTGGTCTCGTCGAAAGGGGTCGTCTCCTCGGTCAGGGGCAGCGACAGACAGTAGTCGCGGAAACTCAGCACATCCATAACAAGCTATTTTGTGCGAATATAGCGATTTTTTTGGCACACGGATTGCGTTCCCTCAGAAGTAAAACCAAAATCAAGGTAAAAAATGAAAAAAATTCTCCTCTGTGTCCCCCTGCTGGCGCTGTTCGCCGCAGGCCTGATCGGCTGCTCGCAGCAACGCCAATGGAATCACGAACAGCGCAAAGCCATGCGCGAAGCGCTGCGCAGCTACCGTCAGATGGTTTACCTCGACGACCTGACCGACGCCGAATTCGTATTGTTCACCGACGACGTGGCCGGTCAGCTCGAAAACAGCTATCCGGTCTATGTGGAATTTGTCGAGATGCAGGGCGTGGACGACACGGTCGACATGGTCGTCGTATCGACCATCGTCGACGAACTCGACGCCGACGCCCACAACATGCGCCACATCTATCCGTACAGTGCGCTCGTCGCGCAAGGTGTGCTTCCGGCGGGTCTGGACCACTCCCAGCAGCAGGCGTTCTACAAATGCTTCGCCGGAAAGGTCAACGCGGCCTACGCCACGACGGAGCAGTTCTTCAACGCCATTCTGGCCGACACGACCGATCTGTCGCAGATCCGCCAAATGGAGAGCCAGTGCGCCAACGATCTTTTCAGCTGGGTGGTGACCGAAGTGGATATCACCGAAACCATCCCCGCCGCCCCGGCAGCAGCGCCCGCCCAAAAGAAATAACCCGCGTAAGACGCGGGTTTTAGAGGCGGCGGTTGTTTCAGGACGCTCACCATCCGGTTCTGCGCTTCCGATCCGCATAACGCCATAACATGAGGTACCCTCCCATGTTATGGCGTTATGATGTTATATCCATACCACAGTCGAAGCGGAAATCAGGCTCCGATCTGCAAGATGCAACAGCAGCCCCTAAAACGCGCGCCTTACGCGGGCGGGAGCGCAGAACCGGATGGCGAGCGCCGGAACAAACCGTCGCGTCTAAATCCCGACTTTTAGTCGGGTGTGTGCGCACACACTTGCGATTTCAGAAAATTATGCGTAGATTTGCGGTAGCAATTTCAAACCCGCTGCCGAATCATGGCTGACAACGAAAATACAACGGTGCGCATCATCGACATCGCCCGCATGGCGGGGGTGTCGGTGGCTACCGTCGACCGCGTGATCCACAACCGCGGCAAGGTCTCGGAGGAGAACCTTGCACGCATCAACGAAGTGCTCCGCGAAGTGAACTACCGCCCCAACCTGATCGCCCGTTCGCTGGCCTCGGGCCGCCGGTACAGGCTGGCCGTGGTGATGCCGCGCTTCGCGCCGGGCGAATACTGGGCCGATTTCGACGCCGGGATCACCCGCGCCGAGGCCGAAGCCCGGCGTTACAACGTTTCGATCCGCAAGTTCGTCTTCAACCAGTACGACCGCTCGTCGTTCGAGAAACTGCTTGTGCGGCTGCACGACGAGGCGTTCGACGGCGCGGTGATCGCCACGCTCTTCGCCGAGATGGTCGCCCCCTTCGTGCGCGAGCTCGACGAACGGGGCGTCCCCTATGTCTTTGTCGATTCGAATATCCCGGAATGCAACCAGCTGGCCTATTTCGGCACTTCGTCGTTCGATGCCGGAGCGGTCGCCGCGCGGTTGCTTTTCGACCGCCTCGACCCCGACGCCGATATCGTCGTGGGCCGGATCATCCACCACGGCGACGGGGGTTCGAACCAGTGCCGCAGCCGCGAGGAGGGATTCCGCAGTTACCTTCGGGAGAAAGGATTCCGGGGAAAGCTCCACTACGCCGCACTGCGGCTCGACGACGAAGACTACAACCGCGGGGTGCTCGACGAACTGTTCCTCACGCACCGCACGATCGCCGGTGCCGTGACCTTCAATTCGACGTGTTACATCCTGGCGGGCTACCTCGCGGCGCGCCGCCGCACGGATGTCCGGCTGGTAGGCTACGACGTCATCCGCCGCAACGGGCAGATGCTCGACGCGGGCGTGGTGACGGCCCTGATCGCCCAACGCCCCGAAGCGCAGGGCTACCGCGGGGTGATGGCGCTGTGCGAATGGCTGGTCGAGGGACGCCGTCCCGATGCGCCGGTCAACCACATGCCGATCGACATTCTGCTGAAAGAGAACATTCAATACTATAAAAACAACCTTATTTGAAAACCATGAAAAATTTGTTTGACATCCGCGACCGCGTCGTCGTCGTGACGGGCGGAGCCGGCATCCTGGGCCGCTCGATCTGCGAATACCTCGCCGAACAGGGGGCGAAAGTCGTCGTCCTCGACCGCGACGAGCAGGCGGGCGAAGGTCTCGCAGCCTCGATCCGCGAAAATGGCGGCGAGGCGCTGTTCCTCACCACCGACGTGCTGAACCGCGAAGTGCTCGTCTCGAACCGCGAGGCGATCCTCGCAAAATACGGACAGATCGACATCCTGCTGAACGCCGCCGGCGGCAACATGGGCGGTGCGACGATCGGTCCCGACAAGACGTTCCTCGACCTGGAGATCGACGCTTTCAAAAAAGTCGTGGACCTCAACCTTTTCGGCACGGTGCTTCCGACGACGGTCTTCGGCGAAGCCATGACGGCCCGCAAGAAGGGTGTGATCGTCAACTTCTGCTCCGAATCGGCCCTGCGTCCGCTGACCCGCGTGGTGGGCTACGGCGCCGCGAAAGCCGCCATCGGCAACTACACGAAATACATGGCGGCGGAACTGGCCATGAAATTCAGCCCCGAGATGCGCGTCAACGCCATCGTCCCGGGATTCCTGCTGACGAACCAGAACCGCACGCTGCTCACCAATCCCGACGGTTCGTACACCGACCGTGCGCGGACGATCATCGCCCACACCCCCGCCGGCCGTTTCGCCGAGCCCGAGGAACTGCTGGGTACGATCCACTACCTCATCAGCGACGCTTCGTCGTTCGTGACCGGCGCCCTGGCCGTCGTCGACGGCGGTTTCGACGCATTTTCTATATAGTTAAAAGGAATCAGCCGAAATTCTCGGACCGTATCTGTCCACCGCAGGCAAAGTCCCCGCCGAGGCGGGGATTTAGGGGTGGGTCAGATTTGCAAACGCAGCCGCAGGCTGCGAATACGGCAATCGGTTGCGGGAAGACGGCCTAAATTAAAAAACACATTCTGTCATGTATCTATGTAAGCAATCCTGGCGGTGGTACGGTCCGAACGACCCCGTATCGCTGGCAGATATTCGTCAGGCAGGGGCCACGGACATCGTGACCGCCCTCCACCACATCCCCAACGGCGAGGTATGGACCGTCGAAGAGATTCAAAAACGCCAGCAGACGGTCGCCGACGCGGGCCTTACGTGGTCGGTCGTCGAGAGCGTCCCCGTCCACGAGCATATCAAAACCCGCACGGGCGATTTCCAGCGCTATATCGACAACTACAAGCAGTCGATACGCAACCTCGCGGCCTGCGGCATCCGGGTCATTACCTATAACTTCATGCCCGTACTGGACTGGACGCGCACGAATCTCGCCTACGAGCTTCCCGACGGATCGCGCGCCCTGCGGTTCGAGCGTGCGGCGTTCCTGGCCTTCGACCTCCACATCCTCAAACGCCCCGGCGCCGAGCAGGAGTACACCGAGGCCGAGCGCGCCATCGCCAAAGCCCGCTTCGAAAAGATGGACGCTGCGGAGATCGAACTCATCACCCGCAACATGATCGCGGGCCTGCCCGGCTCGGAGGAGAGCTTCACGCTGGAGCAGTTCCAGCAGGAGTTGGACCGTTATAAGGGCGTCGATGCGGAGACCCTGCGCGGCAACCTGATCGCATTCCTGCGGGAGGTGGCTCCCGTTGCCGACGAGGTTGGCGCCGTGCTGGCCATCCACCCCGACGATCCCCCCTACCCGATCCTCGGCCTGCCGCGCATCCTCTCCACGGAGTCCGATTTCGAAAAACTGGTCGCAGCGGTTCCCAACATATCGAACGGCTTGTGCCTCTGCACGGGATCGTTCGGCGTGTCGGCGAAGAACGACCTGCCGGGGATGATGCTCCGCCAGGGCGACCGGGTGAATTTCGTACACCTGCGCTCGACGCAGCGCGACGCCGAGGGCAATTTCTACGAGGCCAATCACCTCGAGGGCGACGTGCCGATGTACGACGTGATGAAAGCCCTGCTGGAGATTCAGCAGCGGCGCGGGATTTCGATTCCGATGCGTCCCGACCACGGTCATCAGATGATCGACGACCTGAAAAAGAAGACCAACCCGGGTTACTCGTGTCTGGGCCGCCTGCGCGGTCTGGCCGAGCTGCGCGGTCTGGAACTGGGCATCGCCAAATCGCTCTACGCCAAATAATCCGCCCGCCTAAGAGGCGGGTATCAGGACGCGAAAGGCAGCTTCATTTTGCTCTCCATCCTCATCTGCGCCCGCCATCAAAGTAACATAAGTAACGCAGTAACAACAGGCATTATCCCTGTGTTACTGCGTTATTGCATATTCTTCGTATATGTCTAACAGGAGGCTTTCTCGAAGAACTCGCGTCCCACAACGATCCGCACGGCCTGATGGAGCACCGAAAACTCCAAAGGCGTATGCCCCAGCGGCTCACCGTCGATCTCAACCGAAACCTCGGGCGAGGACTCGATGCGGATGCGGCTGCCGCGCTCCTGCAGGATGTGGCGAATGCGGTAGATGCCTCCGTTAAAGAGGTAGTGGAAGCGGAACAGCAGGTGCCAGAAATGCACCGGGCGCACCAGCGACAGGTCCAGCATACCGTCGTCGGCAACTGCCTCGGGCAACTGCTGAAGACCTCCGCCGTTGAACTTGCAGATACCCACGGCCGCCGACAGCAGCAGGTTGTTGTAGACCAGCCGGTCGTCGACCCAGACTTTGACGCCTGTGGACTTATAGCGGAAGAAATTCTTCACCAGACACCACGTATAGCGCCAGCGGCTCTTGTGGCCCTTCTTTTTCAGGTGCGAGAGCTTGCGCACGACGTGGGCGTCGAACCCCGCCCCGGCGACGTTGGCCATGTAGCGGCTCTGACGGTAGTGGGCCTCCTCGTAGGAGACCACCCCGACATCCTGCAGGAATGAATAGCCTTCGCTGATGGCTTTCACGGCATCCTGATAGCGGTTCGAGATGCCGAACGTGCGGACCCAGTCGTTGCCCGTACCCACGGCCACCACGGCCAGCAGCACGTCGCTGGGACACACCTCCTGCTGGATGAACAGCCCGTTCACCACCTCGTGCAGCGTGCCGTCGCCGCCCACGACGATAATGCGGCGGTAGCCCTCGCGCACGGCCCACACGGTGAGTTCCGTGGCGTGGAACTTGTGCTCCGTGAAGACCGGTTCGCAAAGGATGTGCGCATCGCGCAGGTGCTTCGAGATCTGCGGAAAATGGTCGAGCCCGCGGCCGCCTCCGGCCACGGGATTGACGATGACGAACCAAGTTTCGGAATTGGCTGCCACGCTGCGTCTACTTTTCGGGAATGTTGCGCAGCGTGTCCACCAAGAAGTCGTAGAACTTGCCGACCGAAGCGATCTCCACCTTTTCGTCGGGCGAGTGGGGATAGCAGATCGTCGGACCGAACGAGATCATGTCCATCTTGGGGTATTTGCTGCCGATGATGCCGCACTCCAGTCCGGCGTGAATGGCCGTCACGGCGGGTTTCCGGCCGTAAAGCGCCTCGTAGGATGCCGTCATGGCCTTCAGGATCGGCGACTCCATATTGGGATTCCAGCCGTCGTAGGAGCCGGTAAGCTCGGTTTTGGCCCCGGCCAGCGCGAAGACGGCGGCGATAGCTCCGCCCAGCGCCTCCTTCTCCGTACCCACCGAACTGCGCAGCAGGCATTGGAGTTTCACGGTCTTGCCGTCCGACACCACGCGCGCGAGGTTCGTGGAGGTCTGCACCAGCCCGGGCATCGCCATCGACATCTTCTGCACCCCGTCGGGGCACGCTGCCACAGCTTTAATCAGGTTGGCCGCGACCTCCTTCGGAAGCATTTCCGCCGGTTTGTCGCACTCCCTGACTTTGATCGACACCGCATCCTCGATGCCGGCATATTCGGCCTTTATGACCTTCTCGTAAGCTTTCACAGCCTTGGCGAACTCGTCGTACTCTTTGGTTTTGACCAGCACCACAGCCTCGGCCTCGCGCGGAATGGCGTTCCTGAGGCCTCCGCCGTCCACCGACGCCAGCAGCGCGTCGCACGGCGCGGCGTTCAGGAAGCGGAACAGCACCTTGTTGGCGTTGGCGCGCTGGCAGACGATCTGGATGCCCGAATGCCCGCCTTTGAGTCCTTTGACGGAGATTTTCGCAGCCGTGTAGTTGCGGGCGGGCGTCGGCTCGGCCTTATATTTAAAGGTAATGTTGGCGTCGAGACCTCCGGCGCAGCCCACATAAAGCTCGCCCTCCTCCTCGGAATCGAGGTTCAGCAGGATGTCGCCTTTGAGAAGCCCCTTTTTCAGTCCGAAAGCGCCGTCCATGCCGGTCTCCTCGGTGGCCGTGAAGAGCGCCTCCAGCGGGCCGTGAACGAGCGACTTGTCCTCCAGCACCGCGAGGATCGCCGCCGCGCCGATGCCGTTGTCGGCCCCCAGCGTCGTGCCGTCGGCCGTCACCCAGTCGCCGTCGACATAGGCGTCGATGGGGTCCTTCGTGAAGTCGAACCGCTTGTCGTTGTTCTTCTGCGGCACCATGTCGAGGTGCGCCTGCAGGATCACGCCTTTGCGGTTCTCCATGCCCTTCGAGGCGGGTTTCGAGACATAGACGTTGTGCGCCGCGTCCTCCTTGCATTCGAGGCCCTGCGCGCGGGCGAAATCGAGGATGTATTTGCGGATCTTCTCCTCGTGGTGCGAGGGACGCGGAATGCGGACGATCTCCGCGAAATGTTTCCAGACGAGCGCCGGTTTCAGCGCAGCCAAATTCTTGTCCATAACGTAATTTTTAATTTTTATCGTTCAATTTTTCACAAATCTGCCTTAAATCCTTATCACGTCTCCATCCGGTTCTGCGCCTTCCCCGTCATTGCGAGGCATCGCAGATGCCGTGGCAATCTGAGCGAAAGTGTGACCTTACAACGCTTCCATCGGATTCCCACGCTCACTCACGTTCGCTCGGAATGACATGCCCCTCACCCGTCATCCTGTCGAACGCCTCGACGATGTGTTTCACCAGCGGGTGCCGCACGATGTCGCGCTTGTCGAACTCCACGATGCCGATGTCGGCGATGCCGCGCAAAATCTCCATCGTGCGGACCAGCCCGCTGTCGCTCCGGCGGGGCAGGTCGATCTGCGTCACGTCGCCCGTGACGATGAACCGCGCGTTGCGGCCCATGCGCGTGAGGAACATTTTGATCTGCGACAGCGTGGTGTTCTGCGCCTCGTCGAGGATGACGAAGGCATTGTCCAGCGTGCGGCCGCGCATGTAGGCCAGCGGTGCGATCTGCACGGTCCCGTCCTCCAGGAATTTCTGGAGCTTCACGGGCGGGATCATGTCGTTCAGCGCGTCGTACAAGGGCTGCAGGTAGGGATCGAGCTTCTCCTTCATGTCGCCGGGCAGGAAGCCCAGCTTCTCGCCCGCCTCGACGGCCGGGCGCGTGAGGATGATGCGCCGCACCTGCTTCTCTTTCAGGGCGCGGACGGCCAGCGCAATGGCCGTATAGGTCTTGCCCGAGCCGGCGGGACCCACGGCGAACAACAGGTCGTTCTTGTCGTAGAGTTTGACAAGCCGCTGCTGGTTGACGGTCCGGGCGCGGACGATGTTGCCGTTGTTGCCGTAGACGATCACATCCTTGTCCACCGGGGCGTCGTCCTGCGTGATGCCGCCCGAGAAACACTGGTCGATGACCTGCGACGAGACATGTCCGTATTTGAGGTAATAGGCCACCAGCGAGTCCATGCGTTTGGCGAACCGCTGGGTCTCGGCATCGGAGCCAAGGACCTTCAGCGACGAGCCGCGGGCCACGACCTTCAACGCGGGATGCAGCGATTTGATCTGTTCGAGGTAGACGTTCTGCGCCCCGTAGAGTTCGCGGGGATCGACGCCTTCGATGAGAATTTCCTTTCCGACAGTTTCCGTCATAAATCAGAATAGATAGCCGAAGCTGAGCGCAACATTATAGGTACGAAGTTTATCGAGCTGGCTCCCGTCGGGCAGCACCACCTCATGCTTCGAGCGGAACTGGCCGTTGTAACGCAGGTCGATCAGCAGGTGGCGCATCAGCACCACCCCGGCCCCGACCGTGTAGGAGAGCGTCGGACGGACGCGCCCGAAGTCCAGCAAATCGCCGCCCGACTTCTGCTTGCAGTCGTTCATCACCGTGAAGACCGGACCGGCGTAGATGCGCACGGGCTTCAGCAGCCGGAACGACGCCAGCACGGGAACGTCGATCGAATTGGATTTGAGGTTGATCTCGTTGCCTCCGTGGGGACGGATGCGGAGCCCCTGGCGGACATAGAGTATCTGCGGCTCGACGGCAAAAGCCCCTAAGTTGACGGCCGTGACGATACCGGCCTGCCAGCCCAGTTTGTTTTTGACATCGGTCTTGTCCATGTTGGTCGTGTAGTCGGGAATGTTGATACCCCCGATGACGCCCCATTCCACCCGGGCGCGGGGTTTCTGAGCAGCGGCGCTCAGCACGGCGGCCGCAAACAAAACGCTCAGCAGAATCTTTCGGGTCATAATTAATTAATTTTTCATTTTCAATTTGACGGAGGCCCAGAGCATGTAGCCGACGCACGCTGCGACGAACAGCATCCCCAGGTGCGGGTTGCCCGAAGCGCGGATGATCGCCCCGCAGACGGGTCCCGAGACGGCTCCGGCGGCGATGGCCATAATCATCAGCCCGGCAACCTCGTTGGCCTTTCCGGGCACGGCCTTGGTGGCCACGGCGTAGAACGTTGCGAAAACGCACGCCATACCGAAGCCCAGCAGACCGACGGCGGCATAGATCGCCGCCTCGTTGCGCACGAACAGCAGCGCCACGCACAGCGCCAGCGCTCCGGCCATGTTCCAGCTCAGGTATTTCACGTCGGAGATACGCACCAGCGCCCACGCGCCGATGAGCGTACCGACGATGCGGCAGGCGTAGAATCCCGTGGTGGTGAGGATCGACGAAGGATTGTCGATCAGCCGCACCGAGAGGAAGCCGATGCCCACGTCGGCGGCGATGAACGAGGCGACGCCCAGCGTCGAGAGCAGCACGGCGCGGTTTTTCAGCAATCGGAAGCAGTCGGCCAACGACGCGGCGCGACCCGTCTGCGCGGGTTCCGGCACCGCGGTCAGTTGCAGCCAGACGCCGCCCAGGACGGTCAGTCCGGCGTAGATGGGCAGCAGAAGCCGCCACGAACCCGTCAGCGCGACCAGCCCGGTGACGATCGGGGCCAGCAGCAGGAGCGAGGTGTTGCGGAATATCTGCCCGACGGTCAGGTAACTGGTCATCCGCTCGCCGGGAACGATGGTCGCCAACAGCGGGTTGACGGCCACCTGAATCGCCGTGTTGCCGATGCCCAGCAGTCCGAAGCCCGCGAAATACCACCCCAGGGCGCAGTCGGCGCCCGCGGCGAAAGGCACCATCAGCCCCACGACCGTAAAGCCGTAGCCGACCAACGCCGTGGCCTTACGCCCCCAGCGGTTCATCAGCGCGGCGACGGGGGTCGAAAGCACCAGGAACCAGAGGAAAACCATCGTCGGCAGGAAGCTCACGGCAGCCTGCCGTTCAGCCGGGAATTCGGCGGCGATACGGCCCGTGATGGGCGCCACCATGTCGCAGAATCCCATGATGAAGAAGCCCGCAAGCACGGGCCCGAGCAACTTCTTATCGACTTTGTCTACGCTCATCCGAGACGGAATTTCGGGTTTCAAATTTTTCAAAGTTACGTTTTTTTCCTGAAAAAACGCGTTCGGGATGCCGTTTATTTCCCAATCGCGCATCTTTGCCGCCGGCAATGAACAAAAAACGTGCAAGATACGCCACATCCCAACAAAGCGTCCCGACCGTTTGGTAATAACCGCGGATTTTCGTACATTTGGTGTCATAACGACACTTTATCTTGCCTATGCCGCTGCTCGCACATATAAATCTGACGCTGCCGCTCGAGGACCCGATCCTGAAGTTCATGCTGATCCTGGTCATCATCCTCGCGGCTCCGCTGCTGCTGAACAAACTCAAAATCCCCTATTTGCTGGGGCTCATCATCGCGGGTGCGGTGATCGGCCCCCACGGCCTGAACCTCGTGCTGCGCGACAGCAGCATCATCCTCTCGGGTACGGCCGGCCTGCTCTACATCATGTTCCTCTCGGGATTGGACATGGATATGTCCGACTTCCGGAAAAACAGCTGGCGAAGCCTCATCTTCGGGCTCTACACCTTCTGCGTCCCATTGGCCCTGGGCATCCTGGCCGGGTACTACGTCATGGGATTTTCGCTCTACTCCTCGATCCTGCTGGCCGGTCTCTTCGCTTCGCAAACGCTCATCGCCTACCCCATCGTCAGCAAACTCGGCATCGCCCGCGACAAGGCCGTGACCATCGCCGTCGGCGGCACGGTCATCACCGACACGCTGGCCCTGCTGCTGCTCACCGTGATCGTCGGCATGGCCACGGGCAACGTCGACGAAATGTTCTGGTGGCGGCTCGGCGGCTCGGTCCTCCTCTGCATCGTCATCATCGTCTTCCTCTTTCCGCTGGTCGCTCACTGGTTCTTCAAACAGTGCAGCGACAACGTCTCGCAGTACATCTTCGTACTGGTGATGGTCTTTCTGGGCGCCTTTCTCGCCCAGCTGGCGGGATTGGAGCCGATCATCGGCGCATTCCTCTCGGGACTGGCCCTCAACCGCCTGATCCCCCGCACCTCGCCGCTGATGAACCGCATCGAATTCGTCGGCAACGCCATCTTCATCCCCTTCTTCCTGATCGGCGTGGGCATGCTCATCGACTACCGCGCCTTCTTCCGCGACTGGGAGAGCATCGAGGTGGCGGCCATCATGATCGTACTCATCACCGCGGCGAAATTCATCGCGGCATGGCTCACCCAAAAGACCTTCCGCCTCTCGCGCGACCAGCGGACGGTGATTTTCGGACTGAGCTCGGCCCATGTGGCCGCGACGCTGGCCGCCGTGATGGTCGGCTACAACGTCATCCTGGGCCACACGCCCGACGGCGAACCGATCCGCCTGCTGAACGAAAGCGTGCTCAACGGCACGATCCTGATGATCCTGGCCACGTGCACCGTCTCGACCTTCGCCACGCAGCGCGGCGCCCACAACATCGCCATCCGCAACACGCAGGACCCCGAAGAGAAAAGCCCCAGACAGGAGGACCACATCCTGATCCCCGTGGCCGACGAGCGCACGGCCGACGAACTGGTCGGCCTGAGCGCGATGCTCAAACGCGCCAAGGAGCCCAACGGGCTCTACGCCCTGCACGCCATCGACAACCAGATCGAGGACCCCAACGTCGAAAAACGGGCCCAGAAGATCCTCGACGTGGCGGCCACGGCCGCCGCCGCGGGCGACATCTATCTGCAGGAGTTGCTTCGTTACGACGTGAACATCTCCAACGCCATCGTCAGCGTGGTCCGCGAACGCAACATCACCGACATCGTGATGGGCATGCACCACGGAGCGCCCGCCGTCCCGGGTATTCCCGCGATTCCGGGCATCCACGGCGGCACGGGTCCGGGCATCGGCAAGATGGCCGCCGACGTGCTGGCGCGCAGCAACGTCACGACCTTCATCTACCACCCCGTACAACCCCTGACAACCATCAAACGACACCTGATCGTGGTGCCCGAGAAGGCCGAACAGGAGGCGGGATTCCAGATGTGGCTGCGCCGCATCCGCCATCTGGCCGAAAATTCGGGCATCAAAATCGTGGTCTTCGCCCCGGCGACGACGATGGCATACCTGCGCCCGAAAAGCCGCAAACGCACGGCGAACCTCGATTTCGTGCCGTTCGAACTGTGGGACGACCTGCCGTCGCTCGAGCACGACCTGCGCGACGACGACTGCCTGTGGTTCGTGATGAGCCGCCGCGAAAGGGTCTCCTACCACCCCGCCATGAGCCGCATCCCGGCCATGCTCGAGCAGCTTTTCGCCGCTTACAGCTCCGTACTGCTCTACCCCGTGCAGGCCGGCGATACCGAAAGCCGGTATATCTGACGGAAATAAATTTGGCATTCCCCCCGGTTTGCGCTATCTTTGGTGCCGTAACGGCACTTTTAGAAAGAGTAAGGGCGTTTTGCCCTATCCGTTTTTCGTATCTTTGGCTTCGCCTTAGATACTCCGCCTCGGAAAAAAAGCAAGCTCGCTTGCTTTTTCTCTCGGCTTATTCGTATCTTTGCAGTAAAATAAAAAAGAAATATGAGCCTTGTAGCAATCGTTGGCCGTCCGAACGTCGGCAAAAGCACCCTCTTCAACCGCCTCGTGGGCGAGCGGAAGGCGATCGTCGATGCGACGGCCGGAACCACCCGCGACCGCCACTACGGCAAAACGGACTGGAACGGCAAAGAATTCTCCGTGATCGACACGGGCGGGTACACCGTCAATTCGGAAGATATCTTCGAGGATGAAATCCGCCGCCAGGTGTTGCTGGCCATCGACGAGGCCGACGTCATCCTGTTCCTCGTGGAGGTCAGAACCGGCATCACCGACCTCGATATGCTGATGGCCGACATCCTGCGCCGCACCTCGAAAAAGGTGATTCTGGTCTGCAACAAGGTCGACAACAACGACCAGGTATACTCCTCGCACGAGTTTTACGCCCTCGGACTGGGCGATCCTTTCTGCATCAGCTCGATGTCGGGCTCCGGCACGGGCGACCTGATGGATGCCATCCTGGCCGCATTGCCCGCCGAAGCCGCCGCCGAGGTGGACGACGACCTGCCCCACATTACCATCGTGGGCCGTCCCAATGTCGGGAAATCGTCGCTCACCAACGCCCTGCTGGGCGAAGAGCGCAATATCGTAACCTCGATCGCCGGAACCACGCGCGACTCGATCCACACGCGCTACAACAAGTTCGGGATGGATTTCTACCTCGTCGACACGGCCGGCATGCGCAAGAAGGGCAAGACGATGGAGGACCTCGAATTCTACTCGGTGATGCGTTCGATCCGGGCCATCGAAAATTCGGACGTCTGCATCCTGATGATCGACGCCCAGCAGGGACTCGAATCGCAGGATTTGAACATCCACAACCTGATCGTCCGCAACCGCAAAGGGTGCGTGATCGTGGTCAACAAGTGGGACCTGGTCGAGAAAGACAGCAATACGATGAAGGAGTGGACGGAGTTCCTGAAAAAGAAACTCGCACCGTTCAACGACATTCCGATCATCTTCACCTCGGTCCTGAACAAACAGCGCATCTTCGACGTGCTGCAAACCTCGATCCGCGTCTACCAGTCGCGCAAGCGGCGCATCCCGACCTCGGAGCTCAACGACTACATGCTGCCGCTGATCGAGAACTACCCGCCCCCTGCAACCAAGGGCAAGTATATCAAAATCAAATACGTCACCCAGTTGCCGACGCCGACGCCGCAGTTTGCGTTCTTCGTCAACCTGCCCCAGTACATCAAAGAACCCTACCGCCGTTTCCTCGAGAACAACATGCGCGACAAATGGGATTTTTCGGGAGTGCCGATGCAGATATACTTCCGACAGAAATAAGGCGGCTTCCCCGCACGGGCAACCGTCGAGAACCTCTCCCTGCCTGGGAGAGGTTTTTTTCATGCCTGTTCCATCCGGACACAATATATGTCATCATAAGTTTCAGTTATAGCAATATCAATATTATCTGATTGCTATTCACAGAATTATATCGTATATTTACACGAAACAATCCAGTCTCCATTAAATGAAAAGCAGTATGGACAAAAAGCAACTGACAGCCGAGAACGGCCGGCCGATCGCCGACAATCAGAACATTCAGACCGCAGGCGTCCGCGGCCCCGTGACGCTGCAAGATCCGTGGTACCTCGAAAAACTCGCCCATTTCGACCGCGAGGTCATTCCCGAACGGCGCATGCACGCCAAAGGTTCCGGCGCATTCGGCACCTTTACAGTCACGCAGGACATCACCCGATACACGCGCGCCTCGATTTTCGCCCAGGTCGGCAAGAAGACCGAATGTTTCGTGCGTTTCTCGACCGTGGCCGGCGAACGCGGCGCAGCCGACGCCGAGCGCGACATCCGCGGCTTCGCCATGAAATTCTACACCGATGCGGGCAACTGGGACCTCGTGGGCAACAACACCCCGGTATTCTTCCTGCGCGACCCGCTGAAGTTCCCCGACCTGAACCACGCCATAAAGCGCGACCCGCGCACCAACCTGCGCTCGGCCAACAACAACTGGGATTTCTGGACCCTGCTGCCCGAAGCGCTGCATCAGGTGACGATCACCATGTCGCCGCGGGGCATTCCGGCCTCGTACCGCCACATGCACGGATTCGGAAGCCACACGTACAGTTTCTACGACAAGGACAACCGGCGCACCTGGGTGAAGTTCCACCTCACGACCCAGCAGGGCATCAAAAACCTGACCGACGCCGAGGCCGAAGCGCTCGTAGGCAAAGACCGCGAATCGCACCAGCGCGACTTATACGACGCCATCGAACGCGGCGATTTCCCGCGCTGGACGATGTACGTACAGCTGATGACCGAGGAGGAGGCCCGCAACTACAAGCTCAATCCGTTCGACCTGACAAAAGTATGGTATCACAAGGATTTCCCGCTGCACGAAGTCGGCGTGCTGGAGCTGAACCGCAATCCGGAGAACTACTATGCGGATGTCGAGCAGTCGGCGTTCAACCCCATGAACATCGTCGAGGGCATCGGTTTCTCGCCCGACAAGATGCTGCAGGGCCGCCTGTTCTCCTACGGCGACGCACAGCGTTATCGTCTGGGCGTGAACCACACGGAGATTCCTGTGAACAAACCCCGCTGTCCGTTCCATGCGTTCCACCGCGACGGGCAGATGCGCACCGACGGCAACTACGGCTCGGCCAAGGGTTACGAACCCAACAGCTACGGCGAATGGCAGGACAATCCCGCCCTCAAAGAGCCGCCCCTGGCCGTGAACGGCGACGTATTCAACTACGACGAGCGCGAGCTGGACAGCGATTATTTCACCCAGCCCGGACTGCTGTGGCGCATAATGTCGCCCGAGGATCAGAAGGCGACCTGCGAGAACACGGCGCGCGCCATGGGCGACGCCGAGCTGTTCATCAAACAACGCCACGTGCGTCACTGCTATTATGCCGATCCGGCATACGGCAAGGGTGTGGCCGAAGCGCTCGGAATCTCGCTCGAAGAGGCGCTCAAAGCCGAAGACCCCGCACATCCCTCTTGGGACCCCCGCCGGCGTAAGACGCCGGTTTTAGAATAATCCCGCACCCACAAAATGAAATACCGAAAAAGCGGGGCGGTCTGAAAATTTTCAGACCGCCCCGCTTTTTACTGCTGCGAACTTTCGCCCCCTGAAACCGGCGTCTTATGCCGGCGGTTGCGGCCGCCGCGGTGACGCCGGCGGTCGCGCGTACCGCGGTTGCCCTCACCGCGCCCCGAAGCGTGGTCGCTGTCGGGCGAAGCAGGCTGTGCGGCGGCAGGTTCGGCTGTTGCTGCCGGGCGTTCGCTGCGGCGATTCCGGTCGTTGCGGCCCGAACGGTCGCTCCGTCCGCCGCGCCCGCGCCCTCCGGCTCCGGGACGCCCGCCGCCCCGGCCGCCGCGTCCGAAACGGCCGCGGTTCTCGTCAGGAGCGTATTTCGGCCCCTCCCCCACGCTTTCGGGAAGCTCGGCCTTGCGGATGTCGCGTTCGATGAACTTCTCGATCTGGTGGAACTTGCCCTGCTCCTCCTCGCTGACGAACGTCACGGCGCTGCCCGTAGCCGCCGCGCGGGCCGTGCGGCCGATGCGGTGGATGTAATCCTCGGGGTCGTGCGGCACGTCGTAGTTGAGCACCAAGCCGATATCCTCGATGTCGATACCCCGGGCAACGATATCCGTGGCGACAAGAATGCGGATCTTGTTATTGCGGAAATTGAGCATCACCTCCTCGCGCTCGCTCTGCTCCAGGTCGGAGTGCATGGCCGCCACGTCGAGTTTCATCCGTTTGAGCGTATGGGCCAGCTCTTTCACCTTCAGTTTCGACGACGAGAAGATAATCGTCTTCGAATCGGTCGGCTCGGCGAACAGTTCGCGGATAATGCCCAACTTCTGACTCTCGTAGCAGATATAGGCCGACTGGTCGATGGCTTCGTTAGGCTTCGAAATGGCGATGTTGACCTCCGCGGGATTACGGAGGATGGTTTTGGCCAGTTCGCGGATCTTCGGGGGCAGCGTGGCCGAAAACATGATCGTCTGCCGCTCCTTGGGCATGTACGATACGATCTTCATGATGTCCTCCGAGAAACCCATGTCCAGCATACGGTCGGCCTCGTCGAGAATCAGGTATTCGACGTGCGAGAGATCCACACCGCTGTTCTGCAGGTGGGCGATCATGCGGCCCGGAGTGGCGATCACCACGTCGGAGCCGCTCAGCATGCCGTTTTTCTGAATGTCCCAGCCCTTGCCGTCGCCGCCGCCGTAAACGACGGTCGTGGATATGGGGGCGTAATAGGAAAAGCCCTGGAACTGCTGGTCGATCTGCTGCGCCAGCTCACGCGTGGGCACGATAATCAGCGATTTCACCACATTGTCGGGATTGCCGTCCAACAGCAGCTTGTTCAGCAGCGGCAGCGTATAAGCGGCCGTTTTTCCCGTGCCGGTCTGGGCACAGCCGATGATGTCGCGGCCCTCCAGAATCACCGGAATCGTATGCTCCTGCACGGGAGTCATTTCGTGAAAATTCATATCCTCAAGGCCGTCGAGGATTTCATCCTCCAGGTCGAGTTCGTCAAAACGCATAAAAACAGAAATTTTAATTTTTTAATTCTTCATTTTCAATCGCGCTTTTCGGAAATGTCCTGCCCGAAAAGCGTCGCAGGCGTACAGCCCGTGATGCGCACCTTTACATAGTCGCCGACCTTGTGGTCCCCGCGGTCGAACACCACCACCTTGTTCTGCGAGGTACGGCCCGAAAGCTGGTTCCGGTCGCGCTTCGACTCGCCCTCGACCAGCACCTCGAACTCACGGCCCACGTCGCGCAGGTTGCTCGCATGCCCCAATTCGTTCTGCAGGGCGATGATCTCCTGCAGCCGGCGCGACTTCACCTCGTCCGGCACGTCGTCCGGAAGGTGCTTCTCGGCGAAAGTCCCGGGACGCTCCGAATATTTGAACATATAGGCGAATTCATACCCCACCTCACGCATCAGCGACAGGGTTTCGGCATGCTCCTCCTCGGTCTCGCCCGAAAAACCCGCGATCAGGTCGGTGGTGATCGCACAGTCGGGCAGGTAGCGGCGGATGGCGGCAATGCGATCGAGATACCATTCGCGCGTGTATTTACGGTTCATGCGTTCGAGCATCGCCGTAGAGCCCGACTGGGCCGGGAGATGGATCGAACGGCAGATGTTGGGCATTGCGGCCATGACCTCCAGCAGGCGGTCGCTCATGTCCTTGGGATGCGACGTGGCGAAACGCACGCGCAGCAGCGGCGAAACCTCCGCCACGCGGCGGATCAGTTCGGGGAAACCGGTCTCCCCGGCGCAGTAGGAGTTGACGTTCTGGCCCAGCAGCGTCACCTCGCGGTAGCCGTTCTCGAAGAGGCTCCGCACCTCTGCGACGATGGTCTCCGCATCGCGGCTCCGCTCGCGGCCCCGGGTATAGGGCACCACGCAGTAGGAACAGAAATTATTGCATCCGCGCATGATCGCCACGAAGGCGCTCACGCCGTTGCGGTCGAGACGCACGGGAGCGATCTCGGCATAGGTCTCCTCGGTAGAGAGCAGTACGTTGACGCCCTTGCCGCCCGCCTCGGCCTCGCGGACCAGACGCGGCAGATCGCGGTAAGCGTCGGGGCCGGCCACGACATCGACGCCGTGGGGTCCTTCGACCAGCTTCTCGCGCAGGCGTTCGGCCATGCAGCCGATGATGCCCACCACCAGCCCCGGACGTTCGCGCCGGTAGCGTTTCATCTCGGCCAACCGGCCCCAGATGCGCTGCTCGGCGTTGTCCCGGATCGAGCAGGTATTGATGAGGATGACATCGGCCTCGCCGATCCGTTCCGTATAGACGTAACCCGCGCGCTGCATGATGGAAACGACCGTCTCGGTGTCGCTGACATTCATCTGGCAGCCGTAGGTCTCAACGAAAAGCCTGCGGCCGGCACCCTCGAGCGGGCGCAGCGTGTTGATGTTGAAATTCATTTATTCCGCGTGTATCTCGTTCTTCTCGGGGAACTGTTTGAAGCCCTCCCCGAAGGTTTCATAGGCGTCCGTCACCACGACGAAAGCCTTGGGGTCGATCTCCTTGATCTTATGCTGCACCAGGCGCACCTCCTTGCGGCTCACCACCAGGAAAATCATGTCGCGCTGCGAATCGGTGTACATGCCCTTCGACTTAATATAGGTGGCACTGCGGTCGAGGTCGTCGATGATGAAGCGTTTCAGCTCCTCGTGGTGGTCGCTGATGATGAACAGCAGCTTGTCATACGATGCGCCGTCGAGCAGGTAGGCGATCACCCGCGAGGAGATATAGATCGTGATGAGCGAATAGAGCGTCAGCATCCAGCCGTTCGCGGCCGCGTCGCCCGTACCCAGTCCGAAGCCGATGACTGCGAGTCCCGACAGCACGACGAATCCGTCGGCCAGCAGGATGCCCGTCGAGAATTTGATCCCGGCAAATTTCTGGAGCAGCATGCCCACGATGTCGGTGCCGCCCGTGGTGGCCTGCTGCCGCACGACGACGCCCTGCCCGACGCCGATCACCACGGCGCCGATGACGCACGTCAGCAGCAGATCGTTCGAAAGATCCAGCCGCCCGCCCAGCAGCAGCGAAGGGTCCAGCGACTCGACCGCCTCGGGATCGGGGTAAACCAGCCACGTAAGCAGGTTCATGAAGCCCGGCGTATAGAGCGCCGCCAGCACCGTGCGCGTCCCGAATCCGCCGCCGAAGACCAGCATGGCCGTCAGCATCAGCGGAATGTCGAACATATAGCCGAACGTTCCGACCTGGATCGAGGGGAAGATGTTGTGCAGCACGATACCCATGCCGTAGACCCCGCCCGGGACGAACTTATAGGGATTGACGAAAAGCACGAACCCCGCGCCCATGATCGAGCAGCCGAGAAAAATCAGAAACCACGAGCGCCACCACGCCCACGAGCCCATCGGTTCGAGCAAAGCCTTTGTGTTCATACGAGCTATCTTTCTTTAAAATAGAGGCTGAGACAGCGCAAGCCGGAGGCAGAGGCGAATTTATTCGACCATGCCGAGGCGCCGCCTGTCCAAGCGGAGGTTTATCCTTGGCAAAGATACTAAATTCTCCGGAAATGCAGGCGCCGGGGCAGGAATTTTCGGCCGCCCGGTCCATATCTGAAATTTTTTATTATATTTGCATTAACAATCAACCCGCAAAAAGAGATGATTCTGACGATTTATACGGCTACTACCATGATTATCATCGCCTATCTGCTGGGCTCGATTCCGAGCGCCGTGTGGATAGGCAAGAAATACTACGGCATCGACATCCGCGAACACGGCTCGAAGAACGCCGGGACGACCAACACGCTCCGCGTGCTGGGCCGCCGGGCCGCCCTGCCGGTCTTCGCACTCGACTTCCTGAAAGGGTTCGTGGCCGTGACCCTCATCGAACTGATGCAGTACGACGACCTGATCGGCATGAACGACATCATCAACCTCAAAATCGGAGCCGTCTTCGCCGCCGTATTGGGCCATATCTTTCCGATCTTCGCGGGATTCCGCGGCGGCAAGGGCGTGGCCACGCTCGTCGGAGCCGTGACGGGCATCTATCCGCCCGTAGCGCTGCTCTGCTTCGGCGTCTGGTTCGTGATGCTGATGGTCTCGCACTACGTGTCGCTCTCCTCAATGATCGCCGGATGCTGCTTTCCGGTCTTCACGCTCATCTCGCCCAAGGTCAACGGATCGGTCCCCTTCGTGGTCTTTTCGTTCGTGATCGCCATCCTGCTGATCTACACCCACCGCAAAAACATCGAGCGGCTGAAAGCCGGCACCGAGTCGAAAATATACATCTGGAAACCCCGGCACATAAACCCCGGCGAAAAACCGGAAAAGAAAGATAAGGAACACGACCGGGCCTAACCCGGACCGCCTTTCAGGTGAAATTATCGGCCAAAAAGGATAATTTCCGCCGCCACATGCAACAAAAACGTTTTTTTACGTTATATTTGCGCCGCAATTGGCATTCAATGCAAAGATATGTTACAGGAGAACCTGCTGAAAATATACGAAACGAGTTTTCGCGAAAACCGTGAAATGTCGGCGCTCACCGACTATTTCAAGGACGAGACTTTTTCGTACTATGAAATGGCCAAGGAGATCGCCAAACTGCATCTGCTCTTCAAAAAAGCCGGCATCAAACAAGGCGACAAGATCGCGCTGATCGGACGCAACAATCCGCGCTGGTGTATCACCTACATAGGAACCATCACCTACGGCGCCGTGATCGTGCCGATCCTCCAGGATTTCACCCCCGCGGACGTCATCCACATCATCAACCATTCGGAAAGCCGCCTGCTGTTTCTGGGCGACAATTTCTGGGACGTGATCGAGGAGGACCAGATCAAACGGATCGAGGCCGTCTTTTCGCTCACGGATTTCCATGTGGTATATGAGCGCGACGGCAAGTCGCTCACCAAGTTCCAGCGCGACATCGTGAAAAACTACCGCGCCAAGTATCCGCGCGGATTCAGCATAAACGACATCAAATACCCCGAGATACCCAACGACCAGGTCGTCCTGCTCAACTACACCTCGGGTACGACGGGCTACTCCAAAGGCGTGATGCTCACGGTGAACAACCTCACGGGCAACGTGGTGTTCGCCATGACGATGGTCAACACCCAGAACGGACAGCACTATTTCCAGAAAGGCGGACGCACGCTGTCGTTCCTGCCGCTGGCCCACGCCTACGGCTGCGCTTTCGATTTTCTGGCGCCGCTGGCCGTCGGCGGGCACATCACCCTGTTGGGCAAGATCCCGGCGGCGAAGATACTGCTCGAAGCGATGGCCGTCGTGAAACCCACGATCATCTGCTGCGTGCCGATGATCCTCGAAAAGGTCTACCGCAAGCAGGTGCTCCCGATGCTGGAAAAGGGCCCGATGTCGATCGCCATGAAGATTCCGCTGCTCAACTCGGCCATCTATTCGGTGATCCGCAAGAAGCTGATGGACGCATTCGGCGGCAACGTCGGAATATTCATCGTCGGCGGCGCCCCCATGAACCAGGAAACCGAGTCGTTCCTGATGAAAATCAAATTCCCGATCACCATCGGCTACGGCATGACAGAGTGCGCCCCGCTCATCAGTTTCACCCCCGACAATGAATTCAAGGCGGGTTCGTGCGGCCGTTATCTGAAAGGGCTGCTCGAAGTGAAGATCGACTCGGCGAACCCCGAACACGAGGCCGGCGAGATCCTCGTCCGCGGCGAACACGTGATGAAGGGGTATTACAAGAACGATAAGGACACCCAGAAGGTTCTCGACGAGGAGGGATGGCTCCACACGGGCGACATGGCCACGATGGACCCTGACGGCACGCTCTACATCCGCGGCCGTTCGAAGACCATGATCCTCTCGGGCAACGGACAGAATATCTATCCCGAGGAGATCGAGGACAAGCTCAACAACATGTACCTCGTGCTCGAATCGCTGATCCTCGAAGGCGACAACGGACGTCTCAAAGCGTTGGTGGTTCCCGACTACGAACAGGCAGAGAACGAAGGCGTGGACAAACTGGAACTGCCGCAGATCATGCAGAACAACCTGCAGGAACTCAACGCGCAGCTGGCCGCCTACGAACGGGTCGCCGAAATTACGATCTACCCCACCGAATTCGAGAAGACCCCCAAACGGAGTATCAAACGCTACTTATACGCACCTTCACTATTGAATAAATAAACGACCCAGGCAGGTAACCACTTGGATTCTCTATCCCAAATTCTTCATAGTCACTTGAATCCAATTTCTAACAAATGAGGCGTCACTAATTAGTTCGGTTACCTGCTTTTTTCATTCCCCCGGCTCCTGCGAGCCGGGGTTTTTCTGTAACAGGAGTGTGCATCTGCTTTATGACGCCTCCTTCCTCAATATTAAATATATTTTCTTGTACTTTTTATAGGATGAGTAAAATTTTTTCTTATATTTGCAATAGTCCGTGGGCAGAGAGAGCGGCACGTTGTTTAATTCAAGCCTCATCAATGATATAACGAATACCTCAACCGGATATGAACCTGCGAATTATAAGTCTGCTGTATGCTTTAATTCTTGCTTTCCCGATCAAAGCAGCGCCACTCTGGTTGCATTATCCTGCCATATCTCCGGACGGTTCGCAGATCGCCTTTACCTATAAAGGTCATATATATGTAGTTTCAACGCGCCAAGGGGGGGGGGGAATTCGCCCGTTCTGTTACATCGGATGATAGTTACGCCTGCTATCCCGTCTGGTCTCCCGATTCGAAAACGTTAGCCTACGCCTGCGATCGGTTCGGCAATTTCGACATCTTCACCGTCCCCGCCTCAGGGGGTGTTCCCACACGCATAACAACACATTCGGCACACGAAACGCCTTTCGCGTTCTCGAACGACGGCCGCAGCATCTATTTCGGAGCCGCCATTTCCGATGCGGCGGAAAGCGCTCTTTTCCCGAAAGGTTCCATGGAGGAACTCTATCGCGTCAGCATTCGGGGAGGCCGCTATGAACGTGTACTGGGCACACCGGCCCAATGGATATGTTTGGGCAATGACGGAAAATCATTCCTCTACCAGGATCGCAAAGGCGGGGAAAACGAATGGCGCAAGCACCACACCTCTTCCGTCGCACGCGACATCTGGAATTACGACACCGTTTCGGGCAAACACACCCGCCTGACGACCTGGGAGGGCGAGGATCGCAATCCCCGGTACTCGCCGGACAACCGTTCCGTCTATTTCCTGAGCGAACGCAGCGGGAGTTTCAACGTCTGGAACATGCCTGCCGACAATCCGTCGGAAGCCCGGCAGGTGACTTTCTTCAAAACCCACCCGGTGAGGTTCCTGACGATCTCCCGCGACGGAACGCTCTGTTTCGGCTACAACGGCGAAATATATACGTTGGACAGCGGCTCCCCGTCGCCCCGGAGACTCGACGTAAAAATCGTCTCCGGAGAACCGGCGGACAAGTATGCAAGACTGCCGGTCAAGGAGGGGCATGACGTAACCGTTTCCCCCGACGGCAGGCAGATCGCCTTCGTTTCACGCGGCGAGATTTTCGTGACATCGGCCGCATACAACACGACACGACGCATAACGACCACTGCGGAGGCGGAAGAAAATCCCGATTTCGCCGCCGACAACCGCACGCTGGCCTACGCTTCTGAACGCGACGGTCATTGGAACATCTACACGGCGGCGATCGTCCGGGACGAAGATCCCGATTTTCCGAATGCGACGGTGCTCGAAGAGAAACCGCTGTTCAAAGCGGGGAAAACCGACCGGACATGCCCGAAATACTCTCCCGACGGAAAGGAACTGGCCTTTGTGGAAGACCGCTGCCGTCTGATGGTTCTGAACCTCGCCAGCGGCAGGACCCGCAGGATCACCGACGGCGAACGGGCGTATTCCACCGACGGAAACATGGATTACGCATGGTCGCCCGACGGCAAATGGTTCGCCCTCAGCTATACGGGCAACCGTCATCACCCCTATTCCGACATCGGCCTCGTCAGCGCTCAGGGCGGTCCGATCCGCAACATCACCAACACGGGTTATTTCGACCGGCAGCCGGTATGGTCGCCGGACGGGAACGCGATTCTCTTTTCGTCGGACCGCTACGGCATGCGCAGCCACGCCTCGTGGGGGTCGCTGCACGATGTCATGATCGTCTACCTCAACCGCAGGGCCTATGAGACCGCGCGGATGAGCGAGGAGGAGTACGCATTCCACAAGGAGGCCGAAAAGCGTTCCGGGAAGGACTGCGAAACAAAAGACTCCGAAAAAGAGAGTGATTCCCCGAAAGATATCATCGTGGAACTGGACGGTATCGAGGAACGCATCGTACGTCTTACGCCCTTTTCCGGCAACCTGCGCGGATACACGCTCGACAAAAAGGGCGAACATCTCTATTACTCGATGTCGTACGGAGCCGCCTACGACATCTGGCAGCTGAATCTGCGCAGCCGGGAAAACAAGGCGCTGCACAAAGGACTGGGCGGAACGCTTGTCTGGGACGGCCGGATGGAGACGCTTTTCAGTTTCGGGCGCGGAATGAAGAAGTTCAAAAACGGAACCGGCGCGGCGGAAACCGTACAGCCGAACGGCGTCCTGCAACTCGACCGGCGCGCCGAGCGGGCCTATATGTTCGACCGCATCCGCCGCCAGGAGCGGGAGCGATTCTATGAGGAGTCGATGCACGGCGTCGACTGGGAGGCGATGTGCCGCAATTACGAACGTTTCCTGCCGCATATCACCAACGACTACGATTTTGCCGAGATGGCCAGCGAACTGCTCGGAGAACTGAACGTCTCCCATACCGGATGCCGTTACAGCCGCCCGGCGAGCCCCGATGACGACGCCACGGCCGATCTGGGGCTGATTTTCGATTTCAGCTACCGCGGCGACGGACTTCTCGTGGCCGAGGTGGTCGCAGGAGCGCCGTTCGACAGGGCGTCGTCAGATGTCGAGGCCGGAGACATCGTGGAGCGGATCAACGGACGGGAGATTCCGGCCGGAGCCGATTTCCATCCCCTGCTGAATCACCTCGCCGGACAGCGCACGCTGGTTTCCCTCTACCGGCCGTCGGCCGGAAAACGCTGGGACGAAACGGTGGTTCCCATCTCTCAGGGCGCACTTTCGAAACTGCTGTACAAACGTTGGGTGAAACGGCGGGCCGCCGATGTCGAACGGCTTTCGAACGGCCGTTTGGGATACGTCCACATCGAGTCGATGGGCGACGCCAGTTTCCGCACGGTATACGCCGACATGCTGGGCCGCTACAACCATTGCGAAGGAATCGTCGTCGATACCCGGTTCAATGGCGGAGGAAGATTGCATGAGGACATTGAAATCCTGCTCAGCGGGGAAAAATACCTGACCCAGGTCATCCGCGGCAAGGAAGCCTGCGACATGCCGAGCCGGCGGTGGAACAAGCCTTCGGTCATGCTCACCTGCGAAGCGAACTACTCGAACGCCCACGGAACCCCCTGGGTCTATCAGTACCGTAAAATCGGTAAAGTGGTGGGAATGCCTGTCCCGGGAACCATGACGAGCGTGTCGTGGGAGCGGTTGCAGAATCCCGCCCTCGTTTTCGGCATTCCGGTCGTCGGCTACCGCACGGCATCGGGAGCGTATCTCGAAAATTCGCAGTTGGAACCGGATGTAGTGGTCGCCAACACCCCCGAACTGGTGGTATGCGGCCGGGACGAACAGTTGGAGCAGGCGGTAAAGACGCTGCTCGAACAGATCGACGCCCCCGCCGGACACCGATACCGATGACCGTCGCCGGGCGGCGCTCCCGTCGCATCGCCGCCGCGTACGGAAACTCCCCGACCGTCAAAACACCGCACGCACCCGCGTGTACTTCATTCATTAACCCAAAAGCCATATTATGGACAAAATCGTCTCTTCCTTGTTGCTTTCCCCGCATATACACTGCCCGGGGAAGGGATTTCGGTTCACCCGGAAACAGACGGCCGGCGCTGCGGAGGCAGCCGGGCCGATCTCGCCGAAGGGGGCGCCGCACGAACCCCGAGCGTCTCTTTCCGTCCCGATCCCCGGTTGCGAAGCCTCCTTTCTAATTCCATGAACGGTATGTATTAACCCAATTTCACTCCTCTATGATAAAAAAATTACTTTTATCGCTGTCGGCGGTTTTCTGTATGACGGCGGTTTGGGCCCAAACCCAGACGGTCAAAGGTCGTGTCGTCGATGAGAACGACGCACCCGTCATCGGTGCGACCGTCGTCGTCAAGGATCGCCCGACTATCGGCACCTCGACCGATGTCAAAGGTGAATTCGTTCTTTCGGGAGTTCCCCAGAAGGGGAAGCTCCAAATCTCCTACGTGGGCTACAAAACCCAGGATGCAGACATCGCCGCAACCCCTGTCAAGGTGAAACTCGAACCCGATTCCCAGGCCGTCGAAGCCGTCGTGGTAACGGGTATGACCAAAATGGACAAGCGGCTGTTCACGGGAGCCGCCGATCAGCTGATCGCCGACGACGTGAAACTGGCCGGTATGGCAGACATCAGCCGCGGTCTGGAAGGCCGGTCGGCCGGCGTGTCCGTCCAGAACGTATCCGGCACGTTCGGCACGGCGCCGAAGATCCGCGTGCGCGGCGCAACGTCGATCTACGGCAGTTCGAAACCCCTGTGGGTCGTTGACGGCGTCATCATGGAGGACATCGTCGACATCGACGCCGACGACCTCTCTTCGGGCGACGCCACGACGCTCATCGCGTCGGCCATCGCCGGGCTCAACGCCGAGGACATCGAAAGCTTCAACATCCTCAAAGACGGTTCCGCCACTTCGATCTACGGAGCACGCGCCATGGCGGGCGTGATCGTCATCACCACCAAGCGAGGCCGCGCCGGCGTCAGCACCATCAATTACACCGGTGAATTCACCTACCGCATGATCCCGTCCTACAAAAACTTCAACATCATGAACTCGCAGGATCAGATGTCGGTGTACATGGACATGCAGCGGAAAGGATGGCTCAACCTCGCCGAAACCATCACCGACTCGGAGTACGGCGTGTTCGGCAAGATGTACCAGCTGATTGCGGCCGGCCGCTTGCAGAACGATGATTTGAGCACGTCGAACTACCTGCGTGCGGCGGAATACCGCAATACGAACTGGTTCAAGGAACTGTTCAACAACAACGTCATGCACACCCATTCGGTGAGTCTCTCCTCCGGCACGGAGAAATCGTCCTACTACGCTTCGCTGAGCGCCATGAGCGATCCGGGATGGACGAAGACCAGCAAGGTCGAGCGTTACACGGCCAATGTCAACGCGACCTTCAACATTTTCAGGAACCTGTCGCTGAACCTGATCTCCAACGGCGCCTACCGCAAGCAGAAGGCCCCGGGAACCCTGTCGTCGGCAACCGATTACGTCACGGGCGTCGTGAAGCGGGATTTCGACATCAACCCCTATTCCTACGCGCTCAACACCTCGCGGACGCTCGACCCCAAAGAGTTCTACACGCGCAACTACGCCCCCTTCAACATTCTGCACGAACTGGACAACAACTACATCGACCTTTCGGTCGTCGAAACCAAATTCCAGGCGGAGCTGAAATGGACGCCCGTCGAAGGACTCGATCTGAGCGCCCTGGGAGCCGTGAAATACCAGGCTTCGATGCAGGAGCACAATATCACCGAATCCTCGAACCAGTCGGTCGCCTACCGCACGATCGAACCCACCACCGTCCGCGACAAGAATCCGTATCTCTACAAGGACCCGGACAACCCCTATGCCGTGCCGGTGACCGTACTGCCCGTCGGCGGTATCTACGAGCGCACGGACAACAAGATGCTCTCGTACGACTTCCGCGCTTCGGCGACTTACAACAAGACATTCAACAACACGCATATCATCAACCTCTACGGCGGTATGTCGGTCAACAAGATCGACCGCCACAACACCTGGTTCCGCGGCTGGGGTCTCCAATACGACATGGGCATGCAGCCCTATTACGATTACCTCGCCTTCAAGCAGGGCATGGAGAACAGCAGCAAGTACTACACGATCGGCGACACGTTCTACCGCGAGGTGGCCTTCTTCTTCAACGGCACCTACTCGTACAAGGGACGTTACACCGTCAACGGCACGTACCGCTACGAGGGGACCAACAAGATGGGAAAGAGCCGCCGGGCCCGCTGGCTGCCCACCTGGAACATTTCCGGGGCATGGAATGTCCATGAAGAGAAGTTTTTCGACAAGATACGCCCCGCGCTGTCGCACCTGTCGCTCAAAGCGTCCTATTCGCTGACCGCCGACCGCGGCCCGTCGTACGTAACCAACTCGCTGGCCGTCATCGAGGCGACGACGCCGTGGCGTCCGTCCAGCGGCGACAGCGAGACGGGTCTCAAAGTCTCGAACCTGGAAAACGCACAGCTCACCTACGAGAAGAAGCACGAGCTCAACCTCGGCGTCGACGCCGGGTTCGTCAACAACCGCATCAACCTGGCCGTGGATTGGTACAAGCGTAACAATTTCGACCTGATCGGCACGGTTACGACGCAGGGCATCGGCGGCGAAGTCTCCAAATACGGCAACGTCGCGGAGATGAAATCGAACGGTGTAGAGGTCAGCCTTTCGACCAAGAACATCCAGACGAAGAATTTCAGTTGGACCACCAATTTCATCTACTCGCACATCCACAACGAGGTCACCAAACTCGAAACCTCCACCCGTGCGATGACGCTGGTGTCCGGAACCGGATTTACGATGGAGGGCTATCCCGCGCGTTCGCTCTTCTCGTTCCAGTTCGCGGGTCTGGGCGAAACCGGACTGCCGGTGGTCGTCAACACGGAGGGCAAGCTCAGCTCCACCTCTTTCAACTTCCAGGACAGCAACGAAAAGAATCTGAAGCAAAATCTTGTCTACTCCGGACCGGTCGATCCGACCGATCTGGGCAGCTTCGGCAATACGTTCCAGTACAAGGGATGGCGGCTGAACGTCTTCATGACCTATTCATTCGGCAACGTCGTACGCCTGAACCCGGTTTTCAGCAGCATCTACTCGGACCTCGACGCCATGCCCCGCGAATTCAAGAACCGCTGGATGATCTCCGGCGACGAGTACGTTACGGACATCCCCGCCATCGCCTCGAAACGCCAGCGCCAGCTCAACTCCTCGATCTCGTACGGATACAGCGCCTATAACTACTCGACGGCCCGCATCGCCAAGGGCGACTTCATCCGCATGAAGGAGATTTCGCTTTCGTACGACTTCCCGAAGAGCCTCATTTCGAAACTGCGCCTGTCGTCGCTTTCACTCAAGCTCCAGGCCACGAACCTGTTCCTGATCTATGCCGACAAGAAGCTCAACGGCCAGGACCCCGAGTTCTACAACACGGGCGGCGTGGCAGCTCCCGTGCCGCGTCAGTTCACGCTCACGGTACGTATCGGCTTATAACCCCCGGTCATTCAAAAAAAGATTCCTATGAAAAAAAGCATCAAATATCTATTGGGCGCAGCGATCGTCGTTCCGGCGCTGGTGTCGTGCAGCGATTTTCTGGATCAGAATCCCGACCTGCGCACCACGCTGGATTCCGAGGAGAAAATCGCCAACATCCTCGTTTCGGCCTATGTGAGCGGAGCGGGCAGTTACCAGCTGGTCGCCGAGCTCTCGTCGGACAACGTCTGCGACCACGGCATCAAAAAAGACTACAACCAGTTCTATCAGGACGTTTACGAATGGGCCGAGGAGGTTACCAGCAACAACGATGCGCCGCGCAACATTTGGAGCACCAACTATAAAAACATCGCCAACGCCAATCAAGCGCTGGCGGCCATCGAGGAACTGGGCGGCCCCGCCACGGCGAAACTCAAGGCCAGCAAAGGCGAAGCGCTCCTGTGCCGCGCCTACTCGCATTTCGTGCTGGCGAACATATTCTGCATGCCCTACAATCCCGCAACGGCGGGTGATTACATGGGCATACCGTATATGGACCACGCCGAAACCGACCTCAATCCCCAATACGAGCGCGGAACGCTCCGTGAGGTTTACGAGAAAATCGGCCTGGACATCGAAGAGGGCATTCCCCTGCTCGACGACACCTCCTATTCGGTCGCCAAGTATCATTTCAACTACAAGGCGGCCTGCTGCTTCGCCTCGCGCTATTACCTCTTCATCCAGGACTGGGACAACGCCATCAAGTACGCGACGAAAGTGCTGACTTCCAATCCGGAGTCGCTGCTGCGCGATTACGATGCGATCGCGGCCCTGCCCAACAGTTCCAGCCGGCATCAGGCGTACGTCAGCTCGTCCAGCACAGCCAATTTCCTGCTTCAGGCCGCCACCTCGAACAGCGGACTGCTTTTCGACTGGTACAGCACCGCCGGACGTTATTCGCACGGTAAAATTCAAGGGACCTACGAGACCGTTCAGCCGAAAAAGGGCGGCCCGTGGGGCAGCGGAGTGAGCTTCAAGGCCGCGCATGCGGTGCTCTCGACCTCCGGCAAATACGTCCTGCCGCGCACGTGGCGCGTATTCCAATACACCGACCCCGTAGCCGGGACCGGCTATAACAAGGCCGTGTCGGTGCTGTTCTGCACCGAAGAGGCGCTGCTCAACCGGGCCGAGGCTTACATCATGAAGATGAGCGAGGACCCGGATGCCGTGAACAGTGCGCTGGCAGACATGAACCTCTATGCCTCGAACCTCTTTTCGGCGGGCTTCAGCCCCATGACGGAAGCCTCGATCAGGAAATGGGCTACGGAGACCTATCCCGACTATTCCGAACTTTACGTCGGGAAGACCTCTGCCAGCAGTCCGCAGACGCTCAACCCCAAGAAGAAACTCCATGCCGCTCCCTACAACGCGCTCGAAGAGGGCGGCGCACAGGAGAACATGCTTCAGGCGTTGATCTTCATGCGGCGTTACCAGTTCCTCCACGAAGGCATGCGGTGGTTCGACACGCGACGCTTCGGCATCACGGTCTACCGCTACCTGCTGGACGAGGACGATGAAACCGTTGTGCAAATCACCGATCAGATCAGCGACGAAAACGGCACGCCGGACCTGCGGCGCGCCCTGCAACTCCCTGCCGACGTTATCGCCGCCGGTCTGACGCCCAATCCGAGAAACAAATAAACGTATGTGCGTATGAAAAAGAATCTGATATATCTGCTGTTTTCCGCCGTGCTGTTCTGCACGGCACTGACGGCCTGCTCGGAAGACGAACTGAGTGCGACCAGCGTGGTCCGTCCCTCGATCACCGAGCAAAACGATTTCGACCGCTGGCTCGACCGCAATTATGTCCAGACGTACAACATCAAATTCAAATACCGCTTCGAGGACATCGAGTCGAGCATGGGCTACTACCTCACGCCGGCCAAGTACGAACAGTCCATCGCCATGGCCAAGCTGATACGCCACATGTGTCTGGAGGTTTACGACGAGCTGACCGGCAGTACGGAGTTTATCCGGAACTATTTCCCGAAAATCCTCTATCTGGTGGGGTCGTACGCCTACAAGACCAACGGTTCGGTGGTCCTGGGAACGGCCGAAGCCGGCGCGAAGATTACGTTCTACAACCTCGACAACCTCGTGCCCAAAGAGGTCAATGCGAAAACGTCCTATTTCAAAACGACGCACCACGAGTTCGCCCACATCCTCAATCAGACGAAGCCCTATCCGACCGATTTCACGGAGATATCCGGTCCGAAATACGTACAGGATCAGTGTTTCGAGATCTACAAGACCGAAGATCAGGCGCAACAGGACGGTTTTATCTCCCGCTACGCCTCGAAGAGCGACGGCGAGGATTTCGTGGAACTCATCTCCCTCTACGTCAACCGGACCGCCGAGGAGTGGGAGTCGATGCTGAAAACAGCCGGCTCGACGGGCCGCGCCACGATCGAAGCCAAGTTCGAGATCGTGTACAACTACATGAGCAACAGTTGGGACATCGACCTGAACAAAATGCGTGAAATCGTACTGCGGCGTGCGGCCGAAGCCCCCGACCTCGACTTCGACTCGCTCGACGACGAAACGGACGCTCCCGAAAATTCCGGTACAAACGAATAAGCGACACCAAATATGAAAAGATCAGCAATCATACTGTTATTGTTTCTGGCCGTTCCGGCTCTGCTCACTTCATGTCTGTTCGACGAGGAGGATTTGTTCGACCAGTCCGCCTCCGAGCGCATCGAAGCAGCCAAGCAGGAGGCCAAGACCATACTCGAAAGTGCCGAAAACGGATGGCACGTGCGTTATTTCCCCTCCCCGACCCTGGAGTTCGGCGGATACAACCTGTTCTTCAAATTCTCCGATGGCAAGGTTACCGTGGCCTCCGAAATCGAAAGGGACCCCTCGACTACCGAGACGAGTCTCTATTCGCTGGGCGAAGATCTGGGCGTTACGCTCAATTTCGACACGAAGAACGCCCTGATAAACTATTTCGTACATCCGAGAAACCCCGACGGACTCGGATCGAGCTACAAGGGCATGGAGGGCGACTACAAATTTACGGTGATGGAGACCTCGGCCGAGCAGGTCATTCTGCGCGGAATCATCTCAGGGAATTATTACGTGATGACACCGGTCGCCGCCGAAACCGACTGGGCGTCGGAGATGGAAACCTACCGGAACAACTCAGAGGACATGGCATTCAGCTCCTATTCTTTCGTCGTGAAGGGCAAGGCGTATCCGGCGACGCTCACAAACCGCCGCTTTGCGGTCAAAATCGACAACGAAACCACGTTTTACGTACCGTTCATCTACACCAGGACCGGCCTTAGCTTCTACATGCCGATCGAGGCCGACGGTGTGACGGCGCAGGATTTCGATTTCGTCGACGGCTACTATTTCGCTGAAGCCAACGGCGCCGACTTCAAGATCATGACGCCCGAGCCGATTCGTTCGGACATCAAATTCGAGGTAACGGTTCCCGAGGAAACCAAAACCTATAAAAAGGTCGTCGTGAATGCCGCACCCTCGAACGATACGGAGTACTACTACATCGGCGTGATGCCGAAATCCGAATTCGAGGCCCAGCGGGAAAAGAAACTGCTGCAAAACCTTGTCGGCGTACTCAACAGCAACATCGGAGCCGGAGACGATCCCGAAACCATCGCCGCAAGCCTGTTATACAAGGGCAACGGCTCCTATACGCTCGACTATCCGAGTTTCTACGACGAATACGTAGCCGTAGTATTCGGCTGTGCCATTTCTGACGGAGCCATACTCTCCACCACATCCGTCACTTCGCAGCCGTTCTCCGTCAGCCCATCACTGCTGCCGGACAATGCGGCCGGCAACTACAAGAGGTGGCTGGGCAAATGGGCCGTCACGAGCACGTCGTCCGAAACGAGCGGCACGTCCTATACGTTCTACATCACGGTCAAACCCAACGTCATCAATTCGAGTTACAAGATCTCGGGATGGGGGTATACGACCTATGCGAATCTGGTCGACATCTCGGCTACCTACCTGTCGTCCACGGGAGTCCTGCGCGTTACGGGCAATCAGGAGAATCTCTACCAGACGAAGACGGGAACGGTCTACCTCGCCAACCGGTACGTCAACCGGGATACCGGAAGCGGATACGGCATTCTCAATTCGACCAATGCTTCGAACCTGGTGGCCACGTACGAAGAGTCCGGAAAGGCCAAGATGGTCGGTCGCAACGGATCGCTGTCCAACGGTGTGAATTTCACGATCAGTTGCCTCGAAATGTATGAACGCAGGGCCGGGTCCACTTCGTATTACTACCTGCCGATCGCATCGGGTTACACCTCGCTGGACTACTTCGTAGGACCTTACACGATGGTTCAGTTGGTGGATGCCGACGGCAATGAGATTTCCGGAGCCGGGCCCCGGGCGACAGCCGCAACGACGGCCGCAATGCCCGGACCGGCCGCGAAGGCCCTCGGCTCGGAGAGTGTCGCAGCCCGAGAGTGATCCCTTGCTATCCCCGAACAAAGAGCTGTCTGCTGGATGCAGACAGCTCTTTGTATGAAATCTCGTATACTGCGATCCGGCTGCCACATCGATGACTTGGAATCCATAGCTTCCGGCGGCGGACTTTGCAGCGGCGTCGTAAGCAGCGACGGGAGGGGCTTTTGCTCCCATTCATTTTTTTCCTATCTTTACCCCATGAAGATCCAGAAAAAACAAGCCATCGGCGAAAACCTGCTTTATGTGATGGTCTGGGCGGCCATCATCCTGGTACCCGTGCTCAACTCCCAGATGATGTCGGAGATGCACGTCAACCTGGAGAACGTGCTGATCGCCTGGCGGCAGATCGCCCCCTATCTGATCATCTTCCTCATCCACAACGCTGTCATCGCACCGCGCTACATGCTCCGACGCAAGTATGGGAAATACCTGCTGAGCAACCTCGCGCTGATTATCAGCGTCTTCTGGCTGGTGCAGATCTACGAGGACCATCTCTCCGACCACCTTCTCAAACAGGCCGATCCCGAGGCGCTCGACGCCTACCGCAAGGCGTCGTTCTCCAACCTGGAGATGTACTGGAGCGTTGTGCTGGGGTTCTTCATGACCGGCGCCAACACGGGCATCAAACTCATCTACCAGTCGATGCGCGACGAGCAGCAAATGGAGGTGCTCAAACGCCAAAACCTGCAGGCAGAAATGGACTACCTCAAATACCAGATCAACCCGCACTTTTTCATGAACACGCTCAACAACATCCACGCGCTGATCGACATCGACACCGAGTCGGCCAAGAACGCCGTGATCGAGCTCTCGAAGATGATGCGTTACGTGCTCTACGACTCGGGCCGCGAGATCATCTCGCTGAACCGCGACATCCAATTCCTGAAAAATTACATCGAACTGATGCGCATCCGTTACACCGACGATGTGGACATCCGCGTGGAGTATCCCCGCGACCTGCCCGAGCAGGTGTCGATCCCCCCGCTGCTGCTGATCGTGTTCGTCGAGAACGCTTTCAAACACGGCATCAGCTACAACCATCCGTCGTTCATCCACCTGCGCATCGAATATGCCGACAAGACGGTCACGGGGACGCTCTCGAACAGCCGCCACCCGGCGGCCGCCACAAAACAGGCCGGCATCGGACTGGACAACGTCCGCAAACGCCTGGCCCTGATCTACGGCGAAAAGAACTACACGCTCGACATCCGCGAGGAAGAAAGAACCTATACCGTAAAACTCGTAATCCCGACGCTCAATGCTTAAATGTATCGCCATCGATGACGAGCCGCTGGCTCTGCGTCAACTGACAAGCTATATCTCGAAGATTCCCTATCTGGAACTCGCGGCAACGTTCAACAACGCCCTCGAAGCCCAGCAAATGCTGACCGGGCAGCGCGTGGACCTGATTTTCGTGGACATCAACATGCCCGACCTGAACGGTGTGGACTTCGTTCGCGGACTGATCGAACGCCCGATGATCATCTTCACGACCGCCTACTCGGAATATGCCGTCGAAGGATTCAAACTCGATGCCGTGGACTACCTGCTCAAACCCTTCGGGTTCGCAGACTTCAGCCGCGCGGCCGCCAAAGCCAACTCCCTCTACGAGCTGCGCCACAACCAGCGCATGCCTCAGGAAGGGGAATCGGAGGCGCTGCCCAAGGACAAGGAGTACATCTCCGTAAAGGCCGACTACAAGGTCTCGCTGGTGAAAATCAGCGACATCATCTACCTCGAAAGCGAAGGCGAGTACGTGCGCATGCACCTCATCGACGGCTCGACCATCACCACGCTGTTCCGTCTCAAAAACATGGAGACGGCGCTTCCGTCGGAGCTGTTCATGCGCGTACACCGCTCGTACATCGTCAACCTGCGCATGATAAAGGCCTACGTCAAAGGACGCATCTTCCTCAGCGACACGGAGTACGTGCCGATCGGCGAGAATTACAAGGAGGCTTTCCAGGGATATGTGGACAAAAATTTCCGGAACCTCTAAGCGGATTCCGGATTACGGGCGGGACGGCTCTCCGGAGAGGTTCGGGAATCCGTCGAGTCGGACATACTCCCCGTCGCGGCATTCGCAGCAATAGTGCCTCAGTCCGTTGGTCAGGATCAGGTAGCGGGCGTTGAGTACCGAATTATAGCGCACGGCCTGCGCGAACGTCCGGCTGTCGATCGGGATGCCCGGAGCTTTGCATTCGGCCAGAAGCAGCGGCTCGGCACGGTCGCCCACGACCACCACATCGGCCCGCTGGGGCTGTCCGTTGAGTGCCACGGCATACTCCTGGACAACACGCTTGGGCTGAACCCCGCAGTGCTCCGTCAGGTAGGCGATGAGATGCTGCCGCACCCACTCCTCGGGCGTCAGCACGAGGTAGATGCCCCGCAGGGCGTCCCAGACCTCCACACCGTCGCCCCGGCGGCGGGCACGCAGCCGGATGGCCGGAAAATTGAGTTTAGGCAGTTCGGACATCGCAGTTTTGAAAAATTTCCGTAACTTTACGGAGGACAAATATACGAACTTATGCGGACTATTCTTTCGACCATAGCGCTTTTTTCCCTCTGCGGGCTCTTCGCCCAGGAGTATGTGCCTACCCACGGACGCGAACTGCCGCGCGGCGGACTGCTCGTCTACCCTTCGGCCGAAGCGGCCACGGCGGCCGACGGCGGCGACAACCGGTATTTCACGCGGCTGACGGAGTGGAACCTCCAAGGCAACGTCTTTTCGACCGATTTCACCGTGCCTTTCGCCTGGGCCAACCGTCAGGTCCTTTTCCACCTGGGCTGGGCTTCGGGCGACTATGAGGTGCGCGTGAACGGCCGTCCGGCAGCCTACAACGCCGACGGAAATACCCCGGCGGAGTTCAACCTCACCAAGTTGGCGAAGGAGGGACGGAACACGCTCGAAGTCATCGTCGCACAGCCCTCCCCCACGGCTCCGCTCGAGAGTTGGAAGGAGACTCCCCAGCCCGCCATCGGGAAGGCTTGGGTGATGAGCCAGCCGACGCTGTACATCCGCGACATCGTCACCCGGACCCGGCTTGCCGAGGACGGCAGCGCTACGGCCGAAGTGGCCGTCGTGCTGAAAAGCAACGCCCTCAATCCGCGCACGTCACGCATTCACTACGAACTGCTCACCCCGACGGGCGAGCGCGCCGCCGCCGGCCATAAGGATTTTACCCTCGACATGCGGCGCGAAGATACGCTGCGTTTCCTGACCCGCATTCCCACAAACATGCTGTGGAGTGCCGATCTGCCCACACAATACACCCTGCGGCTCAAAACCCAGCACGAAGGCCGTTATGTCGAGTATCTGGAGCTCCGCCCCGGGTTCCGCTCGGTAGAGATGCACGACGGCCGGATGTCGGTGAACGGGCAGCCCGTGACGCTGCGCGTGCGCGAAGTGCCCGCCTCGATCACCGAAAACGAAATCGCCGCGCTCCGCGAGCAGGGATACAACACGCTCAAACTGCTGCCGGGCCCCGTACCCGAATCACTGCTGGATTTTTGCGACATGCAGGGCCTCTATGTGATCGCGCAGGTACCGATCGACACCCGTCGCAGCGGGGATTCGCGCCGCCGGGGCGGCAATCCGTCCAACGCACCGGAATGGCTCGGGGCTTATCTCGAGCGCACGGAGAACAGCTACCATACGACCAAGCGTCACCCATCGGTAGTGGCTTTCTCGCTGGCCGAGAAGTCGGCGAACGGGATCAATCTTTACGAAAGCTATTTGAATATGAAGCGTTTCGGTGATACGCGCCCCTTCATCTACCCCGATGCAGGCGGCGAGTGGAACAGCGACAAACTGGCGCTGGAATAACTCCTGACGGCAAAAGAGCGAAATTTTGATAAAATTTTTCCGACAAAATTTTTGGAGATAAAAAAATTATAGCTACCTTTGCACTCGCAATCGGATAACGATTGATGCCTCTTTAGCTCAGTTGGTAGAGCACGACACTCTTAATGTTGGGGTCCAGGGTTCGAGCCCCTGAGGGGGTACAAAGCAAAAGACTGATAATCAATGATTATCGGTCTTTTTGTTTTTTGTATCCCAATCCAAACTCCTGACAATACAAGCCAATAACGGGCATTTTCAGCAGAAAATGGTTACCAATTTGGTTACCTGTTTTAGTCGGTAACTCCCCTGCTCCTTTTCATCTGATAATCTTGCAACAATATGATTATCAAGATTCAACCTATTTGCAAAAAGAACAAAATCAAAAAAGACGGTCTGGCTCCCATATATCTCCGGTTTACCTATAATGGGGAGAAAAGATATGTAAGCACCGGAATCTATATCCAAGCTAAGGACTGGAATCCTGACACCCAGCGCTTTATAAATGAAAATTCAGAAAATGAAGAAATCCGGCTGAAAATCGAGAGCATCAGATATAAGTACCTCAAGCGGCTGAAACAACTGGAGGCTTTAGACAAAGAGATCACATTGGATGCCCTGCTCGACGAGAAAAAGGCGAGAATTGCCACATATACCGTGAAAGAGTGTCTGGAGCAAACTATCAAACGGTTGGAAACTTTGGGAAAATACAACTCTGCTTCCAAGCACAAAACAGCATTATCCTTGTTCATGCAATTTAAACCCACCCCAACCCGGTTGGAAGAAATCAACTTTCAGCTTTTGGAGGAATTTGAATTATTCCTTATTCAACGGGGCAACCAAAGCAACAGCATTGCCACAAAATTCAGCCTGTTGAAAGCGGCCTATAACAAAGCTGCGGAAGAAGGAAAATTCACGTCTAAAATCAATCCATTCATCAAATTCAAGGTAGGCAAATTGTGGACCTCCACCCACAAACGGGCTATTGCCAAACAACACATTATCCTCATAGAAAACTACTCCCCGCAATGCACCAACACAGAATATATCTTATTAGCCCGTGATCTATTTCTTTTCAGCTACTATACAGCCGGAATCAATTTCGGCGACATGGCACGGCTGAAACAGGAAAATATTGCAGGCGAGAGGCTCTATTACACACGGCATAAAACCGGGAAATTACTCTCTTACAAATTGATGCCTAAAGCATTGGAGATAATACAACGATACCAAAATCCAACTTCCGAGTATCTATTTCCAATCCTTAACAGCAGTCACAAAACAGAGTTGCAGAAATTCAACCGGATACACAAAGCCCTTGCTAAAACCAACAAGGCTCTGAAACAAATCGGCGAGGAATTGAAAATCCCAAATAAACTGACTACTTATGTAGCAAGGCACAGTTATGCGACAGTCCTCAGAAGAGCTGGAGTAGCAACCTCTATTATCAGCAGTTCTCTGGGACACAGTTCTGAAAAAGTCACCCAAATTTATCTGGATAGTTTTGAAAATAAACAGATTGACGAGGCAATGCAACATCTTGTATAAAGTTAAGGGGAACAGCAATATTCCCCTTAACTTTTGCTATATTTGCTCAGATAGATTCCATATATGAATAAAAATTAAGTGGGCGATATGGTAAAAGCAGACAGTCTGAAAGTAGAAGAAGCGATAAGCAAGCATTTAACAAGTGAAAATGATAAGGGGGTTGATGAACTGTCAGGTATAATTATTACAGGAGAATTACTCCCCGACAACGAGGCAATACCAGCAGAAGAACAAAACTCCGAGCAGGCTTCAGAAAAGGTGTCCCAAGAAAACATTCCCAATACCTATGGGGATTTATTCGACACGCCCAATTTATGGATAAATATAGATAGGACAAACGGAAACAGAAAAGAAATTTACATCTCTGAAAACGAGGTAATAAATTCTCTGGAAGATTTGCATCACGACATAGTGGAATTTCCTGACAATGAGGAAGAATTAATAGCAGAGATAAACAAATAAAACAAACAGGTCCACTACCCCTTAAAACACAGATCAAGTGGGAGCCCATGCAATTGACACTTGCTACATATATTCAAAAAATGCCCCACGGCATAGTGGATAAACAAGAGGCAGGTATCGGAGCAACCACATTGGAGATAAACTCCAAAAGGCACTCGATTATAGTCTCTCCGACTAAAATTCTGGCATATACCAAATACATTAAACATAAGGATAAGGCGTTGTATGTCGGTGGAAAAATCAATGAGGAACGGGATGCTACAAATGATAAGGAGATAAAAGAGTATTTGGCTGACACCAAATTAGAATACAAAAAGTTTCTTGTAGTCGCAGACAGCCTGCCGGGATTATTGGAACAAATCAAGACCGACGATTGGAAAAATTACTTTCTGATGATCGACGAGGTGGATATGATTCAGTCCGAAAGTAATTACAGGCCCAAACTGGAGGATTTGATCGACTATTATTTTCAATTCCCACCCAAGAACAGATGCCTTGTAACTGCAACGATGAGAGAGTTCTCCAATCCCCGGTTACAGCAGGAATGCAAATTCAAGCTCACATGGAAAGATACTCCGAAACGGAATATCCAACTATTCTATACTGATAACCTGGATGCCCTTACAGCACAACACATTCAATCACTCTCACAAACAAATAAGATATTGATTGCTTTCAACTCTATCCGGCATTGCAAGAATATCATCAAGCTACTTACATCACAAATGCAGAAAGAGTGTTCAATCCTTTGTAGTACATCCTCCAAAAATGAAGCTGGTGATTACTATTCCGAGTTGAAGCCTGATAACACTCTCCCGCAGAGAATTAATTTCATCACAAGTTGCTATTTTGCAGGGGTAGATATTGAGGATTCATACCATCTTATCACCGTCTCCAATGCACAGCAAAACTATCAGATGCTTTCATTGGATAAAATGACGCAAATATACGGCAGATGCAGAACCCCCAAAGGAATCCTGAGCGATACGATCATTTATAATACACGCGATGACAAGCAAAAAAATGCAGACAAAAATTATCAAAATACCTTATTAAAACAAGCTGAGGCAATCCTACAATTACAAAAAGCCGCCTCAGAATTAGGTAAACAGGATGCAGACCTCGCTGAATTATTTCAGGTAGTTCAAACAGCCATCCGAGAAAAAGCTGCCGTGCAATTACCCAGAGAAAAATCGATTAAACTGACACGTAAGAATATCTGCAAACAGAATGTTACGGCTTATATGAATATAGATTATCTGGTTGAACGGCAAAAACTGTGTAATACAATCTACAACTCATACAAGAATTTGCCAGCCAATCTGAAAGAACAGGGCCATATTATTAAATCTCAATATAAAGCGATAGTTCCCTCTGAAACACAAATCAAGTTGGACATAGCCAATAAAAAAGAATCAGATGATACTCTCGATAGACAACTCTTACCTGCAATCGATGAAATCCGCGAGATTGTAAAACAGAAAGGTCAGCTTACAAAGCCTGATTTAGGAATATATCTTTCACAAAGAGGCTGTAAAGTATACATCCAAAGGCTATATAAACTCCGGGAACTGGCGGATATAGAAACTCTGATAGATAAACTTTGGGAAATCCGTCATAATGATAAGAGGGCTTATAAAAACCTCCAAAACGCCGCTGTATTCTGGGCTCTGGATGATAAGCACCCATTCAAGCGGGATTTACTCAGGGTATTCAAGATCGGCAGAAAATATAAAGCCTCGGAAATACAAGAGCTGACTGCTCCAATAGTAAAATACCATCTTCACAAGACCATCAAACAGCGTGCATCAGTAAGCCTGCTGAAAGCTCTATTCTTGGTAGAGAGACCTAAAATTTACCTTATAAAGGGTAAAAATCCAATGGGATTCAAAAAACACGGTCCTCTGAGAATCCCGAGAACTGAGGAAAATCTACGGGAATATTTCTTGCTATAAATTCCTGATTTACAGAAAAATAACCGCCAAAATATTTGCAAAATCCAAAAATTTTACTTATCTTTGTATTCCCTTTCAGGAGGTTAGGTCCTCCAAGAATCCAAATTAAGTATCATTTTTAAGTGTGTTCGCATTTTATGCGAATCTATATTACTTACCTATTTAAGCTAAATAATAAAGGTAAGTAATATAGAACAGCCTAAAATACAAACACCATTTTTGCATGACATGAAAAATTATACAGTTATCCCTATTGAAGCAGCAGAGAAGCTGCATCTCAATGATCTTTATGTTTTTACAGCTCTCTGCCTGACAGCACATGACGATAATACAACGGATGTCACCTATGAGCAATTAGCTGACTTTACGGGAAAATCCCTGGGTTACATAAAAGATCATTTTGCCAAAAGGCTGAAAAATAGCGGTCTCTGTACCATTGAAGAATTTGTAAGAAACGGCAACAGGCGCAAAAGATATATTTTGCCGCATATTACTGAACAATTTAGGATTATCCACAGAGAAGTATTAGAAGATAATAGGCTCTCATCCGAAGAAAAGGGTTTTATGATCGCTCTCTATTGCATAGGGTTTAATAATTCATTCAATATGGGACTATCTGCAACAGAAGCCATTAAGAGATTGGGTATTTCAAGAACAGCGTACTACAAGCACTTAAAATCTTTACAGGTTAAAGGCTATATAGGGTTTGCTGGTGATTATCCGCAGAACCCACAATTTGAAAATTATCCCGATTCTTTAATGCTGACATGTGATTGGTTAGGGCATCAGAATTATAAAGAGTGGTTACATAGGCAAGAACCGTTTGAGCATGACACACCTAAAATGCTATTTATCCTTTATCGGAATTGCTCAAATAAACCATTATATAATTATAAAACTAAGTGCGCATAAGGGCGGGGGTATAAAACTCCTGCCCTTATCCTAAGTAAATGAATCTGTTATAGTTGACCCACATTATTATTAATAAGACATTATTTCCTGGCCCCTAAGTTATAACTATTTTATTTTTTATTTTTTTCAGTTTTATCCGCACATGTTTGCCCTAATCACCACATGACCTCTCCCTGCACTCGGCGTGGGGATGGTCCCCCGCCACAACAATTTAATCTAATATTTGTGGTATGGAAAGCAATCTGAAATTTATCGAGACGTGGGAGGTAGCACAGTTCAAAGCCCAGCAGGGAGTCGAGAAACTGGAGGTAAAACAGAATCCCCACACAGGCAAGGTATTCTTCGTCTATGGCTTTGAAACAGGCCCTTGCAGTCGGAAAGTAGAGACAGGACAGCTGACAGACCCGGTGGTGTCTCAGGTGTGCAATGCCGAGACTGGAGAGCTATTTATGATGCTCCATCAGCGGGGCGAGGGAGGAGCACCTACATTGGCTGTATTTTAGGCTGATCAGGGATTCTCAGGACAGGCAGGAGGCTTTGGGGCTTTCTGCCTGTTTTTATTGATTGTTTAGATAGATACACAACTTAATTTCATACATCATGTTAAACATCCGCCCCTCTACAAGAAAGCAGGCCAAGATCAAATTGGCCCTCCAAGGCTGTGCAGGTTCGGGCAAAACCTATTCAGCCCTTTTATTGGCCTATGGCATGACCTCGGATTGGTCCAAAATTGCCGTCATAGATTCAGAAAATGGCTCTGCCGATCTCTATGCTCATCTCGGGACCTACAATGTGGTCTCCCTCGGTGGAGACTATTCCCCGGAGAATTACATCGAGGCCATCACCTTATGTGAAAATGCAGGTATGGAGGTAATTATCGTGGATTCCATTTCCCAATGCTGGGACTACCTGCTGGATTTCCATGCAGGACTGCAAGGCAACTCCTTTGCAAACTGGGCCAAGGTCACACCCCGTCAGAATGCTTTTGTGCAGAAAATCCTGCAATCTGCGGTGCATATCATCTGTACCATGCGCACCAAGCAGGATTATGTGCTCAATGAAAAGAACGGCAAGATGGTCCCGGAGAAAGTGGGCCTTAAAGCCATGCAAAGGGATGGCATGGACTATGAATTTACCGTCGTTCTGGATATAGACCTCAAACACCATGTGCAGGCTTCCAAAGACAGAACAGGTCTGTTCATGGGCCGTCCCGAGTTTACCATCACTCCCAAAGTAGGCCAAGCCATCCTGAACTGGTGTAACCTCAATCCTCAATCAAACATCATTCAACCCCAAACCCCTCAAAACTATGGAAACAGCGCTCCAACTCCATCCCGTTAGGCAAGAGATCATTCCTCTGCCGACACAGCATCCTATCAATATTTCACAGCCGGTCAGGACGAATAAGACCACACCCTTTATAGAAGCCAATACCAAAGAGGTTTCACTCCGCCACCTGCAAAGTGATTGTGTAGTCCCTGTTTTCTCCAAGGATAACGAGGTAACCATTTCACACCCTGCCTTTGTGGAGACAGTCCACGAAGCGGCTCAGCAGTTCTTCCGGGGAGAAACCATCGACAGCCCCTCTGTCCGGGTAAGTCATATCATCAAAGGCAGAATCCCCGAGGCTATCCACAAACCCGTGAATCAGCTTTTGGAGACAGACAAGACCATCTACTATGAGCGGATGATGTTCTGCTTTGAAATCCCCACTATCCACGAGGACATCGACGGAAACCCCTTAAAGCTGACGGTAGGAGGGGTAAGGGCCTACAACCATGAAAACCTTTACAACAGGAAATCCGCGGAGAAATTCAAAGTCTTTGTGGGCTTTCAGAATAGGGTCTGCTGTAACATGTGTGTCTCCACGGACGGCTACAAGAGCGAGATCAAGGTGATGAATACACAGGCTCTCTTTCAGGCTGTCATGGAGCTGTTTCAGCTCTATAACCCCGAGAAACACACAAGGCAGATGCAAACCCTCGTGAACTCGTCCATGACAGAGCATCAGTTCGCTCAGTTCTTGGGCAAATCGCGGCTTTATCAATGCCTGCCTCAGGAGGATAAAAAGAGACTGCCCCAACTGCTGATGACCGACACCCAAATCAATCTGGTGGCAAGGGCTTACTACCAAGACGAGGCTTTCGGGGTAGATGCACAGAGCCGAGAGATTTCCATGTGGAAGGTCTACAACCTACTTACAGGGGCCAATAAGTCCTCCTATATCGACAATTTTCTGGATCGGGCACTCAATGCCTCGCAACTGGCTGAGGGTATCAACAAGGCCCTGTATGGGGAGAGTGAGTACAGGTGGTTTGTGGAGTGAAAAGTTGATGCTATTGTAATTCAATAGCATCAACTTATTGATATTATGAGTTGATTAATAAGTTCTAAACTTGCATCACAAACCTTGATATAATTATCAAAATTCTGCAATAAACGTTTATTTGCTTTCTTTTGTTCTTTGATTAAGCACGTACTATCTGCTATTACTGTTCTAAATTCTATGATTGCCTTTTTTGACTCATTAATACTATCTGATAATGAATATATTGAATCTAAATCTGTTGATATCTCGTCTTTTTCAGAATATAGAGTCTGAATTTTAACCATTGTTTCTACCGCAATCCTAAAATTCTCAAAATATGTAGGAATCTCCGTTTCGTAGTTATCAGATAATTTATTTGATCCAGCAACTACAGATAGGCATATTGCACGTACATTTTTAGTTGATGGCGTAAGTTTTGAATTTTCTCGGTTTAGTTGGCGGGTAGCTTTTTTTATTAATTGGGTGAAAGAATGTGTTTGTGACGATATATTTTGAAGACACGATATTGAAGATGCTATTGAAGAGTCAAATATTTCCCTGTAATCTAAGATTCCAAATTCTTCTGTTTCAATTATTGAATCGTCTATATCGTCTTCAGTTGGTATTGACTGATTAATCTCATAACTAATTTGCTTCTCTGGTAATTGCCTTTGAATGTCCTTTTGTGGTAAAATATTTTGAGAAACTTTGTCTTCTAATAGTCGTCGTGGAAGATGTTCCCTTATGCATTGTTCAAATGAGGGCAAATCTGTAAAAGTCCAATATAAAATATTTTTTTGCTCTAAGAATGTCTTAAAGGCTCTTATTTTTGATAATTCCTCTACATTTATTTCACTTAGTGATGCCGGGGGAGTTTCCTTAAAATAGAAAAGAATTTGAACAGATGAAGGATTCTCACAAAAACGTTTATAAGCATTATTAAATTCTTCTTCTGTCCCTGATAATGCATCTAATGTAGGAGTCCCATATTTTTGCCAATATGCTCCAATAAATACATCATAATCATCTCCAAAATCCTTACTAATTAGACTTTGCGAGCTATGTACACTTGCACCGGGGCCACTTGAATATTCGTACATTATTGGAACTATCTGAAATCCAAGCATTATTCCCCATACCCGATTGATTTCATCTATTACCTGGGGAAACCTTTCTCGTTCATGTTTTAGATCTCCTGGAGAGGCGAATAATACCTTATATTGTGTAACAGCATCCATGATATAAGCATTTTGTATATAAAAATATTTAATTTAATTAACATATCAAAATTTTCATTAAGTTTCTCACAGACATTTACCCTCGATGATATGTTTAGGTATTCTGGCTATATTGTTCTGTCCTATATATCCCTCTCTTATTCAAGGTCCACCACTTTTTTTCTCCATTATGATATGAAAGTTGGAGATCGCGCACTTAGTTGTTTATAATAACAGAATCTATCTGCGCGGGAGTTGTACATCTATCTTTCCATTATATAAGGGAGATAGGTGTATAATTTGCTCAAAAGGTAACACGCCTGCTACCTTTTGTCTGAAATTTGTGTATTTTTGTGAGTATGAATGACAAGTTGCAACAGATCGACACCCTTTTAGGTGAACTGAATCAATACAGGGCCAATGAAAATTACCGCATCACAGAGGCTCTGGAGATTGAGTATACCTATGACAGCAACCGCATTGAGGGAAATACCCTGACCCTCCATGAAACAGACATGGTGGTCAACAAAGGTATTACTATTGCAGGCAAAGGGCTGAGAGAGCATTTGGAAGCTATCAACCATAAAGAGGCTATTGATTTTATCAAGGACATAGCCCAAAAGAAAGAGCCGATCTCGGAACGTGTGCTTTTGGATATTCATGCCATTGTCCTGCACAGCATAGACAAGGACAATGCAGGGAAATACCGCCGTGTACCTGTCATTATCAGCGGCAGCAAGCATATTCCTCCCCAGCCTTACCTGTTACAGCCCCAAATGGACGAGTTGTTTCAATGGTACGAGGCAAACAAAGATTCCATGCACCCGGTTGTATTGGCCGCTCAGATGCACGAGAAACTGGTGTCTATCCATCCCTTTATTGATGGGAATGGCAGGACAGCCCGTCTGTTGATGAATCTGATATTGATGCAACACGGTTATCCCATTGCCAATATTAAGGGAGACAATGAGACAAGGCGACGCTACTATGAGACTTTGGAGGAGGCATCCTCGGGAGATAACTCGGCTTTTGTGGAGTTTATCGAGGATGTGGTAATTCAAAGTCTGACGTACTATCTGAAAATCATCCGGGGATAAACCGGAGAATTGAATACCAACGGGAGGTGTGGAGCGATCCATGCCTCTTTTTTATTTGGGTGCAGTCAGCTATCATTTGAGACGTACCGATTATGCACTATTTTAGAGTACTGAATTTATGAAAGATTTGTATTTGACACTTATCGGAGGGGTTATATTTGTCCTTGTAGCCTACATAAGGGCAGATCCCCGCAAGAAAGAGTAAACATTTCTGTGAATCAATATTGATTTTCACAAACTTTTGACCGTAATTTGTTGTTACAATACCCCGTTGAGTAGTTGTATTTAAAAAACATTTTCTAACTTTGTGATGCTATCCCGATGGGTAGCGACATATTGATTGATGAAAGTGTTTAGCTTTTATCCTTGGTAGGGAATCTGGTAAATTTCAAAGTACAAAGGATAAGCAATACAAACACTCATCACTTGCGTAGATGTATATTTCACTAATATATCTACCAAGTGTGGGGTATTGTTTATTTGTACTTGGGCTTACCAGAGCCTCCTACCAGATAAACTAACAACTCCACACTTTCTTTTTTTAATCCCCTCGATTCGGAGTTGGCTGGGGTAAATATCTAAATCCAATGATTAATTTAATCTACGAAAATGGTGAATTTCGTTTCGAAAAAGCCTTTGAGCCTGTCACTCCTCAAACAATGGATGTCTTTCTCACAGTTAAAGATGTGGTTCCCGACACGCAGCGACCAGATTTAACCCAACAAGCTTGCCTATTTATCAATAAAAAGTTGGGAACGGAATATTCGACCGAGGGATTGGGTGATCTTTCAAAGACCGAAGAAAAAACGGTTGTTTCGATAACTGAAATTAATTTTAGACTATACCAGAAATGAAAACACTAATCATATTATTTGTTGCGACCATAATGATGGGCGTAGGATGTAGTAAAAGCGAAGACAGCGAAAATAATCCAGACAAACCCGATAAACCGAGCCCATTACCTGATTTACCGGACCCGAATGATGTTTGTTCTTGCATGGACGATATCATTTTTATGCAATATTGTTATGATAATTTCGATGTTAATAAGGATGGTAAAGTCTCTCAAATAGAAGCCGCCGCAGTTTCAGAAATTGACCTTACGGATTTTGAAATTAAAACGTTGACAGGCATTGGCTATTTCTCTAATCTGGAAATACTCAATTGTAAAGGGTGTAAAAATCTAACATCTGTTGATTTGAGTAATAATCTGAAAATTAGCCGAATTGGAGATTCTATGTTTGACGGATGTAGCGGTTTGAGCGAAATTATTTTTAATAATAATATTGTTGAAATCGGAGAATGGGCATTTTCTGATTGTAGTAGCTTAAAAAGGATTGATATACCAGAAACAGTTATTAATATTAAAAATGGGGCATTTTACGATTGTAGTGGTTTGACTGATGTTAGTATACCAGAAACGGTTACTGAGATTAGAACCTATACATTCCGAGGTTGTAGTAGCTTAGAAAGTATTGATATCCCAAAAACAGTTAGTAGAATTTGGGCAGGTGTATTTCAAGAATGTAGTAGTTTGACGAGTATTAATATCCCGGAAAAGGTTACTAAGATTGAGAATTGCACATTTCAGGATTGTAGTAGCTTAAAGAATATTGATATCCCAAAAACAGTTAGTAAAATTGGAGAATTTGCATTTTTTGGTTGTCGAAGTTTAGAGAGGATTGAGATACCAGAAAATGTTACTGAAATTGGATGGAAGGCTTTTTATGGTTGTAGTAGTTTGGTGAATATTAATATCCCCAAAATGGTCACTAAAATTGGTGAAAGTGCATTTTATGAGTGTTGTAGTTTGATCAATATTAGCTTACCAGAAACAATTACTGAGATTGGGACAAAAGCATTTGCATATTGTAGCAGTTTGACGAGTATTAATATCCCGGAAAAAGTTACTGAACTTAAAGGCTCCATATTCTCTGATTGTTCTTCTTTGGTAAATGTGACTTTTGAAAAGGGATCACAATTAAAATCTATGACGAAAGACTTAGAGAGTGCTGGCGCTGTATTCAGAAATTGCACAGCTTTGACCACCATTGAGATCCCTGCAAGTGTAGAGACAATCGGAGATGGCATATTCGATAATTGTTCTTCTTTGACAAGCGTAACTTTTGAGGAGGGTACACAGTTGAAATCAATATCGGGTGGTACTGTTTTTAAGGATTGTACGGCTTTGACCACTATTGAGATCCCTGCAAGTGTAGAGACCATTGAAGGAGGTATATTTTATAATTGTTCTTCTTTGACAAGCGTAACTTTTGAGGAGGGTACACAGTTGAAATCAATATCGGGTGGTACTGTTTTTAAGGATTGTACGGCTTTGACTACTATTGAGATCCCTGCAAGTGTAGAGACCATTGAAGGAGGTATATTTTATAATTGTTCTTCTTTGACAAATGTGACTTTTGAAGAGGGATCAAAGTTGCAATACATAACAGGTCGTAGTGGCAATTCTGTTGTTCGCCCTAATGCTATATTTGAGAATTGTACAGCTTTACCAAATATTAAAATTCCTGCAAGTGTAGAGACAATAAAAGGTCCCGTATTTTATAATTGTTCATCTTTAATGAATGTGACCTTTGAAGAGGGATCAAAGTTGGAGTCTATATCAGGTATAAGTGCCGTATTTAAAGATTGTACTGCTTTGGTTAGCATTGAGATACCTGCAAGCGTAAAGACGTTTGGAGGTAGTGTGTTTTATAATTGTTCTTCACTGGCAAGCGTAATTTTTGAGAATGGCACACAGTTGAAATCAATAACGAATGATTATTTGGATGGTTGTGCTATATTTAATAATTGTACTGCTTTAACTATCTTTGAAATTCCTGCAAGTGTGGAGTTAATCACTAACGAGATATTCTACAATTACAAAACACACCTCAGTATTTATTGTATGGCAACAAATCCTCCTATGATTGATCATCTTAGCTGTCATTTTACATTATATGTTCCTGCTCTTAGCCTTGAAGCATATAAGAATAGTCGCTGGAGTTATTATTATTCATCAATCGAACCAATAGAATAAATCAATATGGAAAATAAGGAGCAATGGTCGGTTGAGCAGATTTTCAATCTTGTAGAAATGCAACACCATGCCGTCGGGGTGAATTATATGCCAGACACTAAATCTTATGAAAAATACGAAAACGGAATTACTGTTTTGCATGTTTTGTCTATGGATTTGGAAACAGCATTGCAGAATATGAAAAACCGATTCAATACCTATGGAGTTATAAGAGTAGCAGGTTATGATAATAGTATATCGCCTATAAAATCAAAAGTCATTGAAATTGAATTTAGTACAGATGAAATAGATGGGATTGAACGAAAATAATAAAATTCTACTCCAACAGAGTCTAATCCAAGTAGGATTACCCCTCCTCATCGTAAAAGCACAGGCCAAGAATCTGTGCTTTTTGCTTGATACGGGGAGTAACATCAATGTCCTTGATAAAAAAGTAGCTGAGTTCTTCCAGCTTTCGGGAGGAATAAACCAACAGCAACAATTTGGGATAGATGGAACACTCCAGATTACAGATGTAGTTGAAATGACTTTCTCGCTGGAAGAACGGGAGTACAAAGCAGCTTTCTCGGTGATGGATTTATCCTCGGCTTTTGGAAAAGTGGAGGAAGAATCGGGCATACAGATTCACGGTCTGTTGGGATGTTCTTTCATGGAACAACAAAAATGGGTGCTCGACTTTAAGGAATTAACATTATCTTTGAATTAACAAATACTTAATAAATAATGAAAAAGGCTATTATTTTACGAACTGTTATTTTAGTTGCTATCTTAAGTATCCTTATCCCAATCGGGCTAAATTACATCTTAAATCAAGAAACTCCTTGTAAAATTACAGTTGTAGGAGAGGGAAAGGACTGGCTATCTTTTTATGGTTCATATATAGGTGGTGTACTGACATCTCTTATCTCATTTACAATCTTGTTATTTACAATCAATCACAACAAAAACTCCCAACAAATAATTCTACAAGAACAAAGTTTATCCCAGTTGAAACATGACCTTGCAACTCGCATTTCCCAACTCAATTTTAGTAGGATTGGAATTGTTTCATTAGTTTTAATTGACACAGAAAGGTGTAAAGAAGAAAATCTTAAATTAGATGATTTCCATCAGGAATTAACACGAGAGTTTAATGCTTTTAACCTTGTATACGAAAACTCAAGAGATCATCATATCTCAACCTTTATGAGAGCATATACTCTCTGTGTACAGCAGTTGTTTGAAGATATCACAACTATGACAGAACTAATAGCAAAACTTCCAGCCCATGTACCTACAATACAAGCAAAAGCTATGCAAGAGGCCATTGAGATTTATGATTTAACGTATCGTGGCATTATGGCTCCAAATCCTCCTGAAGAACAAAGAATGAGAATTGCAGAATATCGATATAAATTAAAATCAATACCATTAAGAGAAAAGATTATACAAGATATTAATACCCTTATTAACAACCTTAATAGCCATAAAAACAACTTTACAAATCCAGTTTTTACTGCAGCCCAAGAATGGATTAATGCGGAACAAGAAAAATTAAATAACCTGCGCGCTTAAATTGGAGGTATAATTATTGCCAACTAAGTGCGCAACTACCCTATTTCAATCACATTTTTAATCTCAGATGAAAAGGCAATTTGTGTTACCTATTTGGTTACCTATTGAGTTTCACAGAGAACCCATCAATAATAAATAGCTGATTTACTGATTGATGCCTCTTTAGCTCAGTTGGTAGAGCACGACACTCTTAATGTTGGGGTCCAGGGTTCGAGCCCCTGAGGGGGGGGGTACAAAGCAAAAGACTGATAATCAATGATTATCGGTCTTTTTGTTTTTGTGCGTCTGCCCTGTCGTCGGGCTTTTTCGGGTGGAAAAGAGAGCGTTTTCGGGGAAATGTTTAACACGTTGTTTAACACTAAATCAGTTGGTCAAACTTGTTTGCGCAACAATCCGACCAGTCCGCCCGCAAGAAAACAGAGCAGCGTCGGCAAAATATAGCCCCAGGCTTTTTTATCGTCGGTGAATTATGAAAAACGGGACTGCCCGAAACACGACAGGCAGTCCCTTGCTGCGATCCGACAGAAACCGAATCGCAACGCTGGCAGTTACTTACGATTTTTGGTGTACTGGTTGTGACCTTCGGGGTTGTTGCTGCGCGAGACGCGGCCCGTAGCGGAGGTCTGACTCTTGGCGGTTCCCCGGCTCGACGAACCGGTCTGCGAAGTGGTCGAGCGCGACGATCCCGTCGACTTGCTCTGTCCGGCCTGCGAACGGCCGGCGGTCTTGTTGGTTGACTCTTTCATGCTATTAAAGAATTTAGTTTGACATTAAACCTGCCAGCCGTGTCGGAAAGCTGTCGTCTCCGGCCGGAGGCCTGTTTCGGCACCGCATTGTTGACGCAGAATGCGGTGTCGTTTGCAAGAATACAAAACATATACCATTCCGCATCCGGCGTTATTTTTTCACCCAGACGGCCAGTTTTCCGCCGCGGACCTTGAAAAGAGCCTTCCCGTCGTCTCCGATGACGATCTCGTCGTCGTAACTTCCGGTGATCTCGCGCCACGTCTCGTTGGCGTGAGACAGCCCCACGGACATCACCTTCTCACCGTCCTCGCCATTGGAGAGCAGCAGCGCCAGTCCGGAACCGGGATGCTGTTCGTCGCCCGCACGGGTGAAGCCCACCGTATTGGGATGGTCGAAATAGTCGGTCTGCTCGCCGAAGGCCCGGGAACGGCGGGCGTCGAGCAGGATGTCGAGGACGGCACGGTGGGGCGACGCCTCGCCCTTCATGCTGTAATAGTCGCCATAGAAGATACAGGGATACCCCTCCTTCATCAGCAGGATCAGGCCGTAGGCCAGCGGTTTGAACCACGATTTGACCTGCGATTCGAGCGAACTTCCGCGCTGCGAGTCGTGATTGTCCACGAACGTCACGGCGAGCGTGGGATATTTCCGTACGAGCGTGTCGTCGAGCAGCGTCCGCAGGTCGAAATCGCGCCCCTGCTCCGACGCCGAGAAGAGTTTGAAGTGCAGCGGCGCATCGAACAGGTCTACCTGATGGTCCACGGCATTGAGATAAGCTTCCAGCGACTCGAAATCGCCGCTCCAATACTCGCCGACGGCGTAGAACTCCTTGCCCCGCGAAGCCCGGACGGCACGCATGAAATCGGCAATAAAGGTGTTCTTAATGTGTTTGAGCGCATCGAGACGCATCCCGTCGGCGTTCAGCGTTCCGGCAATCCACACGCCCCAGCGCTTCATCTCCTCGATCACTTCGGGATGGTCGAAATCCACGTCGTTGAAGATCAGGAAATCGTAGTTGCCGTTCTCGCCGTCGACACCCTCGCTCCACTTTTTGCCTTCGCCCTGGATGAGGTAAATGGCGCGTTTGCCGGTCTCGTAAACCTGATCGGTCCCCGAGAAGTGGTACCAGTGCCATTTGAAGGGCGAATACTGCTCGCCGCGCCCCGGAAAGGTGTATCCGGTCCATCCCTCGACCTCGACGGGCGGACCGATCACCCGTTCGCGGTCGTCGGGATCGACCTCGCAGGCCATGAACTTCTCGGTAAAGTCGGCGCCGGTCTTCTGGTTCATCACCGTATCGAGATAAACCGAAACGCCGTTGTCGTGCAGCGCCGCGATCGCCTCTTCCAGCTCGCGCCGCGTCCCGTATTTGGTGCGGACGGTTCCCTTCTGGTCGAACTCCCCCAGGTCGTAAAGGTCGTATACGGCGTATCCCTCGTCCTGCTGCTCGTCGGCCTTGTAAGCCGGAGGCGTCCAGACCGACGTGACGCCGATGTCGTGCAAATGTTTGGCATCCTCTTTCAGATGCGTCCACAGTTTTCCGTCGTTGGGCAGATTCCATTCGAAATACTGCATCATTACTCCGTTTTTCATAAGGTATACAAGTATTTGATTTGCGGATTTCCGCTGCAAAGCCCATGCAAAACAGGAAGAACGCCCCGGGGAAAATTCCGGGGCGTTCGGGCTTTCGCATCGGCGGATGTTTAATCCTGCTCGACGGGCTTGCGGCGTGACGCCTTTGCTTCGTGCGGATCGTATTCGCACCACCGGAGATTCTTCTCCGGCGTCGCCTTGCGGATCTCGGCGCTGCGTTTCTGGCTGAGCTTCCTGTCCGCACTGCGCACCGAAGCCTCCGTGCGGGGAGTTCCCTTCGGCTCGAGGTCGGTGAGTCCGTCGGTTTCGAGCACCTGCCGGCGCGGGTCCTCGACATACTGCCACTCTTCGCCCAGACCGGTACTCTCGCCCTCGTTCCACGGTCCGCGGGCATCCTCTCCCATCGAATGGTTGGAGTAGAGGTTGCTGTAACGGGGATCGCTTTGCAGCACTCCCGGCGGGAAATTGGGCTGGATGGTGCCCAGCGCCGCCTCGAACTGCTGGAAATGCGCCACCTCGCGCGTCATCAGGAAATTGAGCGTGGCCAGCACATCTTTGTCGTCGGTGAACTGCATCAGGTATTCGTAGACGATCTTGGCGCGCGATTCGGCGGCGATGTCCGAACGCAGATCGACCGTCAGGTCGCTGTTGGCATTGACGTAGGAGCCCTGCCAGGGTACGCCGTTGCTGTCGGTGAGGCGCGGACCGCCGCCCGTCAGGACGCCGAACTGCGGATTGACCGAAAAGGCCGAATGGATGAAATCGTCTTTCGAAATGCCTTCACCGAATACGTCACTGCGCTCGGCGGCATCTTTGAGGTTGCCGTTGACCCCTGCGAGGAGCATCTGGATCGTGGCTCCGACGATTTCGAGGTGCCCCAGTTCCTCGGTGGCGATATCCATCAGCATATCGTACTTGTCGGGATAGGGATTGTGACAGGCGAACGCCTGCACGAAATACTGCATCGCAGCTTTCAGTTCGCCGTTGCCGCCGCCGAACTGTTCGAGCAGCAGCCGGGCAAAGCGCGGATCGGGTTTCGACACCCGGGCTTTGAACTGGAGTTCTTTGGAATGGTAAAACATATTTTTCTCTTTTAGGTTGAACATATCGTTTCCCGGTCGGCCGCAGAGCCGACGGGACTCTGCTACTTCTTGTTCGGGCTCTGCCCGTTCATCCGGCTTTCGGCGTCCGGTTCCCGGTCGGAACCTTTTTCCTCCCAGTACGAGCCCTTTTTCGAACCGTACTGCACCGGGTTGTCGGATTGCTGCCGGAAGGAACTCCCCCGGGAGCCGCCGGCATGCATGCCGCTGTTGTCGCGGCTGTGGCTCCGGCTGTCGGGAGCGTTCGTGGTGCCGTTTTCCGTCGCACGGCTTTCGCCGCGCATATCGTTATGCTTATTCATAGTCGTGATTTTTTTATCGATCAGTCGTGACCTTCGGTTTTGACGATCTTGTTGTAAAGTCCCATGATCAGGAGCGGCGCGGCCCATTGGCCGACCAACAGCGCCTTGGACCTTCGGCCGCGGAACATCATGCAGCCCGAGGCGGCAAGGGCGCACAGACCGGCGCACAGATAGACCATCGAGGGAATTTTGGAAGTCTTTTTTTCTACGGCAACGGTAGCGCTGCCTTCTTGCGGTTTATGATTCAACATGGTTTTGCAGGTTTAAAAACCGGAGCAGTTTCCTGCTCCGGGCACAATTGACACACACTCAGATCTTAATAGATCGTAATTTTGACGATTCCGTCGACGGCGGGAACCGGGTAGGTGTCGCCGACAGCCGAAATGGCCTTGTCTTCGGGCATCACCGTTCCGCCGAAGATGAATTGGGCATTGCCGGCGCCGGGATACTGGCTTACGGCCGTACCGTCGTCCAACAGGACGGTCTTGCTCGTTACCTCGCCTTTGGTCAGGGCGTTGAGTTCGGGACCGTTGGCGAAGAACCAGTCGTTCGAATAGCCGAACATGGTTGCAAACGCTACCTTTTCGTTGGCGGCGGCCTCATAGGTGCACTCCATGCTCTCGCCGGGCTGAGCGGTATCCGTAAGCGTATAGATCTTGCGCACCTGCGGGACCTTTTCGAGCGAGGCTTTCAACTGTGCCGGGTCGCCGCGCTGTGCCAGCGCCGCAAGTCCGAGCTGCGCGTCTTTCTGTCCCAGCTGGTAGATCGGATTGGTGTTGCCCGTGTAAACCACAACGATGGCGCCGTGCAGCGTGGTGACGATCCCCGTCTGGTCGGCAACCAGCGATTTCAGCGGTTCGACATTACCGTCCTCGGCCAGTTTGGTCAGCTCCGTACCCGATTTCTGATCGACGCTGAAGAACGGCTTGTCCATTACCAGCTTGCCGTCGAGCAGGTTCGAAACGACGAATACGCCGCCCGAGAACGGAGTCTCATTGGCCGTTCCGTTCGAGATGTTGGAGATCGTGCAGGTGAACAACGACTGCGCGGCGTCGAAAGTCAGACTCACCTGGAACAGGCTCGAAGCCGCCAGGTAGGTGTGCCCTGCCGCGTCGGTGCCCTTCACCTCGGTCACGACACCGGCCTGGGCAACGCCCGGATGATTGACGCCGGGGCCGGGCTGTTCGTTCACGCGGGTCCCGTTGTCCCACAGTTTCACGGCATCGGCAATGATCCCGGTATTGGGAACACCCGAGTCGTTGAAGAGTTCGATACCCGGATTCTCCGGAGCGAAGAACAGGTCATTGGAATAGGAATACATGGCGGCCAACATCAATCGCTGCCCTTTGGCCGCATGGAAAGTGAAGGAGGTCGTCGCTCCGGGTGCGACGGCTGCGAAGCTGCCGCTCTGAACGTAATTCTTCGTCGGAATGACATTCTCGAACTTAATCGTCGGCCGTGTGCCGGGAGCGGGGTTGTCGTCATCGTCGTCGCAGGAGGTGAAAGCGGCCCCCGCAAAGAGCAGAACCGCAGCGAATGCGGAGAAAAAGTACTTTTTTTTCATAGCTGAATTGATAATTAAATTAAGTTAATACTCGGTTAAACCGTAATTTCAAATTATTATAAGGTGTGTGCTCGAACGTGCTGTCAGGCACACTTTCCGATGTAGCGTCGTGCATCATTTATGCCACGAAAAAATACATTTGGATGGATCAGAACAACCGGAGGATGGATATTCCTGCAAAACACGCAGTAAGGGGAGGATGAAAAATTTTCCGACGTCTCCGGATGAGGTAAAAGCTTCTTCCTCCGGAGGTTCGGACGTCGTTTCGGCAAATTTTTTGCGGGTTTGGGAGTGAACGCCCGGCTTTGCTCCCAATTCGGAGCCTTCGGGCCGAATCACCACACGAACACGACTGCAATGACAAAAGACCTTTTGAGCCTTCAACGGGACGAGACCACCTTGTGCGAAGTCTACCGCCGGCTGGCGGCGCTGGAAAAAGATCCGGCGCGACGGCAGACCCTACTGCGTATCATGCACGACGAAAGACGGCACTGCGAGGTCCTGAAAAACAATACGGGGCACGATGTCGCTCCCGATCCCAAACGGGTGTTCTGGTATGTACGGATGGCCCGGATGCTGGGAACGGCCTTCGTCGTCCGGCAGATCGAATCATGCGAAAAAGTCACGGAGAAGAGCTACTCCCTCTACCCCGAGCGGGAGGAATTCATGCACATAGCTTCGGAGGAGCACCGGCACGGTGAGGTGCTGATGACGCTGGCCGGTGAAATAAAACTGCACTATATCAGTTCGGTCGTCCTGGGGCTGAACGACGCCCTGGTCGAATTCACGGGGGCGCTGGCCGGCTTCACCCTGGCGCTGAACGACCCGCGGCTCGTCGCGCTCACAGGCGGCATCACGGGTATCGCCGCCGCCCTGTCAATGGCCGCCTCCGAGTACCTCGCCACCAAATCGGAAAAGGGCCCCGAGAAACATCCGCTGCGGGCCGCCGTCTGCACCGGGATAACCTATCTGATGACGGTAGCCATCCTGATAATCCCCTACCTGCTCTTTTCGAACGCACTGGCGGCGCTGGGCGTCATGCTCCTGGCCGCCCTGACCGTGATCGCCCTGTTCAACTATTATTATTCGGTCGTCCGGTGCGAGAGTTTCAGACAGCATTTCGTCGAAATGGCCCTGCTGAGTTTCGGTATCGCTGGAATCAGCTTCCTGATAGGCTACATCCTCAAACTGTTCACGGGCGGCATGACGTAAAAAAACGCCCGAAGAGCGTAAAAAAATGATTCTCAGAAGAAAGCTTTTTTTTAAACATTTTCATCCTCAATGGAATACGATTTGCAATAATCCCCAATGTCATTCATCATTTAATTCTTTATATTATGAAAAAATTTCTTTTACTCGTCGCAGCTGCGGCAATGGCTTTCGCCGTAACCGCTGCACCCCAGAAAGTGGATTTCGGCAAACTGCCGAAGAACTCGCAGGAATTCATCCAGAAGAATTTCCCCAGCGAAAAGGTTAAATCCGTGGAGATGGACCGTGAGGCGTCGTGGGACAAGTACACCGTCTATTTCAACAGCGGCAACCAGGTATCCTTCGAGGGCGGCAGCGGCGACTGGTCGCAGATCATCATGAAGGAGGGATCGGTCCCCATGTCGGTAATCCCCGCCAAGATCAAAACCTATACGGGCAACAACTATCCCGGCCAGCGTGTCGTCATGCTGGAGACCACGGCAGACGGCTACAAGGCTGTTCTCGCCAACAAGACGGCTCTCGATTTCGACAAGGACGGCAACTTCGTCAAAGCCGCAAAATAAGTCGTTTGCGTCCAAAAAAGGCAGGGAGCGGTCGTCGTCATGCTCCCTGCCTTTTCATGTCTAATTCCATTCGCCATGTGTTACCATATTTACCTCGCAGCCGGACCGGAGGAGTTGGCCCGGCATTACGGCCGCCGGGCCGATCTGGTCGAAGAGCTCCCCACGCCGGGCCGCGTCTGCGCCTTTTCGCACCGCCCCTACCCGGTCGTCACCGGCGACGAGCGAATCCAGCCGTTCCGGTGGGGGCTGATTCCGTTCTGGACGCGCAGTTCCGCAGACGTTGTCACGATACGCAACCAGACGGTCAACGCCCGTGCGGAAACCATCTTCGAACATGCGGCGTTCCGGGTCCCCGTCCGCCGGAGGCGCTGTCTGATCCCGGTCAGCGGGTTCTACGGGTGGCGCCATGAGCGGGACCGGAAAATCCCGATGTTCGTCACCCTGGAAGACCGTTCGCTCTTCTCCCTGGCCGGGATCTACGACAGCTGGCATTGTCCGCAGGGCGGCGGTCCGGCAATGACCTTCTCGATCGTCACCACCGAGGCCAATCCGCTCATGCGCCATATCGACAATGCGAACTGCCGGATGCCGGTCATCCTCAGTCCCGGCGACGAAGAGCGCTGGCTCACCCCCGGGCTGACCGACGCACAGATCGCCGCCTTGCTGAAACCTTATCCCGACCGCACGATGCGCAGCGAGCCCGTGCCGAGCGATTTCGCCTAAGGGAGAGGGCAGTCTGACGCCCGCAGCACAAAAAAAAGAGAAGTCTTCAGACTTCTCTTTTTTTGTCGGGCCTCCGGATCACACTTTCTCCCGGACCCGGTTTGCGGCCTGCGTGGCGGTCTCCTGAACCCGGTGTGCGGCTTTGGTCGCACCCTCTTTGGCGGCGTTCTTGACCTTCGTGCCGGCCTCTTCGATCTTGCCGGCCATCTTGCGAACGCCCGTCCGGGCTTCGTTTTTAGCCTCGATGACCGCCTCCTGGGCGTCGTCTTTCAACTTCTGGACGTTTTCCTGCAAGTTGTGTTTGGCCTTCTGGCCCTGTTCTTCCGCTTTGTGGACCGCCTTTTCCGCATGTTCACGGAGCGTTTCATTGTCTTTTGTCGAATACTTTTCCATAATTATACCGTTTTAACAGGTTTGTGCCGCGTAAACAGCGATACGATCCAGAGCAGGACCACGGCCCCGATGATCGAAGAAAGGAGAGTGCCCCACGTGCCGGTAGGCACCCATCCGAAAAGAGAAACGAGCCAGCCGCCCAGAAGGCCGCCGATAAGTCCGACGATCAGATTGACCAGCAATCCGGAGCCACTGCCCTTGAAAATCAGGCTGGCGATCCATCCGGCCACCAGTCCTATGAGCAAATACCATAAGAAATACATATGCTTTAATTTTTTTGGTTGACAATCAGAATCATACAAAATTTGTACCCGAGAGGTTAAACGGCCCGTAAATTATTCGCGGTATGCGATAAGTGCCGACGAGGGGGCTGTCTGAACGTCTCCTCCGGACAGCCTTTCTCCCCCGGCGGGGGAGATTCGTCCGTCGCGGCAGACTACTCTCCACTCCGCGTCGGGCATACGGAAACCGGCCGGACTGCGGTTGCCGTTGTAAACCACCAGAATCTCCTTCCACGCATCGCCGTTCGCGTATTCGCCCAGCGTATAGGCGATCACGCCGGAATCGCCCGTATCGAGGAACCGGAGCCACTGCCGCACCCCGTCCGCCGTCGGGATGCGGAACGCCGGATGTGCCCGCCGCAGGGCGATCAGCCCCCGAACGTAGTCGAACAGGTCGCGGTTCGCGTGTTTCAGCGACCAGTCGATGCGGTTGACGGCATCGGGCGAACGGAAACTGTTCGGTTCGCCCTGCTTGTCCTGCATCATCTCCTCGCCGGCGCGAATGAACGGAACTCCCTGCGCCGTGAGCAGGATGGTATGGATGAGTTTGTCGATCGGGAGGAGTTCGTCGGCAGCCCGGTCGCCCCCGACGGAGAGTTTCAGTTTGTCGACAACCGTGTAGCCGTCGTGGCTGGCGACGAAATTGACCGCCTGCGACGGGGCCGCCGCATACGGCAGGGAGCTGTACAGCAGTCCGTCGTAATTCACCTGGGGATGCTCCGTGGCGCCGACGATCCCGAACTTGACGGGTTCGTAATGTCCCTCGATATTCCCGGAGGCATATCCGGCGGCGTGTTCGTCGAACGTACTGCCGCGCACAGCGTCGCGGAAATCGTCGCAGAAGACGGCGATCCCCTCCATCTGTCCGACGTGGTCCCGCACGGCCCGCCGCTCCGGCGGCAGCGGAGAGTCGGCCGCAAGCCACCCTTCGCCGTAAATGAAGATAGTGGGGTCGATCTTCGAGAGCTCCTCGCGGACGCGGTTCATCGTTTCGATGTCGTGAATACCCATCAGGTCGAACCGGAATCCGTCGATGTGATATTCCGTCGCCCAGTATTTGACCGACTCCACGATGTAGTGCCTCACCATTTCGCGTTCCGAAGCCGTCTCATTGCCGCAGCCCGAGGCGTCCGAATAGGAGCCGTCGGCGTTGTGGCGGTAGAAATAGCCGGGGACCGTGAGGTTGAAATTCGAGCGTTCGACCGAAGCCGTGTGGTTGTAAACCACGTCGAGGACAACCCGCATGCCGTTGCGGTGGAGGCTCATGACCATCTCCTTGAATTCGCGGATGCGCGCCGCGGGATCGGCCGGATCGGTCGCATAGCTGCCCTCCGGAACGTTGTAGTTCTTCGGATCGTATCCCCAGTTGTAGCTCTTGTCAGCCAGCCGCGACTCGTCCACCGTTGCAAAGTCGAAGGACGGCAGGATATGAATATGCGTCACGCCCAGCTCTTTGAGGTGGTCCAGTCCGGATGCCTCCCCTTCCGGCGTCCGGGTGCCGGATTCGGTCAGGGCCAGAAACCTGCCCTTGTTTTTGATTCCCGAGTCCGGGGCGATGCTGAAGTCGCGGTGGTGCAGTTCGTAGAGAATGATGTCGGAATACATCTTCTGCTCGGGCGCACGGTCCGCCTCCCAGCCTTCGGGATCGGTGTCGCGGAGGTCGATAACGGCTGCCCGGTTGCCGTTGACGCCTACCGCCCGGGCCCAGATGCCCGGCGTCTCGGCCAACCATCCGCCGTTCGTCTCGATCTGGAAGGTGTAGAAAACGCCTTTCAGATCGCGGTCAACCGCGACGCGCCAGGTCCCGCCGTCGGAGCGTTCCATCTCCAGCCGCTCCTGCGGCTCCCCACCTTCGCCCGCGGCATAGAGATTCACGCGGGCTCTGTCGGCCGTGGGCGCCCAAAGCCTGAAAACGGAGCCCTGCGGGGTATACGTCAGCTCCAGATCGGTTCCGTAATAGGAAGGATATTTGTCGTATGCCTCCGGCTGTACGGGGTCGGGATGATTCTTCGGTGTTTCCATAGGATCAGATTTATGAATTCGTATTCCGGGATTCGCCGCCGTCCTGCTGCACAAACAGCGTGCGCGTGGGGAATGCGAAACGGAGCCCCGCCTGAGAGAAGGAGTTCAGGATTTCCAGGTTCATGTCCGATGTCGCTTTCAGAACGTCGCCTTGTTTCACGATGTAGTAGAAGAACGTGACGACCAGCGCCGAATCGGTGTAGTCCGAGAAATAGACCGTGGTGTCCGACGGATTGCGGGAAACGTCCTTGACCTTCGCCGGGAGGGAGCGGAGTATCTCCAACGCCTCTTTCATTTTTTCGGCCCCCGTGTCATACGTAAGACCCAATTTCACCATGACCCGCCGCATCGGTTCGGAAGAGATGTTGACGATCGAGGCGTCAGTGATCTTGTAGTTGGGATAGCTCGTGATCCGCCGGTCGTAACCCAGTATCCTCGTGCTGCGCATGCCGACATCGACCACCGTTCCTTCGAGACCGTTGACATTGATCGTGTCGCCGATGCCGAAGGGCTTGTCCGTAAAGATGGTGAACGCGCCGAAGATGTTCTTCACGGTGTCCTGCGCGGCCAGGGCGAAGGCGATGCCGCCGATGCCCAGGGTGCCCCACAGCGCGTTGATGTCGACGCCCACATTGCTCAGGGCCGTAACCAGTCCGATGATCCAGATCAGGACCAGAAGCGTCCGCCGGACGACGGGCATCATTTTCATCCCCTGTCCGTCAGACCGGTGCCCCCAGTACTGTTGGAGCAGGGCCGTTGAGAGACGCGCGAGAACCCAGGTGATGTCCAGAATGATCAGGATGCGGTAGGCGTTGTCGACGTATTTCACCAGGTGGTCGGGATAGACCAGCCGGTGGATGGCGATCCAAATGCCCAGCAGCATGACCGCGAATTTCAGGGGCGCCTCCACGGAATAGTAGACAATGTCGTCCACGCGGTTGTTCGTGCGTCCGATAAACGGTTTTACGACCTTGCGGCCCAGCAGGGACAACAGTTTGACGACGACGAACGCCCCTGCGACGATCAGTATGGAAACGATCCATGTCTGGACCGTATTTCCCCAAATCTCATATTCCCACATTTTTCGATTTGTTTTAAGTTATTGACTCGATTCGCTATTCTCATTTTTCGTATTCCGGGTTTCAATTTCTATGCCTTTGGAGAAAAATTTGCAGGTCCGCAAAATAAAAATCTGGTTGAAAATGAGGATGATAATACATAAATCCCGGAGAAAGGCGGTGTGTATCACCGTCGCCGGAGTTCTGACGGGAATCGCCGGAGGATTGATACTTTATTACGAAGAAGCACCGGCTACCGTGACGCCGTATCCTGGGTCCGGGACACGGCGGCCGTCCTCCGTGAGAGCGTAACATCGCCGCCGCCGTCGTTCGAACCGTCCCACGTCGTATCGACATCGACCGAAAAATCGATCTCTCCCTGAAAGTCCCCGTCCCTGAAACGGGCCGCAAGTTCGGTCAGTTGGTTACATTCGATACAGAGCGTATCGGTGACCAGGCGGTCGTAGACCGGCGACGAGGCGTCGTCGGCATAGAGTTTCAGCCGCCAAGCGGTCTTCACGCCCGGCAGCGTGCAGAACGTACCGAGCGTATACGAACCGACAGCGCGAGCCGCCAGTCCCGCGACGGGGATACGCCGGACGACTTCGCACGGAAGGTCGGGATCGCCGCAGAGCGGCATGCGCCCGCCCACATTGTCGAGCGAGACCTCGACGGATGCGATCTCCGCAGGCACATTCTCGAAACGGAAGCGCGTTACGCCGTGCACGCGCTGAAGCACGGCTTCGAACTCGTTGCGGCAGGGGCACGTCACCTCGAACGGCACGTCGGCCCGGAAATGGTCGTCGCCCCCTTCACCCTGATAAGCGATATAACAGAGTTCGGGAGCATCCTTTCTCCCGGTCATCATACGCGGTTCGGTGTTGGCGGCGAACGCCAGCCGGTAGGTTCCGAACGGAAGCGTATCGCACCGGAAAAGATAGCTGTCGCCGTCGGCAGCGCGTATGTCTTCCGCACGTCCCTGTCCGACGAGCCGGCCGTCGGCGTAGAGCAGGTAGTCGAGCGAATGGACACGTGCGGCGAAGTCCGGCTCCATGTCCGAAGGCCGGTAAGGGGGCCGTGTCCGGAATTTCTCGACCCGGAGCGCGACCGTGACGCTCCCGCCCCCGGGAGGACAAGCGTCGAGTTTCTCCTCGATGCAGGAAGCCGCCGACAGCAGACACAGAATCGCAAACGGTATGCAGGACAAATTTCTCATAGCTTCGTGTTTTTAATAGGATGCGGCGTTCCATTCGTAAAAGGGATCGAAGAGCGCCGCCGCGTCTTCGGGATCGCCCTTGCTGTCAACCGCCCCGACGACATCGACCAGAAGTTGCGACGAGGAGTCGTCGTAGACATCGGTGGTTTCGAAAACGACGCCGCAGATCCCGTTACAGACCAGCGTGCGAGTGAAGGACTCACCCGTTTTATAGGAGAATCCGCCCGAGCCGCTCGCACCCGAAATGCGGATGTCCGTTATCTCGAAAGGCACGCCGGCGGACCGGGGGTCGGCGAAGAGGAAAGGCGAAAAGACCGTCGAATTGGTCTGGCACATCTGGTAGACATCCGTCCCCGAGGCGTAGAATTCTCCTATCGTCGACATGCACCACGGCAGTTCGTAAACCCCGGAATCGCCGTAATACATGCCCCCGAGCGCGTCGATTCCTTCGGCAAAGGGCGTCGCCTTCGAGATGAAGCGCGCCCGGAAGGTATGAGCCGTCTTCTGGAACGAAAAATCGTTCACGGGCGAACGCTTGTCTTTGAGCAGTACACGGAATTTCGCCACGCGCCGTTCGGCCCGAAGCGTCACCGCAGGCACGCCGGACGAATGAAGATCCCCGCTTTTGGGAACCGTGAAATCGGCAACGGCTACGAAAACCTCGCGGCTCAACTGCCGGTAACCGGTATTCATCCAGTGTGTCGAGATCAGGTAGGTGATCAGCGGCGGCGTGCGCATCGAGGCGTCGGCGACATCGGCAACCACCGTACCCGGAACGAGTTCCGTGTTCCAGTCGCCCGACTGAAAGTTGAGGACGGCGACGATCCGGTAGTCGCCCGGCCGGAGTTCCAGGCCGAACGTACAGGGCGGCAGGTCGCCGGAGAGTTTCAGTTCGAGCCACGGTCCCGAAGCCGCGTCGAGCAGGACGTTCTGCGTCGCATCCACGATCCAGCGGGTGTCCGCCTTTTTCAGGATCAGCAGACGGCAGGAGTTGCCGAACCACTCCTTGTAGGAGGTAGCGCGCGTCATGGGTTCTATCGAGGCGTCAGTATCGACGGCTTCCAGCCGGAAACCGACTTCGACACGCGGTTCGCCGTCCGGCGAAATGCGTCCGAAGGGCGTTTCATCCGAACAACCGCCCGCCAGGAACGCCGCCCATACCAACAGGATTGAAATTCTTTTCATAACCGTTCGTTTTAATCGTTTCATTGCCAGTCGAAATTCGTCTCGATACCTCCTCCGACCGGAACGTCGATGATCCGGTCGCAGCGCAGGCCCGCCCGGTTGACCGTATAGCAGTCCGCGGCCACCGGAAGTCCCGCGGCGGCCCCGGCCGCCGGAAGAACGAGCGTTGCCTGCCGCTGCGGGAAGCATGCCGGAACGTGGGTGTGGCCGTCACCGCAGGCGGGTGTCGTGTCGTAGTAGGTGAAGAGCAGTTTTATGCGGAGCTTCGAGTCGGAAGGCAGCAGATAGGCCCCCTCCATGCGCAGGCTGCCGCGCAGGGCTTCATCGTAGACCCGCAGCCCCATGTCCGCCTGCGGGAGCGCGACCCTGAAATCCGTCGCCCGCGGCAGGACGCTCCGTGTCAGCGGCTCCGGCGCATAGGCCGCGGGAACGAGCGTCCCGGTTTCATCGAAACGCAGCGCCGTCGTCGGATTCTCGTAGGTGATGTCGATCCGGGCGACCCGGTCAATCACCGATTCCACATCAGACGATACGACGCTCTCGGGCTGCGAAAGCGAACCTCCCGTACGGAAGATATCGAAAAGCACCTGTCCGGCGATGCGCGTCAGCGTGAGGCGGATGCTTCCGTCGCGGAGGAGAGTCTCGCCGCTCAGGTCCGTAAATCCGCAGTAACCCTCCGCCGCTGCGGCGCCCGCAGCACATTCCAGCCGCAGGTCCTCCCAGGCGACACCCGGAACGAACGGCGTTCCGGCCGCCGTGCCCAGCGAAAACCACTCCCCGCCCCCGGGTCGTGCGACCATCAGAAACCGGTAGTCGGAATTCCGGAGTTCGGCGAGCGGGAGTTTCAACACCTCTCCGTCGGCAACCGAAGCGTACGTGCGGTCCAGGACGTATCCGTCCTGCGTTCCCGCCGCACGGCGGAAAACATGGAGCGGAGTTTCGAGTCCCGATACGGGAGCCGGGCCCTCCAAGAACAGTTCGGCCTGACGAAGTTTGTTGCCGGCGCAGGGCAGGCACTCTTCCTGCGCCTCCAACCCGCACGCCGCCAGTAACGAGAGCGAGAACAACGCTCCGCAGATTTGATATAGCATAATTCTTTTCATCACGATCGTTTTTTATTCCCAAATGCCCGTATCTCCCTCCTGCTCCCGCTCGATCGGGGCGGTTCGTATTTCGACCCCCACGACGGGATACCCCGAGGTGATCCAGAGTATAATGTCGAGACGCTTGTTGCGCTCCGCACGTCCCGTCAGGTGCAGCTGCACCGGTTGCAGGGCGGCACCCTCCGCCGGGACCACCGAAAGGTCGAGAGTCACCTCCCCGCCGTCGGCGGGCGGAATGACGAAAGGCCCTTCGAGCCGGACGAATCCCCCGTCGGTGAGTTCCGCATAATCCGCCGCCGCAAGCACAGCCGTCACGACAGCCGTTCCGCCGCTGCCGGAGGGATTCACGCGCAGGCCCGTGTTGCCGGCCGAGAGTTCGATCCGCTCGACCTCGTCGAGCACGGAGTGCGGTTTCTCATAGGGCACCTCCACGTATTGCCGTCCGTCGCGGTAACCGCGCCGGACGGAGACTTCGATCCGGCAGACGGCGCGCCGGAGCGTCGCCGGAACGGTCAGGTCCCTGCCGCCGACCGTGTAGACCGCATCGGCGTCCGAAGCGGGATATTGCAGGAACAGCTCATCGGCAGGAAGACAGGTCCCGGGCACCTCCGCATTCTCACGCAGGGCGAAGGCGACCTCTTCCCAGGCCGTCTGCCGGTCAATCGGATCGGGTTCCGGCACGAGCCGCCGGCCCGCCCCGCCCGCGAACAGGAATTTGTACTGTCCGTTCGGCATACGCACCGACAGCGTGCCCTCGGGGCTCCACCCCTCCCGGAAAAGCGTGTCGAACAGAAAGCGGTCGCCCCGGCGGCGGAAAGCGTAAGCCGCCACTTCCGCCGTTCCTTCGCGCCGCAGCGTGACGCGCGCCGTTCCCGGAGCGGGCACGGAATCAGCCGCGTCCGGCTCCGAACAGGCCGCGCAGAGGACGGCGGCCAGAATAAGCATCGTATGTTTGCGCTGTTTCATAGTTCGTCGTTTTTCGTCAGTCGATCTCCCCGTCCACGAAGTTCGATCCATCCCAGGCCGTATCGACCTCGACCGCAAAATCGACGCCCGTGGTAAAGACATTGTCGCCCAACACGTAGATCCGGATCAGCGTCACCTTGTTGCGCTCGACGGGAATCTTATCCGCCAGGGCAATGGTACGCGTCGATCCCCCGCCCGAGGTGAGCTGCATCGTGAAACCGGCCGACGGCGTATCGTCCCCATTGGGGATCAGGCAGGTGCCTCTCAGATGCGCCGAACCCGAGATAATGTCGGCAGGCCGCACGTTCTCGAAATCGTATTCGCCGACGCCCACGACCGTCGAGGGCCCCGTGCCCATCGTCAACGCATCGCCCGGTGAGGCGATGGTGTGCGACACGTCGAAAATCCCCTCCGACTTCTCACCCGAAAGCCCCAGCCGGCTGTTGGCTCCGGTATACGACAGCTTGACCCCGGCCAATTTTTCGGGACCGAAAACGTCGTCGCCCGGCTTTTCGGCATAGGACCCCGTCGCGGGGTCTTTCTCAGCACGGATGAAGAGCACGTCCACGCGCGAAACAGCCCGGCGGAGCGTAGCATTGACCGTCTGTTTCGGACCGTCGAGCGACACGGTGTAGGAAGGAACCGCATCGAGCGGCACGTTGAGCATGAACGTCGCCGGGAAATTCTCCCCGGTATGCGTCACGCAGAGCGCATCGGAGAGAGGCGCGCCGGGGAGTTCGGGCCACGTGTAGTTGCCCGGCGTCACCAACCCGTAGACGGGCAGGAACTTATAGTCACCGGCAGGAAACGGCACCGTGCCGGAGAAGGCCGAGCCGTCGAAATCCATGCCGCCGAGCGGAACGTCCTGCATATAGACATAACCCGAACCGGTGTTTCTGAACGCCAGGATTCGATATTCGCCGATACCGTGGACCGGGCCGCCGACCGACACCGACCGGGGCGCCCGGGTAATGAATTGCAGATTCCCGGTCGCAGGAGCGGCAGTATCCGTGTTTTCTTCGGGATCGGTGCACGCTCCTGCGGCGACGGCGAACGCCGCCAGTACCAACAAATTGTAAATTTTTTTCATAATTTTGTTTTTTAAAATTATAGACCGCCGCTACCATTCGCAGCTCAGTTCGTTGAAATGGACCAGATTGTACGCCGCCTCCGCGGACCCGCCCTGTGCGGCGAGCGAGAAACAATGCTGCGCCTTCGGCGCATCGCCATCGATCAGGTACAAGACACCGAGGCTGTTCAGCGCACGGCAATCTCCGGCGCAGCGGGCCAGGCATCGGCGGGCCGTCTGTACGTCGCCCCGCCGCAGGGCCAGCACCGCCATGTTGTTGCAGGCGCAGGGGTCGTCAGGGTAATACTCCAACGCAACCGCGCAAACATAGGCCCTTTCGGGCGAGTCGAGGGGATAGGATTCCGCCACCCGGCACATTTCGCCGAGGCTCAGCCATTCGGGACGGGAACCGATCAGCTCGCGGCATTGCGCTACGGTGAACGGAGGCAGTGCATAGCCGATGCGGTAATCCACGCGCCGCAGCTGCGGATAGACTTCGTGCAAAAGTTTGAGATAAGTTTTGCCGTCGTCTATGTGCCATATCACGGCGTCGCGGGCATCGGGGTCCGGCACCGTGTCAATCACGGCCATGACCTCGTCCCGTGCTGGCAGGTCGGAGACGACGACCCAGCGCCGCAGGCTGTCCCAGTCTTCCGGTTCGGTCGCGGTGACGAATTCCGCCGTGTCCAGACCGAAATTCTCCTGCAAGTAAGCGCGGATCGACCGCACGCGATTCGCGGACAGCCGCGTGTTGAACGCATAGGTATCCTCGGGCGAGGCGTAGCCTTTCAGAAAAATGGTTTCGATCCGGATCGTATCGTTCCCTCCGAGGCGGGCGGTAAGGCTGTCGATGCGCGCCAGCTGACAGCGGTTGTCGGCGAAGCCGCGCAGCAGCACCGAACGGCCCTGCGGAAAGTGTACGACAGCGGTGATCTGTTCGCTGCGCCGCTTGGGTTCGTCCGCGGGAACGAGGAACGACAGCCGCGGCTGTACCGGAACGGCAATTTCGGCGGCGACCAGCGGCGGAAGAGCCGTCCGGAGTCCGGCACACCCCTCCAAATCGCGGTAAAGGACGACCCGTCCGCCCGCCATCCACGGCTCGTAAGGGACCTCGCCTTCGAAGAGAACCGCATTTCCCGACGGATTTTTCCGTCCCCGGCGGACGACCGTATTGCTGTAAACGCTCTCTGAAACGGCCGGGACGCCGTAAAGACGTTCCCGGCGCTCATCGACTTTCTCCCGGATGCGTCCCGTGAAAACGACGGGTGACAGCTGCATCCGGCGTTCGCCGTCGGTGACGACCGGCGTCACGGTCAGCCGGCCGTTGGCCGGAATTTCGATCCCGGGAACGATCGCGAGTTTCACGCAAAGACGGCTGCCATCCCGGCGGGCCGCCGGGGAACCTTCGCGGCCGTAAGCCGCAGCGACAACAATCAGGCAGGCGGAAAGCAGACCGACCATGCGGTATTTCGTACTATATTTCATATCCTGCGACGTTATTTGATGATAAAGATGAGTGTCAGGCCAATTTTGGTAGGTCCGAAATAGTTGCGCGACCGGGTCCGGATCACCTCGCCGCACTCAGCGATCGGATATTTCCGGTCCCACAGGCGGGCATATCCGATGCCGACCGTGGCTTCGAGGTTCCAACGCCTGCCGATCAACCATTGATAGCCGTAGGACAATCCCGCACCGTAGAGGTGGCCCTGATAACGGTTGCGGCGGAAATCGGTGCTGAAATCGATCCCTCCCGCATTGTATTCGGCGTAATGGGCATGCAGTCCGAAAAAGTGGCCGTTGAAACTCTCGCACAGCCAATAGCGCACTTCGGGCTGTACGAGCCAGTGTTTCAGCCGGGCGTCGCCGAACTTCCAGGGGTTGTAATTGCCCGACACGTCGAGCGTGACCCGGCGGCCGAGCGCCGCCTCGACGCCCAGATTGACCGTGGTCGCAGCATCGTAGAGCAGGTTGCTCTTGACGGCCCATCTCTGGGCGCGAGACGTATGCACCGATGCCAGCAGGATTGCCAGCACGAAATAGAATTTATTCATTTCCCTATTTTTTATTGTCCCGAAAACGACCGGACGAACGACGACCCATTCCGGTGTCCGCCTTGAATGGAACGGTACTCAAAAGGCGCGGTTATGGCACGTCCGTACAAATGGACTGCCAGAAATGGATGAACTTTTTTCACTCAGGTTCAACAATTTATATGACAGGGAGATAAAATTTCGAATGCGGCGGCCAATGCCGCGGCGCCGAACCTCTGAAAAACAAGAAAGGCCTGCATCCCCGGAGATACAGACCTTTTTTCCGTGTTTCAGGACGCTCAGACACCAACCAACAGACTGACAATCACCCGGAAGCTATAACCCGCGGTGACGGTGCCCCACCCCGTGAGGTTGGTGTCGGAGCCCGTGATGGGGTACTAAAAACGCAAAAGCCGGCACTAATAAGTGCCAAACAAAGCCCCCTTGTAGTAAGTATACTACAAGGGGGCTTTGTTTGGTTACGAATTTCGTGAAACATTCGTCACTCTCCCCTGGTTATCAGAGTTTTGAAGCACAATGCTTTATTTCGAATCGCGCACGCATCGGACCGGTCCTGCCACCGACTTTACATAGTAAAAATAGAATTGGTATTCGAATATGTGGAACAGGCCGTAATCCTGATGGATATGCAAAATGTTCACCCGGTTGCCGGTGTCCGTGGTTGCATTGTGGTAGTTCCCGCAACTGCTTGTGCGGATACCCCCTCCGTCACCCACGCGTGTTCCCTGCGTCGGGAAATAGGATGTCGGACCGTCTTTCCATTTCTGCATATACATATTCATGCCGTACCCGATCGGAAACTTGTCGTCGTAATTGATGTCGCCCATAGATGCCGGATTGATTCCCGTATTTGTAAATTCGAGCCACAATTCACCCGAAGCAACCCTCCAACCCGTGGGACAGGGATCGAAAATGGATTTCTCCGTCCCGTAATTGTCGTATATATGGACATTATTATTCGAGTTAATCGTGTAAGCTTTCATTCCATCGGCGGCCGGTTCCAGGCCGCCCCAAAGTTTGTTGTCGCTTTCTCCGGCCGGACACCAGTCGCCATTATTGAAATAGTTGTTCTTTGCCTGTACGTAAGCTTCATTTTGTTTGACTGCGTTCGTTCCGCTGATAAAAACGGTGGGATTGGCGATAGCGTGTCTGACGGCTCCGGTCAGGGTGCTTCCGACCACCGAATGAAACAGCTTGGTTTCATCGGCAGCGGATGTCTTATGCACTTCGACCTGGTTGGAGTTGTCATAATGCAGGTCCGTATGCTCGTCGTTATAATCCTGATACTCGCTTGCGATATGGCGTAAAGGCGGGAACGGGTCCTTTCGTCCCCATTGATACAACATGCCGAAAGCCTGCGTCATCGGATCCGGATACCGGTGGAGACCGTTTCCCATGCCTTTCTGATTCTCCGCCAGCGCCCCGAGGTTGCATGACATGACAGCATAGCCCTGAATGCGAGGCTTTTCGGGATATATGCCGTTCTGGTCCCAGTCGTATGTGTAATAAGTAACGGCCCTGCCGAGATTATCCGGCTCATCGTCCGTAACCCAGATGTGCCAGGACCATAGGATGTCGCCCTCGCTGTTGTAGGCGCCGATCAGGGCATTGCCTTTCTTTTGCGTTCTGACATAGATTTTCTGATGAATGTCGCCCGTGTTTTCACCGAGCTGCACCAACGTTCCGTTCGTGTTATCGCCGATGCAGTCTTTGGTTTGCCAGATAATGCCGACACGGGCTATTTTCAGCAGTTCGTCATGGGGACTTAAATAATCCGCAAAATTATATCCGCCGCCGGTCTCTGTACGGTAATAGGGTTCGAAAGAGAGAAAGCCGTCGGGTTTTACGACAAAACAGTTGGCCGACGGATTGCTCTGGCCTTTCTCCCCCGTAATGGTCACCGTTATGCGGTAAACCTGATTGCGCTGTATGTTGAAATTGTTGAGCGAATTTCCGCCGGGATAAACCGCATAGAGATATCTTTCGCCGCCGATCTCGGCGGTCACATCCACCACAAGCGCATCGGAGGGAGCTGCGTCGGACTTGTTGCCGCCCTGAATTTCGGTTTCCCCCTGCAGGTTTTCAGGGACGTAAAAAACCGCCCATTCCGGATCTTCATTCTTTTCCAGATCCGAAGCGGCAAAGGCGATGGAACCGAATGTCGTTCCGTCGGGAAACGGAACCGCATCCATCGGTTCGTCATTGCCGTCGCCGGCCAGCGTCTCTACCCGGCAGACATTCGGGATTTGCCTTACGTTGACGTTGTTCAGTTCCATCCCGGCCTTGCGCATCTCGACCTTTACTTTGAGTTTGGCATACATGCGTGTAACCGGGACTGTGACCGTGATACCTGTCGTTACCTCCACCTCTTCGCTTGCCCCGGCCATCGGTATCGACACCTTGTCTATCGACCGTAACGGGAAAGCGGTAGGCAGGGTTTGTTTTTTCAGTTGTTCCGCCTGCCTGAATTTTTGCCATGAAGCATCCGTGCCGTCGTTGGCCCAGTTGTCATAGCCCGTGTTGGTCACGGCATAGACGACGGACGGAACTCCGGCTTTCAGGTATACGGGCAGGTCTTGCAACGCAGCCTGGTCGGTGACGGTATAGTAGCGCGGCTTTATCAGCAGTTCTTGCGTTGCCGCATCGTACTGGAATACCCAGATGTCGTGTATCTCCTTTTCCTCCGCAGTTTCCTGCTCGGGGGTGGCGCTCGGTATGGACGCCCTTGTCCCCGCCGATGCTTCGACGGCGAACCGGCCGACGGACAAATTCAGTAGGGCCTCCGTCAGTTCACCCTCGTCGAGGATCGTTCCGCCGGTACCGCTTGTCTCCGGTTGCAACTCTGCCGTGCAGCCGCACATTGCGACGGCCGCCGATAAGAGCATGAATAAAAAGCAATGTTTCATATCAGTCGAAAGTATATTCGTTGTCATAGGCATATTGCCATTCCTGTACGTTCACCGTGAGCCGGTTGTCACGGACGGTGACCGTGAAACGATACAGGTTGTTGCGGGCGATGTCGAAACGCCTGGCATTGTCGTTATTGTCCGTCTTTCCGCTCTCGTCGTAATTTGCGAAATAGACCTTATGCGGTTCGTCCTCACCGGTCTGGGCGTCGAGCCGGACTTCGATGTTCGAGTATTTGTCGCCTGCGCCGATGTTTCGGTATTCAGGCAGATAGGCGGTCCATTTCTCGTATCTGTTCCCGTCGGTGTCGGTCCACTTGTCCGCGAAGCGGAAATTTTGCGTTTTCTCTTCCGCATCGTTGCTGTCTTCCACGAGGTGCAGGCCGCTGACGTAATCGCTGTCCCACGCGCCGTCGTGGTCGTAATCTTCCCGGGAGAAGACGTCTTTCGGGGCGCAGTATCCCGTCCGGTTATAGCGGCGGATCTTCACCTCGCTGAACGACAGGTCGAAACGGGCCTCCGTTTTGAGCACCACCTCCACCTTCGCCACGGCACGGAGCAGGGCGACGGGCTCGGGCAGCAAAGTGACCTCTCCGGGCCTGAGCGCTATATCGTTGTATTCGCTGACACCGTAGAAAGGAATCAACCGATCGGGGCCCGGCCCGAACGGAGAGAAACAGTCGAACCGCCCCCATTCGGCATTGCAGATATCCGCAAGCAGCGTTTCACCTGCCTTCATCGTCTCATCGCCGTATTGGGGCCAGTTGGCGAGTACGACCATCTTGAAATTCTTGTGATCGGCCAGAACGGCAGGCGCCTTGCCGAGCATGCTGTAATCCCGGTAATCGCTCCCTTCGGCCACGACGAAACCGTCCGGTTCAAAACGGGCGATGAACTTATTGTCGGAGGTGAAGAAATAGATTCTGTAATTGTTGTGCTCTATGTCAATGTAGTTTTCATAGGTTTCGCCGACTTCATAGCCTTCGCCGGCCTTCGGGCTTGCTGCGGGCAGTCTGAGGCCGATGCTGAGAACCGATTCTTTGTCGGATGTGCCGAAGGCCTCCGTGTCATGGCTGCACGAGGCAGTCCACAACACAAGGAGCGCCAGAGTCCCCGAGACGATATGTCTTGCCATATTCTTCATTTGCTTTTCCCCTGTTACAAATCGCTGTTTTGCAACACCACTTTCCAGGAGTTGATATAAATGTAGGTCTCGAGCCAACGGTCGCCTTCATCGAGGAAGAAGACCATGTCGTACACGTCCTGCCTGTCGAGATATTCCTGATCGCCCATATTCCGGTTATAAAATCCCTTCACAAGCAGGGCGTAGTCGATCAGGGGAATGGAGAAAACCGTCCTCTCCTTCTCCCTGTCGGTCACGGTGAGCCGCGGTTCCTGCCCTTTCACGAGGCGCGGCACGGTCAGCTCGGCGATGACCGCGCTGAACACGGCGTTCGGGCCGGAGGCGTTCCCGTCGGGCCGGGAAGCCAGGCCCGCTTCCCCGGCGTCGGTATGCCATGCGTAGAAAGTCACCGGCTCGTCGGGCCGCAGCGAGTTGTCCCAATCCATGCTGCCGTTGGTGTCGGTGATGGTGAATACAAACCTGTCTTTGTCCATGGCTTCCCCCGAAAGGTGCTGCAACACCACCCGCACGTTGTTGGTGTTTTTCACCAGCGGGACGGTATAAGTGTAGGTGCCCTCGGTTTCGCCGAACGTCTGTCCCGGCAGCCACCCGTGGAACAGGCGGTCGAGGTCTTCGGCGACGAACGCCTCGTTCCCGGCGTCGTGCCGTCTGCCGAGCGTGCAGGTCAGTTCGCTGCCGACGGTTGTTGCGGGTATCGAGAAAGAACCTTTGTCGGCAGTGCCGCACCAAGCGAGCAGGTCGTATTCGCCCGGCTCCACGTTTACGGTCATGGCGTAGCCGTCGGCCGACAGGGCCTCTCCCTGCTCGGTGCGCTGCCAGACCACCCGCCCCTCGGCATCGAGCAGGTAAAGCGTCACGGTGTTCACCTCGCGGGCAAAGGCGTCGGCAAACTTCATGTTGTAATCGTAACGGAACTCCACCCGGTAATTCACCGTGCAGTCGCCCTCGCCGTCATAGATCAAGCCGTCGCAGGCATATAGCATCGAAGCGCAGGCGACGGCCGCCAGCAGCCTGCCGCCCGATTTTCTTATGTAAGACCGTATATCCATTTGGCTTATGTCGTTATATTATTTATACTGCGGAAAATGCCGCAGGGAATTTTCATTTTCGGAGGGAATTGGCAAATGCGCCTTTTCCGGTTCCGTCCTCTCTTTACGCCGGATCGGAAGCGTTTTTTCAAGCCATTCCATGAGGGAGAAGCCCCCTCATGGAATGGCTGTTCATGCAATGATTAAAGTTCTACGTTTTGGCTGACGATCTTCCAGGAGAGGATATTGATTTTCGCACCGACATAATAGGTGTCATCGTTCGGATCGCCGGGAACGATCTTTTCGTTCCCGTCAAAGATTCCCTTGCCTATTTTTTCCAACTTGTCAATGGTGACTACGTAGTGATGATTGCGCACCACGCCGTATTTGGCCTCCGGAACAGTTCCGTTTTCTGCAGCGTCGTTGTTGAGGTGTTCGATCGGAATGTTGTAGTACATCAGTCCGCCGTTGTAAGCGACGGCGCCTGCGGACGCGGCGGCCAGGTCGTCGTTAAGAACGTCGATGATCTCCTCCGAGCAACTGGAACCGTCCTCCGCATACAACGGGATTTCAAGCTCGTTCGTAAATACCGCTTTCACTTCTCCGTCGCCCGTATTCTCCAATTTCACATACTCTTTGCCGATCTGGGTGTATTTTGTATTGCCTTGTGCGTCCTTGCCGTTCTCATACCACACGGTGTGTTGGTTTCTCGCTTTCAGCACGCTGAGCACGTATTCGAGGAAGGAGTCATGCCGGAACAGCACGCCGTTGTAACGCACGAGGTCGAGCGCATTGCCGCTCGCATCGCAGACCTTGGCTTTCAGCAGGATGCTCGTGACAGCGGACGGGAAATCGGCCGTTACGACTGCGCTGGTGTTGGTGTTTTCGGCGCAATAGGCGGGGGCTCCCAATGCAGTCAGGCCGTTTTCCAAATCGACATAGTTCAGGTATTCGGAATTGGCGGGGACTCCCGCTGCATTGTCGGGATAGCCCGAAAGACCGTAGTTGAACGACTTTCCCCAATGACTGCGGTAGTCGGTCGGCCGGTTCCATGTAAAGCCCAAATCGCCGTTCGCCCAGGTTGCGTCTATGTTCTTAACCATGTACGATCTCTTCGCCGTGGCATTCAGCTTCCATCCGAGCAGTTCGACATAAAGCTCTTCCGAAGCAACGTCGTCGTTTCCGGCCGAGTTGTCTTCACCCGCCACGGTGGCCTTTATCGGATAACGCCCATTGGCATCCTTCACGAGCTGCTCGGACACATTCAGGGTTACTTTGGCTGCCAGACGCTCCACATATACGGTCACCGTATTGGCAATGGCGTTGATGTCCGTCATCGGTTCGGGCAAGAAATTCTCCTCTTTGACTTCCGTGACGAAATAGGCGCTCCGACCGGCTTCGGTATAGCTCGTCGTGCTCATGGTGAAGTAATCGGTCGTGACATTATTAGCCGTCGAGGGATAATAAATGCCTTCCGCATTCCCGTCCGCAAGCACCGTTTGCATCTCCCCGAGCGTGTTTCCATACAGGAAGCCCGTCGGTTTGTTAAGTACCGCTACCATATATTTGGGATAATTCTTCCGGCCCAGTTCTTTCAGCACGACGACGTTGTTGCCCGTAAATTCGATGTTGCCGGCAGGGTTTGTCGTCGAGGCGTTGCCACCTGTCCAGACATCGCCTTGTGCCACGAATACGCCGTCGGCGTCGTAAAAGTAGAAAAAGGCGTTTTTAACGGACTGTTCGTTCGTTCCGTATTCGAATTCGCCTTCCTGCGCCCTCGTAAGGGAGCCTGCATCGGCGAGCCGGACATTGATATACGCCTCGTCTCCCGTGAAAACCTTCGGGGTATCGTCCGGAATGACTCCCGATTCATCGTTCGAGCATGCACACAGTGAGGCGCATGCGAACAAACCAAAAAATAATTTTTTCATCTTCATAAATGTGTTGATTCGATCTTGTTAATAAGCTGTTTTTCTTGTCAGTATCTCTCTTTTTCCAGTTGTTCGAGCGTGACGCCCGCCTGTTCCGATCCGAGCGATTGCGCTTCGTTCAGGTAGCGCCTGGCGCTGTCGTAATCCTTTTGCCGGACGGCCAGCGCGCCCCGGGCATAAACCGCCTCAGGCGAATCGCCCGCCTTGGCAAGGTAACGTTCCGCCCCTGCGAGGTCACCGCGGCGCATTGCGGCGTTGGCGGCGTTCAGGTTGGCGACGGGGTCGTTCGGGAACATGCGCACCGCTGTTTCGAACACCTCGGTGAATTCGTCCGTGCCGGGTTCATACTCCTGTGCGACGAGGTAGAACTCGTTCAGGTCCAGCTTTTGCGGCCGCTCGCGCATGATTCGTTTTATCTCCTCCACATCGCTATAACTGCGGATGGTGTAGGCGATGCGGTAGTCGGTGCGGCGCAGCGCCGGATAACAGTGCTGCAACAGGAAGCGGTACTCTTCGGGATAGGTGCTTTTCAGTTTCCACTCCTTGGCATCCGGCTCCAGATCGCTGTCTATCAGCGCGATGATCCTCGTGCGATGTGCAAGGTTCGACCGTTCCACATAGCGGCGTAATCCCTCCCAGTCCTCCGGTTCGTAGCCGGTCGTGATGATGTCGCCTTCGAACCGGCAGAGCCGCTGTATGTGTCTCTTCAGTGCGTCGGCACGTCCGATAGCCAGCTCCCGGTTATGCGCATAGGGACTTTCGGGCGAAGCATAGCCTTTCAGCCATACCGAGGTGATGGTTATATCCGCGTCGCTTCGCACGGAGTCGATCGACGACTGTATTTTCCCGAGTTCGGCGGCGTTGCGCCGGTAGTCCGGATAAATCGCCGTCCGGTCCACCGGAAAGTCGATGAACGCCGAACCTTCGAGTGAATCCCGTTTTTCGGCCCGTCCTTGCGGACGCACATATACCAGTTCGGGAAAAAACGCCTCGCTGTGTCGTCCGAGCATACCGTCCTGCTCTGCCAGCAGCGTGTTGCAACATCCGTAGTCGCTGCGGTGAAGCGACAGCGCGGAGCCGTTCATCCATCCGGCGTACGGCACCATGGCGTGATATTCGATGTCGCCGGGTTTTTCCGCGGCCCTGTAGCTCTTTTCATCCTTGCCCGACAGCATGCTCACGCCGTTGCGTACATAGAAATAGTAGCGCCGCCTGCCGTAAACCCCTACCGATTGCAGGTCGAGCGAGTCGCGGCCATTGACCAGCCATGGCGTAAGAAGCACCGCGCGATTATTGTCCACGTCGAGCCCCGACAAATCCAGAAGCATGTTTACAGCGATGTACCCACCGTTACGCTCCATACTGAATCTCCCGACGGAAACGCCGTCCACGATGTCCCGTTTCCGCATGTCGGTTACGGTCTGCGCTCCGGCCGCCGTAATCATGCCCAAAAGGGCTGAAAGGATATATAATCTCTTTTTCATCTTGTACACGATTAAAATACATAAACAAGGTTGATTGCCGCTTTTGTCGGCCCTACGTAGTGGTGCGGCTTGTCCGTTTCTATCTTCCTGCCGCACCCGGTGCACCGGAAGCGGTCATAGCGTGTATAGGAATAGCCGAAGCCTATCTCCGCCTCGAGGTTCCAATGCCGCCCCAGTATCCACGCATAACCATAAGCGACACCTGCGCCGACGAACCAGCCCTGATAGCGGCTGTCCTTCAGTTTGCGGGCATCCGTGCCGAGGAAGTTGATTTTTCCGTCGAAACCTCCGATGTTATATTGTCCGCCGTGCAGGTGTGCGCCCACAAAGTGCCCCGAGAAGCGGTCGCAGAACCAATATCGGGCTTCAGGCTGAACAACCCAGTGCTTCCAGCGCCGGTCGTGCGCGAGTGTCCATGCGTTGAACTGCCCCGTAATGTCCAGAGTCCATTTCGGTGCGAGTCCGACTTCTATTCCCAAATTCGGATTCAGGAAAGCGTCTGCCAGCATATTGCTCTTGACAGCCACGCTCTGGGCTTTGACACCCTGCGTCATGCCGGTGACGGCGATTGCCAACAGGACGAACATTCGTTTTATAATTCCATTTTTCATACTTTAAATTATTGCGTTGCAGATTTTACGGTCTGCCCGTGTACAGACACCCGAAAGGACAGTTGCGGTGTCCTTGCTTTCTCAGCTTGATAAATCCGGTCAAACAGTTCTGGGAATGGTCGGCGGAACGGCCTCGGAAGAGGCTGCCGCAATTATGACGGAAGAATGAATTCTGTTCTTTTCATTATAAATAGGTGGAGCGGGTGAAGTGACTGAAAAACTTTTTTGCAAAATAGCCGTGGGATTTTTTTGTTCTGCACAAAGAAATGATATATTTGCTACCGGATAATGCCAAAACGTATAAATCACATCGGCAAAATCGTAACGACCCTTATACGCAAACCGCAATTTTGTAAAGGATATGTCAAATCATCAAAAACGGACTTTTCCCGGGGCGCACGGAGCCTCTTCGCCCATGGGTGCAATGTAAATAAAGCCAGCGCGTTATACTGCATTCACACGCCGTAATCCCGGAGGTATGCGGCCTGTGGCATCCCGGACGGTTCCGGCGTGCAGGAAACAGCCGGCGGGAACACTCGTTCGGGAGAAATAATTTGAATCATGGGAACATTTGTCACATACGGCAGCCTGATGGTCTATATTTTGCCGATCTGCTGTTCGGTCATATGTTCGGTCTTTGCCTTATTGCTGATCTGGAATTACCGCAACCCCGCCGAACGAAAATTGAGGCGGGTCGTGAGCATCTATTGTATCCTGATCGCCGTGTGGTGGGCATCCGTTCTCTGGCACGTGCTCTCTGACAACCCGGTATTCCTTCCGGTCGATATCCCTTTCGCACTATCGTATCTCTATATTCCCGTATTGTTCTACAACATCGTCTATTACCTGACCTACTTGGGGAATAAACGAAACTTTCCCGTCCTGAATTACCTTTGGCCGCTGCCCGCGTCGGCGGTTATCCTGACAGCGGCAGCCTGGATATTGCCGCATGGAGACGGAATCGCCGGATTGTCGCCCGCCGAGCGCTATACGTATCTGTTCATCTCCGGCTTTTTGCTGCGGTTCGTCACGGCGATAGCCTATATCGTTCCGACCTGCCGGCTGTTGTCGCGGTATTACAAGCAGGCGGTCGTGCAAAAGGTCGACGCGGATCGAAAATCGTTCAGTATAAGATCGTCGCATTGGCTCGTCGTGCTCTTCGTGCTTTTCATCGCCATATGGCTGATCGCTTTTTTACCTTCGGTAGTCTGTTCCGACCGATGGCTCGTCCGCCTGAACGCGTTGTGTATCATAGTCCAGGAAATCCTGCTCACATACCATGTCATCCGCAGGCAGTATCTCTCTTACAAAACCTCCGACTTGTTTCCGGCCGCCGGAAAAAAGAGCGAGAACAACGGGTTGATCGACAAACAGCGCCTTGCGCCGGACCATGCGCACGGACCATTGAGCAGAAAGGCGTTCGAAAACTATTTGTCCCAGAAAAAGCCGTACCTCGATCCCGATTTCAAACTGACCGACATGGCTGAGGCGATGGGGGTGAACCGTACCGTCATGTCCAATTTCATCAATCAGACCTATGGCATGAATTTTCGGCGCTACCTGAACCAGTGGCGGATCGAGGAGTACCAGATTTTAATGGCGCATCCTTCGAACGAACGCAAGAATCCCTATCGGGTAATGGTTATGGCGGGATTCAAAGACTCCCGCCATTTCCAGCGTGCGATCCGATTGGAAAAGGCGGCCAAGGAACAGCCGGACGAGGAACCGCAAGTAAAGAATAAGGAAGAATGAATCAGGATATCGGACGTGCAATCGTTTTCTCAATGCCGGTGGTAAGCGCGGCGGTCAGCCTGATCCTGATTTCGCTCGATACGACCCGCTCTTCCAATACAGTCGACCGGAAGATTCATTACAACATGATCGCCGTATACAGTCTGATGATGCTGTTTTGGAGTGGAATGGTCATGCATTCCGTTGCCCGCGACACGTTCATCGCATACCTGCCCGTTTTCTTTTCCTCATTCGGGTTCATCCCCGTATTCCTCTACCGGATCACGCATATTATTACGGATACGGGCGAGCGGAAACGGTTCCCGGCCTGTCATTTCATCCTTCCGGCGTGTTTGACCTTAATTATCTGCGCGATCGCGTTGGCAGTCCCGTTCCGGCAGCGATGGACAGCTATTTATGATAACGACGTAAACCTCACATCTGCAATCATCGACAGCACGTTTATCGGTTGCATTGTACTGTGCATTTTATATTCCTGGCTGAGCCTGCTCCGCATAAAGGCGTATAAACGCAGGATAACCGACTATTCCGCCGATATCTACCGCATGTCGCTGGATTGGCTCTCCTTTATCGTCCTTTTCAGGGTCGTGCTGCAAACCCTGCCGATTGCCGGGTTGATATTGGGTGTCGGGCTGTTCGACGGGTTGGGGTTTGCCTGGGCATTCACGACGCTGCCGGCGGTATTCACCCATATCGTGCTGTGCCTGAGCATCCTTTCGGAGAATTACGTGATTCTCGAACCTGTCTCCGTCAAAGAAAAGGAAATGACCGCGTCGGGAAATTATCCGCAACTGGCGCGGCAGCAGGTCGAGCAATATTTGGAGGACCGGAAACCGTATCTGAATCCGGAATTCAAAATAACCGATATGGCCCGGGATCTCGCTTCCAACAGGACTTACATATCGGCTTTCATCAACCGGGAATATGGTGTGAATTTCAACCGTTTCATCAATAATTACCGGCTGAAGGAGGTGGAGCGGTTACACGCGGAGGCTGTACAGAGAAAGCAAAAAACACCGGTGTTGGAGATTGTGCTCCATGCGGGATTTAGTAATTACCGCAGCTATTTCCGGGCCAAGAACATGGAGAAGAACGATGCCGTTTCCATAGATTAAAAAAACGAACGATACTATCTGAAATATAACACACCGATTATGTATACGAACGAATACCGTCCCGCGCCGATGGATACGTCGGAAGTCGTACTCCCGAAAGCGCTGCAGGAACTCACCGAACAGATGGCCCGCAATGTCCATGAGGTCTGGGCCCAGACCCGCATCGCGCAGGGATGGAGCTACGGCCCCGAACGCGACGACGCCGCGAAAAAGCATCCCTGCCTGATCCCCTACGAGGAGCTGCCCGAGGCAGAGCGCGAATACGACCGCAACACGGCCGTCGAAACCATCCGGCTGATCCTCAAACTCGGATTCACAATCGAACGGAAATAATCCCGGACCGGACTCGCGGAGGGATTCCGGATTCGAACAACGCCCCCAAACGATTAACGACATGCAGCACACACAACGAACAACCCGCATCCGGTTCGCAGCAGCCTGCGGTCTGGCGGCCCTCATCCTGGCCGCCGTCTTTCTGCACGCCCCTTGGTGGCTGGCGCTGACGGCCGTTGCAGCCGTGACGGCCGCCGCCGTCCGGCTCTGGCGACGGCGCCCCGCCTACCGCCGCAACGGGATGGAGTATTTCGACCGCATCATCTCGGGCGGCATCCGCTACCAGTTGGTCAGCTTCATCACGGTCATCGTGGTCGTGGTCGGGGTCTGCATCCTGCTGGCGATCTGGTCCGACTGCTCGATCCTTACGCACGACGACGGATGGGGCAAGGCGCGGGGCGTGATCTACCACTTCCTCGACCCGGGCTACCTGAACGACGACGAAACCCCCGCCGTGCAGGGATTCATGCTCATAATCTCACTGATGGGCATGGTGCTCCTGGGCGGACTGCTCATCACCACGCTGTCGAACATCGTCGAACGCCGCGTGAACGGCGTCGAACGGGGACTGGTGAATTACCCCGGCATCCGCGACCACTATGTCGTCATCGGCTACGGCGAGATTTCGGTCTGCCTGCTGCTCAACATCTTCCGGCACGAATCGGAGCGGCTCCCGAAAACCGGGAAACGTCAGACCGCGAAGCTGCCCAAAATCATCCTGATGACCAATCAGGACATCCCCTGCGTGCGGGCCCGCATCCAGTCGCAGCTGGCTCCCGAACTGGAGCGGAAGGTGATCCTCTACGCGGGCAACATCGAATCCCGGGAGCATCTCGCCAAACTCAACATCGACACGGCCCGCGAGGTCTACATCCTGGGCGAAAGGGAGGAATACGGCCGCGATTCGAAGAACCTCGAGTGCGTGCGGATCATCCGCGAGCTGCGCGGGGAGACGAAAACGCCGCTGAAAGTCAACGTACAGTTCGACCGCCCGGCCTCCTACTCCATCATCCAGAAACTCGCCCTGCCGGCCGAATTCATCGCCGACGACGACGGGAAAAGCGTCATCTACTTCCGGCCTTTCAACTTTTACGAGAACTGGGCTCGGTTGCTGTGGGGCCATTACAAAGAGGCCGACTACGCGGACCTCGACTTCAAACCGCTGGATTGCGACGGACGCCACGTCCACCTCATCATCGTGGGCTTCAACCGCATGGGGCGCGCCCTGCTGCTCGAGGCGCTGCGGCTGTGCCACTACCCCAACTACGACGAGCGGACGGGCGCCAACCGAACCCGTATCACGGTGATCGACAAGGCCATGGACGACCTGCTGCCGCAGTTCCGCTCCCAATACCCTTATCTGGAACAGATCGGGGACATCGGGGTCGAATACGTCAAAGGCCGCGTCGAGGATACCGCCGTGCGGGAGATGATTACCGCGGCTGCGACCGACAGCCGGGAACTGGTGACGATCGCCGTTTGCCTGCAGGACCCCGACCTGAGCCTCTCGACGGGCCTCAGCCTTCCCGAAGAGGCCTACTACATCATCGGCCGGGAGCCGGAGGGCTGCATCGCCGGAAACAACGACAATGTCCGCATCCTGATCCGTCAGGAGTTGCAGCAGGGCATCGGCGAGATACTCGATGCCGACAAGCGCAAATTCAAACACGTAAAGGTCTTCGGCATGCTCACCGACGGCATCAGCGGCCACCTGCTGGACGACACGGCCGCCATGTGGGTCAATGCCTACTACGACCTGAAATACGCCCCCGGCAAAGGGAGTCCGAAACACCCCGTTTACGCCGCCTATGCAAAATACCTCGAAACACACCAACTGGAGGGTACCGACATCCTCGACCTCGCGGCAATGCCCGCGCACCGGGCCGAAGCCGAACGCACGGCCCGGCTGTTGTGGTACCTGACCAGCGAGGATTTCCGCTTCTCGAACCGCTACCAGACCGAGATGTACGGCATCTACCAACGCTATGCGGAAAATTCGGCGCTTCATGAGATGGAGCACCGCCGCTGGTGCGCCGACCGCAGCATCATCGGCTACCGGGACACCTGCGCCGAGCGGCTGAAGGACATCGACTGCTTCAAACTGCACTGGTCGATCGTCCCGTTCAAAGACCTGCCGGAAAAAGAGCGGGACAAGGACCGGGACGTAATCGGGAATATGAAAAAGATCCTGAACCTCGGCCCGTCGACGCTGGACTGACCGACTCTCAAACGAATCCGGCGGCCCTATGAAAGAGCCGCCGGGAATTTTTTGTATCCGGAAGAATCGCTACTCGACCGCCCGGAACGGGGCTTCGGCGTCGCCCGTCCATTCGTACAGACGGACGGTCGAACTCTGCTGGCGGGTCTCCTTCGAACGCGCGTTCTCCGAAATGTAGAAATAGCCTCCGCCCAACGGGCACAGCCCCGTCGAACCCCATTTGAAATCCCAGCCGTAGATGCCGTCGGCCGATTTTCCGGCAGGAAGCAGCGAGAGCACCTCGCCCTCGGTCGGCGTGTCGAAACCCTGCAACGCCTCCTTGCGGGCGGGCTTCCCGCCGTCGATCACAAAAAGCGAATAATTGGGGTATCGGGATTTTTTGCCTTTGTAAACCGCCGCATAGAGGTTGCCCGAGGCGGGATCGTAAGCCAGGTTTTGAATCCCCCAGGAGGTGTTGCCCGTGCGGACGAAATACTTGTGATCGGGTGTCGTCGGGCCGCTCTTGTGCAGGTTCGACTGCGACAAGGGCTGCTCATAGCGTTTCCAATCCTGCGTGTCGTAAGCCAGCAACACCTGATAGTCGTTGTCCGTGCGCAGCGTGTCGCCGTAGATGCCGTAAGCCACATAGAGATAATCGCCCTTCCCACCGCTGCCGAAGCGTGGCGCAAAGGTCACGCCGTCGATACCCGAGCATCCGAAACGGTGGGCGACCGTCCGGCCGCCGTTCACGGCCTCCGCGAAATAGTCGTCGACAGCCTCTTTGACATAAACGGCGGTCATCACACGGTCTTTCTCCGCATTCATATCGGGACGCACGATGCGGTCCACATCGAATACGGCGATGTAAAATCCCGTCTGGTCCACCCCTTCCGACTCCTTGTCGAGGGTCTTGCGAATGCCCTTGCCGATCACGTCGTCCTTATATTCCAACGAACCGTAGACACGCCCGTCCGCGGGATTCATCGTCAGGCACCCCAGATGGCCCGTCAGGCCGTCGACACTGCCTATGAGGTTTCCCGCAAGGTCCATTTTCAGCAGCTTGGTCGTAAAGGAGAAGTAGATGTAACCGCGTTCGAGGTCGACGGCAATGCCCTGTACGTGGAACGGGCCCTGTTCACCCGAAAGGATCATGCGGGGCAGTTTGCCCAGATCGGGCGCATCCGCACGGTTACGGCCCGAGGGACAGGCCGTCAACAGCAGCGGAACAATCAGAAAAGGAAGCAGACGTTTGAGGTTCATCGGTAGTTTATTTTGCTTTTACGCAACAAATATAAACAAAAGCAAAATAAAATACAATAAAAAGAAAAGTTTACCCGCCGGTTTCGGCGGGTAAACTTTCGGATTCAGATTTTCTCGACATACGCTTCGAGGGCCGCGAGGTCGACAGCGAGGGGTTCCGAACGCTGCGGCCTGCGGGTCAGCTCTTCGAGCCGTTCGGGAAGCGGCACCCGGGCCCCGGTCACCGAGGTAATGACCTCCCCGAACTTGGCGGGATGGGCCGTCGAAAGGTAAAAGCCCGGTTTGCCGACCGCCATCGAGGCGGCATAACCTACGGCGCTGTGGGGATCGGAGAAATAGCCGTGCCGCTCGTACAGCTCGTCGATCGTGCGGCGGATGCAGGCGTCGTCGCAGCGGAATCCCTCCAGCTCGCCGCGCAGGACCTCGGGATCGCCCCCGCAGAGCCACAGCATGCGTTCGAAATTGCTCGGGGCGCCGACATCCATCGCATTGGCCGGGGTCCTCACCGACGGCCGCGTGCGGTAAACGCCCGTGCGGAGGAATTCGGGAACCACGTCGTTGACGTTCGACGCCGCCACAAAGCCCCCGACAGGCAGTCCCATGCGCTGCGCCAGCATCCCCGCGGCCAAATTGCCGTAGTTGCCGCTCGGCACGACGACAACGGGACGGTCGCCGCCCGCGGCCTGCCGCCATTGGCAATAGCCGTAGAAGTAATAAAATGCCTGGGGAATCCACCGCAGGAGGTTGATCGAATTGGCCGACGTGACGCGCCGCCGCTTGCGGAACTCCGCATCGGCGAAGAGCTCTTTCACCAACCGCTGACAGTCGTCGAACGTCCCGGCGACCCGCAGCGGATGGATGTTGCCCCCGAGGGCCGTCATCTGACACTCCTGCAAGCGGCTGATCTTCCCCTCGGGATAGAGCACCACGACATCGACACCCGGCACGTTGTGAAACCCGTGCGCCACAGCGCTGCCCGTGTCGCCCGAGGTGGCCGTAAGGATCACCAGCCGCTCGTCGGCGGCCCCCAGCAGACCGATAGCACGCCCCATGAACCCGGCGCCGAAATCTTTGAAAGCGCAGGTCGGACCGTGGAACAGTTCCAGCGTGTAGCGTCCGCGCCCCACCGCCCGCAGGGGGACGGGAAAGTCGTACAACGTCTCCAGCTCCCCCCGCAAAGCCTGCGGATCGAAATCGTCGCCGAAGAAAAGCCCGGCCAGATAGCCCGCCATCGCGGCATAGGACTCCCCTGCCAGCCGTTCGACCTCGGCCATATCGGCCTGCGGAATGCGCTCGGGAACGAACAGCCCGCCGTCGGGCGCCAGCCCCATCATCGCGGCCTCGCGGAGCGAACAGCCGCAGGCCCGTTTCGTATCTCTCGTACTGTAAAATTTCATCGTTTCGCGTTTTTATTGTCCCACGACACGCGCTCCGGCGTTCGACACGCGGCCCGCATAGGTGTGGCAGCCGATCTGCCGCTCCTGGAAATGCCGTTTCATCTGCGCCGCGATCCGCTGCGCCACCTCATAATCCGAAGCCAGCGCAAAAACCGACGGTCCCGACCCGGCAATGTTCATCGCCAGCGCACCTTCGGCCAGCACCAGCTCTTTCAATTCATCATACCCGGGGATGAATCCCTTGCGGTAGGGCTCCACGACGGCGTCGTGCATCGAACGCCCGATCAGCGCCACGTCGCGCAGCGCGAACCCGGCCACCAGTCCCCCGACATTGCCCCACTGCGTGATGGCTTTCGACAGGGGAATCTCGCGCGGCAACACCTCGCGGGCATCCTTCGTGCTGACCACGATGGCCGGATGCGCCACGGCATAGAAAAAGTTGTCGGGCACGGGCAGCCGGACGATGTCGAACGGCTCGTAACCGCGGATCAGCACCACACCGCCCAGCACCGCAGGCCCCACGTTGTCGGCATGGGGCGTGCCGCCGATCAGCGCCTCGCCCATCATGGCGAACTCCACGAGCTCCTTGCCCGAGAAGGGACGGTCCAGCAATTCGTTGAGCCCGTAGACGGCGGCGGCCGACGAAGCCGCACTCGACCCGATGCCGCTGCCGGGAGCGATCTTTTTGAGCATCGTGATCTCGATCCGCACCGGACGGCCGTATGCCGCGAGCATGGCCCGCAGGGCGGGGGTAATCACATTGTCCTCGACGTTTTCGGGAAGGTTCATCCCGCTCAGGTTGCGGATTTCCAATCCTTCGGCCCCCTCTTCGGCGCCGATCTCCAGCAAATCGCCGACGCCGTCGAGCGTCAGGCCCATCACGTCGAAACCGCAACCCAGATTCGCCACCGTTCCCGGCGCGAAAACCCGAATATATTTTTTCATAACAGAAAGTTCATTAAACAAGTGGACTGTCATCACCTGTCGCCCGGCCGTATTCGCGGCGTACCGCCGCGTATATAAGCCTGCCCCCATCCCAAGCCCTTCCCTGAGGGAAGGGCTTAGTGCTGCTACGCAGCGAAATCAGCGCCCTCGAAGGCCGGCAGGTAACGTTTGTCGATTAAATTATTTGATTGTAACCTTTTTTCCGCTCCGGCAGCCTTGGCCGGAAGTGCATACCGAGTATGCGGACGGATTATTGACTATCGAACCCCCACAGGGGTCGTAGTCGTCGTGGTGGTAGTCGTCGTGGTCGTGAAGGTATACGCACAGCCTGCGGGATTGCCGATAAATCCGCAACCTCGTCCAGTCATCGCGATATGCCGTTTGGTAACCATCATCGGCAAATATAAAACAAATATTTTAAAAATCCAAATCGAAGTAACAATTCGTAAAACCGCCCTGAAAAATCCCGAAAGGCTTTTTATATATATAGGAGTAGCACAAAAAGGCGCAAAAAGGCTCATTCGGATCAAAAATGAAAGTCGTTCCGGGGCTTCGAAATCCCAATCCGGCGAAAAAACGGCTCGAACAGACATTTCAGGGCCAAAAACCGGCTATCAAATCGTAATCAAACCATCCGCGGAACGAACAGATGCAAACCTGATCGGAGAATCTGCTTCCGGACTGTCACAATATTAAATATTTTTAGAAAATTATTTGTTCAAAAAATTTAATATCCATATATTTGTCCTGTAACGAATACGAAAAAACAGACCATGCTTCATTCGATCATTATCGTCATTACCCTGCACCTCGTCGTCCTTAGAAGATAACGGGAGAAAGGTGGCGTGCATGATCGACGAATATGATAAAGCCTTTCTCCTGCCGGGGAAAGGCATTTTTATTTCCGGCACGGGCCGGGACACAGACTGAAACCGAAACGGAAAGATGAAACACACACTCAGAAGCGCCGTCACCACGACGGGCCGCCGAATGGCGGGAGCCCGAAGCCTCTGGCGGGCCAACGGCATGCGCGAGGAGCAGTTCGGCCGCCCGATCATCGGCATCGCCAACTCGTTCACCCAGCTCGTGCCGGGCCACGTGCACCTGCACGAAATCGGCCAGTACGTCAAACAGCGGATCGAAGCGCTCGGATGCTTCGCCGCGGAGTTCAACACCATCGCCGTCGACGACGGCATCGCCATGGGCCACGACGGCATGCTCTACTCGCTGCCCTCGCGCGAGATCATCGCCGACAGCGTCGAATACATGGCCTCGGCCCACAAGGTCGACGCGCTGGTCTGCATTTCGAACTGCGACAAAATCACCCCGGGCATGCTGATGGCCGCCATGCGGCTCGACATCCCGACGGTCTTCGTCTCGGGAGGCCCGATGGAGGCCGGGAAGTTCCGGGGCCGCGGCGTGGACCTGATCGACGCGATGGTCATGGGCGCCGACGACACGTGCAGCGACGAGGAGATCGCACAAATCGAACGCTGCGCCTGCCCCGGCTGCGGATCGTGCTCGGGAATGTTCACCGCCAACTCGATGAACTGCCTCACCGAAGCGCTGGGACTCTCGCTCCCGGGCAACGGCACGATCGTCGCCACGCACGCCAACCGCCGCCGGCTGTTCGAGGAGGCCGCAGCGCTCATCGTCCGCAACGCCGAACGCTACTACTTCATGGGCGACGATTCGGTCCTGCCGCGCTCGATCGCCACCAAGGCCGCCTTCGAAAACGCCATGTCGCTCGACATCGCCATGGGCGGCTCGACCAACACGGTGCTGCACCTGCTGGCCGTGGCACACGAGGCGGGCGTGGATTTCACGATGCAGGACATCGACCGCCTTTCGCGGCGGGTCCCGGTGCTCTGCAAAGTCGCCCCCAACTCCCACTACCACATCCAGGATGTCAACCGCGCCGGCGGCATCTTCGCCATCCTCGGCGAACTCGGCCGCGCCGGACTGCTCGACACCTCGGCGCAGCGCGTCGACGGACGCACGCTCGGCGAGGCCGTCGCCGCCTGCGACATCCTCTCCCCCACGGCTTCCGACACGGCACGCCGCCGCGCGCTGAGCGCCCCGGCCGGCCATTACAGCCGCGAACTCGGCGCCCAACACTCCTATTACGAAGAACCCGACACCGACCGCACGGCGGGCTGTATCCGCGACGCGGAGCACGCCTATTTCCGCGACGGCGGACTGGCCGTGCTGACGGGCAACATCGCCCGCTCGGGCTGCGTCGTGAAGACCGCCGGGGTCGACGAAAAACTCTTCGTCTTCCGCGGCCCGGCCCGGGTCTACGAGTCGCAGGAGCAGGCCATGAACGGCATCCTCGCCGACGAGGTGCAGCCGGGCGAAGCGGTCGTCATCCGCTACGAAGGTCCCAAGGGCGGCCCGGGCATGCAGGAAATGCTCTACCCCACGTCATACCTCAAATCGAAGAAACTCGACAAAGCCTGTGCGCTGATTACCGACGGCCGCTTCTCGGGCGGCACCTCGGGACTCTCGATCGGGCACGTCTCGCCGGAGGCCGCCTCGGGCGGGGAGATCGCCGTCGTCCGCACGGGCGACGAAATCGAAATCGACATCCCCCGCCGTTCGATCCGCCTTCTGATCGACGACACCGAAATAGCCGCCCGCATGGCCGCCCGGAAAGAGTTCCGTCCGGCAAACCGCGACCGCCGGGTTCCGGCTTCGCTGCGGGCCTACGCGCAGCTCGTGAGCTCGGCCGACAAAGGCGCCGTGCGCATCATCGACGAAGAATAAAAAAAACGAACCCGCTTATGAACACACCCCGTCCCGAAGAGCGACAACCGGCCTCCGACCCCACGATCACGGGATCGAAGGCCCTGATCGAATCGTTCCTCCACGAAGGCGTTACCACCCTTTTCGGCTACCCCGGAGGCGCTATCATCCCCGTCTACGACGCCCTCTACGACTACCGCGACCGCCTGCGCCACATCCTCGTCCGCCACGAGCAGGGCGCCGTACACGCCGCGCAGGGCTACGCCCGCGTCAGCGGACAGGTCGGCGTCTGCCTCGTGACCTCGGGCCCCGGCGCCACGAACACCGTCACGGGGCTGGCCGATGCGCTGATGGACTCCACGCCGCTGGTGCTCGTCACCGGGCAGGTCGGCTCCTCGCTGCTGGGCACCGACGCCTTCCAAGAGACCAACTTCGTCGGCATCACGCAGGCCGTGACCAAGTGGAACTGCCAGGTAAAACGCACCGAGGACATCCCGGCGGCTATCGCCAAAGCCTTTTATATCGCCCGCTCGGGCCGTCCGGGCCCCGTCGTGGTGGACATCACCAAAGACGCCCAGTGCGGCACGGCCCCTTTCCGTTACGAAAAGATCACCTCCATCCGCAGCTACGTCCCCTCGCCCGCTCCCGACGCGGAGCGCATCGCCGAGGCGGCCCGGCTGATCGACGCCGCCCGCCGCCCGCTGGTGATGGCGGGTCACGGCGTGACGCTGGGCAACGCCGAAGCCGAACTGCGGGCGTTCCTCGAAAAGAGCGGCATGCCAGCAGCCTCGACGCTGCTGGGGCTCTCGGCTCTGCCGTCGGACTATCCGCAGTATGTGGGCATGCTGGGCATGCACGGCAACTACGGGCCCAACATCAAAAACCGGGAGTGCGACCTGCTCGTGGCCGTCGGCATGCGTTTCGATGACCGCGTGACGGGATGCCCGGCCCACTTCGGCGAAAACGCCAAGGTGATCCATCTGGAGATCGACCCCGCAGAGATCGGCAAGATCATTCCGGCCGACGTGCCCGTCGTGGGCGACGCGAAGCAGGTGTTGCCGATGCTCACCGAGCGTATCCGCAAAGGCGACCACAGCGCATGGATCGAGGAGTTCCGGGAGTGCGACAGGATCGAATACGAGGCCGTCGTCCGCAAGGCGGTGCACCCGGGCGAGGGGCGCATCCGCATGGGCGAGGCGGTCGACGCCGTGGCCCGGGCCTACGACAACGACGCCGTGCTGGTGACCGACGTGGGCCAGCAGCAGATGAACGCCGCGCGCTATTTCGGGTTCCGCCGCGGCCGCAGCATGATCACCTCGGGCGGCCTCGGAACGATGGGTTTCGGGCTTCCGGCCGCCATCGGCGCCAAGCTGGGCGCCCCCGACCGCGAAGTGGTGCTGTTCGCCGGCGACGGCGGCCTGCAGATGACCATTCAGGAGTTGGGAACCATCTTCCAGTCGCACGTCGCAGTGAAAATCGTCCTGCTGAACAACTCGTTCCTCGGCATGGTGCGGCAGTGGCAGGAGCTTTTCTACGACCGCCGCTACTCCTTTACCGAGATGATAAACCCCGATTTCGGGCTCATCGCCCGCGGCAACGGCATCAGCTACCGCCTCGTCGAACGCCGCGAGGAGCTTGCAGAAGCCGTCGCCGCGATGAAAGCTTCCGAGGGCGCTTTCCTGCTGGAAGTGCGGGTCGAAGGCGAAGAGAACATTTTCCCGATGGTCCCGGCCGGCGCCCCGGTGGCGGACATCCGGTTCGAGTAAAACGAAACAGCGTATGGAACAGGAATACATCATCACCGTATTTTCAGAAAACAAAGTGGGTCTGCTGAGCCAGATCACCACGGTCTTCACCTGCCGCGATGTCAACATCGAGAGTCTCACGACCTCCGAATCGGCGCTCCCGGGCATCCACAAATTCACGATCGTCGTCCGCACCGACCCCGGACAGATCGACAAGCTCGTGCGGCAGGTCGAGAAGAAGATCGACGTGCTGAAAACCTTCGTCTACACCCCCGAGGAGGTGGTGCAGCAGGAGATCGCCCTCTACAAGGTCACCCGCAGCCAGGGCGTCGAACAACTCGTGCGCAAGCACAACGTCCGCATCCTGGAGATCGACGAGGACTACATCGTCGTCGAGAAGACCGGCCACAAGGCCGACACGCAGGCGCTATTCCGCCTGCTGCAGCCCTACGGCGTCCAGCAGTTCGTGCGCAGCGGCACGGTGGCCATCATCAAATCGCGGCGCGAGCTGCTGAACGAATACCTCGAAGAGCTGGACCGCATGAGAAACGCAGAATAATTTTCAGAACATACAACAAACCAAAATCACGAAAAACATGGCACAGATCAATTTCGGCGGCGTCGAAGAGAACGTCGTAACCCGCGAAGAATTCCCCCTGAAAAAAGCCCTCGAGGTCCTCAAAGACGAGACCATCGCCATCATCGGCTACGGCGTGCAGGGCCCCGGCCAATCGCTGAACCTCCGCGACAACGGCTTCAACGTCATCGTCGGCCAGCGCGAAGGCTCCAAGAGCTGGGACAAGGCCGTCGCCGACGGCTGGGTGCCGGGCAAAACGCTCTTCGGCATCGAGGAGGCCGCCGAGCGCGCCACGATCATCCAATACCTGCTGTCCGACGCCGGACAGATCGCCGTATGGCCCGTCATCAAAAAACACCTCGCCCCGGGCAAGGCGCTCTACTTCTCCCACGGCTTCGGCATCACCTACAAGGAGCGCACGGGCATCGTGCCCCCGCCCGACGTCGACGTGATCCTGATCGCCCCGAAAGGTTCGGGCACGTCGCTGCGCCGGATGTTCCTCCAAGGGCGCGGCCTCAACTCGAGCTATGCGGTGTTCCAGGACGCAACGGGCCGCGCCTTCGAACGCGTCGTGGCGCTGGGCATCGGCGTCGGCTCGGGCTACCTCTTCGAGACCGACTTCAAACGCGAGGTCTACTCCGACCTCACGGGCGAGCGCGGCACGCTGATGGGCGCCATTCAGGGCATCTTCGCCGCCCAGTACGACACGCTGCGCGCCAACGGCCACACCCCTTCGGAGGCCTTCAACGAGACCGTCGAGGAATTGACGCAGTCGTTGATGCCGCTCGTGGCCGAAAACGGCATGGACTGGATGTACGCCAACTGCTCGACCACGGCCCAGCGCGGTGCGCTCGACTGGTGGAAGAAGTTCCGCGACGCCACGAAACCCGTCTTCGAGGAGCTTTACAAAGAGGTGGCCGCCGGTAACGAGGCACAGCGTTCGATCGACCTGAACAGCAAACCCGACTACCGTGAGAAGCTCGACGATGAGCTGCGCGAGATGCGCGAAAGCGAGATGTGGCAGACCGGCGCCGTGGTGCGCAAACTGCGCCCCGAGAACAACTGATCCCGATAAACGGACGAAAAAGCCGTCGGCAGCCGCCGACGGCTTTTTCGTTTTCAGTTTTTTACCTATCTTTGCTACATGTAACACCGACAAACTAAACTACTCAATATGTACAGCCATGACAACCGGGTGGTGATCACCCTCGACGCCGGCGGCACGAACCTCGTGTTCGGAGCCATGCAGGCCAACCGATTCATCGTGGAGCCCATCACCCTGCCTTCGCACGCCGAAGACCTCGACAAATGCCTTGCGACGATGGTCGAAGGGTTCCGGGCCGTCATCAGCCGCCTTTCGGAAAAACCCGTAGCCATATCTTTCGCATTCCCCGGCCCGGCCGACTACCCCAACGGCATTATCGGAGGCTATCTCCCCAATTTCCCGTCGTTCCGCAACGGCGTAGCGCTGGGACCGTTCCTCGAAGCGACGTTCGGCATCCCGGTCTTCATCAACAACGACGGCGACCTGTTCGCCTACGGCGAGGCGCTGGGCGGAGCCCTGCCTGCGGTCAACGCCCGGCTCGAGGCGCTGAACAGTCCCAAACGCTACAAAAACCTCGTGGGTTACACCTTCGGCACGGGCTTCGGCGTGGGCATCGTGGTCGACAACCGCCTCAACCGCGGCGACAACTCGTGCGTCGAGACCTTTTGCCTGCGGCACAAGAAGATGCCGGAGATCATCGTCGAGGAGGGCGTGGCCGTGCGCGCCGTGAAGCGGGTCTACGGCGAGCTGGCCAACGATCCGAACCACGGGCTGGAACCCAAGGACATCTGCGAGATCGCCGACGGCAAACGCCCGGGCAACGTCGAGGCGGCCCGTCAGGCTTTCGCCGAAATGGGCGAAATCGCCGGTGACGCCATGGCCACGGCCGTGACGCTGGTGGACGGACTGATCGTCATCGGCGGCGGCATCACCGCAGCCCGCAAGTGGATCATGCCGAGCCTGCTGAAAGAGCTCCGCTCGAAGATGCACACCCTCTCGGGCGACGAACTGAACCGCGTGCAGATGAAGGTCTACGACCTGGACGACGACGCGGAGTTCCAGGAGTTCGCCAAAGGCAGCATGCAACCCCTGAAAGTCTACGGCACGGACCGCTATGTGGCCTACGACCCGCAGAAACGCATCGGCGTGACGATCTCGAAGCTCGGCGCCAGCCAGGCCATCTCGGTCGGCGCATACGCTTTCGCCCTGAGCCAGTTGGACGCACAAAACGCATAAACAGCCGGCCCCGAACCGGAACCAACAGAATCAGCCGTTATCCAAGTCCCCTCCGAGGAGGGGATTTAGGGGAGGGTCAGACTTGTAAACGACGCCGGAGGCGGCGAATACAGCCGGCTGATACGAACGAACGTTATAAAAAGCAATATAGGACAAACTATGTATAAGTTTCAACCGATTCTGAAATCGCTGATCTGGGGCGGCGACAAAATAGCCCCTTATAAACAGATCGAGACCTCGCAGCAGCAGGTCGGCGAGAGCTGGGAGCTCTCGGGCGTGAAAGGCAACGAATCCGTGGTCGCCGAAGGTCCCGAGGCCGGGACCACGCTGCCCGAACTGATCGCCCGCCACGGAGCCGGATTGCTGGGCGCGAAGAATTTCGAACGCTTCGGCGAGGAGTTCCCGCTGCTCATCAAATTCATCGACGCCCGGCAGGACCTCTCGATCCAGGTTCACCCCAACGACGAGCTGGCCTGGGAGCGCCACCAGTCCAAAGGCAAGACCGAAATGTGGTATGTCGTGGCCGCCGACAAGGGGGCGCACCTCCGTTCGGGATTCTCGAAGCAGGTGACACCCGCCGAATACGCCGCCAGCGTCGCCGACAACACCATCACCGACATTCTCGCCGACTACGAAATCCACCCGGGCGACGTTTTCTTCCTGCCCGCAGGGCGCATACACTCGATCGGCGCCGGGGCGTTCATCGCCGAAATCCAGCAGACCTCGAACATCACCTACCGCATCTACGACTTCAACCGCCGCGATGCCGACGGCAACACCCGCGAACTGCACACCGAGCTGGCGAAGGAGGCCATCGACTACACCGTGCTGCCCGACTACCGGACGCATTACGAGGCCGTGCAGAACAGCCGTGTGGAGCTGGTTTCATGCCCCTATTTCACCACGTCGCTGCTGGACCTGACCGCTCCCGAGACGCTGGACCTCGCCGACCTCGACTCGTTCGTCGTGGCGATCTGCATCGAGGGCCGCGGCACGATCGCCGACGACAGCGGCGCGGAGGTCTCCGTGCATCAGGGCGAGACGGTGCTGATCCCCGCTTCGGCCGGGTCGCTCGCGTTCACGCCCGACGGCGCGATGAAGCTGCTGACGAGCTGGATCGGATAATCCGGACGCATCACGATCAAATAACACAACCCGAAAAAGCCTGCCTTTCTTTGGAAAGCGCAGGCTTTTTCGGGATTGCAGGTTGCAAGTCTGCGTTCTTTTCAGTAACTTTGGGGTTGCAATCAGAACCTAACATCCAAACTACCTTATGAAGGCAGAATTACAGAAAATCGCGTCTCAGTTTGCCCTGGAGGGCGCTATCGCGGCAATCGACTCGCTGGGCGAGGGTTTTATCAACGACACCTTCATCGTCCGCACCGAAGGCGATGCCCCCGACTACATCCTCCAGCGGAAGAATAAGAACATCTTCCCCGACGTTCCGGCCATGATGGAGAACATCCGCAAGGTCACGGATCACATCCGCCGCGGCGTCGTGGCCGAGGGAGGCGATCCCCGGCGCGAAGTGATGACGATCGTCCCGACCCACGACGGCAAATACTATTTCGTGGATTCGCAGGGCGACTACTGGGCCGTATCGGTCTTCATCGGCGACACGACTGCCTACAACAAGGCGGACTCCCCGGAGCTGGCCCGCAAGGGCGGCGAGGGCATCGGCAAGTTCCAGGCCCAGCTGGCGGACTTCACCGAGCCGCTGGCTGAGACGATCAAAGGTTTTCACAACATCCGTCACCGTTTCGTGCAGTGGGACGAGGCCCTATGCCGCGACGCCGCAGGGCGCGTGAAGGATCTGACGGAGGAGATCGGCTGGATCGAGTCGCGGCGCGGCGAGATGCTCGGGTTCTGGTCAAAGGTCGAGGACGGCACGATCCCCACGCGGGTGACGCACAACGACACGAAGATCAACAACATCCTCTTCGACAAGAAGGGCGAGGTGCTGTGCGCCATCGACCTCGATACGGTGATGAACTCCACGTCGCTGAACGACTTCGGCGACGCCATCCGTTCCTATGCCAACACAGGCGAGGAGGACGACCGCGACCTTTCGCGCGTGGGCATGTCGCTCGACATGTTCCGCGCATACACCGAGGGCTATCTCTCGCAGCGGGCGAAACAGCTGACCGCGCCGGAGATCGACCACCTGGCCTTCTCGGCGCGCTACATCACGTTCGAACAGGTTTTGCGCTTCCTGATGGATTACATCGACGGCGACACCTATTATAAGATCAAATACCCCGAGCACAACCTCGTACGTACACGTGCCCAGTACAAGCTGCTCCGCAGCATGGAGGAGCAGTACGGCACGATGTGTGACATCGTACGGGAAACGGTGGCCAAATACAGGTAAGCTATGGAAGTTCGCAAAATCACAGGCATCTCGCCCGACGACCGGGCAGCCGTGGAGCAGGCCTTCGCGGAGATCAACCCCTGCCACATCGCATGCTGCAACTGGCCCGGGGAATTCCCCTATGCGCCGGAGGTATCGTTCCGCATGTTCCACACGGGCGACTGGCTGCTGCTGCGCTTCGACGTCGCGGAGAACTACACGGCGGCGCTGGTCACCGAGGACAACGGCCAGGTCTGGACCGATTCGTGCGTGGAGTTCTTCATCGCCCCCGACGAGGGGTTGTACTACAATTTCGAAACCACCTGCATCGGGCGGATGCTTCTCGCGGGGCGCAAGGCGCGGAACGAAGACCTGCAATACGCCCCGGCGGAGGTGCTGGCAGGCGTAAAACGCTTCACGACGTTCCCCTTCGGCGAACCGTTCGCCGAACGCGAGGGCGACAACCGCTGGTCGCTGACGCTGGCCATTCCCCCGCAGGCGCTTTTCCGCCATGCGCTGACGGACTGGAGCGGCTTCGAGGCCCGCATGAACCTCTACAAGTGCGGCGATAAGCTCTCGCACCCCCATTTTCTGTCGTGGAGGCCCATACGGACGGAAAAACCCGATTTCCACCGCCCCGAGTTTTTCGAAGCGGTGACGTTTGAAAAGTAAACGGCTAAAAGTGAAAAGCTAAAAACTGAGAGACAATCCGGTCGCGTCGCGACAAGCCCCTCCCGAGGGAGGGGTTTGGGGTGGGGTCAGACTTGTAAACGACGCCAACGGCGGCGACAACACCGATCGGCAGCAAACCGACAGATAGAAAGGCTAACAAATTACATAAACGTATGAACAACAAGTATTCCCTGCCCAAAGACGGCGGATTGATTGCCGAATCGGTCCCCCGCGACATCATTCACCGCTACGAAAAAATCCTTACGCGGGTCTATGAAAACGAATACGAAGGCGTGCAGTACGTCGCCGACAACATCGTCAAGGCGATCCGCACCTACAACGAGCTACACTGCTCGAACGAGGTCTACGAAGAGTCGCAGCCCTTCGTGCTGGGTCTCACGACGGGACGCACCCCGCTGGGCCTTTACCGCGAGCTGGTGAAACGCCACGAGGAGGGACAGATCAGCTTCCGCAACGTGGCCGTATACAGCCTCGACGAGTTCTACCCGATCCGATCGACCGAGCAGCAGAGCCGCAACTACCGCATCCACGAGGAGTTCCTCAACCACATCGACATCCTGCCCGAGAACGTACACATTCCCGACGGCACGATGTCCGAGGACAAGGTCTCGGAGTACTGCGCGTCGTACGACCACTCGGTGCGCCGCATCGACCTGATGATTATAGGCGTGGGCGAGGACGGGCAGATCGGCTTCAACGAGCCGGGCTCCTACTCGCGTTCGCGCACGCGGCTAGTGCAGCTCACCTACAACACCCGCAAGATTCAGTCGGGGGCCTTCTTCGGGCTGGAGAACACCCCCAAGATGGCGATCACGATGGGTATCGACACGATCATGCGCGCCGACCGCATCATCCTGATGGCCTGGGGCGAAGAGAAGGCGCACATCGTGCAGAAGGTCGTCGAGGGCGAGATCACGGGACAGGTTCCCGCCTCGTACCTGCAGGCGCACTCGAATATCGAGGTGGTGATCGACGAGAACGCCGCGCAGCTTTTGACCCGCGAGCAGACGCCGTGGCTGGTGGGACCGTGCGACTGGACGCCGAAATTCGTCCGCAAAGCCGTGGTATGGCTTTGCGGCGTGGTCCAGAAGCCGATCCTGAAGCTCACCTACAAGGACTACATCGAGAACTCGCTGGGTGAACTGCTCGAACAGGGCCGCCCCTTCGACCAGATCAACATCGACGTTTTCAACGACCTCCAGCACACCATCTCGGGATGGCCGGGCGGCAAACCCAACGCCGACGACTCGACGCGCCCCGTCCCCTCGTCGCCGTTCCCCAAGCGGGTCGTCATCTTCTCGCCCCACCCCGACGACGACGTGATCTCGATGGGCGGTACGTTCATCCGCCTCGTCCAGCAGGGCCACGACGTACACGTGGCCTACGAGACTTCGGGCAACGTGGCCGTGCATGACGACGTCGTGCTGCAGAACATCGACACGGCCCGCGAACTGGGCTTCGGCAACCACTACGCCGAGGTCGAGCAGGTTATCGCCACCAAGAAGAAGGGCCAACCCGAGCCGCGCGCGCTGCTCGACCTGAAAGGCGCCATCCGCCGCGCCGAGGCACGCGCCGCCGTGCGTTCGTTCGGCCTGAACCCCGACACCAACGCCCACTTCCTCAACCTGCCGTTCTACGAGACGGGCGGCATCAAAAAGGGCCTGCTCACGGAAAAGGACATCGACATCATCGTCAAACTGCTGCGCGAGATCAAACCTCACCAGATCTACGCCGCCGGCGACCTGGCCGATCCCCACGGCACGCACCGTACGGCCATGGAGGCCATCCTCGGGGCGCTCGATGTGGTGAAGGACGACGAGTGGCTGAAAGAGTGCCATCTATGGCTCTACCGCGGCGCGTGGATGGAGTGGGACCTCGGCATGGTGGACATGGCCGTGCCCCTGTCGCCCGACGAGCTGATCATGAAGCGCCACGCCATCTACCGCCACCTCTCGCAGAAGGACATCATGCCCTTCCCGGGCAGCGATCCCCGCGAGTTCTGGCAGCGGGCCGAAGAACGCACGCAGAACACCGCACGGCTCTACGACCGGCTCGGCATGGCCGAATACCAGGCTATCGAGGTCTTCGTAAAAATGTTCTAACCCCAAACCGTTTACAACCATGCGTTTAATCATCGAAAATACACCGCAGCAAGTCGCCCAGTGGGCCGCCAACTACATCATCCAACAGATCAAGGCCAAGGAGCAGGTGACCAAGTCGCCGTTCGTGCTGGGCCTCCCGACGGGCTCGACCCCGCTGGAAACCTACAAGGAGCTGATCCGCCGCCACAAGACCGGCGAGGTGTCGTTCAGGAACGTCATCACGTTCAACATGGACGAGTATGTGGGGCTTCCCGAGGAGCACCCCGAGAGCTATCACTCGTTCATGTGGAACAACTTCTTCAAACACGTCGACATCAAGCCCGAAAACGTCAACATCCTCGACGGCAATGCCGAAGACCTGGTGAAGGAGTGTGCCGACTACGAGGCCCGCATCGTCGAGGCCGGGGGCATCGACCTTTTCATGGGCGGCGTCGGCGAGGACGGGCACATCGCATTCAACGAACCCTTCTCGTCGCTCAACTCGCGCACACGCATCAAAACCCTGACGCAGGACACGATCCAGGTCAACGCCCGCTTCTTCGGCGGCGACACGACCCTCGTACCGAAGACCGCGCTGACGGTCGGCGTGGGTACGGTGCTGTCGGCCAAGAAGGTGCTGATCCTCGCCACGGGACATAAGAAAGCCCGCGCGGTACGCCACGGCGTCGAAGGCTCGTACAACCACCAGTGGACCGTCTCGGCACTGCAGGTGCATCCCAACGGCATCCTCGTATGCGACGATCCGGCCGCCGAGGAGCTGCGCGTAGCCACCTACCGTTATTTCAAGGACATCGAGCGGGAAAACCTGATCTCGAAATAGGGACGACACCCCGATACGAAAAATCCCGCACTCATCGCAGAGTGCGGGATTTTCGTTTGCAGACAGGCTTTACAGCGCGACCCGTTGCAGCGTCACGGGACCGATCAGCCCCGACTCCTGCAACGGGGATTCGGGCGTATAGGGATTGTAAGGCGTCCACGTGCGGCGTTCCGCCTCGGGCAGACGGCTGTCGCCGACGAGGCGGTTGACCCATGTGTTGACGACTTCGATCTCGAGTTCGTTCCCGCCCTCACGAAGCAGGTCCGTCACGTCCACCCGGTACGGGGGCGTCCAGACACCTCCGGCATCGGCGCCGTTGACGCGGACTTTGGCCATCACCCCGACGCGGTTCAGGTCGAGCAGGATGCGGCCGCCGTCGGCGGCGGGCTTTTCGAAGGTCGTCGAATAGGTCGCCGTACCGGAGAATCCGCGCAGGCGTTCGTCGGCGCTCTGCGACCAGTCGCCGAGCGTATCGGTTGCAAGGGTGAAATTCCCTACCCCGTCGGGCGCTTCGAAGCGCACCTGCCAGGCGCCGTCCACCGCGGCGATCGGCTCCGGACGCGGGAAATTCGCATCGGCTGTGAATTCCGCAGCGGATTCCGCCGCCGGTTTACGGAAAACCACGAAGCCGCTTTCCAGCGGTTCGAGACGCATCGGAATCTCCGTCACGGCCCCCTCGGCACGCCAGGCCGGAAGGTCGCGCACGGCTCCCGTCACGGGCTGCCACCACTCGGGACGGCGGTCCGCAACACGGAACGAAGCGGTGAACCCGATCGGCTCCTCCGACTGGTTCGACACGAAATAGATCTCGGCGCCGTCCGTCGTCCGGTGTCCGAACAGCAGCGGCAGCGATGCGTCATGCCCGAAATCGGGCACAAGGCCGATCGCTTCGAAAACCTCCGCCATCGAACAGCCGTCGAAGACCATGCCCTTGCCGTAACGGTTGACGTGTTTCCCCGTTTCGGGTCCCCACAGCTCGGCGGCCATCGCCTGCACGCGGCCGTCGGCCTCCGGATAACCCGCAAGGCTCGGGGAGCGCGTCGGGGCGGGTCCCAGCACCACGGCGCCCTCGCGCACGAGCTGCATCACCCGTTCCAGCACCTCGGGACGCATCGTCTCCTGCCGCGGCAGCACCAGCACGCGGTATTGCGTGCCGTGGGGAAGCGTCAGCAGGCCGTCGCGCACCGTGGCGTCACGGCACAGCACCTCGGCGTTGATGTAGTCGAACTGGTAGCCCGCCGGCAGCGCCGGGTCGCACACGCCGGTCATCTTCGGTACGTCCTCACCGATGAAATAGGCCGCATCGGCCACGTTCAACCCCTGCTGGAGCATGAAGTTACAGCGTTTGAGGTAGGCGATGAAGAGGTCCAGCTGGCCGAACCACGTGTTGTTGCGGTTGAACTCATTGCCGAAAAAGGCGTTCATGCCCGGCTTCGGGCCGTCGGCCGCCTGCGAAATGTAGACGTGCAGCAGCGTGTTGTTGATGCCCTCCGAGAAGAAGCGGTCGCCGCGCTGTTTCATCCTGTAAGGATGGCGCGCATAGGGCGAGAAAGCCGCCGTGAACGACTCGGCCGAAACCTTATTCTTGCCGTAAATATGGGCGCAGGAGGAAGCGGCGCGGTTCTCGATGTCGCCCAGCTCGCCCTCGCTCCAATACTCCCCGGCCACCTCGTCCGACTGGCCTCCGTATTGCAGGAACTCGCCGGGGAAGCCCCAGTGTCCGTAATTTTCGAGCCATGTGGTGAAGCCGTCGCGGTGGGCCAGTTCGCGCAGGGCGCCGATATGGTCGTACGACAGCCGGTCGGCCATCATCCGCCGCAGGTCCCACAGAAAGCGGTCCGAACGGTCGCGGTCGCCGACCGTCAGGCCGCTGAACACGGGCAGGTAAGGACGCGCATCGTAGCCGTAGCGGGCCTCGAACGCCTCGAAGAAATCGTCGCCGAAATTCTGGCCGCCCTTCTCGTAGCTGTCGGCCACGATGACCTTCCACGACTTGCGGTCGGCGGCGGGAATGCGGCGGCACAGCTCGCCGACGAAAGCGTCGTAATGCTTCGCCAGATGCGCGGGGCTCCATTTGTCGACCTCCAGGCCCGCACCGTCCTCCAATGCGGGGCCGTTCATCACCCCGGTCGGCACCATGCCCGTGCGCAGGATCATCCAACGTCCGGCAGGGGCCTCCCAGCGCACACGGTCACCGGCGAGACAATCGCTGATATCGACGACCGATCCGGGCGCAACGGCGGCCGTCGTGTCCGTCCCGGCGGGCTGACGGTCCCACATATAGTCGTCCCAGTACGGCAGCGGCGTCTGGTGCATCTTGGCCAGCGATTTTTCGGAATAACGCTCCACGAGCGGCAGGGCTGAAAATTCCACTTCGGCCAGACCGCCGTTCGCCGAAGCGCCGCTCACCACCAGCCGGAAAGCGTCGGCTTCGGTCGGCTCACAGGCGATCGTAACGGGGGCGTAGGGATCGAATCCCACCTCCGGGGAGGGATTCGTGCGGTCGATATCGAAGCGGCGCAGTACGGTCGTGCGACCGTCTTTCACCGCCTGCAACTCCGCGGCTGCGGCAAAGGGCGCATGGACCGGATAAATCCGCACAGACCGCAACGTGAAGGTCTCAGACGGCTTTACTTCAACTACCGCATCACGTCCCGGCACGCACTCCAGCGCCGTCGCAGGATCGCCGTCGAGCGCCTTTGCGGCGCCCGCCGAACCACTCACGCGGGCCGACGAGGCGTCGAGCCGCAGCACCCCTTCGGGCAGCGGCACGGCAACGGTCCGCACATCGGTAAAGTCGGGCGAAGAGACCGGAAGCGCGACCTCCACCACCCGGCCTCCTTCGACTTCGGCGGAAACGGTGGCCAGGTAGCGCATCGCCTCTCCGGGTTCGATCCACGGTCCTCCCGCCTGGCTCCAGCCCGGGCAGTTGAACACGCCGATATCGATCCCCAGATCGGTGGCGGTCTTCAATGCCGTGTGCATGATCTCGTACCACTCCTCGGTGAAGAGTTTCACGGGGCCCCGGGGAGTTCCCTCCGCTTCGGGAAGTCCGATGTTACCGATGAAAGCGCGGTCGATGCCGATACGCTTCATCGACTCGAGATCGGCGGCAACGCCCTCCTTCGAGACATTTCCCGAAATCCAATACCAGTAGACCGACGTCTGGACACCGGCCGAGGAGGGATTGCGAAATCCCTCCTCCAAACCCTGCGGCCCGTCGCAGGCCGCCAGAAGCATCGAGCACGCCGCAAGGGCGCACAGGCGTATGTTCTTCATAAGCCCTGCGGGTTAAAAGGCTTTGCGGTAAAGCGCCTCGATCTCGGCTACCGACGTGTCGCGCGGATTGCCGCCCGTGCAGACATCGTTGAAAGCCGCCACGGAGAGCGCCGGAATGTCGGCCTCCTTCACACCGATCTCGTGCAACTGCTGGGGAATGCCGATGCTCAGCGAGAGGTCGCGGACGGCCTTCACGGCAGCGGCGACGCCCTCTTCGACGCTCATTCCGTCGGTATTGACACCCATGGCGCGGGCGATGTCGCGGTATTTCGGAGCGGCGGCCGACTCGGCGTTATACTCCATCACATAGGGCAGCAGCAGGGCGTTGGCGACGCCGTGGGGCGTGTCGTAAAAAGCGCCCAGCGGATGCGCCATCGAGTGCACGATGCCGAGTCCCACGTTCGAGAAGCCCATGCCGGCGATGTACTGCGCCACCGACATCCCCTCGCGCGCCGCGGCATCCTTGCCGTCGTCGACGGCGGCTTTGAGATGCTGCGCGATCAGCTCGATGGCTTTCAGTTCGAACATGTCGGACATCGTCCACGCACCTTTGGTAATATAGCCCTCGATGGCGTGGGTCAGGGCGTCCATGCCCGTCGCGGCGGTCAGCCCCTTGGGCATCGAGTACATCAGTTCGGGATCGACGATCGCCACCGACGGAATGTCGTTGGGATCGACGCAGACCATCTTCTTGCGGGCCTCCTCGTCGATGATGACGTAGTTGATCGTCACCTCGGCGGCGGTTCCGGCGGTGGTCGGCAGCGCGAAGGTCGGTACGGCGCGGCGGTGTGTGTCGGCGGGGCCTTCGAGCGACTTCACGTCGGCAAATTCGGGGTTGTTGGTCACGATGCCGACACCCTTGGCCGTGTCGATGACCGAACCGCCGCCCAGCGCCACGATGAAATCGGCACCCGAAGCCTTGAAGGCAGCCACGCCGTGCTGTACGTTGGCGATGGTCGGATTGGCCTTCACGTCGCTGAAAATTTCATAGGGAATGCCGGCTCCGCGAAGCACCTCCTCGATCTTGGAGGCCACGCCGAAGCGGACGAGGTCGGCATCCGTCACGAAGAAGGCTTTCCTGTAACCCCGGCGGCGCGCCTCGTCGGCAATCATCGAGCGGCATCCGGCGCCGAAATAGGAGATTTCATTCAATACGATACGTTGCATAATCGAATCTGTTTAAGTTGGTTATCTGTTGTGTTTCACAAGTTCTGCCTTCACGCCGCGCGGAGTCTCGACGCGGCTTTTCACCGTACCGTCGGCGGCCTTCTCGTGACGAATCTTCACCACGCCGTAAGGTGTCGGGAAAGTTCCCTCGACCCATTCCAGGTCGCCCAAATGGGGGTCGATACGCAGGCGGCGGCAGCCGGGCTCCACGACCCCGACACCCAGCACATACTCCGTGAGCCATGCCGTCGGTCCCGACGCCCAGCCGTGGCACAGGCTGTGGCGGAATCCCTTGTAGCAATAGGCCCCGCATTCGCGGTGCAGGTCGCGCATCCCGGCCGGAACCGGCTCGTCGATGCGGCCCGCCGGGAGCCACGCCATGTCGAAATCCTCCCAGAAAGTCGTGGCCCCGAGATCGAGCATCGCGCCCCAGTACTCCCGGATGCGCTCCAGCGCCCCCTCGTAATTGCCCGCAGCGGCCATCGCCCGGAGCATATAGTAGCCGTAGAAAGTCGAAAAACCGTTCGAACCGCCCTTCGAGATGTAATCGCGGTCGGTCTCAGCCGGATCGGCAAGCCCGGCCAGCACCATCAGCGAACGCCCCTGCTTGGCCTCGCCGCCGTCCCCGACCGGGCAGTTCCGCATCAGTGCGGCCTTAGTCCGGCATTCGGCGGCCAGTGCGGCGTCGCCCAGCGCATCGCACAGCCCGGCCCCGGCGTCGAGGGCCAGGATCGTCAGCGATTGGAGACCCGCCGCCGTGCTCGCGGCATCGTCGCTCGACGGCCAGTCGAGAAAGCGCGTGCCGTCCAGCCGTTCGCGCCCGTCGGGACCTATTTTCCCGAAAATCTGACGCAACAGCGCCGTCAGGTAAGGACGCTGTTCGGCGAGGTAGGCCCGATCGCCGTGGTAACGATACCAATCGCTGTGGATGATGATCCACCACAGCGAATAGGAACTGATGCCGTTCATCCATCCCGGCAGCGGCGTGGTGTCGCGGGCCAGGTCGAGGCTGCGCGGCACGACCTCGTTATAGCCGAAGACCGAATTGACGGTCATGATCTCGGGATGCAGGTCCCCGACCCAGACCAGCCGGTCGCGCTTCACGCCGTCCCACAGAAACTCCTGCATACAGAGATGGACGGTATAGGCGCCGGTCGCCCAGATGCGGTCGAGGCGTTCGTCGCTCGAGCGGAACGATCCGACGTACGGTATGTCGCGGTACTGGAAGACGGCTTCGACCTGTTTGAGGTGGAGTTCACGGTCGTCGTCCAGCAGGTCGATGCGCGCGAAACGGAACCCCGAGTCGCCGCACTCCACGGTGCCGAGCCACGGCAGCGCGAGCGTGAAGTCGCGCACGGCATGGTCGTTCGAAGCGCCGTTCACGCCGTCGATGTCACACATCGCCTCGCTGACCGATTCGCCGAAGCGGATGCGGACCCTCACGGGTCTGTTGTCCGCGGGCATGCCGGTCACAATGCGCAGTCCGCCCTGCAGTTCGCGGCCGAAATCCAGCAGCAGCCCCGGACGGCGGCCGTCACGGCTGCGGAGCACGCAGATACGGGCATTCTGCAAGTCGGATTGCCCGTTGCCGGATTCGAGCAGCAGGTCGCAGCCCGAGATCAGGCCGGGTTCATCCTGCGCGACGATACGCACGGGAGGCATATATGCATAGGTACGGGAATCGAAGCGGGCGGGCGATCCGTCCCACGCCGGGGGAAGTTGGGGCCGGGCGGCCGAAACGGAGAGGGAAAAGCTAACGAAAAAGATCGAAACGGCCAGTTTCAGCAGCCGGGGCATCGGGTCAGTCATTGTTTTTTGCCGGTTTTTGGGTCCCTCGGCCGGAGTTCCGTCGGACGCACCGCGAACCGCATTCGCATTTCGTTGTTCTGAAACGGAAAAGTGAGCGTTTTTCCAACCTCGGGTATTTATACAAAAATAGCAATTTATCGGGACCTCGGCTTTTGATTAATGACCTTAAAAGTTTTATTTTTGACACTCGGAAAGTCCCTCATTCCTCCCCCGCGGGCCGAAACCGGAAAAAGCAGAAACCACAGGGCACAATAATTGATCGGTCCCGACCGGCACAATGGGTCCAAAAGAAAAGAGAAAGGCATTTTTTTCACTATTTTTTATTTGTTAAATGCAGAATAAATTTTAACTTTGTATGAAATGTCAACATTTCTTCTTCACTTACTTTAGAAATACATCGTGGGAGTATCACTCAAAGACATAGCCGAAAAACTGAACCTCTCGAAAACGACCGTTTCGTGGGTGCTGTCCGGACAAGGCAACAAAAAAGGAATCAGCGCGGAGACCCAGAACCGGGTCTTCGCCTGCGCCCGGGAACTATCTTACGAACCCAACCTGCTGGCCCGGAGCCTCAACACCGGAATTTCGAAGACCATCGGCCTGATACTTCCCTCCATATCGGACAGTTTTTACGCCCACATCGCCCACCAGATCGAGTCGGAGGCCGAAAAGGAGGGCTATTCGCTGATGATCGCCAGCTCGAACTCCGAGATCGAGCGCGAGAACGCCATGATCCGCCTGTTCCGCTCGAAGAAGGTCGACGGCATGATCATCGCCCCCACCAAAATCTCGAAACGCGAGATCAGCCGCCTGGTCGACAGCCACTACCCCGTGCTGCTGTTCGACCGCTATTTTCCCGAGATGCGCGTCAACTACGTCATCATCAACAACGAAGAGAGCAGCTACAAACTGGTGCGGCACCTGATCGACAAGGGTTTCCGCAAGATCGCCATCATTACGACCAACCCCCACCTGCTGACAATGGACATGCGCCGCGAAGGATATGCCAATGCCCTTTCCGACGCCCACATCCGCATCAACCCCGACCTCTACGGGGAGGTGACCTACGTCAACTACCAGGACAACATTTACAGCACGCTGGACCGTATCTTCCACGCCGTACCCGACGTGGACGCGTTCTTCTTCACCACGCATATCCTCGCCATCGAAGCCCTGCGCTATTTCTACGACCGCGGCATCGACATCAACGACGGCAACTGGGGCCTGGCCAGCATGCACGAAGACTCGCTCTTCCGCGTACTGGCACCCAGGATGAACATCGCCCATTTCCCGATCGAGGAGATCGGCAGCAATGCCGTGCGGATACTCCTGAACCAGATCCGCCAATCCAACGACCCCGCAGCGGGGGAATACGTGCCCGAATCGAAGGTGCTCCCCTGCCGGATGGAATTCAGGGACCAGTGAGTCCTTTTTTTGCCCATTCAACTTAAACGTTTAAGTAAACACTGAATACGCTAAAAGTAACCAAAACCCAAACAAATGAACAAGGAAATTTCACTGCGCAAGATCCTCCCCGTGATGTTCGGATTCTTCATCATGGGATTCGTGGACATCGTCGGCGTCTCGACGAGCTACGTTAAGAACGACTTTGCGGGCATGAACGACACGATGGTCAACCTCATCTCGCTCTCCTGCTTCCTCTGGTTCTTCCTGCTCTCGATCCCCACGGGCATGCTGATGAACCGCATCGGTCGCAAAAAGACCGTCCTGCTGAGTTTCGCCCTCCATGTGGCCGCGATGATCGTCCCGCTCATCGCCTACGACTTCACGGCCGTGCTGATCGCCTTCGCCCTGATCGGCATCGGCAACACGCTGCTGCAGGTGTCGCTCAACCCGCTGGTGACCAACGTCATCGCCGGGGACAAACTCACCGGGACGCTGACTCTCGGACAGTTCGTGAAGGCCGTCAGCTCGTTCCTCGGCCCGATCATCGCGGCCGCCGTGACGGGCAGTTTCCTCGGCTGGAAGATGATCTTCCCGATCTACGCCGCCATCTCGCTGCTGGCCCTCGTCTGGCTGTGGCTGACCCCGATCGCCGAACAGAAGGTCGCCAGCGCCGACATCTCGATCGGCCACACCTTCTCGCTGCTCAAAGACAAATACATCGTGGCTTTCTTCATCGGCATCCTCGTCCTGGTGGGCGTCGACGTAGGCATGGGCATCACTTTTCCCAAACTGCTGATGGAGCGCTGCAACCTGCCGCTCACGGATGCCGGCATGGGCAACAGCGTCTACTTCCTGGCACGCACGGTGGGTGCATTTCTCGGAGGCATCCTGCTGATGAAGCTCCCCGAACGCAAATTCTTCACGGCCAGCGTCTTCGTCGCGCTGGCGGGTCTCGTAGGCATGATCTTCCTCCACGGACTCTGGGCCATACTGGCCTGCGTGGCCATATTCGGAGTCGGCTACGCCAACCTTTTCTCAATCATCTTCTCGATCTCGATGCAGCGCGTTCCCGAACGGGCGAACGAGGTCTCGGCCCTGCTGATCGTCGGCGTGGCGGGCGGCGCCGTCATTCCGCCGGTGCTGGGCGTCATCACCGACGCATTCGGATCGCAGGGCGCCGCTATCATCGCCCTGAGCATCGTATGGCTCTACCTGGTGTTCCTCATCGGCGTGGTCAACGCCCACTCGAAGAAAGCCTGACGCCGGGAATTTCCCCGACAACGTTAAACGGGTGCATCCGCTGGATGCACCCGTTTTTGCGTCATAAAAACTCCCGCACCTTTCGGTACGGGAGTCGTTAAGAGATAAATGCTGCGGATTATTTATTGCCCGGAGCTTCGTTCTTGTCCGTGTAGGGATCGTCCACCTGCCATTTGTTCGCGGGCGAGCCATCCCCGTTCTTGTTTGCATTGACAAGTGCATCGGGCATCTCCTTGGCGGAAGGAACGGTACCCAGCAGTTCGTCACGGTGGGGATCGATCGTCGAATAGACCTTGATCGTCGCACCACGGTCTTTCCACGCGTTGTAGATCGGCGTCCATGCGCCCTCCAGCGTATGCTCGATCAGGAAATGCGAATCGATCAGGATCGTAGCGTTATCGGCCACATTGAAACCCTGGTCGGCATTGTTCCAGACCATCGCCATCTCCCCGACCTTCGTCGGCGTGTCCGCATAGGTTCCGGACTGGTTGCGGCGGATGTCGAGATACGTCACGGCCGAATTAGGCGCATTAATTCCGCCACCGGTCTCGAAGTTGCTGATCTCCAGCCACCGGAGCCAGTCGCAGTTATGCACGTCCACATGGGTCAGCTTGGGGCTGTCATAGGTCCGGATGCGGTAGGCATAGGGAGGACCGACAAACTTCTCGAGACTGGCCGCCCGTTCGCAGAAGAACTCAATCCCTTTGGCCTCCCATTTCGAAAGGTCGATCTCCTTGATATTGGGCATACCCCAGGCCGGAACCAAGCCGGTGACGCTCTTGAAAAGCTCGATACCCTCCAGCGACGTACAAGCGCAATCGCTGATGTCGAGAGCGTATCCGTTGCCGTTATTCGTAATCGTAGCGGCATTATTGACATCGAGCAGCCCGAGCGGCGAAAATACCACGTTCGGATTCTTATCGGCATTGCTCAGTACGGCGCGCAGGGCGACATCGGGAATATAACCCTCCTCAACGCTCGGAAGCGAGAAGGTGATTTCACCCGAAATCGCGATCTTGTCATAGCCCGGACGGTCGAGATAGACCTTCACCGTCTTGTCGAGGTAAGCGGCACCGACGTTCACGCCGAATGAAATACGGGTGGCTTTTATCGTCAGCACATCTTTCGGAATCCGATCATAGACGGTTGTGCCGTCCTCCTTGTCATAGGCGATATAAATGTAGTCCTGACTTTCATCGAAGCCCGAACCCGTAATGACGATCGCGTCGGCAATGCCGGCCTTTATAACCCCGTTCACCTCGTTGGTAATTTCAATCGGGCTGGGTGGTGGTGGTACTTCCGTTTCGTTCTCATCGCCTCCGCAGGCGGCAAACATCGTCCCGGCCAACAGGGACAGGGCGAAAAATTTAAATGCAGATTTCATTGCAGTAATTGTTTTACAGGTTTTGCTATCCGGTTATTTATCCAAAACCGGTACGGTGCTTCCCCGCAAGGAAGTCCCCGCACCGGTGGTTTACTCGGTCACGTCAGATGCCTGCGCACTCCCGATACCGCAGGGCGAGATCAGCGTACCGACCGGCAGCGCCATTGCGAGATTATCGGAAATTCGTTTCATCTTTCCTGAAAATTGGAGTGACACCCTCAGAAATGCTATTCGGTCTCTGCGGGAACCCAACCGTTGGCTCCCGTCAGCGTCAGCGCACCGGCATCGTCCTTATACATCGGAACGGTACCCAGCTTCTTGGAGATATCCTTCGACGAATAGACGTCGATCGTCGCACCGCGCGTCCAGGCATTGTAAACCCCCTTAAAGCTGCCGTTATCCCCGGCCTGGCGTTTTTCCGTGATAAATGCGTAATCGACCAGGATATGGACGTTGTCCGGAAGCTGCATGACAGCACCCGACTCGAAAACCGTATACTGATTATCGCCGTCGCAATATTCCGCAGGTTCCTTTTCCTTATCCTTGAAAGTGCCGGTATGCTCCCGGCGGATATCGAAAGTCTCGATAGCGGGGTCGCTGAAGCACTGCAGATTGTGCATCCACTTGTTGAGGTGCAGATCCACCGTCTTCAATTTTTCGCAGTTATAAATATCCAACCGGGAGATCGTCGGGCCGGCAATCACCTCCTCCAAGGCTCCGGAACGCTCCATCGTGACAAACAGATATTGATCCGTTTTGAGTTTCGAAAAATCGGCTTTTACCAGACTGGACGTTTCATGCGCTATGATACGTTTGCAGTGCGTGAAAAGCTCGATGCCTTCGAGCGACGTGGCGCCGCTTGCATAAAGGTTGATCGTTTCGATCTTAGCGGCTCCGGCAACGTCGATCAACCCGTAGGCGTCGAAAAGCGGAGCAATTTCGGCATTACCCTGCTGCGGGTGCGTCGACATCAGCGTGGCCCGGAAGTAGGGATCGGGAATGTAGCCCTCGGCAACGGTCGGCATCGTGAAGGTCAGGTCTTTCGTGAGCGCCATCTTCGTCGTCTCACGGTCGAGGTACACCTTAAAGGTTTTGTCGAGGAATGGGGCATTGATGCTCACGCCGAACGTGATACGGCCCGACTTAATTGTCAGCACATCATCCGTAATACGTACGTATTCGGTCTTGCCGTCCTTCTCATAACCGACATACACCCAGTCCTGAGCCGGATCGAAGCCCGAACCCATGATCTCGATCGCTCCGGCGAAACCGGCCTTCACCGATCCGCTCAGCATATTGTCGACGCTTACGCCGGGAATACCGTCACCGGGTCCGGGGCCGGGTCCCGGTTCGTCACCTTTGTCATCACCACCGCATGCGGTGAACATTGCACCGGCCATCAGGGCCATCGCAAGAAGTTTCAGTGTTTTTTTCATAATCATTGCTTTTTTTGGTTGAGGTTATTTCAGTTTCCGTTACTTTAGTTCCATCCGTCGTTTTGCCAGTTTTCACCGGTCAGGCTGAGCATCTTGCGAACCTCGTCCAGACTGACCGGGTATTTGAGGAATTTGGAGGTATAGTTCTGGCGGTCGAACGAGAAGCGGGAATAGACTTTCCGGCCGTTCTGCAGCTCGATACGCATGCCCGTCACCCGTTTATCGGTCTTCGAGAGGTCGCCGTCGGGCTTCGTCCAGCGGCGCACGTCGAAGAAACGGTGCTCCTCGAAAGCCAGCTCCACGCGGCGCTCGTTGCACAGGCGCAGCCAGAAAGCATCGCCGTTGTCGGCCACACCGGGCATTCCGACGCGGGCGCGCACGGCATTGACCGCATCGCGGGCGCTCATCGGCGTTCCGTAGGTGTTGAGCTTTTCGACCATTTCACCGTCGTCCCCTTCCTCCATCTCCAGCACCTCGGTGGCCGGAGCCTGCTGATCGGCGTTGCCGTAGGCCCGGTAAGCCGCCTCGGCGAAATTGAGGTAAAGTTCCGCCAGACGATACATGCGGATATAACCGTCCTTGTTACCGCCGCTGGTGCTCGACTGCACGTTGTTGAACTTGCGCAGGTAGTAACCCGTGCAGGTGTTGCGCCGGCTGGAAGGCGACAGCGACAGTCCGCAGTTACCGCCGACATAGGTTTCGACCCCGTATTCGCCGTTTTCGAGCTTCACCTTCACGCCATCGTAATAGATGGTCGAATAGAAACGCGGGTCGCGGTTCAAATACATCTTGTCCGAGCAGTCCACATACCCGAAATCCCGGGCTTTTTGCGAGATATTCGGCGTACCGTCGGCATTGTAGGGATTCGCCAGGTCGAGCAGCGGAGTCGACTCGGAGCCGTCGGCGTTCAGGACCTCGTAAGCGTCCACCATCTCCTGCGTGGGGCAGGCTCCGGCCGACACCTGTCCGTCGTCGATCGGCATGCCCGCATACTGCCACACGAGGCTCTGCTTCTGACTGCCGTAATTGGTAGGCTGGTAAAGCGTTTCGGTGTCCCAGCCCCCGGAACCGGGATAGGGAGCGAGAAAATACTTGTCATAGGCGGCCAGACCGATGCTCGACTCGTCCGGAAACGCCGTAGCGTCACCGACAAGCGCCAGACCGTGGCCGGTGCAGAGATCGAGCGCCTGTTTGGTGATCTCGGCAGCACGCGCCCATGTGTATTTCTCGGTCCCGGCATAGTCGTCGGCCCACAGCGGGCTGGCGGCATAAAGCACGGCCTGCGATTTGACGGCCCAGATGGCGGCACGGCTCAACTCGGGATTCGAATAGCTCAGCAATCGCTGCGGCCATTGCAGCGCATCGTCCGCGGCAAGCGCCTTGTCGCACGACTCGAGGATGAAATCGACACACTGGGCGAAACTGCCCCGCTTGTCCTTCGAGTAGTCGTGGTCCCTTTCGAGCGCTTCGCGCAGGACAGGAACGCCGCCCCAGCGTTTGATAAGCTGAAGATAGGAGTAGGCCCGCAGTGCATAGGCCTGGGCGATCATCTGATTCCGCTGGGCCTCTTCATAGTCGGTTTCGAGCGTGGGGTCCTCCAGGTATTTCAGGGCCTCGTTGCAACTGAAGATGCAGTTGAACAGGCCCGACCAGCGGTCCGAACCCGAATTCTCATTGTTCCACCACAACGGCATGTACGAAGCGGAAATGCTGCCCCGGTACCAGTCGTACACGGACGACGACTGGGTAGCCTCCTGCGCCTCGTCGCAATAGGCCGCCATCATGTAGCCGCCGGCGGTGAATCCCGCCGCAGGGCCCGTCTCGACAGGCACGTAGAACGACGACTTCAGGTGCTCATAGGCGCGTGCCAGCAGTTCGTAGATGCTGCGCATGTCCCCGGCGCGGTCGTCGAGCTCGCTGTCCATCTCTTTCTGGCAGCCGGCGTTACCCAGGAGCAGAGCCGCCGCAGAGAGAGTCAATAAAAGGATATATTTCATTCTTTTCATAACGATTCGCTGTTATCGGATTAAAAATCGAGTTTCACGCCCAGGTTGATCACGCGCATCGGCGGCAGCTTGGTCATGCTGCCCGTCTCGGGATCGATCACCTTCGAATCGAGGGCAGACGAAGTGAATAGGTTCTGTCCGCTGAGCACGATCTTCAGCCGTTTGATGCCCGCATTGCGCATCAGGCGCGCCGGAAGCGTGTAGGAGAGCGAAGCGTTCTTCAGCCGCCAGAACGACCGGTCGGCGATGTTGAAATCGCTGTCCTCGGCGCTGGTCGAAGCTCCGTTATAGCTCAGGGCCGGGTATTTGATCTCCGCACCGGAAGCATAGCGTTCGGGCGTCCACGCCGCCTTGTGCAGGTCGTTGAAAACACCGTTGGCATCGCGCTCCGTCTGGTAGCCGACCAGCCCGTAATAACCGGTCACTCCCTGGAACATCAGATCCAGTTCCAGCCCTTTCCAGCTGAAGCCCGCGCGGATGGTCGTGAAATCGGTCGGGAGGCTGCCCTTGCCGATGGGCGACAGGTCCTTCTCGTTGACGAGGCCGTCGCCGTTCACGTCCTTGTAAATAAGGTCGCCCTTGCGCGGTATTCCGATCCCGGAATACATCTTCGTATATTTCGCCAGCTCCTCGTCGGTCGAGATATAGCCGCTGCCGTTGCTGCGGTCGACCAGATAGCCGAACTGCTGCCCCAGCGGATAGCCTTCCACCCGATGGGAATAGGCATAGCCCTTATATCCGTCGCCGTCGCCGGGATAAGGCATCTCCCCGGTGTAGATGACCTCGTTCCTCGCATGCGAGTAATTCACCCCGGCGTGGATGCCCCATCCCCGGCCGAGGTCCGTCGCATAGGAGATGCCCAGCTCGACACCGCTGTTCTTCATCCTGCCCTCGTTGATTTTCCGGTAGTTGCCCACATAGATCCCCTGATAGGCGGGAATCCGGCTGCCCTCCTCGATCAGCATGTTGTCGGTACGGCGGCTGAAATAGTCGAACGTCAGGTTCAGCTTGTTCCAGAGCCCCAGGTCGAGGCCGTAGTTCTGCGTCTTATGGATCTCCGGTTTGAGGTCGGGATTCCCCAGCAGACGGACATCGCCGTTCTTTTTGATGTAATCCATGTACATATAGCGGTAGTAGCCTACCTCGAAGTCATCGAGGGCGACCTCTCCGTAAGAAGCACGGACCTTCAGCAGACTCAGCCACTTCGCATCGCGCAGAAACGCCTCGTTCGAAGCGACCCACGCAGCCGAAAAGGCCGGGACAAAAGTATAGCGGTTGCTGCGGGCAAATACGTCGGAAGCCGTCAGGCCGAACGTCGCGCCGACCACATAGCGGTCGTCGTAATTGTACGACAGGTTCAGACCCGTATTGTGGTCGTCGTGCGGAAGACCCACGGCAGGAAAATCCGCATTCACATCGTCCAACTGCTCGTTGGTATAGTACGAGTAGAGATGAGCCTCCGCATTGTGCCTGCCGAAAGAGCGTTTGTAGTCCAACGAGGCGATATAGCTGATGGCGTATTGGAACACCCCGTTCGCACCGCCCGCCAGGTTGGTGTCCAGGTTGGAGCCCAGCTGCACGAAATCACCCTGCGTATAATCATAATAATAGCGGCTGAAATCCTGCGTCATGTAGTTGTGACGGTCGTTGCTCGACTGGAAAGCCAGCTTGCCCGTCACGCTCAGGCCGCGTGTCACGAAATCCAGATCGACCGTAACGCCGGCATACGTCGAAGCGTACATACCCGTATACTTGGTGTAACCCGAGCGGTTCAGGATTCCGTAGGTAGGCAGGGAAACAGACTCCATCGTCGTCACGCGTCCGTCCTCGGTCGTGGGGCCGATCATCGTCGGAGGCAGCTGGAAAATCGTTTCGTAGATTCCGCTGTTGGTATAATCGCTCCCCGCCAGGCGGTCGTTGCGCACGTTACCGGCCACGCCGGCAAAAGCGCGGACGTGTTTGGAGATGTCCACGTCGATCTTCGCCCGGAAATTCACCCAGAAACGGCGGGGCGCCGCCACGTATTCGTCGGTCTCCTGCTTCAGGAGCGAGGTCTGGTTCATGAAATTGATATTCGACCAGACGCGCGTGCGCTGACTGCCTCCGCTGAGGCTGACACCGATCCGCTCCATCGTGCCGAAGTTCCGAACGAATTCGTTGTAATAATTGTTGTTGGGATAGAGCGGATCATTGCCCGAGCGGATGCGGGACATCTGATCGTCAGAGAAAGGAGCCGTCCCCACCGATCCGTCGTTCGCCCACGCCTGGTTGCGCAGCGTCGCATATTCGTAAGAGGAGGTCGTCTCGGGCTTGCGGGCGATCTGCTGCAGGGAGAAATCGGCCGTGACCCTCACGTCGAACGCTCCGGGAAGCCCCGACTTGGTGTTGATGACAACCACGCCGTTGGCGCCCTTCAGTCCGTAAATGGCCGTGGCGGCAGCGTCTTTCAGCACCACGATATTCTCGATCTCGGCGGCCGTCAGGAATTCATAGTTGTAGTCCTGCATGACGATACCGTCCACGACGAATAGCGGCTGCGTCCCCTGGTTCGAGGAGATGCCCCGGACATATTTATAAACGCTCGCATTACCCGGGTCCGAAGAGTCTTCGAGTGTCCCCAATCCCAATATCTGACCTTCGAGCATCTGGCTGAGGCTCGCGTTGGGCACGTCCTCGAGCTGCCGGCCCTGAATGGTCGAAATTGCCTCGCTGAGCGTTCCGCGGCGGCGGATCACGCCGTAGCCGTAATCCAGCAGGTCATCCTTGTGCGATTCGTCCGTGCGCATCGTCACCTTCATATCGGGCGACGCGGCCACCGAAACATTGCTGTAACCCACCGTGCGGAAACAGAGGTTCGTAACATCCGTCCTCAGTTCGAAACGCCCGTGCAGGTCCGTCGTGCCGAGCATTTTTCCGGCGGCATCGGTAATTACGGCCTGATAGAGCGGCTCGCCGGCAGCATCCGTAACGATGCCTTTGACAACCTTCAAAGACCCGGCATCCGGAGCCGCAACGTCCTGCGCCTTCAGGAAGCCGCACGGAAAGGCGACGAGGACGGCGAGCAATATAGCTGTATATTTGATTTTCATTCTCATAATCGTTTCCTGTTAAAAAATTACCAACCGGAATTCTGCCAGCGTACATTCGTCAGCGAATAGAGGTTATTCGCCTCGTTTTCGGGAATCGGGAGCAGAACGTCGCGCGCCTGCGTGCTGGCGTTTTTCAGATCATCCACCCGGCGCTCGTAAGTGTAAGAGTAAGTATCGTCGGGGTTCTTCGTCCTCGTGATCCGCATGGCGGTAAGCTTCTCGCAGGGGATTTTGAAGTACTTCTGATACAGTTCCGAACTGTTGAAAGCCTCGGCCCAGCGGCGAACGTCGAAATAACGGCACTCTTCGTAACAGAGCTCCACCATGCGCTCATGCCTTACGCGCAGGATCATCTCCGCCTGCGACAGGTTCTCCGGCAGGGCCGGCATGCCCACGCGGCTGCGGATGGCATCCACCTGCGCCTTGGCAACCCCCAGCTCCCCGGCCTCGGCGGCGGCTTCGGCCAGGTTGAGTTTGATCTCCGCCAGCCGGAAGAATTTCCAGGGCGCAGCATCGGCCTTGTTGTCGGTCGCATCGACATCCGGAGCGATGTATTTCCGGTAATAGTATCCGGTACGCGTGAAGCGGTTTTCGCTGGTATCATCGCTGATCCCGTTTTCACCGCCTACGAAAGTCTCCACGGTCCGGAGCTCTCCGCCCCACAAAATCTGGTCGCCGTTGCGGATAATGCAGGCCTCCATACGCGGATCGCGGGGAGCCGCATAGGGATCGTCCTCCTTATAACCCAAATCCAGCGCTTTCGGATTGTAGTTGGGAACCTTGGCGGCGGTATAGGGATCGGAAAGATCGAGCAGCGGCTCGGCCACGGTCCCGTCGGCGCTGAGCACCTCATAGGCATCGACCATCTCCTGTGTCGGCACGACGCCGGCGCGGGTCGTATTGTTGGGCCAGTTCAGGGCGCCGATATAGTTGTGGTCGACGTAATTCTGCCGGCTGACGCCCTGGTAGATCGTCTCCCGGTCATCGGCCGAGGTCAGTGAAATCGAAGTGAACAGCTCCTTGTAAGCTGCGGCTTTGCCGGTGTAAATCCGGGAGTTGGAAACCGAAGTCTTCAAAGCGTATCCGTTCGACTCGAGCGCCTCCACAGCCTGCTGGTTTACCTGGAAAGCCGTTCTCCAATGCGACTGTTTTTGGTCAGCGGAATAATCCTCGCTGTGTACCGGGCTGGCGGCAAACAGATAAGCCTTCGATTTGATACACCAGGCCAGCGCCTTGGTCATACGTTTGACATCGGACGGGTTGTCGATTCGCCACGGCAGCTCGTTCGTATTGATGGCAGCCGTACATTCGGCGTCGATCAGTTCGGCCAGTTCCCAGACGGAACGCTTTTTCAGCGTCGAATAGTCGTAACCGTCGGGATAGCCGTTCGGCTCGTATGCGAAAGCTCCGAACCATTTGAGCATCTCCAGCATATAGTAGGCGCGCAGCGTATGCGCTTCGGCGCGCCAGCGGGCACGCTCGCTTTCGGAATTGACACCCGCCTTGTCGATATACTGCAGGAAAGTCGTGCAATAGCGGAGTTGCAGCATGTAAATGCTGTAATAATTCTCCGTAGGGCCATTGTAATCGCGCAGCGGATGCGAAGAGGCCGTACCGCCGCTCGTGTACATCTTGGCGGGAATGGCGTCGTTGATCGTTCCCGAAACCAGATACCCCTCGTCCGACAGCGCCGTCGGGGCGTTGCAGACCCAATAATAGGAGGTACCCTTCGTCGGAAGGTTCATGTAGCAGGTATTCAGGTAGGCTGCCGTTTTGTCGTGGTCGGCAAAAATCTGGTCGAGCGTTTCGCGGCCGTCCGGCGTAGTGTCGAGGAGCGAACAGCCCTGACCTGCAAAAGCCGCCAGCAGCACAGCACCGATATATCGTATGATTTTCATAATTGCTGAAATTTTGAGGTTTTAGAGTTTGAGCTGTACGGAGAAACTGATATTGCGCGTCAGCGGATACTGGTTCTCGTTGTCCTGCTCGGGGTCTATGCTCTGCGCCTTCATGTTGTTGGTGCTCCAAAGGTTCTGGCCCGAGACGGCGAGGCGGATTCCGCCGATGCCCATTTTCTTTATCCACTTCTGCGGAAGCGAATAGCCGATCTCCAGATTCTTCAGGCGGACGTAGGACATATCGCTGACCACATAGTCGTTGCGGTCGTTCACACCGTTGCCGGCCAGCGTATAACCGGAGCGAAGCGCCTGATAGGTAATTTTCTCGCCGCGCTCGAAACGCTCCTTGGTCCAGGCATGGGTCTCCCACTCGCCGGTCAGGTGGCCGTTGCCGAACATACCCAGGACATACACGCCCTGCTTATGTCCCACACCCTGCCATTGCATGCTGAAATCCAAGTTCTTCCACGACAGCGACATCGACGCGCCATAGGTGATCTCGGGAGTTCCGGAAGGATATCCGTAAGGAATCTGATCCTTGTTGTCGATCAGTCCGTCCCCATTCTGATCGACGAACTTCCACTGACCGAGGAACGCATTGACAAAACCGCCCTGCTCGTACATGGATTTGTATTTCGCCAAATCTTCTTCGGTATTGATATAGCCGTTGCCGGCGCCGTCCTTGTAATCGACCTGCAGCACCCAGGTTTGCCCGATCGGGAAACCGGTCTGACGATACGGGTAGAGATAACCGCCGCGGCCCGTCTGCAAACGCACCTCATCGGCTTCGAGGACCTTGTTGCGGGCGAAGTTGTAGTTACCCGACATAGTAATGAACCAATCCTTGCCGAGGGCTTTCTGCCACCCGAGCACCATCTCATAACCGTGATTCTCGACCTTGCCCATGTTCACGCGGGGCAGTACCGAGGAGGGAAGGCCCTGAACCAGAGGCACCGTCGAACGGGCGACGAGAATATCGTCGCGCATCTCCCTGAAATAGTCGAAGTTGAACGAGAAACCATTCAGGAAGTTAATGTCGAGGCCGTAGTTCTGCTGCCGCGCCTTTTCCCATTTCAGGTTGAGGTTGCCCAGCAGCGAGGTAGCAACGTAATTGCCGCGCCCCAGCGACGGAATGACGGTGCCGTTGTTCACATAGCCCTGATTATAGGTAACACGCACGTCGTCCAGATAGAGGAAACGGCTCTCACCCAGACGGTCGTTACCCACGATACCGTATGACGCACGGATTTTGAGGAAATCGATCCATTTGCGGTCGATATTGTCTTTGAAGAACTTCTCCTCGCTGACCGTCCAACCCACGGAAACCGCAGGGAAAATGCCCCACCGGTTCTCCTTGGAGAACTGTTCCGAACCATTGATACCTACGTTGACCTCAGCCGTATAGCGATTGTCATAGGTATAGGTCGCACGGGCCGACATGTAAAGCATGTTATAGGGCAGGTAGAGCGACGCCGGCGAATTGCTGACCGAGTTGTCCAACTGGCCGAGCACCATGACATGCACGTCATGCTTCTCGTTGAACAACTGGTCGTAATTGAGCGAAAGCTGCGTGTTGAATTTGTAGTAGGAGCTCTGTCCGCGTCCGCCGCCGGGGAAACTCAGGCCCTCGGTATCGGCGTGGATGCCGTCGAACGCAACGTCGGTATGGTCCCAGGTCCAGTAGGACTCTTCGTCGGCGCTCTTGGCCTGGTAGAATCCGTAGCGGTTGTAGGCCTGTATGCCTTTGGTGAATCCCGAAGCATAGAGGTCGTAGGAGAACATCGCGCGGAATTTCAGGCCCTTCACCAGCCTCTTCATGTCCCAGTCGAGCGAGGCGCTGGTATTGACCGTGGTCTTCATCTGGCGGATATAACCGCCCTGATTCATACGCGGATAGAGCTGGTAACCCGAGCCGTCCTGCACCCAGCCGCCCTCGGGCAGCGGATTGCCGTTCTTGTCGGTGGCGCCCGCGGGAAGCGCAGGGCCGGGAGCCGTCGGCGGCACACGGTTCAGACCGCCCAGGATATAGGTGGAACCCGCATCGTCGAAATTGATATCACCCTCGCCGCCGAGGCCGTCGCCCCAGACGATCCGGTTGACTTTGTTGAGATAGGAGCTGACGTTGAGGCTGAATTTCAGATCGTCGGTGATCTTGTAGTCGATGTTCGCGCGCACGCTTACACGTTTGAGCCAAAAACTCGGGTCATACCCGCGCGTCGACTCGGGCAGGAATTTGAAAACGCTGCCTTGGTCGATATAGGAGGCATTCATGAAATACTGAAGACGGTCCGTACCGCCCGAGACGTTGGCGTTGATCTTCCACTGCGACCCCATCTGCGTATATTCGTCATAAGGGTCGCGGTTGGGGAAGAACGTGGGATTGGCGCCGCTGCGGAACTGCTCGATCTGCCAGTCGTTGTAAACGGGGGATTTACCTTCATTGGCGGCACGCTCGTTCAGCAGAGCGGCATAGTCCCACGAATCCATCTTCATGGCGCCGCGCCAGAGTATCTGCTGGAAGCCGTAGTCGGCCGTGATGGTTACGGCGGCCTTGCCGACGTTGCCCCGGCGCGTGGTGACGTAAATCACACCGTTGGCACCGCGGACACCGAACACGCCCGTAGCGGCGGCATCTTTGAGAATGGTCACGTTCTCGACCTCGTTGGCATCGAGCGAACTGAGGTCGTCACGGGGCACGCCGTCGATCAGGATCAGCGGCGAAGAGTCGCCGGTGGTGCTGACGCCGCGCAATTTCATATTGACCTTCTCGGCACCGGGCTGTCCCGATGTCTGCGTCACGGTCAGACCCGGCAGACGGCCGGACAGCGCCGTGGAAAAGTTGGAAACCGGAGCGCGCTTCAGATCGGTATTGCCGACCGAAGCGACAGAACCGGTCACGGAGACCTTTTTCTGGGTACCGTAAGCGACCACGACCACCTCGTCGATCACTTTGCGGTCAGGTTCGAGCTTTACGGTGAAATTAGTGCGGGAACCTAATTCGAGTTTGGCAGTTTTGTACCCCAAATACATGACGGACACCGTCTTGTGGAGGGGGGGGGAAACGGTGAGCTTGAATGAGCCGTCCAACCCGGAGTTGGTTCCGATAGTGGTGCCGTCGACGATGATGTTGGCTCCCACGACCGGCATGTCGTTTTCGTCGAGCACCTTGCCGGTAATCTCATGCGATTGGGCAAACAGACTGCCCGGCACACACAGCGCGATCATCCACGCGCCGACCGCGAGCCACCTGACCACTCCGGCACAGAATTGCTGACACGGTAGTTTAAAATGATTCATAGGCGTTAATTTGTAGTTTTTTGTATCAGTTTATCAGGACCGCCCGGAAGCGTTCCGTTTGGGTATTTTTACATCTTACGCCCGCATAGGGCCTCCAGCGCTCGTATTCCAACTCCGGAGCATTGTGCAGCCCCGAATTTACTTAAACGATTAAGTAAACAGGGCTTAAAAAAGATGAACCGGCAAATTTACGGTCTGCCATGGGGATTCATCTCCATCCGAATCATCCGAAACACTACGCCGAAACTGGTTCAACCTATGTGCATCAGTCGAATAACACAATACATAACAGTCATTTACAAAACCACAGACCGTTATTCCCGCCTGCACCATACCGCGTCCGTTCCACTCCTGCACATCATCACTCACACCTTACGCGGCTGAGGTTTCCAACTTAAATGATAAAGCAATCAACAGTCAAAAACCCGTTTCTTCAACACAAATATAAGTAAAAATTTGAAACGCCTACCGATTTTGCAAGAAAAAAGCAGAAAAAAATCGACTTTTAATCATACCTATGTATATTATCAGCATTAATAAACTAACCGGTTAATTAATAAAATATTTTTCAAACATTCCCGCACCAAAGGGTCACACCCACCGCAAGATAGGTCTTCAGGCATAAACAAGAGAGCCTCGAAAAAAAATGCGCGGATTTTCTATAAAAACAGAGCAATAAATTTTGATATTCAAAAAAAAGAGGTAATTTTACATTCGAATTTTAACGGTTAAGTAGATGTTTAGGTTGTTGTAACGGCATTTATACGGCCACGAAAAGGTCCATTCCGGGATCTTTTCGTGGTCCGGGGCCGTCCTGAAAGCGAAAAACCGTTCTCCAGCGTACGACAGCAATCCTTAATCGAGTAAAGAAAATACTAACCAAGAAAAGGACAAATCCGATATGAACACGACATTTACCAAACTGACCGCCACCCTCGCGCTGCTTTTCGCCGCAGGAAGTCTGACGGCCGGCGAGAAAAGTTCGCTCGACGGCAAATGGAGGCTCAACTACTGGCCCCAGGGAGACACTCCGATCGTATCGCCTGCCGATGCCCGGCAGGTCGAAATGAAAACCATCGAGGCCACCGTCCCGGGAAACGTGGAGCTGGACCTGCTGGCCGCGGGGCTGATCGAGCAGCCCGAAATCGGCAGCAACGTCTATGACCTGCGTCCGTGGGAAGGTTACCAGTGGCGTTACAGCCGCACGTTCACCACGCCCCAACATGCCGACGGCGACCATATCCAACTCAATTTCAACGGCATCGACTGTTATGCCGACGTCTGGGTCAACGGCCGGCAGGTCGGATCGGCCGACAATATGCTCATCGAGCACCGTTTCGATGTCACCAAGGCGCTGAAACCCGCCGGCGAAGAGAACACGCTGGAGGTCTACATCCGCTCGTCGGTGATCGAAGGACGCCAGTACATTCCGCCGACGATCAGCATCAATTTCGCACAGGTCGAGTCGGTCTACTCGCGCCGCGCGCCCCACACCTACGGCTGGGACATCATGCCGCGGCTGGTGAGCGCCGGATTGTGGCGCGGCGTGGAGCTGGAGGTGCTGAAACCCGTTCATCTGCGTGACGTGCATTGGTTTACGACCTCCGTCGACGTTGCCAACAAGCAGGCCACGGTCTTTCTGGACTACGCGATCTCGCTGCCGACCTCGATGCAGGACGGCAAGATCACGACCGAATTTTCGCTGAGCCGCAACGGTAAACAAGTGGCCATGTACCGCGCCAAGGTGACGTCGCACGCCGCACGCCACATCCTCGGCCTCGGGGACGTGGAGTTCTGGTGGCCCCGCGGCTACGGCGAACCGGCGCTCTACGACGCCGAGGTGAAGCTCATGGACGAAGCCGGCAACACGCTCGACATCGACCGCCGCCGCATCGGCATCCGCACCGTGAAACTCGACTTCACGCCGACCCACACGCCCGAAAATCCGGGCCGCTTCTGCTTCATCGTCAACGGCGAGAAAGTCTTCGCTCGCGGCAGCAATTGGACCCCGATGGATGCCTTCCACAGCCGCGACACACAGTGGCTCGACCGCACATTCGACCTGGTTACCGACCTGAACTGCAACATGATCCGCTGCTGGGGCGGCAACGTTTACGAAGATACCCGTTTCTACGAACTCTGCGACGAGAACGGCGTGATGGTCTGGCAGGACTTCGGCATGGGATGCACGTTCTACTCGCAGCGTTACGAATTCGCCCGCGCCATCGAACGCGAGGTGACCTCCGTGGTGATGAAACTGCGCTCGCACCCCTCGATCGCCCTCTGGTCGGGCAACAACGAGAACGACCAAACGCTGACCATCGGGACGCTGGCCCCGTTCCGCATCGACCCCAACCGCGACGTAGTGTCGCGGCAGGTGATCCCGATGGTGCTTTACGAACTCGACCCCTCGCGCAGCTACCTCCCCTCGTCGCCCTATTGGAGCGAAGAGGTCTGCCAGCAGGGTTACAGCACCGCCCTGCTGCCCGAAGACCACCTGTGGGGCCCCCGCGGCTACTACAAAGACCCGTTCTATACCAATGCCAACTGCCTTTTCGTCAGCGAGATCGGCTACCACGGCATGCCCAACCGTTCGAGCCTCGAAAAGATGTTCCCGGCCGAAACGGTCTATCCGTGGACCGACAGGAAAGAGTTCCGCTGGAACGAGGACTGGCTCACCAAGGCCGTACGCATCTTCAAGGAGTGGGGCTACACGCCCGAGCGCAACAATCTGATGATAAACCAGGTCCGCCTGCTCTTCGGCGAAGTGCCGACCAAACTCGACGATTTCATCTTCGCGTCGCAGTCGGTGCAGGCCGAAGCGATGAAGTTCTTCGTCGAAATCTACCGCGGCAACAAGTTCGCCCCGAAAACCGGCATCCTGTGGTGGAACATCCGCGACGGATGGCCCCTGATCTCGGACGCCGTGGTCGACTACTATTTCTCGCCCAAAATGGCCTACCATTTCCTGCGCAACGTGCAGCGCAACGTCTGCGTGCTGATTAACGACGCCGCGGACGGCAGCCACCCGCTCGTCGCCACCAACGACACGCGCAGCGCCGCCAACGGCACGGTCCGCGTCAGCGACGTGGCCTCGGGGCGCGAGATTTTCCGCGGCAGCTACACCGTCGGGAAAAATGCCCGGGCGGAGATCGCCCGCCTGCCCGAAATGAAGGGCCAGGGCATCCTGCTGATCGAATACACGACACCCGAGGGATCTTTTTCGAACCACTACCTCTACGGCAATGCGCCGTTCAAACTGGACGAATACCGCAAACTGCTTCGCAAAACGAAAATATACGATCTCTAAATAAACAAGCTTTACCTCTCAAAATGGCTACAACGAACATGAAAGAGAACATCATCGGCGTCGACATCGGAGGCACCAAATGCGCCGTCACATACGGGCAGCAGGAGGGCAACCGGGTAACGATCCTCGACAAAGAGTGTTTCCGCACCTCCGACGTCACCCAAACCATAGAGCAGCTCAAAACCTGCATCCGCAACGTGATGGGGCGCCACGGCCTCGAAGCCGGCAACACCCGGGCCATCGGCATCAGCTGCGGAGGCCCGCTGGACAGCCGCACGGGCGTGGTGATGTCACCCCCGAACCTGCCCGGCTGGGACAACATCCCCATCGTCGGAATCTTCGAAAAGGAGTTCGGCATCCGCACCGCCATCCACAACGACGCCAATGCCTGCGCGCTGGCCGAATGGCAGTTCGGCGCCGGAGCGGGCACCCGGAACATGATCTTCCTGACCTTCGGCACGGGACTCGGCGCCGGGCTGATCCTCGACGGACGCATCTACACCGGAACCAACGACAATGCCGGGGAGCTGGGACACATCCGCCTGAGCGACTTCGGGCCCGTGGGCTACGGCAAATGCGGCTCGTTCGAAGGTTTTTGCAGCGGCGGCGGCATCCGCCAGCTGGCGCAGTTCGCCGTGAAGGAACGCCTGCAAATGGGCGAAAAGGTCGCATGGTGCCCCGAGGGCGATCCCGACAGGATCGACGCCCGGCTGGTGGCCCAGGCCGCCGCGGAAGGCGACGCCCTGGCGCTGGAAATCTACCGCACTTCGGCGCGCTACCTGGGCCGGGGGCTGTCGATCGTCATCGACCTCATCAACCCCGAGATGATCGTCATCGGCAGCATCTACGCCCGCAACGAAAGCCTGATAAAACCTTATATGGAGGAGGTCATCGCCCGCGAAGCGCTCTCCCACGCCCGGCGCGTCTGCCGCGTGGTGCCCGCGGCGCTGGGCGAGGCGATCGGCGATTACGCCGCGCTGTCGGTGGCCGCCAACGCATAAAACACGCATGAAGATGAAACGGCAGATTATCGAACACAGTCTCCGCGAAGCGAACGACGCGCTGGCGGATTTCCTCGCCTCGCCCCGGACCCTTCCGACGATGGAGGCGATCGTGGACACGATGGCCGAAGCGCTCCGCAACGGCTGCAAGATCATGAGCTGCGGCAACGGCGGTTCGCTGTGCGACGCCACCCATTTCGCCGAGGAGCTCACCGGGCGCTTCCGCGAAAACCGCCGCCCGCTGGCGGCCATGGCCATCAACGACCCGGCCTACATGACCTGCGTGGGCAACGACTTCTCATTCGGGGATATCTTCGTCCGCTGGGTCGAGGCGTTCGGCAAACCCGGCGACGTGCTGCTGGCCATCTCGACCAGCGGCAACTCGCAGAACATCGTCGCCGCGGCCGAAGCGGCCCGCCGCCTGGGCATGAAGGTCGTGGCGCTGACCGCCGAAGGTCCCACCCGGCTGGCCGAAACGGCCGATGTGACGCTTCAGGCGCCCCGCACGCCCCATTCGGACCGTATTCAGGAAATACACATCAAAGTTATCCACATCGTGATCGAGGCCCTCGAAAAAGAGCTCGGTTTCTGATCCCGCAAGACACTCACACCCTAAATTCCAACCTATTATGAAAAAATTCTTTTCCGCCATTGCCGTCCTGACGGCATTCGCAATGGTCGCCGTCTCGTGTAACGACGACGACACCAAGGACGAGGACATCCCCGTCACCGAAATCAAAGTCACCCCGGCGACCGGCAGCGTCGTCGCAGGAACCACCCTCACCCTGAAAGCCGAAATCCTGCCCGAGAACGCTACGGACAAGAATGTAAAATGGAAATCCCGCGACGAGAATGTCGCCACGGTCGATGAAGCGACGGGCGTCGTAACCGGTGTTACCGAAGGCGAAGCTGTAATTATGGCGCTCTGCGGCGGCAAGAACGGCCAGGCGGTCATCACCGTCACCCCGGCCCCGATCCGTGTCGAGAAAATCGAACTTTCGAAAACCGAACTGGCCCTGTTCGTCGGCAAGACCGAGAAACTGACCTACACGATCAATCCCGAGAACGCCACCAACCAGGAAGCCGCATGGGATTCGAGCGACAAGACGGTCGCCACCATCGCCGACGACGGTACCGTAACGGCCCTGGCCGAAGGTACGACGGACATCACCCTGACCATCGACGAGAAGACCGTGACCTGCAAGGTGACCGTTTCGAGTCCCGCTATCGAAGGCATCACAATACCCTACCTGAGCGCAATTCAGGGCAACACCGTCACGATGACCGCCGCAGGATTCAAAGCCGGCGACAAAGTGAAGATCGAGGCGGTGGCCGGCGATGAATACAGCGCCGAAGCCGACGTCGCCAACGTAACCGCCCAGAACGCGACGTTCGAACTCCCTGCCGCCGCATCGCGCGACCGTTCCTACAAGCTGACCGTCCTGCGCGGCGGCGTGAAGCAGGCCGAGGCATTCCTGCACCCCGACGATCAGTTCGTAGCCATTCCCTACCACCTGGGCTATTATCTGACCGGCGAGGACGAAGTGGTGCCCGCCGATCCCTCCATGCGTGCCAACGAAGAGGGTGTTACCCGCCGCGGCTACATGCCGGGCAAGATCGTCGATTACAACGAGGAGACCAAAGAGTTCCGGGTATGGAAAAAGGATGCCGCCCTCGCCGGCTTCACCGCCGCGACGCTCGACCTCACCTATGCCACGGGAGTCACCTCGATCAAACCCCTGACCGACCTCTACGGGCCTCTGACGAGCGTGAACCGCGTCTACGTCGCCAATTCGTCGCTCGAGTCGCTCGACATGACCCAGTTCCCCAACGCCACGCTGCTGCACGCCTGGGGCGACGCAGGATCGGGGCTCAACAAGATCGCAAGCATCAATTTCGGCACCTATACCGACGACGAACACGCCTGCAAAGTGACGCAGATGTATCTGTCCTCGCAGTCGCTCACCGGAACCATCGACCTGCGCAACTGCATCGCCCTGAACGAACTGAAACTCGACGGCAACCAGCTCGAAGGCATCAACCTCGGCACGGCCAACGGCGACAGCTCGGACAAGGACCGCATGCTGGTCGTATATTCGATCAGCGCGAAGAACAACAAGCTCAAAGAGATCGACATCTCGAACTGCGGCCGCCTGCGCCAGCTCTGGCTCGACGGCAACAAGATCGAACGGGCGCGCCTGCTGAACAACGCCCTGGGCGAAGGCTATAACAGCCAGCGTCCCGACTCGTGGTTCCCCTACATGTACATCCTCAAAAACAAGGAGGACTTCACGATCACCTGGGCGACGGCCGCCGATGCCGAAGGCCGCGAACGCCACATCGACGTCGAACACTACTGGTACCGGAACCTGTCGCCCGCGAACAAGAACGAAAACGGCGAAAAGCCCGGTTACGACAAGTGGGTGAACAACAGCCCCGTGATCCAGGCGCTCAAAGACGGCTTTACCGTTACCGATTGGAGCTATGCGCTGGAAGGCTACGACGGCGGCGGCGTCAAGATCAAGCACACGCATGCCTCGATCGACGACCTCTGCCCCGCGGAACAGGATGCCGAATGATAAAAAACCGAATTACAAACCCTGAAAACAGACGATGAAACCCGTAATCAATTACCGACGTACCATCATCGCCTTGGCAAGTGCCCTGTTGCTGGCGCTGGGAGCAATCCCGGCGTCAGCGCAGGTGCGTTTGCACATGCAAGGCGACAAGACAGACATCGCCCGCTGGATCGACCAACGCTTCGCCAAAGGCCAGCTGCCGCCGTTCTCGTTCATCCTCGACGAGCAGCCGTCGGAGGAGTTCCTCCGCTCGTGGCGCTGGAGCCGCACGGCGCCCGCATCGACGGACAAGGATGTCGTTCTGCGCACGTTCACCTACACCGACCCCCGCAGCGGACTCGAAGTGGTCTGCGACGTCAAAGGATACCCCGAGTTCCGGGCCGTGGAATGGGTGCTGCATTTCCGCAATACGTCGGCAGAGAATTCCGGGCAGCTTACACGCGTGAAGGTCGCGGATTTCGACATGGTCTACCCCGCTGCCGGAGCGCTGAAAATCCACTATGCCGAAGGCAACAAGATTTCAAAGGCCGACTATGCGCCCCGCACTGCTGAGTTCCGCACGGAGCAGCCGTTGCACATCGAACCCCACGGAGGACGTTCGTCGGAGGAGGCTTTCCCCTTCTTCAACCTCGAATCCGAAGCTTCGCGGCAGGGCGTGATGGTCGCCGTCGGCTGGACCGGAACGTGGTTCGCCGACCTCGAGAAGCGTGACCCGAGCCGCCTGACGCTGGCCGCGGGCATGCTGAATACCGATCTATACCTCTATCCGGGCGAGCAGATCCGCACGCCCTCGGTCGCCCTGATGTTCTGGAGCGGCGACCGCATGAACGGACACAACCGTTTCCGCCGCCTCGTTCTCGCGCACCATTCGCGCAAGGTCGACGGCAGCCCCTTCTACCCGCTTTGCAGCGCCTTCAACTACCGCGACCCGCAGCCCTGCGGCGAATATTCGTGTCTGACGGCCGACTGGGCCGTCGCCATGGTCCGCCGCTACTCGATGTTCGAACTGACGCCCGACGTTTTCTGGCTCGACGCCGGATGGCACACCGGGGCCGGGGATTTCCGGCACGGCAAGAGCTGGGCCAACACCACGGGCAACTGGACGGTCGACCGGGAACGCTTCCCCGAGGGGTTGAAACCCGTATCGGACGCCGTGCACGAGACCGGCGCCAAATTCATGGTGTGGTTCGAACCCGAGCGCGTCGTGAAGGGTACGCAGTGGGCTACGGAACACAAGGAGTGGATGCTCGATACCGAATGGCCCGAAGGCTCGGAACAGTCGACGTGGTACCTGTTCGACCTGGGCAACGACGCGGCGTGCGACTGGCTCTGCAAGTACTACGGCGACCTGATCGAAGAGAACGGGATCGACTACTACCGCCAGGATTTCAACATGCTCCCGGCCGGCTACTGGCGCGACGCCGACGAGCCCGGACGCAGCGGCATTAAGGAGATCCGCCACATCGAAAACCTCTACAAATTCTGGGATTACCTGCTGGACCGCTTCCCCGGCCTGCTGATCGACAACTGCGCCTCGGGCGGCAAGCGCCTCGACTGGGAATCCATCGGCCGCAGCGCACCCCTCTGGCGCAGCGACTACTACCACTACGACGACCCCGACGGCTACCAGTGCCACACCTACGGGTTGAACTTCTTCCTGCCGATACACGGCACGGGCATCCTGCTGCCGGACCAGTATTCGTTCCGCTCGAGCCTCTCGTCGGCGCTCCAGTGCAACTGGAAAGTCACCGAGCCGGGCGTTTCGGTCCTCGACATGCAGCAGCGCATCCGGGAATACCGTGACATCCGCGAATACTACTACGAAGATTATTATCCGCTCTCGGGAACGGGCGACCTCACGGGTTCCGACGTGTGGCTGGCCTACCAGATGCACCGTCCGTCGGACGACTCGGGCATCGTGGTCGCATTCCGCCGCCAGGACGCTCCCGACGCGGAATACACCGTGCGCCTGGGCGGGCTCACACCCGACGCCTCCTATACCCTCCTGGACTGCGACACGCAGGCCGAAACCGTACGCAGCGGCCGGGAACTGACCGAGGGGCTGACGCTCCGTCTCGACAACCCGAAGAGTTCGCTGCTGATAAAATACCGCAAAAACTGACGCTTTATAAGCCATGAAATACCTATTCAGACTGCTGCTTGCAACACTCCTGCTGACCGCCGTACAGGCCTCCGCCCAGTCGCGCCTGCGCATCCCCGCCAAAGGCGCCGAATGTGAAAAATGGGTCGCCGGAGCTTTCGCCAAAGGCAAGGTGCCGCCCTTCTCGTTCGTCTGCGGGGGCGTGCCCTCGGGCAAGACGATCGCCGACTGGAAATACACCGCCGAGACGCTCCCCGCAGCGGAGCGGAACGTCACCGAGCGCGTATACACCTATACCGACCCCGCGACGGGGCTCGCCGTCGAGTGCCGCGTGAAGACTTTCGCGGATTTCAACGCCATGGAGTGGGTGCTCCGCTTCCGCAACACCTCCGAGGGGAACACCCCGAAAATCGAGCAGGTGAAGGTCGTGGACATCACCCCCGAATCGACGGCCAAAGGAGCCTTTCTGCTCCACTACGCCGACGGAAGCCACGTCTCGAAGGCCGACTTTCACGCCCGCACGCGCGAGCTGGCCGTGGGCGACGTGCACTCGATGCACCCGCAGGGCGGACGCTCGTCGTCGCACGCCTTTCCCTTTTTCAACGTCCAACTGCCCACGGGAGGCATGGTCGTCGCCATCGGATGGACCGGGAACTGGAAAGCCGACATCGCGCGCCCGGCGGCGAACGCCGTCAGCGTGGCGACCGGCATGAAGAACCTGGCCGCTTACCTGCTTCCGGGCGAGGAGATCCGCACTCCTTCGACGGCCATGCTCCTGTGGCAGGGCGACGACCGTATGGACGGGCAGAACCTTCTGCGCCGCTTCCTGCTGGCCCACCACCACCCCACGGCCGACGGCAAGCCCGCCGTGTTCCCGATCTGTTCGAGCTTCAACTACGGCGACCCCGCCCCCTGCAACGAATACACCTGCATGACGGCCGATTACGCCACGGCCCTCGTGAAACGCTACAAGCAGTTCGGCCTGCTGCCCCAGGTCTTCTGGCTCGACGCCGGATGGTACAGCAAAGCCGCCGACTGGAAAAACGGCTACAACTGGGCCAACACCGTGGGCAACTGGTCGGTGGACAGCGTGCGCTTCCCGCAGGGCCTCGGCCCCGTGGCCGACGAGGTGCACCGCGCCGGCTGCAAGTTCATGGTGTGGTTCGAACCCGAGCGCGTGATGAAGGATTCCGACTGGGCCGTGCAGCACCCCGAGTTCATGCTCGACGCCAGCGGCAAAGCCGCCCAGCCGGGCTGGGTGAAGCGCGGAAGCGTCGATTCGTTCCTCTTCAACCTGGGCGACCCCGTGGCCCGCACGTGGTTCTGCGAGCAGATCGCCAAGCTCATCCGCGACAACCGCATCGACTACTACCGGCAGGATTTCAACATCGACCCCGAAGGTTTCTGGTACGCCAACGACCAGCCCGACCGCGTGGGCATCTGCGAAATCCGCTACATCGAAGGGCTCTACGCCTTCTGGGACTACCTGCGGGCCGAGTTCCCGGGCCTCGTGATCGACAACTGCGCCTCGGGAGGCCGCCGCATCGACCTCGAATCGACTTCGCGGTCGGCGCCGCTCTGGCGAACCGACTACAACTACGGCGAACCGATCGGCTACCAGTGCCACACCTACGGGCTGAACATGTGGCTGCCCGTACACGGAACCGGCACGCACAAGTCCGACGCCTTCACCTTCCGTTCGAGCCTCAGCGCCACGATCATCTACAACTGGAAAATATCGAACGCCGATTCGTCGATCCCCGAGATGCAGCGCCGCATGGCCGAATTCGCCGCCGTGCGCCCCTACTTCTACGAGGACTACTACCCGCTGACAGGTTACGGCGACATGACGGGCGACGACATCTGGCTGGCCTACCAACTCCTGCGTCCCTCGGACCAGACGGGCTATGTGGTGGCTTTCCGCCGCGACCTCTCGACAGAGGAACAGAAAGTCGTGCATTTCCGCGGGCTGGAACCCGAAGCGACCTACGTGCTGGAAAACGCCGACAACGACGACCGCGTGGAGGCCACGGGCCGGCAGTTGATGGACGGCTTCACCATGAGCATCGGACAGCCGCGCTCGTCGCTGCTCATCAAATACGGTAAAAAGTAAAGCCATGCTGCGCAAACTGTTTCTGTCACTGCTCCTCGCCGCCGGCTGTCTTCCGCTGTCGGCCGCACGCCCGGGCTTCACGCTCTGGCAGCTGCCTCCGCAGGGACCGTCGCAGATGAACTCCTACGTGATCCGCACCGATGCGGGGCGCGTCGCGGTGATCGACGGCGGCACGGCGGCCGACGCCCCCTACCTGCGGGGATTCCTCGCGGCGCTGGGCAACCGCGTGGAGTGGTGGTTCGTGACGCATCCCCACGTCGACCACATGGGCGCCCTCACCGAGATCCTGCGTTCGCCCGGCGGCATCGAGATCGGGACCGTCTGGCAGTCGCCGATGAGCGACGCACAACTGGACACCGACCTCAACCGCAGGAAGCCGGCCGACGCCTACCTCGAAGCCCTCGCCGCCTCGGGCCTGCACGTCGAGAACCTGACGGAGCCGGGCCGGGAAATGCGCCTCGACGGACTGCATCTCAAAGTCCTGCAGGTCAACGACACCGCAACGCTGGTCAACGCCTACAACAACGCCAGCATCGTGCTGCGGCTCTGGGACAAGCGCAAATCGCTGCTGATGCTCGGCGACACGGGCGAGGAGAGCGGCGACCGGCTGCTGCGCAGCGTCCCCCGGGAGGAGCTCGACTGCGACTATATCCAGATGGCCCACCACGGGCAGATGGGCGTCCGCGAAGAGTTCTACCGCACGGTCCGCTTCCGCGCCTGCCTCTGGCCCACGCCCCTGTGGGTCTGGAACAACGATGTGGGCGAAGGCTACGACACGGCATGGATGAAGACCCCCGAGACCCGCCGCTGGATGGACGAAAAGGGAATCACCGAGCACCACTGCGCCTGGCAGGGGCTCGTCAAAATCGAATAACCGAACAATAATAACCTAACACCATAAACCATGAAAAGCAACATTCTGCGTTACGCGATGCTGGTCTGCCTGAGCGCATCGGCAGTCACCGTATCGTGTTCGGAAAGCAAATCGGGCGACACCCCCGAAGACCCCGGCAAACTGACGGCGATCACCCTCACGCCTTCTCCCCTCTCGCTGACCGTCGGCCAGAGCGCACAGCTGACCGCAGCGGCCACGCCCGCGACGGCTTCGCTCGAAGGGCTCCGCTGGTCGAGCGAAGATTCGAAGATCGCCCGCGCCGGCGACGACGGAACGATCGAGGGCGTCGCCGTCGGCAAAACGACCGTCAGGGCCAAATGCGGCGACGTGACCGCCTCGTGCGAGGTCACGGTGACCGCCGCCCCCATCGTGCTCGAAAAGATCGAACTTTCGGTTTCGATCGCGTCGGTCGCAACAGGCAAGACACTCGATGTCACGGCGAAACTCGTTCCCGAGAATGCCGCCGTAGAGGGTCCCGTGGTGTGGAAAAGCGACGACACCTCCAAGGCGACCGTCGACCAGAACGGCCGCATAACGGGCGTCGCCGAAGGCCGTACCGTCATCTCCGCGACGCTCGGATCGGTCAGCGCCAGCTGCGACATCGAAGTCTATTCGCCCGCCGCTGTCCGCGAATTCACGTTCCTGCAGCTCAATCTCTGGGAGGGCATCGCCAACGTCAACAACGGTCAGGAGGCGCTGATCAAACAGCTCGCCGAACTGAAACCCGACGCCGCGTCGTTCTGCGAGTTCACCTCGGAGGATAACGCACGCACGATCCTGACCGCCGTAGCCGCCGAACTGTACAAGCGCACCGGCATCCGCTACACCTATACCTGCAAGGGAGGCAGCGGCACCCGCGGCCTGCTGACGCGCCACCCGGTGCTCTCGACCGACGCCGTGAACGGCAACCTGTGGTTCTACCGCACGGTGGTCGATTTCTACGGACAGCAGATGGCGATTTACGCTTCACACGCCTACCACATGTATTACGCCTGCTATCTGCCGCGCGGCTACGGCGACGGTTCTTCGCCCTACGGCTGGGACAAACTCGCCAACGGACCGATCACCGATATCGATTTCATTCTCGACCGCGAGGAGAAATCGGGCCGCACACAGATCGCCAAGGACCTCACGGCCGACACCCGGGCCCAGCAGGCACAGGGACGCCTCTGCATCTTCGGCGGCGACCTCAACCAGCCCTCGCACCTCGACTGGACCGAGGCGATGAAGGACAAATACGAGCACAACGGCTGCGTGGTGGCATGGCCCATCTCGACGACCTGCTATGCCGACGGCATGAAGGACGCCTACCGGGAGGTCTATCCCGATCCCGTGACCCATCCGGCCGTGACGTGGCCCGTGAACAACAAGGACGCCCGAAAGGAGACGCAATGGGCTGCGGAGGCCGACGAACGCGACCGCATCGACTTCGTCTACTACCGTCCCGACGCCAAGTTCGCCCCCAAAAAGGCCCAGATCATGGGTCCCTCGTCGATGATCTCCAAAAGCGCCGTAGTCGAGGACCAGTTCGTCGACAAGGCCGAAGAGCTGATCGAACCCGTGGGCGGCGTATGGCCCAGCGACCACCGGGGACTGTTCATCACGTTCGAAGTGCAGTTCCCCCAATAACCTGAAAAACAGCAGACAAAATGATAGAAAAAACCATCCCGTTCCTCCTGCTCGCCCTGTTCGCCTGCTCGAAATCCGACCCCGATCCCGGTCCCGATCCGGAACCGGGGCCGGCACCGGGCGAGGTGGTTACATACGGAAACGAATCCCTGGTGGCGATCGACCCCGCAGGCAAGGAGATTGCGTTCGACTACCGTCATAAGACGCTGCGTGACAAAAAAGTAGGCATTTTCTACTTTATCTGGATCGGCGCCCACGGCTACGACACAGGCGACTACTTCGGCGGCGACATCATCCCGCCGAAGGCCTCGGACACCCGGTCGCCCTACGACATCAGCGAGCTGGAGAAAGGCCACAGCAATCCGGCCGACATCCCCTTCGGTCCCGGGGGCGCCATGCACCACTGGGGCAAACCCTATCTGGACTATTACGTTTCCAACGACACCTGGATAATCCGCCGCCATGCCCAGATGCTCGCGGAGGCAGGCGTCGACGTGATCTTCATCGACGTAACGAACGGCTACGCCTATCTTCCGGTGGTCAAAACGCTCTGCGACGTCTACGTCCAGATGCAGCGCGAAGGCAATCCCCGGCCGAAAATCTCGTTCATCCTCAACACGAACCCCGCCCCGGTGGTCAAAGAATTGCTGACGCTCTACAGCAACAGCGACTACGACCGCCTGTGGTACGAACTCGACGGCAAACCGCTACTCCTCGCACCTCCCGGGGATTACGGGAACGGAGTTGCCAGCCGCCTCACGTTCCGCTACGCGTGGTTCGACACCCAGTACAACTACGGCGGCAACTGGTACGGCGACGGTAAGAACCGCTGGGCATGGGGCGAATTTTCGCCGCAGCGCAACGTGAAGGAGGAGATGCCCGTCATGGTGGCCAGCCACCCGGTCTGGAACATCGGCCGCAGCTACACGGGCAATTCGCCCGAAGGCAAGGGCGGGCACCAGCCCGCGAATCCCACGGCCGAACAGCGCGCCGCGGGAACCTATTTCAAACAGCAGTTCGAGCGGGCCATCGAGTGCGACCCCGACCTGATCTTCCTCACGGGATGGAACGAGTGGGTGGCCCAGCGGCAGGGAAACACGGGCGCCACGTTCATCGACTGCTACAACCACGAGTTCAGCCGCGACATCGAGCCCTGCGCCGACGATTTCACCGACGTCTACTATTACTACATGACCGACTACATCCGCCGCTACAAGGGCGTCACGCCGGTCGAGCCGGTAAAGGAGATCCACCAGATCGCCGTCGACGGCAAGTTCGACGACTGGACGGCCCTCGGGACCCGCTACAAGGATTACAAGGGCGACACCCGGGCACGCAATCACTGGGGCTTCGGCTACAAGAACATCAGCCTCACGAACAACACCGGGCGCAACGACATCTGCTATGCCAAGGTCGCTACGGACTGCAAATCGCTCTTCTTCTACGTGGAGACCGCCGACCCGATCACACCCCGCACCGACCGCAACTGGATGCGGCTCTTTATCTCGGTGAAAGGCAGCACGGCGCCGGCCTGGGAAGGGTTCCAATGGGTCGTCAACAACCGGGTCGTCAGCGAGAACCGGACCACGCTCCAGCGTTCGAAGGGCGGCTGGAACTGGGAGGAGGCCGCGACGGTCGACTATGCCGTCTCGGGCAACCGGATGGAGATCGCCGTTCCGCTCTCGCAGCTCGGCATCACCGACGCGAGGGACTTCACGGTCGACTTCAAATGGATCGACAACGCCGTCGCCGACGGCGACATCCGCGAATGCATGCGCGACGGCGATTCGGCCCCGGGCGACCGCTTCCGTTACCGTTACATCTTTAAATATTAACCACAACACCCCGATTCAACCATGAAACAGCTCCTCATGACCGCCCTGCTCGCCGGATCGCTCGCAGCCTTCACCGGCTGCAAGGACGACGACGGCGGCAAAACCAACAGCTATCCCTCGCAAATCCCCTCTTCGGAGAAGATTCCCGTGGTGGCCTGGCACGGCGTACGTTCCTCGCACGCCAGCGTCGAGCGCTTCCAGGAGGCCGAGCAGATGGGCATTACGCTCAACTACTCGCGCATGGGCAATGTCGAAACGGCCCTCAAATGCCTCGACTTCGCCGCCAAGACCAATATCAAACTCATCGTCGAATGCGACGAACTCTACACGGAGAGCAAGCGTCTCGACGCCGTAAACCGACTGAAAGACCATCCCGCGCTGGCCGGATACTTCGTCATGGACGAACCCCATCCGACGCAGTTCGCAAACATGTCCAAAATGATGTCCGACATCCAGCACGTGGACAGGAACCATATCTGCTACGCGAACATCTTCCCTACGGGCGGTCCCGAGCACTATGCGGCCCTCGGCGTGAAGGACTACGACGAGTACATCGACCGTTACATGACCGAGGTTCCCGAGATCACGTTCCTCTCGTTCGACAAATACCCGATCATCAAAGACCCCAACGTCGCGGACAGCCCGCGGCAGATTCTCGGCGAGTGGTATCAGTGCCTCGAAATCGTCCGCGACCGGGCGCTCCGCTCGGGCATGGATTTCTGGAGCTTCATGCTCACCGTTCCCCACACCAGCTACCCGCAGCCGACGGTGAACGACCTGCGCCTGCAGGCATACAGCAACCTCGCCTACGGTACGCAGGCGCTCCAGTGCTTCACCTACTGGACCCCGACGGTGGCCGACCCCGAAATCTGGAAATACCGCAACGGCCCGATCGCCGAGGACGGAACCCGCACCGAAACCTACGACATCGTGAAATCGGTGCTCGACGAGGTCCAAAAGCTGGCGTGGGTCTTCCTGGACAACAAGGTGACGGGCGTCTACCACATCGGCACCCCGCTGCCGCTGGACACCCGCGCCCTGGACAAACTCCCCGCCGAGATCACCGAACTGTCGGTCGGCCGCGAAACCAGCACGGCGTGCATTTCGTTCTTCGAGAACCACGATTACCACTTCATGATGGCGGTCAACACCAGCATCAACGAGAAGTGCTACCTCAACGTCGGCACACAGCCGCACGTGCGCCGCATCCACAAGGACGGTTCCGTGCAGTTGGCCTCGAACGACCAGCGCACACTGGCACTCGACCCGGGCGACATGGTGCTCTACATGTGGTAGCGACCGCCGTCGTCGGATAAAAACCGGAAAAAGCCGTACGGGATGCGGCTTTTTCCGGTTTTTTCGTATCTCTGGCCTCGCCTTAGATACTCCGCCTCGGAAAAAAAGCAGGCAAGCTTGCTTTTTTCTCTCGGCTTATTCGTATCTTTGCCCTCGCAAGGTTTCGGAACGGGGCTCATACGCACCCCGGCCGATGAAAAGGGAATCCGGTGAAAATCCGGAATAGTACCTGCTGCTGTAAGTCCCCTCCCCTCGCGGGAGACGACGGTTGCCGCACATTATGCCACTGGCTCGAAAGCCGGGAAGGCGCGGCAACAGGGATAAGTCAGAAGACCTGCCTTGCAAGGATTCGCACCCGCGGGTTTCGGGCAGAGATCGAATGGCAGCTTCGTCATACAGCTTTTCCGTTCAGTCGATTTCACTCCCGGAGCCCGGTGCCAACGACTGTAAAAATGGCAAGCTATATGATCCGGAATTTCTGTTTTTCAACGGCGGCGCTCCTTCTGGCGCTGCTCGCATCCTGCAACAAGGACGACGTAATCACGGACGGCGGGGCCAAGCCCGTCATCACGCTGGACAATCCCGAAGGCATCTACCCGGTAAAGGTCGGCAAATCGGTGACGATCGCCCCGACGGTCGGAAATGCCGAAGGCGCCGTCTATGCGTGGATTCTCGACGACGAACCGGCCGGTTCCGGCCCGACCTTCACGTTCGAGGCCCGGGAAGCGGGCGTCTATTTCCTCATCTTCCGCGTCGAAACCCCGAACGGCAAAGCCGAAGAGGAGCTGCGCATCGAGGTAAACCGGCTGCAGCCACCGGTGATCTCATTCCCCGTCGGCGACGACAAAGTGATGGAGGTGGAGATCGGCCGCGAAACCACGATCGCCCCTACGATCGCCAACGGCGACGGAGCGACCTTCGTGTGGACGCTCGACGGCGAAACGGTGGGGACTGACGCCACCTACACGTTCACCCCGGACAAACTGGACGATTATGAACTGACGCTCAATGCGGAAAACGAGGACGGCAAGGCCGAGCCGGAAACCATCACCGTCCGGGTCGTGGAGCGTTTCACGGTGTCGGCCGTTTTCCCGGCGCCCTCCCTCCGGTTCGGCCAGGAAGGCGCCCGGAACGTATCGCTGCACCGCACGCTCTACCTGCGTCCCGTCCTCGAACATTTCCACAATCCGACATTCGAATGGACCGTAAAAGACCGGCCCGAAAAAGGAGACAAAGAGGTCTTCGCCTTTACTCCGGATGCAAAGGGTGAATACACGGTCGTCGTGAAAGTCACCGACGACGACGGCCAGACTGCGACAGCCACCGTTGCGGTGACCTGCTGCGACGACGAAATGTCGCACAAGCGTACCGGCGGAACCAACCCATTCCCGGACAAGGTCTACGAATACACCCCGGCGCCGGGGCAGTTCATCAACGAAGGCGGTTTCAAAGACATCACTTCGGCGGAAGAGGCCGCAAAGTATGCCCAAGGATTGCTCGAGCAGAACACCCAAGGCAAGAACTACTACGTCTCGCTGGGAGCCTGGGGCGGCTATATCGTCGTGGGTTTCGACCACAGCATCGAGAGCAAGGGCGGCGACGACTTCTCGATCGCGGGCAACCAGTTCGCCCAGTCGTCCGAACCGGGCATCGTATGGGTCATGCAGGACACCAACGGCAACGGGCTTCCCGACGACGAGTGGTACGAGCTCAAAGGTTCGGAATACGGCAAGCCGGAGACGCTCACGTCCTACGCCATGACCTACTACCGCCCGAAGAGCGACAATACGGGCATCCAATGGAAGGACAACCGCGGCAACGCGGGCACGGTCGAACGGAACAGCAGCCACAGGCAAGGCTACTACCCACAGTGGATCGACATGGAGAACTACAAGCTCTACGGCACACGGCTGGCCGCCAACACGACACGCCACCCGATTACGGGCGACTACTACAACAATCCCTACGACTGGGGATACGCCGACAACGCTGGCAGCGACCAGGCCGCGGGAGAGGTCTCCGACGGCGACCAGCGCAAAAACTATTTCAGAATCTCCAACGCGGTGAATGCGGACGGCAGCGCCGCCAACCTCAAATACATCGACTTCATCAAAGTCCAGACCGGCATCAGCCAGAACTCCGGACCGCTGGGAGAAGTTTCGACCGAAGTGCTCGCTTTCGAGGACGAGAACCTCTGACGAGCCCCGAAACAACAAGAGCGGCAGACTTTTCGAAGTCTGCCGCTCTTGTTTCAGCCGGATGTATCAGAAGGTAAATTCGTGAACACCGCCGGCCACCGTGGCGATGGTCTCGCCGTCGATCCGGATGTCGGCCGTCGTGTTGGCCGGGATGGTGACTTTCAGCGTCACACAGCCGCCGCGGCGCCGCCATTCCGAGCGAATCTCGCCGCGCACCGAATCGTAGGAAGCCGCGGCCCAGTCGAGCGCCTCGACGAAATGGGGAGCGATAATGATGTGCCCGAACCCGGGGGCCGCCGGATCGAAATTGATTCCCGCCAGGTCGTTGACATACCACGCGGCGACATCGCCCAGGAAGACATGGTTGACCGACGCATCGCGCCACTCGGGCGAGAGCGTCCAGGTCTCGGCCAGCGTCGTGAACCCCTGGGTGACCCACCAGCCCCACGAAGGAGCCTGGGTCTGGGCAGCCATCTTATAAGCCGTCTCGACATGGCCGTAGCGGGTGAGCATGCGCAGCACGGTCTTGCTGCCGATGGTTCCGAAATCGAGGAAATAATCGTTGTCGGCGATCATGCGCGCGAGGTTGTCGGCCACGCGCTGTGCATCGCCTTCGGGAACGATACCCAAATAGAGCGCCACGCCCTGTGCGGCCTGCGAACCGTTGGCATAAAGGCCCTTTTCAGCATCGTAGTACTTCGTATTGATCAACTCGCGCAGCTGCGCGGCCTTGCGGGCGTAACGTTCGCCGTCGCGGCCCAGCAGTTCGGCGAAACGGGCCATCAGCACATTGTCGTAATAATAGTAGCAGGTCGAAGTGTAGTCGGTCGGGGTCTGCGTGTGGTAAAAAACCCAGTCGCCGATGCCGTAGGTCACGCTGCCGTCGGCCTCCTCGCGCGTGGCGAGGTAGTCGAGGTAACGCGCACAGACGGGCCACATCTTCTCGACGGGACGCAGGTCGCCGTAATAATTATAGAGCGTGTAGGGAATCATGAAGGCCGAAGCGTCCCATACCGGACCGATCCAGTCGTCGTAACCCCATCCGGCCGTGGGAATGATGCCCGCAATGCGTCCCGCCTCGTTCTGGTTGTCGACGAAATCGTCGAGCCACTTCTCGTAGAAGGCGATTCCGTCGTAGTTGAGCAGCGCCAGCTCCATCGCCAGGTTGCCGTCGGCCGTCCATCCGTTCTTTTCACGCTGGGGACAGTCCGTGGGTATCGAGGTGAGGTTGTTGAGATAGGTCCGGCGCGTCATCTCCCAGATGCGGTTGAACAGCCCGTTCGAGCAGGAGAATTTCCCGACCGAAGGCACGTCGGTGTGCATGAAACGCGCCGTGAGACTCGTCTTGTCGAGTTTCACCGGGGCGCTCGACCGCAGTTCGACATACCGGAATCCGTGGTAAGTGAAATCGGGCGTCCACGTCTCGCGGCCTTCGCCTTTCAAAATATAGGTGTCGGTCTGGAAATCGTAACCGGGCAGGGGCTTGTAGTAGATATCGAGATTGCGCATCTCGATACGGCCCGAGGGCTGCAGAAACTCGCCGTGGGTCATCGTGATCTGCGTGCCGCGCCCGCCCTCGACCTGCAGGCGGCAGAGGCCCGTGAGGTTGACGCCGAAGTCGAACACCCAGACCGTATCGCCGAACGAACGGACTTTGACAGGCTCCATCTCGCGCGCGGCCCGGACGGCGGGCATCGACTGGGCTTTCAGCAGCGGCGAGGGAGCCGCGACCTCGACGGCCTGCGCCCACGCCGAATCGTCGAATCCGGGACGGTCCCAGCCGGGAATCTCCCGGCGGGCGTCGTAAACGTCGCCGCTGTAAATGTTGTTCGAAAGGTAGGGACCGTCGGCCGTCGTGCGCCACGAACCGTCGGAGCAGACGACCTCGTGCGTGCCGTCGGCATAGTCGATGTGCAGTTCGCAGATCATCCGCGCACGTCCGCGCCAGCGGGCCACCTCGAAACTCCACGTGGCGACGGGCTGAATGGCATTGTAAAACCCGTTGCCCAGCACCGCCGAAAGGACATTCTCGCCCTCGCGGAGCCGGTCCGTAACGTCGTGCACGGCATAGAGGTTGCGCTTGTCGTAATGGGTGTAACCCGGGTCGAGGAGATTTCCCGAAACGGGTTCGCCGTTCAGGCTCGTCTTCGCATAGGCCGCGGCGCTCACGTAGAGCCGGGCGAGCTCGACACCGGACCGCACGTCGAATGCCCGCCGCAGCATCGGCGCAGGGACAAAATCCTTGTCGTGGGCGTCGGATATCCAGCGGGCCTGCCATTCGGAGGTCTCCATCAGGGCGGTCTCGAACTCCGCGACGGGCGAGACGATCCGCCGGCCGCCGGCGTCCCATGCCTCGACCTGCCAGTAGTAAGGGGTCCGCGAGGCGAGCAACCCGCCGTCGGGCATCGCGGCAAAAGGACGGCTGCCGGCAACCTCCCCGGAGTTCCAGACATCGGGAGCGCCCAGTTTCTCGGGCGCCGTGGCCACGCACAGCCGGTAGCCGGCCTGCTCGAAAGCGTCGGCATCTTCATAAATCCAGGTGAAGCGGGGCGAGGGGGTGTCCACCGAGATCGGCGAGACGAGGTATTCGCAGCGCATGTCGGCGATTGCGGGACGCTTCCCGCAGGAACCCGCCAGCAACGGCAGACAGCACAGCACGAGCCAGCATCCGGCGTTTCTAAAATTCACAACATTCATCGGGTCAGAAAATTTATTGGGTTTTTACAGATTTTCAGGCTTCATGCTCACCGCCGTCCGCGCAGAGACCGTCGCTGCCGACGCCGAAACGGCGGCGGTATTCGATGGGGGTCATCCGCAGGTGGCGGCGGAACATGTTGGAGAAATAGGAGGCGTCGCCGTAATTGAGCCGGAAGGCGATCTCTTTGATGCTCATGGCCGTTCCCGACAGCAGACGGCAGGCCTCCTGCAGGCGCAACTCCTGCATGTAGCGCGCCGGGGAGATATTCGTGTAGTCGCGGAACATCTTGCGGAACCACGAATAGCTCATGTTCACCCGCCGGGCCACCTCGTCGGGCGAGATGTTGGCGTAAAGCTCCTCGCGCATGATGCGCCGCGCGCGGTCGATCTGCCCCACCACGTCGAGCGACACGAACTGGTGGTTCGAATGGTAATACATCGCCATGCCCAACAGCAGGTTGGCGATGCCTGCGAGGTATTGCTGATAGGAGGAACGCTCGTTCTCGGCGACCTCGATGGCCTTGTCGTAGAGGGCCGTGATCTCCTCGCGGACCCCCACGCGGAACACTTCGCGGCTGTCGTCGAAAAAGTCGTTGCGGAACCGCGCGTCGACGTTCGGACCGCGGAAGCCGATCCAGTACTCGTGCCATCCCGTTTCGCGGTCGGGCATGTAGCTGTGCCAGCGGTTGGGGCGCAGCAGCACCATGTCCCCGGCGCCGATGTCGGTGCGCTTGCGGTCGGGGCCGTAGAACGAGCCGCGGCCCGAGGTGATATAGAGCAGCTGGTAGCTCTCCAGCACACGCCCTTTTCCAACGTCAAAATAGAAACCCGAGGGGTGTCCGACCCGCGGGGGATAGGTCTCGTACCCGGCGGCGACGGACTCGCTGCCCACGGTGTCGACCGTGACGCCCCACGTCTGGTCCTTTTCGCTGCTCACCAGATACTTATGATTGTTTAAAGGCTTCATACGGCAGGTTACTGAAACGGAAAAGTAGTTTGGTCAGACAAATATATATAAAAATCCGCGACCGGCGCCACCCCCTCCGGAAGCAAACCGGCAGAAAGATCAAAAAACAAAAGCCATCCATCATATTACAACGTCGAAACGGCAAAAAAATGAGTTTTTTTGTACAACCCAAAAATCACAAACCGAAACATGCAACCCAAACACTTCGTCGCCTTCGACCTGGGGGCCACCAGCGGACGCACCATCCTCGGCTCGCTCCGGGACGGAGAGCTCGTCCTCAAAGAACTGACACGCTTCCCGAACGCCATCCTGCCGCTGGGCGGCCATTATTACTGGAACATCTTTTCGCTTTACGAACACCTCTGCGAGGGCCTGCGCGCCGCCGCCCGCGAAGGGGTCGAGATCACCTCGGTCGGCATCGACACCTGGGGCGTCGATTTCGCCTTCATCGGCCGTGACGGCTCGCTGCTGGGACTCCCCTACGCCTACCGCGATCCGCACACCGACGGCGCTCCCGAGGAGTATTTCTCCAAGGTGCTTCCCAAAGAGGAGGTCTACGGCGACACGGGCATCCAGATCATGAATTTCAACTCGCTCTACCAGCTCTACGCCATGCAGCGCGACCATTCGTCGCAGTTGGCCGCCGCCGACCGGTTGCTCTTCATGCCCGACGCCCTGTCGTACCTGCTCACCGGAGAGATGGTCACCGAATACACCATCGCCTCCACGTCGCAACTGCTGAATCCCCGCACGAAACGCATCGAAGCGCGCCTGCTGGAGAAGATGGGCCTTTCGGCCGAACTCTTCCCCCCGATCGTGATGCCGGGCCACCGGATCGGCACGCTCCGCGCCGAACTGGCCGCCGCCTGCGGCGTGCCGCAGCTTCCCGTGGTCGCCGTGGCGGGCCACGACACCGCCTCGGCCGTCGCCGCCGTGCCGGCCGCCAACGAGCGTTTCGCCTACCTCTCGTCGGGCACGTGGTCGCTCATGGGCATCGAGGTCCGCGAACCCTTCATCAACGAGCAGACCGAGCGCTACAACTTCACCAACGAAGGCGGCGTGGAGGGTACGACCCGCCTGCTGAAGAACATCACGGGCATGTGGATTCTGGAGCAGTGCCTCAAAAAATGGAAAGAAGAGGGACGCGACTACTCCTACCCCGAAATCGTGAAGATGGCCACCGGGGCCGCGCCGTTCCGGACAATGATCGACCCCGACGACGCCTCATTCGCCGCTCCGGGCGACATGCCCGCGGCGATCCGCGCCTACTGCGGGCGCACGGGACAGCCCGTGCCCGACGACGACAGCGCAACGATCCGCGCCATCTTCGAAAGTCTCGCACTCAAATACCGCTTCGTCCTCGACCGTTTCCGCTCGCTGGCGCCGTTCGGGATCGAACGCCTCCACGTCATCGGCGGGGGTTCGAAGAACGCCCTGCTGAACCAGTTCACGGCCGACTCGCTTGGGATTCCCGTAACGGCAGGCCCCTCGGAGGCCACCGCCGTGGGCAACATTATGTTGCAGGCCCGCGCCGCCGGGTGCGTCGGGACGCTGCAGGAGATGCGCTCGCTGATCGCCCGCTGCATCCCGACCGAAGACTTCATCCCGGGCGACACCGCCGCATGGGATGCCGCATACACACGCTTCAAAACGATTGTAAAGTAACTTAAAACACGACAGAAAAATGAAAACCGAACAGATTCAGCAGGCCTACGAGGTCGCAAAAGCACGTTATGCCGACCTGGGCATCGACACCGAAGCAGCGCTCGCCGCTTTACAGAAAGTATCCCTCTCGCTCCACTGCTGGCAGGCGGACGACGTGACGGGCTTCGAGAACCAGGGCGGCGACCTCACGGGCGGCATCCAGGCCACGGGCAACTACCCCGGCAAGGCCCGCAACATCGAGGAACTGCGCGCCGACATCCTCAAAGCCAAGTCGTTCATCCCCGGCCGGCACCGCCTGAACCTCCACGAAATCTACGGTGAGTTCGGCGGCGAGTTCGTCGACCGCGATAAGGTGGAGCCCAGGCACTTCCAGGGCTGGATCGACTGGGCGAAGAAGAACGACATGAAACTCGACTTCAACTCCACGTCGTTCTCGCATCCCAAGAGCGGGAGCCTCTCGCTGTCGAACCCCGATCCCGAAATCCGCAACTTCTGGATCGAGCACACCAAGCGCTGCCGCGCCATCGCCGAGGAGATGGGCAAGGCGCAGGGCGATCCCTGCATCATGAACGTCTGGGTGCACGACGGTTCGAAGGACCTCACGGTCAACCGCATGAAATACCGTGAGCTGCTCTGCGACTCGCTCGACAAGATCTTCGAGAAGAAATACGACAACATGAAGGACTGCATCGAGTCGAAGGTCTTCGGCATCGGCCTGGAGAGCTACACCGTGGGTTCGAACGACTTCTACATCGGTTACGGCACCTCGCGCGGCAAGATCGTGACCCTCGACACGGGTCACTTCCACCCCACGGAGGTCGTCGCCGACAAACTCTCGTCGCTGCTGCTGTTCACCCCCGAGATCATGCTCCACGTGTCGCGCCCCGTGCGCTGGGACTCGGACCACGTGACGATCATGAACGACGAAACGCTGGAACTCTGCAAGGAGATCGTGCGCTGCGACGCCCTCGACCGCGTACACATCGGGCTGGACTATTTCGACGCTTCGATCAACCGCATCGGCGCCTATGTCATCGGTTCGCGCGCCACGCAGAAGTGCATGATGCAAGCCCTGCTGGAACCGCTGGCCAAACTGCGCGAATACGAGGCCAACGGACAGGGCTTCGAGCGTCTGGCCCTGCTCGAGGAGTCGAAATCGCTGCCCTGGAACGCCGTGTGGGACATGTTCTGCCTGCGCAACAACGTGCCCGTCGGCGAGGATTTCATCGCCGAAATCCAGAAATACGAACGCGAGGTCACCTCGAAACGTGCATAAATCATGGAAATACTCATCGGATTGCTGATCATTGCAATCGGCAGCTTCGGACAGTCGAGTTCCTATGTCCCGATCAAAAAGGTCAGGGAGTGGAGCTGGGAAAGTTTCTGGCTCGTGCAGGGAATTTTCGCCTGGCTGGTCTTCCCGCTGCTGGGAGCCCTGATCGCCGTGCCCGAGGGCGGCTCGCTCTTCACCCTGCTGGGTGAAGGCGGCGCCCTCAGGGCCGTTATATACGGAGCCCTGTGGGGCGTCGGCGGCCTTACGTTCGGACTTTCGATGCGCTACCTCGGGGTGGCGCTCGGGCAGTCGATCTCGCTGGGCACCTGCTCGGCCTTCGGAACGCTCCTTCCGGCGCTGTTCGCCGGTACGGACCTCCTGCACGGGCAGGGGCTCATCCTGCTGCTGGGCGTCTGCGTGACCCTCGCCGGCATCGCCGTGATCGGCTACGCCGGGTCGCTGCGCGCCGCCAACATGACCGAGGAGGAGAAACGCGCCGCGATCAAAGACTTCGCGCTGACCAAGGGCCTCGCCGTGGCGCTGCTGGCCGGCGTGATGAGCGCCTGCTTCGCACTGGGCCTCGACGCCGGGGCCCCGATCAAAGCCGCGGCCGCGGCGCAGGGCGTCGACCCGCTCTACGCGGGGCTTCCGGTCATCCTGCTCGTCACGATGGGCGGTTTCGTGACCAACGCCGCCTACTGCATCTGGCAGAACGTCCGCAACCGCACCGCCGGGGAGTATTTCGGCGTGCCGGGTCCGGTGCTGGTCAACAACCTGCTGTTCTGCGCCCTGGCCGGCGTGCTGTGGTACTCGCAGTTCTTCGGCCTGGAGATGGGCAAGAGCTTCCTCACCGGATCGCCTGTCATCCTGGCCTTCTCGTGGAGCATCCTGATGTCGCTCAACGTCATCTTCTCGAACGTCTGGGGCATCCTGCTCAAAGAGTGGAAAGGCTGCAACGGACGCACCCTGGCGACGCTCACCGCAGGTATCGCTATCCTGCTCTTCTCGATCTTCTTCCCTTCGTTATTCCAATAAAAAGATTCACACCATGAAATCGATACTCGAAAATCGTCCCGAACTGGCCCGCCGGGTGGCCGAAGTCGCCGAAGTCGCCGGCTATCTCTGGCAGAAAGGCTGGGCCGAGCGCAACGGCGGCAACATCACGGTCAACGTCACGGCCTATGCCGACGACGCCGTCCGTTCGATGGCCCCGATCAGCGATCCGGTCCCGTTCGGCATGACGCTGCCCCACCTCAAAGGGTGCTATTTCTTCTGCAAAGGCACCAACCGCCGCATGCGCGACCTCGCACGGCGGCCGATGGAGAACGGCTCAGTGATCCGCATCCTCGACGACTGCGCGTCGTACGAGATCATCGCCGACAACCCCGTGAAGCCGACCTCCGAACTGGCTTCGCATCTGGCGATGCACGACCGGATGATCGCCACGGGCAACGGCTACACCGCCGCCGTCCACACCCATCCGATCGATTTGATCGCCATGACCCACAACCCGGCGTTCCTCGCCAAGGACGTGCTCACGAACCTGCTGTGGTCGATGATCCCCGAGACGCGGGCCTTCTGTCCCAAGGGGCTGGGCATCGTGCCTTACAAGATGCCGAGTTCCACCGAGCTGGCCGAGGCCACCATCGAACAGCTCCGGGAATACGACGTGGTGATGTGGGAGAAGCACGGCGTCTGCGCCGTGGGTCCCGACATCATGGAGGCTTTCGACCAGATCGACGTGCTTTCGAAATCGGCGCAGATCTACCTGACAGCCAAGTCGATGGGCTTCGAACCGACGGGCACCACGCAGGAGCAGATGGACGAACTCAAACGCGCCTTCAACCTCTGATACGGATATGAGACAGACGAAACCCATCCGGACGCTCCTGCTGGCCGTGTTGGCGCTTGCCGGATGTTCGGCATCTTCGGCAGAGCCCAAAGGTGACGAACGCCTGCCCGAATCCACCCGTACGCCGGGCTATGAGCGTAACGCAAGCCTCGAAGTGAACGTCGGCCGTTCGACGGGCGTCACGCTCGTCGGACTGGGCGTGGAACTCGACCCGCATTTCCTGTCGCAGAACGTCACCCGCCATGACGGGGCGAAAGCCTCGGACTGGGACGAGATCGTCGTGCCGCGCATCCGCAAAATGGGCATCCAACGCTTCCGCGTGATGCTGCTGCCCCACTGGTGGGAACCCCTCAACGACAACGGAGACCCCGCTATCGCGGCCCTCGACCGCTTCACATTCGAATCGGCCGAGATGCAGTCGCTCTACAAGGTGCTGGACGCCGCTCAGGAAATGAACGCCGACGTGACGCTCGTGCTGTGGGGATGCCCCACCTGGTGCGACCTGCTCGACCCGGCCTATGCCGGAGTGAAACGTCATTTCCTCTGCTCGTCCGAAGGGACGAACTGGGTCGTGGAGCCCGCCGACAGCGAGGAGTTCGCCGAGAGCTTCTCGACCGTGGTCAAACACCTGATCGAACGGCGGGGCTACACCTGCATCAAAGAGCTGACACCTTTCAACGAGCCCGACGGCAACATCATTCCGCTCGAACGCTACATTCCGCTGGCCAAGGTCCTCGACCGGCGCCTGCGCGCGGACGGAATCCGCGACAAGGTGCGCCTCAACCTCTCGGACAACACCGACACGCGGCGTTTCTTCCTCGAGGGATGCGCCCGGGAGTTGTCGCAGGAGGCCGACCTGTTCAACAGCCACACCTACATCTTCGGTTACGACACCCCCAACAGCACGGTCCTCGCATGGGAGGAGGCCAACGTCGCCGCAGCCGCCCAAGCGGGGAAAAACCATTTCGTCGGGGAATTCGGCTCGAACCAGTGCGTCGGCGCCACGCGCCAGACGGATATCGACCGCTACGAACGCGGCGTGCTGATGGCCCGGCTGGTCGTGAACTTCCTTAACGCGGGAGCCGTCGGCACGAGCTACTGGAGCCTCATCGACCAGTATTACGGCCGCAACGAGCCTTATGCCGCGATGCAGCAGCTCGGGATGTGGCGTTACATGCGGGCCGCCTACCGCCAGGACCCCGATCCGGGCGTCTACGACCGGCTGACGGACGATTACCAGCCGCGGCCGCAGTACTATGCCTACTCGCTGCTGACGCGCTTCGTACGCAAAGGCTCGGAGGTTTATCCGCTCGACCTCGGCAACGAGTTTGCAGCCGGAACAGCCGTCCGCAACGCCGACGGCCGCTGGACCTACGTGATCGCCAACGCCACGGGCCAAGACCTGAGTTTCGACCTGAAAAACTCCCTCCGCGGCGGCATGCAGCCCTGCAAAGTCTACACCTACGACGAAAGGCGGCTGCCCGACGGCGACGAGCAGATCGCCCCGTCGCTGCAACTCGAAAACCGCGACGGCACGTTCTGCGTCGGCGTCAGGGCCCACAGCGTCATCGTGCTCACGCAGCTCTGACACCGACCGCTCTGAAAACAAAACCCCGCAAGGAGAACCTTGCGGGGTTTTCGACAACAAACCGTTTCCGGATTTATTTCTCGTAGGTCAGGTTGTCGATGGCAAAATAGTTCGGACACATGGAATCGGTCGTCGACAATGCAAAGGTCAGCGAAGTTACCGTTCCGAGCTTCGACAGGTCGACCGTCTCCCAGCCCGATTTCACCGTTCCCGAAGCCTTATCAACCAGCGTTACGGAAACTTCCCCGGTCTCGATGCCGCCGTTGTAGCCCGTAATGACGGCTTTCACATCGACCAGCGCCGCCGGCGCCGAGCCTTTGAAATAGAGGTAAAGGTAGGTCATGTTGGCCACAGCCACCGATACGGGCTTTACGCCGCCCACGAATTTGACCGTCGGAATGCCTCGGCCCTCAGCCGTGTCAGGCGAATAGAAGAGTGCTGCAAACTGCGCCGAACCATCGGCTCCTCCGTCGGCATAAACGCTCTTGTCATTGGTATAGCCTTCGGTCTTCTTGTCCTTGTGGTTCGAAATTACGATACCGTTCCACACATCGTATGTATGGCCGTAATCCGTATAATAGGTATAAAACTGCGCCTCTTTCTCCGTGTAGATCGGACCGTAGTAGAGGTTCGATTTCATCGGCTGGCCCTGCCAGTCCGTGTCGTCCTGCTCCGTAGCGTGGTCCTTGCCCCAGATAAAGCCGTCAGTGCCCAAAGCGGCCTGTTCGAATCCTATCGTCCGAATCTGCGGTCCATCGTTGTCATCATTGCAGCCGACGAAAGCCAATGCGGCCAATACGAAAAAAAGCGGAGTAGCAAGAAATCTTTTCATGTTTTTGTTTTTTTGGGTTTTGATATGTTCGTAAAATAAAAAATCCGGTCCCGGAACCTCCCGGAATCGAATCTCCTTTTTCGGCTCGGGCCGCCTTCAGGCCGCCGTTCCGTGGCTCCGCCACAAAACCCCACGATGCTCCGTTCTCCGCAGATGCGCTCGAAAAAAAGATTCTCCTCCTGAGGGAGATTGCAAGGCAGGTCTTCTGGCTCGTTCCTGCCGCAACGCCTTCCCGGTCCTGCGACCAGTGGCTTCAGCGTGTTGCGGCAATTCGCGGAACTTACAGCAGCGGGAACTGCTGCCGATTTTCACGGCATTCCCTTTTCATCACACGGGGCCTTGCCCGGCCCTTTGTGAACCATTGCGGCACAAAATTAGAAAATAAATTCGTATCTTTGCCCCCGCAAACGTAAAAAACGCAAAAAATTATGAAACACGCATACGTATTTCCGGGTCAGGGAGCTCAGGCCGTCGGCATGGGCAAGGACCTTTACGACAACGTTCCGGCCGCGAAGGAGCTCTTCGAGAAGGCCAACGAAATCCTCGGGTTCCGCATCACCGACATCATGTTCGCCGGTACGGACGAGGAGCTGAAGCAGACCAAGGTCACCCAGCCCGCCGTATTCCTCCACTCGGTCATCATGGCCAAAGCCCTGGACGTGAAGCCCGATGCCGTCGCCGGACACTCCCTGGGCGAGTTCTCGGCCCTCGTGGTCGCCGGAGCCCTCTCGTTCGAAGACGGACTGAAACTCGTTTCGAAGCGTGCCATGGCCATGCAGGCCGCCTGCGAGGCACAGCCCGGCACGATGGCCGCCATCCTCGGCCTCGAGGACAGCGTGGTCGAGGAGATCTGCGCATCGACCGACGGCGTAGTCGTCGCCGCCAACTACAACTGCCCGGGCCAGCTGGTCATTTCGGGAGCCGTGGAGGCCGTAGACGCCGCCTGTGAGAAAGCCAAGGCCGCCGGCGCCCGCCGCGCCCTGCGCCTGCCCGTGGGCGGTGCGTTCCACTCGCCGCTGATGGAGCCCGCCAGACAGGAGCTCGAAAAGGCCATCGCCGAAGCGCCGTTCCAGACGCCGGTGTGCCCGATCTACCAGAACGTAGACGCCAAGCCCTACACCGATCCCGCTGCCATCAAAGCCAACCTGATCGCCCAGCTGACGGCCCCCGTACGCTGGACTTACATCGTGAAGAACATGCTGGCCGACGGCGTGACGGAGTTCACCGAGCTCGGCCCCGGCAGCGTACTGCAGGGCCTCATCCGCAAGGTGGACGCCAATGCAGTCGTGGAGTCGAAGGCGACGCTGTAAAAAAGATACGCACACTTAAAAAATAACGTACTGAATATCAGTGCGTTATTTTTTTACGCTTCATTCCGGAATAAAATTTATTAAATTTTATTAAAAATTGATTGCATTTATTAAATAAACTCGTTATATTTGCAGAGTTAGTTAAAAATGAGACCGCAAGGATGACATCACTGACCGAATTTTTCAACAAACACGAAGACGATGCCCTGAAGGGCATTTCCCACAAAAACAGCATCATCAAGCGCAACATCATTGCGCACATGGCCGTCAACGGCGAATGCACGCTCTCGGAACTGACCAAAGAGCTGCATATCAGCGTTCCGACAATCACCAAGCTGGTGCAGGAACTCGTCGACGAGAACATCGTCACGGACCTGGGCAAAGTGGAAACCCCGGGCGGACGGCGCCCCAACATCTTCGGACTGGCCAATTCGGCGATCTATTTCGCCGGCGTGAATGTCGGCCGCGACAACATGCGCTTCCTGATCACCGACCTGCAGAACAATATTATCAAAGAGGAGAACGACTTCACGTTCGAACTGTTGGACCGTCCGCAGTGCATCGAGCGTATCTGCACGAACATCGAGAATTTCATCGCCACGTGCGGCATCGACCGCGGGAAAATCCTCGGACTGGGCGTCTGCATGACGGGCCGTGTGAATCCCGACACGGGCCGCAGCTACAAATATTTCACCACGAGCGAACAGTCGTTGCGCGACATGCTCGAAGAGCGTGTCGGTCTCCGCGTGCTGCTGGAGAACGACACCCGCGCCCGGTGCTACGCCGAGTACACCTGCGGCAAGTCGAAGGACGAGAGCAACGTGCTCTATCTCCACATGGGCCGCGGCGTGGCCATCGGCATCGTGGTCGACGGCCAGTTGTACTACGGCAAAAGCGGTTTCGCGGGCGAGTTCGGGCACATTCCGTTCTTCGACAACGAGATCATCTGCTCATGCGGCAAGAAAGGCTGCCTCGAGACCGAGGTTTCGGGTATCGCCATCGAGGACAAGATGTGCCACCTGATCCGAAACGGCGTGAACACCATCCTGCGCGAAAAATACGACCAGCAGAAGACCATCCATATCGACGACATCATCGCTGCGGCGAAGAACGACGACAACCTCTCGATCGAACTGATCGAGGAGGCGGGCGAGAAGGTCGGCAAAGCCGTGGCCTTCCTGATCAACACCTTCAATCCCGAGACGGTCATCGTCGGCGGCAACCTCGCGGCGGCAGGCGACTACATCATGCTGCCGCTGAAGTCGGCGACGAACAAATATTCGCTCAACCTCGTTTACAAGGACACCAAGTTCCGCGTTTCGAAAATGACCGAGAACGCCAATGCCTGGGGCGTAGCGATGCTGATCCGGAACAAGATCATCGGATTGTAATGAACATCGAAGGCCGCACCATCCGTCTGCGGGCCGTGGAGCCGGAGGACGCCGACCTGATGTACGTGTGGGAGAACGACTGCGACATCTGGTCGGTCAGCGGCACGACGGAACCCTTTTCGCACTACCAGATGCGGCGCTTCGTCGAACGGCATCAGGACACCATCGGGGTGCTCTGCGACGGACAGTTGCGGCTGATCGTCGAGACGCTGCTGAGCGCACGGCCGGTCGGGGCGATCGACCTGTTCGAATACGACCCGATCCACCGCCGGGCAGGCGTGGGTATCCTCATCTACGAACAGAGCGACCGGGGACGCGGCTACGCCTCCGACGCCCTGGAAACCCTCTGCCGTTACACGCACGACACGCTGCGCGTCCACCAGTTGTGGTGCAACGTCGGGGCCGACAACGAAGCGAGCCTGCGGTTGTTCCGCAGCGCAGGATTCACCCAGATCGGCGTCAAACGCGACTGGATATGGCGCCCCCACGGCTACAACGACGAGATCATGCTGCAAAAAATCCTGGATTTTTGATTATCGCGGAGCAGATTCCGACCTAACGCAGTCCGGCCCGGACGGGACATACCGAAGTATTTCCCGTTCGGGCCGAACAAGGCAGGGCGGAAGGTGCCCGTGAGAATCGAAAATTACAAGCGGCGCGAACCGTCGGAGATCACCACCTCGTAAACCTTGGGTTCGTGGCCGTACTTGGCGTTGAACTTCTCCTTGGCCGTGGCGATGAAGTTGTCGTAAAGCTCGTCCTTCACCAGGTTGATCGTGCAGCCGCCGAAGCCGCCGCCCATGATGCGCGAACCGCTCACACCGCACTCCTTGGCCACCGTAGCCAGGAAATCCAGCTCTTCGCACGACACTTCGTAGTCTTTCGACATACCCCAGTGGGTCTCGTACATCCGCTCGCCGACAGTCTCGTAATCGCCCTTCTCGAGCGCCTCGCAGACATCCAACACGCGCTTCTCCTCGCCGATCACATAGCGGGCACGCTTGTAGTCCTCCTCCGAGATCTTATCTTTGATGGCATCGAGCTGCTCCATCGTGGCGCCGCGCAGGAACTCCTGTCCCAGCATCTTGGCCACACGCTCGCACGATGCACGGCGGTCGTTGTAGGGCGATCCCACCAACTCGTGTTTCACGCGCGAGTCGAGCAGGACGAGCTTGTAACCCTTCGGGTCGAACGGGAAATAGGCATACTCCAGCGAACGGCAGTCCAGACGGATCAGGTTGCCCTTTTTGCCGAACACCGACGCGAACTGGTCCATGATGCCGCAGTTCACACCGCAGTAGTTGTGCTCGGTGGACTGGCCGATCTTCGCCAGTTCGAACTTGTCGATGCCGCAGTCGTAGAGATCGTTCAGCGCAAATGCGTAGGTCGATTCCAAGGCTGCCGACGACGACATGCCGGCGCCCAGGGGCACGTCGCCCGCGAATACCGTGTCGAAACCGCCGATCTTGCCGCCGCGCTTCTGAATCTCGCGGCAGACGCCGAAGATATAGCATGCCCAGCTCTGGGCGGGTTTGTCGGCTTCGCTGAGACCGAACTCCGAGCTCTCGCCCAAGTCGAGCGCATAGGCGCGCACCTTGTCCGTGCCGTTGAGCCTGATGGCTGCGACGATGCCCTTGTCCACGGCTCCCGGGAAGACGAATCCCCCGTTGTAATCCGTGTGCTCCCCGATCAGGTTGATACGCCCCGGAGAGGCGAACAGAATGGCGCCTTCACCGTACAGTTCCGAGAATTTCTTGCTGACTTTTTCTTTCATGGTTCCTATTTATGAGGTTTTAAGTGATTCGGATTGCACGAAGATAGGAAAAATTCCGCAACCCGCAGTGCACAATCTTTGCAAATACTGCCACAAATCGACCATTTCACGAAAAAATCCACGGGAACGATTGCAATACGATCCGATGAAAACACAGGTTCCGGCCGACTTTCGACTTGCAAATCCGGAAATGTTTCCTAACTTTGTGAAACTTTCATTTCATAAGCCATCAACCAACATTTCAAACGATATGATAAAAAAGGTTATTTTCTCGGCTGCCCTGCTGTTCGCAGGAAGCGCCGTCATCGCCCAACCCAAGGTGATCGCCCACCGCGGCTACTGGACCGCACCCGAATCGGCGCAAAACTCGCTGGCATCGTTCACCAAGGCTGACGCCATCGGTGCCTACGGCTCGGAAATCGACGTCTGGCTCACGGCCGACAACAAACTGATCGTCAACCACGACCGCAAGTACAAGGGCACCGACGTCGACATGGAGAAATCCACGGCCAAGGAGATCACGGCCATCGTGCTGCCCAACGGCGAGAACATCCCCACGTTCGACGCCTACCTCAAACTCGTGGCCTCGAAACCCGACACGCGCCTGATTCTCGAAATGAAATCGCTTTCGGATTACAACCGCGAGGATCTCGCCGCCAAAATGATCGTCAAGGAGCTCAAAAAATACAACGTACTGGACCGGACCGACATCATCGCCTTCTCGATCAACGCCTGCCTGGCATTCAAAAAGCTCCTCCCCGATACCAAAATCTACTACCTCAACGGCGACCTGCCTCCCAAGAGCATCAAAAAACTGGGACTGGCCGGCATCGACTACTCGATGGGCGTGCTGCGCAAGCATCCCCAATGGGTGAAGGAGGCGCACGATCTGGGTCTCGAAGTCAACGTCTGGACCGTGGATTCGGAGGAGGACATGAAGTATTTCATCGGGCTGGGCGTGGACTACATCACCACCGACTACCCCGAGCGGCTGCAAGCCCTGCTGAAAAAGTAGGCGCACGACGGCAACAAAAAAAGAGCGGCAGGATTCTTGCCGCTCTTTTTCAATCACACCGCCTTTTTTTGAAAGCACCGACCAAGCAAGCCAGCAGAAAGAGAGTAATGCCTATTGCAAGCCAGAACATAGTTAGAGACGATTATCGAAGCCGCTCATAATAAAATCGGGAGTCTCAGACATCCACCACCGTCACCTCGATTCCGCGTTCGCGCAGGCGCTCCAGATAGAGGGGCTGCACGCCGCTGTCGGTGATGATGCGGTCCACCGCCTCCAGGTCGCAGATCTTGCTGAATCCGCGGCGCCCGAACTTCGAACTGTCGGCCAGCACCACGACCTTCTGCGCGGCGTTGATCATCGCGCCGTTCAGCGATGCCTCGAGCATGTTGGTCGTCGTCAGCCCGAACTCGGTGTCGATGCCGTCGACACCGACGAACAACTTGCTGCAGTTGAAATTGCGGAGCATCGACTCGGCAAAGGGTCCCACGACCGAAACCGAACTGCTCCGGGTGATGCCGCCCAGCTGGATGACGTCCACATCGGCGTGCTGCGAGAGAATCTGCGTCACGGGAACCGCCGCCGTGATGACCGTCAGGCGGCCTACGGGTTTGATCTCCCGGGCCAGAAAGGCCATCGTCGTGCCCGAAGCGATGATGATCGAATCGTCCTGCGACACGAGGGCCGCGGCGGCTGCACCGATCGCCCGCTTCTCGGCGACGTTCTTCTTCTCTTTCTCGTTGACGTGGCGATCGCTGATATAAGGGCTTATAAGAATGGCGCTGCCATGCGTCCGGTAGAGTTTCTTCTGCTGTTCGAGGTAGGACAGATCCTTGCGGATGGTCACCTCCGAAACCTTAAAAAGTTCGGAGAGTTGCGTCACCGAAATCGAGCCGTTCTGCTGGAGCAGGGCCAGAATCCGGCTATGCCGTTCCGGAAGGCTCAAAAGGGGTTCTTCGCCAGATTTGTTCATGCGCAATTTGAAATTTAAATGTTTCGTTCGACCAAGATACGAAAATTATTCGAAATAGATTCACCCGTCCGGAGAAATTCGCTTTCCGGTAAAAACACTGTTGCAGGGGATATTATTTCAAAATAAAATTGATTTTATTTTGAAATCGCCAAAATCATTTGTAATTTTGTTCCGAAACGAAACATACAAATATTATACATATAAATATGGAAAGAGCGGCACAAATCAAAAAACTGTCCGAAAAGGACAAGATCTGGGACATGGTAGTCGTGGGCGGCGGCGCCACGGGACTGGGCGTAGCGGTAGACGCGGCGACGCGCGGCATGAGCGTAGCCTGTCTGGAAAAGACCGATTTCGCCAAATGTACGTCAAGCCGTTCGACCAAACTGGTGCACGGCGGCGTGCGCTACCTCCAGAAAGGCGACGTGATGCTGGTACTGGAGGCCCTGCGCGAACGCGGCCGCATGAAAGCCAACGCCCCGCACTTGGTAAAAGACCAGGCTTTCGTCATCTCGAACTACCGCTACTGGGACAATTTCCTCTACTTCTGCGGACTGACGTTCTACGACCTGCTCTCGTTCGGGTTCGGTTACGGGCGTTCGAAATACATTTCGGCGAAGAAGGTGATGAAATACATCCCGACCTCGGTCGAGAAGGGACTGAAAGGCGGCGTGGTCTACCACGACGGCCAGTTCGACGACTCGCGCATGGCCATCAACCTCGCGCAGACCTGCGTCGAGAACGGCGGTACGGTCGTCAATCACGCTTCGGTGACGGGCATCCTGCACGACGAGGCGGGCAAGGTCGCCGGCGTGAAATTCGTCGACAACCTCTCGGGTGAGGAGCACACCCTCAAAGCCCGCAGCGTGGTGAACGCCGCCGGCTGCTTCGTCGACGACATCATGCACATGGACAGCCCCGAACACCGCAAAATGGTCACCCCGAGCCAGGGCGTGCACCTCGTGCTGGACATGAAGTTCCTGCAGAGCGATTACGCCATCATGGTCCCCAAGACCTCGGACGGTCGTGTGCTGTTCGCCGTGCCCTGGCACGACAAGGTCGTGGTCGGCACCACCGACATCGTGCGCCCCACCCCCGAGGAGGAGCCGCGTCCGCTGAAGGAGGAGATCGATTTCATCCTCGGCACCGCGGGGCTCTACATGAACCCGGCGCCCACCTATAAGGATATCCTCTCGGTATTCGCGGGCCAGCGTCCGCTGGCGGCGCCCAAGAAGGAAGGCAAGAACACGAAGGAGATTTCGCGCAGCCACAAGGTCATCACCTCGGACAACGGACTGGTGACGATCACGGGCGGCAAATGGACCTCCTACCGCCTGATGGCCGAGGACACGGTGGACAAGGCGATCGAAGTGTGCGGACTTCCCAAACGCAAGTGCGTCACCAAGAAGTTCCGCATCCACGGCTACCGCAAGAATCCCGACCTCACGGACCACATGTACGTCTACGGATCGGACGAACCGAAGATTCTCCAGCTGATCGAGAAAGAGCCCGCACTGGGCGAAAAACTCTCGGAGAAATTCGGCTACACGCTGGCCGAGGTGGTCTGGGCCGTGCGCGAAGAGATGGCCATTACGCTCGAGGACGTGCTGGCGCGCCGCGTACGCCTGCTGTTCGTCGACGCCCGCGAGGCTATCGCCGCAGCCCCGAAGGCCGCTGCGATCATGGCCCGTGAACTGGGCCGCGATCAGGCATGGATCGACGAACAGGTGAAAAGTTTCACCGATCTGGCAAAAAATTATATCTTTGAGCAAAAATAAATCAGTTTGAACCGTCGAAATCCGATCATACCCCGAAGCCCCGTCCCGAACAAGGAGGGGCTTTCGGGGATAAATCCGGAACCGCTGCGGCGGAACAGGCGGAACAAGCCCCAAATCAACCTAAAAACCATCAACCTGTCCTATGTGGAAACTACTACAACCTCCTGCGTATAAACCGGAAATGGAAGCCGACAAAGTGGATGCGAAATACAAGCGCATGCGCCTGCAGGTATTCCTCGGCATCTTCATCGGATACGCCGGATTCTACATCGTCCGGAAGAATTTCTCGATGGCGATTCCCGAACTCACGCTCCTGGGCTTCGACCAGAGCGAACTGAGCATCGTCCTCTCGATGAACGCCGTGGCCTACGCCCTGTCCAAATTCCTGATGGGAAGCGTTTCGGACCGCAGCAACGCCCGCGTGTTCCTGCCGCTGGGACTGGTCCTGGCCGCCGTGTCGATGATGTTCATGATCGTCCCGGTCACGCTGCTCGGCCCCGAGCGCAAGCAACTGGCCATCGTCCTCATGGCGGTCCTGAACTTTCTGGTCGGCTGGTTCAACGGCATGGGCTGGCCTCCGTGCGGCCGCGTCATGACCCACTGGTTCTCGATCAACGAACGCGGCACGAAGATGTCGATCTGGAACTGCGCCCACAATGTAGGCGGCGCGCTGGTGGGCCCGATGGCCGTTTACGGCGCCATCTGGTTCGGCTCGTGGTTCTACGGAAGCCATACGGAATTTTACTTTCTGATCGGCACCTACCTCTTCCCGGCGGTCGTGGCCATCTTCATCGCCATCCTGGCCTACGTGCTCATCCGCGACACCCCGCAATCGTGCAGCCTGCCCTCGGTGGAGAAGTGGCGCAACGATTTCCCGAAGAATTACAGCGCCAAGCAGGAAGAGGTGCTCACGACGCGTGAGATTTTCTTCAAATACGTTCTGAACAACAAACTGCTGTGGTTCATCGCCATCGCCAACGCCTTCGTCTACATGGTGCGCTACGGATGCCTCGACTGGGCCCCGACCTACCTGCGCGACGCACAGGGCTATGATATCAAACAGGCCGGCTGGGCCTATTTCGCTTACGAGTTCGCCGCCATTCCCGGCACGCTGATCTGCGGCTGGCTCTCGGACAAGGTCTTCCACGGACGCCGCGCCATTCCGACCATTCTCTTCATGGCGATCGTCGCGGTGTTCATCTTCCTTTACTGGCAGTTCTCGTCCAACTACTTCATCGTCACCATGTCGCTGATCGCCATCGGGTTCTTCATCTACGGCCCCGTGATGCTCATCGGCGTGCAGGCGCTCGACCTGGCCCCGAAGAACGCCGCCGGAACGGCTGCCGGACTGACCGGATTTTTCGGTTATTTCCTCGGTACGGCCATCCTGGCCAACATCGTGATCGGCTCGGTGGCCGACAAAGCCGGCTGGGACTGGACGTTCATCCTGCTCATCGGAGCCTGCGCCCTCTCAATCGTCTTTATGGCGTTCACGTACAAGGGGGAAAAGGAGGTACTCGGACAGCGGTAACCCCGGAAAGTCAACGAATCGTAAAAGCCCTTAACTCCCTGTTAAGGGCTTTTTCGTTGCCCCCGACCAGCCGGTCGACCAGGGCGTGAAACCGCGGCGAATGGTTGTGATGAACCGTGTGGCAAAGTTCATGGATAATGACGTAATCGCGCAAATGCTCCGGCAGGGTCATCAGGAAAAGGCTCAGCGAGATATGGTTGCGGCCCGAGCAGCTCCCCCACTTCGTACGCGAGGCGCGAATCGTAAGTTTTTCGTATTTCAGCCCCGTCGCCTCCGACAACCGCGCAATGCGGCCCGGCAGGTCGGCCCTGGCGGCCCGGCGCAGCTCCTCGACATGGGCTTTCTGTTCGGCGGGCGACAGCTGCGGAGGCAGCGCGGCGCGTTTTCGGGCCAGCCGTTCGCGGGCGGCTTCGATCCATTCCGCTTTTTCGTCGAGAAATGCCAGGGCCCGCTTCTGCGACACCCCGCGGGGAAACGACAGCCGCACGAGGCCCGTGGCACGCACGCTGATCGAAACGCGGCGCGCCCGTATCGACTGCGAAAGCGTCACCTCCCCCAACCGGGGATGCACCCAGACCGAGGTCATCGCATCCAGACGGAATGAATCAACACGTAGGTAAGCCGGGGCACCGAATCTCCGCGTTCGATGTTCAGCCGTTCGAAAACGATCCGGCAGCGCTCGCTGCGGTAATCCAACAACTGCAACACCTGTTCCTCGGTCGGAGCGGCATCCTCGGCAGGCACGAATCCGCTCTTTTCCAACTGAGTCTCGAGCAGTTCCGCCCCCGGGATTACCGCCATCGGCACCTTTTCGCCCAGCCAAAGGCGCAGCGTATCGTTGTCGTAGCGGTAAATGTCGTCGTTCCAACTGTGCAGGTTCGTGTAATAGCGGGAATAGCCCGCGACAGCCTCGAACACGGCGTTTCCGGGCAGCATGACATTAATGTCCCGGTTAACGGTCGCAGCCGTTTCGTACACATACCCCCACCTCACGTAACTGCGCATCGCTTCGGGGAAAATCGCGGCCAGACCGTCGAGGTCCTTCTTCAGCCCGAACCGCGCGAAAGCCGCGCTGTCGCGGCGGATGTAGTCGAGCGACTCGTAGAGTTGCCGGTACTCCTCCCTGCGGACGGTGTCGGCCAGCGGAATCGGCGTCAGCAGCAGCCGTCCGTCTTTGCCGAGGCGTCCGAGCCGTTCCGCCACCCGCTCCGCACGCTGCAACTGCGACTGCACGGCGACACGCTCCGGTTCGAAGCAGGGAACGTAGGCCAACAGGGCGAAACTCACCCATGCCGCAAGGCACACCCACAGGTAACGGCCCGCGCGCCGCGACAGGAACAGCAGCACGCAGAAGGTCATCAGGCCGCCGCACACCAAGAGATAGACGCGCGGTTCGGTCAGCCCGTATTCGTTCGTGCGGCGCAACACGCCGATCCAGAACAGCACCAGCATCGGCAGCGACACGAGGCTGAACCGGTCGAAAAACCAGTTGTAAATCCGCTTTCCGAGCAACTGGTCCACCGCCTTCACGGCCAGCGCCGTTATCGTGAACCCGAAAACCAGGTAGGCCACGCCGCCCTCGGGCAGCGACCACGTGAAGAGGATCTTGGCCATGTAGAGGTAGAGGATCGCGGTGTAGATCAGCAGCGCCGGGGTCACGATGTAGTTCAGCAGCACCTCGAGGATGCGGTTGCCGCGCAGTTCGGCTCCCTGCCAGCGGTCGGCCATCATCAGGAACAGCACCGGCACGACCAGCGTCTCGACGATGACGACGGCCCAAACCGCAACATGCTCGATCCATTTGCCCTCGAGGCCGAAGATATAGGTCGTCGAATAGAGTATCGCATAGAAGAGCCCCAGCGCGACGTTGGCGAACAGCAGAGCGAGCAGCCCCGACCGCAGCCAGACGAGCGCGCCGTTGACAAACCGGTCGTTGCGTACGGCCCGCAGGCTCAGCAACAGCAGCAGCGGCGCCAGGATGCCGAGCGATATCCGGTAAGACGCGCCTTCGATCCAGTCTCCGAGCCCGATCCAGAGCGTCAGCGGCACGATCGGCGCCCACACGACCCAGTAAACTTTCCGCCACGGACCACGGCCCGCCAGGTTGTTGACGGCAAGCGCCAGTGCGAAGAACAGCGGCACGAGAGCGAGTTTCTTAAACAGGTCACCCTCGCTCCAGTCGAGTTCGTAAGTCAGCAGGCACCAGACGCAGGCGTAGAGCGCAAGGAGCGTTTCGATCGGATACGACCGCGCGACCCGCACGGCCCCGTCGCGGAGCCATTGCAGGCAGTATTCGAGTTTGGCTTTCATCGAATTATGATTTTGATTGTCGGCTTTGCATATTTGTTCGTCATGGCGAGACATCGTCAGATGCCGCAACCGTCTGCGGAGAGTGTCGTCACACCGCAACATCCGATCGGACTGCCGCATCGCTGCGCTCCTCGCAATGACGGAACTCCGTTTCTTCCTTTCAGTTCTCCGGCCCGATACGCTGGCGCACGACCTCGAAGAGCATCACGGCCGCGGCGGCCGAGACGTTCAGCGACTCGATGTGCCCGATCAGCGGAATGGCCAGTTGTTCGTCGCAGAGTTTCAGCACCTCTTTCGAGATGCCCGTATCCTCGGCGCCCATCACCAGCACGGTCGGTTTGCGGAAATCGGCGTCGTAAAGCAGCTTGCGGCTCTTCTCCGTGGCGGCCACGACCTGAAAGCCCTCGGTCTGCAACTGTTTGAGCGTATTGCGGATCGAACCCACGCGGCACACGGGGATCACCGTGAGGGCCCCGGCCGACGAACGGATGGCCTCGGCATTCACGGGAGCGGAGTTCTTCAGCGGCGTGACGAGCCCGTGCGCCCCGGCACACTCGGCCGAACGGGCGATAGCCCCGAAATTACGCACGTCGGTCACACCGTCGAACAACACGATGAGCGGCGTCTCGTCCTCGGGGACCCGCTCCAAGATGTCCTCCAACCGGACATACTCGATGGCCGCGGTCTGCGCCACGACTCCCTGATGATTGCCGCGCGTCAGGCGGTTGAGCTTCTCGACCGGCACCTCCTGAAAATGCACCCGATGGCGGATGCAGAGGTCTTTGAGCTCCTGCATCAGCTGCCCCTCGGCGCCTTTGCGGATGTAGAGTTTTTCGATCTGCTTTCCGGCCTCGATCGCTTCGGCCACGGGACGAATCCCGAAAATGATATTATCCATTGTATTGTTCTTCGATGAGTTCCAATTCATACGACGCCTTCTCCCACTCGTGCATCTGATGCTCGTAACGGTTTTTGAGTTCGTTGTAAGCCTTGTAGTCGGCCTCGTTGTATTCGGCCGCGGCGGCGAATTTCGCATCGTACTCCGCAATCTGCTTCTCGATCCCGGCCAATTCCGCCTCGATCGTCTCCACAGCCTTTTTCGCCTTGCGTGCCTGCTTCTCCTGTTCCTTCTTCTGTTCGTAAGAGAGCTTTCCCGACGCGCCCGACTCGGCCGCTTTCAGAGCCGTCTTGGCCGGAGCGTCGCGCCGCTCGACCTCCTGCAGCGACTCCAGTTTGCGCTTCTCGAGGAAATAGTAGATGCCGCCCAGATACTCCTTCACCCCGCCGTCGCGGAACTCGTAGACCTTCTGCACCATGCCGTCGAGAAATTCGCGGTCGTGCGACACCACGACTACCGTGCCGTCGTACTTCATGATGGCGTTTTTAAGAATATCCTTCGAACGCATGTCCATGTGGTTCGTCGGCTCGTCGAGCACCAGCAGGTTGCGGGGTTCGAGCATCATGCGGGCCATCGACAGACGCGCCCGCTCACCGCCCGACAGGACCTTCACCTTCTTGTCGATATCTTCGCCGCGGAACAGGAACGCCCCCAGAATGTCGCGCAGACGGGTGCGGATGTCGCCCACCGCCACACGGTCCAGCGTGTCGTAGACCGTAAATTCGCCGTCCATCAGGTCGTCCTGATTCTGGGCATAGTAACCGATGTTGACGTTGGCCCCGAGGCGTATCGACCCCTCGGTGGGCGTCAGTTGGCCGATCAGCATCCGCGCGAGGGTCGTCTTGCCCTCGCCGTTGCGGCCCACCAGCGCGATTTTGTCGCCTTTCTCGATCACGAAATTCGCGCCGCTGAAAACATGCTTCTCCCCGAACGACATCCCGGCTTCGTTGATCTCGGCCACGATCTGTCCCGACCGCGGCGCGGGCGGAAATTTGATGTTGAGCGTGGCGAGGTCCTCCTCCTCGATCTCGAGACGGTCCAGCCGTTCCAACTGTTTGATGCGCGACTGCACCTGATTCGACTTGGTGGGCTTGTAGCGGAACTTCTCGATGAACTCCTCGGTCTTCTCGATCATCCGCTGCTGGTTCTCGTAAGCCGCCACCTGCTGCGCCCGGCGCTCGGCGCGCAGGACGACGTATTTCGAATAGGAAACCCTGTAATCGGTGATTTTACCCAGCGACAATTCGACCGTGCGGTTGGTGACATTGTCCAGAAAAGCCCGGTCGTGGGAAATCAGCAGCACCGCACCGTTGTAATTCTTCAGGTAATCCTCCAACCACTGAATCGACTCGATGTCGAGATGGTTCGTGGGCTCGTCCAAAAGGAAGATCGAAGGACGCCGCAGCAACAGCTTCGCCAACTCGATACGCATGCGCCAGCCGCCCGAAAACTCGCTCGTGGCGCGTCCGAAATCCGAACGCTTGAACCCGAGGCCCAGCAGGGTCTTTTCGATGTCCGCATCGCGGGTCTCGCCGCCGAGGATGTGGTAGTGATCCTGCGCGTCGTTCAGGCGGTGCAGGAGTTGTTCGTATTCGGGGCTTTCGTAATCGGTGCGCTCGGCGATCTCGCGCGTCAGGGCCTCGATCTCGGCCTCCAGCCGCAGTACCTCTTCGAAGGCTTTGGCGGTCTCCTCCACGAGTGTCGTGGTGTCGGCCACGCGCATCGTCTGCGGCAGGTAACCGATCGTGCAGTCGCCGTTGAGCGTCACGGCGCCCGTCGTGGGCTGCTGTTCTCCCGTGATGATGCGCAGGAGCGTGGTCTTGCCCGCTCCGTTCTTACCCACGAGACCGATACGGTCCTTGGGGTTGATCAGGAACGAAATATTATCGAAGAGGGTCCAGCCCCCATAGCTGACAGTGAGGTTATCTAATGAAATCATGGTACGTCTAAAAACACCGCAAAGTTAGCGATTTAATCCGACATATCGTATCTTTGGAGGTCGAAACAGAATCCCGGATATGGAAAAGTTGGAACGATACCTGCAATTCATGCGCGAAGCCGAGCGGCTGAAAAACGTCCTGCGCTCGGCCCACACTTCGACCGGACGCCGCGAGAGCACCGCCGAGCATACATGGCGGCTGGCCCTGCTGGCCCTGGTCCTTGCGGACGAGAAGCCCGAACTCGACCTGCAGCGGGTCCTCGCGATGTGCCTTGTCCACGATCTCGGGGAGGCTTACGAAGGGGACATTCCGGCTGTCGAGCAGTCCGATCCCGCCGTCAAAGCCGCGGCGGAACGTTCGGCCATGGAGCGGCTCACACCCCTGCTGCCCGATGAAGCCGCAGCGCGCATCCGGACGCTCTGGGAGGAGTACGAAGCCTGTGTCACACCCGAGGCCCGCTGGGTCAAAGCGCTCGACAAGGCCGAGACCATCCTCCAGCACAATCAGGGCGCCAACCCCGCCGGATTCGATTACGGTTTCAACCTGACCTACGGAGCCGCATGGTTCCGCGACGACGCCCTCCTGCGCGAACTGCGCAGCCTGCTCGACGCGGAAACGGCCAAACGCGTCAGGCGTTGAGCATTTTCACAATCTCTGCCTGCGGGTCCGCCGCACCGAATACGGCGTTGCCGGCCACGAGCACGTCGGCACCCGCCCCGTAAACCGCACCGGCATTGTGCGACGAGAGGCCGCCGTCGACCTCGATGATCATCCCGAGCCCCATCTCCCGCGCCATGGCGCGCAGTTGTGCGACCTTCTCCAGCGATCCCGGAATGAACGACTGCCCTCCGAAACCGGGTTCGACGCTCATCACCAGCACCAGGTCCACCTGCGGCAACACGCCGCGCAGCGCTTCGACCGGCGTCGCCGGTTTGATCGAGATACCGGCCTTGGCCCCGGCTTCGCGGATCAGGCCGATGCAGGCCGCGGGGTCGTCGGACGCCTCGTAATGAAAAGTCACCAGGTCGGCGCCCGCCTCGACGAATCGCTTCACATACTTTTCCGGATTGACGATCATCAGGTGCACGTCGAGGAACTTCGGCGTCGCCTTGCGGATGGCTTTCAGCACGGGAAACCCGAATGAGATATTGGGGACGAAAACGCCGTCCATCACGTCGATATGAACCCATTCGGCCGCACTTGCGTCGACCATCCGGGTGTCGCGCTCCAAGTGTCCGAAATCGGCCGAGAGCATCGAGGGAGCTACTATTCTGTTCATGGTGCAGTTCTTAATTTCCATTTACAAAGATACAAAAAAGCCGACCGGGAGCAAAACCGATATTGCAGGCGGTCCGGCAAAACGTCCCGACTGATAAAAGTGTCGTTACGACACCAAAGATACAAAAAAGCCGGATGGGTGCAAAACCGAATCGCAGGCGGTCCGGCAAAACGTCCCGCCCCGGCATCCCGTCAGCGTTTTCCGCGGCTCAGAGCGCCGACCTTCCGACGGATCGCCACGCCGTCGAGCAGCGAAAGCAGCAGTGCAAGTCCGGTGCCGCACAGCAGCGTAACACCCATGCCCGCCGGCTGGTATCCCTCCTGCAACGCCGTCAGCGACGGCAGATAGGCAAGGCGTAACAGCCACACCGCCAGCAAGGCGGCAGCCAGCACCCCGAAATTCAGCCCGAACGTCAGCAGTCGGTAGGGACGCGCCACACGCGCCGGGGCGTAGCCCAGCAACAGCAGGTTTTCGAGTTTGTCGCTGTTTTTCTGCAGCAGCAGGAAGATGCTCAGCAGCAGGATGTAGAACGACATCCCGCTGAACGCCAGCCCCACCCCGGCCACACCGCTTGCGGCCAACTGCAGGAACCGGGTCGCCTTGCCGTCGTCGCGGCGGTCGCCCTCGGCCTCGTACCCCTTGCGGGCGAGGTACTCCGAGACCGCGGCATCGACCGGACGGTCGGTCTCGACGATAACCCGCGCCGGATGTCTTTCACCGGTCCGGGTCCCGAACCGCTCGTTCGACCAACGGATGAACGCATCGGGAACAAGGATGGTGTTCAGACGGTTCGACAACCCGACGATACGCCCCCGGAACTGCTCCGAGCGGCCGTTCCCGGCGATGTCGATGCCGAGGCTCACCCGGCGGAAAATGCCCTCCGAAATCTGCGGCAACCCCTGCGAGGGGGCGAAACCGTAGTTATAGAGGTTCACGTAGTTGCGCGGGATGATGATGGGAATGTCGCGGCTGCCGGGCTCGTAGTTCCATTCGGCGGCTTCGACATCGAGAAACCGGTCGGGAACCGACTCGAAAAAGAGGTAGGTCGAGAGGTTGACGCCGCCCATGCCGACCGACCCCGTTATCCGGTAATCGGCAGGAGTCAGCGCCCCGACTTCGCGCACGAACGGCTGGGCCCGGAGGTCGTCCAGCTCCCCGGGGGTGAAATCGCTGCTGCCCAGCCCGAGGGTGTTGAGCGCATTGACGCGCTTCGAAAGTACGAGGTAGTCGCCGCGCAGGAACGAATCGGGGCGGTCCACGATCGGCCGGATGTCGCGGTAGGCCTGCAAGGCCCCCAGCACGACGGTCATCCCCACCAGCCCGGCAAGGGAGAACCCGACCAGCTGGGCCATGCTCAGATGGCAGCGCAGCAGTTTCCAGAGCAGTCTCATAGCGTCAGGATTTTGTGGTACGGCAGTTCGAGCCGGCTGCCGACCGAGGTCACGACGATGCCCGCACCCTGCGCCTGCGCCTCCTCCGACAAGAGGCCGGCGAGCACCTCCCCGTTCGCGGCGTCGAGGTGGCTCACGGGTTCGTCCAGCAGGATGAAATCGAACGGCTGGCACAGGCAGCGCACGAACGCGACGCGCTGCTGCTGCCCGAACGAGAGTTTTCCGACCGGAGTATCCCGCTTTCCGGCAATCCCGGCGGCTTCCAGCAGGCGTTCGATCTGCCCGGGCGTTTTGAACGCGGTCAGGCCGTTCTTCAGGGCGAAGTTCTCGGCCACGGTCAGCTCCCCGAACAGCCGGAGGTCCTGGAACAGCAGGCTCAGCGACCGGCGCCGCACATCGCCCCACCGGGCTGCGGAAAAGGTGCGGCAATCCTCGCCGCCGAGCAGGATGCTGCCCGCATAATCGTTTCGGAAGCCGTACAGGTAACTGCACAGCGAGGATTTCCCGGTCCCCGAAGCGGCTTCGACCAGATAATACTCCCCCTTGCGAAACGTCACGTCGCACCCCCACACGTCCGACGTTCCGGAAACCGGGTCGTCGGCAAACGCATCGGGCACCACATGCCGTAAAGTTATCGACTCCATAGACATCGTGTTTCAAAAAAGCGGCCGTTCGAATCCCGACGGCCGCTGCTCGGTGTCGCCACCGCTGTTCGGTTACATTTCACTCGCTTCCGGCATATACTGACGGATCAGCGCGCCGGTCGTGTCGCAAATGGTTTTGAAGGCATTCTGCTCCTTGTCGGCCATGTTGACGATGAACTCTCCGCCCTCCATCGTGCCGTAAGCCTCCAGGTCGTCGAACATACCGAGAACCGAGAGCGCTATTTCCACCTGCGGCATCCCGTATCCTCCGGTCAGCTGGGCCACCAGAGCGTTCAGGCCTTTGAAATCGAGCCAAAACGTGCCGGACTTACCCTTCACGATGCGGTCCAGCGACGTCAGCGACTCGATTTTCGTCCCGTCGAGCGCCGATTTCACGGCCACGTCGGTCGTGCAGTAAAGCACCTTGTTCTTCACGCCGAACAGCACCGAAATACCGCCCATGCTGAACATATATTCCCCCTCGGCGGTCTGCTGGATAGGCATACCCGCCAGGTTCGTGACGATCGTCTGCAACACGGCGGGATCATTGACCTCGACCAGCAGCGATGCGACCGGATAGCGTCCGTCCGGGGTCATTCCCGAGAACGAGATCACGCAGTCGCCGTCGAAGGCGTCGAACACCTGTTTGATCATCGGATTGCCCAGCATCATGCCGTAACCGGGCATGGCGGCCAGCATCGCATAGAGCTTTTCGCCGTCGAGCCCATAGGAAGCCGCGCCGATGCTGTTGGCGGGCACGTAGCGCAGCAGGGCGCCGGTCTGGGGCTTCACATAGGCGTAAAACTCCATCGCCTTCTTCTCGCTCTCCTTATCCTTGTAATTCATCACAGCGTCGCTGACGATGCGTCCCTTCTCGAAATTGGAGGAGCCTATCATCACGGCCCCCTTCAGTGCATTCATCATGGGCATCGCACCCAGCATCGAATAATTCGCCATAACCGGCAAATTGTCATACGGCATGACCATATTCACATCGTTGCGTGCGGACAGCCGCGCGGCAACGACCTTGTCGCCCATCAGGCTCTCGCCCTGCTTCTGGGCGAACAGTCCCCGCACCTTTGCCTCGATATCCCCGCCGCAGGTTTGGAAATAAAGCATGCAGGCAATGTCATTATAGGCGCAAACGCCGGTCGCAGCCGTATCCTCGCCGATCTTCACGACCGAAACTCCGTTCTCGGTCACCGCTTCGGTACCGCTCTTCTCGTTGATCCGCGCGATCAGTGCATCCAGTTTCGACTTGTCGCCGACCGGGAACAGCAGGCCGCCGCGAACCTCGGGGTTATTGATGTCGGAACCGCTCATCGACATGAACATAAACAGGTCTTTTTTCAGGTCGAGGCCCGATTCGGCCGGATTCTCCAGCAGCGAAAGCAGGTACTCGGACTCCTCGGCGGAGAGGTTCTCCGCCTTGCCCAGCTCCGCTTTCAGACGGTCGAGAAGGGGGTTGCAGGCAGCGTCGCACGCGCCGCTCTTCTCCATGAGCGACGCGGGGTTGACCGACATCGTCATAAACGAATCGGCAGGCAGGAGATTCCGGTAATCGGCCCCGCCGCCGCAGGAGACGATCAGCGCAGCCACCGCCGCAAGGCAGGCCAGTTTCACGATGGGTAAAAAGTTTTTCATAAAATGAAATGATTAAGGGTATATTCTATTCAGTAGCAAAGGTATAAAATTCGGGGAATGATACGCCGATCCGGGCAAATAAAATCACACATCGCCCCGAAAATTCCTATTCCGGGAATAAATTGCTATTTTTGCAGGGAACACACGACCGAACAGCCATGACCCTCTTTTTCATCCTGACGACCTGCTGCCTGACGGCGATCCTCATCTTCGCCCTGCTCCTGTGGCGCAGGGAGTCGCGCCGGCTTGCCGACGCCGACGCACGCGAACGCGAAGCCACGGCCCGCCTTTCGGCCGCCGAGGCCCGGCTGGCCGCAGCCGAACAGGCCGCCTCGGCCGAAAAGGAGTTCCGCCTGCGCTACGAGGAGCAGGTGCGGTCGCTGACCGAACAACGTTCGCGCACCGAGGCCGAGCTGGCCGCGCTGCGTGCCGCGTCCGAGGCCGAGATCGCCGCCCTGCGGCAGCGGAACGCCGAGGAGCGCGAAGCCGAGCGCACGGAGCGCGAAAAGACCGAGGAGCGTTTCCGGGCGCAGTTCCGGAACCTGGCGACGGAGATTCTGGGCGAGCAGACCCAGCATTTCAAACAGACCAGCAAGGAGTCGATCGACATCCTGCTTAAACCGTTCAAAGACAACATCGTCGATTTCCGCAAACGGGTCGAGGAGATCTACACCACGCAGACCTCGCAGCGCGGCGAGCTGAAATCGGAACTCAAACGCCTCATGGAGCTCAACCAGAACATCTCGGCCGAGGCCCGCAACCTGACCGACGCCCTGAAAGGCAACTCGAAGGTGCAGGGCGACTGGGGCGAGATGCTGCTGGAGACGATCCTCGACAGTTCGGCGCTTTCGAAAGGCATCCACTACGAGACGCAGTACAACATCAAAGACGAGGAAGGGCGCAACCTGCGTCCCGACGTGGTGCTGCACCTGCCCGAGAAAAAAGACATCGTCATCGACTCGAAAGTCTCACTCACGGCCTTCGTGGGCTACACCTCGGCCGACACGGAGGAAGAGCGGCGGCGCCATCTCGCGGCACACGTCGCGTCGGTCCGCCAGCACGTCACCGAACTGGGCCGCAAGGAGTACCAGCGGCGGCTGAACTCCCCCGATTTCGTCATCATGTTCGTCCCCAATGAACCGGCGTTCCTCGCGGCATTGCAGAACGATCCGTCCATCTGGTCCGACGCCTACGACAAGAAAGTGATCGTCTCCTCGCCGACGAACCTCTTCGCCCTGCTGAAACTCGTCGCCGACCTCTGGAAATACAACGACCAGGACAAAAACACCAAGGAGATAGCCGCCTGCGGACTGAAACTCTACGAACAGTTGGTTGCCTTCACAGGATCGCTTGAAGGGGTCGGCACGGCGCTCGACAAAGCCCGCGACGCCTACGAGGACGCCCACAAGCGGCTCTGCACGGGCAACGACAACATCATCCGCGTCGGCGAGCGGCTGCGCAAAACAGCCCGCCTGCAGACCAAACGCCGGCATGCGGCGCGCACGCTCGAGATCGCCGACGCCGATACCGAAGACGATCTGCCGGAAGAACCGTCGGCCCTGCCCGAACAAACCGTGTAAAAAAAAATCCCCGCAACTCGCGTTGCGGGGATTTTTCAGACTTTCCGCCAGCTTTTGCGCATCCGGCATTCGATCCCGGGCGTCGGGTCCGCCGCCATCGCCTCCACGATATCGTCCCACGATTCGTCGACCCAGCCGACCCGGCCCCGGCAGCGGCACAGCACCTCGACCGCCCAAATCCGCACCGCGACTTTCGCCGCCGGATCGACGGCCCATTCGGCTGCCGCTTCGGCAATCCGGTCCAGCGTCTCCGGCTCCGGCTCGTAACGCCCCAGCAGGTCGGCCATGATCTTCCCGAAATGCCGCCGCACACTGGCGTCGGCGCACGCCGGGAAATCCCGCCGGCAGAACTCCCCGGCGTGGGGCATGAAACGTTCGGGAACGGTGAAATAAATGCGTTCGAGGACATAGGCCCCGCGAAACAGCACCTTGTGCCTGACGGATTTCGGAAGCTCCGGATGCGGATCGACGGTAACAGCATAGAGCCGGTCCACGGCATCCGCCCCGAGTACCGCCCGGGCCGCCTCGTCGGCGAAATTTTCATAAAACCGCTCCGACAGGAGCTTCACGAGGTCCGCGTCAGTCATAGTACCGGCACCGCTCAAAAGAGCTTCTTGCGGGATGTCGTAACGACGAAATCTTTCAGGTAGAAAGGCTCGAAATAGGCAATGTCCTCCGTGCGGCCTTCGTCGAGGGCCTGCTGGGCCAGCCGCGCCAATCCGCGGGCCGACGGGGTCACCTCGACATACACGGCGTCGGGAAGCACGTCGGCGCACTTGCGGGCCCCGCTGCCGAAGATCACGAACGGACGCCCCTGACCACGGAACGCCGCGAAACTCCCCTCGTCGACCACCTCGGCCGAAACCTCGCCCTGCGGGCGTCCCTCGGAGTCGAAGACCTGTGCATAGACCTCCATGCGCCGGGCATCGACCATCGGACAGAGATAAGCCCCGTCCCAGTCATCGACCGAGAGAATTCCCGCCTCGTAATCCTCGCGGGCCACCTCGGCCAGCGCATCCAGCGACCCCACGGCCACCAGCGGTTTTTGCAGGCCGTAGCACAGCCCCTTGGCGAACGACACGCCGATACGCAGCCCCGTGTACGACCCGGGACCCTTGCCCACGGCCACGGCGTCGAGGTCGTCGGGCACGATGCCCGTCTCGCGCAGCAGTTCGTCGACGAATACGCCGACCTTGCGGGCGTGGTCGCGCCCCTCGTCGCTCTCGCGCAGCGACAGCAGTTCGCCGTCTTTGGCAATACCCACGGAACAGATGTCCGTACCGGTTTCAATGCAAAGTATCAAAGACATATCTTACTTTTTTATTCAATCACACCAAAATGCTCCAACGCCTTCCGGATACCGTCGTCGTCGACCGACGCCGTCACATAGTCCGCGGCGTTCAGCGCCTCGTCGCAGGCATTGCCCATCGCCACGCCGACGCCTGCGGCCCGGAGCATCGCCGCGTCGTTGCCGCCGTCGCCGAAAGCCATCGTCTCGCCGTGCGCAAAGCCGAAATGCGATGCGAATTCGGCCAGCCCCGTCGCCTTGTCGATGCCCCGGACATTGATGTCCGCGAATATCGGACACCAGCGCGACGCCACGAGCCCCGGCAATTCGGCCATCACCCGTTTTTCGAGTTCGGGATCGAAGTAAAAACACATCTGGCAACAATCGCCCCGGTCGAAAAGCGCCCGCAGGTCGACCTGTTCCGGAACCGGATGCGCCACCAGCTTCGCCAGACGCACCACCTCGGGCGTCACGCGGTTGACGAAAACCCCGTCGTTCAGCTCCAGTCCGACCGGAAAATCCAGCTCTGCGGACAAAGCGAGCGACTTCTCGAAGTCTGCGCGCGGAATGGGATGCCGGGCGACCAGCGTTCCGTCGCGCATCAGGCAGTCGGCGCCGTTCAGCGCCACCACGCCGTCGTAGGGAATCTCCCCGAGCAGTTCCAGATCGGCAGCCGCGCGCCCCGTGGCGATGAAGAGCCGCACGCCGCGGGCATGCGCCCGCCGCAGCGCCTCCAACGCGGAAACCGGCACCTTGTGGGTTTTGAAACTGATCAACGTCCCGTCGACGTCCAGGAATATCGCCTTTATCATCTTCGGTAGTTTTTCATCGCCTTATCCATCTCGCGCTTGGCATCGTTCTCCTTCAGGTACTCGCGCTTGTCGTAGGACTTGCGGCCCCGGGCCAGTCCCACGACGACTTTGGCCAGCCCGCGCTCGTTCAGGAACATCCGCAGACCCACGATCGTGAGCCCCTTGTCCTGCGAAGCACGCTGCAATTTCTCCAGTTCGCGGGCCGTCAACAGCAGTTTGCGGTCGCGGCGCGGCACGTGGTTGTTGCAGGTTCCCCAGGCATACTCGGCGATGTTGATGCCGCGCACCCACAGTTCGCCCTTGTCGAAATAGCAGAACGTGTCGACCATCGACGCCTTTCCGGCGCGGATCGACTTGATCTCCGTTCCGACCAGCACGACGCCCGCAACGTATTCTTCCAGAATCTCATAGTCGAACGTCGCACGCTTGTTCCGAATGTTTATCTTCTTTTGTTCGCTCATATATTCAATAACGGCACACGAATTGCAATTTTAATTCGCAGGGGTGGGAATCGGTCAAGGTAACTAATTCTTTTATCTTTGATATGTTTTACACATCTTTCTGTTTATTTTCTGTTTGCACACGGTATGCGCAGTGATGCGTGTACGACCCGAGACCCGCCCCTTTTTTTCTTTATAGAATCGGTCGTCCTATCTTATTGGCTATCGTCTTTTTAGCCTGATTGTAAGCCGCCAACCGCTGCATGATATCCTTTTGCTCGTCGTCGGAGAGTTCATCGGCCAGCTTCGCCTGCAACTCCTTGATCAGCGCCTCGATCACCTTCGATTTGTAGAGCGTCACGGCCTTCGGAACCCCCACGGCCAGCATCTCGGCATCGCTGTCGACGTGTATCTCCTTGCGCTGCCACAACTCGCTGAGCACGTAGTTGTCATCCGCCGTGAGGATGTCCACCGACATGTTGCACACCTCCGGGTCGATGTGGTTCAGGAAGACGTGCGCCGGCACCTCCGTCCCGGTCCCCAGCTGCGTCCACTGTTCGCGGTAAACATTCATAATCTTGGCGTAGACCGGATTGCGAAACTCGATGTTGTCGTCGCTCAGCTCCGCGAAGATCACCTCCGCCACGTTGCACGCCACCATCGTCCGCCCCTCTTTGAAATCGAACGAGCAATGACCGTATTTCAGGAGGTATTTCACGATCTCGCGCTCCAGCGCTTCGAAACTGCTCCCGGCCTCGACCTGTTTGACGAACTCCACCTCGGGCTGCTGCGGCGCCTCCCGCTGCCGGAGCGTCGTCTGCCGGCGCAGAAACTCGTCCGTCTCGCGGTCGCCCGACGTGGTCATGCGCTTGCGCGCCACCTCCGAGATCAATATCTGCTCGTCGATGTCCATGATCCGCGCACACTCTTTGATGTAGACCGAGCGCTGGATCGGATCGGGGATCTGCGACACCGACTGCACCATGTCGGCAATCAGCGACGCTTTCCGGATCGGGTCTCCCTGCGCATCCTTCAGCAGCAGTTTGGCTTTGAACTCCAGAAAGTCCTGCTCGTTGGCACGGATGTACTCCTGCACCTCGGCGGCCGTATGGCTGCGGGCGAACGAGTCGGGGTCCTCGGGCTCGGGCAGCAACACCACACGCACGTTCATCCCCTCTTTCAGAATCATGTCGATACCGCGCAGCGAAGCGTGGATACCCGCCGAGTCGCCGTCGTAGATGACCGTGATGTTCTTCGTAAAGCGGTTCAGCAGGCGTATCTGCTCCGTCGTCAGCGACGTTCCGGACGACGACACGACGTTTTCCACCCCGGCCTGGTGCATCGAGATCACATCGGTATACCCCTCGACCATGATGGCGAAATCCTGCTGCTGAATGGCCTTCTTGGCGAAATAGAGGCCGTAAAGCTCCCTTTTCTTGCTGTATATCTCGCTCTCGGGGGAGTTCTGGTATTTGGCGACCTGCTTGTCCGTGCGGAGCGTGCGGCCTCCGAAGGCCACGATGCGCCCCGAAATGTTGTGCACGGGGAAGATCACCCGGTCGCGGAAGCGGTCGTAAAGCGACCCGTCGCTCTCGCGGGCCAGCGAAAGCCCCGTCGAGACGAGAAATTCCTTCTTGTAACCCGCCGCCAGGGCGTCTTTCGACATCCGGTCGCCCTTGGCAGGACAGAATCCCAACCCGAATTTTTTAATCGTGGCGTCGGTCATCCCGCGCTTCTGGCGGAAATAGGCCAGCCCCACGCTCTGCCCCTCGGTCTCGCGGTGGAGGTAGTTGGCGAAATACTCCGCGGCCCAGCCGTTCAGGGCGAACATCGACTCGCGGTCGTCGTTGCGGCGCACCTCCTCTTCCGACATCTCCTTCTCTTTGACCTCGATGCCGTAACGCTTGGCCACCATCTTCAGGGCCTCGGGATAGGTGATGTTCTCGTGCTCCATCAGGAAGGTCACGGCGTTGCCGCCCTTGCCGCATCCGAAGCACTTGTAGACACCCTTCGAGGGCGACACGACGAACGACGGGGTCTTCTCGTTGTGGAACGGACAGCACGCCTGATAGTTCACGCCCTTTCGTTTGAGCGTGACGTATTCGCCGACGATATCCACGATATTGGCGGCGGCGTAAATGCGGTCTACTGTTTCCCTGTCGATCATACGCGCAAAGATACGGAAAAATATCAACAATGATATAGGACATACGCCCGGGGCCGCGAAATCCGTTATTATTCCACAAAAATTACCTACCTTTGCACCATGGATTTCAAACTCGTATCGGACTACGCCCCGATGGGCGATCAGCCGGAGGCGATCGGGCAGTTGGTGAGCTCGATCGAGCACGGCTCGAAGCACAACACGCTGCTGGGCGTGACGGGCTCCGGGAAGACCTTCACGGTGGCCAACGTCATCGCGGAACTGAAGCGTCCGACGCTGGTGCTGAGCCACAACAAGACCCTCGCGGCGCAGTTGTACGGGGAGTTTAAGAATTTCTTCCCCGAGAATGCCGTGGAGTATTTCGTCTCCTACTACGATTACTACCAGCCGGAGGCCTACCTGCCTTCGTCGGACACCTATATCGAGAAAGATCTCCAGATCAACGCCGAAATCGAGAAGATGCGTCTCGCCACGGTCGCCACCCTGCTGTCGGGACGCCGCGACGTCGTCGTCGTGTCGAGCGTCTCGTGCCTCTACGGCGCAGGCAACCCCGCGGATTTCCACGCCACGGCCATCAACGTCCGGGTCGGGCAGGTCGTGAGCTACAAGCATTTCCTCTACAAACTGGTCGAAGCGCTCTATACCCGCACCGAGCGGGAGCTGGAGCCGGCGACGTTCCGCGTCAACGGCGACACAGTGGATATCATGGCGGCCTTCGGCGAGTTCGGCAACCAGTGTTTTCGGGTGATGTTCTTCGACAACGAGGTCGAGGCCATCCAGTCCATCGACCCCGTGACGGGCCAGCGCATCCAGTCGCTCGACAGCCTGACGCTCTACCCCACGAACCTTTTCGTGACCACCAAGGAGCGCATCAACGCCGCCGTGCAGCAGATATACCTCGACTTGGGCAAACAGATCGAGTTTTTCGAACGCGCCGGACGCCCGATGGAGGCGCAGCGCATCAAACAGCGCGTGGAGTACGACCTCGAAATGATTAAGGAGCTGGGCTACTGCCCCGGCATCGAGAACTACTCGCGCTATTTCGACGGCCGCGCCGCCGGAACGCGTCCTTTCTGTCTGATCGACTACTTCCCGAAAGACTACCTGATGGTCGTGGACGAAAGCCACGTCACACTCCCGCAGGTACACGCCATGTTCGGCGGCGACCGGGCCCGCAAGGAGAACCTCGTGGAGTACGGCTTCCGCCTCCCGGCCGCCAAGGACAACCGCCCGGTGACCTTCGCGGAGTTCGAGCAGTTGCAGGGCACCTCGATCTACGTGAGCGCCACGCCTGCCGATTACGAGCTGATGAAGAGCGAAGGGGTGATCGTCGAACAGCTGATCCGCCCCACGGGGCTGGTGGACCCGCCGTTGGAGGTGCGCGTGACGGTGAACCAGATCGACGACCTGATCGGGGAGATCGACAAGCGCGTGAAGAACGACGACAAGGTGCTCGTGACGACCATCACCAAACGCATGGCCGAGGAGCTCTCGAAATATTTCGACCGCGTGGGCGTGCGCAACCGCTACATCCATTCGGACGTAGACACGCTGGAACGCATCCAGATCCTCGAGGACCTGCGGGCCGGGATGTTCGACGTGCTGGTGGGCGTGAACCTGCTGCGCGAGGGTCTCGACCTGCCGGAAGTGGCCCTCGTGGCCATTCTCGACGCCGACAAGGAGGGATTTCTGCGCAACGTGCGCTCCCTCACGCAGATCGCGGGACGCGCCGCACGCCACTCGCAGGGCAACGTGATCCTCTATGCAGACACCTGCACCGACTCGATGCGCTACGCCATCGAGCAAAGCAACCGCCGCCGGGAAAAACAGGTGCGTTACAACATGGAGCACGAAATGCTGCCGCGGCGGGCGCAGCGCAGCGGCACGGGACAGAGCGCGCTGCTGACGGGACGCGACACCCCGGAGGTCAACCTGACGGCCTACCCCATCGCCGAGGATCATTACGCTGCGGTGGCCGACGTGCAGAAGAACTACGTGGCCAGCGAGAACATCGACGCGCTGATCGACAAGGCCCGCGCGGACATGGAACGGGCGGCCAAATCGCTGGATTTCCTCGCCGCGGCGAAATTCCGCGACCGGATGTACGAACTGCAAAAACTCCGCGAGGAGAACAAAAACAAAAGGAACTGAAACCCGTCTCTCAGGCGGGGCAACCGGAATTCCTAAACGCTTCGACCTGCCGTCGCCCCTAAAAACCCGTCTCTTAGATGAGGCGAGATGCGATTCCGACACGCCGCGGCTTAACGTCGCCTCCTAAAACCCGCCTCTCAGGCGGGGAAAGTGAAATATTTGGCCGCGAGGAAGCTGTATACCGTCGTCAGCAGCGTCGTGAGCACCTTCGCCGGCGTAGGCCATACCCCGCACAATTCAACGAAGAATTTCAATCCTGCATAAGTCAGCAGGATCGACCCCGCCACCGACAGCAGGTAACGTAACAACTGTGTTCCGGCGCCGATCGGCGACTGGCGAAACGTCACATACCGGTTGAGCCAGAACCCCACGAAAAAGGTGAACGGGAAGACGAGAACCATCGCCGCGATATGCGGAGATATGACCACAAATCCCAGGTCGAAATAGCGGTGGGCGACGATGAAATTGTAAAACAGGAAATAACAGAGGGGATCGAACAGCATGTAGGTCACACCTCCGCAAACGGCATAGCGAAACACCTGCAAGGGCATCAACGCCCGGACAGGCTTGATGTAGAAGCAGTCGATCACCCTGATTATCAGCTCCGAAATCCGCATCACCGGGCGGTGTAGGTCCACATGCCCGGGAACCGTTCGGCATGGAGGCCGATGAACTGCGCACACGGTCCGGAATTGTCCGACGAAAAAGGCGAAACCATGAATTTCTCCCCGAAACGATAGATCCGGCAGCGGAACGCAGGTTCCTTGGCCGCAATCTCCCGCAGGGCACGCCCGGCATTTTCAGTCGTGCTGAAAACTCCCAGCACCACGTAATGACGTCCTGAAAGCAGGTTCATCGGTTCTCCGGATTCCGCCTGCGCCTCCGCAGCGGGCGTCATTTCGGGAACGGGCGCCTCGGACGATGCCGTACCGGGCGACTGCGGGAACTCCTCCCCTGCCGTCGGCAATTCCTCCTGCGGAACCTCGGCCAGCGCATCGGGGGCCTCGACCGGGGCCGGCATATCCGCACGCTCCGTCTCGACGGCTTCGGTCGCAACGGCCTCCGGCTCCCCGGAGAGCATCAGGAACTCCCGTCCCCCGTAGATCAGGGCGACCAGAATCGCCGCAACGCCGATCCACAATGCCCAGTCGAAACGGCGCGGGGCACGTATCTTCACGGGTTCGCGCCCCTGGGGATTCAACCGCCGTTCGAACGCCTCGTCGGGCGTGAAATTCTTGAACGCCAATACTCCGACGCCTTCGACGGTCAACAGGTTCTCCTCTTGTGCACGGGTCAGCCAGCGGTCGTATACCTCCTGCGCCGCAGCCTGCGGATCGGCTTGCGAAGCTTCACCGCCCTCCCGCATGACGCGGGCGATCTCGTCGACCAGCGATGCCCCCCGCTGCTGCGAGGTGAACGACACCACGCGGTGAGGAGGCAGCACGGTGCGCCTGTCAATCCGTCGGGCAGACCGCCGCTCGGTATAGAGCGACCCCACCCCGGGCAGGAATACCTCCCCGCCTCCGGCCAACAGATTGCCTACGAGCCTGCCGACCTGTTCCGTCATCGGTGTACCGTTCATTTTTTCTTCTTTTTAATAGGAGCGGCATGCGCTTTCGGCGCCGGAGCGACCGGAGCCGGAACCGTCGCGGCACCCCGCCAGATCATATAGATACCCAGCAGGATGAAAGGGATGCTGAGCCATTGTCCCATGTCGAGCGTCCATCCCAGTTCGAAAGGCTCCTGCTCGGTTTTGATGTATTCGATGAAGAAGCGCGTGAGGAACGTGCCGATCAGGCCGATCCCGAAGAGAATGCCCGGACGGCGCCGCGCCATGTCTTTCTTATAGTAGAGCCAGCAGAGGATGCCGAAAGTCGCCAGATAACAAAGCGCTTCGTAAATCTGCGTCGGATGCACGGCACTGGGCGCAAACTCGGCAACCCATTTGTGCGAACGGACGAACTCGAAACCCCAGGGCAGTGTGGTCGCCTGGCCGAAAATCTCCGAATTGAAGAGGTTGCCCAGCCGCACGATCGCCCCGCCGATGCCCACCGGGATCATAATGCGGTCCAGCGACCAGATATAAGGGAGTTTGTTCCTGCGCGAGAAGAGCCACAAGCCGATCAGCAGGCCGATGGCGGCGCCGTGGCTGGCCATACCGCCGTCGCGGAAACCCGTGATGATGGTCCACGGCTTCGAGAGATACTCCATCGTATCGTAGAAGAGGCAGTGCCCCAGCCGGGCACCGAGGATCGTGGCGAGCGTACCGTAAATAAATATCGACTCCGAAACTTTCGAGGGAAGTCCCTCGCGTTTACAGAAATTATCGAAAAATTTGGCGCCGATCAGGATGGCCAGTGCCCACATCAGGCCATAATACCGGATGTCGAGCGACCCGATGGTGAAGAACACCGGGTCGAAATCCCAGACGACGGACAGCGGTTGTGACATTAGTATCATTTATCTAAGTTTATACATTGTTCATCCGGCTCTCGCTCCCGACCGCCGTACTCGCGGCGTTCCGCCGCGTTTACAAGTCTGCCCCCGGCTAAGAGCCGGGCTTCAGGAGCGATGCATGGGTGTTGACCTTCCAATCCGGTCTGCGCTTCCACCACTTAAAAGCCGTTTCTTAAACGGCCCTCGGGAGGGGCTTGTCGCGACGCAACCGGAATTCAGACCGAAATACTAACGGATATTACTCCGGTGTGCATCGTGCATTCTATTTCATCTCCTGCAGATTCACTTTCTTCAGCGTGAAGGAAAAGGTGCTGCCCACTCCCGGCTCGCTGCGAACCGTGATCCGCTCCCCGTGTGCCTCGACGATGTGTTTGACGATGGCCAGTCCGAGTCCCGTGCCGCCCTGCTCCCGCGAACGGCCCTTGTCCGTGCGGTAGAAACGCTCGAAAACGCGCGGCAGGTCCTCCTTGCCGATTCCCGAACCGTTGTCCTCGACCTCCACCAATATCTTGTCGAGCATGTCGCGGAAATGGATGCGCGTCATGCCGCCCTCCTTGCCGTAACGCACCGAGTTGATGATGAGGTTGACGAAGACCTGACCGATATAATGCTTGTCGGCCATCACCCAGAAAGGCGAAGGCAGGTTCTCGGCCCCTTTGACCGTGATTTTGATTCCCTTCCGGTCGGCCTCCATCTCGGCCTGCTCGGCGATCTCCTTGGCCAGCGCCACAACGTCGAACTTCTCCAGATTGAGCTTGTTCATGCTGCTCTCCAGTTTCGAAATGGTATCGAGGTCGTTGACAATGTTTATCAGGCGGTCGATGCTCTTTTCGGCACGCTCGAGGTACTTGCGGTTAATCAGCTCGTCCTCCAGCCCGCCGTCCAGCAGGGTCGAAATGTAGCCCTGAATATTGAATATCGGGGTTTTCAGCTCATGCGCCACATTGCCCAAATACTGCTTGCGGAAGCACTCGGCCTCCTTCAGCCGGGCGATCTCCCGGTCGTTGGTGTCGGCCCAGGCCGTGAGCTCCTCGCCGATGTTCTCGACCCGCTTGTCTTTGAGCTCCGAGAAAATCTCGTTGGTGTGCACATCGCGCGAAAGTACGATCGAATAGATCGGTTTGAGCTTGTAAGCCACGTACTTGCGGATGATGAACAGCGCCGCGAGCGCCACCACGACGAACACGCCGACCGACGTGCAGAGCGTGATCCACCACACGACGTCCAGCAACGTCATGCCCACGGCCACGATGACCGCGGCGAGCAGGGCTATCCACAGCGACGCCCCCTCCTTCGTTTTGATGTGCACCATAATTTTCGGGTTTACTTCATGTAGTTTTTCATCAGCCGGGCGATGTACTTGCCCACGATGTCGAACTCGAGGTTCACCACCGATCCCACGTCGATCCGGCAGAAGTTCGTATGCTCGAAGGTGTAGGGAATGATCGCCACGCGGAACGACGACTCTTTCGAGTCGCAGACCGTGAGGCTCACGCCGTTCACCGTCACCGAGCCCTTCTCGACCGTACACAGCCCCCCGCCCTGCGGCTCGTACTCGAACGTGAAGTACCAACTGCCGTCGGCGTCCTCTTTGGCCGTGCAGACGGCCGTCTGGTCGACGTGTCCCTGCACGATGTGCCCGTCCAGCAGGGCGTCGGGCTTCATCGAGCGTTCGAGGTTGACCAGGTCGCCCTCGCGCAGCAGCCCGAGGTTGCTCCGGTCGAGGGTCTCCTTCATGGCCGTCACGGTGTAGGTGTCCTCCGTGATGTCCACAACTGTCAAACATACGCCGTTATGTGCTATGCTCTGATCGATTTTCAACTCCTTGCAGAAATCCGCACGCAGGGTAAAATCCTTGTTCTGACGGTCCGTCCGGATCGCCACGACCTCCGCCGTGCGCTCCACGATGCCTGAAAACATACGCTTTAACTGTTTATTATCAATTTGCCCTTTACTTTGTAGACCGCGACTATATCACTGACTTTCAACAGAATGTCATCGTAATTCTCACGATCTCCGGCCACCAGGCGGACTTTGCCCTCCTCGTCGGCGGCCCGAACTATTCGCAAAGTTACAATTTTTCGGGAGACAATCGCATATTCTCCCCCCGGAATAATCGCATCCCGGTCCACGGCTTTCAACAGCACCACCGTCCCGGGAGGCACCAGCGCCCCCATCGCACGGCCCGTATAGCTCATCGCCAGGTCGCACGCCCCCACCGGGGGCAGGATCAGGTTGCTCTCGGGCTCGAGATGCTCGAGATGTTCCAGCCCGTGTTCGACGTCCACGTCGTAAAAAGGTATCTGGGGACCGCGTGTCCGTTCGTCGGAGAACATCTGTCCCTCACCCGTCAGCAGCCACAATTTGTCCACCTGAGGAAATTTAGCAACGATCCGGTCAGCGACATCGAGCGAAATACCGTTGTTGCCCCGTTTGATCTGGTAAAGATTTTCCCCTCGCGCAAGGCCTATATGCCGTGCGAAATAATTCGTCGACATATTCGCCCATTTGATCACTGCCTCGATTCTTTGCCAATTATTCTGCTTTTCCCGCATTTTTTTTCGTATAATTAATATTTTTTTTGCATCTTTGCACTCCCGGTCCCGTAGTTCAATGGATAGAATATAAGATTCCGGTTCTTACGATATGGGTTCGATTCCCGTCGGGACTACCAGGCACAAGTGCGGAAAGCCGTACTTGTGCTTTTCTTTTTTTGTTGTTGTATAGGATCGGTTCACATTCTTTTATCCAACAAAAATAGTAACAAATTTCATTCGGACAATAAAAAATAACACTTTTAGTCGCCGGAATAAAACATTCAGCCCGACAACAAGAGGGAAGTCCACACACATCGTGCGAACTCCCCTCCTGCAATAAATGTGCGATTTATAAAATTTGTTTTAAAATGAGAGACGTACACCCAACCTCAGGGTCAGTGTAAGCGGAGAATCCGTACGCGCCGTTTTCAGGTTGGTTTCCGTAAAATAATACGACCCTTCGGGTTCGAAATAGAGTCCGACCATGCCGCCCAGCCGATACTGTGCTCCGACCGCTGCGAGGGCCGACCACTGCACACCGGGTTCGTCCATGGACTTCGAGCCGAACTTGGCCGAAACGCATTTTTCGACCATGCCGCCCGCACCTATATATAATGAGAACCTTCCGCGTTCGAGGAACTGCCAGTTCATACGCAGGGGGATGCCGATAAAATGGAGCTTCTGGCTCACATCCTCCGAGGAGTATTTGACCGTCACATCCGAGCGCAGCAATGTGTAGTTCACGCCGCTTTCGAGCGAGAGCCCGTGTGCGAACTCTTTCCGCACGGAGAGTCCGAAGCTCAACGGCTGGTGGTGGCGGAACGAATTTTCACTGTAATCGTTGCGAACCATGAGCGACAGGTTGTCGCCGTTCCCGACGATCGACGAAACATCGTTCGTCATCGAGGAGTACATCCGCGGAGCGGCACCGTCCCCGCCGACAGCCCCCGACACGCCGCCGGCCGCAAAGGCCGACAACGAGGCTTTCCTGCGCGGGGGCTTGTACGCCTCGAGCGGTTCGTTGTAATACGCCGTCCGCGCCGACACTCCGGCCGTCGAACGGGTCGCGGAGCGCTTCGCCTCCGCTTTTGCCGTCGTTTCCGCCTCCGGCTGCGAAGTCTCCGCCGCCGTTTGCTTCGCGGAGAGCTGGTCGGCAGCCGCGTCTCCGGAAGTTCCGACGGTCGTTTCGGCAACGGCCATCTGTTCCGTCACAGTCCCCGTCGCCGTTTTCGCCGCGGGCTTCACCGCTGCGGCGAGCAGCGCCGGTTGCTGCACGGCAGGGGCCGCGGCCTGTCCGTCAGCAAGCCCTACAGCCTGTGCGAGCGCCTCCCGTACGGATTCCGCTGCATGCGGCTGCGGCATGGTTACCGCGGTTGCGGCCTCTTCCACTGTCGATGCGATAACATTCCCATCATTTTCCAACGCCTTGTCCGGCCGGAGCATATAATCACCTGCAACGACGCCGAGCAGAACGACAGCGGCAGCGGCGGCAATCCGCGGCCAATAGATCCGCCACACGGAACCGCGGGACGCAGCCGTCTCCGGAGCCCGAAGCTCCGGGGCCGCACCGCCCAGTTCGCGCTCCAGACGCTCCCAGCCTCCCGCCGGAGGCGGAAGTTCAGCGTCCCGGAGCGCGCTCCGCATGACATCGGTCCAATCTTTATTCTGTTTCATAACTCTTACTAATGCGTATCCAAATACTCCCTGACCCTGCGGGCCAGCATGGCCCGGGCCCGGAACAACTGCGAGGAGGAGCTTTTCTCATTGATCCCCAGCATTCGGGCAATCTCCCGATGGGAATACTCCTCGATGCAGTAGAGGTTGAACACCGCCCGGTAGCCTTCGGGCAGCTCGCTCACGAACTGCATCAATACGTCGCGCGGGACCCGCGCCATCTCCGACACATCGGGCTCGGCGACCTCCGCCGCAGCCTTTCCCTCGTCGAGCGCCACGCTTCCCAGCTTGTTCCGGCTGCGTATCCATTCGAGCGCCACGTTCACGGTAATGCGTTCGATCCACGCCCTGAGCGATCCGGGTCCGCGGTAGGTGAACCGGTCGAAGGCTCCGTATATCTTCAGGAATGCGTCGTGAAGCAGGTCTTCGGCCGTGGATCGGTCTCCGGAGTAGCGCATACAGATTGCCAGCAAACGGCCTGCATAGCGGTCGTACAGCTCTCTGCGGGCCGTATCGTCCCCATTTCTGCACCCTTCGGCCAGTATATGTTCCTCCATTGGCATTACCAGTTCACATATATAAATGCAGCAGGAGCCAAAAGACTGCACGGAGTGAAATTTTTTTATTTCGCATGCAGTATTTCGCCCTGCCGGACGTTTTAAGAGCGAAAGGTAACATAAAATATGGAAAATATGAAAAAAATCGGTTTATTCCTTATCGCGGCTATGGCCGTCTTCGCGTTTACTTCCTGCAACGACGACGATGGTGGCGAGCCGCTCCGGACACTCATCACGACCGTCCACACCATCGGAGGTGAAGAGGGCGAGACCGGCACGGATTATTATTTCCAGCGCAACAACGGCGAAAAACTCTACCCGGGCGATAAAACCCGCATCCCGAACTATAAAGGCAAGGAGCGTCAGCGCGCGATCATTTGGTTCAAACTCCTGGAGGAGCGTGTGCCCGATTACGACTACAACATCGCGCTTTACGCCGTCGACGAGATTTTCACCGGCAAGGCCCAGGTCGTGGACACGGCCGAGAAGCTCGAAGAGCTGGGCACGGCCAAGACGGGCTTCCAGAACGGCACGTTCAGCCTCTCGAAAGAGTGGCTGACCTTCTACGCGCTCTACGCCGTGCGTGACAACAGCAAGCATACGTTCACGCTGGCCGTGGACAAGTCGGGAACGACGGAATTCAAAGAGAGCGCCGAAGGGTACCTCAACGTCGTGGTGCGCCACGACGCCGGAGACGACGCGGGCGGATACGACAGCGGATTCTACGTGTCGTTCGACCTCACGGACATAGCCGCCGAACTGGAAGGCATGAAGGGCATCAACCTGCTCCTGCCGACCCGCGAGAACGGCGACAAGGAGATCAAACTCGATCTGCCGCAGGAGAAGTAGCCACTCCCGGAGGCAGAGCTTGTCCCGGTCCGCGAAATCGCGGACCGGTTTTTTTGCGTCCGGCGCCCGGCAGGGAACGCTTTCGGACGATCGTCCCGGAAATTTGTACGATAGATTCAATGCCGACAGCCCATCGCTTGTAATTTTGACTTCGGAAACGTATCTTTGAAATTAAAAACCGAAATCCCTGAAAGATGAAGAAACTCCCTGTTGCAATCCTGCTGCTCATGGCCGCCGCCTCCACGACGGCCGCCGCGGCACAGAAGACGACACCGAAGACGATTTACCACAAAGGCTGGATCGATTTCAACAAGAACGGCCGCATGGACCCCTACGAGGACCCGGCCCGCAGTCTCGACGAGCGCGTCGAGGACCTGCTCGGCCAAATGACCCTCGAGGAGAAGAGCTGCCAGCTGGCCACGCTCTACGGCTACGGCCGCGTGCTGCGCGACTCGCTGCCCACCGAAAGGTGGAAAAACGAGGTCTGGAAAGACGGCATCGCCAACATCGACGAGATGCTCAACGGCGTGGGCAAATGCCTGCGCACGACGCCGCATCTGGTCTCCGACTACACGGGACACGTCGAAGCCAAGAACACGATCCAGCGGTGGTTCGTCGAGCAGACCCGGCTGGGCATTCCCGTGGAGTTCACCAACGAGGGCATCCACGGTCTGAACCACAGCCGCGCCACACCGCTCCCGGCGCCCATCGCCATCGGCTCGACCTGGAACCGGGCGCTGGTGCACCGGGCCGGCGAGATCGCCGGACACGAAGCCCGGGTCCTGGGTTATAAGAACGTCTACGCCCCGATTCTCGACGTGGCGCGCGATCCCCGCTGGGGCCGTGTCGTGGAGTGCTACGGCGAAGACCCGTTCCTGATCGCCGAGTTGGGCGTCGAGATGGTCCGCGGCATCCAGTCGCAGGGCGTCGCCTCGACACTCAAACACTATGCGGCTTACAGCGTCCCCAAGGGCGGCCGCGACGGCAACTGCCGCACCGACCCCCACATCGCCCCGCGCGAACTCCACCAGATGTATCTCTACCCGTTCCGCCGCGTGATCCGCGAATCCGGGCCGATGGGCGTCATGAGCAGCTACAACGACTGGGACGGCGTCCCGGTGACCGCCAGCCGCTATTTCCTCACCGACCTGCTGCGCCACGAATACGGCTTCGACGGCTATGTGGTCAGCGACAGCGAGGCTGTGGAGTACGTCCACACCAAACACGCCGTGGCCGAGACTTACGAAGATGCCGTGCGGCAGGTGCTCGAAGCGGGTCTGAACGTGCGCACGAACTTCTCGCCCCCGGCGCGGTTCATCCTCCCGGTGCGCAAGCTCGTCCGGGAGGGACGCCTCTCGATGGAGGTCGTGGACCAGCGCGTGCGCGAGGTCCTGCGGGTAAAGTTCCGCCTCGGGCTCTTCGACAACCCCTATAACGACCCCAGGGAGGCCGTTGCCGAGGCCGGAGCCGACAAACACCGCGATTTCGTACTCGACATCCAGCGCCAGTCGCTCGTGCTGCTCAAAAATGAAGACAAAACCCTGCCCCTCGACAAGAAAAAGACCGCCCGCGTGCTGGTCGCCGGACCGCTGGCCGACGAGGACAATTTCATGATAAGCCGCTACGGTCCCAACGACCTTCCGACGGTGACCGTCCTCGACGGCATCCGCAACTATCTGGGCGACGGCGCCGAGGTGCGCTATGCCAAGGGCTGCGACGTGGTGGACGCCGGCTTCCCCGATTCGGAGCTGACCGCGACGCCCCTCACGGCCGCCGAGCGGGCCGGCATCAACGAGGCGGTGAAACAGGCCGCGGGCTGCGACGTGATCGTCGCCGTGCTGGGCGAGGACGACGAGCGCGTGGGCGAGAGCCATTCGCGCACCTCGCTCGAGCTTCCCGGACGCCAGCAGCAGTTGCTCGAGGCGCTCCACGCCACGGGCGTCCCCGTGGTGCTGGTGCTCATCAACGGGCAACCGCTGACCGTCAACTGGGCGGCTCAAAACGTACCGGCCATCCTCGAAGGATGGTTCCCCTCGGTCGAGGGCGGCACAGCCATTGCCGAAACCCTCTTCGGCGACTACAACCCGGGCGGCAAGCTCACGATCACCTTCCCGCGGAGCACCGGACAGATCGAGCTGAACTTCCCCTACAAGAAGGGTTCCCACGGCGCACAGCCCCGCAAAGGTCCCAACGGCGGCGGCGTCACCCGCGTGCTGGGGTCGATCTACCCCTTCGGCTACGGCCTGAGTTACACGACGTTCGCCTATAAGAATCTCCGGATCGCCCCCGAACCGTCGCGCACGCAGGGCTCGTTCCGCGTGAGCTGCGAAGTGACCAATACGGGCGACCGTCGCGGCGACGAAGTCGTGCAGCTCTACATCAGCGATAAGTTCTCGAGCGTGGTGACCTACGAATCGGTCCTGCGGGGATTCGAGCGCGTGACGCTCGAGCCGGGCGAGACGAAAACCGTCAGCTTCGAGGTCACGCCCTCGCACCTGGAGCTGCTCGACAGCAACATGAACTGGACCGTCGAGCCGGGCGAATTCGAAATCCGCATCGGCGCTTCGAGCGAGGACATCCGCCTGAAAGAGACCGTCCGGCTGAGCTGACGGCCTTCGCCGCAGCTCAAAGGGCCGGGGACACAAACCGGCTGCGATACGGAAAGCCCGCCTTTCAGGCGGGTTTTTTCGGCAAGATCACGCACATTCGCCGAAAATCGTTATCTTTGCATTATGTCTATCGTACGCAACACCGAAAGCGATCTCGAATTCGAAAACAAAATCCGGCCGCAGGAGCTCGAAAACTTCTCCGGCCAGGACAAGATCGTCGATAATCTCCGCATCTTCATCAAAGCGGCGCTCATGCGCGGCGACTCGCTCGACCACGTGCTGCTGCACGGCCCCCCGGGACTGGGCAAGACCACCCTCGCCAACATCATCGCCAACGAGATGGGGGCGCAGCTGCGGCTCACGTCGGGTCCCGTGCTGGACAAGCCGGGCGACCTGGCGGGCCTTTTGACGAACCTCAACCCGGGCGACGTGCTCTTCATCGACGAGATACACCGCCTCAGCCCGATCGTCGAGGAGTACCTCTACTCGGCGATGGAGGACTACAAGATCGACATCGTGCTGGACAAGGGCCCCTCGGCGCGTTCGATCCAGATCGAGCTGGCGCCTTTCACGCTGATCGGCGCCACGACGCGCAGCGGCCTGCTGACCTCGCCCCTGAGGGCGCGCTTCGGCATCACCTGCCACCTGGAATATTACGACGCCCCGGTGCTGGCCGGGATCGTGAAGCGTTCGGCCCGCATCCTCGACGTTTCGATCGACGACGACGCGGCCCACGAGGTGGCCCTGCGCTCGCGCGGCACGCCGCGTATCGCCAACGCCCTGCTGCGGCGCGTCCGGGACTTCGCCATGGTCAAAGGCGAGGGGCATATCGACCTCGGAATCACGCGCATCGCCCTTGCGGCGCTGAACATCGACTCGCGGGGTCTGGACCAGATGGACAACAAGATACTGGGGGCCATCATCGAGAAATTCAACGGCGGCCCCGTGGGTCTCAACACCGTGGCTACGGCTGTGGGCGAAGAGGCCGGGACGATCGAGGAGGTCTACGAACCGTTCCTCATCAAAGAGGGTTTCCTCAAACGCACGCCCCGCGGCCGGGAAGCGACGCCGCTGGCCTACGAGCACCTCGGACTCACCCACCCGCGCGACGGAGAGGCATCGCTCTTCTGACCGCGGAAAGAGACGCACCGACCCCGACACAGGAAACAACCGCTCCGCAGCCTGCCGTCCGCCAGTTCGGGGCGGCCTGCGATTTTATTTCTAAAATAATTTCAGAAAATCCTAAAAAAAGTTAAGATCGGAGCAATTTTTGTGCTATATTTGTCGTTGGTGTTATTAGGTTACTAACGGAAAATGAGAGAGATGAGCACAAAAACGCAACTCGACGACGCGGCGCTGCGCTATCATAGCGAAGGCCGTCCCGGGAAGATCGGAATCGTCCCGACAAAACCCTACCATACGCAGTACGACCTGTCGCTGGCCTATTCGCCCGGCGTGGCGGCGCCCTCGCTGGCCATTGCCGACAATCCGGACGACGTCTACAAGTACACCGGCAAGGGCAACCTCGTGGCCGTGATCTCGAACGGCACGGCCGTGCTCGGACTGGGCAACATCGGTCCGCTGGCCGCCAAACCCGTCATGGAGGGCAAGAGCATGCTCTTCAAAACCTACGCCGGGATCGACGCCTTCGACATCGAAGTCGACACGACCGACCCCGAGGAGTTCATCCGCACGGTGAAGGCCATCGCCCCCACTTTCGGCGGCATCAACCTCGAAGACATCAAAGCCCCGGAGTGCTTCGAGATCGAACGGCGCCTGCGCGACGAACTCGACATTCCCCTGATGCACGACGACCAGCACGGAACGGCTATTATCTCCTCCGCAGCGCTGCTCAACGGCGCGAAGATCGCGGGCAAGCAGCTCGACCGGATGCGCGTGGTGGTCAACGGCGCGGGAGCGGCCGCCATTGCCTGCGCACGGCTGTTCATCGAGCTCGGCATCCGCCGCGACAACGTGGTGCTCTGCGACAGTCAGGGCGTCGTCACGGTCTACCGCGAGGACATCAACGCCATGAAGCGCGAGCTGGCCACCACGCGGCGCATCTCGACGCTGGCCGAAGCGGTGCAGGGCGCCGACGTCTTCCTGGGCGTTTCGAAAGCCGACACGCTGACGCCCGAAATGCTGCGCACGATGGCCGAAAACCCGATCGTGATGGCCCTGGCCAACCCCGATCCCGAAATCGCCTATGACAAAGCGATGGCCTCGCGTCCCGACATCATCTTCGCCACGGGACGCTCGGACTACCCCAACCAGGTCAACAACGTGCTGGGATTCCCCTATATCTTCCGCGGAGCCCTCGACGTACGCGCCACGAAGATCAACGAGGCGATGAAACTCGCCGCCGCGCATGCGCTGGCCGAACTGACCCGCGAACCGGTTCCGGCCATGGTCCTGCGGGCCTACGGAGTCGAGAAGCTCGAATTCGGGCGCGATTACCTGATCCCCAAGCCGCTCGATCCGCGACTGCTGTGCACCATCGCCCCGGCCGTGGCCCGCGCCGCCGTCGAATCGGGCGTAGCCAAAAAACCGATCTCCGACTGGGAAGCCTACGCCGAAAGCCTTCGGAAACGCTATCAGGAATAAAAAGAAAAATCCGGTCGAAACGACCGGATTTTTTCATATGAACAACGCCGCAAAGGCGTCCATCTCTATCGGCCGCACCTCGCAGTCGCCGATGCCCACCGGCAGGACGATGCGCAGCATCCCGTCTTCGTTTTTCTTGTCCTTGCCGACCTCCTTCAGCAACCGTTTCACCTCCACCGGAGGCGTCAGGTCGAAGCCCAGTTGCATGAGAAGATGCACGATCCGGTCGCGGTCGGCTTCGGTCAGCACTCCCAGCTTCACCGCAGCCCCGGCGATCAGCGCCGTGCCGACGGCCACCGCCTCGCCGTGGTTCATGCGGTTGGAACATTTCTCGATGGCGTGCGCCAGCGTATGCCCGAGGTTGAGCTTGCGGCGGTCGCCCGATTCGTACTCGTCGCGCTCGACAATGTCGGCTTTCACGCGTATCGCCGCCGAAACGGCGTCGGACAGCAGGTCCGTATCGGTGCGCAGCGCCTCGAACGTCGTGTTTTCGATGCGCTCGAACAGGTCGGCATCGGCAATGATCGCCGCTTTGACCACCTCGGCCAGCCCCGCACGGAACTCCCGGTCGGGAAGCGTCCGCAGCATCCCGGGGTCGCAGATCACGAACCGGGGCTGCGTGAAGGTTCCGGCCATATTCTTGTATCCGTCGACATTTACGCCGTTCTTGCCGCCGACCGATGCGTCGACCTGCCCCAGCAGCGTCGTCGAGACGAACCCGAACTTCAGCCCGCGCATGTAGGTCGAGGCGGCGAACCCCGCCACGTCGGTGACGATGCCGCCCCCGACGGCCAGCACGAAGGTCGAACGGTCCACGCCCAGCTCGATGAAGCGGCGGTAGATCGACTCGACGGTCTGCAGGGTTTTGATGCTCTCGCCCAGGCCGATTAACACGGGGTCGTACTTCTCCAGCATCGGGCGGTACAACCGGTCGATCGAGGAATCCGAAATCACCACGACGCGCCCTTCGGGAAGCACTCCGGGAAGAATATCTTTCACGGGGCCGATGTAAATCTCGCTCTGGGAGCGGACGTTGAAGAGAGGTTCCATTATTTAACTTCTTTAGGAATCGAGCAAAATTAGTATAATTTCCCGAGAATTTGTTACCTTTGCACCACAAAATACATTTCTATGCAAAAACTGCGCAATATTGCGATTATTGCCCACGTCGACCACGGCAAGACCACACTCGTAGACAAACTGATTCTGACAGGCCACATCCTGCGCGACAACGCCAAGCCGACCGGCGAACTCATACTGGACAACAACGACCTGGAACGCGAACGCGGCATCACGATCCTTTCGAAGAATGTTTCGGTCATCTACAAGGACTATAAGATCAACATCATCGACACCCCGGGCCACGCCGATTTCGGCGGCGAGGTCGAGCGTGTGCTGAACATGTGCGACGGCGTGCTGCTGCTCGTCGACGCCTTCGAGGGCACGATGCCCCAGACGCGCTTCGTGCTGCAGAAAGCCCTCGCGCTGGGCAAGAAGCCCATCGTGGTCGTCAACAAGGTCGACAAGCCCAACTGCCGTCCCGAGGTGGTCAACGAGCAGGTCTTCGACCTGATGTTCTCGCTCAACGCCACCGAAGAGCAGCTCGACTACAAAACCATCTACGGCTCGGCCAAGCAGGGCTGGATGTCATACAAATGGAACGAACCGACGGATTCGATCGTGCCGCTGCTGGAAGCCATCGTCGACGAGATTCCCGAACCGACCATCATCGAGGGCACGCCGCAGATGCTCATTACGTCGCTCGAATATTCGGCCTATACGGGCCGTATCGCCGTGGGCAAAGTCACGCGCGGATCGCTCAAATCGGGCCAGATGGTCACCCTCGCCAAGCGCGACGGCGTGACGATGCAGAAGACCCGGATCAAAGAACTGATGATCTTCGAGGGCCTCGGCAAGAAGAAGGTCGAGGAGGTTCCCTGCGGGGAAATCTGCGCCATCATGGGCATCGAGGGATTCGAGATCGGAGACACCGTCTGCGACTACGAGAATCCCGAGCCGCTGCCCCCCATCGCCATCGACGAACCCACGATGTCGATGCTCTTCACGATCAACAACTCGCCCTTCTTCGGCAAGGACGGCAAATACGTCACCTCGCGCCACATCAAAGAGCGCCTCGACCGCGAACTGGAGAAGAATCTCGCCCTGCGCGTGACGCCGGGCCCCTCGGCCGACTCGTTCAACGTCTTCGGCCGCGGCGTGCTGCACCTCTCGGTGCTGATCGAGACCATGCGCCGCGAAGGCTACGAACTGCAGGTGGGCCAGCCCCACGTCATTGTCAAAGAGATCGACGGCAAGAAATGCGAGCCGATCGAGGAGATGACCGTCGACTGCCCCGAGGAGTACTCGGGTACGGTAATCGACCTCGCCACGCGCCGCAAGGGCACGCTGACCAACATGTCCTCGGACGGCGAACGCACGCGCCTGGAATTCGACATTCCCTCGCGCGGCATCATCGGCCTGCGCTCGAATATGCTGACCGCCACGGCCGGCGAAGCCATCATGACCCACCGTCTGAAGGGTTTCGAACCGTGGGTCGGGGATATCGAGATGCGCACCAACGGCTCGATCATCTCGGGCGAGACCGGCACGGCCTACGCCTACTCGATCGACAAATTGCAGGACCGCGGCCGCTTCTTCATCAGCCCGATGGAGCAGGTCTACGCCGGACAGGTCATCGGCGAGCACACGCGCCAGAACGACATCACGGTCAACGTCACCAAAGCCAAGCAGCTCACCAACATGCGTGCTTCGGGGTCGGACGACAAGACGTCGATCGCCCCGCCGAAGGTCTTCACGCTGGAGGAGGCCCTCGAATACATCCAGGGCGACGAGTATGTCGAAGTTACACCGCACTCGATGCGCCTGCGCAAGATCCTGCTCGACGAGAACGACCGCAAACGCGCTGCGAAATAATCCCGGACGATGGACCATTTCACCCTTTCGCTGGCCGTAGGCGCCGCCGCAGGAGCGCTGGTGGCTATCCCGATGATCGCCCAGAAAGCCTCGTTCCGCCACTGCGTCGCGGCTTTCTGCACCTACCTGTTCGCCGCCGTCATCACATTTTACAGCGATCTGCCCTACCTGCCCTGGTGGGCCGACGGCATGGGCGTCGCGCTGATGGTCGCCATTCCCGCAGCGACCGTAGGCTCGGGCAAGGAGAGCCGCCCCGTCCCGACGCTGCTCAACGCCGTACTGGTCGGATTCCTGATAAGCGTCGCGGAACGCTACCTGGCATAAGAAAAAAACGGACTCCGGTCCGTTTTTTTTGCATAGTCCGTGCAGTATCAGGAAATTGACTCCGTTTAGAGGAAAAACCTCCTATTCCTATGAAACAATTCTGCACCTTACTGTTTCTGCTGCCGCTTGTGTTCGGCAGCTGCGACAAAGACGACGACACGCGCATCGAAACCTGGACCGTCGCTTCCGAAAAAGGCGTCGCCGGCATCTTCATGGGCTTCGGCCACGTTCCCGCCTACATCCTCAAGACAGGTCCGAACGCCGGGTGGGAAATATCCACGGCACACATCGAGGGCTTCACGTTCGAAAAGGGGTATCAGACCGAGATGCTCGTCCGCATCGAGCCGATCCCCAATCCCCCGGCCGACGGCCCCGGATACCGCTACACGATGGAAAAGCCGATCTCGCGCACGCCGATGCAGTCGGATGTCGATCCGCTGCAATTCAGCCCGGAGTTCGAGGTCACCATCGCCTCCCGGCGCGCCGACAGTCCGGCGACGAGCGGTTATTGGATCAAAGACATGCGCTGCCCCGACCCGCGTTGGGAACCGTTCCCGTGGGAGATCGAAGGCTTCGATTTCAAACCGGGCTTCGAGGCCCGCATCCGGATACGGCCCGTCGCCGAATACGACGACGCAAAGGGCGACTACGAAGTGAAATATCACCAGACGGAACTGATTTCGAGCGAGGAGCAAGCGTCCGAAGGGCTGCCGGAATAGCCTCAGTCCCGCAATGTTGCGAACGAGAGGATGTGCCATGTGACGCCGACGGCCACGGCCAGCAACGCCAGCTGCGCCCACCACCACCCGGCCAGTATCCCGAAGATGCAGTAAAGCATCGCCGCCCACATCAGGACGATGGAAAAGACCTTAGCGCGCAGGGGTATGGCGCGGTTTTCGCGGAAGTTGCGGATGTACTCGCCGAAACAGCGGTGCGACAGGAGCCACGCGTAAAGCCGCGGCGACGAGCGCACCCAGAGCGCCGCCGCCAGCAGCAGAAACGGCGTAGTGGGCAGCAGCGGCAGGAAAATGCCGACAATGCCCAGCGCGAAGGCTATGCACCCGAGTATGGCGAGGAGAATTTTCACGATGCAAAAATAGCATAAATCCGGGGTCGGGAATGCCGTGTAACGCCAAATTTATATATATTTGTATGACAGAACACAAATAAACCGATATATGATGAAAAAAATAGGTATCGCCTGCGACCATGCCGGCTACGAAATGAAAGAATTTTTGGTAGGTTACCTCGACGCCATGGGCTACGACGTGCTCGATTTCGGCACGCATTCACCCGAAAGCGTCGACTATGCCGATTTCGCACACCCGCTGGCCGAGGCCATCGAAAAGGGCGAACTGGAGCGCGGCATCGCACTCTGCGGCTCGGGCGAAGGGATGGCCATGACGCTCAACAAACACCAGGGCATCCGCGCAGGTCTTTGCTGGGACCCCGAGGTCGCCTCGCTGATCCGCCGCCACAACAACGCCAACGTCATCGTATTCCCGGCGCGCTTCATCACCAACGACGAGGCCGTCAAAATGCTCGACGCCTATTTCGCCGCCGAGTTCGAAGGCGGACGCCACGAGGCCCGTCTGGCCAAAATGCCCGTCGCAGGCTGTAAATAAGCGGGTTTCACAATTCGAAAACAAAGGGCGAGAGGGCTTTCAGCCGCTCGCCTTTTTCGTGCCCCGCGAAGAGCCCGAAGACCGCCGAGCCGCTGCCCGACATCGAAGCGTACACGGCCCCGGCTTCCAGCAAACGCTCCCTGGCCGCACGGATGGCCGGACGTGCGGCGAGAATGTGCCGCTCGAAATCGTTGGTCACCAATCCCTGCCACTCCGCGACGGGGCGCTTAAGACGCTCTGCCAACGACACCTCCGGCACCCGGGGCCGCACCCCGGCATAGGCTTCGCGGGTCGAGACGCCCTCGCCGGGTTTGACGATCACGAGCGTCATTCCGCTCAGGTCCAGCGGATAAGGCTCCATCACCTCGCCTCTTCCCTTGCATAACTGCGGGGTGTTGCGGACGAAAAAGGCCGTATCGCTGCCCAGCTCGGCGGCGCACGCGATCAACTCCGCTTCGGACAGCCCGAGCGCAAACAGCCCGTTGACAGCCAGCAGCACCGCCGTACCGTCCGACGAACCGCCGCCCAGCCCGGCGCCGAACGGCACGCGCTTGTCGAGCCGGATGTCGATGCCGTCCACGCCGTAACGCCGCTGCATCAGCCGGAAAGCCTTCACGCAGATATTCTCCTCCGGAGCGCAGTCCACGGCCAGTCCCCCGGCGCGAAACGTGACGCCGGACGCGTCGGTACACACCACTTCCACCTCGTCGTAAAGGCCCGCAACGGGGAACATCACGGTTTCCAGGTCGTGAAATCCGTCCGCACGGCGGCGCAGGATATCGAGGCCCAGATTTATTTTGCAGTTTGCTTTCAGAATCATAGAACAAAGGTAAGAATTTTCTATTTTTGCCGTATGAAATTCCGCACCGAAATCGAAATATCGCCCCTCAGGGTGCAGATCGGCTACGAAAACCGCGTGCTGACACTCGGATCGTGCTTCGCCGCACACATCGCCGGGAAACTCGCCGGGGCGAAATTCCGCGTCACGGAAAACCCCTCGGGCATCCTTTTCAACCCGCTGTCTATCGCCGCGGCGATCCGCAGTTACGCCTCCCCCGCCGCCGTAACACGCGACGAACTGGGGTTCGACGGCGACGTGTGGTACCACTTCGGATTTCACGGCGACTTCTCGGCCCCGACGGCCGAAGAGGCCCTCGCGCGGATGAACGCCGCACGACAGGCCGGGGCCGAAGCGCTCCGCACCGCCGACCGGGTGATCCTTACGTTCGGCACCGCATGGGTCTACGAACGCCGGGGCGAGGTCGTCGCCAACTGCCACCGAAGGCCCGCCGCGGAGTTTTCCAGACGGCGGCTTTCGGTCGGAGAGATCGTGGAGAGCGTCGCGGAGCTGATCGGGGGAGCGCTTGCCGGAAAGCAGATTGTCCTGACCATCAGTCCGGTGCGCCACATCGGAGACACCCTGGCAGGCAACGCCGTGAGCAAAGCCGCGCTGCGGCTGGCCGCGGAGGAGTTGACGCAAAGGTTCGGGTGCGTCGAATATTTCCCTGCCTACGAGATCGTCACCGACGACCTGCGCGACTACCGGTTCTATGCCGACGACCTCGTGCATCCCGCTCCGCAGGCCGTGACGTACGTCTGGGAGAAATTCACCGAAACGGCCCTCACCGACCGCGCCCGGAGACTGCTCCCGGAAGTCGAAGCCATCGCCGCCGCAGCGGCCCACCGGCCCCGCAATCCGCAGAGCGAGGCGCACCGCTCCTTCTGCCGCCGCCAGCTGGAACGTATCGCCGCACTCCCGGAGATCGATTTTCAGTCGGAAGCGGCCTGTTTCCGCCGATGTCTCGAAATAAATTCGTAAATTTGCGGCCAATTCCATTACGCAGATGACAAAAAAACTCTTTCTATATGCCATAGCCGCCGTGACGGCTCTCCAGAGCGTCGCGGCACAGCCCCGGCTGATCGTCCAGATCGTCGTCGGCTCGATGCGCGGCGAGGACCTCGACCGCTATGCCGAAAATTTCGGCGAAGGGGGCTTCCGCAGGCTCACCGAGGGCGGTACGGTCTATACCGACAGCCGCTACGACTACCTGCAAACCACCACGCCCGTATCGCTGGCCACGCTCACCACGGGGGCCATGCCCTCGACCCACGGCGTGATCGGATCGTGCTGGGTGGACTACACGACCAACAAAGTCATCGAACTGACCGCCGGACGACGGGGTCCCGGAGCTTACAACCTGATCGCCCCGACGCTCTCGGAGACGTTGCTGCAACACGCTCCCGGCAGCCGCTCGGTGACCGTCGCCGCCGAAGCCGTATCGGCCGTGGTGATGGCCGGACGCGCCGGGGAGGTCTTCTGGCTCGACTCGGCGCGCTGCGACTGGGTGACCTCGCCTTACTATGCACCCGCAGTTCCCGAATGGATCGACCGCAGCAACCGCGAGCGGTACAACCTCTCGTACATCTCGACCGAGTGGCGCACGCTGCTCGAACGCGGCCGTTACCTCAACACCCGCAACTACGACATCGCGCTGGCGGGCAAGAGCCGGAAAGAGAAAGACCTGAACGGCTCGGGACGCCTGAAACTGACCGACGATTTCGAACGCCTGCTCTACACCCCCGCGGGCAACACCGCCGTGCTGGGGCTGGCCAAGCAGGCCATAGCGCAATACAAGCTCGGCGACGACAAAGTCCCCGACCTGCTGAACATCTGTCTCGACGCGCCGCGACGCATCAGCGAAGCCTATGGTCCCGAGTCGATCGAAGTCGAGGACATGTACTACCGGCTGGACCGCGACCTGGCGGATTTCCTGACCTTCGTATTCGCGCAGGTCAAAGACGGCAACGCGATGGTCGTGCTCACCTCCGACCACGGAACGAGCCCCTCCTACGATGCCGGACCGGGCGATGCCGACCGCTTCAACCCGCGGCAGTTCGAGGTGATCGTCAACGGATTCCTCAACGTCCGCTACGGTGTGGGCGACTGGGTGGTGGAGTACTGCGACCGGAGCGTGTGGCTCAACCACAACCTCATCTACGAACGGGGACTGAACCTCGCCGAAGTGCAGAACGAAGTGGCGATCTTCGCCATGCAGTTCAGCGGCATCTCCCACGCGCTGGCCGCCACGGCCATGCGCACGAGCTATTTCGGCAGCGGATACGCCCGGCGGATGCAGAACAGCTTCTATCCCCGGCGTTCGGGCGACGTGATCCTGAACCTGATGCCCGGATGGATCGAGGAGCAGGAGCGCTGCTGGTCGATGTCGGGCTCGATGTACGGCTACGACACCGAGGTTCCGCTGGTGTTCTACGGCAAGGGCGCAGGCATGCAGCGGGTGAACCGCCGCGTGGATATGACCGCCGTGGCCCCGACGCTGGCGCGGCTGGCGGGCATCCGCGAACCGGCAGCCTCGGAGGGCGGGGCCCTGGCGGAAATCGTGGATTTGTAAGAACTTTCAATAAACGCACACCATGGACAAGATACAGGACGAAATCATCGAGGAATTTTCCGTCTTCGACGACTGGCTGGACAAATACGACTACCTGATCGGCCTGAGCGAAACGCTCCCCCCGATCTCCCCCGAGCACCGCACCGGGCAGTACCTCATCGAAGGGTGCCAGTCGCGGGTCTGGGTCGACGCAAGGCTCGAAGACGGAAAGGTTTACTACGCGGCGGACAGCGACGCCATAATAACCAAGGGCATTATCGCGTTATTGATCCGTGTACTGAACGGCCGCACGCCGCAGGAGATACTCGACACGGAGCTCTACTTCATCGACGCCATCGGGCTTTCGGCCAACCTCTCGCCCACGCGGGCCAACGGGCTGGTGTCGATGGTCAAACAGATGCGGCTGTACGCTTTGGCTTTTCAAGCCAAAGCCAATTAAAAATGAAGAATTAAAAATTAAAAATTAGGGTATGACGCCTGAAGAAATACTTCAAGTCGAGAAGGATATCGTTGCGACCCTCAAGAACATATACGATCCCGAAATCCCGGTCAACATCTACGACCTGGGACTGATCTACGAGATCGACTACACGCCCGACGGCGTGGCTACGATACGCATGACCCTCACCGCCCCCAACTGCCCGATGGCCGACATGCTCGTCGAGGATGTGAACCTCCAGGTCGGGAAGGTCAAAGGCGTGAAATCGGTGAACGTCATCCTCACGTTCGATCCCGTGTGGGACAAGAGCATGATGTCCGAGGAGGCGTTGTTGGAACTCAACATGTTCTGACAATGGCGGAGACGGAGACACGGACGATCGAACGGCTGCGGGCCGGGGCCGGGACATACGCCTGCGGCGGTTACCTCGGCGGGCTCGGCACGCTCCAGCGCACCGAACTCTGCACGACGCTGATCTTCGACCGCCTGAGCCGCAAGATGCGCATGGTCGAAGCGCTCCGCAGCGAAGCCGCCGACAACTGGAACCAGACCTTCTACCTGCTCTACTTCCGCACGCTGGGCGACCGCCGCAACCAGGAGGCTTACCTCGAGTTGGCACGGCGCGTGCCCTACAAGACCGTACTGCGCGAACGGCTGGCCCCGCACGCCGTCGAGGCAATGCTGTTCGGAGCCTCGGGACTGCTGGAGCTCTACCGCAACGATACCTACACGCTCGATCTGAAACGCAGTTTCGAATACCTCGCGGCCAAATACGGCATCGAGCCGATGGAGGCTTCGGCATGGACGCTGAACGAGATACGCCCGGCCAACCACCCGGTGCTGCGGCTGGCACAAGCCGCGGAGTTCTTCTCGCAGGACGAGTTCGTGATGGAGCGCGCCATGTCCTGCCGCACGGAGGAGGAGGTTCGCAAGCTGTTCTGCATCGAGGCGTCGCCCTACTGGCGCACACACCACATTCCCGGCGCCGAGAGCGACGAAAGCCCCAAGCGCATCGGAGCGTTCAAAGCCAACATCATCGGCATCAACCTGGTCGCGGTGCTGCAGTTCGCCTACGGCAGTTACACGGCCAATGAACGGCTGCGCGACAGCGCCCTGACGCTCATGGAGCGTCTCCCGGCCGAGGACAACCGCTACATGCGCGACTGGCAGTCGGCCGGAATCCGCCCCCGCAACGCCTTCGAATCGCAAGCTCTGCTGCAACTGGCCGCTGAGTACTGCGCCGAAAAACGGTGCGCGGAGTGCCCCGTCGGACGGCGGATCGTGCGGCAGACGGCTGACACAGAGGACCGGACGGCGGATATTTTGGCTTTTCCGGAAAAATAGTTACTTTTGCGCAACGTCACGCTCCCGGCGGCAGACCCGAACTCCGGAAATCTGCCGTAAATTGTGTTTATACCCATGCTTTTCAATTCATTTGAATTCGCGCTGTTCCTCCCGGTCGTCTTCCTGCTCTACTGGTTCGTGTTCAACCGCAGCCTGCGGGCGCAGAACCTCTTCGTCGTAGGGGCCAGCTACCTCTTCTACGGATGGTGGAACTGGCGGTTTCTCCTGCTGATCGCTTTCACGTCGCTGTGCAGCTACGCCAGCGGACTGCTTATCGACCGCTTCCGGAAACGGGGGGGGGAACGCATAAGCCGGGCCGTCAGCGTGGGGAACATCCTGCTGAACCTCGCAATCCTCGGCGTCTTCAAATATTACGACTTCTTCGTGGCGTCGTTCGCCGAGCTGTTCGGCATCGCCGACTGCGACAGCCTCCTGCTGCGGATCATCCTGCCGGTCGGCATCTCGTTCTACACCTTCCAAGCCCTGAGCTACTCGATCGACGTCTACCGCGAAAAACTCGCCCCGACACGCAACATCGTCGCCTTCTTCGCCTTCATCTCCTTCTTCCCGCAGCTCGTGGCCGGCCCCATCGAACGAGCCACGAACCTGCTGCCGCAATTCCTGCGGCCGCGGACGTTCGACACGGCGCAGGCCGTGGACGGACTGCGGCAGGCGTTGTGGGGATTCTTCAAAAAAATCGTCGTGGCGGACAACTGCGCCATCCTGGCCAACGGCATCTTCGACAACTACGAAAACCTTTCGGGAGGGGCTCTCGTCATCGGCGCCGTGGCCTTCTCGTTCCAGATCTACGGCGACTTCTCGGGCTACTCGGACATCGCCATCGGCATCTCGCGGCTGTTCGGGTTCAGCCTCATGCGCAATTTCAACTACCCCTATTTTTCACGCGACATCGCCGAATTCTGGCGCCGCTGGCACATCTCGCTCACCACGTGGTTCCGCGACTACATCTACATCCCGCTGGGCGGCAGCCGGGGGCCGAAATGGATGGTATTCCGCAACACGCTGATCATCTTCCTCGTCAGCGGATTCTGGCACGGCGCGAACTGGACCTTCATCGCCTGGGGAGGCTATCATGCGCTGCTGTTCCTGCCGCTGATCCTCTCGGGGCGCAACCGCCGGTACACCGGGGAGATTGCCGCCGGACGGGCGTTTCCGTCGGCAGGCGACGCCCTGCGCATGGCCGGGACCTTCTGTCTGGCGGCCGTGGGATGGATCATCTTCCGCGCCGAGACCATCGGCGATGCCTGGCGCTACGTGCGGAGAATCTTCTCTCCGGCGATCCTCGACCGCGTGGCGCTCGGCGGCAGCTACGAATCGCCCGGCATCAACGCCGCCGTCGGGGTGGCGATCCTGCTGGCGGTCGAATGGAGCCAGCGAACCCGCCAACACGGACTCGAACTGACCGGACGGGCGCATATCCGCCGCCGAAGCGTACGCTACGCCGTCTACTACCTGCTGATTCTGGGCATCTACATCATGCACGCCCAGCAGCAGACGTTCATCTATTTCCAATTCTGATCCAGCCATGAACCGATTCCTGCGACGCATCTTCTGGTTCGTACTGCCCGTGGCCGCCGCGGCCGCCGGCGCGGAGTGGGGACTGCGCAGCATCCCCCACCAGCTCGGATACAAGGCCGCCTACATGGAACGGCACGCCCCGGAGATCGAAGTGCTCTCGCTGGGGCTCTCGCACGCCTTCTACGGGCTCGATTTCCACGCCTCGAAATTCCGGGGATTCAACCTCGCCTACCACGGACAGCCGCTCGACCGCGACCTGGAACTTTGGGAGAAATACGCCGACCGTCTCACGTCGCTGCGCGCCGTGGTGATCTCACTCTCGTGCTGGAGCACCCATCACCGGCTGCGCAAGGACGGCGAACAATGGCGCGTGCCCTTTTACACGATCAACTACGACCTGCCGGGACCGTGGTACGCCTTCAAGGAGCGTTACATCATCGCCTACCCTTCGCCGGCGTTCCGCTACCTGAAACACGCCCTCTCGCCCGGGGACATCCGCGCCGAGGGCAACACCCCGCAGGACGAATTCGGCTCCTACATGGCCCTGCGCGACAACCGGCGCCCCGACTGGGACCGGCGCACGGCCGAAGGCGCCGCCCGGGGACATTCGGATTTCAGCCCCGAAGACGCGGCGCACAACCGCGAAGTGCTGCGCCGCATCGCCGCCGACTGTGCGGCCCGCGGCGTCCGGGTGGTGCTCTACACCCCGCCGACATGGCCGACCTACCACGAACACCTCTCGGAAGAGATCGTGACCCTCACGCGGCAGATCGGAACGTCGCTGGCCCGGGAGTTTCCCAACGTGCGTTATGCGGACCTGCTGAAAGACAAGCGGTTCACGGCCGACGACTTCTTCGACGCCTCGCACCTCAATTACGACCACGGAGGCCGGAAACTCGTCCGCATCCTCGACGACGAAATCGCCGAAGATCCTTTTCCGGCAAAATAATTCGCAGAAAACCCATTCCGGGACCGCCCTCCGGATGGATTTCAAAAAATTATTATTATTTTTGTAGGATTTAGAACCCGTAACTCCGAAAACAACAACAACATTATGGATATTCTTGCAAGTATAATCAAAGTCCTCTTCGGCTCGAAAGCCGATAAGGACCGCAAACAGATCGAGCCTTACCTGGAAAAGATCAAGGCCGTTTACCCCTCGATCGAGGCGCTCTCGAACGACGAACTGCGCGCGCGCAGCGAGGCCCTGAAAAAGCAGATCGCCGATTTCATCGCCGGGGACGAGGCCCATATCGTCGAGCTGAAAGCCATCCTCGAGAAGCCCGAGACGCAGCTCGAAGAGAAAGAGAAGATCTCGAAGGAGATCGACGAGACGACCAAGCGCATCGACGAGAAGATCGAGGAGGTGCTCGACAAGATTCTCCCCGAGGCGTTCGCCATCATGAAGGATACGGCGCGCCGCTTCGCCCAGAACGATACGGTCGTGGTGACGGCCAACGATTTCGACCGCAATCTCGCCGCGACGAAGGATTTCGTCACCATCGAGGGCGACAAGGCCGTCTACGCCACCCACTGGCTGGCCGGCGGCAACGACATGAAGTGGGACATGATCCACTACGACGTGCAGTTGTTCGGCGGCGTGGTACTCCACCAGGGCAAGATCGCCGAGATGGCGACGGGCGAGGGAAAGACCCTCGTGGCGACGCTCCCCGTATTCCTCAACGCACTGGCCAGGAAGGGCGTGCACATGGTGACGGTGAACAACTACCTGGCCAAGCGCGACTCCGAATGGATGGGCCCGATGTATCAGTTCCACGGCCTTTCGGTAGCCTGCATCGACGACACGCAGCCCAACTCCGACGAGCGCCGCGCGGCCTACATGGCCGACATCACGTTCGGAACCAACAACGAATACGGCTTCGACTACCTGCGCGACAACATGGCTTCGTCGCCCAAGGACCTCGTGCAGCGCAAGCACCACTATGCCATCGTCGACGAGGTCGACTCGGTGCTGATCGACGACGCCCGGACGCCGCTCATCATCTCGGGTCCCGTGCCCAAGGGCGACGACCAGATGTTCGAGCAGTACCGCCCGGCGATCGAGAACCTCTACAACCTGCAGAAAAACCTCGTGACGGCCCTGCTGGCCGAGGCGCGCCAGCTCATCACGGCCGGCAAGACCGAAGAGGGCGGTGTGAAGCTCTACCGCGCCCACAAGGGTCTGCCGAAATACAAACCGCTCATCAAATACCTCTCGGAACAGGGCGTGAAGGCGCTGATGCAGAAGACCGAGAATACCTACATGCAGGACAACAACCGCCGCATGCCCGAGATCACCGACGACCTGTTCTTCGTCATCGACGAGAAGCTCAACTCGGTGGAACTCACGGATAAAGGTCACGAAGTGCTGTCGAAGAACTTCAACGAGGACGGCTTCTTCGTGATGCCCGACATCGGCGCCGAAGTCGCCGAGCTGGAAAAGGCCGGACTGACGCCCGAGGAGAAGGCGCAGAAGCGCGACGAGGTGATCAACGACTACTCGATCAAATCGGAGCGCGTGCACACGGTGATCCAACTGCTGAAGGCGTTCGCCATGTTCGAAAAGGACATCGAATATGTGGTGATGGACAACAAGGTGAAGATCGTCGACGAACAGACGGGCCGTATCCTCGAGGGACGCCGCTATTCGGACGGACTCCACCAGGCCATCGAGGCCAAGGAGCACGTGAAGGTCGAGGCCGCGACGCAGACATTCGCCACCATCACGCTGCAGAACTATTTCCGCATGTACCACAAGCTCGGCGGTATGACCGGTACGGCCGAGACGGAGGCTTCGGAGTTCTGGAGCATCTACAAACTGGATGTCGTGGTGATCCCGACCAACCGCAAGGTGATCCGCGACGACCGCCAAGACCTGATCTACAAGACCAAGCGCGAGAAATACAACGCCGTGATCGAGGAGATCGTCAAACTCGTCGAGGCGGGCCGTCCGGTGCTGGTCGGCACCACGTCCGTCGAGATCTCGGAGCTGCTGAGCCGCATGCTCAAGCTCCGCGGCATCCGGCACAACGTCCTGAACGCCAAGCAGCATGCGCTGGAGGCTCAGGTCGTGGCCGAGGCCGGACGTTCGGGACAGGTGACCATCGCCACCAACATGGCGGGTCGCGGTACCGACATCAAGCTGGCGCCCGAAGTGAAAGAGGCCGGAGGTCTGGCGATCATCGGTACGGAGCGCCATGAAAGCCGCCGCGTCGACCGCCAGCTGCGCGGACGTGCCGGACGTCAGGGCGACCCCGGATCGTCGCAGTTCTTCGTATCGCTCGAGGACGACCTGATGCGTCTGTTCGGTTCGGGCCGCATCGCCACGATGATGGACCGCATGGGTCTGAAAGAGGGCGAGGTGATCCAGGCAGGCATGATGACCAAGGCCATCGAACGCGCCCAGAAAAAGGTCGAGGAGAACAACTTCGGCATCCGCAAACGCCTGCTGGAATACGACGACGTGATGAACTCGCAACGCGAGGTGATCTACACCCGCCGCCGTCACGCGCTCTACGGCGAGCGCATCGAGATCGACCTGAACAACATCATGTACGACTACGCCGACAACTTCGTGGAGGAGAACCGCGGCATCGACCTCGAGGATTTCCGCATGGAGCTGATCCGCGAGGTGGCCGTGGAGCCTCAGATCGATGAAAAGACTTATGAGGACGCCAAGCCCGCAGAGTTGGTCGAGGTGATCGTCAAGGCGCTGAAGGAGGCTTATGCGCGCCGGGCGAAGGCCGTGGCCGACACGGTACGGCCTGTGATGGAGCGCATCTACGAGGACAAGAAGGACCAGCTGGATTCGAACATCTACTTCCCGCTGACGGACGGACACCTGGGTTACAACGTGCCGGTGAACCTGCAGAAATGCAAGAACACGGACGGCGCGGAGATTTATAAGGTATTCTCGAAAGTGGTGATGTTCACCACCATCGACGATGCCTGGCGCGAGCACCTGCGCGAGATGGACGACCTGCGCCAGAGCGTACAGAACGCCACCTACGAGCAGAAGGACCCGCTGCTGATCTACAAGTTCGAGTCGTTCGAGCTCTTCTCGAAGATGATCGTCAAGGTCAACCGCGACGTGCTGTCCATCCTCAACAAAGCCTACATTCCCGTACGCGACCAGAACGCCGAGGCCGTACAGCGTCAGCAGCAGGAGCGGGCCAAGGTCGATGTCAACAAGCTGCAGGCTTCGCGCATGCAGGCCGCGGCGCAGGCCGGGCAGGAGGAGCGCCAGAAGCCGATGCCGATGCATGTCGAGAAAAAGGTCGGCCGCAACGATCCGTGTCCCTGCGGTTCGGGCAAGAAGTATAAGAATTGTCACGGAAAAGGCCTGTAAGCCTTTTCCGTGACAATTCCAATTAAAAATGATGAATTAAAAATTAAAAATCGTGGGGTATCAGGAAGAGAAACAGCGCCAGCTGGACCTGCGCTACCTGCGCATGGCGAGCATCTGGGCCGAAAATTCATACTGCGTGCGCCGCAAGGTCGGGGCACTGATCGTCAAAGACAAAATGATCATTTCCGACGGTTACAACGGCACCCCCTCGGGCTTCGAGAACATCTGCGAAGACGGGGAGGGCCACACCAAGCCCTATGTGCTCCACGCCGAGGCCAACGCCATCACCAAGGTCGCCAAGTCGGCCAACAACTGCGACGGGTCGACGCTCTACATCACCGCCGCACCCTGCATCGAGTGTTCGAAGCTGATTATTCAGGCGGGTATCAAACGGGTGGTGTATGCGGAGGACTACCGTTCGGAAGAGGGGCTGGACCTGCTGCGCCGCGTCGGCATCGAGTGCGTGCAGTGCGGGTTGAATGAAAAATGACAGCCCCGATGAAAAAGGCCCTTTTCCTGTTCGCTGCCCTGACATGCGCCGGATTCGGTTCGGCACAGAACATCATGGCGGACACCGTGCCGGCGCTGCCGTCCTGCGTCTACTGCGAGATCATGTCCAACCACCTGCCCACACACCGCGACAGCGGCGTGCTGTTCGATTTCGGACAGAAGACCGGAGCCCTGAAATACAACTACCTGACAGACGCCGCAGGCAACAAACTGCTCTTCAATTCGGGGATAGAGGCGCTCAATTATATGGTGTGCCGCGGCTGGGAATTCGTGCAGGCCTACACCTCGGGCGAGAACAGCGGCCTCACCCACTACCTCCTGCGCATCGCACCGGCCCGGCTGACTGCGGAACAGCGCGCCGCGCTGCTCACCCCGCCGGAACGGGAACGACCGAAACCCGAAAAAAAGCGATAACGCGAAAGAGAGTTCCAGGAACTCTTTTTCTTTTTTCCGAAGATTTGCTTTTCCGACATTTCCTTCGTATATTAGGTGTGTGAAACCCTGAAAATCGAACCGTTATGAAACGTATCGTCATCGTAGGCGCCACGTCGGGCATCGGGCTCGAGACAGCCCGGCTCTGCATCCGTGCCGGATGGCGGGTCGGAGCGGCGGGACGCCGTCAGGAGGCCCTCGACGCCCTCCGGGCGGAGGCTCCCGCACAGGTCGAAGTCGAGGCCTTGGACGTCAACCGCGACGACGCCCCGGAGCACCTCGCACGACTGATCGAGCGGCTCGGCGGCATGGACATCTACCTCCACTCGTCGGGAATCGGCAGCCGTAACACCGACCTGCGTCCCGATATCGAAATCGCTACCCTGCGCACCAACGGCGAAGGCTTCGTGCGGATGGTAACGGCGGCTTTCGGCTACTTCCGCGGCAACGGCGGCGGACACCTGGCCGTCATCAGTTCGATCGCCGGAACCCGGGGACTCGGCTCCGCACCCGCCTACTCGGCGACCAAACGGATGCAGAACACCTATATCGACGCACTGGCCCAGCTCTCCCGGATGGAGGGATACAACATCCGGTTTACGGACATCCGCCCGGGATTCGTGGCTACCCCGCTGCTGGCCGGGGACGGGAATTACCCGATGCTGATGCCGACCGAAAAGGTCGCGGCGCGGATCATGCGCATCCTCCGGCGGCCACGCCGCCGGGTGGTCATCGACCGCCGTTATGCGGTGATGGTCTTTTTCTGGAAACTGATCCCCCAGTGGCTCTGGGAACGGCTGAAAGTACGGACAAAAGGATAAGGGAGAACCCTGCGGGACGATTTCCGCAGGGTTTTTCGTCGCAGGGCCGAAAAAATTCATTACATTTGCCCCGAATGGCACGACAGCGGCACACACCCAAAGGGCGGCTTCTGATGACGGGAACGATTCTGTTGATCCTGTTGGTGGCGGGCGTGCTCGTCACCGGCCGCATCATCAACGGGATGGCCGTGCAGATGAGCGAACGGGTCATCACGCAGATCAGCCAGTATCACTACCGGCTCCTGCAGGCCGAGTTCGGACGCTCGGAGAAAGTGCTCGCGGTGGCAGCGCAGTTCATACGCACGCATCCCGCAGCCTCGGAGACCGAACTGCAAGTACTGGCTTCGACGCTGACGGAGATGGACCCCAAGGTGGGCCGCATCTGGTTCATGGAGGAGAGCAGGCAGACCCTCCGCAGCTATTCCCGCGGCGGGGAACTGCAGGTCCCGGCACCGGGCGAAGATTTACGGCGGCAGGTCGCCCGGATGCCGGACGATTCGGTCCGGAGCCGCGTGAACGAGCAGGTGTGGAGCATGTCCTGCCGCATCCGGGACAGCCGGGGCGCCGCACACATTTGCGGCATCGACCTGCCGTTGCAGGAGATGTACGACTACATGGCCGAACAAAATCCCCACAGCCGCAGTTACGCCATCCTGCTGGACCCCGAGGGGATGATCGTCTACCACCCCAATCCGCAAATGCTGGGACGCCCGGCGAACGAATCATCGGGGTTCGAGGCATTCCGGGAAGTATTGGCCACGGGGCGGCAAACCATCACCTACACCGTCTCGGAGTATCTCGGGGTCGATGAGGAACGCATCTACTATCCCCTGCAGCTCGGAGGCCGCCGCTGGGTGGCGGGCATCGGCATTCCCCGGCTGGCCATCGAGCAGGACATCGACGATTTCCATTTCTATACGATCCTCACGGCCGTCATTTCGGTATTGTTCTTCGCAACGCTGCTCATCGTGGCACAGCGTCGCTGGCGGCGCGAATACGACCTGCGGCGTCTTTCGGAGCAGGAGTCGGCGCAGCTGCATCTGCAACAGGTGCTCGAACAGATCGACCCCCATTTCCTGTTCAACTCGCTCAATTCGCTCTACGCCCTGATACGCTGCAACCCCGAGCAGGCCCGGGAGTTCACCCTCACGCTGTCGAAGGTCTACCGCCACGTGCTCGAGCGCCGCAAGCAGATACTCTCGACCCTCTCGGACGAGATCGACTTCACGTGGCAGTACTACTCGCTGCAGAAAATCCGCTTCGGCGACCGCATCGAGCTCACCACGGCCATCGATCCCGCACTGCGCAACTGGCGCATCCCGGCGATGAGTCTTCAGACACTCGTCGAGAACGCCCTCAAACACAACCGCATCACGGGCCGCAACCCGCTGCGCATCCGCATCCACACCGAGGGCGAAAGCCTTGTCATCGAGAACAACTACACCCCGCGCAGCGAAGGCAATGCCGAGTCGCTGGGCGTGGGGCTGGAACGCATCCGCTCGGTATACCGGTTCTACACCGAGGAGAACATCTCCATCTCCTCCGACGCCGAGGCTTTCCGCTGCCGGCTGCCGCTGCTGCCGCCGGAAAAGTAAAATCGACCCGAAACTGCTATTTTCAGGCCGACACCGGCCCGCCTAATTGCGGCATTCACTCCCCCAAACCGGGCATTCGTCCCGATTCGCTTTTCTTTAAAAAATTTAAATTATATTATTGCATCGTGCGGATTGTGTATCCGAAAGAAACCGAGCAATAATAAAACATGAACACACGACGATTTACCCTGATGGCAGCAGCCCTGGCAACGCTCTTCCTGCTGGCGGCCGCTCCTGCGGAGGCCAAGAAGAAGCCGGGCCGCAAATCGAAGAAAACCGAAGCCGCAGCCCCCAAGGCCGACTCGCTCAAAAAAGACAAGAAAAAAGGTTACGAGGAGTTGCTGAAAGGCGCCGTAACCGACAAGGGCCTGTTCGACGTCCACCGCAAGGGTACGGACTTCCTGTTCGAGATACCCGACTCGCTGATGGGCCGCGACATCCTGATCGTCAACAAGATATCGGGCGTACCCTACGCCCTGAACGACAGCGGGATCAACAAGGGCATGGGCTACGGCGAAAAGATCGTCCGCTTCCGCAAGGACACCCTTTATAAAAAGGTCTGGGTCATGACCTACGACCCGCGCATCACCTCGCCCGAAGGCGACCGCATCACCCGCTCGGTGAAGGACAACTACCGCGAAACGGCGATCGAGCAGTTCCCGATCGAGGCTTACAATCCCGATTCCACGACGGTGGTCATCAAAGTCAACAAGGTCTTCGACGGCAGCGAAAAGAGCTTCAACAACGTCTTCGGAGCGCTCCGCATCAGCGGCTCCCCGAAAAAAGACCTCTCGAAGATCGAGTCCGTGAAATCGTTCCCCGAAAACATCATCGTCAAATCGACCCTCTCGGGTTCACACTCCGGCGAGGGCGGTTCGACGGCCGTCACCGTGGATATCACCTCGAACCTCGTCCTGCTGGCCGAGGAGCCGATGGTGGCCCGTTTCTCCGACGAGCGCGTGGGCTATTTCGAAATCGGACACCTCTATTTCAACGACAACCAACAGAAAGCCGAGGAGCGGGCATTCATCAACCGCTGGCGCCTGGAGCCCAAACCCGAGGACGTGGAGCGCTACAAGCGCGGAGAACTCGTGGAGCCGCAGAAGCCGATCGTACTCTGGATCGACCCGGCGACGCCGCCCGTATGGGTGCCCTACATCAAAAAGGGCATCGTCGAGTGGCAGGAGGCTTTCGAAGCCGCCGGATTCAAAAACGCCATCATCGCCAAAGAGGTGGACCCCGAGGACAAGGAGTTCGACATCGACGACGTGCGCTACTCGGTGGTGACCTATGCCGCCTCGGAAACGGCCAACGCCATGGGGCCCTCGGTGATCGACCCCCGCAGCGGCGAAATCATCGAAGCCGACATCATCTGGTGGCACAACGTAATGAGCATCCTCCAGGCATGGATTCGCCTGCAGACGGGCGCCGTAGACCCCCAGGCCCGGGCCAACAAGCTCCCCACGGAGCTGATGGGCAACGCCGTGCGTTTCGTCTCGTCGCACGAGCTGGGGCACAGCCTCGGCCTGAAGCACAATTTCGGCGCTTCATACTCGGTGCCGGTGGATTCGCTTCGTTCGAAAACCTATACGGCGTCGCACGGCACAGCCAGCTCGATCATGGACTACGCCCGCTTCAACTACGTGGCCCAGCCCGAGGACGGCATCACGCAACTGACGCCCAAGATCGGGACCTATGACAAACACGCCATCAACTGGGGTTACCGCTGGCTCGGCGCCAAGGACCCCCACGAAGAGCTGCCGACGCTCAACGCCTGGCTGCGCGAGCATGAGGACGATCCCGAATACTGGTACGGCGAGCAGCGGTTCCAGGGCAACGAGGACCCCCGTTCGCAGTCGGAGGACCTGGGCAACGACGCTGTCAAAGCCAGCCTCTACGGACTGAAGAACCTGCAGCGCATCGTTCCCCACATAACGGACTGGACCTCGGAGGAGGGCGAACTGCAATACGAAAGCGGCCGCTTCCTGATGGCCGTCGTCTTCCAGTGGATGGCTTACGCCGACCACGTGAAGACCAACGTCGGCGGGTTCTACCTCAACAACGTCGTGGCGGGGCATGATATCGACCGCTACATCCCGGTTCCGGCCGCCTACCAGCGCAAGAGCGTCAAATACCTGATCGACCAGGTGTTCACCATCCCCGAATGGCTGTTCAACGCCAAGGTCTGGGACAAGGCTTACGCCCAACGGCTGTCGCCCGTGGGGATGATGGAATACGCACCCTACAACTTCGCGCGCGAACTGCAGTACAAGGCCTATTACGAGCTGCTGGCCGACGAACGTCTGGTGCGCATGTACGAGGTCGAGGCACGGCAGGGACGCGGAGCGAAGACCTACACCCCCGAGCAGATGATGGACGACATCACCCGTGCCGTCTTCATCCGTCCCGGAAGCCGCACCCTCACGATCTGGGAGCGCATGAGCCAGAAGAACTACCTCGACGCGCTGATCGTCTCGTCGAATATCACGATGGTCAAAACCACCAAACTGGGTTCAACGCTCCACGAACACGACGGACGCGGATGCTGTTCGCTGATGCAGGAGGCTCCGGAACTGCATCTCGAACCGCTGCCGAGACCCGAGGACATCCAGTTCCGCACGGCGCGCAACTACGACCTGATGAAGCGCGTCAGCGAAACGACCTCGGCCAAGCGGGCCGAGATGCGCAGGCTGCTGACCCTTGTGCAGGGCCGCACCGGAAGCGGCGACCAGGCGACCCGGAACCATTACCGGGACCTCGAACTGAGATTGAAAGAAGCCTTGCGTATGTTATAAGGCAAAACACCCGAGCTGCAAAGCCGTCTTCCTCCCGGAAAGACGGCTTTGCGGCTCCTAAAGGGGAGGCGAAACAGGTTACAGATTAAAACATATTTACAAGATATAGCTCCGATTTGATACAAAAATAACTCAAACACATTTATTTTTACAGCATGAAAAAACTCCTTACGCTATTCGTCCTGATCTGTCCGCTGCTCGCACTGGCGCAGCAGACCCGGCAGATCACCGGCCAGGTCCTCGACCGCGCCGACGGTGCGCCGCTGGTAGGCGCCACCGTCTTCATCGCGCCCGAAGAGACTCAGGCCAAGAATTACAACCCGCAGGGAACCATCGCCTACGAACAGGGACGCTTCGCTTTCAAACTCCCCGTAAGCGTCAAAAAAGTCGTGGTCAGCTACCTCGGTTACGAAGCACAGACCTTGGATATCTCGGGAAAAAGCAACTTCACGATCTACCTCTCGGCGACCGACAACAAGATGGACGCCGTCGTGGTAACGGGTTACCAGCGCATCGAGAAGCGCAAGCTGACCTCGTCGATCTCCAATGTCAAAATGTCGGACATCGCACGCGACGGCGTGGCGAGCGTCGACGAGATGCTCTCGGGTTCGATCGCAGGTCTGACATCGACCCCCACGACAGGCGCCCCGGGCGGAGCCAGCAAGGTTAAAATCCGCAGTACGGTGACGCTGAACGGCAACACCGATCCGCTGTGGGTGCTGGACGGCATGCCGCTCGAAGGCAACGACATCCCCTCGGACTGGTCGTCGAAAGAGAACGTCGACAACCTCTACAACATGTCGATCGCCGGCCTCAACCCGGCCGACATCGAGGACATCACCGTCCTGAAAGACGCCGCCGCGACGGCCATCTACGGAGCCCGCGCAGCCAACGGCGTCATCATCATCACCACCAAGAGCGGTCGCCGCAACCAGGCCACGCGCGTCAACATTTCGGCGTCGCTTTTCGTGACGGACCGTCCCAACCTCGACAAGCTGAACCTGATGAACGCTTCGCAGAAGGTCGATTTCGAACTGGGGCTGGCCGCCAACGGACGGCTCAATTTCCAGCCCGACATGGGCGGCGTGGCCCGCATTCTGGACCAGGCCGGCGAGCGGGCAGCGCTCCGCGAAGGCGGATTTTCGTCGCTCTCACCCGAAACCCAATCGGCGATCAACGCCCTGCGCAAGGACGGCACCGACTGGGGCAAGGAGATCTATCAGGTGGCGCTCAACCAGCAGTACAGCTTCAGCATCTCGGGCGGCGGCAACAAGGCCAGCTACTACCTCTCGGGCGGCTATTACAACGAGCAGGGAACGACCGTCGGCACGGGATTCGAGCGTCTGAATCTCACGATGAAGACCGACTACGACCTGCTGAAAAACCTGCGTTTCGGCGCTTCGGTATTCGTGGGCCAGAACAAGAACGACTCCTACGTTTCGGATACGGACGTATTCACCAACCCCTCGCGTTACAGCCGCACGGTGAATCCCTATTTCAACGCCTACAACCCCGACGGCAGCTATGCCTACGATCCCGACATGAACGCCTACCAGGGTAACGACGACACGATTCTCAACTTCAATTTCCTCGAAGAGCGCGCTCGCACGGAGTACACGCTCAAAACCCGTTCGATCAAGACGATTTTCGACCTCGACTACAAACCCGTCAAAGGGCTGCGCATCTTCACCCAGTTCGGTTTGCAGGTCGACAACTCGATGACCGAGAAGATGGCGCAGGAAAACACCTTCTTCACCCGCAAATATGCCTATGACTCGCGTATAAGCGGTGTCGAGTACCTGCCCAAAGGCGGCGTGATCCAGAACTGGAACAGCGATCTCTCGCAATACACCTGGAAGGCGCAGGCCGAGTATACGGGCGTCTTCGGGAAGCACGAACTCGACCTGATGGCCGGTCTGGAGATGCGCGGAACGACCAACACCTCCGTCCACACCAAGGGATTCGGCTACGACCACAAGACGATGACCACCAAGCCGATCAACTTTCCGACGGGCAGCAACAAGATCAACGAGGGCAAATTCAAACAGTATCAGAAGTCGTTCTACGAAAACCGTTACCTCTCCTATTTCTTCACGGCGTCGTACACCTACGACAACCGTTACACGTTCTTCGGGTCGATGCGTTACGACGGCACGAACCTCTTCGGCGTCGATCCCAAGTACAAATTCAACCCCATGTGGTCCGTTTCGGGAGCCTGGAACATCAACCGCGAGAAGTTCCTGCGCGATGCACGGTGGCTCGACAACCTGCGTCTGAGGGCTTCCTACGGAGCACAGGGCAATATCGACCGCTCGACCTCGCCCTACATCCTCGGTACGTGGAACAACGTCTCGCTCGGCGGCGTGACCGAGGACCGCATCGACGTTTCGTCGCCGCCCAATCAGAACCTACGCTGGGAAACCACCTATTCGTGGAATGCCGCGCTCGATTTCGCGGCCCTCGACAACCGTATCGGATTCACCTTCGAACTCTACGGACGCCGCAGCAAGGACCTGATAACCAACCGTTCGATTCCGCTCGAAACCGGATTCCCCTCCACGTCGACCAACTACGGCGAAATATCGAGCCGCGGTATCGAGTTCACGCTCAACACCGTGAACATCCGCACACGCGACTTCCGCTGGGAAACCTCCATCAACATCGCCCATAATACCGATAAGGTGGAGAAAGTCCGCATCTCCGACGACAGTTGGACCCCGTCGCTGGAAGGACACTCTTCAAGCGCCGTCTTCGCGTTCAAAACCGCCGGACTCGACGAGATGGGTATCCCGATGTTCTGGAAGGACGGACAGAAAGTCTCGCTTCAAGAGTTCGTGGGATTCCGCTACGAACTGACCGACCCGTGGGGGCTGGGCATGCCCGAGTACTACGAATATGCCCCCGTGATGAACAACACGCAGGGCAGTGTGCGCAACTCGCTGACCTACATCGGGTCGCGCAATCCCGACGTAACGGGAGGTTTCAACAACCGGTTCTATTACAAGAATTTCGACCTCGCCGTTTCGTGCAACTTCGTATTCGGCCAACTCGTGACCCGCACGCCGTTCTACGACCCCACGCAGACCGGTCCCGGACAGAACTACACGACGGAGATGGCCCAGGTATGGTCGCCCGAAAACACTTCGGGCATCTACCCCGTCATCGTGGGCAACCGCCAGCCCGACGGTTCGGCCTGGGATGGTTGGAGCGAAGATTCCGATCCCTATCGCATCATGTACTGGATTCTGGAAAACTACCCGTCGAACGTCGGCCTCTTCAACAACCTCGACATCTGGAGCCGGAAGATCAACTACTTCCGCGTGAACAGCATCCGCCTGGGATACGCCTTCCCGGAAAAAATCACCCGCAAGCTCCACATGGCCGGACTGCGTGTCCACTTCGAGGCCCGCAACCCGTTCGTGATCGCGACGAACTACGACGGCTACTTCGATCCCGAAACCTACGGAAACATCTATGCACAGCCCATGGCACGCACCTATTCCGTCGGACTGAACATCACTTTCTAATACGCTGAAAAATGAAAAAATACGCATACATTCTTCTCGCAGCACTGGGATTCGCCTCGTGCAACTACCTGGAAATAGATCCCATAGGCCAGGTAATCCCGCACAAGACATCGGAATACCGCGCCCTGCTCACCGAAGGCTATTTCCGGTTTCCGTACATCGACTCGAAGGCCCTTACGGGAATGCTCTCCGACGAAACCGACTACCTCTACGACGGCAAACTTTACAGCAGCAATTACGTCGCGCTCTCGCACAATTTCGTGTGGGATTACAGCAGTCAGATGCACGAAATGCCGTATGAAACCTATTACCGGGCCATCTTCCTCGCCAACGCCGTGATCGACGATGTGATGGACTCCGAGCAGGATTCCGCCGAATCGAAGGAGCAGATCATGGGCGAGGCATACGCCATACGCGCCTACTCTCATTTCGATCTGGTGAACCTCTACGGCAAAGCCTATGATCCCGCTACGGCGGCTACCGACCGCGGCGTGCCCCTGTCAGTCGAAATCGACATCGAGCAGAAATACCGTCCGGCAAGTGTGGAGGCAATTTACACGCAGATTCTCAAAGACATCGAACAGGCCGAAAAGCTGATGGACGTCGAGAAACAGCCCGACGCCACACTCAGCTACCGTTTTTCGCTCAACGCCCTCGAAGCCTTCAAGGCCCGCGTCCTGCTCTACATGCGCAACTGGCAGGGAGCTTATGACGCAGCAACGACCCTGATGCCCGCATACGCACTGGCGGACCTGAACGATCTGGGCGAAAAAGGCGAAGACAACCTGCCGTGGAAAGCGACCTCCACGGAGTCCATTCTGGCCTGGGAGCGCCCGTTCGGTTTCAGCAGCGGGGACTTGTTCGAGTCGTGCGCCCTTTCCGACGAAATGCTCGCCCGGTTCGACAAAGCGACCGACAACCGCCGAAACTACATCAAAGAAGCTGTAAAACGAGACCCCGTTTGGGGCGACGAGACCCCGCTGGGTTACTACATCCCCGACCGTTCGTCGTCGGACCGCGTGTCGATCCGTATCGCCGAGATGTACCTGATCGCCGCCGAAGCCGGTTCATACCTTCCGGCCGAACTGGACAACGCACGCACGCATCTGCTCACCTTGCAGAGCAAACGGCTGAAACCGGAGGCAATGGAAGCCCAGCGCACAAAGGTGCAGGCCATGAACGCCGACGAACTCCGCGCGGAGATCGCCGACGAACGCGCCCGCGAACTGATCGGCGAAGGGCACCGCTGGATGGATTTGCGACGCACGACGCGTCCCGCCATCACCCGGGTCCACGAAGAAGTTACTTACAGACTTCAGGCAGGCGATTCGCGTTACACGCTGCCTTTCCCGCAGTCGGCCATCAACAACAACCCCGAGTTGAACAACTAAACGGAGAGAAGCCCGCATTTCGGGCCACGACTGAAAAAACAGTCCGGTTTTTGCACCGGACTGTTTTTTTTGTAATTTTACGCGTCATGAAAGCCATTATCATCGAAGACGAGCCGTTGTCGGCTGCCGAGCTGCGCACGTCGCTGGCCGAGGTGGCACCGTACATCGAGGTCGTAGCCACGGCATCGTCGGTCGCAGAAGCGGTCGAGACGATAGATCGTGTCGACCACGACCTGATCTTCATGGACATTCACCTCGAAGACGGCAGCGGATTCGATATTTTCGAACGCGCGGACATCTCCGTGCCGGTCATTTTCATCACGGCCTACGATTCCTATGCGCTGAAAGCTTTCGAGAACAAGGGCATCGACTACCTGCTGAAACCCTTCGGTCTGGACGACCTCCGGCGGGCCATAGATAAGCTGGGACTTCTGTCGGGGGGGGGAAGTGCGTCTGCGGAGCACGGCGCCCCGACGCAGACGCCTCCGGTATATCAGGAACGATTCCTGGTACACATGGGCGCCCGGATGAAATCGGTCACCACGGCGGAAATCGCCTATTTCATGGCTGACGGCAAGTATCTCCACCTGATGACGCACGACGGAAAAGACTACATCCTCGACCGTTCGCTGACCGACGTAGGCGAAAAACTGCCGCCGAACCTCTTTTTCCGCATCAACCGCCGTTTCATCATCTCGTTCGACGCCATCCGGGAGATGATCCGCTACTCGGGAAGCCGCATCAAAGTCCTGCTCAACCCGCCCCTTGCCGAAGGAGAGGAGGCGTTCGTCAGCACCGACCGCGTGCAGGATTTCCGGCAGTGGCTGAACCGGTAACTACTCGCACTCGTCCGCCAGATGCAGGTTCCCGCGGATGAACGCATCGAGTTCCGGGCCCTTTTTCAGAACGAACGTCGAATCGATCTCATACAAACGGTTCAGCAGGAACTCTCCCTTGCGGCGGGCCGCCGCCGAGTCGGCTTCGGGCATGGTTTTCACAAAGGCCTGCAGGTTGACTTCATAGTACTTTTCGAACAGGTCGCGGCAGCTCTCCTTCCGGGATCCACCGCAGCCGGTCAGCATGCAACCGGCCAGTGCGACCGATAATCCGGCTGATAACAGTTTCATAGGCAATAAGATTCGGGTAAAACAAAAATCTACCGCCCGGGCATTGAGGATTCAACCGGACGGCAGACCGATTGTGAGCGGCGACAGGCGTCAGAACGGCAAATCGTCCGGATCGTCCGCCGGGGCGGAAGGAGCCGCAGACTGGGGCTGGGGCTGCGGAGCCGCCGTAGGCTGCTGATAGCCGCTTTGCTGGTATCCGCCCTGCTGCTGCCCGCCGTAGGCGGGAGCGCCCTCCGACGCCGGATTGTCCGAACGACGGCCCAGCAGGTTCATCGTATCGGCCAGGATCTCCGTCGTATAGCGCTTGTTGTTGTCCTTGTCCATCCACTCGCGGGTGCGCAGGCGTCCCTCGACGTAAATCTGCGAACCTTTGCGGACAAAACGGTCCACCACGTCGGCCAGACCCCGCCACAGCGTGATCGTATGCCACTCGGTGTGTTCCTTCGCTTCGTTGGCCTGGCGGTCGAACAGCCGTTCGGTCGTCGCCAGGCGGATGCGGGCGACCTTAGCGCCGCCCTCGAGCGTGCGCACTTCGGGGTCCATGCCCACATTGCCGATCAGTATTACCTTGTTTACCATTTATTTAAGATTTTTAATCATTTTGCGGAAAAGAACCTCCATGCGCACACCGGCCTTTTTGCCCTGCCGCTGCACGTCCTCGTGGTCGCCCACTTCGTCCGAAAGGCCGCAGTTGGTGATGACCGAAACGCCGAAGACCGGAACCGACATGTGGCGCGCCACGATCACCTCGGGAACGGTAGACATACCCGCGGCATCGCCGCCGATGGCTTTGAAATAGCGGTACTCGGCCTGCGTCTCGAACGTCGGGCCCGTACCGCCGACATAGACGCCGTACTGGAGTTTGATATTCTCCTCCTCGGCGATCTTCGTGGCCGCGGCGATCAGCGTCTTGTCGTAGCAGTTGTGCATGTCCGGGAAGCGGGGCCCCAGCTCGGCGATGTTGGGACCGATCAGCGGGTTGGGCATCAGGTTGATATGGTCGGTGATGACCATCAGGTCGCCCACGCGGAACGAGGTGTTGATGCCGCCCGAGGCGTTCGACACGAAGAGGTATTTGATCCCCAACTGCTGCATCACGCGCACGGGGAAGGTCACCTGCTGCATCGTGTAACCCTCATAGTAGTGGAAGCGGCCCTGCATGGCCACGACCCTGCGGCCCTCGATCGTCCCGAAAATCATCCGGCCCTTATGGCCCTCGACCGTCGAGACGGGAAACCCGGGGATATTCTTATATTCGATGGCGAATTGCGTGTCGATCCGGTCGGCGAAATCGCCCAGTCCGGTGCCGAGAACGATGCCGACCTCGGGCGCGAAATCCCGGGTCTCAGCCTGAATGAAAGCGGCTGTCTTCTTAATTTCCTCTAACATCTTCTTCCAGTTTTTGCAGAAAATCCGTTGCCGAATCCTCTATGAATGAAATATTTATCGGTAGATAATATAAATTACGGCGGATCGCTTCGGGAATCTTGTCCCGGTTGGTCATCTTCACCGCGTCCTTCTCCGTCGTTACAATCACCGCGCCGGGATGCTCCGCCAGCAGGGCTTTCAAAGCGTTCATGTCACGGACCTTGTAGACGTGGTGGTCGTCAAGCGTCATCTCGGCGACGACCGAATAGCGTTCACGAAGGGTCTGCAGGAAGGGTTTGGGGTTGCCGATGCCCGAAAGGGCGATCACCGGGCGCCCCTGGACCAGCGGCTCGGCGGGGGCCTCGCCGGCAAAGAGCGGCTGGGGCATGAAACTCTCGAAACGGGTGAAATAGACCCGCTGGTAGGCCACCTGAATCAGCACTTTGCGCAGGATGCGCCGGTCGATGGGCGCCATCCGCTCGGGGCATTTCGTGACCACGAAATAGTGGGCGCGGTGCAACTCTTCGGGCAGGTCGCGCAGCGTACCCAGCGGCAGCATCCGGTCGTGCTGGACGGGACGCGTGGCGTCGATCATCACGATATTGATTTTCGGCTCCACATAGCGGTGCTGGAAGCCGTCGTCCATCACGATCAGGTCGACCTCGGGGTGTTCGGCGCGAATGCGGCGGATGCCCTCGGAACGCTTCTCGCAGACGGCGACCACCGTGTCGGGGAATTTGAGTTTGATCTGCAGCGGTTCGTCCCCCACGTCGCGGTAATGCGAATCGCAGCGCACCTCCCGGTAACCCTTCGTGCGCCGCCCGTAGCCGCGCGAGAGCAGCGCCACGTTGTGCATCTGCGCCATGTAGGCGATCACCATTTCGGCCATCGGGGTCTTGCCCGTGCCGCCGACGGTGATGTTGCCGATGCAGATGACCGGAATGTCGAATTTCTCGCTTTTGAGGATACCCCAGTCGAAGAGGCGGTGACGAAACGTCACCCCCGCTTTATAGAGGACAGCCGCAGGTGCGAGCAGGAATTTCAACATCTTTCCAACCGATTTGTACAGATAACTTTCAAAGGTAACGATTTTTCCCGGGACCGCCAAACCCAAACCGGCAAATCTCGGCCATTCCCCGCAAATAGCATACTAAATGCAGCGGACGACACGTTTTTTTACTATCTTTACGGCATCTATGAAAAGTTTTAAAGTTACCATATGCGCCCTGCTGCTCCTGGCCGCAGGCGCCTGCAACCGGACACAGGGTCCGGCAACCGAAACGGAGGGGGCGGAGGAGCCCCACAACATGCTTTACGGCATCAATGCCGACGACTACCGCACCGAGACGGGAGAGGTGGGGTCCGGGGAGACGATGGGCAAAATACTCAATGGATTCGGCGTCTCGGCCTACACGATCGACCGGCTGGACAAGGCTTCGAAAGCGGTCTTCCCGCTGCGCAACATCCGCGCGGGACACAAGTACACCGCCTTCATCCACGAGGACTCGCTCTACGCCCCGCACCTCGACTACCTGGCCTACGAGCTTTCGGTGACCGATTACGTGGTCTTCGGATTCCACGACAACGACTCGGTGTCGGTGCGCCGCGACTGCAAGGATTACACGCTGCGCCGCACGAAGAAAAGCGCCGTCATCAACTCCTCGCTCTGGGGCGCCATCATGGAGCAGGACTTACCCTACGCCCTGGCCGCCGAACTGGAGGACATCTACCAGTGGACGGTCGATTTCTTCGGCATCCAGAAGGGCGACAGTTTCACGGTGATCTACGACGAACGCTTCATCGACGACTCGGTGTCGGTGGGCATCGGGCGCATCTGGGGTGCGAAATTCTCCCAGGGCGGCAAGGAGTATTACGCCATTCCGTTCCGTCAGAACGGCAAGATCCAATACTGGGAGGCGGACGGCGCGAGCCTCCGCAAGCAGATGCTCAAAGCCCCGCTGAAATACTCGCGCATCAGTTCGAAATTCACCTACGCCCGCAAACACCCTATTTATAAGGTTTACCGCCCGCACACGGGTGTCGACTACGCCGCGCCGAAAGGCACTCCCGTACACGCCGTGGCCGACGGTACGGTGATCTTCAAAGGCTGGGGCGGCGGTGGCGGCAACACGCTCAAAATCAAACACCCGGGCAATCTTCAGACGGGTTACCTGCACCTGAGCGGCTATGCCAAGGGCATCACGAAAGGGTCGCGCGTGTCGCAGGGCCAGCTGATCGGCTACGTCGGTTCGACGGGCGCCTCGACGGGCCCCCACCTCGACTACCGCGTCTGGAAGAACGGCACGCCGATCGACCCGCTGAAAATCCCGCAGGAGCCCGCGGAGCCGATCTCGAAGGAGAACCGCCCGTTGTTCGAATATGTCCGCGACCGCATCACGGCCGAACTTTGCGGCGACGTGAAGCCCGAGGAGCAGATCACGCAGCTGGATTCGCTCGTCCTGCCCGCGACCGTCGCACAACCCCAACAATAAACGTATGGAACGCACGGGAATCATCATCGTAGCCGGAGGCAGCGGACGCCGCGCAGGAGGCGCACGCCCCAAGCAGTTCGCATTCCTCGGCGGAATGCCCGTACTGGCGCGCACGATCAACAATTTCGCCGCAGCCATGCCCGGGGCGGAGATCGTGGCCGTACTGCCGGAGCAGCACATCGAATTCTGGAACAATCTCGCGGCCCGTTTCGACGTGGCGGCGCACGCCGTCGTCGCAGGCGGCGCGGAACGCTTCGACTCGGTAAAAAACGGGCTCGCGGCGCTGACGACCGACCCCGAACTGATCGCCGTGCAGGACGGCGTGCGTCCGCTGGGAACGGCCGCCATGATCCGCCGCGTGGCCGCAGCCGCAGCGCGCCACGGAGCCGCCATACCGGTCGTGGAGGCCGTGGACTCGTTCCGCGAAACGGAGGGTGAACCCGACGCGGAGGGCATCGTCCCCTCGCGGATCGTCGACCGCCGCCGGCTGCGCATCGTGCAGACCCCGCAGTTCTTCCGCGCCGACGTGCTGCGCCGCGCCTACGAGGCGGACTACCGGACGGAATTCACCGACGACGCCTCGGTGGTCGAAGCCGCCGGACATCCGGTGTGCCTGACCGAGGGCGAGCGCGAAAACCTGAAACTGACGACCCCGGAAGATTTCACCATCGCCGAGGCCCTGATCGCCGCGCGCGAGGAGGCCGAGGAAGAACAGGCAGCGACCGATGCAAAGCATCTATAAATACCGTTTCGACCGTCACACGATCTACTGGACGCTGGTCTACCTGGTGGTTTTCATCCTCCTGGGCTGGTTGCTCTACAACCTGTACGAAGGGGGTTACCTCTCGGCGTGGTTCACGTCGTTCATCGTGGCGCTCATAGCCCTGATGTCGCTGTCGATCCCCCGCCGGATCGTCGTCTCGGACGAGACGGTCGAAATCCGCTGCCTGTTGGACATCACCGAGATACGCCGCGACGAAATCGCCTCGGTGCGCCGTGTGGACGCCCGGCGGATGCAGTGGTTCGTGCCGATTTTCGGCGGCTGCGGGTTCTTCGGCTACTACGGCCACTTCATCGACCTGCGGCGGCTCGACCGCGTGCGGCTCTACGCCTCGGAGTGGCGCAACTTCGTCGAGGTCGTCGACATCTATGAGGACCGGCTCTACGTCTCGTGCGCCGATGCCGACCGCCTCGTAGCCGAGCTCACCCCGCCGGGCGGCAACCGTCCCGATGACGAAGAGGAGGAAGAAAGCGGCAGTTAATTTGCAGGAACATCATTCACCCTAATAAAAAACAGCAAAAGATGAAAAAGTATCGTTGTGTAGTCTGCGAGTGGATCTACGATCCCGCAGTCGGCGATCCCGACGGAGGCATCGCCCCCGGAACGCCTTTCGAAGAGATTCCCGACGACTGGGTATGCCCCGTCTGCGGAGTCGACAAGAGCAATTTCGAAGAGGTCGAGGAGTAAATCCGCCCTTCGGACCCAATGCGGCGCACCCCTCTGGATTGGAGTGCGCCGCATCTGCTTTTTCCGGAGGTTCGCGCCGAGGACGGACCGGGGCGCATCGGGCGGTCCGGAAAGAGTGACGGCAGGCGACCGAAATAAAAACCGGAAGGGTTGGATTTTTCGAAAAAGTGCCTTATATTTGTCCCGAACCGAAAAAGAGAATTCCATGTCGGCAGTCATCAACAATACGATGTGTTGTGCCGCAGCGACTTGTTGTCGTTGCTGTTTCGTCGTAGCTGCCGCCGCACGGGGATTGTCGGGTGAAATAGACGGGTAAGGACCCGTTATCATTCCATAAATTATGCGGCAGACAACCATCTGCCGCTTTTTTTGTCGTCAATTTAAAATCAGATACCATGAAAAAAATTGCAAATTCAGCACTGGACCTCGTCGGCAACACACCGATGGTCGAACTGTCGCGCCTGGGCCGGGAGGCCGGCGCCGTGGCCAGGGTCGTCGCCAAAGTCGAACTGTTCAACCCCGCCGGAAGCGTGAAGGACCGCATCGCCCTGGCGATGGTCGAGGAGGCCGAAGCCCGCGGTACAATCCGTCCCGGAGCCACGATCATCGAGCCCACGAGCGGCAATACGGGTGTCGGACTGGCGCTCGTCAGCGCACTGAAAGGCTATAAGCTGATCCTCACCATGCCCGAGACGATGAGCGTCGAGCGGCAGCGGCTCGTGGCGGCTTACGGCGCACAGGTGGTCCTCACCCCCGGGGCCGAAGGCATGAAGGGGGCCATCGCCCGGGCCGAGGCGCTGCTCGCGGAGATTCCCGGATCGGTCATGCTCCAGCAGTTCGAGAACCCCGCCAACCCCGAACGCCACTACCGCACCACCGCCGAGGAGATCTGGCGCGACACCGACGGAACGGCGGACCTCTTCGTGGCCGGCGTCGGCACGGGCGGAACCGTCAGCGGCACGGGCCGCCGGCTCAAGGAGCTGAACCCCGGGATGGAGGTCGTGGCCGTGGAACCGGCCGCTTCGCCCGTGCTCTCGGGCGGCGCCCCCGGCCCCCACAGGATACAGGGCATCGGCGCGGGATTCGTCCCCCGGAATTACGACGCCGCGGTCGTGGACCGCGTCATCCCGGTCGGCGACGACGAGGCCATCGGGACGGCCCGGTTGCTCGCCGCACACGAAGGGCTGCTGGTCGGCATCTCCTCCGGAGCCGCCGCATACGCCGCCCTGCAGCTGGCCAAACGCGAGGAAAACCGCGGCAAAACGATCGTCGTGCTGCTGCCCGACACCGGCGAGCGTTATCTCTCTACCCTGCTGTACGCCTTCGACGAATACAAAACCGACATCCGCCTATGAACCGCACAGCTTCCGACACACAGCTCCGGCAGCTTGCCGAAGCCCTCGCGGCACCGGACATCCACATCCCCGCGGCCGTTCCGGCGGGCATCGACTCCGCAGCGCTGAAACGAGCCGTGCGGCTCTTCCGGTCGGCGGTCTTTGCCGGCTATTTCGATGCGGAACCCATCGCCGCAAGCCTCGGCGAACTCTCCGACATCCTCGCCCGCCAGAGCGCCCGCGCCTGTGCCACATTCCACCGCGGGGTGCATCCGGACGCTGAGCCGTTCGGCAGGGAGGTCGCCGCACAGCTGCTAAAGCAGCTGCCCGAACTGCGCCGCCGGCTCGGAACCGACGTGAAGGCCGTCTTCGACGGGGACCCCGCGGCCGTGAGCTACGAAGAGGTGATCCTCTGCTACCCGGCGCTCGTCGCCCTGACGCACTATCGTCTGGCCCACGCCCTGCTGCAACTCGGGGTCCCGATCCTGCCGCGCCTGATCTCCGAGGCGGCCCACTCGGCCACGGGAATCGACATACATCCCGGTGCGGAAATCGGGGAATATTTCAGCATCGACCACGGCACAGGCGTCGTGATCGGCGAGACGTGCGTCATCGGCAACCACGTGCGGCTCTATCAGGGAGTGACGCTCGGCGCCAAGAGTTTCAAGTTCGACGCCGCAGGCAATATCCTCCAGGAGCCGCGCCACCCGATTCTCGAAGACAACGTGGTGGTCTACTCCAACTCCTCGATTCTGGGGCGCGTACGAATCGGCCACGACACGGTCGTCGGCGGCAACGTCTGGCAGACGACCGACTTGCCGCCCTATTCGCGCGTAATTCAGGGCCGTGCGAGCGTATCGACATTCGAAAACGGAGGCGGAATATAATCCGCGTACGATTCGGAAGGCTTATATCCCCGAAATTCTGCACAAATGCGCCGAAGAGCGTACCGAAAGCGAGGCGCACCTTTTCAGGGATGCGCCTCGCGGCATTTCGGGAAGCTGTTTCAAAAAAATCGGGGGGGGGGTATACAACCTCCGCCGATTTTTGTTATTTTTGTCTGTCGCGCACGGTGCGCGGCTAAGAATCAAATCAATACGATGATGAAAAAAATCCTATTCCTGATGGCCGCAGCGGCCATGATGTGGGGGGGGGTAATGCAGTAACGGCACAGACCCTCGAACCCGAATTCGAGGGAGAGGTCGTCGGCGTATTCCCCGACGGCTCGTCCAAGAAGCTCGAAAAACACAATGTGCGGATGCGAACGGGCGCCGGCGTCTACATCGCCGGATTCGCAGCCAGCAAATCCAAAACAAAAGTACTCGTGGAAGGTGGTTCGGCCAGCGTGCGGTTCGACGGTTCGCAGCCGGTCGCACTCATCGTCCGCGCCAAGGACAACAAGGCCGATCCCATGTCCATCGTGCGCGTCTTCCGCATGAAGAGCACCAAAAAGAACCGTTCGGCGGTGATCTCGGCCGTCGGGTCGTTCTCGGTGAGCTCCAACACCATGGACTACCTGCGGTTTTCGGCCGAGAAATACGGCGAAAGCTCCTACCGCCTGACTTTCGACGAACGCCCCGCAGGCGAATACGGCATCATCGTTTCGAACCCCAACAACGTGGACGAAAAGATGGTGATTGTCTCGGCATTCGCCATCGACGGCGAAGCGAAAGAGTGATCCTGGAGCCACTGCTCCGTATCCGACAATGAGGGTGTCTATTCTTAGACACCCTTTTTTTCCAGCGACATTTCGCCCGGAATATTTGACGGGAAAGGTTATTTTTTATACATTTGTTCTACTCACCCGTTTTAAAATCCGTTCATGGAGCGTCTTCTGAATTTCACCCGCACGGCAAGCGTGCTGTTGCTGGGCCTGCTGCTACTGAAACTCATCCCGATCTTCGTCCCCCACACGGAGTTCATCCAACTGCTGTCGACCGCGGCCAAAATGATCGTACTGCTGGTTTTCTTCGGGATATTCATCAACGAGTCAGAGCACAACGCCGTCCTCCGGCCCTATGCCATCGCGGGGCTCGTCGGCATAATCCTGCAAATTGCAAGCTTGTCCCTCCAAGTCGTTCTCCAACACACGGGAGCCTATCAGCAAATGGCTTACGCCGGAATCATCAATATAGCCAGTTTCATTTTCACCTTCATCTTCTTCTGGCTGCTGGGCAGCGCAGTAACCACCGGGCCGCTGCGGGTTTGCGCACATCTGACGGCTGTACTCCCTATCCTGATAACGCTTATCCAAAGTTTCTTGCCATCCCTGATCCTCACACAGATGATCGGCCCGGAAGACCACATTACCTTCTTAACGATCAGCTATGCCCTGTTCGCAATGCTGGATATGGCCGTATACGCCTGGTTCTTCCACACATTCCACCGTCAATTCAAATAACTCATAGTCATGGAACAACAGACCAATCCCGAACAGGGACAAGCTCTCAAAAACCTGCTCGGGGCACAGGAAAAACCTGTATCCGCCGTAAATCCGGAGAGCTCTCCCTATACGACCAATTCCACAGCCGAATCGGTCGTCGATGTGCTAGCTGTACTGATCCTGATCGGGGGAATCATCGGAGGGATTATCCTGATCGCCCAAGTAGTCGACACTTCCTACGGCGGAGCAATCCTCATCGGCTGGGGTGTCGCGCTGATCGTCACCGCCATTATCCAGTGGGCATTCCTCAAAGTATTGTGCAACATTTCGCGCAACCTCTTTAACATCAACCACGCCCTTCGCTCGAAAAACAAATAGAAAGAGTATGTTCCGGTCAAAACGGTGCAGGTACACCTGCACCGTTTTTGATTACCGCGGAGCAGATGTCGTGCATCGTGAAGAATCCCCGGATGGGTAGTCCTCAGCGGACGTCCCATTCGGGGATTCGAGGGATGTGCGGCAGGTGCGCCGCAATCATCGAAAACTAATTGACGTTCGGCAGGAACGAATAATTCTTCGAATAGCCGAGCATCTGCTCCACGTAATTGGCCGGGTAGGAGATCTTCACGTCGACAACCTTGCCGTCCTTCTCCACCAGTTCGAACTCGGGGTTCACGAAACCGCCGTAAGGCTCGATGTTGAGCGCATAGTAGCGGTCGCGGACCTCCTTGTGCAGCACGGGATCGACCACGACGGCGTACTGCTCGACCAGCTTGCGGCCGGCCTCGTAATCACCCTCGGATTTGATGCGCTGCACCTCGCGGAGCATCTCGCCGAAGAGCTGGCGCAGTTTCTCGAAATCGTTGACCACGGCATAGGTCTTGCCGTTCTCGCGGACCATTTCGATCACGTTGTCGGCCTTGCCGCGTTCGTAGCACCACTCGGCGATCAGTTTGCGGTTGCGCATGTGCGACTCCTCGACGTTCTTGCCCAACTCGACGCGCGCCAACTGGGTCATCATGCCGTTCAGAATGTATTTCGCATAGCCGGCCTTGGCCACGTCGAACGACGGCACCAATCCCAGCTCGACCAGCTTGGGGTCGCCCAGGTAGTAGAGGCCGAAGAGGTCGGCGCGGGTCTCTTCGAGCGTCGAGCTGTAACTCTTCAGCTCACCGCCTTTCACACCCGGCGCCAGCTGGCCCGAGCCGTGGCCCAGACATTCGTGGAGGTCGGTGTGGAGATCGTCAGCCAGCTTGCCGTATTTGTCCATCCGCTCGCGGTCCTCGGCGCGGAGCACGAACTCCTCGTTGAAACCGTTGCCGTGGGCGGCCATATCATAGGCATAGGTGATGTTGTCGATGGTGACCGACTTCGAACCGTACTCCTTGCGAATCCAGTCGGCATTGGGAAGGTTGATGCCGATGGGCGTCGAGGGATAACAGTCGCCGCCCAGCATCGCCACGGTGATGACCTTGGCCGAAACGCCCTTCACGACCGGCTTGCGGTAGGCTTCGTCCACGGGAGAATGGTCCTCGAACCACTGGGCGTTGTCGGAAATGACCTCCGTGCGGTGGCAGGCCTCCTTGTCCATGAAGTTGACGTTGCCTTCCCACGCCGCCTTGCGCCCCAGCGGATCGCCGTAGTCCTCGATGAAGCCGTTGATGAAGTCGACGTTCGACACGGTGTCCTTCACCCAGCCGATGTTGTAACGGTCGAACTCTTTCAGGTCGCCCGTCTTATAATAGCTGACGAGCGCCGCGATGTTGCTCTTCTGCGGCTCCTTGGCCACGGACTGCGCCTTCTCGAGCCAATAGACGATCTTCTCGATGGCCGGCGAATACATGCCGCCCACCTTCCAGACCCGCTCGTAAATGCGGTCCGTCTTCTCCTCCTTCACCAACTGCGAATTGAGTCCGTAGGAGACCGGCTCGGGATTGCCCGCATCGGCATCGGCCATGTCAGCGTAGAACTTCTCGGCCTCGGCCTGGCGCACGTTGCGGTAATAGTTGCCCGACGAGGTCCACAGCAGGTCGTCGCCGGCCTTCTGGTTCAGCCGCGTCTTGTACATTTCGGGATTGAAGATCGCGACGCAGACCGTCCCGATCATGTTGTTCAGCTCACCGAAACGCTCCACGGGAATCGACTCGCAAACGTCGAGGAAATACTGCTCGGTGAATTCGGGCACGAACTTGTCGTTCGAATAGTGGTGGTGGATGCCGTTGGCGAACCACACCTTTTTCAGGTACTTCTCCAGCGCCTTCCATTCGGGCGTCGTGCGGTCGCCGGCATAATTCTCATAGATTGTTTCCAGCGTGCGGCGCACGGGAAGGTTGACGGCGCAGTTCTGGTCGAAGAAGATGTCGCGGCCGCACTTGGCAGCCTCGGCCAGGTAATAGACGAGCTCCTTCTCCTCGAGCGGCAGCTCGTCGAAGCCGGGGACTTCGTAACGGATGACCTTAATGTCGTCGAAGCGGTCGACGATCCACGGCGCCTCGCCCTTCGGCGACTGGCTGCACGCAGCAAGCGCAATAGCGGTAAAAGACATAGATACGATTTTTTTCATGTCGTTCGGGTTTTATAGAACAAAGATAGTGCAAGCCGAGTGCAATGCCAAATTTATTTGGACATTGCCGAGGCGCAGCCTATCTAAACCGGGATGGTCTTCCCCGGTAAAGTAGTGCAAGCCGAGTGCAATGCCAAATTTATTTGAACTTTGCCGAGGCGCAGCCTATCTAAACCGGGATGGTCTTCCCCGGTAAAGTAGTGCAAGCCGAGTGCAATGCCAAATTTATTTGAACTTTGCCGAGGCGCAGCGGGCTTAAAAAGCCCGGTTTACGGACGACGGAAAGAAGTGTATTCCGGAGCTGAATCCGCGCTGCGACCAATTCCAAATACCGTCTCTCAGGCGGTCCGTTGCACCTGTTGCAACTATTGTTCTATCCAAAACCGCCGCAATCTTCTATTTTTGCATCAACGGTTGTTATGCGAAAGTCAATCCATTTACAAAAACACGAACCTAAAATCAAAAAAACCTAAAAACAGCAGCCATGAGAAAAACAAGTTTTTCGGCCATGTGTGTGCTTGCCCTGCTGGTCGCCGGATGCCAGAACTCCGACGACGACAACCGGGGGCTTGAATATGACACACTCCGTGTCAATTTCAGGGGGAGTATGGCCAACGGCACCTGGGAAACGGGCGCCGAAGTCGGCATTTTCGCCTCCTGCACACGCAACGACGCACAGAATACACCGATGAGCACGAACGCCAACGCCCGCTATACGGCAGCGGAAGCCGGCGAGTCGGCGGCGCTCGGCAGCGCCACGGAGGACGACAGCATCGTCGCCGGTGCCTCGGACCACAACTACCGCTTCTACGCCTACTACCCCTATTCGAGCGCGGCAACCGACCCGAAGGCCATCGCAGCGGCGGCCCCGGCCGAACAGCCCTACACCGGACGGGCGAACGGCGGTCTTTACACGGCGTCGAAAAGCGTGACGACCGTGGTGCCCACCGTGGAACTGCAATTCCGCAACATTTTCGCCACGATGGAGCTCTACCTGCCCGACGACCTGCTGGACGAGGACGGCAATTCGGTGGTGAAGACGCTGACGCTGAAACCCGCCGTGTCGGAGAATTTCAGCGGCACGCTGGCCGTAAGCGGCACCTACGACCTCACGACCGGAACCTTCACCGAAAACCCCGCATCGCGGTCGCAGCAGATCGCCGTCGATTTCGGCACCGGGGGCCTCACGCTGAGCGACGCCTACACGAAAGTCCCGCTTGTCGTGGCCCCCTTCACGGTTCCGGAGGGCGGATTCGAGGTGACGTTCACCGACATGGACAACCGCCAGAGTTCGCTGACGATCCTCGCCAAAGCCGAGGATGCAGGCACCGCGGTGGCTGCCGGCGAGGTGACGAAGCAATACCTCAGCGCCAGCGACGACGGCATCGTCCCCGTAACGTTTCCCGTGGTCTTCCCGCTGGGATACGAAAACGGAAGTTATGTTTTCTCGGCAACGACACAGCCGCAGTGGCTCACCGACGGTCTCTGGATATGCCCCTCGCAGACCCAAGCCCATGCAAAGTGGATAAAGGCATCCGATCCAAGCGAGAGCCACACGCAAAAAATCGAGTATGTGAACAGCGCCAACAAGATCGGCTCCCCGGGCATCAAGGGCGTCTGGACAGGCGATTATTTCGAATTCACGCTGCCGGTCAAGAAATTCGCGGCAGGAACCTCCGTCACGCTCACCTTCCCGATGTATACCCGGCAGGGCCCGGTATTCTGGTATATCGAATACCTCGACGGCGAGGAGTGGAAATGCAACAAGGAGACCGTCACCTGCTACGACCCCGCTTACAGTATGGAGTGCACCTACTCGCTGGTTCGCGGCGGCAAAGTCATCGAACATACCATGACCTTCGAGAACGAGGTCAAAAGCGGCGAACTCAAATTCCGAATCAAATGTGCCGACGGAAGCATCCAGGCGGACACCGACACCAAAGTCGCTGTACGCAATACTCCCTGGGTCAGCAGTTCGGCTTATGCCGCCCCGTTCTACCTCTATCTGGAGGGCTCCGACGTGACGAGCGTAACTTTCTCGACAAACTGAAAAAAGTGAATAAAAAAACATAAATTTGTATAGAAACCGATGAAAACCACGAAACTCAAAACGATTTTTCTTACGGCGCTCTGCGCGGGAGGCTGCTCGGAACCGGGCGGTCCCCCGGCGGCAGAATGCGACGTACGTATAGCATGGGACCACAGCACGTTTCAGGAGATGACCTCCGCAGCCGTGGAGAACAAGGGCTACACCGAGCAGGAACTCCACTACCCCCGCATCAAGGCGCTCTCGGACGGAACGCTGCTGATGACCTTCATGAACGATCACTTCGGCTGGGACGCCTTCGTGCGGCGCAGCGAGGACGGCGGACGCACGTGGAGCGATGCGCAGATGGTGCGCCAGCGTTTCGACGCCCGCTCCTCGGCGGGAGCCGACCAGATGGTATTCGTAAACCCGGATTTCATCGAACTGCAGGACGGGCGCATCCTGCTCGCCTACCAGTGGCGCTACAAGAAGGGCTACAACGACATCGCCCACACCAACGAAAACTGCGGCGTCGAAATCCTGTTCAGCGACGACAAGGGCCGCACCTTCTCCGAACCGCGGAACATCTACACGGGCCGCTGCTGGGAACCGGCGATGCTGCAACTCCCCTCGGGCGAGATACAGATGTACATCACCGACAGCAACGAGACCCTCAACGGCGTTTCGCAGCCCTGCACCATCCTTATCCGGTCGTTCGACGGCGGCCGGACGTGGCAGGGCAAGGAGAGCTGTTCGTACCGCGACGGTGAGATCATCTCCCGGACGTTCGACGGACGCTGCACGGCCGACGGCATGCCCTCGGGCGTATGGCTCGACGATGACTACGGAATCGCCGTGCCGCTGGAGGTCTGGAGCGGCAAGTACAAGATGGACCAGACCCCCGTCATCGTGCGCACCGACGCCGCGACGAACTGGCATTCGGACCAGTCGATCCGCAGCGAGGGAGGCCCCGAATACCCCTGGAAGAAACAACTGAACAAGGATTTTGTGGGATTCGGGCCCTACTCGACCAAGCTGCCGACGGGCGAGATGGTCGTGCTCACGAACGGCGTCTACAAAAACGTCCAGGGCATGTGGGTCTTCATCGGCGACAAACGGGCCGACAATTTCCGCTTCGCCACCTCGCCGTTCGTCGGATACTGGGGCTCGATCGACTACATCGGCAACGACCGGGTGCTCGGAACCGGAACCTTCCGCTATCAGGACGGAGAGCGTTCGCGCGGCGGCGTGCGGCTGATGACCGGACGGCTGAACCGCGCCAAGACCGTCGCCAAAGGCGACCTCGCCATGGCGCCCGTCGGGGAGTTCGACCGGGAAAAGAACGATTACTGGTTCCTCGGCAAGGAGACCGCATCGTCGGTCTTCACCGACTTCGGATACACGGACGACTGTTTCATCGTCGCCACGTATCTCTTCGACGAAAACCTCGTGGCCTTCACGCCCGAAAACTCCGACGCTTCGGTCGTGCTGCTGGCACGGCAGTCTGACGACGGAGGCTGGGACACCTATAAGATTGTCGTCAATGCCCGGGGACGCTGGCTCGTCTACCGCGAAGAGACCTCCTCGTGGCGGCTCGTCGGCCAGGGCGAAACCAGAGTCGACCTCCGGGGCACGGTCAACGACGCCGGCGACACCGATCTGGGCTTCGGGGCCCGGCTGTGCATCGGCTGGGAGCTGCTGGGCGGCAAACCCGCCCCGGGCGAAGAGCTCCGCGCACACCTCCGCCACCACTACAAGGAAGAGGTGAAGGAAGGTCCCGTATTCGCGCTCGTCGAAGATGCCGAGGGCGAAAACAGCGACTACCCCGGAGAGTGGCTGCGCATAACCTTAAAATAGCAGACGTGCGACCGAACAGACAGACAGCGAAACGGGCGGCAGGCATATTCCTATGCCTGCTGGCCCTTTTCACAGTCGTTCCGCACGCCGCAGCAGTCAACCCCGGTTCGCGGTATTTCACCCACCTGAAAACCACCGACAGCGGGCTCTCCTACAACTGCGTGCACGCCATCATTCAGGATGCTCGGGGGTTCATCTGGCTGGGAACCTCGGACGGACTCAACCGCTACGACGGGATGCGGTTCCGGACCTTTCACAAGAACGAACTCGGCGGCAACTCCGGGTTCATCGTCTCGCTCTGCGAGGACAACCGGGGCAATATCTGGATCGGCACCGACAGCGGCGTGGTACTCTACGACGCCGAAACCGACCGTTTCAGAGCCCTCGACACGCCCAGCGACCGGGGAACGGTGATCCACAACAAAGTGACCACCATCAAAAAAGACCGGCAGGGCGTGATCTGGATGGCCGTCAACAACCAGGGGCTCTTCTCCTGCGACCCCGAAAGCGGTGCATTGAAAAATTATTTCGTGGAAGAGGGACGGCAGACGCTCCCCGCGAACATCACCTCGTTCTGCTTCGACGTGAACAACGAGTGCTGGCTCTCGCTCTATTTCTCGAACCTCTACCACGCCGACAAGACGCTGACCGAAGCGACTCCCGTGGAGTTCGGCGACCGCGGGCAGCTCTTCCGCAACGACAACATCATCGAGATCATCGAGAGCCCCTACAACACGCTCTACGTGGCCAGCGTCGACAAAGGCGTCTGCGAGATCGCTCCCCACAGCAACAAGCTCCGGATGCTGATTCCCAACGCCGAGAACCGCTATGTTCCCGAATCGCTCTTTCCGGGCCGCGACGGCGAACTGTGGGCCGCCACCACCAAAGGCATCTATGTCTACAACCCCGGCAGCGGCGAAACCATCCGTCTGAAAGCCGACCGACAAGACAAATTCTCGCTTTCGGACAGCCACACGCTCTCGGTGCTGGTCGACGACTCCGACGGCATCTGGATCGGCACCAACGCCGGCGGGGTGAACTACTCGGGGGCTTTCCACCAGAATTTCGACAAGTATTACATCGTCCGGGACGAGCCGCTCGCCAACTGCCTCGTGCGTGGATTTGCCGACGATGGCGAGGGGCGGCTCTGGATCACCACCGAGAAATCGGGACTGATGACCTATTCGCTCAAGACCGGAGAACTGCAGAAATACCGGAACGCACAGCTTCCCGAGGCTCTTTTCGGCATCAACCACGACGACGGAAAACTGTGGCTGGGTTCGTTCCAGGGACTCTACCGCCTGGACCTGAAGACCGGGATGGTCAAGGTGTACAGCCGCCGGGACGAATCGTCGAACCTGCACGACAACAAGATATACAGCATCTACAAGACCTCGGAAGGCGACCTGCTCGTGGGCACGACGCTCGGCATGCTGCGCTACGACCGCGCGGGCGACAGTTTCACCTCCATTCCCGTCTTCGAGGGCATGTTCATCACCGACATCACCGAAGACACCTCCGGCGACCTGTGGGTGGCCACCTATGCCAACGGACTCATCCGCTACGATCCCGCGGCAGGTGCGATCGTGCGCAGCTACACCTATGCCGCCGGCAATCCGCGAACGCTGCCGAGCAACAAGGTGCTCTCGGTCTTCCGCGACAGCATCGGCCGTATCTGGGCAACAACGTTCAGCGCGGGATTCTGCCTCTACGATGAACAGAACGACGATTTCGTGGTTTACGACCAAGCGCTGCTCGGGGCGGGAAACCTGCCGAGCGACATCAACTACCGGATCGTCGAGGACGACAGCGGCAACCTCTGGATCTCCACCAACAAAGGGCTGATCTGCTTCACGCCCGCCACGCTGGAAACCAAGGCCTACACCACAACCGACGGCCTGCTCAACAACGAATTCAACTACAACGCAGGGTTCAAGACCTCCGACGGCACGCTCTATTTCGGTTCGTCCGACGGATTCGTCCGCTTCAATCCCCGCATGTTTCACACCGACACCCGCGTCCCGGAAATCGTCATCACCGACCTGCGCATCGGCGAACGGATCGTGAAGGCGGGAGACAGCGGGTCGCCCCTGAAATGCAACATCGACCAGACGCAACACATCGCCCTCAACGCTCGCCAGAACTCCTTCGGATTCGAGTTCGCGCTGCTCGGGTTCGCCTCTCCGGCGAGCAACACCATCCTCTGCCGCCTCGAAGGGTACGACACCCGCTGGCGGAGGGTCTCGGAAAACAACACGATCTTCTATTCGAACATCCCCGCAGGCAGTTACCGCCTGCAGGTCAAAGGCGTCAACAGCAACGGCATCTGGAACGACCGACATCCCGCCGTGGAGATCACCGTGGCCCAGCGGTTCTACAAATCGACGCCGGCGATCCTGCTCTACATCCTGCTGCTGGTCGTCATGAGCATCCTCGTGTCGCACTATTTCTACCGCAAAGCCATGAACCGCGAACGGCAGCGACAGAGCGAGTACAAACGGGCCCGCGAAATCGAACTGTTCAACGAAAAGATGACCTTTTTCTCGAACATTGTCCACGAGATCAAAACCCCGCTGACGCTCATCCGAACGCCGCTGCAGAACATCCTCGCCTCCGAGAGCTGCAGCGAGGAGGCCCGCGAGGACCTGATGGTTATCAACAACAACACCGAATACCTGTCGCAGCTGGTGAAAGAACTGCTGGACTTCGTGAAGATCGAGTGCCACGGCTATATGCTCAACTGCGGCAATATCGACCTGATCGAGAAAATCGGCTTCCTCTGCTTCAACTTCGCGGAGACGGCCAAGGCCAACAACATCCGGCTGACGTTCCGCCACGAGGACGAGCAGCTCTTCATCCTGGCCGACGAACCGGGACTGAACAAGATCCTCAACAACCTGCTGCACAACGCCCTGAAATACGCCGAATCGTATATCGAGGTCGAAGCCCGCAAAGAGGACGGCAACGCCGTGGTCTCGATCCGCAACGACGGCCCGATCATCCCGAGCGAACACCGCAGCCGGATATTCGAACCCTTCGTACAGTACGGCAACGACGCCAAGGGCGTCGGCATCGGGCTCTCGCTGGCCCGCACTCTCGCCGAACTGCACGGCGGACGACTCGTGCTCGACGACGACACGACCTGCACGGATTTCATCCTGACGCTTCCCCTGTACCGCGCCTCCGAGGAGGCTACCGGCGAAGAGGAGCAGGCCGCAGTCGCGCCCGGGGACGAACCGGAAAAGCCGGGGCTTCCGACGCTGCTCATCGTGGAGGACAACACCGACCTCGCGGCCTACCTGAAACGCAAGCTGCAGGACGAATACCGGACACTCACCGCCGCGACCGCCGAACGGGCGCTGGAACTGCTCCGGCAGCAGGAGGCCGACCTCATCCTCTCGGACATCGCCCTGAACGGCATGAGCGGGTTGGACCTCTGTAAAAAGGTCTGCACGGATTTCGAAACCTCGCACATCCCGGTGATTCTCCTCTCGGCGCTCTCCTCGACGCGGTCGAAGGTCGTGGGCATGGAGTGCGGCGCAAGCCTCTACATCGAGAAGCCGTTCAACATGGAATACCTCCAGGCCTGCATCCGGAACATCCTCGACAAACGGATCACCCTGAAAAACGCCTTCAGGAGCAAGGTCATGCCCCTCGCGGCACACCTCTACAACCTGCCGCACAGCGACGAGGAGTTCCTCTCGCGGCTCGACTCGATCATCCTGGCCAACATCAGCGACCCCAATTTCTCGAACGAACAGCTGGCCGAGGCTTTTTTCCTGAGCAAATCGACGCTCAACCGCAAGATCAAGGGTCTGCTCGATACCACACCCAACGACTATATCCGCACCAAACGGCTCATCGTGGCCGCGCAAATGCTGACCGAAAACCACTGCCGCATCAACGAAGTCTGCTACTCGGTGGGATTCAACACCCCCTCCTATTTCGCCAAATGCTTCAAAAAATTCTATGGTATCCTCCCCGCAGAGTACATGAAGGAACATAATGCCGATTAACGGAACGTTGTTCCCTGAATTGCATTTTTTGTTCTATCCCGATTCGTCTTTAATCGCCAAATTTGTGATACGGCCAGCCAACTCCGGCCGTACAATGAAACTACTATGAACCAAACCATCCTCACCCTTCTGTTCGCCGCCGGGAGTATCCTGAGCGCTCCGGCGCAGGCATGGCAGCCCGCAGGCGACAAAATCAAAACCGCCTGGGCCGACAAGGTCGATCCCGCCTGCCCGCTGCCCGAATACCCCCGTCCCACGCTGGTGCGCCCCGCCTGGCAGAACCTCAACGGACACTGGAATTACGCCATACGCCCGGCCGACGCCCCGCAGCCGGAGCTCTTCGACGGGAAGATACTCGTTCCCTATCCCGTGGAGTCGTCGCTCTCGGGCGTACAGCGCCGGCTGGCCGAAAACGAGGTGCTGTGGTACGAACGCCGCTTCACCGTCCCGGCCGAATGGCGGCAGGGAGCCCTGCTGCTGCACTTCGGCGCCGTGGACTGGGAGGCCGACGTTTATCTGAACGGCATCCGCGTCGGCGGGCACAAAGGCGGCTACACGGCATTTTCCATCGACATCGCACCTTATCTCACACGCGGGGAGCAGACGCTTGCCGTGCGGGTCGCAGACCCCACGGACCGCGGAACGCAGCCCCGCGGCAAACAGGTGACCGAGGCCCGGACGATCTGGTACACCCCCGTCACCGGAATCTGGCAGACGGTGTGGCTGGAACCCGTACCCGAAAGCCGCATCGCCTCGCTGCGCACGACTCCCGACATCGACACAAAGAGCCTGACCGTCGAGGCCGCGATCGTCGGCGCCCGGCGCGGCGACATCGTCGAGATCACGCTCCGCGACAACGGGCGCACAGTCGCCGAAGCCCGCGCCGCTGCCGGAGAACCGCTGCGGCTGACGCTCCCGGAAATGAAACTCTGGACGCCCGACACCCCGATGCTCTACGACCTCGAAACGACACTCCTCCGCGGAGGCAAGTCCGTCGACCGGGTCGGCAGCTACGCCGCGATGCGCAAAAACTCCGTGGTACGTGGCAAGGAGGGATTCCTGCGCCTGGCGCTCAATGACCGGGAGTGCTTCCAGTTCGGTCCGCTCGACCAGGGCTGGTGGCCCGACGGACTCTACACGGCCCCGACCGACGAGGCGCTCGCGTACGACATCATAAAGACCAAAGATTTAGGGTTCAACATGATCCGCAAGCACGTGAAGGTCGAACCCGAACGCTGGTACTGGCACTGCGACCGGCTGGGCATCCTCGTCTGGCAGGACATGCCCAACGGAGGCCCCTCGCCCGAGTGGCAGAACAACCGTTATTTCGACGGCACGGAGGCGAAGCGCACAGCCGAATCGGAAGCGCAGTTCCGCAAAGAATGGAAAGAGATCGTCGATCAGCTCTATAACCACCCCTCGGTGGCAATGTGGGTGCCGTTCAATGAGGCCTGGGGGCAGTTCAGGACCGAGGAGATCGCCCGGTGGACCAAGGATTACGACCCCACGCGCATCGTCAACGCCGCCAGCGGCGGTAATTTCTACCCCGATGCCGGCGAGGTGCTGGACATTCACAGCTATCCCCATCCGCGTTTCTTCCTCTTCGACATCGGACGGGTGAACGTCATCGGCGAATACGGAGGCATCGGACTCCCGCTCGAAGGGCACCTCTGGCAGCCCGACCAGAACTGGGGATACGTCCGTTTCAAAAATGCCGGCGAAGTGACCGACGAATACGTCCGCTATGCCGAAATGCTCGAACGGCTGATCCCGACGGGGTGTTCGGGGGCCGTCTACACCCAGACCACCGACGTCGAAATCGAGGTAAACGGACTGATGACCTACGACCGCAAACGGATGAAGGTCGACGAACGACGCCTGCACGAGGTGAACCAGCGGCTCTGCCGCAGCCTCGGGCAATGAACCGAAGAACTTTCGCAACAACCGCATAACCGAATTTACTAACCATCAACCAATGGCCTTATGATTACATCAAAACAACGATTCGTTCTGGCCGTACTCCTGCTCGTGGCGCCTTTCGCCTTCGCGCAGCAGTCCGGCAGGATCACGGGAACTGTCTTTGATGATGCCCGGAAACCCCTCGTCGGGGCCTCCGTGACTGTCGCCAATACAACCCGCGGCGTGAGCACCTCCTCGGACGGCAAATTCGAGATCATCGCCTCGCCGAACGAAACCCTCGTGATAAGTTACCTCGGATATGCCGCGCAGGAGATTCGCGTAGGCTCGCGTACCCACATCGACGTGACACTGAAACCCCAGGCGAACCTCATCGAAGACCTCGTGGTGGTCGGATACGGCGTCCAGAAACGCGTGAACGTCACCGGCGCCGTGTCGTCGGTCAACTACGCCAAGGAGGCCGAATCGCGGCCCGTGACCTCGACCGCCCAGCTTTTGCAGGGCATGAACGCCGGCCTGATGGTCTCGCAGACCTCGGGACAGCCCGGACAGGAAGGGATGCTGATGCGCATCCGCGGCATCGGAACGCTCAACGACTCGGCGCCGCTGGTCATCGTCGACGGCTTCGAAGGTTCGATCGGCAACGTCAATCCCGACGACATCGAATCGGTGTCGGTGCTCAAGGACGCCGCTTCGTGCGCCATCTACGGCAACCGCGGCGCCAACGGCGTGGTGCTCATCACCACCAAGACGGGCGGCACGGGCAAATTCAACATCTCGTACAACGGCATGGTGGCCTTCAACCGCCCGGCAAACCACTTCGGAGTGGTGTCGAACTATGCCGACTACATGGAGTTGATAAACGAGTCGGCCGAGAACATCGACGGCACGCTGCCCTTCTCGCAGGCGATGATCGACCTCTGGCGCGAAAAAGAGAAAGACCCCAACGGCATCGCCGACTCGGGCTACCCCAACTACGTCGCCTACCCCAACACCGACTGGATGGAGGCGATGTTCGAGAACAACGTCTACCACAAGCACAACCTCTCGGCCAGCGGCTCGTCGGGCAACACGAAATACCTCATGTCGTTCTCCTACGTCAACAACCCGGGCGTCGTGGCGCGGACCGGCACCGAGCGGTTCCAGCTGCGCACCAACGTTTCGTCGCAGGTCACCAAGTGGCTGGAGATCGGGACCAAACTATGGGGATACGAGGGCGCGCGCGAACTGAGCGATTTCTCGGGCGCCTCGGGCTACATGTCGCGCGCCACGCCGGGCATCTACCCCTACTACGACGGGAAATACGGCTGGATGGAGAATTCCGAGCAAAGCTCCTCGTCGCGCAACAACCTCTATTTCATCAACCGTTTCGGCGGCGAGGAGAAGAGCCACTACGTCAATGCCGCCATCTTCGCCAACGTCAAGCTCCCCTACCGCATCCGGTACAACGTGTCGTTCAACTACGCGCGGTCGAGTTCCGAACACAAGTACTACGGCAAAACCTGCAACGCCTTCTCGTTCTCGAAGAACGACTGGGCCTACCGCTACGAAGACCTGGCCAAACTGGCCCTGACCCAAACCGACAAGGGCACCTACCGGTGGACCTTCCAGAACAATTTCGCGTGGGACTACACCTTCGCCGAAAAACACGACCTCACGGCCCTCGTGGGATTCGAGGCCATGTACAGCAACTCGTCGAATCTCACGGCCAAGAAAACCGGCTTCGCGCAGGACAAGCTCGTGGAATTCGACACGGCGACCACCGTGACGAGCATCGACGGCACGCAGACCGACTTTGCGACGGCTTCGTTCTTCGGCCGCCTGACCTACGCCTACGACAACCGCTACCTCTTTGAAACGAACCTCCGTTACGACGGTTCGTCGCGCTTCGCCCGCAAGTCGCGCTGGGGCCTGTTCCCCTCGGTATCGGCCGGATGGCGCATCTCGCAGGAGGCGTTCATGCAGGATTCGGGCATCGACAACCTCAAGTTGCGCGCCTCGTGGGGCAAACTGGGAAACCACGCCATCGGCAATTACGAGTATCAGGCGACCTACGCCTCGGGCTACCTCTACTCGTTCGGCGGCAAGCAGTCGCCGGGCATCGTGGCCTCGCTCTCGAACAACCTGCTGGAGTGGGAAACCACCACGTCGACCAACGTCGGTCTGGAGCTGGGCGTGCTGCACAACCGCCTCAGCTTCGAAATGGACTACTATAACAAAGTGACCGACGGCATCCTTTATCAGGCCCCGATCTTCGCCACCATCGGCCAGAAGAGCGCCCCCAACCAGAACCTCTGCGAGGTGACCAACAACGGCCTGGAGCTGACGCTCGGATGGCGCGACCGGGTCAAGGATTTCTCCTACGGCATCTCGGCCAATTTCACGCGCAACTGGAACGAAGTGACCAAGTACAAGGGCCGCCTCCAGGCGGGCTGGATGACCGGCGAGGACGGCACACGCGTCTACGACACCAACCTCGGCGACGTCACCACGGCCGTGGGCACCACGCGCCGCGTGATGGAAGGCAAGCTCATCAACGAGTTCTACCTGCTCAACACCTACAAGGGCAACGGCAGCTACTTCTTCGGCGACGGCTCGGTCAACCCGCAGGGCGGCCCGCGCGACGGCATGATCCGCACCGAACAAGATATGGAGTGGGCCCGGGCGATGATCGCCGCAGGCAACACGTTCCTCCCCAACCAGACCATCGGCAAGAAGGGCATCTGGTACGGCGACTACCTCTATGCCGACACCAACGGTGACGGCATCTACGGCAACGAAAACGACTACACGTTCCAGGACGTCTCGATGACCCCGAAATACTACTACGGATTCCAGGTCGACCTGGCGTGGAAGGGCATTGACTTCTCGATGACGTGGGCCGGGGCCGGAGGTTTCTCGATCTACTGGCGCTACCTCGGGTTCAACTCCTACTCCACGCGCGGCGATACGACCATCTCCAAAGAGATCGCCTACGACCACTACTTCTTCGATCCGGAGAACCCCGCCGACCCGCGCACGAACCTCACGTCGAAGCACGGCCGCCTGACGATGAACTACGGCTCGGAGCAGAACGGCGGCACCAACTACTCGTCGCACTGGCTCTACAAGGGCGACTACCTGAAGCTCAAGAACCTGACCGTCGGTTACACGCTGCCGAAAAAGTGGCTGCGGAAAATCCGTCTGCAAGATGTCCGCATCTACCTCAGCGGCGAGAACCTCTGGACCATCACCGACTATCCGGGCATGGACCCCGAATTCTCGGACACGATGAACTACTACGCCAGCCTGAAGCAATATTCGATCGGCCTCAACATCAAATTCTAAATCCTCCAGTCCACTATGAAGCATTTACATAAGACACTCATCGGGTCGGCCCTGACGCTCGCGCTCGCCGGTTGCAACGACTTCCTGGACCTCTCGTCCTACGACGAGGTCAGCTCCGGCACAGCGTTCTCGACCACCACGCTGGCCGAATCGGTCGTCGTCGGCGCTTACAGCAACATTCTCTACGACTATATCGACGGCAGCCGCTCGCGCCTCAACTGGGACGCCTTCTCGTCGGTCATGGACCCCACCGACGGGCATATCTACCTCAACTACTCCTACCTCACGGGAACGATCCAGCCCAACGACGCCTCGTTCCTGACCTACTGGAAACGTTTCTACGAGGGCATCAACCGCGCCAACGACGTGATCAACAACATCGCCTCGTGCCCCACGATGAGCGACGCCCTCAAACGCCAGCGCATCGCCGAGTGCAAGTTCCTGCGCGCCTTCCACTATTACCGCCTCAACTGCCTCTGGCGGGGCGTTCCGGTCTATCTGGAGAACCTCGCTCCCGGGGAGTACACCCGTGCCCGTTCTTCGGAGGAGCAGGTGTGGGACATCATCATCGACGACCTCGACGACTGCATCGCCTGCGAAGAGCTGCCCGGCAAGTACAAATCGAGCGACAGCGGCTACGGCCGTGTGACCAAGGGTGCGGCCTACACGCTGCGCGGAAAGGTCTACCTGTGGCTGAAGAAATGGGAGGAGGCCGAAAAGGATTTCCTCGAAGTCGGCAAACTGGGCTACGACCTCTACCGGGGCGACTATGCCGACCTGTTCAAACAGGCCAACGAGAAGTGCGACGAGATGATCTTCAGCGCCCAGATGGAGGAGGTGCAGGGCTTCGGCAACGTCTTCAGCTATACCTACGGCAACATGGTCACCAAGGGCAACGGCACCTCGTCGTTCTTCATGAACGCCCGCTTCGTCGACTCCTACGAGTGGGCAGACGGCAGGCCCTTCGACTGGGACGACGTAATCGACGGCTACGACGCCATGCAGCCCAAGGCCCGCAGCGTCTATTTCCTGCGCGACAACATGACCTCCACCGAGAGCTCGACGATGCAGACCTACGGGGCCGACCTCTCGGAATATCTCGAGACAGGCAACGAAGCGCGCATCCGCGCGGCCTACACCGGCCGCGACCCGCGTCTGGCGGCGACCATCATCACCCCCTACTCGACCTACAAGGGAGGCGCCTCGGGCGCGGAGCTGACCTACACGCTGCGGTGGCCCTTCCGCTCCAGCGCGGCGCCGTCGCTCGACCTCGAGACCCGTTCAAACAGCTACATGCTCTACTCGATCCGCAAGTTCGTGACCTCGGGCAACGAGTACGCCAATATCCAGTACAACCCCGTCGACGTGCCTATCTTCCGCTATGCCGACGTGCTGCTCTGCCTCGCGGAAGCCGTCAACGAGCAGGGACGCTACGGCGAGGCCGCGGGCTACGTGAACCAGGTCCGCAAGCGCGCAGGCGTCGCGGAACTCAACACGCCGGGCAATCCGCATGTCGCCGTGACCAGCGCCGACGAACTGCGCCCGCGCATCCGCAACGAGAAGAAATGGGAGCTGGCCTGCGAGGAGCAGCTCTACTGCGACGAACTCCGCTGGGGCACGTGGCAGACGGACAAATTCGCCGACGGAAACGGTCTGCTGGAGTGCTGGGGAGCCCCCGTATACGAATACAAATGGGGCGGTTCGGCCTACCTCAAATGGCCCATCCCCTCGTCCGAACGGGAAAAGAATCCCAACCTCGTCCAAAACGACAACTGGCATTAATAAAACACATAAACCAAATATCCGATGAAACGAAAAATCCTGATGACATTCGGCCTGCTTGCCGGCATTGCGGTCGGCGCCCGGGCACAGCAAACCGAAGTTACGGCCCGGGAGGGAACGCTCGAACTCCCCACCTATGTACTCAACGCCGCCGAAACGGCGCCCATCTTCGAACGCGACTGGTCCTACCAGCGGGCGCGTCGTTCGGTCTACCCCTATCCGTTAGACGACAACATGACGCGCAACCGAAAGACGGTGAGCTACAAGGCCCTCTATCTCGAGAACGAATACGTCGAACTGTGCGTGCTGCCGGAGATCGGCGGACGGCTGTTCTACGCCATCGACAAGACCAACGGCTACGACATCTTCTATCACCAACATGTGGTCAAACCGGCGAACGTCGGCATGACCGGAGCCTGGATCTCGGGCGGCGTCGAATGGAACGTCTTCCACCACCACCGGGCCACGTCGAACATCCCGTGCGACTACCGCATCGTCGAAAACGAGGACGGCAGCAAGACCATCTGGGTCGGAGAAACCGAACTCCGCCACCGCATGTCGTGGGCCATCGGCATCACGCTCCATCCGGGCAAGTCCTATATGGAGATCACCGGACGGCTGGTCAACTCGACCGAGAACGACAATTCGATGCTCTACTGGTCGAACGTCTCGACGCTCGTGGACGACAACTACCAGATCATCTTCCCCCAGAGCACCGAATTCGTGACCTTCCACTGCAAGAACTGGTTCGCGCACTGGCCCGTCACCCGCGAGCCGTTCAACGGCATCGACGAATACGCCGACGGCATCGACGCCTCGTGGTGGAAGAACCATTTCATGTCCAACTCGATGTTCGTCCACGACCTCAAGGAGGACTTTATCGCCGGATACGACCACGGCCGCAAGGCCGGCACGATGCTGGCGGGCAACCACCACATCGTCAAGGGCGGCAAATTCTGGCTCTGGGGCCCCAACTCGGAGTGGGACACCCGCATCCTGACTGACAACGACGGCCACTACTGCGAGCTGATGGTGGGCGCCTATTCGGACAACCAGCCCGACTACAACTGGAGCGCCCCCTACGAGGTGAAGGAGTTCACCCACTACTGGTACGGACTGCGCGACATCGGCGGCGTGAAGACCGGCAACCGGCAGGCGGCCCTCAACCTCGATCTCGTGGCCCCGGGCAAAGCGCTGATAGGCGTCAACGCCACGGAGAAACTGTCCGGAACGACCGTCGCGCTCACGGCCGCCGGCCGGACACTCTTCACGCGGCAGACGGATCTCGCACCCGACGCCCCGTTCGTGGAGACCGTCGCCATCGACAAGACCATCGAACCGACCGACCTGCGGATCACGCTCACCGACGCCGCAGGCAAGGAGCTGCTGGCCTACTCGCCCGTGGAACGCGACCCGAACAAACCGCTGCCGGAGATCGTGAAGCGTCCGCTGCGCCCCGAACAGATCGAGAACACCGAGGAGTGCTACCTCGTCGGGATGCGTAACCTGCAGTTCCACAACCCGTTCATCGACCCCACGGACTATTTCGAAGAGGTGCTGCGCCGCGATCCGGGCGACACGCGCGCCAACACGCAGATGGGCGTCTGGTGGCGTCAGCGCGGCGACAACGAGAAGGCCGCCCGCTACCTGCGCACGGCGATCCGGCGTCAGACCAAGGATTACACCCGTCCGAAGGACTGCGAAGCGATGTATAACTTAGGGCTGATCCTCAAACAGGAGGGTCGGATCGAAGCGGCAATGGACACGCTCTACCGCGCCGTCTGGAGCTACAACTACAACTCGGCAGGCAATTTCCAGTTGGCGCAGCTCTATGTGGCGCAGGGTGACATCCCGATGGCGCTCGAGCGGCTGGACGAAGCCATCACCTACAACGCCAACAATTTCAGCGCCCTGAACCTGAAAGCCACCCTCCTGCGCACGCAGGGCGACAAAGCGGGCTCCTCAGCCTGTGTGAAGCGGGTGCTGGAGGCCGATCCCGTGAACGCCTATGCCACCTACGAACAGCAGCTATTGGGCGAAGGCGACTATTTCGAAACGCTGATGCGCGACGAGCCCGAATCGTACCTCGAACTGGCCCTCGCCTACCTGCACAACGGATTTCCGGAGACAGCCGTGAAACTGCTCGAACGGATCGACGCCCGGACGGCCTACCCCACCGTCAAGATGTGGCTGGGCTATCTGGCCGGCAAGGCCGGCGACAAGGCTGCGGAAAAAGAGCTGTTCAAAGCGGCGCTGGCCCTGCCGACCGATCGCTGCAACCCGTTCCGGCTGGAAACGGTCGCCGTATTGGAACGGGCCAAGGAGCTCTGCCCCGGGAGCTACAAACCCTCTTACTACCTGGGCAACCTATACTACAACAAGCAGCCCGACCGTGCGATGACCGAGTGGGAGCAGTGCATCGCCAAAGAGCCCACGTTCGCCATGGCCTGGCGGAACCTCGGATGGGCCCACTGGCTGCACACGAAGAATTACGGCGAAGCGGTGAAATACTACCGCCGGGCCATCGAGCTGGCTCCCGAAGAGGCGCTCTTCCTCGAGGAGATCGACCAGGTCTACGAAGCCAAGGGCGAGGACGTGCAGGTGCGCTACGACCTGCTGAAAAGCCACCACGACGTCTGCACGAAACGTTACTCTCCGCTGGCCGGGGAGGTCACGGCAGGCATCTTCGTCGGGGATTACGACTATGTGCTCAAACTGCTGAAGGAATGCTATTTCCCGACGCGCGAAGGCGTCGCCAACTTCCACGACGTCTATGTCGACGCCCTGCTGCTGGCCGGGGAGGAGAAATTCGCCGCAGGGCAGCGGAAAGAGGCCCTCGCACTCTTCGAGAGCGCCTTCGACTATCCGGAGAACCACCAGGTGTTCCTCGTTGACAAACGCACGCCCCGCGACGCCCAGATTTATTACGTTATCGGCAACGCCTACGAACGAATGGGCAACCGCTCCAAGGCCATGCAGAACTACAAGAAGGCCGCGGCGGTGAAAGTCAAGAAGACCGACTACCGCTACTGGCAGGGCCTCGCGCTCGAAAAGCTGGGCAAAAAGGCCGAGGCCGAAGCCCTGTTCGAAGCGCTCGTCGAGGCCGGAAAGGCCGGCATCGTCGAGGACTACGTGAACTTCTACGGCGCCGAGGGCACCACGGGCAAGACCGTGGCGACGATCAACACCAAAGCCTGCTACACGCAGGGACTCGGCCTGCTGGGGCTCGGCAATCGGGACGAAGCCCGGAAATGCTTCGCAAAGTCCGTGGAGCTGAAGCCCGATAACCTCTGGGCGTCGGTGATGCTCCGGGAGTTGAAACGATAAACAGCTGCAAAAATGAATCTTCAACGAACACTGATGCTCGGAGGCTTCGCGGCCGCTGCCCTGACCGGGCAGCAGGCCGCGGCCCAGAAGCGGCCCAACATGGTCGTCATCCTCGCCGACGATTGCAGCTGGCATGACATAGGCTGCTACGGCGCGGTCAACAACCGCACGCCGCACATCGATTCGCTGGCCCGCGCAGGCATGCGCTTCACGAACGCCTGGAATTCCGTATCGACGAGCGTGCCCACACGCCACTGCCTCTATACGGGCATGTACCCGATCCGCAACGGCGGGCACTACAACCTCAGTGCGATCCGCGAAGGGGTCGAGACCATGCCCGTACGCCTTGCGCGGCTCGGCTACCGGGTGGGGCTGGCGGGGAAATGGCACATCCATCCGAAAGAGGCCTTCCCGTTCGAACGGGTCCCCGGATTCGCGGTCAACTGCCTGACGAAAGACCCTTCGCACACGATGAAGGGGGTCGAGGAGTTCATTTCGCGCAACCGTGAAGAACCGTTCTGTCTGGTGGTGGCCTCGGTCAACCCGCACGTTCCGTGGACGGGCGGCGATCCTTCGAAATTCGACCTCGGGAAACTGGTCCTGCCGCCCCATTTCGTCGATACGCCGCAGACGCGCAAAAGCTATGCGGCCTATCTGGCCGAAATCGACCTGCTCGACCGGGAGGTGGGCGACGTAGTGCGGGCACTGCGGGAGCGGGAACTGCTCGACGACACGCTGGTGATCTTCCTCTCGGAACAGGGGACGCAGCTCACGGGCGCCAAGTGGACCAACTGGAACGCCGGGGTGCACGCGGCGATGATCGCCCGCTGGGACGGCCGCATCCGCCCGGGCCGCACGACCGACGCCATCGTGCAGTACGAAGACATCCTGCCGACGCTCGTGGCGCTGGCAGGCGGAAGTCCCGACCGCGAGATGGACGGCCGCAGCATCGCGCCGCTCCTCGAAGGGCGCAGCGACCGCCACCGCAAATACGCCTTCCACCTCCACGACAACTACCCGTCGGGACCTCCCTATCCCATCCGCGCGGCGGGCGACGGCCGCTACCGGCTGATCTGGAACCTGACCCCCGATCAGAGGATGATCGCCAAAAACATGGAAAACGAGCTGTGGCTCAAATCGTGGAAAGCGACCGACACGGAACATGCGAAATTCATCGTCGGGCGGTGGTATCACCGTCCGGAGTTCGAGCTGTACGACACGGCGGCCGACCCCTGGGAACTGACCAACCTGGCCGGGAAAAAGGAGTATGCCCGCATACAGGCCCGACTGTTCCGGGCGCTGAAAAAATGGATGCGCGGGCAGGGCGATACAGGCATCGGAGCCGATACGGAACAAAACAAACCGGCGAACCGCCCCGCACAAAAAAACGTCCGGCCATGAAACGAATCATCCTTGCGGCCGTTTGCGGAGCGACGGCCTTTCTGACCGCCTGCACCGCAGGCGCACCCTCCGTGGAAACCGTCCCGTTCGGACAACTCTCGTCCGGCGAGGAGGTCACCCTCTACCGGCTTCGGAGCGGCAGCGGCGCCTCGATGGAAGTCATCGACTACGGCTGCCGCGTGGTGCGGATCTGCGTCCCCGACCGCAACGGCGCAATCGCCGACATCGTGCCGGGATACGACAACATCCGCGACTTCGAGACCGGGAGCGAACGCTTCTTCGGAGCCCTGATCGGGCGCTACGGCAACCGCATCGCCAACGCCTCGTTCCCGCTCGACGGCGACACCGTGCGGCTCACCGCCAACGAGTGTCTGGCCGGATGTCCGGGCCACCTGCACGGCGGAACGAAAGGATTCGACCGCGTGATGTGGCAGGCCGAGCCGCTCGTGGAGGCGGACCGCGCGGGCGTACGCTTCACGCGCCTGAGCCCCGACGGCGAAGAGGGCTATCCGGGCAACCTCGCCTGCACGGTCACCTACTGGTTCACGAAGGACAACGTCTGGCGGGCCGAATACGAGGCCGCGACCGACCGTCCGACCGTCGTCAACCTCTCGAACCACACCTATTTCAACCTCAAAGGCGTGGACGACGGCGGCTACGTGATGGACCACGTGATGCAGGTCGAGGCGGACCGCTACCTGCCCAACGACGCGCGCTTCGTGCCGCTGGGGCCGTCGGAGTCCGTGGAGGGCACGCCCTTCGACCTGCGGGAGCCCCACCGTGTGGATTACGCCATCGACACTCCCAACGAGCACCTGCGCACGATGCGCGGATTCTCGGTCTGCTGGGTGCTCCGCAGCCAGACGGGCGAACTGGCCCGGGCCGCCGACCTGTGGGAGCCGCGCAGCGGCCGCGGAATCGAACTCCGGACCACGGAACCCGGACTGCTGACCTACACCGGACGGCTCTTCTCCCCGAACGTCGTGGGCAAGGGCGGCCGGGCGGTGGAGAAATTCGGCGGCATGCTGCTCGAGACACTCCGCTACCCCGACTCGCCGAACCACCCCGAATACCCGTCGGCTGTGCTCCGCCCCGGCGAAACTTATCATTCAACCACCGAGTTCCGGTTCTATGCCAGATAGTCCCGGAGCCCCAATGAACCGAACGCCATGAAACAAACCATCACGAAACTCGCCCTGGCGGCACTCGCCTTCGGCACGCCGGGCTGCAGCGACGACGACTCCCCCGGACCGAACCGGGGAGGAGCCTCCGAATCGCAAGAGCTGACCCTGACGCCCATCGGACAACTGAACCAAGGCGCGGACGAGATCAATTCCCACGCCGACGTGACCGCACGGTCGTCGGTCAAGATGAACTACCGCAGTTACGTCAACCTCGGCCAAAGCGTCACGGGCAACGACAACCCGAACTACGCACGCATCAAAAAGCTGTCCGACGGTTCCTACATCCTGTTCAACCATTACGGCGGTCAGGGGAACGCGAACGGCTTCGACATCTATTATGCCACGAGTCCCGATCTGGAAAACTGGACCGGCCGGGGGCTGTTTCTCGAACGCTATGTCATCACCAATTCGCGCGGCAATCAGGACAAGCGGGTCTTCACCAATCCCAACGCCATCGTGCTCTCCAACGGCGACCTCCTGGCTTTCGCCTCCTACCGGGCCAACATGAGCTACAACTACCTCGACTGCCAGTATGACCACGGAATCGTCATCCTGCGCAGTACGGACAACGGCAGGACGTGGAGCGATCCGCAGGAGATATACCACGGTCCGAACTGGGAGGCGCACATGGTAGAAATGCCCTCGGGAGAGCTTCAATGCTATTTTTCGGAGAGCCGTCCGTGGATTTCAGGCGGCCATTCGGGGACCTCGATGGTCGTCTCCGCTGACCACGGCGCGACCTGGACCCCGGGACTCGACCAGACCCCCTGGCGGGTCATCCGCCAGCACTGGGAGAACAGCGACAAGAACGCCACCTTCTACACCGACCAGATGCCGGTCGTCGTGCGCCTCAACAACAGCAACAAACAGGCCGCGGCGCTGGAGTCGGCCGTGAGCTGCGTCAACGGCAGCACGTCCTACGCCATCTCGTTCGCCTATTCCGACGACAAGGGACAGTGGGGCCATCTCGAAGGGGACGAAACGGGACCCGCCGACCGTCAGAGCAACCTGTTCGACGGCGCGGCGCCCTTCCTCGTGCAGTTCCCGTCGGGCGAGACCCTCGTGTCCTACGGACTTTCGAGCCGGATGAACATGCGCCTCGGCGACGCTGAAGCCCGCACATTCGGCGAACCGTTCGCGGCGCTGCCGGGACGCGGTTCCTGGGGCTGCTTGGAGCTGAATGGCAGCCACGAGGTGATCGCCGCGATGCGCAACAGCGAAAAGCCAGGCGACATCACGATCGCGCTGGCCCGTTTCGAACTCAACCACCGCATCACGGCGACCCGCCGCACGATCAGCGTCGACGGCGGCAATGCGGAATGGGCGGCGACCGACGACGCGCTGTTCGTCGGCGAAAAGTCGCAGGCCCAGGCCACGCTTCGCTGTTCGTGCGACGACCGGAACGTCTACTTTCTCGTGGAAGTGCTCGACGAGGCCATTTCGCGCGACGACTATGTAAATATCCTGCTCTCACCCGCCAACGAGGGCGACAGGCTCACCTCCGCCGCCCGCCGCATCAAAGTCTCGCACAGCGGACTGAAGAGCACGGACATCTATGCCGGAGGCTGGCGCGAGACCGACATGGGCGTCACGGTGCAGGCCGCCTACGACGGCACGGTCTCGGACAACAGCGACACGGACCACGGCTATCTGGTCGAAGTCGCCGTGCCGCGTTCGCAGCTCGACCTCGCATCGGGGGAGATTCTCGTGAACCTCGTGCTGTTCGACAGCCAGGGCGGCGAGGACGCCATCTGTCCCACGTCGTCGCGCAGCATCGCGAACTGGATACCCGTCGCAGGGCTGTAAAACAGCCGTCAGGAAGGTGGCGCGGAACGGCAGCGGTTCCGCGCCACTACCTTTTCGGAACGCCTCCGAACTATTTTTTACGATTTTCTTTCGTTATGTCTGAGGGAATTTCTACCTTTGCCCCGCAACTCGTTTCAAAAGGAGATGAAAGTATTTACAAGCGTCACGGAGCTTCGCTCCGAGTTGAACCGGACAGAACAGTCGGGCATCGGCTTCGTACCCACGATGGGAGCCCTGCATGCGGGGCACCGTTCGCTCGTCGAGCGTGCGCGGAAGGAGAACGCCACGGTCGTCGTCAGCGTCTTCGTGAATCCCACGCAGTTCAACGACAAGAACGACCTGCGCAACTACCCCCGTACGCCGGAGGCCGACCGCAAACTGCTGGAGGAGGCCGGTGCGGATTTCGTGCTGATGCCTTCGGTCGAGGAGATATACCCCGAGGAAGACACCCGGATCTTCGATTTCGGGCAGATCGACAAGGTGATGGAGGGCGCGACGCGTCCCGGCCATTTCAACGGCGTGGCGCAGGTCGTCAGCCGCCTGTTCGACATCGTGCGCCCGGCGCGCGCCTATTTCGGGGAGAAGGATTTCCAGCAGATCGCCGTCATCCGGTCGATGGTGGCCCAGCTGAAACTGCCGGTCGAAATCGTGGAGTGCCCGATCGTCCGCGGCGAAGACGGGCTGGCGCTCTCCTCGCGCAACCAGTTGCTCGACGCACCCCACCGCGCCGCCGCGCCGCACATTTACGCCGTGTTGCGCCGGGCCGTGGAGAAGTCGCACGAGTTGGCGCCCGCGGAGTTGAAAGCGTGGGTGACGGCCGAAGTGGAGAGCAACCCGCTGCTCAACGTGATTTACTACCAGTCGGTCGATGCGCTGACGATGCAGGAGGTTCCGGCATGGAACGCCTCGGAGCGCATTCAGGGCTGTATCGCCGTACAGGCGGGAGACATTCGTTTAATCGACAACATCCGAATCCGATAAAATGAAATTCCAGATTGAAGTCATCAAATCGAAGATTCACCGCGTAACGGTCACACAGGCCGACCTGAACTACGTGGGGAGCATCACCATCGACGAGGCGCTCATGGAAGCCGCCAACATGATCGAAGGCGAGAAGGTCCAGATCATGGACATCGACAACGGAGAGCGTTTCGAAACCTACATCATCAAAGGTGAGCGCGGAAGCGGCTGCATCTGCCTCAACGGCGCCGCTGCGCGCAAGGTGCAGGTGGGCGACGTCATCATCATCGCCTCCTACGCGCTGATGGATTTCGAGGACGCCAAGCAGTTCCGTCCGTGGGTTATCTTCCCCGACACGGCAACCAACCGGCTCGTCAAATAGCATCCGGAAGCCGGACCATCCGGCCACGCAACGCATAGAATCTCCCCGGGAAAGGGAGATTTTTTCATATTTATAAGTTATATTTGCGATTATTAAGTAGCTTTCGATGGACATTACGCTCTCCCTGTTCGCTTTCGTGCTCTCGATACTGGGCATCATCGGCTGCATCGTGCCCGCCCTGCCGGGCGTGGCGCTGAGCTATGCGGGCCTGCTGTGCGCCTATTTCACCTCCTACTCCCAGATGAGCGCCCCGGCGCTGTGGCTCTGGCTCGGGGTGACCGTCGCCGTGAGCATCGCCGACTATTTCCTGCCGGCATGGATGACCCGGCGGTTCGGCGGTTCGCGCGCGGGGGCCATCGGCGCCACGGTGGGCGTCTTCGCGGGATTCTTCCTTTTCCCGCCGGTGGGCATCCTCCTCGGCCCCTTCCTGGGCGCCGTGCTGGGCGAGCTGCTCAACGACCGCAGAGACGTGCCGAAAGCCTTCCTGATAGGATTCGGCTCGTTCCTCTCGTTCATCGTCGGCACGGGAATCAAAATCGCCGCCTCGGTGGGCATGCTGATCCACGTCACGGCAGACACCTGGCCCGCACTGAAAGACTGGTTCACAGCGACCTTCTGAAAAACACAAAGCCCCCTCGGAAGACCGCGAAGAGCGCAACATGCAAAAAAAGAGGATGTCTAACTATTAGACACCCTCTTTTCCATTCCGGAACCGGATCGAGGGAAGCGGCCGCCAGGCCCGACCCCCGAATCCAATTACCACATCACACTGATATTATAAGCTGAGATACCGCCGGTCAGCGATTTCGTTTCAACACCGTTGAAACCCCAGAAACGCTCCTCCGTCAGCATAAAGATCGTATACTGCGATCCGGCTGCGACATTGAAGACTTTGAATTCATAGCTTCCGGCGGCGGACTTTGCAGCCGACTCCAACTGGGCGAACAAATCGTTCTTAACCGTTCCGATCATCAGCAGCGACATGTTCCGGTCGTAGCACGAACGCAGTATGCCGTTCTTGCCGCCGAAAGCCGAAATCTGATCCGCCGTTTCGAAACGTGCCGTCAGGAAATTGACATCGAACGATATGTCCTTCGTAGCGGTCACTTCGCCGTCTTCGCCCTTCTCGGAACGGATGCCGGCCAGCTTCGTCTTCACCTCGGTCACGTAACAGCCGTTGCCCGAGGGAATACCGGCCGCACCGGTGATATAGGTATTCAGCGTTCCCCAGGAACCCATATAGAGCATGCTTCCCTCAGCCTTCTTGTTGGCCATTTTGTTGAATGCGAAGGTCATCCAGCGCTCCGTATCCCATGCGGCTTTCATAACGGCGGACTGATTGCCGTCGTCTACGCGGTCGGCAATCGTCATCCACGTATTCTTGTCGTCGAGCGCATTGAGGTAATCAACATACCCCGTTCCGAGCGAAGCGTCGCTCAGCAAGGAGACGAATTGCACGTTGGTCGTAAACTTATCCGACGGAGCCGGAATCGGAGCATCCGAAGGATATTCGTCCAATCCGTTGTCGCAGCCCGTAAAGAGCGGGGCCGCCATCGCAAAGGACAGGAAAATCGAAATGTATGTTTTCATGTTTTTCATCGCTTTGATTTATTTCGATTCAACAGGTCTAATTTTTCAACACGGCCGTACCGGTAATGGGGCTGTGGTCGGAAAGCGCGTCTGCCTCGGTGTTGCGGACCACCTTATAGTCCGTACAAGTCCATTTCTGTTTCGGGAAGCCGATCAGGTAGTCGAGTTTGCTGCTTCGTTCGTAAGTCCCGTCGTTGTTGCAGAGCCGGTCTCCCGATTTCACATATTCCGCAATCGCAGTGGAGGAAGGACCGCAGTTCATATCGCCCGCCAGCAGCACGGGAATACCTGCATCCACAGCCGGTTTCACGGCATACTCCAGCACCTCCTTGGCCTGTTCGAGGCAGGTCACGTTGCCGCCGAAAGCATCGAGGTGGGTGCAGACGATACGTACCTTCACGCCTTCGGGCTTCGAATCGGTCGGAACCAGGATATCGGCCCAGCCCACCGAACGCTGGTCAGCGCCTTCATACATGCCGAGCAGCACACGGCCCGTATTCACGATCGGATATTTCGACAGAATCACATTGCCGTAATAGCCGTCGTTACCTCTCTTATTGTAAGAATGGATGAAGAACGAGTACATTCCGAGTTCTTTGGCGAACTCGTTCGCTTTCTCTTTGAGAAACATCGCACCGGACAAGGTCTCGAACTCGTTGAAGAAGACGATTTCCGCATTCTGCTCCCGGATCAGGGTGACAAAACGGCCGATCTCCTTGCTCACGTTGCTGTTGTTATAGAACTCCAAGGCCTTGACATTCCACTCCAAGCATTTGAGGTGTACATCCTGCGCCCGTACATTCGTCAACGGGAGTGCCAGGCCCGACAACAGGAGCGCTCCCAATATATATTTATAGATTTTCATATGCTTATATCGAATTTGCATCGGTTAATAACCCTTGTTCTGTGTCAGGTTTTCCGTACCGGTAAATGCCCGCTCCGGAATGGGGAACACCTTATTATACGTAGGATTGTACGTCCGGGCCGGATAGACCTCGACCTCTTCGGTGACGATCTGACCGCTCTGCCCTTTCGAAATGACACCGTGCAGCGGCGTCGTAAGCAGCGACGGGGCCAGCCCCCAACGGATCACGTCCACGAAACGGCTGGGCTGGAATTCGAAAGCGAGTTCGCAACGGCGCTCGTTCTGCAACTGAGCCTTGGTAGCCTGGCTGTTGCGGGGCAGGCCGGCGCGCTCGCGAATGTCGTTGAGCAGCTCCTTGGCCTCGCCGTTGCCCTCACCCTTGGTCCAGATCAGCGCCTCCGCCTTCATCAGCATCACGTCGGCATAACGCATCAGGCAGCAGTTGAGCGAATTCCAGAGCTTGTCGCGCAGGCTGGAAACCTCGCTGTAACTGCCCGTCTCCCACGGAGACATGAATTTGCGCAGGACCATTCCCGCAGAAACATGGGCCGTGGTTCTGTTGGTTATCGATACGACGGTACCGTCGGGCGAATAGCCGCCGAAAAGAATATCGCGTCCCATGAACTGGATATGCTGACCCGGCGCGAGGATCGTCGCATCGCGGCGCGTATCGCCCTCCTCGAATGCCTTGTAGAGTTCCAGGCTCGGCGTGAAATAACCCCACGTATTGTAAAGACCCCAACCGGCATTGACGAACGATACGCCGTGATAGCGGGCGCCGTTGGTATTGCTGCCCTCCAGGGAGAAGATATACTCCGAAGAGTGGTTCTGCTCCTTGCGCCAGAGGTTGGCAAAAGATTTGGACTTATCCGACGAGTCGATGTAAAGCGACCGCTTGTCGGCTCCGGTCATACCCATGACCTTGTCGCACATCTCGATCACGATGTCGTAATACTTCGCATCGTACGCCGAGGCGTAAAGTGCCGCACGGGCAGCGTAGGCCCAGGCCGCAGCCTTGTGCGGAAGACCGATTTGATCGGCCGGAAGTTCCGAGAAATAAGGCAGTTTATCGCCGGCCTCGCGGAAGTCCGCGATAATCTGGTCGTAATTCTGAAGCACGTGCGACGGACGCGGAGAGTCGATCTCGGCGGTCGGCGTCTTTTCCGTGATAATCGGAATACCGCCGTTGGTATCGTCGCCGTAATAGGGCACCATCCACAGCATCGAGAATCCGCGGAAGAAAAGCGCCGTTCCCAACGCCTGGTTCTTAAACGCCCCGTCGAGGCTCATATCGGGGACGAGTTTGATGATATTGTTGGCCTTGGCTACGTTCTGGTACATCACCTCCCAGACACGCGACACGTCGTTGTCGTTCGACGGGGACATGCGGAATTCGCGGATTTCATCCACCGACGCACGGTCACGGCCGATCAGAACGTTGTCGCTGGCACACTCCAGCCACATGTGACCGCGGCCGCAGATCTCTTCGCTCCAATAGGGAGAGACGAAATGGTAAAGCCCGTATACGGCTTGCATGACGTCCTCTTTCGTCTTCCAGGTCTCGTCTTTACCGTAGGATTCCCGCTCAAGGAAATCGGCACATCCCGACATGGCGAGAACGCTGACGACCAGGCAAATACTGAATATGATTTTTTTCATGGTCCTTAAAATTTAGAAGTTGAGGTTTACACCGAAGTTGAAGAAGCGCGACGACGGATAAATACCGGCGTCAAGACCGTAGTTGCCCACCTCGGGATCGACCCCCGAATAACCGGTGATCGTTGCGACGTTGTCGATGCTGACATAGACGCGCAGCGAACCGTTCGTCAGACCGATATAGCGGGCAATGTGCTTGGGCAGCGTATAGCCCAGGGTGATATTCTTCAGACGCAGGTAGTCGCCCTTCTCGAGGAACGCATCCGAGAACTTGGTATAGTTGCCGTTGTTGTCTTCGGCAAGACCCAGACGCGGATATTTGCTGCCCGAAGGATCGAAATCCCACGTATTGAAAACATCCTGTACCAGATTGCCGAAATCGCCTCCATGACCGTTCATGCCCATCTGCTTGGTACCGTTGTAGATGTAGTTGCCGGCGACACCCTGGAACATGAAGCTGAAATCGAACCCTTTCCAATCCAGCGAAGCCCCGAACGAGAACGTCTGCTTGGGCGTATAACAGCCCGTCAGCACCTTGTCGGCATCCGTGATGACACCGTCGCCGTTCGTGTCGATGAATTTCAGGTCGCCCACCTTGGCGTTGGGCTGCACCTGCATGACCTCGCCCGTCTCGGCGTTCTTGCTGACGTAGCGGTCGATCTCCTCCTGCGAACGGAAAATACCGTCGGTACGATAGATGTAGTAGGAGTACCAGGGGTGTCCGACTCCCGAATAGAGGATCGCCGTGCTGTTGATGTTGGGATTGTCATGCCTTACGAGCGGCTGCGAACCGTACTCCTCCACATTGCTCTTGTTGGTCGAGAAGCTGCCCCATACATTGTAATTGAGCTTGCCCTGCGCCGCCGTATTATGATAGGCCACCGAAAACTCCCAACCTTTGTTGGTCACACGGCCCATATTGCCCATCGGCGAGGTGGTGACGCCCATCTGCGGGGGCGTAGGCAGGTAGTCCACCAGGTCGCGCGTCTCCTTATTGTAATAATCGACGGAGATGTCCAGCGTGTTCTTCAGAAGCGTCAGGTCGATACCGGCGCTGGTCTGCACGGTCGTCTCCCACGTGGCGCCGGGATTGGCGATGGTGTCGTAATAGCTTCCGTAGACGGTATTGCCGCCGATGAGCGAACCGTCCGGATAGATGGACAGCGGCACGTCGACCGAAGAGGTGTTCGGGTAGAGGTCCACGTTACCCACCATACCCCAGCCGGCACGGATTTTCACCAGGTCGAAGACGTTGGCGAGCGACGAATTGCTGAAGAATTTCTCCGAGGAGAGTTTCCAGGCTCCGGAAACGGCCGGGAACCAGTCGTAGTTCTTCGAGGAAGGCAGCTTCGACGAAGCGTCGCGGCGAATGCTGGCCGTCAGGAAATAACGGTTGTCGAACGAATAGCCCAAACGAGCGAGGAACGATACCATGGCGTACTCGTAGTAGTTCTCCGTCGGGTCACGGTACCACGATCCGTTTTGCCAGAGGTTCTGATATTTGTCCCATGTGTCGCTGGGATAATTCTGGGTACGGAAGTCGTACAGGCGCAGTTTCTTGTAGTCGGTCGTAAAGCCCGCCATCGCCGAGATGTGGTGCTTGCCGAATACCTCGGCATAGGTGGCCGTCGTCTCCCACAGATAGTGGAACGTGCGGGTATGCTCCTGCTCGCGGAGCGTCGTGGTGGAACCGCCCGGCACGTCGATCACCGGCTGGAACGCATCCGTCTCGAGGATGTCGAGATCGGCCGTGAAATCCGATTTGAGGGTAAGTCCCCGGACGGGTTTCACCTCGAACGAGGTCGTCGAGAAGAACCGCATCTCCGGAGCACGGCTGTGCATCGTTTCGAGCTGGGCAACCGGGTTCACGACGTTGGGACCGGTGACGCCGGCCGCCATATCGGCGGACGAAGCGATACCGCCGTATTTGGGTTTGCCCTTGTCGTCGTAGATGATATTGCCCTCGGCATCACGGTCATACACCGAAGCCGACGAGGGGAACCACATGGCGCCCAGAATAGGTCCGGTATGGGACCGGTTGACCTTGCCCTGTCCGTCGAGATATTCGAACGAAACATTTTCCGAAATCTTCAGCCATTTGGTCGGCCGGAGGTCCGTATGGAGTTTGGCTCCCAGCGATTCGCTCCAGGTATTCATGATCGTACCCTCTTTCTTGTCGTAGGTCACCGAAAGAATCGACGAAATCTTCTCCGTTCCGCCGCTGAGCGAAATGCCGTAGTGCTGCGTCATGGCCGTCCGGAAAATCTCATCGAGCCAGTCGGTACGGGTCACGTTCGCGCCGGCATACACCTCCGGATTGGCCAGGTTGGGCAGCGATCCGTTCACCGAGTTGCCGACGGCCTTGGCCCATACGTCACAGTACTGCTGGGCATTGAGCATATTCGGCAGATTCATCGCTTTCTGGACGCCGATGGCAGCATTCACGTTTACACGCATCTTGCCCGCTTCGGCTTTCCGGGTGGTGATCAGGATGACACCGCTCGATCCGACCGACGCTCCGTAAATGGCAGCCGATGCCGCATCCTTCAGGACCGTCACCGTCTCGACATCTTCAACCGAATAAGGGGCATTGGGCACGCCGTCCACGACGATCAGCACGCCGTCGCCCGAAGTCGGATCGTCGTCGTTGCCTTTCGAGCCGCGTCCACGGATGGAGAACGACGCCTTGCGCATCGGGTCGCCGCCCGATTGGAGGATCGTCACACCCGGCATACGGCCCTGGAGCAAGGTTCCGAGGTCTGCGGCACGACTGCGCGCCCCCTCGTCCACCTTAACCGTTGTAACGGCCATCGAAAGGTCCTCCTTACGCTGGGAGCCGTAACCGATGGCGACCACCTCGCCGATCATCATGGCATCCTCTTCCAGCGTAACGTCTATCTGCGTGCGATTCGCCACGGCAATGCTCTGTGTCTTGTAGCCGACGAATGAAAAATCGAGCGTACCGTCCTTCGCAACGGCGATCTGGTAGCGGCCGTCCACATCGGTCGTAACGCCGTTGGTCGTTCCCCGTTCGATGACCGAAGCTCCGATAAGCGGATTTTGACCGGTATCGGTCAGGCGGCCTGAAACCGTGACACGGTCCTGAGCCCGGGCCGGAAGAATGAGCATGCAACTCAGCAGACTCATCAGAAGAAAACGGACGATCTTCCGTCTCTCCCCCGTAAAAGTCAAATTCATTTCCATAAAGTTAAGGTTAATAATTAAGATATCTGGTTGTAAACTGTGACAGCGAATAATTTTTAAACAATTTAATAATCATCCGTAACTGCAGCGCTTTTATAATATTCTCCCTTTTTCAATATTCAAATTTATCGATCTTAACAGTCACAGCAGGTGGATTTTACGTATTTAAGTCCTCACATTCCGCAGAATTGAAAAGACAAAAAAACCGGGGAAGATTTTTCATCCTCCCCGGTTTCCGGACTGACTCCGACAACCTAATCCGCCAGCGAATGCTTCGCATAAACATACCCGCAGGCATCGTAGAATCGCGTCAGACGCTTCAGCCGCGGCAGAAATTCCGCATAGTCTTTCCGGCCGGGCGACCACCCCACCTCGGCGAGCGCCCCCAGGCGCGGCAGCAGCATATACTGCGCCTGCGCAAAATCGGGAATATACTCGGTCCACAGATTCGCCTGCACGCCGAGGACCGACGCCCGCTGCACGGAGTCGAGCCTTTCACAGGGACTCAACGCATAGACCTTCTCGAGAGGCAGGCAGCCGCCCCATGCCAAGGGTTCCCCTGCGGTATCGGCCGTTTGGTAATAATCGAAATAGCAGTGAGTCGTGGGCGCCATGACGACCTCGTTTCCCTGACGCGCCGCACGGATGCCGCCCTCGGTGCCGCGCCAGGACATGACGACAGCCGTCCGGGAGACGCCGCTGTCGAGAATCTCGTCCCAGCCGATCAGCCGCCTGCCGTGACTCCTCAGAAAACGTTCGATGCGCGTGGTGGCGTAGCCCTGCAACTGCCGCGGACGGGTCAGTCCCTCGGCGCGCATCCGCTCCCGGCACCGGGGACACTGCTCCCACCGGTCGGTCGGACATTCGTCGCCTCCTATATGAATATAGGTAGACGGAAAGAGAGCGACGACCTCCTCCAGCACCCCTTCGATAAAGCGGAACGTCGAGTCGCGTCCGATGCAGAAAACACGGTCGTCGATGTCCCACGTCTGGCGCACCTCATACTGCTCCCCCGTGCAGCTCAGCCACGGATAGGAAGCCAGTGCGGCCACCGCATGTCCCGGAAATTCAATCTCGGGAATGACCGTGATGAAACGGCGGGCGGCATATTCGACCACGTCCCGGATTTCGTCCTGCGTGTAAAACCCTCCGTGGGGCGTTTCGTCGTAGCGGCAGGTCTCGTCGTACTCGCCGCCCGGGTCCTTGCCGATCAGCGTGCGGGTGCGGACCGAACCGATGCGCGTGAGCTCGGGATATTTCCCGATCTCGATCCGCCAGCCCTGGTCATCCGTCAGATGCCAATGAAAAACATTCATCTTGTGCATGGCAAGCAGGTCCAGCACGCGCTTCACCTCCTCCACGGTAAAGAAATGCCGGGCAACATCGAGCATCATTCCGCGATACCCCATTTCCGGCCGGTCCGCGATGGCGACGGCCGGCAGTTCGACAGCCTTCGCCCGTCCCTTTCCGAATGCCGCCGCCGGCATCAGCTGGCGCAGGGTTTGCACGGCGTAAAAAGCCCCTTCAGCCCCACCGGACCGCACCTCGACCCGGTCGGGCGTTATCGTCAGCGAATAGCCGTCCGAAGAAATCGAATCGGTCTCGATGAAATTCACCGCCCCGTCCTGCACCGGGGCCGGACTGAGACATGTCAGCTCCTCCCCGAAAACAGGACGCAGCAATTCGTTCAGCGCATCGGTCACGAACGGCATCCGCCCGTCCGACGACCGGACGACCACGCGCGTCGACGCCGACAGCCGGAAAACCCCTTCGGCGGGCGTCACGCTCACCGGCGCAGGCACCACGGAGACCGGGCCGTCGACCGGAACCACCCGGCCGCACCCGCAGCACAGCACGCCTAAAGCAAGCAGTATACGTAATTTTCCCATAGGTTCTATTCGCAGGCCGAAGCCCCCAACAATCCGACATATTCGATACCCGAACAGCAGATATGCAGCCCCTCGACGGTCTTCGCATAGGGGAACTGCTTCAACTGTTCGTACATGGCGTCCCGGAAAAACCCGAACGCATGGGATATGCTTCCTCCGAAGACAATGGCCTGCGGATCGTAAGCATAGAGCGCCAGCATGACCAGCCGCCCGATATGCGTCCCGAACTCCTGCCACAGCTCCAGCGCCCGGGGATCGCCGGCCAAAGCCTGCTCATAAGCCTCCTTGCCCGACGTGCCGCGGCCGACGAAAAAGCGGCTGCTGCAATAGTATTCGTAATCACGGTCGAGGTAGGGAATGCTCCCGATCTCCCCGGCCCCCGTATTGCGGCCGCAGTAAAGTTTCCCGTCGATCACGACGCCTGCGCCTACGCCCGTACCGAGGGCGATGCAAACCACGTCGCGGTATCCGTGCGCCTCGCCGAAACGGCAGACGCCCAGCGCAAAGCAGTTGCAATCGTTGTTTACCGAAACCGGCACGCCGAACCGCTTCTCAAAACACTCCTTGAGATGCACCTCCCGCCAGGAGGGAATGCCGACCACGTCGTAGACGATTCCCCGTTCTGCGTCCACCACCGAAGGAACGCCGATGCCGATACACTTTACGTCGGGCGTGATAAGCCTTTCGATAAGCGAAGCTATATGGTCCAAAACCACCTCCTCGGAACAATCCGCCCGGCAAGGTTCGGAAAACATTCTCACAATCCGACCGTCAGCCACCAGTCCCACGCGCACGTTCGTACCGCCCAAATCTACTCCGATTCTCATCGCTCCACCGCTATTTCCGTTATTTTTCCCTCCGCGAAACGGGCATGGTCGACCATGCGGCCGTCGTCTTCGCGTATCCAGGTCTCGAATCCCCGCTCTCCCTCGGTCAGCAGCAGCAGCCGCACGCCCGGACGCAGGTTGTTGTAAGTCGTATTGTCGCCCGAGAAACGGCCGTAACCAAGGCAGATACCCTTGTCGGCCACCAGGTAATCGATGTCGTGGTCGTGTCCCACGAACGTGCCCATCACGCTGCCCGACTCGACCATGGCCGCAAACATCCCCGTATTCAACGCGCCCGGGCACTCGTCCTCGGCAGCCCGTCCGATATGGCTGTTGGAAGGATTGCGCCACGCCGAAAGGTATTCCGGCAGCACGATGTGGAAAAATGCCAGCGAAGGCACCGCACGACCGCCGTTGGCAGTCCGGCGGGCCGTACAGCGGTCACGCAGCCACGCGACCTGCTCCGGCCGGAACCAGTCGTAGCCCTCGACCCCGTCCAAAAGCGATTCGGAGTGCGAATCGAGGCAGTACAGCAGCAATGCAGGCCGCCGAGAACCGCTGCCGAGAACCTCCAACTCCCGGTCCGCCAACTCCCCGGCGGCGTCGAGCGCATTCAAACTTTCCGGATACGAGGTCACGATCCGGCCGATCTGCTGCCGGCTGATGTCCTGCTCGGAATCGTGATTGCCCAGCGCCACGCAGAAAGGCACCTTGCGCGCGGCCATCGTATCGAGCAGGCGGCGCCACATGCCTTCGGCCGGAGATCCCGTCACCACATCGCCCGTGAAGACGACCAGATCGGGTCGCTCAGCCGCCAGGATACGATCCAGCCGCGCAAAGGTCTTTTCGGCCTCGGCAAGCCGCCGGGGCTTGGAGGGATCGAGGTGCATATCCGTAAACTGGGCTATTTTAAAGGTCTTATCGCTGCCGAAACGCAGCACGGGCTGCTGCGCCCGAACGGAGGCCGCGCCCCATACAAAAAAGGCGCAGGCCGACAAAATCCACTTGTTCATTTCGCAAAAAGTGCTTTAATTCAACTTCACGCTGCCGCTCTTTTCCACGTGCACCGTGCTGCGGCGGCCGTCGCCCCACGTCACCACCAGTTCGAACGGGACATCGGCGGCAACGCTCACAACAGGCGTCTCGTCAGCCGAACGGCGGGCACGGACCTTCAGGTCCACGACCCCGTCGGGACCGAACGGATAACGTTCGATGCCGTGCGCTTCGGTCCGGGTGACGTTCCACTCGATCCGCCGCTCCGAATAGTCGGACCTTATGCCGAGTATATACTCGATGAAGACGGCGATGGGAGGCAGGCCGGTCCACCCGACGAAATCCTTACGGGCCATAAATCCGGGTTCGATCTTCTCCGGAGCGTAATATTCCCAAAAGGTCCCCGTATTTTTCCAGACCTCGAAAACCGCGGCGTAGTGGTTTTCGGCGATCCGCTGCGCCACATCCCGGTAGCCTTTGTGCCAAAGGCCGTCGATCACCATATAGTTGGCTCCGGGCCAGACTCCGCCCTGCCAGTAACGGCCCAAAGCGTTGTATTTGCGGTGGTCGGCCGAGAGCGACGGCACGCGGTGAGGACGGTCGAACTCCGTCGAGTCGCTCAAATGGGCGACGAAACGGTCCAGACGCTCCTTGTCGAGAACGTCGGTCTGCAACGCCCAATAGGCGTAGATACCTTTGGCCGTACCCAGCGACCCGTCGGCGTAACGGTCGAAGAGAAACCCTTCCTCATCGTTCCACATGAAGTCGTTGATATGCTTTTTAAGGAACCGGTTTTCGTCCTCGACCTCTTCGATCTCCTGCCAGCGTTCGATGTAAAACCCGATCTGGAGCAGCGACTCATTGACGAGCATCTGCTGCAAATTGGCATCGAGCCACTCCATGTGGCCGTTGGAGAAGATCTGATTGTATCCCTCCGGAACCCGGGGCGTATTGTCCATACCCGTTCCCCAGCCGCTCGACCAATAGGTTCCGTTGGGCCACGTCCGGTTCAGTTTCCACCATTTGGCATAGGCGCACAGGGCCGGGAAAACCTTGTGCAGGCGGTCGATGTCCCCGAACTGGCGGTAGTACATCAGCTCGGTCCACGGAAGCAGGTTCGGCCCGGTCGAGGTGGGATCGTAGCGTTCGAAACAATCGGAACCGTCGGCGCGTATCTCCCGGCAGATGAAGCCGTCGGGATGCTGGTGCGAATAGAAATTGTCGAGCGTCCGCTGGAAAGGGAAAAAACGGTAACCGTAACGCGCGAACATCATCATGAACGAGGCGTCCCACATGAAAATATTGCCGTTGTAGGCGATGTCGAGGTAGGGAGAGACGAACCCCGAGCCCTCCCGGGGCTGGCGGATATTCCCCACGGCGATCTGCCAGGCATGCCAATACATTTCGATCTCCCGGTCGTGCCCCTCCCAGAACGGTGCGGGCAGAATCTTCCGGGCCTCGGAGAACGAACGGGGCCGTATCGTCTCGGGCTTCATCGCCCGGAAATCGTTCTCGGCCACGAACACCTCTTTCACATAGGTATTCTTGTAGGGCAGTTCATAGGGTCCCGAACGCAAATCCTGCGCTCCGACCGCGGCCGGAACGGCTGCGGCAAGCAAAAAGACGGCAATATGTCTTACACTCTTCATACCTCCTTATTTTATCAGCGATTTGATCCTGCGCGGAATTTCCGTATTGCGGTACGTGCCGCAAAAACGGTCGGAACCGGGTCCGTATGCAAAGACAGGGAGCATGATCGGCGTGTGGTCGTCGGAGACGTAAACGCCCATGATCCGGCCCGTGGCCTCATCGCCGTCGATCAGCGTCAGGCCGCCCGTCTCGTGGTCCGCCGTGACGACGACGAGCGTCTCGCCGTTCGAATCGGCGAATTTCAGCGCCTCGGCAATCGCAAGGTCGAAACTCAGCATCTCGAGAACCGACCCGGGCAGGCAGCGCGAATGGCCCGCATAGTCGATTTTGGCGCCCTCGACCATGAGAAAAAAGCCCTTGTCGCTGCGTTCCTGCAACTTCGCAATGGCTCCGCGCGTGGCGTCGGCCAGCAGGGAGAGGTTCTTCTCGTCGGCGGCTTCGTCCATCTCCTCGTCGATGCAGATCACCTTGCCTTTCGCAGCGTTGAGTTCGTCCACCGAACGGACGAAATTATACTGCTTCGAAAGTTCGCCCGCCAGGTCGATGCCGTCATCACGGTGCGTGAACTTGCGGATGCCGCTACCGCAGAGCAGGTCCAGGCGTCCTTTCAGCAGCCACGCGGTCAACTCGTCCGAATTGTCGCGCTCGACCGAATGGCCGAAGAATGCCGTCGGCGTGGCGTCGGCGATATCGCCCAGCGTCACAACGCCGGCGGCACGACCGCGGTCGCGGAAGAAGTCGCACAGCGAAGGATATGCCGTTCCGTCGGCCCCCATGGAGATATGGCGGTTTTCGTGCGCCTCGCCCGTAGCCAGGGCGCTGCCTCCGGCGGCCGAGTCGGTCGTAAAGGCATCCAGGGCATTGTTCTGCTGCAAGCCGATGCTTTTCAGTCCCATCAGCGTCAGGGTCTTGTTGGCGAACACGGCGGCCATGATCTGCGACAGACCCATGCCGTCGCCGATCAGGAAGATCACATTTTTCACTTTGCCCTTTCCCCTGTCGTTCCGGTAGGTCGGCGTATAGACGTCGATGCCTTTCGAGAGCTGGAGTTTATCGCTCTGGAAGCCTTTGAAATCCCTGGTCGCCTTGTCCAGACGCTTCGTGCCCGTCACGGCCGAAGAGGCCGCACGGCGCTCGCCGATCTGAAAATTCTTGTTGCCGAAATCGTTGAAGAACTCGGCACAGACCTCCGGACGATCGGTGTTGATGTAGTCGATCCCCATGTCGTAGAACGTATAGTAGACAGTCACCCCCTCGGGAGCGCTCCAAAAGCGCACGGGCTTGTCCCACGCATGGGCTTTGTCGATAATCCGTTCGAGTTTCTCACGCTCCGCAGGGATGATGGACCCTTTGCCGTTCCATTGGGAAAATCGTTGGAAATCGGCGCTTATCAGCGCGATGCGATCCAGTTGCCCGGGCGTGTATTCCGCGTCCCACGCCCCGTCGAAACGAATGTAAGCCGGATAATTGCCGAAATCCGCAGGCTCGGGAACCCTCCCCGTCACGGTGATACGCACGGCTTCGGGATTCACCGCGGGATCGAACACCTCGGGCCAGCGGCCCAGCAGTTCGGCGACGGCACGCAGCGTCGGCTCGGTCGCGGATTTGAGTTCGACCATCAATTGCAGGCGCCGGTCCGAATCCTTCCAGGCCCGCCCGCCGTTCCGTTTGAAAAGCGTCACGACAGGCTCCACATACAGCGCTTCGAATGTCATGTCGGACGACAGGTCCTCGACATCGTGTCCCACGAGGAGCTTTCCGTCGTGCAGAAACACGTCGGCTTCTATCGACGCGACCTGCTGGGCGTAAGCCTGATAGAAAGGCACCCGCCGGGCGTAATCGTTGTGCGAATGAATCAGCACGGGAGGCTGTGCCGCAATCTGGCCGCAAACGAACAGCGACGCGGCGAACAGCCAGATTTTCAAAGTCTTTTTCATATCGTCTCCTTTTTATCGTACATATTTCAAACGGGCTTCGACGGGCGCATGGTCGGAAAGGTATCCTCCGCCGAGCGTGTCGGGCAATATCGAACACGACACGACCTCCAGACCGCCGCCGTAGAACACATAGTCGATCAGCGGTCGCTCTTCCTCCGGAAGCTGTCCGAAATCGGAGAAACTCCACGCCGACCCGGATCGAATCGGCGCCGTGTCCCAGGCGCTACGCAAGGCACTGTCGGCCACGACGCGCGCAACGACCGGCGACGAGGGTTCAGCATTGAAATCGCCCGTAAGAATCACCGGACGACCGGCACGCAGCGTTTCGATGCGCCGCAGCAACAACGCGACGCCCTCCCGGCGAGCCTGCTCGCCGATATGGTCGAGGTGGGTATTGATGAAAAGCAACTCGCCGCCGCTTTTATCTCGCAGCACGGTCCATGTCGCCAGCCGCTCGCAGGCTCCGTCCCAACCCTTCGAACCGGGCGTTTCGGGATTCTCGCTCAGCCAGAACACGCCGGAATCGAGCAGTTCGAAACGGTCGCTGCGGAAAAATACGGCGTTGAATTCGCCCGCACGCGCGCCGTCTTCCCGGCCGACGCCAACCGCCCGGTAGCCGGGCAGCAGGGCTTGCAGATCGTCGAACTGATTGGCGAGCACCTCCTGTGTTCCCAGCAGATCGACAGCCTCCGAGCGAATCAGCTCAGCGATCCGTTCGCGGCGGAAGCGCCAGTTATTCGCCCCGTCCTCGGGATTGTCATAGCGCATATTCAGCGTCATGACGGTCAACTCCTGCGGGGCGTTGCAGGAGACCGCAGCCGTCAGCGCCAGCAGAAAAAACAATTTCTTCATGGCCGTATCATTTTACGAACAGATTTTCAGCGGGAATCGGCGAGAACGCCTCCTCGCCGGGAGCTTTCCAGCCCCATTGGAGCTCCTGCCCCTCGTAATCTTCGAAATAGAGCAGTTTGCAAGCATGCAACCCCGCCTCGAGAGCCACGCGCCCGGTGGCCGTGACCGCGGCATGCGAACTGTCGTTGTCCACGACCTTGCAGCCGTCGATCAACAGCACGCTGCCGTCGTCGCTCCGCGTGAAAAACTCCCAGACTCCCCGCTCGGGAATCCGGATCAGGCCCTCGAACACATAGCCGAAATGGTCTTCCTGCGGCGCTTCGTCAATCGAAGGAATCGCCATCACGCCCGTAGAGACGAGCGTTCCGCGAGTGATGTCGGCCACCTTCGAGAAAGCCCCCTCGTAATAGGCGAACCGGATTCCCGGAACGCTCGCGGCCGCAGCCGCCGGGGAGAGGAAAACAGCCTTTTCGGCCCGCAGCGTCAGGGTATGGCTGGGTGCGGCTCCCGTTTTGAAGCCTTTGGCGCAAAGTGTCAGCGAACGGTCCACCCGCAGCGGCGTCCGGTAAAGTTCCGAAAGCGAATCGGGCTCCGAGCCGTCGAGCGTATAACGGATTTCGGCTCCCGGGGTCGTCGTCGCCAATGCCACGTCGACCGGCTCGGTGAACAGGTTCAACGACTGCGTCGTATAGGGAACCGACACCGCCTCGCCGCGGGTCAGCGAATAGGGCTGTGCGGCCGGGTCCGACGCCCGGTCGAAGGCCGGCCGGGGAACCATCCCGAAATGCAGCTCTCCGCCCTCCATCAACTGATCGTAAGTGATGACATTCTTGTCGACCGCCTGCCCGTTGAGCGTCACGCTCCCGACATAACGGTTGCGCCGCGGCTTGTCGGCCGTCACGGTCAGCGTCCGGCCGTTGGCCAGCCGCACGGTCGCCTTTTCGAACAGCGGCGATGTCAGCACGAATTCATTCGAACCCGGACACACCGGATAGAAACCCAGCGAAGAGAAGATATACCAGGCCGACATCTGTCCGCAATCCTCGTTGCCGATGATTCCTCCGGGAGTCGGAGCATACATTTCATCGAGCAGACGGCGCGTCAACTCCTGCGTCTTCCACGGCTGGCCGGCATAACTGTACAGATAGGCCATGTGATGGCTCGGCTCGTTGCCGTGGGCATACTGCCCCATCAGGCCCGTAATATCGACCAGTCCCGCATCCTCATGCGGCGATTCGAGCGTAAAGAGACGGTCCAGCTCCCGGACGAAAGCCTCCCGGCCGCCGAAAAGCTGTTCCAGGCCGTTCACGTCGTGCGGCGCGAAGAAGCGGTACTGCCACGGCGTAGCCTCGGTATAATCACGCCCGGCCACAAACTCCTCGAAAGGCTCCGACCAGCCTCCGTCGGCCTGCCGGCCCCGGAAAAAACGGGTCGATCCGTCAAATACGCGGACATAGCTGAGCGCCCGGCGATCGTATTCGCGGGCCGTTTCGGTTTGCCCCATAGCCTCGGCCATGCGGGCAATGGCCCAGTCGTCATAGGCGTATTCCAGGGTGCAGGAAACCGATTCACGGCGGATGTTCGACGGGATGAAGCCCTGGGACACGTAGTAATCCGAACCCTTTTTGTTGATATTCGACGAGCGGATCATCGCATCGAGCGCCTTCCCGGCATCGTAACCGCGAATCCCCTTCAGATAGGCGTCGGCAATGACCGACACGGCGTGATAACCGATCATCGTACCGGTCTCTCCCGAGGCGAGGGGCCAGATCGGCAGTTCACCCGTTACGTCGTACATATCGAGCATACTCGAAATCATATTGTTCACACGCGCCGTATCGACAAGGGTTTGCAGCGGATGCCATGCCCGGAAGGTATCCCACAGCGAGAACGTCGAATAGTATGCGCTGCCGTCGGCGACGCGGGCGATGGTCTGATCGCTCCGGCGATACTCCCCGTTGACATCGCTCATCAGGTTGGGAGTCAGTTTGGCGTGATACTGCGCCGTATAGAAATTGATCCGCTCGTTGCGGGTGCCGCCTTCGACGACAATGTCGCCGAGCGCATCGCGCCACAGCGCCTCCGAGCGCGAGCGTACGGCATTGAAATCCAACTCGGGAACCTCGGCGATCCGGTTCTCGCGCGCATTTTCCGCGCTCACGGACGACAGTCCGACTGCGATGGTCAACGTCTCGAGGTCGGGGGCGAACGTCAGCACGGCCTGCCGGTCTCCGAGCAGCTGCACGTCGGCGAAAGGTTCCGAAAAACGGGCCGAGAAGAAAACGTAGTGATCGGAGACCCATCCCTGCGTGCACCGCATGCCCGCGATCTCGTCGGGCGCCGTCTGCCGCAACTCGCGCATGTCGATCTTTTCATCGGTGATCGTATGCATCAGGTCGATGACCACCCTCCGCGGTCCGGAGCCGCGGAACGTGTAGCGGTGCACGCCGGTACGGGGCGCCGCCGTGAGTTCGGCCACAAACCCCTCTCCGGGCAGTTCGACCGCATAGTAGCCGCACGACGCCCGTTCGCGGTCATGCGAAAAGGCGTAAGGCTGCGGCAGGTACTCGCCGTCGCGCACCACTTCGGCCCGGGTGGTGGGATGGAACAGGATGTCGGCCAGGTCGGCGCAGCCCGTTCCGCTCAAATGCGTATGGGAAAAGCCGTCGATCGTCTTATCGTCGTAATGATAGCCCGCACAGGCGTCCCAATTGTCCGCCCGCGTATCGGGACTGAGCTGCACCATGCCGAATGGGGTCGTGGCGCCGGGATAGGTATGTCCGTGAAATCCGGTCCCGATGAAGGGATCGACATATTCGAGCGGAGCGGAAGAATGGGAACAGGCGGCGCCCGCAAGCGCTGCAAATCCCAAAATCAAGGTTCGCATCATGGTCGTTCGGATAGGTTAGAGTTTTATCTATACAAATGTAATAAGGCCGCTGCCGCAACCGACGGCGATTTACGCTTTTGCTTCCTCATTTCCCGCAGACATTGCACCGAAGAGCACCGAACCGCAAAAAATTGCGGACAAAAAAGCGGACCGGACAGTGTCGTTTCTGCAAAAAAAAGCTATCTTTATCCAATAAAAATTTTCCAGAATGGCACGTATCATCTTTCTGACGGACTTCTCCGAGGCCTACGCCCGGGGGCTTCTGCTGGGTATAGCACGTTACGCCCATGACTCCGGACAAGCCTGGAGCCTCTGCCGGCTCCCCCTCTCCATCCGCGACAAGTCCGGCATCGAGGCTGTGATCGACTGGGCACAGCGCACACGTGCCGACGCCGTCATCGGACAATTCTACAACACGGACAACGTCGAGCTCTTCGCCCGCAACGGCATCATCGCCGTCGCCCAGGATTTCAAAACCCGCTTTTCGACCATTCCCAATATCACGGGCCCCCACTACCGGGCCGGACAGATGGGCGCGGAATACTTCCTGAAAAAAGGATTCCGCCATTTCGCGTTCTACGGGACCCGCGGAATCGTATGGTCCGACGAACGCTACCAGGGTTTCCGCGACACGATCCGGCAGGCCAATCCCGACTTCTCCTTCTCCGAGTTGCAGAATACGTCGCAGACAGACCTGTGGCTCTACGATCCGATCCAGCTGACCACCTGGCTGCAATCGCTGCCCAAGCCGGTTGCAATCATGGCTTGCGACGACAATCAGGCCTACCATATAACGGAGGCCTGCCAGCGCGCCGAGGGGGGGGGAATTTACGCATCCCGGACGACATTGCCGTACTCGGCGTAGACAACGACGAAACCATCTGCCGCCTCTCGGCCCCGAATCTCTCGTCGCTTAACCAAAACATCGAACAGGGCGGATACGACGTGGCCCGCCTGATCGACCGGATCATCCGCGACCCGGAGGCCGAGCGGGAGGATGTCATGGTATGGCCGACACACATCGTGACCCGTCAGTCGACGGACATCTACGCCAACAACGATCCGCACATCGCCGAGGTGCTGAAATACATCCACGAAAACATCAGCCAGAAGATTTCGGTCGACGATCTGGTTTCGCTCGTACCGCTTTCGCGCCGCCTTTTGGAAACCCGGTTCAAAAGGAGCATGAGCACCTCGATCTACGACTACATCATCCAGGTCCGTATCGAAAAGATGACCCAATTGCTGAGCGAAGGGATGAGCGTCTCGGAAGCCGCCGTCGAACTGGGATTCTCCGACATCAAAAACGTCTCGCGCTCGTTCAAACAACTCAAAGGCATAACCCCGTCGGAATACCGGCAACAGGTCATACAGGGCAAATTCTGACCCGCGGCGAACCTGCGCAAAACGAAGACTCAACTGCGCATATCGGGAGGCACAAGGGAGGGAATCCTACTATTTTTGCAGAAACCAATACGCAAACCCATGAAAAAACTGCTTCTTCTGTTACTGGCTATGCCCGCCGCGGCCGCCGTCAGCGCTTCCGGTCCCGATTACGGAAGATCCGCCCGTCCGGAAGTCTCGGAGCGGCTCTTTACCTCACAGGCCGTCGAACGGCAGATCGAGCGCATCCGGCAGACAGTCACGGTTTCCAAGCTGGTCCGAATGTTCGAAAACTGCTTCCCCAATACGCTCGACACCACTGTCCACTATCGCAAGGATGAGGACGGAGAGGACGACACCTTTATATATACGGGCGATATTCACGCCATGTGGCTGCGTGATTCGGGGGCGCAGGTGTGGCCCTACCTCCCGCTGGCGCGCGAAGACGAAGCCCTGCGCCGCCTGATCCGGGGCGTCGTCCGCCGCCAATTGAAATGCCTGCTGACAGACCCTTACGCCAATGCCTTCAACGACGGCCCCACCGGAACCGGCTGGCAGGACGACTGGACGGAGATGAAGCCCGAACTGCATGAACGCAAGTGGGAACTGGACTCCCCGTGCTACGTCATCCGGCTGGCTTACGGTTATTGGAAGACCACGGACGACGCCTCGGTGTTCGACGAACGGTGGACCGAGGCCATGCGTCTCGTACTGAAAACCCTGCGCGACCAGCAGCGCCGCGAAGGACCCGGACCGTATACATTCCAACGCGTGACCGAAGATGCCCTGGACACCCAACTCAAAAACGGATACGGCCATCCGGCAAAACCCGTCGGACTCATCGCCTCTTCGTTCCGGCCTTCGGACGACGCCACGACCTTTCCGTTCCTGATCCCGTCGAATTTTTTCGCCGTCTCATCGCTGCGCAAGGCTGCGGAGATTCTGCGCACGGTAAACCGCGACGAAACGCTGGCCGACGCATACGAAACGCTCGCCGCCGAAGTCGCCGAGGCGCTGAAAGAACACGCCGTCTACGATCATCCGCAGTTCGGAAAGATCTACGCTTTCGAGGTCGACGGCTTCGGCAACCGCCTGCTGATGGACGACGCCAACGTTCCCAGCCTGCTGGCCATGGCCTATCTGGGGGACGTTCCGCAGGATGATCCCGTCTACCAGAATACGCGGCGTTTCGTATGGAGCGAATCGAATCCCTATTTTTTCCGGGGTACAGCGGCCGAAGGAATCGGCGGCCCGCATATCGGCGCCGACATGATCTGGCCCATGAGCCTGATCATGCGTGCCCTGACCAGCGATGACGACGCGGAGATCAGACGATGCGTCGAGACGCTCGTCAACACCGACGGGGGAACCGGATTCATGCACGAATCGTTTCACAAGGACGATCCGTCGAAATTCACCCGTCCCTGGTTCGCCTGGGCCAACACGCTTTTCGGCGAACTGATCCTCCGGCTGGCCGACGAGGGCAAAACCGACCTGCTGAACAGCATCGAAGTCCGTTGAAAAAATACCGGGACTACCCAAAAACGGACCTCCGGGGCAACAAAGAAGCGACGGGCTGATTAATTAATCAGCCCGTCGCTTCTTTGTAATCCCACACTCCGCGGAGCCGGGGATTTTCTTATTCGCAATGCCGTCAATAGCGGTAATGCTCGGCCTTGTAGGGTCCGTTCTCGGGAACGCCGATGTAGTCGGCCTGCCTGGGGGTCAGGTGCGTAAGTTCGACCCCGAGGTTATCCAGATGCAGGCGTGCAACCTCTTCGTCGAGGTGCTTCGGCAGGCGGTAAACACCAATCTCGAGATTCTTCTGCCACAGCTCCATCTGCGCGAGGCACTGGTTGGTGAACGAATTGGACATCACGAACGAGGGGTGTCCCGTGGCGCATCCGAGATTCACCAGACGGCCTTCCGCCAGAATGAAGATCGAGTGTCCGTCGGGGAAAGTGAACTTGTCGACCTGCGGTTTGATGTTCATCCGCACGGCCGCCGATTTCTCGAGGCGCGCCATCTGGATTTCATTGTCGAAATGGCCGATGTTGCAGACGATGGCCTGATCGCGCATCTTCTCCATGTGCTCCAGCGTGATGATGTCGCAGTTGCCGGTGCAGGTGACGTAGATATTGCCCTCGGCGAGCGCACTCTCCACGGTCTTCACCTCGAAGCCCTCCATCGCGGCCTGCAGGGCGCAGATGGGGTCGATCTCCGTGACGATCACCCGGGCGCCGTAGGAGCGCATCGAACGGGCGCAGCCCTTGCCCACGTCGCCGTAACCGCACACGACGACCACCTTGCCGGCGATCATCACGTCCGTGGCGCGCTTAATGCCGTCGGCCAGCGACTCGCGGCAGCCGTAGAGGTTGTCGAACTTCGACTTGGTGCACGAGTCGTTGACGTTGATGGCCGGAACGAGCAGTTCGCCCGCCTCCATCATCTGATAGAGGCGGTGTACGCCCGTGGTGGTCTCCTCGCTGACGCCCTTCCACTCGGCTACCGTGCGGTGCCATTTTTCGGGGTCTTCGGCCAGAATCCGTTTCAGCGTGTCGAGGATCACCTCTTCCTCGTAGGACGAGGGCTCGTAATCGAGCGACGAAGCATCGTTTTCGGCCTTATAGCCCTTGTGGATCAACAGCGTGGCATCGCCGCCGTCGTCCACGATCAGCTGCGGGCCCTTGCCGCCGGGGAACGAAAGCGCCATGGCGGTGCACCACCAGTACTCGGGCAGCGTCTCGCCCTTCCACGCGAAAACCGGAACGCCCGCAGCGGCGATGGCGGCAGCGGCATGATCCTGCGTCGAAAAGATGTTGCACGAGCACCAGCGCACGTCGGCGCCCAGCTCCACGAGGGTCTCGATCAGCACAGCCGTCTGGATGGTCATGTGCAGGGACCCCATCACACGCACGCCTTTCAGCGGCTTTTCAGGGCCGTATTTGCGGCGCACGGCCATCAGGCCCGGCATTTCGTGCTCGGAAATCTCGATCTCCTTACGGCCCCACTCGGCCAGCGACATGTCGGCGACCTTGTAGGGAAGTGTCAAATCCAAATACATATTCCTATCTGTTTTTTAAAATATATTCCTTGTCCCTGGCGATCTGCTCCCGCAGCTCCTCCACCGTGGCGAACTTACGTTCGTCACGAATCTTTTCGAGCAGTTCGACGCGCAGCAGCCGGCCGTACAGTTCACCCCCGAAATCGAAAATGTGAGTTTCCAGACGCCGCTCGACGCCCCCGACCGAGGGGTTGCGCCCCAGGTTCGACATGGCGTCGTAAGTCCGTCCCCCGACCTCGGCCCGCGAACGGTAGACCCCGTCGGCGGCCGTGACCGTCTCCGGAACGGCCAGATTGGCCGTCGGAAATCCCAGCTCACGTCCCAACCGGCGTCCGTGCTCCACTACGCCTTCGATCAGAATTCGTTCCATCAGATTTTTTCAGTCAGTTTACGCACCAGCCGGAACTGCGAGAAGAACTCCTTGGCAAAGACGCGGATCACCGTGTAGGACGGAATGGCCAGCAGCATGCCCAGAATCCCGGCCAGCGACCCGGCGATAAGGATCACGAGGAAAATCTCGAGCGGATGGGCCTTCACGCGCGCCGAATAGAGCGTCGGCTGGAGGATGAAATCGTCCATGCCCTTCAAAATCAGCAGCGACCCGATAATGATGAAAGCCGTATGTCCCACGCTCATTCCCCCGATCGGCGAAACGATGCCCACGAAAACCGAGACGATGCCGCCGATCAGCGGTCCGGCATAGGGAACGACGTTCATCACACCCATAATAAGGCCGATAAACGCCGCATCGGCCGCCTTCATCCCGAATGCCATCATCACCAGCGACACGGCGATCGTCAACAGCAGGCTCTCCGAGAGAATGCCCGTGAAATAGCGCGCCAGCAGCACCGTCACCGAATCCAGCGCCCGGGTGATGTTGTCGTGATAGTGTTCCGGGAAGACCGCCGTGACCATCGCATAAAACAGCCCCTCTTCTTTGAGGAAGAAAAACGTAATGAACGAGATGGAGAAAATGGCGATCACCGATGAAAGCACGAGGTTGATGACCGACGAGAAGATCGTATTGAGCGAATTGATGTCGATGATCTGTTTGAGCGCCAGCGTCAGCTCGTCCGAGAGCGAGAAGGTGCTTTCGGGCAGCGAAAAGAGCGTTTGCAGGTCATGCTGCATCCGGGCTATGGGTTCTCCGATGCTTCCCACGACCGCGGCGAAATCGACATGTGCGAACTGGTTGATCTTGTTGAAGACCAGCGGCACGAACAGCGAGCAGAGCGTCGCCACCACGATCCAGATCACCACGAGGGTCACCAGCGCGGCCAGCCAGCGCGGCACCTGCCACCCTTTGACATGCAGCCCCGCAAGGCGTTTCACGAGCGGGCGCCCCATGACGGCCAGCACGGCCGAAACGAGGATGTAGACGACGATCGACGAGAAATACCAGACCAGGAAAAGCACGACCGCAGCGATCGCCGCGCCCGCGATGAACCGCAGGAAAGTCTGGGGCGTCGCCTTCATCGTCCTATGCGTTTTCGAGGTTCTTGCGCAGCCGGGCAATCGGGGTTTGCGAACCCACCGTAGGATCGCCGATCTCCACCAGCAGTTCGCTGTCCTTCGGCACGAGCACGTCGACGCGCGATCCGAACTTAATGAATCCGCAAACGCTGTTCTGCTCGACCTGGTGGCCGACGGTCATGTACGAGATGATGCGCCGGGCGATCAGTCCCGCGATCTGACGGAAGAGCACTTTCTGTCCCGAGGGCATCCGCACCACGGTCGTCGTGCGTTCGTTCTCGGTCGAGGATTTGGGGTGCCAGGCCACCAGAAAACGTCCCGGATGGTATTTGAAGTACTCCACTTCGCCGCCCACGGGAACCCAGTTCATGTGGACGTTGGTGATGGACATGAAGATCGAAATTTGCAGCATCTCCTCTTTGAGGTATTCGTTCTCCGACACGACCTCCGTCACGACCACGCGGCCGTCGCAGGGGGCGAAGACCAGGTCGGCGTCGTGGATGCGCACCCGGCGGGGTTCGCGGAAGAAGGCCACGATGAAGAACCAGAACAGCAGCAGCACGACGGCGCTGAACCACAGCAGCGAGATATTCGCGTCGTGGACCAGCAGATGATAGAACAGCCACCACAGAAGCAGGCAGACGACTCCCGAAATGCCGATGATCTTATATCCTTCCTTATTGATTCTCATAAATGTTTGAAGTTTGCAGTTACATCACAAAAAGCATATAGACGAAGACGAACGGCGCCGACAGCAGCATGGCGTCGAAGCGGTCCAGCACTCCGCCGTGACCGGGGATCAGCGCCCCGGAATCCTTTACGCCCGCGGCGCGCTTGAACATCGACTCCACCAGGTCGCCCAACACGCCCGAGACCGCCGCGACCAGCGCCAGTCCGGCCCACGCCGCATAGCCGCCGTCCAGCACCCGGGCCGCGACGAGCCCCATGGCGACGGCTCCGGCGATGCCGCCGAAGAATCCCTCCCACGATTTTTTGGGCGAGAGGCGTTCGCACAGGCGGTGACGCCCGACGGACATGCCCACCAGATAGGCGAAGACATCGTTGCCCCAGATGATGAAAATGTAGAAGAGCATCACCCAGGGGCTCCATACGTCGCTGCCGACCATCGGGATATAACACATCAGCGAAAGGGGCAGCGCCACATAGACCACTCCCATAAGGGTCGTGCCGATGTTGGCGACGGGATTTTCCTGCCGGCGGTAGAGTTCGCAGATGAACATGGCGGGCAGCGACAGCAAGAGGAAAGCCAGTCCGCAGGCAAATGCCTGCCGGGCGCTTCCGAGGATTTCGATATCGTCCGAGATAAAGGCGAAATTGAGGGCGAAAAGCACCAGTCCGGCAACCAGTCCCACGACTCGCTGGGGCCTGCTGCCCTGCTTTTCGGCCAGCGCGTAGAACTCCGACATGCCGACCACGAGCAACGCCGCCAGCAGCAGGCCGAAACTCCACTGCGACCAGATAACGGCCCCGAGCACCACTGCGGCGAGGACAACCCCGCTCAACGTGCGCACCCAGAGGTTCTTCATTTTTTCACTCATCGGTTTCTTCTAAGGGTGTAGGGTTTCAATGGGGGTTTACTTGGCTTTCGGTGCGGCGACGGACGGGGCGACGGGAGCCGGTTCGGAGCTGCCGGGTTTGGCCGAAGGATCGGCGACCGCGGCAGCCTGCGTCCCGGCTCCGGGTTCCTCCCCGGCGGGAGTGCCGCCTCCGGCCTTGGCTTTCGCCTCGGCCTCCTTGCGCTCGCGTTCGATGTCCTTCTTGCGTTTGCCGAAGATGCGCTCGACATCCTCGGTGAAGACCACCTCACGGGAGAGCAGCAGCTCAGCCAGTTCTTTCAGACCGTCGGCATGCTCGCGCAACACCTGCTCGGCCATCTTGTAAGCCTGCTCGATCACCCGTTTGGCCTCGGTGTCGATCTGCTGGGCCGTCTGCTCCGAATAGGGCTTCGTGAAGGCCATATCGCTCTGGCCCGTGGAATCGTAGTAGGACAGCGTGCCGACGTTCTCGCTCATGCCGTAGTAAGCCACCATGGCGTAAGCCTGCTTCGTGACGCGCTCCAGGTCGTTCAGGGCGCCCGTCGAAACCTGCCCGAAGGTCAGCTGCTCCGACACGCGGCCGCCGAGCGTGGCAGCCAGTTCGTCCATCATCTGCTCACGCGTGGTGATCTGGCGCTCCTCGGGCAGATACCAGGCGGCGCCCAGCGCCTTGCCGCGCGGGATGATCGTCACTTTGATAAGCGGGCTGGCGTTTTCGAGAATCCAGCTCACCGTGGCGTGTCCCGCCTCGTGGAAAGCGATCACGCGCTTCTCCTCGTCGGTGATGATCTTGTTCTTACGCTCCAGGCCGCCCACGATACGGTCGATGGCGGCGAGAAAGTCCTCTTTCGAGATGAATTTCTTGTTGTGGCGGGCGGCGATCAGCGCGGCCTCGTTGCAGACGTTGGCGATGTCGGCGCCCGAGAAGCCCGGCGTCTGGCGAGCCAGGAACGAACGGTCGAGCTGCGGATCGAGCTTCAGCGGACGCAGGTGGACGTTGAAAATCTCCTCGCGCTCCTTCACGTCGGGCAGCCCCACCTCGATCTGCCGGTCGAAACGCCCGGCGCGCATCAGCGCCTTGTCGAGGATGTCGGCGCGGTTCGTGGCCGCGAGGACGATCACACCCGTATTGGTCTGGAAACCGTCCATCTCCGTCAGCAGTTGGTTCAGCGTATTTTCACGCTCGTCGTTGCCCGAGAATCCGGCGTTCTTGCCGCGGGCGCGGCCGATGGCGTCGATCTCGTCGATAAAGACGATGCACGGGGCTTTCTGCTTGGCCTGCTCGAACAGATCGCGGACGCGCGAGGCGCCCACGCCGACGAACATCTCCACGAAATCCGAACCCGAAATCGAAAGGAACGGCACATTGGCTTCGCCCGCAACAGCCTTGGCCAGCAGGGTCTTGCCGGTTCCCGGAGGGCCTACCAGCAGCGCGCCCTTCGGAATCTTGGCGCCCAGTTCCTTGTATTTGTCGGCTTTTTTGAGGAAGTCGACGATCTCCATGATCTCGACCTTGGCCTCCTCCAGACCTGCCACGTCCTTAAACGTCACGCGCTTGGCGTTGTCCTTGTCGAACACCTGCGCCTTGGCCTTGCCCACGTTCATAATGCCCCCGCCGCCTCCGGCGCCGGCGCCGCGCGACATGGAGCGCATGACGAAGAACCACGCACCGATGATGACCACCCACGGAAGCAGGTTGAGCAGGATTGAGGTCCAGTCGTTGGCCTTGTTCTCATAAATCACCGGGACGACCTGCCCCGAGGCCTCCTCGGCGGTCTTCAGGTCCTCGCGGAACGAGTCGACCGACCCGATGGTGAAGATCAGCTGCACCCCCGTCTCGGGCAGGCGGCGGAACCGCTTGTCCACCGAGTCGCTGCGATATTTTTCAGCGGCGTCTTTCTTCAGGAAAACCTGCGCCTGGTCGCGGTTGACGACCTGGATCTTCTCCACGTCGCCCTTCTCGACCATCTGCTGGACAGTGGTCCAATCGCTCGGCAGAGGCGTGTCGTTAACGTCGCCGAAGACGTACCAGCCGATGATGAACGCGCCGATCAGTCCGTAGATCCACAGCATCGAGGGCCGCGGCATGTTCATATTCATTTTATTGTTGTTCTTGCGTTTCTGTGCCATAATTGCGTTCTACTCTTCGTATTCGTACTTCACCATCGGCGCGTCGGCCCACAGCTCCTCGAGCTTGTAGAAACCGCGCAGTTCGGTCTGGAAGATGTGGACCACGACGTCCACATAGTCCATGGCGATCCACACGCCGTTCTGCTGGCCTTCGATGCGCCAGACCTTTTCGCCCAGCTTTTCGAACACCTGCTCCTCGACCTCGGCGGCAATGGCGCACACCTGCGTCGTGGAGTCTGCGTTGCAGACGATGAAATGCGAACAGATCGCCCCGTCGAATCCCGAGAGGTCCAACGATACAATATCCTTACCCTTTTTATCTTCAATCGCGTTGACGATCGTTTCGATCAGTTTACTCATAAATATCCAATAGGTGTCTATAACCTTGCAAAGGTACGAAAAGAGAATGAGATTTGAAAGCAACCGGTTAAAAAACGCACGCCGTGCGGCATATTGTCCCGACAGCAATTCATTATTTCGCCCTTTTTGTTGCCGATTTCGTTTTTATCACTACTTTTGAGGACACTCCAACTAACCCAAGTTCAATTTATGCAAAGAATCCTCATGCTCTGCCTGGCCGGTGCGCTCGCCCTGGCCGCTGCGTCCTGCAAGGACGAAAAAACGGTGACCGTACAGACGATCTGCGTCAACGGACTGATCTACGAAGTCAAAACCGCGATCTATGCGGAAGAGCCTGCCGACGCCGAAGACGAAGCGGCGTTCGAACTCGGGCTTTTCCCGACGGAATTCACGACGCCTCCGGAGGAGGAACCCGATTTTTACATCGGCATCGACATGTCGGAATCGCTCTGGGGCAAGACCATCGACCTCTCCGAACCCCTCGACCGGAACACGCTCCCGTGGCCCTATCTTTTCATCACGGCCAAAAACGGCGGCGAACGCATTACGATCGACTACGACGAAGACCCGATCTCCGAAAAGATCTCGCACGGCTCGCTCTCCGTCACCAAAAACGGCGACCGGTTCGCCGTCAAACTCTCCGTGATGCTTTCCGACGGACAATACATCTCCGCCGACTGGAAAGGCACGGCGAAAAAAGCGGAGATTCCCGAATAAACGCGGCCTGAAACAGCGCGCCCGGCAGTTTTTCTGCCGGGCGCTTATTTTGCGGGATCGGAAAGACTATGCTTTCGCGCCCGGAACATTGGCCAGAATGGTTTCGGTCAGGGCCCGGATAATCGAATTCTTAACGTAGGTGCGGCGCACGGCAACGGCGATCTTACGCGACGTTGCCCCTTTGGCGAGGGTTTTCAGCCGGTCGCGGCGGTCCGCAGGGATATATTCGAGCGCCATTTCGGGAATGATCGTGAGGCACTGCGTGCAGTCCACAATGCGCATCAGCGTGTCCAGCGACCCCGATTCGAACGAGTAGCGCGAGGGCGTGTTGCGGCGCGCCTGGCACAGCTCGATGATCTGGTCGCGCATACAGTTGCCGGGACTCAGGATCACGAGGTCTTTCAGGTCGATGTCCTCGATGCGGATGTTCTGCCGTTCGTAGAGCGGGTTTTCAGGCGACACATAAGCGTAAAAACGGTCGTTGAAAAGCTCCTGCTCGAGGATGCCCTCCCCGCAGGTGCCGCTGGCCACCAGCGCCGCGTCGATGCGGTCGCGCTTCAGCGCCTCGACGATGTCCGACGTAATCATCTCGGAAATCTCCAGCTCCACCTTCGGATAATCGCGCACGAACGCCGGGATGAACTTGTGCAGCAGGTAGGGCGCGATGGTCGGGATGACCCCCAGCCGCAGTTTGCCCGCCGTCTCGCCTTTCAGCTCCGCGACGGCCTCACGGATGTAGTTGTAGGCCTTGATCGTCTCGCGCGCCTGCTCCAGCACCACCTCGCCCGCCTCGGTCGGAATGACGGGCTTCTTCGAGCGGTCGAGCAGCACCACGCCCAACTCCTCCTCGAGCGACTTAACCTGCATGCTCAGCGAGGGTTGCGTCACAAAACAATGTTCGGCGGCCAGCGAGAAACTGCCGCAGTTGGCCACAGCCAACAGATATTCGAGTTGGATTATCGTCATAGCAGGGATCTATTTCACTCTGCGAATATATAAAAAAAATCTATACCGGACAACTTTTTCGCATTGCCGCATAGTTTTTCGTATCTTCGGGATCGTAACGCCCCTTTTAGGAAGTCGGAAAGTTTTGCCGCACCGGATGCAATTCGGTTTTGGCGTCGTCAGTTCTTTTTCGTATCTTCGCCCGCAAAATGTACTTTCTCTAAAAATATGGCAAAAATCATCCTCACCGGCGACCGTCCCACGGGCCGCCTCCATCTGGGTCACTTCGTAGGTTCGCTGCGCCGCCGCGTCGAACTGCAGAACTCGGGAGAGTTCGAAAAGATATTCATCATGATCGCCGACGCGCAGGCGCTCACCGACAACGCCGACAATCCGGAAAAAGTGCGCCAGAACATCATCGAGGTCGCGCTGGACTACCTTTCGGTGGGCCTCGACCCCGCGCAGTCGACGCTCTTCATCCAGTCGCAGGTCCCCGAACTGTGCGAACTGGCGTTCTACTACATGAACCTCGTGACCGTGCAGCGTTTGCAGCGCAATCCGACCGTGAAGGCCGAGATCGCCCTGCGCGGATTCGCCGAGGGCGCCGCCGAGGGTGACACCACGCAGCGGCAGGGCATCCCCGTCGGGTTCTTCACCTACCCCATCTCGCAGGCGTCGGACATCACGGCTTTCAAAGCCACGACCGTCCCCGTGGGCGAGGACCAGGAGCCGATGATCGAGCAGACGCGCGAGATCGTCCACAAATTCAACTCCGTGTACGGCGAGACGCTCGTCGAGCCCGAAATCCTGCTGCCCGACAACGCCGCCTGCATGCGCCTGCCGGGCACCGACGGCAAGGCCAAGATGTCCAAGTCGCTCAACAACTGCATCTACCTGTCGGACACGGCCGAAGAGGTGAAAAAGAAGGTGATGGGCATGTACACCGACCCCGACCACCTGCGCGTGGAGGACCCGGGCAAGGTCGAGGGCAACACGGTCTTCACCTACCTCGACGCCTTCAGCCGCCCCGAACACTTTTCCAGATATTTGCCTGAATACTCCTCTTTGGAGGAGTTGAAAGCGCACTACCGCCGCGGCGGACTGGGCGACGTGAAGGTGAAACGGCTGTTGATCGCCATCCTCAACGAAATGCTCGATCCGATCCGCGAACGCCGCCGCTACTACGAGGCCCGCATCGGCGAGGTGTACGAAATCCTGCGCGAAGGCTCGGAGAAAGCCCGCGCCGCCGCCGCCGAAACCCTGGAAGAGGTCCGCGCCGCCATGAAAATCAACTATTTCGACGACAAGGAACTGATTGCCGGGCAGGCCGAACATTTCGCTCAGAACCAGTAGAACGATGTCTTTTCGCACCGAACGCCTGTATCTCGAATTCCTCCGGCTGACCCGGAGGCTGTCGAACAGCCAGATCATGATGGTTCTGGCCGTGGTGGTCGGTGTGCTCGCAGGGCTCGGGACCTATCTGTTCGAAATCCTGCTGCACGGCATCAAAAGCGGACTGATACGCTGGTTCCCGGTGGACAGCGCGCATGTCCTCTTCCTGATCTACCCCGCTGTGGGCATCATCCTGGCGACGCTGTTCGTCAAATACATCGTCCGCGACAACATCTCCGAAGGCGTGACGCGCGTACTGCATGCCATGTCGCGCCGCAACTCGCGCATCGCCGGCCACAACTGCTGGACCTCGGTCGTGGGCGGCGCCACGACCATCGGATTCGGCGGCTCGGTGGGTCCCGAGGCCCCGATCGTGCTGACGGGAGCCGCCATCGGGTCGAACATCGGACGGCTGGCCCGCCTCAACTACAAGCACACGACGCTGCTGCTGTGCTGCGGCGCCGGAGCCGCCCTTGCGGCGATCTTCAAAGCCCCGATCACGGGCGTGGTCTTCGTGCTGGAGATCCTGATGCTCGACATCACCGCCGGGTCGGTCATCCCGCTGCTGATCGCCTCGATCACCGCCACGACGATGGCCTTCATGCTGCGCGGCTTCGATCCGATCCTGGCCATTACGCTGGCCCCCGAGGACGCATTCGAATTGTGGCAAATCCCGCTCTTCATCCTGCTGGGCGGACTGAGCGGGCTGATGTCGTGGTATTTCACCTCGATGAACTCGCGCGTCGGGAACTTCTTCAAAGGACTCGACAAGCAGTACAAAAAGTGGCTTTGGGGCGGCGTAATCCTCGGCGTGCTGATCTTCATTTTCCCGCCGTTGTACGGCGAGGGTTACGAGGGCTTCACCTCGCTCATGCACGGCAACGCGCAGGAGTTGTTCAACAACTCGCTCTTCTACCGGTTCCGCGACATCGACTGGGTCATCATCCTCTTCGTCATCGCCACGATGTTCTTCAAAGTCATCGCCATGGCCTCGACCAACGCCGCGGGCGGCGTCGGAGGGACCTTTGCCCCGTCGCTGTTCGTCGGGGCGTTCACGGGGGCTTCGCTGGCGCTCGTCTGCAACACGCTGTTCGGCTGGGAGGTGTCGATCGTCTCGTTTACGCTGGTGGGCATGGCAGGCGTCATGTCGGGGGTAATGAAGGCCCCGCTCACGTCGATCTTCCTCATCGCCGAACTCTCGAACGGCTACGGACTCTTCATCCCGCTGATGATTACGGCCTGCATCTCGTTCGCCGTGGGTTACTACCTCGACCCCGACTCGATCTACACCAAGCAGCTGCGCCTGAACGGCGAACTGCTGACCCACGACAAGGACCAGTCGGTGTTTGTCTTCCTGAAACTCGAGGAGCTGATGGAGACCGACTTCCTGCGCATCCGGGAAAACATGACCCTGGGCGACATCGTGCACATCATCTCCACGGCGCGGCGCAACATCTTCCCCGTGATCGACAACTTCGGACGCCTGATCGGCGTGGTGCAGCTCGACGACCTGCGCGAAGACATGTTCAAACACGAGAAGTACGGACGTCCGATTTCGGATTACATGATCCCGCCCCCGGACAAGATCCTCGAACACGAAGCGATTCTGAGCGTCATGGAGAAATTCGAGGACAAGCACGCCTGGATGCTGCCCGTCGTGGACAAACAGGGACGCTACCTGGGATTCATCTCCAAATCGCGGATTCTGAACGCCTACCGCGAACAATTAGTGAAAATCCAGCAGTAACATGGAAACTTTCCCCTGGGCCGATGAGGTCGACTGCGCCGTCACGGTGTGCGACACCGAAGGCGTCATTCTCTACATGAACGAAAAGGCGCGGGCGACCTTCGCCAAGCACGGCGACCTGATCGGCCGGAATCTCTTCGACTGCCACAGCGAACGTTCGCGCGAAATGATCCGTCGGATGCTTGCCACGGGCGGCACGAACGCCTACACGATCGAGAAGCAGGGCGTGCGCAAGATGATCTACCAGACGGCGTGGAAAGAACACGGCGAAATCCGCGGGCTGGTGGAGATATCGATGGAGATACCGTGCGAAATGCCGCATTACATCCGGAAATAAAAAAAAGCACAAAAATTTCCCATGAAAGATTGTAGCAGTCTAAGAAATTAGGCTGTTACATTTTTTAGACGGGATAAGGTAACGAAAAAGCAACGGTTCTGCTTTCAGTCCGTTGCAATGACTTTCCAACCTCAAATAACTTGGCGCAAATATGGCAATCCTCCCGGAAATATATATAGTGGCGGTCCTTACTGTTTGTTACACCCTGAAAGAGCGGATCGACACGCAAATATGAACTTCGCCCGTCGGAAGATTAAAGTGTTGAGCGCAAAATCCCGGCACGTACAAGGGCATTCGATCCGAAAACCGCGGACGGCAGAATGGACATCCAAGAGGTGAAGGACGCCTTGGCATACATTGCCGATATGGAACGGGCATTGCCGGCCGCGGAACGGAATGCCCGTCCGGTACGCTACCTGGCGGGCAACGAGGTGTGCAAATACCGTTGCAGGACATGAGGCGCATACCCTCTTGAAAAATAAAAGAGTTGTTTTAACAAACTATTTTATGGCGGAACCAACCGCTGAAAATAGCGAAGCCACGGTCGTAAGGCCGTGGCTTCGCACTAAATTATAACCTTCTTCTAAAAACGGTAGGAGATACCTGCGCGAACTACCTGCGAGGTAAATTCGAGCTCGTATACCCGGCTCTTGTCGCCCATATAGGTAAACGCAGGCGTGTTGAGCAGGTTGGTGGCCTCGGCATAGATCGTGATGCCCTTGCCGATCCGGTACGATGCGTTTGCATCGAGCTGCCAGCGGGCATCCACCCACAGGTCCTCGGCAGCATTCGAGCCCAGAGCGTAAATGAACTCGCCGTTGTAGTTAGCCGAAAGCTGTACAGTCAGGCGTTTCGACGAATAGGCCAATGCCAGGTTGGCCGTATGTGCAGCCTGTCCCGGGAAGCGCAGTTCACCGCGGTCGTCGTTGACTTTAGCCTTTGAATGGGTGTAGGTGTAGTTGCTCGTGAAGACCAGGTTGCGCAGGAAGCCCGGCAGGAACGTCAGGTTCGAGTTCAGCGTGATCTCGGCGCCGAAGAGTTTCGCAGCGTCGCCGTTCATCTGCTGTACCATGTTGAACGGCGTACCGTCGGCATTCAGCGTCGAATAGTAGGGGTTGTTCGGGTCGGTGATCGATCCCTCGCGCTGGTACTGGAAACGGTTGATATGTTTGTAGAAGACGCCGCCCGAGATCAGGCCCACGTTTTTGAGATATTGTTCGAAGAGGAAGTCGAGGTTGTGCGAATAGGCGGCTTTGAGATTGGGGTTACCCATCGTCACACGGCCCAGATCGGTGTTCATGTCGACCGAAGGCACCAGGTTGATGACATCGGGACGGGAATAGCCGGTCGTGTAGGCCAGACGCAGAATCGTATTCTTCGCCACATCCCATTTGAACTGGATATTGGGCAGTACGACCGTGTAATTCACCGTCGAGTCGGCACGCGTGCTCTCGTAGGCTTTGTATTGGACGGAAGTCTGCTCCAATGCCTCCCATTCGTCCAGGGGAATCTGACCGCCGTTCCAGTGAATGTCGTTGTTGGGATTGTCCGGACGGCCTAAGATCGCGGGGTCGTAGCGATACACCGAATTGGCTTTGTAATCCACTTTGGTATGTTCGACACGCACGCCGATGATGGCCATTACCTTTTTGAACTGAATCTTGTTCATCACGTAACCCGAGAAAACATGCTCGTCGGCGTCGTAGAAGAAGGAATCGCGCGCCGATCCCGTTCGGTATGCGTTCGTCGAGAAACGATCGGGATTCTTTGCTTTCCAATCGTGTACCTTGTCCGGATCGGGAGCTGCGCCGTAGGAGATATGTCCGTTGAGGAAATCGGCCGAAAGCTGCTCCTTATAGAGGAAGTATTTCAGGCTGAGATCGTCGTTTTTCGAGATCGCCGTTACGTCGAAGATGTCCGAGTCGGGCGCCTTGTAGCGCTCGCTGTGCATGAACTTGCCCTTGACGCCGAACGACAGCGTCGAGGCGTTGGTGCCGATGAAATAGTTCTTCGATGCATTCAGGCGGCCGGTGATGTTGCGGCCCTTGTTGCGGACGTTGTTGTTGTCGAGCGTATAGAATTCATAGTAGGAAAGATCGTCGAGCGGCTTGTCTTCGTACATCAGCGTCTCGTCCAGTTCCAGATAGCGGCTTTGATAGGATTTCACCCAGGCGAGCGGCTCTTTTTTGACGAACGCTTCTTTCGAGGGGAACTTGTCGCCCGCCAGGTTGGTGGGGGCTTTGCCGTTGCGCCATTGCGGAGTCTGGAAACCGTACTGCGCGCTGTTGGCTTCGCGCCGCGAGGTCGAGAAGAAGACGCCTCCGTCGATCTTCCAACTGCCGATCACGCTCTCGCCGTCGAGGTTGAGGTTGAAATTGTCGGTTTTGATGTCCTGGTCGGTCACCTGCAGGATCTTTTGCAGCCGGTCCACGCCCAGGCGTCCGTCCTCGTAGAGGTAGTAGTTGTCCGACTTGTCCAGACGGGTGCGGTTCCGGTAACGGGTGTCCAGATCGCCGCGGTGGTTGAACATACCGCTCAGTACGAATTTCGTGTTCACCGTAGGAGCGTAGTCGAAGGTGAGCGATGCACCGACGCGCTGGCGGGTGCCTTCCTGATAACGGTAACGAAAATCCAGCGGCAGGTAGGTTTTACCTTCGTTTTCGCCGTATTTGCCCTCTTTCGGGTGATCGTCGCCGTTGAGGGTTTTCACCTCTTTCCAGGTCTGTGCCTCCAGACGGTCGTAGCCGTTCGACGACCGGTAATAGCTGGCGCTGGCCGCAATGCCGAAACGGCCGTCGGGATTGCGGTGGTTGGCTCCGAAACGCTGCGAATAGCTGCCCTTGATATTGTAAGGCACCTTGCCCCGCAGCACGTTGTAACCCGACGAAAGGTCTATCATACCTCTTGCTTTGAGGGAGCGTGCTGTCGACGTGCGCATGTTCACTACGCCGGCAATGGCGTCGCCGTCGTTCGAAGGAAGCAGGGTCTTCTGCACCTCCATCGACGCGAGGATGTCCGACGGGATCAGGTCGAGCGACTCGGCACGGCCGCCCTCTTCGCTCGTGCCGATGATCTGCTCGCCGTTGACGTTGATGTTCGTGAAATTGGCCGGCGTACCGCGCAGCTGCACGGTCTTGCCTTCGCCGCGTTCGCGCGAGATCGTCACGCCGCTCAGGCGTTGCAGGGCCTCGGCGACATTCAGGTCGGGGAAGCGCCCCATCTGGTCCGACGAGAGCACCGACATCATGTTGTCCGAGTTGCGCTGCTGGTTCAGGGCGCGCTGCTGACCGTCGACGACGGCCGAAATGACCACGCCATCGATGCTGTTGGCCGCTTCGATGAGCTGAAAATTGAGCGTCGCCGTCTCTCCGGCTACGATGCGGACCGGCCTCGTGACGGGCTCGTATCCGAGGTATACGACCGTGATCTTCACCGAATCGCCGGGGGTGATGCCCTGCAACAGGTAGATGCCGTCGATGTCGGTGGCGGCGCCGAGTGTCGTTCCGTCCACCAATACATTGGCTCCGGGCAGAACGCTGCCCGTTTGGTCGGTCACCTTACCGCGCAGGTTGCCCCTGCGCTGGGCCGAAGCCGGAGATGCCATACACAGCAGGGCTGTGACGAGCATCAGTGTCGAGAAAAAGTGTTTCATGATAAAATCGGGTTAGTAAAACGTTGGTTTGTTATTTTTTCGCTTTTTTACGGGTTACTTTCTTGTCGTGGAGGACTCCGTCGTCGGTGATCCGCAGTTTGTAACGCAGGTCGGAGCCGATCATCGTGATTTCGTAGGTCGTCTCGTCGCCTTCGCCGCGGCGGATGACCCGCGATTCGTCCACGGGAACGCTGCCCACGACCTCCACGATCGTCCGGCGCACCGGGGCCGGCAGGTTCACGTAGGGCATGGCCTCGGCCCGGCGGATGTCGCGCACCCGGCCTTCGGCATCGAACGTGGTGGTGGTGAGGTGCAGCCGGTCGTGCGACTCATAACGGGTGGACTGCACGATATAGGTCGGAGCTTCGGGCGTGCCCGAAACGTCGATCCTGTCGATCAATCCGTCGCCCGCGGCCGCGATGATGCCTTGCCGGACCGGATCGGGGATGTCGCTTCCGGTGAAATGTTCGAGAATCGACCATCCGCCTGCGACCGGTGTGCGGCGTCCTCCAAAGGCCATCCGTTCCGCAACCTTCGAAGCATTCCGGGCTACCATCAGGCGACGCCGGACGCCGGCGACCTCTCGTCCGCCGGGCAGCGTCAGGCGCGGCTCGACCAGACAGACGCCCTGCGTGCGGGGCATGGTCAGCCTGACTTCGCGTTTTACGGCCGATGATGCGGCGACCGGCACGATTTCATCCGCGCAGATGTGTTTTGTTCCGTCAGGAGCGACGAGCAGCACACGTAAACGAACGTCGCATGCCCGCGGCAGATCATTCCACACCCATATCGTCTTCCGGTACTCGGCACCCGGCCGGTAGAGCGTCTTGTCCTTGTACCATTCGCGGGCCTGGTTCATCTCGACCGAGGTCCCGACGGGCTCGTTGAGGCGTTTGAGCACCAGCAGGTTGGGTTGCGGGGACAGCGAGTCGGCGATGTCGCCGCGGTAGAAGTTGTGGCCGTTGACGGCACCGCTCAGCAGTGCGAAGGGGGCCCATGCCTGCAAACGGCGCGAACGGTAGAAAGTGCCGATGTCGGCGTGCAGGTCGGACAGCAGACGGGCGATGTCGTCGCGGTCGTAGTAGTAGAGCCCCCAGCCGCTCGCCGTGCGGCTGGTCTTAAAGTTCTCACGCGGTTCGAGCCGACCGAATTCATTGGTCCACAGGCGGCATGACTCCAATACGGTCGAAGGTTTCGTGTCGGAGATCGTATAGCCGCTGAAATCTTTCACAACGTTCTCCGAATATTCGTAAATATGTTTGGCGTCGTAGTCGTCCTCGCCCCACAGTCGGGTCGGATCATAACGGCGCAGCTCGGCTTTCAGCGCCTCGAGACGCACGTTGCCTTCGTTCTCCTGGTCCCAGGCTACGATCGAGGGATGGTTGACATTCTCGCTGATCCAGCGGCGGAACTCCGTTTCGGTATCTTCGAGGTCTTTGCCGGTCGGTTCGTCGTCGTGCATGAAACGCCATTCGTCCTGGATCATGATGCCCTCCTCGTCGGCGATGTCATACCATTTGCCATAGGCATGGCCCAGATGGAAGCGCAGGTAGTTGAAGTTGTACTCCTGCACGGCGGCACGCAGGAAGCGGCGTATCCACGCTTCGTCGAACATCACGTCCGCCCAGCGGTTGAGCGCCCGGACGAAAGCGATGTTTTCGGCCCGGAAAAGGACTTTTTCGCCGTTGACCAGTACGTCACGGCCGCGGGTCTCAATGCTGCGGTAACCGAAACGTTCGGATTTGCGCGAGCAAAGCACGCCTGCCGTATTTGTGGCTGTTACTTCCATCCGGTAGAGCCGGGGCGTTCCCTCCTTGCCGGCGCTCCATGTCCGGAGCATATCGGCCGGAAGCATCAATTCACACTTGGCGCTGCCGCCCGCCGGTACGAAGACCTCCGCCGCAGCGCGGCTTACGGCCAGCATGTCGTCGCAGACGGCGGCCTCTATCGCCAGCCGTTCGTCCCGCGTGGAAGTGTTCACGAGTGTCGCCACGCAGCGGACGCGCCCTTCGGGCACTTCGGGCAGGATTTTCAGATGGTCGATCGAAACCGATTGTCCCAGGCAGAGCGACACGTCGTCCCAGATGCCCGGCGCCCGCGAATTGCGCCACCACTCGGCCGAATTCTCCTTGGAGGGAGTCGTCGCCGTATTCCAGCTTCCGACGCGCACGACGAGTTCGTTGGCACCGTCGTAGTCGATGGCTTCCGAGAGGTCGAACGTGCCGTGCGAATAGGTCGTATGAGGATCGCAGCCGATCTCGCGGCCGTTCAGGAAGACCTGCGCGTTGTATTTGGCCCGCAGGCGGAGCAGCGCCCGGGGGTAGGCGGCGCCGTCGAGCGTGAACGTGCGGCGGTACCAGACGTAGTCGTATCCGATTTCCCGGTTGTCGACGGCATCGAGGTCTTCGCCCAGGGAGGGCGTCGCCATAGTGATAACACCCGGCACGGGAACCTTCGCCGCATAGGTCTGCGGCATCGTGTCGGCGATAGCGACCTCCCACTTTCCGTTGAGCGAAATGCAGGCGTCGGGATCACGCCGATCCTGCCGTTCGCCGTTGATCGTGACCTCCGACAGGATGATGCCGGCGGCATTCCGGACGATCACCGGTTCGGGGGTCGACGCCAGGGTCAACCGGCTGATGGTCACGTCGCGTACCGGCATATCGGCGAATCCCCGGATGTCGATGCCTGCCTTCCCGGCCCACTGGGCCCGTACATCCTCGATTACGAACCCGCGGAACGCCGTGGGATGATTCTCCCGGCTCTCCGATTTGTAGTCCGGTTCGAAAAGCACGAGGGTCTTGCGCACGCTGTCGGCCTCCACGCCGCAGACGAAGACATCTTCGATATAACCTCCGCGGTCGAGGTTCGATTTGAAATAGATGCCGTTGCCGACGTCGGACATGCGCACGTTCTCGACGACCACGTTACGCACGCCGCCCGAAATCTCGCTGCCGATACAAACGCCGTTGGCTTTCGACCGGAACGAGCAGTTGCGGATCAGGACGTTTTCCGTGGGACGGCCGATACGCCATGCGTCGTTATCTCGTCCCGATTTGATGGCGATGCCGTCGTCGCCCGTACGGAAGGTGCAGTCTTCGATCAGTACGTTCGTGCAGGACTCCGGGTCGCAGCCGTCGTTGTTGAGATTGTAACTGTCCACCGTCACGCCGCGCACCGTGACGTTTTCGCACGCCAGCGGATGAATGACCCAGAAAGGGGAATCCACGAAGGTCACGCCCTCGATCAGCACGTCCGTACAGTTGACCGGTTCCAGCATGGCGGGACGCAGGTAGTGACCCTCGCCGAACAGACGGTCGCTGACCGGGACCAGGTCCGTGCCCATACGGCGCAGAGCCTTCTGGTCGGCTTTCTGCCGGGGCTTCCAGTGCGCGAAATTGTGCGAGCCGCGGCCATCGATCACACCCTGTCCCGTAACGGCGATATTCGTCGCCTGCCAGGCGTAGATCAGCGGCGAGTAGTTATAGACTTCGGTTCCTTCCCAGCGCGTGAGCACGGCGGGCAGGTAGTCGGCTTCGTCGCTGCTGAAAAACAATACGGCGCCCGCTTCGAGGTGGAGGTTGACATGGCTTTTGAGCACCACGGGACCTTTGGAGAACCAGCGTCCGGCAGGGATCACGACCCGTCCGCCGCCCTCGCGGCTGCAACGGTCGATGGCCGCGGCGACGGCGGGCCGGCAGTCGGCCTCTCCGCCGGCTTCGGCTCCGAAATCCGTGATGCGGAAATCACGTTCGGGGAAAGTTACGAGACGGATCTGCCGTTCGATCTCCCCGGCCCGGTTCCGGGCGCCGGCGTTCCATGCCGCCGTCAGCAGGAGACTCAGTATCAGGATTCGTTTCAATGTCATGGTCGGTTCAGTGTTTGTAAGTTGTCACGTCGCTTGTTTTGCAGCCGATGCGCGTGGCGACGGCCGTCAGGGTTTGCCCTGGTTGCAAACGCACAGGAGCGGTATAGAGCAGCCAATGCTTTTCGCTGTAACCGCGTCCGTCAATCTGGTAGGCGATCGAGGCGCCTTTCGTCGCGCAGACGATCTTCACGCTGCCGTTCCGGTCGCTGCGAACCTCCGGAGCTGCGACTCCGGGCTGCACGCCGCCCGGCCAGAGCCGTTCGCGCAATTCCGCTTCGGTCAGTCCCAGGTAGGGATTGTAGCGGTTGTCCCAGCGGGTCAGTTCCCGGCGCATCCGTGCGATGTCGCGGGCGTACCGCGGATCGTCGATCAGATTGTGCATCTCGTGCGGATCGTTGTCCACGTCGTAGAACTCCTCCGTGCGGCGGGGCTTTTCGAACCAGCGGCGCGACTGTTCGTCGAGCTCGCCGCGCTCGTAGAGCTCCACCATGTTGCGCATCATCGGCATATTGAGCCGTGAAAGAACCTGCATGTAACCGGATTTTCCGGGCAGGTGGTTGCGTACGTAACGGTAACGGGCGTCCCGGACGCAGGTCTGGCGTTCGACGATCTCGTCGAGGCGGTCGCGGGCGCCGTAAACATAGGAGCGTTCACGGCCTTCGTACCGGCCCAGAAACGGAATGCCGTGCATGTACGACGGCGGGCGAATTCCCGCCAGCGAGAGGATCGTCGCCGGGATGTCGGCGAACATCAGCAGCCGGTCTTCGACGGTCCCGGCACAGGTCCCGTCGGGGAAACGCACCATGAAGGGCACCAGCGCCCCGCTCTCGTAGAGCTCGCGTTTCTGACGCGGCAGCGGGCCGCCGTTGTCCGAGTACCAGATGACGATGGTATTGTCGAGCAGTCCTGCGTCGCGCACCTCGTCGATATAGCTCTGCATCTGGCGGTCCATTTCGTGAACGTTGCTGTACATGACCGCCCAGTCCCGGCGCGTCACTGCGTTGTCGGGATGGTAGGGCGGCAGAACGACCTCATCGGGCGACAGGACGAGCGGTTCGTCCGCCCGTTTCCATACCTGCGATTCATGGGTTACCGTCATGTTGAAGATGGCGAAGAAGGGCATTCCTTCGGGGCGGTTTTTCCAATGGGCCGTCTTGCTGCTCTCGTCCCAGGCCGTCACGGGCGGTTTGAACTGGTAGTCGGTCTTTACGTTGTTGGTGCAGTAGTAGCCCGCGGCGCGCAGAAACTCGGTGTAGCATTTCACCCCGTCGTCCGGTACGGCTTCGTAGGGCGGCACGAGCCCTTCGGTCAGGGGTTTGGTGTTCGACGTCCGCATGTAATTGGCCCCGAACGAAGTCGGGAACAACCCGGTGATGAGCGATGCCCGGCTGGGTGCGCTGACGCCGATGGTGGTGAACATGCGCGTATAACGGATTCCCTCCCGTGCGAAGCGGTCGAGATTGGGCGTGTCGGCCAGTTTGTCGCCGTAACAGCCCAGATAGGGACTGATGTCTTCGCACACCAGGCAGAGAATGTTGGGCCGCCGCTCGGGAGCTTTCCGCTCCCGGGCGATGGCTGCCGAACCGGGCGATGTCGCTGCCGCCAGTACGGTAATTCCTAACAAACCCGTCGTTTTCATAAATTCTTTTTAAGATGAGGATGCGCCTTGGTGATCGACACCCGCTTTTTCCACGCCTCGAACATCGCGTTCATACGCGTTACGGTTTCCGGATGCGAAGCGGCCAAATCCCGGGTCTCCGACGGATCAACCTCCATGTCGAATAACGACCAGGGGGCGTCCGAACCGTGTTTCACGAGTTTCCATTTGCCGTCGCGGACCGCCCGCCCGTGCTGCCATTCCCAAAAGAGCGGCTTTTCGCGCACGGGTTTCTCGTCGCGGATGACCGGGAGCAGCGAAACGCCTTCGTAGGGTACGATCCTGCGTCCCTTGTACTCCTCGGGATAAGGTGCACCGGCCAGATCGACGAACGTGGCCATGATGTCGATGAAATGGCCCGTGAAATCGGACAAGCGGCCCGGGTTGCGCAGACCGTTGGGCCACGCGGCGATCATCGGGGCCGAAATGCCGCCCTGATAGCTGTAATTCTTGAAATAACGCAGCGGCGTATTGGCCACATTGGCCCAATCGGGCCCGAGCGACGTCCAGCAGGTCATCGAGCCGATCTCACCGTAGCTGTCTTTCAGCTCCACGACCTCGGCCGAAGCGCCGTTGTCCGAAACGAAGATGATGAGCGTATCGTCGAACTTGCCCTGCTCTTTCAGTTTGCAGATCACACGGCCGATGTTTTGGTCCATGCGGTCGATCATCGCCGCATAGACGGCCATCTTGCGCTCCTCGACGGCCCGTTCTTCGTCGCTGAGCGACTCCCATTTCCGGAACGTGGCCTCGGAAAGGCGGTAGCGGTCGTCTATCAGCCCCATGGAGCGCTGTTTTTCATAACGCGCACGGCGGACGGCTTCGTAGCCGTCGCGGTATTTGCCTTCGTATTTGGCGATGTCCTCGGGCCACGCCATCAGCGGGTCGTGAGGGGCATTGTAGGCCAGGTAGAGGAAGAAAGGTTTTTCGCTCCCGGCATATTCGTCGAGCCATTCGAGGGCGTAGTTGGTGAAGTAATCGGTCGTGTAGAAATCCTTTTCTTTGGGTGTGAACGGAGCGTAGGTCTGTTTTTCCACGCACCAGAACCGGTTCTTCACTTTCTGCGCCGGCACGCCTTCGCCGTCGCGCTGGCAGCCGGGGTTGAAATAATTGCAGGCTCCGTCACGCAGTCCGTAGAAGTGGTCGAAACCGCGTGTGCGGGGATTCTCGGCGCCATGATGTTTGCCGGACCACAGAGTCGTGTAGCCTGCCGTTTTGAGGTATTCGCCCAGGGTCACGCTGTTTTCCAGCGGTCCGCGGGCATCTTTGAAATAGCCGTTCTGCTGGGCGTAAAGTCCCGTCAGCAGGCACGACCGCGACGGATAGCTTTTCGACGTGTTGTGGAACTGGGTGAAACGAACGCCCTGACGGGCCAGTTCGTCGAGGTTAGGAGTCTGCACCTCGCTGCCGTAACAGCCGATGTCGGACCAGCCCAGGTCGTCGGCCGAAATAAGCAGTATGTTCGGGAGCGGCTGCTCGGTCCGGGGACGCTCGGCGGCTTTCTGGGCCGGGGCGGCGTTCCACCATACGGAGGCGGCGAAAAACAGCGTCAGACGGGTAAAACGGGTTTTGTTCATCGTAGGTTCGGTTTTGGGTCGTGTTTATTCTTTGGGGGCGGGAAACGTCCGCATCTTGCCTTCGAGGCGCGGATAGCTCTCCCAAATCTCGGGGTCAACGCCCACGCGCGGATCACCGGTTTCGGCGAGCCGCATTTGCAGCCGTGAACGCAGGCGTTCGAAGATGTCCGAATAATGGGGATCGTCGGCTACGTTGTGCAGGCAGCGGGCATCGCTTTTCAGGTTGTAGAGTTCGAATTCGGGGCGCCGGGCCACGGCGGCATCGAAATAGGATTTCACCTGCGGATTCTCGCGGTTGTCGATCAGATAAGTCTTCGACGGGGCTGCGTCGATGTCGTAATAGGCGCCGTGCATCGCCGCCGGGCGGCCTTTCTTGTCGAGCGCCTGCGGATCGCCCGCCGGCCAGCGCTCGGGATGGAAATTGCGCACCAGCAGGTAGTTGCCCGACCGGATGCTGCGCATCGGATAACCCTGGTTATTATATCGTGAGCAGGAGTGTCGTTCGCGTCCGGCGTAAACCGCTTCGGAACCGTATTCCGCGGCCCGTCCTTCGAGCAGCGGCAGCAGGCTTTCGCCGACCAGCACGCTGTCGGCGCCGTAGGTTACGCCCGAGGCTTCGAGCAGCGTCGGGAATACATCCACCAGGCTCACCGGCGATTCGACGACCTGCCGCGGCCGGATGCGTTCGCCCCAGCAGACGGCCAGCGGCACGTGCAGTCCGGCATCGTAGCAGTTGGCCTTGGCGTGCGGGAACGACATGCCGTTGTCTGCCGTGACGATGACGATGGTACGGTCCAGTTCGCCGCGGCGTTCCAGCTCTTCGAGGCAGGAGCCGAGGTGTCGGTCGAACCACTCGATCTCAACGGCGTAGTCGAGGATGTCGCCGCGGACCGGATCGGCATCGGGCAGAAATCCCGGGACCTCGGCTTCGTCGAGCGCGTGTCCGGCTTTCACCCACGAGGCGTTTTCGTAAGGACGGTGGGGTTCGTGGGTCCCGAGCCAGAAGCAGAACGGCGCTCCTTCGGGGCGTTCGGCAAGGAACTTGCGGAAATTGGCCGCGTAGTCGATCTTCGAAATGCCGCTGTAAGGCGGGTCGAGACGGCACTCGTTATATTCGGGACCGGCCGGATTGTGTTCCCGTCCGGAAGCCGCCCAGTCGCCGGGCCCCCAGCCTTTGCCCGTGTAGCCGACGTGGTACCCGGCCTCGCGGAAAACGTCGGGATAACACGTGTAACGTGCCGGAAACGAACTGGCGTGCGTTCCGGCCTCCTCGATCTGCCAGGGATAGAGTCCCGTCAGAATGCTGGCCCGCGAGGGGCTGCTGCCGGGCGAGGTGACATAGGCGTTGTTGAACAGCGCCCCGTGGCCGGCGACATAGTCGAAACCGGGAGTCGAGACCGTTTTGCATCCGTAAGCCGAGGCGTAGGGCCACGACTGGTCGTCGGCGATGACGAAAAGGATGTTGGGACGCGTGTCGGACGTGTCGGCGCAGCCGCCCGACAGCGCGGCCAGCGGAGTCAGCCCCGCGGCGCAGAGAAGGTGTTTATGCAAGTCGGTTCTCATAGTTCATTCAGATTGCGGGGTATGGCCAGCGGGCGGTCGAAACGGAACGTGTAACCGTCGCCGTTGCGAACGACCGAAGGGTTGATGCGGGCGAGGTAATCCATTACACGGCGCCGTTCGGCGGGGGCGAAATCCGTGAATTCGGGGTGCAGCAGTTCCACGGCACGTTCCACCGAGGCGGCGACGGCCGAATACCGGTAGGTCGTATTGCCGTATTGCAGGGGCGCGGGCTGTGTCGACCGTTCGGGATTGCGCACGTAGACGATGTCGAGACCGTCGGGAATCGCGTCGATCAGGCGGATCGTCTTGCCGATGTCGGTCATGCGGCCGCGGACCAGCATCCGGTCGGCGTAGTAGCTTTTGAGCTCTTCGGTGTAGGCCGGGTGGAAATGGCGGTTTTCGATCGAGCGCGAAAGCATCCGCAGGTCGTTGTAAGTCCGGGCGATGAAGTTATAGTCGTCTTCGGTCAGTTCGCCGCGGGTGTTTTCGATGTAAACGGTCAGTTTTTTCACGAGACATTTGAATTCGACGCTCTTTTTGTCGATCTGCGGATTCCGTGCGAGGACGAACTCTTTCATCTGCCGGGCATACTCTTCCTTCGACGCTGCTTCGATCTGCTCGGGTGCAAAGATCGGCCGCATCTCTTCGACATACTCCACGACCTCGCGGAAAGCCGTGTCACGCCGTATCTTCGCGCGTCCTTCGTCCGAGAGGCGCGGTTCGAAGATGCCGTCCGCAGTCTTCTCCTTCACGGCGTGCGTGCGGATCGTGATTTTGCCGGATGCAAGTCCGGGCGACGAGACCGTCACGGTGATCCGTCCCGGGCGAGCCGTGGAGCGCACGACGTTCGGCACGGGGGCTGTCACATATCCGGTTCCTTCGTCCGAAAGCGTCTTGTCGATGTCGCTCGTGTAGAGCGGGCAGCCGACCAGCGTACCCTCTCCTTCGACGTTCCATGCGAGCGGTCCGGAGAAACCCTGCACGGGGTTGCCGTCGGCATCGACCACCCCGGCCGTGACGATGTCCAGTCCGCTGCGGTCGGCGGGAATTCCGCCCCGGAGGGCTGTCAGCACGATGGCTGCCGGTTCGCCGGCCATCACGACCCGGCATTCCCGGCGCTCCTTGCCGCGTATGGCCACCGCCCGGAGCGTTTCGGAAACGATCTCCACGTCGGGAAACTCCACCGTGAAGAAATTTTCTTTGGACGGATGCCTTACACCGAGGCTGCGGTTGCCGGCAAACAGCTCCACGCGTTCGCAATTGCTGTCCACGCGGATCGTGCGGCGCTGTCCGAGGTATTTGCGCTGCCAATAGTGGGGATGGACGAAGACCATCGGCTCCGGGAGGTAATTGGCCTGCCAGAGATAATACATATATTTGGGAATCCGGTAGAGGTCCACCCATCCCTTATAATTGATGTTTTTCAGCGGGGCATCCTTGTAGATGCGGTCGCAGCCGTGGTCGGCGTATAGCCACCCTACCACCTGGCCGTCGATGCGGCCGCGGATGCTGCCGTCGGCGACGCGTGCCATCGTGTGCTGCCACTCCTCGGTGCCGGCCAACTGGCCGCTCTTGGCGACGGCGGCATTGTTTTTCGGTTCGAGGTTTTTCACGTCCGTATCGGTCCAGCCGCGGATGGTCACGCGCAGCAGGTTTTCCATATCGAGGTTTGAAGCGTGGTGCGTCACGAAATCGCCGTAATTCTCAGCCTTGCGTTCATGGATCAGGCGCGTGGAGTCCTCCTCGCGGGTCCAGCGGGAATCCGCGGCGTTCGAGGTTTCGTTGCCGACGCTCCAAAGGAAAATCGAGGGGTGGTTCCGGTCGCGGCGTACCATTTCGCGCATGTTGTGTTCCTGCACCTCGCGGTCGAAATCAATGGCCTTGTTGTTGGGAACTTCCTCGACGGTGATGATGCCGTGGCGGTCGTTGAAGTCGTAGACCGCCGGCATGTGCGGATAGTGGGCCGTACGCATGAAATTGGTGTTCATGCCGTAGCGGATGTCCAGCATGTCGCGTTCGGTGAGCCACTGCGGCATGGCGTCGCCCAGCCACGGGAACTCCTGGTGACGGTTGGTGCCGTGGATATGGATTTTCTTTCCGTTGACCGAGAGCGTATTGTCGTCGTAGTTCCACGCAAACCAGCGGAAGCCCAGCGGCGTATGGTAGGTATCCAGCAGCCGGCCTGCGGCGTCGCGTATTTCGCTGTAAATATGGTAGAGGTAGGGGGATTCGGGGCTCCAGAGCCGCGGTGCGCGGAGCGTGTCGCTCCATTGGCAGAATCCGGCCAGTTCCCCGGCGGCGATGTCTCGGCGTTGTTCCAGTACGGCGATCACCTTGCTGTCGGCATCGGTCACGACGCTGCGCAGGTTCACCTCCGCCGGTTGCGGCGTATCGTTTTTCACATAGGTACGCAGGCAAAAACGCGCTTCGCGCTCGTTTACGAGCGGTGTGGTGACAAACGTGCCGCCCTCGTGCTTGTAACTGCCCTGAAACGGGATGTAGACGGGATTTTTGACGACGATCCGCACATCACGGTAAATGCCGCCGTAGACGTTGAAATTTCCGGCCGTGGCAGGCGGAATGGTGCCGAACCTGTCGTCGCGGCGGTTCGACACCTGCACGGCCAGCAGGTTCTCCCCGCCGAAACGGATATGGGGTGTCAGGTCGAAATAGAACCCGTTGTAACCGCCCTTGTGATCGCCGAGCAGCGTTCCGTTCAGATAGACCCGGGCGTATTTCTGCACGCCGTCCAACTCGACGAAGATTCGTTTGCCGCGCAGTTCCTCGCCGATCACGATCCGTTTGCGGTACCAGCCCCAGCCGTTCCACCAGTAAGAGTCTTCGCGTTCGGAGGCGAATTTGATATAGGGATGGATGTCGCCCGTCGTTTCGTAGGTCATCCAGGTATGGGGCAGCGCTATGGCCTGCCATGTCGCGTCGTCGTAGTCCGGTGATGCCGGTGCGGCGTCCTCCTTTCCGGAAGGGAAATAGCGAAAAGTCCAGTCGCGGTCGATCGTCCGTTCGGTGCGCACCTGCCCGGGCCGGTAGCGTCCGGCATGACAGGGGGATGCGGCGGCAAGCAGCAGGATAAGCGGCAGGATGCGTTGCAGGAGGTTCATCGTCGTTTCGGTTTTTCGGTATTGCAAAGTTAAGTGCCGGAATTCGAAAACAAGGCCTGCAAATCCTGCATAAAAGGGGGCGCAAGCGTGAAATTCCAGCGGTCCGGATGTTTGAAAAACGATTATTATTGTTTAAAAATCGTGCATACGTCACCCTTAAAACATTGTTTTATAGCGGATAAAAGGTCGCTTCGGAGGTCTGACGCCCCGATGCGATTTTTAGACGCGGATCGTGCGATAATCCGAAAAATAAAGATAAATTTGCAGTAAACGACGGCGGTCCGCCTATGAAACGAATTCTCCCGGTCATATTTTTCGCGCTCTCCTGTACGGAGGTGCTCTTCGCTGCAAGCGTTACGGATTACCGCCGTCCCCGTTACGGCCAGCCGCTTACGAACAACAACATCACGGCGCTGGCGCGTGATCCGCTCGGATTCCTCTGGGTCGCATCCCGCGGCGAGCTGGCCCGTTTCGACGGTCTCTCGTATCATCCGCTGGACGGGATGCCCGGTACGGAGCTTTTCGAAGGCGGAAACATCGTTCAGTCCATGGAATTTCTCACGGGAGACAGCCTGCTGCTCTGTACCGACAGGGGGCTTTACCTGCTGGATGTCCGCCGCCACAGGCTCGCGCAGTCCGCGACGATGGCCGGCATCCGGGTTTATACCGTCCTGCGTACCGCCGGAGAGTGGCTGATGCTGAGTACCAACCGCGGTATTTACCTCTATACGCCTGCCACCGACCGTTCCGAACCGCTCTACGCCTATGCTCCCGACCCTCAGACAGGACCGAATGCGGGGTTGTGTTCCGTTGTGCGCGACCGCGAGGGCCATCTTTTGGCAGCGGTCAACGGCGTACTGGTCCGCCTGAGGCTGAGACCCGAAACACTCCGGAAGAGCGGAACCCCTGCACCCGGGGAGCTGTTGGCGGGGACCGACACGCTGGCGGTGCTCGGCTCGAATTATCGCATGGCCGTCGACCGATTCGACAATGTCTTTCTTTACGACCGGCAGCGGTTGCTCTCGGCGCGTGTCGGGGAGCTCGGGAACGCCGATCCCTTCCGTGTGCGCCACATCGAGGTTTCGACCCTTGCCGCAAGGGGCAATGATCTGCTGCTGGGCATACGCGGGCAGGGGAATACGATCATCCGCCGCGACGACGAGGGGCGTGAGACAGCGTCGGAACGGCTGCTCACCAGTCCGCATTTCGACGATATGAGCAGCACGACGAATACCTTTTACGACGACGGGCGGGGCAATCTCTGGCTCGGAACCCGCGACGGGCTGTTCCGCTTCGAAGAAAAGAGCCAGGGTCCGTTCGTCAACCTGAAAAACGACGTCGAATCATCCAATACGCCCAGTCATAACACCGTGTCGGACATCTGGATCGAGGAACGCAACACGGTATGGCTCGCCACGGCCTACGGGCTCAACCGCATGACTTTCGACGGGTCGGCAGCCGGCACCTACCGCATCGAGCGCTTCTTCGCTCCGTCGGGCGACCGCGACCATGTTTCGTCCAACAAGATCGAGCGGATCGAACTCGATGCCGACGGGATGATGTGGCTCGGGACGAAGACCGGCATCCGCTTCTTCGACCCCCGGAACGACCGGTTCGGCCGGAATCCCTCGATCGAACGGGTCGTCGGGAAGAGCAATTTCGTGAGGGCGCTCTACCGAGATTCGGAAGACAACATGTGGATCGGGTTTGAAAACGGCGGCCTCTATCTCCACGAAGCGCTCAGGGACACGACCTACCGGGTGGAGGTGCCCTCCGGAAAGGGCGTTCTGGATAATTGTACGGCCGTCGAGGGGGACCGGAACGGATATGTCTGGGTCGGTTCGAAACACGACGGACTGTTCCGCCTGCCGGCAGACCGGGAAGCGGAGGCTCCGCGCGGTTATGCGCTCGCCGACAGAGCCGGAAATCCCGTGACGTGGGTATCCTGCCTGTTCGTCGATCCGTATAACAATATCTGGTGCGGTACGGCCTGCGGTTTGTTCCGCTACGATTACAACGGGGACCGATTCGCGTTCGTCGATCTGCCGCTGACGGATAATTCGCCCTATATCAGCGGTATCATCAACGATGACCGCGGTAATTTGTGGATCGCCACGACGGCCGGCGTCTGCAAATACGGTCCGTCGGACGGCACAGGGCAGTTCATTGCGCTCGACAACGGCCGTTTCAGCCGCCCCGGGTTCGTTTTCGGCTGCGCCAAGGACAGCGACGGCTATATCTTCATGAGCGGCATCAACGGCCTGACCTATTTCCATCCGAACCGGGTTGCCGCCGACACCACGCGCTACCACACGTTCATCACCGATTTCAAGGTCCACAACCGCTCGCTCGTCGTGGGCTCGCCCGAACTGCCGCAGGACATCAACTACACCGACCGGATTACGCTGCGCCATCAGGACAATCAGATATCTTTCTCTTTTTCGGCGCTCTCGTTCGTCGCGCAGGACAATCTCCAATACGGCTACATGCTCGAAGGCATCGACTCCGAATGGATCTATGCCGGGTCCGAACCCCGTTACGTATCCTACGGCAATCTGCCTACGGGAACTTACCGACTCCGCATGCGCAGCACCAATACCGCCGGCGTCTGGCAGGAAGAGGCGCATGCGCTCGAGATCCGCATCCGCCCGCCGGTGATGTGGGCCTGGTATACCCAGCTGGCCTATGCACTGCTGCTGGGACTCATCGTCTGGATGGGTGTAAGGGCCTGGCGCGTGCAGGAGAAACTGCGCACGCAGAAGGTCGTGGACCGTCTGCGGCTGAAATTCTATACCGACATCTCTTACAGCATCAGAACTCCGCTCTCGTTGTTGCAGGCCCCGTTGCAGAAGCTTATCGACGATTTCGACCGGACGCCGGGAGACCGGGCCAAGTATATGCTTGAAACCGTGCGCCGCAGCAGCAACCGGCTGTCGCTGCTGATCGACCAACTGGTCGATTTCTGCGAGATAGACCAGGGAAGCGCCGCGTTGAAACTGACACAGACCGATTTTATCCCATATGCCGAGAATATCGCCGGGGCTTTCCGTCATCTGTTCGAGGGAAAAGGGATCGCATTCGATTTCGTGTCAGAGGTTGCCGCCGCACCGCTGGCCTTCGACCGCGACAAGATCGAGAACGTCTTTTTCAGCCTGCTCTCCAACGCCTACAAGTTCACCGAACCGGGCGGACGGGTCGTGCTGACCTGCCGGGCGGACGGGGACGGAAATACCTGGGTCGAGGTGAGCGATAACGGTACGGGTATCCGTCCGGAGAATCTCGGCCGTATTTTCGAGCGGTTCTGGTCGGACGGCAGCGCCGAAAGCGGTTCGGGTATCGGCCTGGCTCTGGCCAAGGAACTGGTCGAACTTCACCGGGGGCGCATCGAGGTCGAAAGCGAGCCGGGCAGAGGCTCGGTTTTCCGTTTCTGCCTTCCGGCCGACAACCGGCGTCTGCACCGGGACGGTAATGAGATTCCGCACGACGACTCGTCGCACTCGGCCACGCTCGACGAATACATCCGGACGATCGACACGGGCACGGGTCCGGGCGACTACTGCAAACCGGGGGCTCCGCTGATCTATGTCGTCGCCAAGGACAAACAACTGCGCCGGTTTCTCGAAAAGATGCTTCGTCCCGCCATGCGGGTCGAGACGTTCGCTTCGCCCGAAAGCGTCTACGAACAGGTCGTGCGCAACAAACCCAAACTGGTCATTTCCGGCGTCGTCTTTTCCGAGGGCAAAGAGGGCCTGGAACTGTGCCGAAAGATGAAATCCGCCGCCGCGACCAACTGCATCCCGTTCCTTTTCCTGACCTCGTATTCGCAGGACGAGATCAAAAAGGAGGGATACGAATACGGAGCCGACGCCTATGTCACCAAACCTTTCGAGGTAGATTACCTGCTGGTGCGCATCCGCAGTCTGATCCAGTCGCGGGAAATCATCCGCGAACGGATCAAACAGGAGTTCATCGCCAGTCCCAAAGAGATACAGCTCGTTTCGGCCGACGACAAGTTCCTGGCCCGGGCCATGCAGGTCATCGAAGAGAATATAGCCGACGAGGAGTTCTCGGTGGACATCTTCGCCGGGAAGATGCACCTGAGCACTTCGATGCTCTATCGGCGTATCAAAGGTCTCACGAATCAGTCCCCGAGCGAGTTCTGCCGCAGTATCCGTCTCAAACGCGCCGCGCAGCTGCTCACGACCAAAGCCTATACGATCTCGGAGGTCGCCGTGAAGGTCGGGTTCTCGGATATTCGCTATTTCAGCACTTGCTTCAAGAAGGAGTTCGGCATGACGCCTTCAGCCTATCAGCAGGCCAACGGGGGTGTCTCCGACTGACGGCGCTGCACGATTTGCAGCACTCCGGCACACGATATGCAAACCTCTGCCGGCCCGGTGCGCGGGATTTCGGCATCAGATTTCACGATTTACAGCCCCTCGGTTCGGACGGGAATGGTTATTTTTGTGCTGTCTCAAAATTTATGATTATGACACGATTCCGCATCGCCGGCCTGCTTCTGTTTCTCATAGCTTTATTCCGTCCGCTGGACGGTGCGGCGCAAAATCCCTCCGGCCTTGCCGTCTCGGGGCCGCATCCGCGGCTGCTGCTGCCACGCGGGGGCGAACGGCGGATCGAAGCCAAAATCGCTTCGGACGATTTCCTGCGCAGCATTCACGAAGCGATCCTTCACCAGAGCGGCAAATACCTGAAAGCCCCGCTGCTCGAACGCACGTTCGAAGGTTCGCGCATGCTCGCCGTGTCGCGCGAGGCGCTCACGCGCATCTATTTCCTGAGCTATGCGTGGCGCATGACCGGAGATGACCGCTACGCCTGTCGTGCCGAGCGGGAGATGCTCAATGTCTGCGCCTTTCCCGATTGGAACTCCTCGCACTTTCTCGACGTGTCGGAAATGACGATGGCCCTGGCCATCGGGTACGACTGGCTGTATGACAGCCTTGCGGAGTCGACGCGGCGGACGGTCGCCGAAGCGATGTTCCGGCTGGGCATCGCCGAAGGAGTGCCTGAGACCACTTCGGCGCCCGAGAATTGCAAGTGGCTGAAAAAGAAGAATAACTGGAATCCGGTCTGCAACGCTTCGATGGCTTTCGCAGCGATCGCAGCCTACGAGCTGGACCCTGAATTGGCGCGTCGGATCATCGCCCGCTCGATCCGGCTGGTGCGCGAAATCGGTATTCCGGAGTATGCACCCGACGGCAACTATCCCGAGGGCTATACCTATTGGAATTACGGCACGGCCTACGCCGTGATGCTGATCGATGCTTTGGAGGGCGTTTACGGCACTTCGTTCGGACTGGCCGACGTCCCGGGATTCCTCCGTACACCGGAGTATATCCTCCAAATGTCGACACAGGGCCTCGGCTGCTGGGCTTATGCCGACTGTACCGCACAGGACCCGCAGAGCATGAAGAATTCCTATCCGATGTTCTGGTTCGCCTCCCGCACCGGAAACCCTTCGCTGCTGTGGGCCGAAAAGCAGAAGATCGATGATATGATACGGTCCGGGGCCAAATCACGCATGTACCGGGTGCGTTATCTCCCTTCGGTGATGCTCTGGGCCGCGGAGAAACCTTTCGAGGGGATGACGGCTCCGCAACAGCGTCTTTACGTCGGACAGGGCACGACGCCCGTGGCAATCATGCGCAACCATTTCGGCGGTGACGATGAGATTTTCGCCGGACTGAAAGGCGGCAGTTGCGGACACAACCATTCGCACATGGACATCGGCAGTTTCGTAATGTACCGCGGAACGAAACAATGGGCCAAAGATCTCGGTATCCAGGATTACTATTCGCTGGAAAAATACGGCATCGAATTGGGCGACCGCTCGCAGTACTCTTCGCGCTGGAAAGCCCTGCGGCTGAGCAGCCGGGTGCATAACATGATGACGTTCGCCGATTCGCTTCAACGCGTCGACGCCCGGGCGAAGATCGTTGCTTCCGGCGACCGTGAGGGTTTCGTCTACGCCGTCACGGACCTTTCGAAGGCCGATGCGGCGGCTGTCGCAGCCCACCGCCGCGGCGTGGCCATTGTCGGGGACAGCTATGTCGTCGTCCGCGATGAGGTCACGAACGGGGACCGCGAAATGCCCCTGCGCTGGGCCATGCTGACTCCCGCCGAAGTGCGGATCGTCGATGACCGGACGGCGGAGCTGACGCTTGGGGACGAACGGTTGTCGATGCGGGTCGAGGGCGACGGCGTGCAGCTCGGCACCTGGTCGACAGAGCCCCGCCACGAATACGACGAGCCCAATCCCGGAACGGTGATGGTAGGTTTCACGGCTACGCTCGCTCCCGGTGCCCGGACGGCCTATACCGTGCGGCTGATCCCGGCCGATGCGGCCGGAAAAGCCGGTGATCCGATTCCGGCCCTGGAAAAATGGAATACCCGATAATACAGAACTGTAAAACCTCGATATGAAACGTATTTTTCTTCTCTTGCTGTTGGCGGCCGGGCTTTGCGGACCGCTCGCAGCCAAAAGTCCCGCGGCACGCGACCGCGAACTGATCGACCGGGCCGCACGTTGGCAAATCCGGAATTTCACCGATTCGTTGCTTCCCAAAGGCCACTGGGCCAACGGCGCCCTCTACCGCGGTATGGCCGAATGGGCTGCCGAGAGCGGTGACGAGTCCGTCTGGACGTTCCTGCGCGGGATCGGCGAAGCCTGTGACTGGGACATGCTCGAGCGGGTTTACGACGCCGACGACCTCTGCATCGGGCAGACTTACATGTTGCTGGCCGGCAGATACGGGGACCCGGCTATGGCCGCAAAGGTCCGTGAACGGGTCCGCTACGTCATGTCGCATCCCGATACGAATCCGCTGATCACCCCCAAAGGTAAGTACTACCGCGACCGCTGGGGCTGGTGCGATGCATTGTTCATGGCGCCGCCTGTCTATGCGCAGTTGGCGCAGTGCGACGGCCGTGCGGACTACCTCGATTTCTGTTTTTCGGAGTTCAAAGTGACCACCGATGCGCTTTTCAGTTTCGAAGACGGACTTTTCCACCGGGACCTGCGGTTGGTGAACGACCGTGAGAAAAACGGCGAGAAGGTATTCTGGGGGCGCGGCAACGGCTGGGTTTATGCCGGACTTGCACTTCTATTGCAGTATGTGCCGGAGAGCCACCCCAGTTATGCCTATTACCTCGATTTGTTCCGTCGCATGTCGCCCGCGATCCTGCGCTGTCAGGATGCGAAAGGTTCGTGGCATGCGGGTATGTATGATCCGCAGAGCTGGCCCCAGCCCGAGAATAGCGCTTCGGGGTTCTTCGTCTACGGATTTGCGTGGGGTGTGAATAATGGCATCCTGACCGATCCGGCTTACCGCAAAGCGGCGGTGAAGGGATGGAAGGCGCTGAAGAGTCATGTTCAGAAAGACGGAAAACTGGGTTACGTGCAGCCTATCGGCCATGATCCGGCTCATGTGACGGCGGAAATGACCGCTCCTTACGGTGTCGGGGCTTTCCTGCTTGCAGCGGCGGAAATGATGCGTATGAAATAGCAGCCCGACAAGTCGGTAGTGATCCAACCTTTCTAACGCACGGTCTATACCTAACCCGCTTTTTCAAAGGAGATTCGCAAAAAAACTCCTCTTTTTTACAGTTTGATGTCGTAAATCTGAATCACGCCCGAGAGTTTTCCGGCGGCATCCGTCACCAGCAGCGAAGTGACCTTGTTGCGGGTCATCATCTTTTCGGCTTCGATCAGTTTCTCATCCGGTGAGATGGTCTTGGGGTTGCGCGTGGCGATATCCGCGGCTTTGATGTTGAAGAACTCCCCGCGCAGGCGCTCCATCGCGCGGCGCACGTCGCCGTCGGTGACGATGCCCTCGATCTTCTCGCCGTCGCAGATCACGATCAGCCCCAGCCCGCCCTTCGAAATGGCGTGGATCATCTCCGCCGCCGGGCAGTCGGGGGCCACCACCGGCAGGTCGTGGTCGCGCATGACATTGCCCACGGTCATCAGCAGACGCCGCCCGAGGCTTCCGCCCGGATGCAGGCGCGCGAAATCGACGCTCGTGAAACCCCGCATCTGCATCAGCGACACGGCCAGCGCATCGCCCATGGCAATTTGCGCCGTGGTCGACGAGGTGGGTGCGAGGTGCAGGATGCAAGCCTCTTCGCGGACCCCTACGTCCAGATGCACGTCGGAATTCTTGGCCAGCGCCGACTCGGGATTACCGGTCATCGAAATGATCCGGTTGCCGTTGGAATGGATAAAGGGGACTATTTTCAGTATCTCGTCCGTCTCGCCCGAATAGGAGAGCGCCACCACGATATCCTCCTTCGAAATCATGCCCAGGTCGCCGTGGAAAGCCTCTCCGGGGTGTAGAAAAAAGCTCGGAGTGCCGGTCGAGGCGAGCGTCGCGGCGATCTTGCGCCCCACGAGGCCCGACTTGCCCATACCCGTAATGATACACTTGCCGCGGCTTTCGAGAATCATCTCCACGGCCACAGCGAACTCGTCGCCTAAGGTCTCTTCCAAATGTTTGAGCGTCAGCATCTCCGTATGGATCGCCTTGCGGGCCACCGCGAGAATCTGCGCCTTTGTCGTATCGGTCATTTACAGCAGGGATTTAATTAACGCCTCCAGTTCATCGAGCGGCAGCATGTTCGCGGCGTCGCTCAGGCCCTTGTCGGGATCGGGGTGCACCTCGAAGAAGAAACCGTTGGCCCCGAACGCCCTGGCCGCACGGGCCATGGCGGGCACGAACTCCCGGTTGCCGCCCGTCTTGCCGCCGGCCGCACCGGGGCGCTGCACCGAGTGGGTGCAGTCCATGACGACCGTGGGGGTAATCTTCAGCATATCGGGAATGTTGCGGAAATCGACGACCAGATTGTTGTAGCCGAACGAATTGCCGCGCTCGGTCAGCCAGATGTCGGCGGCTCCGGCCTCGCGGGCCTTTTCGTAGGGATATTGCATGTCGGGACCCGACAAAAACTGGGCTTTTTTGATGTTCACGACCTTGCCGGTCTTCGCCGCGGCGACCACCAGATCGGTCTGGCGGCAAAGGAACGCCGGAATCTGGATCACGTCGACCACCTCGCCTACGGGCGCTGCCTGCCACGCCTCATGGATGTCCGTGAGGAGTTTCAGCCCCCATTTCGCCCGCACGTCGGCAAGCATTTGCAAACCTTTTTCGAGCCCCGGGCCGCGGAACGACGCAATCGACGTGCGGTTGGCCTTGTCGAACGACGCTTTGAAGATGATGTCCGTGCCGAGCGTCCGGTTGACGGACACCAGCCGTTCAGCCACGACATCGAGCAGTTCGGCCGATTCGATCACACACGGACCTGCGATAAATTTCATTGCCATACTATTTAATTAAAAAAGCTTCCGCTTTCTCCAGGTCCTCGGGGGTGTCGATACCGATGGTCTCGACCTCCGAGATACCCACACCGATTTTATAACCGTTCTCCAACCAGCGCAACTGTTCCAGCGATTCGGCCTTTTCGAGCGTCGACTGCGGCAGCGCCGTCACAGCCCGCAGCACGTCGGCACGGAAGGCGTAGAGCCCGATATGCTTATAAAAGGTATGGCGTGCAAGCCACTCCTCGCGCGGAACGCCCCGCAGGTAGGGAATCACCGATCGGGAAAAATAGATGGCCCGCGACTGTGCGTCGAGGACCACCTTGGGCGAGTTGGGATTTTCGAGGGCGGCGAGTCCGTCGGCCTCCGTAAAAGGTTTCACGAGCGTGGCGATGTCGGTCGCGGGGTCGTCGAAACACCGCTTCACAGTCTCCAACTGCGAGGCCTGGATAAAAGGTTCGTCGCCCTGCACGTTCACGACCACGTCGTACTCCGCGCCCAGCCGGTCATAGGCCTCCCGGCAGCGGTCGGTACCGCTCCGATGATCCGGGGAGGTCATTTCGACCCGCCCTCCGAAAGCCCGCACGGCGTCGTAGATACGCTCGTCGTCGGTAGCCACCACGGCGTCGTCCAGCACGCCGGCTACCTGCTCGTAAACCCGCTCTATGACGGGTTTTCCGCCCAGCATGGCCAGCGGCTTCCCGGGGAAACGGGTGGACGCATAACGCGCCGGAATGATCGCGATGAATTTCATAACATAAAACTATCTGCATTCGGTCTGTCAGCGTGCTCCGGCCAGCCTGCCTCGCGGCGTTCCGCCGCGTCTGCAAGTCTGACCCCACCCCAAACCCCTCCCTCGGGAGGGGCTTGTCGCACGCGACCGGACATATCTCAAAAACTACTTTTCCAAAGCCAGTTTCAGCACCTCGTCGTTGGTCTTCACGTAGTGGAACGTCAGCCCGGCGATGTAGTCCTCCTTAATCTCGGCGATGTCTTTGCGGTTCTCCTCCGAGAGTATCAGCTCGGTGATGCCGGCGCGCTTGGCGGCCAGAATCTTCTCCTTCACGCCGCCCACGGGCATCACCCGTCCGCGGAGGGTCGTCTCGCCCGTCATGGCGATCCGCTCCTTCACCTTGCGGCCCGTGTAGGTCGAGACGATCGAGGTGACCATCGTGATACCGGCCGAAGGACCGTCCTTCGGAATGGCACCCTCCGGCACGTGGATATTGATGTCGTTCTGCTCGAACATCGCGGGGTCGATCCCTAACTCCTTGTGATGGGCCATCACCCACTCGTGGGCGATCGTGGCCGACTCCTTCATCACCTCGCCGAGATTGCCCGTGAGGCTCACCTTGCCCTTGCCGGGCGTCAGCACCGACTCGATATAGAGAATGTCGCCGCCGACCTCGGTCCAGGCGAGGCCCGTCACGACGCCCGTCATGCCGCCCACTTCATACTCCTCGCGGAGGAACTTGGGCATGCCGAGAATCTTCTCGACATCCTTGGCCGTAATCTCGGGTGTAAAGGCTTCGTCGAAAGCGATCTGCTTGGCGCGGGCGCGGGCGATCTTCGCCAGGTTCTTGTCCAGCGAGCGGACACCTGCCTCGCGCGTATAGCCCGAAACGATCCCCTCGACGGTCTCCGCCGACATCGTCATCTCCTGCTCTTTGATGCCGTGGGCCTCGCGCTGCTTGGGCAGCAGGTGGTCCAGCGCGATGCGCACCTTCTCCTCCACGAGATAACCGGGAATGTTAATCATCTCCATACGGTCGCGCAACGCCGGGGCGATGTTGGCGATATTGTTGGCCGTGGCGATGAACAGCACTTTCGACAGATCGTACTCCATGTCGATATAGTTGTCGTGGAACGTGGTGTTCTGCTCCGGATCGAGCACCTCCAAAAGGGCGCTCGACGGGTCGCCGTGGTTTGAAACCGTCACCTTGTCCACCTCGTCGAGGATAATCACGGGGTTGGACGATCCGCACCGTTTGATGGTCTGGATGATCCGGCCCGGCATGGCGCCGATGTAGGTGCGGCGGTGTCCGCGAATCTCCGACTCGTCGTGCAGTCCGCCCAGCGAGATGCGGCCGAACTTGCGGTCGAGCGCTGCGGCGACCGACTTGCCCAGCGAGGTCTTGCCCACGCCCGGAGGGCCGTAAAGGCAGAGGATCGGGGATTTGAGGTCGCCTTTGAGTTTGATGACCGCCAGATGCTCCAGAATGCGCTCCTTCACCTCGTCGAGACCGAAATGATCGCGGTCGAGCTGTTCGCGGGCGCAGTTCAGGTCGAGGTTGTCCTTCGTCACGTCGTTCCACGGCAGCTCCAGCAGCAGGTTGAGATAGGTCATCTGCACCGAGTATTCGGCCACGGCGGGATTCAGCCGCTCGACCTTCTGCAACTCCTTCTCGAAAGTCTCGCCCACCTCCTTGGGCCAGTTCTTCTTTTTGGCCGCCTCGCGCATCTTTTCGATGTCGGCGTCGGCGCCGTCGCCCAGCTCGTCCTGAATGGTGCGCATCTGCTGCTGCAGGTAATAGTCGCGCTGCTGCTTGTCGATCTCCTGTTTGACACGCTCCTGAATCTGGTTTTTCAGCTCGGCCAACTGCTGCTCGCGGATGAGTATTTCGAGCAGTTTGCGGGCGCGGGCCAGCAGGCCGGGGGCCTCCAGCAACGACTGACGGTCTTCGTCCGTAAGCTCCATGTTGGAGCAGATGAAATTGATGATTCCGCGCTTCGAGTCGATGTTTTTGATGGCGAAGGCCGCCTCCTTGGGCATCGACGGCGAGACGTTGATGATGTTCAGCGCCACGTCGCGGATCGAGTCCACGAGGGCCTCGAACTCGATGCTCTTCAGGTCGGGGGTCGAGTCGCGCAGGGCTGTCACCCGAGCCTTGAAATAGGGCTCGGTGGTGATGTACTCCGTGATCTCGATCTTCTCCAAACCGTTCAGGATCACCGTCAGGTTGCCGTTGGGCATCTCCAGAATCTTAATGATGCGCGCCGCGGTGCCGACCTTGTACATGTCGTCCGGCGCAGGGTCCTCAACGTCGCTTTCGCGCTGCAGCACGGCGCCCAGGATGCCGCCTTCGGCATTCACCGCGCGGACGAGGTTGATGCTCTTGTCGCGGCCTACCGTAATGGGGGTTATCGCCCCCGGGAAAAGCACCGAGGAGCGCAGCGTAAGGATGGGTATGATCTCGGGAACCTCGACTTCCTCCACGGGTTCGTCACCGCCGGTGACAATGGGAATCACGTGGTGTTTGCCGTCGAGCAGTTCGGGGACCAGGTTCACGTCGTCTACTTCGAAGGTTTCTATCTTATCTTTTTTGCTCATAGTATACAAATATATAATGTTGCAAAGGTAACGTTTTTTCAGGAATTTTATTTTATCTTTGACAGAATGTTAATAACTTTGCACCCCTGAAAACAAAGTAAAATCTACGCGCTATGCAAATCGCCGACAAATACGCACCGCAGCAGATCGAGTCCAAGTGGTACGACTACTGGATCGACCGGGGCATCTTCCACTCGGAACCCGACCAGCGGGAACCCTACACGATCGTCATTCCGCCCCCCAACGTGACGGGCATGCTCCACATGGGGCACATGCTCAACAACACGCTGCAGGACGTACTGGTGCGCCGTGCGCGCATGTCGGGCAAAAACGCCTGTTGGGTGCCGGGCATGGACCACGCGTCGATCGCCACGGAGGCCAAGGTGGTGGCGATGCTCCACGAAAAAGGCATCGAAAAGGCGTCGCTCTCGCGCGAGAAATTCCTCGAATACGCCTGGGAATGGAAGGAGAAATACGGCGGCGTGATCCTCAAACAGCTGCGCAAACTGGGCGCCTCGTGCGACTGGGACCGCACGTGCTTCACGATGGACGAAGCCCGCACGGAGAGCGTCCTGCGCGTCTTCTGCGACCTCTATGAAAAGGGGAAAATCTACCGCGGCGTGCGAATGGTCAACTGGGACCCCGCGGCGCAGACGGCCCTTTCGGACGAGGAGGTGGTCTTCAAAGAGTCGCACGGCAAGCTCTACTACCTGCGCTATGCGGTCGAGGGGACGGACAAGGCGATCATCGTCGCCACGACGCGCCCCGAGACCATTCTGGGCGACACGGCGCTGTGCGTCAACCCCAACGACCCGCGCTATGAATGGCTGGCGAAGGACGCCCGTGTGACCGTGCCGCTGGTGGGCCGTTCGATTCCGGTGATCCGCGACGAGTACGTGGACATCGAGTTCGGAACGGGCGCCCTGAAGGTGACCCCGGCGCACGACGTGAACGACTACATGCTGGGCGAAAAATACGGACTCGAAACCATCGATATTTTCAACGACAACGGCACGATCAACGACAAGGTGGGCCTCTACGTGGGTCAGGACCGTTTCGACGTGCGGCGGCAGATCGAAAAGGACCTCGCGGCGGCGGGCCTGCTGGAAAAGACCGAGGACTACACCAACAACGTGGGCTATTCGGAGCGCACGGGCGTGGCCATCGAACCCAAGCTCTCGATGCAGTGGTTCCTCTCGATGCAGGAGTTGGCCGAGCCCGCGACGAAAGCCGTGATGGAGGACGCGATCCGCTTCGTGCCCGAGAAATACAAGAACACCTACCGTCACTGGATGGAGAACATCAAAGACTGGTGCATCTCGCGCCAGTTGTGGTGGGGCCAGCGCATTCCGGCTTACTACCTCCCCAAAGGCGGCTTCGTGGTGGCCCTGACGGCCGAAGAGGCGCTGGAAAAAGCCCGCGCGAAGAGCGGCGACGCATCGCTGCAACTGACGGACCTGCGACAGGACGAGGACGTGCTGGACACGTGGTTCTCGTCGTGGCTGTGGCCCATCTCGGTGTTCGACGGCATCCGCTTCCCGGACAACAAGGAGATCAGCTACTACTACCCCACCGACGATCTGGTGACCGGTCCGGACATCATCTTCTTCTGGGTGGCCCGCATGATTATGGCCGGGTATGAATACCGTGGGGAAAAGCCCTTCTCGAACGTCTACTTCACGGGTATCGTGCGCGACAAGATCGGTCGCAAGATGTCCAAGCAGCTGGGCAACTCGCCCGACCCGCTGGACCTGATCGACAAGTTCGGCGCCGACGGCGTGCGCATGGCCATGCTCATTTCGTCGTCGGCCGGCAACGACGTGATGTTCGACGAGGCGCTGTGCGAGCAGGGCCGCAACTTCGGCAACAAGATATGGAACGCCTACCGGCTCGTAAACGGCTGGACGGTGGACGCCGCAGCGTCGCAGAGCGAGAACAACCGCCTCGCCGTCGCGTGGTTCGGGCAGGCGTTGGGCCGCTCGCTCCGCCAGATCGACGAGGATTTCAGGAGTTACCGCATTTCGGAGGCTTTCAAAGAGGCTTACCGCCTGTTCTGGGACGACTTCAGCGGTCTCTACCTCGAAATGGTGAAGCCCGCCTACGGACAGCCTATCGACGCCCCGACGCTGGAGGCGACGAGAGGCTGGTTCGACGCCCTGATGCGCCTGCTGCACCCGTTCATGCCGTTCGTCACGGAGGAGATCTGGCAGGACCTCGCGCCCCGCGCCGAGGGCGCCTCGATCTGCGTGGCGCAGATGCCCGAACCCGCGGCCGAAGACGCCGCGATGCTGGCGCGCTTCGAACTGGCCAAGGAGATCATCACCTCGGTGCGCAACGTCCGCAACCAGAAGAACCTGCCGCAGAAGGAGGAGCTGACGCTCCGGGTGATCGTCGATGAGAACTACCCCGCGGAGTTCGCCCCCGTGCTGGTCAAAATGGCCAACCTCGCAGCGATCGAAGCCGTGACGGAGAAAGACCCGGCGGCCGCGGCGTTCATCGTCAAAACGACCCAGTATTTCGTGCCGATGGCAGGCAAGATCGACACCGAAGCCGAGCGCAAAAAACTCTCCGACGACCTGGCCTACTACGAGGGATTCCTCGCCTCGGTGATGAAGAAGCTCTCGAACGAACGCTTCGTCTCCTCGGCGCCCGAGAAAGTCGTAGCCAACGAACGCGCCAAGCAGGCCGACACTGAAGCCAAGATCGCGGCGCTGAAAGCACAGCTTTCCGCACTGAAATGAGTAAAAAGTCGAAAGCGGAAAATTGAAACTCAGTTTTCCGTCATTGCGAGCGAACAAAAGCGAGCGTGGCAATCCGACTGAACGCCACAACGTCGCCACTCCGGCGCAGATTGCTGCGTCGCTGCGCTCCTCGCAATGACATCGCCCGTTAACCTTGCACTTTTCGCTTTTTTCTTCAAACCTTTCACCTCGAATTTGGCACAAATTACCATATACACCGACGGCTCGGCCCTCGGAAACCCCGGCCCCGGCGGCTACGGCGCAGTACTCCTTTCGGGGCAGCACCGCAAGGAGCTGTCGCAGGGCTTCCGCCTCACGACCAACAACCGCATGGAACTCATGGCCGTGTGCGTGGCGCTCGAGACCCTCAAATTCGAGGGTTCGGACGTCGTGATCTACTCCGATTCGAAATACGTCGTCGACGCCGTTTCGAAAGGCTGGGTCTTCGGCTGGGTGCGCAAGGGATTCGCGGGCAAGAAGAACCCCGACCTGTGGATGCGCTTCCTGCGTGCGTACAACCGCCACAACGTCCGGTTCGTCTGGGTCAAAGGCCATGCCGACACGGTGGAGAACAACCGCTGCGACGCGCTGGCCGTCGCGGCGGCGAACGACAGGGCGCACTGGCTCGAAGATACGGGATACGACCCTGCGGAGCGGTAAACGGAAACGTTGCCGCTCCGTTTTTTTTTGGTCCGCCGGACGCGATCTTTCGCCGAAAGTTCCTGCAAGGTTCGCTTTTCGGGTTATTATTCCTACCTTTGGAGTCGTTACGACCCTTTTGCCGGCGCAACCTGACCGTACCGCCCGCGATCCGGTTTTGGCGCTGTCAGTTTTTTTTCGTATCTTTGGCTGCGCCGAAGATACTGCCGCTCGGCAAAATGCAAGTAAACTTGCTTTTGCCCTCGCTTATTCGTATCTTTGTCCGATTATTGCGTAACCACCAAACCATACGCCCCGAATGTTCAAGACATATATGCGGCTGTTGGGCTTCGCCCGGCCGATCAGAAAATACGCGGTTCCCTATTTCTTCTACTCCCTTTTCTACGCGCTGTTCAACTCCCTGACGTTCATGCTGATCATTCCGATCCTGAACACCATGTTCGACGCAAACTATTCGTTCGAGTATGTCGAGAAACTGCCGCCCGTGGAACTGAACAAGGAGTATCTGGCCACGCTCTTCAACTTCACCTATTCGCATATTTTCCAGGAATACTCCACGCAGAACGTCCTGATGCTGCTGGCCGTGGTGGCCATCTGCATCAGCCTGCTGAGCAACCTGTTCCGTTACCTGGGCGCCTGGACCATGGAGAACATGCGCACGAGAACCCTGCAGCGGATGCGCAACGAGATGTTCTCTCGCGTGATGGACATGAACGTAGGCTATTTTTCGGACCAGCGCAAGGGCGACATCATCTCGAAAATCACCTCCGACGTGGGCGTGGTGCAGTTCTGCATCACCAACACCCTGCAGGTGTCGTTCCGCGAACCGTTTCTGATCATCGGCTATATCGTGATGATGGTGGCTATCTCCTGGGAGCTGGCCGTCTTCTCGGTGCTGTTTCTCCCGGTGGTGGCGCTGCTGATCGGCAGCATCGTCAAAAAACTCCGCCACCCGGCCCGCACCAACCAACAGCGCATGGGCGAGATGGTCGCCACGCTCGACGAATCGCTCGCGGGCATTAAGGTCATCAAAAGCTACAACGCCGTCGAATACATCAAACAGAAATACTACGCCATCAGCGCCGACCTCGCACGGCTGACTCTCTCGATGGCCCGCCGTCAGCAGTTGGCGTCGCCGATGAGCGAATTTCTCGGCATCACGGCCGTGGGCGTGATCCTCGTCTTCGGCGGTTCGCTCGTCGCCAAGGGAACGCTCGACCCCGGCGGGTTCATCGCTTTCGTGGCCATCTTCTCGCAGATCACGCGCCCCGTGCGCACCTTTATCGACCAGTTCGCCAACATCAACCAGGGCATCGCCGCCGGCGAACGCATCTTCTCGATCATCGACACCAAACCCGAAATACAGGACAGTCCCGACGCCAAAGAGCTGACGGGGCTGAAAGAAAAGATCGAGTTCCGCGACGTGCATTTCTCCTACGACGGTTCGCGCGAGGTGATCGACGGCGTTTCGTTCGAGATACTCCGCGGGCAGACCGTGGCGCTGGTAGGTCCCTCGGGAGGCGGCAAGTCGACCCTGAGCGAACTGCTGCCCCGGTTTTACGACCCCACGTCGGGCGACATCCGCATCGACGGCGTTTCGCTGCGCGACTACACGCAGGAGAGCGTGCGCGAGCATATGAGCGTCGTGGCGCAGGACACCGTGTTGTTCAACGACACCATCGAGGGCAATATCGCCATGGGCAAGCGAGGCGCCACGCACGAAGAGGTGGTCGAGGCGGCGAAGGTCGCCAACGCCGACTGCTTCATCCGCGAGAGCCCCGAGGGTTACGAAACGAACATCGGCGACCGGGGCGTGAAGCTCTCCGGCGGACAGCGCCAGCGGCTTTCGATCGCCCGCGCGGTGTTGAAGAATCCCGACATCCTGATCCTCGACGAGGCCACCTCGGCCCTCGACACCGAGAGCGAAAAACTCGTGCAGGAGGCCCTCAACAACCTGCTCAAAGGCCGTACGTCGGTGGTCATCGCCCACCGCCTGTCGACCATCCACAACGCCGACCAGATCATCGTCGTGGACCACGGCCGCATCGCCGAACGGGGTACGCACGCCGAACTGATGGAGCGCAACGGCATCTATGCCAAACTGATCGAAATGCAGTCCTTCGACTAAGACAAAACGGCCTAACGGAAAACCGGTCCCTTTCCATGAACACAGAACATCCCGTTTCCATTGAATTATTACAGCAATTTCTCGACGCATCGGGCATCGGGTGGTGGTGTCTCGATTTCGAAAAGCGCGAAATGACCTGCTCCCCGCTGGCAACAGAACTCTTCGGCACGGATCGTACGCACATCACTTTCGACGAAGTTCGCCTGCTCCCCAGAGAAGAACACCGCGCACGGATCTACACCCGCTGCGCAGCGCTCAAAGTCACCGACACGCTCGACGAAACATTCGTCACGGCAAACGGCAACAGGTGTCTGCAAGTCAAAGCCGTAGAGGTGCGCACCGATCCGCGGACGAATACCCGCACGGCCTTCGGCAGCGTGCGCCGCGTCACGAGCGGCAACCCCGAGAGCGCGGAACTCGCCGCCATCAATCAGAGCTACAAGGCGGCGCAGCGCAATTACAGCCACCTCGCACAACTGATCGAGCACCTGCCGATCGGCTATATCCGCATCAACATCCTGCGCAACAAGGCAGGCGAGGCCGTCGATTACCTGCTTTCGTACATCAATCAGCAGGCGGGCCGGATACTGGGCATCCGTACGCAGGACTTTACCGGAAAAACGGCCGTCGAAACGGGAGCGGACCCTCAGGAGAGTCTCCCAAGATTCCTGCATATTCCCTCCGGAGACTCCCGGGAACACCTTTGGCAGGCCCCGGCCTCGGAGCGCATCTGCCGCACCCTGATCTACAATACCCCGGGCGACGACGACGAGCTGGTCGTCCTGCTCGAGGACGTCACCGAAGCCACGCGCAGCGAGGAACAGCTCCGCCGGGCCAAGGAGCGCGCCGAAGAGTCCAACCGGCTCAAATCGGCCTTCCTGGCCAACATGAGCCACGAGATACGCACCCCGCTGAATGCCATCGTCGGATTCTCGGAGCTGCTCGCCAACGAGCCGGACAACCAGACCCGCGGGGAGTACAGCGACATCATCCGGCACAACAACGAACTGCTGCTGCAGATCATCTCCGACGTGCTCGACCTGGCGCTCATCGAATCGGGACGGTCGGAGGTCATCCGCACGATTTTCGATGCCCGGGAGTTCATCCGTGAAACGGTCGAGGTGTTCCACCCGCAATGTCCCCCGGGCGTGGAGCTCCGCATGGAGAAGGGCCTGCCGCCGCTCCCGATCCGGGCCTACCGGCAGGGAGTAACCCGAATTATCGGCAACTACCTGCGCAACGCCCTGAAATTCACGCGGGAGGGATCTATCACGGTGGGATTCCGCGAAATTCCCGGCTACATCCGTTTCCACGTCCGCGACACGGGCATCGGCATCGCCCCCGAAGATCACGGGCGCATCTTCGAACGCTTCGTCAAACTCGACACCTTCACACAGGGGACCGGTCTCGGGCTCTCGATCTGCAAGTCGATCGCCGAACAACTGGGCGGACGCGTCGGCGTCGACTCGGCCGTCGGCCGGGGCTCCTGCTTCCGGCTCGACGTTCCCGTCCGGAAATAGAATCCGGGCTTAAAAAAGTCCGATTTATTAAATCTTTTTTATATCTTTGTTGCTTGTCAGAAAAACAGCGAAGAAATTTCTTACCGATATGAAGTTCAAGGAGTATAAAGGTCTCGACCTGGCCGGCGTAGCCGCCGACGTGCTCGGCGAGTGGGACGCCCGCGACACATTCCACAAAAGCATCGACACCCGCGAGGGACACCCCACGTTCGTATTTTACGAAGGTCCCCCCTCGGCCAACGGCATGCCGGGCATCCATCACGTCATGGCCCGCACGATCAAGGACATCATCTGCCGCTACAAGACGCAGCAGGGTTACCTCGTGCACCGCAAGGCGGGATGGGACACCCACGGACTGCCCGTGGAGCTGGGCGTCGAGAAGAAACTCGGCATCACGAAGGAAGACATCGGCAAGAAAATCACCATCGAGGAGTATAACCGCACGTGCCGCGAGGCGGTGATGGAGTTCACGGGCGCCTGGGAGAACCTCACGCGCAAGATGGGCTACTGGGTCAACATGGACGACCCGTACATCACCTACGACAACAAGTACATCGAGACGCTGTGGTGGTTGCTGAAGCAGCTCTTCGACAAGGGCCTGCTCTACAAGGGCTACACCATCCAGCCCTACTCTCCGGCCGCCGGAACGGGCCTCTCGACCCACGAGCTGAACCAGCCGGGCTGCTACCGCGACGTGAAGGACACGACCTGCACGTCACAGTTCCGGGTCGTGCGCGACGCAAAGAGCGAGAAGCTCTTCGACGGAGTCGAGGGCGAACTCTATTTCCTCGCCTGGACCACTACGCCGTGGACCCTGCCGTCGAACACCGCACTGGCCGTGGGTCCCGCAATCGAATACGTGAAGGTCAAATGCCGCAACCCCTATACCGACCAGCCGCAGACGGTCATCCTGGCCAAGGAGCTGCTGGGCTCCTACTTCACCAAGAAGATGGAGGGCACCTACGAGGTTGCGGAGCAGACGTGGAAAGGCACCGAGCTGGAGGGCATCCGTTACGAGCAGCTGATCCCGTGGGTGAAGCCGATGGGCGACGCGTTCCGCGTGATCGTCGGCGACTACGTGACCACCTCCGACGGTACGGGCATCGTGCACATCGCCCCGACGTTCGGTGCAGACGACGACCGCGTGGCGAAAGCCGCAGGCATCGCACCGCTCTTCATGGTGGACCGCGCCGGCAAGAACCAGCCGATGGTCGACAAGCAGGGCAAGTTCTTCCTCGTCGAAGACCTCGACCCGGAATTCGTGAAGACGAACATCGACGTCGAAAAATACGGGGAATATGCGGGCCGCTATGTGAAGAACGTCTACGACGAACGGCTGTGCGACACCGATCCGACGCTCGACATCGACATCTCGGTGATGCTGAAAGCCGAAAACAAGGCGTTCAAAATCGAGAAGCACACCCACTCCTACCCCCACTGCTGGCGGACGGACAAACCCGTATTGTACTACCCGCTCGACTCGTGGTTCATCCGCACCACGGCGCTGCGCGACAAGATGATCGAACTGAACAAGACAATCCGCTGGAAACCCGAATCGACCGGAACGGGCCGCTTCGGCAAATGGCTCGAAGGACTGGTGGACTGGAACCTCTCGCGCTCGCGCTTCTGGGGAACCCCGCTGCCCGTATGGGCCACCGAAGACTACTCGGAGGTGAAATGCATCGGCTCGGTCGAAGAGCTGATCGGCGAGATCGAGAAATCCATTGCCGCCGGGGTGATGAAGGAAAATCCCTACAAGAATTTCAAGGTCGGCGACATGTCGAAGGAGAACTATTCGACCGCGAATATCGACCTGCACCGCCCCTATGTGGATTCGATCGTCCTGGTTTCGTCGAAAGGCGAGCCGATGAAGCGCGAACCGGACCTGATCGACGTGTGGTTCGACTCGGGCGCCATGCCCTATGCGCAGGTACACTACCCGTTCGAGAACAAGGAGGGCTTCAACGAGGTCTATCCCGCCGACTTCATCGCCGAGGGCGTCGACCAGACGCGCGGCTGGTTCTTCACGCTGCATGCCATCGCCTCGATGCTGTTCGACTCGGTGGCGTTCAAAAACATCATTTCGAACGGACTGGTGCTGGACAAGAACGGCAACAAGATGTCCAAACGCCTGGGCAACGCCGTCGATCCGTTCGAGGTGCTGGACACCTACGGAGCCGACGCGACACGCTGGTACATGATCTCCAACTCGCAGCCGTGGGACAACCTCAAATTCGACAAGGACGGCGTCGATGAAGTGCGCCGCAAGTTCTTCGGAACCCTCTATAATACCTACTCGTTCTTCGCCCTCTACGCCAACGTGGATGCGTTCACGGGTCAGGAGCCGGAGGTGCCGATGGAGAAGCGCCCCGAGATCGACCGCTGGATCATCTCGCTTTTGAATACGCTGGTGAAAGAGGTGACCGAATCGCTGGAAAACTACGACCCGACCCCGGCGGCCCGCGCCATCCAGGAGTTCGTGGGCGAGAACCTCTCGAACTGGTACGTACGCCTCAACCGCAAGCGTTTCTGGGGCGGCGGCATGTCGGAGGACAAACTGGCGGCCTATCAGACGTTATACACCTGTCTGGAGACCGTCTCGATGCTCGCGGCGCCCTTCGCACCGTTCATCTCCGACCGCATCTTCACGGATCTCAACGCCGTGAGCGGCCGCCACGCCGACGAATCGGTACACCTCTCGACCTTCCCGAAGGCCGACGAGCGGCTGATCGACACCCGGCTGGAGGAGATGATGTCGCTGGCCCAGAAAGTCTCGTCGATGGTGCTGGCCCTGCGCCGCAAGGTGTCGATCAAGGTGCGCCAGCCGTTGACCAAGATACTGATTCCGGTGCTCGACCCGGCAACGGCAGAGCACATCTCGGCCGTGAAGAACCTCATCATGGGCGAAGTCAATGTCAAGGACATCGAGCTGATCGAGAAGACCACGGGGCTGATTACCAAGCGTATCAAACCCAACTTCAAAACCCTCGGGCCGCGCTATGGCAAGTACATGAAGCAGATCGCCGCCCTGGTGGCCGAATTCTCGCAGGAGCGCATCGCTGAAGTGGAAACGGCGTCCGAAACGGTGCTCGACCTCGGCGGCGAGAAGATCACCGTGACGCCGGCCGATTTCGAGATCACTTCGGAGGATATGCCCGGATGGCTGGTCGCCTCGGAGGGAAAACTCACCGTGGCGCTCGATATTACGGTCACCGAGGAGCTGAAAGCCGAAGGCGTGGCACGCGAATTGATAAACCGCATCCAGAATATCCGCAAAGACTCCGGATTCGAGGTCACGGACAAGATTCGCGTCGAGATCGAGGACAAGGCCTGCGTGTCCGACGGCATCGCCCGGTTCGCCGACTACATCGCATCGCAGACCCTCGCCGTGGAGGTGAAAGCCGCGGCAGAGCCCGCCGGCGAAGCGGTCGTGGAGACCGATGTCGACGAAGAGCCCCTGCGTATTGCGGTAACGCGGATATAGTCCCGATATATCCTGTAAAATTTGGTAATATCGGAATTATTGCTTAATTTTACATGAAACCAAAACAAGGAGGATACGACTATGGCAGACGAAAGAACACGGTACAGCGACGCGGAACTCGAAGAGTTCAAGCAGCTTATCCTGAAAAAGCTCGAGAACGCCCGCGCGGACTATGAGCTGCTGCGCGCCACGATCACCCATACGGCCGACAACGACACCGAGGATACATCGCCGACGTTCAAAGTGCTGGAGGAGGGCGCCGCCACCCTCTCGAAAGAGGAGAGCGGCCGTCTGGCGGCTCATCAGATGAAGTTCATCCGCAACCTCGAAATGGCGCTCGTGCGCATCGAGAACAAGACTTACGGCATCTGCAAGACCACCGGCAAGCTCATTCCCAAGGAGCGGCTGATGAAGGTGCCCCATGCCACCGAATGCATCGAGGCCAAGGAAGGCCGCCGATAACCCCCGGGGGGGGGCAGGGAAGAGAGGGAGAGGGCAGGAGCCGAATCCCATACGGTCCTGAAAAACGCCCCGCCCGGCCAACGCAATAGAAAAAGGTTCACCTGAAGGTGAACCTTTTTCGCATCCTGAGGGCCTCCGGATGCGATTTTCCATACTTAATACCGGAAAAAAGCGTTATCTTTACCGAATGTATGCCCGGTTTTGCATATTGGTACTGACCCTGACTGCGGCGGCAACCGCCTCCTTTGCCCGCGTCGCAGGTCCCGGTGCGCATACGCCCGACCGTTTCACCCCGGACAGCGCCCGCGTGTCGAATCCCGACGCCTCGGCCCGCAACCAGCGGCTCTACGACAGCATCGAGTCGAAAACCAACCGCCGTGCCGTGCCGCGCATGCTCTACAAGATGCTTTTCGTGAAACCCGTCCTCGATACCACCATGAGCGGCCGGGTGACCGACGAAAGCCGCCTGCTGCAACCCTACTCCGGGAAAACCATCGGTGAAATCACCATCGACCGCCGGCAGATCTTCGACCCCGGGGGCAACTGGCTCGAACGCACCGCCAACAAAACCCACCGCCTCACCCGCGAGCGCGTCATCCGCCGCGACCTGCTTTTCAAACCGGGCGACACGCTCGATCCGGAGCTGATCGTGCGCAACAAACAGTTGATCCGCTCGCGCGGCTACATTGCCGATATCGACGTCACGGTGCTGCCCGACGCGTTCGACTCGACGCGCGTCAACCTGGCCATCACCACGCGCGACAGCTGGACCATCTCGGTCGACGGAGGATGGCACTCCGAGGGCCGGACGATGGTCGGACTCTCCGACGCCAACATCCTCGGCTGGGGCAACAAGCTCAAACTCATGACCAATTTCAGCCGCAAGGACTTCTCCTACGGCGGCAACATGGTCGAATACGAAATTCCCAACGTACTGGGGAGTTTCTACACCGCGGAGTTCGCCGCCGGGCGCGACTTCTACAACTCGACGCTCGACATGGGGCTGCGCAAGGAGTTCCTTAAACCCACCGACTACGAAATCGGCCTCACGTACAGCGACATCAAATCCAAACGCTACATGGTCGAGCAGGACACCTCGCTGCTGGTCAAAGAGCGGAACCTCGACGCCTGGGGAGGTTACTCCCACTACCTGCGGCGCATCAATTCGAGCGTCTACCTCACAGGACGCTACAACTACCGCCGGGTCAGCCGGCGGCCCCTCGTGGGACCGCATTTCAATCCGGCGCTGCACGACCAGGACGCCCTGCTGGTCGGAGCGGGCCTCTACCGCGAGAAATTCTACACGGCCAACATGATCTACGGATTCGGACTCCGCGAGTACCTGGCAACCGGCTACAAGGCCGAGTTGACAACGGGTTATTCGTGGGGCGAATTCAACGACGCCATGTACCTGGGCATGAGCTATGAAACCGGAGGATTCCGCGGTGTGGGCTACATCATGGGCGGATTCACGCTGGGAAGCTACATCGACCTCAACGACGGCATGTGGCAGCGCAGCGCCGTGGACGTCGACCTGCGGTGGTTCTCCAACCTGTTCCTCTTCCGGCGCAGCCGCATCCGCCAGTTCCTCGCCTTCAACTACACCCAGGGCTGGAACCGCGGCACAGGCAGCGACGAAAGCATCCGTTTCACCCGCATCGACGGATTGCAGGCCCTCAAAGAGCACATCATCGGCACCAACCGCATGATTCTCAACACCGAAACGGTGATTTTCACCCCCTACCAACCGCTGGGATTCCGCATCGCCGTCTTCGGGTTCGCCGACTTCGGGCTGATCGGCTATTCGCCCAACATCTTCAAAAACGACTTTTTCACCTCGTTCGGACTGGGTGTGCGGCTGCGAAACGAACGACTGGTATTCAACACGATCCAAATTCGCCTGGGCATCGCCTTCGGCAAGAACGGACTGGTCGAAAGCGAGTATTTCCGCCTCTCGAACTCCACGCGCATGGAGCAGTACCGCTATCGTCCGACACGTCCCGAGATCGTCGAATTCAAGTAGGATAAAAAAGGGACGGAGTTTTGAACTCCGTCCCCTGCTGAACTTTTTAGCTGCTTATGGTGTATTTCCTGTAAGCCTCATTTCCGGACGCGGATATCGGCCACGCCGTTGCGCCCCCTCTCGCCGTAACGTTTCACGGCTTCGTCGCCCTTATAGACGGTCATTTTTTTAATCCGCCCCGGTTTCAGGGCGTCGACATCCGCCTGCGCGGCCTCCTTACCGTTGATAAGGATCAGCGTACCCTCGGAAAAAGCCCCGTTGACCGTCACGCTGCCCTTGTAAACCGTCGTCGAACTATCCGGGGAGCCTTCGACGGACTCCACCGCGGCCTGCCGCGCATCGGGGGTCCGCTTGGTCGTGATCGCAATCACGCCGGTACGCCCTTCGGCAAGATACTCCGCGGGAACGGAGGCATCCTTTAGCACCGAGATACTCTCAATCCGGTTGGGATCGAGCGACTCGATCTCCGGCACCCGGACCCCGTCGACCAGATAAACGACCGTTCTGGAATCCGATCTCCTATGCCCCCGGAGCCGTACGACATTCCCCTCTTTCGATTTCATCCCGTAGCCGACCACCGTCACCTCTTCCGGTTTGCCCGCTGTGACCACCGTCCCGACGCTGTCCGACACGATCACGGTGCCCGATTTCCCGGAAACGACCTTCGCCTTTTTCACTTCGAGGTACATGCTGGCCGGTTCCGTGTCTTTTTTCATCTCTACAAGGATCACGCCGTTGCGGCCCTTTTCCCCGTATACAGCCACCACCGTCGAATCCTTCAACACGGTGATCGTCTTAATCTGTTCGGTCTTAATGCTGTCCAACACGGTCTCCCGGCCGTCGACCAGCACCAGCGGCTCCTTTCCGGACGAAGATTTCACGCCCCGGATGCGGATTCCCGATTTTTCTTTTGTAACTTTGTCCTCCGGAAAGACATACGCGGTTTCGGCGAAAGCCCCGAGGGCTGCGCCCATAAGCGGCAGCAGCAGAAGCACACGGGCTCCGGCCCACCGCGACGATCTTTTACGTAACATCATGGTAATTCGGTTTTTAAGTTTACTGTGATTAAAGCTGTTGGCAACTGAGTACCACCTCCCGCCGGCAGCTTTCCTTATTAATAACAATTGATAATCCCTGGCATCGACACCGCTTTCGAGCACGGCCTCGTCGGCCTCGTATTCGTGGATAGCGCGCAGTTCACGGCGCAGCAGCCACATCGCCGGATTGAACCATTGCAGGCATCCCGCAACATCGGTCACGATCAGGTCCAGCGAATGACGCAGCCGAAGGTGGGCGCGTTCGTGCAACAGGATGGCGCCGCCGTTCTCGGCGAGGTCTTTCCCGGACATGAAGATATAACGTCCCCAACTGAAAGGCGTCACGGCCCGGTCCGTGCGCACCAGCACCGATCCGTCCTCCAACCGTTCGCGGCTCCCCCGCCTGACGAGGCGCACCACGCCGAAAAGCGAACAGCAGGTTCCGAGGAGCGTAACGACAGCTCCGGCCACAAAAGCGCCTCCGGCCAGTTTCTCCCACGGAAAAGGCTCCGCAGGCGGCTCGGCGGCAACGGTCGTCACGGCCTTTTCCGCCGGAGATTCCGGCAAGACGGGCAGTTCGCGGTAGACCGTTATCACGCACAGCGGCAGCACGAACGAAAGCACCATCGCCCCCAGCAACACGATGCGGTTGAAACGGTGGAAGGTCTCGCGGCTCAGCAGCAATTTGAAGAACAGGTAGAAAACAGCCAGACAGCCCCCGACCTTCAGGCTGTAAATCATCAGGTCATACATGGCTACCGGCGGTTTTCGTTCTCGATGCGGTCGATCAGCTCGCGCAGTTCGCCGACCGAAATCTTCTCCTCCTCGACCAGCGCCGAAACGGCCCCGAGGTATGAATTTTCGAAATAGCGGCTGATGACGCTTCCGAGCGTCGAGCGGGAGAACTCCTCCTCGGTGACCACCGGATAGTACTGGTAGGTGCTTCCGAACGTATTATGATCCACATAGCCTTTGGCTTCGAGGGCGCGGACCATGGTCGAAAGGGTGTTGAAATGGGGTTTGGGGTCGGGCGACAGAGCCACCAGTTCCCGCACGAACAGCGGTCCGTGCTCCCAGAAGCAACGCATCAGCTCCTCCTCCCTGCGTGTCAGTTTTTCCATAAGCGATAATACCTTTTTGTGTTCCGATCAAAGTGCAAACGATGGCGTAAATCCTGAACCCGGCTCTGAGCCGGGCGGGAGCGCGGACAAGGGGTCCCCTCCAAAAGCAGCCATCGCACCTAAATCCCGGCTCTTAGCCGGGCTTACATGGGCAAAGGTAACTAAAATTTATTCACATGCAACTATTTTTTATAGTTTTTAAACTAAAAAACTTAGTTACTCCATTTTTTTTCGATTTCCCATATTAATATGTATATTTAACCCATGCTAATCATCGCCGACAGCGGATCGACCAAATGCACGTGGATCGTGGACGACGGCGCGCGCACGACGACCGTGCGCACGCGGGGAATCAATGCCGTGCAGCACTCCGAGGAACAAATCCGCGAAACACTCGCAGAACTGCCCCCTTGCGGAGCAGTCACGGCCGTGCGGTTCTACGGAGCCGGATGCGGCGCTACGTTTCCCGGGGCGAGCGAGAAAATGCGCCGGGAATTGGCGGCGCATTTCGGAACGGAGGACGTCACGGTCGAATCGGACCTGCTGGGTGCGGCACGCGCCCTCTTCGGCCGCGGCGAAGGCATCGCCTGCATCCTCGGCACCGGCTCCAACTCGTGCTGGTGCCGCGGCGGCGAAATTCGGCAAAACGTCCCTCCGCTGGGCTATGTGCTGGGCGACGAGGGCGGCGGCGTGCACCTGGGACGCAATTTTCTGAACGGCATCTTCAAAGGGCACATTCCGCTGAAAGAGGAGTTTCTGTCCGCGACCGGACTCAGTTACGAAGAGATCATCCGCCGCGTCTACCGCGAGCCCTATGCCAGCCGGTTCCTGGCTTCGTTCGCACCTTTCATACATGCACACGCAACCTGCCCCGAAGTCCGGGAGATGGTTCTCAGGTCGTTCCGCGACTTCGCAACCCGCAACCTGAGCCGCTACCCGCAGGGACTTGCCGTTTCGTTCGCGGGCGGCATCGCGGCCCATTTCGAGCCCCTGCTGCGCGAAGCGCTGGCGGCGGAGGGGTGCCGCATCGGAACCATTGTCGAATCCCCCGCAGAGGGACTTTTGGAATACCATCATGGAAGATAGAATCACCGAGCAGGATTCACCCTACGACAACCTGCAACAGATGTCGGTGCACGACATCCTGACGGGCATCAACCGCGAAGACGCCCGCGTACACGAGGCCGTTCGGGCAACCATCCCCGTCATGGAACAACTCGTCGAACGCATCGCCGAACGCATGCGGCGCGGCGGGCGGATGTTCTACATCGGCGCCGGGACGAGCGGCCGGCTGGGCGTCACCGACGCTTCGGAACTGCCCCCGACCTACGGCGTTCCGTTCGACCGGGTGATCGGGCTGATCGCCGGAGGCGACGGAGCCCTGCGCCGGGCCGTGGAACACGCCGAAGACGACACCGAAGGAGCATGGCGCGACATGGCGCCTTACCGCCCCACGGCCGACGACACGCTCATCGGCATCGCGGCGTCGGGGACCACGCCCTATGTCATCGGCGGACTGCGCACGGCGCGCCGCCACGGACTGCTGACCGCCTCGGTCACCTGCAACCCCGCGTCGCCCGCAGCAGCCGAGGCGGAATATGCCCTCGAAGCCGTCGTAGGTCCCGAGTTCGTGACCGGATCGACGCGCATGAAGGCCGGAACGGCCCAGAAATTGATGCTCAACATGCTCTCCACGGCCGTGATGATCCGCCTGGGACGTGTCGAAGGCAACCGCATGGTCAACATGCAGCTCACCAACGACAAACTCGTCGCCCGCGGAACGCGTATGGTCGCCGAAGCGTCGGGACTCACCGAAGCCGAAGCCCGGCAGTTGTTGCTTCGCCGGGGCTCGGTGAAGCAAGCGCTGGAGGAGATCGAAAAACAGCGAAAAGATGGCTAAACTCTTTTCAGACCGCGAGATACGCGCCGTTGCGATATTCCTGCCGCTGGCCGGACTGCTCATCACGGCCCTGGTGCTGGTACGCCCGTCGGCCAATCCCGAAGCCGCGCGCCGTGCTGAAGCCGCAATGGAGATACGCCGGGACAGCGTCGAGCTGAGGCACTTCGACCCCAACACGGCGACGCTGGACGACCTGCTGGAGCTGGGGCTTTCGAAACACGAGGCCGTGAGCCTGCTGAAATACCGCGCCGCGGGCAAGGTGTTCCGCATCCCCGAGGATATGGCGCTCTGTTACGGCATCAGCGACTCGCTCTACCGACGGCTGGCGCCGTGGGTCCGCATCGGCCGCAAATACGCCATCGCCCCGGAGGAGTACCGCACGGGGCGCATCCTCCCCGAACCGCTGACGCCCCAACCGTTCCGCATCGACACCGTGAGCGTCCGCTACCTGCGGGCCATCGGGGCCCTGTCGAAACGGCAGGCCGAGGCTTTCATCCGCTGGCGCGACCTGAGCGGCATCTACGACATGGAGGAGCTGCGCGACTGCTACGTCGTGAGCGACTCGGTGGCTGCGGCGCTCGAACCCTACATCATCTTCCCCGAGCGGAAGCCCCGCCCGATCGAAGAGCCCGTCGAACTGAACACGGCCGATTCGGCCGCCCTGCGCTCGGTTTCGGGCATCGGGCCCAAGACCGTCGGGGCGATCCTCGCCTACCGCGAACGGCTCGGAGGATTCCTCCGCGCGGAGCAACTCGCAGAGGTTCCGGGAGTCACGGAACGCAATTATGAGAAAATTTTGAAACAAATTTACTGCGATAGTTGCAAAATTCGGAAAATTGATATTAACTTTGCAAGCCCGAAAGTGCTGGGGAGACACCCCTACATAGCACCGCAGGTATTACGAAAATTACTGAAAGCAAGACAGTTGAAAGGAGGTTGGAGTACCGCTGAGGAATTGATTGAAGAGCACATAATGACCCGCAAGGAGGCAGCACGGCTGGCTCCCTATCTGCAATTCGGGTCTGTCAGCGGACCTGCCGACGAGTAAACGGATTTTTTCGAGGGAGAGGGCATCGAGGATGCACGCCCCGCAGAACACGACAACGAACGAATTTAAAAACAACAAAAAACTGAGAATATTATGATTATCATGCCGGTAAAAGAGGGCGAAAACATCGAGCGCGCCCTGAAAAAGTTCAAACGTAAATACGAGCGCACGGGCGTCCTGAAGGAACTTCGCCGCCGCCAGTACTTCACCAAGCCTTCGATCGCGAAGCGCGAGGCGATGCAGCACGCCGTATACGTGGAACACATGTACCGCGACGAGGAATAATCCCGTAGCAATACGGACGAAAACGGACGGCCCTTTCGGTGCCGTCCGTTTTATTTTTCTTGCGGAGAAACAGCCGTAGCCGTTATTTCAGGAAATCGGCCCGCAGAGGCGAAAAGATGTCGAGAACAATCCCGGCCTCCAAGCAAAGCAGTTCGTGCGGCTCGTCCGGAGCGACGTAGTACCCGTCGCCGGGACCAAGCAGCCGCTTCTCCGTCCCGACGCGGGATTCGAAACGCCCGCTCACGACATGGGACGCCTGAGAATGATAATGCGTGTGCAGGGCGCCGACGGCGCCTTTTTCAAAAGCGACCTTCACCACCATGAGGTGCGGATCATAGCCCATGATCTGACGGCGGATTCCTTCGCCGCAGGATTCCCAGACCGTTTCGCTTTCGGGAATGAACGTGTTGCTTCGAGTTTTCATCAGTTCTGATTATTTGAGAGCGACGCGATCAGTGTCGCCATGTTATCGATATAGGTTCGCAGGCAGATGCCCTCCACCGGCTCGGTGACCAGCGACGCCGTATTATGCGGATTGCCGAGGGTCTCTTCGTAGGTATCGGGGACGGGATCGTCCGCTCTCCCCGGCCCGATATAGGGCACGAGCACCCAATTCAGCGGTCCGATCCAGCGGCCTTCGCCGTCGAGCGACGAAAGGACCGCGCCGACGCGCGATGTATCGGCGGAGGCAATCGCCGGGGTGTGGTAGCGCGGCAGTTCCATTCGGACATTCCCCAGCAACGGGGATTCAGCGGCGGCTTCGGCCGCAGGAAGGGCGTTCAGCGCATCGTATTTACGCTGCAAATCGTCGATGTGGATCACCACGAGCGCAGCGTAATGGCCGATGACGTTCTGCGGATTCTGATCGATGTAATAGACGCCGTTATCCACGTGCAGCCCCTTGCGGTGCATATACAACGGGGTCAGCGTGCCGGGTTTGACGAAGCGCGGACAAAGCAGACGCCCCTTTCCCGGCTTGCGTCCGAGATCGGCCGCCGAAGCCTCGTCGAGCGCCGCGGCGCGCAGAAAATCCAGCGCCGCAGGAATGCCGTCAAGGAATTTCCGGTCACCGGTCAGGCGGTAGAAATCCATCAGCAGGCGGATGCAGTCGCGGGTGCGTACGGTGGAGATCGCCGCGGGCTCGAAATCACGCGCCTTGGCGGGCGTGAGATCGAGGTAATATTGGTCGGCCCAGCCCGCCGACGGAGTCCCCTGTTGGAGCGTCCGCACACAGTTCATGGCCCGGATCAGCGGCTCCATGGCCCGGGCATCGCCCATGATGCAAGCCACGCGCAGCAGGATCTCGATGTTGTTGGGAATCACGTCGTCGTTGAAAGTGATGCAGGCCGAGTAGTCGGGCGTACCGTCGGGATCAGGATGATCGTACATCAGCGGCCAGCGCTGGGGCCACCCGCCGACGGGATACTGGCTTTCGAGAACCAGACCGATCGCCCTGTCGAGTGCCGGCTTGAACTGCGGATCGGACTTTTCGAGGTAGATGCGCATCAGGAAATTGAGCGCCGAGGCGGTTACGTCGTCGTCGAAGGTGGCGTTACCGTAATAGTGGCCGTGCTCGCCCATGCCCCAGGCATTGCGTCCGACGGTCTCGAACCACCGCCGCTCGGAAGCCGCCCCGGCCAGGTCGAATTTGTAATTCCACCCTCCGCAGGGAAGCTGTCCCCGGATCAGAATACGGGCCGAGCGTACAGCCATGTCGTAATAGTATTCGTCACCCGTAGCATGGTAGGCATCAATCATCAGCTGCCCCATCTCGGGCGTGCCTTTTTCGACCCAGACCATCGTGGGATAGGCTTCGAGCTCTCCCCAGCGGCGCGAAAGATCCGTGGTGTAGTTCCAGACGAACCCGCCTTCGGTACTCACACGGTCGTACATGAATCGGGTGGCTTTTTTCATGGCCGGAAGCACCTTTCCGGAGTCGTTTTTCGGCGCGGCAACCACGGCCGACAGACCGGCCGACAAAAGAAGCGGCAAGAGGATACGTTTCATTCGGTTCAGGGTTTTATTCGGTTGTTCTGCGAAGCGGCAATCGGCTCCACAAGGCTGTTCAGGTAACGTTCGAGCCACGTATAGCCGCTCCCGGGGCCGGGTTTCGCGGCATCCGCCGGGTCGTCGGGATCGAGGCCGTGCAGTCGCTCCCAGGCATCGGGAATTCCGTCGCGGTCGCGGTCCTCCGGAGCGGGCGAACTGCGGTATTCGGGCCACCCGCCGACAGCACGCTGCGTATCAATGAAACCGCCCGTACTGCCGTTGCCGCCCTCCGTCACGGTCGCCGTGCCGGTGCGTGCGTCATGCACGATACGCTCGTCCACGGCATCCCGCACGCGCGATGCCCCGGCCCACGCCAGCACGAGTTCATAGGCGCGTTTCGCGGTGTGGGTCGTGGTATGCCCCTCGACAAGGCCGTTAACGGGCATCGGCTCGTCCAGCAGCGCCCCTTTCTCACCGCCCGTCGCGGCATAGCGGACCCCGGCATAGTTCGAACGCGTAATGTCGCGGTTGCCCTCCATGACGTTTCCGGACATGTAGAGCGCGGGATAGGGCGACTCGTAGTAGACGCGTTCCTCCTTGTTGTGGAGGTCCGGCGTGCGGCCGTAGGCGGTGATGAAGGCCGCCGTGACCTTGACCGGAGTCGCCGGACCGGGCTTGTAATAATTGGCGACCAGGTTGAAACGCCCGCCTTCGCCGCCGTAGGAGTTATTCGAACCCCAATTATAAACGACATTGTTCCGGAAGTCCACCACCCCGCGGAAATCGTCCAATTCGACATTGGGCAAATACAGCAGCGGATGGTCGAAACGCGGATTGCGGCTGTCGTGCGAAGCCAGCAGATTGTGGTGGAAAGAGGCGTTCCGGCCGCCCCAGATGCCGCCGTATCCGTGGCTGCCCTTGTCGTGCAGCGAACGGCGCAAGCTCTCGGAGAGGATGCACCACTGCATCGTGAAATTCTCGTTGGCGTAGAACGAAGCGCACTCGTCCGTACTCCAACTGATCGAACAGTGGTCGATCAGGATATTGCGGTGATAACGGCCTCCGAGCGCATCTTCATCATGCGCCGCGGCCCCCATCTCATCCCCCATGCGGAAACGCAGGTAGCGCAGCACGACGTTGTCGGCCCGTACGGCCACGCCGAAGCCTGCAATGCAGATGCCATCGCCGGGGGCGCTCTGCCCGGCGATCGTCACGTCGCCGCCCGTGATGTTCAGCCGCTTCCGGAGCCGGATGATGCCGGAGACCTTGAACAGAATCGTCCGGGGATATTTGCGGGTGACAGCCCAGCGCAGCGATCCTTCCCGCTCGTCATCGTCCAGCCGCGTCACATAGATCACACGACCGCCACGGCCTCCCGTGGCGTACATGCCGCCGCCCTCAGCCCCGGGAAAGGCCGGAAGCCGCACATCCGAAACGGAATCCGGAGCGGACGCCCCGGAAACGGGTTTCACCGCGGCCGCCCGGGAAAGCGACGAAGCACCCCCGGATTCCTGCCGGCAGGCATCGCCCGCATCCTGCCGCGAAACCCCGATGACCGTTGCGGCCGGAAGGGTCAGCAGCCAAAACAGAATCAGTTTTTTCATCTCATTATCGGTTCGTCAGGTATCATCAAATTCCGTTAACGTTAACGGACCAAAACAAAAATACGACAATAAATCCTTTTTCCAAAAAAATCGGTGCAAAACCGCGTTTTTTACTCTTCGGCGAGGTAGAAATCGACGTTGTAACGGGTCAGAATGTCGATCGAACTGAAATTGTCGCGGTGGCGGGGACGCTGGCGCAACACCAGAAAATCGATCAGCGATTTCACGGCATTAAACGCCTCTTTATCCGTACGTTCCGCAATGAGCACGGAGATCGTTCCGTTCTTCAACGCCCGCATGTTGGCCTGTAACATATCGAAGCCCAGCAGCTTCTTGTCACGAATTCCCCGGATCTCCATCCAATCCGAAACCAGATGCGCCCGCGAGTTGAACGTGACGATGTGTTTCACGTCGGGATGTTCCTCGAAAAAAGCGTCGAAAAGCCGCATGTTATGGAGGAAATCGAACGGCGACATCGAACAGTCGGTAAGCTTGCAGCCAGGGTTGTTATCGTCGAGATAGGCCCGAAATCCCCGGTGGCGGGTAAGCATCGAATCGTTGGGAGGAGCCTCTCCACGGTCGATATTGAAGCTCACGACCTCCTTGACACCGGGGTCTTTGCCCACAAGCAGATCTGCGGCCAGATAACCGCTCTCGAAAAGCGGCATGCCGAAATAAGCGAGGTAGTCGGTATTTTCAGGTTTCGTGTCGATGTAGGCGACCGGAATCGATAACGATGTCAAACGATGCACCAGACGGATGGTGTCCTCCTTATAAATAGGTGCGATGAAAAGGGCGTCGGGCTGTGCGTCGATCGTGTTGCGACAGGCCCCGCGGAAGGACTCCAAATCGAACTGGTTGTAGTAAAAAATCTTCAAATCAATGTTGAGTCCCTGCGACTGTTTGACGGCTCTCGTAATGCCGCTATAAACCAATTCCCAATACTCTCCGGTCTGAAAATAGGGAATGATGGCAACGATGCTGAAATCTTTCCTGCGCGACAGAATCGAGGCATATATATTTGGTTTATAACCTATTTCATTGATAACCTTGAAGACTTTCTTGCGGGTTTTCTCCGAGACGCCCTCACGGTTGTGCAATACGCGGTCCACGGTTCCGATCGACACCCCGGCCGCTTGCGCGACCTGCTCCATCGTTGCTGTTCTCTCTGATTCAATCATAGCCGACGACTCAATAAATTTACGTTGGAAAAGTTGTTCTTTTAAGTTTACAGTGTGTAAATATATCATTTTTTTTGCGAAAAATTTGCATCGAGACTGAATAAATTATAGATTTGTAAACGTTAAAATATTCCAAAAAGCTCTTTTTGGTTCGTATAAATAATATTAAATAGTTAATTATTAATATTTTAAACATACAAAGTAGTACCGAATCAAAAACCGTGTACGTTAACGATTAATTCAAAAATCATGAAAACCCATCGACTATTCGGAATTTTCCTCACCGCCGCCCTGCTCATTTCCGCAGGCGCATCGCTTGCGCAGCAACGCAAGCGGCTGTTCACCATCGGCGACTCGACCATGTCCTATAATAATAAACCCTACGATCCCGCCTATGACCGCGGCTACGGCTGGGGCGACGCCCTCGGACAGGTGTTCGATACGACGCGGCTCGAAATCCACAACTGCGCCCGCTCGGGCCGCAGTTCGAAAAGCTTTATCGACGAGGGACTTTGGGACCAGGTGCTCGCACAGCTCGCACCGGGCGACTATCTGCTGATTCAGTTCGGCGGCAACGACCAGAAAGCCGATCCCAAGCGGCATACCGACGCCGAAACCTCGTTCCGCGACAACTTCCGCCGCTTTATCCGCGAAGCCCGCGGGAAGGGCGCCGAACCCCTGTTGGCTACCTCCGTCGTGCGCCGCCGCTTCGACAAGGAGGGAAAACTGATCGACACCTACGGTCCCTATGTCACGGCGGTCGAAGCGGTCGGCAAGGAGTGCGGAGTTCCCGTCATGGACCTCAAAACGGCTACGTGGAAGCTGGTCGAGCAGGCCGGACCCGAGGGGTCGAAGCGTTATTTCAACCACATCGAACCGGGCGTGGTCGAACGGTTTCCCGAAGGGAACGCCGACAATTCGCACTGGAACTACGACGGCGCCTGTGAAGTGGCCCGGCTTTTCGGCATCGAACTCTCCGAAGCAAATCATCCGCTCGCAGCCTGTCTGCTCAAATAAAACTGCATGACGCATATGAAAACCCTGAAATCTCTCATCTGTGCGCTGCTGCTCCTGCCGGCGGCGAAAGTCCTGGCCGAAGGCCCGGTAACGCTCTACGCCATCGGCGATTCGACCATGGCCCCGAACACCAAATGCGACGAAGACCCGGGCGATCCGGGGCGCGGCTGGGCCGAACCCTTGCAGTGTTTCTTCGACCCTTCGCGGCTCATCGTCCGCAACTGCGCCGTCTCGGGCCGCAGCACCAAAAGTTTCATCAACGAGGGACGCTGGCAAAAGGTCCTCGACCGTATCGCGCCGGGCGACCTGCTGCTGATCCAATTCGGGCACAACGACGCCAAAAAGAGCGATCCGAAGCGTTACACCGACCCCGAAACTACCTTCAAGGAGAACCTGCGCCGCTTCGTCACCGAGGCCCGCGAAAAAGGCGCCACCCCGATCCTTGCAACCTCCATCGTGCGCCGGCTGTTCAACAAGGACGGTTCGCTGCGTGACTCCCACGGACGCTATGTTCCGGCAGCCGCCGAAGTCGCCGAAGAGTTGAACGTCCCCCTGGTGGACATGAACCGGCTGACGGGCGAGCGCGTGCTGCAATACGGTCCCGAGGAGTCCAAGAAACTCTATCTCTACGTCGAACCCAACGTCGCCGAACGCTTTCCCGACGGAAACGCCGACGATACGCACCTCTGCATCCGCGGAGCCGAGGAATTCGCAGCAATCTTCGTCGAGGCATGTGTCGAAGCGCACAATCCGCTGGGACAATACGTGAAACCAATCCCCGATCTATAACCCAACTTAACCCAACCCAACCTAAAACCGCTATGACCAAATTCTATCTGACCCTGTGCTGCCTGCTGTCGGTTCTTTTGCCGGCGGCGGCCCAGCAAGTCACGGGCGTCGTAACCGGCCACGACGGCGAACCGCTGTTCGGCGCCGTGGCGGCCCTCAAAGGCAAATCCGCAGCCACGACGACGGGAACCCGCGGCGAATACGTCCTGCCAAACGTCGACCTGCGGAAGGATACGCTCGTCTTCACCTACGTCGGGATGAAGAAACTCGAAGTGCCCGTCGCAGGCCGCACCAAAGTCGACGTGCGGCTCGAATCGATGCACACCGCCATCAACGAGGTGGTCGTGATCGGCTACGGAACCGCACGCCGCGCCGACCTCACGGGAGCCGTCTCGTCGGTATCGGCCGAAGACATCGTCCGCACGCCCGTCAACAACATCGCCGAAGCCATCTCGGGCAAGCTGGCCGGAGTGCAGGTGCTCACCACCGACGGCGCCCCCGACGCCGAGGTATCGATGTACGTCCGCGGACGCAACTCGATCACGCAGAGCAGCTCGCCGCTCTACATCGTGGACGGATTCCCCGTTTCGTCGATTTCCGACATCTCGCCCTCGGACATTCAGTCGATCGACGTGCTCAAAGACGCCTCCTCGACGGCCATCTACGGCTCGCGGGGCGCCAACGGCGTCATCATGATCACCACCAAAAGCGCCCATCGGAACGGCGTCACGGTGTCGTTCAACGCCTATGCGGGGCTGAAATACGTGGTGCCGATGCCCGAGATGCTCGATCCCTTCGAGTATAGCCTCTGGCAGTACGAACAATCCGTCTACCGGAACTCCGTAAGTTCGATGTACGAACCCTATTTCGGCGTCTTCGAAGACATGCACCTCTACAGGAACTATGCGGGCAACGATTGGAAGAAGATCGTCTTCGGACGCTCGGCCACCACGCAGAACTACAACGTGGCGCTCACGGGCAAGGGTGAGAAGATGACCTATTCGGCCAGCTACACCCGCCAGATGGACGACGCGGTGATGATTACTTCGGATTTCGTGCGCGACAACTTCACCTTCAAGTTCCAGCACAAACCCTCGCGCAAAGTGACGCTCGATTTCCAGACGCGCTTCTCCGACACGAAAATCTCGGGATCGGGGGCCAACGAACAGAGCGGCGGCCGCAGCAGCGATCCGCGCATGCGCTACGTCATGCAGTATTCGCCCATTCCGCTCAAAGGACTCTCACAGGAGGGTTTCGACGACGACGAATTTTACAAGAACAGCGGTCTGTTCACCCCGACGGAATACATCCGCGACAACGACCGGATTCAGAAACGCCGCAACCTGGCCCTCTCGGGAGGCTTCTCCTGGACCATCGTCAAGAATCTCGTCTTCCGCTCGAACCTCAACGTCGGGTTCAACTGGAACGAAAACCAGCGGTTCTTCGGCATCACGACCTACTATGCACGCATGAACTCCACGGTCAAGGACCATCCGGCCATCGAACTGACGAACACCGATTCGCGCAGTATCTCCAACTACAACACCCTCAGCTACGACTTCAAGGACCTGCTGCCGAAAAAACACCGTCTGAACGTGCTCGTCGGGCAGGAGCTCAACACGACCAGGTCCCGGACGCTGACCACCGACATCGACGGATTCCCCGTCACGTTCTCCGCACGGCAAGCGTTCCGCTTCACGACCGAAGGCACGGCCGTCTCGACCAACAATTTCTACGCGACGCCCGACAACCTGCTTTCGTTCTTCACGCGCATAAACTACGCCTACGACGACCGTTATCTGTTGACCGGCACGCTGCGCGCCGACGGTTCGAGCAAATTCCAGAAGAGCCAGCCGTGGGGTTATTTTCCCTCGGGAGCCGTGGCCTGGCGCATCTCCGAAGAGGCGTTCCTGGAAAACGCAGAGTGGCTTTCGCAGCTCAAACTGCGCGCCAGCATCGGACTGGCGGGCAACGACAACATACCCGGCGGCCAGACCCTCGCCGAATACACCTCCGACAACACGCAGTTGTTGCCCTTCGACACGTCGGTCTCCTACTGGTCGCAGGGCAAATATATGACCAACCCCGACCTGGTGTGGGAAACCACCGTGTCGCGGAACGTGGGACTCGACTTCGGGTTCTTCAACAACCGCCTGAACGGCAACCTCGACCTCTACCTGAACACGACGCACGACCAGTTGATTCTCTTCCCCATCAAGGGTGCGGGCTACACGCATCAATACCGCAACATGGGCAGCACGCAAAACAAAGGCATCGAACTGGCGATCAACGCCGTGCTGGTCGACAAGCGCGACTATTCGCTGCAATTCTCGTTCAATATCGCCATGAACCGCAACAAGGTGCTCGACCTGGGCGGACTGGATCGGATCGAGGCCTACTCCTCGTGGGCCTCGACGCAGATCGATTACGACTTCGTGGTCACGCCTGGTCAGTCGTTGGGCCAGATCTGGGGCTACGTTTCCGACGGCCGCTACCCCGCATCCGACTTCACCTGGAACGGTTCCTCATGGCAGGCCAACGAAGGCGTGCTGGACAACTCGCACATCGCCGGCAACGGCTGGGGTCCGGGCGCCGTGCGTTTCCGCGATCTCGGAGGCGATCCCGGCACCATCTCGGCGGGAACCGACCGCACCGTGCTGGGCTGCACCCTCCCCAAGGCAACCGGCGGCTTCTCGCTCGCGGGACGCATCAAGGGACTCGACTTCAACGCCAACTTCACCTACACGCTGGGCAACAAGATCCTTAACGTCAACAAGGCCGAATACACCTCGACGGCGGGTTACCGCTACCAAAACCTGCTGACGGCGATGGACTCCCGCAACCGCTGGCAGAGCATCGACGACGCCGGACAGCGCATCACCGATCCGGTGCTGCTGGACGAGATCAACCGCAGCACCACGATGTGGACCCCCATGAGCGCCTACCGCTACGTCAGTTCCTACATCGTCGAGGACGGCTCGTTCCTGCGCCTCAATTCAGCCACGATCGGCTACTCGCTGCCCGACGCACTGCTGCGCAAGCTGCGCCTGAGCCAACTGCGCATCTATGTCACCGGAACGAACCTCTTCTGCTGGACCGGCTATTCAGGCTTCGACCCCGAGGTGGACACCCGGCGCTCCACGCCCCTCACTCCCGGAGTGGACTACTCGCCCTACCCCAAGACCCGGGGCTTTATCGTCGGACTTAACCTTACCTTCTGAAAATGAAAACGCTGAAAACAATTATACTCCTCGCCGCAGCGGCATGCCTCTGCTCCTGCTTCAACGAGTTTCTGGAAGCAAAGACCGAATCTTCATTCACGGACGAGACGATTTTCTCCGATCCCACGCTCGCCACGGGCGCCGTGATGGGCATCTACGAGTCGATCAACTACAACTCGTTCAACGGACGCCTGTGGGCCTACCACGGTTACAACAACGACACCGAACGCCACCTGAGCTCGACCTCGGGCGTCTCAGCGGCCCAGAGCGACGGCCACGCCGCCTATGCCGTCTATAAATACAGCGAGACGGACAACTATTTCGGCGACGCTTTCTCCTACGCCATGATCGCCGTCGAACGTGCCAATAACTGCATCGAAGGGCTGCGCACCTACGGCGACACGGAACACAACGCCGACCTGGCCTACCTGCTGGGCGAGGCGCTTTTCCTGCGCGCCTGGATCTACTACGAACTGGTGGGCATCTGGGGCAACATTCCGGCCCGGTTCGACGCGCTCTCCAACGAAAGCCTCTACGCCGAGCGTGCGGACCGCGACATGATATGGAAACGGTTGCTCGCCGATCTGGAAGAATCCGCACGGTTGATGCCATGGCCCGGACAGGGCGTCACGAGCACCGTGCTGCGCCCCAACCGCGCCGCCGCCAAGGCGCTGCGGGCCCGTATCGCCCTCACGGCAGGCGGTTACGGCTACCACCTCTACGGAGAGTTGAACACTGCACAACTGAGCGCCGATCCCGAACTCACGGTCGAAAAAACCTACGCCATCGCCCGCGACGAATGCCGCGAGATCATGCAGCACGAAGGCAACGGGTTCGTTCTCGAAAACGACTTCGCCAAGATTTTCAAAGACAATTGCGCCGTAAAGGTTTCGGCAGGGGGCGAGCCCCTCTGGGAGCTGCCTTTCAAATACAATTCGCGCGGCAACTGGATGGTTGCGGCAGGCGTTTACCACCGCGGCCCGGGCGGCAGCGGAACCATTTCGGCCGACAGCGATCCCTATACCAGCGTCTATATGGGCGGCACGATGGGCGTCGTTCCCACGCTCTACTACGATTTCGACGTGAAGGACAGACGGCGCGACATCTCGGTCGCAGCCTTCCGCTGGGCCGACGGCGTGCAGGAATTGACGCGCCCGAGCATGATGACCTGCGGCAAGCTGCGCGCCGAGTGGAAAGATCCCTCGCTGGCCAAACTCTCGGCCAACGCCAACGACGGCATCACGCCGATCGTCCTCCGTTACGCCGATGTGCTGCTGATGTTCGCCGAGGCCGACAACCGCCTCAACGGCGGTCCGACCGAAGAGGCGAAACAGGCCCTCCAACGCATCCGCGAACGCGCGTTCGGCACCCCGCAGGCCGAATTCGTCGCGAGCGTCTCCGGCTCCGAAGCCGACTTTCTGAAAGCTGTCCAGGAGGAGCGCCGTTTCGAATTTGTCGGCGAGATGATCCGCAAGCAGGACCTCATCCGCTGGAATCTGCTGAAAACCAACATGGACAAGGTGAAGCAGGACATGTACGATCTCAGGACGCTGTCGGGCAGCTACACCGACGTTCCGGCCTACGTCTTCTGGAAATACAAAAGTTCCGCCGCCGGCGAACGCGAAATCGTCTGGTACGGGCTCAACCGCGGCGAGACGGCCCCCGGAACCCAAGGACAGCAAGTGACCGACCAGGCCGCGCTCGACGCCTGGATGAAGGCCGGAGGCTGGCGAAATTGGAATCCCTCGGGCAACGCCGCGGCCGCACCCGCCACACCGTCGCTGTGGATCACCCCCTCGGCCTCGTCGGGTTACCTCTCCGACGCCTACATCGAAGCGCAGTACCACACCGATCCCGACCGCAGGCTCGACATGCCGCTGCCCTCGTCGGTCATCATGAACAGCCAGGGGCACCTGAACAACGCTTCATTGGGCTACAACAACTAAAACCGTGCGACCAACCATGAAAAACGCCATCCATATCCTGAAACTTTTCGCCGCCTGCGCGCTGACGGCAGGGTCCGGTGCCTGCCAAGATGCCGGCATCGAGGTTTACGACGCCTCGCTGAGCAGCCTGCTGCGGCCTTCCGCAGTGACGGCCGTCGCCGCCGATTCCGAACACATCAACGTATCGTGGCGCGGCACGGCCGACTCGTACCGGCTCGAATACGCCCTGAATGAAGATTTCGAGGGCGACGTTTCCGTCGCCGAACCCATCGAAGGCAATCAATACACCGTCGGAGAACTTACGGAAGCCACAAGCTACTATTTCCGTGTGATGGGCCTTTCGGACAAAACAGGCGTCTCGTCGTCGGAATATTCCGCCGTCGTAACCGCCCGGACGTTCACCGAGCCCAAGATTCCCAACGTCAAAGCCACCTCGGAAATGATCTACACCATCACGCCGTGGTCCATCACCTGCACCGTGACGATGACCTGGGGCGATGCGGAAACAGAGCCCGAAGCCATCAACGAAATACGCGCCACACCGACCGAAGGCGGCGAAGCGCTTCTCTTCCCCGTCTCGGAAGAGGAGGCCGCGGCACAGCGGATCGCCTTCAGCGAGGGCGTGCTCACCGACACGGAATACACGCTGGAGCTCTACGCCGGGAAGAAGATGCGCGGTTCGTGCACGCACCGCACCGTTCCCGGTCCCACACCAGCCCTCTACGCCTCGGCGCAGCCCGACTTCACGACCGACCCCGTGAGCGCTCTGGCGGAGATTCGCTGGGAACTCTATTACATCGCACCCGAGGAGGTTTCCGAAATCGTCCTCACACGCCAGGGCTCCGAAACGCCCGAACGGCGGATTCCCATTACGGCGGCCGAAATCTCCGCAGGTTCGACGACGGTGACCGGCCTCGCTCCCGGCGCCGAATACACCGCCGCGCTGAACGCCAAAGACGGGAAGCAGATCGCCGCGACAACATTCCCGACCCCGGAAGCTCCCGGGCAGGACGTATTCATCGCACGTCCGGGCGACGACCTGGCGGCGATCATCAGCGCACCCGACCGTCAGTACGAGACCGTCTACCTCGTGGCGGGCGAATACACGGTAACGGCGGACGCAGTCATCCCCATCGCCCGCAATCTGGAACTCTACTCTGACGATCCGGCACGCACGACGATCACCATGACCAAGAACTTCCAGCCCGAAGGAACCTTGGAGCGAATCGTATTGCGCAACCTTCGCATCGAATGTCCGACCTACCTGATGCAGGCGAGAAGCGATTACGACATCGCACTGCTCCGCATCGACAATTGCATCGTCGATCTCAACTCCAAATCCACGACTGCTTCGACGATCTTCAACACGACGAAAGGCACGGCCACCGGACAGATGTTGCACCAATACGAAGTGGTCAACTCCATTGTCTTCTCCAACGCGGGACAGACGCAGAACATCGTCTACGGTTCGGCATCGGGCAGCATCGGCGAGTTCGAAAAGATCGTCATGCGCAATTCGACCTTCTCCAACTGCGCCCGCGGTCTGATCTATGTGACCAATACGGCCGACTGCGCCTACGAGGTCATCGTCGATAACTGTACGCTCTACAATGTCGGAGCAGCCGGAAGCAACGCACTGATCGACATCCGCATGGCGGGTACGACGAACGCATCCAGACGCAAAATCGCACTGCGCAACTCGGTGATGTGGTTCGGCGGCACGAAGGGATACCAGATACTCCGTTTCGCCGGCTCCAAAGAGGGGCAATACGTTCCCAAAGAACAGATCGACTGCTCGAACTTCTGGTATTTCGCCTCGCAGACTCCGACCTTCGGATCGAGCGTCTACAACATCGCCGACCGGATGACCGCCTACGACGGTGCCCCCGCCGGCCTGTGGCAGAACCCCATGGCCGACCCCTCGGCCGCCGGAGCCTCCTTCCGCATCAAGGACCCCGCGGTACGCGCCGCACAGGAGAACAACGAAACCACTCTCGGCGATCCCCGCTGGGAATAATATGCACGAAACGATGAAACGCATTTTCACTACAGCCGTCGTCTGTCTGCTCGCTGCATGCGGCGACAGCGAAGAATTGCAGAACGATACCCTCCTGAACGCCACACGCAACGAGCAGGCCGTCTTCGAAGCGGTCGAAGGAACCACGGTGCGGCTCGAAGATTACCTGTGCGTCACGGGAGGCACCCCGCCGTACAGCTACGCCTCTTCGTTGCAAGGAGGATTCCACTCCACGCTCGAACGCACCGTTCCTTCCGCAGAGCGCACGCCCGCCGAATACGGCATCTGGGTCTGCGACAGCGAAGGCCGGCAGACGAAAAAACCGGTGGTGATCTCGCTCCGCATTCACCCTGCCGCCGAGGATCGCACTCCGGCCTTCCCCGGCGCCGAGGGCGGCGGCCGATATGCCTCGGGCGGACGCGGCGGAAAGATCTACTACGTAACCAACCTCCTCGACGCCTATCCGACACCGCCCGAAGGGTCGCTGCGCTGGGCGCTCACGCAGCCCGGACCCAAAATCGTGATGTTCAAGGTTTCGGGAACCATTCCGCTCGTTGCGAAACTCAACCTCCGAAACGACGGGGCATTCGCCGGACAGGGCCTCAACGTCACCATAGCGGGCGAAACCGCTCCGGGCGACGGCATCTGCCTGAAAAACTGGCCGCTGTCGATCTTTTACGCAGAGAATGTCATCGTCCGATTCCTGCGCTTCCGGCTCGGAGACGAGGTCGACACCGGGGCGGGACAAGATGCCTGCGAGGTACAGGCCAGCACAGGCGTCATTCTCGACCACTGCTCGATGAGTTGGAGCGTCGATGAGTGCGGTTCATTCTACCGCAACCGCAACTTCACGCTCCAATGGTGCATCCTCACCGAAAGTTTGCGCCTGTCAGTCCACGAGAAAGGAACTCCGCACGGATACGGCGGTATCTGGGGCGGCCGCGACGCATCGTTCCACCACAACCTCATCTCGCGCCACGACAGCCGCAACCCGCGTTTCGATTCCACGATAAGTTACACCGAAACCACTCCCATCGCATCATGGAGAGGCAACGTCGATTTCCGCAACAACGTCGTGTACGGCTGGGGAGGCGAGGTCGCTTACGGAGGCGACGGCGGACACTTCAACATGCTGAACAATTACTACAAGGAAGGTCCACACTCGCCTGCGCGCAACCGTTTCCTGACGGCCTATGCCGTAGCAGGCACCGCGACGACGGCCTTTCCCGAAGTGCATATCGACGGCAACCGCTATGTAACCCGCACAGGCACGGGACTGACCCGTATCGAGGAGAACAACCATAGCGGAATCGTCTGGTCCGGAGCCGGCGGCGAGGGGATACCCGCTCCTCCGGGCCGCGTTCCGGAATTCCCCATCAGCGGCACGAAGCGCCACACGACCACGCAGAGCGCCGACGAAGCGTTCAGCTCGGTCCTCGAAAGTGCCGGAGCCTGGCCCCGCGACAAGGTAGACCTGCGGGCGGCGACCGACGCCCGCGACGGGACCGCGACGGGATACGTCGCCGGAGCCAATCCGAGCAAAACGGGATTGATCGACTCTCCGTCGCAGATCGGAGGATACCCCGTCTACGAAACGGCCGAAGCTCCCGTGGACAGCGACGGCGACGGGATGCCCGACATCTGGGAACGCGCCTGCGGACTCAACCCCGCCGACCCGGCCGACGGATCGCAGTACAGCCTCTCCGAGACATATACCAACGTAGAAGTCTATCTGCACGAATGCGCCGCGGCACTGCTCCGAGAGAAACGCATCAACGAAAAATAAACGATAAATTCATTAAACTATTCAACGACATGGTAACCCGACTGACCAAAGGAAGACTCAAAGTAACGATCTCCGAAACCCGCGCCGAACTGGGCGAGGTGGCCGCCCGCGAAGTGGCCGCCTACATCCGTTCGCTGCTGGAAACCAAATCCGAAGTGAACATCATCTTCGCTTCGGCCCCCTCTCAGAACGAATTTCTCCAAAACCTGCTGTCTTACGACATCGACTGGCCGCGCGTCAATGCGTTCCACATGGACGAGTACATCGGCATCGACCCCTGCGCCCCGCAGGCGTTCGGACAGTTCCTTCGCGACCGCATTTTTTCGAAAAAGAATTTCAAATCGGTGAACTACATCGACCCGAAGGCCGCCGACCCGGCCGCCGAGTGCGAACGCTACGCCTCGCTGCTCAGGCAGATGCCCGCCGACATCGTGTTCCTGGGCATCGGCGAGAACGGCCACCTGGCCTTCAACGACCCCCACGTGGCATTCTTCGACGATCCGCTCACGGTCAAGACCGTCGACCTGGCCCCGACGTGCATCCGCCAGCAGATCAACGACGGCTGCTTCAAGACCCTCGAAGAGGTCCCGACGCACGCCTACACCATCACCATTCCCGAACTGCTGTTCGTGAAGAAACTCTACGCCATCGTGCCCACCATCGCCAAGGCCAACGCCATCAAGGGTACGTGTGACGGCCCGATCGTCACGGCTTGTCCGGCATCGATCCTGCGCACGCACCGCGACTGCACGCTCTATGTGGACCGCGACAGCGCTTCGCTCATCAGCAAGTAACCCGAAAAGGCGCAAAAATGAAGAATTTATTTATAACTTGCATCTGTGCGCTGCTGGCGCTCCCGGCCGGAGCAGCCACCCGCCGCATCGCCGGGGGCGACGACCTGGGGCGGGCGGTCCGCACACTCAAAGACAACGACACGCTCGTGGTCGCGGCAGGCAGCTACGTCGTCGAAGGCACACTGCCCGTGAAGCGAAACACGGTCATCGTGGGTGAAGCGGGGACACGTCCCCGCATCGCCGTGGGATCGTTCCGGATCGGCACGGGAGCCCGGCACCTCGTACTGCGCGGACTCGACCTGACGCTCGGCACCAAATACCTCGTCGACACCCCCTCGGAAGGGAGTGTGGAGATCGAACTGGTCGCTATCGAGAGATGCACGGTGGACCTGGGCGGCGACACGGGGGCCGGGCTGGTCGGCAGCCGCACCTCCGGCACGGCGCGCAACCGCATCGGGGAGATTCGCGTCGAGGACTGCGTGGTCTTCAACGGCGGTTTCCCGCAGCATTTCGTCTACTCGGCAGCCAGCACGTCGCAGACCGCGGTGGAAAAAATCCGCCTCAGCGACAGCACCTTCGCCGATATGGCCCGGGGAGCCGTGGCGGCCAACGCCGCCATGAAGACCCGGATCGAGATCGAACGCTGCACGTTCTACGACATCAACCGTTCGGACAACAAGGCCGGCACGATCCGGCTGAGCAATGCCACGGCCGACATACAGATAACGAAGTCGGTCTTCACCTTCGCGGGTCCCGCCAGCCGTTTCATCATCGCGGGTCCCGGCAGCAAGGTCGCGGTGGAGAACTCCTGGGCGACAGGCGAGCTGACCTCGATACCCGGAGCACGGGGACTGAAAATGCTTCCGGCAAAGGCCTCCGAAGCATACGAAGCGCCCGCCCGCAATCCGCTCGCGGAAGGCGTCTCGCTGCGTCTGCGCGAAAACAAGGCGCCCGGTTCGGAGATCGGGGACCCGAGATGGAACAAATAAAATAGCAGAAATATGAAAGTCAATGGATTAAGATGGGTCATACTGAGCCTTATCATGCTCGTTTCCATCATCAACTACCTCGACCGCGGTACGCTCAACTACATGTGGGTCGCCAACACCAAAAGTGAATATCCGGCCGACAGGGCGGTTTTCGACGCCGCAAACGGCACGTATACCCTGACCGCCGAGGACGGCTCAACGATCTCCGCTCCCGCCGACCGCGTTGCGGAACAGGCCGACGGCAGCTATGTCTACACCTCCGTAGGCGGCATCGCCGCCGAGCTGGGCATCCTCGACCCCGCCATGCCGGAGGCCGAATTCAAGGCGCAGTCGAAGAAAATGCTCGCCGACATCACGATCTTCTTCATGATCGCCTACGGACTGAGCCAGCTCTTTTCCGGAAAGCTCTACGACCGCATCGGAACACGCCGCGGATTCGCCTTCTCGGCACTGCTGTGGGGCGCGGCAGACGCCTTCACGGCCTTCGCCGCGGGATTCAAGTCGCTCACCGCGTTCCGTTTCATGCTCGGACTGGGCGAAGCGGGCCCGTGGCCCGGCACGACCAAGTCCAACGCCGAATGGTTCCCGACCAAGGAACGTGCGCTGGCCCAGGGGTTGTTCAACGCCTCGACATCGGTAGGGTCGATCCTCGCCCCGATCGTCATTTCGTTCCTCTATCTCGCATTCGGCTGGAAAGCCACCTTCGCCGTCGTGGGTTCGCTGGCCGTGATTTGGATCATCCCGTGGCTCTGGGTGAACAAGAAAGGTCCCAAGGAACATCCCTGGATTACCGACAAGGAGCGCGATTACATTCTCTCCGGCCAGCCCGAGGGGCACAAGACCGAACCCTGCCGCTGCAAGAGCTGGGGCGAACTGCTGCGCGAGCGGAAAAACTACGCGCTGATCGTGGGGCGTTTCTTCATCGACCCGGTCTGGTGGATCTTCGTAACCTTCATTCCCATCTACCTGATCGAGGTCTTCAACCTCGACATCCGCGAAGTGGCCATGTCGGCCTGGGTTCCTTACGTGGGTGCAGCCATCGGAGCCTTCGCCGGAGGGTGGTTCTCCGGACTGCTGCAAAAACGCGGACGCTCGCTCAACTTCGCCCGCAAATGCTCGATGATCGTCGGCGTGTGCATCGCCCTGCCGGGCGTCGTGGGAGCCACGATGGCCTCCTCGGCGACTTTCGCCGTGGTGATGATGGCCCTGATCCTGGGCGGCTACCAATTCGTGCAGTCCAACCTGATGACCCTGGCCGCCGACTTCCACTACGGCCGCACGGTCGGTTCGCTGGCCGGTCTGGGCGGTGCGGCGGCGGTGTTGGGAACCATCCTCGCAATGATCGTCGTGCCGATGATAACCCGTGCAGGCTGGGCGCCGTTCTTCCTCTTCGGCGGCCTGCTCTTCCCCATATCGATCCTTGCCGTGTTCCTGTTCGGCGGTCACATTCAGAATATCGACGAAGAAAAACAGCAATAGCATGAAAACCTTACTTCCCATTTTCGGAGCGCTGGCCTGCTGTCTTCCCGCAGCCGCCGAGACAACCCACCGCGTGAAGATCATCAACGCCGCGGTGGTGATGCCTTCCAAAGTCGTGGAAAACGCGACGATCCTGATCGAAAACGGCCGTATCGCAGCCGTCGGAACCGACCTCGGAGAAGCTTTCGAAGGCGCAGAGATCATCGACGCGGCAGGCCGTTACGCCGCCCCGGGCTTTATCGACGTACACTGCCACGGCGGCGGCGGCCACGACTTCTCGGACGGCACGGTCGAGGCCATGCTCGGCGCTGCCGAAATGCATGCGCAGCACGGTACGACGCTGATCTACCCCACCACCGCTTCGTGCTCCAACGCGACTCTTTTCAGCCTGTTCGACACCTACCGCAAAGCCGTGAAGAAAAATACCCGCGGCGCGGCGTTCGGCGGCATCCACATCGAGGGCGGCTACCTCTCGATGGAGATGAAGGGCGGTCAGGACCCGCGCTACATCAAGAATCCCACGCCGGAGGACTACAACGCCATTCTCGCCAAAGGCGGCGACCTGATCGCCCGCTGGACCTTCGCCCCCGAACTGCCGGGCAGCGACGCGCTGATCGGCGAACTCGCACGCCGCGGCATTCAGATGTCGATGGGCCACACTTCGGCGCTCTATGACGAGGCCGTCAGCGCCTACGACGCCGGCATGAGCAGCATCACCCATTTTTACTCGATGTGCTCGGGCGTCACGCGCCGCAACGCGCTGCGCTACGCCGGCGTGATCGAGGCAGGGTACCTGCTCGACGGCCTCTATGTGGAGACCATCGGCGACGGCATCCACCTGCCCGAACCGCTGCTCCGACTGATCTGGAAAGTGAAGGGTCCCGACCGCATCGTCGGCATTACGGACGCCATGCGCGGCGCGGGAATGCCCGACGGTCCCACCGTTCTGGGGAGCATCGACGACGGCGTCCCGGCCATCATCGAGGACGGCGTGGCGAAACTACCCGACCGCAGCTCGTTCGCCGGCTCGGTCTGCACGACGGACCGTGTCGTGCGCAGCTACGTGACCAAAACGGGCGCTTCACTGCCCGAAGCGGTGCAGGTGGTGACCCTCTCCCCGGCGCGTCTGATGCACATCGACGACCGCAAAGGCTCGGTCACCCCGGGCAAAGACGCCGACATCGTGCTGTTCGACAAAGATATAAACATCACGCTGACGATGATCGGCGGAAAAGTCGTCTACCGGAAATAACCTCCGGCAACAAGCGAAAAACCGGGAACACTCCTTACGGAATGTTCCCGGTTTTTCTATGCCATAATCCCCCGGTCAGCGAAGGAAAAGCAGCTCGCGGTATTTCGGCAGCGGCCAGATCTGGTCGTCGACGATCTCCTCCAGCTTGTCGATGTGGCGGCGGATCTCGTCGAAGCAGACGGCCACGGTGTCGTGGTAGGCGATCGCCTTCGCGCGCGGGTCCTCGATCTTGTTGGCGACCTTGCGGGCGTCGATCATCTCGCCCGTGAGCCGCTGAATTTCGGCCGTATGATTCTGTATTTTTTTGATGAGCCGGATATCAGACGAACCATCCAGCCCCCCGATCTGCGCCATCTTATAAACTTTGTCGAGCAGCTGCGCCTCGTATTTCGACGCAATCGGCACGATGTGGTTCATCGCCAGATCGCCCAGCACACGCCCCTCGATCTGGATCTTCTTGGTGTAGGTCTCCCACTTCACTTCGGTGCGGGCTTCGAGCTCGACCTTCGTAAAGACGCCCATATCGCTGAACATCTTCACGCTCTCCTTGTCGATGTAGCGGTCGAACATCAGCGGCGTCGAGGTCTCGCAGTCCAGTCCGCGCCGCTTCGCCTCGGCCTTCCATTCGTCGGAATAACCGTTGCCGTCGAAACGGATGGCTTTGCAGGCCTTAATCATCTGTTTGAGCACCTCGTAAATGGCCTTCTCCTTCTTGACCCCGGCCTCGATCTTGGCATCCACGGCCTTCCGGAACTCCGTAAGCTCGCTGGCCATCGCCGTGTTGAGCACGATCATCGCCTCGGCGCAGTTGTCCGACGAACCCACGGCGCGGAACTCGAAACGATTGCCCGTGAAGGCGAACGGCGAGGTGCGGTTGCGGTCGGTGTTGTCGAGCAGCAGCGTCGGGATGTGCGAGATGCCGCTCATTTTGAAGACGTTCTTGGCGTCGAAACGGATGGCGTCGTCGCCCTTCGAAGCGGCCAGCTTGTCCAGCACGGCCGAAACCTGTGTGCCGAGGAAGGTCGAGATGATGGCCGGAGGCGCCTCGTTGGCCCCCAGACGGTGAGCGTTCGTGGCGCTCATGATCGACGCTTTCAGCAGGCCGTTGTGCTTGTACACGGCCGAAATGGCGTTGACCAGGAAGGTGATGAACTGCAGGTTCTCCGAAGCGGTCTTGCCCGGACCCAGCAGGTTCACCCCCGTATCGGTGCCCAGCGACCAGTTGTTGTGTTTGCCCGATCCGTTGATGCCTTTGAAGGGCTTCTCGTGGAGCAGCACCCGGAACTGGTGGCGGCGGGAAATCTTGTCCATGACGGTCATCAACAGCTGGTTGTGGTCATTGGCCAGATTGGCCTCCTCATAGACCGGAGCCAGCTCGAACTGATTGGGAGCCACCTCGTTGTGACGGGTTTTGACGGGGATGCCCAGCTTCAGGCACTCGTATTCGAGGTCTTTCATGAAAGACATCACGCGGCTCGGGATGGCCCCGAAATAGTGGTCCTCCAACTGCTGATTCTTGGCCGACTCGTGCCCCATCAGCGTGCGGCCCGTAAGCATCAGGTCGGGACGCACGGCCCAAAGGCTCTCGTCGACCAGAAAATACTCCTGCTCCCAGCCCAGGTAACAGAAGACCTTCTGGACGTTCTTGTCGAAGTAACGGCATACTTCCGTGGCGGCCTTGTCCACAGCCGTCAGCGAGCGCAGCAGGGGCACTTTATAATCAAGGGCCTCGCCCGTGTAGGCGATGAAAACGGTCGGGATGCAGAGCGTCGTGTCGACGATGAAGGCCGGCGATGCAGGGTCCCAGGCCGAGTAACCGCGCGCCTCGAAAGTGTTGCGAATGCCGCCGTTGGGGAACGACGAGGCATCGGGCTCCTGCTGCACGAGCAGTTTTCCCGAAAACTCCTCCAGAACGCCGCCGAATCCGTCCGGTTCGGCAAAGGCGTCGTGCTTCTCGGCCGTACCGCCCGTCAGGGGTTGGAACCAGTGGGTGTAGTGGTCTGCACCGTGCTCCAGCGCCCATTGGCGCATGCCTGCGGCGATGCTGTCCGCAATTTCGCGCGTGAGCGGCGTACGGTTGTCCATCGTGTCGAGCAGCGCCGCGTAAGTCTTCTTGTCGAGGTACTTACGCATGGCTGCGCGTCCGAATACCTTCTCTCCGAAGTAGTCCGAAGGACGTCCCTCGGGGGCTTTGACCTCCACGGCGGTATGATTTATCGCCGCGTCGACCATCTTAAACCTGAGTAATGACATAATTTAGAGGAATTTTGGGGGTTCGAAAAAACCGCGCGGGGAAGTTCCAAACAATTGCAAACTAAAACCTAACCTAAAATTCAAGCGGATGACTGCCTCCCGGCAGGGTCCACCGACCTAACTAACCTTGGGATCACTTCCCCGCGACGGCATGTTTTCTGTTCTGGTGACAAATGTACGAATATTATCGTTACGTTGTTTTTACAAAATCACTATTTTTTCGAAAAACAGTCGATTTTTCCAGCATTTTTCCGAAAAACAAGGCCATTTTTCCGACAACACCCCTATTTTTTCAGTCATTTTTCAGAAAACAGCCCCATTTTTTCACCGAATGACCAAAAATCACAAATTTCGATTTTTCCGAAAATAGAGGATATTTTGAACTAATTTTCAACTATAATTCCACTACCAACGGATTCCCGGCCGCCGGGGTCCGGCAAATGGCGCCGCCGGCAAAAAACACAAAATCCCCGGAACACTGTTATTTTCATAACAATTTCTTGTTACAATTCGGTAATTAATTTGTACCTTTATGCGCTATTTCGAAACAAAAAGAAACATCACTCATACTAATCTCTAAATAGTTATGGCAATTTCCAAACGTGAAAAGCTGTTCACCGAGTTCCCGCCGGTCCCGACCGAGAAATGGGAAGAGGTGATTACAGCCGACCTGAAAGGTGCCGATTACGAGCGCAAACTGGTGTGGCGCACGGGCGAAGGCTTCAATGTCCGCCCCTACTACCGCGCCGAGAACCTCGAAGGCATCCGGTTTCTGGGCTCGCAGGCAGGCGAGTTCCCGTTCGTGAGAGGTACGCGTACCCACAACCGCTGGCGCGTGCATCAGACTATCGAGGTGCAGTTCCCGAAGAAGGCTAACGCCGAAGCGCTGCAACTCCTCAACTCGGGCGTCGACTCGCTCGGCTTCTGCATCACCAAAGAGGGCTTCATGGCCGGCGACATCGACCAACTGCTCGCAGGAATCGAAATCCCGGCTGTCGAGATCACCTTCTGCGGCATGAAGACGGCCAACATGGCCGATCTGGTGATCGCCAAACTCGAAAGGGAGGGCATCGCCGCCGACGCACACGTGGCGTTCGTGATCGACCCGCTCGTGAAGGGCCTCTCGCAGAAGGGCGACTTCTGCTCGCCCGACGGCGAAAAGTGCTTCGCCAAGATCGCCTCGCTGATCGAGCGGACCCGCGAGTACAAGCACATCCGCATCGTGACCGTCTCGGCCGGCATCTTCTCGAACGCCGGATCGACCATCGTCGAGGAGCTGGCATTCGCCCTCTCGGCCGGTAACGACTACCTCGCGCGTCTGACCGACGCCGGGATCGACGCCGACACGGCAGCCCGCAAACTGCGCTTCTCGTTCTCGGTGACCTCGAACTACTTCATGGAGATCGCCAAGTTCCGTGCGGCACGCATGCTCTGGGCCAACATCGTCAAAGAGTACAACCCCGCGAAGAACTGCGCCTGCAAAATGATGATCCACGCCCGCACCGCAGACTGGAACCAGACCGTTTACGACCCCTATGTGAATATGCTCCGCGGCACCACCGAGGCCATGTCGGCCACCATCGCCGGCGTGCATTCGCTCGAGGTGACGCCGTTCGACGCCGCATTCGAAGACCCCACGGAGTTCTCGAAGCGCATCGCCCGCAACGTCGAGCTGCTGCTCAAAAACGAGTCGCACTTCGACCAGGTGGTAGACCCCGCCGGCGGTTCGTACTATATCGAGAACCTCACGCAGTCGATCGCCGCCGAGGCATGGAAGCTCTTCCTCGAACTCGAGGAGAAGGGCGGCTACACCGCGGCTTACAAGGCCGGCTTCATCAAGGAGCGCATCGCCGCTTCGGCCGCCGCCAAGGACAAGGCCATCGCAACGCGCCGCCAGACGTTGCTCGGCGCCAACCAGTATCCCAACTTCACGGAGGTTGCCGACAAGGCGATCACCGCCGAGGCCGTGACGCGCAAACAGGCCGAGGGCAACACGCTGGCACCCTACCGCGGCGCCATGGCCTTCGAGGAGATGCGTCTCCACGTCGACCGCTCGGGCCGTCAGCCCAAAGCGTTCATGCTCACCTGCGGAAGCCTGGCAATGGCCCGCGCCCGCGCCCAGTTCTCGTGCAACTTCTTCGGCTGCGCCGGTATCCGGGTGCAGGACAACACGTTCTTCAAATCGGTCGAGGAGGGCGCGAAAGCCGCCCTCGAGTCGAAAGCCGAGATCGTGGTGGTATGCGCCGCCGACGACGACTACGCCGAGGTTGCCCCGAAAGTCAAGGAGCTGCTCGGTGGCAAAGCGATCCTCGTGGTCGCAGGAGCCCCCGCCTGCATGCCCGAACTCGAGGCACAGGGCATCACGAACTTCATCAACGTGAAGTCGAACGTCCTGGAAACCCTGAAGTTTTACCTTAAAGAGATGGGAATTTGATTATGAGACCGAATTTTTCTGAATTGAAATACGAAGCGGGCGCACAGAAAAGCTGCTGCGCCTCGAAAGGCTGCGGCCAGGTAGAGCCGTGGCTGACGGCCGAACAGATCCCCGTCAAGGGCGTCTACACGGCCGAGGACCTCGAGGGCATGGAGCACCTGAACTATGCAGCAGGTATCGCCCCGTTCCTGCGCGGTCCCTACTCGACGATGTACGTGATGCGCCCGTGGACGGTGCGTCAATATGCCGGTTTCTCGACGGCTGCCGAATCCAACGCCTTCTACCGCCGTAACCTCGCGGCCGGACAGAAAGGTCTGTCGGTGGCCTTCGACCTCGCCACGCACCGCGGCTACGACGCCGACCACCCGCGCGTGGTGGGCGACGTGGGCAAGGCCGGCGTGTCGATCTGCTCGGTGGAGGACATGAAGGTGCTCTTCGACGGCATTCCGCTCGACCGGATGTCGGTGTCGATGACCATGAACGGCGCCGTGCTGCCCGTGCTGGCCTTCTACATCGTCACGGGTCTGGAGCAGGGCTGTACGCTCGACCAGTTGGCCGGTACGATCCAGAACGACATCCTCAAGGAGTTCATGGTGCGTAACACCTATATTTATCCGCCCGAGTTCTCGATGCGCATCATCGCCGACATCTTCGAATACACGTCGAAGAACATGCCCAAGTTCAACTCGATCTCGATCTCGGGTTACCACATGCAGGAGGCCGGCGCCACGAACGACATCGAGCTGGCCTACACGCTGGCCGACGGTCTGGAGTACCTCCGTGCAGGCGTCAACGCAGGCATGTCGGTCGACACGTTCGCACCGCGCCTGTCGTTCTTCTGGGCCATCGGCATGAACCACTTCATGGAGATCGCCAAGATGCGCGCCGCGCGTATGCTGTGGGCCAAGATCGTCAAGCAGTTCGATCCCAAGAACCCCAAATCGCTGGCCCTGCGTACCCACTCGCAGACCTCGGGCTGGTCGCTCACCGAACAAGACCCGTTCAACAACGTGGCCCGCACGGCCATCGAGGCCATGGGCGCCGCCCTGGGACACACCCAATCGCTGCACACCAACGCACTGGACGAGGCCATCGCCCTGCCGACGGACTTCTCGGCACGTATTGCACGTAACACGCAGATTTACATTCAGGAGGAGACCAACATCTGCCGCGAGGTAGACCCGTGGGCAGGTTCCTACTACGTGGAGACGCTGACCAACGAGATCGCACACAAGGCTTGGGATCTCATCCAGGAGGTCGAGAAGCTGGGCGGTATGGCCAAGGCCATCGAGACCGGCATTCCGAAAATGCGCATCGAGGAGGCTTCGGCCCGCAAACAGGCCCGCATCGACTCCGGCGAGGAGAAGATCATCGGCATCAACGAATACCGTCTGGAAAAGGAGGCCCCGATCGACATTCTCGCCGTGGACAATACGGCCGTACGCGAGAGCCAGATCAAACGTCTGAAGGAGCTGCGCGCCAACCGCGACGAAGCAGCCGTGCAGAAGGCGCTGGCCGCCATCACCGAATGTGTGAAGACCAAGCAGGGCAACCTGCTGGAGCTGGCCGTCGAGGCCGCCAAGGTCCGCGCATCGCTGGGTGAGATCTCCGACGCCTGCGAAGTCGTCGTAGGCCGCTACAAAGCAGTTATCCGTTCCATCTCAGGTGTATACTCTTCAGAAGTGAAAAACGACAAATCCTTCGAGCGCGCCAAGGAGCTGTGCGCCGAATTCGCCAAGAAAGAGGGCCGTCAGCCGCGCGTGATGATCGCCAAGCTGGGCCAGGACGGACACGACCGCGGTGCCAAGGTCGTAGCCACGGGTTACGCCGACATCGGCTTCGACGTCGACATGGGCCCGCTGTTCCAGACCCCCGAGGAGGCCGCCAAGCAGGCCGTCGAGAATGACGTGCATGTAGTCGGCGTATCGTCGCTGGCCGCCGGCCACCTGACGCTCGTACCGCAGATCATCGCCGAGCTGAAGAAGCTGGGCCGCGAGGACATCATCGTCATCGTGGGCGGTGTGATCCCCCACCAGGACTACGACGAGCTGTACCGCGACGGCGCCGCCGCCATCTTCGGCCCCGGCACGCCGATCTCCACGGCAGCTATCAAGATCCTCGAAATCCTGCTCGCCGACTAAATCCCGGCAACAAATCGGAAAAGCCTCTGCATGTGCAGAGGCTTTTTTTGGCTATTTAACTTTTCTATATCAAAAATATTGGTATATTTGTAAACCATCATTTTCCTTTAAAAATACCCGCCATGAGAAAAATCAAACATATTGGCCTATTTTTGGGAATACTTTTTACAATTTCATCCTGCCAATCAGAAAATGCATCTGAGAATGCATTTCTTTCAAACATCTCTAAAACAAGAGCTTATCTCCCGGTAGAATTCGATTGGGCTAACATCGACTGGATGCCTACTCCACCGGGACAGGCAAGAATTCCATCACCGTGGATGGGCGCCGGGAGTATTGTTTCAAATTACGGGACTGACATCGCCAATGACCGCTTCAAATCCGATGGCTGGGAGTTAGTATACAACACCTTTGATCCTAATGCAGAGCGTCTGTCCAATCCCTATTTTGTCCTTTATAACAAATATAGAGGTACTCTACGCTTCTTCCTGTATGTAACAACGCCGTTCGTCGTTCCTTCATCTTATGTAATGGATGGCATTTCAATTAACTCAGCCACGCCGACATCATTATTATGCTTTTTAGGGAAAGAAATTGTTGATGCAACGAAGAATGAAACACAATATTCTCAAATACAACATATGCCATATGACGGTTCCAGTCCTTTGGCAACAGAAAAATGGCATATGATCCAATATGAGTTGGCATACGATCCCAATCTATCATCCACATCCAATGACTTGTCGTTTTCTATTTATCTAAAATATTGTAACATACAAACAATAAACTTGGGCGGCACCATAGAAGGAACAATTCGAGGTACAATCGGAGCAGCAAGTTCATCTAACTTATTTTCCGATCTCAAAAAAGGTGCAGAAACTATAGGAACTGGAATATTAGCTGGTATCGGAACCAATTTCATAGCGAAAAATGAAACCAATGCCAATACCGGAGAAAACCTATTAGGTCTAAGAAAAGAGGTTTTCAAATCGATTTCTACTGGAATAAAAAGTGCACTAACAGGTTCTATCAAAGACTTACCCAATTCACTATTTAAAGGCCTCAGTGCTATTTTTGGAAGCCAAAACAATCAACCGATACCTGTAAATCTACAATTCGAATCAACGATTTCTTTGAAAGGGACTATTTCAGAAGAAGGGGCTCTTCCTGTTTCATCATTTGCTTTTTGGATTCCGGGAACAAATATTGCCCCTCATGCCGCAGGACAAATACCGTTATATAATAAACCTCTCGGTATCCTGAATTTTGATGGATGCCCCAAAGTCGAGCCCATATTAATGTACGAAATTATTGGGCCTGTCAATCCAAACGAAGCGTCAGAATACGAGGCCAGTTATAAAGTTTCCGCCAGATACAAATCTAATTTGGCTCAATACCTAATTGTAAATCCAGAAGTTCGAGAAATCGCTGATGTCACAATAAAAAAGCAGGAGTTAGTTCGTATTGACAATGGCTATACCATATGTTCATCCAACTCATTCTATATCGGATTGGAAAATTATCGACATGAACCGATAAACGGACCTCACAAATACCCTGATTTGGCAGTCCGATTCACAATAGAAGTACAGCCTAAAAACGGCGATTCACCCGCTGTCATTATCAAAACCTTCAAAATAAATTCGAAAAAAGAAATCTAAGATTTATTAAAGCTTATAATTATGAAAACATTTTTGAAGATCGGTTTATGCCTGCTGCTGGCCGCGGGATTCACAGCCTGCGAAAAAGACGAAACGCCTACGACAGGGCGAGTGAAAGTATCCTGCAAAAGTTCAGACGGATTGAAATCCTTTATTATTTATACCGATGTAGAACCACCCAAAAATATCATTTACTCAAAACATAATCCAAGAGAAGATTTTTCAGTGGATTTCAATCCGGGAAACTACATTTATACATTCGTCAAATCCTCCGGCACCAGTACCGGTCTGGTAAATTTTCAAATTAGGGCAGGGCGTACCACAAAAATTTCCTACAACAACGGATCTCCGACGATCGATTACGAATAGTAAAATTGGCCCTCGCAATCTCTTGCTCACTGAGTCCCCTCAGCGATAATTAATAACTTATTGCCCGTACGGTCCGAAAAATTGTCGAAAAAGTTGCCGCAAAAGCCGGTAATTCCTATATTTGTGCGACTAAACGCCTTTTTACTATTCAAATTATGAAGAAACTTTTCTGCACGGCCCTCTTCGGGCTGTTTCTCGGCGGTATTTCCGCACAAACACCCCAGATTGCCGAACCCGATTTCATCGGCGAGGTCGTCACCATCCTGCCCGACGGCAGCAGTTCCAAACTCGAAAAAGAGACCGTCCTGCTCCGCACACGGGCGAATGCCAGCGCCCAGATCTTCGGCATCGGCAAGGCCAAGACGAAACTCATCATCGACACTCCCGAAGCAGCCGTCCGTCTCAAAGGCGATGATGACATCCGCTTTATCGTCAAGGCCGTGGACAACGCAACCGACCCGATCTCGATCATCAACGTCTTCCGGTTCGAGACCAACAAGAAGAAACGCCTCGCCGAATTGTCCTCGGTGAGCTCGTTCGGCAGCGTGAAAGCCAACAAACTGGAGCGGCTCCGCTTCTCGGCTGAAAAATACGGCGAGAAATCCTACCTGCTGACGCTGATCGACAAACCCGCCGGAGAATACGGCATCACGGTCAGCAACCCGAACAGCCTCGACGAAAAAGGGACTATCGTCTCGACCTTCGCCATTGAATAAACATTCCGTCCAACAAAAATCCCCGCGGCCTCATCGACTGCGGGGATTTTCTTATGCGACATAGCGCCGTCAGAGGCAGGCTTCGAGAATCCGCCGGGCCATGGCGCCGTCGACATTCCCCTCCTCGCCGTAGTTCCAGCCCCCGGCGTTGAAGCGCCGCTCAACCTCGGCAATGGTCTGCTCGCCGATGCCCTCCTCCGAAAGCCGCGTCGAGAGCCCCAGCGAACGGAAAAACGCCTCGTTGGCCGCAATCGTGCGGTCGATGCGCTCCTCCTCCGTACCTCCGGTAATGCCCCATATACGCTCACCGTATTGCAGCAGCTTGCCGCGCTTCTGCTCCCGAAGGACGCGCAGCGTACCGTTGATGACGATAGCCAGCGTCGCACCGTGCGTCAGGCCGTGCAATGCCGTGATTTCGTGACCGATCATGTGCGTCGCCCAGTCCTCCCGGACGCCCATGCGGATCATGTCGTTCAGCGCCAGCGTCGCCGAAAGCATATATTCCGACATCACGTCGTAATCGGGATTGTCGGACAGCGCTTCGGGTGCGATTTCGCTCACCGTATGCAGGATGCCTTCGGCCCAGCGGTCCATCAGGCGCGACTGCCCGGGCGTGGTGAGATACTGCTCCAGAACGTGCACGAACGTATCCGAAAGGCCGCAGGCGACCTGCCGCTTGGGAAGCGAGTAGAGCACCTCGGGATCGAGGATCGAGAAGAGCGGATAGCTGCCCGAGAAGGGATATTTCTCCCTGGTCTCATAGCGCGAGATCACAGCGCCGGAGTTCATCTCGGAACCCGTCGCCGAAATGGTCAGCACCGTTGCCAGGGGGACGGTCTTCTCGGCACGCCCCCGGAGCACGATCTCCCAGGCATCGCCGTCGTAGAGCAGTCCCGCCGCAATGAGCTTCGTGCCGTCGATCACCGAACCACCGCCCACGGCCAGCAGAAAATCGACCTTTTGTTCCTTGCCCAGCGCAATGGCTTTACGAAGGGTCTCGACCGAGGGATTCGGCTCGATACCCCAGAACTCGACGAAATCGCGTCCTTCGAGCGCCCGGACGACCTGGTCGTAGACTCCGTTGCTTTTGACGCTGCCGCCGCCGAAAGTGATCATGATGCGCTTATCTGCGGGAATGAGTTTCGGCAGGCGGGCGATCTGGCCCCTGCCGAAAACCAACTTGGTAGGATTGTGATAGATGAAATTGTTCATGGCGAATGTATTTAGCTGAGACAAAGATAGTGAAAAGACCTATGGAAGCAAAACCGAACCGCGCCGGATCGAACGAACTTCCGGAGCAGGTTTCGTACTGACGAAGTCCGCCCCGAACGGGATATACTCACGTATTTCCCATTCGGGGCGAACAAGACAGAGCGAAAAACGCCCTCTAAAATCGGAAACTAAAAGTAGCGGCCGCGCAAATCCTGAATCTTGGCCATCTGCTGAAGCGCCGGAATCGAGAACTGTTGAGCCATACCCTCGGCCATGGCCTGGGCACGGACTTTTTCACCTTCGGAATTCTGCTTGTCGGCAGTCTGGACATCCCCGACCTCGAAGACATAGACGCCCGACATACCTTTCACGGGGGCGGACAGCGCACCCTTCTCAGCCGATGCGATGGCACCGACCAGACGGGGCTCAACACCCACGCCGTTCACATAGAACGACCCGAACGTCACATCCGAGAAATCCTCCACCTCCGAACCGAGGCTCGCAGCCTGCTCGGCGAGCGTTGCACCCGAAAGGTCTTTGACAATGTAGTCGTATTTCTTGTCGCGGAGCACCTGCGAACGAACCTGTGCCGAAACCTTCTCCAGCGGAGCGTACTCGTTATCGTCGATCTCGGTCACCATGGCGATCACATAGTCCTTGCCAACGTTGAAAATATCCGAAACGTCGCCCTTCTCCGCGCCGTAAGCCCAGCGGGCCACCTCGCGCGAATCATCCAGACCGCGGATCGTGCGGTCGCCCTGCGCGATACCTGCCACACGGGGCGTCACGGCGGCGGCCGAAGCGGCATCGGCAAAAGCACTCGACGAACCGCCCTTGGCAGTCACCATGAACGAACCGGCCTGGTTGTGCACATCGCGGCGCGTAGCGGCCGAAGCCTCCACGGGATAGGTGATCGTAGCCACCTGAATGTGCTTCGAGGGTTTGTCGGCACGGTATACCTGCATGAGCTGGATAGCATCGCCTGCGGCGATTTTCACGATGTCACCCTTTTTGGCGTTGGCAAGCGCTGCGGCGAACTCACCCGTGAAAGCCGAGAACGGCATCACACCCACCTCGCCGCCGTTGGCAGCCGTTGCGTCGTAAACCGAGTAGTTGCGGGCGGTCTGCGCGAAATCGGCACCGTTGCGCAGCGTCGTCAGCAAGCTGTCGGCCAGCGCCTCCTGCGTATAAGGCAGTACGATGTGGCGAATGCCCACCGAGTCGGGAGCCATCTTCGAATCGAGCACACGGGCCATCGTCCACTCGTTGTTTTTCAGCACGGGACCGTACATCTCGCCGGCCATCAGCGCCTTGACCTCCTCGTCGGAAAGCTGTGCGGCCGAAACGAAGCTGTCGGCGATCTTGCCGTTGCGGTTGCCGCGCACGAAGGTCTTCACCTCCCCGGCAGCGGCAAACTCACGGCCGACCTCGGCAACGCTGTTCTCGAGCGCCAGCAGGTCGTCGTCCGTGGGAGACACCTCGAACACGACGTAGGAGATCGTACGCGACGGGGTCTGCTTGAACATGTCCTTATGGCTGTTGTAATAAGCTTTCAGGTCGCTCGACGACACTTTGACGAGCGAATCGGGAACTGCCGAATATTTCTTGCCGGCCCATTTGCCTGCAAAGGTGTTGTTGGCGGCTTTGACACCCTCGGCAACCTCCAGCGAGTTGACGTAGACGCCACCCTTCACCAGACCGAGGTATTTCTGCACTTCACGTTCGAGACGGGCTTGTTCGTTGATCTGCGCCCAGGCGTCGGCAGCCTGGGGATTGGCCTCGGCATGCGCGAGGAACTGGCTGACGGCAGCCACGTCGTACTGACCCGTGCGGGGATCGGCAAAGGCGTTGTAGAAAGCCTGCGAAGGCGTCTGACCGCTGACCATCGCCAGACGCTCGGGCTCCGTGACGCGAAGTCCCATCCGGTCGAAACCGGGCGTCAGCACATACTTGGCGATAAGCGTCTGCCAAACGGCATTGGCCAGCATGGCCGACTGCTGCTCGTCGCTCTCCTGCACGTTGTTCTGCTGCTTAATCTGCTCGTACTGGTCGTAGTACTCCGAATAGTTGATCTTCTTGCCGTCGATCACGCCGACACGGGGATCGTTACCCGCGAAACCCATTTCGGTCTTCAGAGAGAGGATGAATGCCAAGAGGGCCAGTGCGATAATGATCGAAAGCACGATGCCGAACTTGGTTCGTAAAGTGTTTAAACTTGCCATATAAATTGTTAATTATTCGTTTGTTTCGAATTATCAGCCAAAGGTAGTAAAATTAATTGTAAAAATAACAGAATAAAAATAAAAATATACTCACGGCGCACCGCCGTGTTTACAAGTCTGCCCCACCCCTAAATCCCCGTCCCGGCGGGGACTTTCAGCGTGAAACCCGGAATGCCCCGAGGTCTGGCTGCTGCTATAATTTTTTCACCCTTGCCAGTTCGATGCGCGAACGCGTCGTGCGGAGAATACGAAGCTGCAGGCCCCCGATGAAAACCGTCTCCCCGGCGGTGGGAATGCCCTCGTAGTTGAAGATGATAAGCCCGGCCAGCGTGTCGTACTCCTTGCTCTCCTCGATGCCCAGGTTGTATTTCTCATTAAGGTATTTCACCTCCAGCCGGCACGAGAGCACATACTCGTCGGGGCCCACCTGCTTCTCCGTGAGGTCCGGAATGTCGTGTTCGTCCTCGATCTCGCCGAAGATCTGCTCCAGCACGTCTTCCAGCGAGATGACGCCGGCCGTGCCGCCGAACTCGTCGATCACCACGGCGATATTCGACCGGTGTTTGATGAAATTCTCGAGCATCGATTGCAGGGGCATGGTCTCCGGTACGAAATTGACCTCCATCATCACGTCGGCGATCTGCGCAGGCCGCGTGAAAAGGCTCTTCGAATTGACATAGCCGACAATGTTGTCGACCGACTTGCGCCAGACGAAGATGCGCGAATATTTCGAATCGACGAACCGCGCCGTAAGCTGTTCGATCGAGGTGCCGTCGACATCCACCGCCTCGATGTCCACACGCGGAACCATGCAGTCCCGGACCCGCAGGTCGGCGAAATCCAGCGCGTTCTGGAACAGTTTCAGTTCGTTGTCGGGTTCGGAATGCGACTCCGAATTGTTCGTGTCGAGTAGCGCCGCGAGGTCCTCGCGGTCGAAACTCGGCGTGATGTCCTTCTCCTCGACGCGGCGGCCCATAAGGCGCAGGATGCCGTGCGAAAGCAGCGTCGTGAAGCGCGCGATCGGGTAAAGGAGAATGTAGAAAAAGTAGATTACCGGCGCCAGCGCGCGGTAATAGAAGTTGGGGTTGTTGCGGAAGACCGACTTGGGCAGGAACTCCGCGCAGAAGATGATGATGACGGTCGAGATGGCGGTATCGGCCACCACCGAACCGCTTTGTGCGAGCTGGTCCCAGCCCAGGGCGCCGTAAATGGTGCGCAGGAGCAGCGACATCGCGAGCGAATAGACGACCAGCGCAATGTTGTTGCCCACAAGAATCGTGGTGATATACTGCCCCGGATGACGGGCGAAAACCGCAGCGATCCGGTCGAACAGGCGGCTCTGCTTGCGGTCGATCTCCAGTTTGAGGCGGTTCTTGCTCGTAAAGGCAATCTCCATCCCCGAGAAGAAAGCCGACAGCATCAGCATCACGACGATCAGGATGACAGTGGATAGCATCGTTTTCAGTTTAGGGTTTTCCGGACGGGAGCCTCTTCCGGCAGGGGTTTGGTTCGGGCACCCGGGAGAATCGTCAGGGAGTCTCCGGGCAGCTTCTCCGCACGGACGGATTCGGCCGGCCGCGGGGGTTCAGCCTGCGGCCGCACGGGACGCACAGCCGCGGAATCCGTCGCTGCGGAGTCGGCACGCTGCTTCATCTCCACCTCCATCCGGCCCTTCATCCGGCGGAAACGCCAGTCTTTGAACTCCTCGTCCGATTCGAAGCCCTCGCCGATAAAGACGTCGCGGCCGTTGTTCTGCACGATCTTCGAATCGACGTTCGAATAAATTTTCTTGGTCCGCGAATTCCAGAACAACTGCTGGGTATAGAGGGTTTTGCCGTCGGATTTTTCGACCACGACATTGCCCTTGGCCTCCCACAGTTCGCGGTTGATGTAATAAATGGCGTAGTTGGCCGTCAGCACGGCGTCTACGTCCGAAAGCGAATCGTTCTTATAGGTGGTGATCTTCACCCCCTTGCGAAACTCACGATAGGGTTCGCGGGCCTGCGAATAGCCCTCGAGCAGCGGCGTCAGGAAATGGTACGAGCGGCGGCCGTTCTGCGACATCACCACCGAGAGATCCTCGCTGTACTCGGTCATCATCGTCTCCGCGGAACCCGATGTCTCGGCTTCCGGCTCCCCGCACGAGAATAGCAAGATAGCACTCCCCGCAACGGAGAGTGCTACCCTGAGATATCTTGCAATGCGTTTTCCCATCGAAAACCCCGTTGAAAAGGCTTAGCGGGTGCGCACGGTGGTCGAAATACCGGCAGCGGTACCGCAGTTCACCGTGTAGCGAGCACCCTCCTGGAGCTCGTTGAAGAAGCACTCCTCCGAGCTGGGGAAATTGGCGCGGAACGTATTCAGCGAGGACTTGGCATGTCCGATGTACTCCGAATCGCTCGGCAGCAGCTCGACAGCCTTGGCCATCGTGTCGTAAGCGGCCCAGAAAGTCGCCTGTCCGGTGAATCCGCCGCAGGCCGCAGCCGACGAAGCGTAGCACTGTGCCAGCACGAAGTAGGGAACGCCGTCCTCGGGATTCAGATCCCGGGCCTGGCGCGCCGCGGCGGCAGCTCCCGGAATGTCATTGGACACGAGGCCCACCAGTGCGATGCGCACGAGTAGTTTCTGACGCTCGGCAGGGTCTTTCTCCACCTCCAGCGCCTCGTTCAGGTAAGTCTTGGCCTTTGCAAAGTCCTTCTTGTTCTGGAATGCCTGGGCCAGGAACATCGCCGTTTCCGACGAGGGTTTCACCTGGTAGTATTTCTCGGCGATCGAGAAGTAGTAGTCGCCGTCGCACTTGGCGCGCGACATCAGGCCCACGGCCTGCGCCAGCAGCGCCTCGTCGTCGGGAGCGGCAGCCAACTTGCTTTTGAAGAGGTTCTCGAGGTTCTCGCAGCTGGCGGCACCGCTCAGTCCGAATGCAGCGTCGAACTGGCTCTTGTACTCGGCAGCCTCGGGGTTCTTATCGAAGAACGGCGTCAGGCGGTCGTACTCGGCGATAATCTCGTCGGGCATCACCTCGTCGGTATTCTTGTAGTCGTCGCAGAGGTTCGAGAAATAAGCCACGACGGTCTCGGGATCGGAGCTGTCGCCGCCAGCCTCGAGGGCCGCACGGAACGCCTCGCGGATACCCTTGCGGTCGGAAGGCTTATAGGTCAGGTACTCACGGGCCTTGCGGTCGAGGATGTAGGCCGTGCCGCGCTTCGGGTGATCGCCGAAATACTCGTTGCGGAGGTCGTAGATCAGCATCAGCGAGTCGATGAACATGTTCTTTTCGCTGAGGCTCTTGGCACGGTTGATCTTGTTTTTGTAGAGCGTGGTGCCGCGCACGAACGTATTCTCCGAAGCTTTCGGGCACTTGTCGAGCAGTTCCTTAAGGTAATGTGCGGCGGCATTGTAGTCCTTGTTGTCGCACGACTCTTTCAGGAAATTGCTGTTCAGGATGTTCTGCTGACGCTCCTCGGGAGTGTCGCCCCAGACCGCATACTTCGGGTCGCTGAAATCTTGTTGAGCCATCGCCGAGACTGCAAAAAGCGCGCAGACGGCGGAAAGCAGGAATTTAACGTTTTTCATCGGTCAGATTAATTTTTGTTTTGTGTTGTTTGCCTGTCTTATTCGTATTTGGGACGCATAAACCAGTATTCGCCGTTCTCCTGGCCCGCGAAGAGCGTGAAGCCGACCGCGAATTTGAAATACTGCTGCCGGACCAGTCCCAACCGGTCGGCCACGTTGTAGCCGCGGCGGCCGTACTCGACGCCCACGTCGATTCCGGAGACGGCCCACAGCTTCACCGGAATGCCGATACCCGCCGTCACGGCGTACTGCGAAAGCCGATCGCCATTGAAGGTCTGGTTGTAGCTGCCGTAGCGGAAACCCGCACGGTAGGACCAGCGCTTCAGGAAACGGCGTATGTCATAACGGTTCGGCGTGTACTCCACACCCACTTTGAACGTGCTCGTATTGGTATACGCGACCTTGTAGGAGGTCTGTTCCCCCGCCTTGCCGCTCACGCCCGTCATTTCGTAACCTTTGTTGCGGCCGCCCCAGTTCTGGAAGACGTAATCCGCACTGATGAGCCATTTCTCGGTCTGGTAGGTGAGGCCCGCGGCCAACTGGCTGGGCAGCACCAGTTTCAGATGCGTCGTGTCACCTTTGACAACCGTGTTGTAGAGGTCGCCGATGTAGAGCTGCTTGGTCACCTCCGGGTTCAGGTCCCCGCCGAAATCGTAGGCCGCTCCGACGGTCAGGATTCGTTTCCGGGTCTGGATTGCGGTCCACTGCACGCCGACCTGTCCTTTGATGCTCGAAATACTGTAATTGTCCAAACCCACCGTCGAGGTATAATTTCCCTCGCCTGTGATCGGCGTCGGAGTCATCACGAACGAGCGGTCGATATCGCCCCAGTAATACTGGGCGGCCACGCCGACCGAGAAGTTTTTGAAGACCTCCCAGCCGATGCCGAGTTTAACCTCCGTCACGTCGCCCTCGCCCTGGTAATTGTACTGGATCAGGCCCACATTACCGGCCACGGGGTTGTTCGGATCATACTCGTGGTAGTACTTTGTCCGGTAGCCCACCGAGCTGTAAGGCGTCAGGCTGAAGCCCAAGCCCAGTTTCTTGGCCAGCGGCATCTGAAAGGCGATGTCGTGGAAGTTGAACGTATTGTACGCCGTACTCTTGGACTCCCCGGCCACCTTCTGCGAGTTGTAGTAGTTCTGCCCCTCCAACCCGAAATTGAAGAGGAAGGTCTTCTGCGGAGCCGCGCTGTAAGCCGCGGGATTGAGCAGGTTGAGCGTGCCCGGCGAACGCATGGCCACACCCGCACCGCCCATCGAGCGCATCGACAGCGTACCGGGAGTGTTCTGTTCGCCGATGCCGTACATCGTATAGGGCGAGAATGCGTTAATACTGCTTGTCTGGGCTGCAACGGCAGCGGGGACTATCGCCACGGCCGCGACAATCAGCTTAATCAAGGTGTTCTTCAATTGCATTATACTCTAATATTCTATCCAATCCGCAAAAGACGAGATTACAATTTGCAAATATCGTGTTTTTAATTCTTTTCGCAAAGTATTTCGCATCCCCGCCGGTAAAAATTACGCATAAATCGTCGATTTTTTCCCGCATGCGGGCGATATACCCCTCTATTTCGAAGGTCAGCGAGTTCATCACCCCCAGCCGGATGGCCTCTTCGGTGGTGAGTCCCTGCAATTGCTCGTCCTCGGTGGGCCCGCACAGCGGCAGTTTGGCCGTATAGTCGTGCAGCGCCCTGAAGCGCGTCTTCATCCCCGGCGAAATGCATCCCCCGCGGAAGGTGCCGTCGGCCGTCACCAGGTCGATCGTCACGGCCGTTCCGAAATCCACGATCAGCACGTCGCGGCCCGGGTAGAGCGCCGCGGCGCCCACGGCGGCGGCCAGCCGGTCGCGGCCCAGCGTTTCGGGCGTACGGTAGGCGCTGTCTATCGGCACAGGGGTCTGCGAGGTGAACTCCAGCAGGTAATCCGCAAAAGGGCGCACCGTCTCCACCACGTCGTCCGCCTCGCCGCGCGTCGAGGCCACCACGGCCTTCGCGGCCCTGCGGCCCCCGAGCAGTTCGTCGAGCATCGACGGCAGCAGCCGTTCCACGCAATGCTGCGCAACGAGCCGTCCGTCGTCGAAAACGGCGAGTTTGACCAGGGTATTGCCTATGTCCACGACTAAGTTCAAAGCTGCTGCAACGTTTTGTATGCGTCCTCGACGTCTTTGACATTCCTAACGGTCATCGCCAGCCGATTATTGTGCTGTTTGAGCACAAATCGGTCGGGGTGTTTGGTAACCCGCTGCAACAACGCCATGAAGGTCTCGCTCTTGTAATAGGGCGAATTCTCCTCGCCCACGAAATGCACGATCATCAGCCCGTTTTTGACCTTCACGCGCTCCATGCCCAGACGGATGGCCTCCCAGCGCAGGCGCACGACGTTCAGCAGCTCCTTCGCAGCGCGCGGCAGGGGACCGAAACGGTCTGCCAGACGGCTCTCGAAGGCCTGCAAAGCCTCCTCGTCCTTCGTCGAGTCGAGCTCGCGGTAGAGTTTCAGACGCTCGGCCTGCTGGGCCACATAGGCGTCCGGCAGCGCCGCTTCGACCTCGATGTCGATGTGCGCGTCGTCGATGAAGTGCATCTGTTCGACCACATCCTGCTCCCCGTCGCTCAGGCCCGGGACTTTCAGCCCCTCGGCGCGCAGTTCGGCGACGGCCTCGTTCATGATCTTCTGGTAGGTCTCGAACCCGATGTCGGCGATGAACCCGCTCTGTTCGGCCCCCAGCAGGTTGCCCGCACCGCGGATGTCGAGGTCCTGCATGGCGATATTGAATCCGGAACCCAGGTCCGAAAACTCCTCGATGGCCCGCAGGCGCCGCCGCGCGTCGGACGACAGCAGTTCGTCGGGCGGCGAGAGCAGATAACAATAGGCCTTCTGGTTCGAACGCCCCACGCGGCCGCGCAGCTGGTGGAGATCGCTCAGGCCGAAATTCTGGGCGTTGTCGACGATGATCGTATTGGCGTTGGGGATGTCGATGCCGTTCTCCACGATGGTCGTCGAGACCAGCACGTCGAACTCCCCGTAGATGAAGTCCATGATGAGCTTTTCCAACTGCTCGGCAGGCATCTTGCCGTGCCCCACGGCCACCCGGGCCTTCGGGCAGATACGCGTGATGAGTCCTTGCAGGGCCGCCAGGTCATCGACGCGGTTGTGGACGAAATAGACCTGTCCGCCGCGCGCGAGCTCCGCCTCGATGGCGTCGCGGATAATCTCCTCCGAAAAGACGTGCGACTCGGTGAGGATCGGCTGGCGGTTGGGCGGCGGGGTCGAGATGACCGACAGGTCGCGGGAGCCCATCAGCGAGAATTGCAATGTACGCGGGATCGGCGTGGCGGTGAGCGTCAGCGTGTCGACCGAGACGCTCATCTGCGTAAGCTTCTCCTTGGCCGCGACGCCGAATTTCTGCTCCTCGTCGATGATGAGCAGTCCCAGGTCGCGGAAAACGATCTGCTTGCCCAGCATCTTGTGGGTGCCGATCAGAATGTCGATCTTGCCCGCCGCGAGGTCCTCGCGGATTCGGGCGACCTCCTTGGCCGACTTCGTGCGGTTCAGGTACTCCACGCGCACCGGGAAGTTGCGCAGGCGCTCGGTGAACGAACGGTAGTGCTGCAGGGCGAGGATCGTCGTCGGCACCAGCACGGCGGCCTGCTTGCCGTCGACGGCTGCTTTGAACGCCGCGCGGATCGCCACCTCGGTCTTGCCGAACCCCACGTCGCCGCACACCAGCCGGTCCATCGGCTGATCCGACTCCATGTCTTTTTTGACGGCCGCCGTAGCCGACTGCTGGTCGGGCGTATCCTCCCATTTGAAAGAAGCCTCCAACTCGTGCTGCAAATAGCTGTCGGGCGAGAAAGCGAATCCCTTCGAAGCCTTGCGCTTGGCATAGAGGGCGATCAGCTCGCGCGAGATGTCCTTAACGGCCTTCTTCGTCGCATTTTTGAGCTTCTGCCAGGCGCCGTTGCCCAGTTTATACACCTTCGGCGGCTCGCCGTCGCCCGACTTGTAGCGCGAAATGCGGTGCAGCGAGTGGACGTTCACGAAGAGCACGTCGCCGTCCTTGTAGACCAGTTTGATCGCCTCCTGCATGCGTCCGTCGCCCGCGGCGATCTTCACCAGCCCGTCGAAACGCCCTACCCCGTGGTCGATGTGCACCACGTAGTCGCCCGGACGCAGCTGGTTCAGTTCGGCGACGGTCATCTGCTCGTCGCGCCGGATCTCGCCGTTGATGCGGTAACGCTGGTAGCGGTCGAAAATCTGGTGGTCGGTATAGAGGCACAGCTTCAGGTCGTTGTCCACGAAACCGGCGTGCAGGGTCGTCGACAGCGACCGCACGACGGCCTGTCCGCGGCCGATCTGGTGGAAAATGTTCTCCAGACGCTCGACCTGCGCCTTGTTCTCCGAAAGAATATAAGTGTCGTATCCCCGCAGGGCGTTGCGGATCATGTCGTCCGCCAGCATCTCGAAATTTTTATTGAATTTCGGTTGGGGCGCTGTCGAAAATTTCACGCTCGCTTCCGCAGGCCGCTCGGGCAAATTGTCCCGCAGGGCGAAAACACGGCATCCGGCCAGGTCGGCCAGCAGACCGTTGCGGCTCGTGAGCAGCGAATCGACCGCTTCGGGATGCTCCATGTCCGCCAGCGTCTTGCGGCGCACGTCGTTGATCCGCCGGAACACAAAATCGGCGTCATAGAACCACCAGGCGGCCTCCGCGCCGGCGAAACGCGCCAGCGAAACCTTCGCCGCGGCCGGGGTCCCGGCATTCAGGTCGGGGATGATCTCCACACGGTCCAGCTTGTCCGACGACAACTGGCTCGAGATGTTGAACCGCCGGATCGAATCCACCTCGTCGCCGAAGAAATCCAGTCGGTAGGGCTTGCTTTCAGAGTAGGAGAAAACGTCGACGATACCGCCGCGCACCGAATACTGCCCGGGCTCGTAGACGAAATCCACCCGCGTGAAAGCGGCGTCGACGAGCGCCTGCTCGAGCACCTCGATCGAGATTTTGTCCCCCACCCGCACGGCAATCGTGCCTTGCTGCAGGGTCTCGGCATCGGCGACCCGCTCGGCGAGGGCCTCCGGATAGGTGCAGACGACCAGGTAACCCTTCCCCGCAAATCCCCGCACGGCATTCATCGTCGCCGTGCGCTGCACCACGCCCTGCGCATCCTCAGCGCCGTAGGCCGCCGAACGCTTCCAGGACGAGGGGAAGAAATAAACCTGCGTCTCGTCGAGCAGGTTGTAGAAGTCGTTCATCAGGTAGGCCGCGGCGTCGCGGTCCTCGGCCACGAAGAGGTGCACGCCTCCGGTTTTCTCCACGGCAGCCGCGGCATAAAACGAAAGAGCACCGCCGACCAGCTCTTCGAGGTGGACGGTAGCACTCCTGTTCTTGTACTCGCGGCACAGCTTGCCGAGGGCCTTCGACCCGGCGGCGAACTGCGCCAGCTGCTCGCGGGCAGTTGCCATGCCTTATTTAGTTATAAGGTCGTTATCTTTTTTATCGTGGTAATGCACCTCCACGATGCCTACACTCTGGTCCTCGACGATCTGCAGCCGCACCTTGTATTTCCACTCCCAGCGGCGGCGCAGCGACAAAAATCCCTTCCGGAGGAAAGCCGCCACATAGGGGCTCACGAGCAGTTTGATGAACTTCTGCCCGCGGTCCTGCGTGAGGAACGATATCTGGTTCTCGATCTTCTTGTCCAGCAGCACCGTAGGTTCGATCTTGCCCGTGCCGTTGCACGTCGGACAGACATCCGAGACGCTCTCCACGGCCACCGGACGCACCCGCTGGCGGGTAATCTGCATCAGGCCGAATTTCGTCAGCGGCAGCACCGTGTGCTTGGCCTTGTCGGTGGACATCAGTTGGACCATCTCGTCGAACAACGCCTGCCTGTTCTGCGCCTTGTGCAGGTCGATAAAGTCGATGATGACGATACCGCCCAGGTCGCGCAGCCGCAGCTGCCGGGCGATCTCCTTCGCCGCGGCAAGGTTCACGTCCATCGCGGTCTGCTCCTGGTTGTCCTCAGCCTTGGTGCGGTTGCCCGAGTTGACGTCGATGACGTTCATGGCCTCCGTATGCTCGATAATCAGGTAGGCGCCGCGTTTCAGCGACACGTACTTGGCGAACAGCGACTTGATCTGCTTCGAAATGTCGAAGTTGTCGAAGATGGGCACGTTGCCCTTGTAGAGTTTGACGATCTTCTCCTTCTCGGGCTCGATCTGGCGGATGTAGTTGCGGATGTCGTTGAACATCGCCTCGTCGTCGACGGCGATCTGCGAAAAAGAGCCGTTCAGCGAGTCGCGGATGATCGTATTGGCGCGGTTCATCTCGCTCATCAGCTGAGCCGGAGCCGACGCCGCGTTCTTTTTGATCGCCGCGCAGGTCTTGCGCCAGCGGTCGATCTGGGTCTGGATGTCGTGCTCGATGTCCTCGTCCTTGGCCTCCATGGCCGCCGTACGGATGATGACGCCGAAGTTCTTCGGAAGCACCGCCGCGGCGATGCGTTTCAGACGCTTCTTCTCGTCCGCCGAACGGATTTTCTGCGAGAGGAACACCTTCGAGGTGAAGGGAACCAGCACCACGTTGCGGCCGGCCAGCGAAATGTCGGCCGTCAGGCGCGGGCCCTTGGTCGAAATGGCCTCCTTGGCCACCTGCACCATGATCTGCTGCCCCACCTGGAGGTATTCACCGATCTTCCCGGTCTTCTCGACGGGCTGCTCGAGCTTCATGCCCTCGACCCGCAGGCCCCGTTTTCCGGGCTGCTGCGAAGCGACGAGCTTCTGCAGCGAGGGAAACTGCGTTCCCAGGTCGAGGTAGTGGATGAAAGCATCCTTTTCGTGTCCTATGTTGACGAATGCCGCGTTCAGGCCCGGCATGATCTTGCGTACCTTTCCGAGGTAGATATCCCCCACGGCAAATCCCGTCTGGCACTGCTCCTTGTTGAGCTCGACGAGCACCTTGTCCTCGCACAGCGCAATGGATATCTCGGTCGGGTTTACGTTAACGATTAATTCTCTGTTCATCTATCGTGTGTCGCGCACCGGGAGTCCGGGCGCGGAGTGTGAAAATTAGTACTGGACCGCATTTTGGCGTGAAGTGGCGGCGAACTCCAATGGGAAAAATGGATGCCGGGAATCCCGGCCGGGGCGGGTATCGGGAAGCGTCCGGCGGGCGTCGCGGACACGGAAAATACCCTGAAAACTGAAAATCCCGAAAAAACAGGTAAAGCTAAAAGAACCCTGGGCCCCTTTAGCTTTATCTATCGTCTAGCACAAAGGTGCTACCCTGCTTACTTTTTCTTATGGCGGTTCTTACGAAGACGTTTTTTCCGCTTGTGGGTAGCCATCTTGTGACGCTTATGCTTCTTTCCGTTTGGCATAGTCCTTAGATTTTAGAGGTTCTTTATTTATCCGTGATTATTTCACCTTCGCTGCAAAGCTCTTGGCGGGCTTGAAAGCGGGGATGTTGTGCTCGGGAATGGTGATCGTCGTGTTCTTCGAGATGTTGCGGGCAACCTTCTTGGCGCGCTTCTTCACGATGAAGCTGCCGAATCCGCGAAGATACACGTTGTTCTTCTGGGTGAGCGACGTCTTGATGCTCTCCATGAAAGCCTCGACGATAGCCTGTACCTGCACCTTCTCGGCGCCGGTGCTCTTAGCGATTTCGCTTACGATATCTGCCTTTGTCATATCTATATAATATTAAATTAAGTTCATTTCAATTCGGACTGCAAATATACGTTTTATTTACATATCCGCCAACAAACCGCATTATTTTTTCTTTTTTTTCATGCGGCCCCGTAGTTTACACGCTTCCAACACGATAACAAATACCGGGCAAAACCCGGACCAAAATTAAAATATTCTGCATCAGGGTATTAATAACCTCCGCGGCCGGCCCCGCCCGAAAACAGCCAACAGATTAAATATCAGCGACATAACGCACTCCGAAAGATAAAACCGGTCCCGTGTCCAATAAACCGTGCGTATTTTGCGTTTGATAATAAAATCGTTAATTTTGCAAACTTTAATTCCGACAACGGTATGGTCAAAATACTCTGGGTGGACGACGAAGTCGAACTGCTGAAACCTCACGTGCTGTTCCTGCAGCAGAAGGGCTATGAAGTGGACACCTGCAACAACGGATACGACGCGATAGACATGGCCTCGGAAGGCTCCTACGACCTGATTATCCTCGACGAGATGATGCCCGGCATGACGGGCCTCGAAACCCTTCCCCAGATCAAAGAGGTGCGCCCCACGACGCCCGTGATCATGGTCACCAAGAGCGAGGAGGAGAATATCATGGACAAGGCCGTGGGTTCGAAGATCGCCGACTATCTCATCAAACCCGTCAACCCCAACCAAGTGCTGCTCTCGATCAAAAAGAACGTACACCAGCAGCAGCTCGTCACCGAGCAGACCACCGCCGACTACCGTTCGGAGTTCGGGCGCATCTCCTCGTCGCTGCAGATGGCCGACACGTTCCAGGACTGGTGTTCGATCTACCGCAAGATCTCGACATGGGAGATCGAGCTGGGCGAATCCTCCGACCAGAGCATCAAAGAGGTGCTGGCCTACCAGAAGACCGAGGCCAACCAGGAGTTCTGCAAATTCGTGCGCCGCAACTACTACAACTGGATCAACAAGCGTGCGGACGACACCCCCGTGATGTCGCATACGCTCATGCGCACCAAAATCTTCCCCGTCGTCGACGAGAACCCGAAGACCACGCTGCTGCTGATCGACAACTTCCGCTACGACCAGTGGCGTTCGATCTCGTCGCTGCTGAGGGGGTATTACGACGTGGCGCAGGACGATTTCTACTGCGCCATCCTGCCCACGGCCACGCAATACGCCCGCAACGCGGTCTTCGCGGGGCTGATGCCGCTGGCCATCGACAAGCTGATGCCCAACAAGTGGCTCAACGACAACGAGGAGGGCGGCAAGAACCAATACGAGGAGGAGTTCCTGAAGCGGCTGATGAGCCAGAACGGCAAGTCGTGGAAATTCTCGTTCGACAAGCTCGTGCGTCCGGAGCAGGGCCGCAAACTGGTGGACAACATACAAAAGGTCTACGACGCCGATTTCTCGGTGATCGTCTACAACTTCCTCGACATCCTCTCGCACGCGCGTACCGAAACCGACATTATCCGCGAACTGACCGAGGACGAAGCGGCTTTCCGCTCGCTGACACGCTCGTGGTTCGAGCATTCGGACCTCTACACCATCCTGCGCCTGTTGTCCGAACGGGGCCACACGGTGGTCATCACCTCGGACCACGGCACCATCCGCGTGGACAACCCCGTGAAGGTCACGGGCGACCGCGAAACCTCGGCCAACCTGCGCTACAAGACGGGCCGCAACCTGGCTTACAACTCCCGCGAGGTGTACGAGATTCTGAAACCCGAGGACATACAGCTGCCGTCGAGCAACCTCACGTCGAGCTATATTTTCGCCTACAACACGGATTTCCTGGTTTACAACAACGACGCCAACCGCCACATCCGCTACTACCGCAACACGTTCCAGCACGGCGGCATCTCGATGGAGGAGATGATCGTACCGTACATCGTTTTAAAGCCCAAGAAATAAATGAAAACCATTCACATCACCTCGCAGGACGAACTCCCGCAGGTCGCCGGGGCGATCATCCGCTCGCTGGGCCGCCGCACGGTGGTGGCTTTCCGCGGCGAGATGGGCGCCGGCAAAACCACGCTCATCCGCGAGATCGCGGCCGAACTCGGGGCCAAGGACACCGTCACCAGCCCCACGTTCGCCATCGTCAACCAGTACAAGGGCGAGGGCAACCGCCGTATCCATCACTTCGATTTCTACCGCATCAACGACCTGCGCGAGGCATTCGACTTCGGGTACGAGGAGTACTTTTATTCGGGCGACCTCTGCCTGGTGGAGTGGCCCGAGAAGATCGAGCCACTGCTGCCCGACAACGTGATGACGGTGCGCATCACCGTCGACAGCGACACGGCCCGCACGTTCGAGATCAATTAAACAAACACCCATCCCATCCGTCACAATCCTTAGAAATGCAAGAGTACACATCGAAACAACACCAAATTCTGCGTCCCGCGGAACAGATTTATGCGGTCATCAGCCGCTTCGACAACCTCACGCCGGCCGTTGCCGACCGGGTCGAGGAGTGGCAGGCCACCGAAGAGACCTGCTCGTTCAAAGCCAAGGGTTTCACCGTCCGCCTCCGCATGGAGGAGCGCGAGGCGCCCAAACACGTCAAAATCGTGGGCGACGAAGGGGGACTTCCGATGGATTTCGCCTTCTGGATTCAGTTGCACAAGGTTTCGGAGACCGACACACGCATGCGGCTGGTCCTGCACATCGAGCTCAACATGATGATGAAAATGATGATCGGCGGCAAACTGCAGAACGCCATCGACCAGATCGCCGAAGGCATCGCCAAAGCCATGCAGGCGTAAGACGCCTGTTTTAGGGGCAACCGCAGATCAAAACGCTTCCGACCCTAATCGTTGCTGCCTCAGCGTAAGACGCCTGTCTTAGAGTGCAACTGCAGGCCAGAGGGCTCGGAAAACCAGATTTCTGCTCCCAGGCGTAAGACGCCTGTCTTAGAGGCAACCGCAGATCAAAACGCTTCCGACCCTAATCGTTGCTGTCTTCAGCGTAAGACGCCTGTCTTAAGGGCAATCGAAAGCCAGCACAGCCATCCCCGTCCTGAAAACGCCCCGTTCCGGCAAACCGGAACGGGGCATATCGTATCAGGCCCTCTCCCGGTTCTCGCCGGGCGCCGCGCGATATTCCGACGGCGTGCAGCCGAACCGTGCTTTGAAGAGCTTGCCGAAATATTGCAGCGAGTTGATACCCACCCTGTCGGCGATCTCGGCGATCTTCAGTTCGGGACACTCGGCCAGCATCCGCGCGGCTTCGCGCAGGCGGATGCCCTGGATCAGCTCGGTGGGAGTCTGTCCGAAGACGCCTTTGATCTTGGCGAACAGCGCCGTGCGGCTCAGGGCCAGTTCTCGGCTCAGCATCCCGACACCCAGCGACTCGCTGTCGAGGTGGTCGCCGATCAGCGCCAGCGTCTTGCGCACGAAAGCCTCGTCCATCGGATTACCCGAAAGGATTTCCGGAACGGGTTCGGAGCTTCCCTCGAGGAACTTGCTCTGCAGCAGCCGGCGGTTGCGCACCATGCCGTTGCACTTGGCCATCAGCACATCCGTGTCGAAGGGCTTCGAAACGTAATCGTCGGCGCCGCTCTCGAGTCCCGAGATGCGTTGTTCGGGCGACGAGAGCGCCGTGAGCAGAATCACGGGAATATGGCAGGTTTCGAAATCATGTTTGATCGCCGCACACAGCTCCGTCCCCGACATGCCGGGCATCAGCACGTCGCTCACGATCAGGTCGGGCTGTTCTTCACGCGCCAGCCGCAGTCCCTCCGCACCGTCCGGGGCCAGCGTCACGCGGTAGTGCTGCGAAAAGATGGTGCCGAACATGCTCCGCAGCTCGTCGTCGTCCTCGACGACCAGCAGGCGCGGCAGCTCCTCCGCCCCCGGAATCCGTTCGGGAGCGGGCAGATAGTCGGCCACGGGCGCCGGACGGGCATATTCCTGCTTCTCGACCACCTCGACGTTGGGATTGCCGCTGAAGTCGGGATTCAGCAGGAGCGTCACCGTAAAGGTCGAGCCCACCCCCACCTCGCTCTCGACGCCGATCCCTCCGCCGTGCAGTTCGACGATGCCTTTCGAAAGGGCCAGCCCGATACCGACCCCGGCGTCCTGCGTGTCGGCATCGTTGTGGTAAAAGCGCTCGAAGATCGTCGCAAAGAATTTTTCCTCGATACCGTGGCCCGTATCGGCCACCTTCACCACGGCCTGCACGTCGTCCGCCGAGAGCGTCACCGTGATCCGGCCGCCCCGGTCGGTATGTTTGAACGCATTGCTAATCAGATTATAGAAGACTTTCTGCAACTGCATGGGGTCGAACGGCAGCTCCAGCCGCTCCATCCCGGGCTCATAGCGCAGTTCCACCCCGCGGATGCCGCTGTACTCCTCGAACGTTCCGCACACCTCGGCCAAGTAGGCCACCAGATCCAGCCGGCTCACTTTCAAAGACATATATCCCTGTTCCTGCTTGCGGAAGTCGATCAGCTCGTTGACCAGATCGCGCAGCCGCAGGGCGTTGCGGCGGACGCTCATCAGGTAACCTTTCAACACGCCGGGCAACTCCTGGCGCGCCAGCAGGTCCAGTTGTCCCTGGATCAGCGTCAGCGGCGTGCGGAACTCGTGCGAAATGTTGGTGAAGAAGACCAGCTTCCACTGCGTGATGCGCTCCTGCTGCTCGCGGGCCATCCGTTCCATGGCCAACGACTGCTCCAGCTGCTTTTTCGTATAGTAATAGCGGACGACCCACGCCGTAATCAGCATAATCAGCAGCACGTAGAGGATGTAGGCGAAGATACTGGCATAGAACGGCGGGTAGACCCGGATGTCGAGTCCTATGTGCCCGCCGCCGTCGAGCAGGCGGGTCGGACGGCTCTGCACGGCCAGCCGGTAACGCCCCGGCGGGAGGTTCATATAGCGGATGTTGTTCCCCGGCAGCGGACGCCACGCCTCGTCGTAGCCGATGAGCTTGTACTGGTAGTCGCCGAGGTTGAAATCCACGGCGTTGTCGGTCCCGAAAGCAATGTCCACGATGCTGTATCTATGCCCCAGCGAAATCGACTTCGTGTAGGGCATCGCCTCGTCCAGAATACCGGTCCGGTCGCCGGCCCGTACGGGATGCTCGTTCACCGCAAGCGACGCAAAGAAGAGCTGGGGCGCACGTCCGGCACGGATCAACTCCTGCCCCGTGAACGACACGATGCCGTCGACGCCGCCCGCCAGCATCTCGTCCCCCTCGCCGCGCCACAGACAGCCGTTCTCGAGCGACAGCAGCGGAAATCCGTTGCGGATGTTGAAATTTTCGCTGCGGAGGCTGTCCGCATCGACCAGCGACATCCCGGCGTTGGTCCCGAAGACCATCAGCCCCGAGGGGGTCTGCGAAATGGCGCTCACGTAGTCGCTCGCAATGCCGCAGGCCGCCCGGTCGTAGGCCACGAACTCCTTCCGGTCGCGGTCGAACAGCAGCGCCCCGCCGCGGGTCGTCCCGACCCATGCCCGTCCGCGGTCGTCGCGGAACAGCGAGGTCACCATGTCCTGCTGCACCACGCGGTTGAAATAGAGCTGGTAAACGCCCGCTTCGTCGCGGCGGTAAACCCGGAAATTCACCTGCCCCGTCACCACGTAGAGCCATCCGTCGCCGCCGCTCAGCACGTTGAACACCCGCGGCTGGTTCAGGATGCGCTCCGCACGGCGGGTCCGCATGTCGATCCGGTAAACCCCGGCATAGGTCCCGGCGTAGATCGCATCGCCCTCGCGCGAAAGACTGTGGACGATCTCGATATTTTCCAGTCCGCCGCCCTGGTCGGTGATTTTCAGGCGTTCGAAACGCCCCGATGGGATGTCGTAGACGCAGACGCCGCCCATGAACATTCCCAACCACAACTGGTCGCGTTCGGCATCATAGCGGATGCTTTTGACGTTGTTGCTCGGAATGCCGCTGTTGCCCATGTTGAAGAAGCGGCCCCGGCGGCGCGTGCGGTCGTAGAAATAGAGCCCCTTGTCCGAGGTTCCGGCCCAGACGTCGCCGCGGCGGTCGAGCGTCACGTCGGCGACGATGGTCCATGTCGTGTCCTCGCCTTCGATCGGAACCACGCGGAACAGCGCCTCGTGGGGATGGAAATAGGAGATTCCCGTATAGAACGACCCGAACCAGATCGCACCCCGGCGGTCGCGCATGATGCACTCCACCGTCAGGTTGCGCATGCCGTAAAGCGGATTGTCCGAACGTCCGAAATGGTAGAAGCTGTCCGACGCGGGGTCGTAACAGTCCAGTCCGAACATCATGCCGATCCACATCCGGCCCTCGTTGTCCTCGCAGATGCAGCGCACGTAGTTGTCGGCCAGCCCCTCGGGATGGTTCGAATCGTGGACGAAGCGCCGCACGCCGCCCCCGGCGTCGAGACGGTAAAGCCCCTCGCTGCGGGTGCAGACCCACAAATCGCCGCGGCTGTCCTCGAACAGGCTGCTGATCTTCGAGGCCGTCGGCAGGATGCACTCCGCCGTGCCGCGCTCATCCAGGCGGTAGAGCCCCGAATGGAGCGTCCCGACATAGAGCACGCCTCCGGCCGTGCAGGCCAGCGCCGAGACCTCGCTCATCGGAGGCAGCAACAACTGGCTGCATTTCCCGTCGGGCGAGGCGATCATGATGCGGTCCCCGGCGGCGGCATAAACCCGGCCCCCGCGGACCGTTGCGGCCGAGATCGAACGGCTGTCGAGCAAAGAATCGGTGAAGAGCGGCCGGAAGGTCTCCCGCCGCAGGTCGTATTCGACGATATTGCGAAGCTGGTAAAAATAGATCAGGCCGTTCTGCTCGCCGTAAATGCCTTTGACGTTCATCGGGCGGAACAGTTCCGCAGCGCCCTCCGACATCAGCGGCTCCTCGGTCTGCAGCCCGCGGTAGCGGACCACGCCGCCGACCCCCGCAGCCCAGACCGTGCCGTTTTCATCCTGGTAAAGGGTGGTTACGTTGGTCTGGTTGAAACCTTCACTGATGCCTAAGTGTTTAAATACCATTTGAGCCGGCGGTGCGGCAGCAATCGCCGGGGGGGGGAAATTCCAGCTCAGAAACAGCAAAAGGAGGATCAATCTACACATACTCGGTTTCTCTATCCATCCGACAAGATACGAAATTTCGGGAAATTTTCGAAATCGGAATCGAAAAAAAGCCGCCCGGGGTTACCGGGCGGCGAACCACGGTCGGGACATGCGCATAAAGCGCATGTCCCGGCGCAAGTCTTATTCGTACTGCTCCTTCAGTTCGTCGTACCAGCGCTGCATGACGAAATAGGCTTTCTTTTTGCCGCCCTGGTCCGAGACGAGGCCCTTGCGGTTGAAATCGTCCTGAATGCCGACCATCTGACGGCGCGGCGAACGGAAATCCTTCAAAACCCACGGCGTGGTCCCGGCCAGCCCGGGCATCCGTTTGAACATGTTGACGCTGCGCTCGTAGAGATCTTCCATGTACTCCTCGGTGAACCGCTCCGTGCGCCCGCCGTGACGGCCGTAAACCGCCCCGCCGCCGAACTCCGAGATGAAAACCGGCTTTTCGAGGTCGAAAGTCCAGTTCACCCGGTCGCACTTCTCCGACTCGCCGTCGTACCAGCCGACATACTGGTTGAAACTGATGAGGTCCACCAGATCGGCCAGATCGTCCTTCACCGTCAGCAGGTCGGGTTTCAGGCGGGTCTTCTCCATGGCGGCGCTCACCAGCCGGGTGTCGTCCATGCCGCGGGCCTTGGCGATGAGCGACCGCAGGAATTTCAGGCGCGCCTCGCCGTGCGGGGTCTCGTTGGCCACGGACCAGATCACCACATTGGCACGGTTCTTATCGCGCGTAATCATGTCCGCCAGCTGCGCCTCGGCATTGGCATAGGTCGCGGGATTTTCCCACTGGATCGTCCAGTAGACCGGAATTTCCGACCACACCATCAGTCCCATCTCCTCGGCCGCACGGACCATCGCCTCGTTGTGGGGATAGTGCGCCAGCCGCACGAAATTACAGCCCATCTCCTTGGCCCATCCCAGCAGGATGCGGGCCTGTTCCCCGGAAAAGGCGCGGCCGCTCATGCCGTAGGGCGCCTCCTCGTGGATCGACACGCCGCGGCAGAACACCTCTTTGCCATTAAGCAGGATCTTCGTGCCCCGGGTCTCGATCGTGCGGAAGCCGATGCGGTCATTCACCGAGTCGGTCTCGGCGGCGATCTTCACGGCATAGAGTTTCGGATTCTCGGGCGACCAATAGACCGGTTTGGCTTTCACCTCGAACGCGGCATAGCCGTTGGCGTCGGTCGTGACCCGTTTCGAAATTTTCAGTTCGGGAATCTCCACCGTCACCGTCTGCTCGGCCTCGGCGCCGTCGAGCTGCACCCAGCCGGCGATCACCTGCGGCTCGCCCTTCTTCAACTGCACCGAGTAGTCGCGGATGAAGGTCAGCGGCGTCTCGACAATCACGACGCTGCGCGTCAGCCCGCCGTAGTTCCACCAGTCGGAATTGAGTGTCGGGACGCCCTCGGCCAGCCGTTTGTTGTCGACCTTCACCACCAGCGAGTTCTGCCCCTCGCGCACCTTGCCGGTGATCTCGAAGTTGAAGGGCGTGTAGCCGCCGACGTGTTTGCCGATCTTGCGGCCGTTCAGCCCCACGATCGTCTCGTAGTTCGCCGCCCCGAAGTAGAGGAACGTGCGGCGGTCCGTGCGGGGCTTGTAATCGAACAGGTTGCGGTACCAGACCGTGCCCTCGTAATAGTAGAGCTGGGGACGCTGGGTGTTCCAGTCGCCCGGCACCAGCAGCGTGCGGTCGGTGTTGAAATTGTACTCGAAAAGCTTGGTGCGGTCCTTGTCGAAATCGTCGTCGGCGAAGTAGGACATATTGTCCTTCAACGGTTTGCGGCGATAGTCGTAGTAACCGTTCTCGTAAGGATCGACGATCGTCTTCCAGAGCCCGTCGAGCGACACGGTCTCCCGGCCGGCGACGTTGACGATCTGCGGTGCGGGAGCATCCTCCCCCGCCGCCGCGGGCAGCGCCGCACAGCATCCTGCCAGCGCCAGAATCAACATGATATTCTTCATATAAGTCTTATTAGATCAGTTCGAATTTCACTTTCTGGCCGTTCACGTGCAGGTAGAACGCGCCGTTCTCCAACAGCCGCTTTCCCGTGTGGTCGGGGAACGACAGGTCGCGCACGGGGTCGATCTCGAAACGGAACACACGGCTTTCGCCCGCCGGAATAAACTGTTTCTCGAAATGCTTCAATTCACGCACCGGACGCGATATCGAGGCCGTCGGGTCCGAGAGGAACCACATCACGGTCTCCTTGCCGTCCATCGCACCGCCGTTCGTCACCTCGACCTCGGCCGTCAGCCGTTCGCCGCGGCGCAGGGTTTCGCGGTCGAGCCGCAGCGGCCCGTATTCGAAGGTCGTATAGCTCAGCCCGTAGCCGAACGGATACATCGGCTCGTGCTGCAGGTTTTGGTAACGCCCCGACTTGGGACGCGCCGCCTGCCGCTGGTTGTAGTAGACGGGCTGCTGCTCGGCGCAGACCGGGAACGTGATAGCCAGACGCCCCGAGGGATTGACCTTGCCCGAAAGCAGCTGCGCAACGGCGCTGCCGCCCTCGGTTCCGGGCTGCCAGATCTCGACCAGCGCATCGGCTGCGGGCTCGACGCCGCGCACGTCCACGGGCCGCCCCGACGAAAGCAGCACCACGACGGGCCGCCCCGTGCGGGCCATTTCGCGCACGAACTCCTCCTGAATCGCCGGCAGCGCAAGGCTGGCCCGCGAAGCGTTCTCACCGCTCCAGTTGCGTTTCTCGCCCATGCAGAGCACCACGAGGTCGGCACCGCGTGCCGCGGCTGCGGCACGGGCGAACTCCGAACGGTCGCCGCCGTCGAAATCGCACCCTTTCACATAGTCGATCCGGGCCTTTCCGGCAAACTCGGCCTTCACGCCCTCGAGGATCGTCACCACATCGTCAGCCTCGCCCTGACCCCACCACGACCCCATCAGGTCCGCGCGGTTGTCGGCCATCGGTCCCATCAGCGCAATGCGCCGCACGTCTCCGGCGACGGGCAGCGTCCTGCCGCGGTTCTTTAACAGCACCATGCTCTCGGCCGCCAGTTCCCGCGCCGCGGCACGCGCTTCGGTCGACAGGTAACGCTGTTCGTCGGGCAGCTCCTCGATATAGGGATTTTCGAACAGCCCGAGGCGGAATTTCACACGCAGGATACGCCGCACGGCTTCGTCCAGCACCTTTTCCGACACCCGTCCGCTTTCGACCAGGGCTTCCAGATTCTCCCGGTAGACATCGTCCACCATGTCCATGTCCAGCCCTGCCGTGATCGCCTTGGCCGCAGCCTCGGCCCGGTCGGCGGCCACGCCTTGCGCGACAAGCTGCTTCACGGCGTCCCAGTCCGAAACCACCAAACCGTCGAAACCCCACATGCCGCGCAGGATGTCGGTCATCGTATAGCGGTTGGCCGACGCCGGTATGCCCGAAATGTCGTTGAAGGCGCTCATCACCGTCGCGGCGCCGGCCTTCACCCCCATTTCGAACGGCGGAAGCGCCGTATCCCACAACGTTTGCGGGGAGATCTCGGTGTAGTGGTAATCGCGGCCGCCGTCGGAATAGGCGTAGCCCACGAAATGTTTCAGACAGGCGGCGATCGCACCGTCCGCCGTCAGGTCGTCGCCCTGATAGCCCTTCACCGCGGCGGCACCCATCATTCCGTTCAGGTAGGGGTCCTCGCCGTAACCTTCGGACACGCGGCCCCAGCGGGCGTCGCGCGCCACATCGACCATCGGCGAGAAGGTCCAGTGCACGCCCGACAGCCGCGACTCGCGCGCCGCGACGCGGCACGACTCCCCGACCAGCGCCTCGTTCCACGAGCAGGCCTGCCCCAGCGGAATGGGGAAGATCGTGCGGTAGCCGTGGATCACGTCGAAGCCGCACAGGATCGGAATCCCGAGCCGCGACTCCTCGACGGCCTTGCGCTGAATCCGGTTGTAATACGCCGGACTGGTACTGCGGTAGAGCAGCGAGCCGATCATCGGGCTCACGGCCTTCGTCTCGCTCTCGACGTTGTTGACGTTCATGTTCTTTCCATAGGTCCACTGAGTGACCTGCATCACCTTCTCTTCGAGCGTCATGCGTCCCAACAGGTCCTCCACGCGGTCTTCGACTGCCGCCGCGGGGTCCTTGTAGACCTCCCGGTCGGAACATCCCGCCAGACCCGCCGCCGCCACGAGCAGCCACAGGGCGATTGCTTTTCTGTTCATCGTAACTAATGTGCCTTTTTTTGTTGAGTCATAAAACGGCCTCCGCCCGTCACAGGACGGAGGCCGCAGGGTATGTCTGCGTTCCCGGTTATTCGAGGAACTCGATATCGTCGTAATAAACGGTCCGGTTGTTGGTTTCGGCGTCGAAACCGCTCATCCCGCCGGCGCTCATGTTCACCAGAGGCCGGAACTGAACCTGGTTGAACTCGCTGCAATTGCTGAACCCGTATCCGCAGCCCTCCAGATCATACACAAATTCGTTCCAATCGTCGGTTTTGACGAGCTTCTTCCACTCCGCCGCCGAAGCGTTGTTGTTCGCAAACGCCTGCCCGTTGATCTTGCAAGGCATCTTATTGGGCTGTCCCGAACCGCCTTCCGGAGTTTTCGGAATGAGCATACGCGGATAATACTCGTTTTTGCCCAGATAAATCCGAATCCGGATCGCCTTGTATTTCACGCGCTCGGCCCCGGAGAGCTTCTTATCGAGATAAACATCGAAAAAGGCCGATGTACCCGTCGTCGTCGCCGACATGTCCACCTTCAGCACCTTACCGCTCGGATTGGCAGTTGTCGGATAGGGATTGTTGACAATCGACAACGAACCCTTGTTACCCTCCTTGATGTAGTCCGATGCAAGCGACGACAGGGTCTCGAAATTCTCGAACATATAGCCGGCACCCGCTTCGCTCACCTCGACGGTCCACGAGGCGGTCTTCTCCTCGCCCTTGGCGTTGACACCCTTATAGGTCACCGTATAGGTTCCGGCGGCATCGAACGCATGCCTGAACTCCGCGGTCGCCGACACCGCGTCGCCGCCGACTTTCCATTCGTGCACGAGGCCCGTTCCGCCGCCCTTCACCGTCGCCGTGATGACCACCTCGTCACCCGCGGCACTCCGGAGCGTCGAACCGTCGGCCTTCGAAAACTCGATCTCCAACGGTTTCTCCTCGACCCCGACCGTCCACGACGAAGTTTTTTCCTCGCCCTTGCCGTTGACGCCCTTGTAAGAGACCGTAAAGGTTCCTACCTCGTCGAACTTCTGTTTGAACTCCGCAGTCGTAGACACCACGTCGCTGCCGACCTTCCATTCGTGCACGAGGCCCGTTCCGCCGTTCTTCACCGTCGCCGTGATGGCCACCTCGCTGCCCTGCACGCAGGAGATCACAGCATCGGTTACCGAGAATTCGATCTCCAGCGGCAGTTCGTCGACCGTTACGGTCCACGTGCGGTTCACCGACACCTCGTCGGCATTCACGCCGCGGTAGGTCACCGTATAGGAACCCATCTTGCCGAAGGTGTATTTGAACTCCGTGGTCGTCGAAACCACCTCGTCATCGACTTTCCATTCGTGCACGACCTCCTTGTCGCCGGCCACGACCGTCGCCGAGATGAGCACCTCCTCGCCCGGCAGGCAGGAGACGGTCTCCTCCTCGTTCGAGAACTCGATCCCGAGGGGCGATCCCTCGACCGTCACCGAATAGTCCTTCTCGACCTTTCCGACCGTGTTCGAGGCCTCGAAATGCACGTCATAGGTGCCTTTGGCCCGGAACACATAGGTCATCGAAGCCGTCGCGGCCATCAGTTTCCCGTCGACGAACCAACTGCAACTGAGCGGCCCGGGGCTTTCGATCACCGCCTCGAAACGCACGGCGTCGTCGACATAGGCCGACACGGCCGATTCCGTGACGGGAAAGGTCACCTGCGGCATGACGGCCGGCTGTTCGTCCGTCGTGTCATCGCCGCCGCATCCCCACAGCGCAGCCAGTCCCATCAGCAGGACCGCCTGCATCCAAATTATCTTTTTCATCGTCATTCGTATTTCAGTTTACTCCAAAAACTCGATATCGTCGATATACACCGTGCGGGTGTTGGTTTCGGTCACAGGTCCCGAGGCGATATTATTGCCGTTCTCCTGCAGCATCGGGCGGAACGTCAGGTTCTTCGTCGCGTCGAGATTCGAATCGAACTTGTACTCCAATACCTCCCACTCGTCCTTGAACTGCGGCTTGGTCACGGAAGCATACTTTTTCCCGGCATATTCCACACGGGGATAATACTTGTTCTTGCCCAGGTAGACCTTGAACCGGACGCCCGTGTACTTCGTCACGTCGATCTTGTCGACCGGAATCTCTTTCAGCTTCAGGTCGAAATAACCGGACGTTCCGCCCGTGCCGGTAACATTGTCGCGAAGCACCTTCAGACTCGTGTTGATCCCTTCGGGTTTGGGATTGTCCGCCAGTTCGATACCCGGGGTATTCTGTTTCAGGGTCCACCATTTAGGCAGCTCGGTGTAATCCTCGAAATGCTCGAAGAGCGCGCCCGACGGTATGATCGTCACGGTCCACGTGCGGTCCACGGTCTCCTGCTTGGAGTTCACGCCGTGGTAGGCGATCGTGTAGGGGCCCGCGCCGTCGAAAGCGCGGCTGAACACGGCGTCGGTCGAGACCGTCACGCCGTCTACCTTCCATTCGTGCTGCACGCCCGTACCGCCGTATTTCACCGTGGCGATGATCTCCACGACGGCGCCGTCCTTGCAGGAGATCGTCGCGTCCTCGTTCGAGAAGCTGATCTCCAGCGGACGCTCCGTGGCCTGCACTTCGAAACTTTTCCGGAAGGTCCCGGCGGCGTTCGTACCTGCATAGGCCACGGTGTAGACCTTGGCTTCGGGCAGGTCGAAGGTGTCGAAATAGGCTTTGTCCGACTTCACCTCGCCGTCCACCTTCCACTCGTGGACGACATCCGATCCGGCGTCGACGATGGCCATCACCTTCAGGATGTCCAACTGACGGCGCACGATGCGCGTCGAGTCGCCCACCGAAAGGTGCATCTCCAGCACGTCGGCGACCTTCACGGCATAGCTTCTCTCCACTTTCCCGGCGCCGTTGCGGGCCTCGAAGCGCACTTCATAGTCGCCCGGGGCGCTGAAGGTATAGGTCATTCCGGGGGTCGAGGCTTCGAGCGTCCCGTCGACATACCATCCGCAGGTGAGTTTGTCGCCGCTCTCGATATCGGCCCGGAACTCCACCGGATCGCCGACGACAGCCGTCAGCGAGGTCTCCTGCACCGGGAACGTTACCTGCGGCGCAGTGTGCCGCAACGGGGTCACATCCTCCTCGCAGCCCCACAGCGCCACGATCCCCAGCAGCAGAATTATTTTTGATTTCAACAGGGTTTTCATAATCGGTCGGTTTTATTGCGCATCGTAAAAGCGGGTCAGCTGATAGACATTGCCGTTCAGCTCCTCCATGTTGTCCAGCAGGGGCGAATAGTATTGGAAATCCCAGGTCACCATGCCCTTGTTCGAGTCGCGGTTCGAGGGATCGGTGTTCAGGTTCTCGGGATCGTTGTCCTGATAGGTGAACCAGTGCCAGCCCACGCAAACCTTGCTTTCGATGAGTTTAAGCGCGAAATTCTGGTAGAAATAGCCGCGCTCGGCCTGCGTGCGGACGTTCCATCCGGCCCCGGTGGTGTTCGGCAGCTCCGAATCCTCGCCCTTGGTGTAGAACTCCGTCACGAAGAACGGCTTCCCGGACCACGCGCCCCAGTTCTGCACGGCCTGTGCATCGGGCTCCCATTTCTGGTAATGGTTGATCGAGAGAATGTCCATGTACTTGCCGGCGGTCTTGAACATCTCGTCGTTCACCAGTTCGTAGTTCCACTGGTTGAAGCGGCAGCCCAGATAGAGGTGGTTGGGATCGTACTTTTTGATCGCCTTGGTCACCTTCTCCAGATAGACCTCCAGACAGTAGGCGATGAAGGCGCGGCGGTCGGCCGCCGTAGCCTCGGAGAGTTTCGCCCCGACCTTGCCTTTGCGCTGGTCGAGCCACTCCTGGGCCTTCTGGTGGTTGATGTGCGTAGCGGGCCACTTCTCCAGACAGCGGTCCAGCGCATAGTCCTTCCACGGAATCTCGTTGTCGGTGAAATAACCGATGCAGTAGGGATCGTCCTTGTAGGCGGAAATTGTCTTGATCTCGCTCTCGACATACTCGTCGAACTTGGGATGGAACACCATCGCAAAGTCGTTGGGATAACCCTCCCAGCCCGACCAGCTCGCGTCGGCCTCCTCACCCGAGGATTTGATGTAGCTGTTGAGCTTGCCCATCGGGCTGACGATCACCGTGTAGGGCATCGGCTCGGTGAGTTTGCGCACGGTCGACACATTCGACCACGCTCCCAGGCCGTTGAACCCGCGGGCCTTGAGCATCGAGGTCTCCTGGCGGGCCCACTCCGAGGTCGACCCGAACTTCTCCAGCAGTTTGGCCTGCTGGCGGTCCGAACCGCCGGCGCTGAACACGGCCACGCCCTTGCAGATGTAGAGGTTGCCTTCGGGAGTTATCATCCACCAGCGTCCGCCGATCTGCTGCGTGCGGAAAAAGCCGGTCGCCTGCAGCGAAGAGACCTTCCAGCCGCCGTATTTGTCGGTGGCGGGGTCTTCACCGGGCGTGAAGCCGTGGATGCGGTCGACCGTGTAGGCGAGGTAGTCGCCCCACGCCGAGGTCTTGTTCTTGCGGGCGCGCACCTGATGCGGCGGCTCCACGTCCGAGGGCGTATCGCCGCCGGAGGGATAAACTTCGGGCAGCGCATAGGTCTTGTCTTCCGCGCAGCCGGCGGCCAAAAGCGCGGCGGCTGCGATCAAAAGCAGGTATTTCAGCGATTTATTCATGGCTATTTGGTCGTTTTTCGGTTTTCTTCAGCCTTCTCCGCATCCAGATGGCGGATCAGCCGGAAGGTGCAGTCGTTCAACTGCTTCATCTCGTCTAACAGTACGGTGTAGGGCTCGAAGTTCCAGGCCACGACGCCCTTGTTCGAATCGCGGTTCGAGGGGTCGGTCTTCAAATTCTGGGGATCGTTGTCCATGTAGGTGAACCAGTGCCAGCCCACACAGTTGCCGCTGCGCAGCAGCTCCGTCACGAAATTCTGGTAGAACCAGCCGCGGTCGGCCTGCGTCCGCACGTTCCATCCGGCTCCGGTGTTGTTCGGCAGTCCCGAATCCTCACCCTTGGTATAAAACTCGGTGATGATGAACGGCTTGCCCGACCACTTCTCCCAATCGGCCATCCACGCGGCGTTGGGTTCCCACAGCCGGTAGTGGTTGATCGAAATCACATCCATATACTTGCCGGCCACGGCGAAAATCTCCGGACTGGCCATCTCCTGACGGTGCTGGTTGAAGCGGCAGCCCAGGTAGAGGTGGTTGGAATCGTACCTGCGGAGCGCTTCGGTGACCTTGCGCATGTAGGTATCAAAATAGAAGGCCTGGAACGCCTTGCGGTCGGCATCGGTGATCTCCGCCGCCGGAGCGTCCTTCACGCCCTTGCGCTCGTCGTACCACTTGCGGACGGCGATGTAGGCATCCTCGTCGTGCGCCAGCAGCGTCAAGTGGCGGTCCAGCGCATCGTTGACCCACGGCAGCTCGTTGTCGGTGAAATAACCCAGCAGGTACTTGTCGTCGCGGTATTTGGCGATGGGCGCGACAGCCCGGTCGATCACCGCGTCGAACCCGGGGTCGAAGACCATCGCCAGGTCGAAGCGGTAACCCTGCCATCCGGCCTGCTTGTACTTGCCGCCGAAGTGCCTGCGGTGCTGCCCGTGGTACATGCCCATCGGATTTACGATCACGGTGTAGGGCATCGGGCGCTCCGACTCGCGGACCGTGTTCACGTCCGACCAGGCTCCCAGCCCGTTGAACCCGTAGCGGCGCAGCATCTCCTGCTGGTCGGCGGCCCATGCGGCGCGCGTCCCGAACTTCTCTTCGAGGGCCTTTTTCTGGCGGTCCGAACCGCCCGTCGTGAAGACGGCCACGGCCTTGTGGATAAAGGGCCATCCCTCGGGGTCAATCAGCCACCATCGGTCGCCGATCTTCTGCGTGCGGAAGAATCCGGTAGCCTCCTGCCGGTCAACCATCCAGCCGCCGTAGACGCTCTGTTTGGGATCGCTTTTCCGGCAGTTGAAACCCGGAAGGCGATCGACGGTCTTCGCCTCGTAGCTCTTCCATTCGGGTTTCTGCGCATTCTCCCGGGCCTCGACCCGCCGGTACTCCGGGGACTTGGCCGCGAGGCTTCCGGCGACCAAGACGGCGGCCGCCAGGAGCGTCAGTCTGTTCATGAGTCGTTTCATACGGCTATTCGTAGTTACCGGGGTTCTCGTCCTGCCACTCGTTCACGCCGTCGCGCACGCGGTTGCGGAACGTCAGCGTATCGGTGGCGTGGTAGGTCAGTCCCTCCTTCACGTATTTGTACTTCAGGTAAATCCTGCGGTTTTGCAGCAGCTTCGCGCGGTTGAACGAGCAGTCGCCGTCGGCCTCGACCACATAGTCGGCGCCGTCCGCGGCGCTCACCGTGATCGCCCCGCCCTCGCCCTGCGTCAGCGTAAGCTGGGCCTTCGAGCCGTTCAGTTCGCCGCCCACGGCGTTGGCCGTCAGGGAGAACGGCGCCACGGTGGTCAGCGTCCAGACGCGCGTCTCGGGCTGCGGGACGGTCGTATAGTAGGCGATGCGGTTGACCTCCGCGCCCGAAGCGTCCGTCACGATGGTCTCGCCGCCGTGCCAGTAGTTGCCGAAGAGCATGTTCTCGTACCGCACGCCGACTACCGAGGTGGCTTTGTCGGCCATCAGGTCGGTGCCGTTGCCGTCGGTCAGGTGCAGGGGGATCACATATTTGGGCAGCGTGCGCGAAGCGTCGGCGAGGAATTTCGCGGAGTCGATTTTGATGACGATCTGCCCTAGGTGCGAACCCTGGCGGATCGTCACGCGGCCGTCGGTGCCACCCTCGGGCAGCAGCTTATACTCCTCGGCCGGCAGCGCCTCGAGCGAGCTGAGCGACTTGGTGAGATTCTGGATATAGGAGAAGACATGGGTCTTCATCGCCTGCAGCGTCGCGTCGCTGACCAGCGAATAGTCGATCTCGAAGCTGATCGGACGGTCCACGGAGTTCTCGATCGTGCCGCCCAGCGCCACGCCCGTGGAGAACTTCATGCCCTCGCCCACGATGACCGAGCGGACGTCGGTCTGGTTGGCGAACCCCACGGCCTGCGTGTCGTTGTCCTTCACATAGTCGTCGTAACACGATGTCAGCGTGACGGTCGCAGCCAATATGAACAGGTATTTTTTCATGGTTTTACAGTTTTTCCGGGTTATGATTTACTGCCAGTTCTCCCAGCCTTCGTTCTGCACGAGGCCCTTGACGTTGAGCATCTCCTTGTAGGGGATCGGGAGGTAAGCCGATGTGAACGAGCGCTTTTCGACCACGTGGTTGAAATTATACTCGAAGTCGCCGTTCAGCTGGCGCGTAACCTGCACGCCGTGCACCTCGCGGTTCAGCTCGCCGAGCGTCGTCGTCCAGCGGCGCAGGTCGAAGAACCACGTGCCTTCGAAACAGGTCTCGATGCGGCGCTCGTTGCGCAGGAACTTGTCGAAAGCCTCCTTGCCGGCCAGCGACACCTGCTCCAGATAGGGATCGGTTTTGATACCCTCGGCGCCGTCGTAGGTCGTGCGGCTGCGCAGGTAGGCGATGGCCTCGCGGGCCGTCAGGCCGTCGATCGGGGCGTTGGGGCCGCCGACCTGGTTGGCCGCCTCGGCGAAAGCCAGCACCATGTGGGCCCAGCGGATAAAGAACTTCGAGTGCGGCATCTTGTTGACCGAGGTCTCGGACCAGTTGAGGCCCATGTAGACGAACTTTTTGATGTGGTAGTTCGTCAGCGAGTTCTTCGAGCTGGTACCGGCCGCATCCTTGCCGCCGTTGGACCAGTTCTCGAAATTGTAGGTCTTGCCCGTCTGTCCCGTAACCACCGAACGGCCGTTGTAGAAGATCACGCTGTAAAAACGCGGGTCGCGGTTGAGGTAGGGATTCGCGGGATCGTAGGCATATTCGGGCGACTCGCCGACCGGATAACCGTCGGCCATGCCGAAAGCATCGACCAACTCCTGCGTGGCGCCCATCGCACCGTTGCCCTGAAAACCGCCCGGATAGAAGGCGCGTTCCATGTCGTCGTTCGACGACTTGTAGCGCGAACCGTAGACGATCTCGGGGTTATTGGGGTCGCACCAGTCGACCTGCCGGCCGACGGAGAAACCGCCGGAAACGTTGTCCACCGTCATTTTGAAATCCATCACCTCCTTGGCATATTCGGCGGCCTTTTGCCAGCGTTCCACATCGCCGTCGGGATTGAAGCGCGGGCTGGCCCACGTGAGGCAGACCAGCGCCTTGATGGCCACGGTGCTGATGCCGTCGAGGCGGCCCCAGTTCTGGGCGCCCATCACCCGGCGGTCGTCGGCGTTCGGCACCAGGAAATCGCGGTGCGCGATCGGCAGGTACTTGTAGGCCGAATCGCAGTCGCGCAAGATCTGCGCCACGCACTCGTCGTAGGTGTTCCGCTCGAAGCGCAGGTCGCGCATCTCCTCGGGCGACATCTCCCAGACGCGCACGGGTTCGAGCAGAATGGGATACCCCAGCAGGCGGCCGTCCGTACCGCGTCCTCCGAACTTCTGCAGCAGGTCCCACTGGAACCACGCGCGCAGGGCGTAGGCTTCGCCCCAGAGGCGGTTGCGAAGCAGTTCGTCGAGGTGGTCGTCGAGCATGTAACGCATGTTCAGCCCGCGGTTGTCCTTGAGGAACATGTTGACGTTGTAGATGCCCTTGTAGTCGCGGTCCCAATAGGTCTCGAACGGGTCGTTCGTGGGGCTCGTGACGCCGACGGCGAAACGCCGCAGGACATCGGTCGTCGAGGTGCGCACGGCGTTGTCCGTGGCGCAGTCGAGGTAGGCGCCCTCGTTGTCGTTGTAGTTCTGGGCCATGTAGTCGTAGCACTTGCCGATGAGGCCCTGCATCGTCGTCGGGTTGGTCAGGATGTAGTCCTCCGAGCGGATCGCACTGGGATAGGGATCGAGGAAATCGCTGCATGCCCCCGTCGCGCCGGCTGCGGCCACGGCCAATATCTGAAATAAGATTCGTTTCATCGTCGTCTCAATTAGAAAGTTAACTTAATGCCTGCCACGAAGGTACGCATCAGCGGATAGTTCGTAAGTCCGGAGCTGAGGGCCTCGGGGTCGACATCTTTGATCTTCGAGATGGTGCAGAGGTTGTTGCCGCGCAGATAGACCCGCATGCGGCGGATCGAGGTGATCCCCAGCCGGTGCACGGGCAGTTCGTAACCCAGCTCGACGGTCTGGATTTTGAAAAATCCGCCGTCCTCCAGCCAGAAGGTCGAAGTCTTGTAGTTGTTGTTGACCTTGTTGTAGGTCAGGCGCGGGTGGTTGGGATTGCCGGCGTTGCGAAGCGTGTACTTCGAATAGTTGCCGTCGCCCCAGCCGTTCCAGAAGTAGTCGTTCGTCAGCGCCAGGTCGTAGAAGGCGCGCCCCGTGCCCACCACCGTCAGGTCGAAATCGCGGTAGCGGAGGTTGACGTTCACACCGTAGATCATCTTGGGCGTCGAGTTGCCGATGACGCAGAAGTCGTTGTCGTCGATCTGGCCGTCGCCGTTCATGTCCTCGTATTTGAGATCACCCTTTTGCAGTTTGTCGTCGAAGAGCTGCGGCACGGCGAGCGTCTCCTCGTCGCTCTGGAACTGCCCGATGTAGCGCAGGCCCCAGATCGAGGAGGCCGAATAGCCGACCTTCGAACGGTAGGCGTCCTTGTAGTCGAGCTCGTCGGCGCGAAGCACCTTCGAAGCCTGGAACGCAGCCCAGCCGTTGACCGAATAGGAGAAGTCGCCGGCACGGTCGCGCCAGCCCAGCGCCAGCTCATAGCCCTGATAGCGGGTCTTCTCGTAGTTCATCCAGAGCGATCCCGACGAAATGCCGGCCAGCAGCGGCAGGACGTTCTTCATCTCGGTGACGGGACCGTCGGAAAGCGTGTTATAGTAGTTGAGTTCGAAACTCAGCCGGCGGCGGAGGGCAAGTCCCTCGATACCGACCGTGAACTCGCGGCGCTTCTCGAAACGCAGGTTGGGATTGCCCAACATCTGCGCATAGAGCCGGTCGACGGCGTTGCTCGTAGTGCTTCCGAACCACTGGTTGTTCGTGTGGGGGCCGAACTTCTGTCCGTCGCTGTCCCACTTGTAGTTGTCGACGTCGCGGTTGGCCGACATCGAACCGTCGTAGTAGAGGATGCCGCCCTCGGCGCGCAGCTTCAGGAAGTCGATGCCGCGGAGGTTCTTCATGAAATTCTCCTCGGAGACGATCCAGCCCAGACCCACCGACGGCGATGCCGACCAGCGGTTGTTGAGCAGCGCATAGGTTCCCTGATAGCTGCAGGCCGCCTGCACGAGGTAACGGCCGTCGTAGGCATAGCGGGCGCCGAAGCCGAAGGTCATCTCGCGGCGGTGCTCGGTGATGAACTTCTGCGAACGCTTGGTAATCATATAAGAGGCCGAAGCAGCGACGGCGTGGCGGCCGAAGGTGCGGTCATAAGCGAATTTCTGTACGAAATAGAACCGGTTCGAAAAATAGTCGAGCAGTTTGGTCTTGTTGGCCATGGCCTTCACGCTGTGGCTGCTGCTCTGCTCGGGGATCATCGCATCGTAACCGTTCTCGTCGATACCCTTGTTCAGGATGTAGGCCGCATAGTCCTCGGCCGTACCCAGACGCACGAGGTTCGTGGCGTCGTAGGCGCCGTAGGTCATCGACGTGAGGCCCGGGGTGAGGAACGAGAAATCGACATCCACGCCCACGTTGATCAGCCCCTTGCGGATGGTCTCGGTATAGGCGCCGTTCTCGAGGATATTGGCCACGGGATTCTGCTTGTAGAGCGACGAGACGGCGTACCACGGCGACTCGAGCGAAGGATCGTTGTTGGCGTAAATCGGGAACGAGATGCCCGGCGTGGTGTTGATGTCGCTGATGATGTCGGGGAACTCGGTCACGCCGAGCGTGGTGTTCGACGAGGCGTCCTCGCTCGAGTAGTTCGAGCTGTAACCGTAGTTGGACGACTTGCGGATGCCCATGGTCGAAACCAGGCCGAAGCGCGCCCGAATGTAACGGTGCAGTTTGATGTCGAGGTTGGCGTTGATGTTCACGCGGTTGTAGTTCGCCGCGGGACCGATCTTGTAGATGTCGTCCTCGCCGGCGTACCCCAGGAAGGCGAAGTAGCGCACCAGGTCGTTGCCGCCTCCCGAGGAGACGTTGGCTTTGGTATAGTACATCGTGTTTTTGAGCATCATGTCGCGAAAATCGACGCTCGGATTCCACTTGTCGTAGGGATCGTTCTTGGCATAGGCCGCCACGTCGTCGCGCGAATAGAGCATGTCGAGGCCGCTGTTGTTGCGGGCGATGTTGTTCAGGCGGGCATAATCGGCGCCGCTGACATACTCGGGCATGCGGTCGACGGTGTTCACGCCGCCCTCGACGTCGACCGTCAGGTAACGGTCGTTGTAACGGCCGCGCTTGGTCTTAATATAGACGATACCGTTGGCGGCCGAAGGGCCGTAGAGGCTCTTTTCGAGCACGTCGCGGACGATGGTGACCGACTCGATCTGCTGGGGATCGAGCGGCGTCTCGTCGATCTGTACGGGAATGTCGTCGACCATGTACATCATCTGCTTGCCGCGGGTCGTGACGCTTACGCGCGTCGAGGCTCCGTACTGGCCGATGTGCTCCAGCGGATTGACGCCGGGGCCGCCGAATTTCTCGGCAACCTCAACGCCGCTGGCCAAACCCGTCAGGGCGTTGCGGATATCGGTCGAGGAGTATTTCTCGAGCTCCTCGCCGCGGATAACGATGGAGCTGCCCACCGAATAACGCTTTTTAAGGGTGGTGTAAGGCAGCGGAATGTCGTCGTTCTCGCCGGCCAGCAAAATCGCGGGAGTCAGCGTCACCTGCGACGACTCGGCCAGGGCGCTGCCCAGTGCGCGGACAGGGGTGAAACCCTCGGCCGAAACCGTCACCAGGTCGCGGGGCGCGACGGAAAAGACGATGCGGCCCGCCTCGTCGGCCCTCAGGTGCCGCACACCCTCACCCACGGTGAAACCGGCGTTCGGGACGGGCTTTCCGTCGGGCGTGACCACCGCGACGGAGACGTCGACCCGCCGGGGCTGCGCCTTGCGTGCCTGCGCCGCAGCCGGGCTGAACCACGCCGGGAGGATCAGCAGCATGCACAGCAGCGCAGCGTATTTGGACTGTGAAAACAAAATATGTTTCATAAATTCTCTCATTATACGATTAACACTACCACGCCTCGTTGGGTACGTAGTTCTTCATTTTGAGCAGGTCGCTCGTCTGGAACTGCACGTAGTACATGCCGTCGTTCTTCCAGGCGATCTGACGGTTCGAAGGCAGCTCGAAGCGCTCGTAACGGAAGCCCGTGGGATACTGCGCCGTAGCTCCCGCCTTGAGTTTGGTGACACGCATGCCCGTCAGCCGCGTGCGGTGGATCGAGGGGGCGTCCTTCCAGCGGCGGATGTCGCAGAAATAGTGGTAGCCTTCGAAGCAGAGCTCGACCGTGCGCTCGTTTTTGATGCGCGGGCGCAGGGCGTCCTTGTCGGTCGTGTAGGTGTCGAGCACGGCCGGCATCCCCACCCGGTCGCGGACCTTATTCAGCGCATAGAGAGCCGTCCATTCCGCATCCGCGTCCGGAGCCTTTCCATTGGGACCGTAGGCCTCGTTGGCCGCCTCGGCATAGTTGAGGAAAACCTCCGCCAGACGGATGATCGGGTCGGTCAGCAGCAAGTTCTGCACACCCTTGTTCGAGAGGGCTCCCGTACGCTTCTGCTCGTAGTAGAAAGTCTCCGAAACACCGTCCTCGCTGCCGCTGCGCTTCTGGATCAGCGATCCCGAAGGCAGGCTGCCGTCCTCGTTCACATAGATCGAGGCGTTGCCGTAGCCCTGCACCGGCTTCTGGTTGTAGATCACCACGAAATCGAAACGCGGATCGCGGTTCGTGTAGGGGTTCTGCTCGTTGTACTGCCCGGCAGCGGTCGCTGCGGCACGCTCCTCGGGGGTGTTGAGCGGCCAACCGCCGGCGGTCTCGAACTTGTCGACGAAATTCTGCGTCGGGCACTGTCCCGAGCTGAAGGCGTTGTTCGAGAAGCAATAGGGCACGAAAGCCTGCACGCGGTCGTTGTTGTAGTTGGTCGTGCTGCCGCTCGTATAGGCCCACAACTGCTCGTTGGTGTATTTCGTACCGTAGAAGTTGTCGGTATACTTCTCCTTGGCAAGCAGGAGGTAGCCGTAGTCGAGCGCACTCTTCAGCGCCGTCCAGTTGGCTTCGGCAGCCTCCTCCCAGCGGGAGATGTCGTTTCCGGGGTTGCTCAGCGGGCTGGCGGCATAAAGCAGTGCACGGCCCTTCATGGCCAGCGCCGTCACGCCGTTGGGTTTGTCCTGGTCCGAAGCCGAGAGGTGGCCCGTGCCCGAAGCCGGGTCGCGGCGCATCAGTCCGGCCTGGTCGAAGATATCGGCTGCGGTCTGGAAATCGGCGGCGATGCGATGCAGCATGTCGTAGTCCGACAGGCGCGGCAGGTCCCACTCGTCCTCCGAGCCCATCACCTTGTCGATGTAGGGCAGCGAACCGTAGAGACGGAAGAGTTCGAAATGGCAGTAGGCGCGCACGAAATAGGCCTGAGCCAGCAGGTCCTTCTTCTCACGGTCGGAGGCGTCCTGCAACATGTCGATGTTGCGGATGGCCATGTTGGCCACGCGGATCGACTTCCACGAATAGGGAACCTTCGCGGTCTTCGACTCGGTGTTGTAACCCGTGGCATAGGTCACGGTCGAACCGTCGCCCATCCTGCCGGGCTGACAGCGCTGGATGCGGGTCATGTCGCACATGTCCGTAAGGCCCTCCATCGTGTATTTCTGGTTGTTGCCGGCGAACCACAGCGGATAGTGCGCCTTGATGTTGAAGTTCGAGCCGTTGTAGACTGCGTTGAAATAGCTTTTGAAGTTGGCGTACTTCGAGAAAACCTCCTTTTCGTCCAGTCCGGCGTCGGGCGCCTTGTCGAGATATTCGTTCAGGCACGAAGTGCTGCCTGCGGCAACCGCCGCCAGCATCGCCCAACTCAATACCTTTGTCAATATATGTTTCATGGTCTGTTTGCGTTTTTGGGTTAGAACGATACCTGAAGACCCAGTTTGACGGTCATCATCTGCGGATACTGACCCCACACGAGGTACTTGTTTTCGGGATCGCCCTCGAGCAGGTCGGTGAAGGTCAGCAGGTTGTTGCCCGTGGCGTACACCTTCAGGGCACGTACGCCCAACGCCTGCCTGATCTTCGGGCCGCTCCAGGTGTAACCGACCGAAACCTCCTTCAGCCGCAGGTAGTCGGCGCGGCGCCACGAGCGGCCGGCGATCTTGGCGTTGTAACCGCCCGTCGTCGCACTCTCGTTGTAGCCCGACCAGTTCATGTTGACCTGCGACGAAGCGGTGTAGTGCACGGCGCCGTGGTTGCCGCCGGGATTCGACGGCGACCAGTAGTCGAGCGACGAAAGGTGCGTGCGGTAGTTGCCCTTGTAGAACTCCCATTCGTACATCTGGTCGAAATTGACCCATTTTTTGGCATAGCCCTGGAAAAGGACGTTCACATCGAGGCCCTTCCATTTGAAGCCGGCGTTGAAGGCATAGGCGATCGGGGGATTGAGCGAACCTTCCATGCGTGCGAGGTCGTCCTTGTCGATCTTGCCGTCGCCCGTGAAGTCGAGGAACTTGTAGTCGCCGACCACCACGTCGCTGACCTTGCCGGGCAGGAAGTTGCTGTGAATGTCGTCCACCGACGTCAGGTAACCGTTGCCCACGAGGTATGCGCCGCTGAGCTGTGCGCCCAGGGCCGTCCCCACCTTACGCTGGTGCGCGAGGGCGTAGAGGGCGTCGTCGGCGTAGAGGATGCGGTTCTCGTTGAACGAGAAGTTACCGCCCAGGAAGATCGTCCAATCCTTGTTCAACTGCCTGCGGTAAGAGAGTTCCAGCTCGATGCCGTGCTTTTTGATCTTACCCTTGTTGAGTTCTTTCGAGGTATTGCCGATCCACATCGGGGTCGTGTTGTCCACCGAAATAAGCATCTTGTCGCGCTTCTCGTCGAAGAGGTCCACGCTCAGGTGAAGTTCGTCCCGGAAGAAGCTCATCTCGATACCCAGGTCGCGTTTCATGGCCTGCTCCCACTGCACCGAACTGTTGGCGATCTTGTCCTCGACGATGTTGCCGTTGGAGTCCTTCGAAAATTCGCTCATGTAGAGCCAGCGGTTGTTGGCGTAATCGCTGCCGACCAAACCCTGCGAATAGCGGAGTTTCAGCTTGCTGAACCACGGTTTCAGCGGCTCGAAGAAACGCTCCTCCGAAACCACCCATCCCACGGCGCCCGAGGGGAAGAAACCGAAGCGGTTGCCCGGGGCGAAACGCTCCGAACCGGTGTAACCCATGTTGACCTCGACGAGATACTTGTGGGCGAAATCGTAGGTGGCACGCGCCACGATGGCTTCGTTGTAGTAGGGGAAATCCGACCCCTTGTCCTGCTCCTGCCGGTTGAAGAGCACCAGGCCCGTCACGTTGTGGCGGCCGAAGGTGCGGTTGTAGTTGAGCGAGAGATCGTAGTAGAGGTCGAGGTAGTAGCCGTCCTGCAATGCGTTGCCGGCCGTGGTGTAGACCGGATTGGGCACGTAGAGGTAGCCGTTGTCGCCCGTGCGGCGCCATGCGTTCTCGTCGGTGCCGATCTTCGAGAAATCGAGGTACCAGGCCGGCCGGTCGTACTCGGTGCGCAGGGTCGTATATTTATAATAAGTGCTCAGCGACACCTTGCCCTGCACCGAGAGCCCCTTGGTGATGAAATCGAGTTTCTGGTTAAGGATGATGTCCGAGAAGAGCTTGGAATCGGTGAGCTGGATGAAGCGTCCGCGCATCATCTGGTAATAGGGGTTTCCCGTGGTCTGGTCGGCCTCGCTGATCAAACGGTCCTCCACGACGCCCGGATAGTCCAGGTCGGGAACCTCCTCCAACACCCACGAGGGGTAATACATCGGGTATTTGGCCGTCGAGCTGCCGAAGATGTATTTCCACATGCCGTCGTCGCCGTCCTGCGGCTGGGGCTTGTTCTTAATGCCGACGTTGCCGCCCAGTTTGAACGACACGACGGTCGTCGGGGTGACGTTGAAATCGACGTTGGTGCGGAAGTTGAAGCGGTTGTAATAGTAGCGCGAGTCGATCTTGCCGTCGTTCACGCCTTTGAATATGGAGCCTTCGTGCGCATAGCCCACCGACGCGAAATACTTCACGAAGCGCGTACCGCCCTGGATGTTGAAGTTGGCGTTGATCGTCGAGGCGAACGAGTCGGTCATTTCGTCCAACCAGTTCACGTCGGGATAGCGCAGCGCGTTGAGACGCGACGAAGGACGGCGGTACTCGTTGAGATCCGCCTGCGAAGTGAGCGAATCGAAGAGCTGGTCGTTCATCTTGGCCACGTTCATCAGCGACATCGTCCGGTAAGAATCGATATGCTTGGGGGTGTTGATCGGCATGGCGAAACCCGTCGAGAACGAAAAGTCCATCTTCGGCTTGCCCTCCTGACCGCTCTTGGTCGTGACGATGATGACGCCGTTGGCGCCCTTGGCTCCGAACACGGCCGTCGCCGAGGCGTCTTTCAGGACCGAGATGTTAGCCACCTCGTTAGGGTCGATGGTCGAGAAGTCGCGCTCCACGCCGTCCACCAACACCAGCGGGTTGGAGTTGCTGAAGCTCGACACGCCGCGGATCAGGATTTCCGCATCGTTCTGACCCGGCTGTCCCGAGGTCTGGAGCGTCGTGACGCCCGAGAGCTTGCCCGCGAGGGCGTTGGTGATGTTCGACACGCCCGAATCCACGAGAGCGTCGCCCTTAACCTGCGAAATGGCGCCCACGACGCTCTCCTTGCGCTGCACGCCGTAGCCCACGACCACGACGTCGGCAATGGCCGCCGCGTTCTCCTGCAGCGTCACCATATACTGCGTCTGCGATGTCAGCGGCACCAGCAGGGTCTCATAGCCCAGGTAGGAGACCTGCAGACGACCTTTGGCGGGAACCTCCAGCGAGAAGGAGCCCTTCACATCGGTAGTCGTACCGGTCGTAGTACCTTCGACAATCACGTTGGCTCCGATCACCGGCGCACCGGCCTGATCGACCACCGTACCCTGGATACGGTGTTTCGCGGCGGCATTCCCGGCCTGCGCCGCCGCAGCGGACGCAGCGAGGGCTCCCGGCGCCTGCAACAGACACAGCGCCAGAACCAACACGGCGAAGCGCAGTGCGCTCCATCGCCCGGTTCCGGAAATTGCATACTTTGTAGATTTACTCATGTTGATTGGTTTAGGTTATTTGTCTTGTTTCAGCTTGCCATTATTTAAATTTTTAAATAACTATACTCATCCGGTATTGCAAATTTAAAATGAGGCATTCCGGAAGACTGAAACTTGCGTACATCTGATTGAAACAATCATACATTTCTGCAGGATGTGTGCGCGCACACCCGCCCCAAGCAACAAGAGAGACAAAAAAAGGGGACGGATTTCCTATCCGTCCCCGAGAGGGAGATCCCCGGCCGCAAGCGACTGCGAGAGCTTATTTTACCTTATAAAAAGAGTACGGCGAGTACCGAAACGGCGAAACCGCCGCAGAATCCGGCCAACACCTGCCGTCCGTTGTGACACCCCAGGTAGAGGCGCGCCGAAGCCAGCGCCCCGGCACAGAGGATGGCCGCCATGAGCGGCACCATCATATTGCCCACGCCCACGACATTCATCACCACCAGCAGCGCCACGACGGCGCCCATGCCCGTCAGGTGAAGGCTGATCTTCCAGTAGAACGACACCCCGAGGCACAGCAGTTCGCAACAGGCTGCGGCAAGCATGAATTTGCGCAGGAAGATCGCCGAAGGAATCTTTGCAACGGTAATGGCGCAGAGAATATAGCAGAGCGCCCCGACCAGCAGCGGCAGCATCCGCTCGCGCCGGTCGTCGACGCGGTAGTCCGAAATGCGTCCCAGCGACCGCAGCACCCCGAGCGCCAGTACGGGGATGATGACGGCATAGAGCATCACCACCCACAGCAGGTAGAACTTCACGTTCGGGGAGTAATGCGCGAAGGTCGTCATCGTCAGCAGGACGGCCATCATATAGACCGGCAGCAGGAACGGGTGCAGGACCCAGGAGATGCCGGTAGAGATTTTTTTATAGTTCATTTCCAGTTCTTTAATGCCCGCCGTTCAGACGGGCGTCATTGCGAGGAGGACTTTCAGTCCGACGCGGCGATCTGCGGATCATGTCGGAACCTCCCGACTATCCATCGGATTGCCACGCTCATTGCATTCGCCCGCAATGACCCGTCCGCTTAAAAACGTTTTTCAAGGCAGGCAGCGCAGACCCGAATCCGATATCCGAAAACCTGCCGCCGCCCTTAAATCCCGCTTCTTAAAGCGGGCTATATCTGCTTCCGCAGCCTCGCCACCGGTATCCCGAGCATTTCCCGGTATTTTGCCACGGTGCGGCGGGCGATGCGGTAGCCTTTCGAATTGAGGATGTCCATCAGCGTCTCGTCGGTCAGCGGACGGCGCTTGTCCTCCTCGTCGATGCACTCCTGCAGGATGTTTTTGATCTCGTAGCTCGACACCTCCTCGCCCGAATCGGTCTGCATGGCCTCCGAAAAGAGCGACTTCAGAAGAATGATCCCGAACTGCGTCTGTACGTATTTGCTGTTCACCACGCGCGAGATGGTCGAAACATCGAGCCCCGTGCGGTCGGCGATGTCTTTGAGGATCATCGGCCGGAGCTTCGACTTGTCGCCGTCTTTGAAATACTCCTCCTGGTAGTCCAGAATGGTCTGCATCGTGCGCATCAGCGTATCGTGACGCTGTTTGATGGCCGAGATGAACCATTTCGCCGAATCGATCTTGCTCTTCACGAACTGAATCGCCTCCTTGTCCTTGTCCCGGACACGGCCGTCCGAGCCCACCATCTCACGAATCATCTCCATATAGCGGCGGTTGACGCGCACCTCGGGGACGTTGTAGGAGTTCAGCGAGAGGGTGAAACGCCCGTCCTGATAATCGAGGATGAAATCCGGGATGATGTAGGGCGTGGTGTCCGTGCCGCCTTCGGCGTAGAGGTTGCCGGGTTTGGGCGACAGGTGGCGGATCTCGGCGATCGCATCGCGGAAATCGTCCTCGGAGATCTGCAGCCGCGCCATCAGCTTCTCATAGTGCTTTTTGACGAACTCGTCGAAGTAGTTTGTCAGTATCTTGCGGGCCAGCCGCCGCGGGCGGGTGTTGATCGGCATCTGCGCCATCTGCAGCAGCAGACACTCCCGCAGGTCGCGGGCGCCGATGCCGGCAGGCTCCAGCTCGTGAATGACGTTCAGCAGGCGCTCCAGCTCCGCGGCCGTGGTCTCGACCCCCACCGTAAAGGCGATGTCGTCGGCCACGGACTCCAGGTCGCGGCGCAGGTAACCGTCCTCGTCGATGCTCCCGACCAGATAGACCGCCAGCCGCATGTCCCGTTCGGAAAGGTTCCGGTAACGCAGCTGTTCGATCAGATACTCCTGCAGCGAACGCCCCTCGGTCAGATAAACCGGGCGCTGCTTGTCGTCCTTCGAGAAGTTGTTGATGCGGCTCTTGTACGACGGCGTGTCGTCGTCGTGCAGGTATTCGTCGACGGAAATCTGCTGAGGCTGCTCGTCGTCCTCGGAAGAGCGTTCCTCTTCCTCCAGGACGATGTTGTCCTCGATCTCCTGTTTGATGCGCTGCTCGAGCTGCACGGCAGGCAGCTCCAACAGCTTAATCATCTGAATCTGCTGCGGAGAGAGCTTCTGCTGAAGCGAAAGTACCTGTTTCTGATTTATAGCCATATAGGGTCCAAATTAAGAATTGTTCAGCATTCCGAATTTGGTCTCTTCATTTATTGGGTTCGTTTGGGTCCACGAAAGCCATTCAGGGACGACTCCCGTAGAAAGTCGTTCGGGGCGAACAGATTCCGGTTTTCGTGAAGTCGGGCGCGGCAGGAGCATACTCAGGTATGTGACTGTCGCGGACGGCGAGGGAAGGCCGGAAGGAGCCGCACTCGGACGGCTTTCGTTAGAAATCGGCGTGCTGCGGCGTCCGGGGGAACGGCTGCACGTCGCGGATGTTGGTCATGCCGGTCACGAAGAGCAGCAGGCGGTCGAAGCCCAGCCCGAAGCCCGAGTGAGGCGCCGACCCCCAGCGGCGGGTGTCGAGATACCACCAGAGCTCGCGCTCGCTCATGCCGAGCTCGGTCACGCGGTTGTGCAATTTCGTGTAGTCGGCCTCGCGCTCCGAACCGCCGATGATCTCGCCGATGCCGGGGAACAGCACGTCCATCGCGCGCACGGTCTTGCCGTCGTCGTTCTGCTTCATGTAGAACGCTTTGATCTCCTTGGGGTAGTTGATGAGGATGACCGGGCGTTTGAAGTGCTCCTCCACGAGGTAGCGCTCGTGCTCCGACTGCAGGTCGCAGCCCCAGTCGCAGGGGAATTCGAACTTGCGGCCCGAAGCCTTCAGAATCTCGATGCCCTCGGTATAGTCGAGGCGCTTGAAGTCGTGCTCCAAAACGAAGTGCAGACGCTCCAGCAGGCCCTTGTCCCACATCTTGTTCATAAACTCGAGGTCCTCGGCGCAATGTTCCAGCGCATAGCGGATGAGGTATTTGAGGAAATCCTCGGCCAGCTCCATGTTGTCCTCCAGTTCGTAGAACGCCGCTTCGGGCTCGATCATCCAGAATTCCGACGCATGGCGCGGGGTGTTGGAGTTTTCGGCACGGAACGTGGGACCGAACGTGTAGATGCGGCCCAGCGACAGCGCGCCCAGCTCACCCTCGAGCTGCCCCGACACGGTGAGGTTGCACGACTTGCCGAAGAAATCCTGCGAATAGTCGATCGCCCCCGTCTCGGTCCGGGGCGGGTTGTTCAGGTCGAGCGTCGTCACCTGGAACATCGCGCCGGCGCCTTCGCAGTCCGAAGCCGTGATGATCGGCGTATGGAAATAGTAGAAACCGTGGTTGTTGAAATACTCGTGAATGGCGTAGGCCATGGCGTGACGGATGCGGAGCACCGCACCGAAGGTGTTCGTGCGCGGACGCAGGTAGGCGATTTCGCGCAGGAACTCCAGCGAGTGTCCCTTTTTCTGCAGGGGATAGCTCTCGGGATCGGCCGTACCGTAAACCTCCAGCTTCTCGGCCTGCACCTCGACGCCCTGTCCCGCACCCGGCGATGCGACCAGACGGCCGTCGATACGGATGCAGGCGCCCGTGGTGACGGGTTTGAGCTCCTCCTCCGAGATTTTCGCCAGATCGACCACCACCTGTATATTATTTACGCACGACCCGTCGTTCAGGGCGATGAACGCCACATTCTTGTTTCCGCGCTTGGTGCGCACCCAGCCTTTGACGACGATGTCGGTGTCCACGACACCCGACTTCAGAATTTCTACGATCCTCTGCGTTTTCATAGTTTGTGTTTCTCTCATTTTTCAGAATTCACAAAGTTAGCGATTATTTGCGATTTGGCAAAAAAAAATGCCTATGGCGTCGTTACGGCACTTCCATACGTCGGAATGTTTTACCGAACCGCATGCAATTCCGTTTTGGGGTCGTAACGACCCTTTTATTTTGTCGGGACCTTTTGCCGGACCGCCTGCGATTCGGTTTTGAACCCATCCGATTTTTTTCATATCTTTGGCTTCGCCTTAGATACTCCGCCTTGGAAAAAATGCAGGCAAGCTTGCTTTTTTCTCTCGGCTTATTCGTATCTTTGTCCGAATCATATTCCGTATACGATGAAACGAACGATACTGACGGCTGCGCTGGCAGCCTGCACACTGGCAGCCGCGGCCCAGGAGGAGCGAAACCCCGTTCCGATGACCTCGCACGGAGGCCGCATCTACCGCACGGAGGTCGTGCCCTACGACGCACGCCACGACGCCGACGCCCGGAACCGCGAGGCCGGAGGCTACTGGAAGGTTTTCAGCCCCGAGGTGACGGTTACGACCGAAGGTCCTCTTTATGCCATTCTCGGACAGGAGATCGACATTCCGTTCGCCTGGACCGACGGCGTGGTCTGCCTGCACCTGGAAAATCCCGGTTCGGCCTACTCGCTCTGGCTCAACGACCGCCAGGTGGCCGATGTCAGCGACCCGCTGACGCCCGCGGAATTCGACCTGACCCCCTATGTCCGCGAAGGCGTCAACAACTTCAAACTACTGATGCGCAACGACAATCCCGCCCGGCAGCTCGACGCCGCAGTCCCCGCCGACCGCAAACCTTTCGAAAACAGCTACCTCTACTACCAGAACAAGCGTTCGATCGCCGACTTCGAGATCGGGCTGGTGCCCGACACGCTGGGACGCGATTTCGGCATGCTCGACCTCCGGATCGTGGCGCAGAACGCATTCAACTACGACGAGCCCGTCACGGTGGGCTACGACATCTACTCGCCGCAGGGCAAATTGCTCGAATTCAACATGACCGAGGTCACCATCCCGGGCCGCTCGACCGACACGGTGCGCTTCTCGCCGTTCATCTACCACACCTACGACAACAAGTGGGAAGCCGGGAGCAAAACCCCGCCGCTCTACAAAGTGATGCTCTTCACGCGCCGCAACGGCGTCTACAAGGAGTATATGCCGATGAAGATCGGGTTCGGCAAGACCGAACTCATCGACGGACGCGTCATGCGGCTGGGCAAGGAGCTCAAACTCGAAAAGGCCGGCTACAACGCCGCCGCCGACCGCAAGACGGCCCTTGCGGAACTCAAAGCCCTGAAGGCCAAGGGCAAGAATACGATTTGCCCGGACTATCCGCAGCCGGCGTGGTTCTACGAACTGTGCGACGAGCTGGGGCTCTACGTCATCGACCAGGCCAACATCAACGCCCCGGAACGCAGCGGCGACCGCACGGTCGGGGGCACGCCGTCGAACGACCCGAAACTCGCGGAGGAGTATCTGGAACGCGTGAAGGCGATGTATTACCGTTCGCGCAATTTCACCTGTGTCATCGCCTACTCGCTGGGAGGCCCCTCGGGCAACGGATACAACATGTACAAGGCCTACCAGTGGTTGAAATCGGTCGAAAAATCCCGTCCGGTGATCTATGCCGACGCCGATGGGGAGTGGAACACGGATCTGTAACGGATGACCCTCGAACTCATCGTCATAGGCAAGACCGATTCGAAGGAGGTCGCCGCGCTGGTGGAGCTGTATGCCCGGCGCGTGAATTTCTACTGCAAATTCGCGGTCACGACCCTGCCCAACGTGCGCAACACCAAGAGCCTGACCGTCAAACAGCAGCGCACGGCCGAGGGTGAGGCCATCCTGCGCCAGCTGACCGACGGCGATTTCGTGACACTGCTCGACGAACACGGCACGGAGTACCGCTCGGTGGAGTTCGCGCTGTGGCTGCAGAAACGCATGAACAGCGGCGTAAAACGCCTCGTCATGGTGATCGGCGGCCCCTACGGATTCTCGGAGGAGGTCTACGCCCGCGCCGACGCAAAGCTGTCGCTCTCACGCATGACCTTCTCGCACCAGATCGTGCGGGCGATCTTCGCCGAGCAGATCTACCGCGCCTTCACCATCCTCAACAACGAACCCTACCACCACGAATAATGCAGCAGCGCCCCGCCATAGCCGTCCTGACCCTCAACATCCTCGTAGGCGCGGGGCTCCGCTCCATTCTGGAAAAAGTGATCCCGCAGGCCGGCATCGAGCTGTTCCGCGATTTTCAGGAGTTCGCCGAGGCGGAGCCGGAGCGGTTCATCCACTATTTCGTGGCGGCGCAGACCTTCGCGGCCCACAACGCCTATTTCCGCGCCCGGCAGCACAAGACCATCCTGCTCACCGCCGGACAGCCGCACGCCGGAATGCACTGTATCGACGTGCAGACCAACGAGGAGGAGTTCGTGCGCGCGCTGGTGCAGATGCAGCGCAGCGTCCGGCGTCCGGAGCACACCCTCCCGGAGCCGCCGCAGGCCGGGCAGCCGCTCTCGGAACGCGAAGCCGAGGTGCTGGCGCTCATCGCCCGGGGGCTTATCAACAAACAGATCGCCGACCGCCTCGGCATCGGGCTGACGACTGCGATCTCCCACCGCCGCAACATCATGGAGAAGCTCGGCATCCGCTCGGTAGCCGGACTGGTGGTCTATGCGCTGGCGGCGGGCTATGCCGACCCGGACGGGATGTAGGCCCTCCTCATAAATTAGGATTGCACCGACCGAAATAAATCCGTTACTTTGTACCTTTGAAAAACCCCGTCCAAGAATGCACTGCAAACTGACAGCCATACCGCTCCTGCTGCTGGCCTCCGCGGCCGCAGGCCGCACCGCCGGCGGGAAGGCGCCGGGCACGGAAGCGGCCGACACGGTGATCGTGGTGGACAAAGTGCAGGTGACGGCCATCAAACAGGGGCTCGTACTGCGGTCGCAGCCCGTTGCGGCGTCGATCGTCGGCAGCCGCGCCATCGAACGCCGGCACATCGGGGCGCTGAAAAACCTCTCGCAGACGGTTCCCAATTTCCATGTCCCGGACTATGGGTCGCGCATGACCTCGTCGATCTACGTGCGGGGCCTCGGGGCGCGCATCGACCAGCCGGTGATCGGACTCAACATCGACAACGTACCCGTACTCAACAAGGACAATTTCGACACGGAGCTGGCCGACGCCGAGCGTATCGAGGTGCTGCGCGGTCCCCAGTCGACGCTCTACGGCCGCAACACGATGGGCGGCGTGGTGAACGTCTACACCCTCTCGCCGCTCGCGTACCAGGGGGTGCGGCTGACGGCCGAATACGGCAGCGGGGATTCCTACCGCTTCCGGGCGTCGTCCTACTACAAGCTCTCGCCCGACCTCGGGATGGCCGTGACGGGCTATTACACCCACACGGGCGGCTTCTTCGACAATCAATATACGGGTGAAAAATGCGACTGGGAACGGTTGGGCGGAGGCCGTTGGAAGACCCAGTGGCGCAACCGCAGGGGGCTCCGCATCGACAACACCCTCTCGTTCTCGGTGCTGGACCAGGGCGGCTACCCCTACGCCTACGTCGGCGAGGAGATCGTGCACGACGGCCAGACCGTCATCCGCAAGGGGGAGATCAGTTGCAACGATCCCTGCTCGTACCGCCGCACGACCATCAGCGACGGTCTCACGGTGCGCTACGACGCCGAAAAATTCGCCGTCTCGTCGATCACCTCCTACCAGTACTCCGACGACGAGATGATCCTCGACCAGGATTTCACGCCCCTGAGCTATTTCACGCTCAAACAGGCACGCCGGGAACACACCGTCACTGAGGACGTGGTGTTCCGCTCACGCGACGGACGCCGCTACGGCTGGCTGTTCGGGGCTTTCGGATTTTACCGCCGCGGCACGATGGACGCCCCGGTGCACTTCAAACGCACGGGCATCGAGAAGCTGATCCTCGAAAATGCCAACATCAGCCCTGACTTAGTCTATACGATGGATGCGGACGAACTGCCGCTTTATTCCGATTTCCGCATGCCCTCGTATGGCGCGGCGCTCTACCACGAATCGCGCTTCACGCTGGGGCATTGGCGGATCACGGCCGGCATCCGCGCCGATTACGAGCGCACCCGGCTGCGCTACCACAGCAAGGCCGGCATGGACTACTCCCTGAGCGTCAACGGCGGAGCTCCGGCACCCATCCGGATCGACATCGACGAGACGAACGAAATCGCCCATTCCTACACCGAGATACTCCCGAAATTCTCGGCCATGTACTGCTTCGACGAGGTGCGCAACCTCTACATCTCCATAGCCCGGGGCTACAAGGCCGGGGGATTCAACACGCAGATGTTCTCGGACATCCTGCAGGAAAAGATCAAATGGCAGATGGCTTCGGGAATCCCCTATGACGAACCCGACCTGATGTCCTACAAACCCGAATACAGCTGGAACTACGAGTTGGGCGGCCATTTCTCGTGCCTGGACGGCGTCGTGCGGGGCGATTTCGCGGTGTTCTGGATCGACGTCCGCGACCAGCAGCTCACGGTCTTTCCCGAAGGGACGGCCACGGGACGCATGATGACCAACGCGGGCCGCACGCGCAGCGCCGGGGCCGAAGCCGCCCTGCAATTCACGCCGTGGCGGTCGCTGGAGATCAACGCCGCCTACGGATACACCGACGCCCGCTTCGTGCGTTATGACAACGGCATCGAGGATTTCAAAGACAACCGCATCCCCTACGCCCCGCAGCACACCTTTTCGGCCGGAGCGGCGTGGACCGTCCCGACGGGCGTGGCGTGGCTCGGCGACCTGGTCCTGCAGGCCGGAATCCGCTGCGCCGGACGCATCTGGTGGAACGAGGAGAACTCGCTTTCGCAGCCGTTCTACGCACTGACGGACGCCTCCGTGCGGTTCGAACACAAGCACTATTCGCTCGACATCTGGAGCCGCAACCTCACGGGGACAAACTACAACGTATTCTATTTCAAGTCGATCGGCAACGAGTTCGTCCAGCGCGGACGTCCCCGGACCTTCGGCATCACCCTGAACATAAACATATAACAATACCGACACATGAAAAAAATCCTCTTCCTCCTGTTCGCCGCCGCGGCTTTCGCGGCCTGCAACGACAACGACGGCGCACCCAAGATCCGTTACGCCTCGACCAACGACGGCATCGTCAACGGACATCTCCAGGGTATCAACATGTTCTTTTACGGCCGCGCGGTCGCTACGGATGACACGGGCGACGCCTACACCGACGACGAAGCCCTGTTCGAATTCGCCGGAGGTCCCTCGGGCGATTCGGAATATTTCGCCCTCTACATGCACAAGACCCGCTTTGCGGCCAGTATGCCGCCCTTCGAAATGAAAATACCGCACACCCACTACACCGGCAAGGGCAATTCGATCGCTTTTTCCGAAGAAAGCATCGTTCCCGAGGCAATCCTGCCCGGCCAGGACGGCTACCAACCCCTGCCCTCCTACACACTCACCGAGGTCGAAGGGACGATCGACGGCGTCAACTGCCGTGTCAGCTTCACATGCACCGTCCCCAAACTGGAAAAAACCTACCGGATGGAATACGAAGGCAAACTGATTATCAAAGAATAAATATCCACAAACCATGAAACCCGAATACAAACCTTTCGTAGACGAATTGATCGAACTCTGCATCAAAGAGGACATCGGCGACGGCGACCACACGTCGCTGGCGTGCATCCCCGCCGAAGAACACGGACGCATGCGCCTGCTGTGCAAGCAGGAGGGCACGATCGCCGGCATCGAGATCGCCCGGCTGGTGCTCCGGCGCCTCGACCCCGAGATGAAATTCGAACAGATATTGCATGACGGCGACCGCGTCGTGCCCGGAGACGTGGCATTCTATGTCTCGGGACGCCTGCGCTCGCTGTTGCAGGCCGAACGCATCCTGCTGAACATCATGCAGCGCATGAGCGGCGTGGCGACCCAGACCGCCGTCTATGTCAAACAACTCGAAGGACTGCACACCAAGGTCCTCGACACCCGCAAGACCACACCCGGCATGCGCGTGCTGGACAAGATGGCCGTGAAGCTGGGCGGCGGCGAGAACCACCGCATGGGCCTCTTCGACATGATTCTGCTGAAAGACAACCACATCGACTTTGCAGGCGGCATCCGCCAGGCGATCACGGGCGTCCGCGAATACCTTGCGGCCAAGGGCAAAAAGCTCCCGATCGAATGCGAGGTCCGCTCGCTGGAAGATATCGACGAGGTGTTCGCCGCAGGAGGCGTCGACCGCATCATGTTCGACAATTTCACCCCCGAGATGACCCGCAAGGCGGTCGAGAAGGTCGCCGGACGCTGCGAAACCGAGTCGAGCGGCGGCATTACGCTCGAAACGATGCGCGACTACGCCGAATGCGGCGTCGACTTCATCTCGGTAGGCGCGCTGACGCACCAGATCCGCTCGCTCGACATGTCGCTGAAAGCCTGCGAATAACTCATTCCGGATGAAACGTCTGCTCCATACGCCGTTGGCGCTGCTCGTGTGGCGCATCGTGCTGCTTTACGCGGTGCTGATGCTTTGCCGCACGGCCTTCTATCTCTACAACGCCGCCGTGCTCGGCCCCCTGACGTGGGCCGAAGCAGGGCCGTTGCTGGCCGGAGCGCTGAAATTCGACACCGCGTCGATCATCTATGCCGACGGGGCATTCATCCTGCTGTCGTTGCTGCCGCTGCGCCTGCGCGAACGACGCTGGTACCGGGCCGTGCAGTTCTGGTATTATGTTGCGGTCAACGCCGTGCTGATCGCGGCGACGAACCTCGCCGACACGATCTATTTCCGCTACACGCAGAAGCGTTTCACGGCCGACGAGGTCTTCTTCGCCGACAACGACAACTCGTTGCAGCTGGTCGGGAAATTCATGGCCGAAAACTGGTATCTGGTGCTGCTGTGGATCGCCCTGATCGCTCTGCTGGCATGGGGCTACCGGCGCAAAGTCCGCGAGGAGAGCCTTTTCAACCGCGGCTGGGCCTACTACATCGGCAACACGGCGGTCCTGGCGGCGGCAGTCGGACTGAGCATTGCGGGAGTGCGCGGCGGCATGACACGCATGACACGCCCGATCACGCTGTCGAACGCCACGCTCTACACCGCCGACAGCGGCAAGGCCAACCTCATTCTGAGCAACCCGTTCTGCATCCTGCGCACCATCGGCAGCGCGGGGAGCGTCAAATACAAGAAATACTTCGCTCCGGAGGAGCTGCCGCGGCGCTTCACGCCCGTACATCAGCCTGCGGACAGCGCGGCCGTGGACCTCACGGGCCGCAACGTCGTGGTCTTCATCATGGAGAGCATGTCGGCCGAACACTCGGCCTACCTCTGTCCGGAGGTCTATGCCGACCGGGAGGTGAAAGGATTCACGCCCTTCCTCGACTCGCTGATGCAAAACGGGCTGGTATTCAAACAGATGTACGCCAACGGCACGCGATCGATCCAGGCCATGCCCTCGGTGTTGGGAAGCATCCCGTCGTTCCGCACGCCCTTCGTGCTGATGCCCCAATCGCTGGGCGAGAGCCGCCAGCTGCCCGCGATGCTTGCGGACAAAGGCTATGCGACGGTCTTCTTCTGCGGTTCGGAACACGGCTCGATGGGCTTCGGGGCCTATGCCCGTTCGGCGGGCGTCGACCGGCTCGTAAGCCGCGAGGATTACGAAGCGCGGCACGGCACGGAGGACTTCGACGGTTATTGGGGCATCTGGGACGAGCCGTTCCTGCAATTCACAGGCGAGGAGCTGGCGGCAATGCCCGAACCGTTCTTCGCCGCGCTGTTCACCCTCTCGTCGCACCACCCGTTCGTGGTGCCCGAGCAGTACGCCGCGACGCTGCCCGACGGCTACACCCGGATTCACAAAGGCGTGGCCTACGACGATCAGGCATTCCGCCGCTTTTTCCACCGCTTCAGCGGCGAGGAGTGGTTCCGCCGCACGATCTTCGTATTCGTCGCCGACCACGTCTCGTCGGAGAAATTCGCCGAAAAGACGCGCTCGTACCCCGGCAACATGCACATCATCGGATTCATCTACACCCCCGACGGCGCCCTGCAGGGCGAGGTGCGGGAGGTTACGCAACAACTGGACATCATGCCCACGGTGCTGGGCCTCACGGGCAACACCGAGCCCTACTTCGCTTTCGGACGCGACGTGCTGAACGAACCGCAGCGGCCCCGGTGGTCAGTGTCGTACGACGGGAAGTTCCGCGCGCTGACCGGCGAGGACGCCGTCGTGCTCGACGATTCGGGCTGCGAGGTGCAGGAGTGTCCGGCCACGCCGGCCGCCGACAGCCTGATGCAGTCGTTCCGGGCGTTGATCCAGCAGTATTACAGCCATATCGAACGCAAGAGTTACACCCCCAATGATTGAATTCAAACCCGTGCGCCTCGAAGACCGGGCGGTCATCGAGCGCTATACCATGCCGTCGGGCATCTGCAACTGCGACCTCGCCTTCGCCAACATGTACTGCTGGCAGGCGGTGTTCCACAGCGCGTGGGCCGAGATCGACGGATTCCTCGTCATCCGCTTCCAGATCGACGGCGGCGAGCGCATCGGCTACATGCAGCCCGTCGGCACAGGCGACCTGGGAGCCATCATTCCCTGCCTGCGCGAGGATGCACATGCCCACGGGCAGCGGTTGCGGATCATCGGACTGACGGACGAGGGCCGCGAGATAATTCGCCGGGTACACCCCTGCCACTTTGCCTTTGAGTCCGACCGCGCATTGGAGGATTACGTCTACAACGCCGACGACCTGCGCAACCTCACCGGACGCCGTTACCAACCCAAGCGCAACCATATCAACCGCTTCATGTCCGAATACCCCGACTACCGCTACGAGCCCCTGACGCCCGACCGTTTCGAGGCCTGCATGGCCCTCGAACGCACCTGGAGGCGGGAGCACGAGGGGCACACCTCGGAGCTGTGCGCTGAGCAGCGGGCCATGCAGCGGGCTTTCGAGCACTTCGAAGAGCTGGGACTGATCGGCGGCTGCATCTACGTCGGGGAGCGTTTGGCGGCTTTCACCTACGGCTCGGCGGTCAACGACCACACGTTCGACACCCATGTCGAGAAAGCCTCGACGGAGTTCGACGGCGCTTTCACGATCATCAACAAACTCTTCGCCCAGCATCTTCCCGAGCGTTTCACGCTCATCAACCGCGAGGAGGACCTCGGGCTGGAGGGACTGCGGCAGGCCAAGCTCTCCTACCACCCCGCTTTCCTCCAGCACAAGTTCACGGCGATCTGCCTGCATCCCGACGAGTTGGCCTGCAAGGATTTGTGGATGAAATCGTTCGGCGACGACGAACAGTTCGCCGACTCGTTCATCATGCGCTACTATTCGCAGGGCCGGATGCTGACCACTGAAGCCGAAGGCCGCACGACGGCGATGCTCCACCTCGTGCCGTTCGACACGGAGCTGGGGCGCACGACCTATATTTACGCCGTGGCGACCGACCCCGCATTCCGGGGCCGCGGGCTGGCGTCGCAACTGATGCGCGAAGCGATGCAGACGGTCGCGGAACGCGGCGACGACGCGGCGTTCCTCATCCCGACGCCCGGTCAGGAGTGGCTGCAGGGATTTTACGGCCGTTTCGGATTCGAAGGAGCCGTGCCGACGGAATTTATCTCGCCGGATAACTTTGATTTCGGAACGGGCGATACGGCGACCGACCTGGCGATGGTCTGGCGGCGCGACGCATCGGCCCCGCTGCCGGATACGCTGACGGCGACTTACCGCAAATAACGACATTCAGCAATTCCCGGTCAGTGCGGTACAGATGTCGTGCATCGTGAAAAATCCCCGGATGGGTAGTCCTCAACGGACGTCCCATTCGGGGATTTGAAGGATGTACGACAGGTGTGCCGGAATCACCGGGAATTTAAGAAGCATTCGATGGTATTCTCCATCAGGCAGCAGATCGTCATCGGCCCGACACCGCCCGGAACGGGGGTAATGACCGAAGCTTTGGGTTCGATGGCCGCGAAATCGACATCGCCGCACAGCTTGCCCGTCTCCGGATCGCGGTTGACACCCACGTCGATCACCACAGTTCCCTCCGACACCATGTCGGCGGTGACGAACTTCGGACGCCCGATGGCCACCACCAGAATCTCCGCCCCGCGCGTCACTTCGGCCAGGTCGCGCGTACGGCTGTGGGCCATCGTCACCGTGGCGTTCGCGTCGAGCAGCAGTTTCGAGACGGGAAGCCCCACGATATTGCTGCGCCCGATCACCACAGCGCGCTTGCCGGCGATCTCCACACCGGCGGCCCGCAGCATTTTGAGGATGCCTTTCGGGGTGCAGGGGAGCGTGCAGGGCTGTTTCTGCCACAGCGCCGCGACGTTCAGGGGGTGGAAGCCGTCGACATCCTTCGACTTGTCGATGGCGGCGATCACCTTGTCCTCGTCGATGTGCTTGGGCAGGGGCAGCTGGACCAGGATGCCGTCCACCTCGTCGTCGAGGTTCAGCGCCGCAATGATGTCCAGCAGTTCGGCCTCGGTGACCGACTCCGGCTTGCGGATCGTGGTGTTGCGGATGCCCACCTCGGCCGAAGCCTTGGCCTTGCCGGTCACATAGCTCACGCTGCCGGGGTCCTCGCCCACGAGGATCACCACCAGATGGGGCACACGCCCGTATTTCGCGGGGAAGGTCTTCACCTCGTCCGCCATTTCGAGTTTCAGTTTCGCTGAGAGTTCTTTTCCGCTGATTATCATAGATTTCGTTTTACTTGTTCAGTGCCCAGTGACCGATATCGGTGCGGTGGAACAGATTGTCGCAGTCGATGCGGGCGACGTCAGCCAGCGCATTCTTCCGCGCCTCGGCCAGATCCCTGCCCGTGCCCACGACGAACAGCACACGGCCCCCGTTGGTGAGAATCCGCCCGCCGTCGGCTTTGGTGCCCATGTGATAAACGGCCCCCTCGACGCAGTCGAGGCCCTTGATTTCATGTCCCTTTTCGTAGTCGCCCGGATACCCTTTCGAGGCCAGCACGATGCCCAGCGCGGCGAATTCGTGCCACTCCAACTGCGTGTCGCGGCCCTCGGCCACAGCGCAGAAGATGTCGACGATATCGCTTTTCAGGCGCGGCAGCACCACCTCGGTCTCAGGGTCGCCGAAACGGGCGTTGAACTCGATGACCTCGATACCCCGCGCAGTCTTCATCAGCCCGCCGTAGAGCACACCCTCGAAGGGGCACCCCTCGGCGACCATCGCGTCGGCAACGGGCTGCATGATCTTCTCCATCGCAAAGCGTTCGTCCTCGGCCGTGATGAACGGCAGGGGCGAATAGGCGCCCATACCGCCCGTATTGGGACCTTTGTCGCCGTCGTAGGCGCGTTTGTGGTCCTGCGCCAGCACCATCGGCCACACCTTATGCCCCGAAACGAAGCACATGAACGAAAACTCGGGACCCTCGAGGTAATCCTCGACGACCACCTTGCCCTCGCCGAACTTGTCGTCGAGCAGCATGTCCCGCAACGCCGCCTCGGCCTCGGCCATCGTCTGAGCGATCACAACGCCCTTGCCGGCAGCCAGTCCGTCGTATTTCAGCACCGCAGGCAGGGAACGCCCCTGCACGTAGGCCAACGCTTCGGCATAGTCGGTGAATGCGCGGAACCCCGCCGTCGGAATGGCGTATTTGGCCATCAGCTCCTTGGCGAACTCTTTCGACGATTCGATGCGCGCCGCGGCTTTCGTGGGGCCGAAGATACGCAGCCCCGCGGCTTTGAAGCAGTCGACGACTCCCGCCGCAAGCGCCACCTCGGGGCCCACGACCGTCAGTCCGACGCCGTGCTCCGCGGCGAAATCGCGCAGGCGCTCCACCTCGGTTTCGCGGATCGCCACGCATTCGGCCTGCCGGGCAATGCCCGCGTTGCCGGGTGCACAGTAAATCTTCTCGACCTGCGGCGAGCGCGTCAGCGCATCGACAATGGCATGTTCGCGGCCGCCGCCGCCGATAACCAGAATCTTCATAGAAAATAAGATAAAATTTTCCACCGCTTTCAGGCTGTCGATCGATGTATTCACGGCGTTCCGCCGTGTTTACAAGTCTGACCCCACCCCAAACCCCTCCCTCGGGAGGGGCTTGTCGCACGCGACCGGAAATACGTTAAAAATTAATGCTTAAAGTGTCTCTCACCCGTGAATACCATCGCAATGCCCTTCTCGTCGGCCATTTTGACCGAATCCTCATCGCGGACCGAACCGCCGGGCTGCACGATCGCCGTCACGCCGTATTCGGCGGCCAGCGTCACGCAGTCGTCGAAGGGGAAAAATCCGTCCGACGCCAGCACAAGCCCCTCGGTGACACCCGCGGCATGCGCCTGTTTCAGGGCGATCTCCGCCGAGCCGATGCGGTTCATCTGTCCGGCGCCGACGCCCAGCGTACGGCCGTCCTTCACCGCCACGATGGCGTTCGACTTCACGTGTTTGACGATGTGCCAGCCGAAATTCAGGTCCTCCATCTGCTCCGGGGCGGGCTTCGCCTTCGTGACGCACATATCGGCCGTAACGGCCTTCGTAGCCACGTCGAGGTCCTGCACCAGCAGACCGCCGTTGACGCTCACATACTGCTTGGGATCGACGGCGCCCTTGTCCATGCTGACTTCGAGCAGGCGCAGGTTCTTCTTCGTGCAAAGCACCTCGAGCGCTCCCTCGTCGAATTTCGGGGCCATGATGATCTCCAAAAAGATCGGCTTCATCAGCTCGGCGGCCTCTTTCGTCACCGTGCAGTTCGTGGCCACGATACCGCCGAAGATCGACACCTTGTCGGCTTCATAAGCCTTAGTCCACGCCTCCACGACATCCTTACCCGTGGCCGCACCGCAGGGATTCATGTGTTTCAGGCCCACGCAGAACGGCTTGTCGAACTCACGCACGATGCACAGCGCAGCGTTGGCGTCCTGAATATTGTTGTACGACAACTCCTTGCCGTTGAGCTGTTTGGCAAAGGCCAGCGAATAGGGAACCTCCTTCTCCTCGCGGTAGAACCTGGCCGACTGGTGGGGGTTCTCGCCGTAGCGCAACGACTGCACGAGGTCGAATTCGAGGAACAGTTTTTCGTTCAGGCCCGCCTGCGCACGCATATAGGTCGCAATCATCGCGTCGTATTCGGCAGTGTGCGTATAGGCTTTTGCCGAGAGCTTCAGGCGCGTGGCCTTCTCGGTGTTGCCGCCGGCGCGAATCTCGTTCAAAATCACCTCATAATCCGCGGGGTCGCAGACCACCGTCACGTCGGCCCAGTTCTTGGCCGCCGAACGCAGCATCGAGGGACCGCCGATGTCGATGTTCTCGATGGCATCCTCCATCTTCACACCGGGCGTCTCGATCGTCCAGCGGAACGGATAGAGGTTCACGCAGACCAGGTCGATAAACTCGATGTGGTTATCTTTCAGGGCTTTCAGATGCTCCGGATCGTCGCGGCGGGCCAGCAGGCCGCCGTGCACGTTCGGATGCAGGGTCTTCACACGGCCGTCGCAAATCTCGGGAAATCCCGTGACGTCGCTGATGTTGATTACCTCCACACCGCTGTCGGCCAGCAGTTTCATCGTGCCGCCCGTGGCGATCACCTCCCAGCCCAGGGCCCGCAGTCCCTTGGCGAACTCCACGACACCGGTTTTGTCGCTTACGCTTATTAATGCTCGCATTATTCGATCAGTTTTTTAATAGTTTCAATGTATAACGGATATTCCACGGCATGAATCATCGCTTCCAGTTCCCCGATGTCATTGCCCTCGTAGGGAAAAGCCCGCTGGGCGATGATGCGCCCGCCGTCGAGCTCACCGTCGACGTAGTGGATCGTCACGCCGAAGACTTTGACGCCGTATTCCAACGCCTGTTCGATGGCATGAGCGCCCCGGAAAGCCGGCAGCAGCGACGGATGGATGTTGATGATCCGCCCCCCGTAGGCTCCCAGCAGTTCGTCGCCGATGATGCGCATGTAGCCCGCCAGGCAGACCAGCTCCACGCCCGCGGCATCCAACCGTGCGATGATCTCCCGCTCGTAATCGGCCTTCGAAGCGTACTGCTTCGGGGCGAAGACAAATGCCGCAACCCCGTGCTCCGCAGCCCTTTCGACCACCTTCGCACCGGGCTTGTCGCAGACCATCAGCACCACTTCGGCAGCCAGTTCGCCCCGCTCGCAGGCCCGGACGATGGCTTCGAAATTGGTGCCGCTGCCGCTGGCGAATACCGCAAGGCGCCGCATCCCTCTATCGGATGACAACACCCTCGGTGTCGGTTACGCGTCCGATGACCGAGGCCCGTTCGCCCTGTGCCGTGAGGATGTCGATGGCCTTCTGCGCCTCGCCCGCGTCGAGGGCGATGACCATGCCGATACCCATGTTGAAGATGTTGAACATCTCGCGGTGGGCTACCTTGCCGTATTTCTCGAGGAAGCGGAACACGGGCAGAATCTCCCACGTGCCCTCCTCGATCTCGATGCCCTGGCCTTCGTGCAGGATGCGGGGGATGTTCTCGTCGAAACCGCCGCCCGTGATGTGGCTGATGCCGTGCACGTCGCAGTTGCGGATCACCTCCAACACCTGCTTCACGTAAATCTTCGTCGGCGTGAGCAGCACCTCGCCGAGCTGTTTGTTCGACAGTTCGGGATAGGACTCGCGCAGGTTCAGGCAGTTGTCCGAAACGATCTTGCGCACGAGGCTGAAGCCGTTGGAGTGCACGCCGCTCGAAGCGATCCCCACGAGCACGTCGCCCGCTTTGACTTTCGATCCGTCGATCAGCTTCGACTTCTCCACGACACCCACCGTGAATCCGGCGATGTCGTATTCGCCCTCGGCATACATGCCCGGCATTTCGGCGGTCTCGCCGCCCACCAGCGCACAGCCGGCCTGCCGGCAGCCGTCGGCGACGCCGGCGACGATGGCTTCGATCTTCTGGGGTTCGTTGCGGCCCACGGCCACATAATCGAGGAACTCCAGCGGTTCGGCGCCCTGCGCCAGCACGTCGTTGACGCACATGGCCACGGCGTCAATGCCGATCGTGTCGTGCTTGTCCATCTCGAAGGCCAGTTTGAGCTTGGTGCCCACGCCGTCGGTGCCGCTTACGAGCACCGGCTCCTTCACGTTCAGGGCCGAGAGGTCGAACATCCCGCCGAAGGCGCCGATGTTGCCCATCACTCCCGGACGCGAGGTCGAAGCCACATGCTTTTTGATGCGCCGCACCACTTCATACCCGGCTTCGAGATTCACGCCGGCCTTTTCATAACTTTGAGCCATAGAATTTATGGTTTAAGATTTTCTAACATTTTACGTCTTTGTTGACCTCCTCGAGCGACTGGTACAGCGCCGTGGGATAGCGTCCCGTGAAGCAGGCCATGCAAAGCTCACTGCAGCCGCCGGCCTCCAGCAACGACGCGGGCGAGAGGAATACCAGCGAATCAGCGCCGATCTCCTCACACACGGCCTCGGGATTCTTGCGGGCCGAGATCAGTTCGTCATAGGTCGAGGTGTCCACTCCGTAAAAACAAGGACTGATCATCGGGGGGCTGGCGATGCGCACGTGCACCTCGGTAGCTCCCGCCTCCTTCAGCATCGTGACGATGCGCCGCGAAGTGGTGCCGCGCACGATCGAGTCGTCGACCAGCACCACACGCTTGCCTTTGACAATCGAGCGCACGGCCGAAAGTTTCATCCGCACACCCTTCTCCCGCAACTCTTGGGTCGGCTGAATGAACGTGCGACCGATATACTTGTTCTTAATCAGCCCCATTTCATAGGGCAGTCCGCTCGCCTCGGCATAACCCATCGCGGCGCTGAGACTCGAATCGGGCACGCCGACCACGATGTCCGCATCGGCGGGAGCCTCCTTGTAGAGCAGGCGTCCCGATTCCTTGCGGTAGGCATGGACGTTGCGGCCGTCGATGTCGCTGTCCGGGCGTGCGAAATAGATATACTCCATCGAACACATTTCGTGACGCTTGTACATCGAGTAGTCGCGGCTGCGAATACCCTGTTTGTCGATCGTCACGATCTCGCCCGGCTCCACGTCGCGCACGAACTCCGCGCCCAGCACATCGAAAGCGCAGGTCTCGCTCGAGACCACCCAGCCGTCGCCCAGCCGTCCGATCGACAGCGGGCGCAGACCGTACTTGTCGCGGCAGGCGTAGATGCGGTTGGCCGTCATAATCAGGAACGCGAAAGCGCCCTCGAGCATGTTCAGCGCGTCGATGATCGAGAAGATGCGCGGCCGGTCGTGGTAGCGCGTCTCCTTTTTGATGAGGTGGGCCAGAATCTCGCTGTCGGAAGTCGACTGAAACAGGCTTCCCTTGTTCTCGAGATGGCGGCGCAGCAGTTCCGAATTGACGATGTTACCGTTATGCGCCAATGCGAAATCGCCCGTATTGTGGCGGAAAAGGAACGGCTGGACATTCTCCATGCCGCCGCCCCCGGCCGTGGTATAGCGCACATGGCCGATAGCCGTCGCCCCTTTCAGGGTAGCAAGTTTCTCCTCGTTGAAAACCTCGGTCACCAACCCCTCGCCCTTGATGTGGCGGAAGGAGCCGTTCTCATCCACCGAGACGATGCCGGTACCCTCCTGCCCGCGGTGCTGCAGGGCATGAAGGCCGTAGTAAGTCAGCGACGCGGCGTTCGGCACCCCGTAGATGCCGAAAACCCCGCACTCCTCGTGCAATTCGCGGTCGCGGATCACTTCCATCATCTTAGGCGGTGATTTTTTTCAGACGTGCCAGAATCTCCTCGTAAGCCTCGCGGACCTTGCCCAGATCGCGGCGGAAACGGTCCTTGTCGAGTTTCTCGTTGGTCGTGGCGTCCCACAGGCGGCAGGTGTCGGGCGACACCTCGTCGGCCAGCACGATCTCGCCGTCCAACGTCTTGCCGAACTCGATCTTAAAGTCCACCAGCTTAATGTTCATCTTCAGGAACAGCTCCTTCAGCACCTCGTTGATCTTGGCCGTCATGGCGTACATCTCGTTCAGCTCCTCGTAGGTGGCGGCGCCGAGCGCTACGGCGTGGTGGTCGTTGATCAGCGGGTCGCCCAGCTCGTCCTTCTTGTAGCAGATGTCGAAAATGACGTTCGAAGGCTGCGTACCCTCCTCGATGCCGAGACGCTGGGCCATCGAACCGGCGATGACGTTGCGCACGATCACTTCCAGCGGAATGATCTCGACACGGCGGCAAATCTGGTCGCGGTCGTTGACGGTCTCGACATAGTGGGTCTTGACGCCCGCCTTCTGGAGCTCTTTGAAAATGATCGTCGAAATGGCATTGTTCAGCACGCCCTTTCCTTCGATCGTGGCCTTCTTGATGTTGTTGAAAGCCGTAGCCGCATCCTTGTAGTGGATGATGATCTTATCGGGATCGTCGGTGCGGAAAACCTGTTTTGCCTTGCCCTCGTAGAGCATTTCGAGCTGTTTCATGGTGTTTTTGTGTTTTTGGTGTTTATCGATTCATTGTTTTATTCCATGTTGAAATCGACCAGGATGGGCCGATGGTCCGAAGGGTGCCAGAAATTCGCCAGCCCGTCCGGATCGCGGACCGGATCGGTGAAAGCGTCCGTAATCACCTCGGCATGCGTGATCCGGTCGCAGAGCGGGCGCGTGCAGTAGACGAAATCGATGCGCGCCTGTCCGTGGATCGTGGTCTTAAACTCCCCGGAGTAGCGCTCGCCGATAACGTCCGCATAGGGCGTGTTCTGCAGGATGTAGTCGTGCACCAGCAGGCGGGTGTCGTCCTCGGGATAGCCGTAAACCGCATTGTCGACGCGCGAGCGGGCGTTGAAGTCGCCCATCATCATCCACAACTGATCCTCCGCACCCGGAACCGACCCGATCGTGTGCCGGCAAATGTACTCGATCTCCATGCGTCGGTATTTGTCGCCGCCGTGTTCGGCCCGGCTCGCCTCGCGGTCCTCCGCCCCGAAGGCATACGCCTGCGGCCATGTGTGGAGCGTCACGATATGGACCGTCCTGCCGTTCTTCTCGATGCGCGCCCAGCCGCAGCCGTGGCTGACGACGCTGTCGGGCTGCGACCCGACGATGCGTTCGACGTTCTCGATCGGATATTTCGACGTGATGACCTGCGGGAAGTTGTCCCGGTGGCCGCCCTTGTACCAGTATTTGTGACCGTAACGGGCGGCGAGTTCGCCCCAATTATCGGTCAGGTAACGATCCGCAGGGTCCATTTTTTCAGCGGAACCCGTTTTGTAGTTCGATTGGGCCTCGCACCAGACGCAGACATCGGGGTCGTATTCCCGGACCCAGGCGACGAAATTGTCGTAGTTGTTGCCCTGATCGGACCACATGCCGTTCTGGATGTTCCAATAGAGCAGACGCATGTTGTCCGTCCGTTCGCTGCCGCACCCGGCCAGCAGCGCCGCAGCCAGCAGCGCCGTCCAAATCCGAAAAAAAGTTTTTCCCTGCATCATCGTTCGTGTTTTATTTTTTGCGGAAATAATTCACGGCATTCGAGAACAACGACTGCTCCTTGTTGCCGGCGATATTCTTGAAAAGGTTCTTCTCGTAACGCTCCGTATGGCCCATCTTGCCCAAAATCTGTCCGTTGCGCGAAACGAGGCCCTCGATGGCGTACTGCGAACCGTTGGGGTTACAGGGCGCTTCGGCCGTCGGATTGCCGTCGGCGTCGGCGTACTGGAAAGCCACCTGCCCGTTGGCGAAAAGCTCTTTGGCCAGCTCCTCGCTCACCACGAACTTGCCCTCGCCGTGGCTGACGGCAATCGAGTGCAGGTCACCCGGCCGGAAGCCCGCGAGCCACGGCGACGCGGTTGTGGCGACGCGCGTCGTGACGATCTGCGAGATGTGGCGGTTGATGTCGTTGCGGAAGAGCGTCGGCGAATCCTTGGTCACCATGCCCAGGCGTCCATAGGGCAGCAGTCCCGATTTCACCAACGCCTGGAAACCGTTGCAGATGCCCAGGATCAGGCCCCCGCGGTCGATCAGCGCGTGGATTTCATCGCGGATATCTTTATTGTTCAGCACGTTCACAATGAACTTCGCACTTCCGTCGGGTTCGTCGCCTGACGAGAAGCCGCCGCTCAGCACGAAGATATGCGCCCGGCGGATATGCTCCTTCATCTCAGCGATCGAGCGCAGGATGTCGTCGCCGCCGATGTTGCACAGCACGCTCATCTCGACCTCGGCGCCCGCCTTGCGGAACGCCTTGGCGGTGTCGTAGTCGCAGTTCGTGCCGGGGAACACCGGGATATAGACCTGCGGATGCTCCACCGCCTCGCCCGGATAGACGAACGTCTTCGGGGCGGGTGCGGAGGTCATCACCGTCGCGGTGTTCCGGCCCTTGTCCGGATAGACCGCCGCGAATTTCTCCGTATTGGCCTTGTAAAGCTCCTCGAGCGGCATCTTCACGCCGTTGACCGTCAACGCCTCCTCGGCGACGGTGAAGCCCAGCTGCTCGGCATACGGGTATTCTAACGTACCCTCGCACTCGACGAGGATCGAGCCGTAGCTGTATTCGTAGAGTTTCGCCTCGTCCATCGTCACCTCGGCGCCGATGCCGTTGCCGAAAGCCATCTTAGCCAATCCTTCGGCCACACCGCCGAAGCCGACGGACCACGCCGAGAGAATCTTTCCGGCCTCGATCTGCGAGCTGACGAACGTAAAGTTCTCCTTCAGCTGCGCCGTGTCGGGCATCCGGCACTCCAGCGGCGTATGGCGAATGAGATAGATACGGTGTCCGGCCCCTTTGAGGTCGGTCGAAATGACCGTCCGCGCATCGACCGTCGTGATGCCGAAAGCCATCAGCATCGGCGGCACGTTGATCTGCTGGAAGGTTCCCGACATCGAGTCCTTGCCGCCGATCGAGGGCAGTCCCAGCTCGACCTGCATCTTCAGGGCGCCCAGCAGCGCGCTGAGGGGCTTGCCCCACGACTCGGGATTCTTGGTCATGCGCTCGAAATACTCCTGATAGGAGTAGCGCATCCTGTCATACCGCGCACCCGCAGCCACGACCTTCGCGGCGGCCTCCACAACGGCGTAAGCCGCACCGTGGTAGGGGCTCCACGAAGCCACATAAGGGTTGTAGCCGAAAGCCATGACGCTGGCCGTGTCGGTATATCCGTCGGTCGGGAGTTTCTGCACCGAAACCTGCGTCTCGCTGCGCTGCATGCGGCCGCCGAAGGGCATCAGCACCGTGGAACGGCCGATCGTCGAGTCGAACATCTCGATCAGGCCCCGCTGCGAGACGACGTTATTGTCTTTCAAATTATTCACAAACCGCTCGGCAAGGCTCTCCCCCGCCACTTCGCGGACGAAAGGATCGCGGTTCTCGACCTCCCCGATCTTGGCCTCGGCATAGTGTTTCGCTCCGGCGCTGTCGATGAATTCGCGGCTGAGGTCCACGACCTTGCGGTCGCCGTTGAACATCCGCATCCGCGCCGTGTCCGTCACGTCGGCCACGTGCACCGCCTCGATATTCTCCTCGCGGCAGTAACCCATGAACTCCTCCATGTCCTTCGCCTCGATGACCACCGACATGCGCTCCTGCGACTCGCTGATAGCCAGCTCCGTGGAATTCAGTCCGCTGTATTTGGTCTTCACGCGGTCGAGGTAGATGTCCAGTCCGTCGGCCAGCTCGCCGATGGCGACGCTGACGCCGCCGGCGCCGAAATCGTTCGATTTTTTGACGAGGCGCGTCACCTCCGGACGGCGGAACAGCCTCTCCAACTTGCGCTCCTCGGGGGCGTTGCCCTTCTGCACCTCGCTGCCGCACGTTTCGAGCGACTTCACGTTGTGCTCCTTCGACGAGCCCGTGGCTCCGCCGATGCCGTCGCGGCCCGTGCGGCCGCCGAACATGATGATCCTGTCGCCGGGAGCGGGACGCTCGCGGCGCACGTTCGCAGCCTTCACGGCCCCCACCACGGCCCCCACCTCGAGGCGCTTGGCCACATAGTCGTCGTGGTAAATCTCCCGCACGTGGGTCGTCGCCAGACCGATCTGGTTGCCGTAGCTCGAATAGCCGGCCGCGGCCTTCTTCGAAATGACGCTCTGCGGCAGTTTGCCCGGAAGGGTCTCGGAAACCGGCAGGTAGATATTTCCGGCACCCGTCACGCGCATCGCCTGATAGACGTAGCTGCGTCCCGACAGCGGGTCGCGGATGGCGCCGCCCAGACAGGTCGAAGCCCCGCCGAAGGGTTCGATCTCCGTGGGGTGGTTATGGGTTTCGTTCTTAAATTGCAGGAGCCATTTTTCGGTCTGCCCGTCGACATCCACGTCGATATAGACCGAGCAGGCATTATTCTCCTCCGAGACCTCCATATCGTCCAACAGCCCCTTCTGCTTCAGGTAGCGGGCGCCGATCGTCGCCATGTCCATCAGGCAGAGGCTCTTGTGCTCACGGCCCAACTCGCGGCGGATGCGCAGGTACAGCGCCAGCGAATCCTCGATCTCCGCCTTGGCGAACGACTCCTCGACGGTGATGCCCTCCAGTTCGGTCGTGAAGGTCGTGTGGCGGCAGTGGTCGCTCCAATAGGTGTCGAGAATGCGCAGTTCGGTCTCATAGGGATCGCGGCCCTCGGCGCGGAAATACTTCACCACCTCGCGCAGGTCGTCGTCGTTCATCGCCAGCCCCATCCGCTTGCAGTAGGGCTCCAACTCCGCATCCGTCATCTCCCGGAAACCCTCCAATACCTCGACGGGCTTCACCTCGGCCTGCTCCATGTCGCTCAGCACCGCGAGGTTTTTCTCGCGCGACTCCACGGCGTTGATGTAATAATGGCGGATCTTCTCCAGCTCGGCATCGGTCACCTTGTCGTCGAACAGCAGCAGCTTCGACGAACGGATGTTGACCTGGGCCTCGGGGTCGATCAGCCGCACACAGTCGACAGCCGACGCGGCGCGCTGGTCGAACTGCCCGGGCAAGTACTCTACGGCGATGTATTTGCGGCCCGTGAGGTCGCACGTGTCGGTCACGGAGTCGGTCACCACCTCGCCGAAAACCGTGTAGCGGCTCTTCTCCAGCAGTTCCCCGCTGAAGCCGAATAGGTCGTAGACGCAGAGCAGGCGCACTTCGCCCAGTTCCAGATTCAGGTTGGCATTCAGCTCCCGGCGCAGGCTCTCGGCCTCGACCCGGAAGCGGGGCAGTTTTTCTACGAAAATACGATAGTCAGTCGTGTTCATTTTATCTTGTTTGCACTTATTTTACAAATCGTTCGGCCCATTCGCCGGCATACTCCCCGGCATCCATACCGACAAAAGTAATGTGGCCCATCTTGCGTTTGGGACGGCTCTCCGTCTTGCCGTAAAGGTGGACGTAAACGCCGTCGCGGTTCTCCGCAGCGACCTTTTCAGCCGCTTCGAGATCCTGCCCCAGGATATTCTTCATCACCGTAGGCGCCACCAGCCGCGGCTCCTGCAAGGGTTCTCCGACGAGATAGCGCACCAGTTCGCGGAACTGGTTCGTGGTCGAACCCTCGATGGTGTAGTGTCCCGAGTTGTGGGGACGCGGAGCCATCTCGTTGAAATAGAACTCATCGCCTTTGATGAAATACTCGATGGCCAGGATGCCCCGGTAGCCGCAGTCGCGCATGAAGCGTTCGCTCGCGCACTTCATCCGCTCCAACACCAGCGGATCAGCCTCGGCGGGCACGATACAGAGGTCGAGGATTCCGTCGCGGTGGATGTTGCGCCCCACCGGAAAGCTCACCACCTGCTCCGCGTCGGCGACCATCACGATGCTGGCTTCGGAATCGAAACGCACGAACTCCTCCAGAATGCAGGGCACCGCCAGCAGCGGCAGGGCCCGCTCGATATCGGCCTCGGTTTTCAGCACCAGCTGTCCGTGGCCGTCGTACCCCAGCGTGCGGGTTTTCAGCACGGCGGGCAATCCCAGCTCCTTCACGGCTGCCCGCAGCGACGCTTCGTCGTCCACGGCGGCGAAGCCGGGCGTGCGAAGCCCGTGGTCGCGGGCGTTGGTCTTCTCACGCAGGCGGTCCTGCGAATCATACAGGGGTTTGTAACCCTGCGGGATGTTGTATTTTTCGCACAGCGGGATCAGAATCTCTCCCGGCACATTTTCAAATTCGTAGGTCACCGCGTCGCTGCGGCGGCACAACTCCTCGAGCGCCACGGCATCGTCGTAAGCCGCCACGATATGCTCGTCGCAAACCCTGAACGCCGGGGCGTCCGGAGCCGGATCGAGGCTTATGGTGCGCACGCCCAATTCCCGCGCCTGCTCCGCGATCATCAGCCCCAACTGGCCTCCGCCTATGATACCGATGGTCTTCATTACAGCTCGGCTTTGAGTACGTCGGCAGTCTGTTTGGCGCGGAAGGCGTCGAGTTTCGCGGCCAGACCGGCGTCCTGCAGCGCAAGGATCGACACGGCGATCAGCGCGGCGTTCTTGGCTCCGTTGATGGCCGTCGTGGCCACGGGAACGCCCGCGGGCATCTGCACGATCGACAACAGCGAGTCCAGTCCGTTCAGGGCCCGCGATTTCACGGGAACGCCCACCACGGGCAGCGGGGTCATCGAAGCCACCATGCCCGGCAGGTGCGCGGCGCCCCCGGCCCCGGCGATAATCACGCCGATACCGCGTTCGCGGGCCGTCTTGGCGTATTCGCACAGCAGATCGGGCGTGCGGTGTGCGCTGACCACCCGTTTCTCGAAATCCACGCCGAACGCTTCGAGCGTCGAAACCGCCTCGGACATCACTTCGTAATCGCTCACAGAGCCCATAATCACGCCTACTTTCATATAAATTCGCTTTAATTCGTTCGTTCAAAACCCGTCTCTCAGACGGAGGAAGCGCAAAACCCGCCCCAGAAACCCGACAACCGGCCACCGCCCCTGAAACCCGCCTCTTAGACGGGCGGCTCTTAGACGGGAAACCGCCACGACATTCCTGCCGTGGCGGTCTTGTATCTATCCGAGCATTCCACGAGCAGGCATCTGCTGCTTCGGGGAGTGTGCGGGCTGCATCTGCCGGCACGCCGACGAATAGAAGACAGCGGCTTGTCCCTGTCGTTTCTTTCGTTCGCGCTGGTCGATATTGCAAATGGGAATCATCGGAGTTAACCTAAACAGTTGTTAAAACAACGTTACAAAAGTAACGCTTTCCGGCGTACTTTCAAAATTCCCGGACAGATTCTATCGACAATTTATCCACATTCACGGCATCAATCCTGCCGGGCCTTCGCCTCGCAGTAGGCGCAGCGGCAGGTGCCGTCCGCCTGGCGGTGGAAAAGCCGGTCCACATCCTCCGTGGCAGAGATGCAGCGGCGGTTCGGACACTCGTATTCGTTCACGACGTATTCCTCGCTGAAAACCGGAGTGCGGTCGAAGGGCTTGTTCTCGTCGGCCCAGCGCAGCAACGTATAGATCAGCGCCATGCGCACGAACTTGCCGTTTTCGACCTGCCGGAAATAGGCCGCACGGGGATCGTTGTCCACGGCCCGCGTGATCTCGTTGACGCGCGGCAGCGGATGGAGAATAATCATATCCTCCCTGGCGGTGGTGAGCTTTTCGGGGTTGAGTACGAAACTGTTCTTCACGCGGTCGAACTCCTCCTCGTCGAGGAAGCGCTCCTTCTGCACGCGCGTCATGTAGAGGATGTCCAGTTCGGGCATCACCTCCTCCATCGTGCGCACCTCGCGGAACTCGAGCTTCGAATTGACGCTCATCTCGTGCAGCATGTAGTCCGGCAGGCGCAGCTCCTCGGGCGAAATGAGGATCACCTTGATCCCCGAATAGCGCGACAGGGCCTTGATGAGCGAGTGCACCGTGCGGCCGAATTTCAGGTCGCCGCAGAAGCCGATGGTCATGTTGTCGAAACGGCCCTTTTCGCGTTTGATCGTCAGCAGGTCCGTGAGGGTCTGCGTCGGGTGCGAGTGGCTGCCGTCGCCGGCGTTGATGACCGGGACGCCCGCATACTGCGAGGCCACGAGCGGCGCCCCCTCCTTGAAGTGGCGCATGGCGATAATGTCCGCAAAACAGCGGATCACGCGCACGGTGTCGGCCACCGTCTCGCCCTTGGAAACCGACGAGGAGTTGGCATCGGAAAAACCGATGACCTGCCCGCCCAGTTCGAGCATCGCCGCCGTGAAGCTCAGCCGGGTGCGGGTCGAGGGCTCGTAGAACAGCGTGGCCAGTTTCTTGCCCTTGCAGGCCTCGCTGTACTTGGCGCGGTTGGCGATGATGTCCTCCGCCAGGGCTACGATCTGCTCGGTCTCTTCAACCGTGAGGTCGGTGGGATCAATCAAATGTCGCATGGTCCGGACTATTTATTCATCCAACTCTCGTCCGAGGGATTATCGCGGAATTTCAGCAGCCGCGCCTTGTCCCCGGGTTCGATATACCCCTCCTCGGCAGCGACTTCCACGAGCGCGTCGAGGTTCGAAAGGCTGTAATTCACGACATTCGCCTCTTTCATGCGGTCGAGGCCCTTCTTCATCCCGTAGGTGAAGATCGAAGCCACGCCCAGCACCTCGGCGCCCGCGGCGCGCAGCGCTTCGACGACCTCGATGCACGAACCGCCCGTCGAGATGAGGTCCTCGATCACCACGACCTTCTGGCCCTTTTCCAGCTTGCCCTCGATCTGGTTGCCGCGTCCGTGGTCTTTCGAACCCGAGCGCACATAGCCCATCGGCAGGTCGAGGATCGTGGCCGTGATGGCCGCATGGGCGATGCCGGCCGTCGAGGTCCCCATCAGCACCTCGGCTTCGGGGAACTTCGTACGGACGATTTCGGCAAGGCCCGCCTCGACGTGTCCGCGGACGACGGGAGCCGTGAGCGTCAGCCGGTTATCGCAGTAAATCGGGCTTTTGATACCGCTCGCCCAGGTAAAAGGCTGTTCGGGACGCAGGAACACCGCGCCGATCGACAGCAAATCTTTCGCAATTGATTTCTCCATTTTTTATCGTGTTTTTCGTTTTTTCGGGTTATTCGAGAGCCCGCCGCAAAATCTTCTCCACCTCTTCGGGATAGATGCCGCCCTCGTGGACTTTCACTCCGTCCACATAGAACGTCGGCACGTAGTAGTAGTCGAACGTGTCGGCAACGTCGGGCTGCTCCGACTCCTCGATCATCTCGATCCCGACGGCAGCCAGCTCCGGATGGGCGGCTTTCACCTCTTCGATGTAGCGCAGCGCCTTCTTGCAGAAGGGGCACGATTTCAGATAGAAAAGTTTTACCGGTTTCATAAGCTATACAGTTTAAAGTAATTCGATAAATTGTCTTTTTACAAGGCCTGCAAAGTGCCGGACACGGAGTTTACAGCGGCAAACGAGCAGTCCGGCGACGACGCATAACGCCGTAAAAAGCGATTTTGCGAATTATCCGACGAACTCGGCCACGCACCGGCGGTAAGCCGCCACGGGGTCCTCCGCAGCCGTGATGGGACGTCCCACGACGATAAAGTCGGAGCCGATCTCACGGGCGCGGGCAGGGGTCGTGACGCGCACCTGGTCCGCTACGTCCCCGTCTGCAAATCGCACGCCGGGCGTGACCGTGAGGAATCCCGCGCCGCACGCCTCATGCACCATGCCGGCCTCCAGCGGCGAGCAGACCACGCCGTCCAACCCGGCATCACGGGTGTTCTGCGCGTATTTCACGATCGTGTCGTTGATCGAGGCGTCGATCAGCAGTTCGCTGCGCATGCGCTCCTCGCTCGTCGAGGTCAGCTGCGTCACGGCGATCAGCAGCGGCCGCGTGCCGTCGGCGCGGGTAAGCCCCTCGAGGGCGGCCTTCATCATCTCGATCGTCCCCGCCGCATGGACGTTGCACATGTCCACGTCCAGCCGCGACAGCACGGCCATCGCCTTTTTCACGGTGTTGGGAATGTCGTGGAGCTTCAGGTCGAGGAAGATTTTGTGTCCCCGGCGTTTGATCTCGCGCACGATCGAGGGTCCCTCGGCGTAGAAAAGCTCCATGCCGATCTTCAAAAAAGGTTTGCGCTCCTCGTCTTTGAAAAGGTCGAGGAACCGGAAAGTGTCTTCTGCGGATTTGAAATCGCAGGCTATGATTACATCGCGTTGCATATTTTTTCTTAATTCTGCATCGTATCAGCGTATGGCAGGTTCGGGACTTCGTAAAGCCGGCAAGGCAGGAGCATACTCGACGTATGCGACTGCCGAAGCCGGCGAGGGAAGTGCCGAAGATGCCATGCGATCATACGATGCCGATTATGTCTGACAATTTTTCGATGCCCAGCCGCTCCATCTCGCCGGGCAGGGCCTCGACGATCTCCTTCGAAGCGTAGGGATTCACCAGGTTGGCGGCCCCGACCTGCACGGCCGTGGCCCCGGCCATCATCATCTCGATCACGTCGCGGGCCGTCGTGACGCCGCCGCACCCCATGACGGGAATCCGGCACGCTTTGGCGACCTGATAGACCATCCGCACAGCCACGGGGAAGACCGCGGCGCCCGAAAATCCGCCCATCGTGTTGGCGATGACCGGACGGCGGCGGGCAACGTCGATGCGCATGCCCAGCAGCGTGTTTATCAGACAGATGCCGTCGGCTCCAGCCTCCTCGCACGCCCGGGCGATCAAAACGATGTCCGTGACGTTGGGCGAGAGTTTGATGAACACGGGCTTCGTCGTCACCGCCTTCACGGCGCGCGTCACCTCGGCGGCGGCGTCCGGGCAGGTGCCGAACGACATGCCGCCGTGCCGCACGTTGGGGCACGAGACGTTGACCTCGATGATGCCGACCTGCTCCTGCTTGTCGATCCGCTCGCAGCAATAGGCGTACTCCTCGACCGAGAATCCCGAAATATTGGCGATGACGGGTTTCCGGAAAAAGGTTTTCAGCCGCGGCAGTTCCTCGCGGATCACGGCGTCGATGCCGGGATTCTGCAATCCCACGGCGTTTATCATTCCGGCTTCGCACTCGGCGATGCGGGGCGTGGGGTTGCCGAAGCGCGGCTCCCGCGTGGTGCCTTTGAACGAGAACGATCCGAGGACGTTGATGTCGTAAAACTCCCGGAATTCATTGCCGTAACCGAAAGTTCCGCTGGCCGGAACGACCGGATTGTCCAGCCTGAGGCCGCACAGTTCAACCGATGTGTCTACCATATGATCTCTCCTTTCTCCAATACCGGCCCCTCTTTGCAGATGCGTTTGTTGCCGTATTTGGTTTTGCACGAACAACCCATGCAGGCGCCGAATCCGCAACCCATGCGCTCCTCGAACGACAACTGCCCGTCGCGGTCCGTCGCGTTGTACAGTGCATGGAGCATCGGCAGCGGGCCGCAGGCATAGAAATAGTCGAAATCCAGCCCCCGCTCGGCGATGGCCGTGGTGACGAACCCTTCGACGCCCCGCGAGCCGTCGACCGTCGAAACGGTGACCTCGCACCCCAGCGCACGGAACTCCTCCTCGTAGAAGACCTCCGCGGCGGTGTTGAAACCCAGCACCACCTGCACCGGCTTGCCTTCGGCCAGGAGCCGCTTCGCCAGGTTGTAGAGCGGCGGAACGCCCACGCCGCCCCCGACCAGCAGGGGCCGCCGGGCGTCGTTCTTCGTCGAGAACCCGTTGCCGAGGCCCGTCAGCAGGTCGAGCTCTTCGCCCGCCTGCATCCGGCTCATCTGTTCGGTGCCTCCGCCCACGACCTTGTAGATCAGCGTGATCGAGCGGTCATCGAAATCGCAGACCGAGATGGGACGGCGCAAATACCTGCCCTCCAGCGCGATGTTGACGAACTGCCCGGGCGCCGCGATCCACTGCGTGTCGCCGGCGAGCGTCATCCGCCACACCGCGTCGGTCAGCGGCTCGTTCGTGAGAATCTTATATATACCTTTCTTATACATTACTTGGAATCTATGGTCGATACGCGCAGCGTGATCTCCTCCAGCACGTCCAGCAGCACCTTCACCGTTTCCAGCGCCGTGAAGACCGTCACGTTGTTCTCGACGGCCGTACGGCGGATTTCGTAACCGTCCAGGCGCGTGTTGTGCTGGTTGATGTCGATCGTGTTGATGACGTAGCTGACATGTCCCTGACGCAGCGCGTCGATGATCTCGTTGCTGCCCTCGTTGAGCTTGCGGCGCGTGCGGGTGCGGATGCCGTGCTCACGCAGGAACTCCGCCGTCCCGGTCGTCGCCTCGATGTTGAAGCCCAGGTCGTAGAACCGCCTTACGAGCGGAAGCGCCTGCTCCTTGTCGTCGTCGGCGATGGTGACGAAGATCGTTCCGTAGTTCGAAACGTGCATGCCCGTAGCCTGCAGGGCCTTGTAGAGCGCCCGCGTGATCTTGTCGTCGTAGCCGATCGCCTCGCCCGTCGATTTCATCTCCGGCGAGAGGTAGGAATCCATGCCGCGGATCTTGGCGAACGAGAAAGCCGGGGCTTTGACGTACCAGCGCTCCTTCTCCTTGCCGCAGACCTCGGTGATGCCCTGCTCGCGCAGCGATTTGCCCAGGATGACCTGCGTGGCGATGTGGGCCATCGGCACGCCCGTCGACTTCGAGAGGAACGGCACGGTGCGCGACGAGCGCGGGTTGACCTCGATGACATAGACGTCGTCGTCGCCGGCCACGATGAACTGGATGTTGTACAGTCCGACGATGCCGATGCGCAGACCCAGCTTCACCGTATAGTCGATGATCTTGTCCTTGGCCTTCTGGCTCACGCTGAAGGTCGGATAGACGCTGATCGAGTCGCCCGAGTGGATACCCGTGTGCTCGACATGCTCCATGATGCCGGGGATGAAAACATCCTTGCCGTCGCAGATGGCATCCACCTCCAGCTCCTTGCCCATGATGTAGCGGTCGACCAGCACCGGCTGGTCCACGTCGATCTCCACGGCAGTTTGCAGGTAGTGGCGCAGGCGCTCCTCGTTCGAAACGATCTGCATGGCGCGGCCGCCCAGCACGTAGCTCGGGCGAACCAGCACCGGATAGCCGATGCGGGCCGCAGCCCTCACACCCGACTCGATGTCGGTCACGGCCTCGGCCTCAGGCTGGGGAATCTCCAGCTCCTCCATAATCCGCTCGAAGCAGCCGCGGTCCTCGGCGTTTTTGATCGCCTGGGTGTCGGTGCCGATGATGGGCACGCCCAGCTTCGCAAGGGGTTCGGCGAGATTGATGGCCGTCTGTCCGCCGAGCGACACGACGATGGCCTTCGGTTTCTCGAGGTGCACGACGTTCATCACGTCCTCCACCGTCAGCGGCTCGAAGTAGAGTTTGTCGCTGGTGGTATAGTCCGTCGAGACGGTCTCGGGGTTGTTGTTGATGATGATCGCCTCGTAGCCCGCGGCGCGGATCGACCAGATGGCGTGCACGGTCGAGTAGTCGAACTCGACGCCCTGTCCGATGCGGATCGGGCCCGAACCGAGCACGATGATCTTCTCTTTCTGGCTGACGATCGATTCGTTCTCCTCCTCGTAGGTCGAGTAGAAATAGGGCACGTAGGAAGCGAACTCGCTGGCGCAGGTGTCGATCATCTTGTAGACCGGGAAGATGTCGTTCTTCTCGCGCAGGAGATACATGTCGTGCTGCGAGAGCCCCCACAACTGACCGATGTACTTGTCGCTGAATCCCATGCGCTTGGCGGCGCGGAGCGTCTCGACATCCGTCGGATTGGCGCGGACGACCGCCTCGAACTCGATGATGTTCTTGAACTTCTCGAGGAAGAACATGTCGATCTTCGTGTTGTTATAGATCAGCGCCAGGTCGACGCCGTTGCGGATCAGCTGCGTGATGGCGTACACCCGGTCGTCGGTACCCTCTTTGATGTAGTCCAGCAGGGCGTCGTTCGACCACGAATCGAACTTCTTGTGATAGAGGTGGCAGACCCCCGTCTCGAGCGAACGCACCGCTTTCAGCAGCGACTCCTCCATCGTGCGGCCGATCGACATCACCTCGCCCGTAGCCTTCATCTGCGTACCGAGCTTGTTCGAAGCGTCGGAGAACTTGTCGAAGGGGAAGCGGGCGACTTTCGTCACCACGTAGTCCAGCGTCGGCTCGAACGAAGCCGGCGTGTTGGCGATGCGGATTTCGTCGAGCGTCAGACCCACGGCGATCTTCGCGCTGACGCGGGCGATCGGATAGCCCGAAGCCTTCGACGCCAGGGCCGAGGAGCGCGACACGCGGGGATTGACCTCGATCAGGTAGTATTTGAACGAAAGGGGGTCCAGCGCGAACTGCACGTTGCAGCCGCCCTCGATCTTCAGCGCACGGATGAGCTTCAGCGCCGAGTCGCGCAACATCTGGAACTCCTTGTTGGTGAGCGTCTGGCTCGGAGCCACGACGATCGAGTCGCCGGTATGGACGCCCACGGGATCGATGTTCTCCATGCAGCAGATGCAGATGGCCGTATCGTTGTGGTCGCGCATCACCTCGAACTCGATCTCCTTATAACCCCTGATGCTCTTCTCGATGAGCACCTGATGCACGGGCGATGCGGCAAGCGCGTTGCGCATCATCTCGCGCAGTTCGGCCTCATCGTCGGCGAAGCCGCCGCCCGTGCCGCCCAGCGTGAAGGCCGGACGCAGCACCACCGGATAACCGATCCGGTGAGCCACCTCGGCCGCCTCTTCGATCGACATGGCGATCTGCGACTCGATCACCGGCTCGCCCAGCGATTCGCACAACTCTTTGAACAGTTCGCGGTCCTCGGCGCGCTCGATCGACTCGAACGAGGTGCCCAGAATCTCGACCTGGCACTCCTGGAGAATGCCCTTCTTGGCCAGCTGCACCGCGAGGTTCAGGCCCGTCTGCCCGCCCAGTCCCGGAACGATGGCGTCGGGACGTTCGTAGCGGATGATCTTGGCCACGTACTCCAGCGTCAGGGGCTCCATATAAACCTTGTCGGCGATATGCGTGTCGGTCATGATCGTGGCGGGGTTCGAGTTGGCGAGGATCACCTCGTATCCCTCCTCTTTGAGTGCGAGACACGCCTGCGTACCCGCATAGTCGAACTCAGCGGCCTGTCCGATGACGATCGGACCCGACCCGATGACCATTACCTTTTTGATATCCTTTCTCTTAGGCATTTTTGTGATCCTCCATTATTTTAGTGAACTTCTTGAACAAATAGGCGCTGTCCTGCGGTCCCGAAGCGCTCTCGGGGTGGTACTGCATCGAGAAAACCCCGTCGGCGGCGCACTCCACGCCCTCGGCCGTGCCGTCGAGCAGGTTGACATGCGTCAGCGTGAGCCCCGTGCCCTCCAGCGAATCGACATCCACGGCGTAGCTGTGGTTCTGGCTCGTGATCTCGAGCTTGCCCGTCACGAGGTTCTTCACCGGGTGGTTGGCGCCGCGGTGGCCGAACTTCATCTTAAAGGTCTTGGCACCGTAAGCCAGCGAAATCAACTGATGGCCCATGCAGATGCCGAAGATCGGCAGCTTGCCCCGGAGCTGTTTCACCAGCTCGATCACCGGGGCGACGTCCTCCGGGTTGCCGGGGCCGTTCGAAAGCACGATGCCGTCGGGACGGAACGCCATGATCTCCTCCGCGGTGGAGTTGTAGGGCATGACCGTCACGTTGCAGCCCACGCGATTCAGCAGACGGATGATGTTGTATTTGATGCCGCAGTCGACGGCCACCACGTCGTATTTGTGGTTCGGGACACGCGACATCCAGCGTTTTTTGCAGCTTACGCGCGAAACCATGTCGTGCGGAGTGACGTACTCGGCCAGTTTGCGCAGAGCCTCCTCGCGGGGCGTCGCAGCGTCGGTGATGAGCACCTTCTGCGTACCCTCGTCGCGGATGATGCGCGTCAGGGCGCGGGTGTCGACGCCCCAGATAGCCGGAATGTCATGCTCCTCGAAAACCTCGTTCAACGTCTTCGTATAGCGGAAGTTCGACGGCGAGTCGTTGTACTCGCGGACGATCATGCCGCCGATGGTCGGCGTTTTGGTTTCGTAATCCTCGTCGGTCATGCCGTAGTTGCCGATCAGCGGGTAGGTCATCACCACCATCTGATCGGTGTACGACGGATCGGACATGATCTCCTGATACCCCACCATCGAGGTATTGAAGACGATCTCGTTGATGGCCTCGCGGTCGGCGCCGAAACCGTATCCGTAAAATTCACGGCCGTTCTCCAAGACAATTTTTTTCGTAAATGCTTTCATCCTTATCTGTTTGATTTCGTAGTTGCGTGTTTATCGGGCAGGAAATCCATTCACCATACCATTTCATCTTTCAACTCTCCCCCGTCATTGCGAGGAGCGCAGCGACGTGGCAATCTGCCCGGAGGTTGTAACCTTACAGCGTCTCCATCGGATTCCCGCGCTCACCTTCGTTCGCTCGGAATGACGGGAAAACTTTTAGTTTTCAACTTTCATCTCATCGTAAACCTCCCTGCCGTCCACCACCGTCAGCACGGCGCGGCCCTGCACGTCCCATCCGGCGAAAGGCGTGGCGCGGCCTTTCGAAAGGAATGTTTCGGGATCGACCCGGTACTGCGCCCCGAGGTCCAGCACCGTGAAATCGGCCCGGTCGCCCACTTCCACACCCCCGTCGAGCGCGAAAAGACGCCGGGGATTGTCCGACATCAGCGCGAGGAGCTTCTCCAGCGTAATCACGCCCGGCAGCACCAGGTATTTGTACAGCAGCGGGAAGGCCGTTTCCAGCCCCACGATGCCCATGGCGCTCCCGGCCAGTCCGCGCGACTTCTCTTCGGCGGTGTGGGGCGCGTGGTCCGTGGCCACGACCTCGATCGTGCCGTCCACAATGCCCGCGACAAGCGCCTCGCGGTCGGCGCGGCTCCGGAGCGGCGGATTCATTTTGAAGCGCCCCTCCTCCTGCAAATCCTCGTCGCACAGCAGCAGGTAATGCGGCGCCGTTTCGCAGCTCACCCGCAATCCTTTCGCCTTCGCCTGCCGCACCAGCTCGACGCTCTCTTTCGTGGAGACATGGCAGACGTGATACTGGCAGCCGGTCTTCTCCGCGAGCGCGATATCGCGCTCCACCTGCCGCCACTCGCTCTCCGAACAGATGCCTTTATGCCCGTGTTCGCGGCAGTAGACTCCGTCGTGAATATAACCCCCGCGCAGCAGGTCGTCGACCTCACAGTGAGCCACGATGGGCTTGCCGACCGCCGCGGCCCGGCGCATCGCCTCCTCCATCAGTTCGTCCGACTGCACGCCGCGGCCGTCGTCGGAAAATCCGACCACCTCCGGAGCCAGAGCCGCAAAGTCGACCAGCTCGCCGCAGCCGCGCTGTCCCAGCGTGATCGTGCCGTAAGGCTTCACGCGCACCGCGGCATCGCGGCGGATGATCGCCAGCTGTTCGCCGAGCGTCGCCGGCGTATCGGGCGCGGGACAGAGGTTGGGCATCGAACAGACCGTGGTGTACCCTCCGCGGGCCGCCGCCGCCGTACCCGTGGCGATGGTCTCCTTCTGCGGGAAACCCGGCTCGCGCAGGTGGACATGCACGTCGACCAGTCCCGGCACGAGGCACAGCCCCCCGAGGTCCACGACCCGGTCGCCCGGCCGAGGCTCCCCGGCCGTCACCACACGGCCGCCCTCCACGGCGAGACGGCCCGTTTCGAGCCGGCCCCCGCGGTAGATCGTCGCGTTGATATAATAAGTTTTCATCTTGTACGAACACAAAAAAATAGGGCAACCGAAACAGTTACCCTAATAAAACAATAATACCTAAATCCGTCGGAGACTGGAAACCCGACCAATAATCCTGCTGCCAGAATACTTGCGCCGATGCTATGTTGGGTTTACAATTCATAGGACTCAGGTGTCGCTGTAATTGTCTGCAAAGATAGGGCTTTTTCACCGCCCCTGCAAAACTTTTCCGAAAAAATTTTTCAACAATTCCTCCACAACCGCGCCTCCGTCCCGGCTACTTCACGATAATCAGGTCGACGCCCGCCTCCTCGATGATCGAGACCATCTGCTCGGGAATACGTTCGTCGGTGACAATCACGTCGATATCCTCCAGAGCACAGATGCGGCCGAAGCCCCGCTGCCCGAATTTCGACGAGTCGGCCAGCACGACCACCTGTGATGCCGCGCGCATCATCCGCCGCGTGAGTTTCGCCTCGTCGATCGTCGAGGTCGTGATGCCGTGTTCGAGGTCGATGCCGTCCACCCCGAAGAAAACCTTCGAGCAGATGCAGTCGTCCAGCTCGCGGGCGGCCTCCTCACCCAGCACCGAAAGCGACTTCTTGTGCACCGTGCCGCCCAGCTGCACGACGGCGACATTCTCCGCCTCGTTGAGCAGCACGCCCAGCCGCAGGAACGGCGTAACGATGTTCAGGTGGTGCCACGCGCGCATTTTGATCTCCTCGGCAAAGGCGTAGACCGTGGAGCCCGAGGCCACGATGATCGAATCGGCATCGCCGAGCATCTCCACCGCCCGCTGTGCAATGCGCCGCTTGGCGTCGCGGTTGATGTTGTCCTTCACATGCACATCGAGGTCCGCGACATGGGGATTGGCCGGACGCGCACTGCCGTGCACCTTATATAATAAACCCTTGCTCTCGAGTATTTTGATATCCTTGCGGATCGTCACCTTCGTAACGCCCAGCTCATTGGCCACGTCCGTGATCCGGACGAACCCGTACTTGTTCAGATTGTCGAGGATGTATTTGTGCCGTTCGGCGATGCTCAGCATATCGGTCGGATATTTAAAGTGTTATCATAATAAAGGTACAAAAAAGCCGGACGGGTGCAAACCCGAATTGCATACGGTTCGGCAAAACATTCCGCCTGATAAAAGTGTCGTAACGACACCAAAGATAAGAAAAGTTTTCATATATCGCAAAAAAAGGGTCCGCACCCCTCACGGGCCGGACCCTTCCGGACCGCAGTCCGTATCATCTAAAACAGAACGTTTTCCGTCATTCAGCCTCAGCCTCGTAGCCGTCGGCCTTGGCGCCCCACATCAGCAGGAAGACCAGCATGCCCACGACGGCCATGCCGAGGATGCCCACATAGGCCCAACTCCAGCCGTAGTGCTGAGCGACGTAACCCAAGCCCACGCCCGAAACGAGCGTCGAAGCATAGCCGAACAGCCCCGTGAGGCCGTTGGCCGTGGCGGCAGCCTTCTTCGTAGCCTGATTCGCCGCAGCGATGCCGATGAGCGCCTGCGGGCCGTAGATGCAGAAACCTGCGGCACACAGCGTGGCGAACAGCAGCCAGATCGGGGCGTCAGAGGGAAGCTGCCAGAAGAGGAAGACGAACAGCGCGGCACCCGCCATGCAGAAGACGCAGGTGCGGTGCGCACGGCCTTTGAGCCATTTGTCGGTCGCCCATCCGGAGAAGAGCATGCCGAGGATTCCGGCGATCTCGAACATCGCAACGAGCCATCCGGCGTGCGACATCGAGACGCCCTTCGACTGACTCAGCAGTGAAGGTCCCCAGTCCAGCACCGAGAAGCGGACGATGTAGACGAAGAAATTGGCAAAACCCAGAATCCAGATCAGCGGATTCTTAAAGACGTATTTCATCAGGAACGCCTTGTGCTCAGCGCCCTTCTTCTCGGCTTTCACCTTGGCGGTCTCGGTGCCTTCCAGCTCGGGAAGCCCCACCGAGGTCGGCGTGTCGCGCAGGAAGACGACCAGTCCGATGGCCCCCGCAAAAGCGATGGCCGAAGGTATCCAGAAGCACCATTTCCACGCCCCGACGTGTGCGGCGGCCACCATCACCCGTTCCATACCCTCGGCATCGTCGGGTGCGACGCCCAGGTTGGCGGCGATGGTCGCCACGGCATCGGGATCGGCCGTCATGTTGGTCCCCAGCGTGCCCATGACATAGCCGCAGAGGATCACCACGAGGCCCGCACCGATCGAGTGCGAGGTATTCCAGACCGACATTTTGGTCGCCAGCTCCGTGGGCGGAATCCAATGGGTCAGCAGACGCGCGCAGGGCGGAAATCCCGTTCCCTGCAACAGGCCGTTGACGACCCACATGACGCCCATGAAGAGGATCAGCGTATTGGTGAACTGGCTGCCGTCGTGCTGGCCTGTGATCCAGTAGGAGATGTCCTCGCCGAAGCCGAACGCAAAGTTGGCCAGCGCACACAGCGCAAGGCCGACGGCCATGTACCAGCGGGCGTTCATCCGATCGGCCAGGATACCGTTGGCAAAGCGCGAAAAGCCGTAGATCAGACCGTTCAGGGTGAGGAAGATACCGAGGCTCGTCTTCGAAATACCGAGGTCGGCCTCGAGGCCGGGCATGGCCAGCGAGAAGTTCTTGCGCACGAAGTAGAAGAGCGCGTAACCGACCATCGTGGCGATGATCGTACGCATCTGCCAGTACTTAAAGCGCTTGGATTGTTCAGACATCATTTCGAAATGAAAGTTAGCAGTTTCAGATTTCAAATATACAACTTTCGGAGCGATATTATGCACGTTTTCCGTGAAAATTCCGCTTCATTTCCGAAAATCGCCCTCCGCTACATTCCCGAAGCGGCCGGAACGCCCCGTCCGATGCTGACCTGCCCGCGGTCTTCGACCTGCCAGACGCCGCCCTTGCCGAACAGCCGGTCGAGCCACTCCTCCATCCAGCCGCAGCGGAAAGCCACGTCGACAACCGTATAGCGGCTGCGCATGTAGGGAATCTTCTCGAACGAAGCGCGGAAGCGGGCGCGCGAAATGCCGATCTGCTCCGGTTCGCAGGGAGCTCCGACCAGCTCCAGCCGGCGGTGAACCTCGCCGAAGGGGATGATCTGGCTGCGGATACGGCCGCGCAGCTCGGGCCACGCCCGCTTCAGCCGCGTAAGCTGCTCGCGCAGCCCCTCTTTATCGACATACTTATCGCGGGTCTCTTTCAGGCCGCGGGCCACGAATTCGGGATCGTTGTCGAAAACAGCGCGGATATCCCGCTCGGTCTCCTCCCACGATTTCCATGCAGCGACGCATTTTTCGACATCCAACTGCTCCACGGGAGCGTCGAGCAGCATCTCGAGGAAAGCCGTCGAGGCGAGCGTACCAATACCGACTTTGAAGCCGTGCGACACCGAAGCGCCGTTGAACCGCAGGTGTTCCATGTCCCACAGGTGGCTGAACTGGTGTTCGGCGCCCGAAGCCGGGCGGCTCGACAGCGTGGCCTGCATGGCAAAGCCGCTCAGCAGCAGCCCTTCGGCCAGTTGCTCGACCTTCGCCACATTGCCGGCATGCACCCCGGCAGGGTCGCAGAGGGCCTCTTTCAGCCCCTCCTGCACCAATCCGAAGGCAAAGTCGTCCATCTTGTCTGCCCCCACGGCGTCGGCCAGCATCCAGTCGGCCCCGGCGGGAATCTTGGCGATCAGGTCGGCATAGCCCGAAGCGGACATTTTGGCAGGCGCCGCAGCGGAGATAGACGGATCGAGCACCATGCCCAGCGGTGCAGGACAATCGAAGGTCTGCTTGTTGCCGTCCTTGGTGACCGAGGCTCCGTAGGCGGTATAGCCGTCCATCGAGGCAGCCGTGCCGACCACCATGTAACGGCGGCCGTTGTGGTGCGAACAAAGTTTCGTCAGGTCGTTGATAACGCCCGAACCTACGGCGACGGGCACGGCGTCGGTCGCGGCCAGCACGCCGTCCAACTCTTCGACGAACGTCCATTCGGCATAGAGTTTCGGATCGGTGAAGATGCGCGGCTCGTCCTGCGCGATGCCCGCTTCGGCGAGGATGCGGTGCACCTCCTTCCCGGCCACCCGCCACGTATTGAGGTCCGCAACCACGAGGGCGCGGCCGGCGGGAAACAGGCTTTTGAACATCTCCGCAGTCTGCGGAAGGGTATCGACACCGATCACCAGCGCTTTGGTGTCGGTCGTGCGCTGAAGGGCGCTCTCTACTTTATTCATAATAGCAATTGTGTAAACGAAACATCGCCGGAAATACCGGAGTGCTCTTAAAGCAAAGGCAAATATAAGAATTATTTTCCTTTCAACAACAAAACGCAAGAAAAAATATTTCTTTTCGGTGTCCATTTTGTTTCCATTTCGGTTTTTCCGAGTCAATAATTGGAAAAAAGAAAATAAAAACATAACTTTGGGCACCGAACGAAACTACTTTCGCTATGAAACGAATGATCCTGCTGTGGGCCGCCCTCCTGACGACAGCCGCGGCACTCGCACAGCCCCGCATCCGCATCGAACACGGCCCCTACCTGCAAAACGTGACGGAAGAGGGTTTCACCGTCATCTGGAGCTCGACGGCGGACGCCGCCGGATGGGTGGAGCTGGCCCCGGACGACGGTTCGCATTTCTATGCCGCGGAACGCCCGAAATTCTACGATTCGCACCTCGGGCGCCAGCGCATCGGACGCATGCACAGCGTGCGCATCAGCGGTCTGCAACCCGGCACGACCTACCGTTACCGCATCATGCAGCGGGGCGTCGTCCTCAACGAAGGCAACAAGCGCGTCATCCTCGACGAGGGCTACGGCAACGACATTCTCAAACACAAACCCTACACCGTAACGACCCCCGACCCCGCACAGGAGCGGGTCGATTTCTGGGTCGTCAACGACATCCACTCGCGCGACTCGATCTTCCGCCGGCTGATCCGCACCGCTCCGGAGGAGAAACCCGATTTCGTCTGCCTGAACGGCGACCTGGCCACCCAGATCGAGACCCGACAGACGCTCTGGGACGCCTGTCTCGCATCGGCATCGGAGATTCTCACGCCTGCGGGCATTCCGCTGGTCGCCGTGCGCGGCAACCACGAAAACCGCGGCGTCTGCTCCGGATGCTGGTCCGATTTCTTTCCCACACCGACCGGGGAGACCTATTATACATTCCGCCGGGGCCCGGCCTTCTTCCTCGTGCTCGACGGCTGCGAAGACAAGCCCGACAGCGATATCCGCTACTACGGACTGGGCGACTGGGACGCCTACCGCCAGCGGGAGGCCGCATGGCTGAAAAAGGTCGTCGAAAGCGAGGAGTTCCGCACGGCGCCCGTGCGCATCATCCTGATCCACATGATCCCCGGAGGCGCGTCGAGCTGGTACGGCGAGCAGCAGATCCGCCGGCTGTTCGTCCCGGAGCTGGTCGGAAAGGGCATCGACGTGATGCTCTGCGGCCACTACCACCGTTACCAGTGGATCGACGACGGCAGCCGCGGGGTCGATTTCCCGATCCTGGTCAATTCGAACGTCGACCGCCTCGCGGTATCGGCCGACGCCTCGGGCATCGACCTGAAGGTTTTCGACACCGCCGGCAAACTCGTCAAACAGCAACGCATCGACAAAAAATAAAACTATACGATGGAAAACTTTCACGAATACCGCTCCGTCTGGGAGCACGGCGAATTGATGGAGCGCCTGCGCCGCATCCGCCACGTGGCGCTCGACATGGACGGCACGATTTATATGGGCATGTCGCTCTTCCCCTACACGCAGGCTTTCCTGCGCGGGCTGCGCGAACAGGGCATCGGCTACTCGTTCCTGACGAACAACCCGTCGAAGTGTATCGACGACTACCTCCACAAGCTCGCGTCGCTGGGCATCGAGGCCACGCGCGACGAGATGTACACGACGGCGCTGGCCACGATCGACTACATCAAATCCCACTACCCCGCCGCCCGGAGGCTCTTCCTGCTGGGAACGCCCTCGATGATCTCGGAATTCGAGGCCGCAGGTTTCGAGTCCTGCGCCGATTCGGCGGACGACGTGCCGGACGTCATCGTGGCGGCGTTCGACATGACGCTGCAATACGACCGGCTGTGCCGCGCGGCATGGTGGGTCAAACAGGGCGTGCCCTATATCGCCACCAACCCCGACCGGGTGTGCCCCACCGACCTGCCGACGGTGCTCGTGGACTGCGGCTCGATCTGCGCCTGTCTCGAACACGCTACCGGACGCCGTCCGGACATCACGCTCGGGAAACCCGATCCCAACATGCTCTCGGGCATCCTCGCCCGCCACGGATTGCAGCCGTCGGAGATCGCCATGGTCGGCGACCGCATCTACACCGACGTACAGATGGCCCACAACGCCGGAGCGATGGGCGTGCTGGTTCTCTCGGGCGAGACGACGCTCGACGTGGCGGACAAGGCCGACCCGCAGCCCCACATCACGGCCGACAGCATCGAGATTCTGGGCCGGCTGCTCCGCGAAGCCCACGAATAACTACGCATAAAAGGTCTATAAGTCATAACAATAGCCCGATCAGAAAATACCGAATCCTTGCGGGTTCGGTATTTCGTTTTATGCACTATCTTTGCGGAGGATGAACCTCCGCTCAGACAGGCTGCGCCTCGGCATAGTCGAATAAATTCGCCTCTGCTCTCGGCTTGCACTGTCTTTGCCGAAGACAAACATAAAACGATTCGTATGGAAGAACCCAATATCCTGATCCCCCTGCTGCTGACGCTCGGCGCGGGTCTTGCGACGGGCATCGGCAGCGCCATCGCCTTTTTCGCCAAACGCACCAACAAACGGCTGCTGTCGTTCTCGCTGGGCCTGTCGGGCGGCGTGATGATCTACGTCTCGTTCGTCGAGCTGTTCCAGCAGGCCAACATTTCCCTCACGGCGGAATGGGGTCCCCGTCTCGGCACGGTCGTCACCGTGGCGAGTTTCTTCGCGGGCATCCTGCTGATCGGCATCATCGACCGGCTGGTGCCCTCGTTCGAAAACCCCCACGAGGCCCACAGCGTCGAGGAGATGGACCACCAGCCCCGCAACCCCAAACTGATGCGCATGGGCGTGATGACGGCGCTGGCCATCGGCATCCACAACTTCCCCGAAGGCATCGCCACCTTCACCTCGGCCGTGGACAACATGGCCCTCGGCGTGGCGATCGCCGTGGCCATCGCCATTCACAACATCCCCGAGGGAATCGCCGTGTCGATCCCGATCTACTACGCCACGGGCGACCGCAGGAAGGCCTTCCGGCTGTCGCTGCTGTCGGGACTCGCCGAGCCGGTGGGCGCCGTGCTGGCCTATCTGGTGCTGATGCCCTTTATGTCCCCGACGCTGATGGGGTGCATCCTCGCGGGCGTGGCGGGCATCATGGTCTTCATCTCGATCGACGAACTGCTTCCCGCGGCCCGCGAATACGGCGAGGCGCATATCTCCATCTACGGCGTGGTGGCCGGCATGGCCCTGATGGCCGTAAGTCTTATCATGCTCGCTTAAAACTATGGATATCCTGCTATTGATCGTCGGGCTGGGGCTGATCCTCGCCGGCGCGAATTTTCTCACGGACGGCTCCGCGGCGCTGGCACAGCGCTTCCGGGTGCCGGAGTTCATCATCGGACTGACGGTGGTGGCCGTCGGCACCTCGACGCCCGAACTGGTCGTGTCGGTGCTCTCGGCCATCGGAGGCCAGAGCGACGTGGCGATCGGCAACGTCGTGGGATCGAACATCTTCAACGTCTTCGTCATCCTGGGCGTCTGCGCCCTGATACGTCCCGTACCGCTCACGGCGGGGAACATCCGCCGCGACATCCCGTTCGGGGTGCTCGTGTCGTTGCTGCTGCTGGCGCTGGCCCAGGATTCGCTCTTCTGCAAAACGGCGGCGGACCGCATCGGGCGCATCGACGGCGCGGTGATGATCGGGCTTTACGTCGCATTGATGTGGTACACGATCCGGAAGACGAAGCGCCCCGAAGCGGCAGCTCCGACGGAAAGTTCCAAAGCACCGATGCCCGGATGGCTGATGTCCGTGATGATCGTCGGGGGACTCGCCGGGCTGGTCTTCGGCGGCGAGATGTTCCTCCGCAGCGCCACGTCGATAGCCCGCAGTCTGGGAATCAGCGAATCGGTGATCGCCATCACGCTCGTGGCGGGCGGCACGTCGCTGCCCGAACTGGCCTCGTCGCTCGTGTCGCTGTTCAAAGGCAAAGCCGACATGGCGCTGGGTAACGTCATCGGATCGAACATCGCCAACATCCTGCTGATCCTGGGTGTGAGCGCCACGATAAATCCGCTCTCGATGGGCGGCATCACGGTCCGGGACCTGCTGATGGTCCTGCTGAGTTCGGTCGTGGTGTTCCTCGCGGCCTTCACCTTCAAACGCAAGGCCGTCGACCGCTGGGAGGGAACGTTGTTCGTGGCAATTTACATCGCCTATATCTGGTATTTGATCAGGTAACGGTCGATCAGCCGCGGCACGGCATAGTCGCCCAGCGCGGAGGTCGGAACGGCCGTCGCAGCGGCGGCAGGCGTCAGCGAAGGAGTTTCGATGCGGTGGACGACCGCATGGAGCGTCTGGTGGGAGAGCTGGTGCTTCGGCAGCGGGATGCTGCGCACGAGATGCCACGGGGCGTCGCCCAGCAGTTCGGCGAACTGCGGCAGCCGCAGGAGTTCCGGCAGTTCGACGGGACCTTCGGTCTCGATGAGCGGGAACTCATAAAGCCCCTGCCAGATGTCGCGGCCCTCGCGGCGGCGAAGCAGGGTCCGGTCACCCGACGAGATGTGCAGGTAGTTGAACCAGCGGTCACGAACCTTGGTCTTCGACTGCTTCACGGGACGCGCGGCGACGGTTCCGGCGGCGAGGGCCAGGCACCGTCCGGCCAGCGGGCACGCCTCGCAGCGGGGCGACGAAGGGGTGCACTGAAGCGCCCCGAAGTCCATGATCGCCTGGTTGTAGCGTCCCGGATGCGCGGTATCGAGCTGCGACTGCGCCAGTTCGGCGAAGGACCGCTTTCCGGCCGTGGAGTCGATCGGCGCATCGAGGTCGAAGAGCCGCGCGAGCACCCGGTAGACATTGCCGTCGACCACGGCGCACGGGGTGTCGTAAGCCGCCGAACAGATGGCCGCAGCGGTATAGTCGCCCACGCCGCGCAGCGAGCGAACCTCGTCCAATGCGACGGGAAACCGTCCGCCGAAGCATTCGACGACCTGCCGGGCCGCGGCATGAAGGTTGCGGGCACGGCTGTAATAGCCGAGCCCCTGCCAGAGCTTCAGCACCTCGTCCACGGGGGCGGCGGCGAGCGACGCAACGTCGGGAAACCGCTCCGTAAAGCGGAGGTAATACTCCATTCCCTGCGCCACGCGGGTCTGCTGGAGGATCACCTCCGAGAGCCAGATGCGGTAGGGATCGCGCGTGCGGCGCCACGGCAGGTCACGCCCTTCCCGGGCGTACCAGTCGAGAAGTATGTCTGCGACGGAGTTCATAACCGGAGACAAAAGTACGATAAATCGCAATACGTTCAACCAAAAACACCAACGTTATGGAAAAGAAACACACCGTGATCCACAACACCGCCGAGAAACGCTACGAACTCGATCTCGGGGAGGGCGACATGGCGCTGCTCGAGTACGTGCCGGGCAAAGGGCTCGTCGTCCTGACCCACACCGAGGTCCCGCCCAAGTACGAGGGTCAGGGCATCGGCAAAGAATTGGTGCTGGCTGCCCTGGAGGACATCCGCAGCAAAGGGCTGCTGGTCGTGCCGCAGTGCCCGTTCGTCGTGACCTACATCCGGCGCCATCCCGAATGGATGGACCTGGTGCTGACCGCCGAATCGGCCAAACGCTGACAAACGCACGAAGGGACCCTGCTCAGGGTCCCTTCGAACTTTTCAGTATGCCGGGCCTCAGGGCCGGGGCTGGAAGTCGTCCGTGCGGAACGGAATGACGGGCAGTCCCCAGCTGTTGGCGAGGTTGCCGATCCGGAAGTTGCGGAAGCAGTAGCGCACGGCCGAGGGTTCCGGAACCTCCTTCGACGAAATGACCAGCCGCATCTGCCCGTCGACCGAGACGTCGGCCGGATGGAACACCCCGTCGGAGCCGCAGAGCTCGAAGCCCTCGATGCCCACCAGACGGTTGAACCCGTATTCGGCGTTGTCCAGCGAAACGACCGCCTTGCCGTCGGCAAACTCCGCGGAACGGAAACGGGGACTGTCGCAATGGACCGCCTTCTTTCCGTAGGTCCGGTTCAGGGCCATGCAGGCCAGCCGGTAGCCGATGTCGTGCTTGTTCGCCGGATGGATGTTGCACCACTCGTAGGGCTCGACCAGATCGTTCGTCGAGACCATGCCGCTGTTCGGGATCACGTCCTGAGCCCGGCACTGCGCCTCGCGCAGGAAAGCCGAAAGGTCGCTGCCCCAGTAGTTGAACGGAGCGATCTCGACGAAATAGAAAGGCAGTTCGCCCTGCCCCCACAGGCCGCGCCACAGCTTCACCATGTTGGCCAGCCGTTCGGCATAGACCGTATGGGCCCCGACGTTGGATTCGCCCTGATACCAGAGATATCCGCGAACGGTGTAGCCCGCCACGGGACGCAGCATGCCGTTGTACATCACCAGCGGCCGCAGCCACTCGTCGGTCGCCGCAATGCCCTTTTCCGAAATGTCGATATCGGGATAGGTCTCCAGAATCTCCCGCGAGGTCCAGCTCTCGACGCGGCTGCCGCCCCACGAGCAGTCGATGACGCCCACGGGAACACCGAGCACGTCGTTGAGCATTTCAGCGAAGAAATAGCCGACGGCCGTGCACAGCGGCGCCGTCTCGGTCGAAAACTCGTTCCAGCGGCCTGCGACACGCTCTTCAGGAGTGTAAGAGGCCGTTTTAGGGATCTTCACATAACGGATTTTGCCGCGCCGGGCATCGGCCCGGGCGATGACCTCGTTGGAGCGGGCCACGGGACAGTTGAGGAATCCCTCCACGCCCATCTCCATATTGCTCTGCCCGCCGGCGAACCACACTTCGCCGATCAGGATATCGTTCAGTTCGAGCCTGCCGTCCCCGGCGATCGTGATGCGCTGCGGGTCATAACCGCCCGCAGGGGTTTTCAGCATCACCTCCCAGCGACCGTCGGCACCGCTCCGGGCGGTGGCCTTCGCGCCCCACGAGGCGGCGACCTTCACCGCCGTATGCGGCTCGGCCCAGCCCCAAAGCCGGGCCTCGGCATTTTGTTGCAACACCATATTGTCGCCGATAATCTCCGGAAGGGTGATCTTCGCGGCAGCGGTCCATGCCGCGGCAAGCGCGGCGGCTAACAGCAGGATTCGTTTCATAAGATCAGAGTTAATGGTTTCAGGTTAAAAATCGTCGGTGCGGAACGGCACGAGGGGAAGTTCGCGGGTGTTGACCACGTTGCCCGGCTGGAAATCACGGAAGCCGTAACGCACGGCCACCGGCTCGGGAATGTCGGGCAGGAAGACGATCAGCCGCTCATTGCCCTCGAAATGCACCTGCGCGGGACGGAACACCCGATCGGGACCGCAAATTTCGAAGCCACGGAGGTCGAATGCCCGGCCGAACCCGCCGAAGGTGTTGTCGAACGAGAGAAAGACCTTGCCGTCCCGTATCTCCATCGTGCGGAACTGCATGTTCTCGCACGCCACGTCCTTCCTGCCGTAAGTGCGGTTCAGGGCCCAGAAAGCCAGCCGCCGGCCCACGCTGCGTTTGTCGCGGGGGTGGATGTTGCCCTCCTCGCAGGGAAGGACCAGATCGTTGGTCGAGACCATGCCGCTGCCGGGAATCAACGCCTGCGCCCGGCACTGCGCCTCGCGCAGGTAGGGCGACAGCCCGTTGCCATAGCCGAAAGGCGCGATCTCGACGAAATAGAAAGGCAGTTCGCCCAGCCCCCATTGCGCGCGCCACCCGGCCACCATGTCGGCCATCCGCGCGGCATACTCCGTGTGACGGCCGATGTTCGACTCGCCCTGATACCAGAGGAATCCGCGGACGGCATAGCGGGTCAGGGGGTACACCATGGCGTTGTACATCGCCATCGGACGCATATAGTCGGGCAGTTCGGCGACGGCCTTTTCGTCCAGGTCGATATCGGGATAGGTTTCCAATGCCGCGCGCGGGGTCCAGCACTCGATGCGGCTGCCGCCCCACGAGCTGTCGATCACCCCGACCGGAACATTCAACGCCCGCGAAAGCATCTCGGCGAAGAAATAGGCCGTGGCGCTGCACCGCGCGGCGGTGGCCGTCGTGAATTCATTCCAGGCGCCCGGAACGCGATCCTGCGGCGTATAGCCCTGCGAATAGGCCACTTTCAGGAAACGGATGCGGTCACGTTGCGCGTCAGCGCAGGCGATAACCTCGTTGCCGCCCTCGATCAGGCCGTTCCAATAGCCGCCGAGGGGCATATCCATATTGCTCTGGCCGCTGCAAAACCACACTTCGCCGATCAGCACGTTGTCCAATACCCGCTTGTCGCCGCTCGCAACGGTGATCCGCTGCGGTTCGTAACTGCCGGCGGGGGTTTTCAGCGTCACCTCCCAGCGGCCCTCGCCGTCGCTTTTTGCAGACGCCTTTGCGCCCCACGAGGCCTCGACCTTCACCGCCGCGTGCGGGTCGGCCCATCCCCAGAGTCTCACGTCGGTATTCTGTTGCAGCACCATGTTGCTGCCGATGGCATCGGGAAGGGTAACCTTTGCCGCAACGCTCCACACCGTGGCAAGGCCGAAGAGGAGCAATAACATTTTTTTCATAGCAGGTTTTCGTTCGGGTTTCTGCAAACTTAGCATTTTTTTGCCGGAATCGGAACGCACTTAATCGGTAAAATGAGGCATCGGCAGCCAACTCAATCAAAAAATACAATCGCCGGTCAAAATACGGCATTCAATCCGCCCCACTCCTTCATAAATATATGTATCCGATTTTTCCGAAAAATTTCCGGCTCGAAATTTGGTTTATACTATAAACTACTTTATATTTGTAACACATTTAAGAACCGGCCCGGCCGTAAAACCGAAAACAATGGAAATCACCCCTGCCAACACCGACAAACGCCGCCTTTTCGCGCGCCGGTTCAGCCGCCGCGTCACGACCTGTTTTGCGGTCTGCGGCTTCTTAGCTTTCGTCAACTGGTACACCTCGCCCCACTACTGGTGGGTGGTCTGGGTTATCGCCGGGTGGGGACTGAGCATCCTGCTTTCGCTCATCCGCTACCTGTTCGACCAGGACGACGAGGACGATTGCCGCAACCGTTAAAAAATCACACCTATGGAAGACCGTAAACTGGAGGCCGCCGAAAGCCTGGAGCTCATCGGCCGCATGATCGAAAACACCCGCAGCCGCATCGTCCGCAACTCGGGACGCCCGCTGTTGGCGTGGGGCTATGCCACCGTCGTCACGACAATCATCGTATGGGCCGCCGTGGTCGGGTTCCGGAACCCGCGCTGGAACTACCTGTGGCTGCTGCTGCCCGTGCTGGGATGGCTGTTGATGTGGCTCACACGCGGAAAACCCACCGAGGGCGAGGCCCGCACGTTCGTTGACCGCGTGATCGGAAATGTCTGGTTCGTCATGGGGTCCACAGCCCTCTTCGTCAGCCTGCTGACGCTCTTCACGCCCATGCGTCTGCCGATACTCTTCATCATCCTGCTCATCATGGGCATGGGGACCGCCGTCACGGGACTCATCATCCGCTTCACGCCCACCATCGTCGGAGGCATCGCGGCCATCATCCTCGCCCCGTGCACGCTGCTTGCCGGCAACATGTGGCAGCCGTTGCTCTTCATCGCGGGATTCGTGGTTATGATGATCGTCCCGGGCCACATCCTCAACCATACGTCGAACCGCCCGCAACGATAATGCGATGTTCAAAGAACTGAATCCCCTGCTGCACTCCGAACTGAGGCTGGCTGTCGTCTCGATCCTGATCGGAGTCGAGAGCGCCGATTTCGTCTTCATCCGGCAACAGACCGGGGCCACGGCGGGAAACCTCTCGGTGCAGCTCGACAAACTCGCCAAAGCCGGTTATATCGAGGTCGAAAAGACCTTTCGGGGAAAGATGCCCTGCACGGTGTGCCGCATCACCGCGGCCGGGCGCGACGCCTTTGCCGAATACGTCGAAGCCCTGCAATCCTACATAAAAAAATAAGCGTCCCGCAGGACGCTTATTTTTTCAGAGGGCGCAGAGGAGCGTCACCAGAAACGGGACGCTGAAATCGAGCACGCAGCCGTGGAAGACCGACACCACGGCATAGGGGCGTCCCGCCGCCTGCGTGATGATCGGGAGCGTCGTGTCGAAGGTCGTCGCCCCGCCGATCGACACGGCGGCCAGCGGCCCGCACCAGCGCGCCACGAGCGGCGCGGCCAGCAGGGTGAACAGCTCGCGCATGACGTTGCACAGCAGGGCGATCGTTGCCAGTTCGGCCCCCCGGAGATCGGCGATGAAGATGCTCGAAAGCGAATAGTAGCCGAACCCCGCACCCACGGCCAGCGAATCGGCCAGCGACCACTGCGCGAGCAGCGGAGCCGCGAGGGCGGCCCCGGCGAGCGTTCCGACAGCGGTGGCGAGGGGCAGCAACGCCAGCCGCGGATCGAGCCGCCGGACCCGTCCGGCCAATGTGCGGTCGTTGCCCAACGTGATTCCTACACAGAACATCAGCGCATAGAGCACGTAGGCGCTGATCCGCGATCCGGCCGGATCGAGCGGTGCGAAAAGTCCTACGACACATCCCGCCACGAAAAAGGCGACGATCACGAGACTGCCGCAAAAGGCCGTCCATGTGGAGACCGGGGCTTCCGCATCGGCCTCTCCGTCGTCCCCGGGCACGGCGCGTCCGCGGATACGCCGCCAGAGCAGCCACGCGGCGAAGATGCTTCCCGCGACGGAGAAGGCGAAGATCGCCAGCGCCGCCGCTCCGAGCGTCGCCAGCGAGCCCACGACCGCAGGGTCGCCGCCCACCTCGACGCCCAGCAGGAACAACAAGGCCCAGATGATGACGGTGATAAGACGCTGTACAAAGGCGAGGCGCCGGCCGATAAGCAGACGCCCCGTCGCAATGCCTCCGATGATGACGGCAAAAATTACGAGCATTCCGGTTACTCCTTTTTCGCCGTGAGTTTTTCGATCTGCCGCTCGGCCTCGGCTTCGAGGCTCGAAGCCTGCTTCTCAGCCTCCTGCACCAGTTTGTCCCCGGCCTTCTCGGCGGCTATCTTGGCCAGAGCCCCCTTCGAGGCGGCGCCTTCGACGAGTTTCGTCTTCTGGGTCCGGGCCGCTTCGACGAGTTTCTCCCCGGCCCGTTTGGCCTCCGCACGGAGGTTCTCGGCCTGCTTCTGAATCTCCTCCGAGAGCGACTCGCTGCCGGTGAGTTTCTGGATCTGCTCATTGACGATGTTCTTCACGGCCTCCTCGGCAGCCTCCTTCACGCCGAGCGTGATCTTGGGCGAAGAGAACGTGCCGCCGATGCCCACGCCGATCGACTGGAGGGTCTTGCCGCCCGGAATGGCCACCTTGGCCGTGTAGTCGATAGTCTGGTCGAGGCCCGTGGAGCCCGAAAGGTTGATCCCGACATTGCCCAGTTTCAGGTCGAAAGGCTGCGTAGTGATCCGGCCGTCCTCGATGGCGAAACGGATCGCAACGTCTTTGGCCTCGATCTTCCGCAGTTCGTCGTTGTTCAGCGCCTTGGCCAGCGCGTCGAACGCCTCGATGTTCTGCACATGGATATTGGCCGACCTGATCTCGCCCGTGGCGGTGAGGGTATGCAGGTCGGGCGACATCTGAGAGTCGAGCGACGTGCGCATGTCGAGCGCCAGCGAATAATCGCCGCCGGTCTTGGCGAAGATCGGCACGAGCTGCTGCACCATCTCCAGCTCCTCGAAACTCCGCTGGAACGAGGCGCCCGCAATGTTGGCATTGAGTTTCAGCGCAGGTTTCGCCGGATCGGCCGCCGTCGAGTAGCTGCCCGACGCGGTGGCCCTGCCGCCGAAGACGCCCAGCCCCAGTCTGTTGAGCGACAACGCACCGTTGGCAACGCTCATCTCGCCCGAGATGTCGCTGACGGTCATTTTGCCGAAGAGCACTTTGCGCAGGTCGGTGTTGAGCGAAAGGTTCAGGTTGCGCGGAACCTCGACGGCCCGCATCGGCTCGGCGGGAGCCTCTTCGCCCGCAGCCGCCCCGTCCGCAGCGGGCATGGCGTCCATGATCTCGTTCAGGTCGAGCAGTTCGGATTTCACATAGAGACGCCCCGAAAGCATGTCGCCCCGCAGCAGGTAGCCGATGTAGTTGGTCAACTGGCCGTTGGCCGAGAGGTCGCTTCTGCCGACCGTCACCCCGAATTCGCCGAGGGTCATCGCGGCGGGCGTGATGGTGGCCGCGGCGCGGCGGATGTGCACCGCCGGCAGGTTCGGAAGCGTCAGCCCCAGCTCCTCGACGGTGAAGGTTCCCTGCGCGCCGAGTTTTTCGTAGCGGTTTTTCTCGATATCGGACATGCGGCCCGACACTTTCAGGTCCGCAGCGATCTGGCCGCCCAGTTCGACGCCCTTCTCCAACGGATAGACCTCCTTCACGGCTCCCAGGTCGACACGCCCGGCAGCCGCAGCACGGAATACGGGATCGCTGACGAGATTCGTGGCATGGAACGTCGCCGAAACGGAGTTCCCGGCCATCTTAAGGCCGAATTTCGACAGGTCGATGACCGTCTTGTCCATCACGCCGCCGGGATTCGCCACCTTGGCGGCGATGTTGATGCCGGTCACGGCCTTCGGGAGCGAGGAGTATTGGAAACTGCCGTCGCGGACCTCGGTCTTCAGTTCAAAGGCCGGAAGCGCCGAACCGCGCATCTCCCCCTTGGCCCAAAGGGCCATCGAGAGCTCGCCGCCCGCCGTGAGGTTTTTGAATTCCCGGGTGTAGAACGCCGGAATGAGCGACAGCACGTCTTTGAACTGCACCTTGTCGCAGCCCGCCGTGAGGTCCATGGCCACGGCATCGTCACCCAGTTCGACCCAGCCGTCGAGCCCCACCGAAATGGCGTTCAGCCGCAGCGTGTTGCGCGAGAAGGTGAAACGGCTGTTCGCCAGGTCGGCGTCGATCACCGCGACGAGTTCCGCCTCGGCGCCGCTCAGCAGCGGAATGCCGCCCGAAACGAAACGCATCTCCTGCGCCGTGAGCCGCAGGTCGAGATCGGTGCGGTCGGCCGACATGTTACCCCGGAGCCGCAGCGAAAGGGGCGCGGTTGAAAAACGCATGTTCGTCGAGTCGTCCTCGTAGCGGATTGCGGCGTCCGAAATCCGGAAATCGCGCACCGACATCCGGAACGACGAGGGTTCGGCCGGCTCTTCGGCGGGCGTCTCCTCCGCGGCCTCGTCCGAAGGCTTCATCACGTCCCAGTTGACGGCCCCGTCGGCCAGCTTGTGCGCATGCACGGCCGGCGACGAGAGGATCACCTTCGTCACCTCGAACCCGCTGTCGCCGAACAGCGACATCAGGTTGACGACCACCGAAATCCGCTGCGCGGCGACGATCGTGTCGCCCTCGAAACGGTCCACGCCCACCAATGTGAGCCCTTTCAAATCCAGCGAAGCGTTCGGGAAATGGCGCAGGAGGCTGATATCGAGTTTCTCGAAATCGAGCTTCGCTGCGAGCATTTCATTGGCTTCGCGCTTCACGATGTCGGCGATCTTGCCCCGCAGCGCAAACGGCGCGATCAGGGCGACCGCCAGCATGACGGCCACCACGATGGCCGCGATCTTTACGAACTTTTTCATTTCGCATCTGTTTTAATAGCAAAGACCGTCGTTGCGGCCTCTTCAAATCCCATTTTACGATAGAGCGCCCGCGCGGCCTCCCGCGCAGGGTTGGAGGTCAGCAAGACCTTACCCGCTCCGATGACCCCGGCATGCTCCAGCGCGGCGGCCACGAGCGCACGCCCCGCCCCCATTCTGCGGGCTTCGGCGTCGACCACTACATCCTCGATCCACGCCTTGCGGCCCGACGGCACGTCGTACCATACGAGGGTCAGCAGCCCCCAGACGCGGCCTCCTGCCTCCGCAGCGAAAAGCGCCGTCCCGGGAGACGCCGCGATCTCCCGCAGCCGTGCGGCCGAGGGAGCGGCAAGCTGCGGCGAAAGCTGCGGCATCAGCCGCGCAAACGCGTCGAGCAGCGGACCGGTGATTTCCCGTACCTGTTTCACACGAAGTTCCATATCCGCAAAGATAACCTTTTTATGTGAAACGTTAGGGCGATCCGTGAAAAAAGCGTACTTTTGCCCGTCACTGCTTTTGGCAGGCTTTGCACCCGTCCGTTTTTTTGTTATCTTTGTTTTGTAAAAACATTCACACCATGCGTAAACTCGTAATCATTCCGACTTACAACGAAAAGGAGAACATATCGGCGATGATCGACAAGGTCTTCTCGCTTCCCGAACCCTTCGAAATGCTCGTCATCGACGACGGATCGCCCGACGGAACCGCCGCAATCGTCAAAGAGCGCCAGAAGGAGTTCCCCGCGGCGCTTCACCTGCTGGAACGCTCGGGCAAACAGGGGCTCGGAACGGCCTACCTCACGGGATTCCGCTGGGGATTGGAGCAGGGTTTCGACTACATCTGCGAGATGGACTGCGACTTTTCGCACAACCCCGACGACCTGGTGCGGCTGTATGAGGCGGCCGCCGAGGGCAACGACGTGGTGGTGGGTTCGCGTTACGTGCAGGGCGTCAACGTCGTCAACTGGCCGATGTCGCGTCTGCTGATGTCCTACTTCGCCTCGATGTACGTGCGCATCGTCACGCGCCTGCCGCTGCGCGACGCCACGGCAGGATTCGTCTGCTATTCGCGGCGGGCGCTGGAGACCATCGACCTCGACGCCATCCGGATGAAGGGTTACGGCTTCCAGATAGAGATGAAATACACGGCCTGGCGGCTGGGCATGAAGCTCAAAGAGGTGTCGATCATCTTTGTCGAACGCCGCGAGGGAACGTCGAAAATGAGCGGCGGCATCTTCCGCGAAGCCTTCTTCGGCGTGCTGGGACTCCCGTTCCGCAAAATCCGCAAACGCCGGTAAGCAGACATGGAGCAGGGAATGCTGAACACACGGCCGGGAACCGAGGGTTCCGTCTGGCGGCGCATCGGGGCGTTTTTCCTCAACCCCCGCAACCTCTACATCATCGGACTGCTGCTGGTGCTGGCACTTTCAATCTCGGAAGTCACGCGCGGCAAACACCGCAATTTCATGATCTTCGCCGAGTCGACAAAGCTCTTCTGGCAGCAGGTGTCCCCCTACGGCGCCAACTGGCCGCCCGCGGGATTCCCCATCCGGCTCGACTATTTCCTCTACGGACCGCTTTTCAACATCCTCTTCGCACCGTTCGCCTACCTGCCCGCATGGCTGGGGCCGATCGCATGGAATGTCTTCAACTTCACGCTTTGGTTCGCGGCGATCTTCACCCTGCCCGGAAAATTCACCCGCGAGGAGAAGTGCAAATCGTTCCTTTTCACCTTCCTGATCCTGGCCTGCACGCAGCTGTCGTTCCAGTACAACGTCGCCGTAGGCTATATGTTCTTGTTCGCCTACTCGCTGCTGGAACGCGACAAGGGGTTCTGGGCCGTGCTGCTGATTATGGTCTCGGGATTCACGAAAATATACGGCATCTTCCAACTGGCGATGCTGCTGTTCTATCCGCATTTCTGGCGCAACCTGGGTTACGCCGCGCTGATCGGCATCGCTTTCCTGCTGGCTCCGGCCGTCAACATGCCGCTTACGGAACTGCCCGACTACTACGGCCAGTGGATCGGCGCCCTGACGGAACACCCGGGCACCCGGACATGGATGAACGTCTTCTACCTGCGGCCGCTCGGACTGCTGCCCTACCGGATGTACATACAGATCGGCGTACTGGCGCTGCTGGCCGTCGGGGTGCTGGCGAACTGGCGCAACTGGCGGCTGCCCTTCTTCAGGATCGCCTGCCTGGCGATCCTGATGGGGTACGTCATCCTGTTCAGCAACTCCAGCGAGGGACATACCTATGTGATTATGCTGATCGGCTACCAGATGTGGTACTGGACGATGCGCCGGGGGGGGGTAATCCGTCTCGCCGACCGGATCGCCTATTGGGCGACCTTCGTGATCGTGGTCGTGATGCCGGTAGACATACTGTGCCCGCCGAAGGTGATGCAGCTCTTCTACGGATGGCAGCTTAACCTGTGGCTGCTGCTGGCCCTGTGGCTGCGGATGTGCTGGACGGCATTCATCCGCATTCCGGAACCGATGAAGCGGGTCGAAGCCGCTTAAAACGTGAAGAAATAGTTCATAAAGAAGTTCCAGAACGTCACCACGCCCGTAGCGAAGAGTTTCGCCAGGTAGAAATTCAGCCGGAAACGGTTGTGCAGGACGTAGATCGTGGCGTTGTTGATAGCCAGTCCGATCACCGCGATACCCAGGAAACGGAGGTACTGGCCCGTAATGTCGGGATTTTCGTTGTGGAACGTCCAGATACGGTTCAAAATATAATTCGTGGTCGACGCGCAGAGGAATCCCAGCGAGTTGGCCACGTATTTGTTCAGCCGCAGGAACTCCTTGCAGAGGTAGGTGATACCGAAATCGACGAAGACGCCCGAACCGCCGACTACGCAGAATTTTATAAATTGTTCTATCATAAGTTTCCGACCACTTCCGTCGGGACCGCTTTTCCGTTAAACCAATTCGTATACCCTTCGCGGCGCAGGGCAAACCCCACGTCGAACTTTTCCCCGGCCAGCTGCGGCGGCACGGAGAAGGTCACCGTGCGGGTCAGCACGTTGTCCGCCGGAATCGTGAACTGCGCCCCGGTCGGGAACTCGTCGACCCGGAAACGTCCGTGCTTCCACAACATCGCCAGTTGCACATCCGTCCCGCCGACCGCAATATCGTAAGGATAAGGGTTCGTGATCGTCAGTTCCAACTGCAACACCTCGCCCACAGCCACCTCGGCAGGCAGCCCCGTCACGGCAATGTCCACCAGCCGCACCGGATGGAAACTCCGGTCGACGAACCACGTGAACCGCCGGCCGTTGGCCATCGTGAGGCTCCGGACCTCCCGGGTCGTATCGGCCATTTCGGCCGGACATTCGACGAGCACTTCGCGCCCCGTGAAGCGGGAATCGTCGTCCCGGAACTGCCACTGGTGCGTGCGGTAACGAATATTGGGCTGGCAATAGGCCTCGCCGCCCGTGTAGAACGCATATTTGGCCGCCACGGCATAGCCCTGCCGGAAGATCACCGGCCGGCCGTCGGCCGCTTCGGCGATGGCGCCGTAGCTCGCGCGGTTGTCGAACACCTCGAAGCGGATGCCCAGCGGATTGAAAATCATCTCGAGCCGCACCAGCCCGATCAGCGCGACGGTCACACCGCCCGCCCACATCACGTAACGGTGCGTGCGGGGATGGCGCCGCGCATAGGTGAACAGCACGTAAATCAGGCCGAAGCACGCCACGATCACCCACTGGGGCTGCACGTATCCCCGCAGGGACGAGAGCAGGAAGAAGCCGATGAAGGCCACGGGCAGGAGTTTCAGGGCGCGTCCGACCACCGTCTGCGGCTTCACTTTCCGCCACGCCTGCACGTACAGCGGCACGAGGAACGGATTGAAGACGACCAGCATGTTGCCCAGAAACTCGACGACGTAGTTGGGTTTGAAGACCGAATTGCGGCCCGAGAGGTGGTAGGCGAACGACGCCCAGTCGTGGTCGTACTGCCACACGAGGTGCGGCACGAGCAGCAGCAGGGCCACGGCTCCGCTCAGGTATAGCGAGGGACGCAGCAGTTGGCGGGGGGGGGTCACCGCCAGCGCGAAGAGGACCACCAGCGCCCCATGGTATTTGCTGTAAGCCATCAGCGCCATGGCGACGCCCATCCAGAGCCACGCCATGCGGCGGCCTTCGGTAAATCTTTTGAACGTCAGCAGGAACAGCGCCGCAGTGAGCATCAGCGGCCCGTCGGGCACGGCGATAAAGCCGTAGAGCTGGAGCATCAGCGTCGAGGCCGCAAGCACCACGAACAGCGCGGCATCCCTGCGGTCCGCATCCGCAGGGCGGACGATGCGCCACAGAATCCAGAGGTAGAGGGGCTGGAGCACGGTGAAGAAGAACCGCACGCCCAGTTCGCCGCCGAAGAGGTGTTCCCCGGCCCAGACCAGCAGGGCCGTCATGGGCGGATGGTCGAAATAGCCCCATGCGAGCCGTTCGGCGAACAGGTGGTAATAGGCTTCGTCGTTGGCGAGTTCCGTCAGCCCGGCCTGCAGGAGGTTGCACACCCACCACACGGCAAGCCACAGGAGCACCAGCCGATCGGCGTCCAGCGAAGCGTATATTTTTTTGAAAGATGCTTTCATTCCAGCGGACAAAGGTATAAAGAATTTCCCGGATTTGCCCAACCCGGGGCCCTCCATCGCTGCAGAATCGGACAAAACCGGCCGAGAACGATCCTCCCGGGCGGTCCGGACAAAAAATCCGCAGGTGTTAACAAAATAATCTAACAATTTTGTTGAATATCAAAAATCAGTCGTATATTTACATTGACAAAATTGTTAAAGCCGCACGATACCATGACCAAACCGGCCAGAAACAAGGAACAGGCGATTCTGGAAGCCGCCGAACGGGAATTCCTCGACAAAGGATTCGCCGGGGCGCGCACGACCTCGATCGCCGAGGCGGCGGGCGTGACGCACGCCATGCTGCACTACTATTTCCGGACCAAGGAGCAGTTGTTCGAACGCATCCTCGACGAGAAGACGCGCCTGATGAGCCAGTCGGTGCTGACCGCCTTCGGCCAGCCGGACCTGCCTCTGCAGGAACGCATCCGGGACGGCGTCGAGAGCCACTTCGACTTTATCGCGGCGAATCCCGACCTGCCGCGCTTCATCGTCAACGAGGTCTTTTCGCGTCCCGAGCGTTACGAAGCGATGCGCCGCCGCATCCGGACCATCGCCGAAGGGCTGATGCACGACATCCAGCAGGAGTTGGATGCCTCGGCAGCCCGCGGCGAAACCGAGCCGGTCGACGCCCGGATGCTGTTGTTGGACATCATTTCGCTCAACGTCTTCCCGTTCATCGGGTTCCACATCATCGAGCCTGTCTTCGGCGACCTCTCCGGCGACCGGGAACATTTCTTCGGAATGCGCAGGGCGGAAAACGTGGAGATCATCCTGCGCCGACTCAAAAAAGCATGACCATGAAACGAATCGCCCTTCCGTGCGGATGCCGGCCGGCCGGACTTTCGGCCGGCGCACAGGTGACACTCGAGAGTGCCGCCGGCTGGCCTTCACGCTTGCTGCCGCGACCTATCGCAAGCAGGCATAGAACCCATTTACGGACGACACCTCAAAACCATACGACTATGAACCGAGAAGAAATGCTGAAAGCCGCTTACGGGATTTTCCTGCGCGAAGGAATCCGGGACCTGAACCTGCACAAGATCGCCGACAAGCTCGGCGTCTCCCGCCACGACCTGCACGCCGCCGTCGGCGACAAGCGCGAACTGGCGGAACAGAGCGTCGAATACGGTCTGCAACAGCTCGACGAGACGCTGAAAGCCGTGGAGGCTTCGTCCGCGAATCCCGTCGAAGCACTGATCCGCACGGCCGTCACGGCCTGCGACGCTTTCGGGCAGATGAGCTGGATGTTCTCCGAGGACGCACCCTACTACCCTGCCGTGGTCGACGCCATCGAACTCGAACGGCAAAAATTGCAGGAACAGCAGCACACGATCTTCCGGCAGGGAGTCGAACAGGGCTACCTGCTCGGCGAAGCCTATTACGAACTGTTCGAACAGCTTTTCTGGCAGAACGTCACAGCCGGAACCCGGCACCGCGAAGTCACCCTGCGCGTGCTCTTCACCGTAGTGCGCGGCTCCGCGACCGAACAGGGCCGTCAGGAGGCGGAACGGGTCCGCGAAGCAATGGGGGTGGCCGGCTGACGACGCCGAACGAGGGAGGGGCTATGCCCTGTTCAATTCAGCGAGTATCTGCCGGACGAGAGTTTCGTCGGCATCGGTCACGGAGTATTCCGGAACACCGGCACACCCGCCCATCGAAACCTGCGGATTGCGGAATCGCATCGCTCCCTCACGTTCCCGGCGGGCGCTGAAGTGCAGGGCATCGACTCCCGCGGCGGCCAGCAGACGGGCGTTCGACGGATTGACGCCGCTCCCCGCCATGACCCCGATGCGTCCGGCCGCCTGCGCCGCCAAGGCGCGCAGCGTCCCGATACCCTCCTGCGCCGTATTGCAGCCTCCGGAGGTGAGCACCCGGCTCTCGGGACGTTACAACAGCGGCAAGCCCTGGAAAACCGACTACGCCTTCGAACTGAGCGGCGACAGAAAAACGATGACGATGACCAGCGACACCGACATTGCCGAGGTGAGCATCTATACGAGGAATGCGATCCCCGAAGCGATACGAAACGCGCCCGAGGTACGGTCCTCCCTCCCCGGCGGATTCCTGTGATTCCGGCAACCTGAAAAAACGCCGCCTGAACAATCAGGCGGCGTTTCACTTACCGGACCGGCCTTCTCTCAGGCGTGCGCTCTCTTCGAAACGAACAGCGCGAGGATGAACGAGAGCGCCGAAGCCGCGATCCAGAAGATGATCGCCGTATCGAAATCGTAGGTCGTAACACCGTCGGTGACCGTCTTGCCCGAATTGATGAGCCATCCGCTGACGATGTCCTGCAACCCGGCGCCGACATAGCTGGCCATTCCGACGATCCCGAGGGCCGCACCCGTAGCTTCGCGCGGCACGATGTCGATAGCCATCAGCCCGCCCAGGAAGCAGATCAGCACCCCGATGGCCATGCCGAATAACACCATGCTCAGCAGGTTGACGAACATGCTGTCGCCCGAGTAGAGGAACAGGCACAGGGCGATGGTGTTCAGCACGCCGAAACCGAAAGCCAGCACGTTGCGGCGGCCGTGGAACAGCGTATCGGACAACCATCCCGAAAAGACCGTTCCGACGATCCCCAGCAGGGCGTTGACCGAGATGACCTGCGTGGCCGTAGCCAGCGAATATCCTTTGACCTCCTGCAGAAACAGCACGCCCCAGCCGTTGATGGCGTAGCGCGAGACATACATGAAGGCGCTCGACAGCGCCAGCACCCAGACGAAAGGATTGCGGATGACCGAACGCTGCAATTCGGAGGTCGAACCGTGGTTATGGTTCTGTTCGGGAGCCTCCTCTCCGGTCAGCACCTCGATCGGGGGCAGGCCCTTCGATTCAGGCGTATCGTGGAGCAGAAAAACGATCACCAGCACGCCCAGCACCCCGGCCAGGGACGATCCGACGAATCCCCACTGCCAGCCGAAGATGCCGACGACGGCCCCGACGAAGAGAAACGAGAGGAACTCGCCGAGGTTGTGGCTGGCGCTGAAAAATCCGTAGTAGGTGCCGCGCTTGCTCAGGGGATACCAGCGCGAGAGGGCGATGATCGCCGGGGGCGCGCCCATCGACTGCGACCATCCGTTGACGCCCCACATCACGGCGAAGGCGATGAAGAGCGTCATGTTGCCGACCATGCCCCCGCCGTTGGCGAAGCCCAGCGCCCCGACCAGCAGGTTGGCGACGGCCGAGACGCACAGTCCCGCAGCCATGAAACGCTTGATGTTGCTGTGGTCGGAGAGGAATCCGTTGACGAATTTGCCGATGGCGTAGGCGAACAGCAGCGCCGAACCGATGATGCCCAATTGCGTGGCATCGAGCGCCCCGCTCTCGAGGATCGGCTTCTTGACCACATTGAGGCTCGTGCGGCAGACGTAATAGAGGCTGTAACCGACCGTGCCGGCGATGAAGCTCTGGAAACGCAGCTTCTTGTAAAGTTTCATGCGCGCCGCGTCGTCGCCCGTGAAGGGCGCCGAAGGCTCGCTTTTACGAAAGAAAGAGAGTATGCTCATTCGTTTGTTCGGAAATAGTTTCAGGTTACGGTGAATTTTACTTGGTGAAAGCCAGCTCGACCAGCACCGGGAAGTGGTCCGAAGGCGTGCGGGCGCGGAAAGGCTTTGCGCTGCCCACGGGCTCCTCCGAACGGTAGGTGTCGGTCAGGATGCCGTAGCGCAGGACCCGGAAACCGGGCGTCACGAAGACGTAGTCGATATGGCGGAAGGTCTTACGGTCGGGATCGAAGCCGTTTTCCGTCCCGGTCCAGGCGTATTTGATCTCGGCCAGGTCGTAGGTGTCGGCGAGCAGTTCCGAGTCGCGCAGCACGGCGTAGCTTTCGCTCGTCTCGCCGACGTTGAAATCGCCCGTCAGCACGGCGCGTTCGCCGCGGCACATCGTCCGGATTTTATCCAGCACCAGCCGGCAGCTCTCGACCTGCGCACGTTCGCCCTTGTGATCGGTGTGCAGGGTGAAGAACCAGAACCGTTCCCGGGTTTCGCGGTCGAAAAAACGCCCCCAGCAACAGATGCGGACATACTTGGCATCCCAGCCCTTGTTCGGGCGCGAAGGGTCCTCGGCAAGCCAGAAATGGCCCGAGTCGAGCAGTTCGAAACGATCGCGCTTGTAGAACACGGCGGAATATTCGCCTGCCTCGGCGCCGTCGTCACGCCCGACACCGGTGTAGCCGTAACCGGGCAGCGCCCCTAAAAGGTCCTCCAACTGGCTGTGGAACACCTCCTGGGCCCCGAAAATATCGAAATCATGGAAGCGGATGAGCGACGCGATCACCGGCAGGCGTTGCTGCCAGCCGTCGCCCCGGGCGTCGTCCGCGGCATTGAGCTGCCGCACGTTGTAGGTTCCCGTCGAAAAGGTCTGCGCAGCGGCAGGGAACGCCGTTGCGGACGCAGCGGCGCAAAAAAGGATAAACAGTTTCTTCATATCAGGTTTTTCAGTTTGTCAGTCGTTTCATTCCGAATCCGGCCAGCGGCCCTTGAACTGCGGCGAACGGCGGAACCAGCGGATCGAAAGGGAAATATGTTTTTCAACCGTGCGCTGCGCAATGTGCAGCCGTTCGGCGATCTCCCGGTTGGTCAGGCCGTCGATGCGGCTCATCCGGAAAATCCGCGCAGTCTGGGGCGGCAGGCGGTCGCACAACGCCAACACCTCCTCGATCAGCAGCGTGGCCAGCGGAGAGTCGTTGGGCGCGTCGAGAAAATCGCACAGAGCGAGCGTCTCCCACGCCCGGGATTCCTGCAATTTGCCCAGGTCGACGCTGTTGTAAAGTATCTTATTCTGCCGCAGCCAGTTCAGGCACTCGTTGTGGGCCATCGAAAAGAGGTAGGACGGCACCTTGGCGCGGTCCAGGCAGGGCCGGCGCCGGAGGAACTTGTAGAAGATCTCCTGAATGACATCGTCACCGAGGTCCCCGCGGCCGGTCACGCCGCCGATATAGGCGCACAACCGCGGATAAAGAGCCGTAAACACCTCTTTTACCTCCTGTTCGGTATACCCGAAATATGGGACTCCGGTATGAAACATCTTCTATCTGGCAAGCTGACTGCGGAACAGTATCCAAAACCGTACCTTACCAACTCACGTGCTCCGTATAAGTTGTCCCGAAGCGGTCGGTCACCCGAACCTCGCCCGCCTTCACGCCCGGCGTGGGCTTGATACGGAACATGTGGAACGACTTTGCGGGCTGGCAATATTTGCGGGTGGTCTTATTGGTCACCGTGGCGTACAGGTCCACATAATCGGGGTCGAACTCCTCGCAGGGCTCCATCTCGCCCGCTTTCACGCCGTTCTCCCACCATTCGACGGGTCCCCAGGCATCATCCCACGTCCAGACGTTGGCCAGCACGTAGTCGCTTCCGGTCCGCACGGGCGAATAGAGACGCATCTGGTGACTGCGGTCCTTGCCGCAGGAGTGGTAATACCACGACACGTCGTCGCCGTCGACATCGACGATCATGTAGCCCTGCGGCGTGCCGTCGTTGTTGAGATGCTTGTTCAGGCGCAGCGAACCCGTCGAACGGGTGACGGTAACGGCCGTCAGGTTCTCGATGGGCATCTGTTCCGAACGGTTGTAATTGTAGATATACGTGTGGTGGTTGTGCCCGGCCCACGAATAGACGTTCCGGAATTTGAGCAGTTCGTCGCGGTAGACCGCATAGTTCCTGTTGCGGGTCGAGAAGCTGCTGTGTTTTTTGAACATCTGCGAATGGGCGCAGATCATGATCGTCTTGTCCTTGGGCACATAGCTCAGGTCTTGTCTGAGCCAATGGGCGATCTCGTCGCTCAGCCCCAGCTCGTAGGATTTCGAAGCGTCCTCGCGCCCGTAGAGGATGTTGTCCACAAAGACGTAGTGCATGTTGCCGATATTGGCCGAATAGCAGGTCGGCCCGAGGTACATTTCGAAATAGACGGTGCCCAGCGAATCGCTCAGGATAGTCGTCTGGTCGTGGTCGTGGTTGCCGATGACATTGAAGGTCGTCGTGTTCACCCGCTCCGTATTGTCGATATAGGTGTTGTAGACGTTCATGTCGTTGTAGACCAGGTCGCCGAGGTTGATGCCGTAGCACGGGGTCCTGATCGTGTTGCGCATGCGGATCATGTCGGGAATGACCACCGAACGGTAAGCCTCGGCCGAACCGTCGACACCGTAGTTTTTGATCTGGGGATCGCCCTGCACGAGCAGCGTATGGTGTACGGCGGGCGTCATGCGCGGTTCGAGTACGAAATCGGCCTTCACCTCCTTCTGGAAGCGGTCGATGGGTTTGAAAAACTGCGGACAGCCATGACGCGCCGGTATCTCGTATTCGGCCGGAACCGAAATGAAGACGAAACGACGCAGCGAGAGGTCGCTCGTCAGGGCATAGCGCCCGTCGGCATCGGTCTGCGTACAGTTAAGCCCGTCGCTCACCACGACGCCCTCGATGGGCAGTCCGCCGCTCGACACGACGCGGCCCGTCACATTCGGAGTCTGGGCATAGGCGGTGCAGCAGAGCAGCGTCGCCCAGATATAGATAATCAAACGTTTCATATCTTGCGTTTTTAGTTGTTCCCGTCCCAGTAATAACAGCTTGCGAGGTCCACGACCGCCTTGTTCTTTACGACGTTGCGCCCGGTGACGAACTGTTCGAAATTCCCGGGCGAAGCCTTCGCCGCCGCATCGCGGCCCTGCGCCGACGTTCCCACGCCGCCGCCGACACCGCACGCTTCGATGCGGTCGGTCGCGGTACGGCCTTCGCCGAGGATCGACCCGGCCAGTCCGAACATCCCCTTCACCACGCCGCCGTTGCGGCACGCCTCGATGCGGGAGTTCCCGCCGTTCCACGTCGTGGCGGCGATACCGCCCGCCTGACCTTTCGCCCCGGCGAGCACGTCGCCCCGGTTCGTACATCCTCTGACGGCTCCGTTTTCAAAAGCCGCGACGATGCCGCCCAACAGAGCACCGCCTCCTTCGACGGTCCCGAGGTTTTCGTTGCCGTCGAAATCGCAATAGCCGGCGAAACCGCAGATGCCGGCCGCACGTCCCGATTCGGAGCGCACGCGCCCCGTATTCACACAATCGCGCACGTCGGCGCTCACCGTCTCATTGCCGTTGACGAAGCCCACGATGCCGGCCGCCTGGATACCCCGTGCACTGTTGCGCGTGTTCTCGCCCAGGCCGCAGGAGACATCGCCCTCGTTGCGGCAATCACGGACCGAAGCGGCATAGACGGCGTCTTTCTTGGCGTAGATATCGCCCACGATCCCTCCGGCGGTCGAGCGGCGGTCTACGCTCACGCCGTCGAACCGTACCGCCCCCTTGTTGCGGCAGTGCGAAACGACGACGGGACGCCCCGACAATCCGACAATGCCGCCGACGGAAGCCTGATAGGAACTCGTCGAGGTAACGGGCGCGAAATTGTCGCAGTCGCCGACGGTCAGCGACTCGTGGGCCGATCCGCAGATGCCGGCCGTGAGGCTGTACGCATAACCGCGCGTGGTGACGGCCCCGAAATTGTCGCAGCACATCACGTCGCCCTTGGCCATGCCGCAGATGCCGCCCGCCATCTCCTGACAGTAACGGTCGCTGCCCTCCTCGACGCCGCGCGCCGCGGAGACGATCTCGCCGCGGTTGATGCAGAACTTGGTCTTTACGCGCATGTTGTAACCCACGATGCCGCCGATGTGCGAGACGATGAACGCGCCCGAATAGCTGACGCGCCCGGTGTTCTCGCAATAAGCCACGAAGGCCCCCGGCAGCGAACGCCCGAGGCTTCCGCCCAGCACGCCGCCCAGGTACATCCGCGGTTCGGCAGTCGGGGCCAGCGACGGACAGTTGCCCGCCGAGGTGATTTCGCCGCCGTTCTTGCAACGGATGACGATGTATTTGTTCATGCCGCAGACGCCGCCCACGTAATTGTCGTGCTGCGATCGGGGCGAACGGTGCACAATGGAACCGTAGTTCTCGCAGCGTTCCAGCGTACCGTGGTTCACATCGGCCACGAAACCCGCATAGAGCGCGTCGTCACCGTCGTCCGACACTTTCATCGAACAGCTCGGCGCGATCACGAGATTGCGCACCGTGCTGCCCTCGGCGACGAGCCGGAACAATCCGCCGTCGGTCTTCCAGTTGAGGATCGCATGGCCTTCGCCGTCGAAAACGCCCTCGAAATTCGCAATCCGCGCGAAACGTTTTACCTTACCCATGTCAATATCGGCTTTCAGATGCACCTCGCCGCGCTCGTCCTGCCATGCGGCGATATCGCCGCCCGCATTGACGGCCTCGGCAAAGGCCGCGAGATCCGCAGCGGAGGAGATGCCTCCCGCAGCAGCGGCCAAAGTTACCGCCACGGCAAGAAGGGTCAATGACAATTTCTTCATAATTCGGTTAAATTTTCAGGTTTGTTACCACTCCAACGTAGTCGTATAGTGTTCGCCGAAACGGTCCGTCGTCTCGATGGTCGCCTGCGTCGCCCCGGCCGTGGGCAGAATGCGGAACATATGCGAGGTTCGGAAAGGTTCGAACGTCGCCGTGTTCTGCGTCGAGTTATAGTAGTCGGCCATCCGGACGAAGGCCCCGTCATAGGCGGTGACCCGCTTCATCCCGGCTTTGTCCTTGCCGCTGTCCGTATAGCGGACTTCGCTCCACCGGGCATCGTGGTTCCAGACGTTGGCATAGACATATCCGTCGCTGTACCAGGCTCCCGGAGCATAGGCCCGGATCTGACGGTCGCGCCCCAGCCCCGAAGGTTTGTAGTACCAGCTGATCTGCTCGCCGTCGACATCCACGACCAGATAACCCCGCGGCGTCCCGTCGGTCGAGATCCGCTCGTTGAGCCACAGCGCCCCGGTCGAACGGGCCAGAATGTGCGACTCGACATTGGGGAATTTCGCCGCCGGCTCCTCGGCCGAATAGGCATAGTTGAAATTGATGTGCGAATGGCCCGCCCAGGAGTGCACGAAACGGTACTGCGCCAGGCGCGAGGCATAGTCGGGACCGTGCTTGTCGCGCTCGGCAGGTTCGGAGTCGGGTTTGCGGAACATCGAACTGTGGGCGCAGAGCATGATGATCTTGTTTTTGTCGACGTATTTCAGATCGTTGCACAGCCAGCTGTACACCTCGTCCGAAAGCCCGTCGTTATACGCCCCCGTGGCGTTCGGATCGAGCGTGTTGTTCTTCATGATGATATTGTCGAGGAAGATGAAATGCAGCTCGCCCAGTTCGACCGAATAGCAGGTCGGGCCGAGGTGCTCCTCGAACTTCTTCACCGCCTCGCGGTCGGTCGCCACGTTCTGCACATGATCGTGGTTGCCGATCACGTTGAAGACCGGGAAATCGAAATCCGCGATCCCGGCGCAATAGGTCGGATAGAGCGACATATCGTTGTGGACCAGGTCGCCCAGCGAAATGCCGTAAACCGGACGGTCGGTAATCGACGCGGCCGTCTCCTGCAAATCGCGGCACATCTCCTCGTACATGTCGATCGAATGGAATGCGAAATTGTCGTAACGCGCATTGCGCGAACGAATCTGCGGATCGGCCGTCATCAGGATCGTATAACGCGGGGCCGCCTTGCGGCGGGCCGTGAGCGTGAAATCGGCCCTGACTTTCGTAGAACCCTCCGGAATACGCTGCCAGAACTGCGGAATGCCGTCTTTCACGGGAATCTCATACGCCGCAGGGATGGTCACCTGCACGAACCTCCGCTTCGAAAGGTCGCTGTCGAGCGCGTAATTCCCGGACTCGTCGGTCAGGGTCGTGAGCAGTCCGTCGCTCACTACCACCCCTTCGACGGGCAATCCACGCTGGTCGAGGACCGTTCCGCTGACGGTCGCGTCCGGACCGCCCGGCCCGGTCCCTCCGGGCGCATCGCTGCCTCCGCAGGCGGCCAGGAGCCATCCTGCCACGAGGGCAAATATCAGTTGTCGTACCATTCGCGCATCATTGTTAAAAAAACGGGGACGGAACGGAGGCTTCGCCCCGTCCCCGACCCACTAACCGTTTATTTTCCGTCCCAAAGCGAGTTGCCCGAACCGGTGAAGTTCGTGTCGCCGCAGATGTCCGAGAGCTTTATCGCCGTCTCGGTCGAATTCGAACTGTCTATGCTTTTCCGGTAAATTCCGCCGAAACCGCAGTTGTCGATCGTGGCGCCTGCGACCGAAACGCCTGCGACACCGCCCCAGACGGTCGTCGACGTATAGTTCCGATCATAGACGACTCCGTAATGCCGGCAATCCGACATGGAAGAGCCTTTGGAGAGAACGCCGACAAGACCGCCCAAATTGGCCGGATTCGCATCGCCCGTACCGTCGGCCACGACCATCGCCCGGTTTACGCATCCCGTAATCTGCGAATTCATGGCCTGTCCCGCAATACCGCCGCTCCGCCCGTTCCGGTTGGAAGCGTTGAAGCCGCCCGTATTCGTACACTCCGCAACCCGCGTATTCTGGGCATAGCCAACCACTCCGCCTGCCATACCGCGGTAAACGACCATCGCACCCGAATTCGAACACGTCGAAACGACATTGGGTTCCGCCGTCGAAACGACCGCACCGACTATACCGCCCGTACAGTTCGCACGCTTGCCTTTAACGTTGTCGTCGTATTCGATATTATTGTTATAAAAATCGCTGTTCACCTCGCCGCTGTTGGCACAGCCCGAAATCGTACAATCCGAAGCGAGCACATACCCGGCGACACCGCCTTCGTAGACGGGCATGGCATTGGCCCGCACCAGCCGGTCGTGCTTGACGGCGGCCAAGTTCTTCGAATCGGACACCGAAGCGCCCGAATGATCCTTGCCGATCTCCCCGACAAGACCCGCGATACCGCCCAAGCAGCGGGCTTCCCAGGCGGGAGTTCCCGACGCGGGCGTCGCCGATACCGTAACGGCGCCTGAATTGACCGCAGCGGAAACCTTGCCCAGGTGCATGCCGACGATTCCGCCCGCAGCGATGATGTCCGTCGTGGCATACTCCATCTGTTCGATCGAGACAGCGCCCGAGTTGGTCGTATCGCCGTTGCCGGTAACCGACCCCTTGCCCATCACCTGACCGGCCACTCCTCCGATATAGGCATAGCGGGGACCGAAGAAAGCCTCTTTCAGCGGACCGTTCGCCCCTTCGGGGTTTCCGGGAACCGAAACCGAAGCCGCATTGATGACATCGGACACCGCTCCGTCGGCCGAACCCACGATACCGCCCATGATGACGAACTTGCAGACCGCCGTGGCGGTCAGATTGCCGCGGTTCTTCGACCCCGAAATGGCTCCCGTCGACTTGCCGGCCACACCGCCCGCATAAGCATAGCGGCAGGCGTCGCCCAAACGGTTGGCGGCGATCGAGAGAGGTTGTTTGTTGGTACAGCCCGTCACCGATCCGTCGGCCCAACCGGCAATGCCGCCCGTGTAACTCATGTAGGCGGCTTTGATCTGCAGGGCGACGGTCTTGCCGCCCTCCGTCGTGCAGTTCTCGACCGCGCCGCCGGCATAGCCGACAACGCCGCCCGTATAGAGGCCCGCCGTATTGACTTTGGGCGTAGCGCCCGAAGAGGCGATGCCTCCCTCGTTGGTGCATCCCGACACGACGGACCCGGACTCGGTTTCGGCTGCAACGCCGCCTATCGAGACTTTATTGCCGACAACGCCGCTGCCCAGCGTAACGAGCCCGCCGTTCGAACAGTTCTCGACACGTCCGGTCGCTCCGACCAGACCGACCAGACCGCCTACGCCGCACGCTCCGTCCACCGTGGCGGCGGCATCGAGCGTCACGGCGGCCATGTTGCTGCAATTACGCAGCGTGCCGTTGCAGACCCCGACAAGCGCCGCGGCATATTCGCCCGCAGCGACGCTTCGTGCGGTCACTCTCGACGCAGCGTCGATCGTCAGCTCGCGGATCTCCGAACCCTCGGCCGTATGGCCGAAGAGCGGTTCTGACGTATTCCAGTTCTGGATCAGGTGCCCGTTGCCGGCAACGACGCCGTCGAACGGACGCTCCGCCGTACCGATCGAGGTCCACTCGACATCCTTCATATCGACGTCGCCCAGCACCTCGACGGTCTTGCCGCCTTCGCCCGACGTCCAGTCGGAGGTGTCTTCCCCGGCATTGAACGCCTCGGCGAACATCTTCAGGCCGGCGCCCGAAACGATGCCGCCCGCAGGATAGAACGCCTGCCTGATGGCGGGCAGAGCGGTCTGCGCCTCGATGTCCTTAATCGAAAACTCGATCACACCTTCGCGCTCGGTTTTCGTGTCGCTGGGGTTCTCCGCAACGGAAAAGGTATAGGTCGCCTGCTCCCCGTCCGGTTCGGACACATAGGTAATCCACGTCGGGCAGGTCACGCCGACGACCGCCTCGGCCGGTGCCACCACATCGAATTTCACCTCGCCTTTGGCCGCCAGGCCGAGCTTGCCGTCGGTGCCGAACGGCATATCCGTTCCGAATTGATAAACGGCATATTCGGTGCTGTAACCCACCCCGTCGGTCGGTTCGATCGTCAGCGTGCCATAACGCCCCGCAGCGCCCGTATTGGCGTCGCAGCGGATGCGGAGCGTCGAGGTGGTCATGCCTTCGGCATCCGGCTCGGAGGTCTCGACGACCTCGCCGTGAATCCATTCCGAATCCACCGGCTGCCATTTCGAAAGGGTTTTGACCACGACCTCGATGGCTTCGGAATCGTTCGGAGCCACCACGGAGTAAACCTTGTCGAGAATGAAGATGTTACCCGACTGGTCGACGGTCATCCGGTAGGTGAAAGCGCCCGCCGAAAGGGTGACGATCGCATCGCGCGACTTGAAATCCTCGTTGGCCGTCACCTCGATCGTGAATTCACCGCTGCCCACGTGACTCTCCTCCTCGTCGACGACGCACCAGTCGCTATCGGAAGACACCGTCCAGTGTACGCTCTCCACATTGAGCGTCACGGCCACGGTCCGGGTCTGGCTCGAACTGGTCATGCCCCGGGTGGCGTCCCACGTCGGAGTCAGCACGACTTCCAGTTTATCGGGATATGCCGACGTTCCTTCGTCGGACGAACAGGCTGCGAAAACGGCCGTCGCCGCCGCAAATATCAGAAAAATATATTTTTTCATATCGTTGGTCTCCTTTTATTTACGTTTGTTGGTATGATCGGCCCACCAAACGTTCGTGGTCATGTTGTTCGTACCTCCGAGCCAGCCGTTCACCGCCTCGAAATAGTTGTCCCGGTTGCGGAACTCCTCGTCTGCGGGATAGCGCAGACGCGTGGGCAGAATGCCGTCGTTGGCGGCCAGCGCCTTGACAGGCATTTCGGGATAACCCGTGCGGCGGTAGTCGCACCACGACTCGATGCCGACCAGGAAATTCGAAATCCACTTCTGGGTCATGATCCGTTCGAGCACCTCCTCGCCGTCGAGCGCGTCGACCGACACCTTCGGATTGGAAAGGAACGATGTCAGGTCAGCATCCGGATCGTCGGTCCACTCGAAAACGGCTTCCGAAACGGCCTTCACGTAATACTCTTTCGGCGTCCCCGGAATCCAGCCGCGGTAAGCGGCCTCGGCCCAGATGAACCACAGTTCCGAGTAGTTCATCAGCGGGAAATGGTCACGGTCCTGAATCACATTGCGACGGTAGTGGGCCGCCGTATCGAAATATCCCATCAGCTCGTTGTAGGTGATCTGCGTCGGCACGCCCACGAGTTTGTCGAAATAGAGCGACACGCGCGGGTCCTTCAGCCCGGCCGACGTATCGTACATCTCGTTCATCAGCCGCTCGCAGATCATGTTGTTGTTCCAAAGACCCGCGCGGGTGTTGTGGAACGGCGTGTACTGCGCGTTGACATTCTTGTCGAACTTCACGTTGGCGGCGTCCGCACGGCTCTCGAAAACGGGATAAACCGACGGATAGGAGAAGATTTCGTTGAGCTTCGACACGGCGCCGAGACGCTCGCCGGCCGGATCGCTCTCATCCTTCAACGCGACGCGCATCAGCAGGCGGACGTAAAGCGAGTTGCCGAACTTGCGCCACTGGGCGACCTTTCCGTCATACATGTAATCTTCCAGCATGTCGAAATCCGTCCCCTCTTCGGCCAGCAGGGTGTTGGCCTGCTCGAGTTTTTCGAACATGTCGCGGTAAATCTCCTTCTGGCTGTCGTAGGCCGGATAGAACTTGCCTTCGGTATACCCCTTACCGGCCTCGAAGTAGGGCGCATCGCCGAACGCATCGGTGATGTGCGAGAGCGTCAGCACTTTGAGGATGCAGGCAATGGCCAGCCCCGTCTTGTCATTGTCCTTCTCGGCCTGCACGCGCATGGTCTCGGCATTGCCGGCCCAGCGGTAGATGTTCTGCCAGAAGTAGTTGATGATCGAGTTGTTGAAGCGGTAGTTGTAGATGCGCTCGGCCGAGGTCTGCGCCTGCACGGTGTACTGCATGAGCTGCGAATTGACGTCGAACGAACGTTCCAGCAGCGCATATTCGAGACCGAACGTGATCGGCTGCACGTAACTCGTGGCATTGGTGGTCTGCAACGCATTCTTGTTTACGTTCATCTCGTCGAAATTGTCGCAGCCCGACAGGACGAGCGCGCCGAACGAGAGGGTTGCAGTCAGTTTTATAATCGTATTTTTCATGTTTCGGTTCCTCCTGCTTTAAAAAGTGATCTTGATACTGCCGCCGATGGCGCGGGTTCCGGGCATCTGGGCGATCTCGAAGCCGGGAACGACCGACGAGCCGCGCATGAAGGCGCCCTCGGGGTCCCAGCCCGGGAAATCGGACCAGCAGAACAGGTCGCGTCCGTAGACCGAGAGCACGAGACCTTTGATGAAGCCTGTCTTGGAGAGCAGTTTCTTCGGGAATTCGTAGTCGAGGCGCAGCTCGCGCAGTTTGAGGAACTGCGTGCTGACGAAGTTCTGCTCGGCGTTCTGGAACGCGTAGGCCAGACCATAGTACTCGGTGATATCGGCCGTCTTGTGGGTGTTCTTCACATAGTTGCCGTCGGGCAGCTGGTTGACGCCGTCGAGCACCAATCCGTCATAACGCCCCGGAAGCGAGATCGTACCCTTACCGCGCGACCCCAGCAGGGCGTTGGAGTAGGAGTAGACATGTCCGCCGAACTGACCGTCGAAAGCCACCGAAAGGGTCAGTCCGTTCCATTTGACGCTCGTGCCGAAGCCGCCCTTCCAGTCGGGCATGCACTCGCCGATGCGCTGCAGGTCGTCGGAATACTGCGGATAACCGTTCTCGTCGATCACCAGCTGGCCGCTGACATCGGTCAGCGAGCCGTCCTTGCCCACGATGAACGATCCCTCGGGGGCGCGCTTGTAGCCCAGGCCGTACATCGTCGAAAGCGACTGTCCCTCGTAAGCCGTCATGTAGGCGTGCGACGAATAGGAAGCCACGATCCACGAATCGACGCCGTCGCCCAGTTCGAGCACCCGGTTGCGGTTGAGTGCCCAGTTCACATAGGCTTTCCACTGCACCTTCTTGGTCTTGACAAGCGTTCCGTTGAGCGAAACCTCCCAACCCCAGTTGCGGATGCGGCCCGTATTGCTGTAACGGCTGCCGACACCCGAAGCCTGGCTGACGGGCATGCTCACGATCTGGTTCTTCGACTCGTTGTCGTAGTAGGCGATGTCGAGGTTCAGGCGGCTCTGGAAGAGGCGGATATCGGCGCCGACCTCCCACGAGCTGACGATTTCGGGTTTGAGGTTCAGGTCGGCCGCCGTGCGGGGAATCTGGAAATTGCCTGCGAAATCCGACGAGGTGAGGTAGTTCGACGTGCGGTAAGGCTTCGTGTCGTTACCCACCTGCGCGAAGCTGCCGCGCAGTTTCACCAGGTTGACGACGTTGCGCGCCGAGCCGAAGTCGATCAGCTCGTTGAGCAGCACGCTGGCCGAAACCGACGGATAGAAATAGGAGTTGTTGCTGACGGGCAGCGTCGACGACCAGTCGTTGCGGCCCGTGATGTCGAGGTAGACGGCGTCGCGCCACGAAAGCGAAACGAGTCCATAGATGCTGTTGGTCTGACGCTCGTAGGAGTAGCTATCCGTTTTGATGCGGTTGACCGAGTTGGCCAGCGAATAGACGCCCGCCTGTTTGAGCTGCTCGGCAGTCTTCGAAGTCTGCACGAACGAGCGGTTGATGATGCTGCCGCCCAGATTGGCCGTGAGGTTGAACCCGGCCCCCAGTTTGCGGTCGTATTTCAGCAGGAAATCGGTCGAAAGCTGCAACGAAGAAAGTTCCTGCTCGCTGTACAGACCGTATTTCTGCGAATAGGAGCTTTTCGGATGACGGGTCGTGCGCAGGTCGCGCGAAAAGTCGATACCTCCGCGGAGCATCAGGTCGAGGCCCTTGTAGAGATGCAGGTTCAGCGCCGTATTGCCGTACATGCGGTCGCGGTCGAGCGTGTTGAGCTGCTCGTAGGCCACGAAATAGGGGTTGTTCTTGCCGCCCGAAAGGCCGGAATCCTGCTGGATATGCTCCTGACCGGGCAGCCAATACTGTTTGGCCCAGTCCATGTCGATATTGGGCGACATGCACCACAGCGAATACATGATCGAACTGGAACCGTAGCCCATCACCGGAAGGTTGTCGTCGTCCTTGCGGTAGTAGGTCAGCGACGTGTCCACCGAAAGCCAGCGGTTGACCTTGTTGTTGCTTTTGAGCGACAGCGATTGCTTGCTCCACGGCGAATTGGGAATGATCGACTCGCTGCGGTAATCGGTCACCGAAAAGCGGATCGCATTGTTCTTGTTGATCTTACCCGACACCGACAACGAGTTGGTCGCCGTCCAACCCGTCTGGAAGAAATTTTTGAACCAGTTGCCGTAGCTCACGAACGGCGTCTTGATACGCACGCCGTTCTCATCGACACCGATACCGCGGCTCGCGTCGTAATACTGGTAGTAGAGCGTTCCGTCCATCTTGGGGCCCCACGACGACACGTCGGTCGTATTGCTGCCCTCACCGTCGACCGGATCGCCGTAATGAAACCCATCGTTGCCCTTCGCCGAGCCCTGGCCGTAGACATACTGGAAATCGGGCGAGGAGTTGATCTGGTCTACGACGAAATTCGACGTGAAGGTCACCGAAACGGAGCCGTCCTGCCCTTCGCCGGATTTCGTCGTAATGATGATGGCGCCGTTGGCAGCCTCCGAACCGTAAAGGGCGGTCGCTGCGGGCCCCTTCAGCACCGTGATATTCTCGATGTCCTCGGGATTGACATCCCCCGTACCGTTGCCGTAGTCGATCGAATAGGCGGTGGATTCGCCCCCGGCCGCCGAGGTGTTGAACATCGGCACGCCGTCGATGACGAACAGCGCCCCGTTGTTGTTGAGGTCGATCGACGACTCGCCGCGCAGCGTCACGCGCATCGATCCGCCGCCGCCCGTATTAGCCTTGGCAACCGTAAGGCCCGCCACCTGTCCCGAAAGTCCCGACATCCAGTTGGACGACGAAGCCGACGACGAAAAGGCGTCGCTTTTGACCTTCGTGGCGGCATAACCCAGCGATTTCTCCTCGCGCTTCATACCCAGCGCCGTAACGACCACATCGTCGATGGCCTGCGCCGTGCTGACGAGCCTCACGTCGATCGTCGTCTTGCTGCCGACGTAGATGTCCTGCGTCTTGTAACCCAGGAAACTGAACGACAGCTGATCGCTGGGGCGCGCTTTGATACGGTACGAACCGTCACTTTCGGTGACGGCGCCCACGAGCGAACCTTTCACGATCACGCTGACGCCTGCGACAGGCTGTCCGGCATCGTCCTTAACGACACCCTGCACCAGTGCAGGGGTTGCCGAGGCGGTACTTTTCTGCTGGGGGGGGGTAACCTGACGTTCCACGCCGGCTGCCTGTCCGCCGACCGTCCCGGCAGCTTCGGGCTCCTGCGCCTGCGAGGCGGATTTGCCCGCATTTTTGCGTTTGATCAGGATTTTATCCTCCCGAAACTCGTAAGTAAGATCGCTTCCGGCAAAAATCTTCGCCAGCACGTCGGGAACCGGAACCTGCTTCACGGAAAGCGTGACCGGAGCGGCTTTGCCCACCAGTTCGTTGTTGAAGAAGAACGTGTAGTAGGTCTGGGCCTCGATCTTTTTCAGAACCGTAGCCAGCGGCGCCCGTTCGACGGTAAGCGTTACGGTCGCGGGTTTCTCCCCGGCTTCGGAAGCATGGGCGATGCCTGCGACTGCCAGGAACATCGCTGCAAGTCCGCACGCCAGCCAGCGTTGCAGGGTCGTGCAACGACCTTCGGATTTGTTAAAATTGCTCATTCACTTAATGTTTAGGTAGTTAAAAATTCATTCTCTATTTTCGTTTCGCCCTCGAAAGGAAATACTCCCCGTCGATATTGGTGATGGAAAGTCTTACGGGAGAGGTTTCGGAGATCATCCGGAGGGCCTCCGGCAGCGTTTCCCGGTCCACCATGCCCGTATACTGCAGGTTGGCGATCTCTTCGTGAATGTTGATCCTCACCTGATAATAGCGCGAAAGCTTGTTGGCCACATCTTTCAACGGATGCCCCGAGAAGATCAGCCGCCCCTCGATCCAGCCGATCGAATCGTCGATATGCACCGCCCGTTTGGTGATCGTATTGGCCGTCGCGTCGATCTGCAGCTCCTCGTTAGGATCGAGAATGATCACGTCCTTCTTGATCTGCGCCTGCAGACAGCCCGTATGGAGCGTCACCACGGCGAACTTCTCCCGGGCATAGGATTGCAGGTTGAACGAGGTCCCGAGCACCGTATAATTGTTGTTGGCGCTGTGGATGATGAACGGACAGCTCTTGTCGGGCGCAATGGTGAAGAACGCCTCGCCGTCGAACTCGATCTCGCGTGTCGCCTTTCCGAATTTCAGGTCCACGGTCAGCGTCGCCTCGGAATTCATGCAGACCTTCGAACCGTCGGGCAGCACGATGTCGAGTTTCTCGCCGCGCGCCGTACGATATTCCAACGGCTGTGCAGCCGCGGTCTCCACGCCGCTCCCGGTATCGGGGAGCGCAGGAGTGCGCTGCCAGAACCAGACGGCGCAAACACCCACCGCCACCGCAGCAGCAACAGCGACGTAACGCCTGAACAACCTCCGACGCGTATTTACTCCCTCGGGAACGGCGAACAGGATTTTGTTGCGGGCGGCGAACCGCGCCCACTCCCGCTCCGCCTTGGCCGATACGGGATGCTCCCGACCGGCGAGGCACTCCCTGAAATAAGCCCGGTGTTCATCGGACTCTTCCAGCCATTCCGCCAACATACCGGCCTCCTCCCTGTTTAAGGTATTGCTCCGGTATGAATTGATCAGTCTGTCTATCTCCTTCTGCATAACTTACACAAAACAGATTTTTTCTTTGCTTTCACTGAGTAGACACACCATTTGCGAATACCGACCCCCGAAAATCGAAATTCGCACGATATTTTTTTCGGACAGAACTATCCGATCCCTGCATCCTATGAAAAAGCCCTCCGGAAATTGGGTATCCAACTTCCGGAGGGCGATGCAATTATCATGGAATGTTTTATTCGGTACGCTTAGGTTCGACGGGCGGCAAGGGCTCGAACCCGCCCCGGGTCTGCACCGAGGGCGTTACACCGGAAAGCAATAGTCCGGCACTTGCGGTTTTTGAGCCGATATGCACATTCGCCATGTTCGGTTTGACGCCACAAAGAGAATAATCAACAATGCATTTCCTGAATCGCCTGAGACCAGATCGGGCACAGGAATAAAAAAACGCCGCCTGATTGATCAGGCGGCGTTCCGGTACCCGGAGCCGGGGTCGAACCGGCACGACATTGCTGTCATTGGTGTTTGAGACCAACGCGTCTACCGATTCCGCCATCCGGGCATATATCCGCATTACGCGGCGAATCGGGAGGGCAAAGATACGCGATTTTCGCAACTTTTCAAAAAATCACCCTACTTTTCGAAAAAAGTCCTGATTTTTTTCGCTTTCGCCGGTCCCACCAACGCCGAAAGTTCTTCGATATTGGCTGCGCGAACCTTCTCCACCGTGCGGAAATGGCGCAGCAGGGTTTGAACGGTCTTGTCCCCGACCCCTTCGATCTGCTCCAGTTCGCTGTGGATAAACGCCTTGCTGCGTTTCTGGCGGTGGAAGGTGATGGCGAAACGGTGCACCTCCTCCTGAATCTGCGACAAGAAGTGGAAAAGCGGCGAAGTGGGACGGATGCCGACCAGCAGCGGCGGAAACCCGCAGAGCAGTTCGGCCGTGCGGTGGCGGTCGTCCTTGGCCAGTCCGGCAATGGGTATGTCCAGCCCGAGATGCTCCAGCACCTCGTGGATCACCCCCATCTGCCCTTTTCCGCCGTCGGCGATGACGAGGTCGGGCAGTGCGGCCCCCTCGGCCATCAGGCGCGTATAACGCCGGAAAACGACCTCGCGCATCGAAGCGTAGTCGTCGGGCCCCTCCACGGTTTTGATATTGAAATGGCGGTACTCCCTGCGCGACGGCTTTCCGTCCCGGAACACCACGCACGAAGCCACGGGATGAGCCCCCTGCAGGTTGGAGTTGTCGAAACACTCGATATGCCGCGGCTGCCGGTCGAGGCGCAGCTCTTTCTGCAGGGCATTCATCAACCGGTCGGTATAGCGTTCGGGATTCTTTATTTCGAGGTTTTTCAACTGCTCGGCGCGGTAGATGCGGGCGCTTTTCTGCGAAAATTCCAGCAGTTCGAACTTTTCGCCCCGCTTCGGCACCGTGAAGGTCACGCCGTCGAACAGCAGGGTCGTCGAGGGCAGAAACGGCACGATCACCTCGCGGGCCAGTTCGCCCCCGGCGATATGCTCGACGATGTGCTGGATGGCCAGCGTCAGCATGTCGCGCTCGTCGCCCCCGACGCCCGTCGAGAGTTTCACCGTCGAGACGCCCACGATCGAACCGTGGCGGATGCGCACGAAATTACAGTAGGCCACGTCGTCGTCCGGCAACAGCGAAAAGACGTCTACGTCAACAATCTTCGCACTGACTATGACCGATTTGCCCGCATAGTTATCGAGTGCGTCGAGCCGCTGCTTGTAACGTTGGGCCAGTTCGAATTTCAGTTCCGCGGCCGCCCGCGCCATCTCCCCCTCGAGGTATTGCCGCACGGGCCGCAGGTCGCCTTTGAGCACAGAAACGACCATCTCCAATAACCGGCCGTACTCCTCTTCGGACTGCTGCCCGATGCAGGGTCCCTTACAGTTTCCGAGGTGGTATTGCAGGCAGACCGTGTATTTGCCCTTGGCGATCAGCTCCGGAGCGAGGTTGAGCTTGCAGGTGCGCAGCGGCACCACCTCGCGGATGAAGTCGAGAACGCTGTGCTGCATCATCACCGAACCGTAGGGCCCGAAATACTGCGAACCGTCGCGGGAGAGGATGCGCGTGGACTGCACCCGGGGAAAATGCTCCTTGCGGACCACGATCCACGGATAGGTCTTGTCGTCCTTCAGCAAGATGTTGTAGCGGGGCTGAAGGGTCTTTATCAGCGAGTTTTCGAGCAGCAGGGCGTCCGTCTCGCTGTCCACGACGATGTGACGGATCGCGGCGATCTGCTTCACCAGCACGCGCACCTTGGCGCTGTGCTCCTTCGACTGTACGAAATAGGACGACACGCGTTTGCGCAGGCTTTTGGCCTTGCCCACGTAGATAACAGTTCCCGAGCGGTCCACAAACTGGTAAACGCCCGGCGACAACGGCAGCAGGGCGACCTGCTCCCGGAGGCTGATGTTCTCGGTTCCGCCCATACGTTCGGCAAATGTAGCAATTTTTCGGCAAAATCCGCCGCCGGACGTTTCAGGCCAACGGGAAGAGCCTGAACATATTAAAAAAAGTCCGATATTTTGTTTTATTCGTCGGAACACCCTATATTTGTAGCACCATCATTTTGAACATAATCCAAGCCTATGAGAAATTTTTTTCTACTACTCCTGACCGGCGCACTCTTCACCGCGTGCATCGATAAGGACTACGATCTCGAAAACATCGACACCGACAACGTCACCATCGGCGGCGACGAGTCGAAATTCGAGATTCCGCTGGCCAGGGTGCTCGTCACCCTGGAGGACATTGCCAACGGCGATGTCAATATCCAGGAACTCTGCGGGAAAGCCGACAAATGGCTCCCCTCGAAGCTGCCCGGGAACACCGACTATGTCGACCTCACCCAACTCTCCCGGAATTCTTACACCGACGGGCTTTTCGACGCCCTGATCGCCGAAATGCAGTCGACCCCGGCCAAACTCGACGAGGTAACCAACATGATCTGGACTGATTACCGCGATGAGTTCGCCTCCATCCTCGGCGTTCCGGCCAATGACGCGTACGAAACGCCGTTTAAGGAAGCTTTCAAACTGGCGGTCCGCAACACCGAGCAACAGGTTCTCAACGAGGTCAAATCGCAGTTCAGCGGCTATCTGACGGAAGACCTGAACGTGGAGCCCATCGACTACAACATCGGCCGCGTGGACATCAGCGACGACGTGGTGGACATGATCGCCGACAATCTCGATCCCGAAGGATCCGGCAGTTCGAAAAATTCGCTCTACCTCGCCGGGGAGATCACCAGCAAACTGCCCATATCCCTGCACCTCGAGCCCGAACTGAAATCCGTATCCGAGGACGGCTCTCCCGCCGCGACGATCCTGAAATTCGACGTCAAAGTCGACGCCACGCAGGAGACCAACGAAATCAAAGATTCCGAGGATACCCGGCTTTATGCCGAGAGCCTGCGGCAGTTGCTCAACAATGCCGCGATCAACATTCCGGTAACGCTCGAGAAGTACTATCCGGGCAAAGGTTTCGAAACGGGCACCACGCCCGAGGGCAAGGCCAATCCCCAAATCGAAATCAACCTGCACCTCATCAAAAACGGAGGCCTGAAACTCGACATCTAAACAGCACCATCGCATGAAAAAACTATACACCCTCATCGCGGCGGCGCTCCTTGCGACCGGCGCCGCTGCGCAGAATCCCTCGGCTTATTTCATGGAGGGTTCGACTTTCCGATCGCAGTTCAACCCCGCTTTCGCGCCGCTGCGCGGCTATGTGAACATCCCCGTACTGGGCGGCGTGGATATCAACGTAAGCGGCAACCTCGCCCTCGACAACGTCCTTTACCCCCGCAACGGCAAGCTGGTGACGCTGCTCGACGGCTCCGTATCGGCGAACGAAGCGCTGGGAAACCTCAAAGCCAATAACCTGCTGGGGATCGGCTCCCGTATCAACGTCATCGGATTCGGCGCTTTCACCAAGAATCACAAGAATTTCTGGTCGTTCGACCTCAACCTGCGGGTCAACGAGGACACCAACCTGCCCCGTTCGCTCTTCGAGTTCATCAAACTCGGCCAGGAGGGCAACATCAACGGTTTCGGAGCCTCGGCGAGTGCCTATGCCGAAGCGGCTTTCAGCTACTCGTTCCCGCTGATGAACGACCGGCTCTATGTCGGCGTGCGGGGTAAATTCCTCGCGGGACTGGCCCGGGCAAACGTCAACTACGACCGTTTCAACGTCTCGCTCCAAAAGGACCGCTGGTACGTCGACACGCAGGGTTCGATCGACATCACCGCCGGCGGAGCCGAGGTCGACGTGAATCCCGAGACCGGCATTTTCGAACCGGGCGATATCGACATCAAACCCACCAAACCCGCCGGATACGGCTTTGCCGTAGACCTGGGCGCCACGTACGACATCCTGCCCAACCTGCAGGCATCGCTGGCCGTGACCGACCTGGGCTTCATCAGTTGGAGCAAGAAAAACAGCGTCGCCGGCGTATCGACCCAAACGCTGGAATTCTCGGGCGTAACGGTGCCGGACGACGGTTCGGACCCCACGCCGGATTTCGACTTCGAGATGCTGAAATTCCGACCGACCGACGCCAAAAGCGCCTCGAAGATGCTGCGCGCGTCGCTCAACGCCGGACTCGAGTACGAGGTGTGGCGCCACAAAATCGGCATCGGCCTGCTCTACACAGCCCGCTTCTGGGAGTACAAGACCCTGCACAACATCACCGGATCGGTCAATTTCCACCCCGTGCGCTGGTTCACGCTCACGGGCAGCTACTCGGTGATCGACAACCGCGGCGGAGCCGTAGGCCTGGCCCTGAACCTCTGCCCGAGCTGGATCAACTTCTTCATCGCCACCGATGTGGTGACAGCCAAGCATACGCCGCAGTGGATACCCGTCAAACAAAGCATGATGAACGTCACGCTCGGACTGGGCGTGCCCATCGGCAAGCGCAGCCACCGCATCCCGGCCTACGTCTGGAAGCAGGACAAGCGCTAAATCCCGTCCCGCAACAAAATACGCCCCGGAAACCGACATCGAGTTCCGGGGCGTATTGCAAAATGCAAGCATCAGCCGTCTCCTAAATCCCGCCTCTCAGGCAGGCGAGAACCGTCCTGACGGTCGGATAACATTCGGCGGAACGGGCCGCGGCCTCCTCCGGGGAGCACCACGCCACGGCGTCGATCCCCTCTTCGGTCTGGGGGGTCAGGGCAGCGCAGGCGGGAGTGTAAAGCTCGTACCACCGGGTGCGCTTCAGCTCCCAGCGCGCGGTTTTCGGGAAATAATAGGCGTGCAAGGTTTCGCACAGCGGGCGCACGACCTCGGCCGCCACGCCGGTCTCCTCGCAGACCTCCCGCGCGGCGCATTCCTCGATGCGCTCGCCGCACTCCAGATGCCCTTTGGGCAGGTCCCAGCGGCCGTTGCGGTGAATCATCAGCCACTCCCCGCAGCCGTTCACCACGACGCCGCCCGCCGCTTCGACGGGCGTGAACTCCGCCGCGAACGCCGCGAACACCGCGTCGGGATCGGCCGCCACGACGGCCACGCTATTGTGCGATTCGAGAAAATTCAGTATCTTGTCCCGTGATACGCCGCCGTCAGCATCCGCTGCAACGGCGTACCACGCCCCTCCGGGGGTTTCGGCCGTGAATAGCACGGCCTTGTCGGCGAAATAGACGGTACGGTTCATGTTCGAAAAGATTTGACGACAAAATTACGAATAAATAAGGGAACCTCAATGAAAATGAAAAAACTTATCCTGATGATGGCTATTGCAGCTGTGGGACTGGGCGGATGCGAAAAGCGTCCGGAGCCCCTGAAGATCGACAATGCGCTGACGGCCGGGGAGATCGCCGCCGGGCGTCTCACTCCCGAGGTGATGTGGAAGATGAGCCGCGCGGGCGCGTCGTCGCTCTCGCCCGACGGAAAAACGCTGTTGTACCAGCAGACCGATTATAACATGGCCGAAAACCGCGGCGTGACGACGATCTGGACCGAGGACCTGGCGTCGAAAGCCGTAACGCGCCTGACCGATTACACGTCGAACAATGTCTCGCCGAAATGGAGCGCCGACGGGCTGCAAATCTATTTTCTTTCGGACCGCGGCGGTTCGATGCAGGTGTGGCGGATGAACGCCTCGGGCGGCGACGCGACGCAGATCACGGGCAACGGCGACGGCGAGGGCGTTCCCGACGTGGAGGGCTTCGGCGTGAGCCCCGACGGAAAACACATCTGGTGGGTGCAGACCGTGCAGACGGCCGACCGCCGTTCGTCGGACATCTACAAGGACATGGACAAATCGAAGGCCCGCATCTACGACGACCTGATGGCCCGCCACTGGGACTACTGGGACGAAGGCGAATACCGCCATATCTTCGTCGGCGAGCTGGGCAAGGGGCTCGTGACGGGCGGCAAGGACATCATGCCCGACGCACAGTGGGACGCCCCGCTGGCCCCCTATTTCGACATGGCCGAGATCGCCTGGAACAACGCCGGCGACAAGCTGGCCTACACCTGCAAACCGCTGACGGGCACCGAATACGCCGTGTCGACCGATTCGGACATCTTCGTCTACGACCTTGCGACGGGCGAAACGAAGAATATCTGCAAACCGCTCACGGGCAAACCCGCCGCGGAAGGCGAGGCCTGCCTCGACCTGGCCGAGATGGTCGGCTACGACAAATACCCCGTCTGGTCGCCCGACGATTCGAAAATCGCCTTCCTCTCGCAGCGCCGTCCGGGCAACGAGGCGGACAAGACGCGGCTGTTCCTCTACGACTGCCACACCGCCGAAATGCAGGACCTTACCGCCGATTTCGACTACAACGCCATGAACGTCGTCTGGGAGGGCGACGACATGCTCTACTTCATCGCCCCGATCGAGGCCACGCACCAGATCTGCCGCGTCTCGCCGTCGGTCGGCGAGGTGGAGGTCGTCACCCGCGGCGACCACGACATCAACGCCTTTACGATGGCCTCGGGCCGGATCGCCGCCGAGATGTGCACGATCTCGATGGCCACGGAGTTTTTCGAGGTGAACCCTGCGGACGGTACGCTGACCCAGATATCAGCCGTCAACAAGCCCGTTTATGACCATATTAAAATGGGCGAGGTGCAGAAACGCTGGGTGAAGACCACCGACGGCAAGCAGATGCTCACGTGGGTCATCCTGCCGCCCGATTTCGACGCCTCGAAGAAATACCCCGTGCTGCTCTACTGCCAGGGCGGTCCGCAGAGCGTCGTTTCGCAGTTCTGGAGCTACCGCTGGAACTTCCAGCTGATGGCCGCGCAGGGCTACGTCGTCGTGGCTCCCAACCGCCGCGGCCTGCCCTCGTTCGGTCAGGAGTGGCTCGACCAGATCTCGGGCGACTACTCGGGACAGAACATCCGCGACTACCTCTCGGCCATCGACGACGTGGCCCGCGAACCGTGGGCCGACCGCGACCGCATGGGCTGCGTGGGCGCCTCGTACGGCGGCTACTCGGTCTACTTCCTCGCCGGATGCCACGAGAAGCGCTTCAAAGCCTTCATCGCCCACTGCGGCATCTTCGACTTCGACTCGATGTACGGCGAGACCGAAGAGCTGTTCTTTGTCAACAACGATTACGGAGGCCCCTACTGGGACACGAAAAACGCCACGGCACAGCGGTCCTACGCCAATTCGCCGCACAAGTTCGTCACGAAATGGGACACCCCGATCCTGATCATCACCGGCGAGAAGGACTTCCGCATTCCCTACACGCAGTCGCTCGAAGCCTTCACGGCTGCCCGCGTACGGGGCATCCCGGCGCGGCTCGTGGAGTTCGAGAACGAGGCGCACCAGGTCTTCAAACCCCAGAACTCGCTGGTCTGGAACCGCGAATTTTTCGGCTGGCTCGACAAATACGTGAAATAACAGGCCAAAACGCTCACAGACAGGCCGTCCGGAAATCCGGGCGGCCTTTTTAATACACATTTCCGCCCTTTGCCATATCCTTTCAGCCCCGACGCCATTATTCAAATCGGCCTCTTCATGGGGAACATCCACCGGTTCGTTGAATTTATTTTCATCTGGAACTCCCCTGCTCTATTTTTGCTTCCGACGATTAAAATATTTGACTATGAAGAGAGTATCCACCACTGAGGAGGGGAAATCGCGCTATGTCGCACCCCTGCTCGAACAAATCGACGTGCAGATCGAGAAAGGATTTGCCGACTCCTACCCCGGCGGCGGCGTAGAGCCCCTGAGCTCCGTCTGGAGGAATTACGAAGATCCCGAATAACGAACAAAACGACAAACCATGAAAACGATTTACCAGGCAATTTCGATCGTTCTCGTCGCCTTGTTCGCAAGCTGCAACAGCGACGAGACCAACGCCCCGGCAACGCCCGGCGGCATGACCCCTGTCCGATTCCAGGCCGCAGTCGACACCGACGACAAGACCCGCGCCAACATCGACGTGGACGGAGACCGGTTCACCGGAACGTGGGAAGAGGGGGATGCCATGGGCGTGCTCTATTCCGTCCCCGGAAGCTCCGCATTCTCGGAACCCGGGCGGTTCGTCTACAACGACAACGCATTCGCTTTCGAGGGCGAGCTCCCCACCGCGACCGGCGAGTGGCAGTACATGGCCTTCTACCCCCATGCAGCGGTCAGCGGAAACACGGCCAGCATTCCCTTCGGAAACCTGCGGAGCCAAAAAGGCAGTGAGTTCAACTGTGCATCGGACGCCCTCGTGGCCGAAATGCTCGGATTCAGCAATGCCAAGCAAGGTGAAACCGACGAAGGCGAACCGGTGAAATTCCGCCTCAACCGCCTCACCTCGATCCTCAACCTGTCGGTACAGGGAGGAGCAGGCGCCGGCGACGCGGTCCGCCACATCCTGCTGACATCGGAGAACAACGGGCAGCCGCTCTCGGCCCAAAGCATCGACTTCGACATTTCGACGCTGGGAGCGGACGTCGCCCTCAACGCCGGGGCACGGTCGAACGTCATCGCTCTGGGCTTCGACCCCGGAACGGCTCCCGCAGCCGACGCGTTCGAAGCTTATTTCAACATCCTGCCCGGCAACTACGACCGCCTCACGTTCGACGTCATCACCGAAGCGAAACAAATCGGCACGGTCACCGTCACCCGCGACGATCCCGAGCGGAAATTCGCAGCCGGAATGCTCTACCGGAAAGAGGCCGCCGACATCACGTTCCGACCGGCCGAAGCGCCTTCGCTCAACTGGCCGGACCGCGAACTGAACGACGTGCACGAGATCACGGTGGACGGGAACGAAATCCTGACCTACTCTGCGGCGATCACGATCGACGCCCCGGCAGGCATCGCAGGGCTTCGTATCGAGGTCACTTCGGAATTTCTCAACGTCATGATGGGTATAACCGGCATGGATATCTTCAATGACGAGGCCATTCAGTCCAACATCGGAGAGCTTCCGTTCTCCGAGCTCGAACTGGCCTGCACGACGCAGGTGCAGTACAAGAAATCCACGGTGTTCGACATCACCCGGCTCCTGCCGATGATCCTCATGGGCAGTGCGGAAAACAGCCTGCACGTCTTCGAAGTCCATGTGACCGACCTTGCCGGGCAGGAGACCGTGCAACCGCTGACCTTTAAGGTCCCGGAGTCGGCTCCGGCCCCCGCCGAAGTGGTTTACAACAACGACGCCGATCTCTGGACCAATACGGCCACGCTGACCGTCAGCAATGCGGCCCTGGCGGCATCCGTCTTGGAATACCGGGCCGTCGGCGACGAGGGGTGGCAAACGGCCTCCCTGACCGCCAACGAAGACGGCACGCTCACGGCGACGATCGCCCCCACATGGACCCCGGTACAGAACGGAGCGGGACAGACCGTGCAGGCAGTCGATTCGAAAACGGGCGTTTTCGCCCAAAAGGAGTATCAATACCAATTGCTGGTCAACGAAACCAAAGCAGCCGAAGGGACCTTTACGCCGGCCAACAACTCGGGCGACGCAATCCCCGTTTTGGCCACCGACCTGAGCTGTTTTACAACAGACAACACGGCCGCAGCTTTCTGGGGCAGCGGAAACAACTCGATGGCATCGAAACTCTGCACTTTCAGCAGCCCCTATGCTTATATGCAGGCCAACGAGATTATCGGCATATTGGCCCCCGGCAATCTTTTCACGGGAACATTCACGTTCGTCAAACAAGGTTTTCTCGGCGCGACCTCTTACGGAACGGTCGGATTCGGGCAAAAATATACCTATACGGCGCGTCCGACAGCCCTTCAACTGAATTACAAAGCTTCATTCGGGTCTAAGATATGCACTAAATACACCCATGAAAATGAACTTAAGGAGGGTGACCACGACCAGGCAAGCGTTATGGTGTGCATCATCAACTGGGATGCGCGTCACAGCGTAACCTCGGGCAACAACGGAGCTCCGACAGGAAGCTGGGACCCGGAATCCCTGACCGGATTGTCCGACGCCGAAAAAGCGGGTCTGATCGCTTACGGAGCCGCTTATCCGGATCAGGATGCAGCCAACGACACACTGCTGACCATCCCGCTCAATTATTATGACAAGGATGCGGGAATCCCGACCGGCAACTACACAATCATCATCTCCTGTTCGAGCAGCCGTTACGGGGATTATCTGAACGGAAGCAAAAATTCATTCTACGTGAAGGATTTCCAATGGGTCTATTGATCCCGCCGGAAAAACCCGAACCGCGGACACAGCCTCCCTGGCTCAGTGACAACAATCGCGGGATAGGATGAAAATACCTGATTTTCTGCGAAATGGCCCTACCTTTGTACCGAATATAGTTCACTTCCAAGTTGAAACGATATGAAATTGAAAATTTTCACAATCTCCCTGCTGCTTGCCGGCGCAGCCTGCGTCTCGTGTATCCGGGAAGAAGCGCTGAATACGGAAGCCGACATCGAAAGCTGCACGCTTGCAGGCGACGTGCTGAACCGGGACCCGGTCATCGAAAATGAGAAAGTCACCCTCTACCTGAAAAAAACAGCGGACCTGTCCGATCTCGCCCCGGAATTCACGCTGACGCCCGGCGCCACGATCTCACCCGCAAGCGGCACGAAACTCGATTTCTCGTCGCCGCAGTACTATGAGGTGATCTCCGAGGACGGCCGATGGAAAAAGCGGTACAAGGTCGAAGCCACGACCTCCTACAACATACCCACCCTCTTCCAGTTCGAGAAGGTGCGCACGACGAAAACGGCCAAAGGCGAATACCAGATTTTCTACGAAACGGACAATTCGGGAAAAGAGACGATCGTATGGGCCAGCGGAAACTCAGGCTATGCGCTGACCGGAGCCGGAAGCGGCGCCGACACCTACCCGACCTACCAGTCGAATATCGGCTATCGGAACAAATGCCTGGCGCTGACGACCCGCAAAACCGGCAAATACGGCGCAGACATGAACATGCCCATTGCAGCCGGCAACCTTTTCCTCGGCACGTTCGAGGTCTTGAACGCCCTCACCAATCCGCTGAAAGCGACGAAATTCGGAATCCCGACCGACGCGGTCCCGAGCAGGATACAGGGATATTACAAATACAAAGCGGGTGAAACGTTCTACGAGCTGGACAAATCGAGGCCGGACAAACTGAAACCGGTACCGGACAAGACGGATATTTTCAACATCTACGCCGTGTTCTACGAAAGTACGGAGGATATGAAGACCCTCGACGGCACGAACGCCCTCGCGGAAGACAACCCGAACATCTTCGCTGTCGCACGGATCACCGATGCGAAAGAGACGGACGAGTGGACGGAGTTCGATCTCCCGTTCGTTTTCCGCGCGGGAAAGACGGTGGACCCGGTCAAACTCAGCGAAGGTAAGTACAGCCTGGCCATCGTATTCTCATCGAGTATCGACGGCGACCGTTTTTCAGGCGCACCCGGCAGTACGCTCTGCGTGGACGAAGTGACGATGGAGTACAGAGACGAATAAACCCCGAAACGAAGAAATTGAACATGAAAAAATATGCTATCGCGGTCGTTCTGCTGGTCGTCTCGGTCTGCGCCGCAACCCGTACATACGCACAGGAGGACCGTTCGGACGGAATTATCCGTTCGCTGCTCCTCGGACTGGAATATGAAGTGAAAGCGGGCGTCAGCATCGGAGGCACCTCGCCGCTTCCGCTGCCCCAGGAAATCCGCAAAATCGAGGGTTACTCGCCGACGTTCTGTTTTTCGATCGAGGGCGATGTCATCAAGTGGTTCGGGGAGAAGCAGCGCTGGGGATTCCTGTTCGGCCTGCGCCTGGAGACGAAAGGCATGCAGACCAAGGCCCAGACGAAAAATTACAGCATGGAGATTTTCGGCGACGGCGGCGAACGCATCAAGGGCAACTGGACCGGCATGGTCAAGACCAAATACCGGAGCACGTTCGTTTCGATCCCGCTGGTGGCGGCCTACAAGGTCAACAACCGGCTGCGGCTCAATGCGGGTCCCTACGTGTCGTTCAAAACGAGCGGGGATTTCTCGGGGCACGTCTACGACGGCTACCTGCGCGAAAACAACCCCACGGGAAACAAGGTGCAGTTCGAAGGCGACCGGATCGCGCTGTACGACTTCTCAGACAACCTCCGCACGGTGCAATACGGCGTACAGGCCGGCGTGAACTGGAAAGCCTTCCGGCACCTGACCGTCTCGGGCGACCTGATGTGGGGACTGAACAATATTTTCAAGAAGGACTTCGAAACCATCTCCTTCAACATGTATCCCATCTACCTGAACATCGGGTTCGGATACGCTTTCTGAGACGCCGTCCAGCAATCTGCCGGCACGGACCGAAGGCAACGCAACCGCCCTCCCTGCACGGCACAAAAAAAGCAGAATCCGGAAACGGGTTCTGCTTTTACTATACACCTGCCTGCGGTTACCTCCCGGCAACGCGGCAGTATCGGTCGTAGCGTCCTATCACGTCGTTCACATAGGCAAGCGTCTGCCGGCTGCCGGTGAAACGTCCGCATTTGACCACTTCGCTCTCGTAATACGCGGGGTCGGCCTTCAGGCTGAGGTAACGCGCCACGACCTCCCACGAGTTGGGGTTCTCCCCGTTCAGCTTCGCCAGACGCCGCGCATCGCTCACATGGCCAATGCCGCTGTTGTACGATGCCAGGACGATGCTCATCCGGTCCTTCTCGGAGATGCCCTCGGGAAGACGGAGCGTCGACATGATCTTCGACAGCAGCTTGTTGGCCAGCCAGACGTTGGTCTCCGGATTGGAGACCTCCGTCACGGGAACGTCGAACTGACGTGCCACCGAAGGCATGATCTGCATCAGCCCGCGGGCCCCGCTGCGCGAGGTGATGTCGGGCGTGAAACGCGATTCGTGGTAGGCGATGGCGCTCATCAGCCGCCAGTCGTGCCCCTCCTGTTCGCTGATGTTGCGGATCAGGTTGTCGTAAGCCGAGATGAGGTAGCTGCCCTCGGGGAGCAGCGAATAGTCCATCACGGTCTCGTCGTTCAGCGCGCTGTTCGTCGCGGGCGCGCTGAACTGCGCGTTGAAGCCGTAAAAAGTAGTCAGAATGGTTAAGAACGCAAACGTTAATACGGTCTTTTTTAACATAAAAGGTTGTTTTGCGGGCAGCTTACACCGCGCAGAACAGCACGCTAATCATAGAATCCCCACGAGATACCGATTTTGAACATGCCCGGATTCAGCGGATAACGAGCCGCCGAGAAATACTCTCCGTTACCGAACAGTCCCTTGTTCACATGCTGATATTTCAAAAATATCCGCATTCTCTTCCACTTTGCCATTGCGAAAGCGTCCACGTAGGGATAATTCCCCACTTCGACCTCCCGTTGGTTGTAATACACCGACAGTGCCGGATTGTAACCGGGCGCATAATACCGTGTATTATAGCGTCCGTCCAGACCGATCTGCAGGCGCAGCACATCGCGCACGACCCAGAACTCGTAGTAATACGAAAGGAAGGCGCTCAAAAGCGGAACGGGTACAACATCTTGATCCGTACTCCACTGCAACAATACCCTGTTGTCCAAATGAAGTCCGCCTAAGCGGAAATCTTTGCGAGCATACACACTCGTGAGGCTGACGTTTCCACTATGCTGGGCGACGTTGCTGTCCGACGCGTAGTAAATCTTGTCGGAGACGACTCCCTGCCATGCCCCCGCTTCGAAAGCGTAGTCGGGGACCGAAAACTTGACCTCGAACCGAGTTTCATTCTCCTTGTTCAAAGGAGTGTTCCATATATAATGGTTCGAGAATAGATTCTCCTGCCAGTAGTTCGGCGAACGGCGGTCCATCGTGAACCGTCCTTCGAGAATCAGGGGGTGTCCGCGGAGGTACCCTTTCAGCGCGAGGTGCGCGCCGATCGAAAGGTCTCCGCCTCTGTATCCCGACGGGTAGAATTTGAGATTTCCGTCCCAGTCGACATATTTCTTTATCTTTCCGCTGACGGAGCCGTAAAAGAAGTAACTCGTCTTGTTGACCTTCGTATACTTCCCCGTCAGGTAATCTTTCAGTTCGAACTGCGAGTAGGTGTGCATGTCGATGCCGACGCCGGCGTCGAGCGTTCCGACCACCCCGTTGCGGTCCCAGGGCTGCGCCTGCACGAAAAAGCGGTTCGAGACGACCCGTTCGTAGATCGAGTCGCGCGTCTCCACGGGATTGATGTACCAGTTGTCGTAGTAGTTGCCCTCGGCCGAGACGTAATTGCCGTTCTCGTCGCGGTGGTCGCGCTCGTTGGTATAGGGCTCGTTCCGGTCGGTGTAGACCTTACTCCACGAACTGTACTCGAACGAGTGGCCCACGTAGACCGCCGAGAGGTTGGCCATCGAGAAATCGTGCTCGGTAAGCCGCTGCAGCGGAATGCCGTAAGACTGCGTGACGAAGAAGGCGTTGTTGCGGTAGACATTCTTCGCCTCGGCGTCCGCCAGCCGCATCGGCACGCCCGAAGGCATCTCGAAAACGGTGTCCGCAATGGCCCAGTTGCCGACCACGCCGCCGTTTTCCTGCTGCTCGATGTGGTTGTTGTAGTAACCCGCGTGCACCGAATAGCGTTTTCCGGTATGGTTGACGGCCACCGCGAGGTTGTGGTTCTTGGTCCGCGACCAGACATACTGCCCGCGCGTGCCCCGCGCCTTGTAGTCGACGTTGAAACCCGTCGTCGGCGAGACGTTCTGGGCGTGCATGATGTTGAAATTCTCCTCGCGGAAACGCTTCTGCCCCGACTCGGCGTAACTCATGCGGATTATCGGCTTCTTCGTGTTGTAGAAAGCCACGTTCTCCATATTGTAGGTGTACGCGTAGTAGGGACTCGCAAAACTGAAGTCAAAGAACTGAGGCCGCCGGAAGTAGTTCAGCGGCAGCGACGTCTGCCCCAGGGCTCCCTGGGCGATGTCGCCCACCTCCTCCCGATAGAACGGATAGTCGATCCGGTAATCGGTCAGCGTGGTGTCCAAAGGCCCGATCTCGACGCGGTTGAAATCGCGGCTCACGTGCCATTTGAAATTGTTCAGCGCACGTATCGAGTCATTGAACAGATAGGACTCCAACGGCTTGCGGATCTTCCGCTCCTTTTTGGTCGTATCCTGCGGCTGCTGTTCCCCCTCCTCGCCTTCGGGCTGTTCGAAAGGGTTGTTGCCGTAGAGGTTCCCCGACTGGCCGTTTTGCTGGGCGCGCTGCAGGGTCTTCGCATCGAAGCCCTGGGAATGCACTGCCTGAGGCACTGCAAAAAGCAGACCGAGCAGGAACACCAGCAATATGCGATTCGAAAAACCCGACATATTCAGCCAAAGAGCGGAAATCCGCGGCAAAGTTAATTAAAAAATTTTAAATACCCAACTATTCGGCTTTCTCACAGCCGCTTACCCGGCAGGCAAGCCCCCGGGCGAGTGAAATCAGAATGTAAAGCACGATGATCAGCGGCACGGCGTACCCGCGCAAAACAACGGCCATCACGGCGCTGACGAGAATGAACGTATAGCGCAAACCGTTTCCTTTCCAGCCGAAGCCGTGGAATTTGAGGGCGAACATCCGCACGTTCGAGATCATCAGCAGCCCCACGACCACGGCTACGGCCAGTACCGTCTCGCGGTGTAGCGTCAGTCCGTAACATTCGGCCAGCAGGCCGAGCGAGGCGCAGAGCATCGCCGCGGCCGGCGAAGGAAGCCCGCAGAACTCGCTTCGCTGCGTGTCGTCGATGTTGAATTTCGCCAACCGCAGCGCCGCAAAGGCCGTGAAGGCGAAAACAACGAGCCCGAGGTTCCCCTCCGGCAGCCATACACCCGGCATCCGCTGGTAAAGGACATACATCACGGCGGCGGGCAGGAACCCGAAGGTGATGTCGTCTGCCAGCGAATCCAACTGTAGCCCGATGGGCGAACTCTGGTTGAGCAGGCGCGCCACGAAGCCGTCGAAAAAGTCGAACACGGCAGCCAGGACCATCAGTCCGAAAGCCAGCGTCAGGTTGCCCCAGACCAACGCGGCGACCGCCGCAACCGAACCGCAAAGCAGGTTCGAGAGGGTCAGCAGGTTGGGTATGGTGAAGAATTTGATTTTCATTGCCGGGCCGAAAATTAATTTTCCAATAGGCGGCAAAGTTACTAAAATATTTTTATCTTTGTCGAACTTAACTCCATATAATAACTATGGCAAGCAATAAATATTGTGTCATCATGGCGGGCGGCATCGGATCGCGTTTCTGGCCCAAAAGCCGGCAGTCGATGCCCAAACAGTTCCTCGATATCCTGGGGACGGGAAAATCCTTCATCCGCCACACCTACGAACGCTTTGCAAAAATGGTTCCCGCCGAGAATTTCCTGGTGGTTACCAACCTCAAATACAAAGACCTGGTGCTGGAGCACCTCCCGGAGATCGGCGAGAAGCAGGTGTTGTGCGAACCCGTGGGGCGCAACACCGCCCCGTGCATCGCCTACGCGGCCTACACGCTGATGAAGCAGAATCCCGACGCCGAGATGATCGTCACCCCGGCGGACCACCTGATTCTCAACGAAGACGACTTCCGGGCCATCATCGCCGAATGCCTCGAATTCGCCGCCGACCGCGGCGTGCTGATGACCGTGGGCATCAAACCCACGCGCCCCGATACGGGCTACGGCTACATCCAGGTCTCGGACAGCCAGCCCATCAGCAAGGTCAAATGCTTCACCGAGAAGCCCGACCTCGAACTGGCGCAGGTTTTCCTGCAGTCGGGCGAGTTCTATTGGAACTCGGGCATCTTCGTATGGACGGTGCGCGCGATCGTCGAGGCTTTCGAAAAATACCTCCCAGAGCACCACTCGCTGTTCAGCGGCGTGATGCGCGCCATCGGCACCGAAGCCGAGCGCAACGTGCTGGAGATCGCCTACTCGGAGTGCCGCGCCATTTCGATCGACTACGGCATCATGGAGAAGGCCGACAACGTCTATGTCCGCTGCGGGGAGTTCGGCTGGAGCGATGTCGGGACGTGGGGTTCGGTCTACCAGCATTCGCGCAAGGACCGCTATGCCAACGCCATCCCCGAAAAGGGATGCTACCTCTACGACACGCGCTCATCGATCGTCTCGCTTCCGAAAAACAAGATCGCCGTCATCAGCGGCCTGAAGGAGTATATCATCGTCGACACGGACGACGTGCTGATGATCTGCCCCCGCGCCGAGGAGCAAAACATCAAAAAATTTATCGACGAAGTGAAATTCAACAACGGCGACAAGCATATCTGATCCCGGATCGGATATGCCGTCGTCGCACCACCCATCCCCGGAGGCGGTCTGCGACCGTCCTCCATTTATTTTTCACCCGCCATGAGCGAACTTTACGACCTCTTCCTGAAACACCCCCGCATCTCGACCGACACCCGGAAGATCGAGCCCGATTCGATCTTCTTCGCCCTGCGGGGCGCCAACTTCGACGGCAACCGCTTCGTCGCGGAAGCGCTCAAAAAGGGTGCCGCCTACGCCGTCACCGACGATGCCGGAACCGCTGCGGCAGACGAACGCATCCGCTATGCGGAAGATACGCTGCAAGCCCTTCAGGAGTTGGCCCGGGAACACCGCCGGGCGCTGGGCATCCCGATCCTCGCCATCTCGGGCAGCAGCGGCAAGACCACCACGAAGGAGCTCGTCAGCCGCGTGCTGGCCGAACGGTTCGCCGTCTATGCCACGCGCGGCAACCTCAACAACCACATCGGCGTTCCGCTGACGCTGCTCTCGATGACCCGCGACACGGAGTTCGGGGTGGTGGAGATGGGCGCGAGCGCCCGCGGCGAACTGGCCCTGCTGAGCTCCATTGCCGAACCCAACTACGGCATCCTGACCAATATCGGACTGGCTCACCTCGAGGGCTTCGGGGGCCCCGAAGGGATTCGCCGGGGCAAGGGCGAACTGTTCGATTTCCTCGCCGCAAACGGCGGCCGCGCTTTTGTACCGTCCGACGACCAAGTGCTGACGGATATGGCCTCCGAACGCGATTCGTTAGCCACGGAATATTACCCCGTTTCATTGGCCGATGGCATGGAGAACCACCTCGAAGGGGCCTACAACCGCTATAATATCGCCGCCGCGGCAGCCGTGGGGCGCTATTTCGACATCCCCGACGAACGCATCCGCCACGCCGTCGCAGGCTACGTCCCCGACAACAACCGCTCGCAGCGCACCGAAACGACCCGCAACACGCTCATCATCGACTGCTACAACGCCAATCCGCTGAGCATGCGGTTGGTCATTGAGAGTTTCCTCGCCGAGCCGCTCGGCAAGCGGCAGCGCCGGGTGCTGATCCTGGGCGACATGCTCGAACTGGGCGAATGGTCGGCCCACGAACACACGGCAATCATCCGCCAGGCGGCGCAGGCCCCCGATGCAGAGCTGCTGCTCGTCGGCGGGGAATTTGCGAACGCCTATGCCTCGCTCCCCGAAAAACCGGCCCGCACGACCCTCTGCCCCACGCGCGACGAACTGCTCTCGCTGCTGGAGCTCTCCCCCGTCGAGAACGCCCTCGTGCTGCTCAAAGGCTCGCACGGCATCGGGCTGGAGAAGGCGATCCCCGAACTCTGAACACCCGCCCCGGACAATCGCCGGGGCTTTTTACTGCGTATTTCGAAATTATTTTGTTATTTTTGTCTGTTGTAAACCTTCAAATCAAAGCTATGACACTCAACGAATACCAGCAGCACGCCCTCGAAACGGCGATCTACCCCGACGAGCGCCGCATCATCTACCCCACGCTCGGACTCACGGGCGAAGCGGGCGAAGTCGCCGACAAGGTCAAAAAAGTGATCCGCGACGGACACGAGGAGTTCACCCCCGAAAAGAAACTCGAGATCGTCAAGGAGATCGGCGACGTGCTGTGGTACTGCGCCACGCTCGCCCGCGACCTGGGCTACGAACTCGACGACGTGGCGCAGATGAACGTCGACAAACTCCGTTCGCGCATGCAGCGCAACCACATCACGGGCAGCGGCGACAACCGGTAATCTTTCGGCAGTGCCGAAAGACTGCAATTAAATAATGAAGAATTAAAAACTACCGAGACATCCAATGGAGCAGGATAAACAACTCACCTCGCTGCCCGAAAACGCCTACCGCGAACTCAAACCGGGCGAAGAGTACACACCCGTCATGCCGGCCTCGTCGAACCCGAAAGAGGTGACGCCCTATTCGGTCACGATGGGCGTCATTATGGCCATCGTCTTCTCGGCCGCCGCGGCCTTCCTCGGCCTGAAGGTCGGGCAGGTCTTCGAAGCGGCCATTCCCATCGCCATCATCGCCGTAGGCATGGGTTCGGTGCTGGGCAAGAAGAACATGCTGGGACAGAACGTCATCATCCAGTCGATCGGCGCCTCGTCGGGCGTGATCGTCGCCGGAGCGATCTTCACCCTCCCGGCCCTCTACATTCTGGGGCTCGACGCCGCCTTCTGGCAGGTGTTCCTCTCGTCGCTGTTCGGCGGACTGCTGGGCATCGTGCTGCTGATCCCCTTCCGCAAATACTTCGTCAAAGAGATGCACGGCAAATACCCTTTCCCCGAAGCCACGGCGACCACCGAGGTCCTCGTCTCGGGCGAGAAGGGCGGCAACCAGGCCAAACTGCTGGCCGTCGCGGGACTCGTGGGCGGTCTCTATGACTTCGTAGTCGGCACGTTCGGCCTCTGGACCGAGTCGGTCTCGACGCGCATCTGCGAATGGGGCAGCGTCGCCGCCGACAAATTCAAAGTGGTCTTCTCGCTCAACACCTCGGCCGCCGTGCTGGGACTGGGCTACATCATCGGCCTGAAATACGCCATGATCATCACCGCCGGTTCGTGCCTCGTATGGTTCGTGATCGTCCCGGTGGTGGGCTCGCTGGCCGAAGCCGTCGATCCCGCCGCGATGATCTCGCTGCTGGGCGTGACGCGCGCCGACATCCTCGCCGACCCGCAGTCGATCTTCACCGCCGAGAACCTCTTCGCCTTCATCGGCAAACCCATCGGCATCGGCGGCATCGCCATGGCGGGCATCATCGGCATCATCCGCCAGTCGAAGATCATCCGTCAGGCCGTGGGACTGGCGGTTTCGGAATTCGGCGGTAACAAAGGGGGGGGGCTCGCAGCCGTAGAGCGCACGCAGCGCGACCTCTCGATGAAGCGCATCCTCACGATCCTGATCGCCACGCTCGTCTCGATCTTCGTCTTCTTCCACTTCGGGCTTTTGGACGGCTGGGCGCAGTCCGTCACGGCCATCCTGATCGTCTTCGTCATCGCGTTCCTCTTCACGACCGTGGCGGCCAACGCCATCGCCATCGTGGGCACGAATCCCGTTTCGGGCATGACGCTGATGACGCTGATCCTCTCGTCGCTGGTGCTCGTGAGCGTCGGCCTGAGCGGCACGACGGGCATGACCGCCGCGCTGATTATCGGCGGCGTGGTCTGCACGGCCCTGTCGATGGCCGGCGGCTTCATCACCGACCTCAAAATCGGCTACTGGCTGGGCACCACGCCCAAGAAGCAGGAGGCGTGGAAATTCCTCGGCACGTTCGTTGCTGCGGCCACCGTGGCCGGCGTGATGATCATCCTCAACAAATCCTACGGATTCGTGGGCGAAGGTGCGCTGGTGGCCCCGCAGGCCAACGCCATGGCGGCGGTGATCCAACCCCTGATGACCGGCGGGCAGACCCCGTGGATGCTCTACTTCTGCGGTGCGGCGCTGGCGCTGGTGCTCACGTCGATCGGCATTCCGGCCCTGGCGTTCGCGCTGGGCATGTTCATCCCCATGGAGCTGAACGCCCCGCTGGTGGTGGGCGGACTGGTGGCGTGGTTCGTCTCGAACCACTCGAAGGACGAGGGGCTCAACAAAGCCCGCTTCGACCGCGGTACGCTGATCGCCTCGGGCTTCATCGCCGGCGGCGCGCTGATGGGCGTGGTGAGCGCCATCCTGAAATTCGCCGGCGTGAACTGGTTCCTCTCGGGCTGGGCCGCGTCGAACGCCGCCGAATGGGTAGGCCTCACGATGTACCTCGTGCTGATCGGCTACATGGGCTGGCACACCCTGCGGGCCAAAAAGGAAGAGTAACGATTAATCTGCAACGACCATGGATTTGAAAGAACGTTTTCTGAAATACGTATCGTTCGACACGCAGTCGGACGAAAACAGCACCACATTCCCCTCGACCGAGAAGCAGAAGGTCCTCCTGGCGGCCCTGCGCGACGAGATGGAGGCCCTCGGCATGACCGAGGTGACGATGGACCAGTACGGCTATGTGATGGGCACGATCCCCGCCGCGCCGGGGTGCGAGAACGCCCCCGTCATCGGCTTCATCGCCCATGTGGACACCTCGCCCGACATGAGCGGAAAAGACGTAAAGCCCCGCGTGATCGAGGAGTACGACGGCGGCGACATCGCCCTGAACGGCCAACTGACGATGAAGGTTTCGGATTTCCCCGAGCTGGCCTTCTTCAAAGGGCACACGCTGATCCACACCGACGGCACGACGCTGCTGGGCGCCGACGACAAGGCGGGCGTAGCCGAAATCATGACCGCCGCGGAGTACCTCTTGGCGCACCCCGAGGTGAAACACGGAAAAATCCGCATCGGCTTCACCCCCGACGAGGAGGTGGGCCGGGGCGTGGATTTCTTCGATGTGAAGGCTTTCGGCGCCGATTTCGCCTACACGGTCGACGGCGGCATGGAGGGTGAGCTGGAATACGAGAACTTCAACGCCGCGAGCGCCAAGATCGAGATACAGGGCCGCAACGTCCATCCGGGTTACGCCAAGGCGAAGATGATCAACGCCATCGACGTGGCGTGCGAACTGCAAACGCTGCTGCCCGCCGCCGAACGCCCCCAATACACCGAGGGTTACGAAGGTTTCTACCACTGCGTCGGCGTGAACGGCACGGTGGAGAAGGCTTCGCTGAGCTACATCATCCGCGACCACGACGCCGAGAAATTCGAACAGAAGAAGATCTTCATGTGGGCGTGCGTCGACCTGCTGAAAAAGAAATACGGCGACGAGGTCCTGACCCTCACGCTCAAAGACCAGTATTACAACATGCGCAAGATGGTCGAACCGCATCCGCAGGTGATCGACAAGGCGCTCCGGGCGATGGAAATGGCGGAGGTGAAACCCCTCGTGCGGCCCATCCGGGGCGGCACCGACGGCGCACGCCTCTCGTTCATGGGCCTGCCCTGCCCCAACCTCTTCACCGGGGGTATGAATTTTCACGGCAAGTTCGAATACTGCTCGCTCACGACGATGCGCAAGGCCCGGCAGGTGATCCTGAACCTGGCGCAATTGTGGTGCGAATAAAAAGATAACCTATGGACAATTTCGGTTTTCTGAAGGTAGCGGCGGCTGTTCCGCACGTACGGATCGCCGACTGCGACTACAACACCGGGCGCATGGAGGCGCTGGCCGAAGAGGCCGCCCGCCGGGGCGTCGAGATCGTGGCGTTCCCCGAACTGAGCGTGACGGCCTACACGTGCGGCGACCTCGTGCTGCAGCCGACGCTGCTCGACGCGGCCGACGAAGCGCTGGAAAGGCTCGTGCGCGCCACGCGCAAACTCCCCCTCACGCTGATCGCCGGAGCTCCCCTGCGCCACGGATCGGCGCTCTACAACTGCGCCGTGGTCTTCACCCAGGGCAAGGTGCTGGGCGTGGTTCCCAAAACCTATATCCCGAATTACGGCGAATTTTACGAAAACCGCTGGTTCGCCTCGGGAGCCGGGATTTCGGACGAACGCATCGTCGTCGCGGGCCATGAGGCCGATTTCGGCGCCGACCTCACGTTCGAGGTCAACGGCGCGGAATTCGGCATCGAAATCTGCGAGGACCTCTGGACCGCCGTGCCGCCCTCGTCGCAGCTCGCGCTGAACGGCGCGAAGGTGATCTTCAACCTCTCGGCATCGCCCGAGGCGGCGGGCAAGCACGCCTACCTGCGGCAGCTGGTCGCCCAGCAGTCGGCCCGCACGATCGCGGCCTACGTCTACTGCTCGGCGGGCTTCGGCGAATCCACCACCGACCTCGTGTTCGCCGGCAACGGCATCGTCGCCGAGAACGGCACGATCCTGCGCGAAGCCGAACGGTTCTCGCCCGAGGAACAGTTGGTCGTCGCCGACGTGGACATCGAACGGCTGGAGTTCGAACGCCGCCGCAACACCTCGTTCCGCATGAACGAAGCGGCTACGGAGAACACCGTGATCGAAATGGAGATTCCCGAAGGGCTCCGCGGCGTGGTCCTCGACCGCGACATCGACCCGATGCCGTTCGTGCCGAAGGACGAGACGCACCGCAACGAACGCTGCGAGGAGATATTCCGGATACAGTCGCACGGACTGGCGCAGCGAATGGTCCACACACGCGCCGAAAAGGCCGTCATCGGCATCTCGGGCGGACTGGATTCGACCCTCGCGCTGCTCGTGACGGTCCGCACGTTCGATTTCCTGAAAATGGACCGCGCCGGAATCATCGGCATCACGATGCCGGGCTTCGGCACCACCGACCGCACCTACAACAACGCGCTGGAACTGATGCGCGGACTGGGCGTCACGATCCGTGAAATCCCGATCCGCGACGCCTGCACACAGCATTTTCAGGATATCGGCCTCGACCCGACAAACCGTTCGGCAGCTTACGAGAACGCTCAGGCGCGCGAACGCACGCAGATATTGATGGACGTAGCCAACATGGAGGGCGGACTGGTCATCGGCACGGGCGACCTGTCGGAACTGGCGCTCGGCTGGGCGACCTACAACGGCGACCAGATGTCGATGTACGGCGTCAACGCCTCGGTCCCCAAAACGCTGGTGCGCCACCTCGTGAAATGGGCGGCCGATACGGAAAAGGACGCTGCGACGCGCGCCACGCTGCTCGACATCATCGACACGCCGGTCAGCCCCGAACTGCTGCCCGCAGACTGCGACGGCAAAATCGCCCAGAAGACCGAGGACCTCGTGGGTCCCTACGAACTCCACGACTTCTACCTCTACAACTTCCTGCGCGCGGGTTACGGCCCGGCGAAAATCCTGCTGCTGGCCGAACAGGCCTTCGAGGGGAGCTACGACCGCGCCGCGATTCTCAAATGGCTCACGGTCTTCTTCCGCCGCTTCTTCTCCCAGCAGTTCAAACGCTCGGCCATGCCCGACGGCCCGAAAGCGGGTTCGGTGTCGCTCTCGCCCCGCGGCGACTGGCGCATGCCCTCCGACGCCTCGGCGGCGGCATGGCTGCGCGAACTCGAAAACCTATGAAAATGAAAAGACCTATTTTACTTGCAGCATCCCTGCTCCTGCTCGCCGGCACTGCTTCGGCGCAGGACTGGAAGGATGCCCTGAAAAAAGCCGCCACGGCGGCGGCCGACAAAGTCACCGACGGCAAACTCACCCAATACGCGCTGGCAGGCACGTGGAACTACACGGGCCCGGGCGTCAAATTCGCGGGCGAGGACCTCGCTTCGGAGCTCGGCGGTGCGGCCCTCGAGAGTTCGGTCGTCAAACAACTGGAAAAGGTCTATGCGCTGGCCGGAATCAAACCCGGCGCCGGTACGTTCACCTTCGAACGCGACAGCGACGCTTTCTCGGCGACGCTGGGCAAGCACAAACTCACGGGAACCTACGAATACGAAGCCTCGACGCACGTCGTGACGCTCCATTTCGCCAAGGGCAAGATCAATCTGGGATCGGTGCCGGGCCACGCCTATATCAGCGGTACGGAGCTGGTGCTGGTCTTTCCGGTCACCCGGCTCGTGGAGATGATGACCGCCCTCGGCAGCAGGATATCCTCGCTTTCGACGGCCGCCGCCCTGCTGTCGAAATACAAGGACGTCTACGTCGGATTCGCCTTTTCCAAATGACAGGCAGGTGTTTCCGGGAAAAAGGCAAAAAAAATTTGAAAAAAAATTCAATGACGGATTTACAGTGAATCCGTCATTTTTTATTACGAATTTTCAGCCCCGCGGCCCGGCTGCCCCGCAGACAGTAAGCAAATGCGCGGCGCGGGTAAATAAAATATTTTACGAAATTCTTAAAGAAGTTGCAAAACTCGAATGAATGTACTATTTTTAGGGGCGAGAAACGATTACAAACCCCTCAAAATCCATTCGCTTATGAACGAGCAAGTCCAACAGTACGTCGAAGATTTCATGGCCCGGCTCATCGCCCGCAACCCCGGCGAACCGGAGTTCCATCAGGCCGTCCGCGAGGTGGCCGAATCGCTGGCGCCCCACATCGTCGCCAGCCCGATCCTGCAGAAGATGAAGGTGCTGGAACGCATCGCAGAGCCCGAGCGCGTCATCATCTTCCGCGTGCCGTGGCTGAACGACAAAGGCGAAATTGAGATCAACCGCGGCTACCGCATCCAGATGAACAGCGCCATCGGCCCCTACAAGGGCGGCATCCGCTTCCACCCCTCGGTCAACCTCTCGATCCTGAAATTCCTGGCCTTCGAGCAGACCTTCAAAAACAGCCTCACGACCCTCCCGATGGGCGGCGGCAAGGGCGGTTCGGATTTCAACCCCAAGGGCAAATCCGATAACGAAGTGATGCGCTTCTGCCAGTCGTTCATGACCGAGCTGCAACGCCACATCGGCCAGGACACCGACGTTCCGGCCGGCGACATCGGCGTCGGAGGCCGTGAGATCGGCTTCATGTTCGGCCAGTACAAGCGCCTGCGCGACGAGTTCACCGGCACGCTCACCGGCAAGGGCCGCGACTGGGGCGGCAGTCCGCTGCGTCCCGAAGCCACGGGCTACGGAACGTGCTACTTCGCCCAAGAGATGCTCGCCACGCGCAACGACTCGTTCGAGGGCAAGACCGTCTGCATTTCGGGCTCGGGCAATGTCGCCCAATATGCCTGCCAGAAGGCCACCGAACTCGGCGCCAAGGTCGTGACGCTCTCCGACTCGTCGGGCTACATCCACGATCCCGAAGGCATCAGCCCCGAGAAACTGGATTACGTCATGGAGCTGAAGAACGTCTTCCGCGGCCGCATCAAAGAGTACGCCGAGAAATACCCGTCGGCCACCTACTACCCCGGCGAGCGTCCGTGGGGCGTGAAGTGCGACATCGCCATGCCGTGCGCCACACAGAACGAACTGAACGGCGACGAAGCGCAGGCGTTGGTCGACAACGGCTGCATCTGCGTCGCCGAGGGAGCCAACATGCCCTCGACTCCCGATGCCATCCGCATTTTCCAACAGCACAAGCTGCTCTATGCCCCGGGCAAGGCGGCCAACGCCGGCGGCGTGGCTACCTCGGGACTCGAAATGACCCAGAACTCGATGCGCCTCACCTGGTCGCCCGAGGAGGTCGATGCGAAGCTGAAATCCATCATGCAGAACATCCACTCGGTCTGCGTGCACTATGGAACCCAGCCCGACGGCTATGTCAACTACGTCGTGGGCGCCAACATCGGCGGCTTCATGAAGGTTGCCAACGCCATGCTGGCACAGGGCTGCGTTTAACCGCCCGGCCGGGAGTTCCCGGCTCCGAAAAACCACACCCCGAAAGCCGTTCCGGCTTTCGGGGTGTTTTCGTGATGCCGCGCGGCCAATCGCCTGTTAAGGCGGATCGCGTACGCAAAAAAGAGGCTCGCCGGGACAAAAAAGGCATGTCCTCTCAGTCTTTCAGGCGCACCCATATCACATTCGGACAAAGGTGTTGCAGTTACCGAAAGTTTATTTATCTTTGCCGCACAAGCAAATCGGGCAATGCCGGGAGGCACGCCCTGCTTTTTTTTCGATTCTTGCGACGGCCCTAAAAAATCTGTGTGAAGTTGCGTCACTACTCTTTGAATTCTTCAAAACGGGCCGTCGCAACTTTTTCTATCCCGACCAACAAAAATCCTGCCATTTTCAGGCTTCGGCCAACATGTGCTCGAGCGCCGCGCGCGTCGCCATGCGCCCCGCCTCGATCAACTCCTTCGAACGGTAAAATTCGAAGATGCCGTAACTGTCGGCGGGCATCTCGACCAGAATGTCGGGCTTGTGGAGCCGGCACATCAGTTGGGTGATGTGCTGCTGCATGATCTCCGACGAAGCGATCAGCACCTTGTAGTAATTGAGCGAAACCCGGGTCTTCGGCACAGGAGCCCCGAACGGGGCGCTGACATCCACGGCTACCAGCATGTCGCCCTCCTCGCGGCGCACCCGGTTCAGCGGCAGCGGGTTGACCGTTCCGCCGTCGATCAACACCTGCCCGTTGCGACGCACGGGTTTGAAGACCGAAGGGATCGAGATCGAGGCCCGGATGGCATCGTACAGCCCGCCGCGTTCCAGCACCACCTCGCGGCCCGTGAGCAGGTCGGCCGCCACGGCGGCGAACGGAACGGGCATCTTCTCGATCTTCACGTCCGGAACCAGCTCTTTCATGGCTTTCATCACCCGGTCGCCTTTGACCAGTCCTTCGGTGCTCAGCGCGAAATCCACCAGGCTGAAAACCTTGTATTTGTCGAGCGCGCACAGCCACTCTTTAAACGGTTCGAGGTGCCCCGAGGCATAGACGCCGCCGACCAGTGCGCCCATCGACGTACCGGCGACGGCGCTGATCTCAAAACCCTGACTTTCCAACTCCTCGATCGCTCCGATATGGGCCACGCCGCGCGCTCCGCCGCCGGCCAGCACCAGCGCCGCTTTTCTTTTCTTCATATAGTTCATTTATTAATACGGTCCCGAACCTTGTTCCAGGCGTGGGTACCGAACAGACAACTTGCACGCATCGTGCCGCACATCTCACGCATGCGCGACATCGGCACAACCAGGCTCAGCACCGACTCCCCGACCCACGGACGCACCGAGGGGTCGAACAGCCCCAGAAAGACGCTGCGGCCACCCCGGCGGTTCTCCACGACGGCCTGCGTCACGACGGCGCTGCATCCCGATCCGAAGGGCGCGCGCACGGCGTCGTCGGCGTTGTTGTCGTACGAGGCCCACGACACCAGCCCCGACAGCACGTCGGGCGTGGCGAAAAACAGCGCCCCTTCGGCCCGGCCGAAGGCTTCAATGCCCGCATCGGTGTCGATGCGCGCAAAGTTGAGCCATGCCCCGGAAGCCTCCGGAATACCCAGCCGGTCGATAAATTCCAGCACCATCTCGGGCGTCTGTTTGTAATGCTCCTTCTGCGACACGAAAGTCGGCACGAACGGCGGCATCGGGGTAAACCCGGCGTAGAACTTTCCGCCCCCGCAGCCGATGTTCCCGGCATTGAGGCTTACCGGCAGCCCTTGTCCGGCCTCGGCAAGCGCTTTGAAAAAGCACCCCTCGACCTTGGGGACCGCCCGCACGGGCTCCTCCGAATACCAGAACAGCAGCGGCAGCTGCGCCGCCGGCCCGAACGCCTCCGCGTAGGCGGCGGCAAACTCTTTTGCATCCATATAATCAATCCGTTACTACGTAATCCATCGCCACATCATGCGGCTCCGAGGGCAGTTCCCCGACCAACTGGTGGGCAAAGCAAACGCCGATCTTCACGGCATGCACCTCCGGCTGCGAAAGGTATTTGTCGTAATAACCGCGCCCGCGGCCCATCCGGGCCCCTGCGGCGGTGAACGCCGTGCCGGGAACGATCACCAAATCCAACTCCTGCGGTTCGCACTCCGGCGCCTCCGGACCCGGCTCGGCGATGCCGAAAGCCCCCGGGCGCATCGTCCGGGGATCGTATGCATAAAACCGCATCACGTCGCCCTCGACGCGCGGCACGGCCAGCCGTTTGCCGGCGGCGGACCACCGCGCCAGCGCTTCCGACGTGTCCGGTTCGTCGGCCAGCGAGCAGAAAACACCCACCGTGCGGGCCCGCGCGAAAGCCTCCAGCCGCCCGATGCGTCCGAAAATCCGCCCCGACGCCGCGGCACGCTCCGACGGAGTGATTCCGAGGTTCTTTCGGCGCATCGCGGCGCGCAGTTCTTTTTTGGTCATAAAACCCTCCTTTCAGGCATAAAATTCCCGTCCGTTTTCATTGTTATTCCGCAAACAATGGCTATCTTTGCGCGTAAATTTGAACATACCGGAACACAAACTATCACAAATATAAACAAATTAAAATCATTATGAGCTGTTTTCTATCTAATTCCTCGCTCGGCAAGAAGTTAGTCATGAGTGTTACGGGGGCGTTCCTCGTGCTCTTCATCCTCTTCCACATGTCGATGAACATCACGGCGATCATCTCGCCCGAGGCGTACAACATGATCTGCGCATTACTCGGCGCGAACTGGTACGCGCTGGCAGGTACGGCCGTGCTGGCGCTGGGCGTTCTGGTCCACTTCATCTACGCCGTCATCCTCACGCTGAACAACTACAAGGCGCGCGGATCGCAGCGTTATGCCGTAACGGTGCAGGAGCCGGGCGTAGCCTGGGCTTCGAAGAACATGCTCGTACTGGGCTTCATCATCCTGGGCGGCCTGCTGATCCACCTCTTCAACTTCTGGTCGAAGATGCAGCTCGTGGAGATCATGGGCGGACACGTCAACTCGCTGGGATACAGCCCCGCCGACGGCGCCGCGCTGATCGCCTACACCTTCTCGAAATGGTATTACGTGGTGATCTACCTCGTGTGGTTCTTCGCCCTGTGGTTCCACCTCACGCACGGCGTATGGTCGATGTTCCAGACCGTGGGATGGGCTAACGACACGTGGTATCCCCGCCTGAAATGCATCGCCAACATCGTGGCCACGATCGTATTCCTCGGCTTCGCCGCAGTGGTGCTCGTCTATTTCTTCTGCCCCTGCATCGCAGGCGTATGCTAATCATCCCTTTTTGAGAACAATAAACACACAAACGATATGGCTTTTAAATTAGATGCTAAGATTCCTGCCGGGGCTCTCGCCGAAAAGTGGAGCAACCACAAGACGGCCATCAAGGTCGTAAGTCCCGCCAACAAGCGCAAACTCGACATCATCATCATCGGTACGGGTCTGGGAGGCGCCTCCGCAGCCGCTTCGCTCGGCGAACTGGGCTACAACGTCAAGGTGTTCTGCATCCAGGACTCGCCCCGCCGCGCACACTCGATCGCAGCCCAGGGCGGCATCAACGCCGCCAAGAACTACCAGAACGACAACGACTCGGTCTACCGGCTCTTCTACGATACGATCAAAGGCGGCGACTACCGCGCCCGTGAGGCCAACGTCTACCGTCTGGCCGAGGTCGCCAACCTCATCATCGACCAGTGCGTCGGTCAGGGCGTTCCCTTCGCCCGCGAATACGGCGGCCTGCTGGCCAACCGTTCGTTCGGCGGCGCGCAGGTATCGCGCACCTTCTACGCCCGCGGCCAGACGGGCCAGCAACTCCTGCTGGGCGCCTACGCGGCCCTCAACAAAGAGATCGCAGCCGGTTCGGTGAAGAGCTACCCGCGCCACGAGATGCTGGACATCGTCATCGAGGACGGCGAGGCAAAGGGCATCATCGCCCGCAACCTCGTGACGGGCGAAATCGAGCGCCACGGCGCACACGCCGTCGTGATCGCCACGGGCGGCTACGGCAACGTCTTCTTCCTCTCGACCAACGCCATGGCTTCGAACGGCTCGGCCGCATTCCAGTGCTACCGCAAGGGCGCCGGCTTCGCCAACCCCTGCTTCACGCAGATCCACCCCACCTGCATCCCCGTACACGGCGACCAGCAGTCGAAGCTGACGCTGATGTCCGAGTCGCTGCGCAACGACGGCCGCATCTGGGTTCCCAAGAAGCTCGAGGACGTGAAAGCCATCCGCGCCGGCAAACTCAAACCCTCGCAGATCGCCGAGGAGGACCGCGACTACTACCTGGAGCGCCGTTACCCGGCCTTCGGTAACCTCGTGCCGCGCGACGTGGCTTCGCGCGCCGCCAAGGAGCGCTGCGACGCAGGCTTCGGCGTGAACGAGACCGGTCTGGCCGTATACCTCGATTTCAAAACCGCCATTGCGCGTCTGGGCAAGGATATCATCAAACAGCGTTACGGCAACCTCTTCGACATGTACGAGGAGATCACCGACGTAAGCCCCTACGAGGAGCCGATGCAGATTTTCCCCGCCGTGCACTACACGATGGGCGGCATCTGGGTCGACTACAACCTGATGACCACCATCCCGGGCCTCTACGCCATCGGCGAGGCCAACTTCTCGGACCACGGCGCCAACCGTCTGGGCGCTTCGGCGCTGATGCAGGGTTTGGCGGACGGCTATTTCGTACTGCCCTACACCATCGGCGATTACCTCTCGCACAAGATTCAGGCTCCGAAGGTGAAGACCGACACCAAGGCCTTCGACGAAGCCGAGAAGGGCGTGAAGGAGAAGATCGCCAAACTGCTCTCGATCAACGGCAAGCAGTCGGTGGACGACATCCACAAGAAGCTGGGTCACATCATGTGGGAGAACGTCGGCATGGCCCGCACGAAAGAGTCCCTCGAAAAGGCCATCGTCGAGATTCAGGCGCTCCGCAAGGAGTTCTGGAAAGATGTGAAGGTCGTAGGCCGCGAGAACGACTTCAACGTCGAACTCGAGAAGGCGCTGCGTCTGGCCGACTTCCTCGAACTGGGCGAACTGATGGCCCGCGACGCCCTCAACCGCGAGGAGTCGTGCGGCGGCCACTTCCGCTCGGAGCACCAGACCGAGGAGGGCGAGGCCAAGCGTGACGACGAGAACTTCGTATATGCCGCCGTATGGGAATACAAGGGCATGGACGAGGCTCCGGAGCTCACCAAAGAGCCCCTGAACTTCGAGTTCGTGCACCCCGCACAGCGCAACTACAAAGACTAAGGCCATTTGACGTTGAACTTTAATATCGAATCGAAACTATGAATTTTACATTAAAGATATGGCGTCAAAAGGACGCTAAATCCAAGGGGGCGTTCGAGAGCTACAAGGTGGAGAACATCTCGGCCGACACCTCGTTCCTCGAAATGCTCGACATCCTGAACAACAACCTCATCCACGAGGGCAAGGAGCCCGTGGCATTCGACCACGACTGCCGCGAAGGTATCTGCGGCATGTGCTCGCTGCACATCGACGGACAGGCCCACGGACCCAGCCAGGGCGCCACGACCTGCCAGATTTACATGCGCAAGTTCCGCGACGGCGCAACGATCACCATCGAGCCGTGGCGCTCGGCGGCGTTCCCCGTCATCAAAGACCTCGTGGTGAACCGCTCGGCTTACGACCAAATTCTGCAGGCCGGAGGTTTCATCTCGGTGCGCACGAACTCGGTGCCCGACGCCAACGCCATTCCGATCCCGCAGGCCGATGCCGAGGAGTCGATGGACGCCGCCGCCTGCGTAGGCTGCGGAGCCTGCGCCGCGACCTGCAAGAACGGTTCGGCCATGCTGTTCGTCGCCGCCCGCGTGTCGTCATTGGCCAAGCTGCCCCAGGGCCGCGTGGAGGGCGCCCGCCGCGCCAAGGCGATGGTCGCCAAAATGGACGAGCTGGGCTTCGGCAACTGCACCAACACGGGAGCCTGCCAGGCCGAGTGCCCCAAGCAGATTTCCATCGCGCATATCGCCCGTCTGAACCGCGAGTTCCTTTCGGCAAAGTTCGAGGACTAACGACCGCCGAAGGAGATAAAACCAAGGGCCGGACGCAATGTCCGGCCCTTTTCTTGTAAAGAAACCACCAGTCTGCTTCTTCAGGCAGGTCGTCGAAAAGCGCAGCTATCGACCGCATTTACCCAGCCATGCCGCCAACCCGATGGACATCACGCTGAAATGGAAGAAATCGCCGGCCCGCACGTCGGGCAAATTCCCCGCTTTATATATTAGGTATTCATTTTTTTGAAAAAATCCAGTACTTTGTATTGCATAATACTAAAACTTGTATTATATTTGCATTATCAAAATAGTAGGAATCGCAAAACATTCAACAGCGACAACACTTTATACGACTATGAAAGAGACTGTAAACGCGAACATCGGCTCCATGGCATTCACCCTCGACGAAGACGCCTACCGGGTGCTGGGCAGCTATTTCGACGACATCCGCCGCCGTCTGCCCGAAGGCGATGCCGAAACGATGGGCGATATCGAGGCGCGTGTGGCGGAGATTTTCCGCGAAAAGGTCGCATCGCCCATGCGGGTCATCACGCTCGACGTGGTTCGTGCGACGATGGAGCAGATGGGCTCCCCGGCCGATTTCGGAGAACCCCGCGACGCTGCGCAGTCCGGGGCCGAGAACGAGGTTCCCGGGGAGGAACCGACCGAAGCAACGCCCCGCAAACTCTACCGTTCACGCACGGAGCGTTCGATCGCCGGCATCTGCGGCGGACTGGCCGCCTATTTCGACGCCGACCCGACGATGATCCGCCTCGTGATGCTGCTGCTGATCCTCTTCGGAGGCCTCTCGATCTGGGCCTACATCATCCTCTGGATCGTCATTCCCGAGGAACCCGCCCGTAAATTCAACATCCACCGCAACCGATAAAAAACGACAAATATGGCAACGAACGACAACAGGCGGTTATTCCGCTCGCAAGACAGCATCATCGCCGGCGTCTGCGCCGGACTGGCCGAGTATTTCGGACTCGACACCTCGCTGGTACGCATCGCAACCCTGATCCTGATCCTCTTCGGAGGACTCTCGCTCTGGATTTACATCATCCTCTGGCTGATCGTCCCGAAGGCTCCCAAAAGGTTAAACGCATAGCAACATGGCCGAAGACAACGTAAAAGCGCAGATGCGCAAAGGAATCCTGGAGTACTGCATCCTCGCCATTCTCTCCCGCGAGGACTCGTATGCTCCGAAGATCATCGCCGAGCTCAAGCAGGCGGAGATGATCGTAGTCGAGGGTACGCTCTACCCGATCCTCACCCGGCAGAAAAACGCCGGGCTGCTGACCTACCGCTGGGAAGAGTCGCCGCAGGGGCCGCCCCGCAAGTACTACACGCTCACGGAAAAAGGCCGCGACTACCTCGCAACGCTCGATGAGACGTGGGACGAACTCGTCGGACAAATCCGGCTTATCCGCCACGGAAAATAACGCACGATTAACCCTATAAACCATACACCATGAAAAAGATTCTGCTGATAGCCGTCCTGATCGGAGCCATGTTCTCCGTAAGCGCCTATGTCGTCTGCATTGCGGCGCCACTGCTGGGCAAGAGCATCAAAGGCAGCGGCAATATCGTCTCGAAAAACATCGAGGCCCCCGATTTCAATGCCGTCGACGCTTCACGCGCCGTGAAAGTCATCATCTCGGCCGAGGCGTCGGACATCCGCATCGAGGCCGACGACAACCTGATCGACCTGGTCGTCGCCAAAGCCAAGGGAAAGACCCTCGAAGTGACCCTCGACCAAAAGGCGAACAACCTCCAGAACGCCAGCATCACGGTAACCGTCCCGGCCAACGGCGGCAACATCCGCTCGCTCAAAGCCTCGAGCGCCTCGAAGATCACGAGCGACGTGACGCTCCGGGCCGACAGATTCACGATCGACGCTTCGAGCGCCGCCAAGATCAAAGCCGCAGTAGAGGCTGCTTCATGCTCCATCGACGCTTCGAGCGCATCGAAAGTCAGTGCGGAAGTGAAGGCCACGACCTGCACGGTCGACGCCTCGAGCGCCTCGAAGATCGAGCTCGAGGGGTCGACCGAGAGCCTTTCGGCCGATCTGAGCTCGGCATCGAAACTCGACGCGGCCAAACTCACCGCCGTCAACGCCGCGGTCAGCGCGTCGAGCGCCTCCAAAGCCGAGATTGCCTGCAGCGGGCAACTCACGGCCGAGGCATCGAGCGGCTCGTCGATCCGATACACGGGCGACTGCCGGACCTCGCTGAGCAAATCGAGCGGCGGCAGCATCCGCAAGAACTAATACCCGAAGCACCCGACAACCATGAAAGAGGTAAAAAAATGCAGCATATCGGGCGTGGCGTTCACGATGGACACCGACGCCTACGAGGCCCTCGAAGCCTATCTCGACAGCCTGAAAAAGAGCTATAAGGACACGGCCGACGGCGCGGAGATCGTCGCCGACATCGAGGCCCGCATCGCCGAGCTGATCCTCTCGGCGCAGGACAACACGCGCGTCGTGGAGAAGCCCCTGATCCTGAACATCATCCAGCAGATGGGCTCCGCCGAGGACATCTCCGACCAGAACGCCGACCGCGACCTGCACTGCGACACGCCGCGCATCCCCCGCCGCCTTTACCGCGACACGGAAAACGCCAAGCTGGGCGGCGTCTGCGCCGGCATCGGCAAATATTTCGACATCGACCCCGTGTGGGTGCGGCTCGGGCTGTTCCTGCCGCTGCTGCTCACGTGCTTCGGATGGATTCCTTTCCTGCACTGGTTCAGCCCGATGTTCGGCAACCTGTTTGGCATCTTCCTGATCTGTTATTTCATCATGTGGTTCGCCGTCCCGGCGCCCCGCACGGCACGACAGAAGCTCGAAATGAACGGCGAGAAGATCACTGCGCAGTCCATCGGCGACGTCACCTCGGCCACGGCCTGCGCCGACCCCGACGCCCGGGCCAAACCGATCATCGCCGAGGCGGTCTCGGTCTTCGGCAAGGTCGTGCTCATCCTGCTGAAAATCTTCGCCGGATTCCTTGTCTTCGGGCTTATCATGGGCGCCTGCGCCCTGATTATCGGGCTTTTCGCCGTCATCGTCGGCGGGGAGAGTCTCTTCGCACCCGAAATCCTGGGCAGCACCGTCTCGATCTGGGTGGCAAGCCTCGGCATACTGGCGGGACTGATCCCGCTGATCCTGCTGATCTACGTACTGATGTGCCTGATCGCCTCGCGCAAACCCGGCGGCAAAACCGTCCTGGCCATCTTCCTCCTATGGCTCGCCACGATCATCGCCGTATCGTGCGTGGCGATCCGCGAGAACGTCGGCGACAAATTCCGCAAGAGGCGCGACGCCATCGAACAGGTGTTCCGGAGCGAGATCGTCATCGACGGCGACACCACGACGCTGGAGCGCCTGCTCGAAGACTACGACGACGAGAGCGTGATCGAGGAGGGCCGCAAGACCCTGCATATCGCCGTACCCTCGAAGTCGATCGACATCACCGTCGACAAGAAACAGGGACGCCTGCGGGTCAACGCCGACGGCAAGGAGGTCTCGGTCCAGGCCGGGGAAAAGGACGGAAAAGCCTCGGTGAACATCACCGCCGGGGAACAGACCGACTCCGTAACCGAAGCAGCGGAATAACCGCAAGCAGCAATTAAAATAAAAAGTTTTTTCGGCGCAGGGCGGATTCTTCGGAGTCCGCCTTTCGTTTGGAATCCGATTTGCTCCGCAGCGGGAATTATTAATTAATAATTTTTAATTCTAAATTAGAATCACTACCTTTGGAAGGTTTTGTCTTAAACGCAAAAGAGAGTATGGCCGGAATCAAAAGCATCGGCATCCTGACCTCGGGCGGCGACGCCCCGGGCATGAATGCCGCAATACGCGCGGTGACGCGCAGCGCGATCTTCAACGGATTCTCCGTGAAGGGAATCATGCGCGGATACAAGGGTCTCGTGTTCAACGAGATCGTCGAATTCAAATCGCAAAGCGTCAGCAACATCATCCAGTTGGGCGGCACGATCCTCAAAACGGCGCGCAGCCAGGAGTTCACGACTCCCGAGGGACGCAAAGCCGCCTACGACAACATGGTTGCCGCGGGGATCGACGCGCTGGTGGTGATCGGCGGCGACGGTTCGCTGACCGGAGCGGGCATCTTCGCCGAGGAGTTCAACGTGCCGATCGTGGGACTTCCCGGCACGATCGACAACGACCTCGGGGGAACCGATTCGACGATCGGTTACGACACGGCGCTGAACACCATCATGGAGGCGGTCGACAAACTGCGCGACACGGCATCGAGCCACGAACGGTTGTTCTTCGTCGAGGTGATGGGCCACACGGCGGGCTATCTGGCGCTCAACAGCGCCATCGCCACGGGTTCCGAAGCGGCGATCATCCCGGAGATGGAGACCGAGGTCGACCAGTTGGCCGAACTCATCAACCACGGCTTCCGCAAAAGCAAGAACTCGGCGATCGTGATCGTCGCGGAGAACCCCAAGACGGGCGGCGCCACGGCGCTGGCCGAGCGTGTGAAGAAGGAGTTCCCGCAGTACGACGCCCGTGTGACGATTCTGGGCCACATCCAGCGCGGCGGCTCGCCGACGGCCGTGGACCGCATCCTCGCTTCGCGCATGGGCGAGGCTGCCATCGAGGCCATCCTCGACGGACAGCGCAACGTGATGATCGGCACGATGAACGGCAAGATCGTCTACGTGCCTTTCGCCAAGGCCGTGAAACACGACAAAGGCATCGACCGCGGCGCGCTGGACCTGGTAAAGATACTGTCGATATAGGAACCGAAAACACCCGAACTCAAGCAAATGAAACGCGTCATCGGCATCGGCAACGCCCTTACGGACATGCTGGTCAACCTGAAAACCGACTCCGTACTGGGGAGGTTCAAATTAGCCAAAGGCTCGATGAGCCTCGTGGACACCAAACTGCAGACCGAGATTTCGAAATCGGTGGCAGGACTCCCCTATTCGCTCTCGCTCGGCGGATCGGCCGGCAACACCATCCGGGCCATGGCGCAGCTGGGCAGCAGCGTCGGATTCATCGGCAAGGTGGGCCCCGACACCACGGGCGATTTCTTCGTGCAGGCGTTGGACAACCTCGGCATCGAGCCGGTCATCTTCCGCGGCAGGGAGCGTTCGGGCAAATGCGTGTCGCTGATCTCCGCCGACGGCGAGCGCACGATGGTCACCCATTTGGGCGCGGCGCTGGAACTCTCGGCCCCGGAAATCGAGCCGGCAATCTTCGAAGGCTACGACTGCCTCTACGTCGAGGGGTATCTGGTGCAGAACCACGAACTGATCCTCAAAGCCGCCCGCACGGCCAAGGAGTGCGGGCTGAAGGTCGCCATCGACCTGGCAAGTTTCAATATCGTCGCCGAAAACCTCGAATTCCTGCGCGGACTGGTGCGCGACTATGTGGACATCGTCTTCGCCAACGAGGACGAAGCCAAGACCTTCACCTGCGAGGGCGAGCCGCTGAACGCCCTGCAGGCCATCTCGAAGCTGTGCGAGCTGGCCGTGGTCAAAATCGGCATCAAAGGGGCGCTTATCAAACAGGGCGACGAGGTCGTGCACGTCGGCATCATGGCCGCGGCCAGGCGCGTGGACACCACCGGAGCCGGAGACTTTTACGCCGCGGGATTCCTCGCGGGGCTCTGCGACGGGCTTTCGCTCCGCCAGTGCGGGACGATCGGCGCCATCACCGCCGGCAAGGTGATCGAGGTCGTGGGCACGACCTTCGGCGAGGAGGGCTGGAAGGACATTCACCGGCTGGTGAACAAAGTCAAAAACGAAAAATACCTCTTCTGATACGAAAACCGCAGCCGAAAGCTGCGGTTTTTCATTTTATCTTCGAAAACAAACCCCGGCTGATCTCGCGGCGCATGCGCAGCAGCCAGACCGACCTGCGGGGCGGCATCGTCAGGCACAGGGCGAATGTCGCCGCCCATTTGGCCAGTTCGAGCAGGTAAGTCTTCGGCAGCCGGCGGTGGATCTGCGCCCGGAGCCGCTGACTGACCCCGACATTATAACTCAGCCTCCGGAAATAGGCTTCGGTAAGTTTCGCGGGCGGGATGATGTGCCACATCACGGCATCCGGCACGTACCAAATCGTTTCGCCGCCCGCAAGGAGCCGTTCGAAAAAGTCGTTCTCCTCGCCGCCGATCAGCTCGCCGTTCACACGCCCCAATGTAGGGTCGAATCCTCCGTAACCCGCCAGTCCGGAACGCCGGAACGCCATGTTGCCGCCCCCCGGAACCCGTCCCGCAGGGAACGGACGCACCTCGGGACCGAAGTCCATCGGATTGGCGATCGGCATCTCGACATATTTCGACATCCAGCCGGGACGCCCCTTCGGATATTCGGCGACGATACGCCCCCCGGCCACGACGGCCTCGGGATGTGCGTCGAAAAAGTCGAGGTAGGCGCGCAGGAATCCCGGATTCACCCGTTCGTCGTCGTCGATGAAAGCCACCAGCGGCGCCCTGGCCTCCTGCAGCCCCCGGTTACGGGCATACGACACGCCGGGCCCCTCCTCCGTGACGAGCCGCAGGGTGATGCCCGGATGCGTCTCGGCGAAGTTCCCGAAGCACATCACGGTATTGTCCGTGGAGTTGTTGTTCACCACCACGCATTCCCACACATGCGGCGGCAGGTTTTGGCGCACGACGGATTCGAGCGCCGCGATAAGCTGTGCGGCACGGTTATGGGTGGGGATAACGAGCGATATCCGAATCATTGTGCGAATATACTGATTTTCCGCAAAAAACCGTATCTTTACATCCGAATTAAACGCGTTACGACTATGTACAAACTGATTCGCAGCCTGCTGCCGGTCGTTGCGGCGTTCCTCGCCGTGACAGCCGGAGCGCAGAACGCCGCCTGGAAAAGCACGGTGGAGCCCCTCGGGGACAACGCCTACCGCATCGTGCTCGAAGCGTCGATTCCACAACCCTATCACATGTA
>NZ_FNRI01000003.1 GCF_900107675.1 Alistipes timonensis JC136
ATTATGGATATGCTGACACAGTATCTCGGTTAAGAATTACTTTGCACTTATAAGGTTTGTAGAGGTCAGGAGTCAATAGGCTCCCGACCTCTTTTTGCCTTACAAGAGATGTTGCATAGCTGCGTCGATTTGGCTGTTCTCAAACGAATCAAGGTAGATTTGTGTGGTCGATAAATCAGAGTGCCCCAGCGATTCGGAAATCAAGGCTACGCTTACGCCTGACCGCTTTAAGACGGTTGCGTAAGTATGGCGGGCTACATAGGTCGTTAATGGTGTATGCAGTCCTATTTCCTCACTCAATTCGTGCAGGCGTTTATTGACGTGTTTCAACGTTTTCTTAACGCGTTCCAATATCTGCTTCTCGGTCGTGTGAATTTGGCGGTCAAGGATTGGAAACAGATAATCTTCCTCCACTTGGTCGGTGTGGTACTTGTCGATGATTTCCTGTGCCTGTTCCGTAAGACAGCAGTTCATCATCTTACCTGTCTTGCGTCTTGCATAGTAGATTCTGCCGTTCTCAATGTCACCGTATGTCAGCAGGGCAATGTCTTTGAAATTGATGCCTGCCATGAAATACAAGAACAGAAAGATGTCTTTGGCAAGTTGGGTGTAAAAGTCCCTGTCCGATAAATCCAACTCAATCAGTTTGTGGATGTCCTCTTTCGTGATGGCCCGCTTGCGGGTATTCGTCCATAAGCTACCCACTTTGAATTGCTGAAAGGGATTCGATTTTGGGACAAATACACCCTCTGAAACTGCCTTATTATAGACGGCTTTCAACACGCTGAACTTGGTGGCAAGGCTGTTGTTTACATTACCCCTTTGACGTAGGAATATTTCAAACTCACGCAGATAAGTTAAATCCAATTCATCAAAGCGCATGTTCGTACTTTTGAAATGTTGCATCAAAGCAAGCGTTACCTTGTGTTTGCTGGCGGAACCGTACTTTTCGACCTTTTCCAATCTGTCGATTATCTGTCTGAAATAATCGCCTACCGTACAATCCATACGCTTACCAATGGTCTCAAACAGCGTTTCAAAGGTTACAGGGATTTCAAGGGCTTCCAGTTTCTTAATCTTCTTCTCGTACTCTTTGATTTTGGCTGTTATCTGAAACTGAATATCGTCCCTGTCAGGGCAGTCATCCGTTATCTTTTGTGCTTCTGCATCCCAGTATTCACGGGATACTGACACACCCAAACCGACCGATTTCTTGCGGTTATCATGGAAGAAAAGCAGGCATAAAGGGCTGGTGTTGTTCTTGTAGATTACGTCCTTGCGGAGTATTACTCTGAAAATCATTGTTTTGCATCGTTAGATGCAGGAGGGAAAACACATTTTCAATGGAGAGTTTAATGGAGAGGCAATGGGGAGGCAGAGCCGTAGAAAGGCTGTTTCAGCCCTCTTTTTACCATGTGCAAACAAAAAAATCAGCAACCCCATTTCTGTAAGTTACTGATTTTCAGAGCGGAAAACGGGACTCGGACCCGCGACCTCAACCTTGGCAAGGTTGCGCTCTACCAACTGAGCTATTTCCGCAATCTATTCCCTCAATTCGAAAACCGTCGTTCCCTGCGTTTCGGGACTGCAAATATAAAATGAAAAAAATTATTCTGCAAAATTTTCCGACAAATTTTGTCACTAAAAAACATCCCCGGCTTACGAACCGGGGATGCTCCATATTACAGCAGGCAGGAACGAAGCTCCTGCCCGGAATCAACGTACCTTAAAACCCTCATCGGCGCGGACCGGAATGGGCAGCGAAGCATAATAACCGCTTTCGAGCTTCTCACGAACGGCCTTGAACGCCTCGATCGTAACTTTCACGTCCTCCAGCGTATGCACCGCCGTCGGGATGATGCGCAGGATGATCTCGCCCTTCGGAATCACGGGGTAAACCACCATCGAGCAGAAAATGCCGTGGTTCTCACGCAGGTCTACCACCAAATTCGTGGCCTCGGGGATGCCGCCTTTCAGGAAGACGGGGGTCACCGGCGAATTGGTCACGCCGATCTCGAAACCGTTCTCTTTCAGGCTGCTCTGGAGCGCGCGGACGTTCTCCCAGAGTTTCTGCTGGAATTCGGGGTGGTTGCGGATCAGCTCCAGACGCTTCAGCGCACCGATCACCATCGGCATCGGAAGTGACTTGGCGTAGAGCTGCGAACGCATGTTATAACGCAGCAGGTTGATCAGCCAGCGGGGACCGCTCACAAAGGCACCGATACCGGCCATCGACTTGGCGAACGTATTGAAGAGCACGTCCACACCGTCGGCAACACCGAAATGCGCCGCCGTACCGCGTCCCCCCGGACCCATCGTACCGAAACCGTGGGCGTCGTCCACCAGCAGGCGGAACTGGAAATCCTTCTTCAACGCGACGATCTCGTCCAGCTTGCCCAAATCGCCCTTCATGCCGAATACGCCCTCGGTGATCACCAGCACACCGCCGTTCTGCTCCTCAGCGAGGTCCGTGGCATGCTGCAGCTGCAGACGCAGCGAATCCATGTCGTTGTGACCGAACACGAAGCGCTTGCCCTTGTGCAGACGCAGGCCGTCGATGATGCAGGCGTGTGCCTCGGCATCGTAGACGACCACGTCGCGCGGGGTCAGCAGGCAGTCGATGATCGAGATCATGCCCTGGTAACCGAAGTTGAGCAGGAAAGCATCCTCCTTGCCGACGAACTCGGCGAGCTCACGCTCCAGCCGCTCGTGGTAAACGGTCTGTCCGCTCATCATGCGGGCGCCCATCGGGGCGGCCATGCCGAACTGGGCAGCGCCCTCGGCATCCGCCTTGCGCACCTCAGGATGGTTTGCCAGTCCGAGGTAGTTGTTCAGGCTCCAGTTGAGCATCTTCTTGCCCCGGAAAACCATGTGGGGACCGATGTCGCCTTCGAGTTTGGGAAAGGCGTAATAACCATGGGCGTACTCCATGTACTGACCGATCGGTCCGCCCGCATTCTTCTCGAGGCGTGAAAAAATATCAACCATTTTATCTTGTAATTATTAAGTTTATGTACGATTTTTCCGTTTCGGACGCACAAAAGTATAAATAAAACAGAATTAGCAGTCAAAAATAGCCGTTTTTTATTCCGTACGGATACGCATTTATACCTATTTTAAGATTTTAAACGCCGGTCGACGGCATTCACGCCCGATGGCAGGGGTGTGATTGCCCGGCAATTCCGCCGTCCGGCCAAAAAAATTTCGGTTCGGCACTCGCCTTGCACGATCTCTGGCTGCGCCTCGGCAAAATGCAAGTAAACTTGCTTTTGCGCTCGGCTTGCGCTATCTTTGCCCCATGACATCGCTATTCCATGACATCATCTTCGGTCCGGTGCACTCGCGGCGGCTGGGCCTTTCGCTGGGGGTCAACCTGCTGCCCACGGCATCGAAACTCTGCTCGTTCGACTGCATCTACTGCGAGTGCGGCTGGAACGCCGAGCACCCCGGAGCGCGCCGTTTCAACGCCCGCGAGGAGGTCCGCACCCAGCTCGAAGCCACCCTGCGGCAGATGGTGGCCGACGGCACTCCGCCCGACGTCATCACCTTCGCCGGCAACGGCGAACCGACCATGCACCCCGAATTCGAGGCCGTCATCGGCGACACGCTGGCCCTGCGCGACGCGCTGTGCCCCGCAGCCAAGGTCTCGGTGCTCTCCAACGCCACGCAAATCCACCGCGACAGCGTCCGCCGGGCCCTGCTGCGCGTGGACAACAACATTCTCAAACTCGACTCGGCGTTCGACGAAACGGTGCGGCGGATGAACAACCCGCAAAACCCGGCCTACACCGTCCGGGGTATCGTCGAGGAGATGAAACGTTTCGAGGGAAAGATGATCCTGCAGACGATGTTCCTGCGGGGGATGTGCGACGGAAAACCCATCGACAACACCACCGAAGAGGAGGTTGCGGCGTGGCTGAAGCTGGTCGGTGAAATCCGCCCCCGGCAGGTGATGGTCTACTCGCTCGACCGCGACACTCCCTGCCAAACGCTCGAAAAAGTCTCCAAAGAGGATTTGCAGGCCATCGCCGCACGCGTCGATGCCCTCGGCATTCCCTGCACCGCAGCCTGACCGCCATGCAGATACTCCTCTCCTGCGCCAAGACGATGGCGGAGCGGAGCTCCGTCCCGACGCCCCGCACCACGGTTCCGGCCCATCTTGCCGAGGCACGGCAGTTGGCCGCCGAACTGGCCACGCTCCCGACCGACGAGCTGGCCCGGCTCCTGCGCGTCAACCGCCGCATCGCCGCCGAGAACCACCTGCGTTACCGCCGCTTCCACGACAGCGACACCCCGGCGCTCCCGGCCCTCGCGGCCTACACGGGCATCGTCTTCAAACGCATCGCCCCGGCGAGCTTCTCCGCCGCCGATTTCGAATACGCCCAGCAACACCTCAACATCACTTCGTTCCTCTACGGGCTGCTTCGTCCGCTGGACGCCATCCGCCCCTACCGGCTCGAAGGCGACGCCCTACTGCCGGGCCACGACGAGCAAACGGTCTTCGCCTATTGGCACGAACGGCTGACCGACGCCCTGCTGGACAAAATCCGGCACGACGACGGCATTCTGCTCAACCTGGCCAGCGGGGAGATGAAACGGCTGTTCGACTGGAAACGCGTGTGCCGCGAGGCGCGGGTCATCACCCCGGAATTCCGCATCCGCGAGGGCGACCGGCTGAAAACCATCGTCATCTACACGAAAATGTGCCGCGGCGAGATGACGCGGCATATCCTGAAAAACCGGATCACCGATCCTGCGGCACTTCAAACTTTCGAATGGGAAGGCTTCCGGTTCGATTCCTCTCTCAGCCGCGGCGACGACTGGACGTTTACCTTGCAATGAATCACCCCTGGGAGCGCAGAACTGAATGGAGAGCGGGACGACGCGCTATCGCCATTAAAACAGGCGTTACGCCTGCGCCATTAAAACCGGTTTTTCAACCGGCGGGAGCGCGTAACTGAATGGAAAGCGAAACGCCCCTCCATAGCCCCTAAAACCCGCTTCTTAAGCGGGGTCTTACGCCTGCGTGAGGGCGCGGAAAATCGCCTCCTCGTCATAACCGCAGAGGGTGTAGAGCTGTGCGGGAGTGCCGTGCTCGACCCAGGCATCGCCGATGCCCAGGCTCGTGACGTGCGCCCCGTAACCGCGGGCGTTGAAATAGGCCGCGACGGCTTCGCCGACACCTCCGCGCAGACAGCCGTCCTCGACGGTAATGACACGACGGAACTTGCGCCCCACTTCGTCCAGTAACGCCTCGTCGAGCGGCTTCACCCAGCGCAGGTCATAATGGGCGGCCCCGATCCCCTGCACCGCAGCGCGTTCCGCGGCCCGGGCGGCCGCATTGCCGACGGTCCCGACGGTCACCAGCGCCACGTCGCGGCCGTCGCGCAGCCGGCGTCCCCGGCCCACGGGCAGCGCCTCGAACGGCACGCCCCGCCACGGCAGCCCCTCGCCGCAGCCGCGGGGATAGCGGATCATAAAGGGAGCACCCGCCTGCAAGGCGGTGTACATCATGTTGCGAAGTTCGGGCTCATTCATCGGTGCACCGACGGTCAGCCCCGGCACGGCGCCGAAAGCGGCCATGTCGAAGACCCCGTGGTGCGTCACGCCGTCCTCGCCCACCAATCCGCCGCGGTCGAGACACATCACCACCGGAAGTCCCTGTATCGCAACGTCGTGAATCACATTGTCGTAAGCCCGCTGCATAAACGTCGAATAGATGTTGCAGAAAGGCACCATCCCCGCCGCGGCGAGTCCCGCCGAGAAGGTCACGGCATGCCCTTCGGCAATACCGACGTCGAAACAGCGTTCCGGCATCTCGCGCAGCAGTATATTCATCGAACAGCCCGTAGGCATGGCGGGCGTTACGCCCACGACACGGGCGTCCCTGCGGGCCAGCTCCAACAGCGTTTCACCGAAAACATCCTGATAACGCGCCGCATCGGCCGGAGCGGAAATCCGCTCGCCGGTATCGGGATTGAAGCACCCCGGAGCATGCCAGACCGACTGGTTGTGCTCGGCCGGAAGATATCCTTTGCCCTTTACGGTCATAACGTGCAGCAGCTTGGGTCCTTCGATGTCGCGCAGCGCCCGGAGCGTCCGCACCAATTCTTTAAGGTTGTGGCCGTCCACGGGTCCGAAGTAGCGGAAATTGAGGCTTTCGAAGAGGTTGCTCTTGTTCAGCAAGCCCTGTTTCACGGCGTTGCCCGCCTTCTGGCAGAGCCTCAGCAACCACGGCGTATGCGACAGAACGCCCCACAGCCGTTGTTTGAAGCGGTTGTAATGGACCGAAGTGGAGATTTTCAACAGGTAGTTTTTCAACGCCCCGGTGGCCTGGTCGATGGCCATGTTGTTGTCGTTGAGAATCACCAGCAGGTTCGTGCGCTTCGATGCCCCGGCATTGTTGAGCCCCTCGAAAGCCAGTCCGCCGGTCATCGACCCGTCGCCGATGACGGCCACCACCTGCCGCTTTTCGCTCCGCAGTTCAGCCGCCTTGGCCATGCCGAAAGCCGCGGAGATCGACACCGAGGCGTGACCTCCCCCGAAAGCGTCGTATTCGCTCTCGGACATGCGCGGAAAACCGCTGATGCCGTCCAGCCGCCGCTTGGTCCGGAACGCCTCGCGGCGCCCGGTGATGATCTTGTGGGCATAGGTCTGGTGGCCGACATCCCAGACGATTTTGTCCTCCGGGGTCTCGAAAACGTAATGCAGTGCCGCGGCCAGCTCCACAGCCCCGAGACTCGAAGCCAGGTGACCCGGGTTGACCGAACATTCGTCGATGATGTAGCGTCGCAGTTCGTCGCAGTAGAGACGCAACTCCTCCGCCGAGAGTTTTTTCAACTCCCGCGGCGACGCGATCGTATCGAGCAATTTATATTCTTCCGACGACATAAGGATTGCAAAGATAGAAAAAAGAACGGACGGCTCCAAAACCGGATTATGTTCGGTCCCCGGCTAACCGACCGACTCCTAAAAGGGGCGTTACGCCCCCAAAGATAGAAAAAAGAACGGAGGGCGCCAAAACCGGATTACGTTCGGTCCGGCAAAACGCCCCGACCGACAAAAGTGTCGTAACGACACCAAAGATAGTCAATAATATGTGAATTTTTCGAAAAAATCCCTATCTTCGCGTTACGAATAAAAAGCAACAAACCATGAAATACAAGCGGATACTCCTGAAATTGAGCGGCGAGTCGCTTCAGGGAACGCAAAAATACGGGCTCTCCCCCGAGGTGCTGCAATCCTATGCCGGGCAGATCAAAGCAGCGGCAGCGACGGGTGTCCAGATCGGTATCGTCATCGGCGGAGGCAACATTTTCCGCGGCCTCACGGGCGCCAAAAAAGGCTTCGACCGCGTGAAGGGCGACCAGATGGGCATGCTCGCCACGATCATCAATTCGCTGGCGCTTCAGTCGGCGCTCGAGGACAACGGGGTCAAATGCAAGGTACTCACTTCGATCCGCATGGAGCCGATCGGCGAATACTTCTCCAAAGCCCGTGCCATCGAGTACCTCGAGGCGGGTTATGTGGTGATCGTCGGAGGCGGCACCTCGAATCCCTATTTCACGACCGACTCGGCGTCGGCGCTGCGCGGCATCGAGATCGAGGCCGACGTACTGCTGAAAGGCACCCGCGTGGACGGCGTCTACACGGCCGATCCGGAGAAGGACCCCGCAGCCGTGAAATTCAACGAAATCTCGTTCGAAGAGGTGCTCGACCGCCGGCTGAAGGTCATGGACCTCACGGCTTTCACGCTCTGCCGGGAGAACGGATTGCAGATCATCGTCTTCGACATGGACACCGAAGGCAATTTGGGCAAGGTACTTGCCGGAGAGCAGATCGGAACGCTCGTAAAACCGTAAGATTATGGCCAAAAAGAAAAGCAATAAATCGCTGTGGCTGATGCTGGCGCTGATCGTCGTCATCATTGCCGTCATCCTGCTGCTCCCCTCGTGCGGCAACCGCAACGCCAAGAAGGGCGCCGAAGCGGAGACCGAATCGACCACGCTCGTCAGGGCCGGGGAGACGGCCCCCGATTTCACGGTCGAACTGACCGACGGCAGCCAGCTGTCGCTTAACGAGCTGCGCGGAAAGGTCGTGCTGCTCAACTTCTGGGCCACGTGGTGCCCGCCCTGCCGCCAGGAGTTGACCCGCGTGCAGAAAGAGATCATCGACCGCTTCGCCGGCAAAGAGTTCGTCTTCCTGCCCGTCTCGCGCGGCGAGAAGCGCGAAACGGTGGAGGCCTTCCGCGAGAAGACCGGCTACACCTTCCCGATGGGCCTCGACTCGGCACGGACCGTCTACGACCGCTACGCCTCGAACTACATCCCGCGCAACTTCCTCATCGACAAAACGGGCAAAGTGATCCTCGCCACGGTAGGTTACGACGAAGAGGAGTTCGACGCCCTGATCCGCACCATTGAAAAGACACTCGAAAATTAAACCCCAAACGCCATGGATACACAAACGATTCTCAACGATGCCACGGGCCGCATGCAAAAGGCCATCGACCACCTCGAAGAGGAGTTGCTGAACGTACGCGCCGGCAAGGCGTCGCCCAACGCCCTGAACGGCGTGATGGTCGACTATTTCGGCTCGCAGGTTCCCGTCTCGGGCACCGCCAGCGTCACCGTACCCGACGCCAAAACCATCCTGATCCAGCCGTGGGACAAGAACATGCTGCGCCCGATCGAGAAAGCGATCATCGACTCGAACATCGGCCTGACGCCCTCAAACAACGGCGAGCAGATCCGCCTGACGATCCCGCCCCTCACCGAGGAGCGCCGCAAGGAGTTGGTGAAGCAGGTGCGTTCGGATGCCGAAACGGCCCGCATCAGCCTGCGCAACGCCCGCCGCGACGCCGTCGAAGCATTCAAAAAAGCCCAGAAGGAGGGCATGCCCGAGGACGAGTCGAAAGACGGCGAGACGCAGATACAGAAACTCCTCGAGAAATTCACCAAATCCCTCGAAGAGGTTCTCTCCAAAAAGGAGAAAGAGATCATGACGGTCTGACCGTTCGCTCCGACAACTGAAAAACCGGACCTGCCGTAGGGCGGGTCCGGTTTTTCGTTAAGGTTAACATGTCCGGTCTATTCGGCAGCCCGTACGATGTACGAGAACTTGTACGAACTGCGCCAGAAATTATTGTAGAAATTGCTGCCCGGCGTGTCGCCCGACGCATTGGGCAGGGCGAAATCGAAAAACAGATTGCCCGAGGCATCCCGGCTGAAAGTCATCGTCGACGTGATGTTGTTCTTCGAGATCTTCATCTCGTCGGTCGAGAGGTCCAACACCCAGTCGGATTCGCCGGCAGGAATCAAATGCCGCAGACGCGGGTCCATATCCAGCGGAGCATCCTCGGTGTACTCGCCCGGATAAACGCCCTTGAACGACCCGTACAGCCCGTCGGCCCCAGCGGCATTGACGATCTTGCCCGTGAACTTTCCGTCAACCATCTCCTCGTTCATCGTAATAGTGATAACGTTGTCCAGCTCCGGCGAGGCAAATGTCCCGAACTCGGAACCGCCCATCGAAGTGTCCCACTTCCCGGTACCGTTACCGCTGATATTCTGATCCACGTAGATCTTGATGTCGCTGACAGCCCACGTACCGACATAGAACGGATCGTAGGGTTTGAGATAAACCGTCCACAATACCTGCTTCCCGGTCTGGGAACGCACGATGATACGCGCCTTACGGTCGGGATTCCGGAAATCAAGCGTACCGCCGTCGGCGACATCCGCCGTGGCATAGGCCGAAAGGGCCAGCGCCTCGACACCGACCGCTTCCCACGGATAATCGGCCTGCTCGAAAATATAGAGAGTCACGGTTCCCTGATTGTCGTCCACCCGTTCGATGGCGGCTTTGCCCAGTTGTCCCGTCAATTTGATGTCGAGAATCGAGCACTCGTTGCTCGGCTCCTTCTCGTCGATATCCTTCGTGCAGGAAACAACAGCCAGGCACGAAAGCAACAAAACGATATATTTCAGATTTTTCATAACGCTACAAATTGGGATTCAGATCTATTTCACGCTGCGGAATCGGATAGTAAGCGGCTTCGGCCTCGCTCAGTCCGGCAGCCTTGATGTCGGTGGTCGTAACCGAGGCCGTGCGACGGAGATCGTAGAGCCGGTTGCCCTCGAATGCCAGTTCAAGCGCCCGTTCCTTGATTACCGCTTCACGGAATTTATCCACCGTCATTCCGGACGGAAGCGGCGTCACACCGGCTCTTTCGCGAATGCGGTTCACATAAGCCAGCCCCTCTTCGGGTCCCGCTGCCTCGGCATACACCAGCGCAATGTCCGAGAAACGGATCAGGTAAGGACGGGCGCTGGTACGCTCGCCGATAAAATCGGGGTCGACATACTTGCTCGAAAAGTAACCCTTGACCTGGTTAGGCACGATCGGATTGCCCGAAACGTCGTAGATATCACGGTGAATCAACTCGGTGCGGCGCTTGTCCGTAGTGCTGAACTGCGTCTCGACAAATTCGTCGTTGCAGAGGAAAACGCCCCAGCCGTTGCCGTTGGCCCGCTGCAGGTCCCCGTTGCCGTAACGGATGTAGAAAGGCACGGAGTTGTTCGACGGCAGGAAAAGCAGGGGCAGTTTGGAGTAGTTGCCCTCCTGCGTACCGCTGCGGTCGATCGGCATAATGAAGATATGCTCAGGGCCCGTAGGTTTGTTCACGTCGTAGATGTCGCGCAGGTTATCGTCGAAATCATAGGAATTTTTATAATCACGAACGACCTTCCCGGCCCAATAGGCAGCACTGTCGTACATGATCTGCGGCTCGCGGCGCATCTCCGTATAGCGGTAGACGTTATGTTCCTTCGAAGAGGCAACAGTCAGGTAGGCCTTGGCCATTAGCGCCTGCGCAGCTACCTTGTCCGCCCGTCCGAAGACCTTGTTAACCTCGAGCAGTTCGTCCGCCCGGGCCAGGTCGCCGAAGATCAGGTCGTAAAGCTGGTCGAGGCCCGTTGCCATCGGAGGCGTCGTCTGCGACAGTTCCGCCACCATCTGCGTTTGCACGGGGACGACACCGAACGTGCGCACCAGGTTGAAATAGTTCCATGCACGCAGGAAATAAGCTTCACCGAGGATGCGGCGGCGCGCCGTTTCACTCAGCGCCGAACTGTTGTAGATATGGTCGATCACCGTATTGGCGCGGTTGATAGCGATGTAGCAGTATTTAAAATAATATTTCAACTGCTCGGTCTCCCGGCCTGCGATCCAGTTCTCGAGTTGGTAGACATCCCCGGCCTCATCGCTTTTGGGCGACATGGTTTCGGTCGGAATGTCGCCGATGTAGAAGATGCCGCGTGAATATTCGAGAAACGTCAGGGCATTGTAGGCATAGAGCAGCCCCGATTCAGCATCGGTCTCGTTCTTGTAAAAATTATCGTCGGAATAAAATCCGTACGGCTCCTCTTGCAGGTCGCACGCCGTGAGCAGCCCGCAAAGCGAAATGATATAAAGCAAGTTTTTCATAGTCGTCAGCTTAGAATTTCAGGTCCAGACCGATGGTATATTTCCGCAGGCGGGGATAACCGCCCCAGTAGATGCCGTCGACACCCACCTCGGGATCATAACCGTCGAATTCAGTGAAGGTATAGGCATTCTCGATGTTGGCGAACACACGCACGCTGCGAATAAAGGCCTTGCGCACAGGAATCGTATAGCCGATATTGATGTTCTGCATGCGGACGAACGAGCCGTCATGGACGAAATAGTCCGAGAACAGGTAGCTTCGCGTCGAATTCAGGCGCGGGTATTTGTTCGTCGGGTTGTCGGGAGTCCAGCGCTTGATCTTCACGCGCGGGTCGTAGGTATAGCCGTTATAGATGACGTCGTTGCCGAATACACCGTTGAGAAATACCGATACGTCGAGATTCTTGTAACGGAACGCCAGGTTGAGACTGGCCGTAAAGTCCGGATTCGGATCGCCGATGATGCAGCGGTCTCTATCGTCGATGGCATAGTCACCGTTCAGGTCCACGTATTTGAGCTCACCGGGAAGGTCTTTACCGTCGGAACTCATGAAGCCGGGGTCCTCGCCCTGCTGAATAATACCGTCCACCCGGTAGCCATAGAAAACGTACATCGGATAGCCGATGGCATAAACGCTCGGATTACCGTTGAACATCGACAGCGATTGGCCGCAGACCTCGTACTGCATCCCCGTAAGGTAATCGGTGCTCAGACCGCTCGAAACAGCGTTGCCCAAATCGGTCACCTTGTTACGGTTGCGCGAGAAGATGAACGTCGCGGAGAGAGAGGTGTTCTTCCGACTGACGATGTCGCCGTCGAGCGTGAGTTCGAAACCGCGGTTGCGGATGTTGCCGTCGTTGACCCACATCTTGTCGTAACCGCTCGACAGCGGCAGGTATTTCTCACGCAGCAGGTCGGTGGTATATTTGTCGTAATAATCCATCGTCACGCGCAGACGGCGTCTGAAAAAGGCCAGATCGACACCCAGATTCCACTGACGGGTCGATTCCCACCTCAGATCGGGATTGGAAATACCTCCCCAAAGGATATAGCGGTCGTTAGCTCCCTCACGGCCGGCCTCATAACCCGGACCGATAGCCGTCTGCCATTTGTCAGCGAACCAGTATTTCTCGGTGCCGTAACGGTTGAGCGTCTGGTAGGGCGAGATCCCCTGATTACCCGAAAGTCCCCAGCTCGCGCGGATCTTGAACTCGTCGAAAACATTGAGTTTCTGCATCCACGGCTCGTTGTGAAGTTTCCAGCTCACGGCTCCCGAAGGGAAATAACCCCACTTGCTGTTCTTGCCGAATTTCGACGACCCGTCGGCACGCATGGTGAACGTAAAGAGGTATTTGTCATCAAGCACGTAGTTCAGACGGCCATAGAACGAGAGCAACTTGCTGTTCTGATAGGTATTGTTAATCACGTTCTTCTGAGGATTGCCCGCGCCCATGTTCTCGTTGCCGAGGGCGTCGTTCACGAAATCGTAGGCTGTGGTGCCGAGCGTGCGGCCCATGTTGTAGTCGAACGAATGTCCCGCCATGACCGACAGGTTGTGCCGGTCGGCAAAGGTCCGCTGGAAGGTGATATAGGTCTCGCTCAGCACGTCCTGCGACAGGGAGTTGTTCATTTGAGCGATGCCGTTCATGTCGTGCGCCTCCTGCGAGGTGTTCGAAGCGTTGTAGACATCCTGTACGGTAGTCGAATAGTTGTAGTTGAGCTGCGTGCGGATTTTCAGCCCCTCGACGATCTCCCACTCGGCGGCCAGCGACGAAATGAGATCACGGCCCTGCGTCTCGTTCTTAACGTTGTCGGAGATAATGAGCGGATGGCCGAAGTCGGTTTCCGAAGCAACGAAATAGTTGCCGTCCTCATCGTAAACGGGCCACAGCGGGTTGCGACCGTATTCGAGCGTGTTGTTCACGTGGCGCTTATGAATCGAAAAAATGTTCGAAGTTTGGAGCGTGAAGTTCTTGGCCAGCTTGTAGGAACCGTTCAGCGTGACATTGCCCTTGCGGAAATTATCCTTCTTATAGACGCCCTCGTCGTCGAAATAATTAAGACTCAAATTGATCGCCGCCTTATCGGTGGAGTGGGACAGCGTGGCCGTCGTATTATTGACCACGGCCGTGCGCATACAGAGGTCGGCCCAGTCGGTGTTCGACCACTTGCCCTGCTGTATCTCGATGAGCGACGGATAGTAGGTGCCGTTATTGTACTGGCCCGTATAGAGGGCCGGCAGTCCGGCGTTGGTCAATTCTTCGTTGGCAATCTGCGCCATTTGCAACGGATTGCGCCAAACATTGAGTTCGTCGGTGAACTGGCCGATGGTGGTCCGGTGGTTCACCGAAACCTGTGTCGATCCGCCTTTGGCGGTGCGGGTCTGGATCAGAATCACGCCGTTGGCGCCGCGGGAACCGTAAATGGCCGAGGAGGACGCGTCTTTCAGAATCTCTATCGACTCGATATCCGAGGGATTGATCTGCGACAGGTTGCCGGCATCGCCGATGGGAAATCCGTCGACCACGATCAGCGGGGTGTTCGAACCGTTGAGCGAACTGTTGCCGCGGATACGCACCACAGCCCCCGCTCCGGGGTCCTGCGAGGTATTCATGATTTGCAATCCCGCAGCACGCCCCTGCAACAATCCCTCGACTGACGGAGCCGAAATATCCTTGATGGCGTCCATCTTCACGGAGACGACCGATCCGGTCAGATCGCTTTTCTTCATTGAGCCGTAACCGATGACGACCACATCGTCGATCAGGGCCTCTTCGGCTTCAAGCACGATGTCGAGGAAGGTCGCCCCGGCCGTAACGGCGACCTCACGGGTCTTGTAGCCGACGAATCCGACGGAGAGCACGGCCCCGCTTTTGGCCCGGATCGTAAAATCACCCGAGGTATCCGTACTGGTTCCAGTCGTCGTTCCCTTGATAATGACGCTGGCCCCGACTAACGGCTGTCCGTCGGCCGTCACGCGGCCCCGAACCTCATTCTGGGCGGATGCGCCGACAGCGAGGAACAGGGAGGCGAAAAGCGCCAAAAGCCACCTGCTCCGCAGGCATCGATTTATTGTTTTCATGGTATCTGATTTTAGTGTTTCGATTGATTGTCAATTTTACCGTCGAGATAGTCACTGGCATAGATGAACGTCCCGGCGCTCCATCCCAGCATAGTGGGCATGTCGTACTCGTTGCTGACATTGATATTCCCTTCCCGGACATTGTACTTTTCCCACAGGTTACGGGTTTCGCCGAAGGTCTTCACGACCATCGCGACGTACTTCTCCGCAATGCGCCGTGCATCTTCCCCGTAACCATAGGTATCGAGTCCCCGGATGGCCAGGTAGACTACCGGGGGCCAGGTATTGGGATAAGACCACTGGTAATCGTATTCATAGGGCTTGTCCTCGCAGACGGCGATCCCGTATTCGAACTCCAACCGTCCGAGCGCCTTTTCCACGAGGGTCCGGGCCTGCTCCGCATCCGGAATACCGGCATAGAGCAGACTGAACACCGCGCCCGAAACCACCGTCGAACGACGGTCGTTGACGAAATCGTAGTCGTAATAAACGCCATCTTCCCCGAGACAGTAGCGGTTTATCAGCCCGCGCCGCTTTTCAGCCCGTTTTTTCCAAGTCTCCGCAGCCACAGTATCGCCCGTCAGAAGAGCGTAACGGGCAAAAAGCGTCTCGTAGAAATAGAGATTGGCATTGAGGTCCACGGGGCAAAAATCCTCGCAACGACGCTCGAAACGGGGATTGAAATCCCAGCCCGACTCGGCCTCGGCGGCAAAATGCGCCCCCAGCCGCAGAATTTCCGCGTCGGAAAGCCCCCGGTTGCGGAAGTCAGTCCCGAGCCGCTGGCCCCCGGTAGTCACGAATTCCTGTTTGAGTTCGTCGTCCGCAGATGAAGAGTAACAATTCAGTCCGACAGGCGTAATACGCTGTGTCATCCAGAAATCATACTCCTTCTGCAAAGTCGCAAAAGCCCCGGCCAGCCACTTCCTGTCCCCGGTCTCTTCGAACACCCGGTCGACCATCATGCACAGGAAAGGAGGCTGCGAGCGGTTGAGATACCAGGTCCGGCTGCCGTTGGGCATATAGCCGTACCGGTCGACCAGATAAAGCATGTTCTCGGTGTTGTTTTTCGCCAGGTCGAGACATCCATCACGCACGAGCCCCTCGTTGGTGAAATAGGTATCCCAATAATAGAGTTCCTGAAAGGTCTGGCTGACGCTGGGAACCGTATAGGGACGGGGCAATCCGATCAGGGATTGCGAGTCGACCGGATTATACTGTACCGACGTATCCCACGACGTGCGGATGAAATCGCGCACCCGGGCGATCTCCCCGTGCGGAACCGAAGGACGGTTCCCGCAGGAAACGAAGGTCAGTGCCAGCGTGCACCCCCGAATAATTCTTATCACGTTCATCTCGGGCTGGGATTATTCGTAAATACCGGCTATGTCCTTCTCCATAAGGATCTGTTCCCCGGCGACGAAGGTCTTGAAGTCCTCCTCCGAAACGCAGCCCGGATAAGGGCCGAAGAAATGATTCGTATCCTTGTTCCGCCAAACCAGCACATAGGCTACCGGAACGCCCGTAATGGCTTTCGAAAGCTTTTCGGTCCACCATTTCGGTTGGGACGTGTTGTTTTCAAGCCCGGTCTCCGTGAAAGCGAACGGTTTGTTTTTCAGATAGGCGATATGTTTGAGCAGGCGCATCAGCCGCAGACCGTTGGTGTCGATCGCCCAAGAACTGCGGTCGTAGGCGTCCAGACCGAGCACATCGACATAGGCGTCGCCCGGCCAGAATTCGAGGTAGTTGTCCTGCGAACTGACAATATCGGGCGAATAGACGTACAGCAGGTTATGCACGCCCTTCGTATCGCGCAGGTATTCGAGCGTAAAACGCCACAAGGCGATGTACTCCTCAGCAGTACAGTTGCCCTTTCCCCACCAGAATCCATTGCCGGTGTGTTCGTGGAACGGACGGAACAGCACCGGGACATACTCCCCGTCAACAGTCTTGAGCGAGAGCATGAAATCGGCAACCTTGTCCAGCCAACCGCAGTATTTTTCGTGAAGATCGCCGCCGGGAATGATCCGGCCCACGGCCGCGGTCACGTCCCAGGCCGTGCCCCCGGTAACGGGATTGGTCGTATGCCAACCGACGGTAGTCACACCGCCGCGGGCATAGGCTTCGAGAATACGGCCGCGTATGTCATCAAACTTGTCGCCGTCGATATTGGCCTCCTGCCCAAGCTCGATCTGGGCCAGGTCCCAGCCCATTATCGCGGGATAGTCGCCGCAGATGCTCTTCACATCCGAACGGTCGGCATCGCCCGACCAACCGATGCCGTAGAGCGACGAGCACTGATGGCCGAAAAGCGTACCGCCGTTCTCGGCAATGCTGCGCAGGTTTGCGAGCAGGTTACGGGTCTGCACCGTAGCCTGCGAGTCGGTCGCCGCAGCAGGGGCGGGCTGAGGTTCCGGATATTCGCGGTCGGCAATATCACTGCATCCTGCCACGACCAGACACGACAGATAAAGAATTTGTTTCCACATAATTATCAGCTATTTTAGGTTAATTATCAGTGATACATGTCAGGCAACCGGCTCTCGAACAGCACGGGCTGCTCCCGGTTGACGGCAAATTTTCTGAAATCGGGTTCCGAAACATGTCCGTGCCAGGGACCGAAAAAGTGCGTCGGACGGTCGTGGGCGTTACGCCACACCAAGACATAGCTCAGCCCCTTGCCGCGGATGACCGGCAACAGCCATCGGGTCCACCACTCCGCATCGGGGATACCCTCGAGTCCGGTTTCGGTGAAAGCCGTCGGCTTGCCGTGTTCGCGGCCCAATTGCTGCAAGGTCGAAAGCATTCGTTCACCGCCCGATAGGAAATCCCAATCCTGCTGACGGTGGTAGGCGTCGAGCCCGAGTACATCGACCCACTCGTCGCCCGGATAGCGTTCCATATAGTGCTCCGCATCGCGGTACAGATCCGGTGAATAGACGTAGAGGAGATTATGCACCCCCTTCACATCACGCAGATATTCCACCGTGAAGCGCCATAAAGCCCGGTACTCGTCGGGGGTACACTGTGCTTCGCCCCACCAGAATCCGCTGCCGGTGTGCTCGTGGAACGGACGGAACAGTACCGGCGCCAGGGTCCCGTCGGCGGCTTTCAGACCGGCGAAGAATCCAGCCAGACGGTCGAGCCACAACCGGAATTCGGCATGGTTGGCGCCGCCGGGGAGAATGGATTTCACGGCCGTGGAGGTTTTACAGTCCCAAGCGTTGGCCCCCGACTCAGGATTCTGCGGATGCCAACTGACCGTGTTCACGGCTCCGCGCCCATAGGCGGCACACAGCAGGCGTGTGATTTCAGCGAACGGAACGTCGTCGATACTCCGATCGGCCCCGGCTTCGAGTCCCCCGAGTTCCCACCCGAAGACAGCGGGGTAATCGCCGCAGCACTCTTTGACGTCGGAGCGTCCCTCCTCATACTTCCAGCCGTGCCCGTAAAGAGCGTCGTCCTGGTGCCCGAACATCACCCCATCATCCACTACCCGGAACAAGTTGCGGTATAGGGCGCAAGTTTCAGGCGTGGCCCGCGAATCGACCGGGAAGGGTGAAGATTCCGAACAGGCGGCCGATAATACGGCCATACATGCTATGCAAAACAGTTTGTTCATTGTTTGTAACAGGTTAGAGCGGTTTGGTTTGTCAGATGATGATCTTCTTCTTGTCGTAGTATTCCCGAAAATCGTGAGGCGTATAGCCTTTGTATTTCTTGAAAATTCGGTTAAAATTCGAGAGGTTGTTGAACCCGCATTTGAAAGCAATCTCGGCAATCGTGTTCGCCGGTTCGTCGATCAGACGCCGGGACGCCGCACTGATGCGGATATTGTTCAGGCAGTCGATAAAATTATATCCCGTCCGCCGCTTGATGAAACGGCTGAACGAAGGCTCGCTCATATTGACCAGCGCCGCCATCTCCGAGAGCCGCACGGGACGGTGGTAGTTGCTGTTGAGATAATCCATAATGGTCCGCACGCGCCGACTGTCGTAGGTATCCTCCAACTTGCTGAAATGCGAATGCGACAACACGGTATAGGCCGGGTCGTGGGCCAGCAGGTTGAGCAGCGAAAGGAAAATCAGAATCGAGTTGAAATTGTCCGTACTGTTAATCAGCTGGTGAATCCCCGACTCGCTCTGCAAAATCGTCTTTTCGGAGAACGCGATCCCGTGCTGGGCATCCTGCAACATCTTCTTGATCGGCGCGAACTGTTTCCGGTCAATCAGTCCGCCGCCCTGAAACAGTTCGGGCGAAAACTGAATCGTTACCTCATAGATTTCCGCTCCCAGGTTCAAATTGCCGTCCATCCACGCATGCTCCAGATTGCTTCCCGTGATGAGCACCATCTCCCTGTCGCCAATATCGGCCACATGGTCGCCGACGATACGCCGCGCACCGCGTGCCCCGATGATATAGTTGAGCTCGTATTCGCCGTGAATGTGAATCGGAAAATTGAAGTTGCTTTTCCGGCGCTCGAACACGACGAAGCTGTCCTGCTTCGAAATGGGAGGTACCTCCGTAAGGATATTGTAATTTGCCATAGCCGCCAGTTTTTCGGTTTTCAATTCTCTGCAAGCAGCCGTTCGATGCGCCGCATCAGTTCCAGGCACATCCGGCCATTATGATAGGGACATTTCCAGAACCCGGCCTTGTCGTCTTCGCGGTTGACCGAGCCGTCGGCACGGACGCTCCAAAACCATTCGCCGTTCGCACTATCGAGCAGGTGCGTCCGGATATACCGCCACACGTCGCGGCTGCGCCGCAGAAACATCGCGTCCCCGGTTTGCTCGTACATGTTGAAAAACCCGACAACCGCTTCGGCTTGTACCCACCAGTGACGGTCGGCATCCGTATGTCCAGTCAACGGATCGTATTCGTAAATCAGGCTTCCGTCGGGCTGCACGCCTTCGGCGGCAGCCCTCGCCAATGCCTCCGAAACAGATCCGACGCCAGCCCTGACCTGCGGATCGCCGAGCAGGTCGGCGGCTTCGACAATAAGCCACGACGCCTCGATGTCATGTCCATAGGAGACCGTCCGCCCCTGCGGCTGCCATTCCGCATCGAAAAAGAGGTTCAAGTGCCCCGCCTGCGGATCGAAGATCCGGTCGGTATGAATGCGAAGCAACCGCCGGACCGCTTCAGCAACCCGATCTTCCGGCCAAACCCGCAGCAGGTTCGCACAAGGTTCGAGCAGATGCAGGTGCGTGTTCATGCTGAAATAGGTATTGGCATCCTTCTCGCTTAGGCGCATGTCCTCCAATGGTCGCCAATCCCGGGTCAGGGCTTCGGCATATCCGCCCCGCGCCGCATCCCAGACATGTTCTTCAAGCGCCCCGAACAACGCAACCGCCTCATCCAAAGCCGCCGGATCACCCGTCGCCCGGACATATTCACTCAGTCCGTAAATCGCGAAACCCACGGCATAACTCTGCTTCTTGCAGCAGAGCGGATCTCCGTCGGGAGCAATCTCCCAATAGACGCCTCCGTACACCGGGTCGATCAGCCGTAAGGCCAGCAATTCACGAACCTTGCGGGCCGCATCCAGGCATTCGGGCCTCCCGGTCATGCGGTAAGCGGCCGAAAAGGTCCACAACATCCGCGCGATCAGGACGGCGCCTTTTCCGGCTTCGGGATGTGCTTTCCCGCGGCCGTCGATACGCCCCGCAAAGTGCACACCGTCACCCAAAAATGCCGTCCAGAAAGGCAGGATATCGCAGATCAGCTCCTCTGACAGCTCGTTACGCCATTGTACAAGCATCTTTTCCATCATTCGTTCGTTTTCCGACGAAGCGCGAGCTCCGCCGTGATTCGCTCCATACGTTTTTCGCCGAGCGGATAGAAAAGGACCGCCGCGGCAGCCAACAAGCAGCCGGAAGCCGGAAGCCAACTCATCATCATCCGCACGCCTGCTATCGCCTCACCGCTCTGCACCGCAGCCGACTGATCATAACCGAACGCTGTAAGCAGCCAGCCCGTCACAGCACCTCCCAGCGCCCAGCCGAGTTTCTGGGACATAGACGAAGAGGAGAGGATCAGCCCCGTAGGCCGCCGGCCGCTGCGGTATTCCTCGTAATCGACGATATCGGCATACATGCTCCACAACAAAGGCAGCACGACGCCCGCCGCAACGCTGACAAGTGCTTGCAGGGTGAAGAGCCATCCCAGTTCGGAAGGCTCCAGCCGGAAGAAGAAGAGGCTCAGCACCGCCGCCGCACCCATCGCTGCGGCAAAAGCCCCTTTTTTGCCGATGCGCGCCGCCAGCGGTACGGCCAAAGCCACCCCGGCCATATTCCCCAACTGGCCCAACAGCAGGTAAAGCGTTCCCAGCGTCCAGCCCAGATGAGGCAGTTTGTAAGCGCTCCGGACATAGTCCGTGAAATAGAAGATCGCCACCCCGTCGCGGATCGAGTTGAACAACAGCACCGCCACTCCCGCGACGAGTAGAATCCACCAGGGAGCATTGCGGGCCAGGCTTTTCAGGTCACGTCCGACCGATCCCTTCGCGTGCTGCGAATCGTCGACCCGAATCCGCTCGCGCGTCCAGCGGAAACAGAGCCAGAAGAGCAGCGCACAAAGTCCCCCGATGACGGTCACGGCGCAGGTCCACGCCTCCGGCATGCCCGATATGGCTACGTCGCTCCCGGCGACGCTTTCATTCAGGACATCGGCCTCCCCGCCGCCGAGCCATCCGGCAAAGAAATCCACCATCGGCTGCAACAGCATGAAGGTCACCAGACTGCCGACATAGGCGAAGAACATCCGGTAGGAGGAGAACGTATTGCGCAGTTTCGTATCGGGCGTCATCACCCCGAGCAGCGAAGCATAGGGGACGTTGACCAGCGTATAGACCATCATCATGGCCGTATAGGTAACGTAGGCCCACACCAGTTTTCCGGTCATCCCGAAATCGGGAGTCCAGAACGTCAGCACTCCGATCGCGGCGAACGGCAGGGCGCCCCAAAGCAGATAAGGACGGTAACGCCCCCACCGGCTGCGGGTACGATCCGCCAACAGCCCCATGATGGGATCGTTAAGCGAATCCCAGATGCGGGTCACCAGGAACATAGTCCCGGCAGCGGCCGGCGTAATGCCGAACACCTTGGTATAGAAAAAGAGCAGATACATACCGAATATCTTCCAGAACATGCTCGAAGCCATGTCCCCGAAGCCGTATCCGATCTTCTCCCGGAATGTGACGCTGTCTTTCATCAATCGTTCTTTCGGTAATAGTTCAAATTTCTATCAATCAGCTCATTCAGCCGCTCGACGGAAGTCGCCGTCGTAAGACCGTCGGACGGCGTATGCAGGCAATAGTCCACAAGCCTCTCAATAGTCGATGTCGCCACGTGCATACGGGTATCGCTCGATGCATAGTAGAGAAATACCCGGCCGTCGTCATCGGCGATCCAGCCGTTCGAGAAAAGCACGTTCGAAACGTCGCCGACACGTTCTTCATTCTCCGGCGCCAGCGTATATCCGGCCGGCACGGCGATCAGCTGCGAAGGATCGTCCAAGGCCGTCATATACATATAAAGTACATAACGGAGTCCCGCCGCGCAGGCGCGCACCCCGTGAGCCAGATGCAGCCACCCCTGCGGGGTGCGGATCGGATGGGGCCCCTCGCCGTTCTTCACCTCCTTGATCGTGTGGTAGAAACGTACGTCGATAATCTTTTCATCGCGGATTTCCGCACAGGCCATATCGTCTACCAAAGCCCAGCCGATCCCACCGCCAAGGGCCCCGGCAGCGATGAACCCCTCCTGCGGACGGGTGTAAAGGGCATATTTTCCGTCCACGAATTCGGGGTGGAGCACCACGTTTCGCTGTTGTGTGGGCGACTTGATATCGGGAAGACGCTCCCAATGCACAAGGTCCTTCGTCCGGGCCACGCCGGCCGTGGCGACGGCCGACGACAGATCGCCCGGGGCTGCCGACGGATCGTGGCGTTCGACACAGAAGATGCCGTAAATCCAGCCGTCCTCATGAGCCGTAAGTCGCATGTCATACAAGTTCGTTTCGGTCCCGTTTACCGGGGGAATCGTCAGCGGATGATCGCGGAACCGGAATTCGTCGATCCCATTATCGCTTTCAGCCAGAGCGAAAAAGGATTTGCGGTCGTTCCCTTCGACCCGGACCACCAGCACGTATTTGCCGCCGAACTTGATAGCACCGGCATTGAACGTTCCGTTGATCCCGAACCGCTCAAGCAAAAAGGGGTTAGTAGCAGGATTCAGGTCGTAGCGCCAGAAGAGCGGCGTATGCGCAGCCGTGAGGATCGGATAGGTATAACGAGTCCATACACCGTTCGAATCCGCGGCCGGATTCTTCCTGCCGATCAACTCTTCATGAGCTGAACGCAGGTCTGAAATACGCTTCTCGAAATCTAAATTTGTCATAAAACGAATAGAATAGAGTATTTATTTTATTCCCGGGTGATTCGCAGGGCGAATCCGCCGGCGGGAGCCATCGTTATTTCCAGTGTGCGCTCCGACCCCAGCGCACGGATTACCCGCTGGTAATCATGTCCGTACTTAGCGGCATTGACACCGTCGCAGAAGATTTCGGCCGTAAAATCTCCATCCCCCAAAAATCCGAGGTCGAGCGTCACCGTACGACCTTCGTGTCCCGTAAGGCCGCCGACGTACCAGACATCCCCTTTGCAGCGGGCGACGGCCGCATACTCCCCGAGCCGGCCGTCGAGCGCCACGGTCCGGTCCCACACCGTGGGAACGCCGCAGATGAAGGCCGTGCATTCGGGTTCCCGATCGTAGTTGGAGGGCGAGTCGCAAAGCATCGACAGCGGAGCATGGAAAACGATGTATTCAGCCAGCTGGCGGCAGCGCGTGCCCTGACTCATCGGTTCGCTGCGACGCGGAAAGAAATGTCCCTTCGCAGCATTGAGCATGGCTCCCTGGGTGTAGTCCACGGGACCAGCCGTCATCCGGATAAACGGCATCGTCACATCGTAGGTCACCTGATCGACCGACTCTTCCGACCATTTCATCTGTTCCAATCCGTGCACGCCTTCGAAATTGACGACATTGGGATAGGTGCGCTGCAAACCGGCGGGCTTATAAATGCCGTGGTAGTCGAGCAGCAATCCGTATTTAGCTGCGGTGGCCGCCCCGCGGTAGAGGAATTCGGCGATCTGCTGGTCGTCCCGGTCCATGAAGTCGACCTTGAAACCTTTGACACCCAATGCCGAATAATGGCGGCAAACCTCCTCCATATCCCGGTCGAAAGCACGGAAACCCGCCCACAGGATGATGCCGACGTTCTTTTCTTTCGCATAACGCAGCACCTCATCCAGATCGAGGCGGTCGCTGCCGCCCGACATCAGGTCGGTCTTGTCTTTGGACCATCCGTCGTCCATCACCAGGTATTCGATCCCGTTGCGGGCCGCGAAGTCGATATAGTGCTTATAGGTCGGCGTATTGACCCCGGCCTCGAAATCGACGCCGTGAAGTCCCCAGTCGTTCCACCACTCCCAGGCCGCCAGCCCCGGGCGAATCCACGAAACATCCTCGAGGCGCGAGGGCTCGGCCAGACGCATGACCATATCGTTATCGAGCAGTTGTCTGTCCTCGCGGGCAATGAGGACCGTTCGCCACGGGAACGTAGCCCGCGGTGCGGCTTTGGCGATGAAATCGTCGTACTCGTCCACGACATTTTGAAGATTGTCATGTCCCCCGTCGTGCGTACGCTTCGGATAGGGTGCGAAAATACCGCGCAGGGAGGTACCCTGACTCGGATAATTGAAATACATACCCGGATAGGCCTGGAGATCGGCCTCGGTAAAGCAGAGTTTCACCCCGTGATCGTCGGCCACGACCATCGGCAGGAAAGCCAGGCGAGCTGGATCGAGCTCCGAGAGCCGGGCTACGGTATAAAGATTCTCGAACGAGGTCTTGAACTGGCTCCCAAAGGGTACGATCTCAGTTCCGTCACAATCCCGCACATAGGGGACCCAGCATTTCCAGTCTCCCGGAAAACGGGCGCCAGCCTCTTCGGAAGCAACAGTCAGCGGTTTATCCGTCGTCGAAACGAAACGATAGGCGACTCCGTCATCGTATGCCCGGAACTCAACGGCGAAACCCTGCCGGAAATCGGCCCGCAGCCAGTTGTAACGGTCCGCAACCCGCTCTTTAATATAAAAGGGCGTCGCGAAGGAGGAATCGACCGTCCCCTTGCGGATGCGGGAAGGCTGCACCGAACCACCCCACACGGTTCCGTCGCTCAGCGTCATCGACACCGGAGTGGGCGCCACTACCGTCCGGCCGTCCACACGGACTTCATAGGCAAGTCGCTCGCCGGCCGTCAGTATGATCCCGATTTTCCCGTCGGGAGAAGGAATCTTGAAACTTTTTTCTCCGGCCGCAAATGCGAGCCCGCAAAGCATTGTAAATAATACAACTACAACTATTCTTCTCATAGGTTACAGTAAATAAGCAGGTTTACGTCACACAATAAAACAGGCTGCATTTCCCGTTTGTGCTGCGTAAAAATAGAGGTTTCGAAAGGGTTCTGCAACGGATGCAGTTCAGATGGATTGAATAGTATCATAATCAGACAAGATAATACCATTTTAACACGCAAAAACATTCCCGTTCTCGCCAAAACACCTCTCCAAAGCACGCTACACCCCCAAACACCCCGGCCCGGCCCGCTGCTATCCCCAGGCTCCCGGTACAGCGAACGGCCAGAATGATACTTTTTAATCAAATGCTTGTACCATGCGGCGCTTTTCATGGTTATCCGGTTTTTGTCCTCTATTTTTACGTTCGAAAACAAATTACGTTAACGAACCTAAACCAACCAGTATGAAACATCTTTGGAAATACATCGCAGGCGTGTTGGCTTTTGCGCTCCCCATCGCCTCGTGCAGCGACGACAACACGTCTGACTTTCCTGATAAGGAGTGGAGCGAACTGACAGCCCCCGTGCTTACGGTATCGGAAGAGGAGGTAATGCTCGACGCCGACAAAGCCGATCAGGAGGCCCTGAAATTCTCGTGGACGGCCGCCTCGGTCGTAACCCGCAGTTCTTCGGTCAAGTATGATCTATACCTGAACGTAGAAGGCGAAGACCTGTTCAAAGGGATTAAACGAGAGTGGGGGGGGGAAGCCGATTTGGCGATCTCTTTCACGCACAAGGAGCTCAATGACCTCATCATAACGACGTTCGGCGGCAAAAGCGGCGAACGCTTCGCCTTCCGGGCATGCGTCCATGCACATACCGACAACTACCTTATCGAGGACAAAACCTCGGAAGAGGTAGCTTTTGCCGCTACGGCCTACGCTGCCGAAGTGGTAAAACCCGCATCGCTCTGGATGAAGGGAGGCGCCTGCGAATACGGGTGGGACAAGGCCATCGAACTGCCGCAGGGCGACGAAGGCACCTACACGGCAGAGAACGTCGTGCTGAAATTCGGCAAACCCGCCGATAACAAAGGCTTCAAATTCTATATCGAGGAGAACGGCAGCTATCCATTCTACGGGCAGAAGATCGACGGTGAATTCGGCCAAATCCAGACCTTCGCCATTGCCAATGACGGAGATTCGCAGTTCTATCCTTTGCAGTACGACTATACGAGCGGCATCTACACCGTATACGTCGACCTCAACAAGATGACGCTCACACTGACCCGGACGGGCGACGTCGCGGAGTTCGACCCCGAAACGGCTCTCTACATTCTGGGAGACGATATGGAAAACGGATGGAACATGGTCGAGGCAAACGCCCTGCTGCCCGTCGGGGAGAACATCTATGAAAACACCAATATTTATCTCAAACCGGAGAGCAGATTCAAATTCGACTTCCACGACTGGACGGAGTACATCCGCGACGAGGCGGCCGGCGAGTACTGGACCCTCAAGAAAAAAGGCGACGGCGACGGCGACATCCGCTTCATCCCGGGCGACCAGGGTTTCAGCGAAGGCTACTACACCGTACGAGTCGACCTTAACACCTTGAAAGTCACCCTCACGGGCGGCACGGCACCCTCCTATCCCGAAACGCTGTTCCTCTTCGGGCCGGCCACGGAGGCCGGGTGGAATCTCGGCAGCTTCATTCCGCTGACCAAGATCGGAAACGGCGTTTTCCAGGTCAAGGGCGTGAACATCGACGTCGGCACGGCCAATCCGGACGACAACAAGGGCAACGGATTCAAATTCGGCATCTCAAACAGCGATTGGAGCACCGAATACGGAGCCAAAGAGGCTTTCGACGACCACGACGGACAGCAGGGCTACCGCGGTTGGGAGCTCGCACAAAACAGCAACCAGTTCTACCCCCTGCTGATGGGACACACTACCGGAGTATACGACATCACTGTCGACTTCACGACGATGGCGGTACGCTTCGAACCGGCACAAGGTTCGGATTATCCGACAGCGCTCTACATACTCGGAGACGCAATGCCCCACGGTTGGGATTTAGGTCAAGCCGTAGCAATGACCCAAACCGCTCCCGGAATCTTCACGGCAGAGAACGTACCCGTGAAGGTCGGCACGGCCAATCCGGACGATAACAAAGGTAAGGGATTCAAATTCATCATCTCGAACACCGATTGGCTGACGGAATACGGGGCCAAAGAGGCTTTCGACGATCACGACGGACAACAAGGCTACCGCGGATGGGAACTTGCACAGAACGGCAACCAGTTCTACCCCCTGCTGATGGGATTCGAGGACGGAAACTATCGGATTACGGCGGACTTCACAACCATGACAGTCCGGTTCGAACCGATGTAACGAGGTTTCCCGGCATCCGAAGTCCAAACAGAAAGTGAAAATCCGGCCGATCAAACACATCGGCCGGATTTTGTCATACCTTGGGCACCACAGTTGGACTGAGCCGACTTTTTCGGACCTTTGACTGCAACTTAGCTACTCCCACCCATCAAATTGCAAGTAAACTTGCTTTTACCCGCGCTTATCCGTATCTTTGTATCCGGTAGAAATCCGCAATCCATGACACAAACCCTCCGCAGAACCGGGGCCTGCGCGCTCCTGCTCACACTCTTCGGCATACAGAACGCCTTCCCGCAGGGATACGTCAAACTCAACGGGCTCTACGCATTGGCAGGGATCGTCAACCCGGCCGTCGAATTCGCCGTCACGCCCAAGTCGACCCTCCAGAGCGAGATCGTCATCTCCCCGTGGAAATCCATCGACGGCAAGCACATGACCTTCGCTATTTTCATGGGCGAATACCGCCGCTTCTTCAAAGAGCACAACCGCGGGTGGTATCTCGGAGCCAATATCGGCATGATGGCCTTCGACATGTCGAAACCCTACATCGAGAACTGGCGGCTCAAATTCGAGGACCGCTACTGCAAAGGCTACGGCATGATGATCGGGCTGTGTGTGGGGTACGAATACCAGTTCGGCGAACGGTGGCTGCTCGACGCCTATTTCGGCTGGGCCTGGATGGACAGCCACTACAACGGTTACAGTTTCGACGGCGAGATCGACATGCATCCCCACCGCCCCGTGCAGCCGAAGCACCCCGATCCGTTCAACGGCTCCTCGGAGTGGTATCCCAACAAGATAGGCCTCTCGATCGGCTACCGGATTTTCCAGCCCCGGAAATAGGCCGCAACCCGCAGGGCCTCTTCCACACAAAAACCCCGGTCTCCATCTCGGAAACCGGGGTTTTCTCTATCATGCAGCGGCCGGAGCCGCAATCCTTTTCGGAACTATTTTACCTTCGGACCGGCAGCCACGAGCTTCTTGCCAGCCTCGTTGCCCGTGAACTTCGCAAAGTTCTTCACGAAACGGTTGGCGAGGTCCTCGGCCTTCACGTCCCAATCCTTGGCGTTCTTGTAGGTGTCGCGCGGATCGAGGATCTTGGGATCTACGCCCGGCAGAGCGGTCGGAATCACGAAGTCGAAGATAGGCATGGTCTTGGTCGGAGCCTTGTCGATCGAACCGTCGAGGATCGCATCGATGATACCGCGCGTATCTTTGATCGAAATACGCTTGCCGGTTCCGTTCCAGCCCGTATTCACGAGATATGCCTTGGCACCTGCCTTCTTCATCTTTTTGACGAGCTCCTCGCCGTACTTGGTGGGGTGCAGCGACAGGAAAGCAGCGCCGAAGCAAGCCGAGAAAGTCGGCGTAGGCTCGGTGATGCCGCGCTCGGTGCCGGCCAGCTTGGCGGTGAAGCCCGACAGGAAGTAGTACTGCGTCTGCTCGGGAGTCAGGATCGAAACCGGAGGCAGCACGCCGAATGCGTCGGCCGAGAGGAAGATCACCTTCTTGGCAGCCGGAGCCTTCGATACGGGTTTCACGATATTCTCGATGTGGAAGATCGGGTACGATACGCGGGTGTTCTCCGTCACCGACTTGTCGGCGTAGTCGATCTTGCCCTTCTTGTCTACCGTCACGTTCTCCAGCAGCGCGTTGCGGCGGATGGCGTTCCAGATGTCGGGCTCGTTCTCCTGCGAGAGGTTGATAACCTTGGCATAGCAGCCGCCCTCGAAGTTGAATACGCCGTCGTCGTCCCAGCCGTGCTCGTCGTCGCCGATGAGCTGACGCTTCGGATCGGTCGAAAGCGTGGTCTTGCCGGTACCCGACAGACCGAAGAAGATAGCGGTCTCACCCTTCTCGTTGGTGTTGGCCGAGCAGTGCATCGAAGCCATGCCCTTCAGCGGCAGCAGGTAGTTCATGTAGGAGAACATACCCTTTTTCATCTCACCGCCGTACCAGGTGTTGATAATCACCTGCATCTTCTCGGTGAGGTTGAAAACGACGGCCGTCTCCGAGTTCAGGCCCAGTTTCTTGTAGTTCTTAACCTTGGCTTTCGACGCATTCAGCACCACGAAATCGGGCTCGCCGTATTTCTCCAGCTCCTCGTCGGTCGGCCGGATGAACATGTTCTTCACGAAGTGAGCCTGCCAGGCCACCTCCATGATGAAACGGATCTTCAGGCGCGAGTTCTCGTTGGCGCCGCAGAACGTGTCAACGACATAGAGTTTCTTGCCCGAAAGCTCCTGCGAAGCGATCTTCTTCAGCTCCTTCCAGGCAGCCTTCGTAACGGGCTTGTTGTCGTTCTTATACTCGTCGGAAGTCCACCAGATCGTATCCTTGGTGGTCTCGTCCATGACGAAGAACTTGTCCTTGGGCGAACGGCCGGTGTAGACGCCGGTCATCACGTTCACGGCACCGGTCTCGGTCAGCTGACCCTTCTCATAGCCGCGCAGGCCTTTCTTGGTCTCCTCACGGAACAACTCGTCGTAGGAGGGATTGTACACGATCTCGGTCACGCCGGTGATCCCGTACTTTTTCAAATCCATTTTGTCCATAGTTGTAATTATTTTGATTAAAATCCTCTTCTTAACCTATGTTTTCGTCCGGACCGTCCGGACTCCAACGGCACAAAGGTAGAAAAACTTTCAGAATTGTGAAAAAATTAACAGCCGAAATTACAAAAAAATTTTATTATTTTTTCCGATCCCGCTATACGCTTCATTTATAACAGTGTATCCCGGTTTGCAGAAACCCTCCGAAAGCGGCTTCCGCACCGCAAACCCACCCCTGCAAACAGGCTGCCGAAATTCGCCGGACGGAGCGGCGGAACAAATTCCCGGACGGGCCCGGACGACATCCCGATTTTTTTCTTATCTTTGGGGAGGTAACGCCCCTTTTAGGAGTCGGTCGGTTATCCGGGGACCGAACGTAATCCGATTTTGGATTCGTTCGTTTTTTTCGTATCTTTGGTTACTATGGCGGGACTCTATTTCCACATACCCTTTTGCAGGCGCATCTGCGCCTACTGCGATTTCTACAAAAGCGTCGGGCTGGGACGCATGGAGGAGCTCGTGGCCGCCATGCACCGCGAGCTGGAGGCCCGGCGGGAATACCTCGGCGGCGAAGCCGTCCGCACCCGCTATTTCGGGGGCGGAACCCCGTCGCTCTGCTCACCCGAGGCCATTGCCGGGCTGCTGGAACATGCGGGAAAGCTGTTCGATTGTTCCGCAGCGGAGGAGACCACCCTGGAAGCCAACCCCGACGACCTGACGCCCCGCTACCTCGCGGCGCTGCGCCGGGCGGGCGTCGACCGCCTCTCGATCGGCATCCAGTCGTTCGACGATGCGTGCCTGAAGCTGATGAACCGCCGCCACAATGCCGCACAGGCGGTTCAGGCCGTGCGGGATGCACAAGGCGAAGGGTTCGAAAACATCACCATAGACCTGATTTTCGGGGTGCCGGGATTCGGCGGCGACTCGCTGCGCCGCACGCTCGACACGGCAATCGGGTTGGACGTGCAGCACATTTCGGCATACCATTTGACCATAGAACCCGGTACGGCCTTCGGGCGGCGCGCGGCCCGCGGGGAGTTCGCCCCGGTGGACGAGTCGGTCAGCGAAGCGGAATACGCCCTTGTGCACGGGACGCTGACCGGAGCCGGGTTCGACCATTACGAAGTCTCGAACTACGCCCTGCCGGGGTTCCGGGCCCGCCACAACGCCGCCTACTGGCACGGCGTGAAGTACCTCGGCATCGGCCCTGCAGCCCACTCGTTCGACGGACGGGAACGCCGCTGGAACGTCGATTCCGTGGAGGATTACCTTGCGGGAGCCCCCGCAGAGGCCGAAATGCTGACCGACCGCGACCGCTTCAACGAGTATGTGATGACGCGGCTGCGCACGGCCGAAGGCATCGACCTCGCGGAAGCGAAGGCCCTTTTCGGAACGGAACGGGCGGCGCGGATGCAGCGCGATGCAGAGCCCTGGATACGGTCCGGAGCGCTCAGGACCGAAGGCGGCAAAATGGCCGTCCCGGCAGCGCGAATGCTGGTTTCCGACGCAGTGATCGAGACGTTCTTCGAAACGTAACAAACCCGCAACCAAATGAAACTGAAATGTTAAGTTATTCTTAAATTTTTTTAGTAAATATGACTTCGGATTGTTTTACAAAAATATAAGCATTACCTTTGCAACCGGATTTCGAATCCGACTTCGTCTCTGAAAAATTACAAACAAGCATAATATATGAGCAATGCAAAACACTCTCCCGACTTCCTGTTCGAGGTTAGTTGGGAGGTATGCAACAAGGTCGGCGGCATTCACACCGTCATCTCCACCAAGGCACAGACCGTAATCCGCAAATTCGCAGACCGCTATCTCCTGATCGGTCCCGACCTCTCGCACGAGGGCGTGAACCCCGAGTTCGAGGAGGACCCCGCGCTGTTGAAGGCGTGGCGCCAGAAACTCTACAACGAGGGCATCCGCGTGCGCGTCGGCCGCTGGAAGATCAAAGGCGAACCGACAGCGGTGCTGGTCGACTTCTCGTCGCTGATCCCCCGCAAGGACGAAATTCTCAAAAACCTCTGGGAGTCGTACCACGTGGACTCGATTTCGGGCCAGTGGGACTACATCGAACCGGTGCTCTTCGGCTGGGCCGCAGGCGTGGTGATCGCCTCCTACGTCGAGACCTTCTGCGCCCCGACCGACAAGGCCGCAGCGCATTTCCACGAATGGATGACCGCTGCCGGCGGCCTCTACCTGCGCAAACACGCCCCCTATGTGGCCACGGTGTTCACCACCCACGCCACGGTCATGGGCCGCTGCATCGCCGGCAACCGCCTGCCGCTTTATAACGACCTCACGAAATTCAACGCCGACGAACTGGCCCGCCAGTTCAACGTCACGGCCAAACATTCGATCGAGAAGATGGGCGCCACGTATCACGACGCCTTCCTCACGGTGAGCGACATCACGGCCAACGAGTGCAAGTACCTGCTGGGCCGCGAACCGGACGGCGTGACGCCCAACGGCTTCGAAAACGACTTCGTGTGGACCGGCGAGGAGTATTACGCCAAGCGCGACGAGGCCCGCAAGGCGATGATTACGGTGGCCGAGGCCTGTCTGGGCGAGAAGTTCTCGGGCGATCCGCTGATCGTCGGCACCAGCGGCCGCTACGAATTCCGCAACAAAGGCATCGACGTCTTCATCGAGTCGCTCAAACAGCTCGCGGCCTCGGACAAGCTCCGGCGCGAGGTGCTGGCCTACATCACCGTACCCGCCGGCAACCGCGGCCCGCGCGTCGATCTGCAGGCCCATCTGGCCGATGCGTCGAACCCCATCGACGGGAGCCAGTACAAATACACGACCCACTACCTCGAAAATCCGGCCTGGGACCCGGTCGTCAACGCCCTCAAAGACTCGATCCTGACCCGGCCCGAATCGAAGGTGAAGGTGATCTTCGTGCCGACGTACCTCAACAAGGCCGACGGTATCTTCAACAAGGATTATTACGAACTGCTGGTAGGCATGGACCTCACGGTCTTCCCCTCCTACTACGAGCCGTGGGGCTACACCCCGCTGGAATCGGTGGCTTTCTCGGTGCCGACCGTCACCACGACGCTGGCCGGATTCGGCCTCTGGGTGGACAAGCACCGCGAACACGCCGGCGTGGAGGTCGTCCGCCGCGACGACTACAACGACCGGGAGGTCGAACAGAAAGTCGCCGAGACGCTGCTGCGCTTCAGCCTGCTGGATGAGAAGCACGTGAACGAAATGCGCACCTCGGCTTACGAAATCTCGACGACAGCGCTCTGGGAGCACCTCTTCGCCGCCTACGAGCAGGCCTATTCCGAAGCGGTCGAGAGTTCGGTCGTGCGCACCAACCGCGCCGTGCTGGACGACGGCGGCGCCAAGACCGAACAGATCAACTTCGTGCGTCAGCAGCTCTTCGTCGAAAAGCCCGTCTGGAACCGCATGATGGTCGACAAGACGCTGCCCCGGCGGCTGCACGCCCTCGAGGAGCTTTCGCGCAACCTCTGGTGGTGCTGGAACCCCGGCGCCCGCGACCTGTTCGAAGGGATCGACCCTGTGCTGTGGGCCGAATGCGACCGCAACCCGATCGCCTTCCTCGACGCGCTGAGCGTCGAGCGTCTGAAAGAGCTCGAGAAAGATACGAATTTCCTCGCCATGCTCGATGCCGTGCATACGCAGTTCCGCGACTACATGAACGAGAAGCCCGACCCGAAGACCACGACGATCTCCTATTTCTCGATGGAGTACGGCCTGCACTCGTCGCTGAAAATCTACTCGGGCGGCCTGGGCATCCTGGCCGGCGACTACCTCAAAGAGGCTTCGGACAAGAACGTCCCGATGGCCGCCGTGGGCCTTTTGTACCGCTACGGCTACTTCACGCAGCGCCTCTCGGCGCAGGGCGCCCAGGAGGCGACCTACGAGGCGCAGAACTTCTATAAGCTACCCATCTCGCCCGTGCGCGACGAGGCCGGCAACTGGATGACGGTCACCATCGCCTTCCCGGGCCGCACGCTCTCGGCGCGCATCTGGAAATGCCAGGTGGGCCGCACGGACCTCTACCTGCTCGACGCCGACATCGAGGACAACCTCGAGGAGGACCGCCAGGTCACCCACCACCTCTACGGAGGCGACTGGGAGAACCGCCTCAAACAGGAGATTCTGCTGGGCATCGGCGGCATCCGCGCCCTGCGCCAGGTAGGCGTCAAACACGAGGTGTTCCACTGCAACGAGGGCCATGCCGCCTTTATCGGCGTGGAGCGCATCCGCGACCTGGTGAACCACCGCAAGCTCTCGTTCTCCGAAGCGCTGGAGGTCGTCCGCTCGTCGTCGCTCTTCACGACCCACACCCCCGTGCCGGCCGGCCACGACGCATTCCCCGAGTCGATGATCCGCCAGTACATGTCGCACTACCCCGACGTGCTGGGCATCACCTGGGAGCAATATATCAACCTGGGCAAGACCAACCCCAACGACCCCAACGAGAAATTCTCGATGTCGGTGCTGGCCTGCAATCTTTCGCAGGAGGTCAACGGCGTCTCGTGGCTCCACGGCGAGGTCTCGAAGGAAATTCTGGGCAGCATGTGGCCGGGTTACTTCAAAAACGAGCTCCACATCGGCTACGTCACCAACGGCGTGCACTTCCCGACATGGATCGCCACGTCGCTGCGACGCCTCTACGCCCGCTACTTCGCCGACGGTTTCGAAGGCCACGTCTACGACATCCCGGCCTGGCAGAAAGTGCACAACATCCCCGACGGCGAGCTGTGGGAGGAGCGTATGAAGCTCAAAAACAAGCTCATCAAACACATCCGCCGGCGTTACAGCGATCCCGCACAGGTGCGTCTCGACTCGCCGCGTCAGATGCTTCAGGTCATCGAGGGCATCAAACCCGACGTGCTGACCATCGGTTTCGCACGCCGCTTCGCCACCTACAAGCGCGCCTACCTGCTCTTCACGAACCTCGACCGGCTGGCCTCCATCGTCAACAACAAGGAGCGTCCCGTGCAGTTCATCTTCGCCGGCAAGGCCCACCCCAACGACAAGCCGGGGCAGGACCTCATCAAACGCATCGTCGAGGTGGCCGCCATGCCGCAGTTCGTGGGCAAGATCATCTTCCTGCAGAATTACGACATGGAGCTGGCGCGCCGCATGGTGCAGGGCGTCGACGTCTGGCTGAACACCCCGACGCGGCCGCTGGAGGCTTCGGGAACTTCGGGCGAAAAGTGCGTGATGAACGGCGTGATGCAGTTCTCGGTGCTCGACGGCTGGTGGGTCGAAGGCTACAAGGAGGGCGCCGGATGGATGCTGCCCATGGAGCGCACGTTCACCGACCAGCACTTCCAGGACGAACTCGACGCCGAGATGATCTACAACACCATCGAGGAGCAGATCGCCCCGAAATACTACGCCCGCGGCGAGGACAACATCCCCCACGAATGGGTGGCTTCGGTCAAAAAATGCGTGGCGGACATCGCCTCGAACTTCACGACCAACCGCATGCTGATCGACTATGAGGACCGCTTCTACAAGAAGCTGGCGGCCCGCAAGCGCGAACTGAGCGCCGACGCCTACCGCCTGGCCCGCGAAATCGCGGCCTGGAAACGCAAGGTCTCGGCGGCCTGGGACCAGGTCCGCGTGGTGGACGTAGAGCGCGTGAAGATCGACAAGGAGGCCGTCTGCGTCGGCGAGAAGTACCGCTTCTCGGTGACGGTGGACATCGCCAACCTCCGCCCGGAGGATATCGGCGTGGAAATGGTCATCGCCCGGCAGATCGTCGGCGGGCAGGGCGTCAACGTCACCCGCACGATCCGGCTCGAACATGCCCGCACGGACAACAACCTGGTAACCTATGCGTTGGACTACACACCCAACGAGGCCGGCACGTTCGACGTGGCGCTGCGCATCTATCCCAGCAATCCGCATCTTCCGCATCGCATGGATTTTGCATTGGTGAAATGGGCATAGGTTTCCAAACGGAAACGGATATTAAAAAGATGTCAATTTTCAGTTGCAGGATTGCAATAATCTGAAAATTTCAATATCTTTAAAGGACGAACAGCATTTTATAGCGATATGTCAGCACTTACTTTCGACAAAAGCGAATTGGGCAACCTGGAGTACTCGCTCCAGCGCGAGATGCTCGCAACGGACCGCATCGGCGGGTACATGAGCACGACCATCGTCTGCTGCAACACCCGCCGCTACCACGGACTGATGGTGGCGCCGATCGACGACAGCGGCCGGACTTACGTCCTGCTCTCGTCGCTCGACGAAACGGTGATCCAGCACGACCAGACGTTCAACCTGGCCCTGCACCGCTTCCCGGGGGTTTACGAACCCCGCGGGCACAAGTACATCACCGATTTCGAGTATACGCCGACTCCCACGGTCACCTACCGTGTGGGCGGAGTCATCCTCAAAAAGGAGATGCTCTGGATTCACAAGCGCACGCAGTTGATGATCCGCTATACGCTCGTGGACGCCCACTCCGAGACGCGCCTGAGGCTGCGCCCGTTCCTGGCTTTCCGCGACAAGCATGCGCTGACCCGCGCCAACATGGCTGCCGACGGGCACTCCTATCCGGCGGTCAACGGCGTGAAATGCCGCCTCTACGGTTCATTCCCGTGGCTCTACCTCCAGACGAGCAAGCCCGGGACGGAGTTCGTGCCGGCGCCCGACTGGTACTACAATTTCGAATACCAGCAGGACATCGCCCGCGGTTACGCGGGGCACGAGGACCTGCTGACGACGGGCTATTTCGAGACCGAGCTCAAAAAGGGCGAGAGCATCATCTTCTCGGCATCGCTCGACGAGATGGGCTCGACGAAGACCATCGAAGAGCTCTTCGACGGCTCCATCGCCCGGCGCACGCACAAGATCGATTTCATCAGCTGCCTCGAGCACTCGGCACGGCAATTCCTGATCCGCCGTCCGGGCAACCGCACGGAGGTCATATCGGGTTATCCGTGGCACGGGGTTTCGGGCCGTCAGACCTTCGTTTCGCTGCCGGGCATCACCCTGGAGCAGGAGCACAAGGAGGACTGCATCGACGCCCTCGACTACGAGGTGCGCGCCATGCAGGACGGCATGTTCGCCGGGAACGCCTCGGCGGCCGTGGCCGCGGACGCTCCGCTGTGGTTCTTCTGGACGTTGCAGCGGCTCGAGGCGCAGATCGGCGCCAAGGCCGTCTGGGAACGCTACGGCGAGGCGATGAAACAAATACTGGAAGCCTATAAGCAAGGCGTCGCAGGCCGGGTCCTGCTCAACGAGAACGGCCTCGTGTGGGCCTCGTCGGAGCACGTGCCCCTGACTTGGATGAACTCGGTGATCGACGGACAGCCGGTCACCCCGCGCAACGGCTATCAGGTCGAGGTCAACGCCCTGTGGTACAACGCCGTCCGCTACACGCTGCGGCTGGCGGGCGAACACGGCGACAAGAAGTTCGTGAAAGCCTGGGAGGCGCTGCCCGAAAGGACCGCGGCGGCGTTCAACGAGCTGTTCCGCCTGCCGGAAGGCTATCTGGCCGACTACATCGGCTGCGAGGGCGCTTCGACGGACATCCGTCCGAACATGATCCTCGCCTGCGGACTTCCCTACAAGATGCTCGACGAGCAGGCCCAGCTGGAAGTGATCCGCACCGTGCGCCAGCACCTCGTGACCCCCAAGGGACTGCGGACGCTCTCGCCCCGCAACCCGCTCTACAAGGGTTCGCAGGTGGGTACGCCCGCAGAACGCGACTTCGCGGGCAAGAACGGTTCGGTATGGCCGTGGCTGCTGTCGTTCTACGTGCAGGCCTGCTTCGACATCGACGGAGACTCGTTCCTGCCGCAGGCCGAGGAGATACTGGCCAATTTCGAGGAGGACATCCAGACCTACGGCATCGGCTCGATCGGCGAGCTGTTCGACGCCGATCCCCCGTTCTCACCCCGCGGAGCCATTTCGCAGGCGTGGAGCGTGGCGGCCGTGCTGGACATTTACGGCATGATCCGGCGCCGCAAACCGGAAGAAAAGCCCCGGAAGGCGGAGAAAGTCGTGAAAAAGTCGACGGCAAAGACTGCGAAGGCTTCAAAAAACGTTAGTAAGAAAGGGGTTGCCGCTAAAGCGGCAACGCCGGCGGCCAAGGCGGCCGAAACCGCCGGAAAGGCAGTAAGAAAAAGGGCCGCAAAGAAATAAAACAGAATTGTGCCGAAGGGAAGTCTCCGCCTTGGCGGAGACTTAGGGGTGAGTCAGACTTATAAACACGGCCGCAGGCCGTGAGCCGGAAACCTCGGGATGCGTGGAAACGATGGAAATCAGTAAAAACAAGGAATAACGGTATGAGAGTATTAATGTTCGGATGGGAGTTTCCGCCCCATATTGCGGGCGGACTGGGAACCGCCTGCTACGGAATGACCCGCGGACTGGCACGCAACGGCGTCAACGTCACCTTCGTCGTCCCGCACGCCTACGGCGACGAGGACCAGCGGTTTACCCATGTGATGAATGCCAGCGACGTGGAGGCCATGTACGGCTCGACGGGAAGCGGCGCGGACGACATTCTGGAAAAGATGTCGTTCATCCACATCGACTCGAACATGGTTCCCTACATCTCGCCGGAGGAGTACGAAGTCTATCACGAGAAATATGTCAAATCGGGTGAGCGGACCTGGTCGACGACCGATGTCTGGAAACAGCGCTACACCTTCTCGGGCAAGTACGGCGCCAACCTCATGGAGGAGGTCGCCCGCTATGCCGTGGTCGCCGCGCAGGTGGCCAAGGAGCTGGAAGGGCAGTTCGACGTGATCCACGCCCACGACTGGCTCACCTACTACGCGGGCATCGCCGCCAAACGCGTCTCCGGAAAACCGCTGGTGGTGCACATGCACGCCACGGAGTACGACCGCTCGGGCGAGAACGTCAATACGCAGGTCTACGCCATCGAGCGCGCCGGCATGCACGCCGCCGACCGGGTGATCGCCGTGTCGAACCTCACGCGCAACATCGTCATCAACCGCTACGGGGTTCCGGCCGACCGGGTCGTGACGGTGCACAACGCCGTGCGCTTCGCCGAGAACAGCGGCAAGGTCCCCGAACGGGGCGTCGAGGACAAGATCGTGACCTTCCTGGGCCGCATCACCTACCAGAAAGGCCCCGACTATTTCGTGGAGGCCGCCGCCAAGGTGCTGAAGCGCGTGCCCGACGTGCGCTTCGTGATGGCCGGCTCGGGCGACATGATGAACCACGTCATCCGCCGCGTGGCGCGGCTCGGCATCGCCGACCGTTTCCACTTCACGGGATTCCTGCGCGGGGAGGACGTGCACAAGATGTTCCAGCTGTCGGATGTCTATGTGATGCCTTCGGTGTCGGAGCCGTTCGGCATCTCGCCCCTCGAGGCGATGCGTTCGAACGTGCCGGTCATCATTTCGAAACAGAGCGGCGTGGCCGAGGTGCTGGACTACGCCGTAAAGGTCGACTACTGGGACGTGGATGCACTGGCCGACGCCATCTACGGACTTATCAAATACCCCGCCCTCTCAGGCATGTTCGCTTCGAAAGGGCTCGAAGAGGTCACCAACCTCAAGTGGAACGACGCCGCGGCCAAGATCAAATCGGTTTACGAAGCCGTGATCGAAGAGAATAAAAAACAATCAAAATAACCACCCGCCATGAAAACCGTCTGTCTCTATTTTCAGGTACATCAGCCCTGGCGTCTGAAGAAATACCGTTTCTTCAACATGGGCAAAGACCATAACTATCTGGATGACCTCCTGAACCGCTCGATCATGCAGAAGGTGGCCCGCCAGTGCTACCTGCCGATGAACGCCCTGCTGCTGAAACTCATCAAAGAGAACAAGGGCAAATTCCGCTGTTCGTTCTCGATCACGGGCATCGCCGTCGAGCAGTTCCGTGCGTTCGCTCCCGAGGTCCTCGACTCGTTCAAAGAGCTGGCGGCGACGGGATGCGTGGAGTTCCTGGCCGAGACCTACTCCCACTCGCTGGCCTCGCTGGCTTCGAAAGAGGATTTCCGGGAACAGGTGAAACTGCACACGAGCCTCATCAAAAAGGAGTTCGGCATGAAGCCCACGGCGTTCCGCAACACGGAGCTGATCTACTCGGACGAGATCGGCGAGATGGTGGCCGGCATGGGCTTCCGCACGATGCTGGCCGAGGGCGCCAAGCACGTGCTGGGCTGGAAATCGCCCAACTACGTCTACGCCAACGCCATCGACCAAAAGCTGCGTCTGCTGCTGCGCAACTACAAGCTCTCGGACGACATCGCGTTCCGCTTCTCGAACAAGAGCTGGGACCAGTGGCCGCTGACGGTGGACAAATACGTGCAATGGCTGGCTTCGGACGAGACGCCGGGCGAGGTGGTGAACCTGTTCATGGACTACGAGACGTTCGGCGAGCACCAGAACGCCGACACGGGCATCTTCGAATTCATGCGCGCGCTTCCCAAGGCGGTCCTGGCCAAGAAGAACGGCCTGGAGTTCGCCACGGTGACCGAAGCGGCGAAGAAATACCAGCCGGTAGCCGTGCTCCACTGCCCGCACGTGATGTCGTGGGCCGACGAGGAGCGCGACGTGACGGCATGGCTGGGCAACGAGCTGCAGAACGAGGCGTTCTCGAAACTCTACGCCCTGAAAGAGAAGGTCACGGCGCTGAAGAATCCCGATTTCGACTACGTGTGGAGTTTCATGCAGACCTCCGACCACTTCTATTATATGGCCACCAAGTGGCTGTCGGACGGCGACGTGCACTCCTATTTCAACCCCTACGATTCGGCTTACGACGCCTTCATCAACTACATGAACGTCCTCTCGGATTTCAGCATCGAACTGGACAAGGCCGTGGAGGCCAAGGCGGTCAGAAAGCGGTCCTGAGTGCGCCGCAAACGATGATAAAACGGGTCCCTGCGGGGGCCCGTTTTTTTATTTCGCACAATCGGCGCGCAAGGTGTACAACCGATGCCTTATTTGCTTACATTTGGCCCGTTGAAAACCCTCTTTTATGAATAGCGTCCTCATCCTGCTGAACAGCCTCAACGACTGGAAGCCCTATTGCGAAACCGATTCGCTCGTCACCGTAACCGACTACCTCGAACACCGTTACGGGGAGCGGAAGCCCAAGCTGGTCATCAACCTGAGCGACGACTACGGCTACAACTCCGAAGGTTACTACTGTTCGCTGCTGGCCCAGGCCCGGGGGCACCGGGTGCTGCCGGGCGTCGAGACCCTCAACAAGCTCGAATCGGGCGCCGGAATCCGCATGACGCGCAGCCTGCAGCAGTTGTGCCACCAATGGATCGAACGCAACCGCATCTCGAACGAAATCTGGCAGCTGAACATCTACTTCGGGACCTGCCGGGAGAAAGGGCTGGAGAAGATCGCCCGCTTCGTCTTCGACCACTACCCCTGCCCGGTCCTGCGCGTGGTGATGAACAACCATGCGCGCAACCAGATCGAATCGGTGCAGGCGCTCCCGCTGCGCCAGCTCTCGGAGAGCGAGCAGGACGACTTCGCCAATGCGCTGGACTGCTTCAACAAGAAAGTATGGCGGTCGCCGCGCTCGGCCAAGCCCGCGCGCTACAACCTCGCCATCCTCTACGACCCGAACGAGAAATTCCCGCCCAGCGACAAGGACGCCCTCAACAAGTTCCTCGAGGTGGCCCGCAAAATGAACATCCATGCCGAACTGATTACCGAGGAGGAGGCCACGCGGCTGATGGAGTTCGACGCGCTGTTCATCCGCACGACCACCTCGCTCAACCACTACACTTACCGCCTCGCCCAGCGGGCCGCGATGAACGACATCGCCGTGATCGACGATCCCGAGTCGATCATCCGCTGCACGAACAAGGTCTACCTGTGCGAGCTGTTCGAGAAGGCGCGCATCCCGGCACCCGCTTCGCAGCTGCTTTTCCGACTCAACGACTACACGTTCGAGGAGATCAGCGAACGGCTCGGAGCGCCCTTCATCCTCAAAATTCCCGACGGATCGTTCTCGGTCGGCATGCACAAAGTCGGCAATGAGGAGGAACTGCGCGCAGCTCTCGGCGAGATGTTCGAACACTCGGCCGTGCTGCTCGCCCAGGAGTTCATCCCCACGGAGTTCGACTGGCGGATCGGCCTGCTGGACGGCGAACCGCTCTTCGCCTGCAAATACTACATGGCCAAGGGACATTGGCAGATTTACAACCACGCCCACGACGACACGGGCCGCAACCTGTGCGGGGCGTGGGAAACGGTACCCATCTACAAAGCCCCTCAGAAAGTGCTCGACACGGCGGTCAGGGCCGCGGCGCTGATCGGCAAGGGATTGTACGGCGTGGACCTGAAACTCATCAACGGAAAGGCCGTGGTGATCGAGATCAACGACAATCCGTCGATCGACCACGAAGTCGAGGATGCCGTGCTGGGCGACGAACTCTATTACCGCATCCTCAACCACTTCGTCCACTGCCTCAACCGCCTGCACGCCCAATGACGACGCCGATCGGCATACGCCCGGCGACGACCGGGGACCTCGACGTCGTGGCGGCCGTCGAACGGAGCTGTTTTCCGGAGGACGAGGCCTTTTCGCGGCGGCAGCTGCGCTATCTGCTGGAACAGGCCGAGGGGACTTCCTACGTCGCCTGCCGCGGACAGGAGGTCGTCGGCTACATCACGCTGCTGACGCGGCGCACGGCCCGCAACCTGCGCATCTACTCCGTGGCGGTAGACCCCGCGGCCCGCGGATGCGGAGCCGGACAAGCGCTGGTGGATGCGGCGATTGCATTGGCCCGACGGCTCGGACTGGATGAAGTGACGCTCGAAGTGCGCACCGACAACGCCCCGGCCATCGGACTTTACACCCGCAACGGGTTTCGGGCCGGAAAGCTGCTGCGCGGCTACTATCCCGACGGCGCCGACGCCCGGCGGATGTCGCTCAGGATTTCCGGCGGGCGCCCAGAATAGCCTCTTTGTTGGCCTCAGCCCACTCCACCAGCCCGAAGATGTGCGGCAGCAGGCTCCTGCCGCGTTCCGTAAGACTATATTCCACCCGCGGGGGCACCTCGGCATAGACCTCGCGGCGGACCATTCCGTCGGTTTCGAGCATCCGCAGCGTGACGGTCAGCATGCGGTGCGAAATGTCGCCCAACGTGCGGTGAATCTCGCTGAAACGCATCACGCCGTTGGCGTCGAGCGTCAGCAGCACCAGCATCGACCATTTGTCCCCCAGCCGGCTCAGTATGTCCCGGATCGGGCAGCTACCCGTGGGTGTAAAATTCTGCAAACTTTTTTCCGATTCCATCCGTTTGGCATTCAGCAATGGTTACTTCGACGTAACCATCTCATCTTTAAGTGCGTTCTTGTTTTTGCGGGTGGTTTGCCCTATATTTGTACGCAAATGTAATAAACTTACTGAAAATAACCATTGTTCCATTAAACGAATCGCAATCATGGCAAAAAAAGTAGCCGTCGTGGCCGTGAATCCCGTGAACGGGATGGGCCTGTTCCAGTATTTGGAAACGTTTTTCGAAAACAAGATTCCCTGCACCGTGTTCGCCGTGGCCGACAGCCGCGAGATCCGCACCAATTCGGGCATCGGGCTGACCGCCGATGATGTCATCGCCAACCTCAAAGGGCACGAGGACGAATACGACGCCCTCGTATTCGCCTGCGGCGACGCCGTACCGGTCTTTGCTCAACATGCCGGCGAACCCTGGAACAAGGACCTGATGGAAGTGCTGAAAACCTTCGGGGAGAAGGGCAAGCTGATGATCGGCCACTGCGCCGCAGGAATGATGTTCGGATTCGCAGGCACCGCCGCCGGACGGAGGGTCGCCGTGCATCCGCTGGCCAAAGCCGCCGTGACGGGCCCCGTGGCAACGGACGCCCCGTTCGAAATCGACGGCAATTTCTACACTGCACAGGAGGAGCACGCCATCCCGGCGATGATCCGGCAAGTGGTCGAGGCGCTGAAATAGCGTATGAAAAAGCCCCTCTCCGGAGGGGCATTTCATTATCGCCGGGTGGCGTAATCGTAAACGAGCCGCGAAATCCGGGCGATGACGGCGGCGTTGGTCCGGTCGTCCTCGCGGGAATCCATGACGAAGACCGCAATCGAATAGCTGCGTCCGTCGGGCAGGCGCACAATGCCGATATCGTTGTCGGCGACCATCACGCCCTGCGCATCGCGGAAAGCGCTGCCGGTCTTGTGCGCCACGGCGACGCCGGGAGGCAGCAGGCCCCGGAGTTTGTCGGGGCCGGTCTCCGTGGCGAACATCGTCTTCAGCAGAAAATCCCCGGATTCGGCGGAGAGGAGCTTCCCGCGGCGGAAAAGTTCGAGCAGCCGCACGGCGGCCAGCGGCGTGGCCCAGTTGAGATACTGGTTGTCCGTACGGCGGTGCATGGTTTCCTCGTCGGCCGCGATCTCTGTTTCACCGACGCCCAGCCCGGCGATGTAGCGGTTCACGACTTCCGGCCCGCCCAGAAACCGGAACAGCAGGTCGCAGACGTTGTTATCGCTCTGCGCAACGCTGTACGCCAGCAGTTCCGCCACGGTGAACCGACCGCCCCCGGGACAGGCTTCGCGCAGCGGCGACCACGTATCGGGAAGCAGATCGGACCGGAGGACCGGAATGCGTGTCGTGAGGGGAAGGCCGCTGCGGTCGAGGCGGTTGAGCACGGCCAACGCCTGGTGAAACTTATAGACGCTCATCGTGGGATAGCGGCAGGCGTTGTTCACCACGAGCGTATCGCCTTCTTCGAACACGACCGCAACACCCACCGTCGCCCGCACCGAGTCGGCCACAGCGCGGACGGCACGTCCGAGGGATTCGTCACGGGCCGAAAGGGGCGCGGCCGCCGCGAGGCAGCAACACAGCAGGAACAGTCGTTTCATGGCGTATCAGCCTTTCCGCTTGTAGCGCGAGGGCGAAGTGCCCGTATGCTGTTTGAAATACTTGCCGAAAAAGGACTGGGTCGAGAAATTCAGGTGATAGGCGATCTCCTGAATGCTCATGCCCGAATATTTCAGCAGGGCCTTGGCCTCGAGGATCACCGATTCGTCGATCCACCGAGCGGCGGTCTTGCCGCTCACCTCCTTCACCACCGAAGAGAGGTATTTGGGCGTGATATTGAGCTGCTTGGCGTAGAAGCTCACATTACGCTCACGTTTGTTGTACTGCTGGAGCAGCGACATGAACTCGTCGAACAGCACCTCGCAGCGGCCCTGTTTGATCTCGCCGGGCTGCTCGCGCTGGTTGATCTCGGTGATGATATAGAACGCCGTGGTGAAAAGCGTGCGGATGATCTCGTGGCGGTAGCGCTCCTTGTCGCTGCGGAGCATGGTTTTGATGAGCTGGAACAACTGGCGGATTTCATCCACGTCCTGCGGCGTCACCTCCAGCACCGGGGCCTTGCCGAAGCGCATGTAGACCGGCAGCGAGGTCGAGAGGTCGATCTGGATCTCGTTGACGAACGATTTCGAGAAAGCCAGCAGGTAGGCCGCGGCGTTCGACGAACATTTGACCGTGCGGATGATCGAATCGGGGTTGAAAAAGACGATGGTGTTGGGTTTGATGTTGTAATTCTGCATGTCAATCGACACCGTGGCCTCGCCCGCCATCATGATAATGGCCGTAAAACCGTCGATCGAGGTCGGATAGTCGGCCGTAGTGTTCTTGTCGGCCGTGAGTGTGGAGATGACCAGATCGTCCGAAAGGTAAAAGACATCGCTCATCTCCTTTTTGAGCCGGGAGATGGAAACTTTCCGCAGGTTTTCACGTCCGCTGCCGCGCGTCGCCTTGCCATTATCCGCCATATCGTCGTAGTTTTTCCGACAAAAGTAACAAAAACGGTCCGAAATCGCAACCCCGCCCCCAAAAAGAGTCGGAAAAATATTTCACCAAGCCCTCTCCGAACCCTCCGCCCGCAGCGGTTCCTTATTGCTGTTTTGCGCACATGATGCGCAGACCTCCGGCGATGCACTCGATGTGCAGCGGAAATTCGGCGCCCTTCTGCCCGTCGACATCCGTCGGCTCGTTGACCGTCGAGCGGATGTCGATCGTCCGCGCCTGCAGGTGGCGGACGATCTTCGGCTGCCCGCCCGCCAGGTAACGGCACATGGCCAGCGTCGAACGGAAAAAATTCTTCTTCTCCAGCAGGATGCAGTCGAAAAGGCCGTCTTTGATCGACGAACGGCGCGCCAGGTGGAAGCCGCCGGCCGTCTCGCCGTTGAAAATCAGCACCATCAGCGACCGCAGGTCGAACCGTTCACCGTCGGCCTCGATCTCCAACGGCACGGCGTGCATCGAGCGGAACTCCTTGACTCCCTCGATGATATAGGCCAGCTTACCGATCCTGTGCTTGCGCTTGTCGGGCGTACGCTGCGAAGTGGTCGTGAAGATGCCGAACGAGAAGATGTTGACAAACCAAAGCCCGTTCACGCACCCCACGTCGACCCGCTCGACGCCTCCCGAAGCGATCTGCCGCGCCGCTTCGAGCGGTTCGCGCGACATGCCCAGCGCCCGGGCGAAATCGTTGGCCGTACCCGAGGGAATCACCCCGAGGGGAATATCCAGCCCCTTGCGCTTCATGGCATTGACCACGTAGTTGACCGTGCCGTCGCCGCCCGCCACGACCATCAGGTCGATCGTCTCGTTGCCGTCGAAAGGATTGGCACTGAAATCGATCAGCCGGGGTTCGATCTCGTAGCCGTAAGCCCGGAAGACGGTGCAAATGGCCTCGACGCTTCGGGCGGCCTTGCCTTTGCCCGACTGCGTATTATAAAGAAATACAGCCTGTTTCATATCTCGTTATTGCATAATCAAAGCCTCCATAGCCGGCGAAACATATTCCTCGTATTCGTCGCCGTCGCCCGCGAGGATGAAATAGACCTTCATCCCGGGCATGGCCGCAGCAGCAGCCAGCGCATCGTCGGCGCCCATGGCCAGGAACATGGTTCCCAGAGCGTCGGCCTCGGCGCAGGTCGAAGCCGCGACCGTCACCGACAGCAGGCGCGAAACGGCGCTGCGGCCCGTGCGCGGATCAATGGTGTGGGCGACTTTATTGCCCTCTCCGTCGAGGTAGAAACGGCGGTAGTTGCCCGAAGTCGCCAGTCCGCCGTCATGTAGCCGGACCCGCTTCTGAAGGTATTCGCCGTTCGACATATTGCCGTCGAAAGGGGTCTCGATGCCGATGCGCCACGCATCGCCCCGGCGGTTGACGCCCCGGCAGCGGACCTCGCCGCCGATGTCGACGATGTAATTCTCGGCGCCGTATTTCTCGACCAGGGCAGCCAGCAGGTCGACCGTATACCCCTTGGCTATCGAATTGAAATCGAGCTGCACACGGGGATCGTCCTTCACCAGACGGCCGTTCTCGACACGCACCTTTTCGCGCCCCACGAATTCGAGGATCGAATCGACGTTCGGACGCTCGACGCGCTCCTTCCCGGCGAATCCCCACGCCTCGACCAGCGGTTTGACGGTCACGTCGTAACGGCCGTCGCTCAGGGCCCCGATGCTGTCCGCCAGATGCAGGTTGAAGGCGATATGACGGTCCACGGAGTCGGTTTCGCTGCGGTTCAGGCGGCTCAGCAGCGACGTGGAGTCGTAGATCGACATCGACGCCTTGGCCTCGCGGTCGAGCTCCATCGCGGCGGCGTAAAGTTCCTGCGGCGAGACGCCCCGCACATCGGCCACCACGTGCAGCGTCGTGCCCAGCATCACCCCGTCGACCGAGACGTAGGCGGGACGGCCTCCGCAGCCCCAGAAAGCAACCGTCACAAGCGCGGCCAGAGCCCCGCAGATACCCTTTTTCAGCATAATCCTCACTTGTTTAGCCGCAAAAATACGATTTTCCCGGCGATCTCGTCATTTTTTGGCCCGAAAAGGTGATAATTTTTAATTTTTAATTCTTAATTATTAATTATATTCGTACCTTTGCGGAACGCTCTGGCGTTATCCACGGTAAGGGGGATGCGTCGTAGAGTGGAACGTAAACAAATTTTACAAAATGGCTTATTTAACAGCTGAGAAAAAGCAGGAGCTTTTCGGCCAGTACGGCAAGTCTAACACCGACACGGGTTCGCCCGAAAGTCAGATCGCGTTGTTTTCCTACCGTATCAGCCACCTTACAAACCACCTCAAAAGCAACAAGCACGACTTCGGAACCCAGCGCGCACTGCTGCGTCTGGTAGGTAAGCGTCGCCAATTGCTGGAGTACCTCAAGGAGGTCGACATCGAGCGCTACCGCGCAATTATCAAGACGCTCAATCTCCGCAAGTAATCCCGAGGAAGAAATGAAGGCAATTCCCGAGAGGGGTTGCCTTCATTTTCGTTGCGAAAACAATCGAAAACACTCATAGGTTTAAATTTTTTATGGAAGAAAAAAAGCTGTACAATGCAGTCCGTAAAACGATCACCCTGGCCGACGGACGCCAGATCGAGATCGAAACGGGCAAACTGGCCAAACAGGCCGACGGCTCGGTCGTCGTCAAAATGGGCGACACGATGCTGCTCGGCACCGTGGTGGCCGCCAAGGATGCAAAACCCGACACCGATTTCATGCCCCTGCAGGTAGAGTACAAGGAGAAGTACGCCGCCATAGGCCGCTATCCCGGCGGCTTCATGAAGCGCGAAGGCCGTGCCAACGACAGCGAGATCCTCGTTGCCCGTCTGATCGACCGCGCACTCCGCCCCCTGTTCCCCGCAGACTACCACGCCGAAGTCTACGTGACGGTCAACCTCATCTCGGCCGACAAGGACATTCAGCCCGACGCGCTGGCCGGACTGGCCGCATCGGCCGCACTGGCCGTGTCGGACATTCCGTTCGGCGGCCCCATTTCGGAGGTCCGCGTAGCCCGCATCGACGGACAATACGTCATCAACCCCAACTATTCGGAGATGGAGAAGGTCGACCTCGACATCATGGTCGGCGGTACGATCGACAATATCCTGATGGTCGAGGGCGAAATGAAGGAGGTTTCGGAAGAGGTCATGCTCGGCGCCATCAAGTTTGCGCACGAGGAGATCAAGAAGCACTGCGCCGTACAGATCGAGCTCTCGAAGGAGCTGGGCAAGGACGTGAAGCGCACCTACTGCCACGAGGTCAACGACGAGGAACTCCGCCAGACGATCATCAAAGAGCTCTACGACAAGGCTTACGCCATCGCCACGAGCGGCACGATGAAACACGAGCGCGAGGAGAAGTTCAACGCCCTCGAGGCCGAGTTCGCGGCCCGCTACTCGGAGGAGGAGCTCGCCGAGAAGGCGCAGCTGATCCACAAATATTTCCACGACGACGTGCAGAAGAAGGCCATGCGCAACATGGTCCTCAACGAAGGGCTGCGCCTCGACGGCCGCAAGACCGACGAGATCCGCCCGATCTGGTGTGAGGTGGGCTACCTGCCCGCGGCACACGGCTCGGCGATCTTCACCCGCGGCGAGACCCAGTCGCTCACGACCGTGACGCTCGGTACGAAACTCGACGAGAAGGTCAAGGACGAGGTGCTCGTGCAGGGCACCGAGCAGTTCGTGCTCCACTACAACTTCCCGCCGTTCTCGACGGGCGAGGCCAAGGCCGCCCGCGGCCTGAGCCGCCGCGAGATCGGCCACGGCCACCTCGCATGGCGCGCCCTGAAGCCGATGATTCCGCTGGGCGAGGAGAACCCCTACGCCGTGCGCATCGTATCGGACATCCTCGAGTCGAACGGCTCGTCGTCGATGGCTACGGTCTGCGCCGGAACCCTCGCGCTGATGGACGCCGGCGTGAAGATCAAAAAACCCGTGTCGGGTATCGCCATGGGCCTGATCTCGGACTCCGAGACCGGCAAGTGGGCCGTGCTGTCGGACATCCTGGGCGATGAGGACCACCTGGGCGACATGGACTTCAAGGTGACGGGCACCAAGGACGGCATCACCGCCACGCAAATGGATATCAAGGTCGACGGACTCTCCTACGAGGTGCTGGGCGCCGCGCTGGAGCAGGCCCGCAAAGGCCGCATGCACATCCTCGGCAAACTCACCGAGTGCATCGCCGAGCCGCGCGAGGACTACCGCCCCTGCGTACCGCGCATCGTACAGATCACCATCCCGCAGGATATGATCGGTTCGGTGATCGGCCCGGGCGGAAAGGTCATCCAGGACATCCAGAAGACCACGAACACCACCATCACCATCACCGAGAACAACAACCAGGGTTATGTCGACATCTTCGGCATCAACAAGGAGGCTCTCGACGGCGCGCTGGCGCGCATCAAGGCCATCGTGGCCATCCCCGAGGTGGGCGAGACGTACCACGGCAAGATCCGTTCGATCGTGGCCTTCGGCGCCTTCGTCGAGATCATGCCCGGCAAGGACGCCCTGCTCCACATCTCGGAGATCGACTACAAGCGCTTCGAAACCATGGAGGAGACCGGCCTGAAAGAGGGCGACGAGATCGATGTCAAACTGATCGGCGTCGACCCCAAGACCAATAAACTCAAATTGTCGCGCAAGGCGCTGCTTCCCAAACCCGAGGGTTATGTGGAGCGGGAACGCCGCCCGCGTCCCGAACGCGGAGAGCGCGGCGAACGCCGCGACCGCGGAGAGCGCCGCGAGCACCACGAGAGCAAAGAAGAGTAAAACGACTGTTAATGTGGATATTTCGGACGGAAATAGACCGTTTTTTTCCGTCCGGAATATTGCATAATTAGCAAGAGTTTTCTATATTTGCGCTGTTCCGCGGCCCGAAAAGGGGCCGAAGCACCCGGAAACGGGTTCCGGAACAGACTGAAATAGGGCAAACAAATTTAAAATAAACACATTAATTTTACCTATTATGAAAAACTTAATGAAATTGAGCATGGTGCTCGTAGTTGCCGCACTGGCATTCTCGAGCTGCAATTGCTTCAAGAAGATGGCCAAGAACCGGGACGACATCAAGCTGACGGTTACCCCCGAGATTCTCACGCTGAACAACGGCACCGTTGCCGCCGACATCAATGTCACCTTCCCCGTTGAGTACTTCAACAAGAAGGCTATCATCAAGGTTACCCCCGTCATCGTATTCGAGGGCGGCGAAGTGGCCGGCGCTACCAAATACTACCAGGGTTCGAAAGTGGACGAGAACTACGCTGTCGTAGACAAGATCAACGGCGGCAACTTCACGCAGCACGTGGAGTTCCCCTACGATCCGCGCATGGACCAGTGCGCACTGCAGCTCCGCGCCGAGATCAAGTGCCCGAAGGGCAAGGCCAAGGAGTTCGTGCTCGTTAACCTGAACACCGGCGCCATCCCCACCAAGGAGCAGGCTGCCGTTCTGGCCGGCAACGACGCCGCTGCCAAGGCCGCTATCGCCAAAGAGTTCGGCCTGACGGTCGCTTACGGTCTGAACACCCTGCAGAAGGATCTCAAGTACGGCGACCTGATGGATCAGATGGCCAACAACTACAAGAAGGTAACCACGGTGGTTGACAAGACCGACCTGCTCTACGCGATCAACTCGTCGGTAGTGACGAAGAAGAACGAGAAGAACGCAGACCTCGGCGCTTTCAAAGAGAACGTGGACAAGAACCTCACGAACGACCGCGCTACGCAGAACATCGCCGTGAAGGGCTACGCTTCGCCCGACGGTCCGGTGAAGTTCAACGACAAACTCTCGCAGGCTCGCAGCGAGTCGGGTAAGAAGGTCGTTGCCAAGCTGCTGAAAGACGCCGGCCTCGATATCGACGCCGCTGCCTACGGTGAGGACTGGGACGGCTTCAAGGAACTGGTCGAGAAATCGAACATCAAGGACAAGAACCTCATTCTCCAGGTGTTGAGCCTCTACAACTCGCCCGCAGAGCGTGAGACCGAGATCAAGAACATGTCGACGGTATTCGAGGAGCTGAAGAAAGAGGTGCTTCCCGAGCTGCGCCGTTCGCAGATCGTCAACAGCACCGATCTCCAAGGTCTGACCGATGCCGAGATCATGGCCGCTTACCGCAACAACGGCGAGCTGACCGTCGAGCAGTATCTCTATGCCGCTCAGGAGTTGGCTAACGGCGCCGACGAGCAGGTTGCCATCCTGACCGCCGCTTCGAAGAAATTCAACGACGCCCGCGTATGGAACAACCTCGGCGTGGCTCAGACGCAGGCCGGCGACAAAGCCGCTGCCCTGAAGTCGTTCGAGAAGGCTGCCAAGCTGGATTCGTCGAAGGAGCTCAACAAGAACCTGCTGCTGGCTAACCTGGCCAACAACAACACTGCCGAGGCCAAGAAGTATGCTGCTTCCGCCGACGCTCAGGCCAAGGCTGCCATGGCTGCTGCCGAGGGTGACTACAAGGCTGCCGCCAAGGGTCTCAAGGGTTACAACGAGGCTATCGCCCTGGTTCAGTCGAACGACCTGGCAGGTGCCAAGAAGGCTATCGCCAAGGACAACTCGGCAGACGCCGACTACCTGCGCGCCGTGATCGCCACGAAGGAAGGCGACCTGAAGACCGCCGAGGCACAGCTGAAGAGCGCCGTTTCGAAGAACCCCGCACTGGCTCAGAAGGCCGCCAAGGACATCAACCTGAAGCCGCTGCAGAAGTAATTCGGCACGAAGCGATAAAAAGAGCCTGGACCGAAACGGTTCAGGCTCTTTTTTTGCATCGGCATCCAAGGGTCCGGACAACAAGTGCGAAAACAGGTCCGTTCCTAAAATAATTGGCCCGGAAGCGACGCGGGATCGAATAATTTTTCTAATTTTGTAAAAAACAAGATCGTATGGAATACGCCAACCATCTGAATGAATACGCTCCGGCATGGAGCGCCGCGCAGGTCGACGCCGAGGTCGCCCGCATCCGCCAGGTCGCCCAGGCACGCAACCACAATACCGAAGTCTATAAATTCTGCTACTCGGCCATCGACATCACGACGCTGTCGTGCAACGATTCGGTGACCTCCGTCACGGAGTTCGCCCGCAAAACCGTGGAGTTTTACCAAAAATATCCGCATATTCCCAACGTGGCGTCGATCTGCATCTACCCCGCATTCGTAGAGACCGTGGGGCTGGCCGTGGACGGTACGCCGATGAAGATCACGAGCGTGGCAGGCGGATTTCCCGCCGCGCAGACGTTTCTCGAAGTGAAGGCCCTCGAAGTGGCGATGGCTGTGGAGAACGGCGCCGACGAGGTGGATATCGTGCTGAACGTGGGCCGTATGCTCACGGGCGAGTACAACGAAGCGGCCAATGAGGTAGAGGTGATCCGCACGGAGATGGACGAGGATGTGGTGCTGAAAGTCATCATCGAGTCGGGCGCGCTGAAAACCCCCGAACTGATCCGCAAGGCTTCGTTGCTGTCAATGCTGGCCGGGGCCGATTTCGTGAAGACCTCGACGGGTAAGATTGACGTGGCCGCAACGCCCGAGGCTGCCGTGGTAATGTGCCAGGCTATCAAAGACTATTTCGACAAGACGGGCCGCAAGGTGGGTTTCAAAGCCGCAGGCGGCGTCCGTTCGGCCGAAGACGCCGCGCTCTACTACACCATCGTCGAGGAGATTCTCGGCAAGGAGTGGCTCACGACCGACCTGTTCCGCATCGGGGCCTCCTCGGCCGCCAACAACCTCATTTCGGCCATCGAAGGCAAAGAGGTGAAGTATTTCTGATCGCCCGAGTACCGGCAACTATATGCAGCAGTCCCTTCGAGGGGACTGCTGTTTTTCATATCCCGAGGGGCGCAGAACGAAAAAATACCGGCCGTTTAAAATATCCGGACTGCATGATCGTCTGCATAAGTAGAAAGCAGCGGCAATGACAACCCGAAAACGAAAAATCGTCTTATACACCTTCGACTGCACCGGATGCGGCTACTGCGTCAAGGTCTGCGGCAACGAGGTTCTCAAACTGGTAGACAACGGAGCCTGCCGCTTTGTCAACGTGGCCGATGCGTCGCGCTGCAACGGATGCGGACGGTGCGAACGACGATGCCCCAACGGAGCAATTTCACCAAAACAAGCAGATAACATGAAAGAAAAACTGAAAACCGCAGGATTCTGCCTCGGAGGCACGGCCCTGCTGGCGCTGGGCGTAGCCGTAACGATGTGGCTGTGGAACGCGCTGATCCCCGGAATCATCGGATGGACAAGCATCAACTACTGGCAAGCGCTGGGCCTGCTGTTGCTGATCCGGCTGCTTTTCGGCCACTTCGGTCCCTTCGGGTGGCCCGGACACCCGCACATGTCGCGCCGGGAGCACCGTCACCTGCACGAAGCGATGCGCGGCATGTCGCACAGCGAGAAGCGTGAGTTCATCCGCCGCCGGATGCGGAATTTGTGCGAACGGGAAGCCGCAGCGGATGAAACCGGAAAGGAATAACCCGACCGAGGTATTCGAGAACTACCGTCGGCAGCTGCGGGCCTTCATCGCGCGGCGCGTGGACTCCGAAGCGGAGGGCGAGGATATCCTCCAGGAAGTTTTCATGCGTTTCGTGCAGACCGACACGGTAAATCCGGTCGGGCAGGTCGCGGCATGGCTCTTCCGCACGGCGCGCAACCGCATCATCGACCACAGCCGCAAACGCCGCGAGGAGCGGATGCCGCAGATGCACGGGCAGGACGACGAAAGCGGATTCGTCAGCGAAATCACGGCCCTTTTGGCCGACGAGAGCAGTTCGCCCGAAATGGAGTACCTCCGGGCGCTGGTCTGGGAGGAGGTCGAGAAAGCCCTCGGCGAACTTCCTGCCGCCCAGCGCGACGTGTTCGAGCTGACCGAAATGGAGGGATTCACCTTCCGGGAGCTCGCCGAGGATACCGGAATCCCCGTGGCGACCCTGCTCTCGCGCAAGCATTATGCGGTGAAATACCTTCGCAGCCGGTTGGCGGACATCTACGAGGCTTTCCTCACGGACTGACCTCCGCAGCATGAAAAACGGCGGCCCTTTTGCGGGGCCGCCGTTTCCGTCTATACGGTACTGTCAGATCGAATCCGCACCCCCGAGGGTCAGCGAATCCGCAGCGGGAACGACCGGCTGTACGGGAGCGGGCACGGCCGGAGCGGACGCCGCCGGAAGCTCGTCACGCCGGATCATCGACTCGAACTTGTCGCGCCGAAGAAAGACGATGACAATCACCGCGATCACCGCCACGGCCACAAGAATCCCGATCAGCTTCTTAATCATTTTTATCCTCCTTCAATATCCCGATGGCGCGCACAATCACGTTGTCCACGGGATAGATATTCGCATAGAAACCGTTATCCTCCAGCATCGTGTTGCGACCGATGTAAGCCCGGAGCTGGGCCTCGATCAGCCGGCGCGAACGGGCGATGTCGCCATAGCGCGGCGCAACGCCCTTGCGGGCGGCATAGCGGACGAAATCGTCGACGAGGGTCTTGTCGCTGTCGAGCAACGCCTGCAGTTCGTCGATGGTCTTCACGGCGTTGAGCGCCTCGCGGTGCCGGTCGGCATACTCGATCGTATAGCGGTAGAGGATGTTGCGGCCCGACACCTCGATGAAATATTTCGTCACATCGGTCGTATCGGCCGGAATAAAGACGTCGGGCATGATGCCTCCGCCTCCGTAAACCACCTTTCCGCCCGGCGTCGTCCGTTTGAGCGAATCGGCGAAATGGATGCTGTCGGCCGAGAAAAACTCGTTGTTCTTATACCGGTTCCAGATATCCTCTTCGTAACTCTCGTCGTCACCGATGGTGTAGGGCTTCTGGATCGAGCGGCCCGTGGGGGTGTAGTAACGCGCCGTGGTCAGCCGCAGGGCCGATCCGTCGCTGTACGGTATTTGGCGCTGCACGAGTCCCTTTCCGAAGGACCGGCGTCCGACAATCGTTCCCCGGTCGTTATCCTGTAACGCTCCGGCGAGGATTTCGCTCGACGATGCACTCCCCTCGTCGATCAGCACCACGACCTCCATGTCCTGCGCCGAGCCATTGCCGTCGGCATATTCCCGGAGCTGCTCATGGCGGCGGTCTTCGGTGTAGACGATCAACTGGCCTTTATGCAGGAACTCATTGGCCACGGCGATCGCCTGGTCGAGGAATCCGCCCGAATTGCCCCGGAGGTCGAAGACCAGCTTCGTGACCCCTTCGGCGCGCAGCGAGGCCAACGCCTTGTGAAATTCGTCGTAAGTCGTCCGGGCAAACTGCCCCAACTTGACGTAGCCCACGCCGTCGGCAATGCGGAAAGCCGATTCGATGCTCCTGATCGGGATCACACCGCGCTCGACGTCGATCGGCACCAGTCCGGCAATACCCTGCCGTCCGATACCCAGGTGCACCGTCGTCCCGCGCGGTCCGCGCAGCATCTTCACGACGTTGTTCTGGGGAATCTTGCGCCCGGCAACCACCGAGTCGCCGATCTCGATGATCCGGTCCCCGGCCTTGATGCCGGCTTTGTCGCTGGGTCCGTGCGGAATGACGTTCAGCACGATCACCGTGTCGGTGGCCATGTTGAAGACCACGCCGATGCCGTCGAACTCCCCTTCGAGGGGCTCATTCAATGCCTGCATCTCCGAGGCAGGGATGTAGACCGAATGGGGATCGAGCTCCTTGACCAACAGCGGAATGACGTGCTCCGAGAGGGAGTCCATCGACACCGAATCGACATACTGGTTCTCGATCAGCGACAGCGTATAGGTCAGCTTGTTCGCAGGCAGCGCCATGCGGCTGAGCATGCCTTTGAGCTGCGAGGTGGTTGAATTGCGCCCCAAATACTGTCCCAGCACGAGGCCCAGGACCACTCCCGCAGCCAGCAGCAACGGAAAGAGGACGGTGTGTTTCGAATTTTTGTACATTACTTGTTCTTAAAGGTATACGTCAGGCCGACGCTCAGCAGGGTCCGTGTCTGCACGTCGACATTCTGCGCCCGGTTGTAATACAACTGGAAACTCAACGTCGTGGAAAGGTATTTTGTTGCCTTGATGTCGATGGTATTTTCCCAGCGCACCGTGGGGTGGATCGGCAGGCGGGGTTTGTCCTTGATATTCTTATCCCCCGAATTCCACTGTTCGAAGGCCGCCAGATACTTGCTGTAATCACTGATCTTGTTCCTCTGACCGATGTCGGTGATCCAGCCATAGAAAGAGAAAATCGTCGTCCGGTAGCGCAGGTAACCCGTCTTACCAAAGGTCCGGTCGAAACCGATCTCAATCGACGAACCGCCCTCGTATTTCGAGGTCTTGTCGGGATCTTCGATACCGTAAGGATAGGCCGGCTTGATCTCAATCTCTTTGCCTTCGCTGTCTTTTTCCACCTGCCGCATGCGAATCCAGTCACTTTCGGCGAACGTGGCGTTCAGGGCGAGCGGAGACATATTGACCGTAATGGGGAATTTCTTCTGAGGACTTTTATAGGTGATACCCAGCGAAATGTCGAGATAACCCGGGGTCATGAACTTGCTTTTGAGATGCTTTTTTTCCTGCTCGGAACGTGATTTATAGCCATTGACGAACTGGCTGCGGAACTGGATGATCGAGCCGTAGGACCAGTTCTTGGCCATCTCAAAGGCAGGGTTCACCCAAATGAGCAACTCATCCTGATTCTTGAACCAGACGCCCTCGCTGTCCATGATCTTGTTTCCGCTCTCGTCGACCATCGGCTTACCGTCCGGCCCTACGCGCTGCGTCTCGACCTTCATGCGGTTGTAACCCAGCTTGGCACTGAACTTGGTTTCGATGGAAAAGAGGTTCTTTTTGAAGACATGGCGCAGATTGAAGGTTCCGACCAGCGCGATGGAGTTATCACCGCCCGAGACCGAGATCCACGGATCGTTGTAGGAGGTCAGCGAACCCTGCAGGCCGCCGCCGAATTCGAGGTAGTTGCGCTCCTTGCGGATGGCGGCACGTTCAGCCTTATAACGGGCCAGGTTGAAATAGTCGACGTCGACGGGGGTGGACTTCAGCTTATCCTGGAAAGTCACGCTCTGCTGCTCGGCATTGACCTCGTCGATCGAAATCTGGGCCGAAGCCGGAACAGATGCGACCAGGGAAGCCGCCAGTAAGAAGATCGGGAAAAAATGTTTCATAGCGAAGCGATTCAATTGATTTTCAATGCACAAATTTATGAATTTATTTACAAAATCCTTAACTTTGTCTGAAAGATAAACTGAAAGGACGAATTATGAAATATTTCGGAGCACACGTAAGCGCCGCGGGAGGTGTGGACAACGCCCCTGCCAACGCACTCGCAATAGGGGCCACGGCCTTCGCACTCTTCACCAAGAACCAGCGCCAATGGGTAGCCAAGCCGCTCACTGCGGGGGAGATCGACGCTTTCCGCAAGGCGTGCGACACCTGCGGCTACCGGCCGGAACAAATACTGCCCCACGACTCGTACCTCATCAACCTCGGGCATCCCGAGGAGGAAGCATTGGAAAAGTCGCGCGCAGCGTTTCTCGACGAAATGCAGCGGTGCGAACTGCTGGGACTCGACCGGCTGAACTTCCATCCCGGCAGCCACCTGCAAAAGATCACCGAGGAGGAGAGCCTCGACCGGATCGCCGAATCGATCAACATCGCCCTCGACAAGACCCGCGGCGTGACGGCCGTAATCGAAAACACCGCCGGGCAGGGATCTAACCTCGGGTTCCGTTTCGAACACCTCCGCTACCTGATCGACCGCGTGGAGGACAAGTCGCGCGTGGGCGTCTGCATCGACACCTGCCACGCCTTTGCGGCGGGATATGACCTGCGGACCCCCGAGGCGTGCGACGCGACGTTCGCCGAACTGGAGCGCGTCGTGGGATTCAACTACCTGAAAGGGATGCACCTGAACGATGCGATGAAGATTCTGGGCAGCCGCGTCGACCGCCACACGCCGCTGGGCGAAGGGATGATCGGCATGGAGTGTTTCCGCTACATCGCCCGCGACAAACGGTTCGACGGCATTCCGCTGATCCTCGAAACCCCGGACGAAGCGCGCTGGGGCGAGGAGATCGCCCGATTGAAAGCATTCGCCGAAGAGGCATAGAAAAAAAGGGAGGTTTCAGACCTCCCTTTTTCAGACCCGATCCAGACAATCCCGGATAATCGCCGCGCTTTCGCGGACCTCTTCGTCGGAGATCGTAAGCGGCGGCGAGATGCGGAACGCCGTGTCGCAGAACAGGAACCAGTCGCTCAGGATGCCCGCCTCTTTGAACAGTTCCATGATGCGGTAGAGTTTCGCCGGTTCACCCAGCTCGACGGCCAGCAGCAGTCCCGAGCGGCGAATCTCCCGCACGGCGGGATGGCCGGCGAGCAGCGATTCGTACAACGCTCCCTTCGCCTCGACGGTTTCGACCACCCGGTTGTCCAGCAGGTAGTTCAGCGCCGCCAGACCGGCCGCACAGCAGACCGGATGGCCGCCGAAGGTGGTGATATGCCCCAGCACGGGGTTTTCCTGCAAGGTGTCCATAATTTCGCGGCTCGAAACGAACGCCCCCAAAGGCATGCCGCCGCCGAAGGCTTTGGCCAGACAGACGATGTCGGGCGTGACGCCGTATCTGAGCATGGCGAACAGTTCGCCCGTGCGGCCCATGCCGGTCTGTATCTCGTCGAAAACAAGCAGCGCCCCCACCTCGTCGCAACGCCGCCGCAGGGCCTCCAGATACCCCGGCTGCGGCGGCCGGACGCCCGCCTCGCCCTGCACGGGTTCGGCAAGCACGCAGGCCGTGCGGCGCGTGATACGCTTCAAATCATCGAAATCGTTGAACGCAATGGCCTGCACATCGGGCAGCAGGGGCCGGAACGCCCCTTTCCACTCCTCGCCTTCGGGAGCGCCCATCACGCTCATGGCCCCGTGCGTCGAACCGTGGTAAGCGCGGCGCATGGAGATCATCTCGGTACGCCCGGTATAGCGTTTGGCCAATTTGAGGGCCCCCTCGACCGCCTCGGCGCCCGAGTTGACAAAGTAGACGCTTTCGAGCGGCGCAGGCAGCAGCGACGCGATCTTCGCGGCGTACTCCACCTGCGGGGTCTCGACCAGTTCACCATAGACCATCACGTGCATATAGCGCGCAGCCTGCTCCTGCACGGCCCGCACCACCGCGGGATTGGCATGGCCGACATTGCTCACCGACACGCCCGCCACCAGGTCGAAATAACGTTTCCCGCCGGGCGTATAGAAAAACGAACCCTCGGCGCGCGCGACCTCCACCAGCATCGGCGACGGCGATGTCTGGGCGACATGCGCGAGGAATTGTTTGCGTAAAATGTTATTCATTTTCACCGAATTTCCGTATAAGTATCGCCTCGGCGTCCTTCACGCTGGCGCGCATCCAGCCGTCGAGCACTTCGGCCTGTTCGGCGGGGGTCATCCGCCAGCCGTCGACCGTGAGGCGTATGCGTTCGGAAAGCATATAAATCAGAATGGCTGCCGAAGCCGAGACGTTCAGACTCTCGACCATGCCGCACATCGGAATGCGCAGAAATTCGTCGGCCGAAGCGATCACCTCGTCGGAAATTCCGGCATGCTCCGTGCCGAAAACCAGCGCGAAAGGCCCCCGCGCCACGTCGAAAGTTTCGGGCGTCACATCCTCGCGGTGGGGCGTGGTGGCCACGATGCGGTAACCCGCCCCGCGGAGCGCGGCGATGGCCTCCGCCGTCGAGGGGTGCTGCCGGACATCGACCCACCGCTCGGCGCCGCGCGCAATGTCGGGATTGGGCTCGAAGGAACACAAGGCCTCGACGGTGTGCATCTCCTGCACCCCGAACGCTTCGCAGTGGCGGATCAGCGCCGCGGCGTTCTGCCCGTGATACATGTTCTCGGCCAGCACGGTCATGTAGCGGGTCCGCATGCCGACCGTCTTCCGCAGCACCTCGTAGCGTTCGGGCATCATGAACTCCCGGAGGCAGGCGATACGCTCCCAGCAGGGTCCCGATTCGGAGCCGAACTCCGTCAAAGCGTTATTTGCGGTATTTTTCATCATCGTCGAGAATTTTCAGGTAGCTTTCGTAACGCGACCACGCGATCTCCCCCGCTTCGACCGCTTCGACCACCGCACAGCCCGGCTCGTGGGTGTGCGTGCAGTTGTAGAACCGGCAGCCCGGCGCCACGCGCATCATCTCCGGAAAATAGTGCCAGAGTTCGGCATCGTCGATGTCCAACAGCCCGAACCCTTTGATACCCGGGGTGTCGATCACCGCCCCGCCTTCAGCCAGGGGGTACATCGTCGAGAAAGTCGTGGTATGGCGCCCTTTGTGGTGGCTGTCGGATATCTCGCCCGTGCGGATGTCCAGCGAGGGGTCGATGGCCTGGATCAGCGTCGACTTGCCGACGCCCGAGTTGCCCGACACGAGCGTCGTACGCCCCGCCAGCAACTCCCGGACCTCTTCCACGCCGCGTCCCTCCTTCGCGGAGACCTCCAGCACCCGGTAACCGGCCCCTTCGTACACCGCGCGAAACCCCGCGACAGTCTCCGCATCCTGCAGGTCGATCTTCGAAAGCAGAATCGTAGCCGGAACCTTGTAGGCTTCGCAGGTCACCAGAAAACGGTCCGCGAACTCCTTGGGCGTCTCGGGCGAACGCAGCGTCACCATCAGCAACGCCTGATCGACATTGGCGGCGATGATGTGCGACTCTTTGGAGAGGTTCGAAGCCCGGCGGATCACGTAGTTGCGGCGCGGCTCGATGTCCACGATCACGCAGTCGCCGCCCTCGGACTCGCATACCACTTCGTCGCCCACGACCACGGGATTGGTCGACCGCACGCCCTTCAGGCGCAGTTTGCCCCGGATGCGGCAACGCAGCGTCACGCCGTCGTGCAGAACGTCGTACCAACTGCCGGTCGCCCGGACCACGGTGGCCGTAAACCTATTCTCCATCGGAAGGAGTGTTTTCATCCGGCCCCGGCACCTGTTCGCCGACCCACTCCAAGAACGGGAACACGGCTTCCGAAAGGCGCATGACAGGTTTGTAACTTTTCGACTTTTCGATCGTCTCCGGACTCACGAGGGTATAATCGGCGTTCAGCGTGTCGAACGCCGAAAAGAGGGCGCTCAGCACGAGCAGGTATTTCAGCACCGAGACCGCAATGCCCAACAGCGTATCGGCAATGCCGAACCCCGCGAAATGGAACAGCCTGCGCACCAGCCGCCCGGCGATGGCAACGACGAGGATGACCGCAATGAGCACCGTGACGAACCCGCCCGCGGAGGCGATGTCGGGCTCCAACTGCAGCCATTCGCCGACCTGCGTGCCGAACCGTGCCGCAAGCCAGATGCCCGCAACGATGCCCGCCAGGGAGCATACCTGCAAAATGAAGCCCTGACGCCACCCGTTCCAGACGGCCAGCACCAGCACAAGACATACGATCAGATCAACAGCGTTCAAAAACAGCTTTCAATTTGTGTCCGTAAAGATACACATTTTACCGAAACAGCCCAAAAAAAGCACATAAAGGACGATTTGGAGACAAGTATATGTAAGTATATAAATATAGGTGTCAATCCTCAGCGTATCACGTCGCGCAAGGTAATATTCAGCGCGTTACAGATGATACACATGGTTTTTATGGTCAGATTGGTCCGCCCCGCCTCGATACGGCTCAAATTGGATCTTTCCATGTCGCACCGGTATGCCAACTCCTGTACGGTCAGCATACGCTCTTTCCTCAACTCTTTGATCCTCGCAGAGATATACCGGATTTCATCTTGGTAATCCATTCCCATTTTAAAAATTTGGACAAAAATTTTGCTGTGCAAATTTTTATATATATATTTGCACCATGCGTATCATATATGATACCATAAGTCAGCGTCGCAAATGAGTAACAAATTGAAAATTACATGCAAAACACATCTTCATTTCAATCTTTCGTACTATGAAAAACAACTTATTCAGAAAATTTCTGGCAGTGTTCCTGACCGGAACACTGCTCGGTGCCGTCGGCTGTAAGGACTACGACGACGACATCAACGACCTGAAAGGTCAGATCGACGACCTGAAGGGCAAAATCGAGCTCAAAGCCGACGCCTCAGCGCTCAGCTCGCTCCAACAGAAACTCGAAGGCATCAATTTCGACGATTTCGTAAAGGATGCCGAACTCAACAAGATGGTCAAAGACCTCGGATATCAGACCGCCGAGGACGTCAAAGCACTGATTCCCGAGGGAATGAGCACGCAGGATGTAAAGAACATTTTCGACGCCCAGATCAAAGCGCTCGACACGTGGGGCGAGATCGAGTCGAACATCGGCAAGGCCGTCAAGGAGTATCTGGCCGGCAGCGAATACACCGCGGTGCAGCAGACTCAGATCATAAATACGATCCTGGGACAGATCGACCCTACGGCCAAGGAGATCAAAACGGCCATCAAAAACCTGCTGGGCGCCGAGTTCGGCACCCAGATGAATCAGTATATGACCACGGACGATTTCCGCGGATCGCTGGACGAGGCCGCAGCCGAACTCCTGAAAAAGGAGAACGGCAAACTGGCCGCCGGTATTGCCGAAATGATCTCTTCCGAAGGTTTCCTGGAGCAGGCCGGCCTGAAAGAGAAATTCGACAACTATGACGCAGCCATCAAGAGCCTGCGCTCGGATGTGGACGCCCTGATCGCCCAGATTCAGTCGTTGGTATACGTTCCCGAAGCATTGGACGGACAGGTCGCAATGGCTGCCTACAAGGTAGGTAACACGGAACTGGAGAAAGGCATCGCTACGCTGACCTACCGCGTTACTCCCGCCAAGGCGCTCGACGCAGTCGCCGCCATCTATGCCAAGAACCCCGCCTGCCTCTCGATGGTTTCGGAGAAAGTGATCGCTACCCGCGCCGCAGAACCGGCACCGGCTCCTGTCGCCGTCACGGGCTTCCAGGCTGGCGAGAACGGCAAATTCTCCGTTACGATCGCCGCCGACAAAGAGACGATGGACGCTCTGGCAGACAACAACAAGAGCGTCGCCCTGGCGCTCTCGATCCAGAGCCAGACCAAGGCTCCTGCAGAAGACGGTGAAGAAGAGGCCGTTTCGGGCGTCACCAACGACGTTCTGTCGGATTTCGCCGGTGTCATTTACTCGAATACCGCCAAGGAGGTAACCTTCGCTCTTTACAAAGACGGCGAAGTTTACAATGACGAGACGATCATGATGCCGTTCAACTCGACGGTGGCTGAGAGCAAGGCAACCCTGCTGAAAGACGTGGAGCTGAAGGCATCGCTCGACGGCGACAACTTCCTGTCGCTGGACGAGGTTTCGAACATCCTCGGTCAAAGGGTATCGGTCAGTGCTTATAAGGCCAAGGTCACCTATACGGATCCTTCGGACGCAGCAGTCACGGGAGACGCCATCAACAAGTTCATCCTCAAGAGCGTCACCGACAAACTGAGCTGGAACGACAAGCTCGCCACGGTGGAGTTCCGCGCAGAGGCCAAATCCTCCGACGTGAAATCGAAGGCCGTATTCGCACACACCTGGACGATGGCTGTCACCGGCAAAGCCACGACGGCGACCGTAAACAACCAGACGACCTATCAGATTGCCAACCAGAAAGGCACGACGATCGACTTCGGCAAACTCAACAAAGAGTGGACCTACCAGTTCGTCAACGAAGGCGGAAACACGACCGAGGTTGCTCCTGCGATCAATGCCGATGTATTCGGCGAAGTAGCCATGACGCTCGGCGGCAAACTGCCCGCAGGTGTTACGGTAATCGACATTCTCAGCGAGACTCCGGTGAAGAAGATCACGGATGCCAAAGGCAAGGACGTCACTGCATCTGTCGACGTCGCATTCGAGCCGTTCGTCGGCCAGATTGCCAACGGAACCAAGGTAACCCTGCCCGCAGGCAAATACGCATGGGGCAATACCTACACCGTAGAGTACGTCTACACGCACGAAAACATCGACTACACGCTGACCGGTACGATCGAATTCGGCGCGATTCCCCAGCATGTCGAGCTGAGCATCGAGCAGACCATCGGCTACAACGACATTACGAAGACGATCAGCTGGGCTGACCTCTACAAGAAGGTTGCCGCCGGTTACTTCAAAGATGCCGCTGAGTTCGCCTCGGCAGCAACGACCTCCAGCAAGGATGCAAGTGCAAGCAACATGCGTTACACCGACGCCGAGGACGAGAACGGCGAGTTGATCCCGCAGAACAACCCCGACGGAACCTATATCGAAGTAAATGCCGCGAAGGGCATCGAGGCCCAGATCGTATCGGGCGACATCAAGGCTGCCGGCAACATCTTCGTACAGACCTACGAGCGCGAAACCTGGTATGGCCAGAAGATCAAGGCTACTGTAACGACCACGGTAGAACTCCCCGCATACGAACTGAACTACAACACGCAGTATGTAATCGATGAAAGCGGCAAGAAGACGGTTATCCTCGCCGGCAAGGTCAACGACAGCTTCGTATGGGCATGGGACAACGCCGACCTGCCTGCATACTTCAATATCGTTACACCGACCGGGGCGACTCCCGTGGAGATCTCCTACGAGAAAGTATCGGTAGACGGCAAGAACGAAGCCGGCAAAAACGACGTGACGGCGAAATATGCTGCAATCGACGGCGACAAACTCGACTGGACGAACGCTACCCGCGACTACGTCGACTTGAAGGCCATCATCAAAATCAAGGGCACGAATATCCAGGTAGGCGCAAAAGAGCTCCGCGTACGCATCCAGACCCCGATCGCAACGCTGGCTCAGACGAAGGGCATCGAAACGAAATACGTTGCCAACGAAGAGACCGAGATCAACCTATTCGAGAACCTGGATTTCATCGACGCGAACGGCAAGAAGTGGATCGAATACGACTCGAAGGCAAAAGTATGGAAAGCCGTCGTGGTAAATGGCGACGACACCGCTTACGAGGTATTTAAGGCAACGTCGGGCAATACGGCAAGCGCCGGTATCACGTTCGAGGTTCTCAAAGCCGAGAACTCGGACAAGAGCGAAACGAAGCTCGACCTGCTCGAAGTCAACGACAACAAGCTGGTTTACAAGAACAACAGCGCTCTGTTGCAGCTCGACTTCACGGTTACCCTGAAAGCTACCTTCACTTATCAGTACGGCAGCAAGACGACCCAAACGATCACCGTGACCGTCAAGCACTAAGCCCCTTTCCGCAGATCGGTATCGCCTGGTGTGGCGATACCGGCTGCGAAAGGCAATTCCCTCCGCAGGGGATGGCACCCAAGGAGTTGTTTTTTAGTTAACAAGTTTCACATACATCCTCTGCTTTTTGGCGGACCGAAGAGGCGCGGTCCGCCATTTTTTTGTCCCCGCCCCAAAAGGGCCTGCCGGGCGTAAAATCCCATCCGTTTGGGTTTGTGCCCGGTTTGTATTATCTTTGCACAAGAACATTAAAAACAGCCTGCCATGAAACGATACATAGCGATCCTGCTGCTGCTCACGGGTCTCGTCTCGACGGCCCGCGCCCGCGAGGTCTTCCCGATCAACGAAGGCTGGCGCTTCTTCTTCAAATCGGAGAAGACCTCCGACAACGCCCGCCACGTCACCCTGCCCCACAGTTGGAACACCGATCCGCTGGCCCAGGGCTATTGGCTCGAAACCACGGGCAACTACCAGAACGGCATGTACCTGCCCGTCGAATGGGCCTCGAAACGCCTGTTCGTAAAGTTCTACGGCGTGCAGTCGGTGGCCGACCTCTTCGTCAACGGCAACTACGTCGGCACGCACCGCGGCGGCGCCACGGCATTCACCTTCGAGATCACCGACAAGGTCCGGTTCGGAACCGACAACGCCATGCTCGTGGTGGTCAGCAACAGCTACCGCGACGACGTGCTGCCCACCTCGACCGACATGAACCTCTACGGAGGCATCTACCGCGAAGCCGAACTGATTCTCACCGAACGCACGGCCATATCGCCGCTCTACCTCGGTTCGGAGGGCGTGCTCGTACGGCAGCAGAGCGTGACGCCCGAGAAGGTCGAGGGTGAAGTCGAGGTGCACATCACCTCGAAAGGCGACAACTCCTGCATGCTGAACGTGGCAATCACGGACCCTGACGGCGTCCGCACCTACACCAAACGCCAGCGGGCAAAACTCGACGGCAAACCCGTCGTCGTACCTTTCACCATCGAGAATCCCGCGCTCTGGAGCCCCGACCGGCCGGCGCTCTACACCGTGACGGCCACGATCGGCGACGAGACCGTGACCGACAGCGTCACGGTCCGCACGGGCTTCCGCGCGATAGCCGCCAGCACGGCCGACGGGCTGACGATCAACGGCGAGCGGATTCCCGTACACGGCGTGACGCTCTACCACGACAACGCCCTTTCGGGCGGCACGCTGGCGCCGGAGGATTACGACGCCGACCTGCGGCAGATCCGCACACTCGGGGCCAACGCCCTGCGTTCGGCGGTGATACCGCATGCGCAGTACCTTTACGACCGCTGCGACGAGCAGGGCATGCTGGTCTGGGTCGACACGCCGCTGCACCGCTCGTCGTTCCTGGGCGACGTGGCCTATTACGCCATGCCGGCCTTCGAGCAGAACGGGATGGAGCAGTTGCAGGAGATCATCGCCCAGAATATCAACCACCCTTCGGTGGTGATGTGGGGCATCTTCTCGCGGCTCTGGCCCCGGGGCGACGACGTGACGCCCTACCTCAAACGGCTGAACGACGCAGCCCATGCGCTCGACCCGTCGCGTCCGACGGTGGCCTCGAGCGACCAGAACGGGGGCATCAACTTCATCACCGACCTGATCGTCTGGCGGCAGGACGTGGGATGGCGGCGCGGCTCGACCGACGACGTGATCCTGTGGCGCAACCAGTTGCAGAAGAACTGGTCGCACCTGCGCTCGGCGGTAAGTTACGGGGGCAGCGGATTCATCGGGCACAAGAGCTACACGGCGCAGGCCGAACCGCGCTCGAACTGGATGCCCGAGGAGAAGCAGACGCGCTTCCACGAGGAGTATGCCAAAAACCTGCAGAACGATTCGCTGTTCTGGGGCATCTGGATCGACAACATGTTCGACTACGGCTCGTCGCGCCGCCCCTACGGGGTCAACGGCGCCGGACTGGTGACGCTCAACCGCCGCGAATGCAAGGATGCGTATTACCTTTATAAAGCGATGTGGAACCGGGAGGAACCGACGCTGCACATCGTCGACAAACGGCGCCGGCTGCGCGACCACGACATGCAGGCTTTCCGCGTCTATTCGTCGGCCGGGGTTCCCGTGCTGATTGCGGGCGCCGACACGCTGGCCATGACCGAATACGCCCCCTTCCAGTACCGGTCGGATTCGGTGGCCATGAGGGGGACGGTCGAGGTGAAAGCCGTGGCGGGAGAACTGCGCGACAGCGTGACTATTCTTGTCGGCAACGTGCTAAAACCGAAACGGACGCAGGTCCTTCGGCGAACAGCAGGTCCGCAAACGATAAATTAGGAGCGAAAGGCATCCGCTCGGAGAAGACCTGGAAATAGGGCTCGGCGACGAACGCCGGGCCCTCTCTGTGTTTGGGCCGCAGGTCGAGGTCGCCCGCAGCGGCGTCGACATAATTTTCGGAGAGCGCCGGCATCGGAACCTTCGCCAGCGAGCACACCGTGTCGAGCAGGGAGAGGTTGTAATCGGCCAGAAATTCCCACTGCCGGCGGTAGAAGGGTTCGAGCCGCTCGGCGTAGAAGTCGAAATAGGGCGACGACTTGTAAGAGGCCACCAAGGCCCCCCAATGCTGGTGCTGCCAGCGTTTGGAGTAGTCGAGACGCATGTCGCGCATCGGCTGGCGGGGACGGTTGGCATTGCGGACGTGGACGGTGAGTTCCATCACCCCGTCGGCGGCCAGTATCCGGGTCCGGTTGCGCTCGGAACGCTTCACGAAGTGCTCGCCGAGGTCCACGACGCAGCCGCCGCGCAGGAGATGCGTGAAATACTCCACCGAAGGAAGGTATGCGAGTGGCAGGATGGTCGACACAATTAAAAATTAAGAATTAAAAATTAAAAATGCCCGTAGCGCAGAACCGGGCGGGAAACGGAATGACTTTCCTTCGCCCCTGAAACCCGCCTCTTAAGCGGGCGCAGAACCGGACGGAGAGCGTTTCGGAGCAATCGCCCGCCCCCTGAAACCCGCCTTTTAGGCGGGCGGCTTCTCAGGCGGGCCAGTCGCCGTTTGCCCGAATCAATTCGATCAGGCGGTCGAGGGCCTCCTCCTGCGGGATGTTGCGCTCGACGACCTCGCGCCCCTTGTAGAGGGTGATGCGGCCCGGTCCGGCCCCCACATAGCCGTAGTCGGCGTCGGCCATTTCGCCGGGACCGTTGACGATGCAGCCCATGACGCCGATGCGCAGGTTTTTCAGGTGCGACGTGCGGGCCCTGATGTCGGCGAGGGTCTTTTCAATGTCGTAAAGCGTACGGCCGCAACTCGGGCAGGCGATGTATTCGGTGCGCGAAAAGCGCACGCGGGCCGCCTGCAGAATCATCAGCTCGATCTCGCGGATGCTCTCTTCGGAAAATCCCGGAGCGTCGATCCAGATGCCGTCGGCCAGTCCGTCGAGCAGCAGCGGCCCCAGGTCGGCGGCGGCCTTCACGGCGAGGGTCTCCAACGAGGACTCTTCATAGCGACGCTTTACGACGACCGGTTCGTCGGGGACATCGAGATTCAGGATCGCGGCGCGCAGTTCGGCTGTCGGATTGCCCGACAGGGCCTCGATCACACGAAACCCGTCCAGCGGCTCGGTGTGCACGACGGGCTCCGTCACCCGCGAACGGCGGCGGTATTCGGTCGGCGAATAGCGTTCGGGATGCAGGACCTCGAAGCGGCCCGGACGTTCGGCGAAATGCTCCGCGAGCAGTCGTGCCACGGGAATCTCATTCTCGGGAGCCTCGGTGAGCGACACGCGAATCGTGTCGCCGATGCCGTCGGCCATCAGGGCCCCGATGCCCACGGCGCTCTTCACGCGCCCCTCGATGCCGTTCCCGGCCTCGGTGACCCCCAGATGGATCGGGTAATGCATATCCTCGGCATCCATCGCCTCGACCAAAAGGCGGTAGGCGGCAACCATCACACGGGTATTCGACGACTTCATCGAGACGACCACCTGGTCGAAATCCCGCTCGCGGCAGACCCGCAGGAACTCCATCGCCGAGACGACCATCCCCTGCGGCGTGTCGCCCCACTCGTCGAAGACACGCTTCGCCAGCGACCCGTGGTTGACGCCGATGCGCAGGGCGACGCCCCGCTCGCGGCACTGTTCGATCAGCGCTTCGAACTCGCCGTGGTCCGTGCGGTAGTTGCCGGGATTGATGCGCACCTTGTCGACGTATTTCGCGGCGACGGCCGCAACCTCGGGCACGAAATGAATGTCGGCGACCACAGCCGTCCGAAAACCGTCGGCACGCAGCTGCCGGACGATATTTCCGAGGTTCTCTCCCTCGCGGCGGCCCTGAGCCGTCAGACGCACGATGTGCCCCCCGGCGCGGTCGATGCGTTCGATCTGCGCCACGCTGGCGGCGGTGTCGTTGGTGTCGGTATTGGTCATCGACTGCACGGCGACGGGATGTTTCCCGCCGATCGCAACCCCGCCGATGCGCACCTCGCACGCCGGGCGGCGTATGAATTCCGAAAGATTCATCTGTTTTCCGATTTGCATGCAAAGATAGCAAGGATTTGGCGAACCGCGAAAAAAACGCTATATTTCGAGGAATCAAAATGTAGGCGTCATGAAAGAGAAACTGCTGCTGGCAGCCGCATCGCTGCTCGGGTTCGCAACGGCCTGCGAAAACAAAAGAACGGTCGACATGTACGGCGCCCCGTACCTCGATTACAAGATCAAAGGCAAGGTGACCGACAGGGAGGGCAACCCGATCAAAGGCATCGAGATCAGCAGCCAGGACGCCAGCCCCGTAACGTCGGAAAGCGACGGTTCCTACGAACTTTCGGGCAGGGAGTGGTCCTTCCGCCAAACGACGCTGACCTTCACCGACATCGACGGCCCGGAAAACGGTGGCGAATTCGCCGAAAAGGTGGTGACCGTGGAATTTACCGAAGCCGACCGCACGGAGAAGGGCAAGGGTTGGCACGAAGGCACCTTCTCCCGCTCGGGCGTCGACACAACGCTCGAAAAGAAGGAATAAGCGCCCGCTGCGCCTTCCGGAACAGAAAATACGCCCCGGCCAAATCCGATCGGATTTGTATTGCGCCCGACTTTTCGTATATTTACAGAATACAGGATGCGTCTCGGCAATGCTCAAACAAGTTTGGCATTACACTCGACTTTCACTATATTTGCCCCGGTGGATATACTCGACAACGATATCAAATTCGTAGCGGGCGTCGGCGAAGCCCGGGCCAAACTCCTCGAACGGGAGCTGGGAATCCGCACGCTGGGCGACATGCTCAGCCACTATCCGTTTCGTTATATCGACCGCACGCGCATCTACCGCATTTCGGAAATCACCGATGCGGCGGGCCTTTCCTATGTCCAGTTCCGGGCCCGCGTGACAGGCATGGCTTATGCCGGGGCGGGACGCAAACGCCGCTTCACGGCCTTCGTCCAGGACCCCACGGGATCGGCCGAACTGGTGTGGTTTCAGGGCGTGAAGTGGATCGAGAAGCGGATCGAGGTCGGCCGCGAATACCTCATCTTCGGACGCCCGTCGTTCTACCGCGGGGAGCTGTCTATGGCCCATCCCGAGCTGGAGACCATGGAGCAGGCCCTCTCGCGCAAGGCCGAGAGCGGCATGCAGGGTATCTACCCCTCGACCGAGAAGCTCGGCAGCGTGCTGGGCGCGAAGGGCATGTACCAGATCGTCTGCAACGCCTGGGCGCTGACCAGGGACCGCATCGCAGACCCGATGCCCGAAGCCGTCCGCACCAAATACGGGCTGATTTCGCTCCGCGACGCCATCTACAACATCCATTTTCCCCAGTCGCAGGAGTTGCTGCGGCAGGCCCAGTTCCGCCTGAAGTTCGACGAACTGCTGGGCGTGCAGCTCAACATCCAGCAGCGCCGCACCGAGCGTCTCGCCAAGAGCAACGGATTCCTCTTCCCGAAAGTCGGAGGCGTCTTCAATACTTTTTACAACGAAAAACTCCCGTTCCCGCTGACCGGAGCCCAGAAACGGGTCATCAAAGAGATCCGGCGGGACACCGTGACGGGATTCCAGATGAACCGCCTGTTGCAGGGCGACGTCGGCAGCGGCAAAACCCTCGTGGCACTGATGACGATGCTGCTGGCCGTGGACAACGGCTACCAGGCCTGCATGATGGCCCCGACCGAGATCCTCGCACGCCAGCATTTCGCCACCATTTGCAGGATGCTCGAAGGGATGGATGTGAAAACCGCGATCCTGACCGGGTCGTCGAAAGCCAAGGAGCGCAGGCTCGCCCTCGAAGGCATCGCCTCGGGCGAAGTGGACATTCTGATCGGCACCCACGCGCTGATCGAGGACCGCGTGCAGTTCGCCAACCTGGGATTCGTCGTCATCGACGAACAGCACCGCTTCGGCGTGGAGCAGCGCGCCCGGCTCTGGACCAAGAACGAACAGCCGCCCCATATCCTCGTGATGACCGCCACGCCGATTCCCCGCACGCTGGCGATGACCCTCTACGGCGACCTCGACGTGTCGGTGATCGACGAACTGCCCCCGGGCCGCCGTCCGATCAAAACGTTCCACTACACGGATGCGGCGCGCCTGAAACTCTTCGGATTCATGCGGCAGGAGATTGCCAAAGGCCGGCAGGTCTATGTCGTCTACCCGCTCATCAAAGAGTCCGAAGCGATGGACTACAAGGACCTCACGGACGGTTACGAAGCCATCTCGCGGGATTTCCCGCTGCCGCAGTACGTCACGGAGATCTGCCACGGCAAGATGAAGCCGGCCGACAAGGAGGAGTCGATGCGCCAGTTCAAATCGGGTGAGGCCCAGATACTCGTGGCGACCTCGGTGATCGAGGTGGGCGTCGACGTGCCCAACGCCACGGTCATGGTCATCGAGTCGGCCGAACGTTTCGGACTCTCGCAGCTCCACCAGCTGCGCGGCCGCGTGGGCCGCGGCGGCGAGCAGTCCTACTGCATCCTGATGTCGGGCGAGAAGCTCTCGCGCGAATCGCGGGCGCGGCTCGAAGCGATGTGCGAAACCAACGACGGCTTCCGGCTTGCGGAGCTCGACCTCAAACTGCGGGGCTCGGGCGACATCAACGGCACGCTGCAGAGCGGCATGGCATTTGATCTGAAGATCGCCAGCCCCACGACCGACGTGCAGATACTCACCGTCTCACGCGAGGCCGCGGCCGAGATTCTCGCCGCGGACCCCGCGCTGGCGCATCCCGCCAACCGGGGCCTCGAGGCGCTGAGGCGCCGCTACTCGGGACGCGAGGAGATCGATTTTTCACGCATCTCGTAATATTGAACACCTTACGAACGTTATTTTATCATTAACCCGTCAACACGACCCTGTCTTATCCAACAAAATCCTCACCGATGAAACGTTTCCTGACCACCATACTCCTGCTCGCCGCAGCCTCGCCCCTGGCCGCGCAGCTCTACCACCCGGGCGAACAGCTCTTCTACCGCGTAAGCTACAAAGCCAAGATGTTCCCCAATACGGAGGTCGGCGCCGTGGAGGTCAAAACCACCGAGAACAATGCCGACGGCAAAACCTACTACAAGGTCGAAGGCATAGGCCGCACGCTGCCCACCTACCGTTGGTTCTTCAACCTCGAGGATGTCTACACGGTGTGGGTCGACACCGCCTCGCTGCGCCCCGTGCGTTTCGTGAGCGACATCCGCGAAGGCGACTACACGTTCCAGAGCTATTACACCTACATCTGGCCCGATTCGGTGGTCCGCACCCGCTGGCGCAGCCGCCAGAACCCGTTTCAGGAGAAACAGATGCCGCTGAACGCCGAGAGCATGGACGCCATCTCGCTCTTCTTCAGCCTGCGCTCGGCCGAAGCCGAGGATTTCCGCGTCGGGGAGCCCGCCACGCTGCAGATGGTCCTGCAGGACACCGTCCAACACCTGCATTACCGCTACCTGGGGCGCGAAAACAAGAAGATCCGGAACATGGGACGTTTCCGGACGCTGAAATTCGAATGCCAGCTGGGAACCACCGAGGGATATTCGTTCACCGACGGCACGATCTTCACGATCTGGATCTCCGACGACCGGAACAAAATCCCGCTTTACATCGAATCGCCGGTCAAAGTCGGCAGCATCAACGCCTACATTTCGGGCTACAAGGGGCTTAAATATCCGGTCGAGAGCCTGATGAAATAATTTTTTTCGTATATTAGCGGAACAAAAACAAACGTTTTCGTCAGTTTGGGTACAGCGCCGAACGAAGTTCGAGCCTTGGCGAAGCGGGAAAACGAAGAAATAAATTCAACATTTTATGGAAAACAGACAGGGATACGACCCTTCGGAATTCGAAGACGACGATTACATGAATCCGCAGCCCGACGCCGGGAAATCGATACGCGGCTACCGCATCGTCATCATCATCCTTTCGGTGATCCTGGTGGCGATCTCGGTGCTCTACTTCAGCATCCACCGCCAGCAGATGCTCGACAACGAACTGCTGCAGGCCGACCGCGACTCGATCCAGAACGACCTGGGACGCCTGATGACCGACTACGACGACCTGCAAATCTCGAATGACTCGATCTCCGCGGGGCTGAACTTCGAGCGCGAACGCGCCGACTCGCTGATGACGCGCCTCAAAAAAGAGCGTTCGTGGAACCTCGCCAAGATCAAACAGTATGAGAAGGAGGTCGGCACGCTGCGCACCATCATGAAGGGTTATGTGAAGCAGATCGACTCGCTCAACACGCTCAACAAACAGCTTATCAAAGAGAACGTCGGTTTCCGCAAGGAGATATCGTCGGCCAGGCTGCGTGCCGACATGGCCGAGGAGAAGGCCGCCGAACTGGACAACAAAGTCAAAGTGGGTTCGGTGCTCCGCGCCCGCGACATCCGCCTTGCGGCCCTCAACGACCGGAGCAAACCCGTATCGAGGGTCAAAAGCGCCGCACGCCTGCGCGTGGATTTCGTGCTCGCGGCCAACGAACTGGCCACACCGGGCAACAAGGCCATCTACGTGCGCATCACCTCGCCCGACGGTTATGTGCTGACCACCGAGGCGATGCCGACCTTCGAATTCGAGGGCGAGCGGCTGAGCTACTCCGCCATGCGTGAGGTCGATTACCAGAATCAGGACCTCGAAGTGGGCATCTACTACAACTCGACCGGATTCGCAGCCGGCACCTACCAAATCCAGCTTTACAGCGAAGGCCGTCTGATCGGCCAGACGCAGGTGGTGATGAAGTAACCCATAGCGACAAACGTAAAAAAAGGGAGGCTTTCCGCGGAAAGCCTCCCTTTTTTATCGTCCGCCCGATCAGCGGATGCCGTGTTTCTTCAGGACCTTCAGCAACTCGGGCTGCAGGTTTTGCGCCCAGCGCCAGTAACCCAGATCGGAAGGATGGGTGCCGTCGGCCGAGGTGACGTGGTCCGTGCCCGTCAGGCCGGCCTTGTCGATGAAATAGACATTCTTGAAGCGTTTCATCGCCTCGGCCATCTGCTGCCGGGCCATCGCCTGCTTGGCGGCCTCGAACTTGTCATTTTCACAGTCGAAGTTGCGGCTCTCGCGGTAGATCGTCTGCACGAAGATCAGCGGCGTCTCGGGCAGGGACTCCCGGATTCGCGCGATGAAGGGGATCAGCCGCTCGGCGATCATCTCCGCATTGGGGTTCGAGAAGGCGTCGAAAACCATCGCGTCGGCATCCTTCACGTCGGCGAGGTAATCGGCGAAATAAGGCTGAAGCTTGCAGTTGCCGCTGCAGGCGATGCTGCAAAAATAGAGCCCCGTGTTGCGGGCGATCTGCATCGGGTAGCTCATGCCCGAACGGCTGGTGCTGACGCCGTGGGTAAAGCTCGAACCGAAAATCACGATCTTGTGCCGGAAGGGGTTTTCCATCGGCTCGATCGTCGCCGTTTCGTCCACGCCGACCTGCAGCGAAGTCAGCTCGTTGTAGTTGGGCAGGTAGAGCAGGCACTCCTTCTCGGAGCCGTCCATGCCTTTGATGAGCGTGTACGCCTCGCCGCGTTTACGGGGAGCGCGCGAAGCGGCGTACACCCATTCGCCGTCCTTGCGGATATAGAGGTCGAAGCCCTCCGAAGCCACCCGCGGGGTGCTGGAGCCGGTATAGACGAACGAGGTGTACTCGGGCAGCAGGTCGATACGCGACGAGTTGGTTTTGAACACCAGCGCCAGACCCGCTCCGCAGCGGACCTGCTGGTTCTCGGACTTGGTGAAGCCTTTGTAGGCGACCGTGTCGATCCGGTGGTAGGGCTGCGACGTAGGCTGGGCCTTACCGATCAGATTCAGGGTAGTGGCGTCGACGAACCGCACCTGCGCGGCCGCCGCCCAAACCGTCAGCAGAGCGACGGACAAGAAAAAAAGACGTTTCATTGTTTTGAAATCCAAATTATAGGTTATCAGTTCAAAAAAGGGCGAAGTCCGCAAACCTCGCCCTTACGGGAATGGCCGTCAGGGCCTATTTCGCAGCCTCCTGCCAGATCAGCGCCGAAGCGCCGAGGATGGCGGCATTCTTTCCCTGAATACCGCTCGGAAGCAGTTTCACCTTGTTTTTGAAGACGAAGAGCATGTTCTCCTCCATGTACCACTGCGTAGGTTCGAAGAGCAGTTTGCCGGCCTTTGAGAGACCTCCGAAGAGGAAAATCGCCTCGGGCGAAGTCACCGTTACTGCGTCGGCCAACGCACGGCCCAGCATCTCGCCCGTGAAGCGGAACGCCTCCAGGGCAATCGGATCGCCCTGCTCGGCGGCCGCCGAGATCATCGAAGCGTCGAAATCCTCGAACGCGATGCTCCGCAGCTTGCTGGGGGCATTCATCTTGGCCATCAGCTCGAACGCCGTGCGCTTGATGCCCGTCGCCGAGACGTAGGTCTCCAGGCAGCCCTTGCGTCCGCAGCCGCACTCGCGGCCGCCACGCTCGACGATCACGTGGCCGAACTCTCCGGCAAAGCCGTCATGGCCGTAGATCATCTCGCCGTTGGCGACGAAGCCCGAGCCCAGGCCCGTGCCGAGCGTAATCATTATGAAATCGCGCATGCCCTTGGCATTGCCGTAGATCATCTCGCCGATCGTGGCGGCGTTGGCGTCGTTGGTAACGATCGTCTTCACGCCGCCGAAGCACTTCGCGATGTCGGCCCCCAGCGGGAAGATGCGGCGCGCCTCGTCGGGATTGGGGTCTTCGGGTCTGAACTTCCAGAGGTTCGCCGGATTTTCGATCGTACCCTTATGGTAATTGGCGTTGGGGGCGCCGATGCCGATGCCGGCCAGTTCGTACTCGAACGAAAGGCTCTGCGCCAGGGCGCGCATGGCGTCGCAGAGCTCCTCCACATAAGCCGGATAGTCGTCCACGTGGGGATATTTGCGGGTCGAAATGACCGATTCGGCATAGAGGTCGCCGTTCTCGTCAACGAGGCCGAACGCGGTGTTGATGCCGCCGATGTCCACACCGATAGCGAGTTTTTTCATATTGTGCTTCAGGTTAAAGTTAAGTTTTATCCTGTCAAAGTTAATTCAAAATTCGGCTACTCCAAACTTTTTTTCTACTTTTGGGACATATTCAGATCCAAAACAACTACCCGGATTATGCAAAGCAACGAACAGATACTTTCCGCCATCGAGAATTTCCTCGCACAGGCCGATTTCCCGGCCGAACCCGAGCTCCTGTATGCGCCTATCGGCTATTCGCTGGCCGGAGGCGGCAAACGCCTGCGGCCGATGCTGCTGATGCTCGCCTACGGCACCTTTGCCGACGACATGCAGCAGGCGTTGCCCGCAGCCGCGGCCGTCGAGGTGTTCCACAATTTCACGCTGCTGCACGACGACATCATGGACAACGCCGCCGTGCGGCGCGGCAAACCCTCGGTCCATGCCAAATGGGGCCGGAACGTGGCCATACTCTCGGGCGACGCCATGCTGATTTATGCCTACCGCCTGCTGAGCACCGTCCCGGCGGAACTGCTGCCGCAGGCGTTGACAACGTTCAACAACATGGCCCTCGAGGTCTGCGAAGGACAGCAGTACGACATGGATTTCGAGCAAAAATCCAAAGTTTCGGTGGTCGAATACATGCACATGATCGAGCTGAAGACCTCGGTGCTGCTGGCCGGCGCCGTGGTGATCGGCGCCATGCTGGGCGGCGCCTCCGACGAGGACTGCCGCAAGCTGCGGCGCTTCGCCATCGAACTGGGGCTTGCTTTCCAGCTGCAGGACGACCTGCTGGACAGCTACGGCGACGAGCGGCTGGGCAAGGCCATCGGGGGCGACATCCTCGAAGGCAAGAAGACCTACCTGATGATTACGGCCATGAGCCGCGCGGACGAGGCCACCCGCGAAGTGCTCCGCACGGCCTACCGCGACCCGAAACTCAGCGACAGCGAAAAGATCGCCGCCGTGAAAGCGGTATACGACCGGCTGGAGGTGCCGCGCCTCACGGAGCAGCAGATCTCGCTCCGCTTCGAACGGGCGCTGTCGATCCTCGACACCCTCTCGGTGGAGCCGGCACGGACCCGACGGATGCGCGACTATGCCATGAGCCTGATGGGGCGGAAAAATTAAGCGATGAAACGTTCGGATATTGAAATAATGGCCCCGGTGGGGTCGTACGAATCGCTCGCGGCCGCCATCGAGGCCGGAGCCGACGCCGTTTACTTCGGGGTCGGAAAACTCAACATGCGCTCGGCCTCGGCGGCCAACTTCACGCTCGACGACCTCGAAAAGATCGTCGCCACGGCCCGCAAGGCCGGGGTGAAGAGCTATCTGACGGTCAACACCATCGTCTACGAGGACGAGATCGCCGAGGTGCACGCCGTGATCGACCGCGCCAAAGCCGCAGGGGTCGATGCCGTGATCGCCTCCGACCTGGCGGCGATCCTTTACGCCCGGCAGATCGGACAGGAGGTGCACATCTCCACCCAGTGCAACATCTCGAATTCCGAGGCGGTGCGGTTCTTCGCCCAGTGGGCCGACACGGTGGTGCTGGCGCGCGAGCTGACGCTGGAACAGGTGGCCGAGATACACCGCAAAATCGCCGCGGAGGAGATCCGCGGCCCGCGGGGCGGGTTGGTCGAGATCGAGATGTTCGCCCACGGCGCCCTGTGCATGTCCGTTTCGGGCAAGTGCTACCTCTCGCTCTACGAGACCAACTGCTCGGCCAACCGCGGCGCCTGCCGCCAGTTGTGCCGCCGCAAATACACCGTCACGGACAAGGAGACCGGGGCGCAGCTGGACATCGACGGCCGCTACGTCCTCTCGCCCAAAGACCTCTGCACGGTCGATTTCCTCGACAAAATGATCGCCGCGGGAGTCCGCGTGCTGAAGATCGAGGGACGCGCCCGCGGTGCGGAATACGTCAAACGCGTGGTCGGGTGTTACGATGAGGCGCTCCGGGCCATCGAGGCAGGAACCTACACCCCCGCCCTGGCCGAAGAACTGAAAGAACGGCTACGGACGGTTTTCAACCGCGGGTTCTGGGAGGGCTACTACGCCGGGCGTCCCGTCGTGGAGCACAGCCCGGCCTACGGGTCGTCGGCCACGCAGCGCAAGGTGTATGTAGGCAAGGTGGTGAATTTCTACAAAAAACTATCGGTGGCCGAAGTCGCGGTCGAGGCAGCGCCCCTCGCCGTCGGGGAGCCGATCTTCTTCCTCGGGGCCACGACCGGCGTCGCCGAGCAGACGCTCGAAGAGTTGCACGGGCCCGACGGTTCGCCCGTGGATTCCGTCGCGCAGGGCGAACTCTGCGCCATCCGCACCCCCGGCGTAATCCGCCGCGGGGACCAGCTCTACAAATTCGTTCCGACAGACAATGCCGGAACCCGATAACGATGAAACCTCAACCGACCAAACCGACCGCCCCGCAGCGGCTTCTCTCGCTCGACGCCCTGCGGGGTTTTGACATGTTCTTCATCATGGGCTTCGCAGGGCTCGTCGTCGCCCTGTGCAAACTCCGGCCCGGAAGTTTCGCCGACTGGATGTCGGCCCAGATGGGTCACGCCGCGTGGGACGGATTCTTCCACCACGACACCATTTTCCCGCTGTTCCTCTTCATCGCGGGCATTTCGTTCCCCTTCTCGCTGGCCAAACAGCGCGAAAAAGGAGTCCGCGAACGGAGCATCTACACAAAGGTAATCCGCCGCGGACTGACGCTGGTGGCGCTGGGACTGGTCTACAACGGGCTGTTCAACCTCGACTTCGCAACACTGCGCCTGCCGAGCGTGCTGGGCCGCATCGGACTGGCGTGGATGTTCGCGGCGATGCTGTTCATCCGGTTCGGAATACGCACGCGCATCGCCCTTGCCGCCGTGATCCTCGTCGGTTACGGGCTGCTGCTGCAATTCGTCGCAGCGCCCGACGCCGCAGGGGCCGGACCGCTGACCGAGGCGGGCAACATCGTGGGCTACATCGACCGGACGATCATGCCGGCACACCTCTACGGCAACCGGGGATTCGACCCCGAAGGGCTGCTGAGCACCCTGCCGGCCATCGTGACGGCCATGCTGGGCATGTTCACGGGCGAATTCGTCCGCCGTTCCGAGGAGCAGATTTCCGGCAGCCGCAAAGCGCTCCGGATGGCCGCCGGGGCCGCCCTGCTGTTGGTGCTCGCGCTCTGCCTCGACCCGTTGCAGCCCGTCAACAAGAAACTCTGGACCCCGGCTTTCGTCTTTGCCGCAGGAGCCTATTCGCTGGGAATGTTCGCGCTGTTCTATTATATAATAGATGTGCGGCAGTGGCGGCGGTGGAGCTACTTTTTCCAGGTCATCGGCCTCAACTCGATTACGATCTACATGGTCCAGCGAATCGTCCGGGTGAGCTACACCTCCGAATTCTTCTTCGGCGGACTGGGATCGAAATTCTCGCCCGAGGTCGCCTCGGTGATTTTCTCGGCGGGTTACATCACCGTCTGCTGGCTGTTATTATGGTTCCTCGACCGGAAGAAAATATACCTCAAAGTCTGAGTCCGGCCGCGATGTACGCCGCTCCACACATATCCCGACACCCCGCAGACGGACTGCCGATGCCCCGGCGGCTCGGGGCCATTCTGGCCGTGGCCTTCGGCGTCTCGCTCTCGGTCATCGACGGGACCATCGCCAACGTCGCCCTGCCCACCATCGGGCAGAAATTGGGCATTTCCGCCGCCGACTCGATCTGGATCGTCAATGCCTATCAGCTGGCCATCATGGTCTCGCTGCTGACGTTCTCGGCGCTGGGCGACGTGGTGGGTTACCGCAAGGTCTACATCGGCGGGCTGATGCTCTTCACGGTGGCGTCGGTGGGCTGCTCGCTCTCGGGATCGCTCCAGACCCTCGTGCTGTCGCGCGTGATGCAGGGATTCGGCGCCGCGGCCATCACCTCGGTCAACACCACGCTGATCCGCTTCATCTATCCCAAAGCCCGGCTGGGACGCGGCATGGGCATCAACGCCACGGTAGTCGCCGTATCGTCGGTGGCCGGGCCCACGCTCGCCGCGGGCATCCTTTCGGTGGCCGGCTGGCCGTGGCTCTTCGCCGTCAACATCCCGATGGGGCTCATCGCCCTGGCGCTCAGCCGCCGCTTCCTGCCGGCAAACCCCGTGCGGATCAGCGGGCACCGCTTCGACTGGCGCGACGCGGTGATGAACGCCCTGACGTTCGGACTGCTGATGGCCTCGGTCGAAGGATTCTCCCACGGGCTCGACCCGCGGCTGCTGTCGCTGGGCGTCGCGGCGCTCATCATCATCGGGTTCTTCTTCATCCGCAGCCAGTTGCGCGAGCCCTATCCGATCCTGCCGTTCGACCTGCTGCGCATCCCGATCTTCTCGGTGTCAGTCGCAACGTCGATCTGCTCGTTCCTGGGGCAGATGCTCGCCATGGTGGCGCTGCCTTTCTACCTGCAGCAAGCCTGCGGCTACGACGACGTGCAAACGGGACTGCTGCTGACGGCCTGGCCCGCGGTAATCATGGTCGTCGCCCCGGCGGCAGGCATGCTCGTCGAGCGCGTTCACGCCGGCATACTCGGCGGCACGGGCCTGACGGCGATGGCCGCGGGGCTGTTCCTGCTGGCGTTCCTTCCGGAGCATCCGACCGATTTCGACATCATCTGGCGGCTGGTGCTCTGCGGCGCCGGATTCGGACTTTTCCAGTCGCCCAACAACAGCATCCTGATCGCCTCGGCGCCTCCCGAACGCAGCGGATCGGCCAGCGGCATGCTCGCCACGGCCCGCCTCATCGGACAGACCACGGGCGCGGCGATGATGGCCCTGCTGTTCCACATCGTCCCCGAAAACAGCACCCACACGGCGCTGCTGCTGGCGGGCGGTTTCGCCGTGACGGGCGCCGTCATCAGCCTCGCCCGCATCTCGCTGCCCCTGCCCGAAGGGCTCACCCGAAGAAAACAATCCAGACCATGAAACACCTTTTTCCGATACTGCTCCTGCTCGCTCCGCTCTTCGCCGGAGCTCAGGAATCCGACTCCACGGGCTTTCTGCGTCCGCCCTACCTGCACCGGGGCGACACCGTGGGCATCGTCTCCCCGGCGGGCAAACTCCCGCTGAAAACCGACACGGCGAAAATCCGCCAACGGTTCGAATCGTGGGGACTGCACGTGAAGTTCGGACCCCACTGCGCCGACCGTGAACAGCCCTATTTTGCCGGAACCGACGAGGAGCGCGCCGCCGATCTGCAGGCGATGATCGACGATGAGTCGGTGAAGGCCGTGATCGCCTGCCGCGGAGGTTACGGCTCGGTGCGGCTGCTGCCGCTCGTGGACCTCGCGCGGCTGCACGAACGCCCGAAATGGGTGGTCGGGTTCAGCGATATCACCATGCTCCACCTCGCCCTGCGGAAACTCCGCATCGAGAGCATCCACGGCCCGATGCCCGCCGGATTCGACTTCGACGGGAAGGAAGACCCTTCGGCCGAATCGCTGCGGCAGGCGTTGTTCGGCGAAACGGTGTGCATCGAGGTCGAACCCCATCCCCTCAACCAGCCCGGAACGGCCTCGGGACACCTGTCCGGAGGCAATCTGACGGTAATCCGCTCGGCGGACGGCACCCCCGAGGAGCTGACGGCGGAGGAACCGACGGTCCTGCTCATCGAAGAAGTCGGCGAGTTCGTCTACCGCATCGACCGGCTGATGCAGAGCCTCACACGCAGCGGCAGGCTCGGGAGCCTCAAAGCCATCCTCGTAGGGCACTTCTCGGACATGGTGGGAATGAAGAAATTCGGTGTGGCCGATGCCTATGCAATCATTTCGTCCTACACGCGGCCGCTGGGGATACCGGTCGTCTTCGGATTTCCCGCGGGACACGCTGAGCCCAACCTGGCGGTCTATCTGGGACGCCGGGTGACGGTCAGCGTCGACGATGAGGGCGCCCGCGTGGAATTCGTCCCGCAGAATTGACGGATTCCGAATTTTTTGTTATTTTTGGAGGCGTAACGCCCCTTTTTATTCAAACGCCATGTTTTCAGCAAAAACCTATACCGCGCGCCGTCACGAACTGCGCACCAAGATCGGAAGCGGCATCATCCTCTTCCCGGGCAACCCCCTGTCGCCGAACAACTACCCCAACAACACCTACTATTTCCGGCAGGACTCGTCGTTCCGCTACTACTTCGGGCTGAACGTCCCGTCGATGGTCGGGATGATCGACGCCGACACAGGCGAGGAAGCGCTCTACGGCGACGACTTCACCGTCGAGGACATCATCTGGACCGGTCCGCAGCCCACGCTGCGCGAGATGGGGGCCGGGGTCGGCATCACGGCCACGTTCCCGATGGGCGAACTCGAAAAACGCCTGCGCAGGGCCGTCGCACTGGGCCGCAGGATTCACTACCTGCCGCCCTACCGCGGCGAAACGAAACTCCAACTGTCGGCGCTGCTGGGCATCAAACCCGAGCTGCTGCACGACTACAAGTCGGTGGACCTGATGTTCGCCGTGGCGGAGATGCGCGAGAAGAAGAGCGCCGAGGAGGTCGAGGAGCTGGAACGCGCCTTCACGATCGGCTATGAGATGCACACGACGGCGATGAAGATGTGCCGTCCGGGCGTCGTCGAGCGCCAGATTGCGGGCGCCATCGAGGGCGTCGCCAAGTCGCTGGGGCAGGGCGTATCGTTCCCCTCGATCGTGTCGCAGCACGGCGAGACGCTGCACAACCTCAACGCCGACGGCGTGTTGGAGGAGGGCCGCCTGCTGCTGTGCGACGCCGGAGGCGAGAGTGTCGAAGGTTACTGCTCGGACCACACCCGCACCTACCCCGTGAGCGGCCGCTTCACGCAGCGACAGCGCGAGATATACGACATCGTGCTGGCGGCGCACGACCACGTGGCCCGCATCGTCAAACCCCACATGATGTACACCGAGGTGCACAATGCCGCCTATATGACCCTGGCCGAAGGACTCGTGAGCCTCGGACTGCTGAAAGGCACGGCCGCCGACGCGGTGGCTGCCGGGGCGATGACGATGCTCATGCCCCACGGACTCGGACACGGGCTGGGCATGGACGTACACGACTGCGAGGCCATGGGCGAACGGTCGTTCGACTTCTCGTCGATCGCCGAGCGCGCCGCCAAGTCGGGCACGTGCATCTACCGCGCGGCGTGGCGTCTCGAGCCGGGAACGGTGATGACCGACGAGCCGGGACTCTATTTCATCCCGGCGCTGATCGACAAATGCCGCGCCGAGGGGCTTTACAAAGGCATCGTCGATTACGATGCGCTCAACGCCTACCGCAATTTCGGGGGCATCCGCATCGAGGACGACATTCTCGTAACGGAGACCGGCAGCCGCATACTCGGCGACCGCAAGATACCCGTCACGGCCGAAGAGATGGAAAACATTGTAGGACGATAACAGACAGACTAAAAAAGAACTGCCATGACAGCCAAAACAAAATGGATCATCTACGGAGCGCTGGCGCTGATCGCCGTGCTCCTGATCGCCATCTTCTCGAAAAACATCGTCAACGGACTCGAGAACCTCTTCGTGAAGATCGCCATTTACCTGATCGTCTTCTGCGCCGGATGGCTTCTGGGCCGCTTCGGAGGAAACCGCCGCAAGAACGACAACGAGCGCAACGCCCGCAACATCACCCAGGCACAGAAATAGACCGCCGATGAAAAAGACAGCACTCCTGCTTGCCCTCGCACTGCCCCTGCTCGTCGCGGGACAACAGCGCGACTGGGCCAATTACGGTCGTTACGCCGAAGCCAACGCCGCCCTGACGACGGCCCCCGCCGTGGTGTTCATGGGCAATTCGATCACCGACGGATGGGACAACGCCCACCCGGAATTTTTCACCGACAACAATTTCGCCTGCCGCGGAATCGGCGGCCAGGTCACATCCCAGATGCTCTGCCGCTTCCGCGCCGACGTGATCGCCCTCCGTCCGAAAGCCGTGGTGATCCTCGCCGGGACGAACGACATCGCCGGCAACAACGGCCCGATCGAATGCGAACACATCGTCGAAAACATCGTCTCGATGGCCGAGCTGGCCCTCGCCGCCGGCATCCGCCCGATCCTCTGTTCGGTGCTGCCGGCCGCGAAGTATCCGTGGCGTCCCGAGATCGAATCGGTGCCCGAAAAGATCGCCGCCCTGAACGCCCGGCTGCAACAGTACGCCGCGGAGCGGGGGTTGACGTGGGTGGATTATTACGGTGCGATGGATGCCGGCGACGGGTCGATGCGCAGCGAATACACCAAGGACGGCGTGCACCCCACGCCCGAAGGATACACGGTCATGGAGAGCGTCATCCGCCCCGCGCTGGCAGAGTGGCTGCCCTGACCGGCGGACGTGTTCCCGACAGACTGAAAAATCGCCTCCCGGGGGCGATTTTTTCGTTCCGGGGATTGTTTTTCCCGAATATTTCGTATATTTATAGTCGCCGTCCCGGAAGCGGGCGCGGCACGGGAAATGAGAACCTAAATTACGCATACCTTAAAACCATACGGGAATATGAAAAACTATTCAGCCAAAGAGATCAAAAACATCGTACTCATCGGCGCGCCCGGCACGGGTAAAACTACCCTTGCCGAAGCGATGGCCTATGAGGGCAAGGTCATCGACCGCAGGGGTAGTATCGAGGCGAACAACACGCTCTCGGACAACACCGATATCGAGCACGAATACAAACGCTCGATCTATTCGACGATCCTCTTCACCGAATTCATGGACCGCAAGCTGAACATCATCGACTGCCCGGGCTCGGACGACTTCTGCGGAAGCCTCTTCTCGGCGTTCAAAGTCGGCGACGTGGGCGTCTTCCTGTTCAACGCCCAGAACGGCTGGGAGGTAGGCAGCGAAATACAGGCCCGCTATGCGCGCCTGCTGAAAAAACCCGTCATCGGCGTAATCAACCAGCTCGATGCCGACAAGGCCAACTTCGAAGCCACGGTCGAGTCGATCCGCACCGCATCGCGCGTGAAACCTGTCATCGTGCAGTATCCCGTCAACCAGGGCGCGGAATTCAACGCCTTCATCGACGTGCTGCTGATGAAGATGTACCGCTTCAAAGACAACGACGGCCACCGCGAGGAGCTGGAGATTCCCGCCGAGGAGCTCGAAAAGGCCCAGGAGTTGAACAAAGAACTGGTGGAAATGGCCGCCGAGCACGACGAGGCGCTCATGGAGCTCTACTTCGACAAGGGAACGCTCACGCAGGACGACATTCGTTCGGGCCTGAAGATCGGCGTCGCCAACCGTGAAGTCATGCCCATCTTCTGCACCAGCGGCAAACGCGACATCGGCACCAAGCGCCTGATGGAGTTCATCATCAACGTGGCGCCCGGTCCGCAGAAGGCTCCCGCATTCCTCTCGACCGAGGGTGCGGAGATCACGGCCGACGAGACGGCTCCCACCGTGGCGTTCGTCTTCAAAAGCCAGGTCGAGCAGCATATCGGCGAGATCACCTATTTCCGCGTGATCCGCGGCAAGATCACCGAAGGCACCGAACTGGTGAACACCCGCACGGGCAATAAGGAAAAGCTCTCGCAGTTGTTCGCCGTAGCGGGTAAAAACCGCGTGAAGGTCACGGAGCTCATGGCCGGCGACATCGGCTGCACGGTGAAGCTGAAAGGCACGCGCACGAACGACACGCTGTCGGCTCCGTCGGCTCCGGTGACGATCGAACCGATCGTCTTCCCCGAGCCGCGCTACCGCGCCGCCCTCAAATGCAAGGATCAGGCCGACGAGGAGAAACTGGGCAAGGTGCTCAACGACGCCCGGTTCGAGGACCCGACAATTCTGGTGGAATACTCCAAGGAGCTGAAGCAGACGATCATTCAGGGACAGGGCGAACACCACCTGAACATCCTCCGCTCGCGCATCGAGAAAGAGAACAAACTCTCCTACGAATATATCGCGCCGAAGATTCCCTACCGCGAGACCATCACCAAGGTGGCCCAGGCCGACTACCGCCACAAGAAGCAGTCGGGCGGCGCCGGTCAGTTCGGCGAGGTGCACATGATTATCGAACCCTATTACGAAGGGATCGGCGAACCGAAAAACTACAAGGTCCCCGGCAAGGGCGACATGGTCGTCAACCCCAAGACCAAGGAGGAATACGACCTCCAGTGGGGCGGCAAACTGCAATTCTACTCGGCAATCGTGGGCGGCGCCATCGACGCGCGCTTCATGCCCGCCATCCTGAAGGGCATCATGGAGAAGATGGACGAAGGCCCGCTGACGGGATCGTACGCCCGCGACATCCGCGTGGTGATCTACGACGGCAAGATGCACCCGGTGGATTCGAACGAAATTTCGTTCAAACTGGCGGCCCGCAACGCCTTCAAAGAGGCGTTCCGCAATGCGGGGCCCAAGATCATGGAGCCGATCTACAACGTCGAGGTGCTGGTGCCCAGCGAATACATGGGCGCCGTGATGTCGGACCTGCAGAACCGTCGCGCGATGATCGCCGGCATGGAGTCCGACAAGGGCTTCGACCGCCTGAACGCACTGGTTCCGCTGGCCGAGCTGTACCGTTACTCGACGACGCTGTCGTCGCTGACATCGGGATCGGCGACCTACACGATGAAATTCGCCAGCTACGAGCAGGTTCCGGCCGACGTGCAGGACAAACTGCTCAAAGCCTACACCGACACCGACGAAGATCCCGCCTAAAAGGCGGGTTTTAGGGGCGGCGGAAGGACAGGATGGCTCAGGCCCAGTTCTGCGCCCGGCTAAGAGGCGGGTTTCAGGGGCGATCGGAACATTTCGCATATCGGAACCCCACGTCCGCAAGGACGACAGCATGCCCATCCACAGAAAATGCAGCGGACCCTTGCGGGCTCGCTGCATTTCGTATCATAAGGAACGGCCGTTTTACGGCCCGACTTATGTTAAGTTAATGTTAACAATGAATTACGAAACCGTTTCGTCGGAAAAAATGGCGTAAATTTGTTCACAATTTGCACTAAACCCCCAACATGAGCGAAATATACACCGTTATTGTCGGCATTCTGGGAATCCTCGCTATTTCAGGTCTTTTCGTCGGCGTCACGAACGACGCAGTCAATTTCCTCAACTCCGCTATCGGCTCCAAAGCAGCCTCGATGAAGGTCATCCTCACCGTGGCATCCATCGGCATCATCATCGGCGTCGTGACGTCGAGCGGCATGATGGAGGTCGCCCGCAGCGGCATGTTCAACCCCGGACTGTTCACCTTCCACGAAGTGATGATGCTCTACCTGGGCGTCATGTTCGCCAACGTCATCCTGCTGGACCTCTACAACTCGTGGGGACTCCCGACCTCGACCACCGTGTCGCTGATCTTCTGCCTGCTCGGCGCCGCGATCGCCGTGTCGATCTACAAAATCTCCAACGACCCCTCCCAAGGCGTCTCATCGCTCGGACACTACATCAACACTTCGCGCGCCATGGGTATCGTCTCGGCCATCCTGCTGTCGGTCGTGATCGCATTTACCTGCGGAACATTCGTCATGTACATCTCGCGCATGATCTTTTCGTTCCGCTACACGGTGCTTTTCCGCCGTTACGGTTCGCTGTGGTGCGGCGCATCGCTGACGGCGATCGTCTACTTCGCCATCTTCAAGGGCCTCAAGTCCATACTGGCCGGGCACGCATTCGTCCAACTGGTCGACAACCACCTGCTGACAGCCCTGTTCATCTGCTGGGTCGCCTGCTCGCTGCTGCTGTTCTTCATCCAGCGGTTCAAAATCAACATCCTGCGCATCACGATCCTCTCGGGTACGTTCGCCTTGGCGCTGGCCTTTGCGGGCAACGACCTGGTGAACTTCATCGGCGTGCCCGTAGCCGGGTTCGACGCCTATAGCATCGCCCGGGAAACCGGCGACACGCAGATGCTCATGGGCGCCCTGAACGAGAACGTCCCGGCGAACTTCCTGGTCCTGCTGGCCGCAGGCTTCCTGATGATCCTCACGCTGTGGACCTCGAAAAAGGCCATGCACGTCTCCGAAACCGAACTTTCGCTCTCGGCACAGGGCGACGACGGTCAGGAACAATACGGCTCGTCGGTCTTCTCGCGCACGATTGTCCGCGCGGCCCTCAACGTCAGCGCAGGCATCGAGCGCACAATCCCCAAGCACCTGCGGGACGCGATCTCACGCCGCTTCGAATACGAGGACGTCGAACACAGCGGTTCGCCTTACGACATGATCCGCGCCACGGTCAACCTGACGACCTCGGCGCTGCTGATCGCCATGGCCACATCGCTCAAACTTCCGCTGTCGACCACCTACGTCTGCTTCATGGTGGCGATGGGTTCGTCGCTCGCCGACCGCGCATGGGGCCGCGAAAGCGCCGTATACCGCATTTCGGGCGTCATGACCGTCGTCGCCGGATGGTTCATCACGGCGCTGGGCGGATTCCTCATCGCCTTCGCCGTGGGGCTGGCGCTGATCTACGGCGGAACGGCAGCCTTCATCGTCATCACGGTCCTCTGCGGCTGGATGCTCGTTCACAGCAACTTCCTGAAAAAGAACAAAGAGAGCTCCATCGTCAAGAAGCAGGCCGAGACCAACGACGACATCATCGCCAACCTGCGCGACGAGGTGTGCCGCACGATGGAGTGCGCCACGAAAATTTACGACCGTACGCTGATCGCCGTCTTCAAGGAGAACCGCAAGGTGCTGCGCGACATGGTCAAGGAGTCGAACGACCTCTTCTACCAGTCGCGCGAACGCAAATACACGCTGCTGCCGACATTGAAGAAACTCCAGGGCGGCGACGTCAACACGGCCCACTACTATGTGCAGGTGGTGGATTACCTCAACGAAATGACCAAGGCGCTGATGCACATCACCCGCCCGGCGTTCGAACACATCGACAACAACCACGAGGGCTTGTCGAAAGAGCAGGCCAAGGACCTGATGTCGATCAACGACGACGTGGAATCGATCTACCGCCACATCAACCTGATGCTGCGCGACGGCGACTTCTCGGAGATCGAAATGGTGCTGACGCTGCGCGACCAGCTGTTCGAATCGATCGCCGAGGCGATCAAATCCGAGCTCACGCGCATCAACGAGGCCCGCTCGAACACCAAGGCTTCGATGCTCTACCTGACGATTCTGACCGAGACCAAGAACATGGTGCTCCAGTCGCGCAACCTTTTGAAATCGCAGCAATATTTCCTCAAACATCTGCCGGGGCCCAAAACATGGATTAAATAATGGATATCGCCAAAGCAAAACGGCGTGAGAATATCGCCGAATACATCCTCTATCTGTGGCAGCTGGAAGATCTGCTCCGGGCGTTGCAGTTCAGCCCCGAGGCGGTCTTCTCGACGCTCATCGCCCCCCGCAAGGACATCGGCGAGGAGCAGAAACACGTCTTCCTGCTCTGGTACATGGATCTCGCCAACCTGCTCCGGCAGGAGGGCAAGGAGGAGAAAGGCCATCTGGAGCACACGCTGCATCTGATCCAAGACCTCCACGACCTGCACCTCCAGTTGATGAAACTCCCCGTGGGCGGGCACTACCGCACCACCTACGCCCGCCTCGAACCCGAACTGCCGCGCCTGCGCGCCGTGCTGGGAAATCCCGGGATGAGCGACACGGAACTCTGCTTCCGGGCCCTTTACGCCGCCATGCTCTACCGCATCAAAGGCGAGGGCGACAAACAGGCTGTCGTGGATACGCTCGAATATATCTCTCCGGTGATCGCCGAGTTGGCCGACCTGCACGGCAAAGTCGAACGGGGCGAAACGGACCTGTTCAAAACAGAGGAGAAATAAAGAGGGTTGGCCGCGGCCAACCCTTTATCGTATCTCCAGTCCCATGATATAATCGTTCATGTAATAACCGTCGCCGATGGGGAAATCCCCTTCGCGCAGGCGGCGCATACCCATCCGTTCGTAAAAGCGCAGGGCGGGGTTGCGACGGTTGACGTTGAGCTCCATCAGGCAGGGTGCGGGATGCACGCTCCGGATATACTCCACGGCATGCCGGAACAGGAACGCCCCTGCCCCGATGCCCTGAAAACGGGGCAGGACATAGATTTTCTGCAAATGGAAAAGCGCCTCCCCCTGCCGTTCGACCGAGAGGTAACCGCAGGGTTCGCCGTCGGACGAGGCGATGAACCAGGCATGCCCCGCGCGGAACTGCTCCCGCAGGCTCGCCTCGGAGTACATCCACTCCATCATGTAGTTCAACTGCGCGGGAGTGAGTATCCCGCGGTAGGTGGCCGGAAAAACCTCTTCTGCCATTCGGCGGATCAGCGGGCAGTCGGTTTCGGCGGCTTGTCGGATGGTAAGCATGAGCAAAAGCTGATTTTTGATTTTAGAGGAGCAAATTTTGTGCTTCGTCCTGCGGGCGAAGTGCGAAAGGTGCCTTGTGAAATCGGAAATGAAAGAAGGCCGACTCTCAACAGAGCCGGCCCTTAATTCTTTCCTGCAAGAAATTAAGCGTACTTAAACGTCGACTCGTCCGATACGGTGAGTTTCTTGCGACCCTTTGCGCGACGCGCAGCCAGCACCTTGCGACCGTTAGCCGTAGCCATACGAGCACGGAAACCGTGCTTGTTGATGCGCTTGCGACGCGAAGGCTGGTAAGTTCTCTTCATTGCCATAGCTATCTGATTTTTGTTGTTTCAAACATTTTTACGGATTGCAAAAGTACAACAAAAAAGTGATCCGCAAAAGTTTTTCACGAAAATATTTCGAAAAGCCGGGCAAAAAACCCGAAATCCTGTTAATCTCAGGGTCGTAACACCCCTTTCAGGGGGCGACGTTGCCGGAGCGTACACGCAATTCTGTTTTGCACACATCCGACTTTTTACTACCTTTGAAGTCGTAACGACACTTAACTTATGGCCATATTCAAAGTTGAAGGCGGACACCGTCTCCACGGGGCGATCACGCCCCAGGGCGCCAAGAACGAAGCCCTGCAAATACTCTGCGCCACGCTGCTGACCCCCCAGCGGGTCGTCGTGCGGAACATACCCCAGATTCTCGACGTCATGCAGCTCATCGAGCTGCTGCGCCGCATGGGAGTCGTCGTCGAACAGCTCGCCGACGACACCTACGCCTTCTGCGCCCGCGACATCGATTTCGAATACCTCCAGTCGGACGACTACCGCCAGCGCTGCACCCGGCTGCGGGGTTCGGTCATGCTGATCGGCCCGATGCTGGCGCGCTTCGGCGTGGGATACATCCCCAAGCCGGGCGGCGACAAGATCGGCCGCCGCAGGCTCGACACCCACTTCCTCGGATTCCAGAAACTCGGTGCGAAGTTCAATTTCGACATCGCCGACGAGTTCTTCATGGTCGAAGGCCGGGAGCTGCGCGGCACCTACATGCTGCTGGACGAAGCCTCGGTGACGGGTACGGCCAACATCATCATGGCCGCCGTGATGGCCCGGGGATTCACGACGATCTACAACGCTGCGTGCGAACCCTACATCCAACAGTTGTGCAAGATGCTCAACCGCATGGGCGCCCGCATCTCGGGCATCGCCTCGAACCTGCTTACGATCGAGGGCGTCGGGGAGCTGGGCGGCACGGAGCACACGCTGCTGCCCGACATGATCGAGGTGGGCAGTTTTATCGGCATGGCCGCGATGAACCGCTCGGAACTGACGATCCGCAACGTGTCGTTCGAAAACCTCGGCATCATCCCCGCGCAGTTCGCCCGCATGGGCATTCAGTTCGAACAGCGGGGCGACGATATTTACATCCCCCAGCAGGACCATTACAGCATCGAAACGTTCCTCGACGGGTCGATCATGAACATCGCCGACGCTCCGTGGCCGGGACTGACGCCCGACCTGTTGTCGATCTTCCTGGTGGTGGCTACGCAGGCCAAGGGCGCCGTGCTGATCCATCAGAAAATGTTTGAAAGCCGCCTGTTCTTCGTCGACAAGCTGATCGACATGGGGGCGCAGATCATCCTGTGCGATCCCCACCGCGCCACCGTCATCGGCCACGACCATCAGATGCGCCTCCGGGCTACGCGCATGACCTCGCCCGATATCCGTGCGGGTGTGGCGCTGCTGATCGCCGCGATGTCGGCCGAAGGGGTCTCGACCATCCAGAACATCGACCAGATCGACCGCGGATACAAGGACATCGACGGACGCCTGAACGCCCTCGGCGCCCGGATCGCCCGCGTCGATGAATGCGCGGTCGGAAAATAGCAAACCCGTCCCAAGCCGCAGGGACCGACAGCCCCGGAGCGGCGGCGAACAAAACCAAACGAACTAAAAGGAATATTATTTACAGCTTATGTTTTTGGAAAACGCCAGCCGCAAGGGCTGGATCGAAGTTATCTGCGGCTCGATGTTCTCGGGAAAGACCGAGGAGTTGATCCGCCGTCTCAAACGGGCCAAATTCGCCCACCAGCGGGTCGAGATTTTCAAACCCCGCATCGACGTGCGCTACTCCGAAGAGGAGGTCGTGTCGCACGACGCCAACGCCATCCGCTCGACTCCGGTGGAATCGCCGCAGAATATCCTGCTGATGACCTCCGATGTCGACGTGGTGGGCATCGACGAGGCGCAGTTCTTCGATGACAGCATCGTGGAGGTCTGCCGCCGTCTGGCCAACAACGGCGTGCGGGTGATCGTCGCCGGACTGGACATGGACTACACCGGGAAACCTTTCGGCCCGATGCCCCACCTGATGGCTACGGCGGAATATGTCACCAAGGTCCACGCCATCTGCGTCCGCTGCGGCAACCTCGCCCACCATTCGCACCGCCTCACCAGCGACGAGAAGCTGGTTGTCCTGGGCGAAACGGACTCCTACGAAGCCATCTGCCGCCACTGCTTCAACAAGCTGACCCAAAAGCCGTAGTCCCTGCCCGGTCGGCGACCGCCCGCGGAAACGCCTTGCGCAGAAAATTTCCTGAAAATCCGAAAAAACATCCGACTTTTTTGGATTTTCATTTTATCTCACTATATTTGTCATACAAATAGGATTATTCAGCTTATTGTTAAAAAAACTTATGAACGCCCATACCATGATTAAACTCTCCGGACTCATTCCAGCCGTATTCACACCGTTCGACAAGAGCGGCGCAATCAACCTCCCGCAAATCCGGCCCTATGCCGACAAACTCGCCGCCGACGGTGCCGACGGCGTATTCGTCTGCGGTTCGACGGGCGAATGCACCTCGATGACCGTCGCCGAACGCAAAAGCGTCCTCGAAGCGTGGGTCAAAGCCGCCGCAGGCCGCATGCGCGTCATCGCGCACGTAGGCGGCACCTGCCAGGCCGACTGCATCGAGCTCGCGCGTCACGCCGCCGGACAGGGAGTAGACGCCGTAGGCGCCATCGCTCCGTTCTATTTCAAACCCGCATCCGTCGAAGAGCTCGTGGATTTCTACAAGCCGATCGCCGCAGCCGTCGCTCCGATTCCGTTCTACACCTACCACATGCCTTCGGTAACGGGCGTCAACTTGCCGATGAAGGAGTTCCTCGAAAAAGGCTCGCGCGCGATTCCCAACCTGAACGGCATCAAATTCACCTCGAACAACTTCATGGAGATGCTCGAATGCATCCGTCTCGAAGACGGGCGTTTCGACATCCTCAACGGTTTCGACGAAATGCTGCTCTGCGGCATGGCCGCAGGCGCCCGCGGAGGCGTGGGCAGCACCTATAATTATTCGCTGTCCACCTACCGGAACCTTTACGACGCATTCCTCGCAGGCGATATCGAACGCGCCCGCGCCTTCCAGCAGGAATCGGTGGACATCGTGCACGTCATCATCCGTCACGGGGGCGGCGTCCGCGGCGGCAAAGCCATCATGAACCATCTGGGCATCGACTGCGGCGACTGCCGGCTGCCCTTCGCACCCTACACCGAGTCCGAGATGCGCCGACTGGGCGAAGAGCTCGACCGGATCGGCTTCGCGAAATAACGACACCCGCCAACCTCTTCCGACCCATGAGAAACCTGATACTGACCCTTTTCCTGCTCCTCGGCACGGCAGTTTCGACAGCCGGGGTCCCCGCGACGCAGCTGACCGAAACCGACGCCATCCGCTGGGACACCTCGCTCAGCCTGCCGCAACTCGACGGGACGCCCAACATCGGAATAGCCGGTGCCTTCTCGGGCCGTGTCGACGGGAAACTGCTGATCGCAGGCGGCGCCAACTTCCCCGACCGCACCCCCGAAGCAAACGGAGAGAAACGTTATCACCGAGATTTGTACATCTACGACGCCTCCCGGGGCTGGCAAGTCATCCGCGACGCCCTGCCCGCACCCCGGGCCTACGGAATCTCGGTCACACTGCCCGAAGGCGTGCTCTGCATCGGCGGCTGCGACGCCTCGGAGTGCACGGATCAGGTATCGCTCCTGACACTCGACGGCGACCGGCCCCGCTTCACGCCCTGGCCTTCGCTCCCGCGCCCCTTGGCCAATGCCGCAGGGGCTTTGGTCGGCCACCGCATCTACGTGGCAGGCGGCATCGAACAGGTGGGGGGGGGAACCGCCGCCACCCGCGACTTCTTCATGCTCGATCTCCACGACCGCGGACGCGGATGGCAGGAATTGCCGCCGTGGCCCGGGCCGGCCCGGGCGTTTGCGGTAGCGGCTTCGCAAAGCGACGGATTCGACAACTGTTTCTACCTGTTCAGCGGCCGCGACTTCTCGGGCGATTCGGCCTGGACCGTTCACAAAGACGGGTACCGCTACAACCCGCGGCTCGGGAGCTGGGAACGCCTCGAAGGTGAATTTCCGGTCATGGCGGGGACGGCGGCGCCATTCGGCACCAACCACATTCTGCTGATCGGCGGCCGCAACGGAACCAATTCCGACGACCGGATGCTGCGGCTCTACCACACGATCACGGAAACCCTTACGGAAGTTCCTGTCTCCGATGAAATCGACCTTCCGGTCACGACGAACGTCCTTCCGGACGACGACGGCATCCTGATTACAAGCGGCGAGATACGCCCGGGCGTGCGTACCCCGGTCCTGCTGCGGGGAACGCTCCAAAGCACCATCCACCGCCTGACGGGGCTCGACATCGGCGTCATCACCCTCTATTTCCTTTCGCTGGCCTTCATCGGCTGGTATTTCTCGAAAAACCAGAAGACCTCCGACGACTACTTCAAGGGAGGGGGACGCATCCCGTGGTTCATCGTCGGGCTGAGCATCTTCGGAACGGCGCTCAGCGCCATCACTTTCATGGCCATTCCGGCCAAAGCCTATGCCACGGACTGGAGCTACCTGCTCTTCAACTCGGGCATCGTGCTGGCCGTGCCGGTCATCGTGCTGCTGTTCATCCCCTTCTACCGCAGGCTCAATGTCACCACAGCCTATGAGTACCTCGAAGCACGGTTCAATCCCCTCGTGCGCATCCTGTGCAGCATCGCCTTCATCCTCTTCCAGATCGGGCGCATGGGCGTCGTGCTGCTGCTGCCATCGATCGCCCTCAACGTCGTCACGGGTTTCGACATCTTCCTCTGCATAACCCTGATGGGCGTCCTGAGCCTCGCCTACACGCTCATGGGCGGCATCGAGGCCGTGGCGTGGACCGAAGCCCTGCAAGTCGTCGTGCTCCTGGGCGCCGCCGTCACGGTGCTGGTCATCGTCTGCCTTCAACTCCCCGAGGACCTCGGAACCATCGTCGCCTCGGCCTCCGCAGCCGGGAAATTCAACCTCGGATCGACAGCTTTCGACCTGCGCCAGCCGACGATGTGGACCGTGCTGATCGCAACCTTCTTTACCAACATCACCACCTACGGCACCGACCAGACCATCGTGCAGCGCTACCTGACCACCGCCACCGAACGCGAAGCCCGCAAAGGCGTCTACGTCAACGCCGCACTGACCATTCCGGCCACCATCCTCTTCTTTCTGGTGGGCACGGCGCTGTGGGCCTTCTACCGCCACTACCCGGCGGAGCTGAGCATGGCCGTCCGCGACAGCGACGCCATCCTGCCGTGGTATATCAGCACCCAGCTTCCGTCGGGCGTACTGGGACTGATAATCGCCGGTCTGTTCGCCGCCGCCATGTCGACGCTCAGCAGCAGCATGAACTCCGCCGCAACGGCCTTCGTCACGGACATTCACCGCAAAATCTGCCCCGCCGCGCGCAACGGCCGCGCGCTGCTGCGCACGGCGCGCCTCTCGACCCTCGTACTGGGACTCGTCGGCGTAGGATTCGCATTGATAATGGCTTCGTGGGAGATCAAATCGCTGTGGGACGAATTCTCGAAGATCCTCGGCATCCTGCTCGGCGGTTTGGGCGGATTGTTTCTGCTGGGCCTCACGACCCGGCGCGCCAATACGTTCGGCGCCCTGTGCGGCATCGCGGCCAGCGTCGTCGTGCAGATTCTCGTCGCCCGCAGCGGGTATGTCAACCTGCTGCTCTATTCCACGACCGGATTCCTTTCGTGTTTCATCGTCGGTTATCTGGCAAGCCTCTGCGTCCCCCGCAGCAGCCGCGACACCGATTCGCTGACCATCTACGGGAAACGGAAAACCGGTGCGTAATCCGATCCTAACCGCCTCTTCGCAGCCGTATTTGTCTTATAAAACAAATGAATCAATAACCAACCCTATATCATGAAACCAAAAATTTCCGCCAAATGAAAAACTCTACCACAAAGAGGCGTTTCGACTCCGGATACGGAGGACGGAGCGTCGCATCGAGGTGCCTCCTCTGTCTGGCGTTTCTGTTCGCAGGCATGAGCGTCTGGGCTCAGACCCACCGTCTGACGGGCCGGGTGACGGACGACAAGGGCCAGGCCGTCGTCGGAGCCTCGGTCATCGTCAAAGGCACGACCCAGGGCATCACCACGGACTCGAACGGCAGCTTCGCACTCGACCTGCCGAACGGCGACGCCACGCTGGTCGTATCGTTCATCGGCTACCGGACGCAGGAGGTCGCCATCCCCCGTTCGCAAAGCCGTATCGACGTAGAGCTGGCGCCCGAATCGATCGCCGTGGACGAGGTCGTGGTGGTCGGCTACGGCGAACAGTCGCGCCGGTCGGTGACCTCCTCGATCGCCAAACTCGACGGAGAGGCGCTGCAAAACATCCCGATTTCGACCGTCGGCGAAGGTCTGAAAGGCAAGATCGCCGGTCTGAAAGTCACGCAGACCAACTTCTCGCCCGGCGGCGGATTCTCCTACCAGATCCGCGGCGGCTCGTCGATCAACGGTTCGAACTCCCCGCTCGTGCTCGTCGACGGCGTCGAACGCGACTTCTCGGCCATCAACCCCAACGACATCGCCTCGATCGACGTGCTGAAAGACGCCGCGTCGTCGGCCATCTACGGAGCAAAGGCTTCGAACGGAATCATCCTCGTGACCACCAAGCGCGGCGGTTACAACAAGGCTCCCCGCATCACGTTCGAGGCCAACTGGGCCTGGCAGGACACCGAGACCGAAATCGAGTTCCTGAACGCCCGCGAATACATCGAGGTCGTCCGCACGGCGGTCGCCGAATACCTGAACATCCCTTCGCGTGCATCCGACGCCCTGAGCTACCTGAACGGAGCTCACTCGGCCGGTGTCGGCAACAAGCCCGACGGCATCTTCTCGACCCGCTATTACGATCCCGCAACGGATGTATTGCCCGCCGGATACAGGACGATGCCCGACCCGGTCAACCCCTCGAAAACGATCATGTACCGCGACACCGACTGGCAAGACCTGCTCTATAACGGCGCCTGGTGGCAAAACTACTACCTGGGAATCGACGGCGGCGGCGAACGGGTCCGCTACTCGGCCAGCCTGGGATATACCGACGACGAAGGCGTGGCTCTCTCGACGGGTTACGACCGCGTGAACTTCAAGAGCAACCTCGACGCCAGGATCACCAAACGGCTGACGGCCAGCTTCGGCGTGGATTTCGCCCGCACCAACACCGAAGCCTATGCCAACCAGCGCAACACCATCTCCCGGGCGCTGGCCAATCCGCCGACGATGAACGCCTACTACGAGGACGGCACGCCGGTCGAGGGTTACAACTCCTCGTCGCAAACCCCGCTCTTCTACGACAAATACTACGACCGAAGCAATCAGAAAAACTACCTGTCGCTCATCGGCGGCCTGAAATGGGAGATCATCGACGGCCTGACGGCCAACGTGCAGGGGTCGTTCTTCCGCACCGACTCGAAGACCAAGCAGTTCATCAAGGCCAACGTCTTCGACGCCACGCGGAAATCGTCGTGGGGCCAGACCATGACCGAACGCCAGAAGCTCGAAGCCTACGTCTCCTACAAGAAGACGTTCGCCGAAGACCACAACTTCTCGGTCATGGGCGGCTATTCCTACCAGAAACGCGACTACGAAACGGTCAGCGTGGCCGGATCGGGCGGCACCTCGGACAAGGTAACCACCATCAACGGCTCCTCGGTCTTCGAACCCGACGACATCACCTCGTCGGAGCAGGCCGAATGCCAGATCGGATTCTTCGGACGCCTCAACTACGATTACAAGGGCAAGTATCTGCTGACGGCCACCTTCCGCGAGGACGGATCGTCGAAATTCGCCAAAGACGACCGCTGGGGCTTCTTCCCGGGTATTTCGGGCGGCTGGGTGCTGACCGAAGAGCCCTGGCTCAACGGCATCCGCCAACTGAATTTCCTCAAACTGCGCGCCAGCTACGGTTCGACCGGAAACAACGCCTCGGTGGGCATCTACGACGCCTACGGTTCCTACGGCGCCAGCTACATGTACAACGGGAACTCGGGCATCAAACCCTCGGAGATGCCCAACGAGAGACTGCAATGGGAGACCTCGAACCAGCTCGACATCGGTATCGAAGCCGGCCTGTTCAAAAACCGCATCTACGTAAGCGCCGATTTCTTCGACAAGCGCACGCGCAACCTGCTCTACGAACAAAAGCTGCCCAACACGACGGGCTTCTCGAAGTTCTGGACCAACCTGGGCAAAGTCCGCTTCTGGGGCTATGAACTGGAACTGACCACCCGCAACATCGTGAAGAAGAATTTCAGCTGGGAGTCGAAACTCGTGCTGAGCTACCAGCAGAACAAAGTGCTCAAACTGCCCGACAACGGGATCGACAAGAACCGCACGGGCGGCATCGCCCTGGGCGACGGCACGTTCTTCGGCGGCATCGCCGAAGGCGAACCCCTCAACCGCTTCTACGGCTATGTCGCCACGGGCATCATCGAGACCGAAGAGCAGGCCGCCAACGCCAACTACGACGCCCTGTCGCGCCTGCCCCAGAAAGGCGCCAAACGTGTCGGCGACTACGAATGGGCCGACCGGAACGGCGACGGACAGATCACCACGGCCGACCAGTTCTGCCTGGGAGTCACCGTCCCGCCCTTCACCGGCGGTTTGCAGAACACGTTCCGGCTCAAAAACTGGACCCTGTCGCTCTATCTGGACTGGGCCACGGGACACTCGATCTTCGACGAATCCTATTCGCGCTACTTCTACGGCACCTTCACCAACAACTACGCGCTGGCCAAGGATGTGCTGAAAGCGTGGAAAAAGCCCGGCGACAAAACCAAGTACGCCAAGTTCTACGCCAACGATTCGAACTGGGGCAACGACAACTACAACCGCCGTGCGACCAACACGTTCACCTACAAGGGCGACTACCTCTGCCTGCGCGAAATCACGCTGCAATACTCCCTGCCGTCGAAACTCTTCACGAAAGTCGGACTGAAAGGCGTCACGCTGACCGTATCGGGCAACAACCTCTGCTATTTCACCGAGGTCAAGGGCATTTCGCCCGAAATGGGGTCGTCAACGACCTACGACGGCGACGTATTCTACAACTATCCCCCGATCCGCCGTTTCTCGTTCGGCGTACGTCTGATCTTTTAATCAACCTCAAGCAAGAACCGACATGAAAAACAGACTCATACAATTCGTGCTGCTCGCCGCGGTCTCAGCGGGTTCCGCTTCGTGCCTGGGCGACATGGACATCATCCAGAAAAGCAAGATCACGACTTCGAACATGTGGCTCGACGAAGGCGACGCCACGGGAGCCCTCTACGGCATGTACCACCAGTTCCGCGCAACGTTCCAGACCGCCATGATCTACTGGGGCGACTACCGTGCCGGAACCTTCACCAACGGAGCCGGCGGCTCGGGATCGGCCGACAAGATGTTCAACAACGCACTCGACAGCAGCGAAACAAAAGGCACCAACTGGGGATCGAGCTACACGACGATCAACAACGCCAACCTCATCCTGCGCCATGTGCCGGACATCGCGTTCTCGGACGAAAACCAAAAGAACCTCATTCTGGCCAACGCCCATTTCGTGCGCGCCTACACCTATTACAACATCGTCCGCGTATGGGGCGACGCACCGCTGCTTCTGGAGGGTTTCGAGTCGAGCGACAACGACCTGCAACCTTCGCGCAGCGACGCCGCGCAGATCTACGAACAGGTCGCCCGCGACATCGACGATGCGCTCCGGCTGATGCCCGCATCGGCCGCCGACTGCACCATCGCCACGCGCAGCGCCGTGCAGATGCTCAAAGCCGACTACAATCTCTGGCTCTACCAGACCCGCGAAGGCGGCGACGACGCCCTCACGGCCGCCGACGAAGCTCTGGCCGAGGTGTTCAAGGATTCACGGCTCGACCTGATCGGCTCCTATGCCGACATCTTCGACATCACGAAAAAGAACAATGCCGAAATCATCCTCACGCTCCATTTCGGACAGGGCGAGTACGAAGGCGGCTATGCCGAGACCTATCTCATCCCGCAAACCCGCTTCCACTCGGCCAGCGAACATATCGAAACGCACGTCAAGCTGATGACAGCCAACGACCAGCGTTTCATCTTCTCGCCGAGCCTCGTGGAGCTGCTCTACAAGGACGAGCGCGACACCCGCACCCCGGTCAGCTACGGCGACTGGACCGATGAAGAGGAGGGTTACCGCTACACGTGGGTCAACAAGTTCGCCGGCAAGTGGGCCGACAACAAACGCTACTTCATCTCCGACCTGCCGCTCTACCGCTACGCCGAGGCGTTGCTCTTCAAGGCCGAGATCGAGAACGAACGGGGCAACGTCCCGACGGCGCTCACATACCTCAACCGCGTCGCCAAGCGGGCTTACGGCATCGACAACTATTACACCGCCTCGGACTACCACAGTTTCAAGGAGTCGCTGATGACCGAGTATCTGAAGGAGTTCGCCGGCGAAGGCAAGAGCTGGTGGAACTACATCCGCCTGGGCTACGCCTTCACGAAGATCGAATCGCTCCGCGGCCGCCAGAACGAGACCAACATCCTGCTGTGGCCCATCACGACCGCCTGCATGAACGAAAATCCGAATATCCGTCAAACGGTAGGTTACAACTAAAAAACACGCCACGATGAAAACCAGAATACTGAACCTCCTGCTTCCCGTGCTGGCCCTGACGGCCGCCGCCTGCGGCGACTCCTTCGAGTTCGGCACGCCGACCCACGATCTCGACGAAGGGACCGACCTTTCGGCCGGGACGACACAGGTGTTGTGGAAAAACAAGGGAGCCGTCTACCCCACCAAACGCATCCACAATTTCCGCATTCCGGGACTGGTCCGGACCCCGCACAAGCTGATCGCTTTCTGCGAGGCCCGCGAAGAGACCGGCTCGACCAACAAGGACGGCGGCGACATCGACCTGGTCTACCGGGTCTCGACCGACGACGGCCAGACCTGGGGCCCCTCGCAGGTATTGTTCGACGACGAGGACAACACCTGCGGAAACGCCTGCGCCGTCTGGACCGAAAGCGGCCGTCTGGTGGTGTTCTGCTGCTGGGCGCGCACCGGAACCACCGAAGCGAAATTCAAAAGCAACTACTTCTCGTTCGAGGAGTCGCAGAGATACCACAACCACGTGGTCAGCTTCTACTCCGACGACGAGGGCGCGACCTGGTCGGGTCCGTTCAAGTGGTTCACCGAAAACCGCAATTCGGACCCCGGCCGCTACCTGTGGACAGGCTTTTTCAAAGCAGGCCCCGGGCACGCCATTCAGTTGAAGACCGGCGAGCACAAGGGACGCATCCTCGTCGGCTGCGACCATAAATATCAGGTGTTCGGCGGAACGGCCGTACCCGCCGACTCGGAGGATGAAAACTACTACGGTTCGCACGTCGCCTACTCCGACGACAACGGCGAGAGCTGGCACATGCTCGAACTCGACGAAGAGCTGCATTACGGCAACGAGTGCGTACCGGTCGAGCTGTCCGACGGCCGCATCTATCTCGACATGCGCGGCACGGGAGCCTACAAAAAGCAGCGCGGATGGAGCGTCAGCGGAGACGGCGGCATCACCTGGAGCCGTTATACGCCGAACCCGCTGCGCACGGACCCGGGATGCCAGGGATCGATCGTAAACTACAATACGAACGGCGTTCCTTCGTCGGTCATCCTGGCCAGCAGCAACAACAGTACGGGACGCGACCATCTTTCGATTCGGGCCAGTCTGGACGACTGCGCCACATGGAAAACGGATGTTTACCAGATTACCGGCGGCAAATCCGGTTATTCGGACATGGTCGTCTTCGACGACGGCAGCGTCGGCGTACTCTATGAAAACGGACCGACGCATTACAGCGAGCAGATCTCGTTCCGCAAGATTCCGGCAGCGACGATCGCAAAATACATCAACGAATAAACCCTCCGAGTCATGAAAAAACGAACCATAAGCCTCCTTTGCGGGCTCCTCGCCACAGCATGCTCGCCCGAACTGCACGACGAGAACAGCGTGTTGGAGAACAACCGGCAACAGGCCGAGATGAGCGTCGAAGTGCAGGTCAGCGGTACGATGATCTCGACCCGCTCGGCCGCTTCGGCCGAAGAGCGGGCCGTCACGAGCTACGACATCTATATTTTCGACGTTACGACCAATGCCCTGCAATACTGCAAGCAGGGAATCGTCCCCGCGGAACCGGAAAAGATCGCCGGAACGCACAACTACCGCATCGGCAGCGAGCAGATCGTGCTTCCGACCTCGGGGCAGAAGCATGTCTTCGTGCTGGGCAATGCCGGCGGCAGCGTCACGCTTCCGACGCTCGTCACGCTCGACGAAGCGACCGAAAGCGCCCCGGCCACGGCGCTCGACGATTTCCGCAGCAGCGTCGTCGTGACCCCTGCCGGACCCAAAGCCCCGGCAGCCCCCTTCGTCATGGCCGGCACGACCTTCATCGCCAGTGCCGCCAACGCCCATGTGCCGGTATGCCTGGCCCGGACCGTCGCCAAAATATCGCTCCGCAACACGCTTCCCGGCGAGATCGTCCTCTCGGATGTCTCCGTTTCGGGAGCCTCGGCGAGCGTCTATCCTTTCGTAAAGACCATTTCGGTCGATCTGCCGACCGCCGACTACACCGCAGCCGCCGATCTCGCTGCCGGCGAGGAGGCCGGGGCTTTCTACCTGCTGCCGGCAGCAGCCAACCAAACGGCCGTCACGGTGAAAGGCACTCTCTCGGGGAGCGATTTCGTCTGCAAGACCACGCTCGCCAGCACCCTCTACGCCGATTACGACTACAAACTGACGCTCCGCAACCGGGGCGGGGAGGTGACGGCCGTGCTGTCGCCCGATTTCAGCGGTGCGGCCGAAGTGGACGCCATCCAGATCACGGGCGAATGGCTTTCGGACAAGAACACCGTGACGCTGCCCTTCACCCCCGAGCCGAACTACGGCTTCACGATCGGCTACATCCTCAACGTCGACGGCTCGGCCGAGATCGGGACCATATCGGAAGACTGGTACGACGCCGTCATCGTCAAGGAGGGTGCCATCCGTATCCGCACGCTGAAAGAGAACCCCGGCGAGGACCGGACGGCGTCGTTCGCCGTCAATGCCGGCGGTGCGACCTGCAATGTCAAGGTCGTCCAGCAGGGTCTCGCAGGCATCAAGACGATCAAATTCGGCGATCTGGAATGGATGGACCGTTCGATCGGCGCCACGCTCAGAGCCTCGCAGGCCTTTGCCAACGACGTGCGCAGTTTCGGCTACCTCTACCAGTGGGGCCGCACGATGCCCTTCCCCGCAACCGGCGAGGTGGAGACCGTATCGGCGCAGATGACCCCGGCGGAGGCCCTCGCCAGCCCGGCGTTCATCGCCTACACGGGCGAAACGCAGGACTGGAATTCGCAGGGCGTCGAAGGCTCCTTCGACCAATACTGGGAATCCGTCACGACGAATCCCTGCCCCGCCGGATGGCGGCTGCCGACCTACGAGGAACTGGCCGGAGTCATGCCCTATCGCAACAACGCCCTGATCTTCGCCAACGGCCAGCAAAAAGCGGCCGAAGTGCTTCCGAACGGAGTGACGCACCCCTATGTAGGTTTCGGATCGGGAGCCATCACGAAAGACACGGAGACCATGTTCCATTCGGGCATCAAACAAAAGGGCACGGCCGACGCCTGGTACGTCCGCTATCTGTGGATCAACCAGGGCGGCACGCAGACCTCGACGCCGCCCTCCTACACCAAGACCCATGAGAAGGATACACAGAATCACATGACGGGCGGCGAAAACATCCTGCGCATCGACCGGCTCAAAGCCGACGCATCGGCCGACTTCCCCAAGGTGGCGGACGCCCGGAATTTCTGGACGGAGCACGAAACCGACCCGGCCGTGGAGACGCTGATCTTCCCCTGCGGAGGACGCCGCGACGCCACGGGAGCCGTGGTGGAATCGAACAACGCCGCATTCTACTGGTCGCGCTCGATGTTCACGGGCGGGGACAACCCATATTCGAAGACGGCCACGACCTATGCCTCGGGACTGCTCTATTTCCGTCCGGCAGGCCGTTATATGTTCCTGTATGCTCCGGCCATCGGCACGGCCCAGGTTCATGCCGACACCGAGGACCTCGGCTACCGCAATCAGGCGATGCAGATCCGCTGCGTGAAAGAAAAATAAAAAACCGGACCGGTCGGAGGGAGACGCTTCGGAGCGTCTCCCTCCGGATCGCTCCGCTCACCGAAACGAAAATGAAAAAACTGCTCCTTTTAACCGCCCTCTGCGCCGCCTGGTGTGCGCAGGCACAGAAACCCAACATCGTGGGCCGGGTCACCTGCAAAGGGAAACCCGTCGCCGGAGTCGTCGTCTCGGACGGCGAGCTGGTCGTCCGGACCGATTCCGACGGACGTTATGCAATGTCCTCCTCGAAACCCTGCGGATATGTGTTCATGTCCATCCCCGGGGGTTACGAAACGGCCGCCGACGGCCTGATCCCGCGTTTTTTCGGTTACACAACCCATTGCGACCTCGACGTGATCGATTTCCAGCTCGAAAAACGCAGCAACGACAACTTCACGCTCTTCGTCTCGACCGACACCCATCTCCGGGGCGATCCCGAGGAGCTCGACCTGCCGCAGTTCCGCAAATGGTACCTGCCCGACATCTCGCACGAGATCGAGCGCACCAAAGGTCCGGTCTATTCGCTCCATCTGGGCGACATGACCACCGACATCATGTGGCACAAGAACGACTTCGCGCTGCGGAAGTACCTCGACGTGATGAAAACCTACCCCTCGCCCGTCTTCCACGTCCCGGGCAACCACGACAACGAACGGTTCGTCGATCCGGCGGTCCCCGACGCGCAGTGGGACAGCATCGCCCAGCGCCCTTACCGCCAGATCATCGGCCCGAACTACTACTCGTTCAACCTCGGAAAAGTGCATTTCGTCATGCTCGACAACACCGTCGTCCGCAAGGGAGCGCTCAAAAACGGCCGGCGCCCCTCCCGCAACGACTACCGGCTCGACGAACGCCAGCTCCGCTGGCTGGTCCGCGACCTGGAGACCGTCGGCAGCGGCACTCCGCTCGTCGTCTGCATGCACGTACCCGTCGCCGACTGGACGGGCATCGGCAGCGACGGCACCCCCGAATTCTCGGCCAGAGAGAACCAGCGGGCCCTGCACGACCAGATCATGCCGCTGCTGGCGAAGTTCGACGACGTGCGCCTGCTGACGGGGCACAACCACCGGTTCATCAATATCCCGCTGACCGACCGCATTTTCCAGCACACGCTCGTCTCGGCTTCAGCCGTGTCGTGGAAGATCAACGGCCCCGAAAGCCGGCTGGTGAGCGAAGACGGCTCACCCGGCGGCTACCTGATCCTGCGTTACCGAGGCGGCCGCGCCGACTGGCAGTTCAAGCCCAACGGCTACCGGGCCGACCGCAACCAGTTCCGCGTCTACGACCTGAACCGGGTTCCCGGGGAGTTCGGCGGCCAGCCGGGCAGCAACCGCTGTCTGATCAACGTCTACAACTGGGACGAACGATGGACGGTGCGCGTGCGCGAGAAGGGCCGCGACCTGAAAGTCGAACAGGTGTGGGCCAAAGACCCGCTCTACATCCTGATCCGCCGCGATGCGCTGCCTACACGCCCCACGGCTTTCCGCGCCGTGGCCAATCCGCACATGTTCTCGGTCGAAGCCTCGGCCCCGGACACGCCCCTCGAAGTGACCGTCACGGACCGTTTCGGCCGCAAATACCGCCAAACGGTCGAACGCCCCAAGCAATTCGACTGGCGGACGGAATGACGAACCGGAGCGGTCCGGCCTCGATTTGTCCGAATAATTTGACATGACAAAAGAAATAATTCGTATCTTTACGGAAAATTACCGCAGATGGAGGTACTGAAACTGGACAACCGCAACACCACGCTCGTCGACAGCGTCGAAGAGAGCCTGATCCGTTTTTTCAAGGAGAAGGGCCTGCGCCCGGGCAGCAGCATCCCCAACGAGATCGAACTGGCCGCATCGCTGGGCGTCGGGCGTCCGGTCCTGCGCGAAGCGCTGAGCCGCTTCAAAATGACCGGCATGATCGTTTCACGCACCAAGAAAGGCATGATCCTGGGCGAACCGTCGCTGCTCGGCGGCATGAAGCGCTGCATCAATCCGCTGTTGATGAACGAATCGACGCTGCGGGACATCCTGGAATTCCGCATCGCGCTCGAAATCGGCATCAGCAACAACATTTTCAGCAACCTCACCCCGCAGGACATCGAAGAGTTGGAACAGATCGTCGAGATGAGCCAGGTGATCGGCAACAACAAATACGCCCCCATCAGCGAGCACCGTTTCCATACGAAGCTCTATGAAATCACGGGCAACCGCATCATCTCGGAGTTTCAGGACATCATCTACCCGGTGTTGGATTTCGTCAAGGAGAAATACCGCGACATCTTCGAACCCATCGAGCAGGAGCTTATCCAGAACAGCGAACTGATCACCCACCGTCATCTGCTGGAATACATCAAACGCGGCGATCTCGAAGGTTACAAACACGCCATCGTCGAGCATTTCAAGCTCTACACGATCTACCTCGAACGCCACAAACGGTAAACAACCCGTTCACATACCGATTACCATGAAACAGACTTTGCGAAGCCTTGTCGGGGGAGTTATGCTCCTCGGCATGACGCTGGCCGCCGAAGCGGCAGCCGCATCCACCGCCGCCGGAGAGTCCGGCAGGTCCGTCCGCAACTCCGCGTCCGCCGCCCCCGTCGTCGGCGAAGCGGTCACGGTCTTTACCGAAGGAGAGGCGGGCTACGCGGGGTTCCGAATTCCGGTCGTCATCCGCACGGACGACGGCGCACTGATCGCCTTCGCCGAAGCGCGCCGGCACGACAAACGCGACAGCGGCGACATCGACCTCGTGATGCGCCGTTCGGAGGACGACGGGCGCACCTGGGGCCCGATCACGACGGTCTGGGACGACGGCGGCAACACCTGCGGCAATCCGGCTCCTGCGGTTCTCGGCGGCGGACGGATCGTCATGCTGGCGACGTGGAACCGCGGCTGCGACCGCGAGCGGCAGATCGAAAACCGCACGAGCGTCGATACGCGGCGTGTTTTCGTGCTCCGCTCCGAAGACCACGGACGGACGTGGAGCCGTCCCGAAGAGATCACCTCCGGGGTCAAGGACCCCGGCTGGACCTGGTACGCCACCGGCCCGTGCCACGCCATCGTCAAACGCCGCGCGCCCCACAAAGGGCGGATCGTCGTTCCGGCCAACCACAAACGGCTGGAAAACGACGGCCGGGTCGAATCCTATTCGCAGTTGCTCTTCTCCGACGACGAGGGCCGCACGTGGCAGTTGGGAGCCGTTTCGCAGCGCGGCGGGAACGAAAGCACGGTCGCCGAACTCGCGGACGGCTCGCTGCTGCTGAACATGCGGCACTACGAACGCGGCGACAGCCTCCGTCTGTACGCCGTGAGCCGCGACGGCGGGACAAGCTGGAGCATCCGGGGCGAACATCCCGAACTGGTCGAACCCCGCTGTCAGGGAAGCCTGCTGAACCTCACGCGCGGCGGCCGTCCCACCCGGCGGCTGCTCTTCTGCAACCCCCACGACCCGCGCCGGCGCCACAACCTTTCGCTGTGCGAGAGCCGCGACAACGGCCGGACATGGCACCATCTGGCGACCGTCTGCCCCGGACCGTCGGCCTATTCCGATCTGGTACGGCTCGGCCGCAACCGCGTAGGCGTGCTCTATGAAAACGGCGACGCCGACGATCTCTACCGCCGCATCTCCTTCACCGTCATCACGCTCCGCCCATGAACCCCCGGACCCTCTTCCTCCCGGCCGCGCTGACAGCCGCCGGAACGGCATCGGCCCAACCCGCCCAAACACAGCCCAACATCGTCGTTATCCTGGCCGACGACCTCGGCTTTTCCGATCCGGGATGCTTCGGAGGCGAAATCGAGACGCCCGTACTGGACCGGCTGGCGGCCGAGGGCCTGCGCCTCACGCAGCTCTACAATTCGGGCCGCAGCTGTCCCTCGCGGGCCTGCCTGCTGACAGGGCTATACCCCCATCGGGTAGGTATCGGCGAGATGGTGCGCGACCACCGGGAAGCGTGGCCCGAAGGCTACCGGGGCTATCGCCAGGACAACAACCTCACCATCGCCGAAGCGCTCCGAGCGGCCGGTTATCATACCGCCATGGCAGGCAAATGGCACATGGGAAAGGCGTATACTCCCGTCGATTGCGGTTTCGACGATTTTTACGGATTCCTCAACGGCGCCATGAGCTACTGGAATCCCGAACGTTACGTCCGGCTGCCCGAAACGGCGCCCCGGCGGGAGTATGCCCGGGGCGAGTTTTACGCCACGAATGTCATCACTGACTACGCCATCGACTTCGCCGCCCGGGCGCGCGAACTGCACAAACCGCTCTTCCTGCACGTATCATACAACGCTCCGCATTTCCCGCTGCAAGCGCCCCGCGAACGCATCGATCATTACATGGAGGTCTATCTGAAAGGCTGGGATGCGATCCGGGAGGAGCGGGAGGCGCGTTTGCGCCGTCTGGGCCTGCTGTCCGGCGAGGAGCAGGCCGCCGGACGGGGCGTAGTGCCGGCAAGCCAGTTCATCGACCGCACACGGCCGGTGCCGGCCTGGGAAGAGCTCCCGGAAGAACAGCGGCACGACCTGGCGCGCCGCATGGCCATCTATGCGGCCATGATCGACATCATGGACCGCAACATCGGACGCCTTGTCGAAGCGCTGCGCGACAACGGGCAGTTGGAAAACACGCTCCTGCTCTTTCTCTCGGACAACGGAGCCTGCGCCGAATGGCACGAATTCGGGTTCGACGGCCGCAGCGGCACGAACTACCGCATCCACACCGCCGACGAACTCGCCGGCATGGGACAGCCCGGAACCTACCACCACTACGGCACCGGCTGGGCCAATGTCTGCTGCACCCCGTTCCGCCTCTACAAACATTTCGCACACGAGGGCGGGATCTCGTCTCCGAGCATTCTGTGGTGGGGCGGCCGGGTGAAACACCCGGGCGGCATCGACCATCAGCCCTGCCATCTCATCGACATCATGGCCACCTGTCTCGACGCCGCAGGGACAGAATATCCCGCGCAGTACGAAGGGCGCCGGCCGGTACCGGCCGAGGGCATCTCGCTCCTGCCCCTCGCCGAAGGGCGGCGGCTGCCCGTCCGTCCGATCTTCGCCGAACACGAGGGAAACCGCATGGTACGTCTCGGACGATGGAAACTCGTGGCTTCCTATTACAACGGACAGCGATGGGAACTCTACGACATCGCGCACGACCGCACCGAACAGCACGACCTGGCGGCCCGCCATCCGCGCAGGGTCGCACGGATGGCGCAACTCTATTTCCGGTGGGCCGATGCAAACGGCGTACTGCCCTATCCGCAGTTGATGAACGAATACGGCGGACAGAAGATGAAGGTTTACAACGAACGGTAAAAATCTTACCGGGCGGCGCGCAGGGCGTCGATGAATCCCGGCCAGAGGACCCAGAGATTCTCGGTTTGAAGCCACAGTTCGCGGGCCTGCGCCCCGAGCGAGGGGTGCTCGCCCCCGATGTCACTCAGATAGCTTTCGTCGGCAGGATGTTCGTCGGCCGTAAATTCGGCGAACCACGGAGCGAAGCGCGTGCGGAAACGCTGCAACTCCCCTTCAGGCAGTTTGCCGTCGCGGCGGTAGGCCGACCACAGCAATAGCAACTGGCGGCCGGGATATTTGTCCGAAACGTCGTTGATCACTTCGTCGAACAACTCCTGCTCATCCATGGCCTGATAGTCGAAAGCCAGCAGTTCGCTCCCTTCGAGATGATCCTCGGGATCGAGCTCCAGCAGCCTCTCCAACAACGCCGCCGAGAGTTCGAAATCGTTGAGCAGGAAGTGGTCGATGGCCGAGGCATGGATCAGCTCCAGCGCAGCGCGCGAATTGCGGTGGTTCCACTCGAGGTTGACCTCCTCGTCCTCGGGAATCAGTTCCGCAAGGCGATGGTATGCCTGGAAACGCTCGTTACAGGCCTCCCGGACATGGCCGGCGGCCTGCATTTCGCGGCTTCGGGAGAGGATTTTGACAAAATTATAGGGGCCCTCGCCGATCACCTCGAAAGTCTGGTCGGGCGTGGGATTAAGTGAAGCTTTTTGCATCGTTGTTTCTGAGTTTGAAGATCATTGCGACAAGGACCGCCAGCGTCACCGCACCGCCCAGCAGGTAGGCCGCCGTGCGGTTCTGCATGCCGAGCATCAGCGGCGAGACGAAAATATAGCTGGCGCAGACATAGGTCATGACAAGCGCCGGAATCAGTCCCGGCCAGACGGTGCGCCCGCGACGGCGCAGGTAGACGACGATCATCCAGAGCGTCACGGCCGCGAGGGTCTGGTTCATCCACGCGAAATAGCTCCACATGGTCTGGAACGGCAGGCCGAAGATAATGAGCAGTCCCAGTGCGAACAGCGGGATGCAGATGTAGATACGCTTGCGCAGCGAACGCTGTTCTACCCCCATGAAATCGGCGACGATCAGCCGCGCCGAACGGAAGGCCGTGTCGCCCGAGGTGATGGCGCAGGCCACGACGCCGAAAATGACAAAAGCCGCGAGCACCGGGCCCAGCGTCTTGTTGGCGATCACGTCGACCAGCACGGCGGCCTGCCCGCCGTATTCGGCAATGGCGTCGTTCAGTCCCCCGACATTGCCCCAGAAAGCCATGGCGATGGCAGCCCAGACGAGGGCGATGATCGACTCGGAGATCATGGCGCCGTAGAAAACCGAACGGCTTTCGCTTTCGCTGCGCATGCAGCGGGCCATCAGCGGCGACTGCGTGGCGTGAAAACCCGAAATGGCCCCGCAGGCGATGGTCGTGAAGAGCATCGGGACGATCGGGAACTCTTTCGCGTCGGCGATGCAATTCTCAAAAGAGGTGAATTCGGGGATGGTATATTCACCGCCGAAAAGCAGCACCACGAGGATACCGACGGCCATAAAGAGCAGCGCGAATCCGAAAACGGGGTAGATGCGGCCGATGATCTTGTCCACGGGCAGCAGCGTGGCGGCGATGTAATAGATCAGGATGACGCCCAGGATAATGAGCAGCAGCCACGAGAAATTCCCGAACGCAATGCCTTCGAGCGCCGGAACGTCGAGCCGGTTGGCGATGAGCGACGCGGGCTGCGAGAGGAACACGGCCCCCACGAGGATCATCAGCCCCGCGGAGAAGAGGCGCATGACGACTTTCATGCCGTTGCCGAGGTACTTGCCGGCGGTTTCGGGCAGGCTCGCACCGTCGTGGCGGAGCGAGATGACCCCGGCGATGAAATCGTGCGCCGCCCCCATGAAGATACCTCCGAAGGTGATCCACAGAAATGCCACGGGTCCGTAGGCGGCGCCGAGCACCGCGCCGAAGATCGGACCGAGGCCCGCAATGTTCAACAACTGAATCAGAAAGATGCGCCAACGCGGCAGGGGCACGTAGTCCACACCGTCGTAGAGCCGGCTGCAGGGAGTCTCGGCCTCCGGATTGATTCCGACAAGCCTTTCCAGATAACGTCCATAGGTAAAATAGGCTGCCACCAACAGCGCAAGGCACACCAGAAAAGTAGTCATAACACAGGTTCGGGTCAGTTTTGACGCGAATATAGCAAGAAAAGAGAGAATTTTCGTAAAATTGTTGCGAGAAAAATATTTTTTTCAGATATTTGCAGTCCCAAAGGGAACCTCAGTGTTCCCGGAAGGCCGAAATAGCTCAGCGGTAGAGCACTTCACTCGTAATGAAGGGGTCCCGAGTTCAAATCTCGGTTTCGGCTCGAAGAGGCATAAAAATCATTGCGCCGTTCTACGAAGAAAGCCTTGCATAGCGGATATGCAAGGCTTTTTCTTTTGCGCCAATCGCAGCTCATTCGTTGCAGCGGATCGGCCACTTGTTGTTGTTCCCGATGACGGCACGGACCAGATCGTCACCGTAAACTGCCATCTCCGACCAGGTCTGCCCGTAGGTCATCGTCGCGTGAGACGCCCCGGCGAAGTCCATCAGCACGATGCCGACGTTCCCGCGGAAATCGTACCGGTTGAGCCGGTCCGCCGTGTAACGGTTGTAGAGGTTGGCGCAATAGTCGTAGTCGCCGACGGCACCGAAGATGCTGATGCCCGAGACCGAGCAGTGGGCCGTATCGTAACAACTCACATAATTCATACACCAGCGGGTAACGTCCGTCGTGTTGTAAGTGTAATCGATGCACTCCTCGATGGCCGCATACTTGGTTTTGCCGTCCGAGGAGCCGTTTTTGATGTTGTAGAGGTCGTTCACCCGGATCGGGGCCTGCCCGACGCCGTTGCCCGAGAGCGTCGTGTCGAAGACCACCTTGTCGTGCGTCCAGTTCAGGTAAGCGCCCAAATACTGCCCGTCGTTGGACGATTTGTAGTCCTCGCGGATGACGAAGAGAATCTTGCCCCGGGCATCGGCCAGCGTCATGCGGGGATGGAAATCGGCGATGCGCCCCTCGCAGTGCGAACGGACCAGGCTGACGACGCTCCTGTCCCACCCCGTTTTGCCGGTGCCGCTGGTGTTCTCGTATTTCAGGTGCACCAGCACCGTCTCACCGGGATGCGCTTCGAGAAAGCGCACGAAGCGGTCGAGCACCTGCGAAAGCATAAAGGGCGAGAGCTCCTGCCGGTCGGTCCCGCCGGGCACGTAACCGCCGAGCGACGGGTCGCCCAGCGGAGCGATGCCGTGCTGGATCGGGAGGTCCTGAACCGAAGAGCCCGACGCCGAAGGACGCACGTCGAACATACGGACCCCGGCTGCAAGCTGGTCCTCGAGGGAAAGCTCCTGCGCCTTAATCATCTTGGTGATGTTCATGTATCCGAACACCACGTTTTGCAGCCATTTGAAATGGAAACGCTCGCCCGGTTTGCCGCCCGTATATTCGTAATGCGATCCGAAGATCGTGCAGGCATCGTGCGAGCCCGGAATGGAGACCTGCGAGAGATAGGCGTTGTCGGGCACGCCGGCCATCCAGTCGGAATAGTCCCCGCCGATCCGCTGCGCCTGGGTCGGCATATCGCCGACCGTAAAGGTATAGCGGTGACCCGCCCGCAGGGTCGCGGCAGTCGTATACTCGTAGGTCTTGCCCTCGGTCGTAACGGCCGAGAGGGTCAGCCCGCGGATATCCTGCGGCAGCATGAAAGCCGTCACGATGATCTTCGAACCCGCATCGAGACGGATGTACGGGACCGCTCCGGTCGTCAGGTGCACGGCCAGCACCCGGGAGGTTTTGTCCGGATCGGTCGTGCAGACACCCGTAGCGACATCGTAGGTGAACGCCCCTGCCACGGGGTCGTCGCTCGACAGCACGAGTTTCTGCACCTCGACGGCCTCGGAAAAGCCCGTCTGAATCGTGACCGTGGTCATCAGCGGCCGAAACGCGAAAGGCACCTCGGCACCGCGTTCCACACCCTCGCTGCAGGCGGCCATATAGGCCAGCTGCATGTTGCATTCGCCGTTGTTGCAGGTCTGCACGGAGGGGACGGCGGTCAGGATGATCGACCCGCTGTTGGCCCTGACGGCCGCAGCCGGATAGAACGCATAGAAATTATAACGTTCGTCGCTGCCCCACGCCATGCCCGTATTGCCGAGGTCCGCCTCGCTCTCCGTCGCGCCGGAGACGCTGACCGTAACTGCCGCCCGCTGCGGGGTCGTCTGGGGACAGATGATCTCCACCCGGTCGCCGTTGCGCCAGTAGATCGGATAACCGCCGTTGCGCAGGGGCCCGTAGGCCGTGCGGGTCTCGGGCGGAGCGTCCGCCTCGCCGTCGTTGTCGATCGAAAAACGGCAGGCGACGGCACCGCCCCCGCTCCCGGGGTCGCCGGGATCACAGGCCGTCTCCGTCAGATCGGTTCCGCACCCGGCCAGCAGGAGCGCAAGCGCCGGCAGCCGGAAAATAGTTCTGTATTTCATAGCGTCTGTTCTGAATGGGCGTTAGTACTCATCGTCCGCAAAGTCCGGCGAATCGGGCCCCAGCTCTCCGCCGTGCGGCTGGGAGATGGCGAACCCCGCCTCCGCCGCAACCGCGAACACCTCCAGCTGCGGCTGTATGTAAACTGCTTTCATCGGGTATCTACTTTATAGACATATCGGGACGGCGTTGTCTCCGTCCCGATATATGCAGGTTTTCTTCGCCGGAATTACTCGATCGTATAGGTGAAGTCGGCGAACTCGACGTGGTAGGAACCCGCGGTGCTCAGGATCTTGACCATGATCCGCTGCCCGTTCGAAACCGTGAACGTATGGGTCTGCGTACCGGACCGGCACTCGTTGTCGTTGCCACTGATGATGTTGTTGCGGTCGCGGAGCCACGCCTCGGTGATCGGGCCGTTGCCCGTGACGCCGATGCGGTATTTGATGTTCACCAGCGCCCGGTTGGTAGCTGCCTCGAACGAGATCCGCACGGTCTTCTGGCCGTCGCACTGGATCGGAGCCGTCACGAACGCACCGTTGTTGCTGTTATTCGTCCCGGCCGGAACCTGCAGCTGGATACGGTTCTTTTTAAGTTTGTCGTCGCCGTTCTTGTCGCTTTTGATCTCGGCGCGGTAGAAATACCAGCCGTCGAAAAGTCCGTCGGGATCGTACTGCGGATCGACATAGTAAAACCCGTTGTCCTTCCAGGTGTCGGAGCCGTATTTGCTGTCGATGGCGTCGGGAACAGCGATCGTAACGGTCTTCCTGTTGCAGGGAACGCTCATCGTGTAGTGGTGGTTACGCTTCAGGCCGGCCAGGGTCAGCGACTTGTCCGAATAGGTCAGGCCGTCGGCGGTCATGACCTTCACGGTCAGCGTCGAGTGGATGCCGACCGGGAGCAGGCCGATCACGAACTCTTTCTGTCCGGTGGGAATGGTGATCGCATTGGTGACGGACGAGGCCGTGAAGTTTCCCAGGGCGTCGATCGTACCCGCCGTCGGCAGGACGTTGGCGTCGGTCTCCAGCATGATCTTCCTGGGCGTCTCGTTGGCCCCCAGTCCGAGCGTGATTTTGATGCGCGCCATCAGCGGTTTGAACGTGAAGTTGACGGGCAGCACGGTCGAGGTCTCATCGACGCTGAAGGGCTCCTCCCAGATGTTCGTGTACATAAAATCGTAGTCGGCGAGGTTCGACGTGCAGTAGGCATCGCCCCACGTGTGTTTGAACGTCTTGTTCACGGCATCGAACGATGCGCTGCAGTCGTACGGGTAGTAGGCCGCAGCCAGGGTGTAGGAACCGACGGGCACGTCGCCCGAGAACGTGGTGGTCGCGCCCGACTTGTCAGCCGTAAAGAGGCAGGTCCGCGTCACGGAGCCGTCGTAGAGGAGCACGGCGACCCGGTCGCCCTCCACCCAGTTGGTCGTGTTGCCGTCGATGGAGGTGCGGGTCTGCGCCGAGACCATCTCCTCGGGAATGGTGACCTGCACATACGTCTTCGTATCTTCGGGCGAGGTCACATCGCTGTCCTTGCTGCATGCGCTCATGCCGACTGCGGCAAAAAGGGCAATGGCGAATAATTTTTTCATAAGGCGTTTTTCGTTTTGTCGTTGGTTATTCGAAATCGTCGAACGAACGGGAGTTGTCGCCCAGCTCTCCGCCGCCGGTTCCCGGCTCGATATCGCTGCTTGCAGCGAATCCTTTCTCCACGCACACGGACATGACGTACAGGTCCGGAGCTTCATAAATCAAATGCTTTTTCATAGTCTTTTTATTGTGTTTAAATCAGTTACATCAATCCCGCCGCTATCCTGCGACGCAGAGCACCCGTACACACAGCCGTTCCCCGTCGGCGAAAAGGCAGACCTCCAGGACGGCCACCCGGCGTCCGGAGCGGCGAAGGCGGTGCAGTTCCGCTTCGATCCGCAGCTCCTCGGCTTCGGGAAGCGACCGGCCCACCCACGCTCCGAGCGAATCGGGAGCGTACACGCAGAGCCGTTCCTCCCCGAGATAGGCCAGCAGGTAGTACGGCGCCGAAGCGGACCGGGGAGTTTCGCCCATGGCAGATATTGCGGTTCGGGACATACGGGGAACATGGCCGGCAACCATTATTCTACGATCACGGCACGGTTCAGCTCGGGCTCCGCAAAGCGGTTGTTGGTGTCACCCTCGGCCTTTTTGACAAGGCGGTCGGGAGCAACGCCGTATTTGTTCTTCAGCAGGTTGTAGACATACTCCATCCGCTGCTCGCTGAGGCGCCGGTTCAGCTCGCGGCTGCCCGTCGCCTTGTCGGCCGAACCGATCAGCGTGAAGGTCTTGTCCTTGTCGGCCTTAATGGCGTTTTTGACATAGAATTCGAGATTGGTGAGCTCCTTGCTGTCGAGCGTCGCCTTGCCGATTTTGAAGAACAGCACCACGGGCGATGCGGAGACCTTCTGCTCGACAACGACCTTGGCGGGCGCGTTGCGCAGTTTTTCATTCTCGTCGTTCAGCACGGAGTTTTTCGAGGCGAGTTCGGAATTGTTCTCCTCGAGTCCCCGAATCCGGTTGAGATAGGGCGTAATGTCGATCGGCTGCACGTTCGAAGCACGCTTGAAACCGCGGCGGTTGAACTTGTAAGCCAGACCCGCCGTGACGGAGAGCATGCCTTCGCCGAGGCGTCCGCCGCTCACGCCGTCGAAACGCTGGTTGACGAGCAGGCAGCGGGCCTCGATCGTCAGGTCGAGCGACTTGCAGAGCCGCACGACGTTCAGCAGGCCGATGTCGAAACCGATCTCGTTGTCGTGGGTGTCGTTGCCGTAGGAGCGCGCCCAGCCGACACCGGCGTAAGGCACGAAATTCCAGGTGCGGTCCTTGCGGTAGCCGCTCAGGGCGTTCGAAAGGTTCCACATGGCGTCGGCGTGGAGGTACATCACGCCGAATTTCTCTTTGAACAGATTGCCGTCGGCGCCCCTGGCGTAGATCGAATTGGCAGTGGTCCAGCCTTTGGCCTGCAACCCGGCATATCCGACGCGGGCGCCGACCGAGGGGGTGAACCATTTTCCGGCGTGGATGTCCAGCGCCGGGGCCAGCCGTTTGCCGAATTTACCCTCCGAATCGTTCTCTCCGAAATAGAGGTTTACACCGCCGGCGACACCGACGAAGATATTGTCGAAGAACCGGTTGGTTTCATAGGGACCACGCACGATGCGGCCCTGCGCATCGCGGTTTTCTTTTTCCTGCGCCTGCACAGCGAGGCCGGAAAGCAAGAGGAGAGCAAAAAGCCAAAAATGTTTCATGTTCGAATGTTTTGTAATGATTTGATTGTTTTACGTTCGGTTTCGGCAGGTCAGAGCGGTCCCGTCCCGGTGATCCCGCCGCCCGGAATCTCCGGATGCGACAGTTGGAACCGGCTCTGCCGCGACAAGGCAAGCGACTCCAATTCTTCGATTTGTATTTCGGACAAATAACTTTGCATGAGGCGGTCGAAATCCATGCATACCTTCCGCAAAGGCTGCATGGTGAGGATATTCTCGTAGGACCAGAAGATGTTGGAGGCTTCGTGCAGATCGCCCTCCAACCGGACGGCCAGATCGTAGAGCGTCGGATTGGAATCGGGATTCCAACTGTAGGAGGTTTTTCCCGACTGGAAGACACAAGTCACATAATCGGTCTTTGCAACCAGCTTCCGCAGCGTCCGGCGGTACAGGTAGCTGTCCGCTCCCGGCCCGATGCAGGCGGCCTGCAACTCGCGGCCCTTCATCAGAGGGGTCCCGGCAACGGAAGCCTTCCGCAGCACGAGCAGGATTTTCACCGCCCAGAGTATTCTTACAGACAACATAAACCTACAACTGATTTAATAACAACATTTTACGCGCAATTTCCGAGACCCATTATTACCAATAATGGGTCTTATTACAGGTATGTGTCTGATTACCAGATAGCAGATACGCTATTCGGACACTTCGGCAACGACAAAACAGAGCCGGTCCGGACAATTTCGATCAGTCCGGAGCAGATTGGATGAAAATAAAATTTAAACGATTGACAGCAAACGCATTACGCCATACAACGCAATTTTTTACCGTAAAATATTTGGTTATATTTATAATTAACCCTACTTTTGCCCATAGTTCAAAATGTCTATAATACAATTCATTAGGGCTTCAAGATACATTATTGGTAATAATGGGTCTTGAATTTTTTTATTGTCCTGTTCCTTTCTCTCCATCCGAAAAATCCGAACGGTTTACAGAACCGGCTTTTTTACAGATCGATGATTTTGCGATTCGCCCGGTCGATGATATTGTGATCGAGCTGCGTGAGGTAGATGCGCGTCGTCCTCTCGGACGTATGTCCCATCCCGGCGCTGATCACCGTGAGCGGTGTGCCGCAGTCACGGGCCAGAGTGGCCCATGAATGGCGTGCGACATAGAATGTCAGCGGTTCCGGGAGATTTAACAGGACTCCGATCTTTCGGATGAATTTGTTCAGCTCGCGCTGCTGCTGGCGGTAATTCGTATAGCTGTCGTCTTTTGCCAGGATCGGAAGAATGTAAGGCGACGCATTGCGATAACGGTCGATGAGCCGCTGCAACTGCGGCTCGATGCTCATCAGCAACGTCTGACCCGTCTTGTGGCGCACATAAGTCAGCACGCCGTTGCGGATATTGCCCGTGCGCAGGTAACACATGTCCACGAACGACATGCCGCGGGTGAAGAAGCTGAACAGGAATATATCACGCGCAAGAGCATATTTGGGGTGATACGACGAGAGGTCGAGGTCGACAATCCGTTTGAGGTTCGCACGCGACAGCGCCCGTTTGCGGGTCGCGGTCTGCCTGACGGTCAGCTGTCCGAAGGGGTTGACGTGGGAAGCGGGAATAAGCCGTTTCCTGACGGCCCGGTTGTAGACGGCCCGGAGGTTGCGCAGGTGGAAAATCACGGTGTTCGCGGAGACGCCGCGCGCCCGAAGCCAGCGCTCGTAGCGCTCGACCCAGCGAACGGTGAACTGTCTCGGCGTCAGACGCATCCCGTTCAGGTAACTCAGCAACAACCGGAACGATGCCCGGTAATTTGCTGCCGACCCTTTTTTCCCTGCCTTTTCGTAATCGAAGATGTGCTGCGAGAAACACAACACGAAGTCGAATTGCTCGTTACTACGGGCACGATTCATCCCGGACGGGTATGCCCCGACAACCGGATGCCGCCCCGTAAAAGCGGAATCTGGGGAATACATAATTAAAATTTTAATGCGAAGAATTAGTCACTGTATGCAAAGATACAAAATTAGCACCATCTTCAACCATGCAGGTCGGTGATACAGCGCAAATTAGTCTTTCGCCAACGGCCTTTTTTCGCCCCTCACGGAGCATTCGCCGCGACCGTATATTTTATATAACAGACTGATAATATAATATTTGATACCTTTCCAGACCTTTTCCCGGACCCATTTTTTCACGCGCTTGTATTTGAGCGAACCAAATGGCGCACTGCTCGTTTTTTCGGCAGATCCGGCAGCAATTTTTATCGGATGCGATTTGTTGTTTAAAGAAAAAAGTGCTATGTTTGCACATATTCTACAACCCCGACAAATTGATTCCGGCGGCTAAAGCCGAGCAAAGCACTCATAATGAAATCTTTGAAGCGCTAAAACAGTCATAGGATACATACATAACCCTCAATATGTCATACGCTATGACCGAAGTGAAAGTGAACAAACCGCTGCACGTGCTGGCGGAGGAGGCGATCAAAAAGATGATCGTGCTTCCCGAATACCAGAACGGCAAACTGCTGCCCAACGAGATCGAACTCGCACGCAGCCTAAATATTTCGCGTAACACACTGCGCCAGGCCATCAACAAGATGGTCTTCGAAGGACTGCTCTGCCGTCGCAAAGGGTACGGCACATGGGTCGCCAAAAAAACCATCACGGGCGGTGTGAAAAACTGGCTGAGCTTCTCGCAGGAGATGCAACGGCTGGGTATTCAAGTCAAAAACTACGAGCTGCATATATCTATGGAACAGCCCGATGAAAACGTCCGCCGGTTCTTCGGCATGGGAGAGGGTATAAACGAGCTCTGCCTGAAGCTGGAACGCGTAAGGGGGCACGCCGAATATCCGTTCGTGGTCTTCATCTCCTATTTCAACCCCAAATTTCCGATCAGCAGCGACGACAACTTCGCCATGCCGCTCTACGAACTGCTCGAGAAACAATACGACATCGTCGTACACACCTCCGTCGAGGAGATTTCGGCCCGGCTGGCCGGAAAACGGGTCGCTTCGAAGCTGCGCATTCCGGAGAACGACCCGATCCTGATCCGCCGCCGCTTTGTCTACGATATCAAAGGCGTACCCGTCGAATATAACATCGGCTACTACCGCGCCGACAGTTTCACCTACACGATCACGGCCGAGCGATAGCCGCACAATAGAGCTTTGACAGTCGTTTCAGGCTGTTTTCCACGTCGGAAGGAGACCTCCTTCCGACTTTTTTCATCCCCGGGCCAAAAAAAAGTGCCAAACTATTTTGTATTTACAAAATATGTTACTTTATTTGCACAAATAATAATATGTATGAACATATATAACAATATAAGATATACCATGTATAGAAAATCAGACAGTTTCCTGGCTCCCGTCCAGGCGGCCGAAACACCGGCGGGCGAATACGAACTCTACCCGGCATTTGAGATCGGAGATGAGATATACAGCCGCATCGAGGTGCTCGCGGAGCGGATCGCCGCAGAAAAAAGCGTCGTCATCGACGGTTACGAAGGCATCCTGTGGGAAAAATTCATCGGATCGCTGGTCCGCGCCCTCGAGTCGCGGGGCCGGAAGGCGGCGGCCATTCCCGTGGCCGGTGCGCTGAAGAGCGAGACGGAGATCGACACGCTGATCGCCCCCTTCATGGGCGAGGAGGATTCGATTTTCGGCCGCATGACCGACCTGCTGCTGATCGACTTCTTCGACCGCACGGCGCTTCGGCAGCTCAGCCCTGACGCCGAGGCCGACATCACCCTCCTTTACGGTTGCGGCGCCGCGCTGGCGGAGTGGAAAGGCCCGCTCGTGTATGTCGACCTGCCCAAGAACGAACTCCAGTTCCGCATGGCGGCGGGAGCGGCCTTCAACGTCGGCACGACGCGCCGCATGGACGCCCGGGAGTCCTACAAGCGCTGCTATTTCATCGACTGGCCGATTCTCGACGCCTACAAGGGCGCGCTGATCCCCCGCATCGACTGGATCGTCGACGAGCAACGCATCGACGCCTACACGTTCATGAGCGGCGACGCCCTGCGCGAAGGTCTGCGGCACATGTGTCGCAGCAGTTTCCGCGTCCGCCCGTGGTTCGCACCCGGCGTGTGGGGCGGCACCTACCTGCGCGACCATATCCGGGGTCTCAACCGCGAAGCGCCGAACATGGCCTGGTCGTATGAACTGATGGCGCTCGAAAACGGAGTCATGTTCAAACATAAGGACACGCTGCTCGAAGTGTCGTTCAGTTTCCTGATGTCGTACGGCTACCGCGAGGTGCTGGGACATTGCGCCGAGGATTTCAAGGAGGATTTCCCGATCCGCTTCGACTTCCTCGACACGATCGACGGCGGCAACCTCTCGATCCAATGCCACCCGCGCCCGGAGTACATCCGTTCGCGGTTCGGCAAACCCTACACGCAGGACGAGACCTATTATATCCTGCGCGCGACAGACGACGCGCACGTCTACCTGGGTTTTCAGGAAGGCGTACAGAAAGCGCCCTTCACCGCTGCGCTCGAAGAGAGCCAGCGCACCGGAAAGGCGCTCGACATCAAACAATACGTACAATGCTTCCCGGCCCGCAAACACGAGCTGTTCCTCATCCCCAACGGAACGATCCACGCCTCGGGCGCCGGCAACCTCGTACTGGAGATCAGCAGCGCACCCTATATCTTCACCTTCAAAATGTACGACTGGGTGCGCCTCGACATCGACGGCCGCCCCCGTCCGATCAACATTGAGCACGGGCTGAACAACGTCCGCTTCGAACGCAACGGCAAGGTGGTTCCGGAGACGCTCATCAGCAAACCGAGCGTCATGGAGCGCAACGAAAGCTATACGCAGGAGCACCTGCCCACACATCCCGACCACTTCTACGACGTGCACCGCTACCGCCTGCACGACGCGCACAGCCTGACGATCGACACCGGCAACCGCTGCCACGTCTGGATGGTCGTCGAAGGCTCCGGCGTCGAGGTCGAGACCACCGACGGACGCAGGGAGCGTTACAACTACCTCGAAACGTTCATCATCCCGGCAGCCGCAGGCTCCTACACGCTCTACAACGTGTCGGGAGGCGACCTGCTGATGGTCAAAGCCTTCGTGAAGGACTCCTACAAGCTGTAAACAGAATTCCAACCCAAAACCCGAACCATGAATAAAAAACACAGCCTGAGCCGCCTGCTGCCCGTGCTTTTCGGATTCTTCATCATGGGCTTCTGCGACGTGGTAGGCGTGGCGACAAGCTACGTGCAGCAACATTTCGCGCTCTCGGAAAGCCTCGCGGGACTCATTCCCTCGATGGTCTTCCTGTGGTTCCTGCTGCTGGCCGTGCCGGTGGCCTTCTGGATGAACCGCATCGGCCGCCGCCGCATGGTGATCGTGGGCAACGTCATCACGATCGTCGGCATGCTCACGCCGCTGGCGGATTACTCGTTCGCCGCCTGTCTGGCCGCCTTCGCCCTGCTGGGCATCGGCAACACGATCCTGCAGGTGTCGCTCAACCCCCTGCTGACGAACGTCGTCGACGGACGCGCCCTCTCCAGCTCGCTGACCGCCGGACAGGTCATCAAAGCGGTCTCCTCGTTCAGCGGCCCCTTCATCGCCACCTTCGCCGCCTCGACGCTGGGCAACTGGATCTGGATGTTCCCGATCTTCGCCGGAGCGTCGCTGATCTCGGCGCTGTGGCTGCTGGCCACCCCGATCGAAGAGTCCCCGGCCGAACGCTCGTCGTCGATGGGCGAGGTTTTTTCAGTGCTCCGCGACCGGAAGATCCGGCTGCTCTTCCTCGGCATCGTCGCCATCGTGGGCATCGACGTCGGGCTGAACACACTGGCCCCGAAACTGCTGATCGAGCGGTGCGGCATGCCCCTCGAAAGCGCTGGCTACGGGTCGAGCGTCTACTTTTTCTGCCGGGTGATCGGAGCGTTCACCGGCACGCTGCTGCTGACCCGCCTCTCCGACCGAACCTACTACTTCTCCCACATCCTGCTGGGAATCGCCGTGCTGGGTGCGCTCTACTTCGCACACAGCCGCTACGCCATCCTGATCGCCCTCGGAACGGAGGGATTCGCCTTCTCGAGCATCTTCGCCGTCATCTATTCCCAGGCGCTCAAACACATGCCCGCCCGGGCCAACGAAATCTCGGGACTGATGATAACGGGCGTCTTCGGCGGTGCCGTCGTACCGCCCCTGATGGGCTTGCTGACCGACGCCGTGGGCTCGCAGGCCGGTTCGCTGGCCGTGCTCACCCTCTTCGCACTCTACCTGCTGGGCTGCGGCCTGATGATCCGATCCGAAAAAACCGAAAACCATGTATCAGCACGATGACAGAACGGTCGTAACGCTCGACGCGGGCGGTACGAACTTCGTATTCGGGGCCATGCGGGGCTGTGAGTTCATCACCGAGCCCCTTTGCCGGCCTTCGAACTCCCACGACCTGGACCTGTGCCTGCGAACCCTCGTCGAAGGGTTCCGCGAGGTGATCTCCCGGCTCGACACACCTCCCGTGGCGATCAGCTTCGCATTCCCGGGACCGGCCGACTATCCCCACGGGATTATCGGCGGCAACCTGCCCAACTTCCCGTCGTTCCGCGACGGCGTAGCCCTCGGGCCGTTCCTCGAGATGAAATTCGGCATCCCGGTCTTCATCAACAACGACGGCAACCTCTTCGCCTACGGCGAGGCCATGGTCGGGGCGCTTCCGTGGGTCAATGCACAACTGGCCGCCGCCGGATCGCAGAAACGCTACCGCAACCTGCTGGGCGTGACGCTCGGAACGGGATTCGGCTGCGGCGTGGTCATCGGCGGGGAGCTGCTGCTGGGCGACAACGCCTCGGGCGGCGACGTGTGGTGTTTCCGCAACGGCAAGCATCCCGAATACATCATCGAGGAGAGCGTCAGCATCCGGGCCGTAAAACGCGTCTACGCCGAGCGTTCGGGCGACACGGCCGACCTCACTCCGAAAGATATCTACGACATCGCCAAAGGCATGCGCCCGGGGAACGCCGCAGCGGCCCGGGAGAGTTTCGCCGAGCTCGGACGCGCGGCAGGCGACACGCTCGCCGCAGCCGCAACCATCGTCGACGGCATCATCGTCATCGGCGGCGGACTGACCGGCGCGGCGGAGTTTTTCGTTCCGGCGATGCTGGAAGAGATGCGCAGTCCGCTGAAGATGATGAACGGCACCTCTTTCTGTCGCATGCAGACCGAAGTGCTGAACCTCGACGACGAGGCGTCGCTCCGACGGTTCGTCTCCAACGGAGGACGGCCGCTGAAGGTCTACGGATCGGAAAAGGTCGTACTGTACGACGCCGGCAAGCAGATCGGGGTGACCGTCAGCCGGCTGGGAGCCAGCCGTGCCGTCTCCGTCGGCGCCTACGTCTACGCGCTCAACCACATCGGACAAACAGAATCCATTTGAACGAGATACAAACTAACCAAATACTTGCAATGACCATGAAACAAAAACAACTTGACTTCCGCAGAGGACGGGCCATCCGGAACTTCGCCGCCCTTGTCTGCCTTCTGCTGCTGGGCGTCTCCGGAGTCCGGGCCCAGAGCCGGTACGAAGTTTCGGGCGCAGTCACGGACCGCAATGCACAACCCGTTGCGGGAGCCTCCATCGTGGAGAAGGGAACCAACCGCGGTACGGTCACCTCGGCCGACGGCAGCTACACGATCCGCGTATCGTCGGACAAGGCCGTGCTGGTCTATTCGTTCTTCGGGTGCAAAACCCAGGAACTCGCCGTCGCAGGCCGCACACGGATCGACGTCACGCTGCAGGAGGATGCGATCGCCCTCGAAGAGGTCGTCGCCATCGGCTACGGCTCGATGAAGAAATCCGACCTTACGGGAGCCGTCTCGTCGATCAAATCGGAACTGCTCGAAAACAAACCCATCGCCTCGTTCGACAACGCCCTGCGCGGCCAGATAGCCGGTGTGCAGGTACGCCAGAACGACGGACAGCCGGGGGGGGGTGCGTCGATCCGCATCCGCGGCACGAGCTCGATCAACGGCACCAACGAACCGCTCTACGTGATCGACGGCGTGCCCCTGATCAGCGAATCGGTGACCGAGGGGCAAGGGCTGGTCATCAATCCGCTGTCGAGCCTCAGCACCAATGACATCGAGTCGATCGAGGTGTTGAAGGACGCCTCGGCGACCGCCATTTACGGAGCCCGCGGCGCCAACGGCGTCATCCTCGTCACGACGAAGAAGGGCCGCGAACAGCGCGGCGAGGTGCGTTTCAGCGCCACCCTCTCGCTCCAAACCCCCGAGCAGGCCTACACGATGCTCGACGGCGCACAACTTGCACAGCTGGGCAAAGAGGCTTACGAGAATGCCGGCATGTCCGTTCCGGCCTATTTCCAGGACCCCAAGTCGGTGGTGACGCGCACCAACTGGCTGGACGAGATCTTCCGCACGGCCATCACACAGAACTATCAGGTGAATTTCGGCGGCGGATCGAAGAAGGTCACCTACAACTTCTCGGCCGGTTATTTCAACCAGGAGGGCATCCTCATCAATACCGATTTCAACCGTTACACGTTCCGCGGGCAGGTGGCGGCCGAGATCAACAAGTACATCAGCTTCGGCAGCACGATGGGTTACTCGCAGGTGCAGTCCGAGGGTTACGGAAACGCCGACCAGTCGTTGAGCCTGATCTCCATGGCCTACGACATGAACCCGGCGCTGCCCGTGTACGACGCCGAAGGCAACTACACCTTCCGCAACAACCTCTCCTCGTCGACGGGCGTCTACGGCGGCAACCCCGTCGCCACGGCCCGCAAAGCCGATATGCAGAACCGCCAGAACCGCTTTACGGGCAACATCTACACCGACCTGAAGTTTCTGGGCGACGACCGGCTGGTGTTCCGCACGCAGTTCGGCGTGGACGACATCTTCAGCATGGACCGCATGTTCCTGCCCAATGACCTGGCGGTGGCGGTGGACGGCCCCGGCAAAGGCAACGTCGCCACGTTCAACACCAAAACGTGGGTTTGGGAGAACACCCTCACCTACAAGAACACCTGGGGCAAGCACAACCTCTCGGCCATGATCGGACAGACAGCCCAGAAATTCACCCAGACCGTCTTCCGGCTGGGCGTGAAGAACTTCGAGGACAACCGCCTCGGCTACCACGACCTGAGCGTCGGCAAGGATGTCTGGCTCAACCAGACGACCGATTCCGAGTGGGCGATGCTCTCCTACATCAGCCGCATCCACTACTCATTCGACAACCGCTACCTGTTCACCTTCACCGGCCGCGTGGACGGCTCGTCGAAATTCGGCGCCAACCACAAATACGGCTTCTTCCCCTCGGGGGCCTTCGCATGGCGCATCTCGGAGGAGAAATTCATGAAGGACATGAAGAGCGTCTCGAACCTCAAACTGCGCCTGAGCTACGGCGTAGTGGGCAATGCAGGCATCGCGCCCTACCAGTCGCAGGGTACGCTGGTTTCGGTGAAACCGCCCTTCGGCGACGGCGTCGCCAGCGGCGGACTGGCCCCGCTGACGCTGCCCAACGCCGACCTGGCGTGGGAGTCGACCTCGCAGTTCGACGCGGGCATCGACATCGGCCTGTTCGACAACCGGCTGAGCATCACCGCCGACTACTACCGCAAATACACCACCGACCTGCTCTACGCAGTCGACCTGCCGATGTACTCGGGCTACATGTTCTCGATGCGCAACCTGGGCGACCTGAGCAACCGCGGTTTCGAGTTCTCGGTGACGGGCGTTCCCGTGACGACGCGCCATTTCAACTGGACGTCGACCTTCAACATCGACACCAACGTCACCCGCATCGAGAAGCTCAACATCGCCGAGGGCGAATCGGCCGGCACGGGCGTGACCCGCATGGTGGTCGGCGACAAGCTGAACAACATCTGGGGCTACAAGACCAACGGCATCGCCCAGTTGGACGAGGACCTGACACAGGTGGCCCAGCTACCCAACCGTCCGATGGTGGCCGGCGAGCAGAAATACCAAGACATCAAAAAGGACGGCATCATCGACCTCAACGACGAGGTCATCCTGGGCAACCTCGCCCCGAAATTCTCGTTCGGGTTCAACAACAGCTTCTCGTACAAGAACTTCAACCTGAACCTCTTCCTGGAGGGCACCTACGGCAACGACGTAATCAACTACACGCGCAAGGAACTGGAGTCGATGGACGGTTCGTACAACAACATCACCACGGTACTCGACCGCTGGACGCCGCAGAACCCCGGCGGAAAACTGCCCCGCGCCGACGCCGTGTCCAACTCGTCGGGCTTCTCCGACCGCTGGGTCGAGGACGGCAGCTACCTGCGCATCCGCGACCTGACGATCGGTTACACGATCCCCCGCAAGTCCCTGCGCGGTATCGCCAGCATCAATGTGTTCGTGTCGTTCGAAAACCTCTACACCTTCACCAAATACACGGGCAACGACCCCTCGATCGGCGGCGGCATCGACCAGAACCTCTATCCCACGTCGCGGAAATATTCGCTGGGCGTCTCGATGACTTTCTAAGCTACTGACCAATAATGATTACGAAAATGAAAAACAGATTCATTCATACGATTTTCGGCCTGTCGCTGGGGCTCGCATCCTGCAGCGGGTTTCTCGACGAAGTGCCCCTGTCGAACGTGACGGACAAGAATTACTACACCACCGAGTCGGACGCCGAAGGCGCCGTCAACGCCATTTACGAGACGGTGGGCATCGGTTCGGTCAGCCAGTGGCAGGGCACGGGCAATGCGAACACCCCCTACGGAGGCGTTTTCTACAACGACTTCTGGCTGTCGCAGGACCTCTTCTCGGACAACGCCCTCCACGACAACTGGCTCTACGCCAACTTCGACAATTTCAGTCTTCCGGAGACCGACGGCAAGGTCAAAACGCTGTGGTACGCCTTCTACCGGGCCATCAACACCGCCAACATCGCCATCGACCGGATTCCGGCCATCGACATGGACCCCGACAAGCGCGATCACCTGGTGGGCGAGGCCCGCTTCTGGCGCGGCCTGCTCTATGCCGAAATGGTCAAAATGTGGGGCGACATGCCGCTGCGGCTGAAGCCCAGCGAATCGGTCGACGAACTGTTCGGCGTGGAGCGCACGGACCAAGTCGCCGTACTCGGCACGGTGATCGAAGACCTGCAGTTCGCCATCGACAACCTGATGGACAACTACCGGTCCGGCTACGGACGTGCCGACGTGCTGATGGCCAACGCCGTGATGGCAAAGGCATACCTGATCAAGGCCACCCGGACGCACGACGCTGCCGACTATCAGGCTGCCGCCGACTACGCCTATGAAGTAATCAAAACCGGGAAATACGACCTCTTCCCCGATTTCGCCGACAACTTCGTCATCAGCAAAAAGCACGGCATCGAATCGGTCGTGTCGATCAACTACGGCGGCGACGACCTCTGGAAATCGCAGTTCAACGTCTCGCTGCTGCCCGCGGAGATTCGCCAGAACAGTCCCGGCGGCAACGAGGGCCCCTCGAACGCCAATTCGTGGATCGTTCCGACGGAGAACCTCTACAAGTCGTTCGCCGAGGGCGACACCCGGCGCGACGCGACGATCATGAAGGACTTCACCTACAGCGACGGATCGACCCTCGTCTTCGCGGAGAGCGCCAAGTATCCCTATTATTTCTGCAAGTTCTGGGACCGCGAGGCGGAGCCCAACGGCCAGAACTCGGACCAGAACTACCCCTACATGCGTTATTCGGAGTTGCTGCTGATCTACGCCGAGGCGCTGAACGAAGTGCACGACGGTCCCACGACCGAGGCTTACGACGCCATCAACAAGGTCCGCGACCGGGCCTTCCAGGACAACGGCTCGGGCGATCACGATCTGAAGAACCTCGACTACGCCGGATTCCGCAAGGCGGTGCTCGACGAGCGCCGCTGGGAACTGGCGCTCGAAGGTTCGCGCTGGTTCGACCTCGTGCGCCTCTCGACGGATTTCGCCGGCGAGGTGAAGCGCGCCAAACCCGCCGCCTACGTTGCCGGCAAGCACAAGCTCTTCCCGATCCCGCAGTACGAGCGGCTGCTGAACAAGAAGATCACGCAGAACGACGGGTATTAACGAAATAATTCGAAATCGATGAAAACGATAATCAGCATACTGGTCCTCGCGGCACTCTGTCCCCTGACGGGCCGGGCGGCGCAGAACAACATCGCCCCGCAGGCGCATGCCACCGTTTCGGACTCCCTGGGCGGGCAATACGGCGCCGAAGGACTGAACGACGGGGTGATCCGCTACGACGGACGCGGCGAATGGGCCTGCCAGGGGGCCGTGGCCTCATGGGGCGTGATGCACATGCCGTGGGCGCAACTGGAATGGGACGAGGAGGTGACCATCGAGCGCGTAGTGCTCTATGACCGCGTATCGCCCGAAGAGCATCTGGCCGGAGGCACGCTCCGCTTCAGCGACGGTTCGGAAGTCAGCGTAACGGGGATTCCCAACGACGGAAGCCCCCGGAGCGTGACGTTCACTCCCCGAAAGGTGAAATGGATGCGCTTCGAAGCGACCGACGGCGCGGGCAAAAACATCGGCCTCTCGGAGATCGAGGTCTTCCCGGCCCGGGACGAACGGACCTCCTACGTGGAGTGGGTCGATCCCTGGATCGAGACCACGCGCGGCCGCTGGTTCTTCTGCACCCCTGCGGCACGCCCAATGGGCATGGTGGCGGCGCACGCCTTCACCCGCAACAAGAACCAGGGCGGCGGCGGTTACAACTACAACTTCCCCGACATCCTGGGATTCACACAGGTCAACGACTGGATGGTTGCCGGGCCCAACGTCATGCCCGCCGCGGGCGACGTGGACCCGATGCAGGGCATGACCGGGTGGAAATCGCCTTTCAGCCATGAGAGCGAGATCATCCAGCCGGGTTACCACCGGCTTTACCTCGACCGTTACAACGCCTGGGTCGAATATACGGCGACGGACCGCGCGGCGCTCTACCGCGTGAACTACACGAAAGGCGAGCAGGGCAAACTGCTCGTGGACGTGGGCAGCACGCTGGGCAACTGTTCGATGAACCGGGCCACACTCTACCGCATGAGCGACACGGTGATCCTCGGCGAACTGACGACGACGGACCGCTTCTGGGGCGGACCCGACAGCATCGCGCTATTCTTCGTGCTGGAGTGCAACCGGCCCTTCACGAGCGCCGACGGCTGGAACGAGAAGGGCGTGATGCCTTGCGCGGAAGCCATCGCGGGCGATCAGGCGGGCATGGTGCTCAACTTCGATCTGAAGGAGTCCGGCGAGGTGCTCTTCAAAATCGGCATGTCGTACACGAGTCTGGAAAACGCCGTGGGCAACCTGAAAGCGGAGCTCGACGGATGGGATTTCGACGCCGTACGCGGCGAGACGCAGGCCGTCTGGAACGAAATGCTGGGCCGCATGGCCGTCGAAGGCGGCAGCGAGGCACAGCGGATCAAATTCTACACCGACCTGTGGCACGTGCTGCTGGGACGTCACAAGATCAACGACGTGAACGGCTGGTATCCCGACTACACGGGCGGGAAATACGTGGATAAACGCACGCCCGACCCGATGAAACTGCGCCGCGTGGAACTCGATGCGAACGGCGCGCCGAAATTCAACATGTACGGCTTCGACGGCATCTGGCTCACGCAGTGGAACCTCAACGTCCTCTGGGGGCTGGCATGGCCCGAGATCATGGACGATTTCACGGCCTGTCTGGTGCAGTATGCCGACAACGGCGGCCTGCTGCCGCGCGGAGCCTGCGCGGGAGGCTACTCGTTCATCATGACAGGATGTCCGGCGACCAGCATGCTGGTAAGCGCCTATATGAAGGGTATCATGAAGAAAACCGACCCGCTGCACGCCTATGACGCGATCAAACGCAACCACCTGCCGGGCGGCATGATGAGCCACGAGAGCGCCGACGACCTGAAATTCTACATCCGCAACGGCTGGTGCCCCGGCAACGCGGGCAAGACGCTCGAATGGGCGTTCCAGGACTGGGGCCTGAGCCGCATGGCGGCGCGTCTGGGCAAGAAGGCCGACGCCCGGGAGTTCGAACGCCGCGCCCACGGATGGACGCCGCTGTTCAATGCCGAACAGGGGTTGATCCTCCCCAAAAAGCGGGACGGCGAATGGCTCCACCTCGATCCGCTGGACGGCCGGGGCTGGGTCGAAGCCAACGCCTGGCAGGGGACCTGGTCGGTATCGCACGACCTGCCGAAGCTTGTCGGACTGATGGGCGGAGGCGACGCTTTCTGCGACAAACTCAACTACGCCTTCGAACAGGCCCGGGACCTCGACTTCGTCTACGCTTACAGCGGCGGTTACGTGAGCTACGCCAACCAGCCCGGCTGTTCGAACGCCCATCTGTTCACCTACGGCGGCAAGCCCTGGCTCACGCAGTACTGGGTGCGCCAGGTCAAGGAGCGCGCCTACGGCGGCATCACCCCCGACAAAGGTTACGGCGGCCACGACGAGGATCAGGGCCAGATGGGCGGCGTGAGCGCACTGATGGCCGTCGGCCTGTTCAGCGTCACGGGAACCGAATCCGACGTGCCCTATTACGACATCACCTCGCCGATCTTCGACCGGGTGACCATCCGGCTCAACCCCGACTACTACCCCGGGGGCGAGTTCGTCATCACGACGCACGACAATTCGGCCGACAACTGCTACATCCGCCGCGCCGAACTCAACGGCCGGCCGTGGGACTACGCCCAGTTCGACCACGAACAGTTCATCCGCGGCGGCAAGCTCGAGCTGTGGCTCGGCGAGCGGCCCAACATGGAGTGGGGCAAACTCAAATACCTGAATCCGAAACAATAACAACATCCAAAAACTACCGACATGAAAACACCGCATGTTTTCCTGATAACCGCGCTGAGCCTCCTCACGGCAAGTTGCACCAACGAGCTGGAGAGCGGCAAAGACTACCCCGCACTGGCCATGGGCAACGAGACGCTGGTATTCAAAATCGACAAGGTGATGCAGAACGAGACCGACGTAAAACCTTATTTCACCTTCTTCGACGACGTGCAGCTGACGCTGAGCTACAAGGACGGAGAGCCTTCGCTGCTGACCTTCAAAGAGACCGGAGCGCCGTTCCGCGTAACCACGAAAGATTACGTGGACGTGGAGTGGGAGATCTACACCGGAAAAAGCCCCTATGAAATTCGCGAGAAGGGGACCGGCGAGGTGATCTGCTACATGACGCGCGACCGCCTGATCACCTTCCCGTTCAAGCTGGGAGCGCCTTCGAACCAATACGAATACCAACTCCTGCCCGTCGGGAACGAGAGCGAAAACCAATAAACGAACCGAAGATGAAACGCTATTACAGATACCTGACCATCGCCGCACTGGCGGCCATCGTCGCGGGATGCATGGAGTTCCTCGCCATAAACCATCCCGAAACGGTCCCCGTAAACACCGGCGTCGACGCCACGTTCGACGTCAAAATCGAGGTAAACAAGGACATCGACATCCGCACGACCCCCGTGGTCGCCATACTGGCTCCCACGGCGTGGAAAATGGCCGAGAACGCCGTCGTCACCTACACGACCAGCGACGGCTCCGGAACGAAGGAGATGCGTCTGGCCGTAGGCACGGACCAGGAGCCCAAAACCAAAGGCCCGTGGTCCGCGGCGCTGAAATCGCGCCTCGGACTGAAAGGCAACTACGAACCCGTGGAGTGGGTGGCCTTCATCGCCACGACCGACCACAACTGGGGCCCTAACGACCAGTTCACGGGAACGGTCACCGTCCGTTTCACCACGGGAAGCGAAAACCTCAAAACCAACCTCGCCTACTTCATCGGCAACACGCAGGACGGCGTACATGACGACGCACAGTACTACCTGCTCCACGAACAGCCGTTCGAGACCACCGGCGGCAGCAACGCCACCATCGACTACACGCTGCCCAAGATGTGCTCCATTTCGCCCGAGGCTTTCACGTGGGAGGATATCGTGGCGATCAAATACGACGCGACGATCCAGGTCGACGGCGTGGATTCACCCCTGAAAGGCGCCGACAAAGTCTACCTGATGGCGCGCGCCTCCTACAACGGCGAGACGCAGGAAGCCGTTGTCGACGAGGTGGGCGCCAAGACGCTGATGACCAAAAACGGAAAGGACAAATGGATGCTTTACCTCTATCCGCACGAGTTCTTCGGCGTTCCGGCGGGCGTGAAGATCGACAAAGTCAGTTTCTACATGGTCAATGCCGACAAGAGCATCGAGGTGAAGATGCCCGACGGCGAAGAGTTCTCGTTCCCCGAGAACGACAAATAACCCCATGAAACGTCTGATCCTGATCATTCTGTTCGGGCTCTGCGCGTCCCCGGCCGGCGCGCAGGGCCTCGAACTGCCGCCCGTCTTCGCCTCGGGCATGGTGCTCCAGCAGCAGGCCGACGTGGAGTTGTGGGGAGAGGCCCGTCCCGGCGCCCGGGTACGCGTCCGGGCGAGCTGGACGAAAGCGCGGCCCAAAGCCGATGCCGACGCCCGGGGACGCTGGTCGGTGACCCTGCGAACCCCCGAAGCCGGATACGAGCCCCGGACGCTGACGGTGGAGAGCGGCCGGGAACGGCTGGAACTGACTGACATACTGATCGGCGACGTCTGGTTCGTCGGCGGACAAAGCAATATGCAGATGAGTTTCCGCGGCAACCCCGACCAGCCGGTCGAGGATGCGCAGCGGATACTGCTCCGCAGCAACCGCCCGGGCATGCGGCTGTTCCGCGTGGAGAACGGTTATGCGCTGGCTCCGAACGACACGCTGCGCATCGACGGCGCCTGGGGTCCCGCAGACCCGGAGCATGTGAAAGAGTTCAGCGTCGTGGGGTATGTCTTCGGCGAGAAGCTCCACGAGGTGACCGGCATCCCGATCGGCCTCGTGCAGTCGGCGCACGGCGGTTCGACGGCCGAGGCATGGCTGGACCGCGCCGAACTGGAGCGGTTCGGAGGCTTCGACCTCGAACTTACGCCCGCGAAGACCGACCCGGTCTGGTATGCCGTCCTGCCGACGGTGCTTTACAACCGGATGCTCGCACCGCTGTTGCCGATGAGCGTCAAAGGCGTGATCTGGTACCAGGGCGAATCGAACGTCGCCCGACCCCGGCAGTACCGCGAACTTTTCGCACGGCTGATCGAATCGTGGCGCGGCTATTTCCGCAATCCGGAGATGCCCTTCTATTTCGTGCAGATCGCCCCCTACGAGCATCCGGGTGTCAACTCCGCGGAACTGCGCGAGGCGCAGCTCGACGTGATGCACACGGTGCCCCATACGGGCATGGCCGTAACGCTCGACCTCGGAGAACGCGACGTGATACACCCAGCCCGTAAGGAAGCGGTCGGAGAACGGCTCGCCTATTGGGCGCTGAACCGCGACTACGGGCATCCGGCCTTCGGATGCCGCAGTCCGGAGTTCCGCTCGATGGAGGTGCGGGACGGACGCGCCCGCCTGAAATTCGACTACGCCCCCAACGGACTCTCGTTTTTCGGGAAACGACCTTCGGGCTTCGAGATCGCAGGCAGCGACCGCGTCTTCCACCCCGCAGAAGCCCGCATCGTGCCGGCATTCTGGGGCAACGAAGGGCTGGAGGTTTGGAGCGACGAGGTTCCCGAACCCGTCGCCGTACGCTATGGCTACACAAATTACGTCGACGGTTCGCTCTACAACACCGAGGGGCTTCCGGCCTCCTCGTTCCGGACCGACGACTGGCATTGAACGAACACCATTAAAAACCGATCTATGATGAAAATCCTGAAATTTTTAACACTGCCGACCCTGCTGGCGGCCGTATCCTGCGGCTCGAACAGCCCGGCGAAAGCACCCTCCGTGCACGTGGACACCCGCTTCACAACGCTCTATTCGCCCGATTCAAACGGCGTGACGGGCTCCGACGGCGCGATCTCGATCGTACTCGACGACGGCAGCTCGCTCTTCATGACCGGCGACTGTTTCCTCGGCGAGGTCGTCGGCGGAAAACGCGATTTCAGCTACGAGATGATCAACAACTCGCTCATCCACATCAGCGCCGACAGCAAATACCTGGGAGCCTATTACGGCGGCACGCCCGAGGCGCCCCAATCGCTCTGCACGCCCCTCGAAGCCGCAACTTCGCAGTACGTCTACTGGTACTGGCCCGGCCACGGATTCCAGCACGGCAATACGCTCCATCTCTTCATGACGAAGTTCTACCAGGGCGGCGAGGGGCAGTGGGGCTTCCGCTTCGACGGCACGGACGCCGTGAAGATCGACATGACGGATTACAGCGTCCGGTCGATCGAAGAGATTTACGACGACCGCTGCCCGATCCACTGGGGACACTGCGTGATGAAGCAGGGCGGCTGGTATTACGTCTACGGAACCCGTTCGGGAGCCGGTTACGACCCCGCGCAACTGTGTGTTTCGCGGGCAAAATTCGACGAAGCGGCCGATGGCCTGGGCCCCTACGAGTATTTCGACGGCACGGGATGGAGCGCCGATCCGGCCTCCGCGGCCGCCTGCCAGGGTCTCGACGTACCTGTCTCGGAGCAATTCTCGGTATTCAAACACGGCGATGTCTATGTGCTGGTCACACAGCGCCGGGCACAACAGGCGGGCGACATCTACTCCTACATCGCCGATACGCCGGTGGGACCGTGGCGGAACAAACAGTTGCTTTACGTCACCACCGAACAGGACAACGACCGCGAACTGTTCACCTACAACGCAATGGCGCATCCGCAGTTCATCAACGAAGCGAACGAACTGCTGATCTGCTACAACATCAACAGCTACAACCTCCAGAAACCCTACCTGGATGTTTTGACCTACCGGCCCGTGTTCCTGCGCGTCCCGATGAGCATGATCCTCGAATAGAAAAATCACCCGGGAACAGAATTCGGCGGGGCTGCGATACCAAATCGCAGCCCCGCCGAATTGTTTTATGCCTCTCGGGTTCAGACTCCGATCAAACGTTGTACGAACTTTTCCGAAGAAATCCGTATCTTGCGGTAATAAAACTGCGCAAAACCCATGAAACACTCCGGCATCCTGCGGGGACTCGGCCTGTGGTGGCTCCTGCTGTCTGTGGCAACTGTTGCAGCCGCACCCTGCGACACGCTCCGCGTCGCCTTTCTCACGGACATTCATGTGACGCCCGGCAATGCACAGGACTCGCTGCTGCGCATCGCCATCGACGAAATCAACGCCTCGACATGCGACATCGTTCTTTTCGGCGGCGACCTCACCAACCTGGGCAGCGACACCGAACTGGAACACGTCCACGCACTGATCTCCCGACTGCGGAAACCGTGGTGCGCAGTCCCGGGCAACCATGAAACCACGTGGTCCGAAAGCGCCTGCACGACGTTCGCCCGAATCTTCGGTCACGACGGGCGTATCGCCTTTCGTGCCGGAGGCTACCTCTTTCTGGGCTATGCATCGGGACCGTTCATGAAGATGGCCATGGGCGCCGTGCGCACCGAAGACCTCGCATGGCTGGCTGAGGAAGCCGCCAAGGCGCGTCCCGGCGAGCGCATCGTGAGCCTCTGCCACTACCCGCTCAACGGAGATCTCACCAACCGTTCCGAAGTTACGGCGACGCTCCGCCGGCTGGGCATTCCCCTCACGCTGTTCGGCCATTATCACCGGGCACCGTCGCTCTTCAATTTCGATTCCGTGGCGGGAATTCAGGGCCGCGCCCTGTCGGGCGGGAAGCAAGGCACGGCGGGATACATGCTGCTCGACTTCCGGGGCGACTCGGTTCGTGTGAGCGAAAAGGTGTTGGGCTCCGCGCCGCGCGTCTGCTTCACGATCGGCATGCACGACGACCCGCAGGTTGCGGCCATTGCCTCCGACCCGATGCCCGAAACTCCCGACTACGCGGACCATGCACAGTTGATGCTGCAGGACAGCGCGACAATTTACACCGGGGTCGCTTTCCACGACGGGATGATCTATTACGGAACGACGCAAGGCGTGCTGCGGGCCTTCGATCCCCGCCGGGGCCGCGAGGTGTGGCAGCAACGGCTCGGCGGCGCCCTTTATACCACGCCCCTTGCGGTCGAAGGCATTGTCATTGCCGGGACGACGACTCGCGGGCTGTGCGCTTTCGACGCCCGCACGGGCCGCGCACGGTGGAGGATCGACACCCCGACGCCGATCGTCGGACAGGGGCTCGTCGCAGGACGCGGCCGCGACGCGGCCCTCTACATCGGTCTCGGCAACGGCACGATGGCTAAAATCGCCGTGCGCGACGGACGTATCCTCTGGCGTTACGACTACGGGCGCAGACAATCGCAGGGACAGCCTGCACTGGCCGGCGACTGCCTGGTTTTCGGTGCCTGGAACGGCCGTCTCTACTGCCTCGACGCCTCGACGGGCGCACTTCGCTGGACGTGGACCAACGGATCGAAAAGTTTATTTCTGGCTCCGGGCAACATCGTTCCCCGAATCGCTAGGGGCCGTGTGTTCATCGATGCACCCGATCGGGCCGTCACGTGTCTCGACCTGGCCTCGGGCCGTGTCGTATGGCGCTGCCGGGATTACAAGGCCCGCGAATCATCGGGGCTGAGCGCCGACGGCAGTCGGTTTTACGTCAAGACGATGGACGGCGAACTGCTGGCTGTCGACACCTCGCAGAATTCTTTCCGCGAGGTGTGGATTACCCCGGTGGGGTTCGGCTACGACTACACGGCATGCCCCGTAACCGTGAGCGGCGGCATCGCCTACCTGGCCGACCGTTCGGGCCGTATCGCCGCCGTACGCGAGGACGGGACGTTACTTTGGTGTGCGAAATGCTGCCAATCGGCGGCAAACTTCATCGTTGCGGCCCCCGACGGTTCACTGTGGACGACCTTCGCCGAAGGAAAGATTTTCCGGATACCCCCGGAGCGCTGATCCCGGAGCATCCGCAGCCGAATACCCCGGAGCCGGAAAAATCCATGTATCCGAAACCGGCGCTGTCGCCGTCAGCGATACCCTGAATGCCCCGAACGGCCCGTCAATCCGTTTCCCGTAGCAACATGCCTGTCGTCAGCAATAAATCGACATGCGCCATTACCAGGTCATAGCGCGCTGACAGCAAATCGACGGCCGCGTTGAAATAGCTGATCTGCACATCGCGGAAGTCGAACTGCGAAAGCGTTCCGGAAGCGAATTTCTGCTCCGCGATCCGCAGACTCAATTCAGTGGTCGCCAACTGTTCCTCCCGCAGACCGACCAGTTCACGGCGAAGCAGGAAAGCGTCGTATTGCTTGTCGACATCATAGCTGACCGAAAGTTTCATATCTTCAAGCGACAGTTTCTCGATTTCATGGTTGATCTGCGCCACCCGCACGGCGCGCCGCCGCTGACTGCCGTTGAAGATATTGAATGAAATCTTCGCGGAAACATAGGGCTGTATCTGGCGGTTGTCGATTCCGGCAGCACGATTGTAAGCGTAACCGGCTCCCACGCCCACATTCAGACTCGGATAATAATCCGAACGGGCGACGAGCGTCTCCTCGGCGCGAAGCCGGATAGCAGCATACTGTTTGCGGATCGAAGCATTGTCGCTTTGCGCGATCCGGTGCAGTTCGGCCGGATCGAGCCGTTCGTCGATCGCCGGAATGCTGTCCGTCAGCGTCCAATCGCCTCCGCGCTCCACGGCAAGCAGGAATCCCAACTGCCGGCGAGCGTCCTCATAATTGTTTTTCTGGCTCAGATAGGAGGCCCGGTCCTGCAGCCAGGCATTCTTCGCCTGCAACAATTCGAGATTGCGGACCACACCCAGATCCGCCGCATGCTGCTCGCGGCGGAACCGGTCCATGGAAGCGTCCATCAACTGTTGCGCAATCGTCACCTTTTCCGATTCCAGAACGGCCTGATAATAGGCCGAGATGATCGACCGCACCGTATTCTCGATCAGCACGGTCTGCGAACCTTCGGCCTGTTCCTGGGCCGCATCGAGTTTGGCTTTCGTACGCCACACGCGAAAACCGCCGAAAAGGGTCCACGACAATTCGAGGCTGGGCTGCACGCTCAGCGTCGAATAATCCTCCGCGTCCGACCCCTGCGGCATCGTACGGCTGAAATTGGCGGAAGCCCCGACCGCTACGGACGGATAAAGTCCGGCCGCGCCCCACGTGTTGTTCACGACCGAAGTCCGGGTTTGCAGTTCGCCGACTTGAAGATCGTAATTGTTCTTCAACCCGATATCAATGGCCCTGGCCAATGTCAGAGCGTTTCCGTTCTGTGCAGCCGCCGGCTGCCGCACGGCTCCGAACAAACAGATCGCCGCACAAAGTACACTATATCGCATCATAGTTTTCATTCGTTGAAATCCGTATTCCGCGCCATGTCCTTCACGGCCGTTTCCGCACTTTCGGGCGTTGCATCCGGATGACGAAGCCGCAGGAAGAAGAGTTTGAACCGGTTGGCCATCTTGATAAGCACCGGGAAGCACGTCAGGATGAAAAACGTCCCGAAGAGGATACCGTATCCGAGCGTAATGGCCATGGGCAGGACGAAACGGGCGTCGCTGCTGCCTTCGCGGATCAGCGGGAACAATCCGGCCGTCGTCGTCAGCGACGTAAGTATAATGGGCCGGAAACGCGACCGGGCGGCCTCGACAATCGCCTCGTCGACCTTCATGGACAGTTTCAGACAATCGTTATAGCGGGAGATGAAGACCACCGCGTCGTTGATAATCGTTCCCGAAAGAGCCACCATGCCCCAGATGGTCATCATCGAAAGCGGCACGCCCTCGATCCAGTGGCCCCAGATCGCCGACATGCAGCCGACGGGGATCATCAGGACTACGAGCGACATTTGAAGCGTCGAACGCAGGTAGATGACCAATATCATGACGATGACGAACAAAGCGATCATATAGAAACCCTTGATGGTCTGCATTTCGTCGCGCATGTCCTTCATCTGCCCCTGCTGCATGTAGGTAATGTCCGGATAGCGGGCGAGAATCTCGGGCAGGATATGCTGCTCGATCTCCTCCATGACAGGGATCACAGACGCCGAAGCGTCCTCCATATAGGCGTCGACACGAATCTCCTTCCGCCCGTTGTAGTGGTTGATCGAAAGGACGCTGCGCCCCAGATCCAGATCGCACAGTTCGCCGAGCGGATAGACGCCGTTCGACGTGCGGATCATCATTTTAACCAGATCGCCCATCGTCCTGCGGTCCGTATCGGGGTAGCGGACGTAGAACCACACCTCGTCCTTGCCCTCCTGCAAACGCTGCGCGAGCGACCCGTAGAACGCCTCGCGCACCTGCCCCATCACCTGCTGCTGGGTGAGCCCCAGGCTGTAAGCCACCGGTTTGAGCCGGACACGGACCTCCTGGCCGCCGAGCTGCGCATTGTCGATCACGTTGTACAGCGCGTCGAGTTCGCGCAGGCGAGCCTGAAATTCGGAGCTCGCCCGTTCGAGCGTCTCCATGTCGTAGCCGAACAGACTGATCGAGACCTGCGCGCCGAAACGGTGTCCGGCGCCGATGGCGAACTTGTAGGCGGACGGAACCGTCCCCAGCTCTTTCGATATGCAGGCCTTGATCTCGTCCGTTCCGATCTCCGACTGGTCGAGACGCCGCAGGAAGACCACCACCGACCCGGCGTGGCTGCCCGTCTCGCTGCCCGAAAAAGCGGTTCCCGTACGCATGTTGATCAGTTTGATGAACGACGGTTCCCGGTAACGCTCCATCAGCATGGAGTCGACCCGCCAGACAACGGATTCGATGCGCTTGAGCTCAGCCGTCAGCTGGTCGTAATTCGTACCCGGCTTCATCGCCAGTTCGATGTTGAAGCTGTCTTCGTTCATCGACGGCAGGATCGTAAAGCCGATGCGGCCGCCGCCGATCAATCCGGCCGTCAGCAGAAAACAGGCGGCGAGCGACGACAACACGACCGACCGGTGTCCGAGAGCCCAGCGAACGAAAGGCAGATAGACCCGTTCGCACAGCGAGCGCATTCCCCGGTCGAATCCGCTGCGGATACGCCCGTAGAACGAAGTGGCCGAAGGCGGCGCCAGGACCTTGGCCGACGCACAGTGGGCCGGAAGCATGAACATACTCTCCAACAGGGAAAACAGCAGGCAGACGATAACGACCACCGCCATTTCGTACATCATTTCGAGATTGCCCTGGATGAAGAGAATCGGCAGAAACGCGACCAGCGTCGTCAACACGGAAACCAGCACGGCGGGCAGCACCTCCATCGTTCCCTCGACGGCCGCTTTCCGCGCCGGTAGCCCCTGCTGAAACCGCGTATAGATATTTTCGCTGATGACGATACCGTCGTCGACGAGGATTCCCACAATGAGGATCATGCCGAACACCGATATGAAATTCATGGTCAGCCCCATGAGCACCGCCACGACGAACATGCTGAGGAAGGCCATCGGAATGCCCCACGCCACCCACACCGAGAGACGGAAGCTCAGGAAAAGCGACAAACACAGCACCACCAGCAGCATACCGGCCAAACCGTTGCTGTACAAAATATTGAGCTGCCCGCGGAGCGTTTCGAGAAAATCGTGCATGAATTCGAGCCGGTAGCCGTTACCGCGCTCGTTGAACTCGCGGATGTAATCGTGCAGATAAGCGGAGATACGCTCCAAGTCCTCGGTCGCCAGGTTGTCGATACGGAACATGACGTTGCGCTCGCCGTCGACATAGCTCGCCGTCGGAATGTCCTCGAAGATCATCCGTACGTCGGCCACGTCTCCCACACGGATCAGATCGCCGTTGGCATTGGCCCGCACCACGATCCGTTCCACGTCGGCGGCTGAAACCGACCGATAGCGCGAATTGATCTTGATCTCCTCCCTGGGATTTTTGATCTTGCCGCCGTAAATATCGAGGTTGTTGGCGGCAATGGCATTCTTGATCTCCGAGAAGCTCATGCCGTAACGCTGCAACACCTCTTCACGAACCTCGACGGACATCTCCATCCGTGTCGGATAGCCGATCAGCGTCACCTGCGAGATCAGGCCCGAACCCAGAAAGTCGTCCTCGATACGTTGCGCCGTGCGCTTCAACAGCATGATGTCCTCCGGCCCGCGTGTCTGGGTCAGAGCCAGAAATCCGGAAAGCGACGTAGTTTTGGTCTTGGTGATGACCGGATTCTCCGCCCCGGCGGGGAAATTCGAGATTTTGTCTATCGCGTTCTTGATGTCGTTCAACACCACGTCGACATCGTAGTCAGTGCGGATGAGTATGGACACGAGCGACTGGTTCTCCATGGATTTGGAGCTGATCTCCTTGACTCCGACCACGCCCCGCAGCGCATTTTCGACGAGCGTCGTCACGCCCTCCTCCATTTCCTTGGGCGTGGCGCCCTGATAGGTCACCGACACGGTGATCAGCCGGGACTCGGTGATCGGGAACGAAGCCTTGCGGATGGAAAACAAGGCTGCGATGCCGAAGACCAGCGTCAGGAATACCAACGCCTGCGCATAGAACGGATACCGAACGAATGCAGTGATTACTTTCCGCATGACTATTCCGTTTTATCCGACGCCCGACGACCTTCCAGCAAACCGATCTCCATCCCGTCGGAAGGATTGACCAGCGATTCGGCGACGACGAGCGTTCCGGGTTCCAGGCCGCGCAAATAGGCGTAATCCTCATCCACATAAACAACCTCGGCCGGCCGGGCGCGCAGGCGGCCGTCGACGCAGGCATAAACCGTATCGTCGGCGAAGAGCGCCTCGCGCGGCAGGCGCACAACCTCCCTGAGCCGGGCCGCGGCGATACGAACCCGGTAAAGCTGGCCCGAAATCAGGTTGCGGCCGGGAGTTTCGACCCGAATGTAGACCTTCACGCGCTGCGTGTTCTCATCCACAAACGGGGCGATGCGGGCGACCGTACCGCGAAAACCGCCCCGTTCGTCCTCCACCGTCACGGCGCTGCCGCAGGAAAAATAGCGCACATAATCGGGTTCGACGCCGGCTTCCAGTTCGAGCCGGTCGGTCTGGGTGATGGTGGCGATCTCGCCCCCGACGGAGGCGATGGCGCCGACCTCTTTGCTCACCGTCGAAAATACGCCGTCGAAAGGGGCGTAAACGGCGTATTTGCGCAGATTGATCTCGGCCTGCCGAACTCCGTAGTATTCGGAAATGACATTCCGGACCGCCAGATAAACTTTCTCCTTCGCACTGTTGACCGCCGGAAGCGGCGGCAGGTCCTCATCGACGGAAAGTCGGTTGAAGAAGGCGCTCCACTTATCCGCCTCCTGCGGAAAGTCCACAGCCAGATCGGAAAGCTGCTGCGAAAGCAGGCTCATGTAACGGCTCCGGGCTGCCATCAGCGACGCGCGCGCGTCGTCGTCATAAAGCCGGACGAGCAGGTCCCCCTTCCGGAAACTCGTGCCTTCGCGCAGCGCGACCGGCCCTGCGACGATGCGGGCGCTGACCTCCGAGCTGAGCCGGACCGTCGCTCCGGCATGAACCTTCGCAAAACAGGAATAGGCGACGTCGTAGTCCCGCAAGGCGACCGTATCGGCCCGGACGTGTACGACGCTCTTCTTCGCCTTGTTCTTCTCGGCGACCGGCTTGGTCACGACCATGTAGCGGTATACTCCAAAGGCTGCGATCAGAATGAAAGCGGCCAATGCCGCCTGCAATAATCGATGTTTCTTCATATCAATATCTGTTCGGGAAAATTAACACGGCGATGAACCCGTAAATGCCGAACACGGCCGTCAAGGCCAGATCGACGAGATGGAATGCGCCCGTAAGCCGGCAGCGGTTGAGCCGTTTGACGACGACGAGCAGCAGCACGAAAAACAGATTGACGGGCCAGAACTGCCGTACCGGATTGGGAATGGGGATGAAATGCGCATATCCGGGCGTCAGCATGATGCGGAACGGGAATATCCGCTCTTCGGCAGCGGCGGCCGGCGAATTGCGGTAGTTGTTCACTGCGATCGCGCAACGGTCGACAGGCTCGAAATCACGGTCGAGGACATACATCGTACTGCTGTCCTGCCCAAGATTCTTGTACGAGCGGAAATAACGGTTGTAGGTCAGCATGAACCGGCCATTGTTCTTTCCGAGAGGCAGTTTTTTCAGCGTATAGTCGGTCAGCAGCGCATAAAGCTCGTTGTCGGGGGTGAAGATATGGCAGTAAATCTCCCCCGGCACGTGGCATTTAATCTGCTTGATCTCGAAATCGTTGTCGATGGCCTTCACGCGCGGTGCGCCGTGGACCATCAGCAAATGAAACAGTTTGCCGCGGGCGTCGACCACGAAATAGCCGTCGTCGCGGGATTTGATCGTTGAAGGGATGCCGAAGATGTCCCGCGCCGGAGCACGGAACCCGGCTTCGCGCAGCGCCTCGTCGAAAATCCGGCTCTTCCGTGTATCGACGCTGTTCGTCGCCGCGTCGATGAACTCGATGCCCCGCCTGCCGATCCGGAAGAGGTCGTGCGGCAGATCGACGCCCGGATGTCCGGGACACGACTCGAACAGGGGAGCCAGCGCGAAGTCGAATCCGCGGTCCCCGATGAGCATCACGCGGCGCACGCTCCGCAGCACCTCCTGCGTGAGCGGCTCGCCCATGAGCGAGTCGGGCATCATGCCCAGCATCTTCAACTTGCGCGCATTGTCGAAAGGCAGCAACCGGGCATATTCATTCTCGGTCAGCGGATTGCCGCTCCGGTCGTAATATACCATGCGGTTGGCTTGCCGGAGCGAATCGTACACCTCTTCGCTGAACACGAAATCGCGCTTCACTTCGCTGTAATAGAGCAGGCGCTTGCCCGCACGCTTCTCGAACCGGCTGCGAAACAGATCGGGCAGATAAAAGCCCAAAATCAGGATGGTGGTGAACACCAGCAGCACTCTTACAATTTTCGCCGTCATATCTACAACTCTCCCTTATTGAACCGACGGGCCGTGAAGAGCACCGAGACACTCGAAACTCCCGTAAGAGCCGCGAGCACCGGCAGCAGCGTCTCCACGTTGCCGACAGCAAATTTTCTCATGAATACCGAAATCAGCAGATAGGCGACGATGAAATAGAAAAAGCGGAACTTTCCCACCGGTTCCATCGCGATCATCGCTATCCAGAAATAGGCCGTCATGCCACCCAGCACCCACGGCATCATCGTCACCAGCGCCGCCCGAATTACCTCGGCGGGAAGGTATACGGCCGTCAGCCCCACGAACAGCAACAGGCAGCAGGCCAGAATCGCCGACAGCAGCAGAAAACCGTAAAGCACCATGCTGTAAACGACCCGGACCGGTCCGAGCGGCAGATGCAGCGAGAGTTTGATCCGCTTGTCGACCACCTCGGGCAAAAACTGCGACACCCCGATCAGCACGGCTGCGAACAGCGGCACGAAACGGAACAGCGCAAAAAACGCCTCCTTATTGGTCAACAGCCGCGACAGGTAAAGCGGAGCGTCGCTGCGGATACCCCCGGCGACGCCGGCGAATATGCCGACCACGGCCGCAAGGCCCGCCACGAGCGCCACGAGCGCAAACCAGCGGGTTTTGATCCACTCCTTGTATATAAGATGCAAAGTCATATCTTTCAGCTATTAAAGTCAATTTACATTCGGGTTTCCGAGTCCCGGCATAACCAACACGCCCAAAAATCCGTAGATGCCGAACAACGCCACGATCACCAGATCGACGAGCACGAACGGGTCGTGCAGCGACTCCCGGCGGCGGCGTTTGATCGCGGCCATGATTCCGGTCAGACAAACGCTGACCAGCAGCCAGAGGAATCCGTCGGACCACGTAAAACGCAGCCCGTGCCAGGGCGTAAGGCGCACGGTAAAGGGGAACACGACTTGTTGCGCTTTATATTTCGCAGTCTGTTCATAGGTGCGGTTGCCCACCGTACAACTGTCGATCATCCGATAATCGACATCCGTAACATAACAGGTCGTATGATCGTGATAGGCATAGACGAACTTGTTGAACAGCAGCATGCCGTGCATCGCCACCCGCATGGCGCGCGTATCGGGCAGCGGGAGCCGGCGGAAAGTATAGTCGCGTCCCATCCGGTACACTTCGCCCTTTTCGGTCAGCATCATGGCCAGGAATTCGGGCCGGTCGGCAAAACTCAAATTACGCACAACGCATCCTTCCGGCAGTGCGATCCGCTCAACCTCAGGCTCTCCGCCGCACATGCCCATACGGAAAAGCCCTCCGCGGCTGTCGGTCATGAAATAACCCAGCGTCTCGGCGTCCGTACGGTCCGCGGGCGTCCATGTGCCCGACGCCGGAGAGACGAATCCCGCACCGGCGAGCGCACGGCGGAAAGCCGCCGTTTTCGCCGTATCGACCCGGTTCGAGGGCGCGTCGAGGAACTCAATCCCGCCACGGCCGAAACGGAACAGATCTTGCGTCCGGTAATCGTTCGAAACATAGGACAGCTTGTCCTTCAAATCGAGCAATCCGTAGTCCCGGCCTCCTCCGTCGCCGAAGTAGACCGTATAATCGTGCGCCGACACACGCTCAGGCGTGACGGCGACACCGCAGACGGTTTCAGGCAGACGCCCTTCGTAAATAAGCTGCGAAGCGTTTTCAAGCACGGCCAGCGTATCGGCCTGTTCGGGCGTGTAGGCGTTGCCCTTCGAATCCCGGATTTCGTACCGGATGCCGGACCTGTCGGACGGATCGTTGGAATAGATGCTTTTCGAGATGATGAAATCGCCCAGAACTTCCGAATAGACGATTTTTTTGTAGTCGCCGTGCCACGATGCGGGAACCATGCGGTAGAACCCGGGCAACGCCATGGCGGCCGCGAATGCGGCGAACAGAACGGCGACGACGCGTATGATATTTCGGTACATGGCTATCGTTCTCCTTTACTGAAACGGTACGACGAATACAACAGCAACGGGAAAGATCCCGCAGCGATCGCCAGCAGGGGAAGCGCCGACGAGAAATAGGACCCCGGAGCCTCTCCGCACACGACGAACGGAGAAATGAGATAATATCCCGTAACGGCATACAGCAATGCACGCCAACGGTTCGGTTCGAGTGCGACCATGGCGATGAACCCGTAAACCGGATATGCCGCCAGCAGCCAGGGCAATACGGACTTCAACGCCGGAAGCGTAATCTCAGCCGGGAACAGAGCGGCGCTTTTCGCAACGAACAGCCCGTACAGCAGCGCATTGGAAACGGTGACCGCCGCAACGCCGTAGAGGGCCATGCCCAACACCAGCCGCGTATTGGCGACCGGCAGATGAAGCATCAGCCGGATACGCCGGTTCACAGTCTCCGGCAGGTATTGCGTGACGCCGACGCACGCGGCGATCAGCAGCGGCACGTAAAGCAACATGCGATAATAGATCAACGGCGGATTGTCGTACAGCACTTTGAGCATATAGGTCTTGGCCCCGAATCGTTCCATGCCGTTCTCCACCCGGATGAAAACGTAAAAGACCGTCGCCAAACCCAACACGAGCGCCGCAAGGTAAGTCCAGCGGGTCTTGATCCACTCCTTATAGAAAATATGCCAAACTATCTTTCCCATCTGCATCAGTATTTACCCGTAAGTCCGATAAAGGCATCCTCCAAGGTGAGGTTTTCCCGCCGGAAGTTGACGAATCCGACGCCCCGGCTCTGCAAAAGCGCGACGATCTCCTCTTCAGAGGCATAGGTGTACAGCTCGCAATGGTTGTTCAGCCGTTCCAGATTGACGACCTCCGGCGCGCCCGAAAGGTCGAACGCCCCCTCGGCCTCGAAGAAGAACCCTTTGAAATCACGCTGGAAATTGGCCAGCGGTCCCTGATAGAGCACCCGGTTATAGTCCATGATCAGGATGTCGTCGATCAGCCGCTCCATATCCTGAATGATGTGCGAGGTGAGAAAAACCGTTTTGCCCCTCGACTTGGCGTATTCGCGCAGGTAGTCGATGAACAGACGCCGATACCCCGGGTCCAGTCCCAGCGAGAAATCGTCGAGGATCAGCAGGTCGGGGTCCTGGGCCAGAATAAGCCCCAAAGCCACCTGTGCACGCTGCCCGCACGACATGGTCGAGATTTTCTGCCGCGGGAGAATCTTCAGCCGGTTGATCAGGTTGAAATAGGCGTCGCGGTCCCATTTTTCATAGAACCCCGAATAGAACTTCTCGATCTGGTGGACATTCATGAACGAATACTGAATATGTCCCTCGATCAGGTAACCGATGCGGGCCTTCGTCGCAGGCGACAGGTTTTGCGTATCCTCACCGTAGATCAGACACCGACCCGAGCGGGGAGCCAGAAATCCGTTGAGGATATTGATCGTCGTACTCTTGCCCGCACCGTTCTTGCCCAGCAAGCCGAGAATACGACCTTCGCCGACCGAGATATTCAGGTTTTCGTAAACCAGTTTTTTGCCATAGTAGTGCGTCAGGTTACGGCACTCTATTACATTTTTGCGTTCTTCCATCAGGAATGATTAAAAGATTAGTAATTTTCGGATTATTTTTTAATGAAATCCACGCCGCGTCCCGGAAGAATATCTTCGTAGGTGTGCAGATCCTCGCCGGTCAACGTGTTGTAAACGTCGATGGTCGTCGTCTTCTTTTCCCGGTCGTAGAGATAGACCACCGTGCAGTCGTCCTTGTCGCTGAGCGCCGTGCCGGCAATAAGCACGAAAACATCGACGATCTCGTACTTGTCGTCGTAGAGCCGGAACGGCTTCTCCTCGGGCGCAAACTGCGTGATGTTCAGATAGTCGAATTTCATGATCCTGTTCCCCACGGCATAGAACCCGTACCGGGTGGAAAAGGCCCCGAACCACACTGCGGCCTCACGCCCCACGCCGGCCGGAATGGGAACGACGGTTTTGAGCGTCAACGGATCGTTGGCCGAGGAGTGCGATCTGGCGTTATACACATACAGGAAATAGTCGCTGCCCTTGCGCACGACCAGGTGCATCAGGTAAGGATTGTTGTTCCCCTTGCCGGTAGCTTCGGAAAAGGCCCCGCAGAGTTCGTCGGCCGTCAGCACCGATTCACCGCCGGTTCCGGGAACCGGCGTGGCGGGTTGGTTGTACTGTTGCAGGCAACCGACCGTTCCGTCCTCGTAGAGCACGAACAACGCACGCTTATAGCGCATGAACTGTTTCGAGCCGACGACCTGCCGGATGTTTTCGGCCATGACGAACGCCTCGTCGTCGAAGACCGGCGTTTTCGTATCGGTCCCGCTGAACATGTGGATCTTGCCGTTCGCCACCACATACTTGGCTCCGCCCGCAGCATAGAATGCCGACGTGATTTTCACATCGGGAGCCTTTCCCACGTAAACCCGGCCGTTGACCGGCGAAACGATTTCGCCCATATTGGCCGTAAAATCCTGATCGCCGTCGGTATCCACCATGCTGACCGTAGCGCCGCACGAAGGGCTGTTGTCGGTGAATACCGCCAGTTCGGATTTCGCACAGACCGCCCCGACGTAGCGGCCTTCGATACGCTCCGAACTTCCGTTCACACGGGCGACCATGCCGGGAAACCAGCGGGTGAAACCGTTCTTCGGCGAGATCGTCGAGGCCGACGTTCCCGTCGTCTGGATCGACATCCATTCGACGCACCCCTCCTCGGTCTCGTACAAAGCGAGGAATTTGGGCGTGTAGCCGTTCAGCACTTTGAATTTGAAAGTCGACCGGAATTCCAATCCGTTGAGTTTGTTTCTCACCACGAAACTCCCCGGAATGTCCGTATTGAGTTGATACGATTTCGGGAGGTAGATTTCCCAATCGAGGTTTTTCTCGGTAGAGATCACCTCGCTTTTACCCACGATCCACTCGTATTCGTAATCCGCCTCGTCGCATCCCTCAGGCAACACGACCGTCGGTTCGCAGGTGAAGCGGTCGCCCAGATAAAGGTCGCTTTCGATCTCTACGCCTTCGACCGAAACCACATAATCGGGATCGGAGCCGATCTCGCCGTCCCTGTCTCCGTAGCACGACACCGCCGCAAGCGCTGCCAATGCCAATATATATGTTCTGCTGTTCATAATCATTCAACCGTTAGCGTCATTCATCGAAAAAGATTCTGTTACCCGTCGTCTGGTCGTAGACTTCGTTCTGCTCGAAATATTCCGTGCAGACGGCGATCCAGTAATCCAGAGCGAGACTGGTTCCGGCATCCTTCCAGTCGGGATCGGTGATGCCGCTGACCTCCAAAAATTTGGCGCATTTCACCGGATGATAGGTAAGTTTGCTGAGTTTGGAGGTATTCTCCCAGAACGCGGGCGGCGTATTGACGTTTTTCACGAACGACACCTCCACCCACTGATATTCGGGCAGTCCGGACACGAAATTCTCGTTCGGAGTCAGTTCGATGCGGAGTTTGTAGTCGTCGGTCTCGTTGAGCCGTGCGACATGGATCGTCAGCGGAAAGGTATCCTCGTAAAGCCCCTTGCGGAGAAGCTGCCTTTCGTCGAGCGTATATTCCACGCCGTTGACGGCATACTGCGACAACTCTTCGTTGACCCGGACCCGGTATTCGCGGTCGCGCTCGTAGTCGACGACCCCGGTCAGGCGCACCGGAATATCCAGCGTGTAGTCCCCGGCTCCCACACCCAGGAAATAGGCGTTGAACGCATAGGACTCAGGATAAGTTCCGGGCCTGAACTCGCCTTTGGCGATGTTGAGCGAAACGCGGCCCGCATCATAGACCTCTATATCGCGTTCCCGGCACGCCCCCGACAGACAGACCGCTGCGACCAGGAAACAAATCATCCTTCTATTCATGGCATTTACAGATTTAATTACCGAAATCGTTTTCATTGTCAGGCCGCGGGAAAGTATATGCCTGCGGAGCTATCGCAATGGTGTTGCCGTTGTAATTTCCGTTGTCGACCCGGTCCATATTGAGCCGCTTGTAGTAGAAAAACAACTGCCCCTCGCCCTTGAAATCGCAAATATATTCGCGCGTCAGGGCCGTGCGCAGCACATCGGCGGATGTCGATGCGTCGAGTTCCGCAATACCGCGGTGACGCTTGAGCGCATTGATGTAGGACAACGGTGCGGGATCGAGCTGCGGAGCGTTCATCACGGCCTCCTCGGCAATCAGATACATTTCGCTCAGTTTCAGCATCGGAGTGCATGCCTTGGGATATTTGTAGCTGTCAGCCGCCAGCGAGGAACGTTTGTATTTGATCAGATTGATCTTGTTCATCGAATTGTAAGCGAGCCAGGCATTCAGACGCAGGTCGCCCGCCTCGTAACAGTTGGGCGAGGTTACTATATCTTCGGAAAGCCCTTCGTAATAGGCCCGTGCACTCGCCGTGATCCGATCGTTGTCGAGGGCGAACACCAGTTCGGGCGTGAAGACCCGGTTCGACCGCAGCTCCTCGCCGTAGGAATCGGTCTCGGCGATCTCGGGTGCGGTGATAAACCGGAATTTCTCCGATCCGACGACCGTCTTCGCCTCGTCGTAAGCCGTAGCGTAGTCGCCCGTGTAAAGGGCGATACGCGCACGCAGCGCACAAACGGCATAATAGTTCATGCGTTTGGTGCGGTCGTAGGAGACATACGGATCGGCCGACTTGCGTGCGACGACGATGGGGTCGCGGGTTTCGAGCAGGGATTTCGCCTCCGCGAGTTCATCCATCAACTGCGCCAGCAGCCGCTCCGACGTGTGGCGTTCACCGATCGTCGCATCCCAGGAGGTTTTCCACGGGACATTGTTCGATTCCGCATTGACGGCATACGGTTCGTTGAACATCCGCACCAGGTCGAAGTACATATAGGCGCGCATGGCGAGCATCTCCGCGAGCATGATCTCCCGCACCCCCTCTTCGAACAGGGTCCGTTCCTCGTGGCGCAGTTTGTCGATGACCAGATTGGCGTTGAAGATGTTGTTGTACATCGTGAGCCAAAGGTCGTCGATAACCTTCTTCGAATCGTCGTTCGCGTAGTCGTAGGCCGCCCACTTACGGCGCTTCTCGTTGTTGGCCGATACGGTATACTGCCCGGTCAGCGGTTCGAGGGCGGTCAGCGCCACGTAACCGCCGTACAGATTGGCGTCGCCCATGTTGATATACACGCCCGTTACCGAATTGTAGTAGCCCTCGGCCGCATCGTACATGTCGTCGATGTCCACTTCCGATTTGGACGTTACGTCCAGCCACTTGCCGCACGATGCGAGCAGCAGTACGAACATCACGGATATTTTTGCAAGATTTTTCCTTTTCATTGCTGTGCCGTATTAAAAGTTGACCTGAGCCGAAAAACTGATCGTCCGTGCATAGGGATACGCCAAACCGCGCTCCTGACGGATCGTCGACAGGTAGAAAAGTTCGTTGGCCGTGAGTTGGAGCCGCAGCATGGAGATTCCCTTCCATCCCCAGCGTTCGACCGGGAAGGTATAGGCTACGCGGAGCGACGAGAGCGACAGACGGTTCTCGCGCTGGACGAAGCGCGACGTGGAACGCGTCGGGGTCGTATCGTCGATGGCCTTGTAGCGGGCGATCTGCCCGGGTTCCTTCCAACGTTCGGTCAGCGCCCGTACGTCGTTGTTCACCGAAGGATCGGCCCCTTCGATCTTTTCATGCAGGGTGAAGTTGTAGCGGTCGGCCCCGAACGAATAGTTGAAGCTGGCGCCCACCTCCAATTCCTTGTAGCGGAAGTTGAAGCCGGTGTATCCTTCAAGCGCGGCCTCGCCGACACCGATCGGGACCATATCCTCGTATTTCCAGACATCGGTCCGCTCGCCGTCTTTCGTCAGAAACTCCTCGCGGCCCGTACCCGGGTTGATCCCGAAACTGCGAACGCCGTATATCGTGTTGAGCGACTCCCCTTCCTTGAAAAGGAAAACATTGGCATCGCTGCTGCTTTCGGCGCGTTCGCCCACCATTTTGTTGTAATTTTTCAGCGTATTGGAAATTTTGCTGAGGATGTTCGAATTATGACGCCCGTTGAACGTCACCGAGAAGAGCATCTCCTTCGTGCGGACGGGTGTCACCGAGAGCGAAAAGTCGATGCCCTTATTCACGATGTCGCCCTGATTGACCTTCAATTCGGAGAATCCGATCGACGGCGCGATGGTTACCGACGTAAGGCTTCCCTCGGTCGTGTTGTAGTAATAATTCATGTCCAGATTAAGCAGCCCTTTGAGCACGGTCAGTTCCAGACCCACGTTGCGGTTGAACGTCTTCTGGCATTCGAGGTCGGGATTGCCCAGCACCGAAACGCTCGTACCGAACAGATTGCCGTAAACCGGTTTGAGATATGTGTACATGCTCTTGGACTGGTTCTGCGTAAAATTCTGGTTGCCGGTGGTTCCGATATTGGCGCGCAGGGCCAGCAGCGAGAAGACGCCCCGGTCCTTCATGAACCGCTCGTTGTGAAGGTTCCAGCGCACACCCGCCGACCAATAGGGCGCGGTCTGCTGCTTGCTGCCGTAGATCGAAGAACCGTCGATGCGTCCGGTGAGATCGACCAGATAGCGGTCGTCGTACGAATAGTTGGCGTTGAGATAGGCGCCCGCCGAACGAACGATGGACTCGTTGCCCGAAGGACGGGAGTCGGGTTCGTACTGCACGGCATAGGAGACGTAGTCGAGCGCATCGTCCATGAATCCCGTCACGACATAGCCGTCGCTCTCGCGTTTGACTTCGCGCAGGTCGCCGCCCACCACCGCCTGGACCAGATGCCGGTCGAGCTGCTTGGTGTAGGAGAGCATCAGTTTGCCGGCAAGCGTCATGTCCGTACCGTTGTTCAGCGTATATTTGCCCCGCGCGTAAAGCACGCTGGGATCGTTCACGTCGTTGTCGTTGTCGCGGATGTAGGAGTAACTCATAGGCGACAGGTAGATGTCCGTGCGGTTGAAATCGCTGCTCACCGAAAAGTCGCCGCGCACTTTCAGCCCGGAAACGATCGTCCAGTCGATCGCCGTGTTGTTCGTGACATTGGTCACGTCGCCGTGCGTGAAGCTGCTCAGGTATTTCGCTTCGTAGACGGGAGAGAGCTGCGACGACGAAACCGCGAGTTCCATTCCCTCCGGGGCCACGTTGTAGAGCGACAGCGTACGATAATAGGCACCGTCGGCATCCTTTTCCCGGTGATAGGGAAGCGTCTTCGAATAACTGGAAAACGATCCGTAAGGCGACTCGTCGCTTCGGGAGATGGAAAACTGCAAATCGTTGGTGATTCGCAGGCTCGAATGCGAATAGATCAGTTTCGTGCCGGCCCCGTAGGTCGTTCGGCCCGATTCCTTCATCACGCCGTTGTTCTGTCCGAGCGACAGGTTGACCTGATAGCGCACGTTTCCCTGATTGGCCCGCAGCCGGTTGACGCTGCCCTCGATGATGACCGAATGACGGTGCTGAAGACCCACGCGCAGCGGTTTCGAAAGCCAGTAGGTATCGACGCCCGCAAGGATCTCCTTGCGGATCAGGTTGTAGGAGTTGAGGTAATAGCCGCCGTCCTCCCCTTCGCGCGCAGGGTTGAAGAGCCCGGACAGACGTTGAAACTCCAACGCCTGCGATGCGTTCATCAGCTTGTACGACGACAGGTCGGGAATGTTCACGCCGCCCGTAAGCGTATAGCTCACGCGAAGCGCTCCGGGTTCGGGACTTTTGGTCTCGATCACGATCACGCCGTTGGCGGCCCGCGAACCGTAAATGGCCGACGCCGAGGCGTCTTTGAGAATCGTCACGCTCTGAATGCGGTTCATGTCCAGGTCGTAGACCTGCTGGACCTTGACCTCGAAACCGTCGAGAATGAAGATCGGCAGGCTGGTCATCGTTTTCAGCGTGCTGCCCGAGATCTCGGGAAAGCTGTTCTGTCCGCGGATTTCGATCTGTTCGGGGATATAGTTGGGATCGGAACCGAACATTCCGCGCACGTCCACGACCTGAAACGACGGGTCGAAAACTTTCAGGGCGTCGAAGAAACTGTTGTTGTTCACCGTCCGCAGCTCATCGCCCTTGACGAGCACGGCCGTTCCCGTGAAGCTGTTCTTCGCCTTGGGCATGTATCCCGTAACGACCGTAGCCGCGATGTCGTTCACCTCGGGTTCGAGGTAAATGTCGAACGTACTCTGGTTGTTCACCTCGATCGTCTGTTTTTTCATGCCCATGCACGACACGACGACCGACGTGCGGCCCGACGGCAGCGTCAGGCGGAAACATCCCTTCTCATCGGTCGAAACGCCGTTGTGCCCGGCGTCCTTCTGCACGACCGAAGCATAAGCGACCGGATTCTTGTTCTCGTCGAACACCGTTCCCGTGATTACGAATCCGGCCGGCCGGCGGTCGGACGCCGCGGCATTTTTCTGACGGGGGGGGGAAATCACGATCGTCCGGTCGACGATGTTGTAACTCAATCCGGCCGAAGCGCAGAGCTTGTCCAGCACCGTGCGCAGGTCGACGCCCGACACCTTTAAACTGACCTTGCGGCTGTCGTCCACATTCTGATTCACATAGAAGACCTGATAACCCGACGCCTTTTTGATCGCCTGAAAGACCTCGCTCAAAGGCCGGTCGGTCACGTCGATCGTGATATTCTGCGCCCGCACCAGACAAGGAGCCAACACTACGACCGTTACAAACAACAAGCGCATGAGACGCTCTGCAACAGTCTTCTTCACTTTTTCCGTATATGCAGCCATGATGATTTTTAAAGTTTAGAGAGCCTGTATTACGTTTACGGAACCCTCCGGAATCGGCCACGTGTACTTGTCGGCCGTCACGGTCAGCTCCGTGCCGTCGGATTTGGGAATTCGGGGACTGTTCAGACGTTTGTAGTAGTAGAACAACTGTCCTTCGCCGAAAAACTCGCGGCGGTATTCCAATTCAATGGCGTCGAGCAGCTCCCCGACGGTCAGCCCGGACGTTTCGAGCCGCTCCGCCACCGTCGGAATGTCGCGCGCCTTCTGCAACCCGGCCACTCTCGCCGCCGCGTCCGCAATGTTGTCGGCCGACTGGCGGACGAGGGCTTCAGCCTCGATCAGAGCCGCCTCGCCCAGCTTGACGAAAGGAATGCGGCAGGGCAGCACGCTCTCATTTCCCGCCACCGACGTGTAACCGTTGAGAACGGAGTTCTCGCCGAACTTGTACGCCATAAACACACGTGACGGATCGCTGTTGTCGAACCAGTCGCGATAACGCGTATCCTTCGGATTGTCGAACAGTGCGGAATAGTGCTTCGTCACAGAGGCCCCGTTCCGGCCGTAAAGCAAAGCCGCCGACCGCGGGAAACCCTCGGGGAGGGTGGCTATGCCGAAAAGATGCTCGCGCGAGAAACTGTAATCGTCGCCATATTCGCCCGGACCGAAATAATAGAACACCCGGTAGCGTTTCTCAACCTTCGTCTGGTGTTCGAAAGCCCGTGACGCATAGGCGGCGGCCTGCTCATAATCGCCCTTATACAGGTAGACGCGGGCCAGCAGCGTCGTCACGGCATAGTAATTCAGGCAGAAGGTGCGCAGCCGCGAGTCGATCTCCCCGGGGAGCACGGTTCCCAGCGTAAAGCCGTTCAACACGGGGTCCGCCGTTTCGAGTTCGGAAGCGGCCCGTTCGAGATCGGCGATCACCTTGCCGACGAACGCCTCGGTAGAGAGCGGCTCGGAAGCCGTCATTCCGAAACGGACCATATAGGGCAGTCCGACGAAACCCGGATCGACGGCATACGCCGGATGGAACAGCCGCAGCAACTCGAAGTGCAGGGCCGCACGCAATCCGTAAAGCTCTCCCGTGATAATCCGTTTCCGGGATTTCGAGTTGAAGACGATGTTCGTATTTTCGATATGCGCAATCACGTTGTTGCAGGACGCAATGGCCTTGTACATATCCACGAACGTCTGTTCGATGGCCGAGCGGAAAACCGCATCGGCGTAGTCGAGATCGGCCGCGGCCCGGAAATCCGTGCCGGCGGGCTGAAAGTTCTGTCCCATGAATTCCAGTTCACCGACCGAAAGCATGCGCCCGTAGAGGCTTTCCGCGCGCAGCTGGGTATAGACATCGGTCAGAGCGTTCAGGAAGACGTTTTCGTTGCGGAAAAACCGATCTTCGGGAATCGAGGTCCCGTCGGGAGTCATGTCAAACCATTCGTTGCACGACACCGACGCGACGCATAAGAACAACAGCAGATATATTTTTTTCATTTCGTATCTTCTTTAAGCGGTTAGAAAGTCGCCCGAAGCGACAGCGTGACGGTCCGCGTATACGGATAGACCGTTCCGCGCTGCATGTCGACGCCCGAACAATAGAAGAGGTTGCTGCCCGTGAGATAAAGGGCCAGATTGCGCATATAGAGCTTGCCGGCGGCCTTGGCCCCGAAAACATACCCGACCTGCACAGCCGAGAAATTCAAGGCGTCGAACCGTTCCACGAACCGTTGCAGCCGGACCGGTTCGCCGTCGAACGCGCGGCGGTACTTCGGGTTCAGCGCCCGCCGGTCGAGGTTGTAGAGCGGACTGCCGAACTGCACGTCGTACAACGTCCGGTTGAACGTCTGCCCGCCGATCCGGTAATCGAAGGCGGCTCCGAAATGCCACTTTCCCCAAGTTACGTTCACGCCGAAATTGCCTTTCAGGTCGGGTTCCGCACGTCCCGCCGCAACGGCTTCGCCCGCGGCCCGTTCGGTCGTCCCGTCGAACGAACTTTCAGCCGCATAGATCGCATTCACGGACTCGCCCTCCGACAGCGGAGCCTCACCCTCCGACAGCGCTTCGTTGTACCATGCCGCGAAGAATCCCGGCAGCTCCCCGATGCGGTTCCGGTTATGGCTGCCGGACGTGAAAGCCGAGACGGAAAGTCCCGGACGGCTGTAAAGAGTCGCGTTCAGGTAATATTCCAGCCCCGAATTCCGGACCCGTCCTCCATTGGAAACGTTACGGCGATAACCGCTCGCCAGCGGCAGCCGATCGACCGTCATGAGGTCTTTCGAATCATTGTTGTAATACTCGACGCGCAGCCGGAGCGCATGCGCGAACTCGGCCTGCAACGCCACGCTGCGGCTCACGAGCGTACGCCATTTCAGATCGGGATTGGGCATGAAATTGACCGAGGCTCCGACCAGATAGTAGTTGTAGACATACTCGTTGTCGATATTGCTGCTGTAAGTGACCACGTAGTCGGAATTCAGGGCGTCGACCGCTCCCGAAGTGCCGATCGCCGCGCTCAGCGTCAGGCGGTCGATCCAGTCGGCCCGGCGCAGGAAACGCTCCCGGCCGATGTTCCAGGCCGCCGACACGCCGTAAAACAGAGCCGTCCTTTCACCGGGCGCAAGCATCGACGAACGGTCGAGATGCGCCGTTCCGGCAACCGTATAACGCTCGTCGTAGGAGTAGTGCGCCGAAAGCGTTCCGCCCACCGTCCGGTCGTAATAGCGCCAGGCGTAAGGCGCCGTATCCGGATCGTAGGCCTTGGTGAAAGAGATGTAGCCCATCTTGTCCGAAGGGATTCCCACACCGGCATAGCTTTCCATATTGTAAGTGCCGCTGAAAATCCCGGCTTGCAGCGATGCGCCGTAGGACGACCGGCCGCGCGAACCGCGATAGGTAAGATCCACCGCCCCGTCGTAGGTCTGGATCGACGACCGCGCAATTCCGTAACGTCCCGTATAGGAGTCGGTCGTCTGCGAGGCATAGCGCACCGAAGCGGGCGATACGTAGGTGTCCGTGCGGATAAGGTCGCGCACGAACGAGAAGCGTCCGTTGACCGAAAATCCGGCTCCCAGGTCCAGCGAAAGGCGCACGTTGTCGAAGATCGAATAGGTCCGGCATTCGTTGTGCGAACCGAGCGTCAGTTCGTAGAGCGGATTTTCGAACCGCACGGCGTCCTCTTCGTGCCCCATCGTTTTGAGGTATCCCCCATGCCCGTTATCGGGGTCGAGCCAGCGGGGCGTGCGGGCGTAGTCGCCCAGCGTACCGAAGAGTTTCGAATTTTTCGCTGTTTTGTCGTAAGTCAGATCGTTCGAAATCCGGAACGACTTGTAACGATACTCGATGTAAGCCCCCAGACCGAGAATCTCCTTTTCCACACCTTCGACGACTCCCTTTCCGGAGGGAGCGATGCGCCCCGTCAAAGCATATTTCACATTGTCGTCTCCGCCGTCGACGGTTATCTTGTGCCGATGCCGGAAAACGGTGCGCGTGAGCTGGTTCAGCCAGTCGACGTTCTTTCCCGACGCCTTGTGCTGCTGCATCGAGGCGGCGCTGCCCGTCGTCAGCCCCTCGCGTTCGATCAGCGCGAGCTGCTCCGAAGCGCTCATCAGATCGTAAGAACCCAGATCGGCCCATTCCACGATACCGTCGAACATGTAACGCACTTTGAGCGGCCCCTTGACCGGCTTCTGCGTCTTCATCTCCACGACGCCGTCAGCGCTCCGGATACCGTATTGGGCCAGCGAAACGGGGTCTTTGCGGATGATGATCTGCCGGACGTCGTTGATGTCCGTATCGAAAAACTTCCGGGCGTCGACCAGCGCCCCGTCAATGATATACAGGGGCCTCGACGGTTTGACCGCCTCGTCCCGGGCCCACCGTTTCGAGCCGCGGACAGTCATGTCCCCCGCTCCGTAAACCGGGTCGGAGCCATGCTCCCGCTCCCACGAGTTGCTGATCGAAGGATCGTAAAATGAAATGGCCTTCCACAGGTCGACGGGATCGACCGCCCGGATCTGGGAAGCCGTAATCACGAGGTCGCCGGCGGCGACGCGATCCGTCTGCACGGGCAGCCGCAGCGCGGCGGAATCCCGCACGGGAGACTTCGCAGCGGCGACTCCGCACCACACGACCAGCATCAGATGCAGCCAGCAACGGGCCGAACGGCAGACATTCAGGGCGTAGATTTGCTTCATCAATTAATCGTTAAGGTTAGACATTCGAGATTCCATTCCGATTCGTCGTCAGGCATTAGCGCCTGTCGACGTACAACACTCCGTCTTCATAGCGGAGCACGATCGGCATATGCGCTTCATACAGCACCCGGAACAGATAATCCAGACCTCCGTCCTTGCTGATCTGCCCGGTAAACGTATATTTCTCCAAATCGGAGTCCGTAATGTCGTAGCGGAAGTCGTACCAGCGGGAAACGATCCGCAAAGCTTCCGACAAGGGGGTGTTTTCGAACACGAATTCCCGGTCCATCCAGGCCGTGTAGACTTTGGTGTTGACGCGTGCCACCGAGAAAGTGTCGGTCCCCGTCTCGTGAACGACCTGTTCGCCCGGGGTGAGAACGATCTCCTCCCCGTTCCGGCCGCTGTCGGGAACGATTCGCACACTGCCTTCGACAAGCGTCGAACGGCAGATCCGTTCGTCGGCATAGGCCGTGACGTTGAACTGCGTACCCAGCACCTCGATACTGTATCCGTTCACCTCGACCACGAAAGGCCGCCCTGCATCGTGTGCCACATCGAAATAGGCTTCACCGACCAACGACACGGTGCGCACGTCCTTCGAGAATGCCGAAGGATAGACCAGTTCCGATTCCGCATTGAGATGAACGGTCGTACCGTCTTCCAGAAGGACGGAATAATAACCGCCGCGGGGAACCGAAAGCCTGTTCTGCACGACCTCGGCTTCCGCATCGGCCGTATACACCAGCCGGTTGTCGTCGCCGCGTTCGATATGGCCGCCCCGAACGTCGATCGACAGCGATTCGTCGCCGTGCAAATCGTAACACTTGTCCCCGTCTACGATCAGCCGGGCCTTATCCGTCGCAGGGGCATAATCGCGTGCGAGTTCGTAACAAACGCGGTCCATCGCCGCCCCGGCGTTATCCCGATGCCAGTCGAAGCACGACAGCACAACGAGGACCGCAACAGCGGCCGCAATTCCGTAATAGGACCGGCGACGATACATCGGTTTCGGCCGGTCGTGCATTTCCAGCCGCGTTTTCAGCGCAGCGAAAGTTTCGTCGAGCGGCAGCGGTTCCGCCGATTCTCCGGCATAGAACCTGCGGGCGCGTTCGTAATATTCCCGATGCCGGGGATCGGAATGGAGCCATTTTTCGAATTCGGCCTGCTCTTTCTCATCCGCCGTATGATCCAGCACTTTACGGAAGAGGGTCCAATCAATCGTTTTTTTCGTCATAGTCTGCATGATAACGATCCGGAATGCGCATTCGTCCCGGGTCGGGACACGGATTATTCCGATAAAAATGAAATCACCGGCTGATTATTGCGGCCGGCAAGAACAAATACCCGACTAACCGAAACTGCGACCCGGAACGGTCGTTTTCAGTTACAATAAACTTTCAGACGAAAAATGGGGGACAAACGGACCCGATTTTTTACAAAAAAACCGAAAAAAAACATTTCATGCCCTCCCGGAGGGCTTTAAGCGCACGTTTGATGTGTGTTTTGACCGTAGCTTCGGATACATGCATGACTTCGGCAATTGCTTTGATCCGCATATTTCCGACGAAATGCATTTCCAGCGCCGCGCGGCCGCGTTCAGGGAGCGCATCCAAAGCATGCCGCAAACGCAATTCAATGGCATAACGGTGATCGTCGGGCTCATCGTCGAACAGGAAATCGGTAAAAACTGCGGCGTCGGCATATTTCCGGTCATTGCAGTCCCGGATGTCGAGCGACCGGAGATAGTTCAGACAGTTGCTACGCACCAGCCGGTAAAGAAGCGCTGCCACGTTACCCTCATCGCGGATTTTATCCGGATTGTTCCACACCCACGCAAAGGCGTCGTGTACAAGATCCTTGGCCGTTTCCGAATCATACGCATACTGCATGGCAAAACGATAAAGCACAGGCATATAATAGTTGTAAACCATCTCAAAATGGTCCACATCACGTTGTTTTATGCAGGATACGAGGATCTTCATTTCTTTCCTCCGTTCTTGGCGAACGAGAACCTAACTCGGTTACAAATATAACTATTCTGCAAATTATACCAACCTTCCGCACTAAAAAATCGAAAGCCGACGCTTAGAAACAGGCTCAAAAAGGGGTTAAAAAGCAATGGAATCTATACCCTGCCGGACCGAACCAGCTATCGGCATTACAGATTTGCCGCACGTCACAGAAATAGCAAACCACTGAATATAAGCATGGTTATCGCCATACGAATACTCAACACGGTCATATAAAACCGACCGATTCCATTTCAACATGAAAGACTGTAACGATTTGTAAGAAATGCGCGAATCCGGAACCTGACAAATTATTACGTATCGACCAATTCGGACAGAACATCAATCAGTCTGTTACAAGATTTCACACCTGAAAAGAGCTTGTCAATCCGAAACAAGCCCTTCGGTATAAGATGAGCCGGCAGCGGAGATCTCTTCGGTCAGTTTGCCTTTCAGGGAAGGCATGGCCATAAACATCGCATGCAGGCCCCGACGTGCCGTTCATATCTGGAGGTCTCCGCGGGTCGATGGCCAACGGCACGCCGCGTCCTTACGAACGCGCGTCAGGGCGTCAGCACATCATAATCGTAAATCAGTTCGAAGTCGTCGAGCCACATGCGGCTGGCGGTCGATCCGGTGAAATAGTCGCCCCAGCGCGATGCCGAGCAGACGATCATGAGATGCGTCGGAACGACATCGGTGACGCGCCAGTCGAGTTCGATCGTGAACTCCTGCCATTCGTCGACGCTCTGCGTGAGTATCAGCTCGCCGTAAGCCACCACATCCGCCCCGTCCTTGTCGAAGAACGTCGAAATATCCTTGGTGTAGATTTGCACGGGCGACTGTTCCGTACCGCCATACTTCGCGGCCGTCCAGGTTCCCAGCGCGATATAGATGGACCCCTGGTCGAAATCCTCTTTCGTGAGGGTCATGCCGGCGGGCTGCTTGTCGATACGGTCGATCCTCCCCTGCGTGTAACGAAGCCAGCCACGCAGCGCGACAGGGTGCGCAGCGAAAGGACGGCCGAAATTCACCTTGCCGTTCGTACCGACGGTCTCGGCATAGGTGCCGATGAATATATTGCCCGCAGCGAACTTGCCGATACCGGCCAGAGATGCGAACTTCGAGGTCAGCAGCGCCGCGAACGCTCCCGAAGAGCCGGGACGGATGTCGGACACTCCTTCGCAGATGGTCTCGCCGACCGTCGCGGAGCCCTTGTTGCCGCTGTCCCAGAAAGCGTCGTCCTCCGTCAGGTAGGGATAGACGATCTTCTTGGGCTTGCTCCACGCCTCGAATCCGCCGTTGGGCAACGGCAGCGCCGCCTCGGTCGTGAAAGTCTCGACGGCGGAGAGATCTCCGTCGGAATAGGCGACAACCTCGTAGGCCGATTCGGGCCGCAGGCCCCGGAGCTGCGCACGGAACGAGCCGCCATCGACCGTCACCGACTCGCGGGCGACCTCCGTCCACTCCCCGGCTCCCGCCTCCCGGTAGCGGAATCCGAGCTCGGAACCACTGAGCCCCTGGGCGTACAGCCAGGCCGAATGCGACCAGGGATCGACGTGCGACCAACTCACCTTGACGTCGGTGTATTCGACCGAAAGCCACCATATTTCGGTGCGGCCGTGGCAGACGACCTCGATACGGCGGGGCGCCGTAAAGTCGTGCAGCCGATAGAGGTTATCCTCCGTGAGTTCGGGAACATCGGCGCACGACATGGTCGTGATGCCCTCCGGCCCGAGTTTAAGCGACAGCACCTCCACCGACGAATGGTCGCGGAAGCCCACATGAACGGTCGCCGTATGCTCAGCCGTATCCCACTCCGTAGCGCCGATCTGTCCGGCCACCGTGAAGCTACGTTCGATGGTCTGCTCGGCCTCGATACGCCACGGGTAATCCTGATAGAGCGAAAGTGTGACGTAGAGCGGTGCGCGCAGGTCGTGTACGCCCACGATCTCCCGCGACGCTTCGGCCCCTTCGGTGACGACCGCCCCGGTAATCTCCACGGCCTGAATGTCGGTCGTTTCCAGCAGGGGGAGCTTCACGCACCGTCCGGCGGCGTCTATGACCGGATCGCCCGAAAGCCCCCGGGCCGAGATGCTCTCGATATTACATACCACGACGGGATAGGGAATGTCGTTCTCAATGCATCCGGAGACGAAAATTGCCGCAACGCACGACGCCAGACGCCACAAATTCCGATTCAGCCGTTTCATCCGCGCCCTCCTTTCCTTTTGTTCCACAAGTGCACCGTCATGCCGAAACGAATATCGGCCAGGTTGAGCCGGAAGTTCATCTTCGAATAGCGGCGCGACCCCACCTGGGCGCCCTGCTCGTCGAACTGACGCGTCGACGCATACTTAAAGCCCCCGAGTCCGAACGAGAGCGTCGCGCAAACGTTCGGGAAGGCATAGACGGCGACACCGGGATTGAACCATACCTTGACGGTCATGTTTTCCGAATTGGTGAATTTAAAATCCTCGCCCGACTTATAGGAAAAGTTGTTCTCTCCCGTGGCGAACGAAAGCTCCATCTCGGCAAAGAGGCCGAAGCGCCCCTTCTCGTCCAAAGCGATGTAAGAGCGGTGGAACACCCCGAACGAGAATCGCTCGCTCGAAAGATCCAGCCACGGTACGTCGAGATCCAGGTCGTTGCTCTCCCCCAGATTGACGTCGAAGGTATCGAGCGTTCCCGACAGGTGGGAATACCCGAAACGAACCCCGAAGCAGTTGTTGTTGCGGTAGAAATAGCCGACGAAGGGATTTATCGTAGTGACGGAGCCTTTGAGGTTGATATTCTCGAAGACGGGGAACATGTCGGCATCCTCGGACGAGAGCGTCCCGTAGGAGACCGTCAGGCCCATCATCGTCTCTCCCTTGTAGACGAACCGCCCCTTGTTGATTTCACGGTCGAAGCGTCTCGATGTCGGCAGGAAACGCTTCCTGACGCGCATCTCCGAGGCCGACGCGCCGGGAGCACCGGCCGCAGCGACCGAATCCGCGGCCTCTCCGGCCGAAGAGGCGGAACGGGCGGCGCCCGGAAACGCCAGCAGGCTCAGCAGCAGCAGAATATGATACAGCGCACTTTTCATCGGACGACGGTTACAGATAGAATGACACACCCAGTCCTATCGACAGGAGGTTGATCTTGAAATTCATAAGACTCGACTTGACATCGCCCTCCCGGACCCGGTTGTGGTCCTGGTGCGCATGCGTGTAACTGAGACCCATCACACCCACGTTGACCTCCACAGCCATGGTGTTGGTCGCGAACGCGATCAGGCCGGGCGACACGCCCAATGAAACCGAATAGCCCGTCTCGTAAGTGCCGCGCACGGGCGAGTCGGCGGCGAACTTCTTCTGATGGCCACCCAGCGTCAGCGACATCTCGTTGAAGAGCGCGATACGCCGGTTCCGCCCGAGGGGAATGTACTGGCGCCAGATGGCGGCTGCCGAGTAGGAGTGTTTGAGCGAATAGTAGTATTCGGCCGTGAGGTGGGTGCCCGACTCCTCGTCGCCCAGGTTGAGTTCGCCCGAATCGACCTTCAGCAGCGAACGTCCGTAGACGAAACGCATGCCGAGCGCCATGTTGTTGCGCAGGGCGTAGCCGATGAGCGGACTTACCTTGAACGTGTAGCCGTCGGAATTTATCTTCTCGACGATAAAAAAGGTATAGTCGTCGTTCGCATGTGCGGAATACGACGCCGTACCGCCGAAGATCCACTGACCCTCGGGAACGAAAACGTGCGAAATATCCACCAGTCCGCGCTGCCGCCGCATCTCCTCGACCGCCGGACCGGCCGGCGAATCCGTGCCTGCCGACGCAGCGGGCTCATCGTGCCGGCCGTACGCCGGTAAGCATACGGCCGACAACGACAGCAACAGGATGGTGCATCGCAAAATTCCCATGCACCGGACGCTAATAAACGAGTTCCACATCGTCGAGATACATGATGCTGGCGGTAGAACCGGTGAAGTAATCGCCGTACTTGCTGGCGGAAGCGGTCAGCATCAGGTAATTCGGCACCGTTCCCTCGTACTCCTCGTTGTAGTGCAACTCGACGGTCACCTCCGTCCATTCGCTCGTCTCCGGGGTCGTATTGATCCATTCGGCGTAGGCGATGATCTTGCCGTCGGTCCGGTCGTTGGTGCTGTCCTTGTTCAGGGCGCCGCTGCAATAGGTGACGGTCTTGGACGCAGGGTTGAAGAAGGTGTCGGATTTGCGGGTATCGACGACATGCGGTCCGTCCATCTCGCAGAGACAGATATAAACCTGCGCCGCGTCGGAATCGCCCTTGTTCACACCGCCGCCCGAATAATCCACCGTACCGACCGTGCCTTTGTACCAGAACTTCAACTGACGGGGACGGTAGGTGAAACCGAAAGGCTTGCCGAATCCGATGACACCGTTCGTACCGACCGTCCCGAGGTATTTGCCGACGAAGAGGTTGCCGGCAGCGAACTTGCCTAACGTCCCAAGGCCGACGAACTGGGAATTCAACTCGGCAGCCGTGGAACCCGCAGAACCGGGGCGCGGGTCTGCAACGTTTTGCGTCACGTTCTTGCTCATCGTCGACGATCCGTGATTGCCCGAATCCCAGTACTGCTCGGTGACATAGGGCAGCAGCGGGCTGGAACCCGACCACTCCTCGAATCCGGCATTGGGAACCTGAGGCCCCGCCGCCGTCGAGAAACCATAGGGTTGGTTTATCGCCTTCTCTCCGAAGCAGAGCTGGCATTCGTATTCGGATGCGGCGCCGATGCCCGTCGCCGTAGCTTTGTAGACCCCGCGCTCCGGACTCTGCGAGGCCGGCGTCTCGCTCCACTCCGCAACGCCTTTCCGGCGGTAGCGGACCTTCACGTCGGAAGCCGACGTATCGAAGACATAGGCTTTCAGTTCGGCCTTGTCGTTCCAGCAGTCGGTCGCCGTATACGACACGACTCCCTGCGTACGCACCACCGAGGTCTTTTCGGTGCTGCGGCCGTCCTCGTCCCCGACGAGGAACGTCAGCGTACGATCCCCGGCAGGGAACTGCGCGAAGAACTTCTCGCTCAGCGTAAGCATCATGTCCGAACGGCTGTTCATCGTTACCGCGATACCATCCGCGGATTCCGTGGTCGTATCGAGCCCGACGGGCCAGCTCCGGCCTCCGGACGACAGCGTCACCGATGCGAGGTTGCCGATGGAGATTATCTTATAGCTGATGGCCGGCACCGAGCCGAACTCCTGCATCTTTTCGATATCGAAGCCGAAACCGCTGATTTGCGGATCGGGAGCGAACATCACGGGGTCGTTCTTCTCATCGACGCTGGTGTCGACCGAAATCTCGAACGTGAGCGAACCGCCCAGATCGGGCGAATATTTGTAGCGCAGCAGGTAACGCATGCCCGGAGCGGTCGAAATGTGTTTCGTGCCGTCCTTCATCACCACGGTTTCCGTATCGTCGCCGGGCTTGGTGCCGACGCCGCGGAAACGCCAGCTGAACGCCTCCACGCCCTCGGGCAGGATGAAATAGCCGGGTTTGCTCTCCTCGTAGTGGAGATAGATCACCTCGCCGTTCACCACCTCCTGCTGGTTGTAACGCTCGGCGAGCACCACGTTGGTCCACAGCTCCTCCTTGAAGAGCGAGAGCACCGTCTCGTCGTATTCCACCTCGACGATCGTATTGGCGATACGGCACTCCACCTGCACGTCGGAACGCCGGCCCGAAACGACCGTGAAGTCCGTTTCGCCGCGGTAGAAGATTTCGTCGAAGGTCGCATCGACCCGGCTGCCCAGCTCCACGGAGATGGAGTAGTCGCCGGCCAGCAGCCAGATCGAACCCGGCATCTCGCCGACCGACGAATAGCGGCGGATAAGTTCCTTGGTGCGCTCTTCGCCCGTCCCCACGTATTTGTAGACGCGGATGGCGCATTCGGTCCAGGGATAGGCGTCATAAGCGCCGGCACGCGTCGACCGGGGCATGCCGAGCGAGAAACTGACGGCCCCCTTGCCTTCGGCGGCCGGGTCGGCCTCCTTCGTGCACGCCCCCGGAAAGAGGAGCGTACAGAGAAGCATCAGTGCGTATAATAGCGTTTTTTTCATGGTTGCATGCATTTTTATTCGACGACGAGCATCAGTGTTTTATCGTCCGACTGTCCCTCGCTGTCCGTCACGATCATCCTGAAAGTCGTCTTACCCTTGAAAGTCCCCATCAGCGGCAGGAAACGCGTAATCGGGAAGAGGATTTCCGTCTTGCCGCGCACTCCGTCCCCGACCGGGAAGCCGAGACCTTCCAGACTCGCGGAAAGCCCATCCTGATAAGTTTCGGGATCGACCAGATCGAAGCGGGGCACTAAACCGACATCCGGCAATCCGGCCCCCAACTCACCATCGATCTCCACGATCAGCGATTCGATGCCCTTCGTCGCCGTGAAACGAATCTCCACCTCGAGGTCATCCGTCACCGTGTATTCCTGCGAGAAGTCGTGGCCGCTCCAAACGATGCGGGGATCGGCTCCGCCCGACTTGTCGACCCGGACTTTCAGTTCGAAGGTGCTCCGGCGGTTCGCCTCGTCGGTGACGGCGAGCGTAAAGGTGTGAAGGCCTTCGTAATCGAAGAGCACCTTCATCAGGTCTTTCATGTCGAACGTGCGGGGCGAAACGGTCAGATTCATGACCGGGAATCCCCACAGGCGGAGCGTCGTGCGCGCCTGTCCCTCCACTTCGAACAAATCGAGGGTTCCCGACACGCCGTTACTGCGCGCGTATTCCAGGAACGCCGCGTTTTCACTGGCAAGGGCCACCGTGAAGTGGCTTGCGGGAGCCACGGTCGTAAGCGTGAGGTTGTAGTCGTCGACCGGATAGCCGTTCTGGTCGAACTTGTCGTCGTTCAGCAGCACCTCGCCTTCCAGCACGGCATGGCTCTTCGACCACTCGATGCGGGGTGCGTTCGGATCGTTGAGATCGGGGATCGAAGCCTCCGACAGAACCGCCAAACGCTGTACGTCAACGTCGACCGTCTCGCCGTTGACCCAGTTCTCGATGGTAGCAGTGATGATGATGGAGCCGTTCTCGCCGTTGAGCAGCTCGACCGTGATCTTGCGCCACTCGCCGGGACGGGCGTTATCGGTGACTTTGAGCGGCTGGCGGGTGATCTGTTTGCCTTCGTAGACCGTCGTCAGGTAGAGAACCAGCGAATTGGCCTGTCCCGGCAACGGACGGAGATATCCGGCACGCTTCTCATCTTTGAGGAAAGTCAGACTCGCGTTGCCCGACAGCACCAGATCAGCCTCCGTATCGGGCCCCAGCAGGTCGTAGAGCGACTGTTTGTAGGCGACCGAAACCTTCACCGTGAGCAATCGGCAGGTGATCTCCCCCAGGTCGGTCACCTGACCTTTATTGATGACAAACGCCTGTTCGGTGCCGTAAGTCGGCGTTCCCTCGGTACCCTCCCATGCGGCATCGGGCGTCTCACCCGAATAAACGCGGAGCGTGTAGGTGCCCGTAGGCAGTTCGATGGGTTCCGCGGAACGGTCGCCGTAGGCGAAGGCCGGAACCGCCGGTTCGCCCTTTGCGTTGATAATCTCCACCGTATACGTATCGAGATCGAGGTTGGCGGCACGGGTCGCCTTTCCCGCCACCGGCGTACTGCCGATCTGTTCGTTGCGCTCCTCGACCGTCAGCGAACCTCCGAAGGTGAGATACCCCGTCTCTCCCTCGTGGGCGCCGCCCTCCGGTGCGAATGAGGTTTTCTCGCTCACGCACGAAATGAGCATCGCCGCGGCGACGAATGCGGCCGTCAAATATCCGTATAGTTTTTTCATGGTCCCTGTATTGAATGTTCTGTCGTCGGTCTTCTTTAAAGAATGGCATCGTCGTTGAGTTCCGTATCGACCGTCTCGGTCGCTACGGGGTTCTCGTTGAGCGTGATAATCACCTCGCCGGTATCGCCCACGCCCGAAACGTCGAACTTATAAGTGTAGAGCGTCCGGGCCGCAGGAGTCTCGTTGACGACCTCGGCGAAACGCACGACCTCGGCATCGGCCGTCGAGGAGGGAAGCTGCTTCACCGCCAGACCCGCAATGGTGAAGCGCTTGGGACGCACGTACCAGTAGGTCTCCGCGACCGTATGGTCTTCGGCCGAGTAGCCCACCTCGAACTTGTTCCCGGCCGCGGTCGTCAGCGTGAAACGCGCGCCGTTGGGGAAATAGTTCCGGAAGCGTTCCGTAAAATCGATGCGGACGATGGTATTGGCCAGCCTCGCGGCGATCGTCACCGGAGTCTGCTGCCGGGCCACCACCCGCGTATTGGTCACACCCTCGAAATAAGGTTTGTTCTCGCCTTCGGGAATATTATCGACATTCTCCGCCCCGACCCACTGCGAGGTCGAGAAGACCGTAATGCGGTAGTCGGCTTCGGGCATCAAATCCTGACGCGGATTGTATTCGCGGACACGGGCCCACACCCGGTCGAAAGGAGTGCCGGTGGTCGTGCTCACGATACGCATCCGCAAATCCATCCCATCGGGGACCGTGATCCCGTCGGGCAGCGGAACCTCCCCGGCGCGTGTCACTGCGGCGACTTCGGGCGTACATCCGACGTTCAGCGCCAAGGCGCCCGTTCCTTCCGGATAACGGATCGGGTCGGGTTCGTTTTTCGAGCAGGCCGCCAACAGCACCGCAGCCGTCAACAGCACAAACGTTCTTTTCATAAAATTGCTATCGTTCATAAACATTAAGATACGATGGTTACTCGGATATTGTCGAGGTAATAATAAAAATCGGCTCCCGTCACTGCGGCCCAATTAGAAGTTCGCTGAAAGTACCCAAACCAGGTCAGACGCATCCCCTTCCTAACTTCCGAAATATTATTATCCTTGTGTGTAGGCTGATTGGTCGGGGAACCGTCCTTATCCAGCCGAAACTCTTCCACCCGTATCTCCGGATAATTCTGATTTCCGTTGCTGCCACCCGACGGTGTACCGAGATCAGTCGAAAGGCCAAAGAGGCAATCAGGATGGATATAGTTCACAAGAGTGGAAGCCCCACTACTGAAAGCAGCCCCTATCTCATAATGAAGCGCCACCTTCACGCTGCTTCCGGCACGTAAGGGCAGAGGCGGAGAATCCACACGTCCGTATTTACCACTCGGACCTACGGCCGATCCGATATGCGTACGAAATTCCAAGGATTGCTGATCGACTTTCCATCGCGTCCCCGTCCAACCGACGAGACCTGCACCGGAAAGTTCCGATCCATTGTCATCTTCCGCATGAGCGTCATTGAAACTGGTGTCTGTAAAATCCTCGAAGAAAAGATAAGGCGCCATGATCGTGCAGCCCGACGCGGTGACGTCTCGGACCTCGCACCTGCGGCCGAAGACCCCCTCGGCATTCGCCGAACCGACGGTCATTGACACCGTATTATCAGGAAAGCCCGTGCCCATATCGTTGAAAATCCGAACCGAAAAGGTTCCGTCGCCATTGGGTGTCACGCGCTCCGTACGGTTCGAATTGTCGAGACTTGGAAAAACATATCCTTCAGGGCAAACGATCGAGTTGATCTCCGTCACCTCCTCGCCCAGATTCACCGGGTCCACCGCAATGCGAAAATCATGTGACGGACGTATCTCGGGAAGCGTCAGATTGACCGGAGTGATGCGGCCCGCCGTGCAGTCGCCGAAAGCCCCGCTCGACAGCGGCCAGGTGAACTCGGTGCCGTCGGACGCCGTGAAAAGCACCTCGCCGCCGCGCATGTCGCCCGGGGCGATGAAGACCCAGAACGAATCGCCCTCGCCTACGGGACGGGCGAAGCGGAGCGTCACGGCATCGCCCGCGCCCTCCATGGAGGGTGCGGCATCGGGCGCCGCGAGATCCCAGGTCATACGCCCCGTCACGGGACGCGGAAAACGCACGCGGAGCATCGTCACGGGACGCCCGAAAAGGTTGCGGCCCGCCGGGACCGTCACCTTCAGCGCGTGTATCTTATGTGAAAACCCGAGTGCAAGTTCGTTGACGTCGTCCAATCGGTCCGGATCGGCAGGGACGAGCTCGGGAGCCGACGCCGACGCCAGCATGATGTCGAGTTCGCCGCGCCACGTACCGTCCTGCTCGGCAGGAATCTCATAGGTGACCCGGGAACCTTCAACAGACTCGGGATAGGGATAGGCCGCATAATAGCGGTAGGTGCCGGTCGGCATCGCAGGGATGCTGCCCACGAAGAAAGCGCCGCGGTTGTCGGTCTTGTTACTCCAGAAAGTGAAAGGTTCCCGTTCGAAAACAGCGCTGCCGCTGTCGGAAAAAGCCCACAGGGCGATACGGTCGTCCTTGATCCACTCGGTCGTCACGCCGTCATCGCCGAGCGCCGTGCGCGTAGTGGCGGGGGGGGGTGCGATTCGCACCTCCACACGGCCGTTCGAAACGATAGGACCTGTCTCCGCACGGTCGACGCAAGACCAGCAGGAGAGCGAGAAAAATAACGTTGCGAACGGAAGCAAACATCTCGTTATTTTCATCTGCAAAAAGCGACTCAACCGTCACAAAAATAGAATAATAAAGTTTTTATGCGAAATATTTTCAACGAACTCCCCGATTTTCATCACGAAACGGTATCAAAAACCAGACGCAAGACAATTAAACAATTTGCTCGGCTATGGCACGCAATGTTTCCCGATTTTTTCGTAATTTCGTAGCGTCATGAAGACCAACCGCGACGAGATACTGCGAAACTGCTTTACCGTATTCGTCTCCAAGAACTACGAACGGGCGACCATCACCGAACTGTCCCGAGCCTGCGGACTTTCGCGTATGGGCATACACCACTATTTCCCCAACAAACAGGCCGTCTTCATGGCCGTCGCCGACCGCTACGTCTTCGAGATACAGACCCCCGAAAACAAGTTCACGGCCGCGGACGGGACGCTGGCCGAGTTCATCGAACGGTATATAGAGGGCGTAAGGCAAACCATGACGCAACTGCTGGTGCTGTGCAAGGGGGGGGGTGACGTCGCGCTGAACATCTACTACCTCAACTTCATGATGCAGGTGCGCCAGTATTATCCCGGAGCGGACCGGAAATTCCGGACGCTGATGCAACTGACCCAGACATACTGGCGGCAGGCCGTGGAGCAGGCGACCCGAAGCGGCGAACTGCGCTCCGACCTCGATCCGTCCCACATCGCAGGACTCTTCCATCAGATCCATTTCGGACTTTCGTTCGAACAGGCGTTCCTCAACGGTCTCGACCTCGAACATCTCTACCGCCAGTTCCGCTGTCTGTACAGCCTGATCCGGAGCTGAACATTTTTTTATGGATAAAAAAGTATACAACCGTATACTTTCGAACCCTGTTTTTGCTATATTTGCACTTGCCCGGCATACCCGGACATAACCCAAGTCACTCAAAAACAAAATGAAAACATTCAACTACACCCCGACCAGCCCGGTCATGAGCAAGCTCTCGACGATCGGCATCTCACTTTTCATGATCGTATTTCCCCTCGTCGCACCCTTCGGCATCCGCATCGGCCGCATGCGCATCCTCGGGCCCACGGCCGTCACCGTGATCTTCGTGGCCGGAGGCCTCGCCCTGCTGGTCTTCACGCTGCTGGAAATCCGCAAAGCCCGCGTACTGGCCGCCCAGGGGGCCTCGATCACCGTCGACGGCGACACGGTGACCTATCCCGTAGTAAAGAAAAACGGGATCGAACAGGGCCGGTTCAACATCCCGGATATCGAATGGGTCAAATACGACGAGGAAGAGAACGAGTGCAAGATCAAAACCGTCGACGACCACATCATCCTGCGCACCGACTTTTTCGAAAACTGGGAGGCCTACGAAGACTTCCGCGCCCTGCTCGGCAAATAAACGGCCGGTCATTCCGGCGAAAAATACGCCGAAGCGGGAAAAAAGAGCCCGCTTCCGGCACAATGTGACCGAATTTTCTTATCTTTGAATAATATACCATGCAAAAGAATTTTTACAGCCTGATTACGGCCATCGCGGCCTTGTGCGCCGTCTCCTGCGATGCAATCACCGGCTGCCCCGCCGACGAAGCGAACAGTTACGCCAAAGCCATCGAACTGACCCGAAAGAGCGTGGACGGCGAACGGTTCAAAATCTACTCGGTCTCCTTTATGGAGATGAGCGAACTGTCGAACGACCTCGGCCTCGTCACCGTGAAGATGGTCAACAAGGACGACCAGGCCTTCTCGCAGAGCTATTACCTCTCGGGACTGGAGCCCACGGACCTGCGCGAAGTGCAGAGCGTGTTCGAATCGCCGGAATATGAGACCACCATAGGCATCGACCTCGGCAAACTCTCGCCCGAGACCATCGCCGCGCAGATCGCCCAGGCCAAGACGATGCTGCCCGAAGGACACACGTTCAAATCGGTGGGCTGTTACGAGATCGAGGAAGAGGTCCCGGCCGGCATGGAGCATTACAACCGGAACAAAGTGATGGGCCGGCAGACCGCGTCGTTCACGATCCGCTTCACCGAGGACGGCAAGGAGACCGAAAGCAGCGCCGGCAAGACATCGATCATTTATTACGAGGGAAAGGCGACCGTCAACCCCGACGGAAGCCTCTCCATCGAGGACAACTAAATACCGACCCATGAAACAGACACCGATTTTCGTAGCTCCCGTACTCGGCTCGACGCAGAGCAAGGTCAATAAGGAGCTCTTCGAGCAGAGCGTGGAGCGCTACGGCGAGGGCAAACACCTCGAGGCTTTCCACCTGCTCCTCGACCACCTGAATCCCGAGTTCCGGACCAAATACGGCAATGCCGACGGCACGGAGTTCAGCATCCCCCACGGCTCGATCCTGGTCAACATCCGGATCGGCGACGGACGAATGCGCATCAGCGCCGATTTCCTGGAAATCCCCGAGAAGGGCCGCGTGGCGATGCTGCGGCAGGTCGCCGACCTGAATATCAACCGCCTGATGCTGCCCCGCTTCCGCAAGGAGGGCGACCTGCTCAAAATGGAGTACGAATGCGCGATGGCCCAGAGCCACCCGCACAAGCTCTATTTCGTGCTGCGCAACATCTGCCACGTCGGAGACCGCTACGATGACGAGTTCTGTTCGAAATTCGGGGCCAGGCGCACCTACGAACCCCGTATCACGCCCTATTCGGACGCCGAGACCGACCGCGTCTGCGAAGCTGTCCGGCAGGTTTGCCGCGAAACGCTCGACGCACTGGCCGAATACGCCGCCGAACGCCGCTACGGCTACGCCTGGAACGTGCTCGACACGGCGCTTTACAAGATCGCCTATTTCGCCCACCCGCAGGGGCAGCTGATGAACGAACTGGAAAAGGCCGTGGACGACATGGACAAGGAGCTGCCCGTGGCCGAACTGGTGGCCAAAGGCAAGGCGTTCCTCGAAAAGCTGCTCGCCGCGTCGCGCGAGGAGTTGGCCCGGGACCTCTATTTCGTCGACACGCTGATCTCGACCAAGCGCCGTTCGTCGCTCAACAACGTGCAGGAGAACATGAAGGATGTCTACACCGAGGCCACCGAGGCGATCCAGGCCGAGAATTACGAGCGCAGCGCCGTGCGCATCCTCTACAAGTTCTACGAGATGTATTTCTACAACGACGTGCAGGACGACCTGAACGCCCTCGTGTCGCGGGCGCTCGAGCGTTCGGCCGGAAAGCCGATGGAAGAGGCTTCGGAAATCCTCTACGATGCGCTGGACAACATCATGGAGGGCGAACTGGACGCGGAAGACGATGACGACGCGATGACGGGGCTGGCCGAAGCGATGACGGGAGCAATGGCCGGAGCGGCCGAACAGATGCAGCAGATGGCTTCGGCCATGGAGTCGCAGATAGCCGACATGCAGACCAAAATGCAGGAGGCGATGATGCGGGGCGACATGGCCGAGTACATGCGTCTGGCAACCGAATTCCAGCAGAAGATGCTGGAACAGGCCATGGGCAAACAGGAGTAACGACACGTAAAGCGCAAGACAATGGAACAAAACAATATCTATCAGCTGGTATTCAAAGTAACCCACGCCGGAGGCTCGGGCAGCTGTTTCTACCTGAAAAACTACGACCTCTTCGTGACCAACTACCACGTCGTCGAAGGTTTCCGGACGGTCGCCGTACACGACAACGACCGCAACCCCTATCTGGGAAAGGTCGTGCTGGTCAATCCCGCGCTCGACATCGCCCTGCTCGCGGTCGACGGCGACTTCTCGTCGCTTCCCGAACTGCAGCTGGCCGGCGACGAATCGCTGGCCATCGGCGGCAAGGTCTATGTGGCGGGCTATCCCTACGGCATGCCGTTCACCGTTACCGAAGGTTCGGTGTCGTCGCCCAAGCAGCTCATCAGCGGCAAATACTACATCCAGACCGACGCCGCGGTGAACCCCGGCAACTCGGGCGGTCCGATGCTGAACGAGCGCAACGAGGTGGTCGGCGTGACGGTCAGCAAATTCACGCAGGCCGACAACATGGGATTCGGCATCCGCGTCGAGAGCCTGCGCAAACTCCTGGAGTCGGTCGGCGAACTCGACCGCACGGTCTTCCAGGTGCAGTGCGGCAGCTGCGACGAACTGATCGCCGAAGAGGAGGAATTCTGCCCCTCGTGCGGGGACAAGCTGCCCGACGGGGTCTTCGACGAACACGACGCGTCGCCGCTCGCGGAGTTCGTGGAGAGCGCCATCGCACAGATGGGCATCAACCCCACCCTGGCCCGCGACGGCTACGACTCGTGGCTGTTCCACAAGGGCAGTTCGGAAATCCGCATCTTCGTCTACGACGGCGACTACCTCTTCTCGACCTCGCCGATCAACCTGCTGCCCAAAAAAGAGGTGGAGCCGGTGCTGGACTACATGCTGAGCGAGGATTTTGGTCCCTACAAACTGGGCATCGAAGGCCGCCAGATCTACATCGCCTACCGCATCCACCTCTCGGACATCACCGAAGAGTCCGAGGAGACGATCCGGCAGAACATCGTCAACCTGGCATTCCGGGCCGACGAGATGGACAACATGATGGTCGAGCGTTTCGGCTGCGAATTCTCGGAGTACTCCAAGAGCGAGGCGTAAACCGACGGTAATGCGATGAAACATCTTTTCGGGCTGCTATTCGCACTGCTATTCACGATAAACGGCGCGGCGGCACAATCCGCCGACGCCGTTTTTTACATGGAGATGGACACGCTCGGCGGCGGCATCCGCGCCGGGCAGGAGTACGACCTCTACTACAAGAGCCGCATTCCGTTCGACTCGGTCTCGCCCCCGGCGTTCGACGCGCGGATCGAGGTGGTCAAAGGCCCCCTGCCGTGGCGCGGGAGCAGCAGCACGTTCGAGAACGGCCGGAAGAGCTCCAGCTCCGGCGAAGGGTTCCGCTACCGGATACGTTTCGCCGGTGAAGGAATGGTCGAACTCCCCGCGGCCGGCATCAAAAAAGGCGGCCGGGAGTATGTGACGCCCGATGCCGTCGTGCGGGTCCTGCCGGCGATCGGGGAACTGCGGGAAGTCACGTGCCGGATAGGACTGCGCCCGGAGAATCCCGGCCCGAAAGAGGATTTCTTCATCACGCTGACCTGCTCGGCCCGCCCCGACAACAAGGAACCGGCCATCACGGCCCCGGGACTCCGATGCCGCCCGATCAGCAGCGGATCACAGGTCCGCAACGGCGAGGCGCAGTACACGTTCACCTTTCTCGCCCAGGCGGAACGGGGCGGCGAATATGTGCTCCGGGCCGAGAACCTCTCGTTCGGAGCCAAGCCCTATCCGCTGGAACATACGCTGAAAATAGGCCGCATCCGCACCGGATGGATACGCGACTGCGGCCCCCTGCTGGCGATCGGCGCCGGACTGCTGCTCGAAATGCTGTTCCTGCGGCTGTTTTTCCGCCGGGAGCGCAAAGCGGATTTCGTCGCTTTCGTACTGCGTCACAAGCGCATTCCCCTGACTACGAGCTGGGCGCTGACCCACTACGGAATCCCGTTCTTCCTGGTGAATGTCCCGATGTTTTTCTGGATAGCCGTCATCCCCATGGGCCACCCGCCCGCCCCGATGAGCGGCGGCCTGAATCCGGAGCTCTGGATCGGCACACTCCCGCTGCTACCCGCCGCGCTTCTGATCCGGCGCCAGTACCGGAAACTCTTTTTCACCCCCGTCCGCACGACGCTCCCGCCCGCGGAACTCTACCCGGCGATCGAGCGGCTCTGCAAGGAACACGAATGGGCGCCCGACCACGCCGGAGAGGATTGTTTCGTGGGCCACACCCCGGGCGGAATGTTCTCGTGGGGCGAACAGTTGTTCGTCGTATTCGACAAAGGGCAGGTGTGGATCAACAGCGTCGGCAACATGGACAGGCGGCCTTCCGTCCTCCCGTCCCGCCGCAACAGCCGGAACAAACGCCTGATGCAGGAGGCGATCGAACAGGCACGCCCCTGACTTCCGGCAAAAAACACCTAAAAAGGACCCTGCGCAGGGTCCTTTTCAGCTTGTATTTCCGCCTCCCGGATCAATCCGGGGCCGAGACTAAATAGAGGGGCTGGCGCTGCTCAGATAGTCAAAATCCCCCCCCCCCTCGCGGTTCTCCCGACCGGAGTCGAGGCCGATGGGATGGGCGAAGATGAAACGCGCACCGCCCGTATAGGTCGGGTCGACCCAGATACGGCCCCCGACGATCATGGCGATCTGGCGGCAGATGGCCAGGCCCAGGCCCGTGCCTTTCTTCTTGTTGCCGTCGAGTTTCTCGAAACGGTTGAAGACCATCTCCTGCTTGTCGAGCGGAATGCCCGGACCGGTATCGGTCACCGAGAAGAGCACTTCGTTGTGCTCCTCGTCGACCACGACGCCCAGCGTGATGCTGCCCTCGGACGTAAATTTGCCGGCATTGGTCAGCAGGTTGATCAGGATTTGCGACAGGCGGTGGGCGTCGGTGGTGAGCATGAACGAATCGACAGCACATTCGAGGCGCCCCTCGACGCCTTCCTGACGCGTATGGGCCGTGGTCATCAGCACGTGCTGGCAAAGCTGCACGATCTCCTCCGAGGCGTAATTGAACCGTATCTTGCCGCATTCGAGCGACGAAATGTCGAGGATGTCGTTCAGCAGCGTCAACAGCATCTCGGAGTTGTTCACCACGATGGCGCAGTACTCGGCGCGCTCCTCCTGCGACAGCTCCTCGCTCTGCATGAGCGACGAGAAGCCCACGATGGCGTTGAGCGGCGTGCGAATTTCGTGGCTCATGTTGGCCAGGAACGCCGATTTGAGCATGTCCGATTCCTCGGCCCTCTCGCGGGCGACGACCAGCTGTTCCTCGCGCTCCTCGAGCGTCCGTTTGAGCCGCTGCACACGCAGCAGCAGCCACGTCACGAACAGCAGCAGCACGACCAGCAGCAGGATGCCCAGCACGAGCAGTTCGATGTAATGGGAGTATTTCGAGAGCTTGGTAGCTATCGCATCCTCCACGACACTGCCTTTCGGAAGGGCGTATTCGGCAATCTTCCAATCCTTCAGCTTGCGCGAATCGAAGAGGTAGATATTCTTGCTGGTATGGAAACGCACATCGTCGATCTTGCCCGTATCGTAGTACTTTTTGATCTGGGCGGCGATCAGCGGGGCGCCGTTCTCGTACTCGGGGACATAGCCGCCTATGGCCACGTCGCCGATGCTCGTGCGGGTGATCGAGAAGACCGGGATGCGGGGGTTGCTCTGGACCAGGTCGTTCAGCGAACGCTGCATGAAATACTCCCCGTCGCTGCCCACGCGCCACGTGCCGAGCATCACGGCCGAACGGGGAGGCAGCGAAGCGTACGTCTCGTGCACCGCCTCGTCGCCCTCGCGGCTGTCCACGAGAACCAGGTTCAGGTCGGGGTAGTTCTTCCACTCCTCGCGCACGAGGGCCTGCAGCGAAATGCCGCCGTAGGTGTTGTCCGTGATGAGGGCGATGTTCTCCACCTGGGGATACAGCGAGCGGATTAGTTCAACATTTCGGCGGATATTGTAACGGTTGAGCATGCCTCCCACCGCTTTCAGGCTGTCGGTCATGCCCTGATATTCGACCGAACGGGGCTTCCACGTCTGCAACGAATCGGGCGGCGGCGGAAGCATCACGCCGTTCGAACTGGCGAAACCGCTGAAACACATGACCCCTTCGGGAATGCGGCCCAGCGACACGAACGAGGCCCACGCCTCCTGTCCCAACAGCACGATGGCCCGCAGCGAACGATTCTCGTAACGGGTTATCATATTGTCGATCAACGACATCCACAACGCGGCATCGGCGATGCCCTTGCTTTCGAGCGTCTCGATATAGATGTCGCACGGGATGCCCGAAGCCAGGATTTGCTGTTCGAATTCGGTGATGAAACTCGCCATGCGGCGCGTGTCGGGGTTATACGACGAGATGATCAGGATGCTTTCGCGCTCCGGTGTCTCCTGAGAATGAACGAACAAGGGCGCCAACAGCATGCAGAAGCACAGCAGCACCCAACCCGGTTTTATCACGTTGTTTCGGTTCATAAATTCATTTTTACCTCCCGGCGAAAAGACCCGTTTCCGGAGTTCACGCCCGAAGGGACCGTCCGGAAGATTATCATATCCGGCCTTTATCAACCGCTATGAAGCAGGGAGATCGGTACAAAAATATCAAAAAAATTCGAAAATAACCCTACCGGCGGCAAAAAACCGCCGATATAGACCGTTTTTGTAAGTCAATCGATTCGAAATTGTTAATAATCCAATTATTTTACCTATATTTGTGAAATTAAAAAGCGACGGGATAACCGCTTTTCAATTTTTTACCACATTTACAATTTACACCCGCACGGGAGCGGACACATTTTTTCCATGAGCAAGAAATCGATACTGATCGTCGACGACAAAGAGCAGATCGCCAAAATCCTGTATGCCTATCTCCACGGGGACTACGACTGCATGTACAAGCAAAACCCGGTCGAAGCACTCGCATGGATGCAGAAAGGCAATGTCCCCGATCTGATCATTTCGGACATCCGCATGCCCGAAATGCGCGGCGACGAATTCCTGAACCATCTCAAACGCAACGAACTGTTCCGCGGAATACCCGTCGTGATGCTCTCCAGCGAGGACAGCACCACCGAGCGCATCCGCCTGCTGGAAGAAGGAGCCGAGGATTATATCGTCAAACCCTTCAATCCGATGGAACTCAAAATACGCATCAAAAAGATTCTGGATTGAAATACCCGGTCATCTATATCAAAGGCAGAGGCGGCCGCACGGCCCGTTTCGCCGAACTTACCGGCGGAAAAATGCGCATCGTCGCCGACATCAGGTCTGCGGCGCAAGCCCTGACGGCCCTGCGCGCCGACCATGCCGTCGTCCTCTACGAACAGCGCGACACCGAGACCGACAGCGGCAACATCCGTTTCCTGCGGTCGCGGTTTCCCGGGACGGGAATCATCCTGATCGCCTCGGCGCCGCTCGAGGACGCACAGCGACGCAGTTACCTGAGCGCCGGGGTCAACAGCGCCGTGACGGGCGACATCACCGCCGAGGATTTCCTCCGCACGGTGCAGTTCATCACCGACTACTCCTTCTCGCACAAGCCGGCGACAGGGAAGGGCGGAGAGATGAAGATGTTCCGCATGCCGCTCTGGAAACGCACGTTCGACATCGTGGCGTCGCTCGGGGCGATCGTCGTGCTCTCGCCGCTGCTGATCGTCGTGGCCGTCGCCGTGAAACTCGACAGTCCGGGACCGGTGATCTACAAATCGAAGCGCGTGGGGAGCAACTACCGGGTCTTCGACTTCCTGAAATTCCGCTCGATGCGCAGCGACGCCGACCGCCGGCTCAAAGAGCTCAGCGACCTGAACCAGTATGCCGCCGAGGAGGAACCCGACGCCGACGCCGCCAAGATATCGCTCGACGAGGACGAGATGAAGAAACTGCTCGACGACATGGAGAGCGGCATGCTGTTCGCCGATGATTTCGCCATCCCCGAGGAGGAACACCACCAAATCGTGGAGACCGAGCAGGAAAATGCCTTCGTGAAGATCGAGAACGACCCGCGCATCACGCGGCTGGGGCGTTTCCTGCGCAAATACAGCATCGACGAGCTGCCGCAGCTGTTCAACATCCTGCGCGGCGACATGTCGGTGGTGGGCAACCGCCCGCTGCCGCTCTACGAGGCCGAGCGCCTGACCAGCGACGAGTATATCGAACGCTTCATGTGCCCCTCGGGCCTCACGGGACTGTGGCAGGTCGAAAAACGCGGACACGCCGGCAAGCTCTCGCCCGAGCAGCGCAAGCAGCTCGACATCCGCTACGCCCGGGAGATGTCCCCGTGGCTCGACCTGAAGATCATTTTACGGACGTTTACGGCGTTCATCCAGAAAGAAAATGTTTAGACTATGAAAAAAATCCTGCTCATCCCCGTCCTGCTGACCCTCCCGGCCCTGCTCCGGGCCCAGGCTCCGGCTTCGCAGGCCGCCGACAGCCTCCCGGCAGCAACGCCCCGTACGAACTATACCGACCTGGCGCGCACGTCGGCCGAGACCTATATCAACCTCCACCTGCCGCCGCTGTACGTCCTGCTGGAAAACGCCCGCGAGCGGTCGCCGCAGGTCAACATGTTCGCCTCGACCAAGGAACAGGAGGAGCGCGAGATCAAAACCCTGCGCCGCTCGTGGCTCAAAAACATCAAACTCAACGCCCAGTACAGCTACGGCTCGACGGACGTCAACAGCCAGATATACCAGGACATAAACCTCCCGATCATCCAGAACGTCACGGGAACCTCCCAGGCGTGGTGGACCGTCGGGGCGGGCATCTCGCTGCCGCTCGACGAGATTTTCAACCGCCGCAACCGCATCAAACAGCAGCGCAAGCGGCTCGAAAGCATCGAGTACGAGATGAACAGCTGGTATGACGAAATCTGCCTGAAGATCATCGAAGCCTACACCTCGGCCGTCGAGAACCTCTCGCTGCTGGAATCCTCGGCCCGGTCGATGGTGGCCGCCAAAGCCCAGTACACCGCCGCCGAATCGGACTTCGTGAACGGCAAGATCGATGCCCAGACGCTCAGCCGCCAGAAAAGCATCGAGAGTTCGGCCGTCAGGGAGTACGAACAGACCCGCTCGCTGCTCAACAAGGCCCTGCTTCAACTGGAGGTGCTCTCGAAGACCCCGATCATCAGTCAGCCGACCAACCCCACCCGTTAAACCGCCGCGCTTATGACAACATACATTGCTTATATTCTGAAATTCCTCTTCCGCATCAAGTGGTGGCTGATTATATGCCCGGTGCTGGTCGCATTGCTGGTCTACTTTTACATGGGGCGTCAGTCCCGTTACTACCGCTCGACCACGACCATCTATACGGGCATCGTGTCGGGCTACGACCTCGAAAACGGCGAGGGATCGCGTCAGGACTGGAACATCATCAACAATGCGATGGACAACCTGATCAACATCATCAAGTCGCAGTCGACGCTGCACAACGTTTCGCTGCGCCTCTACGCCCGGAACATGGTGCACGGCAACCCGGACGAGGACAACAACTACATCTACGCCCGCAACTACCGCAGCGAAGTGGCCCACACGCCCCAGGAGGTGCTCGACCTGATCGACCGCACGAGCGAGGACAAGACCTTCCGCAAACTCCTCGACTACGAGGTCGCCGAACACGGCAACCACGTCTACGGACTGTTCCACTGGACCCACCGCTATTACAGCTACCAGGCGTTGAGCCGCATCGAGGTCCGGCGCATCGCCAACAGCGACATGCTCGAGATTAGCTACGAGAACGACGACCCCGGGGTGGTCTACAACACGCTGGAACTGCTCAACGACGAGTTTGTCGAGCAGTACAAGGAGCTGCGTTTCGGCGAGACCAACGACGTCATCCGCTTCTTCGAGCAGGAGTTGGCCCGCGTGGGCCACGAACTGCGCGAACAGGAGGATTCGCTGCGCGATTACAGCGTCGAGAACCTCATCATCAACTACGACGAGCAGACCAAACACATCGCCATCCTCTCGCGCGACTTCGAGCTGCGCTACGAGGAGACTCGGCTGAACCTCAACAGTTCGGAGTCGCTGCGCCGGAAGATCGAGGCGCAGCTCGAGGAGCTGCAGATCTTCCGCAACAACGCCGCATTCGTCGAGCAGCTGCACAAGATCGGCGACCTCCAGGCCCAGATCACGGCGGCCGAGGCGTTCATTCCCGATCCCGCATCGGGCCGTCAGCCCGTCCGACAGCCCGTCGATGTGAGCCGGCTGCAGGTGCAGATGAACCGCGAGACCGACAGCCTGCGCAGCCTCACCTCGGCCATCGCCAGCCAGCAGTACACCAAGGAGGGCATCGCCACGGGGGCGCTCATCCAGCAATGGCTCGACGCCGTGCTGCTCTCGACCAAGTCGCAGGCGGAAATGAAGGTCGTGAACGAGTGGAAAAAGTCGCTCGACGACCGCTACGTGCAGTATGCACCGGTCGGCTCGACGCTCAAACGCAAGAACCGCCTGATCAGTTTCACCGAACAGTCGTACCTCGCAATGCTGCAGGCCCTCAACACGGCGCGCCTGCGGCAGAAGAACCTGCAGATGACCTCGGCGACGCTCAAAATCATCAACCCGCCCGTGCTGCCCATCTCGGCCGAACCGACCAAACGCAAGATGATGGTCGCCGCGGCGTTCTTCGTCACGGCCGTCTTCATCCTCGGCTTCTTCATCCTGCTCGAACTGCTCGACCGCACGCTGCGCGACAAAATCCGCGCGGAACGCATCACCGGAGGCAAGGTCATCGGAGCCTTCCCGGGCCCGGGACGTTTCGGCGAACGGCGCTTCGCCCGGCAGTACCGCGAGATCGCCTCGCGGTTCATGGGCAATGCCGTGCTCAACTATTTCGATCCCCGGGAGCGGCCCAATGTGCTGAACGTCCTCTCCACGGAACGGGGCGACGGCAAGTCGACGCTCGCCGGGCACCTGGCGGCCTATCTGCGCGAAACGGGCATGAAGGTCCGCATCGCGTCGTGGAACAAGGATTTCGATTCCCACCAGAAGGAGTTCCTGCTCGCCTCACGGCTGGAGGAGTTCGTACACGACGCCGAAGGTGAAACGCCGCTGTCCGAAGCCGACGTGGTGATCGTGGAATACCCGCCGCTGGACGACAGCGCCATCCCGAAGGAGCTGCTGCAAAACGCCGGACTCAACATCATGGTCGCCCCGGCCAACCGCACCTGGAAGGAGACCGACCAACTGCTCTACGAAAAGAGCGTCGAGATGGCCGGCGAAACGCCTACGGCACTGTTCCTCAACTGCGCCGGCCGCGACGTGGTACAGACCTTCACGGGTCTGCTCCCGCCCTACACACGCCTGCGCAAACTGGGTTACCAGATCAGTCAGTTCGGCTTCACGGCGGTCAAATGATCCGCCCCGAATATCCGTAATCCGATGCAGCTTACCGGCAACATAACCGCTCCGCTGAGCATTTCGCGCGCACTCGTAGGACTGGTGCTCGCCGGAGGCGTGGCGGCCATCGCCTACGCCTTCATCCGCTTCGGGCTGCCGGCGGGGGCCGCGATCGCCCTGCTGCCCGCAGGGCTCTGCATCCTGTGGCTGTCGATGCGCAACCCGGCGTTCTCGATGCTCGGGATGCTGGTCCTCAACTACTTCATCATGTATCTCGGCCGCGAATTCCTCCACGGGGCGCCGGTCGGCGTGATCCTCGATGCCGCGCTGTTCTTCAACCTGGCGATGCTCATCCTGCAGGCCCTCGTGCACCGGGTCGAATGGCGGCGCGCCGGAACGGGGCTGACCCTCGCCGCCGCGATCTGGATGATCTACTGCGTGCTGGAGCTTTTCAACCCCCAGAGCGTCTCGCTCAAGGGGTGGACCATGACCATCCGTTCGCTGGCGTTCTATTTCTTTCTGATCGTGGTGCTCACGCAGCTCACGATGGCCCGCTACAAGTACCTGAAACAAATGCTGGCCGTGTGGTCGGTGCTGACGCTGATCGCCGTCGGGAAAGCCCTCGCCCAGAAATACCTCGGGTTCAACGCTGCGGAGAACTACTGGCTCTTCGTCGAAGGAGGCGCCACGACCCATATCATCTACACCGGAGTCCGCTACTTTTCGCTGTACAGCGACGCCGCGAACTTCGGCGCCGGCATGGGGCTGGCGATGGTGGTCTTCTCGATCTCGGCGCTCTATTACCGCAATCCGTGGATGAAAGCCTACATGCTGGCGGTGGCCGCGGCGGCCTGCTACGGCATGCTGATCTCCGGCACGCGCAGCGCGCTGGCCGTACCGTTTGCGGGATACGCCGTCTTCGTGATGCTGTCGCGGAATTTCCGGATGGTCGTGGCGGGCGTGTTCCTGATCATCATGGCTTTCTGTTTCCTGAAATTCACGACCATCGGCCAGGGCAACCCCATCATCCGGCGCGCCCGGAGCGCCTTCAACACCCAGGACGCCTCGTTCCAGGTGCGTCTGGACAACCAAGCCCGGCTGCGCGAACTGATGCGCGGCAAACCCTTCGGCGCGGGACTGGGCCACGGAGGCGGCAAGGCGAAGGTCTTCGCCCCCGATGCGCCGCTGTCGCAGGTCCCGACCGACTCGTGGTTCGTGATGATCTGGGTCGAGACGGGCATCGTGGGACTGCTGCTGCACATCGGCATCCTGCTTTACGTGCTCGGAAAGGGCGCCTGGCTGGTCTTCTTCAGGCTCCGGAACCCCCAGCTCAAAGGATTCGTCGCGGCGCTGACGGCCGGCATTGCGGGCGTCGTGGTGATGGCCTACGCCAACGAAGTGTTCGGCCAGATCCCCACGGGCGCCATTATCTATATGAGCATGGCCTTCATCTTCCTCTCGCCGCGTTTCGACAAGGAGCTGGCGGAGGCCGAGGAGGCGAAACACACGATCCCGGCCAAAAACCTGCTCGCCGGCAAAACGACAACGCCATGAAACCGCGCATCTCGGTCATATCGGTCAATTACAACGGCTTCGCAGTCACCGCGGCGATGATCGACTCGCTGCGGCGCCACGTCACGACGCCGACGGAGATCATCGTCGTGGACAACGGTTCGGAGCGGGACGAGGCGGCGATACTGCGGGAACGCTACCCCGACATCACGGTCCTGCGCAGCGCTGAAAACCTCGGCTTTGCCGGGGGCAACAACCTCGGCATCCGGGCCGCGGCGGGCGACTGCCTGCTGCTGCTCAACAACGACACGGAGGTCGCGGACGACACGCTGCACCACCTCTGCGACACGCTCGACGCCGATCCCGCGATCGGGGCGGTCTGTCCCAAAATCCGTTTCCATGAGCCTCCGCAGGCGATCCAGTTCGCGGGATACACGCCCCTGACGCGCATCACCCTGCGCAACGCGCTCATCGGATTCGGCGAACCGGACAGCGGGCGGTTCGACACCCCGCACGACACGCCCTATGCCCACGGTGCGGCGATGATGGTGCGGCGCGAGGCCATCGAACGGGCGGGAATGATGCCCGAGGAGTACTTCCTCTATTACGAGGAGCTGGACTGGTCGGTGCGCATCCGCGAGGCGGGTTACCGCATCGCCTACGACCCGCGGGCCACGGTCTTCCACAAGGAGAGCGCCACCACGGGCCGCCAGAGTCCGCTGCGAAGCTATTACCTCACGCGCAACCGCCTGCTGTTCGCCCGCCGCAACCGCCGCGGAGCCGCACGGAGGCTCTCGGTCGCTTACCAGTTGGGAGTGGCGCTTCCCAAAAGCGTCCTCACGTCGCTGCTGCACAACCGCAGGGATTTGGCGGCGGCCGTCCTGCGCGGCGCACGGGACTTTCTGAGACATAAAACAGGAAAAGAATGATAGTGAACATCATAGACTGGATCTTCGTCATCGCGCTGCTGCTCCCGGTGCTCTATCTTTTCGTCTTCGCGGCATTCTCGATGCAGCGGCGGCGGGAGAAATATCCCCCGGCCCGGAAACAGCGTCGTTTCGTGACGCTGATCCCCGCCTACAAAGCCGATGCGGTCGTCGTCCGCACGGCGCAGGCGGCGCTGGCACAGGAGTATCCCGCCGAACTGCACCGCGTGGCGGTGATCGCCGACCAACTGCAACCCGCAACGCTCGGGGAGCTGCGCAAACTGCCCCTGACGATGATCGAGGTGACATTCGAGAACAGTTCGAAAGCCAAAGCCCTGACCGCCGCCGTCGAGGAACTGGGGCCCGATGCGGCCGATGCGGTGGCAATCCTCGATGCCGACAACCTCGTGGGCGGGGAGTTCATCGCCCGTCTCAACGAAGTCTTCGATGCGGGTGTGGAGGCCGTGCAGGCCCACCGCACGGCCAAGAACCGCGACACGGACACCGCGGTGCTCGACGCCGCGGGCGAGGAGATCAACAACTCGATCTTCCGCCGCGGACACGTGGCGCTGGGGTTCTCCTCGGCGTTGATCGGCTCGGGCATGGCATTCCGCTACGACTGGTTCTACGCCAACATCCGCCGATGCGTCACCGCAGGCGAGGACAAGGAGCTCGAAGCGCTGCTCCTGCGGGAACGCATCTACATCGACTACCTGGACGACGTGGAGGTGCTCGACGAGAAAGTGCAGGGCGAAGCGGCCTACTACAACCAGCGGCGGCGGTGGATCGCGGCGCAGTTCTACGCCCTCGGCTCGGCGGTGAAAAACCTTCCCGGAGCCCTCTTTTCGGGGAATTTCGACTACTGCGACAAGCTGCTGCAATGGTGTCTGCCTCCGCGGATGCTGCTCATCGGCCTCGTACCGCTGTGGGCCGTCGTGATGACCTTCCTCGACCCGTGGGGTTCCATAAAATGGTGGACCGCCCTCGTGCTGATGCTCTTTGCGCTGGCCATGGCCCTGCCCGACACGCAGGCCGACGCCAAGCTGGGCCGCGCCCTGCGCCGCGTTCCGGCGCTGGTGCTGCTCACGGCCGCCAACCTCTTCCGCCTCGGCGGAACCAAGGACAAGTTCATCCACACCCAACACACCGGAGCGACCGACTCCGCGCCGGATAAAACAGACCCGAACGCATGAAAATAGCCATCGAGGCGCAGCGCATCTTCCGCCCCAACAAACACGGCATGGATTTCGTGGCGCTCGAAACCATCCGCTGCCTGCAACGGCTCGACACCGAAAACGAATATTTCGTCTTCGTGGGCGACGGTCCCGACCGCTGTCTCGAGGAGACGCCCAACGTGCACATCGTCACGCTGCGCTGCCCGTCGTACCCGCTGTGGGAGCAGTGGGCCCTGCCGCGGGCCGTGGCGCGCGTGAAGCCCGACCTTTTGCACTGCACGAGCAACACCGCCCCGGTGTGGGGATCGACGCCGCTGGTGGTGACGCTTCACGACATCATCTTCCTCGAAAAGCAGGCCGGGCGCAACTCGTCGCTCTACCAGTCATTGGGACGGCAGTACCGCCGTCTGGTGGTGCCGCGCATCCTGCCCAAATGCCGCAGGATCATCACCGTATCGCAGTTCGAATGCGACCGCATCCGCACGGCCCTCGGCCTCGATCCCGAACGGATCATGGCCATCCACAACGGCTACAACCCCCGGTTCCGGCCGATGGACGACACCGCGGAGGTCACGAAACGCTACCTCCCCGACGCGGAATACCTCTTCTTCCTGGGCAACACCGACCCCAAGAAGAACACCCCGGGAACACTGCGCGCCTATGCCGAATACGTGCGCCGCTCGGAACATCCGCTGCCGCTGCTGGTCGCGGACCTCACGGTGCAGGCCGCGGAATCCATTTTACAGCAGATCGGCCGGCCGGAACTGACGGAGCGTCTCCGCCTGCCGGGTTACATCCCCAACGGCGACCTCCCGGCCGTCTACAACGGCGCCTCGGCATTCCTCTACACCTCGCTGCGCGAGAGTTTCGGCATTCCCCTGCTCGAGGCGATGGCCTGCGGCACGCCTGTCGTGACGTCGAACACCTCGGCCATTCCCGAGATCGCGGGCCCGGGGGCCATCCTCGTCGACCCGACCTCGCCGCAAGCCATTGCCGACGCCCTCCTGCAGCTCGAAACCGACGACGCCTGCCGAGCGGAAACAATCGCCTACGGACTGGAACGGGTGAAGCTCTTCTCGTGGGAGCAGACGGCCCGGAAACTGCTGGCGCTCTACCGCGAACTGGGTCCCATAAACTCAAACACAACCGAACGATGATCGAAAAGATAAAACAAAATCCCCGCCTGCGGCGTCTGACGCTGTGGCTGCTCACCCCGTCCAAACGGCCCCGGCCGCGTTGGTGGCTGCGGCTGCTGCGCCCGCTGCTGCACCCTGCGGGAAAAGGTTCCAAGATATGTTCCCATGCCCGGGCGGACATCTTCCCCTGGCACCGCTTCGTGCTGGAACGGGATGCCCAGATCGAAGATTTCGCCGTGGTCAACAACGGCGCCGGCGACGTCCGGATCGGCGAGGGCTCGCGCGTGGGCGTGGGTTCGGTGGTGGTCGGGCCGGTCGATATCGGCCGTTACGTCTTCCTGGGACAGCACGTCTCCGTGCAGGGGCTCATCCACGGTTACGAGGACGTGACGCAGGACCCCAACCTCCAGCCGTTGATGCTGCGGCCCGTGAAGGTGGGCGACTACACCCACCTGGGGACCAACTCGACGATCATGGCCGGCGTCACCATCGGCGAACGGTGTCAGATCGGCGCCGGATCGGTCGTCACCAAGGACATACCGCCCTATACCGTGGCCGTGGGCAATCCCGCGCGCGCGGTGAAACGTTACGATTTCGAAAAAAAGGAGTGGGTACGGGTTTGAAATGAAGGTACTGATCGTTTATAAATCTTCGGGACTCAGCGACAACCCCTTCGTCCGGCTGCTCGCCGAGGGCATCCGTGCCTGCGGCTTCGAGGTCGTCTGCTCAGCCGACGAGTTCTGGAACAACGCCGCGGCATACGACCTGGTCCACTTCCAGTGGCCCGAGGAGCTGTTCGGCTGGAGCTACCCCTCGCCGGAACAGGTCGCGGAACTGGGCGAACGGCTCCGCATGCTCCGCGAGCGGGGAATCCCGATCGTCTACACCCGCCACAACACCCTGCCCCACAAAGGCGACCACCGGGTTTGCGAAGCCTACCGGCTGATCGGGGAGTATGCCGACGCGGTGGTCCACCTGGGCGGTTACAGTCTCCGGCAGTTCCGGGCGAAATACCCCGATTCGCGGCAAATTCACGTCGTGATTCCGCACCACATTTACGAGGGCATTTATGGTCCCGACATCACCCGCGGGGAAGCCCGGCAAAGGCTCGGCATCCCGGCCGACAGCTTCGTCGTGCTGGCTTTCGGAGCGTTCCGCCACGATTTCGAACGGAAGCTGACATGGAGGGCGTTCCGCCGCCTGCGCGTTCCGCGAAAATTCCTGCTGGCGCCCCGCCTCTGGCCCCACACCCTCAACGGATCGCACCGACGGGGGCTGAAACGCTTCGCCACCCGGCTGCTTTACTACGGGGCGCACGCCGCCGAAAGGCTGTTCCGCAGCCGCATCACCTCGGCCGAGGGGCTGATCCCCGACGCCGACCTGCCGGCCTACTTCACGGCCGCCGACGTGGTCTTCATCCAGCGCACCGACATCCTCAACTCGGGGAACGTCCCGCAGGCTTTCGCCTTCGGCCGCGTGGTCGCAGGCCCCGCAGCAGGCAATATCGGCGAAATGCTGACGGCCACCGGAAACCCGGTCTTCGACGCCGCGGACCCCGCATCGGTGGACCGCGCGCTGGCCGAAGCGGTCCGGCTCACCGCCGCAGGGCACGGCGAACGGAACCGCGAATACGCCCTCGAACACCTCCGCCTGCCGCAGATCGCCGCGGCATACGGACAACTTTACACCCGATTGCATGACGCAGAACGACGATAAACAACCCCGGTCCGTAGGGCGCGAATTAGCCTCGGGAGTCTTCTACACCTCGGTCGCCAAATACGCCGGCGTCGTAGTGACGATCCTCGTGACGGCGGTGCTCTCGCGCCTGTTCACCCCCGAAGAGTTCGGCGTGGTGAACATCGCCACGGTCATCATCGCCTTCTTCGCCATCTTCAGCGACCTGGGCATCGGACCCGCGGTGATCCAGCACCGCGACCTCTCGCGCCGCGACCTGAGCAGCATCTTCTCGCTCACGATCTGGTCCGCAGCGGTCATCGCCCTGCTTTTCTTCGCCGCCTCGGGGCTGATCGCCTCGTTCTACGACGGTTCGGCGGAACTGCGCGACATCTGCCGCATCCTCTCGCTGAACCTCCTCTTCGCCACGGCGAACATCGTCCCCAATTCGCTGGTGATGAAAGACAAACGCTTTCGGTTCGCCGCCGTGCGCTCGCTCGCCGTGCAAATAGTCGGAGGAGCCGCGGGCATCATCGCCGCCTATGCCGGAGCAGGCATCTACGCCCTGACGATCAACCCGGTCTTCTCGAGCGTGATGCTCTTTGCAATCAACTACCGCGAATATCCCGTCCGCCTGCGGATGAAGCCCGCGCGCGAAGCCCTCTCGAAAGTCTTCTCGTTCTCAGCTTACCAGTTCTCGTTCCAACTGCTGAACTTTTTCAGCCGCAACCTCGACAAACTGCTGATGGGGCGTTACATGAGCCTTTCGGATCTGGGCTACTACGACAAATCGTACCGCCTGATGATGATGCCGCTGCAAAACATCGCCTTCGTCATCTCGCCGGTCATGCACCCCGTCTTCGCGCAGATGCAGCACGACATAAAGAAACTGGGGGAAGCGTATCTGAAAGTAATCCGCCTGCTGGCCTTTATCGGCCTGCCGCTGTCGGCCGTGCTGTGGTTCACGGCCGAGGAGCTGGTGCTCATCATCTTCGGCGACCAGTGGATGCCCTCGGTGCCGGCGTTCCGCATCCTGGCCCTCTCGGTCGGCATCCAGATCGTGATGTCCACGTCGGGATCGATCTTCCAGGCCGCCAACGCCACGCGGATGCTCTTTATCTGCGGACTCTTCTCGGCGACGCTCAACGTCGCGGCCATCTCGACGGGCATCTTCGCCTTCGGGACGCTCGAAGCCGTGGCATGGGCCATCTGCATCTCGTTCGCCGTCAACTTCGTGCAGTGTTACCATGCGCTGTTCTGTCTCACCCTGCGGATGAAATGGGGCCCTTTCTGGCGAAGCCTCCTGCAACCGCTGCTGCTCACGGCAATTCTCTCGCCGGCGCTGGCCGGCATCGCGTGGCTGCTTCCCGAAACGACGCCGCACCTGCCGTCGCTGGCGGCGAAATGCGCCGTCGCCCTCGTCATCTGGCTGGGATACATCCAGTTGAGCGGAGCGTACAACCTCAAAGAACTCGCCGCACGCCTGCGGCCCGGAAAATAGAGTGCCATGAAGGGATTGTTCATCGTATTCCACGGATTCTCGGCCCACAGCGGCATCTCGAAGAAGATCTTCGCCCAGTGCGAAGCCCTCCGGCGCAACGGCGCGGACATTGCGCTGTGTCACCTGGAGATCGACGCCGACGGCACGCAGCGACGCATGGCGGGCGACGCCGTGATCCGCACGTTCGGGAGCGGTTTCCGCGCCAAGCTGCTCAAACGGATCTCCTACGCCGACATCACCGACTACATCCGCCGCGAAGGGGTCCGGTTCCTCTACATCCGCCACGACCTGAACGCCAATCCGCTGCTGGTCGGCTGGCTGCGCCGCGTGCGCCGGCTCGGGGTGCGCATCGCGCTCGAAATCCCCACCTACCCCTACGACGCGGAGTTCCGCGAGGCCGGAAGGAAAGAGAAAATCCAACTGCAGGTCGACCGGATGTTCCGCCGCAGCCTGGCCCGGCAGGTCGACCGCATCGTCACCTTTTCCGACGACGAAGAGATTTTCGGGCAGAAGACCGTCCGCATCTCCAACGGCATCGACTTCGGCACGATACCCCTCAAAACCGAGGTGCACGCCATCGCCCGCGAGATGCGGCTGCTGGCTTTGGCCAACATCCACCCGTGGCACGGCTTCGACCGCGTGATCGAGGGGCTGAAAGCCTATTACGCCGCGCCGCACGACCGCATCGTGAAACTGCACATCGTGGGCGACGGCATGCCCGGCCTGATCGACGGTTACGCCCGCAGCATCGCGGCATACGGTCTCGGCGAATACGTCGAAATCACGGGACCCCGTTCGGGCGCGGCGCTCGACGCCGAATTCGCATGGTGCGACATGGGCGTGGCGAGCCTCGCCCGCCACCGCAACGGCATCGAGAGCCTCAAAAGCCTCAAAAACCGCGAATATGCCGCGCGGGGCATTCCGTTCGTCTACTCCGAGCGGGACAGCGACTTCGACGCGATGCCCTATGTTCTGAAAGCCCCCGCCGACGACTCACCGCTCGACATCGCGGCCCTCGCCGGCTGGCTCGACGCCGCGGACCGCACCCCGGAGCACATCCGCAAAACGATCGAAGGCTCGCTCTCGTGGGAGCGGCAGATGCAAAAGGTAATGACCGAAATGAAAACCCTGACACCATGATTCCCAAGCAAATCCACCTCTGCTGGCTGAGCGGAGACCCCTATCCGGCCAAAATCGAGAAGTGTCTCGCAAGCTGGCAAAAGCACCTGCCCGACTACGAGGTCGTGCTCTGGGACACGAAACGCTTCGACCTGGAATCCTCCCCCTGGGTGAAGCAGGCTTTCGAGGCGAAGAAATACGCCTTCGCGGCCGACTACATCCGTTTCTACGCCCTCTACAACTACGGGGGCATCTACCTCGACTCGGACGTCGAGGTGCTCCGGAGTTTCGACCCGCTGCTCGGCCTGCCCTACTTCGCGGGGGCCGAGACCGCCGGGACCATCGAAGCCGCCGTGCTGGGCGCCGAGAAAGGATGCGACTGGGTGAAACAATGCCTCGACTACTACGAAGGGCGCCGGTTCGTCCGCGAGGACGGCTCGTACGATATCCGGATGCTCCCGGAGATCATGCAGGAGCAGATCCCGAAGCTGAAACCCATCGTGAAGGTGGAGGGAGGGCTCGAAGCCCTGAAACGCAAGGACCTCGACGAGGCGGTCTGCATCCTGCCGCGGGAGTACTTCTCGCCCAAGGTCTTCGACTCGCGCAAAGTGGAGCTCACGCCCGACACCTACGCCATCCACCACTACCAGAACTCGTGGTTCTCGCCCAAGGCTTTTGCCTACTACCGGGTCCGGACCTTTTTCGTCAACCTCTTCGGATACCGCTTCGTCCGCAGCGTCGAACGGCTCATCCGCCGCAAATAACCCGAAGTCCATGACTGTCACAGCTATCCTTTTCTGGGCCTGCGTCCTGTTGGTCGTCTACACCTACGTCGGATACGGCCTCCTGCTGGCCGCGCTGGTGAAGCTCCGCGAAGCCCTGTGCCCCGCCAAACGGCATCCCGTTCCGGCCGAAACGGCCGAAGCGACGCTGCTGATCGCCGCCTGGAACGAGCAGGAGATCGTGGCGGAGAAGATGGAAAACTGCCGGGCGCTGAAATACCCGGCCGGAAAACTGCACATCGCCTGGGTGACCGACGGTTCGACCGACCGCACGCCCAAACTGCTGGCGGCATATCCCGAAGTCACGGTGCTCCACGACGCCCGGCGCGGCGGCAAGACCGCGGCCCTGAACCGGGCGCTGGAACATATCCACACCCCGATCGTGATCTTCACCGACGCCAACACGATGCTCAACCCCGAAGCCGTGGAGGAGATCGTGCGCTGTTTCGACGACCCCAAGGTCGGATGTGTCGCGGGCGAGAAGCGCGTGGCCGCCGCGGAGGGCTCGGGAGCCGCCGCGACCGAAGGGGCCTACTGGAAATACGAATCGAAACTCAAAGAGCTCGACTACCGCCTCCACTCGGCCGTGGGAGCCGCCGGAGAGCTGTTCGCCGTGCGGCGCGAACTGTGGCGGACAATGCCCGAAGATACGCTGCTCGACGATTTCGTCTGTTCGATGCTCATCGCCGCCGACGGCTACAAGATCGCCTACTGCAAGGAGGCATATGCCCTGGAGACCCCCTCGGCCGACATGACCGAGGAGGGCAAACGCAAACGCCGCATCGCGGCGGGCGGGCTGCAGTCGGTATGGCGTCTACGCAAATTATTAAATCCCTTCCGCTACGGCGTGCTGTGGTTCCAGTACGTCTCGCACCGCGTACTGCGGTGGACCGTCACTCCCGTCGCGCTTGCGGCGCTCGTGCCGCTCAACATCGCCCTGTTATGGTCGGGCCATCCGCAGCTCTACGCCATGATACTGGCCCTGCAGGCGCTCTTCTACCTCACGGCCGCCGCCGGATGGATACGCGAACGCCGCGGCCGGCAGGGAGGCTTGCTCTCGGTGCCCTACTACTTCCTTTTCATGAACCTCAACGTCTTCCGCGGGGCCTGGTACCTGGCGACCCACCGGGGCCGCGGGGCCTGGGAAAAGGCACGGCGCGCCTGACGTTTGCACATCTGCGGATTTTTTATTAGATTTGTTTACCATAAACTGCTGATTTCCATGAAAAACATCGCCATAAAGCCCGAAGATTACACCATTCTGGCAGTCGACGACATCGCCACGAACATCATGCTGCTGAAAGCCGTGCTGAGCCGGGCGAAGTACAAGATCGTCACCGCTTCGGGCGGGTTCGAAGCGCTGGAAAAGGTCGCGGAGGTGAACCCCGACCTGATCCTGCTGGACATCATGATGCCCGACATGGACGGATACGAGGTGCTGAAGCGGCTCAAGGCGGACCCGGCGCACGAGGATATTCCGGTGATCTTCCTCACGGCGCTGCACAATCCCGAGGATATCGTCAAAGGATTCAAATTCGGGGCCAGCGACTACATTTCCAAGCCGTTCAACCACGAAGAGCTCATCACCCGCGTGGCGCACCACATCTACCTGGCCGCCGCGCAGCGGACCATCATGCAGCAGCGCGACGAACTGCAGGCGACGGTCGAAGCCCGCGACAAGATGTATTCGGTGATCGCCCACGACCTCCGGTCGCCGATCGGCACGCTGAAGATGGTTTTCAACATGCTCTCGATCAACCTCACGGCCGACCAGATCGGCGAGGACAGTTTCGAGATGATCTCCATGGGCAACAACATCACCGAGAGCACGTTCATGCTGCTGGACAACCTGCTGAAATGGACCAAGAGCCAGATCGGACGCATGAACACGGTGTTCCAGGAGGTCGACATTTCGGAAGTGGTGCTTTTCGCCAGCAAGATGTCCGACGTGGTGGCGCAGGTGAAGAATATCGAGGTCGAATACGACATTCCGGAGGCGATCACGGTCAGCTGCGACGTGGACATGGTCAAAACGATCATGCGCAACCTGATGTCCAACGCCATCAAATACAGCCAGGAGGGCGGCAAGATCGTGGTTTCGGTCCGCGAAACGCCCACGCACGCCGCAATCTCGGTGCGCGACAACGGCATCGGCATCAAAGAGGAGGACATTCCCAAACTGCTCAACCCCGAGACCCACTACACCACCTACGGCACGAAGAACGAGGAGGGGTCGGGACTGGGACTGCAACTGGTGCAGGACCTCACGCACCGCAACGGCGGCACCCTGACCATCGAGTCGAAAGAGGGCGAAGGTTCGACCTTCACCTTCACCATCGCCAAGGAGCAGCCCGAACAGGGGCCGGGCAAGGACGAAGCTACCGCCTGAGCTGCAGCTCGGCGATGACGGCCTTGTGGTCGCTCACATCATCCTGCGGCATGTAGTAACCTACGCCCGCAAACCGGTTGTCATAGAAGATATAGTCGATTCGCAGCACGCCGCCCAGATAGCGGAACGTGCCGCCGAATCCGTTGCCGACAGCCCGGAACCCGTCGGTCATGCCGCCTTTCAACTGGCGGTAGGTATAGGACGAGGGTGTGTCGTTGAAGTCCCCGGCCACGATGACCGGGTAGCGCGTGGAGTCGATCACCGTGCGGATTTCGCGGACCTGCTGTGCACGGATACGGCTGTTGCGTTCCAATTCGCCGATCACCCGCTCGACCGGGACATCGCGGTCGTGATCCTTGCGGAAACGGTGCCGGAGACTCGAAATGCCCGACGTCTGCAAGTGCACCGAGAAAATGCGCACCGTGTCGCCGCCGATCTTCACGTCGGCCTGCAGGTAATCGTTGCCCGAACCGGGGAAGCGGACATAGCGGTGGCCGACAATCGGGAAACGGCTCAGGATGGCCTGCCCCTCCTGATGGATGAACCAGGGCATGTGCGAGGCGAAAAGCTTCGCGATGCTGTCGGGCGGGAACGTCCGGTCGTCGATGAACTCCTGCAGGCATACCACATCGACCTTTTCGCGCTTCATCAGCGACGCGATGCCGTAGCCGGTGACCGAGGTCGGGCCGAGGCGGCGGAAACCATAGGCGTTGAGCGTCGCCACACGGATGTCATGGGGCCCCTTGCTGTCGAAATCGGGCAGCTGGACCATCGCTGAGATATAGCCCAGGTTGAGCGCCAGTGCCGCAACGGGCATCAGCGCCACGCCCCACTGACGGCGGAAAAGCCACCAGATAAGCGCCGCGAAGTTCAGCAGCAGGATAACGGGCATCAACAGTGCGATCGAAGCCCAGAAATTCCCGGCCTCGGGCGAAATGAACGAAGAACGCCAGCTCAACACGGCTGCGGCCAGCAACAACGCAGTAAAGGTCACTGCGAGACCCTTTAATAAATAAGATACAGCTTTTCGGCCCATAAAGTATGTTATTTCGACCTAATTTGTTTATTTAATTGACAAAGATAGTTCATTTTTAAATAATAATCCTACCTTTGTGCGTCTGAATCAAACTTCTTCACCTGAGAATGAAGCGAATATTAATATCGGGCGGCGCCGGATTCATCGGCTCGCACCTGTGCGAGAGACTGCTGGCGGAAGGGAACGACATCATCTGTCTCGACAACTATTTCACCGGTCACAAAAGCAATATCCGGCACCTGCTGCCGCACCCCAATTTCGAGGTGATCCGCCACGACATCATCTACCCCTACATGGCCGAGGTCGAGGAGATCTACAACCTCGCCTGTCCCGCTTCACCGATCTACTACCAGCACGATCCGATCAAAACCACCCAGACGTCGGTGATCGGAGCGATCAACATGCTGGGCATGGCCAAATACAACCGGGCCAAAATCCTCCAGGCTTCGACTTCGGAGGTTTACGGCGACCCGCTGATCCATCCCCAGCGCGAGGATTATTGGGGCCACGTCAATCCGCTGGGCATCCGCTCGTGCTACGACGAGGGCAAGCGCTGCGCCGAATCGCTCTTCATGAGCTACTACCGCGAACACGGCATCCCCGTGAAGATCATCCGCATCTTCAACACCTACGGCCCGAAAATGGACATCAACGACGGCCGTGTGGTTTCGAATTTCATCGTCCAGGCGCTTCGCGGCGACAACATCACGATCTACGGCGACGGCGGGCAGACCCGCTCGTTCCAATACATCGACGACATGGTCGAAGGCATGATGCGCATGATGAACAACACGCCCGACAACTTCACCGGACCGGTGAACATCGGCAACCCGAACGAATTCACCATCGCCGAACTGGCCCGCGAGGTGATCTCGCTGACGGGTACGCGATCGAAAATCGTCCACCTGCCCCTACCGGCCGACGACCCCCAGCAGCGGCAGCCCGACATCTCGCTCGCCCGCAACATGCTCGACGGCTGGGAGCCGAAAATCCAGCTGCGGGACGGTCTTCGGAAGACGATCGCCTACTTCGAAGAGGTGCTTTCGCGGGGAGGAATCCGGCGCTGAGACCACCCGACAGATGCAAAAATACGGCCATCATCGTTCAAAAGACAACGAATTCCGTTCAGCGGATCAAAGTTGACCGTACCTGCCCCGACAATCTTTTTATCATATCAACTGGCCGAAAAATAATCGTTTCGGTCACTTCGCATGTTGCAAAATCGAATCGTTTTCAATATATTTGTCATCGACCTTTTCGTCAAAGGAAACAAATTACAATGCAAAATGGCTTTTTCTCCGATAAATTGAAACTCAAAAGCTCGATCAGATTATAAAAACTCCCAAAATTCCCAAATTTATTTACATGCGTCCATTTTCCAAATTCTGTGTCCTGCTGTTCACGGCAGGATTGCTTGCAGTTCCGGCGTCAGGAACGGCGGCATCCAAATCAAAATCCAAAAAGAAAAAAACGAAGACAGAGGCGGTCTCGAAACCCAAGGTCGACAAATACACCAAGATGTTTGTCAACGACAAGTCGTGTGAAACGGCCCAGGGACCCTTTCTGACACTGCACAAGCTCAAAGGCAAACTCTACGCCGAGGTTCCCCTCAAAACGATCGGCCGCGAAATGCTCATCGCTTCGACCATCTCCGAAGCCAGCGACACCAACCTGGGAACCATCGGTTACAAACCGAAGGACCCCATTCACGTCAAGTTCACGCGGATCGACACCACGCTCTACCTCTCCGAGGCCCCCGTACCCCCGCTCTACGACAAGAACGACCCCCACATGACCAAGGCCATCAGCCGCAGCACGCTGCCGGCCATCATCACGTCGTTCAATTTCATCTGCTACAACCGGGACAGTTCGGCCGTAGTGGTGGACATGACCAAGTTCTTCGCCGGGGACAACGCCCAGCTGGCTCCCATGAGCAACAGCAACAACGGCCTGATAAGCATCACCGGAAAATTCAAGAGCGACGGATCGGCCATCGACCAGATCAAGGCGTTCGAGGACAACGTCACGATCAAGTCGTACCTCTCCTACTCGGTATCGGCCAGCCTGCTGGGTCTGGTGCAGCTCAAAAAGGACGAGCCGATGACCATGAAGGTGACGCGCACGATCCTGCTGCTGCCCGAGGAGTCGATGCGGCCGCGTCTGGCCGACGACCGGATCGGCATCTTCCTGACCGGCCTGTCGCGCATCGACGGCAAAAAAGAGACCATCGAGGACTTCTCTGTCATCAACCGCTGGGACCTCCAGCCCAAAGATGTGGAGGCGTGGAAACGCGGTGAACTCGTGGAACCGGTCAAGCCGATCGTCTTCTACCTCGACGACGCATTCCCCGCGCTGTGGCGCGAACCGATCCGCCGCGGCGTCCTGCGCTGGAACAAGGCCTTCGAGAAGATCGGGTTCAAAAACGTCATGCACATCGAGGATTTCCCGAAAGACAATCCCGATTTCGACCCCGACAACCTGAAATACTCCTGCATCCGCTATGTCCCGGCGGCCGTGGCCAACGCCATGGGCCCCTCGTGGGTCGATCCGCGCTCGGGCGAGATCATCAATGCCTCGGTGCTGATGTACAACGACGTGGTGCGGCTGGCCAATACGTGGCGATTCGTGCAGACTTCGCAGGTCGACGAGCGCGTGCGCGGCAAGGAGCTGCCCGACGACGTTTTCCAGGAGACGCTGGAATACATCCTCGCCCATGAGATCGGACACACGCTGGGCCTGATGCACAACATGGCGGCATCGAGCGCATTCCCCGTGGACTCGCTGCGCAGCGCCTCGTTCACGCAGAAGCACGGCACCACGCCCTCGATCATGGACTACGCGCGTTTCAACTACGTGGCGCAGCCCGGCGACCGGGGCGTGAAGGTGACTCCGCCGGACCTCGGTCCCTACGACGAATACGTCATCAAATACGCCTATACGCCGCTGCCCGACAAGAAAGACCTGTTCGACGAGGAGAAAACCATCCGCGGATGGATCGACGAAAAGGTCGGCGACCCAATCTACCGCTACGGCCGGCAGCAGCTCATCGCACGCTACGACCCGACCGCCCTGGAGGAGGACCTCGGCGACGACGCCATGAAGGCCGGCGACTACGGCATCGCCAACCTGAAATACATCCTCTCGCACATGGAGGAGTGGATTTCCGACGAGGAGGACCCCGACTTGTCGAAGCGCATCCGGCTCTATGAATCGATCGCCGGACAATTCGCCCGTTACGTCAACGCCGCAATGCTCAACGTGGGCGGCATCTACCTCAAACAGGTGAACAGCAACACGGCCGGAGGTCCTCAGGCCATCGCCGTACCGAAAGAGCGCCAGCGCGCCGCGCTGAAATGGGTGCTTGCCAAGATGAAGGATTCGTCGTGGCTCGAACAGCCCGCACTGACCGAAAAACTGCCGCTGCACGTGGACCTTTCGTCCATCCTGCGCTTCAACTTCTGCCGTGCGTTCTTTACCTATTACAAGAACGTCATGCTCTCGTCCCACATCTCGGACAACCCCTACACTCCGCAGGAGTATATGAACGACCTCTACGACATCATCTTCGAGAACACGGTCAAGGGCCGTTCGCTGTCGCCGTCGGAGCGGCTCATCCAGCGGATGTTCGTCGATGCGGCCGCTGACGTCGCCGCCAGCGAGGCCAAACGTATGAAGTTGGGCGGCATCGCCGAAGCCTATGCGCCTTCGGTGGACGAGATCGCCCTGCTGGGACTGGACGACACCGGCCTGGTGGAGCGCTACCTCACCCCGCTGCGCGAAGCCGAGGAGGAGCACGGCAAAGGTTTCGTGGCGTCGAAACTCTGGAATGCCGACGCGCTGTCGCACGGCTACGGCTGGCAGTACAACGTCCAGCTGCGGTCGATCGACGAGTCGCGCGCCTTGTTCGTCAATGTCAACGACCGCATACTGAAACTGCTGCGTTCGCGCGTAAAGAGCGCCTCGGGTGAGACCCGGGCCCACTACCAGGGCATGATCTACGTGCTCGAACGCAGTCTGTTCCCGTCACAGAAAAACTAAGAACCCGGGCAGGCCGGTTCATCCGGACCGGCCTGCTTAAATACCCAAGTCTATGCAAAAAATTCTACAGCTTCTCAGCCGGGCACGGGCGCTCCGGCTGGTACTGCTCGCAGCAACGGTCTGTGCAGCAACTACCGTGACAATGGCTCAGGGGGGGGGAAAGCCGATCAACCTGAATGCCACGGTGAGCATCGAAGCGGCGGAACGGCCCGTCGCGGCGATATTGGATGAAATCTCCAAGAAAACCGGCGTCAAAATCGCCTACGACCCCGAAGACATCCGCCGGCTCCCGGCCGTGAGCGGTGACTTCAGGAAAGCAGCGATCTCGGACGTGCTCGATCGCTGCATCGCCGGATCGAGCTTCAAATACCAGATCGAAAACAACGTCGTGCTGGTCTTCGACACGACGGTCAAGACACGCCGATTCACCGTTGCGGGTACGGTTTACGACTCGAACAACACGGTGCTGCCCGGCGCCACGGTCCTGCTGGCCAACGGATCGGGACAGGGAGTCTCGGCCGACGAAAAGGGTGAATTCACCTTCTCCTTCACAACCAAGACGAGTCCCGCCCTGCTGGAAGTGGGATTTCTGGGCATGGAGACACGCCAGGTGGCGGTCACCGGCTCGATGAAAGGGCTCAAAGTGAAGCTCAAGGAGGGCGGCACGCAGATCGAGGACGTGGTGGTCAACGGTATGTTCTCGCGCAACAAGAACACCTTCACCGGTTCGGTGACCACGGTCAAGGGCGAAGACCTCGTTTCGATCTCGAACACCAATCTCATGACGGCCCTGAGCGCCGTGACCCCGGGCATGGTTGTCGTGCAGAACAACGCCCTCGGCTCGAACCCCAACGCCATTCCCGAGATTCTGATCCGCGGTTCGAACTCCATCGCCACCTCGGCCGAGGAGAAGGCCTACAACAACCCGCTCATCATCCTCGACGGCGCCGAAATCTCGATGGAGGAGCTTTACGACCTCGACATGTACGAGATCGAGCGCATCGACGTCCTGAAAGACGCCCAGGCCGCCATCGTCTACGGCGACCGCGCCGCCAACGGCGTGATCGTCATCGAACGCCAGCAGGTGACGGACAGCAAGCCCCGCCTGAGCTACAACTTCGTCCCTGAACTGAGCGTCCCCGACCTGAGTTCGATAAATCTGACCAACGCCGCCCAAAAACTGGAACTGGAACGACTGGCAGGTCTTTACGAAACGACCGACGGGTCGATGGACAAGACCTACGCCTACAAATTGCAGAATGTCCGCCGCGGCGTCAACACCGACTGGATACGCGCCCCGCTGCGCGTCCCGTTCAGCCACACCCATTCGCTTTCGCTGAGCGGCCGCGCCCAGAAGATCGACTACCGGGCGTCGCTGCGTTTCAGCGACAAATACGGTGTCATGAAAGGCGACAACCGCCGCAACTACACGCTCAACTTCTCGGTGGGCTACCACTCGCGGGACAAACTCACGCTGCGCTATACGGCCAACTACTCGCTGACCGACTCCAAGGAGTCGCCCTACGGCACGTTCAGCGCCTACACGAAACTCAATCCCTACGAATCGCCCTACGACGAGTACGGCAACCTGGTGAAGGCTTTCTATTTCGACCCTGAAGACCCCTCGACGACCAGCGCGGGATTCCAGGCCAACCCGCTCTACAACGCTACGCTGTCGAGCTTCTCGACCTCCCGGACCCAGAACCTACGCAACACGGTCGATGCCAAATGGGAGATTACGCCCGACTTCTATGTCAGCGGCCAGTTCAACGTCGACATCGAAAGCAGCCAGTCCGACCGTTACATTTCACCCGACGACGCCCAGTTCCTCAGCAAAACGGAGCCTTCGGAACGGGGAACCTATCGGCTGGGCACCAGCAAAGGATTCAACTACGACGGCAAGCTCGTGCTCAACTACGGCCGCGCCCTCGACAGCCAGGGCTCGGGATTCGTGGTCAACGCCGGAACCGACATCCAGCACACGAACCTCACCTCCTCCTACGTGACGGCCATGGGCTTCCTGAAAGACAACCTTTCGGATATCAAATACGCGCTGGGCTACGATCCGAGCAGCCTGCCCTCCGGCAGCGAGACGCTGCTGGCCAAAGTGGGATTCTTCGCCAGCGGCAACATCTATTTCCGCAACCGCTATTTCGCCGACATCTCCTACCGGACCTCCGGTTCGTCGGCCTACGGTTCGGAGAACCGCTTCGCGCCGATGTGGTCGTTCGGTCTGGGATGGAACCTCCACAAGGAGAAATTCCTCGACGACGTAGAGTGGATCGACGTAATGCGTCTCACCTGGTCGTGGGGTTACAACGGCCAGACCACCGGCAGCCCCTACCAGGCCATCACCACCTACCGCTACGACAACAAAAACATGTACTACACGGGTGTGGGAACCGTTCCGATCCGCATGGGCAACCCCGAGCTGAAATGGCAGCGCGTGTTGAAGAACAACATCGGTATCGACCTCACGCTCTTCAAGGAACGCCTGGTTCTGAGCTTCGACTATTTCCGCAACACGACCAAGGACCAGTTGATGAGCATTCCGCTCCCGGCCTCGACCGGCGCCGAGAATATCACGGTGAACTTCGGCGAGAACCAGAACACGGGTTACGATTTCTCGGTCGCCGCACAGATCATCCGCAGCCGCAACTGGGCATGGACCTCGGTAATCAACGGCTCGCACGTCAAGGACCGCATCAAGCGCATCAGCAATACGCTGAAGAACACCTCCTACCAGGTCGATCTGGACAGCCCGCTGATGCTGCGGTTCCGGGAGGGCGGTTCGCAGTATGACATTTACGCCGTGCGCTCGGCCGGCATCGACCCCGCCACGGGACAGGAGATCTTCATCAAGAAGAACGGCGAATACACCTTCAAGTACGACACCGAAGACGAGGTGGTCGTGGGCAACACGCAGCCCAAACTGCAAGGCACATGGCTCAACACGCTGCGCTACAAGGGGTGGTCGCTGAATTTCGTCTTCAGCTACACGTTCGGCGGCGACACCTACAACAAAACCCTCTGGGAGAAAGTCGAGAACATCGACCCGCGTTATAACGTCGACGAACGCGCCTTTACCGACCGCTGGAAGAGACCCGGCGATTTGTCGCGCTACCTGGCCATCCGCCAAACCACGCAAAAGTACAATTCGGAACGTTTCGTCGAACGCCTCAACGAACTGTGGCTGTCGAGCGCGACGATCTCCTACGAGTTCCAGGCCAAATTCCTCAAACGCCTCGGATTCAAACGCCTGGCCGTCGGCGTCGGCGTTACGGACCTCGTGCGTTTCTCCAGCGTCAAATACGAACGTGGTACGAGCTATCCGTACAGCCGTACGATCAACCTGATGATTCGTCCCACTTTCTAACATGCCGAAGATTATGAAAACGATCAAACAATACAGTCAGACCTTGCTGCTGACGCTGCCGTTGCTGCTGAGCGCCTGCGGGGCTTATCTCGACGTCAATCCCAAATCGGAGGTAACCGACAAGGAACTTTTCGCCACGGCCGAAGGCTGCGAGGATGCCATCTACGGCATCTATGCCGAGATCGGCGGCGATCGCAACGGGCTCTACGGCCAAATGCTCGCCTACAAATACCCCGATCTGATGACCGGCAACTTCACGATCAACCAGAGCGACGACATGGCTTACGTCGTCCAGCGCCAATGGACGCACGACAACGCCATCGCCGTCGCCGAAAAGATCTGGGTCTCGGGATACAAGGCCATCGGCCATGTCAACAAGGCCCTGTCCCATATCCTGCCCAAAGACGACGGCGAATTCCGCCATACACGCCTCTACAAGGGCGAGTTGCTCGCACTGCGGGCTTTCCTCCATTTCGAGATGGCGCGCATCTTCGCCGTATCGTTCGCCTCGGGCGACGCCGCGGCCAAAGCCAAGGCCATTCCCTATGTAAAGAGCTACGGCATCCAGGTCACTCCGTACAGTTCGCTCGACAAGGTGTTCGAACTCATCATCGCCGACCTGACCGAGGCCGAGAAGTACCTCGAAGAGGACAAGACGCTGCTTCCGGTGGAACGCAACAACAGCATGGGCGACTTCACGAGCAACCGCATCACCCATTTCAACCTTTACGCCGTCAAAGCGCTGCTGGCCCGCGTATACTGGACGATGAACGATCTGGAAAAGGCCGAGGACTACGCTCAGGAGGTCATCGACAGCGGTAAATTCCCGCTGAAAACGACCGCCGGGGCCTGGAACGGTCTCGAAACGGGTACGCTCGACATGCAGGAAACCGTCGTCGGTCTCTATTCGACGACCTTCACGTACTACTATTACTTCGACCTGATCCGCAGCTCCACCAGCATGGGCTCCATGAAACTCGCGGAGCAATACACCTCGATCTATGAGGCGGATCAGGAGGGCAATGCCGACCGGCGCTACGTGGCGTGGTTCGACCGGAACAACAACTGGTGCACGAAGCACTACAATGTGATGTACGCTTCCAGCAACGACTCCGGTTCGACGGCGACCTACAACGGCAATTCGATCCCGGGCGTGAGCCTGATCCGCATTCCGGAGATGTACTACATCGTCGCGGAGGCCAACCTCACGAAAGATCTCGGCAAGGCCACCGAGTATCTCGACTACGTGGTCACGTCGCGCGACCAGACCGCGTTCGCCGACAGGGAAGCGGGCAAAATCACCGAGGAGAATATCTTCAACGACCGCCGCAAGGAATTCTTCGCCGACGGAGGCGATTTCCACAACATGAAGCGTCTGGCCCGCGACCTCACCATCCCGGGCATGGGAACTTTCGCCGGCAACGACGACGCGACCTACACGATGCCCATTCCGGCCAGCGTGGAAGACAATTACAGACAATAAAAAAACGAGGCATATGAAACGCAAACTCATATTCAACATCCTCATCGTCCTGAGTGCGGCGGGCGGATTTCTCTCCTGTTCCGATACGTGGCTGATGTACGACACCTCGCAGAAGAACAAACTCTATTTCAGCGACGGAGCCCAAAGTCTGGACCGCTATCTCTCGACCGAAGCGCCGTTCGCCCTGCTGGACGAATCGGTAAAAGAACTCCGGCAAACTGTACCCGTGAAACTGCTGGGCATGGTCGCCGACCATGACCGCACCTTCGAAGTGCAGGCCATCCACGACACGACGACCAACTACACGACGGGCGGTGTCGCACGCGAACTCTACGACGCCGTCGAAGGCGAAGACTACACGATCGACAAACTCATCATCCCGGCAGGGTCCGTGGAGGGCAGGATCGAGGTCACGGTGAAGCGCACCGAAAAGCTCAAGGACAAAACCGCTTCGCTGGTGCTTCAAATCGCCGAAAGCGACGAGTTCCAGGGCGTTCCGCGCAACGTCTACCGTATTCTGATCTCCGACGGTATCGCCGCCTGCCCCAACTGGTGGTACCATACCGCCACTATTCAGTGGTATATGTATCTGGGCGAATTCCGCGAGGAGAAGTACCGGAAGCTGCTGGAACTCTACCACGGTATCGAAGAACTCAATCCGTCGCTTTACGCCGAGATGGTCGAACAGTTCGGCGAAAATATCGACAACAAAACCTATATAAATAAAAACGGAGTAGTAACCGAAATCCGTACAGGCTTTTTCCATAACAGCAGCAACCCCTACAAAATGGCCTGGAACCGATATGTGCTCAGTCCGCTGTACGAATACTACAAGACCAATTACCCCGATTTGGAAACTTACGGCACCTACAACGGAACCTTAGGCACCGGATGGAGAGATCCGGCAAATATCTATTAACCGAACAAACGCACCATGAAAAAGTTACTGAAATATTTCGTGGCCGTCAGCTGCGGCATCGTTTTGATCTCTTGCTACGGACTTGAAAAAGAGGAGTACCGCGAACTGGCGCCGATTACGGTCAGCGGTCTGGAACAGACCATTTATGCCAAGGCAACCGAAAAGCTGACGCTGAACAGCCTGCGTGTCGAAAGCAACAGCAGCCAAGAGATCGCTTACGAGTGGTCCTACGGCCGTCCCGACGGCGACTTCCCCGGAATGGTCGACACGACCTTCATCTCCAGCTCGCCCACGCTCGACTATGCCTTCGAAAAGTCCGGCAGTTATGTGCTGCGCCTGCGGATCGACAACGGCGAGAGCATCGGTTTCTACTACTACGACCTGCGCGTGCAGTCGGGATTCGACGAAGGCTATCTGATCCTCTGCAACGACGCGGAGAATCGCGGTTCACTGGCTTTCGTCAAAATACGGACGCCCCAGGAAGAGGCTGAGAACGCGCAGGAGGTGTGGGACGACCTGCTGAATCTGATCAATCCGGAGTACGAATTCCGGAACCTGAACGACGTCTACGTTTTCTCCACACCCGGATTCTGGTCGGGCGTTCTGATCTCGTCGAACGACGACAAAAGCTCGATCTATCGTCTCGACGCCGCATCGCTCGCCGTCACCCACCGCATGAAGAGCATGGAGGAATACGGTGTTCAGACCGGAACGATTCTGGGAGAGCAGGTCTATGGAAGCACCGAGCAATACGTCCATCTGATCGGCGAAGATTTCAAAGCCTATCGTTACGAATTCTCGGTCGATATGCTCATCTCCCGGAACCCGCCCTATCCGGCAAAATACAGCCAGCAGGGGTACTTCGCCTCGAAAAGCAAAGGAGTACGCAACGTACTCACATTCTCCGAAGAGGGTGCGAATCTATTCCCCAACGGCCGCAGCACGAAAGGATATGCCGCGCCGAGCGGATATAAGTTCGTCAATATAGCTGCTGCACGAGTCGGAGAAGGACAGTATGACCGCTGCTATTTATACTACATTGCACAGTCAATCGAAGGTTCTTCCAAACAGATCAAGATACTCAAAACAGATGATTCGTTCGGCTCTCCGACCGAACTCCTGACATACACCGAGTCGGCCCCGATGCTGATGAACGCCCATTCGCGGATCGTGACGACGAAACTCAACGGAAACGCCTATTACGACTACGACAACAAAATCTACCACTGGTCGATGACCGGAACTTCGCCGCGGGTGCCGGCCGAAGGAGACCAGCCCGACATTACGCTGCCCGACGGCGAACAGATCGTGGACATCTGCACCAATGCGGTACCGTCCACTTCGTCCACGGTAATTGACGACGACAAACTGCTGATCGCCACCTATAATCCCACGGTGACGGATCGCAAGCCGGGCAGCCTCTATCTATATGACCTGCGGACGATGAAAAAGGAGAAGGAGTGGATCGGCATCTGTGAAAAGCCGGTGGCCGTGGCCTACAAATTCCCGACATCGAACTGACACCGTATCCGACAAGTATCAAAAATTCGGCCCTCCCGCATGGGAGGGCCGAATTGCATCTTATTGCACCAGCATCGCGTGGTGATAGCCGTCGGTCTTGTCCCAGTCCCCGCGCGTGAAGTCGGGCACGGCCACCGGGGCGCTGTTGTGCTCGAGCGACACGGCCGTCAGCTCCCCGATGCACGACCATTCGGCGGCATCGTAGACATCCTGGTCGAGCGGCAGGCCGTGTTGCAGGCAGTAGATCAGGCGGTAATCCATAATGAAATCCATGCCGCCGTGGCCGCCGACCTCTTTGGCCTTCGCCTCGATTTCCATGGCGATCGGGTGTTTGTAACGCTGCATCAGCGCCTCCCGCATCTCCCTGGGCACGAATTTGTGGGAGCTCAGATTCTCGTGGTCGGGCACGCCCGACTCCGAAAGCTGTTCGGGATCGAAAGCATAGCCCTGAATCGGGTATTTGTTGGCGAAGCCTTTCGTACCGGTCACCTGATACATGCGGCTGTAAGGACGAGGCGTGTAGACGTTGTGTTCCAGCAGAATCGTGCGGCCCTTTTCGGTCTTAATCAGCGTCGAGGTGTGGTCGGCGTTGGCGAACTCCGTGGCGCCCATCTTCTCCTCGGCCTGTTTCAGTCCGTTGACCGACTTGGTATCCACGGCCACGAGGTAGTTCATCTTGTCGCCGCGGTGGATGTCGAGCACCTGGCAGGCGGGACCAAGGCCGTGCGTGGCATAAACGTCGCCGCGGTGCTTCTGGTTGAAGTCGAGACGCCAGTTGCCCTCGTAATAGTCCCAGAAAGCCTCCAGATCGTGAATATACGACCCCTCGACATGGAGGACATCACCGAACAACCCCTGTTTGGCCATGTTGAGCGTCGTGAGTTCGAAAAAGTCGTAGACACAGTTTTCGAGCATCATACAATGGCGCTGGGTCTTCTCGGCGGTGTTCACCAACTGCCAGCACTCGTCGAGCGACGTGGCGGCGGGAACCTCCACGGCGACATGCTTGCCCTGCTCCATGGCGTAGACAGCCATCGGCACGTGCTTCTGCCACGGGGTGACGATGTAGACGAGGTCGATGTCGTCGCGTTCGCAAAGCTGTTTCCAGCCCTCCTCGCCGCTGTAAGCCTCCGCAGCGGGAAATCCGCGTCGCGCGAGGATCGCCTGTGCGCTGTCGACCCGCTCGGGGTAAAGGTCGCAGAGAGCTTTGATATCGACCCCGTGAAGATGGGTGAAGCGCTCCACGGCGCCCGGACCGCGCATGCCCAGTCCGATGAAGCCCACGCGAACGGTCTCCATCGGAGCCGTTTTGAGCCCCAGCACCGACTTCTGGCCCGGTTCGCGGGCCGGAGTGTCGAACACGATCACCCCGTCGATCGTCTTGTAGCCCTCCGATTGACAACCGGAAAACAGAAGCGCACCCGCAAAGGCGCACAATAAAAGAAAGAATTTCCTCATTTGTATAGCAGTTTGATTGGTTTCATGACAAAAGTAGGAAATATTTTGAAAACTGCGCTCATTTGAGTACTTTTGCGGTCATAAAATCTCCTTCCATGTTTCGTAGACTCGCGGCGGTAATCCTTTCGGCCCTCCTGCTCTCCCCGGGATGGCTCAGCATGACGGGGCTGACGCTCCTCGCGGGGTTCGTCCCGCTGCTGTGGGTGAGCGCGTCGTACGATGACTCGCGCCGCTCGTGGTGGAGGGTGTTCGGCTGGGCGGCGCTGACCTTCGTGCTGTGGAACGCGCTGACGATCTGGTGGATCTGGTATGCGACGCCCGTAGGACCCCCGGCCGCCACGCTGGCCTCGACGACGATGAACATGATCGCCTTCATGCTCTTCCACACAGTCTCGAAAAAAGCCCCCAAAGCCCTTGCCTATACGACCCTCGTCACGGCGTGGATCGCCACCGAATACTGGTACACCGTCGGGGATTTCTCGTGGCCGTGGCTCATCCTCGGCAACGGATTCTCGCACGAGGTATGGGCCGTGCAGTGGTACGAATACACGGGCGTCTTCGGCGGTACGCTGTGGGTGCTGCTCTCGAATATCCTGATCTTCGAAGCCCTCCGGGCGCGCACCGTGCGGCAATGGACAGCCGCGGCGTGCGTCGTCGCGGTGCCAGTAGTCATCTCGCTGGCCATCTGGGGCAGTTGGGAACAGCCCGACGAGGGTACGGCCGAGGTGAGCATCGTCCAGCCCAACGTGGACTGTTACGACAAATTCCACGGCGACACGGAACGCCAGGAGGAGAATATTCTCGACCTGCTGAACGACGTACCCGCCGGGGCGCAGTTCATCCTGCTGCCCGAGACCTCCGTGCCGGGTTATTACCGCGAACCGGCCCTGAGCGACTTCTGGCCGGGGGCGGCCGACACTCCGGGCGCATTCTGGCAAACGCTGACCGACACGCTCCGCAGCCGCCATCCCGAAGCCCTGCTCATCGCCGGAACCAACACCACACGCCACTATCCGGCGGGAGCGCAGACCGAAACGGCCCGCGCGGAGCGCTTCGGAAACGGCTATTACGACGTATTCAACACGGCCGTGGGGCTCGACTCCGCAGGCCGCACACAGATCCACCACAAGGGCCGGCTGGTGATCGGCGTCGAGAACACCCCGACATGGGTCTTCGACGTCATGCGGTTTCTCGTCATCGACCTCGGCGGCGTCGTGGGACAGATCGGCCGGGGACAGCACGGCACGGTTTTCGGACACGGCGGCGTCATGGCCGGGCCCGCGATCTGCTACGAGGGGCTTTACGGCGATTTCTACGGCGATTTCGTACGCCGCGGCGCGCAGTTCATGGCCATCATCTCCAACGACGGATGGTGGCGCGACACGCCGGGCTACAAGCACCTGTTCACCATCTCGCGCCTGAGGGCCATCGAGCACCGCCGCGCCATCGCCCGCTCGGCCAATACGGGCCGCTCGGGATTCATCTCCGCCCGCGGCGACGTGGGGGAGACCCTCGGCTGGGAGGAGCGCGGCGTGATCTCCGCCCGGGTGCCCCTCAACTCGGAACTGACCATCTACACCCGCTACGGCGACTATCTGGCCCGCATCTCGGAATACGTACTGCTGCTGTGCGTGCTCTACTACGTCGCCTACCGGGTCAAACGCAAGAACCACCTCGTCAAATAAATTCCCGATGTCATGAACTACACCCAAACCCTCGAATTCCTCTTTCAATCGTTGCCCGCTTTCGAAACCAACGGCGCAATGGCCTACAAACCGGGATTGGAGCGTATCACCGCATTCTGCCGCCACCTGGGCAACCCCCAGCGGAACTTTTTCACGATCCACGTGGCCGGCACCAACGGCAAAGGCTCCGTGGCCCACATCATCGCCTCGGTGCTGGAGCAGGCGGGATACCGCACGGGACTCTTCACCTCGCCCCACCTGCAGGACTTCCGTGAACGCATCCGCGTCGACGGCGAAATGATCCCCAAGCAGAAAGTGGTGAATTTCGTGGACAAACACCACGACAAGATGGTCGAACTGGAGTTGTCGTTCTTCGAAATGACCGCCGCGATGGCCTTCGACTACTTCGCGCAGAGCGATGTCGAGGTGGCCGTGATCGAGACGGGACTCGGGGGCCGGCTCGACGCCACGAATATCATCGTGCCGATCCTGAGCGTCATCACCAACATCGGACTCGAACACACGGGACTGCTGGGCGACACGCTCCAGAAGATCGCCGCGGAAAAGGCGGGGATCATCAAAAAGAGCATTCCGGTGATCGTCGGCGAAGCGGACATCCGCTACAACGAGGTCATCGAACAGGCCGCCGCGGCCAACAAGTCGCACGTGATCTACGCCGAGCAGGAGTTTGTCTGCGAAGATCATCGCCCCGAGGGCAACCGCCAGTATTTCCACCTGCGCCGCACGCGCGACAACCGGGATTTCGACGTCCTGCTCGACCTGCAAGGCAGCTACCAGTGCCGCAATATCGTGACGGCTTCGGCGGCGATCGACTTCCTGCACGAGGAGACGCCGCTGACGATCTCCCGCCGCGCCTACCTCGAAGGAATGTGCTGCGCGGCGGCCAACACGGCGCTGCTGGGCCGCTGGCAGACGCTCGCGGAAGCCCCCCTCACGGTCTGCGACACGGGACACAACGCCCACGGCATCGCCTATGTGGCCGAACAGCTTAAGGCGACGCCCCACAAAGCGCTCTATTGCGTAATCGGGTTCGTACGCGACAAGGACCTGGCGCACATCCTGCCCCTGCTGCCGCACGACGCTCACTACATCTTCACCCAGGCGCATTCGGAGCGTTCACTCCCGGCCGCGGAACTGACGGCGAAAGCCGCCATCTACGGCCTGCACGGCGAAGCGGTGGAGGAGGTGACGGCCGCCATAGCCCGCGCCCGGGAACTGGCGTCGGAGGGCGACATGATCTTCATCGGCGGCAGCACCTACGTCGTCGGCGAGGCGCTGTAACGAAGCGCGGAACGAAATGAAAAAGTCCGGGGCGCGGCCGCTCCGGACTTTTCCTTTCTATGCCTGCCCCATCTTGGGCCCCGCTTCGGGCGTGGGCGGAGGGGTCGGGATCTCGATCTTGCCCACGTTGCTCTCGTAGCGCACGATGTTGTCCTGCAACGACCGCAGCAGGCGTTTGGCGTGCTCGGGCGTAAGGATGATGCGGCTTTTGACGCGCGCTTTCTGCACGCCGGGAAGGACCGTAGCGAAGTCGATGATGAATTCCGAGGTAGAGTGCGATATGATCGCCAGGTTGGAATAATGGCCCTGGGCCACGGCGTCGTCCAGTTCAAGGTCGATACCGAATTGTTTCATCTCTGCCATAGTGTGGAGTGTTTGTGCAAAAATATTCACTTTCAGGGGAGAATATGCAAGCATGGAGCCAAAGTTTTCGATATTTTATCAACATATCGGCCTTTCGGAACAACCCGTTGCGCCCTTTTTTCGCCTTTTCATAGGCGGATTGACGGCTTTTTCGTATCTTTGACGTCTAAAAAAACTGCAAACCGGAAAAATGGCATTGGAAATCGTCGAAACCCTGTTCCGCGGCATCTGTGTAGGTGTAGCTGCTTCCATCACGGTAGGTCCCGTGGCGGTGCTCTGCATCCAGCGGACGCTGTCGAAAAGCCGCCGTTCGGGGATTGTCTCGGGCATCGGCGTCGCCTGCGCCGATACGTTCATGGCCATGGCCGCGCTGTTCTTCTACTCGATGCTCCAGACCCAGATCGAGCAGTACAACACGCTGCTGCGCGTGATCGGCGGCATCTTCGTCGTGATCGTCGGGGTCTTCATCTTCGCCCAGAACCCCGTGCCGCAGATTCGCCGCAACCGAGCCGGCAAAACATCGCTGTGGCAGGATTTCGTCTCGATCTTCGGACTCACGATCGCCAACTTCATCATGGTGATCCCCTATATCCTCGCCTTCTTCGCCGTCTTCAAAATCTCGGGCGGCGACATGGCCGACCATACGTTCGGAGGCTTCATGCGTTCGCTGTTCGTCATCGCCGGATTCTTCGGCGGCGCCGTGGGATGGTGGACCCTGCTGGCCTTCGTCATCAACCTCTTCCGCCGCCGGTTCCGCCCGCGGCATATGCTCACGATCAACCACGTCGCGGGCCTTATCATCGGCATATTAGGAGTTTACACCATATTATCGACCTTCTTTGATATATTCCCAAATGTCGGACACTAAGCATAAAATCATCATTGCCGTCGACGGATTTTCGTCGTGCGGCAAGAGCACCTTCGCCAAGGCCATCGCAGCCCGCCTGGGCTACATCTTCATCGACACGGGCGCCATGTACCGCGCCGTCACGCTCTACGCCCTCGAACACGGGGCGATCCGTTCGGGCATCGTCGACGAAGAGGCCGTCGTGAAGCAGCTCGACAAGATATCCATCACGTTCCGCTTCAACCCCGAGCGCGGCGCCAGCGACATCTATGTCGACGGCGACCTGGCCGAGGGCAAGATCCGCACCATCGAGGTTTCGAACTGCGTGAGCCGCGTGAGCGCCATCCCCGAGGTGCGCAGCAAGCTGGTGGCCATGCAGCAGGAGATGGGACGCCGCCGCGGGGTGGTGATGGACGGCCGCGACATCGGCACGGTGGTCTTCCCCGACGCCGAGCTGAAGATCTTCATGACGGCGGACCCCGCCGTGCGTGCCTGCCGCCGCTACAAGGAGCTGACAGGAAAGGGTATGACGGTGACGATGGAGGAGGTCGAACGCAACATCCGCGAGCGGGACAAGGCCGACATGAGCCGGGCAATCTCGCCGCTGCGCCAGGCCGACGATGCCGTCGTGCTCGACAACAGCCACATGACCGTCGACGAGCAGATGGCGTGGTTTATGAACGAGTTCCAATTAAAAATGAAAAATTAAGAATTAAAAATCCGACGGCATAGGTCTCGGTTTGCAAACCGGAATCGGCTCACAACTAATTTTTAATTTTTCATTCTCAATTTTTAATTACGCAGTTATGCGTATCGAGATCGACGATAAATCGGGCTTCTGCTTCGGCGTTGTCCGCGCAATCACGGAGGCCGAACGCGCCCTCGGGAGCGGCAGCACGGTCTATTCGCTCGGCGACATCGTCCACAACCGCATCGAAGTCCAACGCCTCGAACAGTTGGGACTGCGGACCGTCACCCACGCCGACATGCCGCGCCTCGCGGGCTGCCGGCTCTTCATCCGCGCCCACGGAGAGCCCCCTACGACATACGCCGCGGCCCGGGAACTGGGCATCGAGGTGATCGACGCCACCTGTCCGGTGGTCGCCCGCCTCCAACGGCGGGTGAAGGAGGCCCACGAGCGGATGCTTCCGACAGGCGGCCAGGTCGTGATCCTCGGCAAGCGGGGCCACGCCGAGGTGGTGGGGCTCACGGGGCAGGTTCCGGACCCGACGATCGTGGTCGAAAGGGCGGAGGACCTGTCGCTGATCGACTTTGCGCGTCCGGTCTACTTCCTTTCGCAGACCACGCAGAGCATCGCGCTGTTCGAGGAGCTGGGGGCCGAGATGCGCCGCCGGGCCGCCGATCCGGACCAGGTGTACATCGACGACACGATCTGCCGGCAGGTATCGAACCGCGAACAGCACCTCACGGAGTTCTCGGGACGGTTCGATGCCGTGGTCTTCGTCTGCGGCCGCAAATCGTCGAACGGCAAAGTGCTCTCGGAGGTGTGCCGCAGGGCCAATCCTCGGACGCACGTCGTCGAGGAAGCGAGCGAAATCGAACCCGAATGGTTCGACGGCATCGCCTCGGTGGGCATCTGCGGCGCCACATCGACCCCCAAATGGCTGATGCAGGAGGTTGCCGATGCTATCGGCAATCTCAATGAAAAATTAAAAATGAAAAATTAAAAATTTCCGCTATGAAATACTTCGTCCGTTCGTTAAAATATTTTTGCGCCCTGTGCGTTCTCTGTATAGTCCTGATGGGGCTGATGCTGATGACCAGAACCTCGGCGCTGTCGCTCGACGACACGCTCTACGCCATGTTCCACACCGACCGCTACCTGATGCTGTTCACGGCGATCGTGGTGCTGGCGGCCCTCTATCCCCGATTCGGGTTCGTCGAACGCAAGGTAGAGGGCGACGTGGAGGAGAACCGCCAGCAGATCGTCAACGCATTCCGCTCGTCGGGATTTTCGCTCCGCAGCGAGGAGGACGGGGTGATGGTCTTCCGCGCCGACACCATCCTGCAGAAACTCATGCTGCTGGGTGAAGACGAAATAAAAGTTTCACAGTACGGACAGTGGATCGTGCTCGACGGCATCCGCCGCGGCGTCGCCCGGGTGCAGTACCGCCTCGATTCGTACATACACATGACGCGCAATGATTAGAAAATACCGTTACCTGCTCATCGCGGCCGCGGCTGTCGCCGCCGCAGGCCTCATGACCTTCGCCGCCCGCAACGACTTCGGGCTGGGCCGCAACATGGAGATCACCGTCAACATGATGCGCGAACTGTCGCTCAACTACGTCGATCCGGTGGACCCCGACAAGCTGATGGAAGGAGCCGCCGCGGGCATGGTCAACGACCTCGACCCCTACACGGAGTACATTCCCGAAGAGGGGATGCAGGATTTCGAACTGCTCACCACGGGCAAGTACGGCGGCATCGGGTCGCTCATCCGCCAGAAGGACGACTATGTGCGCATCGCCCAGCCCTATGAGGGTTCGCCCGCCGACAAGGCCGGGCTGAAGATCGGCGACAAAATCCTCTCGATCGACGGCAAGGAGGCCAAAGGCTTCACCACCGAGCAGGTCTCCTCACGCCTCAAAGGCGAACCGGGAAGCAAGGTCAAAGTCACTGTCGAACACCTCGACGGCACGCAGCAGACCGCGACGATCCGCCGCGAGCGCATCGCCATTCCGGGCGTACCCTATGCCGGATGGGTCGCCGACGGCATCGGCTACATCCGCCACAGCGATTTTACCGAAGGGTGTTACGAGGAGCTGCGCGCGGCCATCGAAGATTTGCGCAGGGAGGGCGACCTGAAAGGGCTCGTGCTCGACTACCGCTCGAACGGCGGCGGCATCATGCAGGAAGCGATCAAAATTCTGGGGATGTTCGTCCCCAAGGGCACGGAGGTATTGAGCACCAAAGGGCGCTCGGAGGCCTCGAAACAGACGTTCCGCACCGATTCGGAGCCCATACTCCCCGACCTGCCGCTGGCCGTGCTCGTCAACGGCAATTCGGCTTCGGCGGCCGAGATCGTCGCCGGAGCCCTGCAGGACCTCGACCGCGCGGTGCTGATCGGCCAGCGCAGTTTCGGCAAGGGGCTCGTGCAGGCGACCCGCCCGCTGGGTTACAACACCATGCTGAAACTCACGACGGCCAAATACTACATCCCCTCGGGCCGCTGCATCCAGGCCATCGACTACTCCCACTCGCAGGAGGGTTCGGTGCGCGTGGTCCCCGACTCGCTCATCTCGGAGTTCTCGACCAGGGCGGGCCGCAAGGTCTATGACGGCGGCGGCGTGATGCCCGACATCCGCACCGATCCGGAGTATATCTCGCGCTTCGCCATGACGCTCTATGCGATGGGATTCATCGAGGATTTCGGCGACGAATACATGCGCCGCAACCCGGGCCAAAAGATTGACATACGCACCTTCTCGATCACGGACCGGGACTACGCCGATTTCGCGGAGTTCATGAAAGGGAAGAAAGTACCCTACGAATCGGATACCCGCCGGGCGCTCAAAGCGCTGAAGAAAGCCGCCGAGGACGACCGTTTCGCCGAACTGAAGAACAAGTTCGAACAGGTGGAGGCCGAGTTGAAGGACGACACGCAGACCAACCTCGAAACCTACCGCAAACAGGTCGTCGAGGCGATCAACAACGACATCGTGATGCGCTACGGCTATCAGGCCGGCGTGATCGAGCACTCGCTGCCCGGGGACAAGGAGGTGAAGCAGGCGATCGGGGTGCTGGAAAATCCCGAAGAGTACGCCCGCATCACCCGCGAGCAGGACACCCAGCGCAAATAGCCCCGCGCCATGAAGCTCAGCACGAAATATTTCTCGTTCCGCAACCGCGTGGTGGTGATCGTCGTCGGGGTGACGCTCGGCGCCGTGTCGCTGCTCTACACCAACAACATGGCCCAGCGGCTCAAATGGAAGGAGCAGCACGACGTGGCCCTGTGGGCCCACGCCATCGAACGCGTGAGCCGCGACGTGCTGGGCGGCACCATTCAGGACCCGCTCGTGACGGACATCATGTCCAACGGCAACAATATCCCGTTCATCATCACCAACGAGAACCTCGAGGTCATCAACTCGCACCTCGTACCGGACAAGATCATCGACCATCCCGACCGGCTGCGGCGGCAGATCGACAAGTTCACCCAGGAAAACACCCCGATTCCGGTAAATTTCCTCTGGTCGTCGCAGCATTACCATATCATTTTTTACGGCCGGTCGGCGCTGCTCAAATCGCTCTACTATTTCCCCTACGTGCAGCTGCTCGTCATCACGGCCTTCATCGCGCTGGGATTCATCGCCTTCCGCTCGTCGAAGCACGACGAGCAGAACCGCGTGTGGATCGGACTGGCCAAGGAGACCGCGCACCAATTGGGTACGCCCACCTCGTCGCTGCTCGGATGGATCGAATACCTGCGTTCGCAGAACGTCGATCAGACCGCCGTGGAGGAGATGAACAAAGACCTCACGCATCTGATGAAGATCGTGGACCGCTTCTCGAAGATCGGCTCCGAAACGCCGCTCACCCCAGCCAACATCAACGAGGTGGTGGGCGAATCGGTCATGTATTTCCGCAAGCGCATTCCCCGCAACGTGACCCTCGACTACAACGGACTGGCCATCGCCCCGGTGCAGGCCAACATCAACGCCGCGCTGTTCGAATGGGTCGTGGAAAACCTGATGAAAAACTCGCTCGACGCCCTGCAAGGACACGGGGCCATCGACGTAAGGATCTCCTCGGACGACCAGCACGTCATCATCGACGTCAAAGACACCGGCAAGGGCATTCCCAAAAGTAACTGGAAACGCATCTTCGAACCGGGATTCACGACCAAGACCCGCGGCTGGGGCCTCGGGCTGTCACTCTCGAGGCGCATCGTCGAAGACTACCACCAGGGCCGGATCGCCGTCATAGACTCCGAAATCGGTAAGGGAACCACCATCCGTATCACCCTCAAACGCATCTTCGCCTGATGGTCGACTCGCCGGCACATAGCGTGACAGCCGGGCCTGCGGCGGATTCGGCGGCAGGCGGACCCGACAGCGCGGCACTGCACGCACCTGCGGACAGCATCCCCGCACCGGCCGTGGATTCGGTCGGGCAGACGGCGGCCGACACGCTGTTTTTCCGGGATTTCCGCGCGACCGAAACGGAATCGTGCTCCGTCTGGCGCGACACCACGTCGGCGGCCCTTTTCGGAGAAGCGTCGGTCACGGTCCGGCCGCTGCGGATGCAATCCGCCGAGCCGATTTCACTCACGGAAAACGCCGTTTTCCAGAGTTTCGTGCTGCTGCTCGCGGCGACCTATGCCATGCTGCTCTACCGCAACCTGGGCGACGTGCGCACGCTGCTCGACCGCATCTCGCGCGACACGGCCACCGGGCAGCGGCTCTCGGAAGACCCGGGCGGCAGCGGCTTCTCGCGCTTCCTGAATATCGCAACGGCCATCGGCATGCTTTTCATGGGAGTCATGGTGGTCAAATACGGCGATTCGCTGATGCCGAGCCGGCTCGGAGAGACCCTGTCGCACGGCGCCGTGCTGGCCCTGAGCCTGCTGGCGACGGCGGCCTGCTGCGGCGTGGTCGCTTACCAGATGGCCGTCGTCCGTCTGGCGGGGGCCGTCACGATCTCACAGCCATTCATCTCGCAGCTCGTACTGCTGAAACGCACCTATTTCGCCCTGGGAGTGATCGTCACTTCGCCCGTGCTGCTGCTTTTCGCACTCTGCCCCCGGGGTACCGGAGGCGTATGGTTTTGCATCATTATCATCGAGTTGGCCATAACAGCCGGTTTATACCTCCGGGAGACGTTAAATCTGTTTATTACTAAAAAAATTTCGATTTTGCATTGGTTTTTGTACCTTTGCACAGTGGAAATCTTTCCAATCAGCCTTTTGTGGTTGCTCTCGGTGAGATGACCCAGCAACAACAAACCTAAATTATTCGCAACGTTGAAAGTAAAGAGTGTACTGGTTTCGCAGCCGAGGCCTGCAGTTATTGAAAAATCCCCGTTCTACGAATTGTCCCAGAAATACCACGTAGAGATCGCCTACAAACCCTTCATCCGCGTCGTCGGCGTCTCCCTGAAGGAGTTTCGCGCCCAACGGGTCGAAATACTCTCGCACACCGCCGTCATCTTCACATCGCGCACGACGGTCGACAGCTTTTTCCATATCTGCGAAGAGGCGCGCATCACCGTGCCCGAAACCATGAAATACATCTGCCAGACGGAGGCCGTGGCGCTCTACCTGCAGAAATACATCGTCTACCGCAAGCGCAAAATCTCGTTTGCCGACGGATCGTTCACCTCGCTCGTCGAGCTGATCATCAAACACAAGGAGGAGAAGCTCCTGCTGGCGCTGAGCGAACCCCACCGCCCCGAGCTGCCTGAAACGCTCGCCAAGCTCAAACTGTCGGTCAGCCCGGTCATCCTGGCCCGTACGGTCGCCGGGGACCTGGAAGACGTAAAACTGGCCGATTACGGCCTGCTGGCGCTTTACTCGCCGTCGGACATCAAAACCCTCGTCGAGAAATTCGGCACCGACAACCTGCCGGCCATCGCCGTCTTCGGCGAAAGCACGCTGCGCGCAGCCATTGCGGCCGGAATCACCGTGCTGGCCAACGCCCCGACGGCCGAAGCCCCCTCGATGGTCAAAGCCATTGACATCTTCCTGCAGAAAGTGCAGAAAGGCGAGGAGCCGGAACCCGTCGAGTTGGTGGCCGACGCCCGCAAGGAGGAGTTCATCCGCAGCCAGCAAAACAAGCTGGCCAAGAAGAGCCGCACACGCCGCCCCGGCACGGAACCCCGCAAATAACAGCGGTCCAAAGCCCCCTGCCGCCATGTCTGCAAACTCACTGCCCCGCACCGAAAGGCTCCGTTCGCTCGGTGTCATACGCCGTATGTTCGAGAGCGGTGAGAGCGGTTTCATCTTCCCGTTCCGCTACGTCTGGTTCGCCGAACCCGACGCCGAGCAGTCGGTCGAGGTGATGTTCTCCGTCCCCAAGAAGTTCCACAAACGGGCCAACAAACGCAACCTCCTGCGCCGCCGCGCGAAGGAGGCCTACCGCCTGCAAAAACAGATCGTGCACAACGGCGCGCAGGTCAACCTGGACCTGGCGCTGATCTATTCGTCGAAGGAGGTGCTGCCGTATAAAACCGTCGCAAATGCCGTCCGCAGGATTCTGGAATCGGTCGTGGAGCATCTTTAAACGGGTGTGCGCCTTTCCGCTGATCGTGCTGGTGCAGTTCTATCAACTCTGCATCTCGCCCTTCACGCCTCCGTCGTGCCGTTTCACCCCCACGTGTTCGCAGTACGCCCTCGAAGCGCTGCGCAAATACGGCCCCCTGAAAGGGTTGTGGCTCACCGTGCGGCGGCTGTCCAAATGCCATCCGTGGGGCGGCAGCGGCTACGATCCCGTGCCCTGACGACACGCGCAAAAAAAAGGACGGACGGCTTTTCAGCCGTCCGCCTCCCTTCATAAAGCTTTTGCGTCACTTCACTTCTTTGAATTCATTCTTCTTCGACGACAAAGATTGCACCCTTTTCTGAAAAAATCAACACCGGGCCTAACGTTTAAGGGCAAAATTACGTCTTTCATTCAACCGATTTCGTCCAACTACACAATTCAGTCGTGGAAATCGCAACATTGTTCCGTGGCGGATTCGAATTCGAGCGTCGCATGGGGAATTCCCGCATGCTCCAACAACTCCTTCAGGGCGTGTTTCACCTCCTCCATCCGGGAAAGGCTGTCGAGCACGACATGCGCCGTAAGGGCGTTTTCGGTCGTGCTGATAGCCCAGACGTGGATGTGATGAACCGCCCTGACACCCGGAACGGCCGTCATCGTTCGTTCGATCTCGGCAACGTCGATGCCTCCGGGAACTCCGTCGAGCGAAAGGCGCAGGCTGTCGCGGGTCAGCGACCAGACCGAAGCCACGATCACCCCGGCGACGACAAGCCCCACGATCGGGTCGACGACGGTCCAGCCGGTCCACGAGATCACGAGGCCCGAGACCAGCACTCCGACCGACACCAGCGCATCGGCAGCCATGTGCAGGTAGGCGCCTTTGACATTCAGGTCGCGGTCCTTGTCCTTCACGAAAAGCCATGCCGTAAAGCCGTTTATCACCACGCCGACTCCCGCGGTCCAGGCGATGGCGCCGCCGACGACCGGTTCGGGATGTATCATGCGCCCGATACTCTCGGCGACGATGACGCCGACAGCGATGAGCAGGATCACGGAGTTCAACAGCGAAATCAGCACCGTGCTTTTCTTATAGCCGTAGGTGTATTTGGGCGTTGCCCGGGCCTGGGCCAGCCGGAACGCCAGCATGGCCAGCAGCAGGCCGGCCACGTCGGAGAGGTTGTGCCCGGCGTCGGACAGCAGGCCCATCGAACCGTAGTAGAGGCCGACGGCGAATTCGACGATGACGAAGCCCACATTGAGGGCGATACCCCAGATGAACGCCTTGTTGAGCGAGGTGACCGTATGATCGTGGTGGTGATGTTCGTGTGTCATGGCTGCAAATCGGTTATGGTGTCTTTGATCTCGGACAGTTCGACCAGTTTATTGACGATGGCATAGATCGTAAGCCCCGCCGCGGAGTGAATCTGCAATTTGGCGGCGATGTTGCGGCGGTGGGTGATGACGGTGTGGGCCGAGATGCAGAGGGCGTCGGCAATCTGCTTGTTGGTCATGCCCTTCACCACGCAGACGATAATCTCCTTCTCGCGGGCGCTCAGCGGCTCGGGCTTCACGGCGCGGGGTCCCTTCGCCGCCAGCCGTTCGACGGCCGGAATAAAGATGTCGTCCTCGACGGCGTTGTGCGACGCGAGTTCGTGCTCGCAGTTGAAGATGTCGAACAGCACGCCGTTCAGCTCGTTCGTACTGCCCGAAGGATAGTATTTGATGATGATGTTCTTCAGTTCGCGCAGTTTGATGTCCACCTGATCGTGCTGGCGGCGGAAAATATCCATCGAATAGGCCGAACTCTTCTCGCCCGCGAGCAGCGACTCGACATAGGGAAAAACCGTCTGCTCCTCGTAGGACATATGGCGCTGGACCTCGGCGGCATATTCGTCGAAAAAGCGCATGATGGCAAACGCTACGTCGCTCTGGGCGCAGTCGACCGCCTCGATCAACTTGCGGCGGATAGCCGGCAGGCGGAAATCGAGAAAATAGCTGTGCGAGTTGTGCAGGTAGTCGGTCAGCGACCGGACCGAGACCTCGCCGGCCAGTTCGGCTCCGTTGCCGAAATTCATCAGCATATTGACCACCGCGAGGAATGTCGCCGCATCGACCTTGTTTTCGGCGCACACCTCGGCGATCGTCTTGTCGCCGAACCCCAGCGCGATTCCGAAGCGGCTCATCACCTGCAACACGGCATAACGGTCGCACACCAGGTCGCACATCCTGTCGTCGCCCGTATATCCACCATTTTTATACATAAATATAGGTATTATTTCCTGTGCACAAAGATATCCGGACAAGGCCCGTGCCGCAATACCTAAAACACGGTATTTTCAGCGGTTTCCGATATCCACGTAAGTCGTCTGCAACATCGTGCGGCCGACATCGAGCAGTTCGGGATTCGTCGCCGTCACCACCCGGTCGCCCGTCGCATCCCACACCGCCTCGCCCGAGGCATCGACCACGCCGAAACCGTCGTTGAAGGTGTAATAGGCAAACTTGCGGGGGGGGGTCGGTGCGAAAATATCCTTGCTGTAATCGAAATCGTCGTGCGCAATGCCCAACTGGGCCAGCAGCGTCGCGGCAATGTCGATCTGCGCGGCATAATCCTCCACAACGCGCGGTTCCGCAACCGCTCCACCCGTCCAGATCATCGGAATGCGGTGGCGCAGCGGCTCGTTGTAGGTCAGCGTCCGCGGATAGGGGTAGCTGTGGTCGGCGACCAGCACCACGAGCAGGTCCTTCCATGCGGGAGAGGCTTTCAGGCGGTCGATCATCTTCCCGACACATTCGTCGGAAAAGGCCATGGCGTTCAGCACCTTGTCGTCGAATTTCGAGTAGGGAACGTCGAAAGGCGTGTGGCTGCTCAGCGTCAGCAGTCCCGCGAGGAACGGTTTTCCGGCATCGCTCAGCGCGATCACCCGGTCGGCAAACCAGTCGCACATCAGCGCATCGTCGTAACCCCAATCGGCCGCAGGAGCGTCGAAACGCAGGTCCTTCTGCCAGACCAACTCCTGCCACCCCGTAGCGTACATGTAGGAGGCCTGATTCGTGAAATTGAGGTCGCCGCCATAGGCAAAACTCGTCGCATAGCCCTCTCCGGCCAGCGAACGGGCCACCGAAGGCAGGCTGCGGCTCTTGGCCGGGAGTTTCATGACCGACATGCGCGTCTGCGCCGGGAATCCGCTCAGGATCGCCACCTCCCCGCGATCGGTGCGGAACGAGTTGGCGAAGAAATTCTCGAACCAGACGCCCTCTCTCTTCAACCGCTGCATATAGGGCATCACGGGTTCCCCGCCGACCTCGGCGTCCATGACCGTGCGGGCGAAACTCTCCAAAATGACGATCACGACGTTAGGCCGCGCGGTGTTCAGCACCGGCTCCGTGGGTCCCGCAGCCGGACCGTTGCCCCGCAGGGCGTCGAACTTCGCGGCACGCACGGGTTCTTCAAAGAAAGGATATTCATCGGCATAATCGACCCGGTCGCCCAAACTGGAGAGAAACGAGAAGACGGGATTCGTGGCGGCATGGTTCAAGAACTGCGTCGGGCTGAAATAGACCTTCGAGACATTGGCCACCGAAGCCCCCGTACCGCCGCGGATGGCCAGGAAATCGAATCCGGCAAGCATCACGACGGCGACGCTGCCCGGCAAAGCGACCCGCCAGCCGACCGGCCGGCCGTCGAAAACGCCGAGGATGCGGCGGTAAACCCAGATCATCCCCGCGGCATAGACCGCCGCCAGCAGCGTTTGCCGCACCCCGAGCCAGAAATCGACGCTCGCCATCGCCTCCTCGGGATCGGTGAGGTAGATCAACACCGTCGCATCAATGCGGAACCCCCAATGCTCGTACAGCGCAATGTCGACGGCGAAGATCACGGCCGTCACCACGGCGACCAGCACGAACCAGGCCGTCAGCACACCCCACCACACCTTTTCCGGCAGGCGGAGCCACAGCGAGAACAGCGTCACGAGAATCGGCAACACGGTGACATAGCCTGCGACCGTGAGGTCGAGCGTCAGCCCGTGCCACAGCACGTCGATCCACCCGCGAAAGCCTGCTCCGGATGCCTCCACGGCGTAATAAGCCATGAAGACGGGCTTCTGCACGGCCATCATCACAACGGTCGCACAGAACACGGCAACGAGGAAAGCGAGTTTTCGGCGCATTACTTATTCATATTTTTTGATTTCAGGGAGTGCAGGTTTCGTGCTTCGTGAAGTGGGGCGAAGCTGGAGCATACAGGAGTATGTGACTGTTTCGTCCCGCGAGGGAAGTGCGAAAAATGCCCGCTGAAATCGAAAAACTATATTTTTTCGCCGTAAGCCAAATCCCCCGCATCTCCGATGCCGGGGACGATGTAGGACCGCGAGGTCAACTCCTCGTCGACGACCGCCGTCCAGATGGTCGTGGTCTTGCGCGGCATGTTCTTCATCGCATAGTCGAGCCCCTGCTCGCTGGCCACGACCGCCGCGACATGGGTATAGGCGGGAGTGCCGCCCTTCTCGCACAGCGCATTGTAGGTCAGCACGAGCGACGACCCCGTGGCCAGCATCGGATCGACCAGCAGCAGCGTCTTGCCCTCCAGGCTGCCGCACGAAATGTACTCGACCTTCACGGTGAACTTGCCGTCCTTGGTGCTCTTGCGGTAGGCCGACACGAAAGCATTTTGCGCGTCATCAAAGTAATTCAGAAAACCCTGGTGGTAGGGAAGCCCCGCACGGAGGATCGTCGCCACGACCAACTGGTCGTCGATCATCTCGACGGTGGCTTCGCCCAGCGGCGTCTCGACCACGCACGGTTTGTAGTTGAGCGCCTTCGAAATCTCGTAGGCCGTGATCTCGCCGATACGCTCCATATTGCGGCGGAAACGCATCGAGTCCTTCTGAATCTGTTTGTCACGGATCTGGGCGATGAATTTGTTGAGAACCGTGTTCTGCTCGGAAAGGATATGCAACGTCATAAACTGGATGTAGGTTTGGTTGTCAATAGAGGAAATTGTTGAACGGATAGCGTCCGGCATGGATCTCACGCACCATGCCGTAGAGGTCCGAACGGAACTTCTCGAGGTTGGCCTTCGTCCGCGCCGAGAGGAAAATGCAGGGCGTATTGGCACGTGCGATCCAGCTCTGCTTCAATTCATCCAGCGAACGGTTCTCGCGCGTAGGGGGCGTCAGGTCGTCCTCGTCCTTTTCAACATACGTATAGGCGTCGACCTTGTTGAAGACCAGATAGACCGGCTTGTCACCCGCGCCGATCTCCTGCAAGGTCTGTTTCACCACGTCGATCTGCTCCTCGAACTGCGGGTGCGAGATGTCCACCACGTGCACCAGCAGATCGGCTTCGCGAACCTCGTCCAGCGTTGATTTGAACGACTCAATCAGCTCCGTGGGGAGTTTTCGGATAAATCCCACAGTATCCGACAGCAGGAAGGGCAGGTTGTCGAACACCACCTTGCGGACCGTGGTGTCCAGCGTGGCGAAGAGTTTGTTCTCGGCAAAGACCTCGCTCTTGGAGATGAGGTTCATCAGCGTCGATTTGCCAACGTTGGTATAGCCCACCAACGCCACACGGACCATTGCACCGCGGTTCGAACGCTGCACGGCCATCTGGCGGTCGATCTTCTTCAGGTCCTCCTTCAATTTCGAAATGCGGTTGCGGATGATACGCCGGTCGGTCTCGATCTCGCGCTCACCGGCGCCGCCGCGGGTACCCGTACCGCCCCGCTGACGTTCGAGGTGGGTCCACATGCCCGACAGCCGGGGCAGCATGTATTCGTAATTGGCCAGCTGCACCTGCGTCTTGGCATAGGCCGTCTGGGCCCGGGACATGAAGATATCGAGGATTAGGCGCGTGCGGTCCAGCAGGCGGCAGGGCATCTCCTTTTCGATGTTGCGCGTCTGCGAAGGGGACAGCTCGTCGTCGAAGATCACCACGTCGATCTCGTTTTCCTTGCAATACCCGGCAATCTCCTCCAGTTTGCCCGGTCCCACGTAGATGCGCGACGAAGGCTGCGGCAATCGCTGGGTGAAGCGTTTCACCGAACGGATGTCGGCCGTCTCGGCCAGAAACTCCAGTTCGTCGAGGAACTCCCCGGCCTGCCGCGGGTCCTGATTGTCGCGGATGACGGAGACCAGCACGGCGCGTTCGCGGTTATCGGTCGGTGCCGCAGCATCGGCCGCGGGATTATTTTTGTTCTCTTCCAAAATTGTCTTTACCATTTAAATCCGTTTATTCCGGTTCACTCCGGAACCTTTGTCATCGCGCTGCAAACACGATGCTACAAATAAGGGTATCCGCCCGAAAGCAGGATACCCTCAAAAAGTTGAGCCATACGCCTCAATTCCGTACGCGAAAATCGACCGGAAGGGTGAATTTCACACGTACCGTCTGGTTACGCTGCTTGCCCGGGCTCCATTTCGGCGATTTGTTCAGTACGCGGACCGCCTCTTCGGCCAACGAACGGTCGGGCGACTGCAACACCTCGATATTGGTCAGGCGTCCGTCCTTGTCGATCACGAACGAGAGAATCACGCGACCGTAGACGCCGTTATCGAGGGCGCTCTGCGGGAATTTCACGTTCTGCATCACCCAGTTCCGGAAGGCTTCGATGCTTCCGTCCATAAACGACGGCATCGTCTCGGCCACCAGGAAAACCTCGTCGTCAACGATCGGTTCGGGCTCCACCGGAATCAACTCGATCGGCGTATTCTCGTCAAATTCATCAAACGGAATATCCGTCTGGATTTTCCGGTCGTTCCGGACGATCTCGATCGCATCCGCAAAGGCTTTGAGCTCGATCTTACGGGGCACCTCGCGGGGTTTCTCGCGGGTGATTTCAGTCATCTCCACCTCGACCGGCGCATAGGCCAGGCCGAATTGCTCGATCCGGTACTCTTTCGGCGTATAGGCAAAAGCGGCAACGACCAGAACAAGTGTCGCTACCAAGCCGATCTCCAACAAAAGGCCTCGCTTATTTCGAAGGTCCGCCTTGAATGATTTTTTAGTCTCCATATCAATCAGGTTTAGAGGTTGGTACGCGAATCGAGGCAGCCGTATTTAAAAACGAAATTCCACCCGGCTGCCGGGCGGAATTTACGATTTCCCGACGGAATTAGTTCTGTACGCGGAAGTCTACCGGGAGGGTGTATTTGACACGCACCACCTGGTTACGCTGCTTGCCCGGGCTCCACTTCGGCGACTTGCTCAGCACGCGGATAGCCTCCTCGGAGAGCGAGCGGTCGGGGGTCTGCAACACCTGGATGTTGGTCAGACGGCCGTCCTTCTCGATCACGAACGACAGGACCACACGGCCCTGGATGCCGTTCTCGAGGGCGATCTGCGGGAACTTCACGTTCTGCTGCACCCAGTTGCGGAAAGTATTGAGGTCTCCGCCCTGGAACGAAGGCATGGTCTCGGCGATCAGGAACGGCTGGTCGTCCTCGATGGTCTCCTCGGCCACCTCGACCTGCTGAATCACTTCGGTATTCTCGTCGAACTCGGCGAAGTCGACCTCGGTGGTGATCTTCGTGTCGTTGGTCACGACCTGCAGCAGGTCGGTGATCACCTTCAGCTCCACCTTTCGGGGAGCCTCGGGCGGCTTCTGGTCCTGACGGGTGATCTCGGTGATCTCCTCTTCGACGATAGCCGTCTGCAAATCGAGTTTTTCAATGGTACGCTCTTTCGGCGTATACGCGAATGCTCCGATCACAAGACCGAGTGCAACGACAAGACCGATTTCGAGCAGAAGACCCCGCTTGTTCTGAAGGTCCGCCTTGGGTGATTTTTTGATTTCCATCTATTATAAATTTTTTTAATTGTTCGGGTATAAGCGCGCATGGGCACGCTATGCACCACAAATATATGGATAAAAATTCAAAAATGCACAGCCGGGTGCAAAAATCTTCGTTTTTTGCCTACTTTTGTAGGGTAAAAGTGCTCTGAAAACAACAAAAAATGGCTGACCGCGAAACATTATACGGCAAAACGCCCGAGGAACTCGCCGCCCTGTGCGGCGGGCTGGGCATGCCGCGTTTCGCCGCACGGCAGATCGCCCGCTGGCTCTACGTCCGCCATACGGAGGACCCGTTGCTGATGACCGACATCGCCGCCGTGCACCGCCAGCGGCTCGCCGAAGCGTTCGCCCCGGCGTTCAGCGCCCCGGAGCGGGTCACCGAATCGGCCGACGGCACCAAAAAATACCTGTTCCGCATCCCGGGAGGTCATTTCATCGAATCGGCCTACATCCCCGACGGCGAGCGGGCCACGCTCTGCGTCTCGTCGCAGGCCGGATGCCGCATGGGGTGTAAATTCTGCGCCACGGGACGGCAGGGGCTTCAACGGTCGCTCACGGCGGCCGAGATCCTCAACCAGATCGTCTCGCTGCCCGAGCGCGACAAGCTCACCAACGTCGTTTTCATGGGCATGGGCGAACCGCTCGACAACACCCGCGAGGTGCTGCGGGCGCTCGAAATACTCACCGCCGAGTGGGGTTTCGGGTGGTCACCGACACGCATCACCCTCTCCACGGCAGGCGTCGTGCCCGAGCTGCGGCGGTTCCTCGACGCCACGAAGGTCCACCTCGCGGTGAGCCTCCACAACCCTTTCCACGAGGAGCGGGCCGAAATCATGCCCGTCGAACGGGCGTGGCCCGTCGCCGAGGTCGCCGCCATCCTGCGCGAATACGATTTCACCCATCAGCGGCGGGTGTCGTTCGAATATATCGTGATGAGCGGGCTGAACGACTCGCCGCGCCACATCCGGGAGTTGACGCGGCTGTTGAACGGCATCAAATGCCGCATCAACCTGATCCGGTTCCACAAGATTCCCGATTCGCCCTACTTCTCGCCGGACGATGCGGCGATGATTCGTTTCCGCGACGCGCTGACGGCCCGGGGCATTCAGACCACGATCCGCGCCTCGCGGGGCGAGGACATTCAGGCCGCCTGCGGGTTATTGAGCACCAAAGGCGCTCAATAACGATTAAAAATGAAAAATTAAGAATTAAAAATTGCCTGCGGAGCAAAATTTGCAGCGATATGCGAAAAAACGACAGTATGAAAAAACTGATTTTTCTGTTGATGCTCTCGCTCTGTGCGGGCGCCGTGCAGGCCCAGGTGAAATTCGAGACCAAATCGACCGACGCCGTGCGCGAAATGGCCGTCAAACAGGGTAAGCTGGTCTTCATCGACCTCTATGCCGACTGGTGTCCCCCGTGCCGGATGATGGAACGGGAGGTTTTCTCGCGCAAGGACGTGGGCGAATTCATGGACCAGCGGTTCGTGGCCGCCAAATACAACACCGACAAGCCCACGGGCCGCGAACTGATGAAGAAATACGGCAGCGGCTCGATCCCGCTCTACCTGGTGTTCGACACCCAGGGCGAACTGCTGGGCCGCATCACGGGCGCCGCCGACGCCGAGACTTTTATGGACAACCTCCGCACGATCATCGCCCGGCAGGCACCCAAGAAATAGGAAGCTCTGCAGCTTCCTATTTCTTGGGAGTATAGACCACTTTCTTGGTCTCGAAGAAATCCTCTTCGAAGAAGCGCGGAATGTCGTAGATATACCACCTCCTGCCGGTGAGGGCCAGCTCTTCGGCCAGGTCCCCGCCTTTCAGGTAGAGGATGCCGTTCGGCAGCGAACCGCGCTCCCCGCGCTCGATCAGGGGCCAGACCCATTTCACAAACTCCGGCATGGCCGTCACGGCCCGCGAAACGACGTAATCGAAACGTTCCTTCAGGGTCTCGACCCGCACGCAGCGGGGCGTGAGGTTTTCCAGTCCGAGACTCGCCGCAACGCCCTCGACCACGGTTATCTTCTTGCGGATGGAGTCCGCAGCCGTGAAATGCGCCCCGGGAAAGAGGATCGCCAACGGCACCGACGGAAATCCCCCGCCGCACCCCACGTCGAGGATGCGCGCACCGTCGCCGAACGTACAGACCTTGGCGATGGCCAGCGAGTGCAGCACGTGGCGCAGGTAGAGCTGGTCGAAATCCTTGCGCGAAACGACGTTGATCTTCGCGTTCCAGTCGGCGTAAAGGTCGTACAGCGCCGCGAACCGCTCGCGCTGCAGGCCGGAAATCTCCGGAAAATATTTCTCGATCAATTTCATGGAATCATTTGTTTTCACCCGCGGCGATCAGCCGGCACATCTGCTCCCGGGCGCGGTGTATCTGGGTTTTGACCGTTCCCAGCGGCAGGGCCAGCTTCGCGGCGATCTCCTCGTAGGAGTACTCCTCGAAAAAACGCATCAGGATCAGCTGTCTGTAACGGGGCGCCAGCCGGTCGAGGTACTGCTCGATCTGCGACCGCTGCTGGAGGTTGATGACGCTCTCCTCGGGGGTCGGAGCGCTCGACGCCGGGGCATAGAAGCGGTCGTCGATCGACAGGTCGTCCTGACGCCGCCGCACGAAGTCGATGAACGTGTTACGGGCGATGGTGTAGACCCACTGTCCGAAGGTATAGTCGGAGCTGTAACGGTGGATGTTGATATAGACTTTGATAAAGGTCTCCTGAAGCAGGTCGTCGGCATCGTTCGCACCGCCCAACCGCTGTACGAACAGACGGTGAATCGCGTCACGGTAACGGTTGAAGAGGTATTCGAAAGCGGTATTGTCCCCCTTCAGCACCCGGTCGACCAGTTCCCGGTCCTCGGCTACGATATAGTCGGCTATCTCCATACGCGGTCGTCACGGCGGAGCAGCATGACCCACAGCACCGCGGCCCACAGCGGACTCAGCAGGTCGTAAATGAAATAGCGGCCCATGATCCCGCCCTCGCCCAGCCGACGGGCGACGCGCCGCACCTCGAGGGCCACGGCGACGTAACGGACGATCACCAGCGTCAGCGCCGCGATCTTATACTCCAGGGGCATCACCGCCAGGGCACAAACCGCCGTGGCGAAGAAAAGCACCCGCGACCAGAGTTCCCAGCCGACGTAGGTGCGCACCGCCTGCGGGTAGAAGCGGAACGCCGAACCGTAATAACGCAGCTGGCTCATCCACCAGCCCATGCCGCCCCACGTCTTTTCGCGCAGCGTGGCGCGCGGCGAGAGGATGACGCTCACGTTGTCGCGGGTCATGACCCGCTGCATGAACAGGTCGTCCTCGCCGATGTTCATATTGAGGTGGCTGAATCCGTTGGCCCCGAAATAGATGCGCTTGGTGAAACCGTAGTTGTGCAGCGTTCCCCGGTAGGCGCGGCGCTGCACGGCGCGGGCGATCCACGCAGCGGATTGCATCATCCGCCCGGTGCGCATCATGTAGTTCGCAAATCCTTTCCTGCGCTCCACGCCACAATATCCCACGACGATCTCCCCGCGCATGAAACCCTTGGCCATGAGCGACAGCCAGCGGTCGGTCTGCGGCACGGCGTCGGTCGAGGTGAAGACCATGCACTCGTAATGCGCCGATTTAATGCCCACATTGAGCGCCATCTTGCGCGAAATCGGAAAACGAGGGTCGAGCTGGATCTTCGTCGTGGTGATCTGCGGGAACGACTGTTTGAGCCGCGCGAGGTCCTCGTAAAAATCCGAGTCGTGGCCGACGTAGACGATCACCACCTCGAAATCGGGGTAGTTCTGGGCCAGGATCAGCGGCAGGCGCTCCTCGACGAACGAATAATCCTCGGAAAAGAGCGGCACGACCACCGACACGGGCGGTTCGTCCTCCATCTCCGCCGCACGCCGGTTATTCTTATACCCGGGAATGCGGCCGTAGGTGAAAATATAGTAATGGAACTGCACACCGAGCAGAAGGAGCATCGACCCCGCGAGGGCCGCCCCTTCCCAGCCGTAGCATGCCAGAAAATCATCGATGAATTGCATATTGCCGAAATATGCGCAAAGATAGAAATATTTTGTGTATTTTTGCCGAATAGTTGAGTATGAAATTTACCCTGCAACATAAAGACCCGTCGTCCCGCGCCCGCGCGGGCGAACTCCAGACCGACCACGGCACGATCCGCACCCCGATCTTCATGCCCGTAGGCACGGCGGCCACCGTCAAAGGCATTTTCCACCGCGATGTGCGCGACGAGGCGCGGGCCCAGATCATCCTGGCCAACACCTACCACCTCTACCTGCGTCCCGGCATGGAGATCATCGAGAAGGCCGGCGGCGTACACCGCTTCTCGACCTGGGAAGGCCCGATGCTCACCGACAGCGGCGGATTTCAGGTCTTCTCGCTCGCGGCATGCCGCAAGCTGAAAGAGGAGGGATGCCATTTCCGTTCGCATATCGACGGCTCGAAGCACCTCTTCACGCCCGAGAGCGTGATCGACACCGAGCGGACGATCGGCGCCGACATCATGATGGCGTTCGACGAATGCCCCCCGGGCGACGCACCGCGCGAATACGCCGCCAGGTCGCTGGACCTTACGGAGCGGTGGCTCGACCGGTGTTTCAACCAGTATCACCGGACCGATCCGAAATACGGCCACTATCAGGCCTTGTTCCCCATCGTGCAGGGATGCACCTACCCCGACCTCCGCGCCCGGGCCGCCGAGAACGTAAAGCAATACGACGCGGACGGTTACGCCATCGGCGGACTGGCCGTCGGCGAACCGACCGAGGTGATGTACGAAATGATCGACGTGGTCAACGCCATACTGCCGGAGGACCGTCCCCGCTATCTGATGGGAGTCGGCACGCCGGTGAATATCCTCGAGGGCATCGCGCGCGGCGTCGACATGTTCGACTGCGTGATGCCGACGCGCAACGGCCGCAACGGGCAGTTGTTCACCGCCGAGGGGGTCATCAACATCCGCAACAAGAAATGGGAGGACGACTTTTCGCCGATCGACCCCCAGGGAACGGCCTTCGTCGACACGCTCTACTCGAAAGCCTACCTGCACCACCTGACGGTCTGCGGCGAGATGCTCGCGGCGCAGATCGCCTCGCTGCACAACATCGCTTTCTACCTGCGGCTGGTCGGAGCGGCCCGCGAACACATCCTCGCCGGGGATTTCGCGGCGTGGAAGGAGGAAATGGTCGCCAAACTGCAAAAAAGGCTCTAACCGATGAAAATGCGTTTTCCGGGGTTCAAAATCTTGGACCGTTACATATTGGGGAAGTTCCTCACGACCTACTTCTTCTCCATCGCCATGATCATCGTTATCGTGGTGGTCTTCGACTATGTGGAGAAGATCGACGACTTCACGGAGCTGCACGCCCCCCTGAAATCGGTCATCCTGGACTACTACCTCAACTTCATCCCCTACTTCATCAACCAGTTCAGCGGCCTGTTCACCTTCATCGCCTGCATCTTCTTCACCTCGAAGATGGCCTATCAGACCGAGATCGTGGCCATGCTTTCGGGCGGCATGTCGTTCCGAAGGCTGATGTGGCCCTATTTCCTCGGGGCGTTCATCATCGCCTCGCTGTCGCTGACGCTCAACCTCTGGCTGATCCCCATTTCGCAACGCCACATCGTCAGTTTCGAACAGCAGTACATCAAACGCAAGCAGAACACCAAGTTCAACCGACACATCTACCGCCAGATCGAACCCGGCATCTTCGCCTATATCCGCGGCTACAACGACGGAGCCCGTCAGGCGTCGTTCTTCGCCCTGGAACGCTATTACAGCGGTACGATGACCCATTCGCTCGAGGCTTCCGACGTGAAGTTCAACCCCGAGACCCGGCGCTGGACCGCGCCGCGCTACACCAAACGGGAATTCGACTCGCTGGGCATGGAAACATTCGAACAATTCCGCAACCTCGACACGCTCATCAACCTCGACGTCACGGAACTGGGCGAGATCAACGACCTGATCCAAACCATGAACATCTCCGAGCTCAACGACTTCCTCGACCAGCAGCGGGCCAAGGGTTCCGACTCGATCAACATCATCGAGGTCGAGAAACACGCCCGTTACGCCTATCCGCTTTCGACGTTCATCCTCACGCTGATCGGCGTCTCGCTGTCCTCACGCAAGGTGCGCGGCGGCACGGGACTGCACATCGGCATCGGCACGGGACTGTGCTTCTCGTACATCCTCTTCAACCGCTTCTTCGAGGAGTTCGCCAAGAGCGGAACGCTGCCGCCCGGGCTGGCCGTGTGGCTGCCCAACATCATCTATCTGTTCATTGCCGTCTACCTCTACCGGAAGGCGCCGAAATAACCCATAACCCATGGAGAAACGACCCAATTACCTCTCCCGGCTCCGGCAGAACCCGCTGCTCTGGAACCTCACGCTGATCGTCGCCCTGATCCTTGCGGCAGCCATCGCCGCCCATATCCTGATGCGGGTCGGCACGCGCCACGGAGCGCGGCGCACCGTGCCCGATTTCTCGGGCGTCGCGCTGCACGACGCCCAGCGCATCGCCCGCAAGCACGACTTGCAGCTGCACATCAACGATTCGCTGTTCGTCCCCGCCTACGAAGGCGGCATCGTCCTCGACCAGCTTCCCGAAGGCGGCGTGGAGGTGAAACCCGGACGCACGGTCTACATCACGATCAACTCCTTCCGCCAGAAGATGGTTCCCGTACCCTACGTGGCCGGGCGTTCGCTGCGCCAGGCCAAGAACATGCTGGAGATCGCCGGGCTGGAGATCGCCGAGCTGGTCTACCGCCCCGACATCGCCACCAACTACGTACTGGAGGAGTACTGCGACGGAAAACAGATCACGCAGACGACCCGCATGGAGGCCGAGATGGGTTCCGGCGTAACGCTTTACGTGGGTGTCGAGAGCGGTCGCGGAACGACCGTCGTGCCGCGGCTGGTGGGGCTGCCCCTGATGCAGGCCAAGGGCCGCCTCTGGGAACTGGGGCTCAACGTCGGGAAAGTGGACTTCGACGAGGGGGTCAACCTCCTCAACCAACGGGATTCGCGGGTATACGTCCAGATTCCGGGCGCTGAGCGCAGCGCCGGGCTGGGATCGAAGGTCGATCTGCGGCTGACACTCGACGCAAACAAAGTGGACAAACACCGGGCCGAGGCCGAAAAGCAGGCGCAGGCCGCCGCCGAGGAGCGCCGGCTGGCCGAACAGCAGCTTGCCGACTCGCTCGCGCAGGCGGCGCTGGAAGAGGCTGCGGAACCCGCCGCAGAACAGCCCGCGAACAACGACAACGAGGGATTTTTCGACTGATGAGCGACGAACGACCGATCGAGGAGCTGGACCCGGAGGTGATTCCGGCAGACGGGGAGGACGAAGAAGAAGCGGGCCTCTACGAGCACTTTGCGGTCACGGCCGACAAGGGGCAGACTCCCATGCGGCTGGACAAGTTCCTGACCGTAAGGATGGAACACTGCTCGCGCAACCGCATTCAGGCGGCGGCCGACAGCGGCAACATCCTGGTCAACGGCAAGGCGGCGAAGTCGAGCTACAAGGTCAAGCCGCTGGACCGCATCCAGATCGTGATGCCCTATCCGCGGCGCGAGGTGGAACTCCGGGCCGAGAACATTCCGCTCGACATTCCCTATGAAGACAAATGGCTGCTGCTGGTGGACAAACCCGCCGGGATGGTCGTCCATCCCGGCGTGGGCAATTACGACGGCACGCTGGTCAACGCGCTGATGTACCACCTCAACGCGCAGGGAATTCCGGCCGAGGAGCAAAACCGTGCGGGGCTGGTGCACCGCATCGACAAGAACACCTCGGGACTGCTGGTGATTGCCAAGGACGAGCAGACCCATGCGCGGCTGGCCAAGCAGTTCTTCGACCACACGATCCAGCGCCGCTACGTGGCTCTCGTGTGGGGCAACTTCGAGGAGGACGAAGGAACGATCACGGGCAATATCGGCCGCAGTCCCAAGGACCGGCAGAAGATGTTCGTCTTCGCCGACGGCTCGGACGGCAAGCACGCCGTGACGCACTGGAAGGTTCTGAAACGCTACGGATACGTGACTCTCGTGGAGTGCCGCCTGGAAACAGGACGCACGCACCAGATACGGGTACACATGGCGTGGATCGGTCACCCGCTGTTCAACGACGAGCGCTACGGCGGCGACCGCATCCTCAAGGGCACGACCTTCGCCAAATACCGCCAGTTCATCGACAACTGCTTCACGGTGATGCCGCGCCATGCGCTGCACGCCCGTCTGCTGGGCTTCGAACATCCCGCAACCCATGAGGAGGTGCTGTTCGAAAGCCCCCTTCCGGACGATTTCCAAGCCCTGCTGGAGAAGTGGGACACCTATTGTTCGGCGACGGAAACCACTGAACAATAATTAATTGCGAAGCCATGTTTCTGCCGACGACCATCAAAGAAGTCCGCGAACGCGGATGGGACCAGCTCGACGTGATCTTTTTTTCGGGCGACGCCTACATTGATCATCCGGCATTCGGCGCGGCCGTCGTGGGACGGCTGCTCGAGGCCGAGGGTTACCGCGTGGCCATCGTCCCCCAGCCCAACTGGCGCGACGACCTGCGTGATTTCACCAAGCTGGGCGTCCCGCGCCTCTTTTTCGGGGTCTCGGGCGGGTCGATGGACTCGATGGTCAACCACTACACGGCCAACCTGCGGCTGCGCCACGACGACGCCTACACCCCCGGCGGCAAGGCGGGATTCCGCCCCGACCACGCCGTGACGGTCTACTCGCAGCTGCTTAAACGCCTCTATCCGCACGTCCCGGTAGTCATCGGGGGCATCGAGGCCTCACTGCGCCGCCTGACCCACTACGACTACTGGAGCGATGCGCTGAAACCATCGATCCTGGCCGATTCGGGCGCCGACCTGCTGATTTACGGCATGGGCGAACGCGTCGTGCAGGAGGTTGCCCGGGCAATGCGCAACGGCTACAACGCCAAACTGCTGCGCAAAATCCGGCAGGTGGCGTTCCTCTCCGATGAGAATTACGTCGCACGGCTCGATCCCGCAACGACGATCCGTCTCAACAGCTATGAGGAGTGCCTGCGCAGCAAAGCCGCTTTCGGGGATAATTTCAAAGTCATCGAGACCCAGAGCAACCTGATGGAACCCGAAGCGACGCTCGTGGAGGCTGTCGGCGACCGCTATACGGTCGTCACGCCCGCCAATACGACACTCTCGACCGAGGAGCTGGACCATTCGTTCGACCTCCCCTACGAACGGGCCCCGCATCCGCGTTATGCGGGCAAGGGCGACATCCCGGCATGGGAGATGATTAAACATTCGGTCAATATTCACCGCGGCTGTTTCGGGGGCTGCTCGTTCTGCACCATCTCGGCGCATCAGGGCAAGTTCATCAACTCGCGCAGCGAACGTTCGATCCTCTCCGAAGTGGAGAAAATTACGAAAATGCCGGGGTTCAAAGGCTATCTGTCCGACGTAGGGGCCCCCTCGGCCAACATGTACCGCATGGGCGGCCGCGACCGCGAGTTGTGCCGCAAATGCCGCCGCGCGTCGTGCCTCCACCCGAAGCCGTGCCCCAACCTCGACAACGACCACCGGCCGTTACTGGCTCTGTATGAAAAAATCCGCGCCGTCAAAGGGATCAAAAAAGCCTTTATCGGCAGCGGCATCCGTTACGACCTGTTCGACCGGTCGCCCTATCTGGAAACGGTGCTCAAACACCACACCTCGGGACGGCTCAAAGTGGCGCCCGAGCACACCGAGGAGAGCGTATTGAAGCTGATGCGCAAACCGCCGTTCGCGCTGTTCGAACAGCTCAACACGGATTTCCACCGCATTTGCAGCCGGGAGCGTCTGCCCTATCAACTGATCCCGTACTTCATCTCCTCGCACCCGGGATGCACCGAGCGGGACATGAAATCGCTGTCGGAGAAAGTGTTGGGGAAACTGCATTTCAATCTCGAGCAGGTGCAGGACCTCACGCCCACGCCGATGACCCTCTCGTCGGTGATGTTCTACACGGGCGAAAATCCCTACACGCACGAAAAAGTCTACGTCGCCCGTTCGCAGGATGACAAAAGGCGACAGAAATCGTATTTTTTCGGCGGAAAACCACGCCCGGAACAGCGGCCGGCCCGGAAAGGCGGAACGGGATTCCGGAAATTCAACAAGAAAGGCTAACGAATTCGTTAGCCTTTCTTATTAAGATGATGGCAGCGCAGAACCGGCTCGGAAAAGTCCAACCTGCCACCGCCCCTAAAAGCGCGTTCTTAAAGCGCTAAAGGGCAGGTTTGAGCAGACCGAACAGCAGGCAGGCGATCACGAACGTCACGACGATATTGAAGGTCTGCGCCGCGAGGAACGACCAGAGGACATTGCGGTTCTCCCTCGAGATGATGTCTTTGAGGCGCGTGTCGAGACCGATGCAGACGAACGCCAGCGAAAAGAAAACCGTCGAGAACATCTTCGCCACGCCCGGTTCGAGGAGCTTGCCCTTGGCGCTGAGCGTAAAGAGGTCGTTCGACTGACAAAGACTGAAAATGAGCGACGCGGCGACGAACCCGATGATGAATTTGGGGAACTTCTCCCAGACGATGCCCAGCGAGGGCGCCTGGCTGCCCTTCTCGCCGCGGGTCGAAAGGTAGAGCGCGATGAAGAACGCCACGACGCCGATCAGCACGTTCTGCGCCGCTTTGATAATCACGGCGTGCTGGTTGGCGACCTCGCCGACGATCATGCTCGATGCGGCGACGCCCGACGTGGTGTCGATCGTACCGCCGATCCACGCTCCGGCGACCTCCTCGGCCACCTCGGGGGAGAACAGATGCGGGAGGATCAGGTTCGCCAGCCACGGCATGAGGTAGATCATCGGAACGACGACGATCAGCACCAGCGAGACGATGTAGGAGAGCTTCTTGTCGTCGCCGCCCGCCACGCGCGCCGCCGTGATGCAGGCCGAAACGCCGCAGATCGAGACGCCGCTCGAGAGGATCATCGCCGAACGTTCGTCGACCTTCATGCGGCGCGAGAGCCGGAAGGCGAAGAACCACACGACGGCCACCACGAGACAGGCCTGCACGAGTCCGAAGACGCCCGACTTCATCACGTCGCTGAAGAGGATCGTGGCGCCGAGGCAGACCACGCCGATTTTGATGAAGAACTCGCCCTGGATGGCGGGTTTCATCCATGCGGGAACGTGCCACACGTTGCGGATCAGCAGGCCGAACAGCACCGAAAAAAAGACCGATTCGAAGCCGTAGTACGACACGGCCGGAATTTTGGCCACGACCTGCGCCAGCAGCGAAACGGCGAAGACGACGACCAGCGACGGCAGCAGTCCTTTGAGGGGACGCCGCAGCAGCAGGCAGCCTACGTAGAGCACCGCCAGCACGATGGCGAACAGATAAACGATATTGTACCAGGCCACTTCGCCCACGAGGGTCGAGGGAACACTCGGCAGGTCGGCGGGGATGAGCGCCGCAAGCAGCAGCAGCGGAATCGAGACCCAGACCACCACCCAGTCCTCGACACGAAGTTGTTCGATAAAGTTTTTCATAGCAAAATGCAAGTTTGTTTTTCGTTCGGGTTTCCGTCTAAGACGGTTGTTATTCGCGGCGTACCGGCGCGTTTACAAATTGGTCCCACCCCCAAACCCCCGCCTTGCCGGGGGCTTGTCGCAGCGCGACCGGAATGCGGGTCGTAACTACGCTAAAAAATTCCGCTCAGCATCAGCGACACGACGTTGCGGTTCGAAGCGGCGTGCGACGCATAGTCCTCATAGGTGTAGTTGAGCTGGCAGCGGAGGAATTTCACGGGCTGCCACAACAGTCCCACCGTGTAGTTGGTCTGGCGGGAGGCATTTTCAGACGTATTCTCGCGGAAGGTGTCGTAGCGCACCGCGGGCATCAGCGTCCGCATCACGCGCCAGCCGCCCACGGCGTACCAGCCGTCGCTGTCCAGCTCGCCGGCGCCCTGGGGAAGCCCCGTCGTGCCGCAGATCCACTCGGCACGCACCACCAGAGGGCCGCGGTCGTAGCAGGCGCCCGCACCGTAGCGGACACGTCTGAGGTAGTCGGCGCCGTATTCGCCCCAGTAGCAGGAACCGGCGACCTGCAATCCCGCGACGGGACGCAGTGTCAGCCGCGCCGCGATATCCTTCGATTTGTTCTTGTCCTTTATGTTGAGCCCTTCGCCGTTGAAGACGCCGAAATTATAGCTCAGGATGCTGAAACCTTCGCGTTTGAAGAAGCTGCCGCAGAGCATGGCGCCCATATCGCGGCCCGTGGCCGAAAGCCCGCAGATGTCGTTGAAACCCATCAGCCGGCACAGGGAAAGCGGGTATTCGATAAATTCGTATTTGAGGGGCGGATACTCGGTGTTCTCGATCGAGAAAGGGAGTTTGAACTCTCCGAGCTGGAAATTCAGCCCATCGAAAGGCCGGTAACGGAGATAGGCGTCGACGATCTTCGGCGACACGAACTCGACCTGCACGCGGTAGTCGAGTTTCGGAGCGATGGCGCCCGCCAGATTCAGCCGCACGCGTTTGATAAAAAAGGACGAGGAGGTCTCCGACCACTCGCAACCGGCCTGCACATAACCCGAAATCTCGGGGAGGCGGGCCAGTATCCTGTCCCACGTCGAAGTTTTGGCTTTCAGGGCTTCGACCTCGGCAGAAAGCTCCGCAACGGAGGGTTCAGCGGCAGGCTCCCGGGCCTGAACCCCGAGGATAAACAGGGAGAATAGTCCCACAAAAATCGTTTTCATAAACAGCGATTCGAATTCGGGTACAAAATTCGGGATTTCATCGCTGCGGGTCAATACGCCTAAATACCTAAAAAGGACCGGAAAAATCCGGTCCTTTCACAAAACAACTCCCTAATGCGGCACTACCGCGGCATGGGGAACGAAAGCGTGCGCGCGTCGAGGTAGGCGTCGGGGAAAGGACTCCAGTTCCACGCCTGTCCGTTCGAAAGGGTGAAATGAGCCCCCAGGCGCAGGGTATTGTTGTCGATGACGGTGATGCGCGAAGGCAGATTCTCCTTCTGGATCACCACCACCGAGGTCATCGACACCGTGGGCTTGGTCTTCACCGGCGCCATCGTCTTATAGTCGGGTTTCCACGGCGACATGTGCGCCAGCGAATCGGGAAGCGCGAACCCCGACGTGCGGGTCGTATCGCGTTTGAAATCGAATTTCGGTTCCTGGGCCGAAGCGGCCAGCGCCACGACGAGCGCTACGGCTGCAAACAACATCTTTCTCATAGTTTTCCCCTTTTATCTCTTCATTATCACTAACGCTAAAACACTTCCCGTAGTATGCGCACCGACTGTACGGCGCTGATGGCATCGAGATGATAGCCGAAATAGGCCAGCATGGCTCCGAGGAAGTCGGACCGCCGGTCGCGGTTCAGCTCCACTTCGCCCAGCCGCCGCACGTCGCAGCACAGCATCCGGTCGAGCAGGCAGGCGCACTCCTGCGTCATCACCCCCGGATGTGCGGGCCGCACGGGGGTATACAGCCCCTCGCGGATGTCGAACCACGCCCCCGGCGTATAGTCGTTGCCCGGACGGTAGCCCAGCAGGCGGCTCAGGTTGGCCAGGAACCAGAGGTGAAAATTCGAAACCCCGTCGTCCATCGCATCCAGCGCTTCGGCCGAGCTCCACACGAAATCGAAAAGCGGTTCGTTGGGCTCGCTCTCCCGGACCAGGCGATACAAAACTTCGGCCATAAAAAGCGCCATCGTCGACTTGCGGACGTCGAACGGCAGGCTTTGCAGCACGAATCCCGCACGCACCTCTTTGAAGCGGTCCATCTGCTGCCGCGAGGACTCCAGTCCCTCGAACTCGACGGGAAACATCGGCTGAAACAACGCCAGTTTCGATCCCCGTCCGCTGCGGCTGCGGACGCCCTGCACCATGTAGCTGCGGCGGCCTCCGACATCGGTCAGCAGGTAGGCGACCATCGACGAATCGCCGTATTTGAGCGTGTGCAGCACGATGCCGCGGCCTTTGTAGCTTTTCACGACTCCTTTTTGACATGTACCAGCATCCAACCGTCGCGTTCGGCGGCGGCGACAGCCGTCATTCCCTGTTTTGAGGCAGCCTCCGTGACCGCCGGGACATCCTGTTCCAGAAATCCGCTCATCACCAGATCGCCGCCTGGGAGCAACGCCGCAGCATAGGCCGGCATGTCGGCCACGAGGATATTGCGGTTGATATTGGCCAGGATGAAATCGTAACTCCGGCCCGCGATGCGGCGCACGTCGCCCAGCATCGGGGTAATACGCTCCGAGACCCCGTTCGCGGCGACATTCTCGCGGCAGTTTTCATCGGCCCAGTCGTCGATGTCCACGGCGTCGACATGCGCCGCGCCGCACTTCGCGGCGACGATTGCCAGCACGCCCGTACCGCTGCCCATATCGAGCCCCGTGCGGCCCGCGACCCCGAGGTCGAGCACCGCGCGCGACATGAGCCATGTCGTGGCATGGTGGCCCGTGCCGAACGACATCTTGGGCATCACGACCACCTCCGTCTCGCCCGCGGGAGCCGCCTCGTGGAACGGCGCGCGGATGCGCAGGCGGCCTTCGACATCGACGGCCGGGAAATTACTCTCCCACAATGCGTTCCAGTTCTGCGTCTCGATGGAGATATAGCGTCCGCCGACGCCGTAACGCGCCAGCAGGCCGTCGACCTGCTCCTTGCAGTCGGCCAGCCGCTCCTGCGGGATATATGCCTTCAGCACGCCGTCGCCGGTCTCGAAACTCTCGAACGGGAAATCAGCCAGTTCGGCGGTCAGAATCCCGGCCAGTTCTTCGTCGGTACACGGGACATTGAGCGCGATGTAATCCATATTATGTAAAATTTTCGTATCTTCGTCGGAACAAAGTTACTCAAATTATCGACATTCAGCGGATCGGAGATGGCAGAAAATACGAAAAAGTGGGAGGAGGTCGGACGCCGCTACCGCACGTACATCAAATTGGAGAAACGGCTCTCGAAAAACACCGTCGAGTCGTACATGCGCGACCTGAGGCAGTTCGCCCATTTCATCCTGCGCCAGTGGGACGTAGCGCCCCACAAGGTCGAGGAGGCGATGATCGAGCGTTACATGGCGTGGCTCTACGACCGGGGCCGCGAAAAGACGTCGCAGGCGAGGGCGCTGAGCGGCGTGAAGAGTTTCTTCAACTTCCTGATGATCTCCGACAAGATCGAATCGTCGCCGGCGGAGTTCGTCCTGACGCCCAAATTCGGACGCCAGCTCCCCGACGTGCTCACGACCCCGGAGATCGACCGCATCATCGCCGCCGTGGACACCTCGACGCCCAAGGGGCTGCGCGACTGCGCCATGCTCGAAGTGCTCTACTCGTGCGGACTGCGCGTCTCGGAGCTCACGTCGCTGCGGATGCAGGACCTCTTTTTCGGCGAAGGCTACATCCGCGTAATCGGCAAAGGCGACAAGCAACGGCTCGTACCGATCAGCGCAACGGCGCGCGACCGCATCCAGCTTTACCTCGAAAAACGGCGGAGCGCCCGGGCCGGCGAGGAGGTCGTATTCCTGAACAACCGCGGCGGGCAGCTCACCCGGGTAATGATCTTCACCATCCTCAAAGAGGCCGCCCGACGGGCCGGGATCACCAAGCGCATCAGTCCCCACACCTTCCGCCACTCGTTCGCCACGCACCTGATCGAAGGCGGCGCCTCGATCCGCCAGGTGCAGGAGATGCTGGGACACGAAAGCATCCTGACGACTGAAATATACACCCATCTCGACCACGAGCACCTGCGCCGCACGGTCGAAGAGCATCTGCCGATCTGACAGCAGGAGATTCCTTTATATTATAGTCTGCGGATTTGCGACCGGGACGTCAGCCGCATCGATTCGTAGTCGAGCCCCGAGATCACGACCAGCACGCCGCCGGGCGTCACCGTCTGCGCGAGCAGTTCGGGCAGCGGCGTCGCCGAGTCCCGGCACAGGCGTTCGAAAGCCGTGCGGTAATCGGCCGGGAAGTCGGGGACGAGCAGTCCCGCATAGAACTCCGTAGCGGCGAGGCGGTCGGGGTCGGAACAGCTTCCGACAGCAACCACCCAGCCGTCGGGAGCGAGCGTCAGCAGCGGATTGCGGACGATACCCCCGGGAGTCCAGAGAAGGTTAGAGGCTATCCGCCGGATTGGCTGCGCGGAAGAATCCATCGGCGAAGATACGGATATCGAGTTGCTGTTCGTAGAGTTTTTCGACCGCCGTGCGCGTCGGGGGCGTAAACTCGACCCTCAGGTCGGTGACCGTCACCGAGGGACGCTGGGGCTTGCCCGTGAAATTCAGGAAGTCGATGCGCAGGCGGCGGTGCGACGAATCGACGGCGAAACGGCGCGAGAAGGTCTCCTCGCGGTTGCGCCGCAGGGTCGTGGTATAGACTCCCGTGCGGGTGCTGTCGCGGCGTTCGAGCCAGACGGAGCCTTTGAGCCCCTTGTCGTTGCGGTCGAGCGAATCGACGAGGTATTTGAGCGAAAGCTGGTAGTCGCCCGGCTCGACGTCGAGCGTGAAACTCAGCCGCGCCGTATCGGCCAGCGACCGCACGCGGATCAGCGAGTCGGCAAGCACGGCCCGGGTAAAGGTCCGGCGGGCCACGTTGTCGATCGTGTCGAGCACGGCGACCTCGCGGTTATAGAACTTGCCCTCCCGTTCGAGCATCTCGATGGCACGTTCGACGATGTCGCCCAAGCGGGCGCTCTTGCGCTTCGAGAAGTTGCCGATGGTGTAGTGAACGTCGTCGGTCGTATAGCCGTAGCGGGCGAAAATAGGCTCGTAGATGCGCAGCGAGTCGGTCCGGACGTTCCCGTTGCCGATATAGGCGTTGGTGAGGAACGCATCGTGGAAAATCTGCGCCAGCTTGTCGTCGGGGATGATCTTGTGGCGGGCGCAGGCGGCAAAAAGCACCACCAAAGCGGCGGAAGCCGTTATGCGGAGGAATCGTTTCATATCATTCGTTGTGTTTTATCATGCTGCGCACCGTAACGCCCGACAGCAGGACGGCCACGGCGGCGAAAGCGGCAAGGACGGCCAACAGGTCGGCAAAGCGGAATTCGACGGGATAGCTCTTCGTGAGGAACGTTTCGGCAGGAATCTCGATCAGTCCGAAATGCTGCTGCACGAGGCTTGCGCCGACCCCGATAACGACACCTGCGGCAGCCCCCAGGCCGCATATCAGGAATCCCTCGGAGCGGAACACGGCCCGCACCAGCCCCGTATCGGCCCCCAGCGCCCGGAGCGTCACGATGTCACCGCGCTTCTCGACAATCAGCATGGCCAGCGCACCCACCACAGAGAACGAGGCGATGACGAGCACCAGCAGGGCGATGAAGAAGATGCCCCACTTCTCGTAGGTCATGATGCGGTAGAACGAGGCGCGGAGTTCGTCGCGTGTGCGGACCCGGAAGTCGTCGCCCACGGCCTCGGCGACAGCCCGGCGGACCCCGGCGGCATCGGCCCCCGGATCGAGGCGCACGACCAGCGACGAGACGCGTCCCGGGTAGCCGAAAAGCTCCTGCGCCAGCCGCAGCGACGAGAGTACATAGGTGCGCTCGGTGTCGAGGTCGAGCGTATAGACCCCGCCCACGGGCTCCGTGCGGCGCGTATAGTTTTCCAGCGGCAGCAGCGTCGAGAACGAGCCCCGGCGCACGGCGTAGAGCGTCACGTCGGCGTCGGCCAGCGACCGGATGCCCAGCATCCACGCCATCGACTGTCCGACGACCAGTCGTTCCAGGTCGCCCAGCCGCACCCGCCACTCCCCGGCCGACACGGCGTCGCCCAGGGCGAACACCTCGGCATAGGCGTCGTCGACACCCCGCACCGTGGCGGTAGCCTGACGGCCCCCGTGTTCGAGCAGGGCGCTCTGTTCGAGGGTGAACGACAGCGCCCCGACGCCCGGAATGCGCCGGAGCGCCGCGGAGTCGATCTCCTCCTGCGCAAAGGTCTGCCCCTGCCGCGGGGTGACGGTCAGGTCGGCGTCGAAAGCCGAATACATCGACTTCACCAGCGACTCGAAGCCGTTGAAGACCGACAGCAGGATAATCATCGCCGCAACGGGCATCGCCACGGCCGCGACGCTCAGTCCCGCGATCAGGTTGACAACCGACCGGGATTGGGACGAGAAGAGGTAGCGGCGGGCAAAGAGCTGCGGCAGCATAACGGGCAAACGGTTAGGTACGGGACTCCGAAGCCCCCGCCGAGGCGGGGGTTTGGGGGTGGGTCAGGTTTGTAAACGACGCCGCAGGCGGCGCGAACGACCGGCATAAGCGCATAGCCATCAATCTTCTTTCAATGCCCTGTCTATATTCTCGATGTATTCCAGGGAATCGTCGAGGAAGAACTGGATTTCGGGAACGTTTTTCAACTGGTTGCGCAGCCGTTGGCCCAGGGCCCGGCGGATGAACCAGTTCTGATGTTCGAGACGCTGCATCACTTCGTCGCTCTGCTCGAAGGGGAAGATGCTGACGTAAATCTTGGCGTAGCTGAAATCGGGCGAAACACGCACGGCCGTGACCGTGACGAGCGCACCGCGGACGATCTGCGCCCCCTCCTTCTGGAAGATGTCGGCGGCGTCCTTCTGGATCTGTTTGGCGATTTTCTGCTGACGGGTGGTTTCCATAATCTGCTGTTTTTACAACCCATATTTGAAGACCTCGCGGTTCTTCTCCTTTTTGGGTCTTGGTTTCCAGGTTTCGAAGCCCTGTTTGTTGAAGCGGTAGTTCAGCCCCACGGAGATCGTGAGGTTGTCGAGCGGCGAACGCAGCGGAGTGGCCCAGAAGGGGTTTTCCGACCCGTCGCCGGCATTGTCCGAATATTTATTGCGGTTGCGGACGATGTCCGAATAGCCGAAGTAGTAACGCACGCGGAAATTCAGTTCGAAACGGCGGATCAGAAACGCGATACCGCCGCCGCCGGCCAGCCCGTAGCCCCAGCGGTTGTCGCGCGGAAGTTTGAAATCGTAGGTCCCCTTCCAGTCGGAGGCCCCGTTGGCCCGCGCCTGCTCGTTCTCGTAGGTCGAAGAGAAATTGTAGGAAAAGGTTGCCGCGGCCTCGAAGTAGACGCGCACGTGGTTGCGGAACATGTAGACATGGGGCTGCCAGACAATCGGCAGCACCACCGAATTGATATGCCGCGAGTAGTAGAGGTAGTCCTTCTTCTCCTCGACCAGCGAGGCGTTGGGCGCGAACGAAAAACCCTGCTGGAGAAATTCCAGGTCGATACCGAAGCCGCCCACGAAACGCTGCGTGCCATAGTAGCGCCACGAAAGGCCGCCGCTGTACATGCCCCACATCGCCCGCATCTCCTGCTGGGGCTGAAAGCGGCCGTTGCCCATGCCGTAGCCCGCCGTGAAGCCGAGCGTATGCTGCGCCGAGGCCCCCTGCCATGCGGCGAGGGCGGCGAAGGCGAGGAGCCCGGCAATGATATGTCGTTTCATCGTCATCCTACCTGAAATTGTTGAACATGCTGCCCGCAGAGTTGAAATTGCTGTTGTTCTGCTGCTGGCGTTCCTGCTCCTGTCGGTTCTTCTTCGGGCCCTCTTTGAGCCGTTTCTCCTCCTCGCGGCGCAAACGCTGGGCCTCGCGCTCGTCCAGCAGGCGCGAGAGCGACTGCATCGTGACCGGTGCGAAGATGCGGTTCATATCCATCGTGAACTCGATCTCCCAATTGGTCTTGGTGGCGAAGGTGTCCTCGCCCTCGTCGTTGGCATAGATTTCGGCCCGCTCGGGCTGACGCCGTTCGACCAGGTTGCCCGTGTCCCACTTGCCGTTGCCGTTCCGGTCCTCGATGACGCGGAATTTGATCTCGCCCGCCGGGACGTAGTTGAACTGGATGTCGCCCGTCGTCACGTCGCGCCGCTCCTGTTTGAGGGCATTGTTGCCGTCGAGCAACTGGACGATGTATTTCGTACCGTCGTCACGACCGTTGACGTGGATCTTCACCGTGGCGAACTTTTCGGGGTCGAGGACCGTATATTTGCCGACGATCGAGTCGTTCGACAGCCCCGCAACGTCGGTGATGGCCCCCTCGGGGATGGTCAGCGTATATTGTCCGCCCGTCTTCCACGGAGCGCGGATATACCATTTGCGCAGCTGGCCCGTATCGCGCACCATGCGCACGGGGACATCCTCGACCGAATTGTCTTCGAGCAGGCGCGTCAGCAGCAGGCGCGACGAGTCGATCTTCACCAGCGGATAATCGAACTCCGCGGTGAGATGATTCTCGGGGTTGATGTCGCCCGAAGCGGGGAGTTTGACGGCGAAGGGATTCGGCTTTTTGGGCTCGACCCACTCCTCGCCCGCGGCCTCGGCCTTGCGGCGCTCGCGCTCGAGCTTCTCGCGCTCGCGCTCCTGCTCCTTGGTCTCGATCAGCCGCCAGGCGAGTTTCAGCGGCTCGGTGACCTCCTGCAGGCGGTTGACCGTATCGTGTTTGAAATAGGTGATCTCGCCTTTGATCGTATCGGGCAGGTCGGCCGAAGGAACGTTGAACCACAGGGCGATCGTATCGCGGCCCACGGTCTGGGGATCGAAGATGACCCGGTCGGCGGGGATGCTGTCGAAACGCAGGCTGGTGATCTTCGGGTGCGCCGAGGCAAAATAGAGCATCGCCTTGTGCTGCTGGGGACGCTCGGACTCCGAAAGCATCTGCCGGCGGAACGCCTTGTCGGTGAACATCCGGAAATAGAGCTGCGGCTCAGCCGTCACATACTGGCGGATCGAATCGTACCACATGGCGAAATCGGGCATCTCGGCCGGGTTGTAGGTCTTTTCGAGGAAGCCCACCTGGTCATTGCCGGGCTCGTACATCTGGTTGTCGTTCTTATCCTGGACGGCATAGACCCGGTAGGGAATCGGTTTGAGGTTCTGGGCGATGAAGATGCCGTTGTTCTCGGCGCGTGCGATCGACGCGGGCTTGTATTTGAACACCGTGGAATCGTATTCGGCGACGTTCTCGACCGAGTCGGCCGGGAAGAACCAGATGAAGGTTTTCGACACGGAATCGGCCTTGTAGCTGTCGGCCGTATAGCCCGTGAGGAGCATCGAGTCGATCTCGGGGCCCGTCGAAAAGACATAGCGCATCGAATAGAGGGGGTTGCCCTCGTTGTTGTCGCGGATGGCGCTGCCGAAATTGAGCGAATAGGTCGTGTTCGGAGCCAGCGTATCGCGCAGCTGGACCACGACGCCCCGGCCGCGCAGGGAGACCGTGGGTTTTTTCTTCATCGCCGGCGAGGTGAAGAACTCCTTCTGCTGGTCTTTGAGCTGGACGAACTCGTCGAACTCGATATAGATCTTCTCGTGGCCGACGAGGGGCCGGTTGACCGAATTGTTGTCGGGCGTCATGTTCACGATGACGGGAGGAAGCGAATCGCGGGGCCCTCCGGTAGGGGTCATCATGCTCGCGCAGCGGCTCAGGAAAGCCGACACGAAGAGCAGCGCCACCGCAAGGCGCAGCAGGTAAAGGGTATGTCGCGGCGTATTCATCGGCGGCGTGCTTGTGTTTGCGTTTTCGAATCCTTGTCGGGGTCGAGCTCCGGATTGACGACGATCCAGCCGTTGGGCTCTTCATCATCAATCCATTGCTGAATCCAGGGCCGGAAGAGGACGGGGAAGGTCGGCGAAGCGCCTTCGAGGTCGACCTCCTTCTTCGTGTAGGCATAAAGTCTATTGACGCGGTCGACCACAACCACCATCAGCGTCGGGGTCGAGACCTGCATCTTGTAGAGAGCCGAGCTCTCTTCCTTATAGGCCGTGAAGTTGGGGTTGGAGCGCGTGAATGAATCGTCGTCCTTCGACGTGATCTTGCCCGCCACGGCATCGTCGTACGAGGCGATGTACCACGCCGTGGTGTCGGCGGCGAAAGCATAGGCTTTCAGGCTCGATATCTCGCCCGCGGCGCCGCCCTCCTCGCTCTGGACCGCGGGTTCGATGAAGCAGTCGAGATAGGTGGGAGGCGTATAGAACTCGTTGTAATAGCTCCAGTTGCCGTCCTTGTAGGAAAAGCCCTCCTTCCACGGTTTGAAAGGCAGCGCCACGTACAGAACCGGAAGATTTTCGGCCAATTCCTGCTGGGTGTAGGCATAGATCTTATGCTCCGTATCGACGGCCAGAACCATTTGCGTAGCGTTCGACATCGACATCTGGACCCATCCGTCAGTCCCTTCGCGCTCGTAGGGCACGGCCGTGACGAAGGGCGAAAGCCGCTCCGAAGGATTGCCCTTCAGGCTGGCGACGCCCTCCAGCGCATCCGCATAGGAAGCGACGGTGTAGAAAGCCGTGTCGGCGGCGAAAGCGTAGGCTTTTACCCCCTCGAGCGCCAGGTACGGATCGCCCGACAAGTCCTGCACGAGGGGTTTGATCACGTAGTTCGTCGTGGTCGACACGTCTTTGAAGCACCCCGTCAGGAGCGCCGCGGCAGTCAGGAAGAGTATCGTTCGTTTCACGTTCATCTCCGTATTATTTATGCAGCGCACCGAGCATCTCCCCCACGGTGACGCCCGTCACGGGGTGGCGGTGCCGGCGCATGATCTCCGCGAGCGGCTGCAAGGCAAATTCCCGTTCGGCAAGCAGCGGGTGGGGCACCGTAAGGCGCTCGTCGTCGATCACTTCGTCACCATAGAAGATGATGTCGATGTCGATCGGGCGCGACGAGTAGGCGGCGCCCGACGAGGCTTTCTCGACCGCCTCGGCGGCACGGTTGCGCCCCAGCTCCCGCTCGATCTGCTGGCAGGCGTCGAGCACTTCGAGCGGCGAAAGGTCGGTCGAAACCTCCAAAGCCTGATTCGAAAAACGCTGCGCGGCCGGGAATCCCCACGGCGCGCTCTCGTAGCGGTGCGAACAGCGCAGGACAGCCCCCACACGGGAGTTTATCAACTGCTGTGCCGTTTGCAGGGTGCGTTTCACATCGCCCTGGTTTCCGCCTAAAAGAAGTGCCACACGTGTCATAACTCACAAATGTTTTATCATCTTGCTCACCGAGAGGGCAAAATGGGTGAAAACGATCGTCGGATTGCCGTTCTGCACAATCTGTGCGGAGGCGCTCTCGATCTCGGCGATCAGCGGCTCGATATTCTGCGAGCCGACGAAAGGGGCGAATTTCGAACAGAAGGCCAGCTCCTCGCCCCAGAGGTAACTGACTTCGCGGATACCCGCATGGAGCATGTAACTCTCGCGCAGAAGCCGCGCCGCATCGCGCAGGAACGCCCGCTGCTGCTCGCGCGAAAGCTGCGCCGCATCCTCGGCCCAGGAGACCAGTTCGAGGTGCTTGTCGTTGTAGCTCAGGCGCATCAGGCCGCAGAAAAGGTCGAAATTCTCCTTCCGCAGCGCATCGCTCTCGCCAGCAACCAGGTGATTCAGCTCCAGGAGGTTGCCGCCGGCCAGACGCGCCATGTTGCGGGCCTGCAAAGGGTCGGAAACGCCTTTCCCCGCCGCGACACGTTCCAGCACGTCGGGGGCGATGCGCGGAACGCAGACCTCCTGCGTCCGCGAGATGATCGTCGGCAACAGCCGGTCGGGCTGTTCGGAAACCAGGATGAAGAGCGTCCGGTCCCACGGCTCCTCGAGGATTTTGAGGATCTTGTTCGCGGCCTCCTCGTTCATCGTCTCCGGGAGCCAGATGAGCATCGTCTTGTAGTCGGCCTCGAAGCTTTTGAACGAGAGTTTGCGGATGATCTCGTCGGCCTCGCGGGCCGCGATCATACCTTTGAGCGTCTTGCCCAGGTCGAGCCGGTCGTACCAGTCCTGCGGCGAAACATAGCCGCCCCGTTCGGCGAACAGCGTGCGGAACAGCGGCAGGAACTCGTCGCTCCGCATCACTTCGCCCGACTTCTTGCCCTGTTTGTTCACGGGAAAGACCAGATGCAGGTCGGGATGCGCCAGCGTCCCGATCTGCCGGCAGTCGGGACACTCGCCGCACGAGTCGCCGTCGCGGCGGTGGCGGCAGCAGAGGTACTGCACATAGGCCACGGCCAGCGCCAGGGCCCCGGAACCGGCCAGCCCCGTGAAGAGCTGGGCATGGCTCACACGGCCGGCATCGACCGACTGCGCCAGGTGCCGTTTCAAATCGTCCTGTCCTATGATATCCGCAAAGCGCATTTTAATTCTTCTTTTTCAAATGCCGGAGGGTTTGCACGCCGGCAATGGTTAACAATCCCGCGAAAACCAGCGCGAGGATGACGGTGCGGACGGTTCCCGGCTCCAGCTGGAGAGCCCCGGCCCCGCCGAGAAAGAGCGCGAAACTCACGCCCAATATCCAAAGTTTCTTTGTCGTGTCACGCCCCATCGTCAACTCCTTTTCAGCACCGAACGCAGCATCGCCCCCAGGTCGATCCGCTCACGGCGGACGAGGTAGGCGGCATACAACGCAAAGAGCACTATATTAAACGCATAGCTTACGAACATATTGCCTGTGCAGGACGATACGGCCTCACAAGCGGCGAAAATGACGAGCGCCGCGGCGACATACTCGCCGATGCGGCGCCAGTCGTAGGGCGTCGGGTAGTAGCGGCGGTTGAGCCACCAACTGACGGCGACCATTACCGATTCGCTCGCCAGGCGCGCCCAGGCGGCTCCGTAATAGCCCCACAACGGGATGAGCCACAATCCGAAAGCGAGCATGGCGACGAGTCCCGAACCCGTGACCACGATGGCCAGCGAGGTGCGCTCCTCGCGTTTGTACCAAAACGAGAGGTTGAGCCAGACGCCCGTGAGGACGTTGGCTCCCAGCACCACCGGCAGAATGAAGATGCCCTCGCGGAAGTCCCGTCCCACGATCAGCGCGAACACGTCGCGGAAGAGCGCGATGGCGAGGAAAATCACCATCGAGGCCATGACGTAGTATTTCAGCGCCGCGGCGTTCATCTGCACGAAATCCGACTTTTTGAAGTTCGAGAGGAAAAACGGTTCGGCGGCAAGGCGGTACATCTGGTAAAAGAGCATCATCACCACGGCGATCTTGGTGATGGCGCCGTAGACGCCCAGCTGCGCCATAGCCCCCTCGGGAACGAGGTATTTAATCAACTGACGGTCGATAAACTCGTTGGCCGTGCCGGCCAGTCCGCCCACTAGCAGCGGCAGCGAATAGGCGAAAACGGCGACGAGCAGCGCCCAGTTGATCCTGGGAACCGTGCGGTCGACGGTCGTCAGCATCAGGCCCCATGTCACGACGCTGGCAATCAGGTTGGCGACAAAGACCCAGCCCACCCCGAACTCCGTAGCGAAAAGCCCCGCAGCGCCGAACCCGAAGGCCAGAACCACGTTCAGAACCACGTTGAGAGCTTTCAGCCCCACGAAAGTCATGGCCCGACCCTGTTCGCGCAGCCGCGAGAAAGGAATGCAGGCCCAGACGTCGAAGAGAATGATCAGACCGACCCAGACGACATATTCCGGATGCGACACATACGCCTCGCCCATGGCATGGGCGATACCGTCGCGGAAAAAGGCCATTGCGAGGAAAAAGACCGCGGCGGCAAGCGACGTGACGCCCCATGTGGTGGCGAAAAGCCGTCGTTTGGCGGCTTTCACATCCCCGCCGGCCTCTTCGGCCTTGGCCGAAAAACGGAAATAGCTCGACTCCATACCCATTGTCAGCAGCGTGAGCGCCAGCGGGATAAGGGCGTAGATGTCGGTGACGACGCCGTAGGTCTCCTGGCCGAAAATGCGCGTGTAGTAAGGCGTGAGCAGATAGCTCAGAAACCTCACCACGATGGTGCTGATACCGTAGACGGCAGTTTGTTTGGCCAGTTTTTCGAGCATGACAGGAGTTTATAGCTTGCAAATATACGAAATTTACCGGGAAAAGTCTTCTTTCTTTGAAAGAAGGGAAAAAAGAGGACTGTACTTTTGATGCCAAAACCGCCTCTCAAAGAGGAGGGGCGGTTTTGATTTAAGTGGAGCAGGTTTGCGCTTAAACGAAGCGGGACGCGGATGGGCGGTATCGGAATACGTCCCATTCGCGCCCAGCAAGAGCAAGTGCGAAGATGCCCTATAAAATCGAAAATATCAGAGCCATTTCTTATACTTGAAGTACCAGATAGTCAGCGCCGAGCAGAAGATCATCATTCCGATGGCGAAGATGTAGCCCAGGGGGATGTTCCAGCCGTTGGAGAGCGTCAGCGTCCAGTCCAGCTCGGGCATGAATTTGAAGTTCATGCCGTAGATCGACGCGATGAGCGTCGCAGGCATGAAGATCACCGCCGCCACGGAGAAAATCTTCACGATCTCGTTCTGCTCGATGTTGATAAGACCCAGCGCCGCATCCTGGATATAGTCCAATCGCTGGAAGCTGAAATCGGCGTGATTGATCAGCGAGTTGACGTCTTTGATCATCAGCTGCAGGCGCGGATAGATATCGTTGGGGAAGCGTTCCGAACGCAGGATGCCCGACAGCACGCGCTGACGGTCGAAGATATTCTCGCGCAGCGACATCGTAGACTCCTGCAGGGCGCTGATGCGGTGCAGCACCTCCTTGTCGATCGAGTCCTCGGAGTTGATGTCCTTCGACAGCGCCGCGACCTGCTTGGCGATCAGCTCCACGAGGTCGGCATCGAAGTCGATACGCACCTCCAGCAGCGAAATGAAGAGGTGATAGCCCGTCGAATAGCTGCGGTAGTTCATCTGGAGCCGCTTTTCCGTCTCACGGAAGGTCCGGAACTCGGCGTTGCGCACCGAGACCAGCACACCCTCGTTCGAGATGATGAACGACACCGGCTCGACGAGGAACGAATCGCCCGTGGGAACGAAAAAGTTCGAGTTGGAGATGATGGCGTTCTCGTTCTCGGAGTATTTCGACGTCGACTCGATCTCCTCGACCTGCTGTTTGGTCTGGAGGCTGATCTCCATGAAGTTCTCGACGGCTTTCTGCTCCTTGATCGTGGGCAGCAGCATGTCGATCCACAGGATGTCGTCGTAGCCCAGCTCATCGAAGAGCCTGGTGTCGGCATTCCGGATGATCTTGTTGTATTGCTTGAGGTAAATTGTAATCATAAGACGCTCTCTTAAGGTTCGTGAATCCGTTTACGTGCAGAGAGGCGGATTTCCGGTCCGCTAAGCTCTTCAGCCGGGATTGGCCCGCGGTGCTACCTTGAGGCCCGAGTCCCAGAACTGTTTAAGCGCTTTGTCTTTCTGATTGTCGAAGATGTAGTCGAAACGCGAGAGCCCCTCGTAAGCCTGCCCGGGATCGGCGGCAAAGGCCGATTCGAGGACCGCCTCATAGCCGTGTTCGAGGCCAAAGGTCAGTGCATGCTGCAGGGCTTCGACCGTCTCGGGCTCCACGTCGCCGTGAGCCACCCAGACGGCAAACGCGAAGGGGAGTTTTCCGAAGGGTTTCCACGCCCCGACCAGCGGGTCGTCGTCCGCAAGCAGCGCCGCTTTGGCGGCAGGGACGCCGCCGACACAGTATTCGGTGACGATGCGGGCATCCTCCAGCGAGGGCACGGCGGCGGCAGGCATCAGGGCGATGTCGGCACGACGGTCGGAAAAAATGCGGATTACCTCTTCGGGATCGGACAACAGCAATTCGGCGCGGAGGTTACCTTCGCGCTGGATACCATAGATGAATGGGGTCGTGCTGAGACACGACACGACGGCTATACGTGGAACTATGACCATCATCCATAAGGTGTAAAACTGTTGGTTTGCGGAACAAAGATAGCACTTATTCCGGAAAAACGGGAATAATACAACAGATTTCTTTTTCCCAAACGATTCCGGCCCCGGAAACGCCAGGGTTTCCGGGGCCGGGCAGGACGGAGGCGAAACGGATTATTTCTTTTTCACGGGGGTCAGGCGGTAAAGCACCACGTCCTCGGCCGGAACGACCACCTCGCGGACGCGGTTCGTGCGGAACGGTTTGCCCCCGAACCAGAGGTCGCGCCCCTCGTAGACGATTTTGTCGAAATCGGTCGAACGCTGCGAAACCTCCACGTCGGTGAAGCAGAAGCGCTGCCAGTCGATCATGTAGCGGCGCGGCTCGAGCGTCCGGTTGAGCAGGCAGAAGGCCCAGTCGCCGCCGGCGAGCGGTTTGAACCACACTTCCAGCCCGTTATCCGTCTCATAACGAAGCCCCTGAACGCCCAGCGAATCCTGGTCGATGGCGATCACGTCCCGGTCGAGCAGAATGGCCGCCGTCTCGTCCGACATCGTGCGGACATCGTTGCCCAGGATGAGCGGCGCCGCCATCATGCACCACATCGTGAAATGCGCACGGTCCTGGTTGACAGACATCCCGTTGCCCACCTCGAGCATGTCGGGATCGTTCCAGTGGCCCGGTCCGGCAAAACGGCGCAGACCGGCGTTGGAATCGAGGTTTTCGAGCACGGTGCGGGGCCGCCAGTCGACTTTGAAATCGGCCGGATCGGAGAAGGCGAGACCGATGTCCTGCGTCGTGCGCCACAGATGGCCGACCTCCTGCGCCCACTCCCAGGGCTTGTTGGTGCCCCATTCGCAGATCGAAAAGAGGATCGGGCGGCCTGCGGCGCGGAGTGCGTCGCGCATGAGCGTATAGGCCCCGACCGGGTTGACATTCTCGCTGTTGCACCAGTCGTATTTCAGGTAGTCGATCCCCCAGCGGGCATATTGGAGCGCATCCTGGTACTCGTGGCCGAGGCTGCCGAAACGCAGGGCACAGGTCTTGCATCCGGCATCGGAGTAGATGCCCAGTTTCAGCCCTTTGGCATGCACGTAATCGGCAAGCGCCTTCATGCCGCTCGGGAAACGCTCGGGATCGCACTGCGGAAATCCGTCGGCATCGCGCTCGGCGGCGTGCCAGCAGTCGTCGATATTGAGGTAAACGTATCCGGCATCGGCGAGGCCCGAAGAGACCAGCGCGTCGGCAATCTCCCGAATCATCTTTTCATCGACATTGCAGGCGAATTTGTTCCACGAACTCCAGCCCATCGGCGGAGTGTCGGCAAGCCCCTCCCACTTCTGGGCCTGGGAGACCGCCGCACAGCAAAGGGCGGCGCAAAGCAGAAAGATACGTTTCATCGCTATTTTCGGTTCAGGTTAGTAAATAAATTTAATTTGAATCGAGATTTCTATAAAAATCCTTACAAATATAACTGCTTTTCCCGGATATACGGCCCGTTTTTCCACAAAATTTAGAAAAAGTGCGCAGGGGTATTGACAAGGGGGTATCGGCTGTCGTATATTTGTCCTGCAATTCACAGCGAGCCGTCGACGGCGTCAAAATTATCAACAGCGAGGAACTGCTCTGTTCCAATAGATTGCGAATTGTTTTCACCGATTATCAACAGATTTTCAACCGTTTTATCGACAGTTTGAACATCCTTGGACTTTTGATGCCAAAAGCTCCAAAGCCACCGGCACAAGACGCCGGATTCAAAGACTGCGGCAGCATTTTGCGCATCAACACCCGATCCCCGCCACCGCTCTTTCTGAGACCGGTCTTTCGGATGAACATTGAGCAAGGCGGCACAAAGCGCGCACGAAAATCGCCTTTATTTTCCCATTTCCTAAAAATCCCATTATGCAATTCACACAAATTCCCCAACAGTATGCCCCGCTCGGCGGAAAGCTCCGCTACGCCGTCGGGCAGGCGGCGGCCGGGAACATCGACATCCGCATCGTCGATGCCGCGGCCGGGATCGCGGACGCGGCCGGACCGGTCGGCGACGGAAGCGCCCTGCTGGGTGCGAAGCGGTTCGCAGCGGTGACTGAGGCCGGATTCGACATCGCACCCTACCTGCGCCGCCGCGTGCAATTCGTCCCCGCAACGGGCGGCACAGGGTTTCACGCCGCAGCGGGCCGGACGGTCACGGCCCTCGTCGAAGCGGCGATGACGGGCGGAGCCGTCGAAGCCGTCTCCCCGGCACGCACGTTCCGGCCCGGCGCCGGGAGCGCCGAAGCGCCTTGTCTGCTGACCTCGATGCCCCTCAGCCGCCTGATTCCCGATGGGACGTGCGACGAACTGACGCTGTTGACCGACGGGCCCTGCACCGTGACGGTGACCGCGCTGGCCGGGGACACCACCTCCGCCGAAAGTTACCGTGCGGCGGAGGCCGGACTCCACCTTTTCCGCCTCGACCTGCGCGATTTCCCCGATGCGGAGTCGCTGACGGTGGATGCCGGGGCGTGCGGCACGGTAGCTTACGCCGTAATCCCGGCCCGGCAGGAGGCCGTGCGGCTCGCCTGGCGCAGTCGGGCGGGATCGGTCGAGCACTACTCCTTTCCCGTGGTGCAGACGGCGGTCGTCCGGAGCGTCCGGCAGCAGGCATACGGTCCCGACGGACGCACGGCAGCGACGGCAGAGACGGACCGCGAGACGGTGCTCGTATCGGCCTACGAGGGCCGGCAGGTATTGGAGGCTCTTGCAGAACTGACGGCGGCACCCGAGGTCTGGATCGCCGACGGCGACAGCTACACCCCGGTGGACATTGCCACCGATGAAGCCATCGTACAGCGTCACGGCACGCTGAGCTGTCTGGAGATCGCCGTTCGTCCCAAACGCAAAACCCGCACGTCATGGAACTGACGATCGACGGACAGCCCTGCGACCTGGGCACGAAAGCCATCGCCGTACCCGGTTACAACGCCGCGAAACTGGCCGGTCCGGAGGCCTGCCGCGAGGGGCGGTCGCTGAAAGTCACGATCCCGGCAACGCCCCGCAACGACGCCGTGGCGGCCTTTGCCGGGGACCCCCATGCCGCCGGGCGGTTCAACGAAACGCTCCACACGGCGGAGCTGACGGCAGAGGGTTCAACGCTGATCGGCGGAACGGTGCGGCTGCTGGCCTCGTCGGAGGCGGGTTACACGCTCGAAATCCGCGACGGCGGCGCCGGATGGGCAGAGAACGCCGCCCGCAGGATGTTTTCCGCCCTGGGCGTGGCGTGGCAGGGGGAACTGACGCCGACGACGGTCTTCGAAAGCTGGACGAATGCGTCGCCCGTGAAGTTCTTCCCCATTCACCGCGACGAATACGAACAGCAAAACAGTTCGCAGGACTTGCTTCCCGCCGAAAGGCTCCTCTCGGTGGACGACTACCATCCCTTTCTGCACATCGCCACCCTCGTCGGGCAGCTCTTTTCCGAAGCGGGTTACAGCGTGAAGAGCCGTTTTCTGGAATCGGCGTTTTTCCGCTCGCTCTACATGAGCGGGGCCTACTCCTCGCGCGACACCACGGCGGCGGCCAACCGCATGGGCTTCGCGGCCCGGAGGCTGGCCCCGGCAACGGCGACGGCCAACGAGCTGGGACGGGTCACGGCCAATCCCAAGGCGATAGCCAACACGGTGGGCAACATCGTCGACACGGCCACGCCGCAGAGCGTCGATACGGACGGCCAAGCCGTCAGCGGACTCTACAACAACGGCAACTGCTTCTCGACGGACAACGGCAAGATCGTCTTCACGCCGCCCACGGAGGTCAACGTCGGATTCGAGTACTACCTGAAATACACCACCTCGCACCGCATCGTCTCCCGCACCCGTCTCAAAGGCTTCGACACGATCTATCTCGGGCCGGGATCGGAATTCCGGTTCGAACTGGCCAACCGTTACAGGGACCTCCGCGACGCGATCGTGCCGAACTTCACCTACCGGGCGCTGGTCTTCGACCACGTCGCAGGGTCGCAGTATCGCCTCGTCTACGTCCGCAACGGCACGGCAGGCACGGTGTGGACCGATTTCGCGGCCCGCTCGGCGCAGGTCACGACCCCGGCTTCGGGGACCGTAGCCCAACCGGCGCTGCTGGTCCGGAGCGGCTCGCAATGGGCGCCCTATGCCGGGGACTGGGCGCTCTACAACGGCTATGTCGACGAGACGGGCGAAACGACCGTCGAGGTGCGGCTCCGCACAGTCGCCGAGAGCGTTTCGCCGCAGTCACCCAAGTATTTCAACCTGATCTATTTCACGGGAGCCGAGGAGGGGATGAAGCTGACGCTGCACAAAGAGTGCGCGCTGCGCCCGCGCTTCCTTTCGGGACCCGGATTCGGGTCGCGGATCATCTTCGCCGACGTGGCGCAGCACCGCATCCGGCAGGCGGAACTGCTCGAAGCATTGGCGCATCTCTTCAACCTGCGGTTCTACACCGAGGAGGCGACCCGGACGGTGTGGATCGAACCCGAAGGGGAGTTCTTCGGGGCGGGTCCCGAGGCGGACTGGAGCCGCAGGACGGATTTCTCGCAGCCGGTCGAACGGCGGGAGATCGTTCCGGAAGTTCACGAAGTGCGGACATGGCGCTATCAGGACGGCGACGGGGCCGTGACACGTTTCGACGCCGGAGAGGAGTCGCCGCTGGGGGCGTGGAGTTTCGACACCGGGTCTTATGCCGCGTTGCAGGGCGAAAAGGTCGTGCGCAACCCGCTGTTCGCCCCCTCGCTCAGCACGGCCGGGCACTACCTCAACGCTCCGTCGGCGCTGATCCTCCGGGTCGGCGACCGCGACGACGCGGAGGAGGAGGGCACCAACTTCACGCCCCGCATCGTCCGCTATGCCGGAATGCGTCCGCTCCCCGCGGGCGAACGGTGGGGCTACCCTTCGGGGCAGGCCGAGTATCCGTTAGCGGCGTTCCACCTCGCCGGGGACGAGGGGTTCACGCTCTGTTTCGAGGACCGCGACGGGCAGGCGGGACTGCACCGCTACTACGACCGCCAGGTACGCCGGGAGGCCGCCCGCGAACGCATCACCCTCTCGCTGCGGCTCGCACCCCACGAGTTCGAAGCGCTCTTCACGCCCGGCACGGGAGCCCCGGACATCCGTTCGGTCTTCCGCATCGACACCGGGGCGGGCGTGGTCCGGGCCACACTCCATGCCGTCGGCGACTACGATCCCGAAAAGGCCTCGGTGCGCTGCACGTTCAACCGGCTGACGGAGGACTGATGACACGTCACGACGAAATGCTGGCCGAAACGGCGCTCCGCGAGGTCAGGGGGCTCGGGACGGCGGAGGCCGTGCAGCGGTTGTTCGAATTGGGACTCATCAGCCGCCGGGGGTGCGAACGGCAGGCCATCCGTAACGAGGTATGGCGTCTCGAAGGGGAGGGGGTGCCCCGCTGCGAGGCGCTGGAAGCAGCGGCCGGAAAATACTGCTGTTCCTACGAAAAGGCGCGCAACGCGTTTTACACCAATTACAAAAACAAATCATGAAATCGAAAATCCAAATCAACAATTCAGCCGAGGTCTGCCAAATCGACATCGAAGGGACCATCGGCATCCCCGAGGAGTGGCAGTTCGACGACCCCGAAGCGCGGGTGGCGACCTACGAACGCTTCCGCAGCGCCCTGCGGGGCATCGCGGAGATCGAAAGCCCGGAGGTCGTGGTCAACATTCGCTCGACGGGCGGCGACGTGAACGACGCACTGCTGATCCACGACGCCCTGCGGCAGCTTCCGGCACGCATCACCACCCGTTGCTACGGTTACACGGCCTCGGCCGCGACGATCATCGCGCAGGCGGCGTCGGAGGGATGCCGCGAAATTTCAGCCAACGCCCTCTACCTGATTCACACGGCGGTCTGCGCGACCGAGGGCAATGCCGCGGAGATCGCCGGAAAACTCGACCTCCTGCACCAGACCGACGGGCGCATCGCCTCGGTCTACGCCGCCCGTTCGGGACGCCCGGCCGCGGAGTTCGAGGCCCTGATGGCCGAGAACAACGGCAACGGCCGCTGGCTTTCGCCCGAAGAGGCCGTCGCGGCAGGGCTCGCCGACAAGGTGGTCGAAGCGGCGGAACGGTCCACCCCCTCGCTGGCGAAGAACATCGCCCGGGGCTGGGAGCGTCTGCTCGCCGGCATCGGCCTGCGGCCCGGGGCGGGAGAGCCCGCCGACCGCAACGTCCTCCATTTCGGCGAGGAGGTGCGGGCCCTGCAACGGCGTTCATCCGTCGCGGCGGACGAGGCCCGGCAGCGCGTCGGGGCAACCGTCACGCAGCCCCGCGAGGACCCCTCGTACGGCGACACGGTCCGCTCGGCCAACGAGCGCGCCTATGCCGAAGATGCGAAGCGTATGCGCTTATAAAGCGCATACGCAATTAAAAATGAAAAATTAAGAATTAAAAATTGCCGAAGGGAAAGCCTCCCTTTTCAACGTTGCGATTAAGCGAGGGCAGAAAATGCATGCATTTTCTGCCGAGCGAAAGCAACGAAAAGGAACTTAAAGGGAGGTTTGGAGGGATTGTCGACATAAAATGGAGGTCAGGCAACACCCTTCCTCGACGGCACCACAAAACAACCCAATTCATCAACAATTCAAAAACATTTCAACCATGACCTATCTCGAAAATTCGAAACAGTACACCGGCACCGAACTCGAAAACATCTTCTTCCGCCCGATGCTGACCGGAGAGTCGGCCCAGGAACTCGGCGTGCGCGTACTCTACAACATGCCCCAGCCCACGCACATCCAGCTCTGGGACGGACAGCGCAACATCCTCCAGAAATTCACCTCCGCAGGCTGGACGGGAGGCGCCCCGGCGGCCAAAAAGGAGAAGACCGTCAACCTCAGCCGCGTGAAGGCCGAATTGGGATTCTCCGCCGCAGATTACTTCTCGATGGTCTACGAAAAGATCACGGCGCTGGCCAACGTCAACATGGACGACCTTTCGGGCACCGATCTCGAACAGGCCGAAACGGCACTATTCAGGCAGGCCCTCGCGGAGAACATCCGCGCCACGATGTGGATCGGCAACACGGCCGGAGCATCGGGCTACAACACCTTCGACGGCTTTCTGAAGTCGATCACGACCCAAGTCAGCGACGAGGCCATCTACAATTTCACCTACCAGGAGTCGTCGCTCGCCGACCCGGCCTACGCCGTGGAACTGTTCGACAAGCTGTGGAACAAGTCCGACCTGCGCATCCAGGACCTCAAAGCCGACGGCCAGCTGGCATTCTTCGTCACCTCGGACCTCTGCCACCTCTACGAGAAATACCTCGACTCGAAGGGCGCCGACGCCGCCTACACCGACACCGTGAACGGCCGCCGGACACTCGCCTACCACGGAATTCCGGTCATCGACCTCCGACTGGGCGGCTACCTCGCGGAAACCTCCTACCACCAGTCGTTCGGCATGCTCACCGACCGCCGCAACCTCGTGCTGGCGGTCAACACAGCCGACATGCCCGGCAACGAGGTGCGCATGTGGTACAACCCCGACGAGATGGAGAACCGCCAGCGCGCGGTCTTCATGGCCGGAAGCCAGATCCTCGACGCATCCCTGATCACCTACGCCTACAAACAGTAATCCGACCCGGGGCCGCGCACCCGCAGGGAAATCCCTGCGGGCCGCGGCCTCCAAACCCGAAAAACGCCATGAGCAAAGCGAAAAAAATCAAAACCGCCGTGGGGGTAGCCAACCGCACCGACCCCTACTTCGCGCTGGGAACGGCGCGGGTCGAGAGCGACAAATTCTGGCGCTGGGGCGACGACAACCTCTTCCCGGCGGCGCTGGCCCTGATGGCCCGCCGTTCGACGACCCACCGACGCATCATCAACGACAAGGCCGACTACATCTCGGGCAAAGGGTTCACCTGCGATGAGGCCCGGGAACCGCTGCTGGCGGCGTTCGTCCGCCGCGTGAACGGCAGCGGCGAGAGCCTGAGGCAGGTACTCAACAAACTGGCCTTCGACAAGTCGCTGTTCGGCAACGCCTTCCTCGAAATAGTCACCGACGAGGAGCACTCCTTCCTGTCGTTCTATCATCAGGACGCTTCGCGCTGCCGCGTGGCCCGCGACTCGGAACACATCCTGCTCCATCACGACTGGGCGGCGTTCAAACCCGCCGAAGCGCGGTCGCTGCCCCTCTATCCGCAGTTCGAGCGGCAGGAAGACGGCTCCCTGCGGTCGATCGTCCACTACAAAGATTACGAACCGATGTTCGAACACTACGGCGTGCCGCCCTACATCGCGGGCTTCAGCGTCTCGGCCATCGCCTGGAAGACCGACCGCTGGAACATCTCGCGGCTGGACAACTCGTTCCAGCTGTCGGGCGTGATGATGCTCGACTCGTCGGCGGACAACGAGGCCGAAGCCGAACGCATCGTGCGCCTTGCCGAGCAGAAATTCGCCGGAAATCCCGGGCAGGTGATGTTCGTCATCCGCGACGGGGGCGAGGACGACCATTCGCGCTTCATCCCCATCACGGCGCAGAACGAAGGCGACTGGCAGGCGTTGCACGAACAGGCCGTCGGGGACATCGTCGTAGCCCACTCGTGGTTCCGGACCCTGAGCGGCCTGGATTATGCCGCGGGGTTCAGTGCCGAACGCATTCTCCACGAATACGAGGTGGCGCTGAACACGGTGATCCTGGCCGAGCAGGCCGAACTCACCGAGCCGATCCGCACCGTCATCGCCTCGGTGCTGGGACTCGACACGGCGTCGCTGCAAATCGTCAACCGGCCGCCGACGCGTTCGAAACCCATCTACATGAAAGTCTGGGAGGCCCGCAAGGCCGACGGCCTCGACTACGACCCGGAGGACCCGAAACAACAGGCCTTCCTCTCGGAAATCACCAAATACAATATCAAAAGCATCGAATGAAAACCCTCATCACACCCCTGCAAGTCCTGCGCCTTGCCTTCGGCGACGGAGAACAGCTGCCGCCGGAGACCGTCGCCGAAACCGACATCGCCGGGGCCGAACAGCGCCACATCGTCCCGGTCGTCGGGCGGGCGCTTTACGAAAAACTCCTCGCAGGCTCCTATCCCGACTTCCGCAACGAATACCTCGCGGCCCCGGCGGCCCTGTTCACCCGCCTCGCCATTCAGCCGCGGCTCGACGTCCGCACCGGACAATGCGGCACGTCGGCCCCAAAATCCGCCTGGGGCCAGCCTGCCGGCGAAACGGCACTCCGCGCCCTGCGGCAAGGTCTGCGGACGCAGGCCCGGACGCTGCTGCGCCGCGCCGCGGAGCACCTTCGCGCACACCGGGACGAATTTCCGGAATACGACCCCGAAAACGACATCCTCAACCGCTGTACGACCGATGGAGGCTTTGTTCAGATTCGTTAGCGGCACGGCGGCGGGGATCGCCGCCCTGTTCGCCCCGATCGGGCCGCTGGTAGCGACCACCATGATCTTCATCGGCGTCGACTTCCTCTCGGGCGTGGCCGCCGACCGCGCCGCGGCCCGCCGCGAGGGCCGTGCGTGGTACTTCGAAAGCTGCAAAGCCTGGCACACGGTGGTCAAACTCACGCTGGCGGTCACGGCGATTTCGATGGCGTGGCTGATCGACAGCTGCGTGCTGGATTTCATGCAGCTGAACGTGGCGAAGCTCCTCACGGGATTCACCTGCGGGGTGGAGCTGTGGTCGTTCCTCGAGAACGCCGCACAGCTCTCCGACGCCCCGCTGTTCCGCTGGCTGCGCCGCTACGTCCACCGCCGCATCCGGAAGGAGGCAGGCGATGAGTAGGGGACTTGCCAACAACAACCCCGGGAACATCCGCCGGTCGAAAGTACGCTACAAAGGCGAGGTGCAGCCCTCACGCGATCCGTCCTTCAAACAGTTCGAATCGCCGGCGTGGGGTTACCGGGCGGTCTTCATGCTGCTGCACACCTACCGGGTGCGGCACGGACTGCGAACCATCCGGGAGATGATCTCGCGCTGGGCCCCGCCCTCGGAGAACCACACCGAAGCCTACATCCGCGCCGTGGCGGCAGACACGGGCATCGGCCCCGACGAGGCGCTGGACACGCTCGACCCGGCGACGATGGTTCCCGTCGCGGCGGCCATCTCCCGCGTGGAGAACGGCACGGTCGCCAACCCGGACGAAATAAGGCGCGGCTGGGAGCTGTTCACGACATAAAAAGAGGCTGTCTCAATAAGACAGCCTTTTTTACGTTGCCCGGCAGGATCAGACTTTGAGCCTCACCCCTCCGCGGCCCAACAGCCAGACGGTCCAAATGAGCAACAGCGCGTAGAGGAACGAATTGACAAGTCCCGGAATCCCGACCGAAAATTCGGGACGAAGCAGCGGATCGGAAAAGATCAGGTTCTTCAACGGATTCCACGCATAAGCCACCACGTAGCACGACAGCGCTGCCGTACCGGCCGGCTTTACCCACGCGAACCAACGGGCATGTCCCCGCACATCGGTCAGATAATAAAGCAGGGCGAAGAGCGGAAAGAAGATCGCGCAGCAGTAGAAATACCAGGTCGGCGTGGCGGCGAGTTTGGAGACGATCCAGAAGCGGTGGGCGACAAGGCCCGCAGCGAGCATGCCCACACCGACGGACAGGGCGATCCGATAGAAACGCCCCGGAGCCCGGACATCGGCATAGCGTTCGACAAGCAACGAAAGCAAGACGCCCGTACTGCCGAAAGCGAAGATCGTCAACTGGTTGGGCAGGATGTTCCCGGGAACCAGTCCCGACGCCTGCAACAAGGCTCCCGCCACAAGCAGGACTGTGACAACGACATGCGCCGCCAGACGTTTGCCGACCGCCAGAAATACCAGTGTACAAAAAAGATAGGTCCATCCGATCCGTCCCAAAATGCCCCACCACCGAATGGCGAACCCCGAACCGTCGCTGCCCCGGAAGATAACCGCCAGCCAGATCAGCAGCGCCGCTCCCGAGAATTGCAGCAGCAGGATGCCCCGCTTTTTCCAGACACTCTCAGTCCGCGGGTAGACATTCCACACCAGGAAGAACCCCAAAACCATGAGCATCGCATAGTTCCCGCGGGAAAGGCCTGTTCCGGCGGCCGAAAAGGCGTCTCCGAAATTGACCGTCAGCAGCCCCATGACCACCAGGGCGAAGGTTCGCGTGAAAACATGCCACACGATCTTCACCGTCGAATCGCCTTTGGCGCGGCGGCTGCCGACCGCCAGCGGCACGGAGGCTCCCATGATAAAGAGAAACGCCGGAAAGATCGTATCCGAAAAACCCAGCATATCTTCACCGCGGGCCGCATGCTGCAACCAGTGCGGAACATCGCTCAGACTCCAAAAAGAGTTCACCCACAGCATGAAAAACATCGTCAGCCCGCGAAAGACGTCGATAGAGGCTATTCTGTTACGTTGTTCGGTCATGGCTCCGGAGATTCACTTTATATCGGCAACGCTTTTGATAGCCCGCAGCAGCGACAGCGAACTGTCGTAGGCCACATCCTGCGAAAGTTCCCAGATCGTAAGCCCCGCATAGCCGTTGTCCAGCACGTACTGCGTCTTCTCCTTCATCAGATCGACACCGTTGAAAGCATAGCCGCCGTAGGAGTTCGAAGAAGCCGTAATCGCACCGCCCGCCATGGCACAGAGCGTATTGTAAGGCTGCGTTATGACCGGCGACACGCTTTTGTCGCCCCCGTAGAACGGTACGCCGACGATAATTTTCGAATTGGGAACACCTGCGGCCGCATAGCCCGCAAGCGACTCTTTCAACACACGCATCGGCGCATGGGGATAACCCTCCTCCTCGGTACCGTAGGTATCGTAGATCATCACGTTGATATGATCGACGTAATCGGCGATACGGCCGCCCATCGACTGGCCGCGCGTGCTGGAAGAGAGCGCCGCCGTCAACTGCCGGACTTTCGTGCCGACGGGAAGTTCGGCCATCCGCGCCCGGATCTGCTGTAACAGATCGACCATATCGTCCTCGGGGACATGCAGGAACGGTTCCGACGACCAGTCCGTCTCCCAATCGACGTCGATGCCGTCGAAACCGCGGGCATGCGCGTACTCCACGACCGCCCTGGCGAAAGCCGCCCGTTTCGCCGGATCGGTCCCCATGCGGTACATGTTACCCGCCGTGGCACCGCCGCCCACGACCAGAAACGCCTCCTGCGAAGAGGTCATGGCCGCACGGACCGTGTTCTGCTGCCGTTCGCGTTCGGGATTGACGTACCACACGCCCTGTGCGTCGGGCGATATGCCGAAACAATAAACCCGCGTGGGATATTTCAGATAGGGATAATCGGCCGGCGACGCCGACGAAATGCGCCCGGCGTTGGAGTAACCGGCGACGATACACCGGGAGACGGACGGCTTCGGCCCGTCATGTCCCTCATCGGAAGAGGAAGAACACGAAGAGCAGGAAGCGAGCGACACCAACGTCAGCGGGAACAGGAAATACGAAAAAAAGGCATTTTTCATAATCGGATGCTTATTTCAGAAATTCGAAATCGTCATAGTAAAGGATGCGGTCGTTATTCTCTGCCGGAGCATTGGACCCGTCGAAATTCGACATCGGACGGAAATCGAGCGTCACAACGCCGTCGAGATTCTCCTTGCCGTAGGTCTCCGGAAGATCGTAGACGAGCACGTTCCATTCGTCGGTCCGAACGATCTGCCGCCACTCGTCCTCGGTCGTGTAACGCTGTCCGTTGAGTGTCGTGGGACGACGGTTGATGCCCTGATCGAGCAACTGCATGTAAGGCACATAGGAGTTCGTCCCGATCCAGACCTTCACTCGGACCGCGCTGTACGAAGCGAGATCGGACATCCCCGACAGGTCGAGCCAGAAACGGCCCGAAGTCGGATTGCTGGACGAAGACATATCGCTTTTGAGCACTTTCGCACTGCCGTTGACCGCCGTGACATGGGGATTCTCCGCAACGGAAATCGACTTGTTCTGATCGACCAGCACCGAAGGAAGCGCCGCAGCCTCCTCCAAATCCTCGACCGAATGGCTGACAAGCAGCGACCAGGTCTTCTCGACACGCTCCTGTTTGGCGTTCACGCCCGTATAGGAGATCGAGAAAGTTCCCAGCTCGGAGAACACCCGGCGGAACTCCGCATCGGACGAAACGACCGCGCCGTCTACCTTCCATTCGTGTACGAGCCCCTCGGCACCGCCTTTTACCGAAGTCGAGATCACCACCTCGTCGCCGCGATGGCGGTCGACTGCCCCCGGCACGGGAGAGAATTCGATCGTCAGCGGCAGTTCGACCTCGGCCACCTGGACTGTCCAGCTCTTCGCGGCGGTCATCCGATAGGCGTTGACTCCCGCATAGGCGAGCGTGAAGGTCCCCGGCTCCATGAACGTATGGATGAAATCGGCCGTTTCGGAAACGACCGTGCCGTCGATACTCCAAGAGTGTTTCACCTCCTTATCGCCGCCCACCACTGTTGCCGAAATACGCACCTCATCGCCCTGATCGCAGGAAACCGTATTCCCGGAGTCGGAAAATTCCACTTTCAGCGGAATCCCGTTGACTTTCACCTTATAGACTTTCGCAATACGGCCTCCGTCGTTGTACACTTCGCAGCGCACGGTATAAAGTCCCACCTGGGTGAATGCGTAGGTCATCGTCGGCGCCGAAGCGGCCGCCACTCCGTTCACATACCAGATGCAGCTGGCTTCCTCGTCGTTTTCGACGACGGCTTCAAACGTGATCTCCTCCTCCACATCCACCTCCATTTCGGCATCCGTCACGGGGAACGAAACGACGGGCGGCGCCACCGTCTCCGTCTTGTCATCGCTGCAACTTCCGAGCACGGCGAAGATTCCGAGCAGCAGCACCCACAGCGCTCTTTTCAATACATGTTTCATAGTAGGTAAATTTTACAAGATAGGTTTCAGGTTTCAATTTTGAATGAAAATATGCTTCGCATAGTTGAATCCGCACAGATCGTAGATCCTGCGCAACGACTGCATGCGCCGCACGAAATCGTCGTAGTCCTTGCGATCATACGACCATCCGTTCTCGGCCATTGCGGCCATGCGCGGCAGCACCATGTACTCGACATGCGGCATGGAGGAGATGTACTCCGTCCAGAGGTTGGCCTGCACGCCCAGAATCGCCTTGCGCTCCCCGGCGTCGAGCTGGTCGTAGGGGTCGTATCCATACACCTTGGAAACGGGGACATAGCCGCCGATGGCAAAAGGTTCGCGCTCCGTATCCTGCGACTGGTAGTAGTCGAAATAGCTGAACTTCGAGGGCACCATGATGACCTTGTTGCCCCGCTTGGCGGCCTCGATCCCCGCCTGCGGACTTTTCCACGACATCACGGTCGCCGTCGGCGAAACGCCCCCTTCGAGAATCTCCTCCCAGCCGATGATCCTGCGGCCCCGGCTATTGACGAAGCGTTCGATACGCTTCATGAAATAGCTTTGCAGCTCGTGTTCGTCTTCGAGCCCCTCTTCGGCGATCCGTTTCTGACAAACCGGACACTCCTTCCAGCGCGTTTTCGGGCACTCGTCACCGCCTATGTGAATATACTCCGAAGGGAAAAGCGCGATCACCTCGTCGAGCACGCCCTCCATGAACTCAAAGACCCGGTCGTTCCCGGCGCAGAAAACGTCGTCGAAGACGCCCCATGTCGGCGACACGGCATACCCCTCTCCGCGGCATCCCAATCCGGGATAGGCGGCCAGCGCGGCCAGCGCGTGTCCCGGCATCTCGATCTCGGGAATGACATCGATGTAGCGGTCGGCGGCATAACGGAGCACTTCGCGCACGTCGTCCGCCGTGTAGAACATCCCCTTGCCGTAGGGCTTGCCGTCGTATTCCTTGCTTGTCCGGGCATGCCCGACGACAGTCTGAGCGCGCACGGTGCCGATCTCGGTAAGCCGCGGGTATCTCTCGATCGCCAGCCGCCACCCCTGGTCGTCGGTCAGATGCCAATGAAACGTATTGACCTTGTGCAGCGAAAGGATGTCGAGATAGCGTTTCACCTCCTCCACGGTGCGGAAATGGCGGCAAACGTCGAGCATCATGCCCCGGTAGGAGAAAAACGGTTTGTCCTCGATCCGAAGCGCGGGGATCGTCGTTTCCTCCTCTCCGGCGCAGCAGGCGGCGATCTGTCGCAGGGTTTGCATGGCATGAAACGCCCCGCGGGGCGATCCGGCCGTGAGGTCGATGCGCTGTCCGGAGACCTCGACGCGATACTCCTCCGCGGCAAGTTTCCGGTCGAGAGCGATGTTGACGGCGCCTTTCTTCGCCTTCCCGCAAACCACGTCGGGTTCGAAGGAGACGATCTGTTCGAGCTGACCGGCGAAAATCCGGGCGGCAGGGAGCAGTTCGGAGACTGCGACCCGCAGTGCGAGCGGTTCCGAAAGACGGAACTCCTCGCTGTCCGAGACCTCCATGAAGAGCGGCCGGGGGACGACGTCAATCTGCTTTGCGGCAGTGCCGCCAACGGCCGCCAACAGAACGGCAGCGGTTGTAAGAATGGTTTTCTTCATCTTATCGGGTGTTGTTTGTCAGTCGTTCGTAAAGCAATTTCATCTTCACCGAACGCATGGTGTTCATATACTCTATTTCACGCGCTTTGAGATAGCCGCCGTTGAGCCGTGCAAAACGACGGTCCAGCGTGCGCGTTTCGGCGAGCAGCGTTTTCAGCCCGGACATCAGCTCCGGAATCCCGGAGCGGTCGAACGAAGCGGACTGGTAACGCGCCTCGACCGCCTTGAAACGCAGGTAATTGATCCGGATATCGAGCATCAGCAGATAGTGCGCCGCCTCTTCCGCCCCTTTGCGGGGTTTCAGCCGCGCCAGTTCGTCACGCATCCGCACGCATTCGTCGATCACCTCATGCAAATCGCGCCCGGAGGCGTCCTTCGCTCCGGAATCCGAGACCGTCACGGTCTCCTGCGGCATTGAGAAATAGCGCCACAGCACACCGGCTCCCGCATCGTCGAGCCCCAGTTCCGTCCGGGCATACCGCCGCACGAACGCTTCCGGTTCGAACGGCGCATCCGTCACGAAAGCCTCGCAGCAGGCCGCTTCGAGAATCCGGAACGCCGACATCGGGTAAACCAGCCGCACAGGCTGCATCGAAAGAATTTCGTACCCGTTGTCGAACCAATAGCCGTAGGTGCCGCTCGTGGACCACGACGTTTCGATCATGCCTCCGTAATCGTGCTCCCGCGCATATTCGACGAAAACAGCCAGGTTGTCGAAATGTTTTTTCCACTGCGTCAGGTAGATGTTGTCCGGTCCGGAACGCAATGCCGGAGCCCCCCACAGTTTCACGCCGCGGGAGAAGAGATTGGCCAATTTGCCGAAACGGTCCGGCTCCCAGCCGTAGTTCCAATCCACGAAGATCAGGTCGTCGGGCAACTCGTCGAGCGCTTCGGGGTATTTGAGGATGATGTCGGCCCAGATAACGGGTGTCTTGCCCAGACGGTGCACGATGTCGCACATCGCCTTGACATAGTCCACGAACAGCCGCGATTTCCCCTCCCGGTCAGCCACGGCACGACAATTCCCGCATAGACCGAGCAGATAGGTTTCGTCGGCGCCGATGTGGAAATATTTCGACGGATGGAGCGACGCCACCTCGGCGAACAGTTCCGAAAAGCAGGCCGTCGCCTCCGCAATTTTCAACGGACAGACCTGCGAAGGGTCTTTGGGGTCCTCCCGCAGGGCGCGGTAACGCTCGTGTTGCAGGATGTATTCGCAGTGCCCGAAGCAATTCTGCAAGGGAATGACCTCGACGCCCCGCCCGCTGCAATAATCGACAAACGAGATCACCTCCTCCCGGGTAAAGGCGGAGGCATTCGACAGCGTGGCATGCTTATCGAAGGGGAAAGCGGCCTCCCACTCCATGACGAGCGTGTTGATCCCCTGTTCGGAAATCCGATCGACAAGGCGTTTCATGGCGTCGAGCGTCATCACCTCGGTACGGAAATCGAGGTGGAAGGCCCGGATAGGAAAATCCCCGGTCCGGGCAGCACAGGTTACGATGCCCGTCAAAAGCGTCAGCAAGGCTGCGGCAATATTCAAAAAACGGTATTTCATGGCAGCGTTTTCAGATTTTGATGTAAATTTTCCGCCGGTACAACACCAATCCGAGGCTCCAAACCAGCAAAATGAAGCACAACGAATAGACCAGCGACCCCGAAGCGTCGCCGAACAACGGGTCGATCAGCGTCGTATAGAACCAGCTCTTAATTGAAAGGGCGCCCAACGTAACCGACAGGACCCAAGCAGCGACATAGAGGAACAACGGGTTGACACCGAATACCCGGAAAAACCCGGTCCACCGCACCTGTTTGTGCAGGTCAATCACCCAGCACAGCAGCCCCAGCAGCAGCGATGCGAACCCCGAGGTGGCCAGTGCGAACGAACTGCTCCAGATCTTTTTGTTGAGCGGATCGCCGTATTGCAGCAACAGCCCCGTAAAGAACAGCGCCGTTCCGAATGCGAACAGACGGCCGAAACGCATCGGGGCATCCTCGTTCGCAAGCAGTATCCGCCCGGCGGCGCATCCCAGTAGGAACTGCGCGATCCGCGGCAGGGTGCTCAACAGCCCCTCCGGCTCGAAAGCCAGCCGCGAGCCGTCCGGCAGCCACTCCCTGTAAAGATGGCTCTCGCCCAAAACAGCCCGGTCCACCACCGCGATGATGTTGTCGGCCGAAAGCGAATAGCCGTTACCCGTTTGAAGCAGCACCAGATAGAGGATCAGCAACCCTCCGGCGGCAACGATCAGATGCCGGAAACGCAGACAGAGCAACGCCGCGGAGCCGAACAGATAAACCAATGCCAATCCCTGCAACACTCCCATAATCCGGAACGTCCGGAACGGAAAAACCGTCTCGAACCAAGTCGCATCGGCAGACGTCTGCCCGGAGAGGAAATTCGCCGTGCCGTAACCGAAATAGCTGATCTCCTGCAACAGCAGCCCCACGCCGAAAATGACCGCACTGCGGCGCAGAATCCGGGAAAAAGCCTCCCGGCCGGCGCCCTCGTACCGTTTCGAGAGGGAAAAGAAGGCCGACACCCCCATGATGAAGACGAAAAACGGATAGATCAGGTCCGTCGGCGTCATGCCGTGCCAAAACGCATGCTGCAACGGCGCATAGGCCTTGCCCCATACGGCGGGGTTGTTTACCAGAATCATGGCGGCGATCGTCATGCCGCGCATGACGTCGAGCGATAGCAGTCTTTCGGATTTCATCGTCTTTTCCATGAGTTGAAGAAAGTCCCGACGTCCGGATTCCCGGACATCGGGACGCAAAAGGTCAATTGGGAGCCGTTACGGAGAGCGTATAGCGCATCGAGATGGCCCGCGAGCCGCGAACGGCCTCGAAACGCAGGGCGAAGGTCCCCGGCTGGGAGAACGTATAGACCAGGTCTTTCGAATGGCCGATCGCCTGCTCGTCGAGCAGCCAGGTGCACTCGACCGAACCGTCGTTCGGAGAGACGATCAGACTCAGCTTAAACTCCTGGCCGACAACGGCCGTCAACGACTCGGCAGTCTGATCGTAAATGTAAAGTTCGTCGGCAGCGAAAGGCGGATTGCCTTCATCTTCGTTACAAGCGAGACATACGAGTCCAGCCAGCAAAAACAATATGTATTTCAGCATTTTCATAATCGTATCGTTTTTCGGGTTAAACACTTACTGCACATCCCACCATACCGGCACCGTCCAGTCGTCCGAACCGCCCATGCGGTCGACGGCCTCCTGCCAGTTCGCGGCGTTCTTGCTCTGCTCCTCAATCGGGTAGGTCAGACGCAGCGGACGCTGGCCGTTCGACTGGTTCTCGGAGGGATAACGGTTGTACCATTTGCAGTAGGCCGTAGGCATGCCGTCCGTACGGCGCAGATTCGACCACGCCTCGATGGGGTCCATGAAGTGAAGAATCCAGATCTGCTTGTTGATCTCTTCGAGCGCCCGGGTGCCGCCCGCCGCCACCTCCGGGAGCAGGTAGGTCGTCATATAATCCCGGATTTCCTCATCCGAAGGCATGTCGGCGGCACTCACCCCGAACAGCGAGAACTGCTTCACGGCCGCTTCGTAGCCCTTGGCAAAACGAGACTCGGCCGTCTCGGTGTCGATTCCCCAGCCGCGGACGGTCGTCTCGGCCAGCAGGAATTGCGTTTCGGCATAGCTCATGTGAATCCACGGGCTGTCCACGGCCATGATGGTCCGCGAAGGCGAAAGACGATACATGGCATGGGGCACCGTATAGCTGCCGATCGCACGTTTCAGTTCGGCGCGTTCGTCCTCGGTCATCCACGTTGCGGCATCGACCATAGCGGACGTAATGCCCTGAGCCCAGACACTACGGGTCTTCGCCGCACCCTGGTAACCGTTCTCTCCGGGTCCCTGGTTGCCGCCGCCGTAGGTGAAATCCTGAGCAGGCAGCGTGAGATAACCGCCGATGTTGATGTAACCGTCGGGAGTCGCGGCCAGATCGGCCGGCCCCTGATTGCCGGCGTATCCGGCATTGAACTTGCGCATCAGCTCGGTCACCTCGACCGCGTCGCCCCACGCGGGAAGCCCCGCTCCCGAGGTCGTCACATAAACTCCCGCTATGAGCAACAGACGCGGATCGAGCGCCAGATAACGCCGATAGGGAGGCGTCGTGTACTGCTGCGGGTCCATCGCACAGAGCGATTTGAAGAACTCGGTGGTCATCTTGTACTGCGTGATGCCGAGACCCGTATTGCCCGTCACCTGAAGAATGATGTCGGCATAGCCGTTGCCGGCCCCGAGCGTCTCGTAATCCTCGGCGTGTTTGACGGCCGCGATGTCGGCATTCGAGGTCATCACCCCTGCGGCGAACGCCTCGCGGGCCTTCTGCTGAGCCACATCGGGCTTCACCTTGATCAGGCGCATCGCCACGCGCAGTTTGAGCGAAGCGGCGAAACGCTTCCACTTCTCCACGTCGCCCCCGAAATAGCAATCCGTCGAAGGCGACGACTTCGAAGCGTCGAACTGCGCGAGGGCACCGTCCAAACGCTCGAAGAAATCATTGTAAATAGCCTCCTGCCGATCGTATTTGGGCGAGAAGATCGACTGGTAATAGCCCTGTCCTCCTTCGAAATAGGGAACGTCACCGTAGCAGTCGGTCAGTTTGAGGAAGGTCTCCACACGCAGCACCTTGGCGATCGCGCTGTAATTGACCAGTTCGGGATCGTTGTCGGCGATATTTTCGAGCGCCACGATATTCTTCACAGCCTCGGGATAGAACAGGTCTTGCCACAGACGGGCGAAGTAACCGTTGTTGCGAATACCCTTGCCGCCGTATTCGACATTTCCCCACGAGCCGCTCCAATGGTTGACCCATTCGCCGGGATAAGTGAAGAAGCGCGCCGCATTCTGACGGCCCATCGAGTGAGACATCTGGATGGTCGGAACCAGCAGCGAAGGATCGATGCTTCCGTTGGCTTTCGTCGGGTTGACATTCAGTTCGGTCAGGTCGCTGCAACCGCCGGCAACGGCCGCAAGCGCCGACAAGAGATATAATGATAGCTTTTTCATGGTCGCAAGATCGTTTAGAATTTAACTTTGATGCCGAAACCGAAGGTTCTTCTCGAAGGCAGCGAACCGTATTCGAAACCCTGACCGTTTCCGTTATAGTAGGACGATTCGGGGTCGATGTTCTTCACGTTCGTATAGAGAATGCACAGGTTGCGGGCAAAAGCCGTCAACTGAACGCCGGCAATAGGCGTCTTGCGCAGCCAGCGCCTCGGGAAGTCGAACGAAAACGCCAGTTCACGGAACTTGACATACGAAGCGTCGATGATGAACGGTTCGGGCGACACGTCCTGGAACGACTGCCAATAGGACTGCGGGTTGACATAGATGTCGTTCTCTGCGTAGATCGGATTGCCTTCGGGATCCTTGCCGACAACCTTCACGCCATCGACCAGATAACCGCCCGTGGCTTTCCAGTCGGCGGGAGAGCCGGCGGCGCGTTTGGCCTGTTCGGAGCGGTACCAGGCGTCGCGCCCTTTGAGCGTCTCCTTCGCGGTACCGTTGTAATAGGACTGCATCATCGACATCGAATACATGTCGGCGCCGAACTTGGCATCGAACAGCAGACGCAGGTTCAGGTTTTTCCAGGTGAAGTTGTGCGACCAGCCGAGCGTATGGGCGTAGGTGCCCTTGCCGAGCACCGAAACGTTGGTGTCGAAGGTCGGCAGGCCCTTTTCATCCACGATCACGCGGCCGTCGGGCGTGCGCTTCTGCGCCTGACCCACGATCACGCCGTAAGGCTGATTCTCCATGGCATAAATGTAGGCATTGGCCCAGCGTGCCGCCGTCAGCTCATACGACGGGACGTCGGGATGCAGCGAAAGCACCTTGTTGTCGTTGGTGGCATAGGTGAAGGTCGTCTCCCATTGGAACGACTTGATTTTCAAAGGAACGCCCGTCACAGCCAGTTCGATGCCACGGTTGCGGATCTCGCCGGCGTTGATCAGCGCCCGCGTAAAGCTCGAACTCGAAGAGATCGGCAGGCTCATGATCTGATTCTTGGTCGTCTGCTGGTAGAGCGTCAGGTCGAGACTCAGCCGGCTCTGGAAGAAACGGACGTCGAGACCGACCTCCATCGAGTAACTGGCCGTGGGTTTCAAATCATAATAGGGAATCACGGTGCTGGCAACCTCGCCCAGCGATTGTCCGTTGAGTTTGAACCCCTTCGTTCCGAAATCGAGATAAAGCTGATAAGGGTCCGTATCGCCGCCGACATTGGCCCACGAAGCACGCAGTTTGCCGAACGAGAACCAGTCGCCGTGCTTGAAAAGGCTCGAAAAGATCAGGCTGCCCGAAACCGACGGATACCAGTAGGAACGGTTCTCCGGGCAGAGCGTCGAAGAGACATCGTTGCGGATCGTGGCGTCGAGATAGGCCAACCCCTTGTAACCGAGACTTACGGAACCGAACATCGAACGCACCTCTTTCTTATAGAGACCGTGCGTCGTATTGATCCGCTCGAAGGCATTGATGTCGTCCACGCCCGGCATCACCTGTTTGAGACCCTCGGTGGTGAACTGTTCGTTCTTGTTCCGCCAGAGGCTCGCGCCGACGAAAGCGTTGATGTCGAAATCGCCGTATTTCTTCGCAAAGGTCAGCGTCGCTTCGAGGTTCGTCTGCGTGACGTTCATGACACGTTCATTGATGGCGCCCTCGACCTGCCGCGGCGTCGAAATGGGCGAGAAAGTCGTAGCCCGGAAATTGTAGGTATCCAGTCCGCCGCGCCCCGCCAGTTTCAGCCACGGGGTAATGTCCCACGAAATACGCGCATTGCCCATCAACCGCGAACGGCTCGACTCGTTGCGCATCTCGTTGATGACCCAATAGGGATTGAAGCGGTAGTCGCTGCCGTTCCACTGGTAGTAATTGCCGTTCGCGTCCTTGTAGGAGTCGGCCAGCCAGTTCTGATCGAAGTTCGGGGCGATGCCGATCAGCGCGTTGCCGATGTTGCTGGCGTTGTCGGTCAGCGCCGGACGGTTCTTCACGTCTTCGTAGATATACGACGCCGAAGCATCGGCCGAGATCGTCTTGCCCAGTTTCGTCGTGCCGCGCATGGTGATGTTCGTGCGGTTGAATTCCGACTTGGGAACGATATCCTTGTTGCGCATGTCGGTCACGGCGAAGCGGAACGAGGTCTTTTCGGTCGCGTTGGAGAGCGACACCGAGTTCTGGGCCGTGAAACCCGTATCGAAGAACGACAGCACGTTGTTGTTCACGTTGCCATAGGGCTTCCACTCGCCATTGTAGATCTGGATCATGATATTGGGATCGAGCTTGCCGCCCCAGGCGACCTGTGTCGTGCCGCGGCCGTCGGAATCGGTGAGGGGAATAACGCCGTTGCGCCCCTGTCCGTAAACGCGCTGGTAATCGTCGAACTTCGACAGCAACGTCGTGAAGCTGATGTTCGACGACACTTCGATGCCGAGCGATTCCTTTCGCGCCGAACCGGATTTGGTGGTGATCATCACCACGCCGTTCGAGGCCATCGAACCGTAAAGCGCCGAAGCCGACGGGCCTTTCAGAATCGTGACGTTCTCGATGTCCTCGGGATTGATCGACGACATGACGTCGCCGAAGTCGAAGCCCGAACCGCCCCACTTGCCGTCGGCGCCCTGCAGCTGCGAGTTGTCAACCGGCATGCCGTCGACGACGTAAAGCGGCAGGTTCGAACCCGAAAGCTGGGAATTACCGCGGATCAGCACGCGCGACGATCCCGTCGGGCCGGCCGTCGTCGTCGAAATATCGACTCCGGCGACCTTTCCGATCATCGCCTGCATGATGTTCGACTCGCGTCCGGCCGTCAGGTCCTCCTTGCCCACCGACGACACGGCGTAACCCAATGCCTTGGCTTCGCGCTTGATACCCAGGGCCGTGACTACGACTTCACCCACGGAAACGGCCTCCTCCTTGAGTACGATTTCGAGACGGGTTTTGCCGCCGACGGGAACCGACTGTGTCGCCATACCGATGAACGAAACCTGCAAGGTGGCGTTCTTGTCGGATATGTTCAGCGTGAACCGACCTTTCGAATCAGTCGTCGCGCCGCGGCTCGTCCCCTCCTGGATGACCGTGGCTCCGACAATCGGCTGCTTCGCCTCATTCGTCACGACACCCGTAACGGTAACATTTTGCTGAGCCACTGCCGCGGAGCAGCAGAGGACCGACAGGAGCAGCACGGATAAAATCCGCGTCAATCCGCCGCAAATCTGTAATTGTAATGGTCTTAGCATATCATTTATATTAAGTTAGTAAGGTTGCCTTTCATCACTGCCCGAATGCGGGAGCCTTCTCCTCCCCGGCGTGCGGAAGGATTCCGCCGCCGTCTTCGGAGAACTGCCGGAAATAGGATTTGAGGAAACGGTAGTTCCGGGCCGCACAAAATTCCTTGTCCGAACCGTTGTGGTACTCGTCCATAAACTGCCCGAATCCCGACCATACGGTCTGCATGTAGCCTTTGAAACGCTCCGACATGTATTTCGAAGAGTGCCTGCGGAAACGGAGCATGTCGTCGAGCTGCATCCGCGTGACGCCGGGACGCTCCCAGCCGCAGGTAACGACATCGAAACCTTTGATGGCGAAATAGACGGCCGACTGTTCGGCGTCGCGGTAGTGCCAGTCGCACATCATCACGCTGCGGTCGATCCGGTCGATCGCGCGGTGGGTGTTGCCGATGCTGGCCGACCACTCGCCGTAGCCGCTCGCATCGCGCCGACCGTCGATCAGCCGGTCGGCCCACATCCAGAGGCGCACCCCTTTCCGCCGCAGGTGGGCGGCAATCCGGTTCACCTCCCCGGCGAAGACCTCAGCAGGGTCCAACCCTCCGCAGCGCGGACAATCCGTATCGGCCAAATCGAACACCTCGTCGAGTCCGGCATGGAAATCCGTCGCTCCGAAAGCCTCCACGACTTCGTCCACACAGTCGAACACGACGTCATGCACTTCGGGATGATTCGGACAATAACTCTTGCAATAGAGACGATCCGGATTGGGCCAGACGTAATTTTCGGGAAGTTTCACCCGCGGCTTTTCATCGAACTGCGGGTAAACCTGCAACAACTTGCCCGCCGTGCCGTGCCACGACTGATGGCCCAGCAGATTGATCAGCGGCACGAGCCTGATGCCTTTCTCACGACACAATGCGGCCAGCCGGCCGGCCAGCGAACGGTTCCAGCCGTCGGGATCGGCCAGCTCGGGGCGCGATTCGAAATCATAGGCCCAGTTCACCCGGACGACCAGCGTATTGATTCCTGCAGGAACCAGATCGTTCTCTACGAAATCGAAGAACGTATCAGCTTGTTTTACAGATGGAAGCGCAACAGAAAAAGCCCGAATCGGAAAACCGTTATCGAGCACAGAAATATCGACAAAAACAGAATCGGCCGGCCGGGGGGGGGTAATCCCCTCCCTGTTCGCAGCAGTCGCCAGGATACAGCCCGCAGACAGCAGAACGGTCAAAGTATGAATCGGTCTCATCATAACTAAAAACGGGTTTCGCCGGCTATCACGACACGTTGAATTCCGATATTATCGTCGAAAATCAGAATATCGGCATCTTTTCCGGCTTCGAGCGAGCCTTTCCGGTCGTCGATGCGCATCACGCGGGCCGGAGTCGCCGTCATCATCTTCACGGCCTCGGGCACCGGCACTTCGGCCAGCCGGTGCATGGTCCTCACACAGCGGTCCGCCGTTGCGACGCTACCGGCGAAGGCGCTCCGGTCGGCCAGCTTGGCCACACCGTCCTCGACCACGACCTCCATACCCGAATTCCGGGCCCCGAGCACATAACGGCCCTCGGGCATTCCGGCGGCACGCATCGAATCGGTGATAAGCACCGTCCGGTCAGCCCCTTTGAGCTTATAGACCAGCCGAAGCAGGCTTTCGGGCAGGTGCACGCCGTCAGTGATGATCTCGACCGTCATGTCGTCCAGCCAATAGGCGGCCTCGACGATCCCGGCATACCGGAAAGCATTGCGGCGGACGACCGACGAGGTGCAGGAATAGAGATGCGTCACATGCGTATAACCGTTACGGAACGCCTCGACCGTCTCCTCGAACAGCGCATCGGAATGGGCGATCGACGCCAAAATCCCCTTTGCGCGCAGCACCCGTCCCAGTTCGAGCGCACCGTCGAGCTCGGGAGCCAGCGACATCCGGCGAATATCGTCGCTGGCGGCGAGGATCGCATCGTACTCCTCGGGGCGCGGATCGCGCAGGTAGCGCGGATCTTGTGCGCCGCGTTGGTTGTAGGCGAAATAGGGGCCTTCGAGATGCAGCCCGGGCATGTCCGCCCCTTTCGTATTGAGCGGTTGCGCACGGCGGAACACCTCGAACGTCTCGAACAGGTTCTCGTTCGTGCTGGCCAGCGTTGTCGGAAAGATCGTCGTGGCGCCGTGACGCGCCGACATCTCCGCCGCACCCAGATAGGCTTCGACCGTGCAGTCCATAAAATCGTGACCGCCGGCGCCGTGCGTATGAATATCTATGAATCCGGGGGAGACCCAATCGCCGCCGGCATCGGTAACCAGTCCGGCATCCCCCTTATAGTCACCTTCGCCGACAGCCGTGATCACACCGCCGTCCCACTCCACATAGCCCCGGCCCGCTGTCGCGGGACCGATGATCCGTCCGTTTACAATCGCCTGTTTCATCGTTCTATCTTTTTTCCGCACCGCGGCGGGTCCAATATTCCAGTCTGTATCCCCTCAACGCATAATACAATAAAAAGACGAAACAGGGAATCATCAGCCAATAAGCCGATTGAGCGTCACCCAAACGGGTTGCCTCACCGGCGTAGACAAGCGGGAAAACCCCGCTCGAAGCCAGCGCCATGACCAGCCACGCCGAGCCGAGACTCGTGTGGCGTCCCAGACCGCGGATCGCCAGCGGCCAGATGCCGGAATAAAGAAATGCGTTGGGAACACCCATCAGAATCAGAATCCACATCGCATTGTGGGTCTCCACACCGAAAAACGAGGTCTGTCCGCCGACGCACACCGCCGCCACCGAAGCCGCCAGGTTCAGCAGCGACGCGATCCGCAGGGCGGTGAGCTGCGAAACGACACGCGGAATGAGCACCGTCCCCAATGCAAAGCCGACAAAGGTCGAAAAAAGAATCATCGGCGGCAGCAGCTTGGCCTGGGCGATATCGGTCCCGAGCGATACGGACGATGTGACCAGCGTGTTGATGCAAAGCGCCTGGGTGCCGAGGTGGCACACCATCGCCACCACGCCGAGAACCAGATAAGGATAGCTGAAGATGCTCCGGCCCGCCCCTTCTCCGGAAGCGGAATCACTCTTTCCACCCGCAATGTCGGGCAGCGGCGAACGGCGGACATACAGGCCGAACGCGATCAATACGAAAGCCAGAATCAGATAGGGTACGATCACACGGCGCACCATCCCGTCGAGGACCATCTCCCGGGGCAGCCCGCCGATAAGCTCCGCCCCGGACTCGGCCTGCTCGAAAAGCGCCGCATCGCCCGGACGGATGATGACGTAGCCCAGCAGCAGCGGGGCGATGATCCCGGCCAGCTTGTTGCAAACGCCCATGACGCTCATCCGTTTGGCCGCTGCCTCGATCGGCCCGATCACCGTCACGAAGGGATTTCCCGCGGTCTGCAGGACGGCCAGTCCGATCCCGAGCAGAAACAGCCCGGTGAGAAAAAGTGCGTAACAACGGGTCAGCGCGGCGGGAACGAAGCACAAGGCTCCGAGCGCCATCACGAACAACCCATAGCTGATGCCCCGTTTATAACCGACCGCATCGAGCATCATCGACGAGGGGATAGCCATGACCAGATAGGCGATATAGAAGACGAACCCCACCAGATAAGCCTGCGCCAGCGACAATTCGCATGTCACCTTAAAATAAGGGATCAACACGGAATTGACCCAGGAGATCATTCCGAAGAAGAAGAAAAGCGTTCCCATGATTGTCATGGAAACATAGTATTGCCGTCGGGAGTCCATGTCGTGCGAAGTTCGGTCAGGTTTCATTCGGTCAGTATTCTCTTCAAATCAGTCCGTGCGTCAATTCGTGTTCGAACACGGATTATCCAGCCGTAAAGGTAGTGAAAAAATAATACCATGCAACAATTCAATGAAAAAATATATAACAAAAAGTTCCGGACCGAAAATGTATGGGCATATATACTCCTTGTTATCAATAAATTATAAAATTGTTCCGAATTTATTTTGGAAAACGAAGCAAAATCCATATTTTTGTGCTCGAACACGGTTATTAATTTATCACGCCTATAATCAACAACCATGGATGGACTCATAAAAGAATTCCACATCGACAAATTACACGTCTCGATCTACAAAACCCGCCGACAGATGGGAATGGCAGCCTCGGCGCACTACCTGCAACGACTGGAAACCATCCTCGCCGGCCAGCCCGCAGCCCGAGCCGTATTCGCAGCGGCGCATTCGCAGGATGAATTCCTGGAAGGGCTGACCGAAGCCGAAGACGCCGTATTCAACCGGATCGAAGCGTTCCATATGGACGAATACATCGGGCTGCCGGCCGATGCGCCGCAGCGTTTCGGCACGTTCCTGTCCCGTGCGATCTTCGACCGGAAGCCTTTTCGCAAGGTCCATCTGATGAACTCCGGCGCCGGAGACGGACGTCAGGAATGCCACCGTTACAGCGAACTGCTCCGGTATGCACCACTGGACATCGTGTCGCTCGGAATCGGGGAGAACGGACACATCGCCTTCAATGACCCGCACGAAGCCCGTTTCGACGATCCCGAAACGGTGAAGATCACCACGCTCGACGAACCGTGCCGGCAGCAGCAGGTCCACGACGGCGAATTCGCCGACATATCGCTCGTTCCGCACCAAGCGATGACGCTGACCATCCCCGCACTGATGTCGTGCCGCTGCGCGGTAGGCATCGTACCGCTCGACCGCAAGGCGAAAGCCGTGTACGACGCGCTTTACGGCCCCATTTCGGAGAAATGTCCGGCTTCGATCCTCCGCACCCACGACGACGCGGCGCTTTTCCTCGACGAAGGAGCGGCTTCGTTGCTGAGAATCTGAGCGGAATCCATTACCAATCGAAAATATTTTCGTACTTTCGCCCTATGGATCGCAAAAATTATAAGATCAAGGACATCGCCGCGATGGCCGGCGTATCGGTCGGTACGGTCGATCGGGTGCTGCACAACCGGGGCGACGTTTCGGAAAAAAGCAGGAAGAAGGTGGAACAGGTGCTCGAAAAGATACTCTACCGCCCCAACCTGCTCGTTTCGTCCATCGGCGTCAAACGCAAAATCACCCTTGCGATCGTCCTTCCCAGCCATCAGCAGGGTGAATATTGGGAACAGATCGAAAAGGGCATCCACCAGGCGCTCTACGACTTTTCGAAGATCCGCACCGAAACGAAAACCTTCTATTACGACCAGTTCGACCTCTATTCCTGCCGCACGGCTTACAGCCAGGCGTTGGAATACGCCTGCGACGCCATGATCATCGGCCCGACTTTCCGCGAGGAAACCGTGTTTTTCTCCCGCAAGCTCGACGAACAGGGAACCCCCTATGTCTTCATCGACACGCTTATCCCGTCGTGCAACCAGCGGGCGTTCTTCGGACCTGATTCGCGGATGCTCGGATACATCGAAGCCAAGCTCCTCTCGGACGTGATCGGCGAGGAGAAAGACATCGCCATCCTGCACGCCGTGCGTTCGGGAAACGAGAGTTCGTTGCAGACGGTCGTGCGCAAGGCCGGATTCTTCGAATATTTCGACACCGTATCGAGCAAAAACAGATTCCTCTACGCCAATTATTACAGCCAGGACGTCGAGCAGAGCTGGAAAGAGTTCGACCGGCTCTTTTCCGGGGAAAACGACATCGGCGGAGCCGTGCTTTTCAACTCCCGGTCATACATTTTCGCCAGCTATCTGGAACACCACGGCATCACCGGAGTCAAGGTAATCGGCTGCGGCGTGACGCAAAAGAACATCGAATACCTGAAAAAAGGCTACCTGTCGTTCCTGCTGTCGGAACGCCCCGACGTACAGGGCTACCAAAGCATCAAATACGTACTGGAATACATCCTTTACGGACAGCACGAACAAATCATCAAGCACACGCCGATCGAGATTCTGATACGCGAAAACATCGACTCGCTGTTCTGACATCCGCACCGGCAGAAGCGGGAAATCCATGAAAGCGTCCCGAATATACGAACGGCTCGACCGCATGCCCGTCCTGAAACTCCTCGTGCCGTTCGCGGCCGGGATCGCGCTGGCTGGCCGGTATGAACTGCCCCTGTGGTTTCTCGCAGGGGCTTTCGTATGCACGGGAGTCATGGCGTTGTTGTTCCGTTCGCAGGCGGCCGCCGTGGGGATGCTCCTCACGGCGGGATTCGCCGCGGCACAGCTCCGGACGCCTTCTCCCACCGTGCCGCGGGACATCGGGACCACGTACGAAATTACCGTCGAAGGATTTCCCGCCGACCGGGGCCGCTATGCCACGGCCGATGCTTCGGTGGCGGCATGGCGCGACCCCGCAGACGGACATTGGCACCCCTCCGACGCCCGGGTCCGGCTCTACGTCGACTCGCTCACCGACCTGCGGCCCGGCGAACGCCTCCGCTGCCGGGGCACGGTGCGGCCTTTCCGGAGCGGGGCGGAGAGCTTCCGCCTCCTGATGCGGCGGCGGGGCTATGCCGGAACGCTGTGGGTCTCGGAACGGACGATCCTCGAACGCCTGCCACAGCAATCCGCCGGATTGCACCGCACCGCCGTGGAACGCCTCGCCCGGCTGCCGATGGCGCCCGAAGCCGCAGCCGTCGTCGAAGCCATGGCGGCCGGCGAACGGCGGGGCATCACCCCGGAACTCCGCGCCCGCTACTCCCGCAGCGGGCTTTCGCACCTGCTGGCCGTGTCGGGACTCCACACGGGAATCGTCTTCGTACTCATCAACGCCGTGTTGTGGTGGCTGCCGCTGCTGCGCCGGGGACACCTGCTGAAAAACCTGCTGGCGGCCGGGGCCGTGTGGCTCTTCGTCGCGGCGGCGGGATTTCCGCCGAGCGCCGTGCGGGCCGCCGTGATGTGCACCGTCCTGCAGGCGGCATTGGCCTCGGCCTCGGAATACATCGGAATGAACGCCCTCGCAACGGCGGCGTTCGGGATGCTGCTGTGGAATCCCAACTGGTTCGGGGACATCAGCTTTCAACTCTCGTTCCTCGCCGTGGCGGGCATCCTCGCGTGGGGCGTGCCGCTCTGCCGCCGTTGCCGGACCCGGTGGAAAGGGCTGAACATCGTGATCGACGCCTACCTGATCGGGCTCGCCGCAACCGTCGCCACGGCGCCGCTCGTCTCCCACACCTTCGGCATCGTGCCGCTGGCGGGACTGGCCGTCAATCCGCTGGCCATCGCGCTGGCCGGGGTCGTGGTCTTCGGCGGAGCGCTGTGGATGCTCGCACCGGTCGGGGTCCTCGCCCCGGCATTCGGATTCGTGACGGGCACGGCGGCCGGATGGATCAACGCGCTGGCCCGGCTGACCGCCTCGCTGCCGGGCGGAGCGGCGGATTACACCCTCGGAGGATGGCAGACGGCGGTCCTATACCTCGTTTTCGCCCTCGCAACCGCCGCCGCATGGAGCGCCGAACCGAAAAAAAGCGTACCTTTGCGGACGTGATAACGCCCGAAGAATACACGCTCCTGCTGACCGACGAGGTACAACGCGCCATTGCCGCCGCACGCGACCGCGACCCGCTCGAGGTGGCGAAAGACCGCCGGATTCCCCATGCGCGGCTGGTCGCCACACAGGTCAAATACCTCGCGCGGGCCGCACAAAAACTCCCGTCGTATGCCGCCGCGCAGTGCATCCTGCCCCCGCTGGCCTTCGAACAGGCGTCGAGCGAAGCCTGCGCCGCCCACAAGCGGATCGAAGGCGACACGGCGCTGGACCTCACCTGCGGACTGGGCGTCGACGCATTCTTCCTGAGCCGCCGCTTCCGCCGCGTGGTGACGCTCGAGCGCAACGACATGCTGGCCCGCGTGGCTTCGGAAAACTTTTCGAGGCTGGGCGCAACGAATATCGAGGTCGTGAACACCTCCGCCGAGGAGTATCTCCGGCGGGAGGACCTGCGTTTCGACTGGATTTACGCCGATCCCGACCGCCGTTCGGCCGAAGGCCGCAAACTGGTGCGGCTGGAAGATTGTTCGCCCGACATCATCGCCCTGAAACCGCGTCTCGATCGGATTTCGGGGCGTCTGTGCGTCAAAAACTCACCGTTGTTCGACGTGGACGAAGCCCTTCGGCTCTTTCCCGACAGCCGCGTGGAGGTGCTCTCGCTCGGCAGCGAATGCAAAGAGGTGCTGGTCTATGCCGACGGCACGGGACCGCTCGTCACCGCCACGGCCCTCGGGCACGGCTCCTTCTCGGCCCGGCCCGGCGAAGCGGCTCCCGAACCGGGAGCGTTCGACCCGGCGCGCTGCCGCTGGCTCGTGGTCCCCGACGTGGCCCTGCAAAAAGCCCGGCTGGCCCGGCTCCACCTCGCGGAAAAGGCCGCCATCTGGAGCGAGAACGGCTACGGATTCGCCGCCGAGGAGCCGCAGGACGTACTCGGACGGGTTTACGCCGTCGAGCGGATCGAGCCCTACGACCCCAGACGGTTGAAACGCGAATTGAAAGGCCGCGGGGCCGAGGTGCTCAAACGCGACTTCCCGCTGGCGGCGGAGGAGCTGATGCGCCGCCTCGGACTGCATCCCGGAGCGGAACTGCGGCTGGCTTTCACGAAAATCGGGAACGATTTTTGGGTTATCCGCTTAAAATAACTATATTTGCCTGATTTCCAACGGTCTCTTATGAAACTCAGCGAATTCCTGACATACTTTACCGACACGATCTTCCGGCGCGACGTGAACGAATGGCGCAACCCCGTCGTGCGGTGGCTCGTACAGCAGTACCGCCTGCTGTTCTACACGGCGCGGGGACTGCTCGAACACGGGACCATCGTCCGCTCGGCGGCGCTTACGTTCTACACGCTGATGTCGCTGGTGCCGATCGCCGCCGTGGTGTTCGCCATCGTCAAAGGATTCGGACTCGCCGACGGCCTCACGGAAAACCTCTATGCCCTCTTCCCCCAGAATCCCGAGATCATCGACTACCTCGTCGATTTCGCCGAGAACGCCCTGGCCCGCACGCAGGGCGGCGTGGTGGCCGCCGTGGCGCTGGTGATGCTCTTCTGGGCCGTGATCCGGGTCTTCGGGTCGATCGAGAGCGCCTTCAACAACATCTGGGAGGTTAAAGTCGAGCGCAGCATCACCCGTCAGTGGACCGACTACATCGCCGTGGTGATGATCGTGCCGATCCTTTGGATCGTGGCCAACGCCGTGGGCAACTACGCCCAGGAACTCGTGGGATTCGACGACAGCTGGTACTTCGAACTGCTGTCGCGGCTGGCCTCGATGGTCGTGATCTGGGTGATGTTCACCTTCCTCTACATCATCATCCCCAACGCCAAAGTCCGCTTCGGAAGCGCCCTGATGGCCGGCATCGTCGCCGGAACCATCTTCCTGCTGTTCCAGTGGGGCTATGTCTACGTCCAGCGGTGGATGACCTCCTACAACGCCATCTACGGCAGCTTCGCGGCCCTGCCGCTCTTTTTGATCTGGATGCAGACCTCGTGGGAGATACTCCTCTTCGGCGGCGAGCTGTCGTTCGCCTACCAGAACATAGCGCGCTTCGGCGAGGAGCGCGAATCGCTCCTGATCAGCTATGACCAGCGCCGCAAGGTGCTGCTGGCCGTGATGCTCATTGTGGTCCGGAATTTCCGCGACCGGGGAGGCGCCATGCCCGCGGACGATATTCGCACGCAGCTCGACCTGCCCACGCGCATCGTCAACGACGTGCTGTTCCAGTTAGTGCAGGCCGGACAGCTGATCGCCGTGCGCAGCGGCGACGGCGAACGCGAAACGGCCTTCACCCCGGCCCACGACATCGCGTCGATGACCGTCTACGGGGTGCTGGAAGCGGTCGAACGGTCGGGACAGACCACCTTCGACCTCGGACAGACCCCCGAACTCGCCCGCGTGGACCGCGAATTGGAGATGCTGAAAGACTCGGCCCGCCAGTCGCAGGAGAACGTGCGGCTGGTAGACCTGCTGTGAAACCCAAACCGGAAAAGCCCATGAAACGCGTCGTCATCATCGGCAGCGGGAACCTGGCGGAAGCGCTGGCCCGCGCGGTCGCGAAAAGCGACCTCGAACTCGTGCAGATCTTCGCCCGGAACGCCGAGCGGGCGCGCATCGTCGCGGAACTCACCGCAACCGACTGGGCGACGCATCCGGAAATGCTCGCCCGGGATGCCGACATCTACCTTATCGCCGTGAGCGACCGGGCCGTGGAGCACGTCGCCGCGACGCTCCCCATACCCCAAGGTGCAGCCGTCGCCCACACGGCCGGCAGCGTACCCCTCGCGGCCATTCCCGCGAAATTCGCCCGCCGGGCGGTCTTCTACCCGATGCAGACCTTCACCAAGGGACGCGAAGTCGATTTCCCGGTCATCCCGATCTTCCTCGAAACCCCCTCGGCCGAGCTGCGCCCCGAGCTGGAAGCATTTGCCCGGAAGCTCTCCGGCGCGGTGATCTGGGCCACCTCCGAGCAGCGGGCAAAGGTGCATCTCGCGGCGGTTTTCGCCTGCAACTTCGCCAACCACATGTACGCCGTGGGCGAACGCATCGTGCACGACGCCGGACTGGATTTCGACGTGCTGAAACCGCTGATCGCCGAGACCGCCGCCAAGGCCTGCGACGCCCGCTCGCCGCTCGACGTGCAGACGGGACCCGCCGTGCGCAACGACTTCGCCACGAAAGCGCGCCACAGCGACCTGCTGTCGTTCGACCTCCGATTGAAAAACATCTATTCAACTATAAGTCAAAGTATATGGGAAACTTCAAAGAAGATATAGCGCGCTGCGAAGCGTTCGTGTTCGACGTCGACGGCGTCATGACCGACGGGGGCATCATCCCCACGGCCGACGGCGATTTCATCCGCCGTTACAACGCCAAGGACGGCTACGCGCTGGCCTATGCGATCAAAATGGGCTATAAGGTCTGCATCATCACGGGAGGCCGCGGACGGACGCTCGAGAACCGCCTCCGGATGCTCGGCATCCGGCATTTCTACATCGACTGCATGGACAAGATCTCGGCGCTCCGCGAATACCTGGCCAACGAAGGGCTGGACCCGCAGAGCGTGATCTACATGGGCGACGACATCCCTGACCTGGAGTGCATGCGCGAGGTCGGAATTCCGGTCTGCCCGTCGGACGCCGCGGCGGAGGTGATCGAGGCGTCGCGCTACGTCTCGGAGTTCCGGGGCGGCGAAGGCGCCGTGCGCGACATTGTCGAGCAGGTGCTCCGCGCCCACGGCGACTGGGCCCGCGATTCGCAGGGCGTCACCCCCTCGTCGCTCGCCGCATCGCGGTAAAATACAATCTTCCGAGCCTTAAAACGCCGTAATCCCCGAAACAGATTGCGGCGTTTTTCGAAAAATGCTTATCTTTGATACAAAACCAACCCGAACGATGAAAAAACTGTTCCTGACACTGTTGTGCACATGTGCGGCTGCCGGGCTCCGGGCCCAGGGCAACGAATGGCACGACGCCGCGGTCAACGAGATCAACCGGCAGCAGATGCACGCCACCTTCTTCGCCTACGAATCCGCAGACGCCGCCCGGAGGGGCGACCCGCACGCCTCCGAACGCTTCCTCGACCTCGACGGGACGTGGAAATTCTCGTGGGTGCGCAACGCCGAGGAGCGTCCCACGGACTTCTTCCGTCCCGGCTTCAACGACGGCGCATGGGGCGAGATGCCCGTTCCGGGGCTCTGGGAGCTGAACGGCTACGGCGATCCGCAATACCTCAATATCGGCTACCCGTGGCGCGAGCAATTTGAAAACAATCCGCCCGAGGTGCCCACGGCCGAAAACCACGTCGGTTCCTACCGCCGTGAGATCGAAATTCCCGCCGCGTGGTCGGACAAACAGGTCATCGCCCATTTCGGGTCCGTCACCTCGAACATCTACCTGTGGGTCAACGGACGGTTCGTCGGTTACAGCGAGGATTCGAAACTCGAGGCCGAATTCGACATCACGAAATACGTCCGTCCCGGCAAGAACCTCATCGCATTCCAGGTCTTCCGCTGGTGCGACGGCACCTATCTCGAAGATCAGGATTTCTTCCGCCTCTCGGGCGTGGGCCGCGACTGCTACCTCTATGCCCGCGACAAGCGCCATATCGCCGACGTGCGGCTCGACGCGGCCCTCTCGGAGAACTACACCCGCGGAACGCTCGCCGTGGAGCTGGCTCTCCCCGCAGCGGCCCGGGGCTGCACGGCGGAGGTGACGCTCACGGCCCCCGACGGCAGGGCCGTGGCCTCCCAAACGGCGAAACTCTTCGGTACGATAGCCCGTCTCGTGCTCGACGCCGGGAAGGTGCAGCCGTGGTCGGCGGAGATTCCCGCGCTTTACGGCGTCACGGTGACCCTGAAAGACCCGGCCGGAAAAACGATCGAAATCATCCCCCTGCAAGCCGGATTCCGTGAGGTGAAGATCGAGGGCGGCCAGTTGCTCGTGAACGGGCAGCCGGTGCTCATCAAAGGCGCGAACCGTCACGAAATGGACCCCGACGGCGGGTATGTCGTCTCGGAAGAGCGGATGATCGAGGACATCCGCATCCTCAAGGAGAACAATTTCAACGCCGTGCGCACGTGCCACTACCCGGACGACGCCCGCTGGTACGCGCTCTGCGACCGCTACGGGCTCTACCTCGTAGCCGAAGCCAACATCGAGTCGCACGGCATGGGCTATGACGAAAAGACGCTGGCCAAGAACCCGGCTTTCGCCCAGGCGCATCTGGAACGCAACATCCGCAACGTGCGGCGCAACATCAACCACCCGTCGGTCATCGCCTGGTCGCTGGGCAACGAGGCGGGCGACGGACCCAATTTCGACGCCTGCTACGACTGGGTGAAGGCATACGACCCTTCGCGGCCGGTCCATTACGAACGTGCGGTCTACAACAACGGCGGCCGCAACACCGACATCGTCTGCCCGATGTACTGGGACTACGACCAGTGCGAAAAATACCTCCGGAACAATCCCCGGAAGCCGCTGATCCAGTGCGAATACGCTCACGCAATGGGCAATTCGCTGGGCGGATTCGGCCAATACTGGAAGCTGATCCGCAAATATCCGCACTATCAGGGCGGATTCATCTGGGATTTCGTGGACCAGGGGCTTCGCAAAACGGGCCGCAACGGCGCGATGATCTACGGCTACGGCGGCGACTGGAACCCCTATGACGCTTCGGACTGGAATTTCTGCGACAACGGCCTGATCTCGCCCGACCGCGTCCCGAATCCCCACATGCACGAGGCCCGCTACTGGCAGCAGCCCGTCTGGACAACGCTCGGCGAAGACCGGCGCACGCTGACGGTTTTCAATGAAAATTTCTTCCGCCCGCTCGACAACTGCTACCTGCGCTGGACGGTGCTCCGCGACGGGGACCCCGTGCGCAGCGGCATCGTCGCCGACCTGCGCGTCGCCCCGCAGCAGAGCGCTGCGGTCACGCTGCCTTACGACCCCGCGCAGCTCCCCGCCGGAGGCGAACTGCTGCTCAACGTCGAATACCGGCTCAAAGACGCCGAACCCCTGTTGGAACCCGACCACCGGCTGGCCTACCAGCAGTTCACGCTGCGTGCGGCCGCACCCGAACCGCTCGCCGTCGCCGAACGGATGGCCGACCGCCACAATTCAATCGGCACGCTCGCCATCCGCGACAACGACCGCAACTACCTGATCGTCGAAAGCCCCGCCGCACGCATCGACTTCCGCCGCGCCGACGGGCTCGTGACCCGTTACGAAGCGAACGGCATGCGCCTGCTCGACGAAGGGGCCGTCGTGGAACCGAACTTCTGGCGCGCACCGACGGACAACGACTTCGGGGCGAAACTCAACGAGAAGAACCGTGCATGGGCCGATCCGGGGCTGAAGCTGCTGTCGCTCGACCACACGCTGTCGGACGGCGTGGCCGTCGTCACGGCCCGTTACGACCTCCAGCGTGTGACCGGACGTCTGGAGATCGAATACCGCATCGACAACGCCGGAGAGATGCTCGTCCGCCAAACGCTGCACGCCGCCGCGGACAAGGGCGAACCCGACCTGCTGCGCTTCGGGATGCGGATGCGCCTGCCCGCCCGGTACGACCGCATCGACTACTACGGCCGCGGCCCGTGGGAGAACTACGCCGACCGCAAGGACGGAGCACTCATAGGCCGTTACCGGCAGACCGTGGACGAGCAGTTCTACCCCTATATCCGTCCGCAGGAGACCGGCACCAAGAGCGATGTGCGCCGCTGGCGGCAGTGCGACCTGGCAGGCCGCGGCGTGGAGATCACGGCCCCGGAACCCTTCTCGGCCTCGGCCCTGCACTATGCGCAGGAGGCGCTGGACGAAGGGCTGGCCAAAAAGCAGGGACACTCGCAGGAGATCGCACCCGATGACGCCGTATGGCTCTGCATTGACAAGGCACAGTACGGATTGGGGTGCATCGACTCGTGGGGCGCCCTGCCGATCCGGGAATACCGGATGCCCTACGGCAATTACGAATTCCTCTTCCGGATCACGCCGGTCCGGTAAAAACAGCAAGCGGCCGACATATCTGTCGGCCGCTGCTGTATCCGGGGAGAAGCGAAAAATTTACTCCTCGATGAAATCGATATTGACCTCGCGCTGGAAAACCTCCTGCAGCGAGATGTTCGTCTCGGTGGTGGCGATGCCCTGAATGCGCAGGATGCCGTCGAAGATCGTGCGCATGAGGTGTTCGTTGTCCACGCAGTAGAGCTTCACCAGAATGTTGCCGTTGCCCGTGATGAAGTGGCACTCCACGATCTCGGGGACTTTGCGCAGCTCCTCGACGGTCTTCTTCAGCAGTTGCGGGTCTTTAAGCGTGATGCTGATGTGGGCGCAGACGTCGAAGCCCATCATCTTGGGATCGACGATCAGACGGCTGCCGAGAATCACCCCGGCCTCGTCCAGCTTGCGGATGCGCTGGTGGATGGCGGCGCCCGAAATGCCGCATTCGCGGGCGATCTCCAGGAAAGGCATGCGGGCGTTTTTGATGAGGTATTTGAGGATCTTGCGGTCGATCGCGTCCAGTGAAGTTTTTACCATAATCGTACTTATTTAATGACGTTTAACGCTTTGCCCACCTTGACGAAGGCGGCGATGCAGCGGTCCAACTGCTCGGTGGTGTGGCCCGCCGAGACCTGCACGCGGATACGGGCCTGTCCCTTCGGCACCACGGGGTAATAGAAACCCGTGACGAAGACCCCTTCGTCCTGCAGCTTCGCGGCAAATTCCTGCGAAAGGGGGGCGTCGTAGAGCATCACGGCGCAGATGGCCGACTGGGTGGGTTTGATGTCGAAGCCCGCGGCCATCATGCCGTTGCGGAAATGTTCGACATTGGCGACCAGCCGGTCGTGCAGTTCGTCGCTCTCGCCGAGCATTTTGAACAGCTCGATCCCGGCGCCGACCACGGCAGGGGGCAGCGAGTTGGAGAAAAGGTAGGGACGCGAACGCTGGCGCAACAGGTCGATGATCTCCTTGCGGCCCGTCGTGAAGCCGCCCACGGCGCCGCCGAAGGCTTTGCCCAGCGTACCCGTCAGGATGTCCACCTGCCCGCGCAGGTCGTAGAGTTCGGTGATGCCGCGGCCCGTCTTGCCCAGTACGCCCGCGGAGTGGCACTCGTCGACCATCACCAGCGCGTCGTATTTCTCGGCCAGCGCGCAGATTTCGTCCAGCGGCGCGGCGTTGCCGTCCATCGAGAAGACCCCGTCGGTGCAGATGATGCGGAAGCGCTGGGCCTGCGCCTTCCGGAGGCACTCCTCCAGTTCGCCCATGTCGGCATTGGCGTAGCGGTAGCGCACGGCCTTGCACAGACGCACGCCGTCGATGATCGAGGCGTGGTTGAGCGAATCGGAGATGATGGCGTCCTGCTCCGTCAGGAGCGGTTCGAAAACTCCGCCGTTGGCGTCGAAGCAGGCGGCGTAAAGGATCGTGTCCTCGGTGCCGAAATAGTCGGCAATGGCCTTTTCGAGCTCCTTGTGAATGTCCTGGCAGCCGCAGATGAAGCGCACGGACGACATGCCGAAGCCGCGGTCGTCCATGGCACGTTTGGCGGCGTCGATCAGCCTCCGGTTGTCCGACAGGCCGAGGTAGTTGTTGGCACAGAAATTCAGAACCTTCCGACCTGCAACCTCGATCTCGGCCCGCTGGGGCGAACAGATGACCCGTTCCCGTTTGTAAAGCCCTGCGGACTCGATTTCGGCGAGCTCATGCTGCAGGTGCTCTTTGATTTTTCCGTACATATTCCGTTATGTTTTGATAAAATTACGTGCGTTCGAGTGTCGAATTGTTACAAATATAGATAAAAATTTCAGAAACCGACACTTCCCCGGCGCTTTTTTCACACCCCGGGTTACAATTTGTTAGCAGACCCGCCCCGAAAACCTCCGCATCCGATTTCCGGGCGCGTTTTTTTGCCGCCGCCGGAAAAATTAATATCTTTGCTATTCAAACAACAACCAGCAACCTATGAAAAAATCGTGTGTATTGGTCAGCGGCGGTGCCGGCTACATCGGCTCGCATACCACCGTGGAACTCATCAATGCCGGCTATGACGTCGTGATCGTCGACAACCTCTCGAACAGCGACCTGAACGCCGTCGAAGGCGTGCGCCGGATCACAGGCGTCGACATCCCCTTCGTCGAGGTGGACTGCTGCGACCGCGCGGCTTTCCGCAAGGTCTTCGAGCAGTACGAATTCGACTCGGTGATCCACTTCGCGGCGTCGAAAGCCGTGGGCGAATCGGTCGCCAAGCCGCTCGAATACTACGGCAACAACCTCACGTCGTTCATGAACGTCATCGGCCTGATGCGGGAATTCGGACGCCGGAACATCGTCTTTTCGTCGTCGTGCACCGTCTACGGCGAGCCCGAGAAGCAGCCCGTGACCGAACAGACGCCCCGCAAGCCGGCCACCTCGCCCTACGGCAACACCAAGCAGATGTGCGAGGACATCCTGCGCGACTCGATCGCCGCCTATCCCGGCATGAAGGGCATCGCCCTGCGCTATTTCAACCCCATCGGGGCTCACCCCTCGGCGCTGATCGGCGAACTGCCGCGCGGCGTGCCGCAGAACCTCGTGCCGTTCATCACGCAGACCGCCGCGGGACTGCGCGAATGCCTCTCGGTCTTCGGCGACGACTACCCGACGCCCGACGGCTCGTGCATCCGCGACTACATCGACGTCGTGGACCTGGCCAAAGCCCACGTGGCAGCCATCGGCCGCATGATCGACGGGAAGGAGAAACAGCCCTACGAAATCTTCAACATCGGCACCGGCAACGGCGTCTCGGTGCTGGAGCTGGTGCACAAATTCGAGGAGGTCAACGGCGTGAAGGTCTGCCACAAGATCGCGCCGCGCCGTGCTGGCGACATCATCGCCATCTGGGCCGACCCCACGCTGGCGAACACCGAACTGGGCTGGAAGGCCGGACGGACGCTCGACGAGACGCTCCGCGCCGCCTGGGCCTGGGAAAAACACCTGCGCGGCATCAAATAATTTTTAATTTTCAATTATTTACACTACCTTTGCGCACCCAAAGCAGGCGGAATTGGGATGCGGTCCGCAGAGTCCGCGTTGAGAACCGCCCAAGGTAACACATTAAAAAACAAACAAATTACCATGAAAACTATTTCGGTAAAAGCTGTAAAGCGCGCCGATTTCGGCAAGAAAGCAGCCAAAGCGGTACGCCGCGAAGGCATGGTACCCTGCGTACTGTGCGGCAACGGTGACACGGAGACCTTCTCGGTCGATCCCCGTGAGATCAAACCCCTGATCTACACCCCCAATTCGTACATCGTAGAGTTCGACATCGAAGGCAAGAAAGAGCTGGCCGTGATGCGCGAAGTGCAGTTCCACCCCATCCGCGAGGAGATTCTCCACCTGGATTTCTTCCGCATCGCCGACGGCAAGCCCGTGTCGATCGCCATTCCGGTGCGCCTGACGGGTAACGCCGAGGGTGTGAAGGTCGGCGGTAAGCTGGCCCTGTCGGCCCGCAAGCTGGTTGTCAGCGCCCTGGTCGAGAACCTGCCCGACGAAATCGTCGTAGACGTGACCTCGCTGGGTGTCGGCAAGACCATCTTCGTCGGCGACCTCAATATCGAGAACCTGAAGTTCGTGACCCCGGCATCGACCGCCGTCTGCGCCGTTCGCGTGACCCGTGCATCGCGTGGCGCCGCTGCCGCCGAGAAATAATCCGGAGCATGAAATACCTCATTGTTGGGCTCGGGAACATCGGCGCCGAATACGCCGGAACCCGCCACAACATCGGTTTCAACGTGTTGGACGCCCTTGCAGAGGCGTCCAACACTGCTTTTACGACGGCCCGTTACGGCGACGTGGCCGAGGCGAAGCACAAAGGCCGGACGCTGGTGCTGCTGAAACCCTCGACCTACATGAATCTCTCGGGCAAAGCCGTCCGCTACTGGATGGAGGCCGAGAAGATTCCGCTGGAGAACCTGCTGGTCGTCTCGGACGACATCGCGCTGCCGTTCGGCACGCTGCGCCTGCGCCCGAAAGGGAGCGCCGGCGGCCACAACGGACTGAAGAACATCTCCGAACTGCTCGGCACGGAGGAGTATGCCCGGATGCGCTTCGGCGTGGGCGGCGATTTCCCCCGGGGACATCAGGTGGAATACGTGCTCGGGGAGTGGAACGACGAGGAGCGGGCGGCCCTGCCCGAGCGGCTCAAAGTCTTCGTCGACGCCATCCGGTCGTTCGCAACCGTCGGAACGGCGATGACGATGAACTTTTTCAACAAGAAATAGAAAAAGCGGCTTTCAGGCCGCTTTTTTGCCACATAACGCCCCTCGGGCGGTGCTGTTTTCTGGTGATTGCAGGGCCCGCCAAAAGCCTCAGATTTCAGGATTCGGCACCGCCCTTTTTCTATTTCCCCCGGTTCAGCCCTGCTGCGGAAACTACGCAACCGAATCTTTTTTTTGCATTGTCCGGCTTTTTCGCTACCTTTACTGCGTAAAGCCCCGACTTTATTGCGTTCTTGACATATTTCCATTGTATCGCATCCTAAAATTTTGGCGAATTTTATGCAACGAAGATACAGTACCACCCCGAGGGGTGTGTGCTGTTTTCTTGTCGTTGCGGGCCCGCCAAAAGCCTTAGGATGCAGGATTCGGCGCCGCCTCTCTTTTTTGCGTCCTGCCGGATTCCGCTGAATAAAGAGCCCGGCAGGTTGCCTTCTTTTTCCCTTCAAATTCTTCAGGAAAAAGACAGGGTTGCGCTCCTGCCGGGGCTCTCCCGGCTAAGAGCCGGGTTCTATGGGCGACGCAAGCTGCCAGAGCTTCGAAACCAGCCCTGCGCCCCCGGCTCAAACATCACTCCTCCTCGTCATAGTAAATCTCCTCCATCAGCCCGTCCAGCTCGCGGCGTTCCTTCTTGGTGGGACGGCCCGTGCCGCGGTCGCGGAAGACGAAGATCGTTTCGCGGGGCACGTTGAGCTTGTCCAGCTCCTCCTGCGGCGTGATGTTGAGGCAGTAGGCCGGGACGTTCTTGGCCGGCTGGCGGCTCGACACCAGGTCGAGCACCTTGTAGGAGTAGGTTACGGCCTGCTTGCGCACGGCGATCACGTCGCCGATCTTCACCTCGCGCGAAGGCTTGGCATAGGAGCCGTTGACCGTCACCTTGTTCGTGCGGACGGCGTCGGCGGCGTCGCTGCGGGTTTTGAAAATCCGCACCGCCCAAAGGTATTTGTCCAATCGGATCTCTTCCATAACTATTTTTCGTACAATGTTTCGCTTTTCGGCCGGTCGTGCGACTGCTCGTCGTTCTGGCGGCTGACGCTCAGGATCATCCCGAAGGCGATCATCGTGAAGAGCATCGACGATCCGCCGCGCGAAATCAGCGGCAAGGTCTGTCCCGTCTCGGGAATCAGGTTCACCGTGACCATGATGTGCAGCAACGCCTGACACGTTATCAGCAGCGCCAGCCCCAGCACCAGCAACCCCGGGAAAGCCGTTCCACAGCGGCGGAAAATCTCGATCCCCCGGAAGAAGACCCACAGGTAGAGCATCAGCAGCACGACAGCCAGAATGATGCCGTACTCCTCGACGAAGAAGGCATAGGCATAGTCGCTCTCGGGGTGGATCATCTCCACGCGCATGGCGCTCTGCCCGGCGCCCTCGCCCAGAATGCCGCCGTTGTGAATGGCGATCATCGAACGTTCGGTGTCGGAGAGGTGCTCGATGGGCTTCTCGGTCTGCGACTTGGTCCAGAGGTGAATCCACGTCGAGACGCGCCCTTCGGCCGTCTCGCTGCGCCCGAGGTTGAGCGTCATGATGACGACGATGGCCGCAACGCCCCATCCCACGAGTTTCAGCAGTTCGCCGAAGCGCACGCGGCCGATCAGCATCATCACCCACGACGCCAGGCACACCAGCACCGCCGACGAAGTGTGCGCCGGGAAGATCACCAGGGCCGAAACGGCCACCGGCATCAGAATCGGCCAGGTGCCCTCGCGCCAGATTTTCCGCTGTTCGGGCGACGAACGCCAGGTCCAGAATTTCCACGTCGGGACAATGCGTATCTTGTCGATCTTCGACTGCCGCCCGGCCAACTGCTGGGCCAGGAACAGCACCGTGGCGACCTTCAGCGCCTCGGAGGGCTGGAACTGGAAGGGCCCCAGCGGAATCCAGCGGGCCGCGCCGTTGGTCGTGGCGCCGATGAAGTAGACGGCGACGGTGAGCGCCACCGAGAGGAAATAGACGGGCCGGGCGAGGTAGTTGTAAATGCGGCAGTCGATCCGCTGCACGACGAACATGACGAGAAGGCTGACGACCAGCAGAATCAACTGCTGACGCAGGAAATGCGCCGTCGTGCGGGCCGTATGGGCGTCGTAGGCCATCTTGGCCGTCGAGGAATAGACCACCAGCACCGAGATCACCGCCAGCGCGGCGAGGATGATCCACAGCACCCGGTCGCCCGTAAAGAAGCGGAATTTGGGCCCTTCGCCCGCCGCACGGGCGTCGGCCGTCCCGTCCGCGGCACATGCCTCGTCCGCGGGCGCGCTCCGGCGGCGCCGGCGGGGCGCAGCGTCACGGGCCAGTTCCGCCGTCATTCGCTCTTCGTTCATGTTCTCGTCCCGGTACATCGTCTAAGCTTTTTCCGTTACCCAGTCTTTGAACAGCTTCCCGCGGTTCTCGTAGTTTTTGAACAAGTCGAAGCTCGCGCAGGCGGGCGACAGCAGCACCGCGTCGCCGGGGCGCGCCGCGGCCTTCGCGGCCTTCATGGCGGCCTCGAGCGAATCGGTCGAGACCACCTCGGGAACCACTCCGGTGAACTCCTTCACCAGCTTGGCGTTGTCCAGCCCCATGCAGACCAGCGTATGCACCTTGGCGCGGGCGAACGCCTTCAGCGGCTCGTAGTCGTTGCCCTTGTCCGTGCCGCCGGCGATCCACACCACGGGGCGCGTCATGCTCTCCAGCGCATAGTAGACCGAATCGACGTTGGTGGCCTTCGAGTCGTTGATCCACAGCACGCCGCCCTTCTCGGCCACGGGTTCGAGCCGGTGCTCGACGGGTGCGAAATCGTAGAGCGACTTGCGGATCTTCGCCGGAGCGACGCCCGCCGCGAGGGTCGCCAAAGCCGCCGCCATGGCGTTGTAGGCATTGTGAAGCCCTTTGACCTGCAGTTTCGCGGTGTCGATCTCCACCGACGCCCTGCCGGCCGTCGCCGTGAATTTCCCGTCGCACAGGAACGCGTCGCCCGCGCCGCTCGCCACAGCCGCATGGGCCATGAACGGCAGCTGGCGCATCCGGAAATCGTACTTCGGCAGCTGCTCGCGGATCACCTCATCGTCGCCCGAATAGACGAACCAGTCGCGCGAGGTCATATTCTGCGTGATCCTCATTTTCGAGTCGACATAATTCTGAAAACAATGGTCGTAGCGGTCCAAATGGTCGGGCGTGATGTTCATCAGCACGCCGATATGCGCCCGGAACTTATACATGCCGTCCAGCTGGAACGAACTCAGCTCCAGCACATACCAGTCGTACGACCCCGTGGCGACCGAGTAGGCGAAGCTCTCGCCGATGTTGCCGCCGAGGGCGACGTTCATCCCGGCGTCGCGCATGATCTTGTAGATGAGCGACGTGGTGGTGGTCTTGCCGTTCGAACCCGTGATGCAGATGCACCGGGCCTTGCCCATGTAGCGGCCCGCGAACTCCATCTCGGAGATCACCGGAATACCCGCCGCGCGGATTTTGCACACGATGGGCGCCGTGTCGGGAATGCCGGGGGATTTCACGACCTCCGAGGCCGCGAGGATGCGCTCCTCGGTATGGCCGCCCTCCTCGTAGGGAACCTCCCATTCGTCCAGTTTGGCCTTGTAGCGGTCGGCAATGCGCCCCGCGTCGGAGAGGAAGACCCCGAATCCCTTCTTTTTGGCGAGGATCGCGGAGCCGTAGCCGCTGATTCCCCCGCCCAGAACGACGATCTGTTTCATATTACCTTATCTTCAACGTAACCAACGTAATGGCCGCCAGCAGCAGCGAAATGATCCAGAAGCGGAGGACGATCTTGGTCTCGAAAATCCCCTTTTTCTGGTAGTGGTGGTGGATCGGCGACATCAGCAGGATGCGCCGGCCCTCGCCGTAGCGGCGTTTGGTGTATTTAAAGTAGCTGACCTGCATCATCACCGAGAAGCTCTCCACCAGAAAGACGCCGCACAGCAGCGGCAGCAGCAGCTCCTTGCGGATGCAGAGCGCAAAGACGGCGATGATGCCGCCGATGGCCAGCGACCCGGTGTCGCCCATGAATATCTGTGCCGGGAAGGAGTTGTACCACAGGAATCCCACCAGCGCACCCACCAGCGCCGCGGCGAAGACCACCAGTTCGCCGCTGTCGGGGATGTACATGATGTTGAGGTAGTCGGCATAGACGATGTGGCCCGAAAGGTAGGCCAGCGCGCCCAGCACCGCGACGATCGGCACCGAGACGCCCGTCGCCAGTCCGTCGAGGCCGTCGGTGAGGTTGGCGCCGTTCGACACGGCCGTCACCACGAAAATCGCCACCAGCACATACAACAGCCACGTGGCGGTGGGATTCTCCCCCGTCAGCCAGCCGTAATCGAACTCGTTGTTCTTAACGAAAGGAATGGTCGTCTGCGTGGTTTTGAGGCTCTCGGAACTGAGCACCACGTTGCGCTGAACACTCCCGACCACCGTACCGTCGGCATCCGTGTAGACCGTCTGCACGGGCTGGGTGACCTTCTCGCGGACGACGATGTCGGACGACATGCACATCGTCGTACCGACGATGATGCCGAGGCCCACCTGCCCCACGATCTTAAAGCGGCCCTTCAGCCCCTCCTTCCGGTGGCGGAAGACTTTGATGTAGTCGTCCAGACCGCCGATCAGCCCCAGCCAGACGGTCGAGACCAGCATCAGCTGAATGTAGATGTTGTTCAGGTTGCCGACGAGCAGCATCGGGACCAGGATGGCGATGAGGATGATGACACCGCCCATCGTGGGGGTGCCTTTCTTCTGCAGCTGTCCCTGAAGCCCGAGGTCGCGGATATCCTCGCCGATCTGCTTGCGGCGCAGGAAGTCGATGATCCTACGTCCGAAGATGATGACGATCAGCAGCGACAGGATGATGGCCGCCGCGGCACGGAACGAGAGGTACTGGAACATACCCGAACCGGGCAGGTTATAGGCTTCGTCCAGGTACTTGAAAAGATGGTAAAGCATGTCTTATAAGCGTTGTTTTTATTTGATCAGTGTTTCGAAGGCCCTGCGAACCTCCTCGCGGTCGTCGAAATGGTGTTTCACGTCGCCGACGACCTGATAGGTCTCGTGCCCCTTGCCCGCCACGAGGAGGATGTCGCCCGGACGCGAGAGCATCACGGCCGTGCGGATCGCCTCGGCCCGGTCGGCGATGCGCAGGTAGCGCACCCCGGGGTCGAGCCCCGCGGCCATGTCGTCGAGGATCGCTTCGGGCGACTCGTGGCGTGGATTGTCCGACGTGAAGATCGCCGTCGAGGCGTATTTCACGGCGATCTGCGCCATCTCGGGACGCTTGGTCCGGTCGCGGTCGCCGCCGCAGCCGCACACCACGATCAACTGCTGTTCGGGAGTGCGGATCTCCTCGATGGTCTGAATCACATTCTCCAGCGCATCGGGCGTATGGGCATAATCCACGATGGCCGTCGTGCCGTTCGCCGCGCGGACCTTCTCGAAACGGCCGCTCACGGCGTGCAGCACGCTCAGCACGCGCAGCACCTCGCCCCGGTCGAGCCCCAGCAGCGCCGCCGCACCGTAGACCGCCAGCAGGTTGTAGGCATTGAACCGTCCCAGCAGCCCCACCCACAACTCCTGTCCGTCGATGCGCAGCAGCATGCCGTCGAGATGCATCTCGACGATCTTGCAGCGGAAATCGGCCATCGCGCGCAGCGAGTAGGTGCTCACCGCGGCCGCCGTGTTCTGCACCATCACGCGGCCGTTGCGGTCGTCGGCGTTCGTCAGCGCGAAAGCCCCTTTGGGCAGTCCGTCGAAGAAGAGTTTCTTGGCCCGGATGTATTCGGCGAAAGTCTTGTGGTAGTCGAGGTGGTCGTGGGTGATGTTGGAGAAGATGCCGCCCGCAAAGTCAAGGCCCCGCGTGCGTTCCTGCACGATGGCGTGCGACGAACACTCCATGAAGCAGAATTCGCACCCGGCGTCGGCCATCTCACGCATCATGGCGTTCAGACGGATCGGGTCGGGGGTCGTGTGGGTCGATTCGACCTCGCGGCCGTCGATTTTGTAAACGACCGTCGAGATCAGCCCGGCCTTGTAGCCCATGGCCCGCACGAGGTCGTACAACAGCGTCACGGTCGTGGTCTTGCCGTTGGTCCCGGTGATACCCACGAGCTTCAGCTCGCGGCTCGGATAGCCGTAGAACGCCGCCGCCATGTCGGCCATCGCCCCCGCCGAGTCTTCGACCACGACATACGCGACACCTTCGGCCGCCGTCTCGGGCATCCGTTCGCAGACCACCGCGGCGGCTCCTTTTTCAACCGCCATCGGGATATAGTCGTGGCCGTCGCTCTGCGTCCCCGGCACGGCGAAGAAGCAGTCGCCCGGCTTCACCGCCCGCGAATCGTAGGCCAGCCCGGCGACCGGCGCCGAACCGTCGCCGTGCAGCGCCCCTACCGGCGTATTTTTCAGCAGTTCAGAAAGTTTTTTCATCTCATTTCAACGTTATGGTTACCGCCGTTCCCGGCACGATGCGGGTTCCGGCGGAGATCGTTTGCTGGGTTACGGCTCCCTGCCCCGTGAAGCGGACCTTCAGGCCGCGGCTTTCGAGGATGAAGAGGGCGTCTTTGAGCCCCATGCCGCGCACGTCGGGCATCACGCTCCGGTCGTCGGGCAGGCTCGTGATCGAAACGTTCGCAAGGCTGTCCACCGAGACGCGCCCCCACCCCGTACGGCTGTCGAACGAGGTGCGGCGCGAGAGACGGTCGGCCACGCGGCGGATCTGGGCGATGTCGCCGCCCTTCATCCGCTCGGGATAGCGGCGCGGTCCGTCGTCGTCGATCCGGGCATACCAGTCGTGGCCCCGGTTGTAAATGTAGTCGACCATGCGCTTCACGACGGGGCCCGCCAGCGGACCTCCGTAGTAGGCTTTTCCGGCCTGCGCACGGGTTTCGATGGTCGTCAGCACCGTATAGCGGGGTTCGTCGGCCGGGAAATAGGCGACCATCGAGCCCAGGTAGTAACGCCCCTCGCGGCTGCGGGCGTCGGTGATCTGCGCCGTACCGGTCTTGGCCGCCACACGGACATGGGTGGTGTCGCGGAAGAATGCGCTGGCCGTACCCTCCGTGCAGACCGCCTGCAGGCAGGCGCGCACTTCGCGCAGGGCAGACCGCGAAGCGATCGACGAAGCGATGGTCCGGCTCTCGAACTCCTCCTCGACCCGCTCGCCGCGGCGCAGTTCGCGCACCAGCACCGGAGAGATCATCTTCCCGCCGTTGGCGATGGCGTTGTAGAAGGTGATGACCTGGATCGGGGCCATCCGCACACGGTAACCGTAGGCCATCTTGACCAGCATGACGCCCGGGTCGGGAACTTTCCAGTCGGTCGTGATCGAGGGTTTCCGCTCGCCGAGGCGTTCCAGCCCGACGGTTTCGCCCAGGTGCAGCTCCTTATGGAGAAAATCGCTGTACTCCTGTTTCTTGCCCGTGATTCCGTAACGGTCCCAGATCGCCTTGGCGAAATAGACGTTCGACGACGAGGCCACGGCGCGCCGGAAGTCGATCTCGTGGTCGCCGCGGTGCGAATCGCGGATGTTCTTGGCCGGACCCACCGTCACCGGGTCGCCGTTATGGGTGTCGTAGACCGTCGAAGGCCGCATCCCGGCATCGTCCAGCAGCGTGAGCATCGTCGCCAGTTTGAATGTCGAACCCGGCTCCATGCTGCGCCCCAGGGCGTAATTCTCGCGTTCGGCGAAAGTCCCGTCGGCATTGCGCCCGAGGTTCACCATCGCCAGGATCTCACCCGTGCGGACCTCCATCACGATCGTCGTACCCCACAAGGCGTTCTGCCGCTCCAACTGGCGTCGCAGGGCCTTGTCGGCCACATCCTGCAGGTCGAGGTCGAGCGTCGTCACCACGTCGTAGCCGTCCACCGGGTCCACATGGTCGCCGCCCGCCACCCGTCCGTAAAATCCGCGGGCGATACGCTGCCGCACAGCCTTGCCGTCGCGTCCGGCCAGCTCCTCGCGGTAAGCCTCCTCGATACCGTAATTACCCTTGTCGCCCGTCAGTCCGATGGTGCGGCGGGCCAGTTCGCCCTGCGGGTAGATGCGTTCGTCGCGCTCGATGAGCCGGTAGACCATGCCCATATTCCAGTTCAGCAGCGGATAACGCCGGAGCGTCTCCCACTCGGCGAAATCCACTTCCCGGGGGAAGATGTTCACGGGCGTATGGTCGCGGATCGTGTCGTAAATGCGACGTTTGACCCACTCCTCGCCCCGCATGCGGTCCATCATGCGCGAGAACCACCCTTCGGAACGCAGGTAGGAGGTGTCGCGGGCGTTCACCAGCCGGTAGCGGCGGGCGTGTTCGTCGCGGAACTTCTTCGAGTAGGCCGAAGCGGGTTTGTCCCGGAAAAAGGCGGACAGCAGTTTGGCCAGCGAGTCGGCCTGTTCGTGGAATGTTTTGAGCGAATCGAGTCCGGGCGAAGCGAAGTCGAAGGCGGCCTGATAGCGGAAGATCGACGTGGCCAGCGGTTCGCCGTCGCGCGAAAGGATGCTGCCCCGCTGGGCCGGGATCACCTCCTCGGTGAAGATGCGGCCGGCGAGACGGTCGGCATTGTAAGCCACCTCCGCGCTGAACAGCTGCACCCAGACGAGCCGTGCGAGCACAATGCCTCCGGCGAGGATGAAAAGCACGTACAGAAGCCTCACCCGCAGCAGGATATCGCTTTTTACCTTCGACCGTTCCTGTTTCATCGCCGCCTAATTGTCAATGATTTCACCCGGAGCGAGCGGGTCGTAGAGTTCGATGCCCCGCGCCTCCAGCTGCCGGACGATGGCCGAATGGGTCGTGCGCTGGTAACGCTGCTCCTGCAGGCGGATCGAGCGTTCGCGGAGTTTCTGCACGTCGCGTTCGAGGCGCGTGTAGCGCATGTCGAGATGCAGCGACCAGAACATCACCATGATACTCAGGAAGAACATGCCCGCAATGGTCAGCATGTAGGGGTAATATTTCGAGACGCCCTCGCGCACGAGGATCGAGCCCGAGAACAACTGCCAGAAGGTGCTCGCCCTGCGGCGGCTCTCCCTGCGTTCGCGTTCCTCGGCTTCGGCGCGCTCTTCGGCCTCCCGCTCCTCGTCGGCACGGATGTCCTCCTCCGCCTCGCCGCGCTCCATGCGCAGCACTTCGCGGCGCACACGGCGCGCGAACTCCTCCTCCTGCTCGCGGCGGGCCTGCTCCTCGGGGGTTACGGGGTCGAATTCGTGGTCGCGGTACATCGTATCAGCGTTTTACGGCCGCCCGGAGCTTCGCCGAGCGGGAACGGGGGTTGCGGTCGAGTTCTTCGGCCGAAGGGGTCACGGCCTTGCGTGTCAGGGCGTCGAACGGCACCTGCGGACGGCCGAAGAAGTCCTTTTCGACCGTCCCCGAGAAATTGCCGCTGCGCATGAAATTCTTCACCAGCCGGTCTTCGAGCGAGTGGTAGGAGATCACCACCAGCCGCCCGCCGGGTTTCAGCACTTTGAGACTCTGTTCCAGCGCCATTTTCAGCGCCTCCATCTCGCCGTTGACCTCGATGCGGAGCGCCTGGAAAAGTTTTGTCAGGAATTTGGATTCGTCCTTCCGGGGGGTACAGGGCTTCACCGCCCCGACCAGCTGCGCCGTGGTGGTCACGGGCTCCGCGGCCCGGGCCTTCACCAGGCAGTTGGCGACCTTCCACGGGGTTTCGATCTCGCCCCAGTCGCCCAGAATGCGGGTCAGCTCCTCCGCGGTATAGTTGTTCACGACATCCGCCGCCGTCAGCCGTCCCCGCTGGTTCATGCGCATATCGAGCGGCGCGTCTCCGCGGAACGAAAAGCCCCGTTCGACGGCGTCGAAATGGTGCGACGAGACGCCGAGGTCGGCCAGGATGCCGTCCACCTCCACGACGCCCCGCAGCCGCAGCGCGCCCCGCAGGAACCGGAAATTGCCCTCCACGTAATGAAACCGCGCATCGTCGGGACGGTTCTCCAGCGTGTCGCGGTCCTGGTCGAAGCCATAAAGGCGCCCGTCGGGCCCCAGCTCGGCGAGGATTCGGCGCGAATGGCCGCCTCCGCCGAAAGTGAGGTCGGCGTAAGTGCCCGCCGGATCGATACCGAGCAGTGCCACAGACTCTTCCAGCAGTACGGGAGTATGATATTGAGACATAACGATTGTTTGCAAAGGTCTATTTGGGTGTAAAGTTAGGGATTTTTCAAAAAAGAATGCCTATATTTGTGATTATAATTTGCGAACATTTCATGCCTAAAATCGACATCGGCGCCATACTCAGGAAGAAGGCTCCGCGACTGGCCCGTTGGATTCCGCGTCCGGTTGTGGGCTGGCTGCGCCGGACCATTCACGAAAACGAGATAAACTATATCCTCGAACACTACTGGAACCTGCCGCCGCAGGAGTTCATCCGCGCATGCTTCCGCGAATGGCAGGTCACCTATTCGATCGAGGGACTCGAGAAACTCGACCCCAAAGGACGCTACCTCTTCGCCTCGAACCACCCGTTCGGGGGCATGGACGGCATGATGCTGGCCGACAAGCTGATCGACCGTTTCGGCGACGCGAGGGTGGTGGTCAACGACCTCCTGATGCACCTCGAACCGCTGCGTCCGCTGTGGATTCCGGTAAACAAGCACGGTTCGCAGAGCACGGCCTACGCCCGCAAGTTCGACGAGGAGTTCTTCGGCGAGCGGCCGATCCTGACCTTTCCCGCAGGTCTCTGCTCGCGCTGCATCGGCGGCGAAATCACCGATCCCACGTGGAAAATCAGCTTTCTGAAAAAAGCCTACGCCTCGCAGCGGCAGATCGTCCCGGTCTTCGTCGAAGGCGAACTGTCGAATTTCTTCTACCGCGTTTACCGTATCCGCAAGGCGCTGGGAATCAAATTCAATATCGAGATGCTGTGGCTGCCCGACGAGATGTTCTCGCAGAAGGGCAAACACTTCCGCATCGTCGTCGGCGACCCGATTCCCGTAGCCGACCTGCAACGTTACGGTTCGCTGCACGAACAGACGGAAGAAGTACGCAAAAAAGCGTATTTTTTGAAAAACAAGCTCGACACCCCGGCAAAGTAGCGGTAAAATTGGTATTTTTGCCCCGTCTATGGAACAGAAAGAGATGGCCCCCATTATAGCACCCGTCGACCGGGAGTCGCTGCTCGCGGAACTGACACCCGCCCGCAAGATGCGCGACACGAACAAGGCAGGCAACGAAATCTACATCTTCGCAGCCTCGGAATGCCCTGCGCTGATGCGCGAGGTGGGACGCCTGCGCGAAGTCGCCTTCCGAGGCGCCGGGGGCGGCACGGGACAGGAGGTGGACATCGACGAGGAGGACCTCGCCGGCGACGGCTACTACCAGCTGATCGTCTGGGACCCTGCGGCGCAGGAGATCATCGGCGGCTACCGCTTCATCGTCTGCACCACGCCCAATCCCCGCCATCTCTCGACCGAACACTATTTCCGTTTCAGCGAACGCTTCCGCCAGAAATTCCTGCCCCGGACCATCGAGCTGGGGCGTTCGTTCGTGCAGCCCGCCTACCAGGCCCGCGGCAATGCCAAAAGCATCTATGCGCTGGACAACCTCTGGGACGGACTCGGGGCGCTGATCGTGCTGAATCCCAAGGCCAAATACCTCTTCGGCAAGGTCACGATGTACACCTCTTACAAATCGGTGGCGCGCAACGCGCTGATCTGGTTCCTGCGCCGTTACTTCCCCGACCGCGACAAGCTGGTGGAGGGCATCCACCCGATCGACCTCGACCTCGACGATCCCTACTACGAGGAGCTGTTCTGCGGCGCAACCTACATGGAGAACTACCGCATCCTGATCCAGCAGATCCGCGAATTCAACGAAAATATCCCGCCGCTTATCAACGCCTATATGAACCTTTCGCCCACGATGCGGGTCTTCGACACGGTGTCGAATCCCGATTTCGGCGGGGTGGAGGAGACGGGCATCCTGGTCACGATCCGGGACATCTATCCCGAGAAGCGCCTGCGCTATACCCGCTGGCAGGGGTGGAGGGCCAACCTCAAACACCGCCGGGAGGAGTTCAGCGAACACCTGCGCGAACACCTCGAACGGATGAAGAAAAAGCGGAACGCCTGAGCGCTCCGCTTTTTTGATGCATGCCCCCGGAGTAGTCATTTCTTCCACAAAAATAGTCCGATCGGCCTGAATCTTGCATTTGCAATGCAGTAATCCCCGGGCGAACGCATTTAGCAAAAAGTACTGAAAACCCAAATACATCTCCTGATATGAAACGACTATTTCGCCTTTTCCTGATGTTCACCCTCCTGACAGGAGCGTGGGCCTGCTCCGACGACAAGACTTCGGAGGTCCGCATCAACGACGGCGCCGAATTCCTTTCGCTCGACTACCTGGCCCGCAGCGGAAAAATCACCGTAAACGCCCCGGCACCGTGGACCGTCATCCTCTCGGCAGGGAGCTACGGCGGGGACGAGCGGCCCGACTGGGTGACCCTCTCCGCAGAAGAGGGACCCGAAGGATATTCCGAAATCGACGTGACTTTCGCCGCGAATCCGGGCCCTGCCCGCAGCGCGCTGCTGCTTTTCATCTGCAACGGAAAGACCTCCGTCTTCACCCTCTCGCAGAGCGCCAAAGACACGGGATTCGACTCCCCGGACTACTATTTCTACGCCGCATTCGGCACGATGCCGGCCCTCTATTCGGGCCTGCACCTGCTCTCGCACGACAAACCGAGCTACTTCTTCTACGAGCGTCCCCAGACCTACGACCCGGAGTTGTTCCCGGACTACGCCACGGTTTTCACCGCCGCGAACCCCAACGCCGGAGCCACGACCGAGGAGATTTACGCAATGAGCGAGCAGATGAAACGCCGCATTCTGGAGATCAACGCCGAAGACCCCACGGCCGTATTCGGGCTCTATGTCACCGACCTGGCCTGCCGGGCGGGCTATGACTGGTTCGTCGAGCAGGGTATCGACTCGGCCCGCGTGAAGGTGACGATGCTCTCCGACGGCACGGGCACCTACAACAACTTCTATAAATTTTTCGGCGATCCGGCCACGGCCGAGCAGAACTGGAACGACTACGCCGCCCGGGTCGAGGCCCTCGACTGGAACCACGGCGGCCGTTATCCCGAGACCCGCGCCCCGCAGGACCTCGTTTCCGACGAGTGGATCGCCTACCTCTCGACGCGCCCCAACTACCGGCTGATGCTCCAAAACGCCTCCCTGATGGAGTCGTCGGGGCCCTTCATGACCCAAAAGCTGGCCGAGATGAAGATGGAGAGCGTCCAGCCCTACGAACTGCTGACGGCCCTCCCGGAAGAGGCCAAGAAGGAGTTCTACCGCATGGCCAACTTCGACTATGACCGGTTCAAAGCCCTGTTCGACGCCTCGCCGAAAGGCAATCTCATCATCCTCGGCACGAGCCACACCACCGACGAGAGCCGCCAACAGCAGGCCGCTTACGTCCGGCGCATCATGGACCAGTACGGCAGCGAATACGACGTGTTCTTCAAACCCCACCCGGCGGACAACTCGTCGTCCGACTACGAAGAGCGGTTCCCGGGACTGACGCTCCTGCCGGGACAGATGCCGTTCGAGATCTTCGTCTGGTCGCTGCTCGACGAGGTGAACCTCATCGGCGGCTATCCCTCGACGACGTTCCTCTCGTTGCCGCTCGACAAGGTCGGATTCCTCTTTGCGACCGACGCCGCGAGCCTTCCCCGGCCGCTGAACCTGCTCTTCAGCGACGCCCCGAACGTGGAGTGGATGCAGCAGCCGTGACGCACGGCCGCGGACGAACGAACGGCGCCTTCCGACAGTCGGAGGGCGCCGTTCGTCGGATATGGAGTGCGGCACATCGGAACGGAGCACGACAAGCGCCCCGCCGCCAAAAAAATACCCCGCCCGAAGGCAGGGTACCAGGCAAACAATCGTTTAACTAAATGATTCCGGACAGACGGCTATCGAATGAACATGTCATAGGTCAGGCCCTCGGTCTTCTCCGTCTTTTCGGGCTCGTCCTTCTTCGTCGGTTCCGACTTCTCATCGGGCTTCTGCTCGGGTGCGGGATTCTCCTGCTTCGGAGCTTCGGGCTGTTCGGGCTGCTGGGCAAATGCCATACCGCCGGCCATCATCATCATCGCGGCCATCATTACAACTGTCTTTTTCATAGCTTTAAGAATTAGTGGTTAAACTTCATTTTCTCAGTTCTGCGGTTTGTTTCCATTCCGTTTCTGTTCTTTTGAAGTTCAAGCCGTATGCCATGCAGGCAGAAAACAGACAACGCACTGTATTTCAACGGGAAATACAATGTGCCAAAAATCCGGGACATGTGGAAAAAGTGTGGAACCGGAGTGCGGAGTGTGGAATAATTCCACACCCGGAGTGTAGAACGGCGCTATTCGATGCCGTAGAGGTGCAGTTTGTTGTAGAGCGTCTTGCGGTCGATGCCGAGCAGTTTTGCCGCCTGCGACTTGTTACCGCCGGCCGCCGCGAGGGCGCGGCGTATCTGCTCCTCCTCCGACGCACGGTCGCGCAGCGGAAGGGGCGCCGCAGGGGATTCCGCGGCCGGGCCGCCCGTAATCTCCTCCGGCAGGTCCCGGCAGGTGACGTATTCGCCCGCGGCGAGCAGCGTCGCCGAGAGCACCGCGTTCCGCAACTGGCGCAGGTTGCCCGGCCACTCATAGGCGGCGAGGGCCGCCGCGGCCGCCGGGTCGAATCCCACGATCCGCTTGTCCAGTTCGCGGTTGGCCTGGTCGAGGAAGAAATCGGCGTAGAGCGGTATATCCTCGCGCATCTGCCGCAGGCAGGGCATGCGGAGCGTGAAGGAGTTGATGCGGTGGTAGAGGTCGGCGCGGAACGTCCCGCGTGCGATGGCCGCTTCGAGGTCTTCGTTGGTCGCGGCCACGAGGCGGATGTCGACGGGAATCTCCCGGTTGCTGCCCACGGGCCGGATGCGCCGCTCCTGGAGGGCGCGCAACAACTGCACCTGCGTTTCATAGGTGAGGTTGCCCACTTCGTCGAGAAAAAGCGTGCCGCCGTCAGCCGCTTCGAAAGCGCCCATTTTGTCGGAAAGGGCTCCGGTGAACGAACCTTTGACGTGCCCGAAGAACTCCGAAGCCGCCAGTTCGCGGGGAATGGCTCCGCAGTCGACCGCTACGAAAGGTTTTCCGGCCCGCCGGCTCTCCCGGTGGACCAACTGCGCCACATGCTCCTTGCCCGTGCCGCTCTCGCCGTTCACCAGCACCGACATATTGGTCGGAGCCACCAGCCGGATGTGTTCGTACAACTGCCGCGCGGCGTCGCTGCGCCCCTCGATGTAGTTGAGCGCCTCCGCCGGACCCCCTTTCGCGGGCCGCGGGGCCGGTTTTGCCGCCGGGGTTTTCGGCGCAGGCGTGTCCAGCGCCTCGCGGATCTTTTTCAGCAGTTCGTCGGGATTCACCGGCTTGGCCACATAGTCGCGGGCGCCGAGTTTCATGCACCGCACGGCGTTCTGTATCTCGGCGTAACTCGTCATCACGATCACCGGCGCCGTCACGCCCGCCCCGGCCATCCATTGCAGCAGGGCGATTCCGTCCTCGTCGGGCAGACGCATATCGCTCAGCACCAACGAGAATGCGCCGGCTCCGAGGGCCGTGCGGGCCGCCGCCGCCGATGAGGCGGTCTCGACCCCGAAACCGCGCTTCGAAAGCCATGTGCGCAGCATCAGGGCAAAGGTGATGTCGTCGTCTACGATCAGAATACGCTCTTCCATAACGCTACAAAGTTACCGTTTTTTCGGCTTCCGCGACAATCGCGCGGATTTTTTCGACCGCCGCGCGCAATTCACCGCACAGCGTGTCGGTCAGGGGCCCTTCGTGGTTCTCGGCCCGGCGCAGGATGTCGGCGACTTCCGCCGCACCGAGCATCGTGAAGATCGGCAGCATCTTGTGCGACAGGGCCCTTACCGCTGTCGCATCGCCGCTTCCGACCGCCTTTTCGAGCTCCCGGACATTGGCCGCAGTCTGTTCGGCGAAAGAGGCCAGAATATTCCGCGCCGCACCGGCATCGTCCCCCGCATAGGCCGTCAGGGGGTCGAAATTCGTCCCCGACGCCGGAACCGCCGGTTCATCCCCTTCCGCAGCCGCCCCGCCGCAGGCCGCACGCACCACTGCGACCAGTTCGCTGTAAGTAAACGGTTTGCGGAGGCACCCCGCAAATCCGCGGGCCGTAAAATCCGCAGCGTCCAGTTCCCCGCGGGCCGACACGGCGACCACGCACAATGCGGGATCGACCCCGTGCACGGCTTTCAGCACGCTGAATCCGTCGGCCGAAGGCATCTGTATATCGGTCAGCACCAGATCGAACCGTTCGTCGGCGACCAACCTGGCGACATATTCGGGATACTGACAGCACTCGGTCCCGATCCCTGCCCGGCGGCACATCGCGGCGGTCATCTCCAGTTGCAACGGGTCGTCGTCGACCACGAGCACCCGCAGTCCCGGCTGCGGAGGAGCCGGCTCCCGGACCTCCTGCACCGCCGCAGGCCCGGCCTCCCCGACGGGGACCGACACGATGAACCGGCTCCCCTCGCCGAGGCGGCTTTCGAGCGAAATGGTCCCTCCGAGCAACTTCACGAGACGATCGACGATCGACAGCCCCAATCCGAACCCGTCGACGCCCTGCGCCGAACTCAGACGCACGAACTCCCCGAAGATCCGTTCCTTTTCCTCGCGGCCGATGCCGCGGCCCGTATCGCGGACGGAAAACACCAGCCGTCCCTGCCGAACGTCGGCACGGATCGTCACGGAGCCCTTGTTGGTGAATTTCAAAGCGTTTGAAACCAGGTTGTCGGCGATCTGCCGGATGTGGAAAGCATCCCCCGTCACCGTCCGCGCAGCGTCGGGTTCGGCCTCCAGACGCAGTTCCAGCCCTTTGGCCGCGGCCGCGGCGGCAAATCCGGCCCGGATCGTTTCAAACAGCTGCGCGGGACTGAAAGCCACCCGGGCCACCTCGATCTTGTTGATATCCAGCCGGTAGAAATCCAGCAGGCTGTTGACCAATGCCAGCAGGTGCTCGGAGGACTCCTTCATGTTGTGCAGGTAAAGCTCCTGCCGCTTATCGGCGGTCAACCGCGAAAGCAGGTCGATATAGCCCATCACCGACCCCAGCGGGGCTTTGATGTCGTGCGTGATGGCCAGCATCAGCTTCTCGCGGGCGGCCAGCAGCGCCTCCTTGTCGCGGTTGGCCTGCTCCAGCTCCCGGCGGTAGCGGTTGCTGCGGCTGATGTCGCGCCACAATATCCCGACGAACAACAGCACGAGCACCACGGCCCCGGCGGTCACGCCTCCCAGCACGCGCGACGACCTTCGGCGAAAAGCCTCCGTGCGTTCGATGCGCCGCATCAGGAACTCCGTATCCTCGGCCTCGAAATCCATGATCAGGCGGTATATCTTCGTGTTGACCAGCTCGTTGCTGTAACTCAGCCGCAGTCCCTCCTGCCACGCCCGGTCGTAGATGCCCAGGCGATTGCTCGTAACGCTGTCCTGCAAAGCCCTCAGCACCAGCGTAATGGTATCCTTCACCGATCCGGCGGGCACCACGGGGGCCACCAGTTCGCGGCGGGAGATCACCACGCTCGAATCCTCCTCCGGCGGACTGAACAGATCGCCCAGCCGTTGCAGGAAACGCCGCCGGGAGCGCGGCACCGCCGTCGTGTCCAGCCTCACGACGCGGCGGAACGGCGTCGTGTCGGCCACGATCCCCTGCTGAGGACCGATCAGGTCGCGGATGTTCTTGTCCAGCAGACTGGCCGTGGAACCGGCGCGAATCGTGCTCCGCAGGCTCATCGTGCGCCGTTCCTTGTCAGCAAGCAACCGCGTGATGCTGTCCAGACGCATCGTCTGCAACGAATCCCGGTCGCCCGTCAGCGACCGCAGCGAGTCGATGCAGCCCCTCACGGTACGCAATTCGCGTTTGTAACGCGCCTCGTAGGACTGGTAGCCGGCGATCATCAGCTGCCCGTAACTTTCGGCCTGATAGAGATGGTAAAGGGTTCTGTTGACGGCGCTGTGTTTGGTCTGCAGCAGCACATAATTGCTGTCGGGAGCGGAAAAACGGACCACGACCCGGTAGACATACCCCACCGCGAGCACACAGACCGCGATCAGCAGGACATAGCCCGCGACCATCTTTGTTTTGACGAATTTCGACTCCTTCACAGCGTCAAATATAGTGAAAGGAGCGTGCAACGCCAAACCCGTCCGGACTTTGCCGAACCGCACTCCGAAGCGGCTCCGGGGATTCTGCAAAGCCCCGGATGCAGAAATTTATCGAAAAACGATAAATATTTTTTGATATTCAAAATTTGTTCCTATATTTGTCGCCGTAACGATCCGAAAAACAAATATTCTGCGACTATGGATTTACTCACAGTAGAACACGTCACCAAACGCTATGCTTCGCACACGGCGCTCGACGACGTATCGCTCGCCATCCCCCAGGGCTCGGTCTACGGACTGCTGGGGCCCAACGGAGCGGGCAAAACGACCCTGATCCGCATCATCAACCGCATCACGGCGCCCGATTCGGGCCGTGTGCTGTTCGGCGACCGCGAGATCGCCCCGGAAGATGTCTACCGCATCGGCTACCTCCCCGAGGAGCGCGGCCTCTATAAAAAGATGAAAGTCGGCGAACAGGCCGTCTTCTTCGCACGCCTCAAAGGACTTTCGCGCCGCGAAGCCGTCGTACGGCTGAAGGAGTGGTTCATCAAATTCGGCATTCAGGACTGGTGGGACAAGAAGGTCGAGGAGCTCTCGAAGGGTATGGCCCAGAAGGTGCAGTTCATCGTCACGGTGCTCCACGAGCCCAAGCTGCTGATCTTCGACGAACCTTTTTCGGGATTCGACCCCATCAACGCCAACCTGCTGAAAGACGAAATCCTGGGACTGCGCGACAAGGGGGCCACGGTCATCTTCTCGACGCACAACATGTCCTCCGTGGAGGAGATCTGCGACCACATCACGCTCATCAACAAGTCGCGCAACATCCTCTCGGGCAAGGTCGACGACATCCGCCGCCGTCACGGATCGAACATCTTCGAGGTGGCCTACCGGGGCGACGAAGCCGTCCTGCGGCAGGCCGTCGCCGGACGCTGCGAAATCCTCGACGGGACGCAGGAGGAGTCGGTCTACCGGATGCTCAAACTCCACGTCGACAACGACGCCGAGGTGCGCGGGGTTATCTCCGCCGTCAACGAGGCCGTCGAACTGCGCTCGTTCCGCGAGATCATCCCCTCGATGAACGACATTTTCATAAGAGCCGTGAACGGCAAACTCTAAAACAGAAAAGCCATGTCGAACATATCCATCATCATCCAGCGCGAGTTCAACGAGCGCGTACGCAAAAAATCCTTCATCATCACCACGCTGCTGATGCCGCTGCTGATGATCGCCCTGATGGCCGCCCCGGCGCTCATCATGCAGTTTTCGCGGGGCGACGAGAAGGTCATCGCCATCATCGACGAAAGCGGCCTGATAGCCCCGAAACTCGAAAGCGACGAGGAGATCCGCTTCGAGGCCACGGAGCTCCCGACCGAGGAGGCCCGCAGGGAGCTGACCGACAAATTCGGCGTGCTCTGGATCGGCGGCGACATCCTGGAAAACCCCAACAACGTCCGGCTCTACGCCAATTCGTCGTCGTCGCTCTCCCTCGAAAGCAACATCACGGGACAGATCGAGCGCATCCTCGAAGCCGAGAAACTCAAAGCCTACAACATCGAAAACCTCTCGCAGATTCTCGAACAGGTCAAAACCAAGGTCAATATGCAGACCTTCCGCAACGACAAGTCGCAGGAGGAGGACACGCAGGCGCAGTCGTCGGCCGTGGCCACGGGCGTGGGGTATGTCCTGGGCTTCATCCTCTACATGTTCCTGCTGATCTACGGCTCGATGGTCATGCAGTCGGTGATCGAGGAGAAGAACAACCGGGTGCTGGAAGTGATGGTTTCGTCGGTCCGTCCGTTCGACCTGATGATGGGCAAAATCCTCGGCGTGGCCTCGGTGGCCATCGTGCAGGTGTTGATCTGGGGCGTGCTGATCGCCGGCGTCGGGGCCCTCGTGATGCCCCACCTGATGCCCGAAGACGTGATGGCAAGCGCCCAGGCCATGCAGCAGGGCATGCCCGACGCGGCTTCGATGACCGACATGAATCCCGAGATGCTCCAGGCCGTGGCCGCCATGACCGACCTGGGCTACATTATCAAAATCTTCGCCAGCCTGCTGCTGTTCGTCTTCGGCGGCTACCTGCTCTACTCGGCGATGTTCGCCGCCGTGGGTTCGGCCGTGGACAACGTGCAGGACGCCTCGCAGCTGCAAATGCCCATCACGCTGCCGATCATCCTGGCCCTGCTGATGATGTTCGTCGTGATCCGCGACCCCAATTCGCAGATGGCCTTCTGGTTCTCGATCATCCCCTTCACGTCGCCGATCGTCATGATGGCCCGCATCCCCTACGACATTCCGCTGTGGGAGATCGTCCTCTCGCTCGTGCTGCTCTACGGTTCGTTCGTGGGCATGGTGTGGGTCGCATCGAAGATCTACCGCGTGGGTATCTTCATGTACGGCAAAAAACCGTCGCTCAAAGAGCTGTTCAAATGGATTCGGTACAAGTATTGAGTTTTTTCCGTTAGCGAAATAACAGATTTACTGAAAATTTTCATAAATTTGTCCCGGATTAGGACTTACCGAAAATCATTTCAACAAAATACTTAAAAATCAAACAGCTATGATCTCGATCGACAACTACGATTTCAAAGGCAAACGCGCGATTATCCGCGTGGATTTCAACGTGCCCCTCAACGAGAAGGGCGAAGTGACCGACGACACGCGCATCCGCGCCGCCATGCCCACCGTCAAAAAGGTGCTCGCCGGCGGCGGTTCGGTGATCCTGATGTCGCACATGGGACGCCCCAAGAAGAATCCCGATCCCAAGTACTCGCTCGAGCAGATCGTTCCCGCCGTCGAGAAGAACCTCGGCGTGAAGGTCGAGTTCGCCGGCGACTGCATGGGTGAGAAGGCTGCCGAAATGGCCAAAGCCCTCAAACCCGGACAGGTCATGCTGCTCGAGAACCTGCGTTTCTACGCCGAGGAGGAGGGCAAGCCCCGCGGTCTGGCCGAAGACGCCACCAAGGAGGAGAAGGACGCCGCCAAGAAAGCCCTGAAAGAGGGTCCGCAGAAGGAGTTCGTCCAGAAGCTCGCTTCGTACGCCGACTGCTACATCAACGACGCCTTCGGCACGGCCCACCGCAAGCACGCCTCGACCTACCTGATCGCCAAGAAATTCCCCAACGACAAGATGTTCGGCTACCTGATGGAGAAAGAGGTGAAGGCCATCTCCTCGCTGATGGAGGCCCCGGCACATCCGTTCTGCGCCATCATCGGCGGCTCGAAAGTGTCGTCGAAGATCGGCGTCATCAAAGCCCTGATCGAGAAGGTCGATTCGATCGTCATCGGCGGCGGCATGACCTACACCTTCGCAGCCGCACAGGGCGGCAAGGTCGGCGACTCGATCTGCGAGCCCGACATGTTCCCCGTAGCGCTGGAGATCCTCGAGCTGGCCAAGAAGAAAGGCGTAGAGTTGGTGATGTCCCCCGACGCGCTGATCGCCGACGCATTCTCGGCAGACGCCAACACGAATGTCGCCCCGGCCAACAACATTCCCGACGGATGGGAGGGTGTCGACATCGCCGACGAAGGCAAGAAGGCTTTCCGCGACCACATCCTGAGCTGCAAGACCATCCTCTGGAACGGTCCCGTGGGCGTGTTCGAGATCGACAAGTTCGCAACCGGCTCGAAAGAGGTGGCGCTGGCCATCGCCGAGGCCACCAAGAAGGGCGCCTACTCGCTCATCGGCGGCGGCGACTCGGTAGCCTGCATCAACAAGTTCGGCCTGGCCGACCAGGTATCGTACATCTCGACGGGCGGCGGCGCGCTGCTCGAATACATCGAGTTCGGCGACCTGCCCGGCGTTGCGGCTATCCGTGAATAGACCGGACGTCCCGCGAAACAACTTATCCGAACGGGGGCTTCCGGTTTATCCGGAGGTCCCCGTTTCCTAAAAACCCCGAACAATATGAAAAAAATCATTCGTTTTCACGCACCTTTTCTCGCCTCGGCATTGCCTGCGCAAGCGCGGCACTGCTCTCGGCTTATCGAAAACGTTCTCTTCGCAGCAACGATAGCCTGTATGACAGCCTGCCAGAATACCCCCAAGACCCCGGCCCTCGACATGGCCAACTTCGATCTGTCGGTAGCCCCCAACGCCGACTTCTACGAGTACGCCACGGGCGGCTGGCAGAAGAACAATCCCCTGAAACCCGAATATTCGCGTTACGGATCGTTCGATATCCTGCGCGACAACAACGAGAAGCGTATCAACGAGCTCTTCTCCGGCATGACGAAGCAGAAAGCCGAACCGGGAAGCGTCGAGCAGAAAATCTCGGACCTCTACAAGATGGGCCTCGACTCGGTGCGCCTGAACGCCGAGGGCGCCGCCCCGGTCAAAGCCGCCGTGGAGGAGATCCTCGCCATCGGCGACCGCGCGCAGCTGACCGCCGCCGTGGCCAGGCTCCACACCTCGATCGCCAATCCGTTCTTCGGCATAGGCGTGCAGTCCGACCTGATGAACAGCGACATCAACGCCCTCTACGCTTCGCAGCCCGGGCTGATGATGGGCGACCGCGACTACTACCTCGACGCCGAGAACGAGTCGATGCGCACCGCCTACAAGGAGTATCTGGGTAAGATCTTCCGGCTGGCGGGCGTTCCGGAAGCCGACATCGAAAAGGCCGTCGCCGGCGTGATGTCGATCGAGACGAAACTCGCCGAGAAAAACTGGTCGAGCGTCGAGCTGCGCAACATCCCCGCCATGTACAACCCCATGTCCAAGGCCGACTTCGAGAAGGCTTACGACGCCGTCGACTGGGCCGAGTACTACAAGGCAATGGGCATCGGCGACTTCGACCAGATCATCGTGACGACCCCTTCGGCCCTGGCCAACGCCAACGAGCTGATGAAGAACGCTCCGCTGGACGACATCCGCTACTACCTCGCGGCCCAGTACATCGACGCCGCCGCCAACTACCTGAGCGACGACTTCATCGACGCCTCGTTCGATTTCTACGGACGTGCCATGTCGGGCAAGCAGGAGCAAAAGCCCCGCTGGAAGCGCGCCATGTCGGTGCCCAACGGCACCCTCGGAGAGGCCGTCGGCGAGATGTACGTCGCCAAGTACTTCCCCGAGAAGGACAAGGTCCGCATGATGGAGATGGTCAAAAACCTGCAGACGGCGCTTTCGCAGCACATCGCCGGCCTCGACTGGATGTCCGACGCCACCAAGGCCAAGGCGCAGGAGAAGCTCGCGGCATTCACCGTGAAGATCGGCTATCCCGACAAGTGGAAGGATTACTCCACGCTTGCGATCGACCCCTCCAAGAGCTATTGGGAAAACATCGTCGAGGCCAACAAATGGTACACGGCCGACAACATCGCCGAGCTGGGCAAACCCGTGGATAAGGACGAGTGGCACATGAGCCCGCAGACGGTCAACGCCTACTACAACCCCACGACCAACGAAATCTGCTTCCCGGCCGCCATTCTGCAACCGCCGTTCTACAACCCCGATGCCGACGACGCCGTGAACTACGGAGCCATCGGCGTGGTGATCGGCCACGAGATGACCCATGGATTCGACGACCAGGGCCGCAACTTCGACAAGGACGGCAACATGAACAACTGGTGGACCGACGCCGATGCCGCCGCGTTCAAGGCCAAGACGGACATTCTGGTCAAGCAGTTCGACGCCATCGAGGTGCTTCCGGCCAAGGACGGCCAGCCCGCGGTCTTCGCCAACGGCTCCCTCTCCCTGGGCGAGAACATCGCCGACCAGGGCGGTCTGCGCGTGGCCCACACGGCTTACCGCAACTCGCTCGAAGGCAAGGAGGCTCCCGCCCCGATCGACGGATTCACCCCCGAACAGCGGTTCTACCTGGGTTACGCCACGCTGTGGGCCCAGAACATCCGCGACGAGGAGATCGCCCGCCTCACGAAGCTCGACGTACACTCGCTGGGCAAATGGCGCGTGAACGCTTCGCTGCGCAACCTCCAGGACTTCTACGACGCCTTCTCGATCACCGACGGCGCCATGTTCATGCCCGAAGAAGAGCGCGTAATCATCTGGTAGCCGGCTTAAGAAGCCGGATTTAGGGGCAATCGGCAGTTATTGCAATTCTGATCCAGTTCCGTGCTCCCGCCCGCCTAAGAGGCGGGTTTTAGGGGCGAAGGGTACTCACCGGGATTCCGGTCCGGTTCTGCGCTCCCGCCCGGCTAAGAGGCAGGTTTTAGAGGGCGATGCCGGGTCATCGGATTTCCGAGCCAATGTTTCGCACCCTGCCAAATTAAGAAAAGCGTCCGGGAATTCCCGGACGCTTTTCTGTTTTCAAAGTTAAAACCCAATCAATAGAACGTCCCCTTCGGGGCGAAGATCGCATAGCCGAAATTGAAGGTCAGGTACATGTTCTTCCAGTTCTGCACCTCGTATTTCGTCAGGGCGAGGCTCACGGGGCCGATCGGCGTGTGGTAGACAAACGACGCCTCGGCGACGTAGTGCCAGCGCCGGTCGGGCTCTCCGAGCGGATTGAAGCCGCGCTTGTCGCGGTACATGGCATAGAAGCCCGTGCGGAAGAAGAAGTTGGGCATCAGGTCGAAGGTCGGCATCAGCCCGCCGGCCACGAAGCGCCGGGCCCGGTAGTCGGGCATGTAGATCATCCGCATGTGCGACACGGGAGCGTAGTCGGGCATCGACATCAGCGTCGCGGACTCGGTCCGGAACGTCGGATGATTCGTCAGAACGGCATCCACGTTGAAACCGAACGAAAACCAGCTGACCCCCGGCACGTCGAAGAACTTGTCCCAGGTGAAACGCCCGCCGAACCACTGGCGGGTCTCGCGCGAGATGAAACGCCCCGAATCGTAGGGCTGGTACTTGTCGCGTCCGGTGACGAAAATAGCCGAGAACTGCAAGTCCGAACCCCGCCGGGGATAGAGGAACTTGTCGAGCGTATTGCGGGCAATCCCGGCCCGCAGGCCGAAGAACGAAAAGCGCGAATGGTCGGTGTCGTCGGCGAACAGCACATCCGAATCATAACGGTAATTGACATGTCCGGCGTTGGCGCGCAGCGTCAGGACGCTGCGGTGGGTCAGCGGCATCCCCACGGCCGTGGAGAAGAAGCTCTCGCTGTTTTTGACCTGCTCGGCATTGCGGACCTTGGTGACGTTGCCGAAATAGCCGTGGCGGAAGTTGCGGACCGCAAAGTTATAGGAATAGTCGAGGAAAATCGGCTTCCAGGCGTAGAAATCCGTGCGGCCGCCGACGGCGCCCCACGTGTAGATCGGGCCCAGGTAGAGGTCGGCCCCCAACTGCTGCGACACGCGGCCGATCCAGTGGTGGTTAATGCCGATGTAGGCCTGGTTGAAGGCCGTCGAGGAGATGTTTCCGCCAATGGTGACCTTAAAGTTGGGGCGCGTGCCGAACCGGGCTTCGAACGAATAACCCTTCCGGACCGAATCATAGCGCACGACAGGAAAACCCATCGTAAATTCGCCGCCGGCAAGCACCTCGTAGAGATTGTCTTTCAGCTCCTCGAATCCCATCGGCCGCTGGATGCCCGGCGTGCGGCGGTCCACCTGCACGAAATCGCGGATATACTCCCGCTGGGCCGATTTCAGTCCTTCGAGTTTGTAGTCGTTGAAAACCAGCGGCGGACATCTCTTGCGGAACGCCTCGCGGCGCTCGGCGTAGTAGGCCGAATCGCGCCGCTCCCCGATCTTTTCGAGCAGTTGCGGCATGGCGGCCATGGCGTCCTCGTAACCCGCATCCATGATCGCTTCGGCCTGGTCGAAATCGAGCATGTTGACGTCCACGGCACGGCGGATCGTGACGCTGCGATCTTCGGGCAGCGTGTAGTCGGTTTCGTGCATGGCCAGCATGAAGGCCTGATCCATGATGTTGTTCCGCTCGCTGGGCGGGGTGTTGCCCTCGGTGCAGATCGACCCGACGATCACGTCGGGCCGGAAATCCCGGTCGAGAGGCTTCCAGGGAAAGTTGTCGTAGATGCCGCCGTCGTAAAGCAGCATCGAATCCTTCACCATCGGTTTGAAAACCAGCGGAATGGACATCGACGAGCGGACCGCCTCGCTCAGATCGCCGCGGCGCATCACCACCGGCCCGCGGCTGTTCATGTCGCTGGCCACGCAGAGGAACGGGACCATCAGACGGTCGAAATCACCGCCCGCAGCGGCCGTCGCCGGGGCGAACAGCTCCGTAAGGGCCATGTCGATCTGCGTCGAGGAGATCAGGTTGCGGGGAGCCCGCAGCCGCTTCCCGGCGGGGCCTTCGATGTCGATGCGCATGCTCAGGAAGCCGGGATTGTTCCCCAGCTGCCGGTAGTAGGCCATGTAACGGTTGGGGTCGATGCGCCCCGCAACCCAGTCGCGGACCACACCGGAGCTGACGATCGCCCGCATCTCCGCCGGAGAGTATCCTGCGGCGTACATGGCCGCGATGATCGAACCCATCGAGGTTCCGGCCACATAATCGACCGGCACGCCGTTCTGTTCGAGCGCCTCCAGGACGCCGATATGGTAAAGCCCCTTTGCGCCGCCGCCGCTCATCACGACCCCGACTTTCTGGGCCGAGACGGGAAGCGCTGCCAGCAGGAGCGTCAGGACAAATGAAGCGATTTTACGCAACATATCTCAATTTTTTTATAACTTTGCACGTTACAAAGATATCTCTCAAAAGTAGGTAAAAAAGAAACACGAGCAAAATATGATCGACAAAATCAATGAACTCCTCCGACGTGTCGAGGAGTTTAAACCCAAAGCCGCCGCCGAGATCGAGGAATTCCGCATCAAAATCCTCGGCAAGAAAGGCGAGCTGACCGCCCTGATGGAGGAGTTCAAAACGGTGGCTCCCGAGCTCAAACGCGACCTGGGACAGCAGTTGAACCGCCTCAAAAACGAGGCCACGGTGCGCATCAATTCCCTGCGCGAGGAGTTGCAGAACGCCGTGGCGGACAATTCGCCCCGGACCGACGACCTGACGCGCCCCGGCTCGGCCGAACACCTCGGGTCGCGCCACCCGATCTCGCTGGTCAAAAACCAGATCGTCGAGGTCTTTTCGCGGCTGGGTTACACGGTGGCCGACGGTCCGGAGATCGAGGACGACTGGCATGTCTTCTCGGCCCTGAACTTCCCGCCCGAACACCCGGCGCGCGACATGCAGGACACGTTCTTCATCGAGAAGGACCCCGACATCCTGCTGCGCACGCACACCTCGTCGATCCAGGTCCGCACGATGGAGCACCAGAAGCCCCCCATCCGCGTCATCTGCCCCGGCCGCGTGTTCCGCAACGAAGCCATCTCCTACCGCGCGCACTGCATCTTCCACCAGATCGAGGGTCTCTACATCGACGAAGGGGTCTCGTTCGCCGACATGAAACAGTCGTTGCTCTACTTCGCCAAGGAGGTCTTCGGCGAGCAGACGGTGATCCGCATGCGCCCGTCGTATTTCCCCTTCACGGAGCCTTCGGCCGAGGTCGACGTTTCGTGCAACCTTTGCGGCGGCAAGGGATGTCCGGTCTGCAAGGGCACGGGATGGCTGGAGATCATGGGTTGCGGCATGGTAGACCCGAACGTTCTGAAAGCCAACGATATAGACCCTGAAAAATACGCGGGATTCGCCTTCGGCATGGGTATTGAGCGTATCGCCATGCTCAAATACGGCGTGAAAGACCTGCGTCTCTATTTCGAGAACGACGTGCGGTTCCTCCACCAGTTCGACGAAGCGCTTTAAACATCCCTGCCCATGAAACGCCTGACAGCGATAACGCTTTTCTGCCTGCTCTTCTTTTCGGCGTTCGTCGCCGGGAAGGGCTCCCCGGAAGCGCCCGGATATCCCGACTCGCTGCGCAGCGTGTGGCTCTACACCGAGGGCATCAAACAAAACGTCATCCCGGGCGACACGGCCCGGGCCCGGGAACTGTTCCGCGAAGCGATCCTGAACGACTCGACCTATGCCCCGGCTTACTACGAACTGGCCGGCAGCATCCTCGAATCGTCGCCCGGCGAGGCCGTGGAGCTGGCCCGCCGCGCATTCCGGCTCGACACCGCGAACAAATGGTACCACCAGTTCTACGGGCAGGCGTTGATCATGTCCAACCAACTCGACGAGGCGCTGAAAGTCTACCGCCGCCTGTTGGAAAACGACCCCAAGGACCCGGACAACTACCGCATCGTGGCGGCCCTCTACGAGCAGAAACGGTCGCCCTTCATGGCTCTCGCGACGCTCGATTCGGCGGAGCTGCGCTTCGGACGCATCCCGCTGCTGAGCGCCATGAAACGGCGGATGCTGGTGGCTACGAACCAGATCGGCAAAGCCGTCGACGAAGCCCGCGCAATGGTCGAAGCCGCACCCTATGAGGCGCAGCACCACGTCGTGCTGGCCGATCTCTACGGGATCGACGGCAAGGATTCGCTGGCCCTCGCCGAGTACGGCCGGGCGTTGCAGATCGACTCCACGAATGTCCAGACGTTGATGGCCCTGGCCGATTTCCACACCGCACGGCAGGATTACCGGTCGCTGCTGGCCGTCACCCGGAAACTCTTTCTCTCGGACGCCGTGCCGCTCGAGACGAAGATCAAACGCTTCGAACAGTTCACCTCCGACACACGCTTTTACCGCGAATATTATTTCCAGCTCAACGACCTGGCCTCGGTCCTTGCGATCCGTTATCCCGGGGACAAGCGCGTCGTGGAGCTTTATGCCAACCACCTGATCGCCTCGGGCGAACTGGAGCAGGCCCTCGCGCTCTATAAAAACCGTCTCGGGGACCAACCGCCGGTGGAGGATTTCTACCGGACGGTGATCGACATCGAGACCTATCTCCAGCACCCCGACTCGGTGGAAAAATATGTCACCCGGGCTCTGGAACTCTTCCCCGACAAGATTGACTTCCACATCTCGAAAGGGCATGTGATGAACAGCTCGAAGCAGTACGGCCAGGCGGTCAAAGCCTACAAGGAGTCGCTCCGCTATGCCGACACCGACTCGCTGCGGGGCGTGATCTGGGGCATGATCGGCGACACGTGGCACCAGCAGGCCGCCGCGGGAGTCCCCGAGTGGGACGAGGCCCGTGCGGCGAAAGAGGGTCGCTCGGGTCCCTACCGCAAAGCCATGAAGGAGTGTTACAAAGCCTACGAGCGCAGTCTCGCATACCGTCCCGACAACCCCATGGTGCTCAACAACTACGCCTATTTCCTCTCGCTGGAGGAACGCGACCTCGAGCGGGCGCTCTCGATGTCGAGCCGCGTGGTGGCGCTCACCGACAACAATCCGACCTATCTGGACACCCATGCGTGGGTGCTCTTCAAACTGGGTCACACGGACGAAGCCAAGAAAGTCCTCCAGAAAGCCGTGGCGCTCGACGGACAGAAGAGCCCCGAACTGATGGTCCACTACGGCGACATCCTTCACGAGCTGGGCGAACAGTTCATGGCCGAGGTTTACTGGAAACGCGCCCTCGAAAAAGGGTATGACGCCCGACAGATCGAACTGCGGCTGAAACAACCCGCCAAGAACGCCAAAACCTCCGAATAATCCGCCCATGAGACTCCTCCGCATACTGACCCTCGCATTGCTGCTCTTCTCCCTCGCCGCCGTGGCCCAGCAGACTACGGACAACCGCATCGAGGCGCAGAAGAAGGTCATCGCGGCCCTCGAAAAGCGGATCGCCACCGAGGAACGGGAGATCTCGAAACTCCAGAAAGGCCGTTCGGCCACCGAGGAGCGGGTCCGCCGCCTGGCGCGTCAGATCGACTCCCGGAACCAACTGCTCGACGAAACCGAAAAGCAGGCCCGCCTCCTGCGCGAGGAGATCGCCCGCACGGACAGCGTGGCCGGCAATCTCTCGGCGACGCTCGAACGCGACCGGGCGCAATACGGTGAAATGGTGCGCGAAGCATACCGCAACTACAAGCACAACAACTACCTGACCTTCCTCTTCTCGTCGCGCGATTTTACGGACGTGGCCCGCAAGATCACGGCTTTGCGCGAGGTCGCTTCGCTGCGCGAACGCAAACTGCGCGACATCGAGGAGCTGTCCGTCCAGGTGCGCCATGAAAAGGAAGAGCTCGACCGCCGCAAAAAGTCGCTCGATTCGGTGATGCGGAACCTCTCGGCACAGCGCGAAAAACTCCAGCGCGACGCCCGCAACGCCAAGGCCAGCATCCGGTCCCTGTCGCAGAAGGAGAAGCAGGCCCTCCAGCGCAAGATTTCGCAGGAACAGCAGTTGGACGTGGCGATCGGCGAATTGCGCAAGCTCACGAAAGGCAACACCGAAGGCGCCTCGTTCTCGACGAAGACCTCGGGACTGCGGCTTCCGGTGACGGCCGGGCGTGTGAAACGCTACAAGGAGAACATGGCCGAGATCACGGGTCCGAAAGGCGCCCACGTGATTTCGATCTACGACGGAAAGGTCGTCGACATCAAACGTAACCGCATCACCAACAAATACGACGTTTACGTGGCTCACGGAGAATACATAACATCCTATGCCAACCTGGGGACGATCTGCGTCGAGAAGGGCCAAAAAGTGGCAAGAAACGCACAGTTGGGAACCATCGGCTCGTCGGTCAACGTGATGACGATGGAAACGGAGTTCAAACTCGTCTTCGGCATCTACCCGCCCAATCCCGGGCAGAAGATGCGCGCCGAGGACTGTTTCAAATAAAAAACCACCGGTCCCTGCGGGTCCGTCCGGCGCCGAAACCCCGGGACAGACACGACTTAACAACAACGAAAAAATGGCTGTCAGATACTACACCGACGACTGTTCCTACCGCCTTCCGCAGAAACGCCTCACGGCCCGGTGGCTGCACGAGGTGGCACAGGCCGAAGGCTATACGCTGGGCGATGTCACCTATATCTTCTGCTCGGCGCAACGCCTGCTGGAGATGAACCGCCAATACCTCGGACACGACTATTTCACCGACGTCATCACCTTCGATTACAGCGACCGCAAGGGCACGCGAATCGTCTCGGGCGACATCTTCATCGACGTCGAAACCGTGGCCGACAACGCCCGCCAATACGGCTTTCCGACACTGCAGGAGATGCGCAGGGTAGTGGTCCACGGGGTGCTGCACCTCTGCGGCCAGGGCGACAAGACCCCCCGCACCAACGCACAGATGCACCGCAAGGAAGACAAGTACCTGAAATTCTGGGAGAAAGAACTATGACACTCGACTACGACATTATCGTCATCGGAGGCGGACATGCCGGATGCGAGGCCGCCTCGGCCGCCGCACGATTGGGTTCGCGCACGCTGCTGCTCACGATGGACATGGACAAAATGGCTGCCATGTCGTGCAACCCGGCAGTCGGCGGAGTAGCTAAAGGACAGATTGTCAGAGAGATAGACGCTTTAGGCGGCCAGATGGGACGCATCACTGACCTCACGACCATTCAGTTCCGGATGCTCAACCGGTCGAAGGGCGCCGCGATGTGGAGCCCCCGGGCGCAGTGCGACAAGACCCGCTTTTCGGAAGAGTGGCGCCACACGCTCGAAAACACCTGGAACCTCTATATCTGGCAGGATGCCGCGACCGAACTGCTGTTCGACAAGACCCCGGACACAGATCCCGCACAACCGAACGCCCCGGGTTCAGAGTCGGACCCGAAACAAGATACTCCCCGATCCTCCACACAAAACCCCCGCATTACGGGAGTTCGGACCCGCATGGGCGTAGAATTCACCTGCCGCGCCGTGGTTCTCACCTCGGGAACTTTCCTCGAAGGACTGATGCACTGCGGCGCCTCGCACGCCGAAGGGGGCAGGGCGGGGGACGCCGCTTCGCACGGCATTACCGAATGTCTCCGAAAGATCGGCTTCGAAACCGGACGCATGAAGACCGGAACTCCGGCACGTCTCGACGCCCGGACCATCGATTTCGAACGGCTCGAACCCCAATACGGCGATGAAAATCCGGCCAAATTTTCATTTTCACCGGAGACGCGGCCGGTCAAAGATCAGCTTCCGTGTTTTTTAGTTTACACCTCCTCCGAGGTTCACGACATCCTGCGCAGCGGTTTCGACCAGTCGCCCCTGTTCAACGGTACCATCTGCGGCATCGGTCCGCGCTACTGCCCTTCGATCGAGGATAAACTCCGCACCTTTGCCGACAAGGAACAGCACCAGCTCTTCCTGGAACCCGAAGGCCGCACGACCAACGAGTATTATCTCAACGGTTTTTCATCGTCGCTGCCCTGGGACGTACAATGGAAAGCGCTGCATAAAATCGAAGGATTCGAAGATTTACACATCTACCGTCCCGGATATGCTATCGAATACGATTTTTTTCCGCCCACGCAACTGCATCATTCCCTCGAAACCAAACTGGTTTCAGGACTCTACTTTGCCGGACAGGTCAACGGAACGACCGGTTACGAAGAGGCCGCAGCACAAGGTCTGATGGCCGGAATCAATGCGCACCGGGCATTGGTAGGGGAGGAGCCGATCGTGTTGAAACGCGACGAAGCCTATATCGGCGTCCTGATCGATGATCTCGTGACCAAGGGAGTCGACGAACCTTACCGGATGTTCACCTCGCGGGCCGAGTATCGCATCCTGCTCCGACAAGACAATGCCGATATCCGGCTGACTCCGTTAGGATATAAAATCGGACTGATTCCGCAGAAAAGATACGAACATTTCGTCAAAAAAAATTCGCTCGTAGAATCGCTTGTAGAATTCGCGCGCCGACAGAGCATCAAAGCAGCCGAAATTAACGACTATTTAAAATCAGTAAATTCAGAGCCTTTAACACAGGGCAGGAAGCTCTATGATATCCTGATGCGCAACAATGTTACCTTCGAATCGCTGCAAACGGTCCTTCCCAAGCTGAAGAAATTCATCGCCGAAAACGAAATAGATGCCGAGGTGATCGAAGAGGCGGAGATACAGATTAAATACAAAGGATATATCGAACGCGAAAAATTCATCGCCGAGAAACTCCATCGACTCGAAAATATCTCCATCCCGAACGATTTTGATTTTCATTCGATGAATTCGCTTACCATTGAAGCCCGCCAGAAGCTCTCTCGCATCCGGCCGACAACGATAGGGCAGGCATCGCGCATTCCCGGAGTTTCACCTGCCGACGTCAATGTTTTGCTGGTGAAATTCGGAAGATAAAAAATTCCACGTGGAACAAAACCCAGAGACATAAAAGCGTTCCACGTGGAACAAATTAATAAGGGCCGCCCGAAAGGCGACCCTTATTAATCAAAGTAAATAAACTTACAGCACAATTGTACACCAGCCATACTTATCCTCGGCTCGTCCGTACTGAATATCCTGCAAACGGGTGTAAAGTTCCAGGCAAGTTTTACCGACTTCCTCTCCGTAACTATATTCAGCTTTGGTCTGCATATCATAAACAAACCCGATAGGGGAGATAACGGCAGCCGTTCCGCAGGCGCCGCATTCCTCGAAAGTAGCCAGTTCCTCGACAGGAATATGGCGCTCTTCGACGGTAAGACCCATATCCCGGGCAAGCTGGCGAAGGCTCATATTGGTAATAGAGGGCAGCACCGAAGGTGATTTCGGGGTAACATACTTACCCTCTTTGATGCCGAAAAAGTTGGCAGCACCGCACTCCTCGATATACTTATGTTCGGCGGCATCGAGATACATGATATTGGAATAGCCCAATTCATGCCCTTTCTCTCCCGAAAGCAGGCTGGCCGCATAGTTGCCGCCGACCTTCACGTCGCCCGTTCCACGTGGAGCAGCACGATCCTGTTCCCGATCAATAGCAACCCGAATCGGTTTGATTCCACCTTTGAAATAGGCACCTACGGGCGAACAGTAAACAATCAGCAGGGCCTCTTTGGCAGGTTTCACACCCAGACCGACCGTCGTTCCGAACATCACCGGACGCAGGTAAAGCGAAGCACCCGTACCATAGGGAGGTACAAAACGCTCGTTGCGCTTAACGACTTCGATGCAGGCATCGACGATCATTTCGATCGAAGGCACCGGCAGGCAAAGCCGCTCGGCCGACGACTGGAGACGCCGCGCATTGTCGGCAACACGGAACAGGCGGACCTTGCCGTCAACACCGCGGAAGGCTTTCAGACCTTCGAAGAGTTCAATGCCGTAGTGCAGGCACGAAGCCGACATGTGCATTTTGATATACTCGTCCTGCGTAACCTCCATCGGGCTCCACTTACCATCGGTGTAGGAGTAGCGGACATTCCAATCGGTCTTGCGATAGTCAAACCCCAAGGCGCTCCAATCTGTTGTTTCCATATCAGTAATTGTTAGAAAATTTCAAAAATTCATTCGTTTCATTTTGCGCTTATCCGACAACAGCCCCATTATTGGTCGTTTCGCCGGGCTGCAGCAAACGCAATTTTCCCGAAGCATCTTCCGCCATCAGGATCATACCATTGGAGAGAATACCCTTCAATTCGCGCGGAGCCAGGTTAACCAGCACGAGAACCTGTTTGCCGACGAGCTCTTCGGGCGTGAAATGTTCGGCGATTCCCGACACGATCACCCGTTTGTCAATGCCCGTATCGACCGTCAGTTTCAACAATTTCTTGGTTTTGGCCACTTTTTCAGCCTCCAAAATCGTCGAAACGCGAATATCCATTTTCTGAAAATCGTCGAACTGAATTGTATCTTTCTGAGGTTCAACACTTTGATTCATTTCAGCCGCCTCATTGGCTGCCTTCGTCGCGGCGAGTTTGTCCAGTTGGCGCTGAATCACATCGTCCTCGATCTTTTCGAACAGCAGGGCGGGTTCACCGATCGCGTGTCCGGCAGGGATCAGGTCCATCGCCCCCAGCCGCTCCCAACTGAATTTTTCAGCGGCAAGCATCCCGAGAATCTTCGCGGCCGAAAAAGGCATGAAAGGTTCGATGGCAATGGCTGTATTCGCCGTAATTTGCAGGGCGATATTGAGAATGGTCTCCACCCGCTTCGGATCGGTTTTAATCACCTTCCACGGCTCGGTATCGGCGAGGTATTTATTGCCGATGCGCGAGATGTTCATGGCATCTTTCAGCGCCTCGCGGAACCGGTAATTCTCGATATTCGCCTCGAGCGAAGCCTTCACGGCAGCCACTTCGGAAACAGTCTGGCGATCGTAATCGTTCAATTCGCCGCAGGCCGGGACCTTGCCGCCGTAGTATTTCTGCGTCAGCACCAGCGCGCGATTGACGAAATTGCCCAGCACCGCTACCAGTTCGTTGTTGTTACGTGCCTGAAAATCCTTCCACGTGAAGTCGTTGTCCTTGGTTTCGGGGGCGTTGGCGCACAGGACATAACGCAGTACGTCCTCCTTGCCGGGGAACTCTTCGAGGTACTCATGGAGCCACACGGCCCAGTTGCGCGAGGTCGAAATCTTGTCGCCCTCGAGGTTCAGGAACTCGTTGGCCGGCACGTTCTCGGGCAGGATATAATCCCCGTGCGCTTTCAGCATCGAGGGGAACACGATGCAGTGGAAGACGATGTTGTCCTTGCCGATAAAGTGCACCATCTTGGTGTCCTCCGACTTCCAATATTTCTCCCACTCGGACGTAAGGTCCTTTGTAGCAGATATATAACCGATAGGAGCGTCGAACCACACATAGAGCACCTTACCTTCGGCACCCTCTACGGGAACCGGGATGCCCCAGTCGAGGTCGCGGCTCACGGCACGCGGCTGCAACCCTCCGTCGAGCCAGCTCTTGCACTGCCCGTAAACGTTCGTTTTCCACTCCTTGTGGCCCTCCAGAATCCATTCGCGGAGGAACTCCTCATAGCGGTCCAGCGGCAGGTACCAATGCTTCGTTTCGCGTTTCACGGGCACCGAACCCGACACGGCGCTGTGGGGGTCGATCAGTTCGTCGGGCGAGAGGGTAGAACCGCACTTCTCGCACTGGTCGCCGTAGGCACGGTCGTTGCCGCACTTGGGACACGTACCGACGATGTAACGGTCGGCCAGAAAGGTCTGCGCCTCCTCGTCGTAATACTGCATCGAGGTCTTTTCGATGAACTTCCCCTCGTCATAGAGCTTCCGGAAAAAGGCCGAAGCGGTCTCGGCATGCGTCTCGGACGAGGTTCTCGAATAGATGTCGAACGACATTCCCAGCCCCTCGAACGACTTTTTGATCAGCGCGTGGTAACGGTCCACGATCTGCTGGGGCGTCACACCCTCCTTGCGGGCTTTGATGGTGATGGGCACGCCGTGTTCATCCGATCCGCAGACCGAGACCACGTCGCAGCCTTTGAGCCGCAGATAACGGGTATAGATGTCCGAAGGTATGTAAACTCCCGCCAGGTGGCCGATATGTACCGGACCATTCGCATAGGGGAGCGCCGATGTCACGAGGTAGCGTTTGAACTCTTTTGCCATAAAACAGATACAATATTACTAATTTCTGTCAAAATTACTAAATTTTAAGCTATTCAGGAACTAAACGACCACATTTTGTGAAAGGTTGTCAATAAAAAGAGGCGCACCCCGCGGGGCACGCCTCTTTTGTTCCGCCTCAACATGCGGATTTATTCGAACTGGAGTTCGTCGAGCAGCCATCCGGCGCCTGCGAACTTGTCGATGACGAACAACACGTAACGCACATCCACAGCGATTGTGCGCTGCAATTCGGGCTCGAAAGCCACGTCGCCCGACATCGCCTCCCAGTTGCCGTCGAAAGCCAGTCCAATGAGCGATCCCCTGGCATTGAGCACCGGCGATCCCGAGTTGCCTCCCGTGATGTCGCAGTCGGCCAGGAAGCAGGTCGGAAGCTCGCCCGCAGCGTTGGCATAACGGCCGAAATCCTTGGCGGCATAGAGCTCCTTAAGCTTCGCAGGCACGGTGAACTCCGTCGGATTGGCGGGATTCTCCTTCTCCATCACGCCTTTGAGCGTCGTGTAATAGTTGTAGCGGATACCGTCTGCCGGGTCGTAAGGCAGTACGCGCCCATAGGTCAGGCGAATCGTGAAATTGGCATCCGAAGCCCACGCTTTCTTGGGCTGCATGCGCATCAGGCCGGCGATATAGAGACGGTGCCCGTCAGCATACTTCTGCTGCCCGTCGCGCTGAGCCTCGCTCAATGCACGCATTTTTTGAGCGACGGACCTGCTGAGCAGTACGGCCGGGTCCTTCGCGAGATCCTTGCCGGATGCTGCGGCAGCCAACGCCTGCGTTTCGTCAGCCAGCACCGAATTGTCGTAGAGGTAATCCACATAGGCATCCGTGTCGCCTCCGAACTCCTTGTCGATCACCTCGGCGAACACCGACGGCAGTTCCTTACAGTTCTCTTTGACAATCTGGAACATCCGCTTGGCGACACGGCGGTCCGTCGGCATGTTGTAATCCTTATAGAAACTCTTCAGCGCACGCTCCAGCTCTTCACCTTTCAGCATAAGCGCATAACGCGCCGGAGTGAGAATTTCCACGGCCCGCAGGAACGCCTCCTGCAAATACTGCCGCGACGCGAAAGCGGGAAGGTTCTCCTCCACCGACTCGCGGATCTTGTCCAGTGCATCCACATACCCTTCGGTCGGCAGCGTGTTCTTGGCCGCCCACGCCCGGAAAGCGGCCTCCTGCTCCTGCTTGCGGCCCTTCACATCCAAGCGTTTGATACCGCGCGACATGCCGATCGAATTCTTCCAGTAATTCGACGACTGGGCGTATTTCGACGCATACTGGATGCGGACCTTGTCGCTGGCGGCCATATCCTCTTTGAGGATCGCCTGCCGCTCGCCGCGGATGAAGATGCGCTGGGGATTCTCCACCTCCAGCATCCGGTCGATCTCGTAAGAGGTCATGTAACGCTGCGTCGAACCCGGGAAACCCATGATCATCGCGAAGTCGGCTTCGTCGTAACCGTTCAGGGAAACCTTCAGGAATTTCCCGGCCTTATAAGGGCGGTTTTCGGGGGCATAATCGGCCGGCTTATTATCGGGTCCGGCATAGACCCGAAAGACCGAGAAATCGCCCGTATGACGCGGCCACATCCAGTTGTCGGTGTCACCGCCGAACTTGCCGATCGACGTCGGGGGCGTGCCGACGAGCCGCACGTCCGAAAAGACCTCGATCACAAAGGCGAAGAACTGGTTGCCCCCGAAGAAGGGTTTCACCGAAATCTCCATGCCGGGGTTCTCTGTCTCGAAGCGGCTCTTCACAGCCTCCGCATGCTCTGCCACCAAGCGCGAACGCTCCTCGCCGCCCGCGATGTCGGGCACGGCGCCCAGTATGTCGGACGTCACATCGACGATCTTGCGGATGAAGCGCACTTTGAGCCCCGGAGCGGGAATCTCCTCGGCGCGCGACATGGCCCAGAAGCCGTTCTTCAGGTAGTCGTGCTCCACCGACGACAAGGCCTGGATCGACCCGTAGCCGCAGTGGTGGTTGGTGAAGAGCAGTCCGTCGGGCGAGACGATCTCACCCGTGCAGCCGCCTCCGAAGATGACGATGGCGTCTTTCAGCGAGGAGTTGTTCATGCTGTAAATTTCCTCGGCCGAGAGTTTGCAGCCGCGGGCCTTCATGTCCTTGGCGTTCATCTTCTGGAGGTAGGGCAGCATCCACATACCCTCGTCTGCCGCAGCCGAAAGGGTGACGCACGCCGCGGCAAGCAGTAAAAAGAGTTTTTTCATGTTTTCTTATTATTTTTTTAATTAGATTTTTATAAAAAAGGAAAAGAATTAAAATCCGAAAGAAGAAAAAATCTATTTGATGTCGATCATGTTCAGTATCGAGCGTTCGGCGCTGCGGCGCACCTCTTCGTCGAGCACGATTTCGGGAGCTTCGTTCTCGAGGCACGCGCAGATGTTCTCCAACGTCACCATCTTCATATAGCGGCAATTGTTGCAGGCACAGGTCTCGTCGTCGGGAGGCGCCGGGATAAAGGTCTTTTCGGGATAGCGCTTTTTCATCTCGGCCAGAATCCCCGATTCGGTCACGACGATAAACGCCTGCGCATCGCTCCGTCCGCAGTACTCCAGGATACCCGCCGTGGAACCCACGAAATCGGCCGCCTCGAGGATATAGGCGCGGCACTCGGGATGCGCCACGACCCGGGCTTCGGGATGCTCCTGCTTGAGCTTCAGGAGCTTTTCGAGCGAAAACTCCTCATGGACGTGGCAGGCGCCGTTCCACAGCACCATGTTCTGCCGCCCGGTGAGCTTCTGGATATAGGCGCCCAGGTTGCGGTCCGGGGCGAAGATCACCGGCTGGTCGGCGGGGATCGACTCCACGACCTTCAGGGCATTGGACGACGTGCAGCAGATGTCCGTCAGGGCCTTGACGCCGACCGTGGTGTTGACATAGGAGACCACCGTATGCCCGGGGTGCTGCGCCTTGAAAGCCGCGAACTCCGCGGCGTCGCACGACTCGGCCAGCGAGCATCCCGCCTCGGGACAGGGAATCAGCACCTTTTTTTCGGGGCAGAGGACCTTGGCGGTCTCGGCCATGAAGTGCACCCCGGCGAAGAGGATGATGTCGGCATCGACCGACTGGGCCCTTACCGACAGGGCGAGCGAGTCGCCCAGGAAGTCGGCGACGGCCTGTACTTCGGGAGTCGTATAGTAGTGCGCCAGGATCACGGCGTTTTTCTCCCGCTTGAGTTCCCCGATGCGGCGGCAGAGTTCGGCTGAGTTATCGACGTTCATTTTTTATTTTTATTCTTTTAATTAATTTAAATAATAAAGAAGAATAGATATAATAGCTGTTGATAGTGTTAACAACTGAACGTGTTATTTTCCAATCAACATTTTTTCTTTTTATTGTTTCTTATTTTGAATTATAACCGATTAAAAATCAAAATAATAAAAAAATAATCAACAGTTGTTGAAAAGGGTTGTAGACATACCGACAGCCATTTGTTTTTAACATTTCGTGCCGTTTCCGGTCCGTATGACCCCGGCATAACTTCTCATAAAAAAATTTGGTTTCTGCGAAAAGCCGTATATAACCGGATCGTTTTCCAAAAAGCAAATTTTCGGGCCCCGACTTTTCACCTTTTTTCCATCGGTTATCGACAGGTTGTTGGGGGAGTTATCAACCGTTTTTCATCACTTTTGAAACCACCTTTTCGGCGATTTCCCGGTAATACGCTTCGACGCGGGAATCGATTCCGGCCGCAGGGCGTCCCTCCTCCCCTCCTTCCATGATCGACTGTACGATCGGTATTTCGCCCAGGAAATCCACCCCGCTCCGCTCGGCGAAAGCCCGGGCTCCTCCGCGGCCGAAGATGTAGTAGCGGTTTTCCGGGAGTTCGGCGGGGGTGAACCACGCCATGTTCTCGATGATGCCCGCTACGGGGATGTTGACGTTTTCGTTGCGGAACATCTCCACGCCGCGCACGACGTCGGCCACGGCGATCTGCTGGGGCGTCGAGACGATCACCGCGGCGTCGATCTTCAACTCCCCGATGATCGAGAGGTGCACGTCGCCCGTGCCGGGAGGCAGGTCCGCCAGCAGGAAGTCGAGCGTTCCCCACCGGGTCTGGTGGATCATCTGCTTCAGGGCGCTGACGGCCATGGCCCCGCGCCACAGCAGGGCGTCGGTGGGTTTGATGAAGAAGCCGATCGACATCAGCCGGATGTCCATCGACTCGGCCGGGACGATGTGGTCCACGCCCTCCTCGGCAATGGCTTCGGGGACATACCCTTCCACGCCGAACATCTTGGGCTGCGAAGGTCCGTAAATGTCGGCGTCGAGAATCCCCACGCGGAACCCCATGTTCCGCAGGGCGACGGCCAGGTTGGCCGTGACAGTAGACTTGCCTACCCCGCCCTTGCCCGAAGCCACGGCGATCACTTTGGCGATGCCGCCCGTGGTGGTGTTCTGCTTGGGTTCGGGACGCGGCGCGGCCCCGCCCTCTTTGATGACGACCAGCACTTCGGCGTCCGGAAAGGCCTCGCGCAAAAGGGCTTCGGCCTGGTTCTTGATCTTCACCGCGAACGGGTCGCGGGCTTTGGCGAAGCGCAGGACGACCGTGACTTTTCCGTTTGCGGCCGCCGTATGTTCGATGAATCCGCTCGTGACGATGTCCTGTCCCGTTTCGGGATGGACGACCGCCGCAAGGAGGTGTTTGATTTTTTCTTCCATGCAGTAAGAAAGGTTTGTCTTTGACAAAGATAACGCATATTTTGGACAATAAATATAGTATGCGGTTCTTTTTTATCGAAAAACGATAAATTTTATTTGTTTTTCGTAGAATATCGTTATATTTGCTCCTGAGAAAAAAGAATTATGAACAAATAAATAGAAGGATTATGAATTTTGTAAAGACTTTTCTGGCCGGGCTCCTTGCGGTCGTCGTAGGGACGTTCCTGGTGTTTTTCTTCTGGATCTTCATTCTGCTGGGTATTGCCGGGTCGATGGAGAAAAGCGTTGTGGTGCATCCCGAATCGATCCTGAAGATAGACTTCTCGGAGGTGCTGACCGACGCCCCCTCGTCCGACCCGCTGGCCGGCATCGACCTGATGACGCTCCAGACCACGCGGCAGCTGTCGCTGTTCAAAGCGCTCCGGGCTATCGAGGCCGCCGGGGCCGACGACCGCATCAAAGGCATCTACCTGCGCATGAACGGCGAAGGCGGTGTCACGGGATCGGCGCTGTTGGAAGAGCTGCGCGAAGCGCTGCTCGAATTCAAACAGAGCGGCAAGTTCATCATTGCCTACAACGAAACCTATTCCCAGGGGCAGTATTACCTCGCCTCGGTTGCCGACAAGATCTACTTGCAGCCCGAGGGCGGCATGGACTGGTCGGGACTCTCTTCGAACGTGATGTTCTACAAAGGGTTGCTGGACAAGCTCGACCTCCGCGCCGAGGTGTTCCGCCCCACCGCCTGCAAGTACAAGAGCGCCGTGGAGCCCTTTATCCTCGACAAGATGTCGTCCGCGAACCGCGAACAGATGCAGGCGCTTGTCAATTCGATGTGGGGAACCATTTCGGGCGCCGTCTGCGAATCCCGCGGCATCGACTCCGTGAAGATGCGCCGGATCACCGACAACCTGCAGGTGACGCTTCCCGAGGAGGCGCTCGAATACGGATTTGTCGACAGCCTGGTTTATGAAGACCAGATGGAGGATGTCTTCGCCGAACTCGGGGTTTCCGACGACTATGATTTCATTACGCTGGGCGACTACGCTTCGCAGGTGGGCGCCGATCTGAAAAACATCTCCGCCGACCAGGTGGCCATCGTCTATGCCGACGGCCAGATCGTCGACGGCGAGGGCTACGGCAAGGAGATTTACGGCAACACGCTGGCCGCGAAGATCGCCGGCGTGCGTGAAGACGAGAAGGTTAAGGCCGTGGTGCTGCGCGTCAACTCCCCCGGCGGCAGTGCGCTGGCTTCGGATGTCATCTGGCGTGAGGTCGAACTGCTCCGGGCCGAGAAACCCGTCGTCGTGTCGATGGGCTCCTATGCCGCCAGCGGCGGTTACTACATCTCCTGCCCGGCGGACGTGATCGTGGCCGACAGGCTGACCCTCACGGGTTCGATCGGGGTCTTCGGCATGATCCTCGATACCCGCGAGGCGCTGAAGAACAAACTCGGCATTACGATCGACGGAGTGAAGAGCAACGCCTCGTCGAGCTTCCTCGCCACGGAACCCCTTACCCCCATCCAGCGGTCGATGATCATGCGCGGCGTGGACAAGGTCTACACCACCTTCACCAACGACGTGGCCGAAGGCCGCAACCTGCCCATCGAGAAGGTGCTCGACATCGCCGGCGGACGGGTCTGGTCGGGTGCGGATGCGCTGGGCATCGGCCTGATCGACACCTACGGCGGCCTGAAGACGGCCATTGCGCTGGCGGTGGACAAGGCCGATCTGGGCGACAACTACCGTGTGACGGAGGTAACCGAAACCCCGACGGGATTCGCGGCTTTCATCGCGTCGCTCAACGTGAGTGTCCGCGAGGCTTTCACCCGTTCGGAGCTGGGTCTGATGATGAAGGATTACAACACGGTCCGCGAAGCCTTCCGCCAGCAGGGCGTGCTGATGTACTCGCCCTACAAGGTCGAGATGCGGTAGTATGGTTTCCGTTCAATAGAAAACAGGGCTCTCTGATTTGTTCAGAGAGCCCTGTTTCATGTATCGGCCCGGCGTCAGTCGTCGATGCCGACGGTCGTGATCCGGTCGTGTTCGAAGAAGAAATATTTGCCGCTTTCGCATCCGACCACCAGATTCGGACCCTTCGACGTGTCGCCCAGCATACAGGGTTCGGGGGCGTTCGAATGGGCGCCGAGGTAGAAGTCCTTGCCGTCGATCTGCAACTGGACGGGCTCTTTGAAGACCATCTTTTCATTGGTTCCGGCGTTGATCAGCAGCATTACCTGCAAACCTATTTCCTTCTTTTTGAAACGGTTGTAGGGAAGTCCCCGTTCGGGCGAGGGATACGACGAACGCTTGATCGAACCGATCAGCAGGTCGAGTTTTCCGTCGCCGTCCCAGTCCACGAAGCGGAGTTTGCCGCGTCCCATCTGTCCGAGCGACTCCATCGCGTTGTTGTGGCCGGTGATCTGAGAACCGTCCGTCAGGCGGAGTTTGCCCATATCCTCGACGTTGAAATCGTCGATCTGGCGGTACATGTGCAGGGCATTGTCCTTGTCCATGATGACGATGCGGTTGCTGCCGCCGATCCGGGCGATGGCCGGGCGGACGCGCCAGGTGCCGTAGAGTTCGAGGTTGTCCACGCTCAGGGCCACGGGAGCGTCGAGTTCGGGTTTTTCACGGGTGCCGCGGTTGAGCATCACCTCGAATTTGGCCCGTGAACCCGAAACCACGACATCGGGCAGTCCGTCGCCGTTCCAGTCGCAGACCGTCGGGCAGAGATAGCCCCACGAAGCCTCGAAAGGACCTTGTACGACATGATACCCCGGACGCAGCAGGATCGGGCTGCCTCCGGCGCAGACCTCCTCGGAACGGGCGAAATCGGGCTCGGTGTTCGTGCCGCGGTTCTTGAAGAAGAGCAGCCGCCCTTCCGAATTGCCGGCCACGATGTCCAGTGCGCCGTCGCCGTCCCAATCCACGACATTGGGCACCGTCAGCGAACCTCCGTAGAGAGGAGCGTTGCGTTGCAGCACCGGCGCCGGGTCGGAGTAGATCGGAGCCCCTTCGGGCGTGGAGCCGATGAAGCGGTAGCGGTACATCGCCGCTTCGCCGCCGATGATCAGGTCTTGCCGGTCGTTCCGACCCGAGGGATAGGGAATGACACGCGAACTGTAAGACGTATGTACACGGATGCGCTCGTTGTCACGCATGGCATGGAGCGGCGGCAATCCCCCGGTCGGTATCTTTTTCCGGTAGGGAATGAACTTCATGCTTCCGAGTTTGTTGGTGAAGAGGTAGCCGTCGTAGCTGCCGTCCGCCGAACGCACGCAGGCTAGTTCGCTGGCTCCGATGACGAGGTTCATGTTGTTTCCCACCTGTTCGACATCGGTGATCTGGTTCCAGTTGCCGGCGTCCAGCGTCATGCGGAAAAGTCCCGAACCGGGCAGCGCCCCGCGGTAAATCTCGGCGCCGTCGTAGTAGGACTGACGGTCGCCCTTGAATGTTTCGGGGCGGTAGGACTGTCCGTCGTGGCAGAGGATCGCCAGCTCGATGTCGCGTTTGCCGCGGCGGATGCAGTCGAACGACGCTATTGGATAGGGAATGCCTTTCAGCACGCTTTCGGCGATCGTCGTGAAAGCACGGCCGTCCCAGCGGGTGACGACGAGGCGTTTCGTGGAGAGGCGCAGCAGGTAGACCTTCTTGCCGTCCTGAAAGATGCGGATTTGCGAGGGGAACTTTTTCTCCTTGTCCCAGGGGGTTGACACGCGTTGCGGCGCGGCGTAGACGAGTTCGCCCTCCGGCGTGGTCCGGTCGTAGGGGCAGCGCCAGAATCCCCGGGCGTCGGGCATTCCGCTCGCTATGAAGACGAAAAGATCGGGATATTGCTCCGAGGAGATGTAGGCGAAGCCGCGCGGGGCGTTGCTGTATGTCAGTCCGAATGACATCGGGGCGAGTCCCTCTTCGCCGCCAGCCGCGATGGGTTGTGCGTGTTGCAGCGGCCCGGCCGCCCAAAGATTTTGCAACGTCAGGAAACAGATGATTGTGAGGATGATAGATGGTTTTTTCATGGTGGTGGACTATTTCGTATAGTCGATTTTTGGTGCGAGGAGTGTTACGCCGGCGAAATCTTTGGTGCGGGGGAGCGTGACGCTCTCTCCGGCCTTCACGTCGCGGTAGTAGATGCCGAGGATGCCGGGCTTGCTTTTGTCGTGCGTGGTGTAGCGGATTTCATCGTCGCGTTCGGGTTTCCAGCCGTTCAGTACATTGGCCGTGTGGCTGTTGCGGCGTACGGCGATGTAGATGCGGCATTTTTCCCGGGCAGTCACTTTGCAGGTGAGCATCTGTTCGCCCAGCCCTGCGTCGTGTGTCAGCATCTCGTAGCCGGCGAAGCGTTCGGGGAGCTTGGTCAACGGGTAAACCCGGTTGGTGAAGAACTTTTCGCCGAGACGGAAACTCCCCACCGCGAAACCTTTGCCCGAAGCCGTCACGGCGGCGCCCGAGAGCGACTCGACGGGCTGTCGGGCCGGAGCGGCCTTGTCGTCGGCATCGCTGCGGAAAGGGGCTACGGGGAGTCCGGCCGTATCGAAGAGATTGCCGATGGCGCCGTCGCTGAAGCAGTAGCGTACGGCCGTCGGGCGGGCTACCTGCTTGCTCCAGACAACCAGCCGGTTGCTCTTGTCGTCGATGATTCCCTGCGCCGGAACGAACTTCATCGAGGCGTCGCACACCTCCAGTCCGCGGATGGCGTCGTCCTTGCAGACGATGCCTCCTTCGGCATTGTCGAACGAGACGTAAACCTGCGATTTTCGGAACTCCGCCTGCCGAAAGGTCGGGCTTTTGTATTTCCGGCCGCTCTTACCGTAGACTTCGGCAAGGGCGAAGCCGGCCAGCCGGTCGCCGACACCTTGCTTATAGCGGGGATGGATGTTCGTCACGTCGTCCACCAGGTCGGAAATGACCGCCATGCCCGTCGAAGGGACCGTCGCGGCGACGCGGGCCTGCTGTTCGCGGACCACGGCGCCGGAAGTGCCGCCCTCGGAGCGGGCGTGGGGGGCTATCTGCACGAAATAGAAAGGCAGCGTCTGGCCGAATACCTTGCGCCACGACTCGATCATCATCGTGAATTCATCGCCGTAGAGTGCGGCGTTCGTCTTGTTGGACTCGCCCTGATACCAGATGGCTCCGGCGAAGGCCGTGTGGCGCAGCGGGTGGATCATGGCGTTGTAGAGCGAGCCGATCTGCCAGAGTTTGCTCTTCGACTGCTCTTTCCAGGAGGCGACCATTTGCGGGTTCTTGCCCATGACGTTGGCGGGGGTCCACACTTCGACGGGAGTTCCGCCCCACGACGAGTTGACCAGTCCGACGGGTTGTTGGAGTTCGTCGGCGAGGCGTTTGCCGAAGAAATAACCCACGGCGCTGAAATAGAGGGCGCTTTTGGGGGTGCACACCTGCCAGCGGCCTTCGCAGTCGTCCTGCGGATACGGAGTGCTGTTCTTCGTGACGGTGAAGAGGCGGATTTGGGGATTCATCGGGCTTTCGAGCTCCTTCTTCATGTCCACGATGCCGTTGGCTGCACTCCAGTTCATGTTCGACTGTCCGCTGCAGAGCCATACCTGGCCGATGAGGATGTCGTCGACTTTCCGTACCGCCTTTTTATTGGTGGCGAAGGTGATCGAACGGGGCTCCGCCGAGGCGGCGGGGGTGGTCAGTTCGACGCTCCAGGCGGTGTCATACCCCACTTTGACCGTTACTGCTTCGCCCCACGAAGGGGTGACCGTCAGCGTGGCGTTGGGGTCGGCCCAACCGTGCAGTTTGACGGTGGTTTTTTCCTGAAGGACCATGTGGTCGCCGATGACGGCCGGCAGCCGGAGGAACGGTTGTGCCGCTGCAGAGAGAGCGGTCAGCAGGCAGAATCCCGCGAGGAGAAGCGCTTTTCGGATGCTACGTTTCATGGTATCTGTTTGGTTTTAAGGTTTATGCAGTGTTTGAACGCAGTCGGAGGCGACCCCGGGTTCCCGAAATCGTTCGATGCGTTTGAATACGAGGAAATTGGCGTCGTGCTGGCGGTTCGGGAGGCCGCGAGGCTCCTCCATGGCCAGCCGGATGACGGCGATGAGGTCGTCGCCGTCGAACTGCCAGTCGACATACTGGAAACCGTCGAAAAAGGGATTGTCGCTCCGGATGACGGTGCGTTCGACCTTCCAATGGCGGAGGTCCTTCGAGCTGATGAGCGTCAGGGTGTTGCGAATCAGTCCGCAATGGATGCCGTTGGCGTAAATGCCCCCGTGGGCGAGGCCCCGGAACTCTTCGCAGACGGCGGAGGTGAGCGACCAGTAGCGCTGTGACAGCGAGTCGTAGCGGATGGTGAACTTCTTGCCGCCGCCCGGCATTTCGACGATGTCCCTGCGGGGATCGAACGCGAGCCGTTCGGGACTTAATACGCGGACGATGGCCGCCGAGCGGCCGTAGGTGTGCTCGTCCACCCGCAGGACATTGACCAGCGATTGATCAGGGGCGACGACGATGTTGCCTTCGATCCACTGGCGGAATCCGTTTCCGTCTATCCACGCGGGGTCGTAGTCGAGCTGTTCGGAGCGGCTCCAGCTCGATGCCTGCATCAGATCGGCATCGACGGGTGCCGACATGACGAACGCCCGGCGTTTCTCGCCCGGCGTGTTGGTCTCCATGGCACGCCAGATGCGCCCTCCGTGGACGACGACCGGAACGGGTGCCGAGTGGTATTTGCCGCGCAGGAGGATGCCCTCGTCGGAACGTGTTTCATCGGGGAAACTCCACGTGCGTCCCATGTCGTCCGAGCGGCAAATGATGATGTCGCCCCGGGGCGTGGCCGTTCCCATCATGTATAGCGCTCCCTGGTGGGGAAACACCGTGTAAAAATTGATCGGATAGCGTCCCCGCGACCAGTGTTTCCAGGTCGCACCCCGATCCGTCGAGCGGTAGAAATCGACGTTTCGTTGGAGGTTCACGCCGCTGCACGCAGCCAGATAACTGCCGTCGGGGAGGATCAGCAGGTTGGGATTGGTGATGTGCGTTCGGCGCAATTCCCGGACCTGTGTGATGACAGTTCCGGGGATGGGCGCCGTGTTCGCAACGCGGAGGTTTTCGGCGAAAAGCAGACAGGAGGGTCCATCCTGCTGCGACGGGAGTTCCAGCCAGCGGCCGGGGGTGTCATAACGTTGCCGGTAAAGCCGATAGCGGGTTTTGTTGACGAAAAATCCCTCGCCGGTGGGGAGCCACTGAGTCGTGTCGGGCCGGGTGCCGGAGAGTGCCAGCAGCAGGTCGCAGGGCTGCGATGACCGCACTGCCTCGGGGCCTCGGAATTCCCGCAGGCTGACGGCGTAGGTCATTCCTTCGAGACGTGCGGGGAGGCTTTTGCCGAAGCGGTTGCGCTTGTATTGGGGGAAGACCTCCGCGCCGGGTTGCGCCTGGCGGATGTCGATCAACCGTCCCCGGACTTCGATGCTCCCCTCCCCGCGCGGGGAGGCCGCAAAGAGTTGCGGCTTTCCCGTGACGAGGAGCAGGAGCAGCGGGGCGAGCAGTCGGATTCGGCGCATGGCGATCAGAGGTTTCGGAAGTCGGCGATGCGCAGGAAGCTCAGGATATTGGCGTCGTGCTGGCGGTAGGGCAAGCCGCGGCGTTCGGGACAGGCCATGCGGCATACGGCCACGAGGTCGTTGCCGTTGAACTGCCAGTCGACGTACTGGAATCCGTGGAAGAAGGGATCTTCGTTTTCGAGGACCACCTTGTAGGGAACCCACGTGATCAGATCGGTCGAGTAGCACAGCACCAGCCGGTTTCGGATCAGGTCGCGGGTGATGCCGTTCAGGTAGAGGCCGTCGTTCTTCATCCCGACGTATTTCGAGGCCGCGGGATTGGAGAGGGTCCAGTAGCGCTGGCTTTGTTCGTCGTAGCGGATGGTGAATTTCTTGCCGCCGCCGGGGAAGGTGATGAAGTCGTTGGAAACGGAGAAGGTGAGTTTCGACGGGCTGGTGACGGTGACTTTGGCCGCCAGCTGGCTGGTTTGTTTGCTGCTGGCCCGGAGGATGTTGTAGAGGCCGTTGGAGGTGGCGACCATGTTGCCCTCGATCAGCTCGGTAACGGTCTTTTCGTTGACGATCATTTCGTTGTCGGTAATGAGGTTGTCGGATTTAGTCCAACTCGACGCGTCGAGCAGGTCGGCATCGACGGGTGCGGAAATGACGAACGGACGTTTGATGGAGGTGTCGCTTCCGGCTGTTTCGCAGGCCCGCCAGAGACGCCCGTCGTAGACCACCACGGGCACGGCGGCCGAGTGGAAACCTCCGGTGAGCAGCACGCCGTTCGTGGCGTCGGTGGGTTTGGTCCAGGTCGCTCCGTTGTCCTCCGAGCGTGAAATCAGCAGGTCTTGGTTTCCGATCCCGGCCCCCATCATATAGAGCGCACCCTCGAAGACGAAGAGGTTGTAGTAGTTGCGGATGCCGTTGAGGGCCGTGACGTTCTCCACGAGGGTTGACCAGGTGGCGCCGCGGTCTTTCGACACGAAGAGCGTCGCACCGTCCGTGACTCCGGTGCACGAAGCCACATAGTTCCCGTTGGGGAGGATGGCGATCGAAGCGTTGCTGACGGTGCTTTTGCGCAGCTCGGGGACCTGGGCGATGACGGTTCCCGGTACGGGATCGCAGGCGACGCTCAGGGTCTCGGCGAAGAGCATCGTGGCATATTCACGGTCGGCCGGATCGGGAATTTCGATCCACTGCCCCGGGGTACGGCAGACGTAGGAGTAAAGGTAATAGGTAAGGTCATTCATCGCGAAGCTCTTTTCCGTGGCGCTCCACCCTGCGGCGTTCAGCTCGGGGGTGGTGATCGCCATGTAGACCGTTTGGGCGCTGCCGCAGCGGAAAGCCTCGGCGCCGCGGGCTTTCAGGAGCCCGGTGGCATAGGAGAGCGGCGTATCGAAGAGCGTTTCGATGTCCGAGTCGAAAATATAGTCGGATTGCTGGGGAAACGCCTCCTTCCCCACCGCGAACGGACGGATGTCGACGAGTGTTCCGCGAACCTCTATGGCACCGGCGGGCAGGGGCGCCTCCTTGGCACCGTCGTCCTCTTTTTCGCAGGCGCCGAAAAGGAGTCCGGAAAAAAGGAATAAAAGCGCTGTTTTGATGCTGTTTTTCATAGTCATGAATTTTCAGAGTGGGGTTATTCGGTGACGGAGACGCTCTTCCGGAGCAGGATTTGTTTTTCTCCGGCCAGGGTCATCACCGTGCCGACCACCGCTACCTGGTAGATGCCGGGGGCGGTGAACGTATATTGATAACTTGCAGGCTGCTCGTCGTCGGAAGCTTTGATGACGAAGGGGCTGTCCTTACCCACGTTCTTCGCTTCGGGGCGTGTCAGTTTCGGCATCACCAGGTAGGAATCCTTGTCGACCGTCGGCCTGAATGCGGCGCCGAGGCGCAGTACGCAGGAATAACCCGTGTAATTGGTGAAGAGCCGGAACGGATTGGTTCCGTCACCGGAGTCGAATGTCGAGCCCTGGACGAAGGTCGGATAGTCCGGGTTGCTCACACCGTCCGCATATTTCTGGCGGTAGATCTCCGTATAGGAACTTTCCGACTTGTACTGCGCCCGTACCCACATGTCGTAGGAGTAGAAGTAGGTGCGGCCGTTGCCTGCTGTACCCGTTTCGGGGTCGGTGTAGTCAGCATCGAATTTGTCCACATGGTAGAAGAACGCGATCCAACAGCTGTTGCCTTCGCCCGAGAACCAGTCCGTGCAGTCGGCCGTGCCTGCATCATAGGGTTTGGTCGAAGCGGTGGCGGCGGGATATCCGGAATCGACGCCGTGTATGGGCTTCGTCATGTCGAACCGGTCGGATACATCGGTCCATGTGGCGGCGAGAATTCCCGTCTGGGTCATCGTGCCGTCGAAATCGGTCGAGTACATCACCTTGGCGGGATGGCGTTGTGTACCGCTGTTGAGCAGCATCATGAAATTCATCGTCATATCGGGCTCCTGCATCCGGTCTTTTTCCGCATAGGCGTAGTCGTGGCCCTCCTCGCCCGACCAGAAATCCACGCGGTCGGCGATACCTGTCATGGAAACCGTCAACGGCTCTCCGACCTTGCAACTCAATACGGGGATTTCCGCCTCGAACTCGTCGGAGAGTATAAACTCGTCGAGTGAAAGCTCATAGGACTTGGTGTAGTGGCGGTTCGGGTGCAGTGTGACCTGCTCCGGGATGGTGTAGCTGTAGGTCGAGTTGTCGATGGCCGTCACTTCGAAGCGGAGCGTGCCGGCCGGATGGGTCCCGGGTGCCGCCACCAGATAGGCGCTGACATAGTCCGTCTTCGTGACGGCGAGGTTCGTATCGAAGGTCAGCGTGAGGCTTTGCGACTCCTCTTCCCCGACGACGGGCAGCGTTGCTGCAGGGTCTATGGTCCGGGTCAGGTCGATGGTTCCGGCCGGGATGGCGAGCGCCGCGGCGTCGGAGAGCAGGCGGACCTGTTTTACCGGTACCGAAGCGATGGCGCAGTCGGCGGTCATTTTAAAACGCAGTTCGACGATGGAAAAGATGTTGGCGAAGTTGAACCGGATTGCACCTTCGCTCACGGTTCCCGCGGGGATGTTCACCGGTGCGGCTGTCATCAGCCCGTAGCGGGCGATATGAGCCGGAGAGTTGCCCTCCGACTGCGTTTGCAGGGCCGGAAGCGAAAAGGGATGGGCCTCGGGATTCGGAGTGCGGTCGTCGATCTTAGTGTAGGGATAGTAGGCGTAGAAACCCTGCGCGGCGTTTTTTGTCCACGTAAAGAGTTCGTAGGTGTCCGATGCCGAGAACGAGCAGCGTGTGGCGTCGCTCTTGTAGGGGGTGGCCGTGTAAGCATAGTTGTCGCCCGAGGAACGGTCGTCTTTGCGACCGTAGATGCCTACTTCGTCGGCTTCGGCCCACGTGATGGCGAGCGTCCGGTCGTCGTTGGTTCCGACTTCGGTGCGGGTCGTCGGTTCGCCTGCGGAGAAGCATACGGCCTGCTCCCCGTCGGGGAGCGCTTCGCGCGGCATGATATCGTCCTGGCTGCACGCCGTCAGGAACAGCGACGCAGCGATGATCGTAAAGGTTATGCGGTTCGTCATGGTTTTGTCGTTTTATTGGTTCCACTCTCCGGGCAGCGGCGGCGTGATGCCGCCTTCGTCCTCGATAATCCGGACCGAGACTTTTCGGATGACCTCCTTGCGGCCGTAGACATTTGCGTTGGCCGCCACGAAAGCGATTTCGTAGTCGCCCGGTTCGGTGTAGGTATAGGCATAGCTGCTCAGCGAAGCCTCGGCCATCGCCTTGATGCCGACGCCGAAGTCGGGACCGTCGTTGATCTGGTCCATCCGGTAGATGGGACCGCTGACGGCCCAGCATTCGCGGGAGACCGAGGGCTGGAACTCGCTGCGGAGGAGGATGCGCGAGGCATTGACGTCGGGCAGCGAGGAGGCCCCTTCGAACGAAGCCGCCTGCACGATCTGCCAACGCATGTCGGCGAAATCGTAGAGCGTGGAAACCGACTCCCCGGCTATGCCGTTGAGCTTCGTGGCCTGGATGTTCCATTGCGTGCGGCCGTTCTTTATCGCAGCATCATAGGGTTCGACGACCCAATGAAAACTGAAATAGAGCGGAGATTCGGGGTCGGAGAAGTACTCGGTGACATTCACGTCGCCCGAGAGCAGAGCGGTAATCCCGGTGTCGGTCGGCATCTTGAAACGGTCGGTGATGTCGATCCACGTGGCGGCCCGCACGGCCTCCTCGGTGTACTCACCCGAGAAATCCGTGGAGTAGCAGACTGGAACGCGTGAAGGGTTGGGATTTCCGGCCGTTCCCGAGGTGGTCGTGGTGGAGAAGGAGAAGGTCATCTCGCTGTCCGTGATCCGGTCGGTATCCTTGTAGGCATAGTCGTTGCCCTTCTCGCCCGAGTAGAAGATGATAAAATCGGGGTTGCCGCTGAAATGGAACCGGACGGGTTCGCCGACCTTGAAGGTTTCGGCTTCGAGCGAAACGTCGAAATGCACGTCGTCGACATCGTCGAGGTTCTTGCGGCATCCGGTCGTCAGCGCCGCGAATGCCGCAAACAGCAAGAGATATTTTATTGTCTTTTTCATAATCGTTTGATTGTTTGGGTACTACCATCCGGGATTCTGTACCAGCGCTCGGTTGACACCCAGTTCGTAGGTGGGGATCGGCCATATCTCGTCGCGCCGGTTGACGCTGTTGTAGGTGCGTCGGGCGTTTACGTAGTACGAAGAGGTGTAACTGTCGGGAATGGCTGCCGCGAGGCTGCGGGCGTAGCGCATCCGGTCGTAGAATTCACCCCAGCGCACGATGTCGTCCTTGCGGAGCAGCTCGAAGCCCAGTTCGCGCGGACGCTCGTCTTTGATGGCTTCCAGCAGGTAGCTCTTGTCGCCCGTTTCGAGGTCGACGCTCGCATCCGGCGTGTTGATGTCCTTTCCGAAGCCGCGGCGGCGCACCTGGTTGACATATTCGTAGGCTTGTTTCAGGTCGTCGGCGCTGTGGTTGTCGGGGTCGGCGGCAACGCCTTCGGCCCAGATCAGCAGGATGTCGGAGTAGCGCAGCAGCGGGAAGTTGATAGGCGTGTAGTTGGTCGACCGCGGTTGGCTGAGTTCGTATTCGCGGCGGAATTTACCGCAATAGCGAATCCAGATATTGGACGTTTGTTCGGTCTTGGCGCCCGTCGTCGTGTTGTAGGTGAACGGGGCGATGGTCCAGTCGCGCCGCAGGTCGCCGGTCTCGAAGAGCGTGAAGAAATAGGGCGTCGTGCGGATCGCGCCGATGGAGTAGCCGTAGAGATCGACGACCGATTTTCCGGTATCGCCGATGATGTTCGTGCTCGAGCAGCCGATGCCGTTGTTGCGGCCTACCATGCCGGCCGTCGTGGTGTAGGTACCCTCGTTCGTGCCCCAGAACTCCACCTCAAAAAGGCTCTCGCCCACGTCGTATTTGTCCTGGATGTAGTTGATGAAGACCTGCTCGTAAGAGGCGTTCATCGCGTGGCTTCCCGTGTCGATGACTTTCTGGGCATACTCCTTCGCCTTGGCGTACATTCCCGGTTCCTTCACGGGGTAGCCCGCCATATAGAGGGCCACGCGTGCCAGCATTCCGTAGACGGTCGATTGGCTGACACGGCCCGGCGACTGCAATTCGGCGGCCGTGCGAACCAGCGGAGCCGCTTCCTCCATATCTTTGATGATCTGCAAATAGACGTCGCGCGTGCTGCTCTGCGGCGTCTGCACGCTCTCGCGGTTGCCGTCTTCGGGAACACTGAGGATCAGCGGGATGTTGTGGAACCGGACGACCAGCAGGAAGTGGTAATAAGCCCGCAGGAAAAGCGCCTGCCCGTAGATGTTGTTGCGGGTGGTTTCGTCGAGCTGCGGTTTGTCGATGTATTTGATGAGCATGTTGGCCCGGCCGATGCCGTCGTAGAGGTCGCGCCAGAAGGTGAGGATCTTCGAATCGGCGGGCGAAACGTCGTAGTCGCCCACCGAACCGTAGTCCGAGGAGTAGCTTTCGTAACCGATGTCGGCCGACAGTCCCATACGCCCCAACAGGTTGTTGCCGTAGAGCGTCGTGTTGGCCAGCGTGGCGTAGACCCCGTTGAGCGCCGTGTTCATCTCGGTTTCGTTGTTGTAGTAATTCGACGGGGTGACGAAATCCTGCGGCTCGGTGTCCAGCAGGCTGCACGAGGCCAGGAAGAGCACGCAGAGGCTTAATAGAGTAATATTTTTTTTCATATTCGTAGGCTCCGTTAGGTTAGAAGGTGACTTTGATGCCGGCCGTGTAAATCCGGTTGCGTGCATAGGCCGAGTAGTCGAAGTTGGGCGTCAGGGCCGAATTGCGGGTCGAGACCTCGGGGTCGAGGCCCGAATAGGAGGTCCAGGTCCAGAGGTTCTGTCCGGAGATGAAGACCTGAACCTGATTCAGATGGATCTTCCGGGTGAACTTCTTGGGCAGGGTGTAACTCAGCTGAAGGGTTTTCAGGCGCAGGAACGAACCGTCTTCGATGGTCCTCGAACTGTAGACGCCCGCAGGGCCGCGGCCGCCGACGCGGAAATTCTTGCTGTCGGTGTTCGTCGGCGACCAGCGGTCGACGTAACTCTTGTACTGGTTGATGGATTTGTTGGAGTAGTTGCCTTCGAAGATGATGCGGTTGGCGTTCATCACGTCGGAACCGTAGCGCCACTGGAAGAAGACGTTCAGGCTCAGGTTCTTATAGGTGAAGTTGTTGTTGAATCCGCCCATGTGGATCGGCTCGCAGCGTCCGATGACCACCATGTCCTGGTCGTTGACCACGCCGTCGCCGTTCTGGTCGACGTATTTGATGTCGCCGGGCTGGATGGAGCTGCGGTCGTTGCCGTTGGTGGCGACGCCCTTTTTCAGCGTGTAGTTGCCTGCGGCGTCCTGATCGAAATCCTCGTAGCCGTAAACCCCGGCCCATTCGACGCCGTAGAACTGTGCGATGGGCTGTCCGACTTTGGCCAGATAGAGATAGGTGGAGTTGAAATCGCCCGTGAAGCTGATTTTCGAGAGGTAGTTCTCTTCGCCCTCGGAGAGCGCCAGCACCCGGCTGCGGTTGAAGCTGATGTTGAAATCGGAGCTCCATTCGAAGTGGCGCGTTTTGACGTTCACCGTGCTCAGTGAAATTTCCAAACCGCGGTTGCGAACCTTACCGATGTTTTTGAAGACCGTACGGTACCCCGAACTGTACGGCAGGTTGGCATTCAGCAGCAGGTCGCGGGTCTTCTTCTGGTACCAGTCCACCGTCAGGCTGATGCGGTTTTTGAAGAGGCGCAGGTCCAGGCCGGCGTCGATCTGCTCGGTGCTCTCCCAGATTAGGTCCTGATTGCCCAGGCTGCTGGTGACGATGGCGTCGGCGGGCTGTCCGTTGTTGAACGAATAATAGTCCGAAAGGGTCAGCGACGGGTGTACCGAGTAGTCGCCGATGCGGTTGTTGCCGGTGACACCGTAACTGATGCGCAGTTTGGCGTCGTCGATGAAGCGCAGGCGGCGCATGAACTTCTCCTCGCCCAGACGCCAGGCGAAGGCTCCGGAGGGGAAATAGCCCCAGCGGTTGTCGGGAGAGAATTTCGACGATCCGTCGGCGCGGAACGAAACGGTGAACATGTACCGCGAACGGAAGCTGTAATTGATACGTCCGAGCCACGACATGAGGTAATTCTCCGTCAGCAGCGCCGTCATCGAATCGGGCAGACCGTCGTCGATGCCGCTGATGCCGAGCGACTCGTTGGGGATTTGCATGCTCGAATAGCCGAAGCGCCGCTGGCTGCTGCCCTGCAGCGTGAATCCGGCCACGGCGTTGAATTTGTGACGGCCGTTTTTCCAGTCTTTCTTGTAGGTCAGCATGTTCTCGTTCATCCAGTCGGTCCGGGTCGTGTTCATCACCGAACCGTTGACACCCTTTGAGTTGGTGAGCGTCTGATAACCCTTGTAGGTTTTGGAGTTGTTGAACTCGCTGGCCTCGGTGAGGAAGCGCGAGTAGCCGCCGCTGATGCTCAGACGGAGGTTCTTGTGCAGGTTGTAATCCAGTTTGGCATTGGAGATGAAGGTCTGTTTGCGCGTGACCTTGTCTTCGTTCTTACTCGACAGGATGGGGTTCATCGTCGACGAATTGTTACCGTCGAAATAGTCGTCGAAGAGCTCTTCCTCCGAGTTGACGTTGGTGATGACCGGGCGGTAGGCCCATGTGCGGTACATCAGGTACGAAGCGTAGGCGTTGCTTGTCGACAGAGCGGTGGATGAGGTCTGTCCGTAGGTCTTGTCGCCCATGTAGCTGGCATTGACCGTCACCTTGGCGTTCTTGTTCAACTGCTGGGTCAGCGAGATGCGACCCTGATACTTCTCATACCCCGAATTGAGGATCACGCCCTTCTGGTCGGCCATCGAAAGCGAAACGGCATACTTGGTCTGCTTCGTACCGCCGGTCATCGAGAGGTTGTGCATGTGGATGGCGGCGTTGCGGAAGAGTTTGTCCTGCCAGTCGATGCCCTGACCCATACGCTTGTAGTCTTCGAGCGTACGGTCGAGGTTGTTCAGGTAGGTGTCGACGCTCGACGGCTGGCGCTCGATCTGGTACGTGACGAAATCGTAAGCGTCCATCATATCCATCTTCTTGGTCACGGTCTGGAATCCGTAGGTTCCCGAGTAGGTGATGACGGGTTTGCCCTCTACGCCCTTTTTCGTTTCGATGATGATGACGCCGTTGGCGCCGCGGGCTCCGTAGATGGCCGTCGCCGAGGCATCTTTCAGTACTGTGATCGAAGCGATGTCCGCCGAGTTGATGGCGGCGTTCGAGAAATCCTCGATGGGGAATCCGTCGATGACGTAGAGCGGAGCGTTGCTTTGGGTCAGAGAGTTGGCTCCGCGGATGACGATGTCCATTTCGGCTCCGGGCTGTCCGTCGGACGACGAAACCGAGACACCGGCCAGACGGCCTTGGAGCGCCTGGTCGAAGTTCATGACCGGGGCTTTCACCAGGTCCTCCATCTTCACGCTGCTCAGCGTTCCGGTGATGTCTTTGCGGGCCTGTGCGCCGTAGCCGATTTCGATGACGACCTCGTCGATGGCGCTGGCCGACTCTTCGAGAGCGACGTCGATGCGGGTGCGGTTGTTCACGGCGACCTCCTGTTCGGTGTAGCCCAGCAGCGAGAACACCAACACGTCGCGGGCCGACGCCTGAATGGAGTAGCTGCCGTCGCCGAGCGTGGTCGTTCCGCGCGTCGTTCCCTTCACGAGGACGACGGCTCCGGCGATAGGCTGTTTGGCCGCATTGGTCACCTTGCCTTCGACTTTGCGAGGTGTCTGGGCCGATAGCGGCGTCGGGCTGCCTCCTGCGAGGAGCAGGAGCAGCACGGCGCGGCATATCATCTGTATGGGTTTCATAGGTCGATGGTTGTAGGTTTAGGTTGTCGGTTCGTTAGCGGTAGACGGGTCCATAGTTGTTGCAGGCCCGGTAGTCGGCCCCTTCGGGATCGGAGCCGAAGGCGGCCCAGGCCGAAGGACGGAAGATTTTCTCCTCGTCGACGTTGTGCATGCAGACCGGAATGCGGAGCATCGCGGCGAGCGTGATGAGGTCGGCTCCCACATGGCCGTAGGTGATGGCTCCGTGGTTGGCGCCCCAGTTGTTCATCACGTTGTAGACGCTCCTGAAAGCTCCCCTGCCCGTCAGCCGGGGGGCGAAATAGGTCGTGGGCCACGAGGGGTCGGTGCGTTTGTCGATGTGCTCGAAGATCGCACGGTCGACGTTCACGGCCCACCCTTCGGCGATTTGCAGCACCGGACCCTGGCCTTTTATCAGGTTCAGGCGGCACATCGTGACCGGCATGTCGCCGCGCGTGAAGAACTTCGACGAGAAACCGCCGCCGCGCATGTATTCGCGGCCGGCCGGGTGCCAGGTCGTCGCTTCGAGGCACCGTTCGGCCTCCTGTTCGGTGATCTCCCAGAAGGGTTTCATCACGGGGTTGCCCTCGGCGTCGGACATTGCGCCCGAGGCGTCCAGCGTGCTGCTTCCCGAGTTGATGAGGTGGATGATGCCGTTCGCGGCCTTGCCCGTCAGTTTCCTGCCCGTGGCGCGCTCTACGGCCTCGGGGCTCCAATAGGAGCGCACGTCGGAGAAGAGCTGCGCTTGGTTGGTCAGCAGGTGCATGAAGAGCATCGAGACGCCGTTGAGCGTGTCGTTTTCGGTGGCGAAGGTGTAGGCTTCGCGGATGCCGTTCCAGTCGAACGACGTGTTGAGGATGGCTTCCGAAAAGTCGCCGTCGGGGCGGAAGTCGGTCCACTGGCGCTGGCCCTGGAAACCGCCGGCGATGGCGTTGTGTCCGGCGGCCTCCTCTTCGAAGCCCATTTCGGCGAGCTTCGGATTGCCCACCATGAGGTCGCGGAAGATCATCGTCATTTTGACCACATACTCCCACACCTCGTCTTTCTTTTCGCGCGAATAGCGGAGGTGTTCCGGGTTGAGGTCCTCGCCTTCGTGTGTCTTGCAGTGCTTTTCGACCCAGGCCATAGCCCGTTCGAACTCCTCCTTGTCATAGATGCCCAGCTCGATGCGGCGGGCGATCTCCGAGCAGTCCACGGCTTCGTTGCGCATGCCCAGATACTCCTGGAAGAAATCGGGATCGGGCATTGACCCGGCAATGCCCATCGACACCGAACCGATCGAGAGGTAGGATTTGCCGCGCATCTCCATGACGGCGACGGCCGCGCGGCCGAAGCGCAGCAGCTTCTCCTCCACGTCGGGGGTGATGCTGTTGTCGTCCTGCTCCTGCACTTCGGAGCCGTAGATGCCGAATGCGGGCAGTCCCTTCTGGTTGTGCCCGGCCAGCGCCGAGGCGAGATAGACGGCTCCCGGACGCTGGGTCTTGTTGAAGCCCCAGATGGCTTTGGGCATCAGCGGGTCCATGTCGATGGTTTCGGAGCCGTAGCACCAGCAGGGCGTCACCGAGAGGACAGCCCCGACGTTGTTGTCGCGGAATTTGTCGGTTGCGGCGGCCGCTTCGGCCACGCCGCCGATCGTCGTGTCGGCGATGACGCATTCGACGGGGACGCCGTCGGCATAGCGCAGCTTCGCGGCATAGAGTTTCGCAACGCTCAGGGCCATGCCCATCGTCATCTCTTCGAGGGATTCGCGGATACCGCCGCGGCGGCCGTCGATGATCGGACGGATACCGATTTTAGGATGGTTTGTCATAGGTCGGATGATTTTTCGGTTCTTATTCGTAAATTTTCGGATGAGGGAGCGTCACGAAATCTTCGTCCTCGATCATCTTGTAGGTCAGTTTCAGGATCAGGTCGTTGCGGATCTCTTTCAGCGCCGGATCGTCGATCAGGTTGCGCTGTTCGCAGGGGTCGTTCCGCAGGTCGTAGAGCTCGAACATCGGGCGTGTCGGCGAGAAATAGAGGCGGCTCGAAAGCGCATCGAGCTCTCCGCTCCTGTGCATGCGTTTCAGTTCGGCGAACATCTCCGTGCCGGAGAAATCGATGGGCACCCACGGCAGACCGGGCAGCAGGTTGTAGATGAGTTTGTACCGTTCGCCGACGATGCAGCGCATCTGGTCGAAGACCGAGGTTTTGCCCGGCAGCGAATTGGTCGCGTGGCAGCTCCGCACGGAGTAGACCCACCTTTCGGCCGGAGTTTCGCCCTGCACCATGAGGGGCAGGAGGTCCGCACCCTCCATCTCTTCGGGAACCGGCAGCCCGGCGGCCGCCAGACAGGTCGAGGCGATGTCCACGTTGGAGACCACGGCGTCCGTCACGGCCGGGGCGATGCGCCCGGGCCAGCGGACCAGGAACGGCACCCGGATTCCGTTTTCATAGAGCGTGCCTTTGGCCATGAACTGCGCTCCGCCGTTGTCGCCCATGAAGATGACGATCGTGTTGTCGCTCAGGCCGTGTTCGTCGAGGTAGCGCAGCACCTCCCCGAAATCAGAGTCCATCCGGTGTATCTCGTCGTAATAGGCCGCCAGGTATTCGCGGACCAGCTGCGTGTCGGGATAGAACGGCGGGAGGGTCAGCGACCGGGGGTCGTGCACCTTCGGGGCGTCGTAAGGCGTGTGGGGATCGGAATAGCAGAGTTGCAGGAAGAAGGGCTTGTCCTTGTCGCGGCGCTCCATGAAGGTCCGGAACTGGGCGTTGATCTTCCAGTGGTTCTTGCCCCTGCTGGCGTCGGCGACGACCATGCAGGTGTCGAGCCGGTCGGGGAAGGTCTTGTAGCCGTGCTCCGCGTAGTAGAGTTCGACCTCCTTGATCTTTCCGACCCGGCCGCTGACGGCTCCGTCGAGGTGGTAGCCGCGCCCGGCGACGCCCGTGTAGTAGCCGTTCTCGCGCAGGTATTCGGGAAAGGCGCGGAAGCGGCGGGCGAGCGTCACGTTGAAGCGGGTCATGTTCACCGCCACGGGCGAACGCCCCGTCATGATCGAGGCGCGCGAAGGCACGCTCTGCGGCGAGGTGGCGTAGGCGCGGTTGAAGCGCACTCCTTCGGAGGCGAAACGGTCGAGATTCGGCGTCCGGATGTCGGCGTTGCCGTAACAGCCGACGGCGAAGGCGCTCTGGTCGTCGCTCAGCACCAGCAGGATGTTGGGCTGTTTCTGGGCCGCCACGGCGGCGCTGCCGCCCAGGACGCCGCCGCAGAGCAGCAGTCCGGTTTTCAGTCGGGTTTTCATGCGTTTTCGGCTTTGCGGTTCGTGAGTTTCGTGAGCAGGAAGCCCGTCAGGAAGATGACCGTCGTTCCGAAGACGATGGTGAGGTAGGTGTGCAGCGGGCTGTGGAAACGGTAGAAGGGCGAACCTTCGTTAATCAGCGGCGAGAGGCTCATCCAGGCGATGGTCAGCAGTCCGAGGATCACGGCGACGACCGCATGGGCCCGGCGCACGGTCTTGCAGACGACGCCCAGCAGGAACAGCCCCAGCATGCCGCCGCTGAAGATCGACGCCAGTTTCCACCAGGCGTCCAGCACGCCGTCGATGCGCATCATCATCAGTCCCATGATGATGCCCAGGGCTCCCACGACGAACGACGTGGCGTAGAGCACCCGCATGCTCTTTTTCTCGGAGAGTTCCTTTTTCGAGAGCCGCTTGGCGAAGTCCGTCAGCACGATCGTCGCCGAGGAGTTGATGCTCGTGGCGATGGTCGACATGCCGGCCGAGAAGAGCGAGGCGATCACGAGGCCCGTGAGGCCCGTAGGCAGTCCGTGGACGATGAACCACGGGAAGACCTGGTCCGAGGGCGTGCCGGCGGGCAGCAGTTCGGGACGCGCCGTGTAGTAGGAGAAGAGCGCCGTGCCGATGTAGACGAAGACCAGCGACACGGGTATGTAGAGCAGACCGCCGAAAAGGGTCGACTTCACGGCTTCGGCCGTCGAGCGGGTCGTCATGTAGCGCTGCACGTAGTTCTGGTCGATGCCGTAGTTCTGCATGTTGACGAACAGTCCGTAGATGAGCACCACCCAGAAGGTCGGTTCCGTAAGGCTTGCGCCGAAGCTCCCGAGGCTGAACTTGCCGTGTTCCGAGGCTATCGCGAAGAGCTGTCCGGGACCTTCGGGCATCGTGAAGGTGAGGATCGCGGCGCAGGCGACGGCCCCGACGATGAGGATGATGCCCTGGATGGCGTCGGTCCAGACCACGGCGGCGATGCCGCCCAGCAGGGTGTAGATCAGCGTGGCGATGCCCGTGCAGATGATGATGGTCTGAATGTCCCAGCCGAACATCGTGTTCAGCGGCAGGGCCAGCAGCAGCAGAATCGAGCCCACGCGGGCGAGCTGCGTCAGCAGGTAGCAGACCGCCACGTAACAGCGGGCCCAGTAGCCGAAGCGCATTTCGAGGTAGTGGTAGGCCGAGACGCTGTTGATTCCGCGGTAGAGCGGGATGAAGACCTTGGCCGCGAGCCATGTGGCGATGGGGATCGAGAGGCTGAATACGAAGGGGTTCCAGTTGCCTTTGTAGGCGTCGCCGGGAAGCCCGAGGAAGCTGATGCTGCTGACGAACGTGGCGAAGATCGACATGCCCACGACCCACGTGGGCAGCGAACCTTCGGCGGCGGTGAATGCCGCGGCGCCTTTACGGCTGCGGAAGTAGAACGAGCATCCGAAGAGGGCGACACCGCCCACGAAGATGAAAAAGACGAGGTAATCGAGTATGGTTATCTCCATTTTTTATCGGGTTAGGGGGATTTGGTTGTGTGTTATTCGCCGCATTCAGCGCCCAGGGCTTCGAGGGCCTTGCGGATGCGGGCACGCTCCTCGGTGCGGAATTTCCGGTAGGGATAGGACATGTAGTCGTCGCAGATGCCCAGCAGCGAGAGCGCGCATTTGACGCCTTTCAGGTAGCTCGACCCGTATTTGCCGACGGTGTAGAGCGACGTGCTGATCTGCATGATCTTCCGTTGCAGCGCGTGCATCGTGTTCACGTCGTGGTTGCAGGCGGCGTAGTACATCTGCACGTAGAGTTCGGGGAAGATGTTGGCGCCGCCGTTCACGCCGCCGTCGGCGCCCATCACGACGCTTTCGCCCGTCAGCTCTTCGGGACCCACGTAGAGGGCGAAATCCTCGCGGCCGCCCAGGTGGTAGAGCAGCGTTTGGAAATAGGTCATGTTGGCCGAGCTGTCCTTCAGTCCGACGATGTTCGGGTGGTCGGCCAGCGTTTTGACGGTCGCGGGTTCGAGGAACACCTTCACGTGCGACGGCATGTTGTAGAGGAAGAGCGGCAGCGGCAGCGCGTCGGCCAGCGCCGTGTAGTATTCGATCAACTCCTGCTGCGAGGGAGCGAAGTAGTAGGGCGCGGCGGCCACGACTGCCACGGCGCCGCATTTCGCGGCGTGGGCGGCCAGCTTGACGCTCTCGTCGAGCGACGTGTCGGTGACGCCCACCAGCACGGGAACGCGCCCGGCGACCTGACGGCATACCAGTTCGACGAAGTCGTAACGGCATTTGTAGGAGAGGCTCTGCGCCTCGCCGGTGGTGCCGAGCAGGAAGAGGGCGTGGACGCCGCCGGCGAGGATGTGCTCCGTGAGTCGTACGGTGCCTTCACGGTCGATTTGGTCGTCGCCCTTCAAGGGGGTAATCATCGGGGGAATGATCCCTTTGATAGTCTTCATTTTTTTATGTTTTTGTGTTTGATCAGTTGGTTGTCTTGTGTTGTTCGATCCACCGGATGACGGCCGGATAGGTTTCGTCGCCGTACTTGTAGCGTTCGCGCATCCAGAAGCCGTGGCCCCCTTCGGGATAGATATGCATTTCGGCCTTCACCCCGCGGCGGATGAGGGCCCGGCAGAAGGCGATGGAGTTGTCCGGAACCACCGCTTTGTCGTCGCTGCACAGCAGGAGCATTGTCTCGGGCACTCCTTCGTGCACCTGCCCGGAGGTCGAGTGACGTTTGCGCAATGCCTCCTCTTCGCTGCGGTCCCCGAGAAGGTTCTCCCGGGTCCGGACGCTGGAATACTTCATCGAGACGACCGGGTAGACCAGGACGGCGAAGTCGGGGCGCGTCTCCCCGCTCGTGTATTCCGTGATGAGCGTCGAGGCGAAGTGGCCTCCCGCCGAGAATCCGATAATTCCCACGCTGCGGGGATCGATGTTCCATTGCGCGGCGTTGCGGCGGATGACGCGCATCGCCTGCTCGCCGTCCTCGAGCGGAATCCCGGGATGGCCGTTCGGCATCCGGTATTTGAGGATCATTGCGGCGATGCCGTGTTCGTTGAGCCACTCGGCGGTCTTGTAACCTTCGTGTGTGATGCAGACTTTCTCGTAACTCCCGCCCGGCACGACCAGCATGGCCTGTCCCGTGGCGCGGGCCGGATCGGGGAGATATACCAACAATTCGGGGTCGCTGACCCGGATGTAGTAGCCCTTGTCGTTCACGCCTTCGGGCTGCTCTTCCAGACCGCTCTTCGTCGGGGTTCCCTCCGGGAAGAGTTTGACGCGCAGCGGCTCGGCCGCCTGCGACACGGCGGTGGCCAGCAATAGGGCGCAGAGTGTCGTGAGGCAGGTTTTCATCGCGCCTGTTGATTTGCCATCCGGTAGAAGTGGCCGTCCTCGGCCCCCAGCAGGAGTTCCGGCGTGCCGTCGCCCCGCCAGTCGATGGGTGTCGGGCAGGTCGTGTGGCCGGCCAGTATGCGCTCGTTGACGTTGCCCATGTATTCGTACCACACCTCGCCCTGCTCCTCGCGGACGTTGCGGAACCAGCAGGCGTTCTGGCTGTCGACGATCAGGTCGAGACGCCCGTCGCCGTCCCAGTCGATGAAGCAGATTTTGCGGCGCCCGGATTGCCCGCCGATGCCGTCGTTCAGGCGCAGGAGCCCTTCGGATGTCTCCACCACCCCTTTTTTGGCGCTGTAAAGCGAGCAGTTCGTGCCGTGGAAGATGCGGCGTCCGGGACGGAGCAGCAATTCGCCGCCGGGGGTGCGGAAACGTTCGTAATAGGCGAGGTAACCCTCCTGGTCGAGGACGATGAGGTCTGTCAGGCCGTCGCCGTTCCAGTCCATCGCCACGGGCGTCGTGCGCCATTGCGTGACGAGCGTGCCGGGCTCCGGCGTCCACCAGTTCCAGGCGGGTTTGGGAGTTTCTCCCTCCCAGGCCACGCGCACGGGCTGCGCCGGAGCGAGTTTCAGCCCGTCCTTGCTGCCGAGGTTGCGGAACCATTCGATCTTGCCCCAGATCGAGTTGACGATGATGTCGGGAAGTCCGTCGCCGTCCCAGTCGGCCACGGAGAGCACCGTATAGCCCCATTTGCGTTCGGCGGGACCTTGTATCGAGCCGTTCTCCCCGGCCTGGATGCGGATGGGCTTGCCGTTGACGGTGAAGAGGCGCGGAGCGTCCCACACGGGGTTTTCGCCGCCCGAGAGGTTGCGGATGAAAGCGATCTCGCCGGCGGAATTGCCGGCAATGATGTCCTGTTTCCCGTCGCCGTCCCAGTCGAAGGCGCACGGGGTCGAAAGGGCCCCGAATTTCACCAGATCGGCCTGCTGGGTGAAGTAGACGGGCGATTCGAACTGCGGCATGCCTTTTTTGACCTTCCCCGTGTGGCGCACCCAGGCCACGCGGCCGTCTTCGTCGCCGACGATGAGGTCGGGATGCCCGTCGCCGTCGAAATCCGAAACCACCGGGACGATCATCTCCAGATGGAGGCGGATCTCCCCGTGTTTGTTGGCAAGCGGACGTCCCGCCGCAAAGCGGGGTTCCGTGCGGGTTCCGATGTTCTCGAACCAGGTCAGCCCGTCGACGAACTCGCCGCAGATCAGGTCCAGATCACCGTCGCCGTCCCAGTCGGCGATACACGGATTGGGCGCTCCGTAGACGTCGATCGGGGCGCCTGCCGCCTCCACCTTGCCGCGGTTGACATATCCCTTGCCGGTGTTTTCCAGCAGGTAGACATAGCCGTGCAGCGGACCCCGGGTCCAGCGTCCGAGACTGTCGAAAGCGTTGTCCCAGCCGTAGTCGTCCCACGTGTCGATGCCTACGACGATATCCTTGTCGCCGTCGCCGTCCCAGTCGACGTAGTTCCACATATTGCTCCGCGACTTGTTGTAGGTGGCGCCGAGCTCCTCGCCTTCGTAGTGCAGGCGGCGTTTTTTGGCGTAGGGAGCTTTGAAAAAGTCGGGATATTCGAAATTCTTCGAGAGGACGTAAGGTTTTCCGTCCACCTCCGAGAGACGGATGTTGTTCATCCCCTTCTCGCTGATGCGCTCGGCGGCGGCGAAACGGGGATGGCGCGGCGTACCGATGTTTTTAAAGAAATAGAGTCCCTTGTAGGGGCGGTCGGGGCACGACACCAGCAGGTCTTTCACGCCGTCGCCGTCGTAGTCCACGGGCAGCGGAATGCCCCACAGTCCGACCCCCAGGTCGACCGTGAGGCCCGGATTGTTGTGGCGCAGGATGTCCGGGTCGGATTGGGACGGGGTGTCACCCCCCCCCTTGGAATCGGTGACAGGTGACGCCTGTCGAATGTCTGTTACGGCCGATGCCGATGTCGTGACGAGGAGTGCGGCGGCCAGCGCTGCGCTGCGGATGGCGAGGACGCTCGCCTTGTAAAACGGATGGATTGCCGGGTTCATGGTTTTATGTCGGTTTCTTATAAATCGTTTTAGCTTCGGAGCAAATATTTTAAGCTTCCGCGACCGCCGTCTCTGCACTCCGCAGTTCCTCTTCGGGGAGGCTCTCGACGATTTCGGGCGTCAGCACGATGCGCGTGCAGCTTCCGGGCTTGTCGCGTTGTTCGATGCCTTTGATCAGCAGGTCGAGGGCCTCGGTCCCGAACTGTTCGATGGGCTGGCGGACATAGGCGATGGCGGTTTTATAGATGTCGAAGGCTTCGTTGGTGTCGAAGCAGGCGATGGCGATATCCTGGGGCACACGCCAGCCGTTGCGGAAGATGGCGCTCAATCCCTGGCCTGCCAGGGTGTTGGTGGCGAAGAGGAAAGCCTCGACGCGGCGCTGCCGGGCCTCGCGGATGATATCCTCGATCTTGGCGAGTTTGTCATGGCGCAGGTGGTGTATGACGACGTTTTCGCCCATTTCGTTTGCCTGCATGCAGCGGCGGTAGCCCTCTTCGCGTTCGCGGATGTTCGAGAGCCCCATCGAGTAGGAGATCATCTCGATGCGGGTGAACCCGCGCCGGATCAGCGCTTCGGTCGTTTCGTACCCGGCACGGCGGTTGTTCAGCACGACGCTGCTGACCTCCAGGTCGGGCACCTCGCGGTCGAGCAGCACGAGCGGGATGTTCTGGCGGGCGATGTCGCGGATGATTTCGTCCGCGCCCTCGCACGGAACGACTATCAGGCCGTCGATGCCCTTGTTGCGGAAGACCTCGACCAGATTCTCCAACTTCTGCGGATTCTCGTCGGTGCTGCCGAACAGCACGGTGTACTTATGTTTATATGCGTGATTCTCGATGCACCGGGCGATGTCGGCGAAGAACTTGTTCGAGATGTCCGAAACGATGACGCCGATGGTGTTCGTCTTGCCGCTGCGCAGGGTGCGGGCGGCGTTATTGGGCTGGTAGTTAAGCTTCTGAGCGACTTCCAGAATGCGCTGGGCGGTTTCCTTGTTCACCCGGTAGGTATTCTTGCCGTCGGCCTTGTTGTTCATCACGAACGAGACCAGGGCGATCGAAACGCCTGCCTCCGTGGCTATATCTTTTATGGTAACTCGTTTCGTGCGCATATTTTTGGCGTTTTTTTGCAATATCTGGGATTTTCTGTTACTTTTGCAAAAGTAATTAAAACGTTTTAATAAACAAATTTTTTCGCAATTTTTTTGATTTTATCCCTTTCGGAATATGAAAACTTACGGCGAAGCGCGCTCATTTTTGGAGGCTTACGGGGTTCAGGGCGTGGAACTGTCCGATGAATCGGGACGTGCCCGGGTCTATCTGGTTCCGGCGTGGCAGGGACGGGTGATGACCTCGGCTTCGACCGGACCCGAGGGGCCCGGTTACGGCTGGATAAACCGTTCGCTGATCGCTTCGGGGGTCCGGAAATCCCGATTCAACCCTTTCGGCGGCGAAGAACGCCTCTGGCTCGGGCCTGAGGGCGGTCCTTTCTCGCTCTATTTTGCACCCGGCGCCGAGCAGGTCTATGCCAACTGGCAGGTTCCGGCGGCGCTGGACACCGAGCCTTTCCGGGTGGTCGGCCGCGATGCCCGGCAGGTGCGTTTCGAAGCCGGGATGTCGCTCCGCAATGCCGCCGGAACCTGCTTTGAGGTGGGGGTGACACGGCGTGTCGAGCTGCTTTCGCTCCGACAGGCGGAGGCGGCGTTGGGGCATGCCCTGTCGCCGGAGCTCGCTCTGGTGGCCTACCGCAGCGAGAACCGCATCGGGAACTGCGGTCCGGACGCCTGGACGCCCGAGGGCGGCGCTCCGTCGGTCTGGATGCTCGGGATGTTCACGCCGTCGCCGTCGACCACCGTTTTTCTGCCCTGCGACGGCGAAAACGTGCGTGCGGCCGTCAACAGCGACTACTTCGGAACGCTTCCGGACGACCGGCTCTCCGTATCCGGAGGGCTCGTATGCCTGCGGATCGACGGCGCTTTCCGGTCGAAGATCGGGCTGCCTGCGGGCCGCGATACGGGACTCTGCGGCAGTTACGACGCGGTGTCGCATCATCTGACGCTGGTTCGCTGCCGGCGTTCTGCGGCGGGCGACCGCTATGTGGAGAGCCGCTGGGGCGCGCAGGCCGATCCGTTCGGCGGGGATGTCGTCAACGCCTACAACGACGGGCCGACCGAGACCGGCGAGGTGATGGGCCCGTTCTATGAAATCGAAACCTCGTCGCCGGCGGCCTTCCTGCGGCCCGGCGAGACGCTGTGCCACACGCAGGAGGTTTTCCACCTGCAGGGGGATGAAGCCCTGCTCGAAGAGCTCCTCCGCGACCTGGTGCCGGGAGGATTGCGGGCTGTGAAAGAAGCGTTCAACCATTAACCGAAATAACTATGCAACCTCGAACCAATTATCTTTTGGGCGTCGATTTCGGGAGCGATTCCGTGCGGTGCCTCGTTGTCGACGCCGCCGACGGGTCGGAGCTCGCCTCGGCGGTGGTGGCCTATCCCCGGTGGGCCGAGCGGCTCTACTGCGATCCCGCGCACAACCGTTACCGCCAGCATCCGCTCGACTATGTCGAATCTCTGGAAGCATCTGTCCGTCAGGCGTTGGCGGCTTGCGGACGCGACGTTGCCGACGCTGTCTGCGGCATCTCCTTCGACACCACGGCCTCGACCCCGGCGCTGACTGACGCCAAAGGCACCCCGCTGGCCCTGCTGCCGGAGTTCGCCGAGGAGCCCGATGCGATGTTCGTCCTCTGGAAAGACCATACGGCCCTTGCCGAAGCGGATGAAATAAACGATTTAGCAAAGAAATGGGAAGTCGATTATACCCGTTACAGCGGCGGCACTTACTCCTGCGAATGGGTGTGGGCCAAGATGCTCCACTGCCTGCGCCATTCGCCCCGGTTGCTGCCGGCGGCCTATTCATGGGTGGAGCATTGTGACTGGATCAGCGCCCTGCTGGTCGGCGACACGACCCCCGAAACCATCGCCCGCAGCCGTTGCGTGGCCGGACACAAGGCGATGTGGCACGCCTCGTGGGGTGGACTCCCTGCGCCGGAGTTTCTGGAAGCGGTCGATCCGCTGCTGGGCCTCTTCCGCGGCCATCTTTATTCCGATACCGTCACGGGCGACGCGTGCGTCGGCCGGTTGTGCGGCGAGTGGGCCGCCCGGCTGGGACTGAAACCGGGCATCGCCGTCGGCGTGGGGGCCATCGACTGCCATGTCGGGGCCGTCGGGGCCGGGATCGTCCCCGGGACGCTGGTCAAAGTGATGGGAACCTCGACGTGCGACATCGTGGTAGGCACTTACGAGGAGGTCGGCAGCCGGACCGTGCACGGCATCTGCGGTCAGGTCGACGGTTCGGTGCTGCCCGGGTATATCGGTTTCGAGGCCGGGCAGGCCGCCTTCGGCGACCTGTATGCCTGGTTCCGGCGGGTGATGGCGTGGCCGCTGCGGCAGATCGCCAAAAGCGATCCGCAGCTCGAAGAGCGAATCCTCGGGGAACTGACGGCCGAAGCCGAACGGCTGCCGCTGACGGCCGAAGACCCCGTGGCGCTCGACTGGCACAATGGACGCCGCACGCCTGATGCCGATCCCCGGGTGCGGGGTGCGTTGGACGGGCTGACCCTTGCGACGTCGGCGCCGGCGATTTACAAGACGCTGGTCGAAGCGACGGTCTTCGGGTCCCGGGCCATCAACGAGCGGATGCTCGAGGAGGGGGTGCCCATCGACAATATTCTCGCCATCGGCGGCATCGCCCGCAAATCGCCCTTTGTGATGCAGACGATGGCCGACGTCATCGGCGTTCCGATCCGGGTGGCGGACAGCGACCAGGCCTGCGCCCTGGGTGCGGCGATGTTCGCAGCGGTCGCCGCCGGGCTCTACGGGTCGGTGCAGGAGGCCCAGCAGGCGATGTGTCCCGGTTTTTCGGACGAATATTTGCCTGATATGGAGCGGCATGCGATTTACGACCGTCTTTATGACCGCTATCTGAAACTCGGAGGTCGTCGCTGAACAGGCGTTCCGGAGCGTTAAAAGCCGCAGGCCGCGGGCAGAACCAAACGATTGATTGGCTTTTGCCCGCAGCTTGCACTATCTTTGGCGTTGCCTTAGATAGGCTGTGCCTCGGCAGAACTCAAATAAATTTGTTTCTGCCCTCGCCTTGCACTATCTTTGACTTTGTCTTAGACAGGCGGCGGTTCGGAAGTGCTCAAATAAATTTGGCACTCCGCTCACCTTGCACTATCTTTGCAATATGACAGTGATCAGATTGACCAAGGAATTTTCATTCGAGGCGGCGCATGCCCTCGACGGATACGACGGGCCGTGCCGCGAGATTCACGGGCACTCCTACCGGTTGTTCGTGACGGTGAAAGGCTGCCCGGCCGAAGATGCGGACGATCCCAAGTGCGGGATGGTGATGGACTTCGGGGTGTTGAAGCGGATTGTGAACGAGGAGATCGTTTCGCGTTTCGACCATGCGCTGGTGCTCCGGGATTCGGCGTCGGGTGCGGAACTGCGCCGGGTGCTCGCCGCACGATTCGGAAATATCGTTACGGTGGACTATCAGCCTACGTGTGAGAACATGCTCGCCGATTTCGCCCGCCGCATCGCTGCCCGGCTTCCCGAAGGTGTTGCGCTCCATTCGCTGAAGCTCCACGAAACCGCAACCTCGTTCGCCGAATGGTTCGCCGGCGACAACGAGTGACAGCTCCCCGAACACAAGTGACGCAACCTATCTAATATGAAAAAACTCTTTCTGGTCGACGCCTATGCGTTGATTTTCAAGTATTACTATGCTTTTCTGGGACGCCCCATGCGCAACCGCGCGGGGATGAATACCTCGGTGGTGTTCGGGTTCGTGAAGTTCCTGCGCGACATCCAGAAACGCGAAAGGCCCGACCTGCTGGGGGTGGCCTTCGACCCCAAGGGCGGCAGTTTCCGCCGCGACATCTTTCCGGAATACAAGGCGAACCGTGCCGAAACGCCCGAGGACATCCTCTTGTCGGTTCCCTATGTCAAACGGGTGCTCGAGGCGATGTGCATTCCGATCCTCGAGGTCGCGGGCTACGAGGCCGACGACGTGATCGGAACCCTCTCGCAAAAGGGCGTCGAGGCGGGTTACGACGTCTACATGGTCACCCCCGACAAGGACTACGGGCAGCTCGTGCGCGACAATTGCCGCATCTACAAGCAGCGGGGCGCTGAGGGGAGCATCGAGATCGTCGGCCGCGAGGCCATCCGCGAGAAGTACGGCATCGACGACCCCCAGCTGGTGCGCGACATCCTCGCGCTGTGGGGCGATGCTTCGGACAATATCCCCGGCGTGCCGGGCATCGGCGAAAAGAGCGCCTGCAAGCTGGTCCAGGAGTGGGGAACGGTCGAGAACATCCTCGACAACGTTTCGAAAATCAAGGGAAAACAGGGCGAGAAGATCGCCGAGTGGGCCGACAACCTGCGTCTGGCCAAGCGTCTGACGACCATATGCCTCGATGTGCCGATCCCCTTCCGCGAGGAGGATCTCACGGTCTGCGAACCCCATATCGACGAATTGCGCGGGGTCTTCGCCGAGCTCGATTTCAAGGCTTTCATGAACGACCTCGCCAACCTCGCGCCGCCCGAGGCGCTTCCCGAAGGCCCCCGGCAGGAGGCGCAGACCCAGCTGGCGGAGATGGCCCGCGCCAAGTCCGCCGCGGCGAAGAAAGCCGCACTGGCGGGTCAGGGCAATCTGTTCGGCGACCCCGTGGTGCAGATGCCCGAGGTTCGGGAGGTTCCCGTCGCCGAACTGCAGGCCGAAGCCGATGCGATGCAGCTGGCGACGGCCCAGAACACGCCCCATGAATATACGCTTGTCGAGAACGCCGAACAACTGCGCGCAGTGATTGCCGAGGTCGGGAAATACGAGGAGTTCTGCTTCGACACGGAGACCACCGGATTCGACATTTTCAACGACCGGATCGTCGGTCTGTCGCTCGCCGTGGAGCCTTTCAAAGCATGGTACGTCCCCTTCAAAGAGGAGAACACGCCCCAATATGCGGAGATCGTGCGGCCGCTGTTCGAGAATGAGAACATCGCCAAGATCGGTCAGAACATCAAATTCGACCTGATGGTGCTGCGCCGGCTGGGCATTGCGATCCGGGGCCGCAAGTACGACACGATGATCCTCCACTACCTGCTCGATCCCGAGTCGCGCCACAATATGAACGCCCTTTCGGAACGCTACCTTAACTACAAGCCCATCGAGATCGAATCGCTGATAGGCAAGGGTTCCAAGCAGCTGACGATGGACTTGGTGAACGTCGAGCGCGTCAAAGAGTACGCCGCCGAGGATGCCGACGTGGCCCTCCGGCTCAAACATGAACTCTACCCGATGGTCGAGAAGATCGGTCTCCAGCACCTCTATTTCGAGGTCGAGGAGCCGATGATCGCCGTGCTGGCCGATATCGAGATGGCGGGCGTAAGGATCGACACCGGGGCGCTGGCCGTCTATGCCGTCGAGCTGAACCGCAAGCTGGGCGAGCTGGAAGCGGCGATCCGCACCGAGGCGGGCGAGGCGAACCTGAACATCAACTCCGCGCGCCAGTTGGGCGAGGTGCTGTTTGCGAAGATGCGCATCGCCGAGAAGCCCAAGATGACCAAGACCAAGCAGTTCTGCACCGACGAGGACTACCTCCAGTCGTTCGCCCGCAAACACCGCATCGTGGATCTGATTCTCGAGTACCGGGGCGTCAAAAAACTGCTTTCGACCTATGTCGAGGCGCTGCCCCAGTTGGTCAACCGCACCACGGGGCGTATTCATACCTCATTCAACCAGGCCGTGACGGCCACCGGGCGCCTTTCGTCGACGAATCCCAACCTGCAGAACATTCCGGTCCGCGACGACATGGGCCGCCGCATCCGCAAGGCGTTCATCCCCTCGGACGACGACCATCTGTTGCTCTCGGCCGATTACAGCCAGGTCGAACTGCGCCTGATGGCCCATCTTTCGGGCGACGAGTCGCTGATTGCGGCCTTCGAGCACGGCGAGGACATCCACACCGCCACCGCCGCCAAACTGTTCAACAAATCGCTGGAGGAGGTGACATCCGAGGAGCGTCGCCGGGCCAAGACGGCCAATTTCGGCATCATCTACGGCATTTCGGCCTTCGGTCTGAGTCAGCGGCTCGAAATTCCCCGCAAGGAGGCCAAAGAGATCATCGACGGCTATTTCGCCTCCTATCCCAAGGTGAAGGAATATATGGACAACGTGGTTGAGAAGGCCAAGGAGGAGGGTTTCGTGTCGACGATCTTCGGCCGCCGCCGCTACCTCAACGACATCTCGTCGCACAACGCCGTGGCGCGCGGACTGGCCGAGCGCAACGCCGTGAACGCCCCGATTCAGGGTTCTGCGGCCGACATCATGAAGATCGCCATGATCAATGTCCACCGGCGTTTCGCCGCCGAGGGCATCCGCTCGCGGGTGATCCTGCAGGTGCATGACGAATTGGTCGTCGACATGCTCCGTTCGGAACAGGAGCGCGTCACGGCCATCGTCACCGAGTGCATGGAATCCGCGGCGCAGCTCAAAGTGCGGCTTATTGCCGACGCCGGCGTCGGCGACAACTGGCTCGAGGCGCATTGACCTCAGCATATTGAAACTGAAAAATCGTCCTCCGAAAGAGGACGATTTTTTTGTCAGAAGGTATAGGAAACTTCGAGGAACCAGTAGCGGCCGAGCAGTGATGTCTGCGAGGTCGAGATGTAATCGTTGACCACCTGTGTCCGGCGGTTCTCGCCCTGATTGAAGATGTCCACGACGCCTGTCAGCATTCCCAGCCGGTTCTTCGCCCCGAATTTACGGCCGATTTCGACGTTGCAGTAGACCGCGTCGCGGGCCGCCTGCTTCGAGACGTCGTTGCGGTAGAGGCTGTAAAAGACGATTGCCTTGGCCTCGTACTTTTCGGCGAAGCGCGAGCGCAGGGAGCCGTTGATCTGGGCGTCGAGGTAACGGCTTTTGCCGTAGGGGCCGCTGGCGAACTCCCCGATTCGCGCCGTGCAGCGGATTTCGGGGGTGACGTGCGAGGAAAAACCCCCGATCAGGTGGAGCATCAGGCCCATATAGTGCTGGTCCGTTGTCCGGGCGACGCCGTTCAGGAAGAACGGAACCTGCGAATAACCGTATTCCAGTTTGCTTCGGATCGTCGTGCGGACCGCCTTGAACTGTTTGCTCATCGACAGCGAAGCGTTCAGGTTGAGGTATCCGCCGGCGTTGTCGAACGTGGAGAGCGTGGCTCCGCGCTGTGCCGTATAGTCGTATTCGGGCAGCGGGGTCTCTTCGGTGAAATAGGTGGTTTTGTCGGCGATGTAATGGAGCGTGTGGCTGCCGTCGAACCGGGCAGCCCAGTTGAAACTCCTTTCGGCGATCTGCTGGTTGTAAACAAGCGAGAAATCGGTCTTCAGGGGTTGTTTCAGATCGGGATTTCCCACTCGAAGCAGCAGGGGGTTGCGCGTATCGATCACTCCGCGCAGCTGTTCGAGCGAAATATCGTCCACCCGCGACTGCGCTCTGAGCGACAGGCTTTTCTGCGGTGTGAAATTGTATGAAAAATCCAGTCTGGGGATTACCGACCAGAAGGTCCGGGGCGTGTACACATCGTGGGGCAGCCGTTCGTCGCGGTTGGCGACGGTCGCGTTGCCGCCGATGCCGGCGTCTAAACGGACTTTCCGGTTCGGCCGGAAGGTGTAATTGAACGTGAGGGTGTTGTGGCTTGCGTTGACCGTGTAATCGTAGGTGTTCAGCAGGTCGAGCGCCCCCAGCGGATCGTTCAGAAAATCGACCGACCGCTGTTTCGACCGCTCGTTCCGGTAGTCGAATTCATAATTCAGTCTGATTGTCGAAACTTTGGAAATATCCTTCGAAAATCCGAATTGTCCCTGCACGTTCCAGACGGACCCGTCGCCGTGGTTGCGCAGGTTGGTGCGGAAACTGGTTGTGCCGAGCGTATCTATTTCCCAGCCGTCCCGGTCGTTGTTCGAATAGTCCGCAGAGGCCGAAGCTGTAATAAATGCGTCGTTGTTGAATCCTTGCGAATACGATACAGAGGCTTCCAACTTTCTCGAATCCCCGTCCGAACGGGTGCGGCGCAACTGCGATACGGTGTTTCCGTCGGTCCGGTCGGTCGAACCGTTCGTCGTGCGGCCCATCTGCGTACCATAGCTTCCCTTGATGCGGGTTTGCAGGATGTGTCTTCCGCGGGCATGCGTAAACATTCCGCCCAGGTCATAGGTATTGTTTTTCGTCAGCGCTTTCGACTGCGACTCTACCCGGCGGATCTCGTAAACCTCGGTCGGAAAGTAGTCTGTCATACTTTGCTGTTCAGTCTCACTTCGGTCAAGATATATGGAAACGTTGATGCCGTATTTCAGCGAGTCGCCCTTCCGGTGGCTGTAACTGCCGTTTATTTCGGTGTACCGGAACGGGGTCGGAGGTGTATATATCGATAATACGTCTATGCCTAACCTCCGGGCGGCATTGCTGCCGTTGTAAGCCATCAGGCTCATGCTGTTTCGGGGTGTGTTCAGACTGACGACGGCCCGCTCGTCATGTCGTGCCGTATGTTTGCCGTTGTAGTCGGTCTGGGTGCTGACGCCTCCGGATGCTGCGAGCATAATATTTTTGATTATCTTGGGCTTGCTCTTCGTGGTGACGTCCATCACCTTGTCTTTCGGGGCCCGGGTGTCGCCGATGCGTTTCGCCACGGGATTGTCCTCGTCGTAGACCTTTACGTCCTTGATGTCCTCGGTCGTCAGGTCCCGGAGCGCGGCCTTCGTGTCGTCGCCGAAGAAAGTTTGTCCGTCGACATAGACGCGTTTGATCTCCGCGCCGTTGGCGAAGATGCTTCCGTCGCGGACCTCGATGCCCGGCAGCTGTTTCAGCAGCTCCCCGAGCCGGTCCCCGGGCAGGGTCTTGAAAGCGGCGGCATCGTAGACGGTCGTATCTCCGCGGATAATCATGGCGATGCGGTCGCCCCGCACCTCCACCGCGGCGATCTGCCGTTCGTCCTCGGCCAGATTCACGTCGATATTGCCGACGAAATCTTTCGCTTCGTACCTTTTCGAAAAGGGTTTGTAACCCATGAAACTCACGGTCAGCTCCACCGGATGCCGGAACCTCCGGAAACATTCGCAGCGAGCGCTTGTGACGGTGAATACCATGTTTTTGACCGTTGCATACGCAAGCGTGTCTTTTCCGGAAACGATCCGGACCGTCGCTCCGACCAGTGGCTCTTTCGTCAGGCTGTCCTGTACGTAGATTACCGTCCGGGCGGTGCTCGGAGGTCTCATCATACCGGCTCCGACAATCACTTCCTGCCCGTTGGCGGGCGGGAGAAGGCTCAGACAGAAGCATAAGGCAAACAGGCTGCGGAGACCGGCTCGGGGCGGAGGGATCATGCGTCGGGTGGCGTAGGCGTATCGGTTTTTCGGAACGGGACTATTTCAGGCGGATAATCCGCGCCTCGTCGTCCGCGGCGGGCAGCGGGGCGGGGGTGAAATCCGAATACCCTGCGGCGATGGCGCAGAGGGGTTCGCAGCCCTCGGGAACGGGCAGGAAGGTCCGCAGGTAATCGGCGGCCGTCTCCCCGTCGGGTGCGTCCTTGCGCCGGGGGCGTCCGTTGACATGCACCCAGCACGACGCCAGCCCCTCGTCGACGCAGGCCAGCTGCACCACCGTCGCCGCAATCGCGGCGTTCTCGCGCCACAGGTCGCTCGACGACGTGTCGCCCAGCACCACGATCGCCAGCGGCGCACCCGTCAGGAATCCCGATCCGTAGTCGCGCATGTCGGCCATGCGGGCCACCAGCGCCGGATCGTTGACCACCATCAGGCGTGTCGAGCGCGTATTGCGGGCCGAAGGGGCCGTGAGGGCTTCGGCGAGGATGCGGTCCACGACCTCGCGGGGAACCGGTCGGTCGGAGAATTTGCGCACCGAGCGGCGTTTTGCGATCAATTCCTTGAATTCCATAATCTTTTGCGTTTTCGTACGTTTATTGCAAAAGTAGTAAAAAAAAACGTATCTTTGGTGTCGGGGTCGTAACGACCCTTTTATTGGTCGGACGGTTTGCCGGACCTTGCGCAATTCGGTTTTGCGGCCCTCCGGGTTAAAAAATAAAACTTTGAAAACGATGGAATTCAGATTCACCATAGCACTCATCTACGATTTCGACGGCACGCTGGCCCCGGGCAACATGCAGGAGTACGATTTCATTCCGGCCGTCGGCAAGAGCAACAAGGAGTTCTGGACCGAGGCCAACACGCTGGCCGAGGAGCAGGACGCCGACATGGTCCTTACGTACATGGCCCGGATGATCCAGGAGGCCAAGTCGAAGGGCCTGTCGCTGCGCCGCGAGGCGTTCCAGGATTCGGGCCGCCGCGTGACGCTCTTCGCGGGGGTCAAAGAGTGGTTTTCGCGCATCAACGCCTACGGCGCCGAGCGGGGCATCCGCATTTTGCACTACATCAACTCCTCGGGGCTGAAGGAGATCATCGAGGGCACGGAGATCGCCCACGAGTTCCGCAAGATCTACGCTTGTTCGTTCCTCTACGACGTGGACGGCATCGCCTACTGGCCCGCCGTGGCGGTTAACTACACCAACAAGACGCAGTTCATTTTCAAAATCAACAAAGGCGTCGAATCGGTCTTCGATTCGAAGATGGTCAACCGCTATATCCCCGAAAACGAACGCCCCGTGCCGTTCAAACACATGATTTATGTGGGCGACGGGACCACCGACATCCCCTGCATGCGGCTGGTGAAAAACTCCGGCGGCCACTCCATCGCGGTCTACAACCCCGACCAGAAGGGCGCCCGCAAGGAGATGGCTTCGCTGATTCACGACAACCGCGTGAGCCATGTCTGCCCGGCCGACTACCGGGCGGATTCGGAGATGGACATACTCGTGAGGACCATCATCGACAAGATCGACCTCGACGACAAACTCGAAAAACTGGAAGTCGTCCGATAACATGCTTTCCGAAAAAGTCTACTCCGGGCGACTGGTGCGCCCGGGCGTGTTCGGCGGATCGCCCGAATGGACCGCCGGCGTGCGTCGGCATCCTGCCGCGGTCGTTGCGGCGGCCGTCGTGCTGGCCGTCTGCGCCTGCATCCCTTATGCCGGATTTCCGGCCCTTTATCTTGCGGCGGCGGCCTGCGGGTCGTTCTATGCCGCGAACGAACCCCTGCAACTCCTGCTGCTGCCCGAAAAGGGCGCCGCGCGGCTGCTCGCCCGCAAGGTCCTCACGGCCTGGCGCAACTATTTTCTGACGACAGCCCCTTTTGCCGCGCTGGCCCTCCTCGCACAACCCCGTTTGGCCTGGATGGCCGCGGCATGGGCCCCGCTGGCGGCGCTGGCGCTGCTCTATTTCGTCGCGGCCAAATACGCCCGCTACGACCCGGCGGACGAATCCCCGCGCTGGCCGCTGGCCGCCCGGCTGGGAGCCGCGGGATTTCTCCTCCCGCCTCTGCTGCCCCTCAGCCTTTGCCTTGTAGTGAGTTACCTGCTCCGGGCCGAACGCAACCTCAACCGCTACCTGTATGATTACGATTGACGCCCTCCGGATTTGCGACGGGGAGCGGACGCTCTTCGACGGCGTGACGATGCACCTCCCGGCGAATGCAGTCCACGGCATTGCGGGCGAAGGACGGAGCGCGCTGTTGCAGGCATTGTACGGACTTATGGTCCCCGACGCGGGGCGCATCACCGCCGGCGGGCATCCCCTGCGGCGGTGTGACGTGGGTTTTGCGGAGGCGGAACCTCGCTTCTGGCCCGGACTGACGGCGCGCGACTGTCTCGACCTCGCGGTCCGTTACAACCCCGGATCGAATCCCGCGGCTATGCTCCGCCGCCTGCCCGTACCGCTCGACGCGGAGGCCGCGGCGCTTCCCGCAGCGGAGCGGAAACGGCTGGCGCTGGTCCTGCTGCTGCTGAATCCCAAACGGGTCCTACTGCTCGACGAGCCCTTTCGCGGACTCGATGTCGAGAGCGCCTTCATGCTCCGCCAACTGATCCTGCAACTCGGCTCGGAGGGCCGCACGGTGCTCGTCGCCGCACGGCTGGCGGAGTTGGACGGCATCTGCGACGATTTCTACGTGCTTGACGGCGGGGTTGTCCGCGGCCGTTACGAACACTATGAGTTTGCCCGGGCGGTCCGGGAAGCGGCCGCTTCGGGGATTGCGGAAAAATAACTATTTTTACGAAAAATTTCACCCTATGAAGATTGTTTTCGCCACGAATAACGCCCACAAGCTCTCCGAAGTGCAGGCTGTGCTGGGCGACGCCTTCACCCTGCTGACGCCCCGCGACTGCGGCGTCACGGAGGACATTCCCGAGGAGCAGGAGACCCTCGAAGGCAACGCCTCGCAGAAATCGCACTACCTCCACGGCCGCACCGGGCTCGACTGCTTCGCCGATGACACCGGGTTGGAGGTCGAGGCGCTGGGCGGCGCCCCGGGCGTGCATTCGGCCCGCTACGCCACCGACGGCCACGATTTTGGGGCCAATAACCGCCTGCTGCTGAAAAACCTCGAAGGCGCGGAGAACCGCCGGGCGCGTTTCCGCACGGTCGTATCGCTGATTCTCGGGGGCGAGGAGCACCTTTTCGAAGGCGTCGTCGAGGGCCGGATCATCGACCGCGAGACGGGGCACGAGGGGTTTGGCTACGACCCGCTGTTCATCCCCGACGGCTATGCGAAGACGTTCGCCGAGATGACCACCGATGAGAAAAATGCCGTTTCGCACCGCGCCCGCGCCGTGCGCAAGCTGGCCGAATTCCTCCGTTCAATCGAAAAATAGCCGTATGAAAAACGTCAACTGGGGAATTCTGGGCTGCGGCGACGTCTGCGAACGCAAGAGCGGCCCGCCGATGTACAAGACCCCGCATTCCGCCCTCGCGGCCGTCATGCGCCGCGACGCCGCCAAGGCCGCCGATTTCGCCCGCCGGCACGGCGTGCCGAGGAGTTATACCGACGCCGACGCGTTGATCGCCGATCCCGGCGTGGACATCGTTTACGTCGCAACCCCGCCCGACAGCCACCGGGAACTCGCCCTGAAGGTGCTGGCCGCCGGAAAACCGGTCTATGTCGAGAAGCCGATGGCGATGAACCATGCGGAGTGCCTCGACATGATCGCCGCGGCGGAACGCTCGGGGCAGAAACTTTTCGTCGCCTACTACCGCCGGGCGCTGCCCTATTTCCTGAAGGTGAAGGAACTTCTCGACAGCGGGGCCGTCGGCGATCCGCTGAGCGTCGAGGTGCGCTATTTCCGTCCGGAAAGCCCCGGGGACCGTGATCCGGCCCGTCTTCCGTGGCGGCTGCGCCGCGAGGTCGGCGGGGAGGGTTATTTTTACGACATGGCGCCCCATACGCTCGACATCCTCGATTTCCTGCTCGGGGAGATCGCCGACGCCCGGGGACACAAGGCCAACCGCGGGGGTTTTTACGACGTGGCGGACACCGTTACGGCGTCGTTCCGGTTCGGTTCGGGACTCCCCGGCACGGGGGCGTGGTGCTTCGTCGCCCCGCCCTCCGCAGCGGAGGATTCGGTGGTCGTCACGGGCCGCAAGGGATCGGTGCGTTTCAGCACGTTCGACTTCACGCCGGTCGAACTGGTGACGGCGCGGGGTGTCGAACGCTTCGAAATCGCATCTCCGGAGCATATTCAGGGTCCGCTGATCGAAACCATCGTCCGGGAGCTGCGCGGCGAGGGCGTGTGCCCCTCCACGGGAATCTCCGCGGCGCGAACTTCGCGGGTGATGGATGAAATAATGAAAGAATAAATCGTTATCTTTGCGCCCTATGGAAATGAAGAATTACGACAAGGAGGAGCGTTTCGATCCTGCGACCATCGAGGCGCTGAAGCTCCACTACGCGGAGATCCTGCGCCTGCTGGGAGAAGACCCCGCGCGCGAAGGGCTGCTGAAAACCCCCGAACGCGTGGCCAAGGCCATGTCGTTCCTGACGAAAGGTTACGACGAAAACCCGCTCGAGATCATCCGCTCGGCGACGTTCCGCGAAGAATACAGGCAGATGGTGCTGGTCAAAGACATCGAGCTTTACTCGCTGTGCGAACATCACATGCTGCCCTTCTACGGCAAGGCCCATGTGGCCTATATCCCCAACGGCTACATCACGGGCCTCTCGAAAGTGGCCCGCGTGGTGGAGTGCTTCGCCCGCCGCCTGCAGGTGCAGGAGCGGCTGACGGTGCAGATCCGCGATTGCATCCAGGAGGCCCTCAACCCGATGGGCGTGGCCGTGGTGATCGAGGCCAGCCACATGTGCATGCAGATGCGCGGCATCGAGAAGCAGCAGTCGGCGACCACGACTTCGGCCTTCACGGGCGTTTTCCTCTCCAGCCAGCGGACCCGCGAGGAGTTTATGACCCTCATCTCGCACCGGTACCGCTAAACCGGGGCGCATACACCTGAAAAACCCGCACACTTTCGGTATGCGGGTTTTTTCATGCCTATTTTCGTTTCAGGTCGACGAGGGCGGCGTTCAGTATCTTGTTGAGCGAATACTGCGACAGGGGTTTGGTCAGGAAATCGTTGCATCCGGCTTCCCGGGCCAATTCCGGTTCGTTGCCGTAGGAGTAGGCCGACATGGCAATTATGGGAACGTCGGGCGACATTTTGCGGATTTGCCGCGTAGCCTCCAGTCCGCCCATCACCGGCATCCGGACATCCATCAGCACGGCGTCGGGATGCATGTTGGCGAACTGCTCCACGGCTTCCGCTCCGGTAACGGCGCGCACCAGTCTGAAACGCTGGCCCAGCACCGCCTCGATCAGCCTGAAATTCATGTCCGAATCCTCCGCGACGAGCAGCGTCCACCGGCCCTGCTGCCCTGCTGCATCCGGCGTGCAGCCGTCTATACCCGGCAAATCCCGCGGTGCGACCGGGATCGAGAAGTGGAAACGGGTGCCTTTTCCCACCTCGGAGTCGACGCCGATCGTGCCGTCCATGCGCTCGACGATCATTTTCGAAATGGCCAGCCCCAGTCCGGTCCCGGCGGCGAAGTCGTTGAGCTTGACGAAACGGTCGAAGACGTCGCGGACCTTCTCTTCGGGGATGCCCACGCCCGTATCCTCGACATAGAACTCCACCCGGTCGTTCTTCAGGTCGAAGCCGAAGCGGATCGAGCCGTGTTCGGTGAATTTCGAAGCGTTGTTCAGCAGGTTGGTGATGACCTGCGCGAGACGGTTCTGGTCGCAGACGATCTGCACGTCGTCGTATTTCTCCTCGAAAACGAGCTCTACGCCAGGCTTCACGCGGGTTTTGTGCACCTCGAACTCCGAGCGGCACAGGTCGTTGAGGTTTATCGGCTTGAACCGGAATTCGAGGGTTCCGGCCTCGATTTTCGAAATGTCGAGGATGTCGTTTATCAGTTGCAGCAGCAGTTCGGAATTGGTGTCGATGATCTCGGCGAACTGCTGTTTCTCCTCCTCGGTCTCGGCCGAGCCGATCAGCTTGGCAAATCCCACGATGGCGTTGAGCGGTGTGCGTATCTCGTGGCTCATGTTGGCCAGGAAAGTCGATTTGAGTTTGTCCGACTCCTCGGCGCGGATGCGTGCCTCGACGATCTCCAGTTCGGCGTTTTTCTCGTCGGTGATGTCCCACGATACGCCGATGATCAGCGGCAGGCGGTTCTCGACCGGGACCAGCGATTTGGAGGTGTTGACGATGCGCGTCTCACCCGCGGTGTTGACATACTCTTCGACGAAGGTCACGCGCTCGCCCGTGCGCAGCAACTCGAGGTCGTCGCGGCGGAAATGCTCGGCATCCTTCGGATTGGGGAAGATCTCCAGGTCGGTGTGCCCCAGCGCCCGTTCGGCCGGAATGCCCGAATGTTCCTCGAACGCGCGGTTCCAGTAGAGGTAGCGGAATTCGTTGCCGGGGTCTTTGACGAAAAGGTAGACCGGAATGTTATTCAGGATGCTGTCGAGGATCGAGTTCATCTCTTTGACCTTGTTCTCGTGCTGGATGCGCAGCGTCACGTCGCGGCCGAAGAACCAGACGATCTCGCGCTCTTTGAAATGGTCGTAGATGATGTAGGCCACCACGTCCCAGGCCACGACATTCCCCTGGTCGTTTTTGAAACGCACCGTGTATTTGTGCGCGCCGTTGTCGCGGCGGATTTTCCGGAGCCGCTCCTCCCACTGGGCTTTCGTGCCCCGGAACGACCAGAAATCGTAGACTTTGTGTGCGGACAACTCGTCCGTGATGCCGTGGTGCACGCGGTACTGTTCGTTGGCATACTCCATCGTGCCGTCCAGGTCGCAGGCGTAAATCTCCTCCTCGACGTTGTTCAGGGCATATTTGACCATCTCCAGCTCGTATTTCGCCGTCTCGGTCTCGGTGATGTCGCGGCAGATGCAGAGCGCATGCTCGCTGTCGAGCGGGAAGATGCGGTTTTCGTAGTTGCGGGTCTCGCCGTCGAGCGTGATGTCGTGGTGCGACGCCGAGCCGTGGCCCGTGGCGAAGACGTTGTCGAGGTTGTTGCGCACATTGCGGCACGCCTCGGGGGAGAGCACCGCCTGAATGTCCTGGCCGATGAAATCGCTGCTCGAGACTCCGACGTGGTTGGAACCCTCGGCGGAGACCAGTTCGACGAGTTTTCCGCGCCGGTCGAGCACGGTCAGCATATCGGGGATCGAGTCGAGAATTTCACGGGCGAACCGCTCCCGGAACCGTGCCGGGGCTTTGGTTTCCGCTCCCTGTTGCCGTTCGAGTTCCTCGATCCGGCGAATCAGCTCCTCGCGGGAGCAATTGTCATATCGGCTCATATTCAATGATATTATGCGCTCAGTAACATACAAAGGTAACATATTGTACGCAGGATAGACCGGCCTGGGGAATAAATTTCCCCGGAAAGGTGAAAATACCGACGGAGTGCGGCCTAGTCTGCGCCATCGGCAGCAAGGGGTTCGGTATATCTGTTACCGGAGGATGGACCCGATATTGTCGTTGGACCCGAGTCCCAACTTCTTGCGCAGCCGGTAGCGGGCCATTTCCACGCTGCGCGGCGAAATGTTCATCAGTTCGGCGGTCTCCTTGGTCGACAGGTTCAGTTTAATGTAGACGCACAGCCGCAGGTCGGTCTGTGAAAGCGACGGGTAATTGGCCCGGAGCCGGTCCAGCAGGCCGTCGTAGATCGTATTGAAATAGTTTTCCGATAACTGCCAATCGCTGTCATCTTTGAGCTGGGTGTTGATCTGGCGGATGATTCGGCCTACGATCGCCTTGATCCGGCCCGGGCCCTCGACCGTCATCAACTCCGAAACCTCGCTTTTCAGTTCGTTGAGCATGTTGTTGCGGCGGATGCTGTTCATCGTGATATTTGCCAGCCGTTTGTCCTTATTGCGCAGGTCGATCTTCAGTTTCTCGCGTTCCAGTTCCGAAATCCGCTTCTCCTTAAGCAGGTTTTCCCGTTCGAGCTGTTCCAGTTCCTTTTTCCGGCGCTCCTTTTCCCGGCGGAGAACCTCCTCCTGGGCCAGGCGGTTTTTGCGGATGTAGTAGCTCCGCACTCCGGCAAGCAGCAGTGCGACGACCAGCACGTAGAGGAGGATCATCGGCCACGAAATATACCATGGCGGACGTACCCAGACCTCGACCTGCCGGATGTCCGACGGGTCGGCGGCGCCCGGGGCGCGCAGTTCGACGAGGTGGCGGCCGTGCGGCAGTGCCGGGACCTGCAGATATTCGTCGATGCGCACGATCTGCCAGTCGGGGGCCAGCGATGCGATGCGGTATTCGATCTGCCGTCCCGGCGGAAGACGGATTGGCCAGATGCGCAGCGTGTTCATCGATGCGGGAATTTCGAACACAGGATCGCCGAGGCGGTGATAGCACGTCTTATTAGGACCCTGTGCCGCCACCATGCCGATTTCGATGGGCAGCATCGGAGCGCTGCCGCCGTAGGAGAATCCGATGCCGTTCCGGAATCCGATGGCCTCGGCGGTGCCGATTGCCCGGAATTCGCTCGAAATCCGTTCTTTGGTGGCCTGCTCGAGAATGCCAGCACAGCGGCTCAGGGAATTGCCTGTCCGTTCGACATAGCCCGTCCCGTCAGCCGCCACATACCAGAAACGATTGTCCTGTTGTACAATGCTTTTCACCCCCCCCCGGCCGCATAGTCCGAGGATCTGTTCGGCGCCGGGAGCGCGTACGAGCGAGTCGGTGACGTAATCGATGCGGTAGGCCTGGTCGTCACAGCACAGGATCAACTCCTGGTCGATACGTGTCGAAAACACGTCTTTGTCCTGTCCGGCCGCCAGATCGTAGTTGCGGGCTTCGATGACGCGACATTTGTCCTCGGAGAGCGTCAGCCGCACGAATCCCACGCCGAGCACCGTGACCCAGATACGGTCTTTCTCGTCGATGCGGATGTTGCGTGTGAACCCGCTGTAATCGGCGATCCGGGATATGGGCTGTAATCCCTCGTCGGTATATCGCAACAGGCTAATGCCCGAATAGGTGCTCATGATGTAGAAGCGCCGGTCGTTCCGGCACCGGCGCAGCGAGTAAACGCCGCTTCCCGTGACGACCGGCGTGAGCTGCAGCCCCTCTGTCAGCCGGAAGAGCCCCAGATCGTGAAGTACATAGATCAGGCCGTCGATTTTGTCCAGTTCCCACACCGAACCCGTGCTGCCCGGGATCAGGCTCAGTGAACCGCCGTTGTCCAGCAGGAAAAGTCCTTTGTTCGAACCCACGAGCATCCGGCCGTCATCGAGTCCGAGCACACCGTGCACCTGCCCTAACCGCGTATCGGTGAAATAATAATCCTTCGTGCTGTTGTCTATGGAGGCTACGCCTGAATCCAGTCCGAGCCAGATGTTGCCGCGCTCGTCCGCCGCGGCGCTCAGGATCGTGGAATTGTCGAGCTGACGGCCATAGGGTATCGAGTGGTCGGCCGAGCCGTCGTTGTTTATCAGAAACAGCCCTTGGCGGGTGGTCCCGACCAGCAGCAGTTCGTTGTTGTAGCGCCGGCAGCACATGATCTTGGCATCCGCCAGCAGGGCGTTGGTCGCGGCATTGAGCGGGGCGACGCGTCCTTCGTTGTCGATGGAGAACATGCCGGCATGCTCCACTGCCGCCAGCAATTCGCCGTTACGGCCCGGAACGAGGTTGATGATGCGGCTCGGGACGTTGCAGACAGCCTCACGGCTCAGGTCGTCACCCAGGCGGCAAAGGGTGGCGCCGTCCTGAAAATAGATGTGTCCGCCGACTTCGTACATATACCGGAAAGCATCCTGCGGCTGCAGTTCCCGGATCGAACCCGACAGCAGATCGTAGATGCAGATTTTTTCGCGGCATTGGAAGTAGACCCGTCCCGAATGGGTTTCGAGTGCGATCCGCCAGAAATCATTGCTCCGGGAGCGGAATTCGGGGTTCCGGTATAACGATGTGTAGGCGAGCCGGCCATAGTCATCACGCACCCAGTATCCGAATTCGTTGACCCCGGCCGTATAGAGCCTGCCTGTTTCGGCGTCGTAGCGCAGGGCTCGGAGTACGGAGTTTCCTTCGGGACGGTAATTGCTCCAGCGGATACCGTCGTAGACGCAAAGCCCGTCGTTGGTTGCGAAAAAGATCCGGCAGCCGTCCCCTCCGTCGGCCGTTATGTCCCACACCTGCGTATGGGCCACGGGCTCTGTGTTCTGTGCAAAGCGTTCCACATGTCGCAGACCGCAGCGGATTGCACCGGCGGTATCTTCTGCCAAAACTGCCAGGACGGCCAGCAACAGCAGACGTAGCGGGGTAAAAGTCGGTCGGACCATCGTTCGGAAGCGTTTTCTTTTTACAAATATATTAAATATATTAAGAAAAATGAATCTGCGTGAAATTACAGGAATGTCGTATGCGCCATGAAACGGGTATTTGGATAATAAACGCATTGATAATAAATATATTGAAGGTGTATTTGTAGGGATTTGGATGACTCGGAGAGTCTGCTGTGTCGTAGTTTTGTAGGGGCTGAAAAATTCGAATTCATTCATTGAAATTTTACTTTTGGGCAAGAACTATTTTTAAAATAATTCGAATAGCTAACCTAAAATCCAATTTCTATGAGTGAAAATCTACACGGAAGAGCCGTTCTCCCGGGGTTGCGCAGGATGCTGCTGGCTTTGGCCGGCATGTTGTTCCTGTTGCCGGGATCGGCACAGTCCCAAAGCTCTGTTTCGGGTATCGTGACGGATGCGTCGGGGGAGGGTATCGCCGGTGTGGCGGTCATTGTCAAAGGTACTACGACCGGAACTTCGACCGATATGAAGGGCGCTTATACGATCCGTGCGTCGAAGTCCGATGTGCTGGTATTCAGCTTCCTCGGATACAAAACGCAAGAGGTTGCCGTACACAACCGCATGGAGATCGACGTGCGTTTGGAGAGCGATACGCAACTGGTCGACGAGGTGGTGGTCGTGGGTTACGGCGTTCAGAAGAAGAGTCTTGTGACGGGAGCCATCTCGTCGGTCAAGGGTTCGGCCCTCGAAACGACGGGCATCATGCGGGCCGATGACGCGCTGGCCGGGAAAACAGCCGGCGTGCAGGTCGTTTCGAACTCCGGACAACCCGGATCGGACGTACAGATTTACATCCGCGGTATCGGCTCCAACGGCACGGCGACACCGATTTACATTGTCGACGGAATGGCCGTTTCGGGTATCGAGTATCTCAATCCGGGTGATATCGAATCGATCGAGGTGCTGAAAGATGCCGCTGCCTCGGCCATTTACGGAGCCCGCGGCGGCAACGGTGTCGTCCTGATCACGACGCGGCGCAGCAAGGACGGACAATGGAGCGTCAACTACGACTTTTCGTACGGTATCCAGAATATCGCCCGTAAGATCGATGTGCTGAATGCCCGCGAATACGCCATTATCCAGAACGAGGCTGCGGCCAATTCGGGCGCGACGCTTCCTTTTACTGACGAGCAGATCGCTTCCTTCCATCAGGGAACCGACTGGCAGGAGGCTATTCTCAACCGCAATGCGGGCGTACAGCGCCACAACGTGCGCGTATCGGCCGGTACTGCCCGTTCGTCGTTCAACGGGTCGGCCGCGTACCTGAATCAGGACGGCATCCTGGCCAAGGGCAAGTCGAATTTCAAACGCTATACGATCAATCTTGCTGCCGAACACAAATTGCTGCGCAATGATGCACTGACGGTCGGCGAGAATGTCGTGGTGAGCCATGTCAAAAAACAGTCCGTGACGCAGAACTCCTCGACGGCCGGACCGCTGGTCGGAGCCCTGAGCATGGACCCGCTCACCCCGGTTTACGATCCCTACCAGACCGATGAGCTCTACGGTGGGTTCGGTGTCTCGAAATACGTGTCGCAGGAGGTCGTGAATCCCGTGGCGCGCATCCATTATTCAAACGGGCGTACGCTTTATACCACGATGAAAGGAAGCGTTTTCGCAGAACTCAAATTCCTGAAGGACTTCCGTCTCCGGGGTTCGGCCGGCGCCGACATCACCTGGACCGACGGATTCGGCTATACCCCGATGTATAAACTCAACTCGACGACCGGAAACACATCGGCTAACGGCGCCTCGCAGAGCTACGACCAGAACCGCCGCTTCAATTACGAAGGCTATCTCACCTGGGGGCATACCTATGACGAACGGCATGAAGTGTCGGCCATGCTCGGCGCTTCGCTGCTTCAGCGCAGCACCCTTTCGCTGAGTGCCAGCCGTAACGACCTGAAAATCGATGACGAGGAGCACGCTTATATCTCGATGGCGACCAATTCGTCGGCTTCGGCCAGCGGTGGTCCGGGCAACCCATCGGCTATCGTATCGTTCTTCGGCCGCGTCAACTACGCTTACGACAACCGTTACATGATGACGGCTACCGTTCGCCGTGACGGTTCGTCGCGTTTCGGGCCTAACAATCGTTTCGGTACATTTCCTTCGGTATCTGTGGGCTGGAATGTCGCCAACGAAAGTTTTCTGCGCGACGTGCGTTGGCTCGACGCGCTGAAACTCCGAGCTTCGTGGGGACAGAACGGTAACGAGAATATCGGTGATTTCGCCTATCTGGCAACCATTTCGACCTATGGCCTCGGCTATTCTTTCGGGGCGCAGGATGTGAACGGGAATCTTGCGGTGGGTGCGGCCCCGACCAAATTGGCCAATCCCGACCTGAGGTGGGAGACCTCCGAACAGACGGACCTCGGTCTCGACGTGCGGCTTTTCGGCTGCCTCGGGCTTACGTTCGATTATTATGTCAAAAAGACCAAGGACCTGCTCGTCACGATACCCATTCCGCTGATGTTGGGAAACTCGTTCCCGACGGCCAATGCCGGCAATGTGAAGAACTCGGGTGTCGAGTTCGCCGTGGATTTCCAGCGCCAGTTCGGCAAATGGAATATCGCCGTGAACGGCAACATCTCCTATAATAAAAATAGAGTCACCTATGTCGGAACCGATACCGGGTACGTTACGGGTGCGACCGTGCAGGGTATTACGGGTGCCGTAACCCGCATGGAGGCCGGACACGCCATGTCGTATTTTTGGGGCTATAAGACGCTGGGCATCTTCCAGAATCAGGATGAGATCGATGCGTGGGTCAACTCCAAAGGCGTGCAGATCCAGCCTGACGCCCGCCCCGGCGATTTCCGGTATCAGGACACGGATGATAACGGCACGATCGACGACAACGACCGTGTGGATTTGGGCAATCCTTTCCCGACGGTTACTTTTGGTTTGAATATCAACGTCAGCGCCTATGGATTCGACCTGGGCATCACCTCGGCGGGACAGGCCGGTAACAAGATTTTCAGCGTACTGCGTCGTCCCGACCTGACGATGAGCAACTACGGAGCCTGGGTGCTCGACCGCTGGCACGGCGAAGGAACGTCGAATTCGGTTCCCCGCGTAGCCTCCTCCGATACGAACCTCAACTGGACGCGCCCGTCTGATTTCTACCTCAAAGACGGGGATTTCTGGCGTATTCGCAACATCACGCTCGGCTATACGGTCAATATTCCCGAGAAGTACTACCTGCGCAAAGTGCGTGTCTTCGCATCGGTCGACAATGCCTTTACATTCACGAAGTACGACGGTTACGATCCCGAAGTGGGTAATGGCGGATCGATCCTCGGATCGGGCATCGACCGGGGTGTTTATCCCCGTCCGCGCACCGTGTCAGTCGGCCTGAATCTCACCTTCTAACCTGAAAAACAAGCGTTATGAAACATATTAAAATTTATTCGATCGCCGCCGCAGGCCTGATGTGCCTGGGAGGTCCGGCCTGCAACTCGCTGCTCGACCTCACCCCGCCGATGAACGATGTGGAGGATAATTTCTACAAGAAGGAGACCGACATGTATCAGTCGCTCACTTCGGCCTACAACGTGCTGACATGGAGTGCCCCGAAAGCCGTCGGCGGCGGTGCGCAGAACTGCGCGTTCGAGGTGGTCAGCGAAATTCTCGGCGACTGCTGCTACGCCGGAGGCGCCAATGCCAACGACGCCGTGCAGACCAGCCGTCTCGACCGCTTCACGATGCTGGTTTCGGACCTCTATCCCGAGGCCCTGTGGCACAAGTACTACACCGGCATCTACCGCTGCAACAAGTTTTTCGAGAAGATCGACGGCGCCGTGTTCAACGATGAAGACTTGCGTGCGATGTATAAGGCCGAAGGACATTTCCTGCGCGCTTACTACTATTTCGATCTTGTACGCCTGTTCGGCAATGTGCCGCTGATCCTTAAACCGCTCACTCCGGCCGACTATGCCCAGAAGCAGGCCGAGCCGGCGGTCATCTACGAGCAGATTGCCGACGACCTGATGGCGGCGATCGAAATGACGCGTGCCGACGGCTCTCCTGCGATGGCCGAAGCTGCCAACCGATTCGACGCTGCGGACAAGGGCCGCGCCACGCTCGATGCCGCCAAAGCGCTGCTTTGCCGCGTATGGCTCTACTATACGGGATACTACGGCCAGCAGGAGTTGCCCGGGGTGTCCGCGGCGGAGATGATCCGCATGATCGAGGAGGTGGCCGACAGCGGCAACTATTCGTTCCTGGCCAATGCCTATGCGAAAGATGCGGCCAGCGGCGTCTCCCCGCTCTGGAACGTCTCGAACAAGAATAGTTCGGAAGAGGTCTTCACCATTCAGTATTCGGCGCTCTCGAAGTGGGGTGACTGGAGTAACCGCGAAGGTTGCATGGGCAATCAGGCCGTAATCCTGTGGGGTATCCGCGACATAGGTTCGCCCTATGCCGCCGGTTGGTCGTTCGCTCCGGTGGCTGAGCGCCTCTTCAATGCCTATGATCCCGCCGATCCGCGGCGCTGGGCGACGCTTATCAATGCCAATGCCGCCGAGGGCGATAACGACGGCGAAGGACTGAAGTACACGGAAGGATTCCAGAATACGGGCTATTTCTGTCGCAAGTTCACGCCGCTGACGGCCAACAATGCCTCGTCGGGTTCGCGTGAGCTGAACTATCCGAACAATTATCCCTCGATCCGCTGGACGGACGTGCTGCTGATGGCTGCCGAAATGGAGTTCCGCTATGGCTCGCAGAGCAAGGCGTTCGAGTATTACGCCAAGGTGCGCGAGCGTGCGCTGGGGGCCGGATCGGCCGGCAATGCCGGAGAGTTGACGCTGAATAAGATTCTCGATGAACGCCTGCTCGAACTGGCTCTCGAAGGGCACCGTTACTGGGACATCCTGCGTCAGGGCGACACCTATGCCGCCAACGTGCTGACCAATGGCGAGGAGGGCGAATTCGCCGTTACGTGGAACAAAACGCGCCGCGGCCTGCTGCCGATCCCGCAGTACGAGATCACGCAGTCGCGCAATTCGCTGGTACAGAATCCCGGCTACTAACCATCAAAACGAACTTTTATGAAAAAGATAATCAGTATACTGACCATCGCGCTCGCGGCCGTGGGGTGCACGATCGACGAGCGTCCTGAACTGCCCGACGGACGTGTCTCCGACCTGAAGATCGTCGTGACGCCGGGCGAGGTGCAGAACACCTACCTGCTGCGCACGAACCGCACCGACGTGATCGGGTTCTGGGACCTCGGTAACGGCAATACGGCCTCGGGAGTCAATTCGGTAACGGCCGAATATCCTTTCCCGGGCGATTATACGATCTCGCTGAAGGCCTACGGCGACAATGGCCGGACGAACGACGTTTCGGTGAAACTCTCCGTGACGACGGAAAACCTTTTCCTGCTGAACGACCCGATGTACACCTACATTGCCGGGGAGATCGGCGGAGCGGGTAAGACCTGGATGCTCGATGCCGAACGGCAGGACCATATCGGCCTGTTCAATCCCGAGAACATCAGCGACCGCTGGTGGGGCGTCAGCCCGAACGGAAAGGCCGGCTGCGAGGTTTACGACGACGAGGCGACATTCATCCTCAACAGCGAACACGGGCAGGCATACAACTACGTGAACAACGGCAAGAGCTCGACGCTGAACAACATGACGCCCGCCATGGAGCTTTACAACGACGGGGCATGGAGTGCGACGGCCTATAACCTGGCTCCGACGAACGACTACATCGTCACCTGTACGCCGCCTTCAAACATGGGCTGGAGCCTTTCGCAGACGGGAGGACGCTATTACATCTCTTTCCCGCCGACCAATGCCGGTCACGGCGGTTACCTCTTCTATTTCTGCGGCTGGAATACGCAGTATGAGGTTCGGGCCATCTCGGAGACCCATATGAAGGTCCTCATGTGGTCGACCATCGACGGCAAACTGTCGCTGCGCCAGCTGTTGCTGCGAACCAAGGAGACCGAGTCGAACAACGATCCGATCGAATGGATCTGGTCGAAGGATTAACCCGCAAAACCGAATGCCATTATGAAAAAACTGCTTTATATCCTTTGTGCCGTCGTACTGGCCGCGGGATGTTCGGACGACGACACTGCGTCCTACTACCTCGACGAGCTGGTTATCGACACGGCCAACTGCCTCGCTGAAGGCAGCTACGTGCAGGGTGTCGAAGCGAACGACCTCTGCCGCATAAAGATTCCTTACGAGAACGCCAAGGGCGGCACGGCACGCATCAGTGCTCCTGAAACCAACGGCCTGCGCATCGACGCGCAGGAGGTAGCGCTCGTGTCGGGTGCGGGTGAAGCGACGGTCGTCGTCAAAGGCACACCCCTGCTGCTCGAAACTTCGTTCCTGCAGCTCAACATCGAGTACCGGGCCAAAACCTACCTTTCGAGCGTCGAGATCGCCGTGCTGGAAGACGTGGATCCCTCGGGATCGATCGAATTCGAGATCGACCAGACGCCGCTTGCCGGGCTGACTGCTCCCAAGACCATTGCCTTCACCGTCAGCCCGACGATGGCCGCGATTGTCGAATCGGGAACGACACCCGACGGACTGCGCGTCAACGTCATTTCGGATCCCGCCACCGGCGAGGGAAGCGTCACGCTGACCCCTGCCGCCAATTTCCTCGGCGGCGAGGTGGAACTGACCGCCTCGTTCGGCGCCCGTGCACCGCAGGTGCGCAAAATCCGCGTCAGCGCTTTCGCCGCCGGTGAAGGTACGGCCGACGCTCCCTATGAGATTACCTCTGCCGCAGAACTCGAAAAGATCGGCTACGGTTTCGATAAGGCTTTCCGCCTCACTTCGGATATCGTTCTCGACAATAACTGGACGCCCGTCGGCACCGAGGCGCAGCCTTTCTCGGGTTCGCTCGACGGCAACGGCCGCAAGGTCACGCTGGCGCTCGACCGTCCGACGGAGGATTATGTCGCCCTTTTCGCCCGTGTCGGTGCGGGTGCCGAGGTCACGAACCTGACGCTCGACGGCAGTGTCACGGGCCGTAATTACGTTTCGGCGCTGGCGGCCGCCAGCGAAGCATCGCTCTCGGCTGATGTTGCGGCGGTCACGGTCAAAGGTGAAAATTTCGTTGCCGCAGCAGTCGCTTCGGGTGCGGGCAGGGATGCCCGGGTGATCGAGTTCGGTACGGTCCCCGCAGCCGTGAATATCACGATGGGCACGGATTCGGCCACCGAGTCGCTGGGACTCGTGACCAAGGGCGCGACGGTGACTTTCGATCCGGGTACGACCGGCACGTCGTGGAGTTATGACGATGCTTCGGGGAATTTCACCGTCACCAAAGAGGACGATTTCTCCGGCGGCGACGTTACGTTCCGCGTGGCGCTCGGTGACCGGGTGACTTCGACGGTGCACACCATTGCGGTTTCGTCGAAAAATATGTACGAAAGCGGTTCGGGCCTCGAGGGCGATCCTTACGTGGTGGTCGATGCCGATCAGTTCACTGCGACGCTGCACACCTATCCTGCGGCTCATGTGAAACTGACGGAGGACATCGCCGTTTCGAACTGGGAGACTATTCCTGCGTTCTCGGGCTCGCTCGACGGCGGCGGACATACGGTCGGAGGGCTGACGGCTCCTTTCGTTGCGACACTTACGGGTACGGTTGAGAACGTGAAATTCTCCGGTGTGAATATCGCTGCCGGCAAGAGTGCCTGCGGGGCCGTGGCCAATCTGCTCGACGGACATGTCGAAGGAGTGGCCGTGACGGGTACGCTGTCGGCGGAGTCGGGAGCGTCGTCAGGCGATACGGGCTTCGGAGCCATTGCCGGTCAGGCGCAGGGTTCGTCCGTCATCGATAACTGTTATGTGAATGTCACAATGACCACCAATTCGAATTTCGCAACCGGAGGTCTGGTCGGTGTCATTAAGGGTACGAACGGCGTTACGATGTCCAATTCAACGGTCGAAGGTTCGATTTCCGGTTCGATTTCCGGCACGAAGCTGGGCGGTATCCTGGGGCGCAAAACCAATACGAACCAAAATTCGAAAGATATTATTAAGGGATGTCTGGTGACTGCCGAAGTGAAGATGACCGGCGAGGGTTCGAATATGATCGGCGGTATTTTCGGCGCTTTGCAGGGAGCAACCGTCAGCGGCGATTACGTCGGCGGTATCACCATTGAGAAGAGTGCCTTTACGGGAAGCGTCAGCGGTGGGAATGCCGTGGGCGGCATCGGCGGCGTATGTTGTTCGGTCCGCGACTGCTATGTCGGCGGATCGGTGCAGGCGATCAGCGTGTCATCTTCCAGTACGGCTGCCGCAGCCGGAATCTCGGCTGCCGTCAAGGGTGACGTTGAGCGCTGCGTGGTCTACGGGGCGCGTGTGACGGGAGGTCCGAAGGGCTCTTCCTATACGGCCGGTATCGTGAACGTAAAGAATGGCAATGCTCCGAAGGCAACCGGCTGCGCCGTGATCGCTACTACGATTCAGACCGGCGGGTTTGCCATTTACGGTACGGCGTCGGGCGATATTACCGCTACGTCCAATTACCGTTGGAATGTCTCCTATGCCGATGCGGCGGCTTATGTTGCGCTGGATACCGATACTTATGGTCAGGACGGTATCGAGCAGGAACCGACACAGGCGTTGTTCGAAAGTCTCGGCTACGACTTCACGTCGGTGTGGACCTGGGACGCTGCGGCATCGGCTCCGAAACTGCAGAAAACCGGTTGTGACGATGCTGTGAAGATCAACTAATTAACCGTGAATAAGAAGATTGATTATGAAAAAGATACTCTTTATCCTCGTTGCTCTGGTGTGCGCCGTTACGGCGTGCACCAAAGAGCAACTGATCTCGGACCTGCCCGAGGACATCAACAAACCCGAAGGCGGAACGACGGGGGCCACGAAGGCCAAACGCGGCGTTTGCCAAAGTACGAACACGCTGGATTTCGGACAAAAGCTCGTCGATCTGAAAGCCAACTGGTATTATACCTGGGGGCTCGATCCCAGCAATACGGTCGAGGGCGCGGAGTTCGTGCCGATGTTCTGGGGCGCTTCGTCGGTCACCAAGGATAACTGCGACAAGATCAACAAGCTCTACGAAGAGGGCCGGGTTTTCTACGTGTTGGGATTCAACGAACCCGATCTGAAGGAGGAGTCGAACATGAGTGTCGCCGACGCTCTCGAAAAGTGGGAATTTCTTTGCCAAAACCTCGACAGCCGCATCAAACTCGTGAGTCCGGCCCCGTCGTATCCCACGCGGGCATGGCTCGATGAGTTTATGGCCGGGGTTGCGCAGCGGGGATTGCGCTGCGACTATGTCGCCGTACACATGTATGCAGGCATCGGGACCCAGAATTATCAGTCGGTGATCCGCGATGTTTACAATAAATTCGGCAAGAAAATCTGGATCACCGAGTTTGCGCCGCGCGACGACAATGCCAAGAACAACGGCTACAACAGCTATACCGAGAGCCGCGTACTCGATCAGATGAAGGTGCTGTTGCCGGCTTACCAGGGAATGAACGAGGTGTTCCGCTACTCGTGGTTCGGATGTGCTTCGCCGACGATGATCGGCCTGATCACCTCGCGCTTCTTCGGCGACGACGAGCAGATCACCTCGCTGGGCGAATATTACGCCACGCTCGAACCCAACGAAAAAATACAGCTTAAGAATCGATAGATCGCATGAAAAAAATACTGATCCTGGCAGCCCTGCTATCGGCCTCTTTTTCCTACGGGCAGCGCACCGAAGGGCTCGACCCGCTGATCCAGAACGTCTACGGACGTGAAATCCAGTCGTTGAACGGATACTGGAACTATTTTGCCGATCCGCTCGAAACCGGTTATTACGACTACCGTCGCCGGCCCGATCCCAACGGATTTTTCAAAGACAAGCAGGTGGACAACGTTACTACGTGGAAAGAATACGACTTCGACCTTTCGCCCGTGATGGCCGTTCCCGGCGACTGGAACACGCAGGTATACCAGCTTTTCCACTACGAGGGGATGGTCTGGATGCGCCACAAATTTCCGGCTGTCCGGGAGGCCGGAAAACGGAACTATCTCTATTTCGGAGCTTCGAACTACCTCACCCATGTCTTTCTGAACGGGGAGCATGTCGGCGACCATGAAGGCGGTTATACGCCGTTCAATTTCGATGTGACGGACCTGCTTCGCGACGGGGAGAACACGCTGGTGGTCGCTGTGGACAACAAGCGGCTGCCCGAACGGGTGCCGACCATCATCTGTGACTGGTTCAATTACGGCGGCGTTACGCGCGACGTGATGCTGGTGTCTGTTCCCGAGCGTTTTGTCGAGAGTTATACCGTACGGCTGAAACCCGGTACGGTCGATACCGTCGAGGCTTTCGTGCGCATGAACCGCAAACAGGCCGGACAACGTGTCGGACTCGCCATCCCCGAGCTGAAGATCGACCTGCAGGGAACGACCGACGCCGACGGCATCGCGCGGTTTGAGAAACGCGCGCGGATCGGCCTCTGGTCGCCCGAATCCCCTAAACTCTATGCCGTTGAGATTGCATCGGACGATGACCGGGTGGAGGATGAGATCGGATTCCGCACCATCGAGACCCGCGGTCGTGAAATACTGCTTAATGGAAAACCGATCTTCCTGCGCGGCATTTCGATCCACGAAGAGGCGGCATTCCGCAACGGGCGTATCGCCAAGGTCGAGGAGGACCGCACGCTGCTCAATTGGGCCAGGGAACTGGGGTGCAATTACGTCCGTCTGGCCCACTATCCGCACAACGAACAGATGGTGCGCGAAGCCGAACGAATGGGACTGCTGGTGTGGAGCGAGATCCCGGTTTACTGGACGATCCTCTGGGAGCGCGAGGATGTTTATGCCAATGCCCTGAACCAATTGGACGAGATGATCGAGCGCGACCAGAACCGCTGCAACGTCATTATATGGTCGATCGCCAACGAGACGCCCCACGGCGACGCCCGCGACCGGTTTCTGTCGTCGCTGGCCGCCTATGCCCGTGAAAAGGATCCCACGCGCCTGATCTCGATGGCCATGGAGCGTAACGATAAAAGTCCCGAGGTGCTCTCCGTGCAGGATAACATGAACAAATATGTCGACATCATCAGCCTGAACGAGTATGTGGGCTGGTACGACGGGACCAATGAAAAGATCGACCGCGTGCGCTGGGAGATCGACTACGAGAAACCGGTCATGATCTCGGAGTTCGGCGGCGGCGCCCCTTACGGCAGGCACGGTGAAGCCACGGAGATATGGACCGAGGAGTATCAGGCCGACCTCTATCGCAAGACGCTGCGGATGATCGAGGAGCGGATGCCGCCGGTATCGGGCATTTCGCCCTGGGTGCTCAAGGATTTCCGCTCGGCACGCCGGCTGCTGCCGCAGACGCAGGACGGGTTCAACCGCAAGGGGGTTATCTCCGACCGCGGGGAACGCAAACAAGCATTTTACGTACTTCAGGACTATTACAAAACGAAATAATGACTGCTATTCTCAAACACCTCACCCTCTCTCTTGCCGTGCTGTGCTGTGCGGCATGCGCCGACCGGGCCGACGGGCCGACGGATTTCATACGTACCGACGGTGTGAATCTGGTCGACGGAAACGGGGAGCGCTTCGAAATCCGGGGCACGAACCTCGGGCATTGGCTCAATCCGGAGGGATACCTCTTTCAGTTTCCCAAGAGCGCCAATTCGCCGCACCGCATCCATGAAGGGCTGTGCCAGCTGGTCGGCCCTGCCTATATGGAGCGTTTCTGGCGTACGTTTCGCGAGAATTACATCACACGCGAAGATATCGATTACATCGCTTCGACCGGAGCTACGACCGTGCGGCTGCCGTTCCATTACAAGCTCTTCACCGGGGAGGAGTATCTCGGGCTGCATGATCCCGAGGAGGGATTTGCCCTCGTGGACCGCGTTGTAGAGTGGTGTCGTGACGCCGGGTTGCGGTTGATTCTCGATATGCACGACTGTCCGGGCGGGCAGACCGGCGACAACATCGACGATTCGTACGGTTATCCGTGGCTGTTCCGCAGTCCGGAGATGCAGGAACGGTTCATCGCCGTCTGGCGCGGCATTGCGGCCCGTTATGCGGATGAACCCACGATCCTCGGCTATGACCTGATGAACGAGCCGATCGCCCACTATTTCGAAGACAAGGAGGAGTTGAACGCCGAACTCCAGCCGTTGATGATCCGTGCGGCGAAAGCCATTCGCGAGGTGGACCCCCGTCACATCCTGATTCTCGCCGGGGCGCAGTGGAACACGAACTTCAAAGTTTATGACAATTGGACTTTCGACGACAATCTGGTTTTCACGTGCCACATTTACAAGTGTCCCCCTTCGGTCAATTCGCTCAAAGGCTTCGCGGCGTTCCGCGACAAGTCGCAATGCCCGATGTATATGGGCGAAACCGGCGAGAATACCGACGAGTGGGTCGGGAATTTCCGCAAGGCGCTCGACGAGATGAACATCGGGTGGACTTTCTGGACTTACAAGCGGCTCGACGCCCAGCGATCGTTCGTGAGCGTGCCGATGCCCGAAGGCTGGCAGAAGATTTGCGACTTTCTGGCAGCCGACCGCTCCGAGTACGGGCTCATCCGTGAGGCTCGTCCCGATCAGTCCGAGATACGCCGCATCCTCGATATTTACCTCGAGAACTGCAAATTTGCGAACTGCCGCCCGAATGACGGCTATGTGGCTGCCCTGGGGCTGAACCCATAATCGTAACTTTGGAATAACATACTGATACTTAGCTGGAGAAAGCGCTCCGGAATCTTCGAATGATTCCGGGCGCTTTTTTTGTTATGCGGCAGAGGGAAAACGGTTTCTTTATACACAATTCGGGCTCTGTTCCGGGAAACCCTCGCGCGAGGAACGGAATTTGAAACGATGGTCGGGACAGCAAACCAAAAAAATTTAAACAACCATGAACGTCAAAAAATTACGTTACTTTGCGTTCGCACTCATTGCAGTTGCGTTCTGCGCGTGTCAGAAGGAGCCTTCGACGTCGGACCTTCACCGGGATTATCTGGTCTACACCGCCCACGACACCGACACCGATTTCGCCGCCATCGACACTTACTATGTTCCCGACAGCATCCTGGTGATCGGGAACAGCGACAAGACCGAATACTGGAAAGATGCCGACGCCCTGGAGATCATCGGCACGGTGGTCGACAACATGAACAGCGCGGGTTATACGCGTACCGACGACAAGGATGCCGCCAACGTGGGCATTCAGCTCAGCTACGTCGAGAAAGTGACCTACTTCGTCGGCTATGACTATCCCTACTGGTGGTGGTACTACCCCTACTACTGGGCGCCCGGATACTGGGGCGACTGGGTTGGCTGGCACTACCCTTATAGCGTCTATTACGGATATACGGCCGGTTCGCTGCTGCTGGAAATGCTGGACCTCGAGGCCGATCAGGAGACCGGCAAGAAACTGCCCGTCGTGTGGGACAGCTTCATCGGCGGTCTGCTGACTTCCGATGCGGAACTCAACCAGCAGCGCACGATCGCCGGCGTCGAGCAGGCATTCGAGCAGTCGCCTTATCTGGCAAAATAGTTTAACAGCAAAAAAATCGTCCGATTATGAAAACATCGAAATACCTCAAAACCATCGCTATCTGCGCCGTTATGCTCGCCGCGGCCCTGCCGGGCAAGGCGCAGGTATTCCCCAACACCTACATCAATGTCGACTGGCAGGTGGGCGTGCCTCTGGGCGCCGATTTCGCCGACAAGACCTCGGGCTGGGGCATGAACTTCGAAGGCGGCTACTTCGTGACGCCGGCTATCACCGTGGGTCCGTTCATCTCCTACCAGACCAACCTGCAAAGCATTTCGCGCCAGACGCTCGACCTGGGCGACGGCTCGGCGCTGACCACCAACCAGAAACACGCCCTGTTTCAACTGCCGTTCGGCGTTACGGGACGTTACAACTGGCTTACGGACAGTGTATTCCAACCCTATGCCGGACTGAAGCTGGGTGCCAGCTACGCTGAAATGTCGTCTTACTACTACGTCATCAAACAGTACACCGACACGTGGGGATTCTTCGTTTCGCCGGAAATCGGCGTGTCGATCTTCCCGCGTCCCGACTATCGTTTGGGCTTCCACGTGGCGCTCTATTACAGCTACGCCACCAACAGCGGCGATGTGCTGACCTACTCGATCAACAACATCAACAATTTCGGTATACGCGTCGGTATTTCGTTCTGACGCCCATCGGGTGACGCCTCACCGGAAACGCCGGACCTTCCTCGGAGGGTTCGGCGTTTTCATGCGTCCGGATTTGGCGGTTCCGTTTTAAAGACCTATCTTGCGGGACCAAAACCATTGGATGTTTAAAAAGGATTCGGCATCGTAGGAGTCCATGCCGTAAATGGATTCCGTTTTTTCTGCACATCCGGACAAGTCTGTCCGGCAGTATTTTTATATACCCTATTTCAGCCGTCCGACAGGACGGTCAAAACATCCAGAACCATGAACAAAGAAAATAAAGAACCGATTTTCGAATTCGATTTCAACCTTATCGCCGACTTTTTCCGCGCCCTCGACCGGCAGGGTCCCGGCGGCGACGAACAAACCCTCCGGGCCCTGGAGTTCCTCCCCGCGACCGGTCCCGGACTCCGCATCGCTGACATCGGCTGCGGCACGGGACGGCAGACCGAAGTGCTCGCCCGGCACCTCGACGGCACGATCACGGCCGTAGACCTGCTGCCCGCGATGATCGAGGGGCTCCGCGCCCGGATGAAACGCATGGGATTGGGCGACCGGGTCACGGCGCTCGTCGGGTCGATGGACGAACTGGCCTTCGGCGACGAAGAGCTGGACCTCATCTGGGCCGAAGGGTCGATCTACAACATCGGTTTCGAACGGGGGCTCACCGAATGGCGGCGGTTTCTCAAACCCGGGGGCGTGATCGCCGTCACCGAGTGCTCGTGGCTCGCGCCCTCGCGGCTTCCGGAGACGGCGTACATCCGGGAGAATTTCCCGGACATCGACACCCCTGCGGCCAAGGTGCGCATGCTCGAAAAGGCCGGTTATGTGCCGCTGGCGCATTTCGTGCTGCCGCAGCACTGCTGGACGCAGAATTATTTCGCCGCGGTGGCCGCGCGCATCCCCGATTTCCTGGAAGAGCAGGGCCACAGCCCGGCAGCGGTCCGAATGGCCACGCTGATGCGGGAGGAGATCGAACACTACCGCGCCCACGGAACGGATTATGGATACGTTTTCTATATCGGGCAGAAACCCGAAAAGTAATCCTGCCGTCGTAACGTGAAGAGGTCCGCTTTCATCGGAAAGCGGACCTCTCTGTTTCATTCCGGGATCATCCCCGCGACAGAGCGTCTATCTCGGTCAGTTCTTCGCTGGAAAAAGACGTGTTTTCCAGCGCCCGCAGGTTGTCCGCAATCTGGGCCGTCGAGCTGGCCCCGATGATGACCGACGTGACGCGCTTGTCGGACAACAGCCATGCCAACGCCATCTCAGCCAATGTCTGGCCGCGTCGGCGGGCCAGGTCGTTCAGCCCCCGGATGCGGGCCAGCATGGCGTCGGTCAGCACGTCGCTCCGCAGCGAGCGGCCCTCGGCCATGCGCGAATCCTGCGGAATGCCGTTGAGGTAACGCCCCGTCAGTAGTCCCTGCGCCAGCGGCGAGAAGGCCACGAATCCCGAGCCCGATTCGGCGGCCAGCGACAGCACCCCCGACGTTTCGGGTTCGCGGTTGAACAGGTTGTATTTGTCCTGGAAAAGCAGGCACGGCACGTCGCGCTCGGCCAGGTAACGGAACGCGAAACGCTCCGCTTCGAGCGGGTAGCGCGACAACCCGGCGTAGAGTGCCTTGCCGCTGCGGACGATGTCGACCAATGCCTGAAGCGTCTCTTCGAGCGGCGTTTCGGGGTCGTAGCGGTGCGAATAGAAAACGTCCGCATAATCGAGTTTCATGCGCCGGAGGCTCTGGTCGAGGCTTGCCATGAGGTATTTGCGCGAACCCCAGTTGCCGTAGGGCCCCGGCCACATGTCGTATCCGGCCTTGGTGGCGATGAACATTTCGTCGCGGTAGGGGCGGAACGAACGTTCCATCAGGCGTCCGAAATTCTCCTCGGCGGTTCCGTAGGCCGGGCCGTAGTTGTTCGCCAGGTCGAAGTACACGATCCCGTGGTCGAAGGCGTAGTGGGCCATCTCCTGCACGTTGGAGAAGGTCTGCTCGCTGCCGAAATTGTGCCACATGCCCAGCGACAGGGCCGGCAGTTGTACGCCGCTGCGTCCGGCGCGGCGGAAAATCATGCCGTTCTCGTAACGCGACGGCGACGGCTGGTAAACGGGTTCGATCATAACTGTCCGATTTCAGGTTTCAAGACAAAGATACGATTTTTTTGCCGCGGTTCTATTCGATGCCGTATTTCCGGAGTATGCGGGTGATTCGGGGCGTAAGCGTGTTCAGCATCCGTTCGAACCCGAGGTCCGTGGGGTGTACGCCGTCGACGGTCGCCTCGTGGTCGTCTCCCAAATCCATGCCGGGATTGATGAACCAGATGTTTTTGTCCGTTTCGAGGATTTTCTCCATCCCTTTCCGGGCAGCTTCCCGCTTGGCGTCTTCGAAAGCCCGTTTTTTCAGGTCGAAGTTTCCGCTTTCGCGCACCTCCGTCTGGAGGAAGATCAGCGGCGTCGTGGGATGGCTTTCGCGGATGCGCCGGACGAACCCTTCCAGCCGCTCGTCGATCTGTTGGGCCGACGGGTTCGAAAAGGTGTCGAACAGAAAGGCGTCGGCCCGGGTCTCCGCGGCGATGCGTGCGAAGAACGTATCGAGCTTGCACTGTCCGCTGGCCCCGAGGTTGATGAACCCGAATCCCAGAGTGCGGCCCAGGCGTGCGGTGTAGGTCATTCCCGGACGGCTTGCCGAGGTGCCGTGCGTGATGCTCGACCCGATCACCACGATCCGGTGGCGGAAGGGGTCGGGAGCGGCTTCCAACAGCGCCCCTTCGTCGGTTCCGATTTCGAGGCCGGCGATCTCGTCGTACAGCGGGAGGTATAACAGACACTCCTTCATCGTCGTATTCATGTGCTCGACAATGGGGGCTTCGTGCTGCGTCCCGGATTTGTTCGGCACCCCGACCCCGGCGAACACCCATTTGCCGTCGCGGCGGATATAGAGGTCGAGTCCGCGCTGGGCGATGAGCGTCGAGTTGGCTCCGGGGAGTTTGTTGACGGTCGTCCACCGGGCGCGGATGTTGCGGCTGTCGGTGCGGAACACCACGGCCAGCCCCGTGGAGTAGCGGTAATATCGCGTGACCGTCGGGGTCAGCTCGGGGTAACGGGCTACGTCTATGCGCTGAAACGCCGGGCCGCCCGGCTGGGCTTTGTTGACGATCGTGAGATTTGCCGCATCCGTGTATTTTACCGGAGCGTTTTCTGCGGCGGCCATTGCCGGCATCAGCAGGCAAAGGAGCAGGTATATCAGTCTTTTCATGCTTCTGTATTTTGTTTTCGGTTCAGCAGGGGCAGTATGAACGATATCACAGACGCCGCGATCCAGAAGAATGCGACGGGTCCGAAGTCGTAGTGCCTGGCTCCGTCAGCCGTTACCGATATGTTCGCATCGATAAGCCATCCTGAGGCCACGTCCTGAATTCCTGCGGCACAGTAGGACGCCATTCCGACGATTCCCAGTGCGGCTCCCGTCGCCTTCCGGGGCACGATATCCACGGCCATCAGCCCTCCGAGGAAGCAGATCAGCACGCCGATGGCTATTCCGAACAGCACCATCGAGAGTACGTTCACCCACATGGCATCTCC
>NZ_FNRI01000006.1 GCF_900107675.1 Alistipes timonensis JC136
TCACTTACGCCGATGGTACTGCGGTTTTCCCGTGGGAGAGTAGGTAGCCGCCTCTTCAAGCCGGATCCTAATAAAGGGTCCGGCTTTCTTTTTGTATGACGTCGATAGTAGGTTTTTTTGTTTAGGGTGGAAGCGCGGAATGGCTTCTGGAACTCACTGGCTGCCATCGCCCGTAAAACGGCTTTCTTAAAGTCGCGGCTGGCCGCCGACTATATTGACAATCCCATCCCCCTTTAAGTTCCTTTTCGTTGTTCACGCTCGGCAGAGCAAACAAGTTGGGCTTTGCCCTCGCTTAATCGCAACGTTGAGTAGGGGGGGGGAATTGTTGTATCTGCGGGGATTTGGGCAATGCGTGATAAGGTTTACTTATCGCCGTCTTCGATGCGAGTGCGATGAGGGGCGGGTGGCATGAGGCCGGTTTCTTAAGCCGGCGAGGTATTCGCTGACCGTGAGGGGCTCGGGGCGTTTGCGGAATTTCTGAACCAGCTTCTCCCGAATGAGGTAATAGCTGGCCCGCAGGGTCCGGCGAATCTCGGTGATTCCCCGGCGCGGCGGGAATATCTTCATCGTCATTTCCCGGTCCCATTTCTGGGTGAAAAAACGACTGTAATAGTCATTCTCCGGATTGACCAGACACTCAAAATCGCCTTCCCATTCGATGCGGTTGAGCATCAGGTTGGGTTCCGAGACGTAGAGCATTTTGAACGGTAACGACTGATAGGGCAGATAGTTGAGAAAAACTTCCCCGTAATTGTTGCGATAGTTGCCGGGCATTCGGGATTTCTCATAAAAGACCAGCTTGTTGTCGACCAGCAGGATCACCCATTTGTGCGACTCCTTGGGGAACATCAGCTCTCCGAGCATGCTCGGAGTCTCGATGTATCCGCGTTTCCCGACCCGCACGATCTCGGCGATGAACTGTTCGGGATTTTCCGCGTGTTCGAGCACCTGGTTGCAGATCACATAGTCGAACGCCTTCTCTCCGAAGGGGAGCAATTCGCCGTCGGCTTTGATGAACTGCTGGTGAGGATAGATCAGTATCTCCCCGCAGCGGTGCGTGTTGTCCTGCATGTATTTGTCGGCAATGACGTCGGAACGATACATCGGGTTATGCCCCGAACCGATTTCGAGGACCATATCCTTTCGTTTGATCGCCAGGTCGTGACGCCCCAGGGGATGACGGGTGATCATACTATTTTTTCCACCGTTTGAGATGCGGGAAGAACTCCCGCATGCCGGCAACGGCCTCCTCGCGGGTGTAGGTGCGCCCGTCTTCGTGCCTGAACTCCTCGTGGAATTGGGCACAATGCTGAATCATCTCCTCCATCGAGCACTCCTGGGTGAAAACACCCTCCTTGTAGCAATAGGCGCAGTAATCGTTGTTGGGAGTTCCGTCGGCTTCGGTGCCGAAATGTTCCGTGGCCGTCATGGGCATGCCGCAACTCTGGCAGAAAATCATCTCTTCGGGTGTCATATTTTCCGATTTTTAGGCCCGTATGCCGGGGCATGACGGAACCGGGTTTCTACAAAGATAGACAATTTCTGTTTCCGGATGCATTTCGGGCGCATAAATCGCCCTTCTTAAAGCCGTTTTTCCGAACTCAGGAATCCGAGGATGGCCTGTGCCGTGGTCTCGGGTTCTTCGAGGAAGCCCATGTGTCCTGAATTTTCGAGCCATACAACCTGTGCCTCAGGGTGTTCGGCGACCATTTTTTCGGCGGCTTCGACCGGGATGTAGCCGTCCTTGCGACCGAGGATGAACAGCACGGGGACTTTCGTTTCGCGCAGCATTGCGTTGCGGTCCTTGCGGGCGATCATCCCGTTCAGCAGGGCGACGATCCCCTCGTCCTCGGTGACGAAAACCTGTTCGGTGAGGTCCTCGATATAGTCTTTCATCCGGAAGCGGTTCTCTTCGGCGAATCCCGCTTCGGGGGCCACGCGTGCCAGCAGTTCTTTCTTCCCGGCCTTCACGAGTGCGATCTCGCGGCGGCGGTTTTCAGCCTTCTCGGGCGTGTCGGCATTGGGTGTCGAGCTGAGCAGCACCACGCCGTCGAGCATTTCGGGATGGCGTTCACAAAAGGCCAGGGCGACATAGCCGCCCATCGAATGCCCCACGAGCGTGCAGCGTTCGATCCCCAGCTCCCGGAGCCCGTCGGCCACGGTGTCGGCCAGGAACTCCATCGAGTGCTCCTCGCCCGTGACGACCGAGATGCCGTGGCCGGGCAGGTCTAACGTAACCACCCGCAGTTCCTTGTAGAGGAATGGAATAAAATCTTCCCAGACGAGCATCGATTCGAGGTAGCCGTGCAGCAACACGACGCATTTGTCCCCTTGCCCGGAGTCGCAGACGTGCAGGGCCGTCGGCCCTGCCATAATGAATTTTTCGATCATCGAATTCGCGTTTATTCCTCCTCTTCGTCGAGGTAGTCGAGCGCCGATTCGCGTTTGCGGGGCAGTATTATCTCCTCCTCGTCCTCTTCGATACTGCTGTACAACGTGTGGCGCTCCTTGCCGCTTTTGCGCATCGGCTCGAGGCGTTTGGCTTTCCGAAGTTCGTCCGTTTCGTGTTCACGGATTCCCTTTTGTGTTTTCATGGGGAAAAACTGGTTTGTTTAGAAATTTTCGCTGTCGAACACCCCTCCGAAGACCCGGCGTGCCGGGCCTGTCAGGCAGATGTCCGTGTAGGTCTGTGTTTCAGGTTCATGCGAAAACCGTACCGCAAGCTCTCCTCCGGGGACCGAAACCGCAAAATGCGCGGTCCGGCGCTGGAGAACGAAATTGGTGACGATGGCGGCGGCTGTGGCTCCCGTGCCGCAGGCGAGGGTCTCGTTCTCTACGCCGCGCTCGTAGGTGCGCACGCGGATCGTGCCGTTGCCCGTCACCTGTACGAAATTGACGTTCGTGCCCTGCGGGAAGCGGGCCGTGTCGCGGCGGATGATACGTCCGCGGCCGATGACGTCGACCGATTCGAGGTCGTCGACGAATTCCACATAGTGGGGTACTCCCGTATTGAGAAACCACCAGCCCTCGCCCGTGCGGATCTCCCGGACGGCGGTCATCCCCAGTTCGATCTCGCCTGCCGAGCCTTTCGAACGGCAGATGCGGGCGGTGTGGAGCCCGTCCGCGGCATCGAAATACTTGGTTTCGCCGCCGATGCCCAGGTGGTGGGCGAACAGCGCGAAACAGCGGGCTCCGTTGCCGCACATCTCGCCTTCCGACCCGTCGGCGTTGTAATAACGCATCGAGCAGTCGATCTCGGCGTTGCGGGCAAGGGTCATCAGCCCGTCGGCGCCGATGCCGAAATGGCGGTCGCACAGCCGGGCGATCACCGCCGCATCAGGCGTGAAGACGCCGTCGCGGTTGTCGATCAGGATGAAGTCATTGCCCGCACCCTCGTATTTTGTGAATTCCGTCTGCATTTCGGGGAGTTATGTATGCGCAAAAATAGTAAAACTTCTAAAAGTTTTGCTAATTTTGTGAAAAATATCCGCGACGCTGCCCGCCGGCGCGCGGTTATGTATTAATACCGGTTTAAAAATTCCCGTTATGAAAAGTGTGCTTTTCAAGCATCGTTCGATACGAAAGTTCCTTTCGACGCCCATTCCCGAGGAGCTCCTGCAGGAGTGTCTCGAGGCCGCTTCGCGCGCTTCGACCTGCGGCAATATGCAGCTTTATTCGCTGGTGGTGACCCGCGATCAGGCTCTCCGTGAGAAACTTGCGCCGTGCCATTTCAACCAGCCGATGGTCCGTGAGGCTCCGTGTGTGGTGACCGTCTGCGCCGATGTGCACCGCTTCACGATGTGGTGCGAGCAGCGCGACGCCGATCCCGCCTACGACAATTTCGCCTGGTTCCTGAATGCTTCGACCGACGCCCTGCTGGCGGCCCAGAACCTCTGTGTCGAGGCTGAGATGCACGGGCTGGGTATCTGCTACCTCGGCACGACGATCTACACCGCAAGCGATATTTCGCGCATCCTGGAGCTCCCGAAAGGGGTCATTCCGCTTACTACCGTGGTCATGGGCTATCCCGACGAGTCGCCCGGGCTGACCGACCGCCTGCCGCTGGAGGCCGTGGTGCATTACGAAAAATACACCGACTACACCGCCGCCGAGATCGACGAACTGTGGGCCGAACGCGAGGAGTCGGACCTCACGAAGCGGCTGTTGGCGGAGAACGGGCTGCCGAACCTGGCGAAGATCTTCACCGAGCGGCGTTACGTGCGCAAGGACAACCTCGCTATCTCGAAATCCTATTTCGCCCTGCTGAAAGAGAAAGGGTTCTTCAACAACTGATACTGTGCATCGGGTGTGCCGCATATTCGCCGCCGCGGCGCTGGGTCTTCTCGGCTCGGCCTGCAGCGTCACGCGCCACATTCCCGAAGGGCAGTACCTCGTGCAGCAGGTGAAGATTGAGGACGATGAATCGACGCCCCGCAGGGACCGTATCACGGCCTCCGACCTGGAGAAATACATCCGGCAAACCCCTAACAAACGTTTCCTCGGGACCAATTTCTACGTCTGGCTCTACGAGCAGGCTAATCCGTCGAAGGACAACCGCTGGAACAACTGGAAGCGCAAGATCGGGCAGGCGCCCGTGCTGCTGGAAATGGGGCTGACGGAGAAGAGCGCGGAGAACCTGAAAGTCTACATGGATTCGAAGGGATTTTTCAATTCGCGGTCGTCGTTCGAGGTCGATACCACGTCGCGCCGCAAGCGGGCCCGGATCACTTACCGCACGCATCAGGGCGAACCCTACCGCATCGACTCGATCTCCTACGAATTTCAGGACGAGTTTCTCGAGCAGATCGTGCTGCCCGATACGGCGAACACGCTGCTCCGCCGGGGAAATATCTACGACGTCACGGTGCTCGACGCCGAGCGGGAACGCATCGCCTCCTACCTCAAAGAGCGGGGGTACTACAATTTTTCGGTCAACAATATCATGTTCCGGGCCGACACGCTGGGCGGCAACCGCGAGGTCGACCTCCGCGTGGTCGTCAAACAGTACCTTACGGGCTACAATGCCCGCGGGCAGGCCGTCATGGACAACAACATGGTCTACCGCATCGACCGGATCAATATCTTCCCGGATTACGATCCGACCGTCGCGCGGACCGATACCACGTTGGTCGCGCGCCTCGACACGCTCTATTACCGGGGCCTGAACATCATCTACGAACAGCGTCCCAACCTGCGTCCGTCGGTGCTCCGGCAGGCCGTGCCGCTCTATCCCAACTACGTCTACAACTCGGCGCAGGTCAACCGCGCCTATACCGACCTGATGGCCCTGGGATATTTTAAGAGCGCCAAGATCGCCTTCGAGGAGCAGCCCCAGCCGGTGGATGTCACCAATTACGTCTCCTTCATCGGCGCGACGGCCGATTCGACCCGGACGCTCTATACCCGCGAGGGCTACCTCACGTGCAACATCCTCTGCACGCCGACGCTCAAACAGAGTGTCAAAGTCGACCTCGAGGGGAGCACCACGTCGAGCTTCTACGGACTGAAAGCCACGCTGGGCTACCAGAACCGCAATATTTTCCGCGGGGCGGAGTCGTTCGACATCTCCTTTACGGCGGGCTACGAGTTTATGAAGGCGCCCGATGCCAAGAAGAAGCGGGCCACGGAGTTCGGCGTCACCACGGGTTTGACTTTCCCGCGCTTCCTCCTGCCGGGGCGTTTCCGCTCGGTGAACCAGCCCCGGACCAAGATCGAACTGTCGGTCAATTTCCAGGACCGTCCCTATTACCGCCGCACGCTTTCCAGCGCCGGCATTACCTACATGTGGACCAACAACCGCTATTCGTCGTTCTCGCTGCGGCCGATCGACATCAATGTAGTCGATGTGAACGATCTCGACGCTTCGTTCCTGATGGTCAACAACTCGGGTCCCAACGGCGAGCCGCAGCTCACCCAGAACCGCTACCTGCTCGAGAGTTTCACGACGCAGTTCATAGGTGGCCTTTCGTTCGGTTACAGCTACAACAACCAGCGCAAGAACCTCGGGGGCAACGCCACGAACATCCGCTTCAACGGTGAGACCGCCGGCAACCTGATCGATGCCGTCGAGCATATGTTCTTCTCCCCGGCCAAGGGCAAGGACTACTATTCGATTTTCGGCATCCGCTATTCGCAGTATTTCCGCTCGGACCTGAGCGTCAGCCGGAAGATCATGCTGGGCGGTGTGACGGCGCTCGTCGGACGTCTTTACGGCGGCGTGGCGATGGCCTACGGCAACTCCTCCTCCGTGCCGTTCGACCGCCAGTTCTACTGCGGCGGCAGCAACGGCATGCGCGGCTGGACGCCCCGGACCCTCGGACAGGGCTCGGTGGCCAACCCCCACAACGACTACCCGGTGCAGACCGGCGACGTGAAGCTGGAGGCCAACCTCGAACTGCGCTTCCCGGTCTGGGGGATCATCCACGGGGCGACCTTCTTCGATCTGGGCAATATCTGGTACATCCGGGAGAATCCGAAAGAGTATTCGGACGATGCGGTCTTCCGCTTCAACCGGTTCTACAAGCAATTGGGATTCAACACGGGTCTGGGCCTGCGCTTCGACATCAAATTCGCCGTGCTGCGCCTCGACTGGGGCATCCAGCTCCACAATCCCAACAATCCCGCCGGCGAGCGGTGGATTCACAATTTCCGCTGGAAGAATACGGCGCTGAATTTCGGCGTCGGCTACCCGTTCTGATTTATCCGTTTCCGTTTATTCGGAGCGTTTGGTCCGAGCGTGTTCGGCCTGAAATTGCGTCGGTGTCAGGCCGAACTGTTTCTTGAAACGGATTGTGAAATATTTGGGAGAGCTGAACCCCAATTCGTAGGAAACCTCCGAAATCAGCCGCCCGCCGTCGCAGAGCAGCGTTGCGGCCTTTTTGAACCGGATCATTTCGATGAATTCTCCCGGACTGTGCCCCGTAATACCCTTGATTTTCTGGGTCAGAATCGTTTTGCTGACGTTCAGTTCGCGGCACAGCGTTTGGACGTTGATGTCTTCCTTATAAAGATTGCGCTCGACCGCTTCGGTTGCAGCAGTCAGGAAATTGGCGTCCTTGTCGTTGGTGGTCACCACCTCGGAACCCGCTATCGAACGGCTGTATTTCCGGCGCATTCGCTGCCGGTTCTCCAACAGGTTGCGGCAGCGCGCTTCGAGCTGGCTGATGTTGAACGGTTTGGTAATATAATCGTCTGCTCCCTGGCTGATGCTTTCGAGACTGAGGCCGGTCGAAGGCTGGGCGGTCAGCAGGATGATCGGGATGTGACATGTTTCGAGGTCCTGACGCAGTTTGCCGCAGAGGCTCAGACCGTCCATCACCGGCATCACCACGTCGCTGATAACGATGTCGGGTTGCAGTTTTTTGGCCATGCTGTACCCCTCGGCGCCGTCGGAGGCTTCGCAGACCCGGTAGTCCCGTTTGAAAATGGAATACAGCAGGGTCCGCAGTTCGGCGTCATCCTCGACGATCAGCATCTTATAGCCTTTTTCCGGGGCCTCTGCGGCAACGGGTGCGGGAGTGTGGATGCGGGACGGCAGAGGAGCCGAGACGCATTCCGGACGGGATTGTTCAACGGATGTAACCTTGTCGTCGCCGGCATACCATTTTTGGCCGGACGGGAGCGTGACGGTAAAGAGCGCACCGCCGTTCCGATTGTTTTGTGCGGTCAGAGTTCCGTGGTGCAGTTCGAGGATGCCCCGGCTCAGGGCCAGTCCGATGCCTGTGCCGTGGTTGTGGCGGTCGCGCGAGGTTGTCGCGGTGTCTTGGTAGAAGGGGTCGAAAATGTGCGGCAGGGCTTTTTCCGAGATGCCGCATCCTGTGTCGGCAAAGGTGATCGTAACGGTATTGTCTTCCCTGCGGTGGTGTTTGATGCGCATGCCGATGTCGATGCGTCCGCCGTCGGGCGTGTATTTGAACGCATTGATGAGCAGGTTGGAAAAGACTCGCTGCATCTGTTTTTTATCGATGCTCGCGGTCACCGTCTCGGCGGGGAGATGCAGTTTCAGACGAATGTTGCGGTAGTTGGCATATTGAGCGAATGAATCCCGAATATCGGCGATAAATGCGCCGAGGTCCGTTTCCGAAACCGCGATGTTCGTATATCCCTGATTCTGCTTCTCGAAATCGAGCAGGTCGGAGACGATCCGCTGCATGCTCAGGGCGTTCCGATAGGTATTCTCGATGTTCTCCATCCCGACGGAGGAGTGTCCGTGGTTGCGGAAGAAAAGTTCGAGTTGTCCGATGATAAGCGTCAGCGGCGTGCGTAGTTCGTGCGAGATATTGATGAAAAAGCGCATGCGTTCGAGGTTCTCGGTCTCCTTCTGTTTCAGTCGTTCGGCCAGCAGCATCCGTGAGTAAAAAGCATAAAGCAACCAGCCCAGCAGGGTCAGGGCCGCGATGTAATAGAGCAGGCGGGCCGGCAGGGTGGCATACCAGACGGCGCGGATTTCGATGGGGAGCGTGATCTGCGTATGGTCGTTGCCGAATTTGGAATGTGAGGCGCGTACGCACAGCCGGTAATCGCCGGGCGGCAGGTTCATGTAGACGATCGGATGTTCGGGCGAAAAGAGAGTCCATTCGTTGTCGTAACCTTCGAGTATGTATTCGTAGAAGATCGGATAGACTTTTTCGAAGTCGAACGAAGCCAGCTCCACCGAGAGATTTCTCTGGCGGTGCTGCAGCACGAGTTTCTGTGTGAATGGGAGTTCCTGCCGCAGAATCGGCTGCCTCTCGTCGGGAATACCCGGGTAGATCCGCCGGTTATTGACGATCAGACGGTCGAAGGCGATGTCGATGCTGTCGTCGGAGAACTCGACTTGTGAGGGCGTGAGGGTCTCGATACCGTCGATGCCGCCGATCACGATGTCGCCGTTGGCGCGTCTGAGGATGCAGCCGCTCCGGGCCGAACTGATGCTCAGTCCGTTGTTGTGATTATAGTTGTAACAGCGGTTGGTTCGGGTATTGAACAGCGACAGTCCGCTGTTCGTGCCGATGAGCAGAACGTCGGGATCTACTTCGCCGATGAAACTGGTGAAATTGTCAGCCAGACCGATGTTTTCCTGCGTATAGCGCACTTCCTGCTGCATGTCGAGACGAATGAACCCTTGTCCGAGGCTGGCACCCCACATGCAGCCGTCGTGGTCGCAGAAAAGTTTGATGAAATTCAAACTGTTGCTGTCGTGGCCGACGTAACGGGTCATGCGTCCGCTTTTAAGGTCGAGGATATGGACGCCTATGCCGCCGATCCACAATCGGTCCAGGGCGTCGAACGCCAGTGAGAAGACGATCCCATTGTAGCCTTTGATCGGGCTGCGGACCACTTGTGCGCTCCGTTTGTCGAATACGAGCACGCCGTGTGTGGTTCCCAGATAAAGCCTGCCGTCATGACATTTGATGTCGTTGACGGTTTCGGGACCGTTTGTGCCGTCTTCGCTGCGGAACGTGTAGTCCGACCAGCTCTGGGCCGCGATGTCGTATTTGCGCAGCGTACCCATGTAGGACCCGGCCCAGATGGCATCTTCGTCGGCGTCGTACCAGGCGGATTTGAATTTGTGGCTGCCGCTGCCCGCAATGTAACGGATCTGTCTGTCGTGCGCCGATTGGCGGAACATGCCGAACTTGTCGGTCAGTATCCACAGGTCGCCGCGTTTGTCCTCGACCATGGCGTTGATGAGCTTTACCTTGCGTTCGGCCGGGAGCAGGATCGGATTGAACGGGTAGTTGTCGGAGTTGCAGTAGTAGATTCCGTCGTAGAACGTACCGACCCAGATGCCGCCCTGGTTGTCGGCCCGGAGACTCCATACCGAGCTTTCGCCGAGGGCCCCCAACTCGTCCGTGCGGCACAGACGGTCTGTTCCGAGACGGTCGACGCCGCTCATTGTCCCGATCCAGAGATTTCCTTTTTGGTCTTCGCAGAAGGTCCGGACCAGGTTGTTTTTTAGCTGCATACCTCCGGAAGCCTCCCGGTGGTAGTGTCCGGCGACCTTATAGTCGCAGCCGAGCCGCCAGCAGCCGCGGTCCATCGTTCCGATCCAAAGATCACCCCTGCTGTCCGGGTAGAGCGTGCAGATGTTTCCGGCGACGGCCATGCGGCTGTGAATTTTGCCGTCACCGTCGATCTCGTACAGTCCGCCTTCGGACGTTGCGGCCAGCAGGGTTCCCGCCTGCGAACGGCAAAGAGCGGTGATGTACGTATGGGGGTGAGGCAGTTCGTGTCGCATACGAAGCGAATCCCCACTGCGCTTGTAAATACGGTTGCCTGATCCGACCCACAACTGTTCCTCTTCGGCATATAAGGCGCAGTTCGGATAGTCGATCTCCGGGGAACAGAGCCGCCGGGGACGGTTCGTGCGGATGTCATAGCAGAGAATGGCGTTGTAGGAACAGACGTAGACCCGCTCGCCGCCGTTGCCGCAAAGGGGGCGCATGGGCATCGGTTTTTGCAGAAAGTCGAGCGATGTGCCGTTGTAGCGGTAAAGTCCGTAATTAGAGTTGAGCCATATGGCTCCCAGTCCGTCCTGATAGATCGAGAAGACCGAGCTGTTGGAAAACGATTCGAGCCGGCTCATGCGGATAAACCGGAACGAAGTTGCTGGCAGGGGCCGGGGGATCAGGCATAAAATCGGCAGCAGCAGTTTCAGGAACTTGTGGTGAATGGTTTCAGAGAGGGCCATACGCAAATTTAAATACTCGTTTCCGATAAAAAAAGGATTCCGGCGAAAATCGGAACTATTTTTTCAGCCGGTCGAAACTACCCGTAAATCCGTTCAAAATTACCCTGCGCCTTGGTCGGAAATTTCGCATATTTTACTGCGGGACGGAGATCGGACGCCTGTATTTTCGCCCGGGAATCAAAAATTACCCCCAAATCCGGACGATCCTATCCCTTGGGAGCGGTGGAAAAATAATTAATTTGTAATGTCGGAACGGTGAACGTCCGACCGAACGGAAGTCAACCTAAACCTAAAACCTATGATTAAAAAATCTACCCTGTTTGTAGTTGTATCGTTACTGGCGGGCGGCTGTATCGAACCGGATGATTTCGGACCCGAGGGTACCTATACGGTCGGAACCCGCGCGACGGTGAAGGCTGCATCCCTGGAATATGCGGATGCGGACCGCGAACCGTACCAGCTTCAATGGTATGCGGACGATGCCGTGGACCTTTATTATGCGCCGACGAAGCTGTGGACGACCTATGCCCGGACTTCGCCGGGAACGGACGCTTCTGTCGCCGGTTTCTCAGCCGAACAGGAATGGGAGTACGGCCGCCGGTCGCATATCTTTTATGCGATAGCCCCCTCCCGGGCGTTGTCGGAAACGTCTGAATCCGATCCGTCGGGACTGTCGCTCGAACTGGCCGAAACACAGCTCGTGAGCGACGGGATCGAGAAATACATGGTCAGCAGTGCGCTGGCTGTCGTGAAGGAGTCGTCCGGAGAAAAGCACGTCGAACTGCAACTCTTTCCCGCACTGTCGCTGTTGGATCTGGAACTTTCGGCCACCAGCGATTTCGTGCTGAAAACGCTCTCGCTGACCACCGTCGGGGCCGGGACCGGCAAGGGGCTTACCGGTCCCTACAAACTCGACGCGGCGACTACGACGGTCAATATGCGGACAACGACCGGTAATAGTGTGACCCTGGATTTCGGCGAGGGACTCACGATGGAGAAAGGCAAGCGCTATCAGGCCCGTGCGGTCGTGCTTCCTGCGAAACTTGCAGGAGTGAATCTTTCGGTTTCGGGCAGCACGTCCAAAAGCTCGCTCGAACTTTCGGCCTGCGAGGCGGCGGACCTGAAACCGGGAACCGTCAATAAGCTCTCCCTGAGCCTTTCGCCGGGTCCCATCCGGCAGGATTACACCTTCAATGTCACTTCGGGAGCTATCGGTGAAGAGGCCAACAACAAACAGCTTATTTACCTCGGCGCCAACAAAACCCAGTCTACGGCCGTCAAAGGTATCCGAATCGCCGAGAGCAAGGTGGATCTCGAATACGAGAGCGGCGAGACGAAATCCGAGGATACTTTCTGGGAAGCCGCGGCTCCCGATTGGATCGTGCTCAGCCAAACGAGCGGCAAAGGTGCCGCCGATATCGACGTGATGGTGCTTCCGAATCTCAATCCCCTGAAAAAAGATCGTGTGGAGACCACCACCGACCTTTCGGCTGACGGTACGGCCAACACCTACCTGGTCCATGCGCCCGGTACCTACCGTTTCGATGCCCGGGTGATGGGGAACGGCGATGCGGGGGTTCCCGACGGTGCCGGATTCACCGATTATAACGGTTCCGAGATCGCTTCGGCGGCTTTGTCGGGCGGCGTGTCGGCCCGCGTGCTTTGGCAGGAGTGCGTCAGCCAGATTACGGATGTGAAGTACGACGGCTCCTCCATCGAATTTACGACGAGCGATCATGTCGTACCTTCGAATGCCGTTATCGCGCTCTGCGATGCAGCCGGGCGGATCGTCTGGTCGTGGCAGATCTGGTTCACCGATGAACTGAACACCGACGATGTGATCGTCAATGCGAATACCAATGAAACGGCCGTAGCGCAGGGGTTGAACCGCTTTTCGCTGATGGACCGCAACTTGGGCGCGATGTGCCGCCTGGACGGCGATGCGACCCGATTCCCCAAGAAACGCGAGGGTGAGATCACGGTCATCCAATATACCGACGAGTCGAAAACCATCCCTACCGGAAAATCGTTCACCACGAAGGTTTACCAGCACGGTGTGGCCTCGAACTCTTATTACAAACCGCTCTGCTACTGCGGCATGAAGTACCAGTGGGGCCGTAAGGACCCCTTCGTGAGCCCGTACACCTCCGGCAACTGGCCGGCCTTCGTCCGGTTCGACGGCGACAACAACGAGATTGCCCGCATCGTGACGGCAAACGGAGGTTTCGGAAAGGGGTACGGCATAACCATCGCTTCGGGCATTACGTCTCCCGACACGTACTACAAACCCAACAGCACGGTGCACTGGATGGATGCCCACAACTACGATCTCTGGGGCAATGCCGACGGCAACAAGGTCGATGCGGCGACCAATGCACGGCCCTATGGCATGAAGACGGTCTACGATCCGTGTCCGCCGGGGTATAAGGTGCCGACGATCGATGCCTTTACGGCCTTTTCGACGACCTGGGTGGTCGGCGGTTTCTCGAACGGCTATTTCTTCCGGGCCGGCAGTTCGGACACCGCAGGCGTCTTCTTCCCCGCGGCCGGAGAGATCAACTCGGGCGGTTCGCTGGGAAGCATGGGGGCCGAAGCCTATTATTACACGGGAAGCGTTACCAAAGGGTCGAACAATTCCCACCAGCTGCAGATCAAGAACGGCTTGGTCAACAACAATAACAATACCGGTCACGGTAATGCCCGTCCGGTGCGCTGCATGCGTGAAACGCGATAATTCAACCATCAACAAACCGAAAAACAATGAATCTGAACTGTTTTATCATTAGTGTGGCTTTGCTTGCCGCCGGTCTGACGGCGGGATGCGCCACGGAACACGATATCGAATCCGATCATAAAAAGGATTTTACCGAGCGTCTCGTTCTGGAAACCAGGACGGGGCAGTATAAGGAGAAACCGGGCGATACGGAATGGACGGAAACGACCTCGCGGATTGTCTCCGGGAGTTGCCGCCCCGAAGTTCCGGCCCTGACGGCCTGGGGAGGCCGCAAGGACCTGACGGCGACGGATATCGAAGGTACGGACGGTTATTTCCGCCTGGGCCGCGTCGGGCGCCGCTGGGTCTTCGTCGATCCGGAGGGCGGGGTGAATATCATCCGTGGCACCCAAAACGTCGCTTATCCCGAGAGCAGCCGTTTTGCATCGGCGGACGACTGGGCCGCCGAAACGGCGGAACTGTTGCTCGCCTACGGATTCAACCATGCCGATTTCACGGGCGTACGGCCGCAGTATCAACTGAACGCCCGAAACGAGCGGATACTGAATCCCGCCGAGGGCCGAAAGAATTCGCATTCCGTAGCCCTGAACATGCTGCGGTCCTTTATGTGGGACGACGCCCGGAACCTGCCGTGGACCTATGACGACACCGACCGCGACATGAATCGGCTGAACCTGATCTTCGAGGAGCGTTACGAAACCTATCTCGACGAGAAAACCCGCGAGATTTGCGCACAGGTCGCCGACGATCCCTATATGCTGGGTTACCAGCTCGACAACGAACTGGGCTTCCGCGGGTGGGACTACCGGTACGGCAATCAGGATGTGCTGCTGCATAAGTTTCTCGCCCTGCCCGATGCGGCGGCGGCCCGCCGGTATGCCGAGGCGTTCGTCGTCGAGAAGGGGCTGAACCGCTCCGAGGTCATGACCGTCACGAAGACTGCGGATGTCGTCCGGCTCGGGCTTTCGGATGCCTATGACGAGTTCCGCTCGCGCGTCGCCGAAAAGTATTACAAACAGTATCACGACGTTATCCGCAAATACGACCGCAACCACCTGATCTTCGGCAGCCGTCTGCACAGCAACGGCAAATACGACAGACAGACGTTGCAGGCTTGTGCCAAGTATTGCGATGTGGTGACGATCAATTATTACGGGGTCTGGACTCCCGAAGCCGATTTCCTGGAAGAGTTCCGTTCGTGGACCGGCGACCGTCCGTTTTTCGTCACCGAATTCTATGTGAAGGGAGAGGACGCCAATTACGACGGGACGCCTTACAACAACCTCAGCGGAGGCGGCTGGGTGGTGCCGTCGCAGATCGCCCGCGGCGATTTCTACCAGAATTTCTGTCTCGGGCTGCTCGAAGCCGACAACTGCGCCGGATGGACCTATTTCGCCTACGACGACGCTTTTACGAGCACGGCCGACAACAACTGCAATCGGGGGCTGGTTTCGGCCAAATTCTATCCCTGGCTCGGATTCCTCGAAGGCGTGGGCCGTCTGAACCGGAATGTTTACGCCGTCATGGACCGTTTCGACAAGTGATCCATGCGGTTCGACAATCGAAAACTACTAATATTCGGAAATTTATGAAAAAGTTTGTCTACATATTGCTTTTCATCGCAGTGTGGTTTTTCGTTCCGGTGCCGTGTTCCGTGGCGTCGGCGCAGCCGAAACAAGATGTTCCGCAGGTTACGGGCAGGGTCGTCGACGAGCACGGCAGCCCGGTGGTCGGTGCGGCGGTCGTCGTTGCCGGGACGCAGTCGGGCGCTACGACCGACACCCGCGGGCGATTCACGATCAAAGGGGTGAATGCGGGAACGTTGCAGGTCCGGTTCATCGGCTACCAGACTGCCGAGGTCAATATCCAGCCCAGGAAAACGCATTACGACATTACCTTGCAGGAAGAGATCCGCTCGGTCGACGAGGTGGTGGTCATCGGTTACAGCGCCGTTCCGCGCAAGGACCTGACGGGATCGGTGGCGGCCATGCGTTCGGACGAACTGATGAAGACCGGCTCGACCGATTTCACTTCCGCGCTGCAGGGGCGCATGGCCGGCGTGCGTGTCACGACGCAGTCGGGCGAGGCCGGGGCCGGCGTGGACATCACCATCCGCGGCACCAATTCGCTGAATGCCGGCACGGCGCCGCTCTATGTCATCGACGGCATGCAGATCGACGTGAACGAGGGCGAGGTGGCGACCTCTTCGGCCGGCGGCGGCCAGAACACCTACAACCCGCTCGCGTCGATCAACCCCAACGACATTGCGTCGATCGACGTGCTGAAAGACGCTTCGGCGGCCGCCATCTACGGAGCGCGCGGCGCCAACGGCGTCATCATCATCACGACCAAGAGCGGCAGCTCCTCGTTGAAGACCGACATCAACCTGAATATGTATTTCGGCGTGCAACAGATTACCAGACAGTTTGATGTGCTCGACGGACAGGGATATGTCGACTACAAATTCGCTCGTGGCTCGGACAAGGAGATCTGGGGCAAAGATTATCAGGACGGCAACGGCGTGGTGCCGCGCAATGTGGCCGGGGACGGTTTGCAGACGTTCGATTACCAGGACGCCATGACCCGCACGGGGTTCATGCAGAATTACGACGTTTCGCTGAATACCGTCGCGAACAAGACCCGGATCTCCGCCTCGCTGGGCTATTACGACCAGCAGGGTATCATCGAGAGCAACGGCTTTCAACGCTATTCGGGCCGTATCAAGGTCGACCACGAGATCAACCGGAAGTTTTCGGCGGGCATTTCCGCTACTTTCGGGCGGGTGGACAACAAGGGCGCCATGAGCAGCGGCGGCGTTTCCGGCACGGGCGGTTACACGGGTATCGTCCAGATGATGTACACCGAACGTCCCGTGATTCTGTACACGGCCAGCGAGCTGGCCGGCGAATACGCCGACTATGTCGATCTGACCTCGATGATCTCCAACGAAGTTTACAAGCGCTCATTGTTCGACCGGCTGCTCGGCAATGTCTACGTGCAGTACAAGCCGATCGCCGATCTGCGCATCCGTGTCAGCGGTTCGCTCTCCGATACGAATTCGAAACTGAGCGAGTTTTACTCCTCGCGCAGCCGTTGGGGGCGCGGCAGCGACGGACGTTCGCAGATCACGAATACCGGAACGCTCGGCTATACGCTCAACGCGACGGCCGAATATACGAAACGTTTCAATAAGGTCCACAATTTCGGAGCGTTGGTCGGCGTCGAGATCAACGGCTACCATTATGAGAACTCTTCGACCCGCGTCGACAACTTCGAAGACCAGAGCACGGGAGTTTTCGACATCGGCAAGGGCCTGACGCCCCAGTCGTGGAATTCGAACGTTTACCAGACGAACCGCGCCTCGGCATTCGCCCGGCTGAGCTACAATTTCGACAACCGCTATTACCTGACGGTCAACATGCGCGTCGACGGTTCCTCGAATTTCGCCAAAAACAACCGTGTCGGTTATTTTCCGTCGCTGGCGGCAGCCTGGCGCATCGACAAGGAGGGATTTATGAAAGAGGTTAAAGCGATCAACAACTTTAAGATCCGCGCCAGCGCGGGTATTACGGGCAATGACCGGATCACCTCTTACTCCTACCTTTCGCAAATGGGATCGAGTTATTACGCTTCCAACGGCAGCCTGAATTACGGCATGGCCATCACCAATTCGGGAAATCCCGGGCTGAAATGGGAAACGACCTATCAGTACGACGTGGGTCTTGACCTGGATCTTTTCAAAAGCCGCATCTCCCTGACCGCCGACTACTACCTCAAAGACACGCGCGACATGTTGTACAATGCCAGTATTCCCTCGCAGTCGGGTTATTCGAAGCAGTGGAAAAATCTCGGTCGCATGACCAATCAGGGTTTCGAGTTTACGCTGACCACGCAGAACGTCAACCATAAGAAATTCGGCTGGACGACGACCGTGAATTTCGATACGAACAAGACCCGGCTTATCTCGCTGGGCGGTCAGGAGCGTTATTTCCCCGTGTCTCAGAATTACGGTTCGTTCTCGGGGCAGGAGATCGCCCGCGTCATTGTCGGAGAACCTATCGGAGTGGTGTACGGTTATGTCTGGGATGGGAACTACCAGCTCTCGGATTTCGACTGGACCGATCCCAATACGGGGACTGTTGTCGATCCCTCGGTCATTACCTCGGAAAATATGAGCCGGTTCAAATATACGCTTAAAGAGGGGGTACCCTCATTCGAGGGCAAGACGGTCGCACCGGGCGACCGCAAGTACCGGGATCTGACGGGCGAAGGCGTCGTCAACTCCAATGACCGGACGGCCATCGGCAACACCGATCCGCTCTTCAATTTCGGTATCAACAACGAGTTCCGCATCGGCAGCCTGGATGTCGGCGTCTTCATCGACGGCTCCTACGGCGGCAAGATACTCAATGCCTTCCGCCGCCAGCTGGAACCCTCGCTGAACAACAATATCAACAATCTCTCGACCGAGGCGTGGGAGGGCCGATGGACCCCTGAGAACGGATCGAACGTCTATGCACGGCTTCTTAACCAGACCGACCAGCAGGTTTCCACCTACTATGTGGAGGACGGTTCCTATTTGCGCATCAAGAATCTGAATGTCGGCTACACCTTCGGACGAAAGTATTTCGGCCGCTCGGGGATCAGCAAGCTGCGCGTATATCTGCTCATCGACAACGTATATACCTTCACCAGGTATTCGGGACTCGATCCCGAGGTGCGTTCGTACGAAAAATTCCTGCGGGCGTTGGATCAAACGTCGTATCCGCGTACCCGGAACTATATGGCAGGCGTAAACATCACTTTCTAATTTCCAAGGATCAAAGAATATGAAACGATTATTATTCTATGCGTCGCTGCTGACGGCAGGTCTGTCGTCATCTTCCTGCATCGACGATTTTCTGACTCAATATCCGTATTCGACCACTTCTCCGGAGACGTTCTTCAAAACCGAAGACGACTTCAGGCAGGCATTGAGCGGTTGTTACAGCATGATCAACTCTTCTCAGATGTCTTATTATTACGGACTGATCTATGTGTTGGAGGGGTGCAGTGACGAGATTGTGGGCAATCCGGCTTCGACAGGTACGCTTTACGACCTGCTGCGAGGTTCGTATCAAACCGACAATGCGGAGATTCGCAACTTCTGGATTCTGTTTTTTCGCGGCATTTCGCGCTGCAATACGCTTATCGAACAACTGAAAGGCGAGAACGATCTGACTCCCGAGCGGCGCACGGCCTACGAAGCCGAGGCGCGGTTCCTGCGGGGATTTTTTTACCTGCATCTGGCGCAGACGTTCGGCGGCGTTCCCGTCTACGATGCGCCGGCTGTCGGTTCGACGGCGGCCCGAGACAACCTGGAACGGGTATACACCCAAATCATCGGCGATTTCAAATATGCCTGGGACGAGCTGGAAGATGCGGGTGTTTTCAAGTCGGGCGCTAACCGTTGGACGGCAGCCGCCTATCTGGGATCGGTCTATAATTACCTGGCCAGCTGCAAACGTTACGATGTCGGAAAGGAGCTGGTCGGCATCCAGCCGTTGAATGATTTCGGGTGGGTCGACGAGGAGGCGATGAGCCTTGCGGCGCGCGACGTTCTGAAAGAGGTGGTCGAAAAAAGTCCCTATGAACTGCTCGACAAGAATAACTACCGGAAACTCTATTACGAAATGTCGAAGGAGGCGCAGTACAAGGAGTGCCTGCTGATGGCCGAATACGCCGAAAATACGAAGCATTGTATGGTGTCGTACTACGTGCTGAGTCCCGTTGGCGATGCCAAGACCGTCGGCGGAAGTTACCAGCGCATGTTCCCGACGATGAAGCTCTATCGTTCGTACGACAACGCGGATGTGCGCCGCGACTGCAATATCACGGGCGCCTACAATCCGAACAACCGGTACGGAAGCGACCTGAGCAAGATTCCTTCGGAGACGGTCGACGGTTACAGATACTATGTTCCGGCCGAATCGTCGGGCGTCGCCTCCGGAACCTCTACGGCGCTGTGGTGTACCGGCAAGTTCCGGGTCTCGGACCCGAAGGAGCGTTCCAGTATCAGTGCCAATCAATGTGTCATGAATTATCCATTGATGCGTATGGCCGAAGTTCGGTTACAATATGCCGAGGCGCTCTATTTCACGGGCGATGAATCCGGTGCCCGCAAGCAGTTCGATCCGGTCCGCGAACGGGTCCTGGCCGGCGACGTTTCGCTGAAAAAGCTCAACGAGGCGTACTACCGTTCGGATTTCGTCGAGGAGCTGCTCGAAGAGCGCGGCCGCGAACTCTGCTACGAATCGAAGCGCAAGATCGACCTGATCCGTTTCGGCAGAATTACGGAGACTATCGAAGAATTACCTTCGGAGGGCGGTCCCAACAATGTGGCCGTCGGCATCGACCTGCTGAAGGACAATTGGCGGAGCTATAAGATCTGGCTTCCCGTTCCGCAATTGGAGATAGACCTGAATCCCAACCTCGAACAAAATGCCGTTTATGCTGACTGATATGAAAAAAATATTGTTTTTACTGGCTGCCGGACTGTTCGGAAGTTGTTCGGCCCAGACGACCGCCGCTGATGAAGTGCTCTTGGTGAAGACGCCTTCGAAAGTTTCCCTGTTTCTGCCTTGCGCAGGACATGAAGCCCGCTATATCAGGGTGGACATGGACTATTTTCTCAATCCGGCCAAATGCACCCGGCTATGGCGGCTGACACGGGCCTATGACGTGGAGCGGACCGGGGATTATACGTTCCAGAACCGACTGAGTAAAGAATTCGTCTATCCCGGGGAGTGGGAATGCGCGTTCATGCAACTGAAAGAGGGGCGGCGGATGCCCGATTTCACGGGCGGCTTCCACGGCTACGAGGAACTGTCGGAGGTGAGTCTCTTGCTCGACGGCGAGCCGCAGGACCTTGCCCGGGTTGGGAACGGGGTCGGCCGGGAGGTGAAATTCCGGCAGAAATCGCAGATGTATGAATACGGAACGGATCGTCCCATTGCCGGACACATCAAAGAATTGACCTTTTCGACCGGCGGGATCGAGATTGTACAACAGGTAACTTGGCTCGAAGAGGTCGAAGTGGACAACATGAAGCTGGCCATGCTGCCCATCGCCCGAAGCCTGAACGACGGTACGCAGATCACCGACCGGCTCGTCATGGACGATTCGGAACGGGTTTATGATGTAAGCCGTTCGGACCGGACGCTTTCGGTCGAGGGCCGGGACGTGCGCAAGGTCCGCATCTGGGGCCGTGAAAGCGGACTGTTCGCGGAGGTGGAAGTGGATTATGAGCCTTGGATGCCCGAGAACCGGTTCTTTTGCAGCATGTATACGCCGCAGGACGGTTACAACAAACTCTATTTCGATTATTGCGGGAACCGGGTCGTTTCGCGCGGGGAGGTGTGGAAGTCCGAAGCCCGTTATCGGCTGGGAATCTTCGAAAAGCAGGAACGCCGATGAGGAATTTGCGGATAACCAAACGATTCGCAGCAGGTCTGGCCGTGGTCGGCCTGGCCTGCTGCACGGAATCTCCGGCCTGTGCGTCGGAGCCTGCGGAGCGGTATGATCCGGGGAATAATCCGATCTACCGGAAAGGCTGGATCGATTTCAACAAGAACGGCCGCAAGGATGTCTACGAGGACCCGGAGGCCGCCCTGGACGACCGGATCGAAGACCTGCTGTCGCAGATGACCATTGAAGAGAAGACCTGCCAGCTGGTGACGCTCTACGGCTATAAGCGCGTGCTGCAGGATTCGCTGCCGACACCCGGTTGGAAGAATCAGCTCTGGAAGGACGGGCTCGGGGCCATCGACGAGCACCTCAACGGATTCGTGCAGTGGGGCAAGCCCCTGCTCGACTGCGACTTGGTATGGCCGGCGTCGCGCCATGCGTGGGCCATCAACGAAACGCAGCGTTTTTTTGTCGAGGAGACCCGTCTGGGCATTCCCGTCGACATGACCAACGAGGGGATTCGCGGCGTGGAGGCTTACCGGGCGACGAATTTCCCGTCCCAGCTGGGCATGGGGCATACCTGGAACCGCGAACTGCTGCGTAAAACCGGACGCATTGTCGGCCGCGAAGCCCGGCTGCTGGGGTATACGAATATCTACGCTCCGGTCCTCGACGTGGGGCGCGACCAGCGGTGGGGCCGCTACGAAGAGGTTTTCGGCGAATCCCCCTATCTGGTGGCCGAACTCGGCGTGGCGATGGCCTCGGGCATGCAGACCGATTACCAGGTCGCTTCGACGGCCAAGCATTTCGCCGCTTACAGCAATAACAAGGGGGCCCGCGAGGGCATGTCGCGCGTTGATCCGCAGATGCCGCCGCGCGAGGTGGAGAATATCCATCTGATGCCTTTTCGGGAGGTTATCCGGCGTGCCGGGATTCTCGGGGTCATGTCGAGTTACAACGACTACGACGGAGTGCCGATCCAGGGCAGCCGCTACTGGCTCACGGAACGCCTGCGCGGCGAGATGGGGTTTCGCGGTTACGTCGTTTCCGACAGCGGTTCGGTGGAGTATCTCCACAACAAGCACCATACGGCTGTCAACCAGTTGGATGCCGTGCGGCAGAGCATCGAGGCCGGGCTTAACGTACGCTGCAATTTCTGGCACCCCGAGACCTATGTGATGCCGCTGCGGCAGCTCCTCCGGGAGGGGCTTATCACCGAGGAATTGTTGGACAGCCGGGTCAGGGACGTGCTTCGTGTGAAATTCCTCGTCGGTTTGTTCGACAGACCTTATCAGACCGACCTGGCCGCTGCCGACCGTGAGGTGGACGGTCCGGAGCACAACGAGGTAGCCCTGCAAGCCTCGCGGGAATCGATCGTATTGTTGAAAAACGAAAACAGCACGCTTCCGCTCGATGCCCGGAAGATTCGCCGCATCGCCGTGCTGGGACCGAACGCCGACGCCCGGGGATTCGCGCTGGGACATTACGGTCCGTTGGCCGTCGAGGTCACCTCGGTGCTCGACGGACTGAAAAGGAATCTGGGCGCGCGGTGCGAGATCGTCTATGAAAAAGGATGCGAGCTGGTCGATGCCGCCTGGCCTTTGTCCGAGATTTTTCGGGAGGAGATGACTCCCGAAGAGAAAGCCGGGATTCGGCGGGCCGCAGAGGCCGCATCGGAGAGCGACGTGGCCGTTGTGGTCCTGGGCGGCGGTTCCCGCACCTGCGGTGAAAATTGTTCGCGGTCGAGCCTCGACCTGCCGGGCCGCCAGGAGGAGCTGCTGCGGGCGGTCGAGGCGACCGGAAAACCCACGGTGCTGGTGATGATAAACGGCCGTCCGAACTCTATCAATTGGGCCGATGCGCATGTCGATGCCATCGTCGAGGCATGGTATCCGGGAGCTCACGGCGGGCAGGCCGTCTACGAGGTGCTGTTCGGAGAGTACAATCCCGGAGGAAAGCTGACGGTCACTTTTCCGCGGCATGTCGGGCAGATACCCTTCAATTTCCCGTACAAACCTGCGGCCAATACCGACGGCGGACTCACGCCGGGCCCCGGCGGCAACCAGACCCGTATCAACGGGGCGTTGTATGATTTCGGTTACGGGCTGAGTTATACGACGTTCGAGTATGCCGACTTGCGGATCGAACCGCAGACGATCCGCCAGGACGAGCCTTTTAGGGTGTCGTTCGACGTGACCAACACCGGGCAGCGGGACGGGGACGAGGTGGTGCAACTCTATATTCATGACGTGCTTTCGTCAGTGACCACCTATGAAAAGAACCTGCGCGGCTTCGACCGCGTGCATTTGAAAGCCGGCGAGACGCGCCGTGTGACCATGCAGGTTCGTCCGCAGGACCTATCGCTGCTGAACGAACGGATGGAGCGGGTGGTCGAACCCGGGGATTTCGACGTGCTGATCGGGGCGTCGTCCACCGACATCCGGTTGAAAGCTACCGTCACGGTCGATGGCGAGGGACCCGTGGCGCCGAAAGAGGAGATTCGCTGTCCGTATGCGCTCGACAAGGGTGGATCGCTGATCCTGCCGACCGGGGGCGATGGTCGGCCCGAAGGGGTGGAGATTCGCTGGTCGAAGGATTCGGAGGGCACTTTCGAGGTGCAGCTCATGTCGGGCGGCGGCCAGTTCTTGACGGTCGGAAGTTATCCGATACGCTTCTCCCGGTCGGGGACCCTCTATCGCTTCCGTCGGACCAATGCCAGCGAAATGCGCATCCTGATTACCGAGGGCGGAGGCCGGATCGAGGCCCTGCGCGTCACCGAATGAGATACGAACATGAAAAAACTGCTTATTCTGTTGTTTGCGGCGATCCCGCTGCTTGCGGTTCGCTCCGCCTCGGCCTCCGGTACGGCCGAAACACAAGCTGCCGCCGCATTGGCCCGGCGTATCCTGCCGCGGTTGGGAGCCGGTATCCGGTTTGTGCACGTTCCTTCCGACCGGGACCGGTTCGTGCTCGAAATGCACGGTGACGAGTTGCATATCTCCGGCAATTCGGCGGTCTCGATGGCCTTCGGCCTGAACTGCTACCTGCGTGAATATTGCCGTGTCACGGTGACATGGTACCGACGCGACAAGATCGACGAGCCGAAGCGGTTGCCGGCCGTGGAAGGACGTGTCGAACGCGAGGCGCGGGTCGGCAACCGGTTTTTTCTGAATTATTGCACCTACGGCTATTCGCTCAACTGGTGGCAGTGGGACGAGTGGGAGCATTTCATCGACTGGATGGCTTTGAACGGCGTCACGATGGCGCTGGCGACTACGGGACAGGAAGCCGTCTGGCAGCGCGTCTGGCGGCGGTTCGGGCTGGACGACGATACGATACGCGGTTATTTCACCGGGCCTTCCTATCTGCCCTGGCACCGCATGGCCAATATCGACGCCTGGCACGGGCCGCTGCCGCAGTCGTGGATCGACGGGCAGCTGGAATTGCAGCGACGCATCATCGCCCGGGAGCGGGAGCTCGGTATTCAGCCGGTCTTCACCTCTTTCACGGGGCATGTGCCCAAAGCCCTGAAAACGCTTTTCCCCGATGCTGACATCGAACGGCTCAATCCGTGGACAAGTTTCGAGAGGCCGTATAACAGCTATTACCTGAACCCTGCCGAGCCGCTTTTCAACCGGATACAACAGGCTTACATGCAGGAACAGCGGCGGCTGTTCGGCGAGAGTTCGGTCTATGGGGTCGATCCCTTCAACGAGCTCGATCCGCCGAACTGGGACCCGGAGTATCTGGCACGGGCCGCCCGGCTGACGTACGAGTCGATCACGCAGTTCGACAAGGATGCCGTCTGGCTGCAAATGGCCTGGGTCTTTTACCACAAGCGCAGGGATTGGACTCCCGAACGGCTGAAAGCCTATCTGTGCGCCGTTCCGGACGGAAAGCTGCTGATGCTGGACTATTATTGCGACAAGGTGGAGCTGTGGCGCAGCACGGAATCTTTCTACGGTCAGCCTTTCATCTGGTCCTATCTGGGCAATTTCGGCGGCAATACGATGCTTGCGGGCGACGTGAAGGACGTAAGCCGGAAACTGGACCGCGCCTATGCGGAGGCCGGGCGCAATTTCGTGGGGATCGGCTGCACGCTCGAAGGGCTGGATGTCAATCCGTTTATGTATGAATATGTCTTGGACCGCGCCTGGACGCAGTTATACGACGATGCCGGGTGGATCGACCGGCTGGCCGACCGCCATTCTGGACGTATCGATGTGCATTACCGACAGGCCTGGCGAATCCTTTACGACAAGATCTACTGTGCTCCGAGCGGAAACCGTTCGGCGGCGGTTTGCGCCCGTCCGAACATGAAAGGCCGTTCGAAATGGAGCGGTCCGCATCTCGACTACGACAACCGCGATTTGCTGAGAGTCTGGGAACAGTTGACGCTCGCCCGGCCGGAACGGACAGCATCCAGCCGTTTCGATTGCGTCAACATTCCCCGGCAATGTCTTGAAAACTACTTCGGGAATCTGAACGAGCGGTGTATCGCCGCCTGCCGCGGCGGAGACCGGGAAACGGTCGCCCGGCTTTCGGCGCGCCTGCTGGAGTTGCTGGACGATATCGACCGGCTGGTCGCCGCAGATGCCTATTTCCTGCTCGGGAAATGGATTGCCGACGCCCGCAGGATGGGGGCGACGCCCGCCGAGAAGGACTATTTCGAACGCGATGCCCGCAACATCCTCACCACCTGGGGCGGCCGCGGCTATTCGCTGAACGACTATGCGAACCGCACCTGGTCGGGACTGGTGTCGGACTACTACAAGGAGCGCTGGCGCCGTTTCTACGACCGGCTGCAAAGTGACGGCGAGCCGGACGAGGATGCGTTGCTGCAGGAGTTGCAGGACTTCGAGTGGGAGTGGGTCGGCCGGAAGGGACGTTTTGCGGAGAGGCCCCGGGGAGATGCTTTCAGGCTTTGCAGATCGCTCTATACGAAATATGCGGCCGAGATCGGCCGTTTCTATACTGAAAAGAGCGAACGATGAAAATCCGAATATTTCTCTTGTCGATGGCTTTCAGCCTCGGCAACCCCGGTTTCGGGCAGCAAATGCCCTACGGGAACCGCTGTACGGTGGAATACCAGAAAATCCGGAATCTGGAATATACCGGCTGGGAGAGCGGCGAGTCGGACCGGACACTCGTCGTCGACAGCTTGCGCGATTTTCGGCCGAACCGGATTCGCCTGACCCGGTGGGGCGGACGCCGCGACCTGAAGAAGCCGTCGGTTGTCATCGGGCGTCCGGGGTATTTCCGCCTCGGGAGATTCGACGGCCGCTGGTATTTCATCGATCCCGACGGCGGATGCCTCGTGCTGATGGGAACGCAGAGCCTCGGAGATTGCGCCGGGATGCCCGGCGAACGGCAATGGAGCCGCGAAACGGCCCGCCTGCTGCGGGAAAACGGTTTCAACTATGCCAATTTCGGGGCTTTCACCCTCAAACACTACTCCGATGTTATGGCCTCGGGGTGTGGTGAGCGGATTCTCGATTCCGGCGGTCGGAAATTGGCCTATATCGACCTGGCCTACATGCTGCGGTCGTTCGTGTGGAATACGGAGATCGACCGGCTGAAGCTCAACCGGCTGATCGCGGTTTTCCATCCCGACTATCTGGATCACCTGGACCGGTACGCCCGCGAGAACTGCACCAGGTTCCGCGACGACAAACACTGCATCGGCTACTACCTCGACAATGAATTGGGATTTATCGGATGGCGCAAGTATTTTGCCGACCAGACGATCCTGCTGCGTAATTTTCTGGGCATAACGGATGCCCGGAATCCGACGCCGCTTCCCGAGAGCTGCGCCTATGCCAAGGAGGCGGCGCTTGAGTTTCTGCGACTCCGCGGCGTCGCACCCGATGCAATCACCGAAGAAGACGAAGAGGCGTTCCGTGCCTATGTGGCCGATTACTATTTCCGGACTGCTTCCGAAGCGCTGCAGCGTTACGATCCGAACCATCTGATTTTGGGAAGCCGCCTGCACGGGTTTCCGAAATATGACGAGATCACCGTACGGGCCTGTGCCCGATACTGCGACGCGATTTCGATCAATTATTATGGGGTCTGGACGCCCGAAGAGAAATACATGCGCGATCTGGAGGCATGGTCCGGAGGCAAGCCCTTTTTCGTCACCGAATTCTATGTCAAGGGGGAGGATGCCGTCCGCAACGGCATTCCGTATGAGAACAGGGAGGGCGGCGGCTGGCTTGTGCGCACGCAGGCCGATCGCGGACGTTTTTACCAGAATTTCACGCTTCACCTGTTGCGTGCCCGGAACTGCGTCGGATGGGTGCATTTCAAATACCGCGATGCGGTTTACAGGAATAAGAGCGGTGAAGAGGCTTATTGCAACAAAGGTATCGTTTCGGTGGACTGTCAACCCTACACGGATTTTCTGAAAGCCATGAAGCAGGTTCATGTCAACGCCTATGCGCTGATCGATTATTTTGACCGGGAATCCCGTGTGTCGGAATGATCCCGGTTCCAGGCCGGTGACAATCCCTCGATGAAACGAAGGGCACGGCAAGCCCTGAACGGTCGCGTTCTCCGGCCTGCCGTGCCCTTCGGACCGGGAGCTGCCTGCATTCTCCGGCCGGCGGCTCCCTATTTTTCCGCTTCCCGGCGCCAGCCGGCGAGTTGTTCTGCGAGGCGTTTCGCCCGTTCGGGGGCGTCGCCGATCCGGTTGCGGGTTTCGCCGGGATCTTCGCGCAGGTTGTAAAGCTCCTTTTCCCCCGTGTCGTGGAATTCGATCAGTTTCCAGTCGCCCGCCCGCACCGAGCTGCACCAGCGGCCGCCGTTCTTCCGGCCCTGTATCTTGAAATACCAGTAGAGCGGACGTTCGGCGTCGCACTTTCCGGTGCCGAGCAGTTCGTCGGCGATGCTCGCCCCGTCCGGTTCGAATCCCTCGGGCAGCGGTGTTCCGGTCAGCTGGCAGAGCGTCGGATAGAAGTCGTAATTGTTGGTCGGCAGTTCCGAGACCCTTCCGCCGCAGATCCGCCCCGGCTGCCAGACGATCATCGGTTCGCGCGTGCCGCCTTCGTAAAGGGTTCCCTTGCCGCCGCGCAGCGGTCCGTTGTCGGTCACCTGGGGAGAACCTCCGTTGTCGCTCGTGAAGATCACGATCGTATTGTCGGCGATCCCCAGCTCTTCCAGTTTTTCGACGATCATCCCTACACCGTCGTCGATCACTTTTAACTGGGCGGCGAGATGCGGATTGTGCGGTTTGGCCAGATAATCCGCCGGCCATTTCTTGTAGGGATCGTTTTCGGGGTTGTTTTTGGAGGGCGCGCTGTGGCTGCATCCGGGCTTGCTGCGGAAATAATCCACCAGTTCGGGCTGGCCGTGCACCATCGTGTGCACGGCGTAGTGGCTCAGGTAGAGGAAAAAGGGCCGGTCGCTGTTCCGTTCGATGAAGCCGAGCGCCTCGCGGTTCATGCGTTCGACGATGAATTCGTGTTCTTCGGCCTCGGTCACCGACTTCAGGTGATGCCACGGATAGAAATAGGAGCCGTTGCCGATGCTCTCCTCGGCCGAAAGGATCACCTCGTCGAAACCGTATTCGTCGGGATGCCGTTCGACGGGGGCCCCGTTGGCCTTGTATCCCGAAAGGTGCCATTTGCCGATGATTCCCGTGCGGTAGCCGTTGCGGCGCAATGCCTCGGGGAGCGAGGCGCGGGACGGATCGAGGTGGATCGGGGAGCTCGGTTTGATGTAGTCGGTGATTCCGTCGCGCAGCGGGTAACGGCCCGAAATCAGTCCTGCGCGCGACGGCGAGGAGATCGGCGCCGAGGCATAGGCGTCGGTGAACCGCACGCCGCACCGCGCCAGACTGTCGAGTGCGGGCGTTTCGTTGAACATGTTGCCGTAGCACCCCAGTTCGGCCCACCCCAGATCGTCGGCGAAGATGATGATGACGTTGGGGCGCTGCTTCGGCTTCTCTCCGGCAGACACCGCGGATGGATGGGTGAATCCGGCTGCGGCCAGCGACAGATAGAAAAGTTCGCGTTTCATGGGTTGTTTCGTTTTGCGGTTATTTCAGTTCGATGCGCATCCATGTTTCGGGGTCGTCCGTCGCGGCGGTGAACCCGTCTTCGACCGCTCCGCTGCGAACCGTCGCATTGAACCGCAGCGTGTCGCCCGGTCGGGCCTGCAATGCGGCGAGCGGCACGGCGATCTCCGTGGCGCGGCCCGGAACGCCCGCAGGGGTGAGCCCCGCGCGGCTGGCGCCGCGAACGCCGGGGATCGGGCTGGCGACCGAACCCTCGGGGGCGATGGTCAGATCGACGCGCCGTCCGCCGCACTCGACGGAGAGCCTGATCTCCGCTCCTCCGGTCGACGCCGGATCGAGCTGTTCGGCCAGCAGATAGAGCCGTTTGTCGTCGTGACAGGCCCGGAAGATCGTTTCGGTCGGGGAGTCGCTGCCGATGAAAAGCGCCTGGTCGCTGCGCCACTCCCGGCCGTCGCCGTCCGGGCGGATGCGGGCTTTCGGGGCGTCGATCCGGTGGTTGAGGTAGAAGACGCCGATCTGGATGCCTTCGTCGCAGTGCATCGTGCCGATGACGCGGTGGGCGTCCATCGGTTCCAGACTGCCCCAGAAGCCTTTGCCGTCGAAAGGCCGGTACCAGTCCTCGTCCCACGACCGTCCGTTGAAGACGCGGCCCCGGCTGTCGCCGATTTTCAGGCTGAAAAGCCGGTCGATGTTGCACGAAACGACGATCTCTCCCGACGGGAAGGTCGATACGTATCCGGCGCATCCCTTGAAGAGGTTCGTTTCGCGGTCCGCGGGCCCGGCCGTGTTCTCGCCGAGCGGCTGCCAGTCGAATCCCCGGTTGCGGACGGTCGACATCGTGTAGATGCTGCTGCCCTGCGGGCCGTCGGGTTCGAGACGCGCTTCGAGGAACCCGAAAAGCGTCTCTCCGTCGTTGAGCAGGCGGAAGCAGGGCATCTGGTCGGTGAAGATCCGCACGCCCTTGTCGTCGTACTTGTACTGCCGGCAGACGCGCATGTGTCCGTGCCAGGTGCGGCCGTTGTCCGTGGAGGTGATCACCGAGGTCCCCGAATTGCGGGTGGCGGGCAGACAGTCGGTGAAGTAGCACTGAATGCGTCCGTCGGGCAGCTGGAGCAGATAGGGTTCCCAGTTGGTGCCTTCGAAGATGATCTCTTCGTCGGACCAGGTGGCTCCGTTGTCGCGGCTCCTGCGGAGCATGATTCCGCAGCCGACGTTGTGTTTGTAGCCCTTCGCGGCGCGGAACGAGCAGGCGGCGAGCAGGTCGCCGTCGGCCAGTACGACGGCATCGACGGTCGAGAAACAGCGCGTGTCGCTGCCCTCGGAGGTCGTGACGGCGTAGGGCTCGAACAGGATTTGCGTGTCGCTCCAGTGCAGGAGGTCGTCGCTCGTGCAGTAGTAGATGCGCGAGGCGATCTGCCCTCCCTGCACGAAGAGAATGTAGCGTCCGTCGGCCATGCGTTTGATGCGCGGATAGATGGCCGTCCGGTCGGTCTTCAGTTTTTCGGCCGGGAGCAGCTGCCGGTAGGCGCGGACTGATTCGAGCACGCTGTACCGCTCCGCTCCGGCGTGGGAGTTCAGCGGCGCGGCGGCCGTGTTCATTTCGTCGAGCGTGTGCAGGCGCACCGGTCTCTCTTCGGCTGGCGCGGCGGCCGGACCGATCGTCAGGATGCAGGCGGCGAGCAGGGAAAGGATACGTGGATTCATGGGGTCGGAAGGGTAAAGAGGGGGCCGGGCCTGCCGGCCCCCGCGGTTGAACATGGATGGGTGTTATCGGATCGTTCCGAGGTAGTAGTTGGCCCAGAGATGGTCGTTGCGCTGTTCCAGGGCTTTCCGGAAGCACTCCGCTGCCCGGTTTTCGTCGCCCAGCGCCTTGTGGCCGATGCCCTGCATGTAGTAGGCGCGTGCGTTCACATCCTCGGGATACTCTCCGTAGCCGAAGCTCTCGAAGAAGCGCTGAACATAGTCCGTCACGCCGGCCTCTCCGGTCTCGACGATCTTGCGGAGCATGTCGCCGACCGGGGCTTTGGGGTCGATTTTCCTCATTGCGAGCGCTTTCTCGTAGTTGTAGATACCGTCCGCGTCCCGGACTTCGACCTGCGACGCCATTTTGAAATATTTCCGGGCGTTGCGCCGGTCGCCGACACGTTCGTAGGCCAGTCCGATGTTGTAGTAAACCTGTGCGTCGCGGGCGTAGTATTCGAGATGGGCGTATCCGTGGTTCTCGGGATATTCGTTCATCATCAGCATGTATTTGAGCGCCTTGCGGTCGTCGCCGTCCTTCCGGGCCTTGAGGCCCGAGAGCAGGCAGGCATCGACATAGATGTCGTGCAGGTCTTCGATGTGCTCGCGGCGGCTGTAAAAGCGCGTGAGCAGCGGCCGGAGCACCTCCTCGTATTCGCCGTGGAGAATGCGCTGCTTGATAGCCTTCGTCTCTGAGTCGTAACGCTTTTCATAGAGCGCCTCCCTGCCGGCGAAGAGTTCGTAGCGGGTTTGCAGCGGCGCGTTCATGCGTTCCAGAATCTCGTCGCACTCGGCCAGGAAGATGGCGTTGCCCTCCCGGTCCGCTTCGATCGCCTTGCGGTACCATTCGGCCGCGGCCGGACAGTCCCCGGCGAAGAAGAAGCTGCCCCAGCCGAGGTTGCGCAGGGCCATGGCGAAGTCGGGACGGAGCTCGACGGCCTTTTCCCAGCACTCCATGGCGCGTGCGGGCTGCTTCTGGAAGTAGAGGTTGCCCAGATAATACCAGGTGTTGGCGCTCCCGGGCATGTATTCCAGGGCCTTTTCGTAGACGGCGACCGTCTCCAGCCGGAACGGGTAGACGTAATCCGTGCTTCCGGCCTCGGCCTTGGCGAAGAGTCTCCCGGCGGCGGCCCGGTCGCCCCGGGCGTCGGCCCGCCACGCCTGATAGTACTCCACGGTCGGGTAGGGGGCGATCGACTCGCTCCGGGCGAGGATGTCGTCCGTCTCGTCGCCGAAACCGTTGTTCATGTAGTAGAGCGCCAGTTCCAGATAGGATTCGCTCACGCCGCGCAGCAGCCGTGCGAAGGTCTCCTCGGGGAGTTTCCCCATGCGGACCAGTTCGTAGGTCGCGTAGTAGTTGAGCGGATCGAACGCCACGACGTCGGCGGCGATTCGGGCGGCCTCCTCCTGCCGGCCGGAGCGGCGCAGCAGGGTCGTCAGCAGGTTGCGCGCGTCGAGGTTCATGCCGTTGTAGGCGACGGCCATCTGCGCCTCCTGAAGCGCCCGGCCGCTGTCGCCCGTGAGCGACGAAATCTGCGCCAGCTGGAAATAGGCCGCCGAGGCGTACTCGTAGTCCCAGGCCGCGCGATAGAGCGTATCGACGGCGTCGGCGTATTTGCCCTCCGCCTTCAGGATCAGTCCGAGGTTGTACATCGACTCCCCGTCGCTGACGCGGGTCTGGTTGGCGGTCTGCCGTTTGAGGGCGGTCCGCAGGTGCTTCTTGGCCCGGGCGAAATCGCCCTGCTTCCGGTAGTGGATGCCGAGCTGCGTGTTGGCGCGCACGTCGCCCGGGTCGCGGCGGACGACCTCGAAGAAGTAGTCGTTCGGATCGACGTGGGCGTTGTGGAACTGGAGATTCCGCATGCCGAGGTAGTAGACCTCCTCGGTGTTCTCCACGCTTTTCGGATCGGGGTTCAGCGGCACGACGGGATCGGGCATGGGCTTGGTGCGGTCCAGCTTGTAGGGGTGGTAGCTGATCAGCTCGTTGCCCTCCGAGTCGTAGAGGTACATGGTCACCTCCGACGGTTCGGCGACCTCTGCGGCCGGGACCTTCGTGTCGGCTGCGAAGGGTTTGTCCGGGGCGATCAGGGCGGTCGTCTCGTAGAGCGTTTTGCCGCCGCGCCGCACGACGATGCGGGCGTCGGGCCGGATGCGGGTCACGTTGGCGGCCAGATGCAGCCGTCCGTCGGCGCCGATCTCCATGTTGACCGTCGCGTGTTCGTTGCCCCTGTTGACGTGTTTCAGGTCGCGGATGCCGTACCAGTAGGCCGTGAACTCCTTCGTCTCGTAGGGATTGAGCCAGCAGTAGTCGGGCTGGTTGTCCGAGTAGGCGGCCGTCATCAGTTCGACGTAGGCCCCGTCCTCGTCGGTGAGGGTCTTGCAGTCCCACTCGTGGCCGTAGTTCATGTGGCCCCAGGTCCAGAATTTGCCGCCTTTGTTGATGTGGCGGTTTCCGGCCAGCATCGTGCCGGCGTTCTTGCCGTAGTCGTATCCGCCGATGAAGTCGTCCTGCAGGTCGTAGACGAACACCGATCCGCCCATCAGGGCCGGGAGGTTGCGCCAATAGCTGACATCCTTGCCGATGTAGTCCGGATTGCCGCAGTAGGGCGCATCGGGAACGGGCCAGCGCATGAAGCTGTTCTTGTGGTGGAACGTTCCGAATTCGGTGTTCTCCGGGAATACGATCTGGTAGTTCTCGTTGGCGTGGGTGGCGACGTTGTTCCAGTGCAGCATGGAGTTCCGGTCGGGGCTGTTGTTGAAGAAGCGGCCTTTCACCTCGATGTAGGAACGGTCGGGATAGAGCGTCATGCCGATGGCCCACGACATGCGGTGGCGTTTCTCGACCTCGCCGACCCAGATCGTCTTCGAACCGTCGCCGTTGTCCACCAGCTTGTAGTCGATCGGATACTGGCTGGTCGCGCGGTGGTGGTGGAAGACGTTCCATTCGACGCCGCCCGAGATCCATGCGCCGAGCATGCCGACGTTGGCGGGTTTGATGACGTGCTGACGGTAGAAAATCTCGTATCCGTTGGTTTTGTCTGTGGCGTAGAAAAGCCTTCCGCCGATGTCCGGGAGTACGCACACCTCCAGATAGTCGTTTTCCAGGAACAGGGCCCGGTAGGTGGTGTCGGCCTTTTCGTTGGTCGGATTGTCGTTCATGGCGTAGGGATAGACGCCGCGTTTGGCCCGCTGGTAGGCGAAGTCGCGTTCGAAGAGCGGAGCCTTTTCCGGCGCATTCACCCGGTAGGCGGGCAGCGTGATGGTTCCCTCGCGCATTTTCACCTCGCCGTTCCGGGCGTCGGCGCTGCCGCAGAGCAGCACCGCGAGAACGCCGAGTGCGAATTTCGTTTTTTTCATGCTGTTCGTTCTTTGTTGGATATTGAATGTTCGGTTATTGCTCGATCTTCACGCAGCGCACGGCCATGCCTTTCGCATGCGGCTCGGCCTTTGTATTCACGCCCGCATTGTTTAAGTAGAGGCGATCGCCGGCGTTGAGCCACATGTATCCGCGGTATTCCAGATATTTTGTGATATGTTTGTCCGCTTCCAGATAACCGGTCGTGGGGAAGTACGATTTCGTATCCTCGCCGTTGAGGGCGAACAGCATTCCGTAGTTTGCGTCGCATTCGGCTTTCGACGTGAATTTCAACTCGGCGAAATGGCGTGCATCGGGGACGCGGTACCCCGCCGGGCAGGGGTCGTACACCGTTTTGACGGAGCCCCCCCCCTCGGGTGCACCGCCCCACAGCAGGTCGTTGCCGCCCGCTCCGACGTACCACTCCTTGGCCGCCAGCAGGCGAGTCTGCGGGTTGCGCGTCGCATAGGCGATGGTTCCGGTCGCCTCCGTGGCGTCTTCGGTCTTCACCAGGTCGCTCGAAGCGCTTTCATAAGGTGTTTTGCCCGGACGCGTCGCCGTCAGGTTGCGGGCGAACGGGTCCTTGCGTCCCCACTGGTAGAACACGCCGTAGGCGTTGCGGTCCTTGGGTGTCGTCGACGTGGCCCCCAGGTTGCGGTCGAGCATTTCGAAGGAACCGGCCTCTTCGAAACGGCACGCTATGTCCTGCGCCTCGCTGACCCAAATATGGTACGACCAGAGAATAGTCCCGTCCGCTTTGCATACGGCCACTACGGCGTTGCCCTTCGTGCCGGTGACGGGCACTTTCAGCGTCGCGCCCTCCATCGCCGGGGCGTCGACCACACTGCCCGAAGCCCCGTTCGCAGGCTGCTGCCAGACGATTTGGGCCTTGGCCGGGACGCCGGCCGGCGCTCCGGAAGCGTCCGTGCAGCGGATTCCCTCGTGCACGTAGTTCCGGCTGAACGTATAATAGGGCGTGGCGTCGATGGAGAGGGTCTGGGCCGAGGCGTCCGCCCGGTAACAGTTCGCCGTGCCGTAATAGCGCGTCAGCGGCAGGCTTTGCAGCGGCGTTACGACGCCGGCCGTCACTGTCACGGCCTGTGCCGTCTCGATCTCGTAGCGGCAGCCGTCGGTGTCGGTGATCCTGAACGAGAATCCCTGCGCATAGGTTCCGGCGGGCAGGAAGATGAGGAATCCGTCCGGTTTCGAGAGGTCGCCGTTCGAGGAGATGTTGGCTCCGCTTCCGCAGTCCACCGTGACCGAGGTTCCCGTCGTCCCCTGATTCAGCTGCGGGGTTCCCGTCGCGGCCTCCACCGTGATCTTTCCGGCGATCTGCTCCCCGCCGCGGGCCGTCGCTTCGATACGTGCGATCTTGATGCCCAGCGCTTGATAGTCGTTGACGCGCAGCAACAGGCCGCCGCAGACGTTCTTGAATTCGAACGTATTGTCATTGGTCGCGGCCACCATCGGCAGCGCCGCGATGTCGGACCCTGCGCCGAGGGCCGATGCGTAGGATTGTCCGGCCAGCGCCGAAAGGTCGATTTCGAACGTGTCGCCCGAAAGCCCTTTCGTCAGGGCGTCGGCCGGATAGACGGCATAGCGCTGCGCGTCGGTGACGGTTTTCGAACTTTCGACCGGATTGAAAATGCCGGTGCGGGTGTTGTCCGAAGCGGTGACATAGGGCGCTCCGGAGGGATTCCCGGCGCTGAACACCTGAATGCGGTCGCCCGATTTCCAGACGACGTTGCGCTGGTTGTCGAGCGCCGTGCGGGTTTGCGCGATGGGCTCCGCGACGACCGACCGGATCGACAGGTCCGTCTCCGGCTGCTGCCGCAGGTCGATTTCCTCCTCGAACTGCGAACATCCGAACGATGCGCATATGGTGGCCGCAATGACGATGATATGGTGTGTTTTCATGATGTTTTCGGTTGTTAACGGTTATTTCCAGGGGTTGACTTCTTCGCCGTTGCTCCATCCGGGGCCGCGGCCGTTGTCGTCGTCGGCTCCCGGTTCGGGTTCGGGAACGGGTTCTGCCGGCACTTTAAGCTCGACGGGCAGCCATTTGTCGTAGTTGCCGGCGGCCAGTCCCGTGAAGGTGTCGTCGCCGGCGGCGTCGTGCAGCACGGCGTTGAAAAGTATGCGGTCGGCGGCCGCGTTGATCCGGTCGCGCGGGATGGCGAGTTCGACCACGTAGCCCCGGTCGTTGTCCGTCTCGTCGAAGGTGCCGAGCACGGTCGCGGCGCATGTCACCGCCGTATTGTCGCATACGAGCGTGCCCTTGGCCGCATCGGGGGTGATTTTCAGGATCAGCGGGTCTCCGGTGGCGTTTCCGCTCTGAATCATCAGGTCGATGCCGTCCGCCGCGGCGAGCCCGTTGTCGAGCCGCTCCACGAGGCAATAGAGGTTGTCGTCGTCGTAAGCGAAGCGGAAAACGGCCTGGGCCTGCGAGACGCTGCCGATGAACAGGGCGTCCTGCACCTCTTTCCAATGGGCGCTGCTACCGGTGAGGGCGGGGGTGAACTGCGTGGCGTTGATGCGGTGGTTCAGGACGAATTTCGCCAGCTGGATGCGGGCGCTGGCGGTTTCCTTATCGTCGATCGTCTGCGTGAATGCATCCGGGAAGACTGCGGCGAGCGTGTGGTCGTCGACCGGTTCGATCGAACCCCATGAACCCCTGCCGGGGAATCCCGGCATCGGATCGCTGAACGACCATGCCTTCGCATCCCCGATTCGCATGTTGAATACGCCGCTGATGTTGCATGAAAGAACGGTCTCTCCGGAGCGGAACTGCCGGAGATAGGGCGCTGCCTGATTCAGGAAGATGTTGTTCTGCCGCTCGGCGGGGCCGTCTTCGTCGCCTGCCGGGGGACCTGCCGCCCAGTTGTCGTTCGAATAGGCCAGTCCCAGGTGGTATTTGTCCTCGGAGGTTCCCGTGCGCCCGAACCGCGATTCGAACGCCACGGCGATCCGCTCCGAGCCGTTGAGTTGGATGGCTACGGGCATCTGGTCGGTGAAAATCACCGTTCCCGATCCGTCTGTGGCTGTTCCGGCCTTTTGGCGGATGATCTTGCCGACGGTGGTCCAGGTCGCTCCGCGGTCCGTCGAACGGAGCAGCGACGTGCCCGAATTGCCCGTCGTGGTGTTCGCATCCGTGAAATAGACGTGTACCTCTCCGGTCGAAAGCTGGAGGGCCGACGGCTCCCAGGTGGTGCCGCGGTAGATGATCTGAGTTTCGCTCCAGGTCTTTCCGTTATCGGACGAACGGCGCATCATGATGCCGTTGTTCAGCGGGTTGAGCCTGTATCCCTTGTTGAGCCGGAACGAGGCGAAGGCAAGAATGTCTCCGTTGTCGAGCACTATGGCATCGGCCGAAGTGAAAAGCACGCGGTCGTCGACATTGCTTTCGTACTGCTTCATGTCCGTCTTGGCGAAGAGCTGTTCGTCGGCGTTCTGCCATGTGATGAAATTCCTGCTGCGGGCGTAATAGACATCGTGGGCCGACGGTCCCTGCTGGTAGATAAGCAGAAAGGTGTTGTCTTTGAGCTTCTTGATGCGGGGGTAGCGGGCGTTCACGGCCGAAAGCAGGGGCTTTTCCAGCTTTATGAAGGAGCGGAAATCCATTTCGAGCGAACTGCCCTGCCACTCCGAGGCGTGCGAATTGAGGTATCCCTGCGTCGCGTTCAGGTCGTGGATCGAAGTGATCTCCGTATCGACGGGCGCGGGGTCGCTGCCGCCCGTACCCGGTTTGGGATTGGGGTTTTCGTCAGCCGACGGCTTGGAGCAGGCGGCCGTCGAGAGGGCCAGCGCCAGCAGCAGGAGGCTGGATATGTTGTGTCGAAGATTCATATTCGGTGGAATTAGCGGTTAATTCATGTTTTTGTCTTGCGTCATGGAACGGATGAAGTCTACCTCCCGCTGGCTGTACGGGGTGCCGTCGAGGCGGAAGATGTCGTGGAACCAGATCTCGGGTTCGGGATCGCCGGCCTTGCTCGACCATTGGAGATGGAAGTTGCACTTCCCGGCGGTGAGTCCCCAGCTGATGGCTCCGACCCGCTCGCGTTTGAGTATGGGCATGATCTCCTCGAAGGTCGAGCGCGGACGCCCCATGTACTCCTGGCAGACCATGGGCCGCCCGAACTGCTTCATCAGGGAGATGAAGGTCTCCATCTCCTCGGGTCCGTAGTAGCAGTGGAACGTCATGATGTCGCAGTTCTCCCCGAGGAACGAGACGATCGGGAAATTGCTGCGCGTGCCGTGTGCTCCGGGGCATATCCAGAGCGGCGACGAGAGCGGCTGCGAGGGGTTCGCTTCGCGCCCCCATTTAAAGACCTCGCGCAGCAGCGGCAGGCTTTGGGCGCCCTGTTTGAAGTTCTCCGGCTCGTTGTAGAGACACCAGAACAGGATGCGGTCGTCGTCGCGGAACGTCGTGAGGATGTCTTTGACGTAGCGTTCGAGGCGGGGCCACGAAGCCGGATCGTTGACCGACGGGGCTCCGGGGCTCTGTATCCACTGCGAGTTGTGGATGCCCTGGATCGATTCGGGCTGTTTGCCCAGCTGCGGGTTTTCGAACCGGCCGCCGTTGGTGAAGAAAGTCACGATGGTCTTGATCCCGTGGCTGCGGCAGATTCCGAGGAATGCGTCGATGCGCTGCTTGAATCCGGCGGGATCGGCCTCCCACACCATGTCGTGCAGGAAGATGCGGACCGTGTTGAATCCGAGTTCCTCGGCCTTGGACATCTCGTAGTCGATGGTCTCCGGATCGAAACTCTCCGCCTGCCACATTTCGAACTGGTTGATGGCCGTGGCCGCGACGTAGTTGAAGCCTACGGGCCACTCCTGCTCCGCATACCAGGCGTTGGCGCGCTCCTGCGACCAGCGCTGCGCCGGGGCAGGGGTTTCCTTGCCGCAGGAGGCTGCGGTGAAGAGAGCGATCGTGAAATAGATAAGTGCCTTTTTCATAATGGTCTGTCTGTCAATATCCGGGGTTTTGATCCTTGGTCGGATCGAGTGATGTGTTGTAGTTGAATTCGTCGGCGGGTACGGGCCACCAGTAGGCTGCGGGGCCCACCTCCGATTCGGCCGCGACACGGCCCGCCCTGACGGCGTATTCGGCCAGTTTGCCGCAGCGTTTCAGGTCGCAGTAGCGTTTTCCTTCGAAGGCGGTTTCGTAGCCGCGTTCCTGAAGCAGCAGCTCCATGAACTTGTCCTGCGTGGCGTAGTCGGCCAGCCGGAAGTCCGAGCCCTGCGGACGGGTGGGTTTCAGACCGTAGGCGCGGCGGTGCACCTGGTTGAGCGCCTCCATGGCCGTTTCGTCGGGTTTGCCGTCGCGGCGGCAGATCGCCTCGGCGTAGTAGAGCAGCGCGTCGGCGTAACGGTACACCGGAAAGTCGTTGGCGGCTCCCGTGCTGTTGTAGTCGCGGAATTTCAGGCAGATCATGCCCGTTTTCGTCAGCGAATTGAGCGTGCCGTTGCCGGTCTGTATCCAGAGGTTGTACTGGTAACGCAGGTCGGCCTTGTCCCATCCTTTGACGAAGAGGTTTTTCTCGTAGTCGGTGTAGATGCCGACGTTTCCGCCGTCGCGCACCGGATTCGGGCGGCAAAGATACATTGACATGAAGTTGTTGCCGTCGTCCTGGTTGTATTTGAAATAGAAGATCTCCTCGCGCGTGGCGTTGGCCGTCGTGCCGTAGATTTTTTCGTAGTCGTCGGCCTTCGAGACCTCCACCAGCCCGTAGCGGTCCGAGTCGATCACCTCGCCGACGGCAGCTGCGGCCTCGCTCCAGCGTTCGAGGTAGAGCAGGGCTTCGGTCTCCAGCATCAGCGCCGCATAGCGCGCGGGACGTCCCGCCTGGGCGACGCTTTCGGGCAGCAGCCCGGCCGCATCGGCGGCTTCCCGGGCGACGAATTCCCAAATGTCGCGTTCGGGCGTGCGCGGCTTGTTGAAGTCGTGCATGTTGTGCTCGTCGAAGAAGGGCACGGCGCCGTAGTAACGGGCCAGATACGAGTAGCTGAAAGCCCGCAGGAAGCGTGCTTCGCCGCTCAGATGGTCGTATTCGAGCTGCGAGAGCTTCGCATCGCCGATCTGCGAGAGTATTTCGTTTGAGAAGCGGATCGCCCGGTAGAGAACGGCCCACGTGTCGTTCGTGAAGCTCACTCCGCCCGAGGTGAGGCCCGTGGCGTAGGAGGTGGCGTAGTTTCCCCGTCCGTAGCAGTAGTCGGCCAGGCTTTCGCTCAGCACCGAGAGATAGCGCCCGAATCCCACCTGGCGGCGCAGCTGATAATAGATCGAATTGATGACGCTCTGCACCTCTGCCGCATTGGACATGAAGGTCGTGGCGTCTACCTTTTTGGGATGTTCTTCGAGGAACTCCCATTTTTCGCACGACGGAAGCGACGTTGCGATACCGGCGGCGGCCAGCAGTATGAATAGGATGTGTTTCATGGTTTGCGAAGGTTAGGTCGTTAGAAAACAAGCCGGCATCCCAGGGTGAAGGTCCGGGCTCCGGGATAGCAGCTGGCGTCGATGCCCTGAGCGAGCGACGTGCTGCCTCCCTTGGCGTTCACGTCGGGGTCCCAGAAGGGGTAGGACGTGATCGTCCAGAGATTCTGCGCGCTGACATAGACGCGGGCCTTGCTGATGACGCGGCTCTTGCTGCACGGGATGTTGTAGCTCAGTTCGAGGTTTTTCAGACGCATGTAGCTGCCGTCGTAGACGAAGCGGTCCGACATCTTCAGCGCGATGTCCTGACGGAGATTGGGATATTTGGCATGGGGCTTTTCGGGCGTCCAGTGGTTGTAGAGCACTTCGCGCAGGGTGTTGGCGTTCGAACTGTAATCGTAGGCGGCCGAGGCCATGCTGAGCGAGTAGATGTCGTTGCCGATCGAGCCCTGGAAGAATGCGCTCAGCGTGAATCCCTTGTAGCTGACCGCCGTGTTGAAGTTGAGCAGGCAGTCGGGGTTCGGGTTGCCGATGATCGTCTTGTCGGCCGGGGTGATGCCGTCCACGCCGTCGAGGTCCTTGTAGACGAGCTGTCCGTTGTCGTCGTATCCCTCCTCGACGTAGCCGTAGAAGACGTACATCGGTTCGCCGATGCGCATCAGGTTGAGCTGGTCGCTGATGATGGTGTTGCTCACCGTGCTTCCGAAGATGTCCTTGTCGTCGGAGAGCGAAAGCACCTTCGACCGGTTGACCGAGAGGTTGACGCCGAAGTCCCACTTCACGGCCTTGTCGATGATGCGCGTGTCGAGCTGCAATTCGACGCCCGCATTCCGGATCGCCCCGACGTTGCGCAGGGCGGTGGTGTAGCCGCTCGACCGGGGCATCTCGACGTCGTTGAGCAGGTTGGTCGTCTTCTTGTGATAGTAATCGGCCGTCAGGCGGATGCGGTTGTTCAGCAGCGCCAGGTCGAGACCCACGTTCCACTGCCCCGTGGTCTCCCAGCGCAGGTCGCCGAGGTAGGTGTTCTTGGGGGCGTAGCCTACGGTGGTGGTCTTGTCGAACACGATATTGACCGATTCGAGCGTGTTCTGCGTCGAATAGGGCGAGATGGCGGTGCTGCCGGTCACGCCGTAACCGACGCGCAGCTTGAGGTCCGACAGCCAGTCGGCCTGCCGGAGGAACTGCTCCTGCGAAATGCGCCAGGCGACGGCTGCCGAGGGGAAATAGCCCCACTTGTTGCCCTTGCTGTAACGCGACGAACCGTCAGCCCGGAAGTTCACGGTGAGCAAGTAGCGGTTGTCGAAGTTGTAGTTGATGCGCCCCAGGAACGAGAGCATCCGCCAGTCGGAGTAACCCGATGTGGGCAGGCCCTTGACATCGGCGGCGTCGAGGTCGTAGGATTCCACCACGTCGCTCAGGAATCCCGATGCGGTTCCCGTGCCGACGGACTTGGAGACGCTCTGTTCGTAGGTGATGCCGCCCATGACGTTGAGGTGGTGCCGGCCGAAGCCCTTGTCATAGGTGATGATGTTGTTGCTGGTGATGTCGACCACCTCGTCGAAGCTGATCGACGCCGCACCGTCGTAGTTCGGATAGGCGAGCGAGCGGGTATGGTCGCTCCGCGCCTGGCTGTTCTGCACGTTGGCGGCGACCTGGATCGAAAGCCCGTCGACCGGTTTTACGGTCAGGGCGGCGTTGGCCAGCAGCCGGTTCGCATACCGCCGGTTTTTCACCTCGTGCAGATAGGCCACGGGATTCATGCCGGCGGTGGGCTGCGTCTGGAAGTCGTTCCACGAGCCGTCGTCGTAGTGCGGCGTGGCCAGCGGCGAGGCCGTGAGGGCCGAGTTGATCACCGTCGTGCCGCGGCTGCCGCCCTGCGAGTTCATCTGGTCGTGGTTCGACCGGCTGAAGATGATGTTCGCCGAAGCGGTGACGTATTTCGAGATGTTGTATTCGAGATTCGTGCGGATCGAGATGCGCTCGTATCCGCCCTTCTTGACGATGCCGTCCTGATCGAAGTAGCTCAGGCCGAGCGACCCCTTGAAGGTCGGGCCGCCGCCCGTGATGTCCACGGCGTGGTTGGTGATCACGGCCGACCGGAAGATTTCGTCCTGCCAGTTGGTGTTCCACACGTTGGCGGCGATCTGTTCGGGCGTGAAGACCGCCGGCTGGTCGTTGACACGGGCCTTCTCGTTCAGATAGGTCATGTATTCGTCGCCGCTGAGCACGTCCATCTGCTTGTAGAGGGTCTGGATGCCGACGCTGCCGTCGTAGCTCACCCGGATCTTGCCCTCCTTGGCGCCCTTCGTCGTGACGATCACTACGCCGTTGGCTCCCCGTGAACCGTAGATGGCCGTCGCCGAGGCGTCTTTGAGAATCTCCACCGACTCGATGTCCGACGTGTTGATCATGTTGATGTTGCCGGGAAATCCGTTGATGATCCACAGGGGTTCGTTGTCGCCCTTGATCGAGTTGGCGCCGCGGATGCGGACCTGGATGGCCGCTCCGGGCTGTCCGTTGAGCTGGTTGATCTGCACGCCCGAGACACGTCCCTGGAGCGCCTGCGCCACCGAGACGTTGGCGAATTCGTTGATCAGGTCGCCCTTGACCTGGGCCACGGCTCCCGAGAGGTCGCGTTTGCGCTGTACGCCGTAACCGACTACGACCAGTTCGTCCATCACGAGACTGCCCTGCGAGAGCCTGATGTCGAATGCCGAGCGGCCGTTGACCGGCTCCTCGCGGTTGTCCATGCCGAGGTAGGTCACCAGCAGCGTGGCGTTGCGCGGGATGTTGCGGAAGCGGACGAAGCCTTTGGCGTCGGAGATTTCGCCCGTATTCGAGCCTTTCACGACGACGGCGGCGCCGGATACGGGATTTCCGTCGTCGTCCAGGATGCGGACCGTACAGGAGTGGTCCGCGTTTTTTTGCGATTGCGCACACAGGCTTTGACAGCAGAACAGCGTGAGGCAGGCGACGATGAGCCATCGGGCTCCCGTTCCTGCTGCACGGAATAGTTTGAGATTTTTCATAAGGGTTGATTTTAGGTTGATCCGAATTCCGTCCGGCCGGCTGCATGGCAGCGTTGAGGTCCTCATCGGCAAATGTAGGAGCTTTTGTTTTACGACGGAACAGGGTGGACCGGGAATGGAAAAATCGTCGCATCGGTTGGAAAAATCCTCTTATCGGCTATTTTCCGACGGCCCGGGACTATTGTTTCTGATACTCGGCGGGCGATACGCCGAACTGCTCCTTGAAACATTTGGCGAAATAGGAGGGGGAATTGAATCCTACGGAGAAGCAGACTTCGCTGATCCGGCACTTGTTCTGGGCGAGCAGCTGGGCCGCTATCGAGAGCCGCTTGGACCTCAGATAGTCGTTCGGGGTGGTGTCGAGCAGCGCCCGGACCTTGCGGATCAGCGTCGAGCGGCTCAGAAAGAGCGCCTCTTCGATCTGTTTGCTGGAAAAGGCCGGTTCGTTGAGGTGCTGCATGATCAGTTCGTCGATCCGGCGCAGGAATTCCTCGTCGGCGCTGTGCAGCCCGAACTGTTTGGGATCGAGCGGCTCCTGCGTGTTCTGGTAGCTTTTTTTCAGCCGGGCGCGCTTGTCCAGAATGGCCCGGATGCAGGCTTCGAGATAGTCGAGCCCGAAAGGCTTTTCAATATAGGTGCTGGCTCCGGCTTCCATGCAGGCGATCTTCGTCGCCGTGTCCGAGATGGCCGATGTTACGATGACGGGGATGTGCGAGAGATCGAAATCCGAGCTGATCGTGCGGCAGAGTTCGATGCCGTTCGTGCCGGGCAGGGCGATGTCCGTGACGACGATGTCCACCTCCTGTTCCTGCAATACGGCGACGGCCTTTTCGGCCGCGTGTACGGCGATGACCCGATAGTCGGCGGCGAGCTTGTGTTTGAGATAGGCCGTGAGTTCCCGGTTGTCCTCCACGAGCAGCAGCAGCGGCAGCGACCGGTCCTGCGGCGCCGGCGGCTCTTGTCCGGCAGCCGTTTCGGGAAGGGGCGCCGCGGCCGGAAGCGTCAGTACGAACGTGGTGCGGAGGGTGTCGTCGGCGAGTTCGAGCGTCCCGGCGTGCATTTCGGCGAGCGAACGGGCGAGGGAGAGTCCGATGCCGAAGCTCCGGGACCCGGGGGACTTGTCGTACTGCACGAAAGGTTTGAATATTTCGGAGCGCTGTTCGGGCGAGATCGGCTCCCCGTCGTTGGTGATGGAGACCGCCGCCGTCCCGCCGTGCGACCGGACGTTTACCTCGATGTAGGATTCCGCATATTTCAGGGCGTTGTGCAGCAGGTTGTTGAGAATCTTGTTCATGGCCGATTCGTCCGCGTCGATGCGGATATTGTCCCTTTCCGCCGTGAACGAGAGCCGCAGGTTGCGTGCTTTGGCGGTCTCCTGGAACGTCGAGCAGAGGAATCCGGTGCGCTCCACGATGTTCATGGGCTTGCAGTCGAGCTTGTAGCCGCGCTTCTCGACCCGCACGAAGTCGAGAAGCTCCCGGACCAGCTGGTCGAGATAGTGCGTGCCGTTGCAGATCGCCTGCAGGTTGTCGCGGTCGGCCGGACTGAGGTGCCCGGATGCCTGTATCTGCTGTAAAGGCGTGTGAATCACCGTCAGCGGGGTTTTGATCTCGTGTACGATATTCGAGAAGAACGTGAGTTTTTGCTGGAAGAGCTCCGCCTCTTTCTGTTTCTTGTAGTTTTCGTGCTTGCGCTTCTCCCGGGCGATGGCCCGCTTGTAGTAGACCTTGAACGCTGCGATGAGCACGCCTGCGAACAGCAGGAGATAGAGCCCGATGGCGGCCGTGCTCTTGTAGAAGCGCTGCTCCACCACGATCGACAGCGGTTCGTGGCTGATGGGCTGTGCGGTCCCCGGCGCCAGGCTGCGGACTTCGAGCGAATAGGTTCCGGCCGGCACGTTGTAATAGAATATCGTATTGTCGGCGACCGTGCGGCGCCATTGTGTGTCGTAGCCCACGAGCCGGCACTCTACGGTGTTGAGCTGCGGCAGCGTCGAGTTGAGGACGGCGAATCCGAATCCGAACGAATTCTGCCGCGGGGAGAGGTGGATGGACCGGGTGCGGTCCACGTTGCGGACGAGGGGCGAACACCTGTCGTCGGAGGGGACGACCAGTTCGTTGCCGATGCGGAATTCGGTGACGGCCAGCCGGGGATCTCCGCTTTCGCGGTCGAATTTCTCGGGGTTGAAGCGGATGAAACCGCTGCGGGAGCCGAAATAGAGGTCGCCGTCCGCGGAGCGGAGTCCGCAGTTCTTGAAATCGTTGTTCAGCAGTCCGTCGAAGATCGTAAAACGCCGGATGGCCTTGGTTTGCGGATTGAAGGCGAAGAGTCCCTTGTCCGAACTCACCCATACGGTCCCGGCGTGATCTTCGAGCACCTGGAAGAAGATGTTCGTGGGCAGCAGGTCGCAGCTGCGGGTGTCGTAGCTCTCGAAGCGTCCGGTGGCGGTGTCGAGGCACCCGAACCCTCCGTTGAAACTCGTGGTCCAGATGCGTCCTCCGGAGCCGGCGAATACCGAGAAGAGCATGTTGAGCGGACCCGGGTCGTCCTCCGTCCCGATGTGGTTGGCCGTGATTTCACCCTGCGTCAGGTCGTAGCATATCAGCCCGTTGGCATAGGTCGAGACCCAGAGTCTCTGCTGTTCGTCTTCATCCATGCCGGTGACGAAAACGCCCTCGAATCCGTCGATCGGGTCGAACGCCTCTTTTTGACGGTCGTAATGCAGCAACCCTACGGTCGTCCCCACGAACAGCTCGCCTTTTGCCGTCCGGTAGATGGCGAATACGCGCTGGTCCAGCATGCTCGCCGAACAGCCGAGCGTTTCGTATTCACGCACGGCCCGGGTCCGAACGTCGAGTCGGTAAAGTCCCTTGTCGGTTCCCAGCCACAGCGCTCCCGGTTCGCAGCAGATCGAGAACTGCGTGTTGGGGAGTTGGCCGTGCACGATGCGCTTCAACGTGCGGCGTTCCGTGTCGTAAAGGAGCAGCCCTTCGTTTTCGGTTGCAATCCAGATGCGCCCCGCGTCGTCGGCCGCGAAGCCCCGCACGAGGCAGTCTTCCAGCGAATGCCCGTCGACGGCGTAATACTTTTCGAACTGCTGCTGGAAAGCGCCGCAATAGTTCACTCCTCCGACGTTCGTTCCGATCCAGATGCCGTCCGAGGCGTCGACGAAGACCGCGAAGGCGTGGCTGTCCGAGAGCGAAAAACGGTTGCGGCTGTCGTATGCGAGTTTTCGGGCCGAATCCGTTCGCGGGTCGTAGCGGTACACGCCTTCGCTGGTGGACATCCAGACGATGCCCTCCCGGCCGACGTACAGGTCTTCGGGCGTGAAACCCCGCGACGGGACGGGGATCAGCGTCCGGATACGGCCGCTGCTGCGGTTCAGCAGGCAGAGCCCCCGCCGGGCGCTGGCCACGTAGATCGTTTCGCTGTCGTCCGGAGCCGAGTTGACGGCCGCGACGTTGTCGTTTCGGAACTCTGTGATCTGTAGAGAGTTGTTCAGTCGGAGACGGCCCGTGCTGTCGTGGCCGATGTAGAGGAACGAATGGTAGAAGAGCCCGATCCACAGGCCGTTGTCGCCATCGATGTGCAGTGTGCGGATGTTCACCGGGAGTGTCTGCCGGCCGTTTTCGAAGAAGTGGTTGCGGAGGGACTGCGTGCGGGGGTCGTAGGCGAAAAGTCCCTGGTTGTTGACCGAAATCCACATCACCCCGTCGGGGCCCCGGCGGATGACGTTGGCCTTGTTGCGGATGACCGTTCCGATGTCGCTCTCGCGGAGGAACGGCTCGAAACGGTCCCGGTCAACGTCGTAGACCGAGACCCCGCGGTCGGTTCCGATCCAGAGATTGCCTTCGGAATCGGTGCAGAGGGCGATCACGTAGGCCGATTTCAGCCCCATCTCCTCTTTGGTGTAGTTGCGGAAGCGGATGCCGTCGAAGCGGCTCAGTCCCGAGGAGGTTCCGAACCAGATGAATCCCTGGGAGTCCTGCACGATTTTGTTCACCCGGTCGTAGGGCAGTTCGCTGTTTCCCGAGTTGTAGTGCGTGAAGTTGAAATCCGGGGCGTCGGAGGCTGTCCCGGCGGCACGGGCGGCTGTCGGAAGGCCGGACCCGGAAAATCCTGTCAGCAGTGCCAGGAGTATGTAATGTCGAAGAGCGGACAAAACGAAAGCCTATTTTGCATAGAAACGGAATTCGGTGACGGAACGGTAACGTTCGCCGGGACGGAGTACCGTGGAGGGGAAATCCGGCCGGTTGGGGGAGTCGGCGAAGTGGATGGTTTCGAGCAGCATGCCGCCGAATTTTTCGAGCGGCACGCCGTTTTTGCCGATCATCCGCCCGTTCAGACCGCGTCCCGTATAGGTCAGCAGCCCCGGTTCGGTCGTCCAGGTCTCCACGCCGCGCCCGCTGCGCGGGGAGTAGAGGTTCGCGGCCCGGGTCAGTTCGCCCGTCTGGTTGCGCAGGGCCCAGCAGACCGAGAAACCCCGCATGATTTGCAACTGCGGGTCGGGCGTGTCTATGGCGTAGTCGATGCGGTGCGGGCTGCGCATGTCGAAAGGCGTATCTTCCACCGGCAGCATCGCTCCGTCCGGCACGTACTGGGCCGTGTTCCGGAAGTAGTGGTCGGCTTCGACTTGCAGTTCGTGGTCCATCACATAGCCGCCGTGCTGCCCTTTGAGATTAAAATAGGTGTGGTTCGAGAGATTGACGACCGTCGGTTTGTCGGTCGCGGCTTCGTATTCGATGCGGCATATGTCGTCTTTCGTCCACCAGTAGGTGACCGTGCAGGCGAGGTTGCCCGGATAGCCCTCCTCGCCGTCGGGGCTCAGGCGCGAGAACCGCACGCCGGCCCGGTCGGCTTCGAGCAGCGCTTCGCCCCGCCACATCACGCGGTCGAATCCCTTCGTTCCGCCGTGCAGATGGCCGGGCCTGCCGCCCAGCGTCTCGTTCGGGGTGAGGTACACCGTGTCGCCGTCGAGCGGAAACGAGGCGCCGCCGATGCGGTTGCCGTAGCGGCCGATCAGGGCTCCGAAGAAACGTTCGCTGCCCGTTTCGAACGAGGTGATGTCGCCGTATCCGACCACCACGTCGTCGATGCGGCCGCTGCGGTCGGGGACGCAGATCCGCACCACGCGGCAACCGTAGTCGATGACCTCCATCGAGGAGCCGGTTCCGTTGCTCAGGCGGTACAGCGTGACGGGCTCTCCCGTCGAAAGGGTTCCGAAAGGTTCGGTCGTAACATCGGGGGTTCGGGGCGTGCAGGCGGTGAGAAGAGCCGCTGCAAGACAAACAGTGCGGAGGTTCATGTCCATAGGTTCGGGTTCAAACAAAGATAGCTATTTTTTTCGATTTGCGCCAGCCCTTCCGGCGGCCGGAGGGCTTCATCCGTCCCCGGATGTGCGGAAGCGGATCTCCTGCCGATTTTCTGTTATCGATTGACGATATTCTGGCATTCCATCGCGGGGATATGTTTGTAAATTTACAATCATCAAAAAACGAATGTCATGCATGACTCTGCAACCCGGTTTATCCGGATCACAGCCCTGGCGTCAGGGCTTCTTCCCGTGTCGGCGGCGGCCGCACAGGGCGAAAAACCCAATATCGTAGTGATCGTCGCGGACGATCTGCTGTCGTCCGAAATCAGTTGTTACGGCGGCCGGAACCTCGAAACGGTGAACATCGACCGCCTGGCCCGCGAAGGGCTGCGGATGACCGGCGCCTATGCCTCGATGGCGATGAGCGTCCCGATCCGGGCGTCGCTCTATACGGGGCTCTATCCTGCGCGCCACGGCTCGTGGCTCAACCACAAGGACACGTTTCTCGGCACGAAGACCGTTTGCGAATACATGGCCGAGGAGGGTTACCGGGTGGCCCGCGCGGGCAAGAACCATCCCGTCAATCCCGACGTCTACCGCTTCGAGGAGCTGCCGGGATTCCCGGTGAACTGCGTGAGCCGCGAGGCTTCCTACGACACCTCCGGCATCCGGGAGTTCATCGCGCGCGACGATCCCAGGCCGTTCCTGCTTTTCGTGTGCAGCATCCATCCCCACGCCCCCTGGACCTGGGGAGACCCCTCCGAATTCGATCCGGATCGCCTCGTCATGCCGGAAAACTGCATCGGCGACCGGCGCATGCGCGAGATTTTTACCCATTATCTGGCCGAGGTCCGGGCGCTGGACGACGAGGTCGGTTCGGTGCTGGAGACGCTGACCGAGTGCGGCGAGCTGGACAATACGCTGGTTTTGTTTCTCGGCGAGCAGGGACCCCAGCTTCCGGGCGGCAAGTGGACCTGCTGGTATCCCGGCGTGCACAGCGCCCTGCTGGCGCGTTATCCGGCGCGCATCCGGCCCGGACGCGTTTCGGATGCCGTCGTGCAGTACGAAGACCTGCTTCCGACCTTCATCGACCTTGCCGGAGGCCGCCGCCGGCGGGAACTCGACGGGAAAAGTTTCAAAAAGGTGCTCTTCGGCGAGCAGGCGAAAGCCCGCCGGTATGCCTACGCCATGCACAACAACTGCACTGCGGGCAACGCCTATCCCATCCGCAGTATCCGCGACGGGCGTTACGTCCTGATCTGGAACCTGCTTCCCGACAGTTCGTTCTACAAAACCTTCATGGATCTCCGCAAGCCCGCTAACCGGAAAGGCTGGTGGCCCGTCTGGACCGACGCCGCGAAGCGGGATTCCGTTGCCCGGAGGCTGGTCGGACGTTATGTGCACCGCCCGGAATTCGAATTCTACGACCTTGCGGACGACCCGTGGGAGATGAACAACCGCATCGGCGACCCTGCGTACCGCGCCCGGATCGACCGCATGAAACGCGAACTGAAAGGGTGGATGAAGCGGCAGGGCGATACGGGCGTCGGAATGGACGTTCCGTTCCGCAACCGGCCCCGCAAGTGACGCCGCCGGGCGATGCGAAACGGCCTTCGGTCGGGTTCATCCCGCCGAAGGCCGTTTCGATTGAACATTGCCGGGATCAGTTGTAGTTTTTCGGATTCTCGTCCTGCCACTCGTTCACGCCGTCGCGGATGCGGTTGCGGAACGTCAGCGTATCCCGGACCTCCGTAAAGGTCCCGTCGCCGTTCGGATAGCGGTAGTGGAGGTACAGCTTCCGGTTCTGGAGCAGCCGCGCGCCGTTGAAGCCGCTCCCCAGGTCCTCGATCTCCTTGCTTCCGTCCACCGATCCCGAAACGCGGATCTCCTTGCCGTCGAGCGTCAGGCGCACCGATCCCTCCTTCGTGCCGATGTAGTTGGTCGTCAGCGCATCCGGCGCGTCGGTCGTCAGCGTGTAGATGCCGTGCGTGCCCTCGTCGCTGGGAACGGCCGTCGGGTAGACCTCTTTCGAAAGCTCCTCTCCCTGGGCATTCACCACCTGCGTTACGCCTCCGTGGTAGTAGTTGCCGAAGAGCTTGTTCTCGTAGCGTACGGCGATGACCTCGAACGATTTGGAAAGCAGGATCGTGTCCGCATCGGCGCTGGTGATGCGGAATCCGACGGCGTAGTAGGGGTTGCGGCTTGCCTGGGCGTCGGCCAGGAATGCCGCCGAATCGGCCTGTACGGTGATCGTTCCGGTATGGCGGCCCCGCCGGATGGTCATTTTCTCGTCGTTGCTGACCGTGAAGTATTCGCGCGGCAGCGGCGTCAACTTTTTGATGCCGCTGGCCTTGACGGCCGCGGTGACGTAGCTCTGGCTCACCGTTCCGGAGGTCGATTTGCCGCTCATCACGTCGAAGGCGGTGAACGGGGCCGAAGGCTGTCCCAGTTCGTCGAGCCCGTTGAAGGGCGCGAGGTCCCCGGTCACCAGTTCGTCGTCGAGCGCGTAGTAGACCGAGCGGTCGCGCTCGTTGTCCATGACGCCCGCGAGCACCGACCCGACCGTGAATTTCATGCCCTCCCCGACCACGAACGTACGCAAGTCGTATTGGTAGGCGATGTATACGCCGCTGTAATCGTAATCTTTGACGTATTCGTCGTAGCATCCCGCAAGGGCCGCGGCAGCCAGCAGTGTTGCAAGTATTTTTTTCATAAGTATCGTTTTTTCGGTTTTATTCCCAGTTGGACCAGCCTGCGTTCTGAACGATGCCCTTCATGCGGACTACTTCCGTGTAGGGGATCGGCACGTAGAGCGAGGGATAGCTGCGCTTTTCGACCTCTTCGTAGGCGATCGACTGGCGGGTGATCCGGGGGCGGTTGATTACGTCGTTGAGTTCGGAAACGTCCGTCGCCCAGCGGCGCAGGTCGTAGAAACGCTGCCCCTCGAAGCAGAGTTCGATGCGGCGTTCGTTGCGCACGAGCTTCTCGAATTCCTCGGGACCCGCGGCGGCGCACTCGTCGAGATAGGGGTCCGCCGTCGCTCCGACTCCCGCTATTCCGTCGTTGGTCGGACGTCTGCGCAGATAGGCGATGGCCTGCTTGGGGGTGTAGCCGTAGAGTTCCGTCGTCGGACCCGACACCCGGTTGGCGGCCTCGGCGAAGATCAGGCACATGTGGGTCCAGCGCATGAAAAAGATCGACTTGGGCATCGTCTGGACCTTGTCGTCGTCCTTGTTCCAGCCCAGGTAGACGTATTTGCGGATGTAGTAGTTGGTCATCGTGTTGTTCACGCCGCCCGCTTCGTCGCGTCCGCCGACCGAGGTGTCGAACGTGTACATCAGTTCGTTGTTGGTGATGCGGCGGATTTCGGCGCCGTTATAAAAGACGGTGCTGTAAAAACGGGGATCGCGGTTGGCGTAGGGCGTGTTCTCGTTATAATTGGCTTCCGGATGGTCGATCGGGTATCCGTTCGCTGCCGGGAAGGCATCGACCAGATTTTGCGTCGGTCCCACGCTGCCCGTTCCGAGGAACCCGTCGGGGTAGAAGAGATTCTCCATCGTGCTGCCTTTCGAATAGTCGGACGACCAGATGATCTCGGGGCTGTTGGGATCGGTCCAGGTGAAAGCGGCGGTCGGGTCGAATCCGTGGGCGCCGTCCTGCGTGATCTTGAAGTCCATCACCTCGGCGGCATATTTCGCCGCATTCTCCCAGCGCTTCGGATCGTTCTCGGGGTTGAACGCCGGCGAGGCCCATTGCAGCCAGGTCATGGCTTTCAGCGCCTTCACGGCGACGCCGTCGAAGCGGTGCCAGCGCACGGCGCCCTGCACCGAGATGTCTTCGGCCAGCCAGTCGCGGTTGGCTGCGGGCAGGTAGACCAGCGCCGAATCGCAGTCTTTCAGGATTTGTTCCACGCATTGTTCGTAGGTGGCGCGTTCGAATGAGCCGGCGTCGGCGTCGAAGACATCGACGGGTTCGAGCAGGATGGGAAATCCCAGCAGCCGCCCGTCGGTGCCCCGGCCGCCCCATTTGCGCAGCAGGTCGAACTGGTACCAGGCCCGCAGGGCGTAGGCGTCGCCCTGCAACGCGCGTTGCAGGCGGCGGTTCTGCTCGTTGTCGATCATGTAGCGGGTGTTGATGCCCAGACGGTCTTTGAGGAATTTGTTGACGTACATGATGGCGCGGTAGTCGCGGATCCAGAAAGTTTTGAACGGGTCGCTGGCGGGAGTTCCCGTGCCGACCGCGAAACGGCGCATGGCGTGGGTCTGCGCCGTGATGACCGCGTCGTCGGTGGCGCCGTCGAGGTAGACGTATTCGCCGCCGGAGTAGAGCTTGGGCAGCAGGTCGTAGCTCTTTTCCACGAAACCGCGGATCATCGAGGGATATTCCAGCAGGTTTTTGTCCGTATAGTGGCCGTTGGGCAGCGGTTCGAGGAAGTCGGAGCAGCCTGCGAACGTCAGGACGGCGGCCAGCGCGATTATCAGTTTTTTCATGTCCTTGCAGGTTAAAAGGTGAATTTGAAGCCGGCCGTGAAGGTCCGGTAGAGCGGATAGGTCGTAACGCCGGCATTGATGTTTTCGGGGTCTACGTCCTTGATGCCGCTGATGGTGCAGAGGTTGGCGCCGCGCAGGAAGACGCGCAGTCCCTTGACGGCCGACTGGCTGCGGAAGCGGACGTTGTAGCCCAGCTCGATGTTCTGGATCTTGAAATAACCTCCGTCGCGCAGCCAGAAGTTCGAGGCCTGGAAGTTGTTCGTCTGCTTGATGTACGTCAGACGGGGATAGTCGCCGCCGATGTTGTCGCGCACGAAGTGCGAGTAGGTGCCCGTGCTCCATCCGTTCCAGAAATACTTGTTGGTCAGCCCCGTGTCGTATGAAGCGCGGCCCGTTCCGACGATCGTGAAGTCGAAATTCCGGTAGCGCAGGTTGATGCTCACCGAGTAGTCGAACCGGGGGCTGCTGTTGCCGATGACCTTCTGGTCGTTGCTGTCGATGAGTCCGTCGTTGTTCAGGTCGGCGTATTTCAGGTCGCCGACTTGCACTTCGTCGTCGAAGAGCTGGCGGGGCGAAGTCTCGATCTCCTCCCGCGAGGTGAATTTGCCCAGGCAGACGTATCCCCGGTAGGAGCCGGTCGCCGTGCCGGTGACCTTCTGATAGTCGTAGACGACGTTTTCGTTGTAGCGCAGGTATTTTCCCCGCATCGTCGTGAGGCTTCCGCCCACCGTGTAGTGGAAATCGCCGATCCGGTCGGACCAGTAGAGCGCCGCCTCCCAGCCCTGGTAACGGATGCGGTTGTAGTTTTCATAGGTGCTGATGCCGTCCATGCCGTAGATTCCTGGCAGCGTGCCGCTCATCTCGGTGATGATTCCGTCGCGCAGGATGTTGTAGTAGTTGGCTTCGACCGAAAGACGGTTGCCCAGCAGCGCGGCGTCGATACCGACGGTGAACTCCTTGCGCTTCTCCCAGGTGAGGTCGGGATTGCCCAGCCGCGAGATGGTGTTGACGTAGGACTGGTTGGCGTTGGTCGATCCGATCCACTGGTAGCCTGTGGTGTAGGGGCCGAACTTGATGCCCGAGCTTTTCGTGTAGTTGTCTTCGTAGAGGTCCTGCGAGCCGAACGAGCCGTAGCCGATCATGCCGGCCTGCCCGCGCACCTTGAGGTAGTCGATCCATTTCACGTCCTGCATGAATCCCTCTTCGGAGACGACCCAGCCCAGACCCAGCGCAGGAAATGCTTCGAAACGCCTGCCGGGTGCGAACATCGGCGATCCGGCGTAATTCACGACGGCCTGGAAGAGGTATTTGCCGCGGTAAGCGTAGTCGAAAGTGCCGATGAGCGACATCATTCGTTCGCGGACCGCGTTGCCCGTCCGCTCGACCGATTCCAGCCACCAGGTCGCCGAAGCCCCGACGCGGTGGTCGTCGTTCCGGTAGTCGTAGCTCAGCCGTTCGTGCAGGTAGAGTCCCTGATGGGTCCATTTGCCCATGCTCGATTTGCCGGAGACCTGCGTTCCCTCGTGCGAAGTTTTGACGGTCTCTTCCGTGACGGGGTCGTAGATGACGGCCGTGTAGTCGGGGTTCTTGCCGATGCGGTTCATGTTGAAGAGGTTCAGCCCCACGTAGGACTGGAATTTGAGCCCTTTGACCAGCGCGTGCAGGTCGTAGGAGAGCGTGGCGTTGACCACTCCCGAGCGGCCGCGTTCAGTCGAGAAGCCGTTCTCGGTCAGCGATGCGTAGGGGTTGTCCTGGTAGACCGTGCTGACGCCGTAGATCTTGTTGCCCGTCTCCTCGTCGTGCGAGACGATCAGCGGGAACGCGATCGCAGGGATCGTGGTGACCTGACTGAGAGCGCTTTCGAACTCCGTGGCCGAGGAGCTGCCGTAGCCGTAGCGGGGCTGGCGGCGGAAGCTGATTCCTCCGCTGAATCCCAGGTCGATCAGGAGGTCCTGCGTGACGGCCGCTTTGAGATAGGTGCGGACGTTCACCCGGTTGAAATCGGCCTTGCTGCCCACCTTGTAGATGTCGCCCTCGCCGGCGTAACCCACGTAGGCGCTGTATTGGAGTTTCTGGGTGCCTCCGTCGATGGTGACGTTGGCTTTGTAATAGGGTTTCGTGTCCTTGAACATCATCGACCGGTAGTCGACGTTCGGATAGGTCAGGTCGTAGGGGTCTTTGCGGGCGTAGTTTTCGATCGCCTCGTTCGAGTAGGGCGGGAGATAGCCGCTGTTGATGCGCGCCTGGTTTTGGAGCCGGGTGTACTCGACGCCGTTGACCCATTCGGGGAAGCGGTCTACGACGCTCACGCCGCTTTCGAAGCCGACGCGGATCGACCGTCCGTGAGTCCTTCCCCGGCGGGTGGTGATGTAGAGTATGCCTCCGGCGGCGCGCGAGCCCAGCAGCGCCTTGTCGGCGATGTCGCGGATGAAAGTCATGCTCTCGATCTCCTCGGGATCGAGTTGCAGCTGGGTGATGTAGACCGGCATGCCGTCCACGACGTATGTGGGCGTCTCGCCGCGGGCGGAGATTGCCGTACGGCCCCCTTCCGTGCCGTAGGTCATGCCGGGCACTCCCGTCATTTCGCGGACGGTGAGTCCTGCGACGACACCCGTGAGCGAGTTGCGGAAATCGTTGGTCGGGTATTTGTCGATGTCGTGTTCGTAATAGGTCGTCGAGTTGCCCGTGGCGACCGCCTTGTTCAAGGTGCGGGCGTAAGGCAGTTCGAGCGTCTGATAGACGCGCAGGGTCCGCCGGGCCCGGATCGCGGAGTCTGCGGCGATCCGTTCGGCGGTCAGCACCGGTCCTTCGGAACCCTGCCCGCCGCCTTGCGGGGCGCCCGCGGCCGTTGCGGCCGCCAGCAGGAGCATCGTGCCGGTCAGGAGTATGTTGCGGTTTCTCATGGTTTTATATTCGGGCTAAGATTCTACCAAAGTTCATTGTTGACGAAATTCTTCATCTTGTTGGCCTCCGCTGCGGGGAAGGGCAGGTAGTACATGGCGTTTTTCCAGTTGGACTGCCGGTTGTTGGGGATCGGCTGGCGGACGTAGCGACGTCCGCAGGGGTATTCGTCCGAAACCGGCACCTTCTCGATGTACATGCCCGTAAGCGTCTGGGACATGGTCTGCGGGGCGATCTTCCAGCGGCGGATGTCGTGGTAGTAGTGGTGTCCCTCGAAGGCCAGTTCCACGCAGCGTTCGTTGCGGATGCGTTCGCGCAGCAGCGGGGCGCTGCCCGTGAACTTGTCGAGCACGTCGGGCATCCCGGCCCGGTTGCGCACTTCGTTCACGGCGTCCAGCGCCGTCAGTGACAGCCCTCCGGCACTGCCGTCGGGGCCGTAGGCTTCGTTGGCCGCCTCGGCGTAGTTGAGGTAGAGTTCCGCCATGCGGATCAGCGGGTCGGTGTGCTGGTGAGCGGCCGAGGTTCCCAGTTGGCCGTTCCACAGCTTGTTGACGTAATAGCCCGTGTTGGAATACCCTTTCGAGTCGTTCGAACCCCACGCGATGCCGAACGAGCGGTTGTTGTTGTTGAGCGACGAGGTGGGATAGGTTCCGGTCGCCGGATCGTAGTGGATGTTGATTCCGGTCGGGCATCCGCCGACGACGCTGCCGTCGTGGAGGATGGTTTTGTCGAACCGCGGGTCGCGGTTCGAGTAAGGAGCCTGTTCGTTGTAGTGGCCGAGTTTCGCGGCGGCCTCCCGGTCGGCCTCGGTCAGAAGCGGGTCGCCGTCGAGCGTTTCGAAGCGGTCCACGAAATTCTGCGTCGGACAGTCGCCGCTGCCGTTCGTGTAGTTCGAAGCGGGATAGGCGAAAGTCCCCGACCAGGTGCTCGTGTTGATCTTGCTGCTGCCGTAGTTCCAGGCCCAGATGTGTTCGTTGGTGTATTTCGTGCCGTAGAAGTTGCTGTTCCATTCGGAGAAGGGCAGCATTTCGTAGCCGTTCTCCTCGGCGATGCGGATCGCCTCGGCGCAGGCTTCGGCGGCGTCCTCCCAGTCGCTCTGTCCGTGCAGGTTGTTCAGTTCGCTGGCCGCGTAGAGCAGGCAGCGGGCTTTCAGCGCTTTGGCGGCGACGCCGTTCGGATAGGCCATGTCGCTGCTGGTGAGGTGGCCTTCCGAGCCGGGGCCCGCGTCGCGGCGCACTTTCCCGGCGGCGAGGAGATAGTCGTAGGCGCGGTCGAGGTCCTCGGCACAGCGCGTGTAGGTCTCCCAGGCCGAGAGGCGCGTCATGTCCCATTCGTCGTCGGCTTCGAGCGCCTTGTCGAGGTAGGGCATGCCGCCGAAGATCCGGCAGAGGGTGAAGTGGGCGAACGCCCGCACGAAATAGGCTTGTCCGATCAGGTCGTCCTTGTCGATCTGCTTGGCGTTCTGCACCATGTCGATATTCTCGATGCACTTGTTCGCCACGCGGATGATGCGGAACATCGAGTAGGAGATCGGACGCCTCGACGTGGCGGTGGTCCATTCGGAGACGTTGGCGCCCAGCGCTCCGGCCTTGATCTGCTGTGCGCGGAGCCAGCGGCCTCCGTCGCACATGTCCGTCAGGGCGTTCCACGTAAAGCGGCGGTCGCTGAAATCGAGGTAGAGCGGATAGCCCAGTTTGATGTTGATGTTGTCGCCGCTGCCGCTCTGTCCCGTGCGTCCTTCGTAGACGTTGTTGAAATAGGCCTTGAAGTTATCCCAGGTCGAGAACACCTGATTTTCATCGAGCCCCGTTTCGGGGTCTATGTCGAGGAACGTACAGGCGGGAGCTATCGCGCTGCATGCAGCCAAAACGAGTAGTATCAGTTTTTTCATAGTCGTTGCGGTTTTAGAATCCGATTTTAACACCCAGTTTGAGGCTGGTCATCTGCGGATAGAATCCCGTGGTGAAGGTGGTGCTCGCGGGGTCTCCCTCGATCAGCGGGGTGAACGTCAGCAGGTTGTTCGCCGTGAGGTAGAGGCTCAGGCTGCGGAATCCGACCTTCTGGCGGAGCCGTTTGGCGTTGAATGTGTAGGCGAGGTAAACCTCCCGCAGCGAGAGGTAGTCGGCCTTGCGCCACGTGCGGCCTTCGAGCATCATTTTGGCTCCGGCGTCGCCGCTGCCGCCGGCCCACATGTACATCGGGTGTCCCGACGTTCCTCCGTAGACCAGCGTGGCATGGTTGGCGTCCCGGTTGTCGGGCCGCCAGTAGTCGAGCTGCGAATGGGTGATGCGGTAGTCGCCCTTGTTGAACTCGATCTCCCAGCTCTTGTTGTATTCGACCCATTTGCCGAGGTTGGCGTACCACAGCATGCTGAATTCGAACCCCTTGTAGTCGAATCCGGCCCGGAACGAGCAGACCACCGGCGGATACTGGCTGCCGGCGATGGCGTGCAGGTCCTCGACGGAGAGCCGGCCGTCGGCCGAATAGTCGAGGTATTTGTAGGCACCCACGTTGACGAAATTCCAGTCGGTCGTGTAGGCCGGGTAGTTGTGGATGTCGTCGATGGATTCGAAATAGCCCGAATCGACGATGCTCACGCCGTCGGTCTGTCCCTTATAGGGTTTTCCGGCGGTCTTCTGGTACTCCGGGGCGTAGGGCGCGTCCTCGTAGTTGGTGATGCGGTTCTCGTTGAGCGAGACCATTGCCGTCAGGTTGTATCCGAAGCCCGTAGGGGTCTTGTCGGCCCAGCCCAGCTCGATGTCGATGCCGTGCTTCTTCATGCTGCCCCGGTTGACCTCCTTGTACGAGGTGCCGACGAGCATCGTGACGTTGGGCTTGACGAGCATGTTGGTGCGCTTTTCGTCGAAAAGGTCGAGGTTGAGCGTCAGCCGGTTGTTCAGCCAGCCCATCTCGATGCCCAGGTCGCGTTTGCGGGCCTCTTCCCACTGGGCCACCGCGTTGGCCGCGGCGCCTTCGTAGATGTAGCTGTCGCCGCCCTTCACGTAGTCGCTGAAATAGAGCCACCGCGAACCGGAGTCGCTGCCGACCAGTCCGTCCGAATAGCGGATCTTCAGTTTCGACCACCAGGGCATCGCCTCTTTCCAGAAACGCTCCTGCGAGGGCACCCAGCCTATGGCCACCGAGGGGAAGAAGCCGTAGCGGTTCTCGGGCGAGAACTGTTCCGACCCGGTGTAACCGAGGTTGCATTCGAAGAGGTATTTGTGTTTGTAATCGTAGGTCACACGCCCTACGACGCCCTGCGAATGGTAGGGAAAGGCCGTGCCCTTGATGTTTTCCCGCTGGTTGAAGAGCGCCAGCGCCGTCACGGAGTGGTCGCCGAACGTGCGGTTGTAGTTCAGGGCTCCCTCCCAGTAGAAGGTGACGTAGTAGTTGTTTTGCATCGCTCCGCGTGTCACGGCGTAGGGGGTGTTCTCATAGACGTGTTCGCTGGCTGCGGAGTAGATCCAGGGGTTGCCGTCGCCGGCGTCGTACCGGTTCCAGTCGATGTAGAACGTGGGGTTGGAGTTGGTCGCCGTCTGAGAGATGCGGGAGTAGTAGGTGCTCAGCGAGACGTTGGCTTTCACCGAGAGCCCCTTGGTGATGAAGTCGAGCTTCTGCTCGAAGTTGATGTCGGTATAGAGCTTGTTGTCCGTGGTCTGTTCGAACTCGCCCGTCGAGAGCGACGTACGGATGTTCCCGAAGTAGGCCGTGCGCGGACTCGACAGACGGCCTCCCGAGGCGTCGGGATAGTCCGTGTCGGGAATCTCCTCCAGCACCCAGGCGGGGTAGTAGGCCGGATACATCATCGGCGAGGCCGAATACATCATGTTGAACATGCCCGACACGGTCTTGTCCGTCGGCGTGTCCTTGATTCCCAGCACGCCGCCCACCTTGACCGACAGTTTCGTGCTGCGCGTCACGTCGAAATCGAGATTCGAACGGTAGTTGATGCGGTCGTAGCGGAAATTGGCGTTGCTCCACTCCGAAAAATCCTTGAAGATCGACCCCTCGTGGGTATATCCCAGCGAGAGGAAGTATTTGACGCGCTGCGAACCGCCCGAGACGTTGTAGTTGGCGTTGATGGTCTGGGCGCACTTGCGCATGGCGATGTCGAACCAGTCGTTGTCCGGATAGCGGATCGAATTGATGCGCGACGAAGGGCGGGCGTACTCCTCGATCTCCGAACGGGGAATCATCGAGCCGTAGCTCTGGGCGTTTTTCAGCGCCACGTTGAGCAGTTCGGCCGTCTGCGCCGAGCCGATGTGGTCGGGGATCATCGTCGGGAAGTCCAGACCGTAGGAGAGCGAGATGTTCATCTTGGGCTTGCCCGTGGAGCCCGTGCGGGTGGTTACGATGATGACGCCGTTGGCGCCTTTGGCGCCGAACACGGCCGTCGCCGAAGCGTCTTTGAGCACCGACAGCGAGGCGACCTCGTTGGGGTCGATGTCCGCGAAACTGCGCTCCACGCCGTCAACGAGCACCAGCGGCGTGGACCCGTTCCAGCTCGATACGCCGCGGATGAAGATGTTGGCGTCGTTGTTGCCGGGCTGTCCGCCCGTCTGAATGGTCGTCACGCCCGAAAGTTTGCCGGCGATGGCGTTGGTGATGTTCGTGGTGCCCGAATTGACGAGCTGTTCGTTGTTCACCTGCGAGATGGCGCCCAGGACGCTCTCTTTCTTCTGAACGCCGTATCCGACCACCACCACGTCTTCGACCTGATGCGTCTCTTCGGCCAGCCGTATCGTCAGCGGCGAGGCGTCGGTGACGGCGATCTCCCGCGCTTGGAAGCCCAGGAACGAGACGTGAAGCACGTCGCCTTTGCGGACGCGGAGCGTGAATGCGCCCTGCGCGTCGGAGATCGTACCGCCGGCAGATCCTCCCTTGACCGTGACCGCCGCGCCGGCGATCGCAATGCCGTTGGTATCGACGACGCGGCCTTTGGCCTGGATCGTCGGTTGCTGCTTGCCGGAATCCTGCTCTCCGGCGGCGGCCGGTCCTGCCGTGACGGCGGACAGCAGCAGCAACACCATGGCGGCCAGACGGCGAAGCCCGTGCAGCGATGGTGTGAGCGGTTTGAGATAGAAGTTTTCCATATTGGGATTAGGTTGATTATATAGGTTGGGGAAATGGCTGCGGCGGACTGCCGGCCGTCAGCGGGTGACGCGGCCGGCAGTCCTCGCACAGCTGTTTCAGTCTACCAGATAGAATGCAATGGCGTCGAGGTCCTTCGTGCTCCACTGACAGATACGGAATGTAGATCCGGCTGAGGGTTCGGTCAGCACGGCCTTGCCGTCTACCTGGCAGGTACCGTTGGCGCAGCGGATGCGGAACCGGATGACGCCATCGTCTACGGCCTCCGTAAAGCGGGCGGTTTCGTTGACGTTCGTCACTGCATTGGCCTTTGTCAATTCATAGGTCGCCGTGAGGTGCAATTGGTTTTTAGAGTAAATGAACTCTTTCGTGCTTGTAGCTTTCCACGTACCCTGGTCGAAATACTCTACCGTCCAGTACTTGGGTGCCTTGGCAACGGCTCTCATGCCGTAACGGATGTTGACGGCCTGTCCGGCTGCGAAATTCTTCACGGGAATGGTGAATTCCAGGTTATCGTCCGTCCAGATCGGTTTGACGGCGTAGTGTCCGTTGCCGTCGCCGCTGATAATGTATTCAGGAGTATAGACGGGTGCGTCGTTGACTTTGTTCCATTGGCCGTAGGCGGTCGTTCCGGCGGGTTTGTCGGCAAACATTCTGCCGCCGGTGAGCCAGTTGTCGCCGCTGTACTTTTTCAGGGCCTCGTCGGTGAGGGTCCACCAGGCGATCGGTTCGAGGCTCTTGGCCTTCTGCGAAACGGTGATTACGACATCTTCCAGCGCCGGATCGTCGGGATGGATGGTCAGGGTGCCGGTGCGGGCCTTGCCGGTATTCTGCGAAGCCGTCAGCGTGACGTCGGCCGGGGCCGCCGAAGGCGTACCCGATTCGGGCGTGACGGTGAGCCAGTCGAGGCCCTCCTTGACGACGGTCCAGTTGCGGTTGCAGAGAATCTGCAGGGCGGCGGGGGCTTCCGGCACCTCGGGGAACTCGATCGTGTTGCCCTCGCCGAAGCCCGTTACCGTGAGCAGCGGATCGTCACGGTAAGCGGTCTGACGGACGGTCACCACCACGGGCTCCATCTCTTCGGCCCGGAACGTGATCGTGCCCTGGCGGGCGTCGCCGCCGTTGGCTGAAGGGGTTACGGTGATCGTCGTCCTCTTTTTGCGTTCGCCCGAGAGCGGCGATACCTCGGCCCAGCCCAGCTCTTCGGGGAGAGCCGTCCAGGCGACGTTGGCGTAGACCGAGAATGTGACCGGGTCGAGGTCCGAGAACTCGAATTCGAGCGTGTTGTCGGTCAGGCCGTCCAGCGTGAGCGTCGGCACGATGGGGAAAGCATCCTGCGTGACGGTCACCCGCTGCACATGGGCGCCGGCGTAGACGGTCAGTTCGCCGCTGCGTTCCAGGTCGTCGTTGGGAGCCGCCGAGAGGGTGATCGTAGCCGGGAGTTTCGATCCTCCGTTCATCTGCGAAACGGTCAGCCAGTCGAGTCCGCTTTTGGAAATCGACCAGGTTTTGTTCGTCGAGATCGAGAAACTGACGCCCTCTTCGGGGTTGTACGGGAAATGAAGTCCTTCTTCCAGCCCGTCGATCTCCACCCGGTCGGCAGCTTCGGTCTCCGGGTCCGAGGAGCAGGCCGCAGCGAAGATCCCTGCCAGCAGAATCAGGGCCGTGCATGCGATTTTCAGGGTTTTCATGTGATGGTTGTGTTTTGGGTTGTCAGGTCAAAGTTATTCCGATGGCCGCGAATCGTTTTTCACGAGTGTATTCGTTTTTTGTCCGAGCGTCGCATTGTGCGGCGGCGGCCTGCGGTTACATCCGCACGATCTCCGAGGCGGCCATCAGGAAGGCTCCGACGCCGTACACCTCGGTCATTTCGCGGTTCGTCCGCTGGGGCGATCCGCCGATGGGCTGCACGTATCCGAGGCGTCCGTCCGGGTCGACATACGAACAGAGGGCCTTCCAGCCGCGGCGCGCGGCGCGTTTGTAGACCGGTGCGGTCAGCAGTCCGCGGTTCACGCCCCAGGCAAGTCCGTAGGTGAAGAATCCCGAGGCGCTGTTTTCGGGCATCGGGTAGGTTTCGTGGTCGAGCATGCTCGGATGCCACGATCCGCGGGCGTCCTGACAGGCGACGACGGCTTCCGACATGCGGAGGAACGTCCGCCGGTAGAAGTCGTACATCGGGTCGCTCTCGGGAAGGGTTTCGAGCAGGATGGCCAGCGCGGCGTAGCACCAGCCGTTGCCGCGGCCCCAGAAGACCTTTTTGCCGTTCTTCTCGCGTTTGCCGAAATAGCGCGCGTCGCGGTAGTAAAGCCCTTCGGCGGCATCGAAAAGACTGCGCGACGAGGCGTAGAATTCGCGGTTCATGAATTCCCGGTAGCCGTTGTCGCCCGTGACGTTCGCCAGCAGGGCGTAGACCGGGGGCGCCATGAACAGGGCGTCGCACCAGCTCCAACGGTTCGAGCCGTTTTTGGCCTTGATGTGCATTTTGGTCTGCGCCGGGAAGGCGATCACCGAATCGGCCCGCTGTTTTACGGGGCGCAGAATCGCCGGGTCCTTGTAGCGTTCGTACAGCATCAGACTGGCCTGTCCGACACAGATGTCGTCGGCGTGGTACTGCCGCCGTCCCATGCGCCAGCCGTTGCGGCGTCCGATTTCGAGGATGAACTCCTCGCAGGGCTTGTATCCCGAGACTTCGGCCCAGGTGAGCATTCCGCGGTAGAGTGCGCCGTTGGCCCAGTGCTGGTCGCTGCGCGTGCCGGGGCGGGAGAGGTGTTTGCCGAAGTTGTCGATTTGCCATTGCGCCGCCCGGTTGGCGATCTCGATGTCGCGTTTGTTGGCGGCTTCGGCCGGGACGCCCGAAAGCGCGGCGGCCAACAGAAAGAGGTAGAATCGTGTTTTATACATAGTTCGGATGTTTGATTGCGGTTATCGGTTTACGGGTTCGGGCGCCGCCCATTCGTCGGTCATGTCGTAGGGCATGCGGAAGACATCGCCCGCAGCGGTGCAGAAATAGAGGTGCGAGGCGGTCCGGGCGTCGGGGCTGCCGTCGGCCCAGAACGCGTAGAATCCCTCTGCGGCGCCGAGGGGTCGCCGCACGTAGGTGTGGTTGTAGATGCTGTTCGAGGTAAGCGTCTGTGCGCGGACCCAGCTCCCGCCCTCGTCGAAACTGCGCCAGACGACGATCTCGCCGCCTGCGCCCCAGTACTGGGGCCCTGCGTCGGTCGGGGCGATGACGGTCCAGGCGCCGTCTTCGATCCAAAGACTGCCGCTGTCGTAGCAGTGCGTCGAGGTGGCGATCAGGCTCTCCCGCCACTCCCGGCCCGTCCAGTGGAACGTGTGCCATTGGCGCACGCCGCCGTCGGGGCCCGTCAGGTGGTTGTCGCTGGTGACGCAGAGGATCACGGGGCGTCCTGCGGCGTCGAAATTCAGGTCCTTGATGTAGCAGTTGCGTCCCTGGCTCTGGAAATCGCGCACCAGGGCGTTCGAATAGCGCTCCGTCACGGGAACCGTGACCGTCGTGCCGTCGGCCGTGGTCCACGTTGCGCCCCAGTCTTCGGACTGGACGTAGTAGATGTTCGTGCGCGTATCGACGTTACCGTTGATGTGGCGGTTGAAGGCCGTGCAGACCTTCGTGCCGCAGATGTTGCTGATCTGGTAGTGTCCCGATTTGCTTTCGGAGCCCTCCTTGATGGAAGCCAGCTTCCGGTAGGGCGTCCAGTTCACGCCGTCTTCGCTGGTCTGCCAGAAGAGCTGGCGCACGCCGTCGTAGCGGGTGAAAAAGAGAAAGAAGCCCCGCTCGGGATGGTAGTGCACCTGCGGATAGGCCATGATGCTTTCGTTGATGCGTTCGAAAGCCGAGATGTCGTAGGGATTGACGCTCCGGTAGCGGATGCCCGGGCGTTTGTTGGCGCGCCCGGCGACGAAAACCCAGACATAGCCGTTCCGGTCGATCTGGACGGTCGGGTCGTCGTGGGGATCGGAAACCCCGTCGATACCTTTGTCGTGCACGACGCGGGGCTTTTGCAGCAGTCCGGTCTTGTGGTCGTAGCAGCCGATCATGCATTGCAGGTATTTCCGGCCCGTGTCCGGGGCGCCGCCGTAGACGAAATAGGTCCGTCCGACGGCCGGGGCGTAGACGGCCATCGGGATATGTTTCATCGTGTAGGTGCCCAGTCCGCCGGAGTATTTGGGCCCGTATTCCGAAGCGGCCTGGCCGATCGAGAACCAGATGCCGCGGTAACCCACCACCACGGGGGTCTGTTCCGGGGAGTCCACCCGGGCGTAGTTGGAGATCGTTGCCGCCGGGCTGTAAAAGAGGTCTCCGGTGATTTCCGAAGGGCGGTAGACGCAGCGGTACGAGATGTCGCCGCCCGCATCGTCGAACGCGACGGTTTGCTTCGAACCGTCGTGCCGCGCTTCGCAGTAGCGGGTTCGGGGCTCCCCGACCGCCGAGACGTAGGTGAACTCTTGTCCGACCAATCCTTCGGGACAGGAGTTGCCGAGCGTCACGGTCGCCGAGGCGCCGGCGAAATAAGCCCCCGTGACGGTGCGGTTTTTCAGCGACGCTTCGTAGCGGTCGCCGTATACGGTCACCGTCGGCGCAGGACCAGCGAAAATCCCTCCGTCATCGGTGACGTAGCGGACCTCGGCCGGCCAAGAGCCCTCTTCGATACCGGTCAGCTCCTTTTCGCCGTTGCCGTCGCCGGCCGGAATATCGTGCGGGGTCCCGTCGTCGCCGAGCCGGAGCCGGATCGACGCGACCTCCTGCGGCATGCCGGTCCAGCGGCAGACGATCCGGTTGCGGCCGCCCGCGAGCGTCACCTGTCCGGCGTTTTCCAGAACGGGAAGCGGAGTTTCGGTTTCGGACGTATTGCCGTTGCAGCCGGCGCCCCCGAGGAGCGCGGCTGCAAGCAATACGACGGTAAACAAGACGTGTTTTTTCATGCGGTTACGGGCTGGCTTGGGGGTCAGTCGCGGGGTTTTCCGCCGGGCACGGGTTCCGGTTTCTGCCACTCGGCGTTCATCGTGTAGGGCATCCGGAAAACATCGCCTTTGGCGTTGCAGAAATAGAGGTACGAGATGCTCAGCGCATCGGGATTGCCGTCGGCCCAGAAGGCGTAGAAATCCGGATCGGCGTGGAGCGGGCGGCGGGCGTAACCGTGGTTGCGCGGGCTGTCGTGGGTCAGCGTGCGGACGCGTTTCCACGTCCGGCCCTTGTCGCGGCTGCGCCACATCACCATCTCACCGCCCGTGCCCCAGTACTGCGGGCCGATGTCGGTCGGTGCGATGACGGTCCAGACGCCTTTGTCGTCGATCCACAGGCTGCCGCTGTCGTAGCAGTGCGTCGAGGTCGTAATGTCGCTGTAAACCCACTTGGCGCCGTCCCAGTGTACGGTCTGCCACTTGCGCACGCCGCCTTCGGGACCCGTCAGGTGGTTGTCGCTCGTCAGGTAGAGGATCACGGGCTGTCCGTCCGGTCCGTAGTTGATGTCCTTGATATAGCAGTTGCGGTGCTCGGACTGGTAGTCGTGCACCAGGGCGGGGTTCTTCGAACGGGTGATCGGCAGGTCGATCGGTTTGCCGTCGATCGTGGTCCACGTCCGCCCCCAGTCCTCCGACTGGATGTAGTAGATGTTGGTGCGCGTGTCCACGGCGCCGTTGATGTGGCGGTTGAAGCAGCACATCAGCTTGTCGCCGCAGAGGTTCGTGAACTGGTAGTGTCCCGACTTGGTCTCGCCCTCGTCGATGATCGAGGCGATCTGGCGGTAGTCGGTCCAGCGGTTGCCGTCCCTGCTGCTCTGGTAGAAGAGCCGCCGCACGCCGTCGTAGCGCGTGAAGAAGAGGAAGAAACCCTTCTCGGGATGGTAGTGCACCTGCGGGTAGGCCATGATGCTCTCGTTGACGTATTCGAATTCCGAAATGTCGTAGGGTTTCGTGCTGCGGTAGCGGATGCCCGGGCGCTTGTTGGCGCGTCCGGCGACGAACACCCAGACGTAGCCATCCTTGTCGAGCTGGATCGTGGGGTCGTCGTGGGGGTCGCCGACGCCGGCCACGCCCTTGTCGTAAACCACGACGGGACGGCGCAGCATGCCCGTCTTGTGGTCGTAGCAGCCGACCATGCAGAGCAGGTATTTACGCTCTTCGGAGGGCGTTCCGCCGTAGACGAAGAAGGTTTTGTCGGCTTCGGGCGAGTAGACCGCCATCGGGATGTGCTTCATGGTGTAGGTGCCCAGTCCGCCCGAATACTTGTCGCCGTAGCCCGAACGGGCCTGGCCGATCGTGAACCAGATGCCGCGATAACCGTCGACGGTCTGGTTGTCCATCGACTTGCGTTCCTGTGCGCCGGCACCCCACACCGCGCAGATGAGGAGCAGTGCCGCTAAGATTTTTTTCATGGTCTATTTATGGGATTTGTAGTTTTTCAGTCGGAGCAGCGCTTCGAGGAAATAGTAGTCGCCGTAGATGATCGGCACGTCGACCTGCGATTTGCTGGGTTTCGAACCGACGCTGTGGTCGATCAGGAATCCGTTCTTCTTCCCCGCGGGAATCAGGTAGCGGTCCGAAGCGAGCGAGTGCAGGATCTTTTTGGCCGTTTTGTAATAGAGTTTTTCCTTTTCGGGGACGTATTTGGCCAGTTCGAGCAGCGCCGAGGCGGTGACGGCCGCCGCCGAAGCGTCGCGCGGTTCGTCGGGAATCCCCGGTGCGTAATAGTCCCAGTAGGGCACCATATCCTCGGGGAGGTTGGGGTGGTTGATGAAATATTCGGCGCTCTTCACGGCGCGGTCGAGATAGCGGCGGTCGTGCGTGAAGCGGTAGCACATCGTGAATCCGTAGAGGCCCCAGCTCTGGCCCCTCGACCAGGCCGAAGTCTGCGAATAGCCCTGTCCGCCCTTCTGCGTGACGACTTTGCCCGTTTCAGTGTCGTAACAGAGGATGTGGAAACAACTGTTGTCGGCCCGGAAATGGTTTTTGAGCGTGTTGTCGGCGTGGGTCACGGCGATGTCGCGGTAGCGTCTGTCGCCGGTGAACTCCGAGGCGAGGAAGAGCATTTCGAGGTTCATCATGTTGTCGATGATTACGCGGAAGGGATTCGCTTTCCCGTCCTTGTTGTTCCACGAGCGGATCAGTCCGACGGTGGGGTTGAACCGCGAGATCAGCGCTTCGGAAGCGTCGATCATCAGTTGTTTGTAATAGTCGTCACGGGTCAGGCGGTAGGCCAGGCTGCACGGACAGCCCACCATGAATCCCACGTCGTGGGTCTGGGTGTAGTGCCGCAGCGGTTCGAGCTGCGCCGTGCGGCGGCGGGCCGCTTCGAGCCATTTGGCGTCTCCCGTATATTCATACAGGTACCAGATGTTCCCCGGGAAGAATCCGCTGATCCAGCCCTTGGCCGAGTTGTAACGGGTGGTTCCGTCGTGCTCCCACGAGGCGGGGAAGCGGTCGGCGGGGGCCAGCGAATCCATCAGCGCGGTTTGCTGCGCTGCGCGGGTGAAAGACTTGCGGACGATGCTCTGTGCGGCGCCGGTCCCGGCGGAGGCGACCAGGCAAAGGGTCAGAATGATTCGAAGTGTTCGGGTCATATCAGGAATGTTTTGTTTTTGCAAAAGTATTCCTGCGTCCGTCATTCTTCCGGTCCGGCGGTCTTAAAAATATGTCTCAGAATCTCAATCTGCCTTCCGGAGGGACGGTTCACCCCCCCCCATGATATATATAGTCCTTCGGCGCCATTCCGAAATGCTGTTTGAAGCAGCGCGAGAAGTGCGACTGCGAACTGAATCCCACCAGGTCGGCGATTTCGTTGAGGCGGTACTCCCGGCTGCGGATCATCGCCGCGGCCTTGTTCAGCCGGTAGATCAGGATGAAATTGTTGGGCGTCACGCCCGTCAGCGACTTGATCTTGCGGAAGAAGCTGGCGCGGCTCATGCACATTTCGGTGCTGATGTCGCTGATACTGAGCGAGCAGTCCGAGATATGGGCGTCGACGTATTGGCGGAGTTTGTCCACGAACGCGCGGTCGGCGGCCGATAGCCGGATTTCTCCGGCCTCTTCCTCACTTTCGGGCTCGCTGCAAGGCTTTACGGTGCCCGAGAGGAGCATTTCGCGCAGCTTGCTGCGCGAGGTCAGCAGGTTGTCGACCACCGTTTGCAGCAGCGTGGGATTGAACGGTTTGGTCATGTAAACGTCGGCTCCCTCCTGGTAGCCGGTGATCTTGTCCTGATCGGTGACCTTGGCGGTGAGTATCACGACCGGGATGTGGCTCAGCAGTACGTCCGTCTTGATCCTACGGCACAGTTCGTACCCGTCCATCTTCGACATCAGCACGTCGGTGACCACTACGTCCGGCATCTCGGTGTGGATCAGGTCGAATCCGTCGGAGCCGTTGTCCGCCGTGAAAACGTCGAACTGGGGAGCGAATATCTGGCGGCAGTAGCGCCGCAGCTGCGGGTTGTCCTCGATGATGACCATTTTCGGCCGCGGACCCGTATCGAGCGCATCCTCCTCCGCGTCGGGGAGGCTGTCCGGCGTGTCGGCCACGGCGGTCGCCATGCCGTCGATGAATTCGACCTCGACGGTGGGTTCGCCCGCGATGTCGTAGAGGCTTTCGTCCACCGGGATGGCGAACGTGAAGCGCATGCCGCCTTCGGGCCGGACCTCGGCCACGATGCTGCCCTTGTGGATCAGCAGCAGTTGTTTCACGTAGTGGAGCCCGATTCCGGAGCCGGCTGCGACGTGTTCGTTCGCCGTCAGCCGCTTGTAGCGTTCGAAGATGTGTTCCACATCCTCCTGGCTCATGCCTGCGCCGTCGTCGGTGACGCTCACTACCAGATAGTGCGACGACGCGGCGGCGGTGAGTTTCTCAGGCAGCGTGTCGGCGAGTGTCAGCGACACCTCTATGTGGCCCTCTTCGGGCGTGTATTTCAGGGCGTTGGAGACCAGGTTCGAGAGTATCTTGCTGAATTTGTCCGTATCGACGGCGACGGTCATCCTGCCCGGCGGCGTGGCCGTCAGGCTGATGTCGATCCGCTTCTCGCGGGCGTAGCAGGCGAAGCCGGCCATCATGCGTTCGACCACGGGGAGGATGTCCTGCCGGCAGACCGAAAGCGGCAGCGTGTCGTTCTCGATGCGGCTCAGGCTGAGCGTCTGATCGACGAGTTTGAGTAGGCGCTGGATGTTGTCGTTTATCAGGTTTATCAGTTCGTGCAGGCGTTTTTTGTCCTGTATGCCGGGCAGCATGTTCACCGGACCGTAGATCAGCGTCAGGGGCGTCCGCAGCTCGTGTGAGATGTTGGTGAAGAAATTGATCTTCATGTTGGTGAGCTCCTTCTCGCGTTCCAGTTCCTTGCGGGTGGCCTCCAGCTCGATTTTTTGCAGCCGTCGGCGCAGGAACAGCCTGTTGGCGAACCAGGCGGCGGAGCCGGCCGCCAGGATGTAGAGCAGAAAGGCGTACCACGTGAGCAGCGGCGAGGGTTTGATGACGATTTCCAGCCGCCGCGGCTCGGTGTTCCAGAATCCGTCGGGATTCTGAGCCGTCAGTTCGAAGACGTAGCGGCCCGCAGGCAGGTGCGAATAGTTGGCGCTGGTGCGGTTTTCGACGTAGTTCCACTCCTCGTCGATGTTGCCGCCGTGAAGCCGGTAGGCGTAGCGGATTTTCTCGGGGGAGAGGAACGCCAGCGCCTCGTAGCTGATGTCGAGGTTGCGCTGTTTGTGGTTGAGGACGATCCGTTTGGTGTCGTCGAGCTGCTGCGTGAGGATTCCCTCGTCGGAGGGGTGCTGTACGATGCTGTTGACTTTGAGCTCCCGGAGCACCAACTGCACGGGGCGTTCCGAAATCTTGGGCAGGACGTTTTCGGGCTTGAAATGCACGAGCCCCAGGTTGCCCCCGAAGTAGAGCATGCCGGATGTCTGACAGACGCACCGGGGATGGAACTGCTGGGTCTGCATCTTGTCGGAGCGCAGGTAGGTGATGGCCCGGTCCGAACCGTCGAGGAGGAGCGTAAGTCCGTAGGAGGTCGCCACCCACATGTTGCCTTTCCGGTCCTGTGCGAGGGAGGCGATCTCGTTGCTGGCGAAACCGTCTTTCAGGGTGTAGGTTTTGAATCCCTCCGCCGGATGATACCGCAGCAGGCCTTTCGAGCGGGTTCCGATCCACAGCCGGCCTTTCCGGCCTTTCAGCAGGCAGGTCGCATGGCGGAGCGCGGTGGCGGTGAGGCTGTCCGGGGCTTCGAGGAAGGGCCGCTGTTCGAGCCTGCGGCTGTCGATGGCGAAAAGTCCCCGCCGGAATACTGCCGCCAGCATCGTCGTATCGTCGAGACGGATGATGTCCTGCACGTCGCACTCCTCGAAGCACGTGCCCCGCAGACGCATGCCGTCGTATGCCAGGAGTCCCGAAGTCGTCGCCACCCATACGTCGTGGCGGGCGTCCTCGCAGAAGCGGTTGACCGAAAAGCGTTCCGGGAGCAGTGCGTAGTCGGTGATCGTCTGCTGCCGGGTGTTGCAGCAGGCGATACGGTCGTCGATGTTGATCCAGAGGCGTCCCGACGAATCGGCGAAGAGCGCCGATACGTTCTTGCTGTTGAGCCGCTGCATGAGGGCGCAGTTTTCCAGCGTGTGCCATTTCAGGTCGAGCTGCGTGGTGTAGGCCAGGAGACCCTTGAAACGGCTTCCGATCCAGCGTGTGCCGTCCTTCGAGATCGTGACGGCGTTGACGAACTTGCTTAGGGTCTGTTTGCCCAGCCGTATCGACCGGGTGAACTCCTTTTCGTTGGTATAGCGCACGGAGTAGCCGCGGTCGAGCGTGCCGATCCAGAAATTGTTTTCCGAATCGAAGAAACAGCAGGAGAAATCGCTGGTGTAGTTGAGCCCGGGCGTTCCCCGTGTCACGATGTTCTTTTTCAGCGCATGGGTCCGGGTGTCGAACTGGTGGAGGTTGTCTCCCTGCGTCCCGATATAGATCGTCTCGTCGATGGCCGTCAGTGAGAGTATCGCGGACTGGGAGACCGCGGCGAGGCATGTATGCAGCGATTCGTCCGTTTCGACGAGTGCGCCGGTGCGGGGATCGACGATGCGGATTCCGTTCGGGGTCCCGAACCAGATCCGGCCTTCGGCGTCGCGGCAGCTGCTCAGGAATTCCGCGGAGTCGGGCAGCGCCAGCGAGTCGCAGACGTTCAGGCCGCGGTCGTATTTGAAAATCCTACCTCCGTTTACCCCCCCCCACAAAAATCCGTTCGGATCGGCTTCCAGCACGGCTGGGCCGTGCCGGGGCGTGTCCCGCATTTCGAGGAGCAGACGGCCTCCGCCGTCGAAAAGGGCCATTCCGCCGGGGCCGGAGCAGACGACGTGCTCCCCGTTCAAAACCGCTTTGTTGAACCCCTCCTTGCCGAGCAGTTTCCGGAAGCTGTCGAGCCGCGCATCGTAGGTGCAGACTCCTCCGGAGGTGACGATCCACAGCGTGCCGCTGCCGTCGATGAGAATGTCGGACACCCGGTTGCCGGGGAGCGACGCCGGGTCTTCCGGTTCGTTCTGGTAGTAATAATAGAATTGTCCGTTGTAGCGGCAGAGCCCGTTATCGGTGGCGATCCAGATGTAGCCCACCTTGTCCTGCGCGAAGCGGTGGATCGTCAGGTTGGGGAGGTGGTGGATGAACTGCGGGCCCGCCCAGGCTCCGTGGGCGCAGAACGACACCGTCCACAGAAGGATACACTTGCAGAAACGTTCGATTGTACGGTAGGGAGTCTCTCTTTTCCGGGTCATCGGGAGTAGATCAAGAGGATGTCTGTATACAAATTTATGATTTTTTTGTTCACGATGTTCCGAAACGGTCGTTTTTTATGGGGATCGGTCCGAAAAAAATCGAGGGCGCTGTTTCCGGCGGCTTCCGGCCGCCCGGTGCGGCGGGAAGCCGTTTCCGGTCCGGATCGGGACGGCGGAAACGGCTTCCCCGCTGCCGGGGATTATTTCCCGGGGGAGAGTGTCGTGGTGAAGGTCGCCCACTTGTCTGCGGGGACGGTCGCTTCGAATCCGACCAGGTAAATGCCCGGATTGGGTTCGTCGTAGCTGTGGACGGGATCGGTGCTGAATGTTTTGTAGACGATTTGCGTTTCGCCCTCTTCCGCAGCGGTCAGGTACATGGTCTTGCCGCGGCTCGTCAGCACGATCCGGTCGTTTTCCACGGTCGGTACGGCCGGCGTGGCCATGGTCCAGCGGATTTTGGCGCTCCGGTCGGTGCGGGCATGGATGGCGTCGATGACTTTCAGGTCCTTGTCGTCGACGATCTTCACGGTGCGCTTCGCCGAGGCCACCTGATCTTCGAGCACGGGCGAGAGGTCGAACGTGGCGCCCTGTTCCGTTGCCGTGTTGATGGTCTGTTCGAGCGTTGCGAAGCCCTCCACGCGGTGTTTCGAGTCGTTGACCGTGAGCGTGCTGTGGAAGAAGTTGTTCAGCCGCGATACTTCCCAGCGCAGCGACGCCTGGGTGTAGGTCCAGAGGTTTCCGCCCAGCGCTTTGAGGGCCACTTCGAGCGTCGCGTAGTCCTGACGGCCGAGGTCCATCGACCAGCGCACGCCGTAAGCGTCGTAGACGAACGATCCCGAGTCCATGTGGGCATGGCTGCTTCTCGCCTTGCCGCCCTTGACACCCAGGTATTTGTCCGTATCGCTCCAAGTCCAGTCGGTGTGGACCAGCACGACGGGCGTCGCGCCCTCTCCGGCCCAGACTTTCTGGGTCGGCGGGGTCACGCTGCTCAGGTCGACCCTGCTGGCGAAGACCATGATCATCGGCAGCAGACGGTGGTTCCAGATGTAATAGTCCGTGGTCGTCCCTTTGAGACACTCCATATTATAATAGAGCAGCGAGGGCTTCTTGAACTTGTCGGCGAAATACCAGCTCGGAATATCGGCGCCGACCGTGGTCTGAGGGTAGTCCGCGTAGTTGTATCCCTGACGGGTCGTGCCGACCATGTAGAGCATCCATTCGGCCGTGCGGTCGAAACCCGCTGTGGCGGAGATGCCGGCGTCGGACCCGGCGGCGGTTTCGAGCGCCGTAAGCATCAGGACATTGAATACCGTACCGTACTCCCAGTAGCCGTACCCTTCGGGATAGTTTCCGTGGGGCGCGTAGAGGGCTTCGATGGCCGTGCGGTTCGATTCCAGCGATTTTTCGATGATGGCTTCGGCCGTCTCGGGGCACGTCTCATAGACTGCCAGCGCGCCGCAGACCAGTCCGGCGTTGCAGACCTGGTTCCAGTTGGAAACCTTATTGTAGAAACTCGATCCGTAAGGCTCCGCCGTGTCGAACGCATATTCGCGCAGCGCCCTCTCGGCGTTGGCGCGGGTTTCGGGTTTCAGGTCGGCGTAGAGCCAGTCGTAGCCCAAGGCTACGCCCGCGGCCATTTCGCCGACATCGAGGTAGTGGCGGTGTCCGTTCCAGTCGGGGAAGTTGCAGACGGTGTTGATGTCGTTCTCGGCATGATCGAGGTATTTGCGGTCGCCTGTGGCGCGGTAGGCGTAGGCGCAGGAGAAGATGCGCAGCAGGGCGGCGGAGGAGATGTGGAGAATGCGTTTCTCCGCGGCGTCGAGCTGGTAGGCGAGGGGTGCGGCGGCCAGTCCGTAGATGTCGGCGTTGCGCAGGTTGGTTGCGTGCAGCCGGTTCAATACCTGATTGTTTCCGGCGCGGACCTGCTCCATCAGCGATCCGAACGCTTCGTCGTCCATCAGCAGGCGGGGGTGTCTGTCGGCCGTCAGCCGGTCGTAGTCCGGACGGTCGAGCTCCCCGGGCCGATCCGAATTTGCACGGAATACGGCCCGTCCGTAGCGGAACTGCCGGGTGCCGCGGACGATGAACAGCTCGTACTGGCCGTCCACGAAATTGCCCGGAAGCGTGATGACGGCGCCGTCTTCCTCGACGGCGGCTTCGACGCGGTAGGTGTTGTGCGAAATGCCGGTGTCGGTCAGCCGGACGACGTCGCCGGTCTGGAATCCGGTTCCCGGCAGCCGGACCTTGCGGTCGGAAGGAATCTGGTAGACGGTTTCGGCCGGAGTGCCGCCGATCTCGAATCCGGGGTCGGAGGTGGTTTCGTTGGAACAGCTTACGATGCAGACGAACATTAACACCAGCATCGAAAGATAGTTTGGCAGGTAATTTTTCATGGGCTTTATAGTTTCGGTTGATTTACAAAGAAACGGATTTTCGCAGTTCGGTTTTTGACTCTCCGTGTCAAAGATTTTCCCTCCGGTCTAAACCGGGCCTTCCGGATCTCTTTCCCGTTCGGACGGCCGTGATACGCACAAAGCTCCCGCCGGGGCGGGAGCTTTGTGTGTGGAGGTATGGTCCGACGGTCCGGCGGACGGCTACTGCTTGGCTTTGTACTGTGACGGCGACATGCCGGTGTTGCGCTTGAAATAGCTGCCGAAGAACGACTGGTTGGGGAAATTGAGGTAGTAGGCGATCTCCTGCACGCTCATATTCGAGTATTTGAGCAGCGTCTTGGCTTCGAGGATGACGTAGCTGTCGATCCATTCCGACACCGATTTGCCGCTGATGCGCTTGATGAGTGTGGTGAGGTATTTGGGCGTGATGCAGAGCTGCCGGGCGTAGTAACCTACGCTGCGTTCGCGGGTATAATGCTCGCCGAGCAGTTCGGTGAACTGCTTGAAATACTCCTCGGCCCGGTTGTGCATCGGATTTTCCAACTCGGGATGCTCCTCGATGTAGTGGGTCAGGATGTCGCCGACCTTATAAATCGTCGCGGCGATCAGCCCGCCGACGATCTCCACTGCGAAATCGGTTTCGGGACCCTCGAGCTCCTGCTCGACCATCGAGATGAAGCTGCGCAGCGAGGTGCACTCCTTGTGCGTGAGTTCCATGCAGGGGCGCGAGCCGAATTGCAGGAAAAGCGGCATCATGTGCTTGGTGTCGATGTTGATGCGCCGCAGGAAGTCCGGCGTGATGACGATGACATGCGCCTTGAAACGGTCGTCGGACTGTATTTGCAGGATATGCTTGGGACCGATGATGAAGAGCGAATCCTTTTTTAGCCGGTACTCCTTCAGGTTGGACGTAAAAGTCGTCTCGCCTTCGGTGCATACGCCGATGACAAAGGCATCGAGGCGTCCCGGAAACCGGAAGACCTCCATCTGGGAGGAACTGTTGGCGGCGATGCATTCGCCCAGCAGGCCGGGGCGTTTTTCGCCGCCGGACATAGCGATCAACTCGCTGAGGGTGAAGCTCGTGATCGGAGCTTCTGTGGCTTTACTGTTCATGGCGTCACTTGATTTCCGACAAATATAGTAATAAAAAGATTCGATATGGTTCATATGGTTCGATTATTCGTCCTTTTGATCACCTCGAGCGCATTTTTGAACCATGATACGAAAAAAAGAGCGCCGGTCGTTGTCTGACCGGCGCTCCTTGTGGGTTTTATCTGACCCGCAGCATGTTCCGCGGGGTGCTGCGTCTGCTTTTTATTTGGCGGGAGCAGCGGGAGCATCGGTGATGCCCAGCTCCTTCTTCACCAGGGGAGCGATGTCGGTCAGCGTAGCTTCATCGAAATAAGCCAGCGAACCGGTCGAGGTGTCGAATACGACCGTATAGGCGTTGGCTGCCGAAATCTTGTCGATGGCGGCTTTAGCCTTGTCGATAATCGGCGCGAGCAGCTCGTTCTGTTTTTTCTGATAGTCCTGCTGTGCGCGCTCCTGGAACTCACGGCTGCGGTTCTGCAAGTCCTGCAACTCCTTCTCCTTCATCTCGCGGACGGCTTCGTTGTAGGTGTTGAGCCCTTTCTGATACTCCTGCAGCTTGGTGTTGAACTCGACGTTCATCGTCTCGATGTTGTCCTGCAACTCCTTGGCGAAAGTCTCCATGTTCTCCTGCATCGTCTTGGTCTCAGGCATCGACATGATGATCTCCTGGGTGTTGATACGTCCGAACTTCTGGGCGAAGAGCGTCGTGGAACCCATAACCAACGCAAAAGCGAGGGTCAGTTTGATTGCTTTTTTCATACGAATTTATCAGTTAATGTTTTGATGTCATTTCTTTTTCAGGGCCTCGATCACCTGCTGCGTCCGCTCGACCGAGGGATTGTTGTAAAGCAGCGTGGGGTTGTTCGCCGAGTCGAGCACCAGGTCGGCCCCGACCTGCTTGGCATAGGTCTCGATGGTTGCGAATACCCGCTTCTGGATCGGGGTAATCATCTCGACCCGCTTTTTCATCAGCGTGCCCTCCTGTCCGAACAGGCTCTCCTGATATTCCTGAGCCTCCTTTTCTTTCTGGAGGATGGCGTTCTCGCGGACCTGGCGCGACGCGGCGGAGAGCGACGTCTTCTGGATCTGGTAGTTGTTGTAGAGCGTCTCCACCTCCGCGAATTTGGTATCCACCTGCGTCTGGTACTGCTTGGCAAGCTCATCCAGATCGGAGATGGCCTTGTTGTAGGCGTCGATCGACTTGAAAACTTTTTCGCTGTTGACGATTATGTAGTTCTGGGCCGCCAGGGTTCCTGCCGTCAGAACGAATGCCGCAATTAAAATCAGCCGTTTCATAATCCTGTTATTTTAAGTTAATATTCAGTCCGGTTTCCCGGGTTTCTGCTGTAAATATAACTCTTTTCTTTCAAATTTATTGCCACGGGGCCTTTTTTAGAACTGCTGACCGAGGACAAAGTGGAACTGGCTGCCGCTCTTGGTCGTGGAGTTCGCGGGGGGATCGAATCCGTAACCCCAGTCGATGCCGAGCATACCCACCACGGGCAGATAGAGACGGACGCCGAAGCCGGCCGAACGTTTGATCCGGAAGGGAGAGAATTTCTTCCACGAGTCGAATGCATTACCGCCCTCGAGGAATCCGAGCACATAGATCTGCGACGAAGGTTTCAGGATGATCGGGTAGCGCAGCTCGGCGGTGTACTTGTTGTAGCCGCGGGAATAATAGCTCGACGGGTCGAGCGCGCCGTCCTCGTAACCGCGCATCGAGATGATGTCGATACCGTATATGTTGTATCCCGACATGCCGTCGCCGCCGACCTCGAAACGCTGGAAAGGCGACACTTTGTTCTTGTTGTAGCTTCCGAGGTATCCCATCTCGGCCTTGAGCATCAGCACGAGGTTCGAGTTGCGCAGGAATCCCTGGAACCACTGCGCCTTGAACTGCCATTTGTGGAACTCGATCCAGCGGTAGCGGTCCTGGTCGGACATCGACTGGTCGCTGTAATCCTTTCCGTCCCAGAGCGAGTAGGGGAGCGTGGCCTGCACCGAGGCGCTGAACTCCGAACCGCGGCGCGGGTAGATCGGCTGGTCGACCGAGTTGCGGGCCAGCACCAGTTTGAGCGACAGCAGGTTCGAGTTGCCGTTCTCCACGACGAATCCCGTCCAGTTTTTCAGGTTGTAACGCTCGTAGCTGGCTTCGGCGTAGAATGTGAAATAGGGGTCGGGCCAGTTCAGGCGCTTGCCCAGGCCGGCGGCCAGACCGTAGGTGCGGAAATACTGCGTTGCCGACTGCCATACGTAGTAGGCGTTGTTCTGCTCGGAGAAGTGTGCCGAGAGGGTGAACGAGTTGGGTTTCTTGCCGCCCATCCAGGGGTCGGTGAAACTGAACGCGAAAGCCTTGTAATAGGTACCGTTGGTCTGTGCCGAGAGCGACAGCCGTTGGTTCTGGCCCATCGGGTAGGGGCGCCATGCGCCTTTTTTGAACGTGTTTTTGATCGAGAGGTTGTTCAGCGTGATACCCACCGAACCTACGAAGGTTCCCGAGCCCCAGCCGCCGGCGATGTTGAACTGGTCGGAAGCCTGCTCCTCGAGGGGCCAGTTGACGTTCACCAGCTCGTTCGAGACGGGTTTGATGTCGGGCATGACGGCCTCGGGGTTGAAATGGCCCATCGAGCCCAGCGTACGGATGGTCTGCATCAGCAGCGAGCGGTTGTACAGCTCGCCCGGACGGGTGTAGAGTTCGCGTCGGATCACCTCGTCGTCGACGCGCTGGTTGCCCGTGATGCCGACCTCGTTGATGGTGAACTGCTTGCCCTCGAACACCTTGACCTCGATGTCGATCGAGTCGGGGGCGATGATGACCTCCGCCGGTTCGATCTGCGACATCAGGTAACCTTCGTTCTGGTAGAGCGATTTGACCGACATGTCCTCGGGATTCTCCTCCTTGCCGATTCCCAGGCGCTTGTGCATCGATTTCTTATCGTAGGTGTCGCCTTTTTTGACGCTGAACATGCGCTGCAGGTCGTCGGTTTCGTAAACCGAGTTGCCGACCCACGACACGTTGCGGATGTAGTATTTGTTACCCTCCGAGACGTCGATGTCGATGCCGATGCGTTTCTCGTTGATCGGGTAGATCGAGTCGCTCACGATCGTCGCGTTGCGGTAACCCTTCGAGTTGTAGAAGTCGATCAGCAGCTCCTTGTCGGTTTCGTAGTCGCCTTCGTTGAGCTTGGCGCCCTTGAAGAAGTTGATCGATTTCTGGTGCGTCTTTTTGAACGTGCGGCGCAGGCGCTTGTCCGGGAACTGCTCGTTGCCCGTGAAGTTGATCTTGCCGATTTTGACCTTCGATTTGCGGTCGACGAGGAACGTGACGGTCACGGCCTGACCCGGGCGCAGCGTGTCGTTGTCGATGCGCACGCCGACCTCCGTGTTGCGGAATCCCTTTTCGGCCCAATACTGTTTGATGAGCTTCTGGTTCTTGTCGATGACATAATCCGAAAGTTCGCTGCCGCGCTTGAGTTTGAGCTTCTCCAGGAGGTCTTTCTTCTTGCCCTTCGAGATGCCCTCGAACTCCCAGTTGTAGACGCGGGGCCGCTCTTTGAGGAACACCTCCAGGTCGAGGCTGTCGCCCTCGATCTCGGCGCCGATCTTCACGTCCGAGAAAAACCGCTGGCTCCACAGCCGCGAGATGGCGTTGGAGATGAAGTTGCTCGGCAGGTAGATCGAGTCGCCCTCGATCAGTCCGGCAGACGACTTGAGAATGTCGGGATTGAGGTACTGCACGCCGTGGACGTTGACGTTGCGAATGTGGTAGAGCCTGGGCGCGCCGTTGTTTTTATACATCGGGGCATTTTCGGAGATCGCAGGCTTCGGAGCCGCCGTCGTGTCCTGCGGATTCTGCTCCTGGGCGGATATATTCGAGCAGCAAAGCACAAGGGCAACTGCTGCCATGAATATCTTACCGGAATACTTCATCTATTGTAAATATAGTCTAAATTTCATTTATTTAACCAGTCCGAAGCGACGGTCGCGTCGGGCGTATTCCTTCATGGCCGCGTCGAAATCACGTTCCGTGAAATCGGGCCACAGCACTTCGGGGAACCAGAGTTCGGCATAGGACGCCTGCCACAGCAGGAAATTGCTCAACCGCTGTTCGCCGCTGGTGCGGACGATCAGGTCGGGATTCGGGTAGGGCGCCGTGTCGAGCGCGGCGCTGACCGTATCCTCGGAAATCTCCGCGGGGGCGATCTCCCCGGCCTCCACGCGGCGGGCGATCTGCTGCACGGCGCGCGTTATTTCGTCGCGCGACGAGTAGTTGAGCGCCAGGACCAGCGTCAGCGTCCGTCCCCCGGCGGTCCGTTCCTCGGCTTCGGCCAGGTAACGCTGCACCTTCTCCGAAAAGCGGCTCCTGTCGCCGATCATGCGTACCTCGACGCCCTGGCGGATCAGTTCGGGCGTTTCGTTCACGACGCTCCGGCAGAAAAGTTCCATCAGCGCATCGACCTCCCCGGAGGGACGGCCCCAGTTCTCGGTCGAGAACGCATAGAGCGTCAGGTATTTCACACCCCAACGGGCAGCAGCGCGCAACGAAGCCCGCACGGGTTCCACACCCGCGGCATGACCCTCGTAACGCTCTTTGCCGTGCAACCCGGCCCAGCGGCCGTTGCCGTCCATAATGATGGCGACGTGTTGCGGTATGCGTTTCTGCTCGCTCATATTAGGGCACAAATATAGGGAAAATTCTATTAATTAAGGAAAAAACGGTTAAAGATTAACTGCGGATGTCTATTCCCCACATCATCTTATTCCGTAACGTGTCGTAAAATGATATATTGTGCGGCACGGCCAAAAAAATCTGCTGTTCGGCCCGCCTGACGGTGAAGGCCGCGCCGTGCGAAATCGGGTGCGTACGGTCGTCCAGCGTGACGAACGCGTCCGAACGCTGGGCGTTGACGCGCAGCGAGATGACGCCCGAATCGGGGATCACCACCGGCCGCATCGTGAGGTTGTGCGGGGCGAGGGGCGAGATGACGAGACACCGGCACGTCGGGGCCACGACGGGGCCCCCGGCGCTGAGCGAGTAGGCGGTCGATCCCGTGGGGGTGGAGACGATCACCCCGTCGCCGTGGTAAGTGGCCACCATCTGGTCGTCGACATAGGTTTCGACCGAGATCATTCCCGCGCCGTGGCGCTGCACGGTAAATTCGTTGAGCGCAAGCGTCGAATCGGGCCGCTCGTCGAAATCGCCCTCGATGCGCAGCAATGAGCGGGGTTCGGTGGTGATTCTCCCGGCGGCGATGTCGTCGAATATCAGGTTCAGCCCGGCGCTCGGGGCGCTGGTGAGGAATCCCAGGTGTCCGGCGTTGATGCCCATGACGGGAACCGGGGCGCCGCAGAGCCGGTGCACTCCTTCGAGCAGCGTTCCGTCGCCTCCGTAGCAAACCATGACGGTTTCGGCAGGCTGTTTGCCTATGTGCCGGCCGTAGACTCTCTCCGGCGGAAGTTCGATCCCGGCCGTTTGCCGTACGACGGGGGCAAATTCCTCGTTGACTGCGTAATCGAATCCGAACAGTTCGATCGCATCGAACAACTGGCGGATCTCCTCGGGGGTGTGGGCAATCTGTGCGCGGGAAAAAAGTATGATTTTCATCGGCGGAGTTTCGAAAAAATAAAGTAACTTTACCACGCCGATCCGAACTTGGGACGCAGGCATTTGCGGACCGGTGCGGAGGTGCGGCATATCGTGGCAAATATAGCGAAAGGTGAGCGCAAAACCAAACTTGTCTGGATTTTGCCGAACCGCATCCTATATTCCGCAAATATAGCGAAAGGTGAGCGATAAGCCAAATTTATTTGAGTTTGTCCGAATCGGGTCCTATATTATTTAAATAAAGCGAGTTTTATGACAAAGTTGAGCGTTAACATCAATAAGATTGCCGTGGTCCGCAATTCGCGCGGCGGCAACCTTCCCGACGTGGTCCGTGCGGCCACGGACATCGAACGTTTCGGAGCCGACGGGATCACGGTGCATCCGCGCCCCGATGCGCGCCACATCCGCTACGACGATGTGCGCAATCTGAAACGGGTGCTCACGACGGAACTCAACATCGAGGGCAACCCCATTCCGAGTTTCATCGACCTGGTGCTGGAGGTTGTTCCGGCGCAGGTGACCCTCGTTCCCGACGCCCACGACGCCATCACCTCGAATGCCGGTTGGGACACCCTCGCCAATCGGGAGTTCCTGACCGGCGTGACGCGGCGTTTCCACGAGAAGGGCATCCGGGTCTCGGTCTTCGTGGACCCCGTGGCCGAGATGGTCGCCGGGGCGAAGGCGTGCGGCGCCGACCGGGTGGAGCTCTACACCGAAGCCTATGCGCGCGAATATCCCGACGGCCCCGAGCAGGCCGTCGCCCCTTACGCGGCCGCGGCCGAAGAGGCGCGCCGGCAGGGGTTGGGGCTGAACGCCGGGCATGACCTTTCGCTGGAGAACCTGCGCTGGTTCGTCAGCCGCATTCCCTGGACCGACGAGGTCTCGATCGGCCATGCGCTGATCTGCGACGCGCTCTACTACGGACTCGAAAACACCGTGCAGCTTTACCGACGCGAACTTAAATGACGACGACCATGAAACGTATCCTGATCCTTTCCATAGCTCTCTTCGCAGCGGGCGCGGCATTTGCCCAGAGCGAATACAACTACCAGCGGCGCAGTCTTTTCGAAGTGCTTCCGGTGCTCTCGAGCGACATCGTCTTCCTGGGCAACTCGATTACCGACGGCTGCGAATGGGCCGAGCTGTTCAACAACCGCCATGTCAAAAACCGCGGCATCAGCGCCGACCGTTCGGGCTGGCTGCTCGACCGCCTCGATCCGATCATCGGGGGGCATCCCAAGAAGCTCTTCCTGCTGATCGGCACCAACGACCTGGCCGCTGGGGTCACGCCCGAGGAGATCGTGGCCAACGTCTCGAAACTTATCGACCGTTTCCAGAGCGAATCGCGCTGGACCAAGATTTACGTCCAGAGCATCCTGCCCGTGAACGGGGTTGACTTTTCGAAGTTCAAGAACCACTACGCCCACAGCCACCTGATCGTGCCGACGAACAAGAAGCTCGAGGCGCTGTGCGACGAAAAGGGGGTCACCTACCTCGATGTCTGGGGGGCTCTGGCCGACCATGACGGCAAACTGGACAAACGCTATACCAACGACGGCCTGCACCTGATGGGGCCGGGTTACCTGGTGTGGCGCGACGCCATCAAATACCATGTGAAATAGCTGCGTGGAGTTGACGAACCCGATATTCCGCCGGATTTCGCGCCTCGCCGACGAGCAGGGCGTGAGGGCTTTCGTCGTCGGAGGGTACGTGCGCGATCACTATCTGCGCCGACCGTCGACCGACATCGACGTCGTGGTCGTGGGCAGCGGCATCGCGCTGGCCGAGGCGCTGGGGCGCGAACTGAAAGCCAAGGTTTCGGTATTCAAAACGTTCGGCACGGCGATGGTCCGCGCCGGAGGCGTCGAGGTGGAGTTCGTGGGGGCCCGCAGGGAGTCCTATACGCGCGATTCGCGCAAGCCCGAGGTCGAGCCCGGAACGTTGGAGGACGATCAGCGGCGGCGCGATTTCACGATCAACGCCATGGCGTGGTCGCTGAACGAGGCCACGTTCGGCGAGCTGGTCGACCCTTTCGACGGGATGTCCGACCTCGAGGAGTGCATCATCCGCACGCCGTGCGATCCCGACATCACCTTTTCGGACGATCCTCTGCGCATGATGCGCGCCGTGCGGTTCGCTTCGCAGTTGGGCTTTACGATCGAGGAGGAGACCTTCGAGGCCATCCGCCGCAACGCGGAGCGCATCCGGATCGTCTCGCGCGAACGCATCGCCACCGAACTCAACAAGATCGTCCTTTCGCCCGTCCCCTCGATGGGTTTTGAATTGTTGGAACTCACCGGGTTGCTGAAACTGATCTTCCCCGAGCTCCACAACCTCAAAGGGGTGGAGAAGCGGGGCAAACACGCCCATAAGGACAATTTCTTCCATACGCTCAAAGTGCTGGACAATGTTTCGCGCCGTTCGGACGACCTGTGGCTGCGCTGGGCCGCCATTCTGCACGACATCGGCAAGCCGCAGACCAAGGCTTACGATCCCCGGATCGGCTGGACCTTCCACGGCCACGAGGTCGTGGGTTCGAAGATGGTTCCGGGGATTTTCCGTCAGTTGAAACTGCCTTTGAACGAGCACATGAAATTCGTGCAGAAACTCGTGTTTCTCCACCTGCGGCCCATTATCCTCTCCGAAGACCTGGTGACGGACTCCGCCGTGCGGCGTCTGCTGTTTGAGGCGGGCGACGACGTGGAGGCGCTGATGACCCTGTGCGAGGCGGACATCACCTCGGGCATCGACGCCAAGGTGAAACGCTACCTGGCGAATTTCGAACTGGTGCGCCGCAAGATGAAGGACCTCGAAGAGCGGGACCGCATCCGCAATTTCCAGCCCCCGATTACTGGCGAGTTGATTATGGAGACCTACGGCATCGGTCCGTGCCGCGTGATCGGCGATATCAAAGAGGTCATTAAGAACGCCATTCTCGACGGCGAAATCCCCAACGAATACGACGCGGCCTACGGCCTGATGGAGCGGCTGGCGGCGGAACGCGGGCTGACAAAAAAAGGTTGAGCATTTCGCTCAACCTTTTTTTTGCATTTTCTCCGTATCCAATTGTGCCCGCGATTTCGACTTGGTCACCAGCCACACCCCGACGAAGACGCAGAGGGCCGCGCCGGCCTTGGTGAATCCGAACGTGTCGAGTCCGATGGCCACGGTGAAGAGCACCGCCACGACGGGCTGCACGTAGTTGTACATCGAGACCACCGTCGGCCGCAGGTGACGCTGGGCGATGGGGACCATCAGGTAGGAGAAGAACGTCGCGCCGACAACCACGTAACCGATTCCGGCCCAGGTCCGGGCGGCCAGCCCTGCATAATCTACCTCGGTCAGCGGACGGTAGTAGATCGCCACGGCGGCGATGGCGGCGAAAAGGAACATCCATTTCATCGTCGTCACGGGCGAGTAGCGTACGATCACGTTGCGGAAAGCGGTGAGGTAGGTGGCGAAGCTGATTGCGCTGACGATGCAGAGCACGTCGCCTTTGACGCTCGATGTGTGGCCCGTCCCGTGCTGGCTCACGAGAATCAGGATCACCGCTCCGGCGCATCCCAGGAAGACACCTCCGGCTTTGAGCCATGTGATCGGTTCACGCAGGAACAGCGTCGCCAGCACCATCGTCAGCACGGGGACGATCGTGGCGATGATCGACGTGTCGATGGGGGAGGTGAGCGACAGTCCCCAGAGAAAGAGCATCTGGTTGAGCTGGATGCCGAATACCGAGGCAAGGAGCAGTAAGAAGATGTCGCGCGGGGCGACCCGTTCGCGGGGAAGGAACAGCGACACGGCCCAGAACAGCAGCGCGGCGCCTACCATGCGGTAGACGCTCAGCGCAAAGGGGCTGACTCCTCCGGGATTGGTTTCGGACCAGAGCACGCTCTTGCCGATCGGGGCGTTGAGTCCCCAGACGATGTTGGCGGCCAGCAGGGCCGCATGTCCTTTCAGTTTTCCTTTGTCCATTTTCCCAGACCCGCTTAGAAGCGGGATTTTTGTATCGAGTTGTAGCGTTGTCTATGTTCCGCTCCGCAATTCCTGTCACCGCCTCTAAAACCCGCCTCTTAGGCGGGCGCCCCTAAAACCCGGCTCTTAGCCGGGCCCACCTAAGAGGTGGGTCTTATAATGGGTTGTAGCGTTGTTTATGCTCTGACCCGCAATTCCAACCGCCGCCCCTAAGTCCCGGCTCTTAGCCGGGTGGTGCGATAATTGCTGTATCGTTCTTTCGTGAGTAAAACGCGGTATAATCTCGATTTGGTCTTCGCCAACGTCTTTTTCGGGGCGAATTTCTCGTTTTACGTTTCACTCACGCGCAATTTCCTCGACTTTCAGCAGATCTTCATGCTTCAGGTGCTCTCGGCGGCAGTCTTCTTCATCCCCTTTGCGCTCTTCTCGAAACAGTCGTTCCGCATCACGTGGCGCGATGCGGGCAACATCCTGATCGTCTCGCTGCTGATCGTCTACGGCTGGATGTACATGCTGCTCTGGGGATCGTCCTATACGACGCCCATCGACGCCTCGGTCATCGCTACGCTGGGCCCGGCATTCACGCTGATTATGGACCACCTGATGCACCCGCGCAAATACATTCGGACCCGTGTCGTGGGCGTCGTATGCGCACTCGTCGGGGCGGCGATCCTGATCTTCAGCGATGGATTTTCGCTCACCCACGGCAGCCGTGCGCAGGGCAACCTGTTCGTGCTGGCGGCCGTGGTGGCCATCGCCATCAACACGGTAATCATCAAACCGCAGCTCGAAAAACTGGGCACGCTGGTCGTGATGGGGTGGTACTACATCATCGGGCTGGCCATTACGGCGCCTTTTTTCTGGAAATACATCGCTCACGTGCCCTTCCTGCGCCTGCCGCTCTATGCGCAGGCCGAGCTGGGCTACATCCTGATCCTGGGCACCGTGCTGCCGATGTACCTGCTTTACCGCGGTACGGAGAAACTCACCTCCGTGCACACGGCCCTTTACCGTTATATCCAGCCTCTCATCGCCGGCATCCTGGCCGTCACGCGCGGTCAGGCGCATTTCAATGCGGCGAACATCACGGCGTCGGCCTTTATCTTCGCGGGAGTGGTGCTGGTGGTGATCGGCTATAAATACTATGTCCGCCACGGACTGCCGAAGCTGCGCAGCGACGGACTGCTTCAGCACTAATCCGCCAGGAGCCGTTCACGCCACTCGGCGGGCACGGGCTCGCTCTGCTGCCGGGCGAAGTCGAAGACGACCATCACCGAGCGGCTTTCGCTGCGGACCTCGCCGCCGACGAGCAGCCGTTGGAGGAGCGTCAGGCTCTTCGTGCCGACCCGTTCGCAGGTGGTCGTCACACACACGGGATCGTGCATCCGCACCTGCCCCGTGTAGGAAGTCGAAGTCGAGACCGTGAGGATGCGCAGGTCTGCGAGCAGCACCTCCGCGCCCAGTATCTTTTCGTAATACTCCATTTTGCCGACGTCGAAATACATCTGCTGCGAGACGTTGTTCACGTGCTGGAACGGATCGATGTCCGAGAACCGTTTCTGAATGGGGGTTTCGAGTGTGCGGGCCATCTTATTCGCGGATGATCTTCACCTCGCCGCCTTCGCCGAACGCGATGATCGACGAGGCTTTGCGGGTCGGTTTGCCTTCGAAACGGGGGTTGACGACGAAATCCACGCCGTCGACGATCTCCTTCGCCACGTCCTGCAGCCCCACGGGCGTCGCTTCGCCCGAAATGTTGGCCGAGGTCGAGACGATCGGTTTTTTGAGGCCGGCGAGCATCCGGCGGCAGAATTCGTGGTCAGGGATGCGCACGCCGAGCGTCCCCTCCTCGGGGATAAGGTTTTCGGCGACCCCCGCGGCGCCCGGCAGGATGGCCGTCAGGGGGCTGGTCGCCAGTTCCATCACCTCGAACGCCACTCCCGGGGCTTTGTTGACGTAGCGCACGGTCATGTCGGCCGAGGCGCACAGCACGAGCATCGACTTCTTGTTCTCGCTGCGTTTGAGGCGGTAGATGCGCTCCACGGCGGCGGCGTTCGTGGCGTCGCAGCCCAGTCCCCAGACCGTATCGGTGGGGTAGAGGATGATCCCGCCCCCGCGCATGACGCGCACGGCTTCGTCGGCCTCCTTCTGCATATCGGTTTCCTTCTGCATGGCCGGCTTACTTTAAAGGCAGTACCTCGATCCAGTAATCGTCCGGGTCATTAATGAAGTAGAGCCCCATGGACTTGTTTTCGAAGCAGACGCACCCCATCGCGCGGTGATATTCGCGGACGGCGTCGTAGTCGCCTGCGACGCGCATGCAGAGGTGGCTCTCGTTTTCGCCCAGTTCGTAGGGCGTTGCCGCGTGGTCGCGGAGCCACGTCAGTTCGAGGCGGAACGGGGTCTGCCCGTCGCCGAGGTACACCAGCACGAACGATCCGTCGGAGGCCTCCTTGCGGCCGACCTCCTTCAGTCCGAGCGCCTTGTCGTAGAAGTCGAGGCTGCGTGCGAGGTCCGTGACATTGATGTTGAAATGGTCGAAACGGCTTTTGATTTCCATATTCTATAAGGTATTATACGGCGCAAAATTACATAATTATAGTGAAATAACGTCCCGCCGGCCGATATTTCTTTGCCCGCGGGTTTGGATGCTGCATTTTTTTACTTACTTTTGTCTGAACCAATACTTAAACGATTAAGCTATATGAGAAATCGCTATTTTGCGCTTGTTGCCGTGTTTGCGCTCCTCGCAGGCTGCTCCTCCGAGAAGGGCGACTCGCCTGAAGACGGGGTTGAAGGGACTTTTAGACTGCACAGTTTTCTGCAGGACGGCATGGTGATCCAGCAGAACCAGCCGTTCCGCCTGTGGGGCAAGGCCTCCGCCGCGCATGTGAAGATCACCGCCAAGCCGAGCTGGACCCGGCAGGAATACACCTGCAAGGCCGATGCGAGCGGTACGTGGGTGCTGGAAATCCCGGTGCCTGCGGCGCCTTCGGACGGTGCCCCGCAGTCGATCCGGCTCTCTACGCCGCTCCAGACGACCTCCCTGCGCGACCTGCTGATCGGCGAGGTGTGGGTCCTGGGCGGACAGTCGAACATGGCGTTCGCCCTGGGGCAGGCGCTCGACGCCCCCGCCGAGATCAGCGCGGCGAACTATCCGGGCATCCGCTTTTTCACCGTGCAGCCTTCGAATGAGGCCCGGCCGATCTTCGACTGGCGCGAGGAGATGCCCGAACCCTACGGCAAATGGTACTCGACGAGTCCTGCGACGGCCGGGGCCCAGAGCGCCGTGGGCTACTATTTCGGACTGATGCTCCACCGGGAACTGGGCGTGCCCGTCGGGCTGGTCAACACCTCCTACGGCGGCGCCACGGCGCAGGCCTATACGCCGCTCGAGGCCCTCAAAGCCGACAGCCGGCTGAAGACGACTTTCGTCGACCCGTATGCGGCCAATCCCAATATGGACGTGCTGGTGCGTCCTGCCGAGCTCTACAACAGCATGGTCCATCCGTTGCTGCCGCTGTCGGCCCGCGGCGTGGTGTGGTATCAGGGCGAGGGCAACTGGGGCAACTACGATATCTATCCCCTGCTGATGAAGACGCTTGTCGGCGAGTGGCGGCGCAACTTCGCCAACGAGCGGATGCCGTTCTATTACGTGCAGATCGCCCCGTGGGGTTTCGGCCAGAACACCGCCTCGCAGGAGTGGTTCTACACCCAGGGTGTCCATATCGGCTATGCCTACATGCGTGAGGCGCAGGCGTTGACCCGTGAGCAGGTTTCCAATTCGGGGATGGCCGTGACGATGGACGTGGGCGATCCCGACGACATCCATCCCACGAACAAGCGCCCCGTGGGCGAACGCCTGGCGCGTCTGGCACTCAACCAGACTTACGGCCGCAGCGAGGTGGCGTGTCTCGGCCCGCGTTACAACAGCCTGAAGGTCGAGAACGGCGTGGTGAAGCTCCTCTTCGACAACGCCGACGGGCTGAAGACCAACGACGGACAGGCTCCGAAGCATTTCTATCTGGCCGCCACAGCCGGAAGGAGCCACCGGTTCTATCCCGCCGCGGCTGAAATTCACGGTTCGGAGGTGTGGCTCACCTGTCCCGACGTGGTGACGGCTTCGACCGCGGCGGCCGACGTGGCGGTGCGTTACGCTTTCCTGCTCTATCCGACGACCAACCTCGAAAACGGCGCCGGACTTCCTGCCGAACCTTTCCGCACCGACTCCTGGTCCACGGACATCAGCTATGTCTATTAGCGGGGCCGGGACGAATATTTTTGAAAGAGATTACCGTTTTTTTTCTGTGAATTTTATACCTTTGCACCACGAAAGAAAAAAACTGAAAAAACGATAATCGTATGGGAAGAGCCTTTGAGTATCGCAAAGCGCGAAAAATGAAACGTTGGGGTCACATGGCCCGCGTCTTCACCAAGTTGGGGAAAGAGATCGAGATCGCCGTCAAGGCCGGAGGCTCCGATCCGTCGGCCAATACCCGCCTGCGCATTCTGATCCAGAACGCCAAGGCCGAGAACATGCCCAAGGAGAACATCGAGCGCGCCATCAAACGTGCCACCGAGAAGGACGCCGCCGATTACAAGGAGGTGATCTACGAAGGATACGGCCCCCACGGCATTGCGTTCCTGGTCGAGACCGCCACGGACAACACCAACCGCACGGTGGCCAACGTGCGCATGTATTTCAACAAGTGCGGCGGCACGCTGGGCAACAGCGGTTCGGTCGGTTTCATGTTCGATCACAAGTGCGTCTTCAAGTTCCGCGCCGCCGAGGGCGTCGATCCCGAAGAGCTGGAACTGGAGATGATCGACCTGGGTGTCGACGAATTCTATACCGAGGAGGACGGCATCACGGTCTATGCTCCCTATGAGTCTTTCGGCGCCATCCAGAAGTGGCTCGACGACAAGGGCTTCGAGATCGTTTCCGGCGAGTCGGTGCGCATCCCGACCGATGTGAAGGAGCTCGACGCCGAAGGCCGCGAATCGGTCGAGAAACTGGTCGAGAAGCTCGAGGACGACGACGATGTGGTGAACGTTTACCACACCATGAAGGAGCCCGACGAAGAGTAGTTTTCGATTTTATAGGGCATCTTTGCACTTGCATTCGCAGGGCGTGAATGGGACGTATTCCGTACTACCCATCCGCGCCCTGCTTCGTTTAAGTACAAATCTGCTCCTCTAAAATCAAAACCATCCGCCTCTTAGCCGGGCTATTCGAACCTTACGAAGCGTTCGCTGCGGGTCAGGCAGAACGGACAATAGGGATCGGGATCGCCCGCCGCATAGATGTTGCCGCACCCCGGGCAGACAAGGAACCGGCAACTGTCCGGATGATCTTTCCCGGTGCGTCGGCAATGCTCCAGCAGGGCGGCATTCCGCCGATCTGCGGCGGCTGCCCGGGCCAGCAGCCGCGCCGCATAGCGGTTGTTTTTCCGCATCGCGCGGTCGATCTCCGCACCGTGCCGCTCGCCGAGGCTCCGGAGTTCGTGGAAGATACTCCGCTCCAGGTTGCCGTCGGTCGTGCCTCCGAAGAGGACGATCCGGACCGGAGGCGTGTAGCTGCCGCCCAGGTGCAGGATGGCCTGCGCGCAGTGGTGCTCCTGCAACCGTTCGGAGAAAGCCATGGCCCGGAACAACCGCTCGGCATCCGGGCGGGATTCCCCGACGGCGATCGCGGCGAACTTGTCGTATTGGACCGATTTGACGTGTTTGCGGCGGCAGCAGGCGTCGAGGTCCGCGAGCGTCTCGGTCCACGGCGAGACCTGCGGCGCCCGGGGAGCGCGCGTCGCCGCGCAGTACAGCCAGACGAGGATGCCGACCGATGCCGCGAACAGCAGGAGTATCAGGACCAGACGCAGTTTCATACTATCGGACGATTGGTGGAAAATACCGATCGGGAGGTGCATTTTTTATGCCAGCGGCAGGCGTTTTCATCCGCAACGGGGGATTTTTCGCCCGGCAGCTTTGGATTTCGGATTTCAAACCCTATATTTGTGAACCGCCGCCGCGGCAAACCAGATGCGGGGCGGGCACAACGTATGAAACGGGAATTGAAAATGGGTGTCGTCGCGGTGTTGGCCTTTCTGATGGCCGGCTGCGGCGGAAGCGATAAAAAGGAGGATGCGATCAATTACGACGGCTGGATGCTCTCCACCTGGAACGGCGGCACGGAGCTCTCCGGCAAGGTCTTCCTGCAACTCAACGGGGATATGACCTTCGTGCTTTACCAGTGCATCGACACGCCCGGATACCAGAAATTGACGGGCACCTACTCGATCGACGGGCAGGTGATTTCGGGCGTTTATTCCTCCGGCATACCGTGGGAAAGCAGTTACGTGATCGAAAAGCAGACGAAGACCGAATTGCAGCTGCGCTCGGAGAAAGAGATCGTTTCGCTCTATATTGCGGTGGAGGTTCCGGCCTATGCAAAGGACGGCGTCGTAGCCTCCGGCGTTCGTTCGTCGGGAGCGGAAAAGCCGTTCCTCTGACGCGCGCCGCCGGGAAAATGCAAAAAGCGGATTCTCTAACTGAGAATCCGCTTTTTGCGTGATGCCGGGACGGGTTACAGCCGGGCTTTGATGGCTTTCGAAGCCTCCTCGTAACCGGGCTTGTCCAGCAGGGCGAACATGTTCTTCTTGTACGCCTCGACGCCGGGCTGGTCGAACGGATTCACCCCCAGGATGTAGCCGCTGATGCCGCACGCCTTTTCGAAGAAGTAGAGCAGGCCGCCGATCGTCCGGGCCGAAATCTCGGGAATCTCGATGCGGATGTTCGGAACGCCGCCGTCGATGTGCGCCAGCTGCACGCCCAGTTCGGCCATGCGGTTGACCTCCGAAATGCGCTTTCCGGCCAGGAAGTTCAGCCCGTCGAGATTTTCGGCGTCGGCTTCGATGACGACTTCGGCCGCCGGTTTCGCTACCGAGATGATCGTCTCGAAGAGCGTGCGTTCGCCGTCCTGAATATACTGGCCCATCGAGTGCAGGTCGGCCGTCAGCGTGACGCTCGCCGGGAAGATGCCCTTGCCCTGCTTGCCCTCGCTTTCGCCGTAGAGCTGTTTCCACCACTCGTTGACGTACTGCAATTTGGGTTCGTACGAACCCAGGATTTCGATCTTCTTGCCTCCGTTGTAAAGCAGGTTGCGCACGGCGGCGTAGACGGCCGCGGGATTCTCGTTGAAAGGTACGCCTTCGGCCGTGGCCTTCTCCATCTCCTGTGCGCCGTGTACGAGCGCCGCGATGTCCACGCCGGCGACGGCCAGCGGCAGCAGTCCCACGGGGGTCAGCACCGAGAAACGTCCGCCCACGTCGTCGGGAATGACGAACGTCGGATAACCCTCCTGCGTGGCGAGGGTCTTCAGCGCTCCGCGTGTCTTGTCGGTGATGGCCACGATGCGCCCGGCGGCCTCCTGCTTGCCGTAGCGCTTTTCGATCTCGGCTTTGATCAGGCGGAATGCGATGGCCGGTTCGGTCGTCGTACCCGATTTGGAGATTACGATGGCGGCGATCGAGTGCTCTTTCACGGCGTCGAGCAGCTCGGCGGTGTAATCCTCCGAGATGTTCTGTCCGGCAAAGAGGACCGTCGGGAATTTCTGCTCTTTGTGCAGGAGTTTGAACGGATCGACCATGGCTTCGAGCACGGCCTTGGCGCCGAGGTACGAACCGCCGATGCCGATGCAGATTACCACGTCGGCCTTGGCGCGGAGTTTCGCAGCCTCTTTTTCGATGGCGGCGATGTCGGCCTCCGAGATCGACGAGGGGAGGCTGATCCAACCCAGGAAATCGTTTCCGGCGCCTTTGCCCGAATGCAGCAGGGCGTTTGCGGCCTGTGCCTTGGCCTCGATGTCGGCCGTGAGGGCGACACCCGCTTTGGCAATGTCTAATTTCAGTGTTTCCATATCTTATCAGATTAATTTGGTAGTCAGTTCTTGCATGCTCCTGCGGGCCGGGGCGCCCTCGTAGAGCACCCGGTAAACTGTCTCGGCGATGGGCATGTCGACCTTGTGCCGGGCGTTGATGTGGCGGATGCAGTCGGCGGCGAAATAGCCTTCGGCGACCATCGTCATCTCGTTGAGGGCGCTCTTCACCGTGCAGCCGTGGCCGATCAGCAGGCCCAGGCGCCGGTTGCGGCTGTAAACCGAGTAGCAGGTCACCAGCAGGTCGCCCAGATAGGCCGAAACCTGCGTGTCGCGCTTGTCGGGGTAGCTCTCTTCGAGGAAGCGGGTCATCTCGCCCGCCGAGTTGGCGATCAGCACCGCCAGAAAATTGTCGCCGTAGCCCAGTCCGACGGCCAGTCCGACGGCCAGGGCGTAGATGTTTTTCAGGATGGCTCCGTATTCGATGCCGTAGAGGTCCGTGGAGTAGCTGAGGCGGATGTTCCCGCCGGCGAACTTTTCGCCGATGCGCTGCGCGTTCCCGGGATCGGTGCAGACGACCGTCAGGTAGGAGAGTTTTCCGCGCGACACCTCCTCGGCGTGCGAGGGGCCGGTGAAGAGTCCGATCTGCTTGTACGACAGCCCGTAATGGTCGTGGATATACTCCACGACGGTCTGGTAGTCGCCCGGAACGATGCCTTTGATGGCCGAGACGATGAACTTGTCGCGGAGCGGCACGGTCAGCGGGGCGAGGAAATCTTTGAGGTAGGCCGAAGGGGTGGCCAGTATCACGATGTCGGCGTCGTGCACGACGCCGTCGAGGTCGTCCGAAGGGGCTATGCGGTCGCGGTCGAACTCCAGGTCGCTCAGGTAGCGGGGGTTGCGGCCTTCGGTGCGCAGCGATTCGAGCACCTCGGGGTTGCGGACATACCATCCGACGCGCTGGCCGTTGGCCGCAAGCAATCCGACGATGGCCGTCGCCCAGCTGCCATAGCCGATGACCGCGCAGCGGGCCCCGGTTCCGATTTTGTATTCCATGCGGAGTTTCAGTTTTTCGACTACAAATGTAAATAAAAAAAATTAGAATAAAATACAAAAATTTCCGGGGCTTTTTAGTACCTTTGTCCGGATGCGTGACCCTCCCGTCGCCGGGGTGGCGAAGTATTCGCGTATTTAGCTGAAATTAAAGTATTTTACGAAATAATTGGGTGTTGTAGCCTTATGGGAATTTTTTCATTGACACAAGAGCTGGCCATCGACCTCGGTACGGCCAACACGCTGATAATTTATAACGGGAAGGTCGTCGTGGACGAACCCTCGATCGTCGCCCTGGACGTTCACACGGGAAAATTGGTCGCCATCGGCCAGCAGGCGCGGCAGATGCACGAGAAAACCAATCCGAACATCAAAACGATCCGTCCGCTGAAGGACGGCGTGATCGCCGATTTCAACGCCACGGAGCTGATGCTGCGGGGCATGATCAAGAAAGTCAAAACCTCGGGCAGCCTCTTCGCCCCGTCGCTGCGAATGGTGATCTGCATCCCTTCGGGTTCGACCAACGTGGAGATTCGTGCCGTGCGCGATTCGGCGGAGCATGCCGGGGGCCGCGAGGTCTACATGATCTACGAACCGATGGCTGCGGCGCTCGGAGCCGGGCTGGATGTCGAGGCGCCCGAAGGCAACATGGTCATCGACATCGGCGGCGGTACGTCGGAGATCGCCTGCATCTCGCTGGGCGGCATCGTCTGCTCGGAGTCGATCAACACGGCGGGCGACGTCTTCACCAACGACATCCAGAGCTATGTCCGCCAGCAGCACAACATCCGTATCGGCGAACGCACGGCCGAGGCGATCAAATGTTCGATCGGCGCCGCCGTTTCGGACCTGGAGCAGGAGCCCGAGGACTTCGTGGTGACGGGCCCCAACATGCTGACGGCCCTGCCGCAGACCGTGTCGCTGTCGTACAGCGAAATCGCCTACGCGCTGGAAAAGTCGCTCACGAAGATCGACGCCGCGCTGATGAAGGTGCTGGAATCCATGCCGCCCGAGTTGTACGCCGACATCGTGAAGAACGGCATTTACCTCGCCGGCGGCGGCGCGCTGATCAAAGGTCTCGACCGGCGTCTGAACGAAAAGACCGGCATTCCGTTCCACATCGCCGAGGACCCGCTGCGGGCCATTGCGCGCGGAACGGGTATTGCGTTGAAAAATATCAATCGTTTTTCCTTCTTAATGAAATAGCTTTCGTTTTATGGGGCATATTTCACATCTCCTCACCGGCCGGGACAGTCACATACGTCTGTATGCTCCTGCCCCGTCCGATTTCGGTCGATGCAAAATCTGCTCCCCTAAAGCCGAAACCCGGAATTGTCGGGTAGGAAAAATCGGTTAAATTGACAAATGCGGATTGCGGGCCTTGGTCCGCAATCTTAAATTAGAGAAGAAACTTTGCGCAAACTGTTCGAGTTCATCCGCAGCGTTTACGTCGTGGTGCTGTTCGTGGTGCTGGAGGCCGTGTCTATCAGCTACTACGCCCGTTCCTCCTACTACACCCAGGCGCGGCTGCTCTCACGTTCCAACCAGGTGGTCGGCAGCGTGCACGGACTCTTTGCAGGCATAGGCCACTACTTCACGCTGGGGCGTGAGAACCGGATGCTGCTCGCGCGCGTCACGCAGCTCGAGGAGCGGCTGGCCCAGTACGAGGAGGCCGCGACCGCCGAGCGGCTGGACGGCTATATGCAGGATATCGGCGAGTCGAAATACCGCTTTGCCACCGCCTCGGTCGTAGCCAATACGGTCAACCGGACCCGGAACCTCATCACGCTCAACCGCGGGCACCGCGACGGGATCGTGGAGGAGATGGCCGTGCTGTCGCCCGACGGTGCGATGGCGGGGTACGTCGTCGCCTGCACGGAGCGTTATTCGGTGGCGATGTCGGTGCTCAACACCTCGTTCCGCGCCAGCGGCAAACTCGCGGACTCCGAATACTACGGTTCGATTTACTGGGACGGCCTCGATCCGGATGTCGTGGTCCTCGGCGAGCTGTCGAAATACGCCGACCCGCAGCCCGGACAGGAGGTCGTGACGACCGGATTCTCGCAGTATTTCCCTGCCGACGTGCTGATCGGATGGGTCGAAAGCGCGTCGCTCAACGAAACCCGCACGGCCTATACGGCCCGGGTGCGCCTCGCCGCCGGGATGTCGCGGCTGGGCGAGGTGGTGCTGGTCGGCAACCGCGACCTCTTCGAAATCCGCGACCTCCAGCAGAGCGAACAAGTCGAACAACACACCCGACCCTGACAAATGCATCGCACACTCCCATATCTCGGACTTTTTGCGGCGGCGGTCCTGCTGCAGGTTTTCCTGTTCGACAACCTGTCGATCAGCATCTACCTCAATCCGCTCGTCTACATCGTCTTCATCGCCCTGCTGCCGTTGGACACGCTGCCCGTGGTGGTGCTCGGCGCCGGCCTCGCGCTGGGCGTCACGATGGATTGCGTCATGGGCGCTGCCGGGATCAATACCATCGCCACGCTGCTGATCGCCTTCCTGCGCCCGACGCTGATCGGAATGCTCTACGGGCGTGAGAACGCCCGTGAGGGAGGCGTGCCTTCCTCGGCACGCTTCGGCGAGCGGATTTTCGTCGGCTACCTCGTGGCGCTGACGCTCATCCACCATGCCGTCTTCTTTTCGCTCGAGGCCCTTTCGTGGACCCATGTGCTGCATACGTTGCTGCGCATCGTCGTCAGTTCGGCGGTGTCGGTGGGCTTCATCTGGATCATCGCCCGTATCTTCACGGCTAAACTCCCCATGCGCGTATGAGTCGTTCGGAGGGTTTTGGTCGGATGCGGACCCTGCAGGTCGTCGTGCTGCTGGTCTTTGCCCTGATCGTCGGGCGGCTGGCCTACATTCAGCTGATCGACTCGCGTTACGACGACCTCGCGCGGGCCAACGTACTGCGGCATGTGGTCCAGTACCCGCCGCGGGGCGAGGTTTTCGACCGCAACGGCGAATACCTGGTCCAGAGCCGCGAATGTTACGACCTGATGGTCATTTCCAGCGAGATCGACAAACGGGGCTTCGACACGGCCCGTCTGTGCGAGGTGCTGAACCTCCCGCGGGTGAAGCTCGACCGGGAACTGGCCAATGCGCGGATGCGTCCGCGGGCGCCGCGCCTCGTGATGAGCTATATCTCCAAGGAGGACAAACTGCGTTTCGACGAGTGCAATTTCCGGGGATTCTACGCCGTCTACCGTACCGTGCGGCAATATCCCCGCGAGGTGGGCGGCAACCTGCTGGGTTATGTCAGCGAAGTGAACGCGGACTACCTGAAACGTCATCCGGACTATAAGATCGGCGACTATGTGGGTATGGGCGGTGTGGAATCGGCCTACGAGCCGGAACTTCGGGGCCGCAAGGGCGTCAAAATCCAGGAGATCGACACCCATGGAGCCATCAAAGGCTCCTACATGAACGGGCATTTCGACTCGCTGCCCGATCCCGGCCGCTACCTCGTGAGCACCATCGACGCCCGGCTTCAACTGTTGGGGGAGGAGCTGATGCGCGGCAAGGTAGGGGCCGCGGTGGCTATCGAGCCTTCGACGGGCGAAATCCTGATGATGGTCTCCTCGCCGACCTACGATCCCGACCGGCTGGTGGGCCGCGAACGCGGCAACAACTATATGGAGATGCTCCGCAACAAGCGTCAGCCGTTGTTCAACCGCGCGGTGCGGGCGGCTTATCCGCCGGGCTCGACATTTAAGCTGGTGCAGGGGTTGATCGGCTTGCAGGAGGGGGTGCTGCGGCCTTCGGATCTCCACTACTGCCACATGGGCTATCAGGCCGGACGCCTGAAAATGGCCTGTCATGCCCACGCTTCGCCGTTGGACCTGCGTTTTGCGGTGGCCACCTCGTGCAATGCCTATTTTTGTTATGTCTTCCGCGATATCCTCGACAATCCCAAGTACGGGAGCGTGAAGGAGGGGTACGATGTCTGGAAATCCTATGTCGAGAGCTTCGGGTTCGGTCGCAGGCTGGGTTCGGATTTCCTCGACGAACGCAACGGCTATGTCCCCGACCGGGCTTTCTACGACCGCCAGTACCGGGGTTCGTGGAACTCGCTCACGGTGCTGTCGCTCTCGATCGGGCAGGATGCGCTGGGCTGTACGCCGCTGCAGTTGGCCAACCTCGCGGCTATCGTCGCCAACCGCGGCTATTACTACATTCCGCACATCGTGAAAAAGATCGAAGGGCGCGACTCGCTCGACGCCCGGTTCTACGAACGCCATTACACGAAGGTCGATCCGAAACACTTCGAGCCGATCGTCGAGGGCATGTGGCGGGGCGTGAACGTCGGGGGCACCTCGACGCTCGCGCGGCTCGACGGGTGGGATGTCTGCGGCAAGACCGGCACGGCCGAGAACCCGCGCGGCCGCGACCACTCGACCTTTCTGTCGTTCGCCCCGAAGGACAATCCGAAGATCGCCATTTCGGTCTATGTCGAGAACGGCGGTTTCGGAGCCTCCGCGGCCCTGCCGATCGCCAGCCTGCTGGAGGAGTACTACCTGACGGACACGATCCGGCGTCCGGCGCTGTTGGAGCATGTCAAAAACCTGAACATCTACTATCCCGCCTATGACAAGTAACCGGCATAGCGGCATCTTTTACGGAGTGGACCTCTGGACTGTCCTGCTGTACGTGCTGATCGTGCTGGCGGGGTGGGTGTCGATCACTTCGGCCTCCTACGACGAAGGGGCGGCCGACCTCTTTTCGTTCTCGCATTTCTACATGAAGCAGCTGCTCTGGATCGGTGTGGCGTGGGTCACGGCGCTCGTGGTGCTGCTGCTCGACGAGCGGTTCTACCACATGTTCGCCTATCCGGCCTACCTGGGAGGCATTGCGCTGCTGCTGGCCGCACTGCTGTTCGGCCGCGAGGTCAACGGCGCCAAGGCGTGGTTCGAGTTCGGTTCGTTCCGCGTACAGCCCGTGGAGTTCGCCAAGATCGCCACGGCTCTGGCCCTGGCCCGCGTGATGAGCGAATATTCCTTCTCGATCAACCGCGCCGGGGATTTGTTCCGCGTAGGCATGGTGATCTGCATCCCGCTGTTCATCATCATCCTGCAGAACGACACCGGGTCGGGCATCGTGCTGGGGTCGTTCCTCTTCGTGCTCTACCGCGAGGGACTGAACAAATGGCTCTGCATTCCGGTCCTGCTGATCGCCGCGCTGTTCATCGTCTCGTTCCTGCTCTCGCCGATGACGCTCCTCGTCTCGCTGATCCTGGTCTGCACCCTCTCGGAGGCGATGATGAACGGGTTGTGGCGCTCGCGGATCGTCTTTCTGGCCGTGCTGGCGCTGGCGAGCATCCTGCTGTGCTTCGTGATGTCGCTCATCGCTCCGGGGGTGCTGGACATTTACCACTCGCTGCTGATCGTGACGATCCTCTCGCTGGGATTCGTGGCGGCCTACGCCTACCGGTCGAACCTGCGTAACATCTACATTACGCTGGGGCTGTTCATCGGTTCGATGGTCTTTCTGCCCACGACCGACTACATCTTCAATTCGATCCTCAAACAGCACCAGCGGGACCGCATCCTGAGCTTTCTGGGCATCATCAGCGACCCGCTGGGCACCGACTACAACGTCAATCAGGCCAAAATCGCCATCGGTTCGGGCAACTTCTGGGGCAAGGGCTTCCTGGAGGGTACCCAGATCAAATACGGATTCGTGCCCGAGCGGCATACCGACTTCATCTTCTGCACCGTGGGCGAAGAGTGGGGGTTTCTGGGCGCGGTCGTGCTGCTGTCGCTGCTGTGCATCCTCATCCTGCGCCTGATGCGTATGGGCGAGCGGCAGCAGGAGCCTTTCGGCCGCATCTACTGCTACTGCGTGGCGGCGATCCTGCTGTTTCACGTGCTGGTCAATGTGGGTATGACCATCGGACTGATGCCCGTCATGGGCATTCCGCTGCCCTTCATGAGCTACGGAGGTTCGTCGCTCATCGCTTTTACGATTCTGTTGTTCATCGCCGTGCGGCTCGATGCCTCGACGCGGCAGTTTTCCCTGACCAAATTTTGACAATGCTATGATACCCTTCAATCCCCGGGGACTCTCCCCGCAGGAAGTCGCTGAAAGCCGGCGTCAGCACGGCGACAACATCATCACCCCGCCGAAAGACGATTCGGTGTGGCGTCTGCTGCTCGAAAAGTTCCGCGATCCGATCATCCGCATCCTGCTGCTGGCCGCCGTGCTGTCGTTGGTCATCGGTTTCATTCACAAGGATTTCACGGAATCCGTGGGTATTATCTGCGCCATCATCCTCGCCACATGCGTCGGCTTCTGGTTCGAGTGGGACGCCCAGCGGCGTTTCCGGCGGCTGAACCAGGTCAACGACGACATCCCCGTCAAAGTGATGCGCGAAGGCACGATCCGCGAAATTCCGCGCCGCGACGTCGTTGCGGGCGACGTGGTCTACATCGAGGGCGGCGAGACGATCCCTGCCGACGGCGAACTGGTCGAGGCCGTGTCGCTGAAAATCAACGAATCGACCCTCACGGGCGAACCCGAGGTCGACAAGACCGTCAATGAGGCCGATTTCGATCCCGAGGCGACTTATCCGTCGAATGCCGTGCTGCGGGGGACGACCGTGGCGGACGGTTACGGCGTGATGGTCGTCACGGCCGTGGGCGACGCGACGGAGGCCGGGCGGGTGACGGAGCAGGCCACCGTGCAGAACGACGAACAGACGCCGCTCGACCGTCAGCTGACGCGCCTCTCGCGCCTGATCGGGCGTCTGGGCATTCTCCTTTCGGTGCTGATCTTCTGCGTGATGCTCGCAAAGGCGATCTTCGTGGGCGGACTGCTCGACGGCGACTGGCTGACGATCTCTCAGCATGTGTTGCAGATTTTCATGGTCTCGGTGGCGATCATCGTCATGGCCGTTCCCGAGGGGCTTCCGATGTCGATCACGCTGTCGCTGGCGATGTCCATGCGGCGGATGCTGAAAACCAACAACCTCGTGCGCAAGATGCACGCCTGCGAGACGATGGGCGCCGTGACGGTCATCTGCACCGACAAGACCGGCACGCTCACCCAGAACCGGATGCACGTGCAGGAGTTGGTGCGTTACGATGCGCTCCCCGAGCGGGATTTCGCCGAGATCGTGGCGCTGAATACCACGGCGTTCCTCGATGCCGAGGGGCACATCATCGGCAACCCCACGGAAGGGGCCCTGCTCGAATGGCTGCGCAGCCGCGGCGCCGATTACGAGCCCCTGCGGGCCGGAGCGAAGATCGTCGATCGGCTGACCTTCTCGACCGAGCGCAAATACATGGCGACGATCATCGAGAGCGGCGTTTCGGGCCGTCGCATCCTCTGTGTGAAGGGCGCGCCGGAGATCGTGCGCACGATGTGTCTTCCGGACGGCAAGGACACGCAGGTCGCCGAGCAGCTGCTCGGTTTCCAGAGCCGCGCCATGCGCACGCTGGCCGTGGCATGGGCCGAGACCGCGTCGGACGACTGTCTGGAGGCCGTTAAGGCCGGCGGCCTGCATTTTGCGGCCGTTGCGGCCATCTCCGATCCCGTCCGTGAGGATGTTCCCGCGGCGGTCGGACGCTGCCTCGGGGCCGGCATCGGCATCAAAATCGTCACGGGCGACACCCCGGCCACGGCGCGTGAGATCGCCCGCCAGATCGGGCTGTGGAACGACGCCGAGGACGGCGACCGCAACCACATCACCGGTACGGATTTCGCGGCCCTGAGCGATGAGGAATTGTTGGAGCGGGTGCACGACCTGAAGATCATGTCCCGTGCCCGGCCGCTCGACAAACAGCGTCTCGTCAGGTTGTTGCAGCAGCGGGGCGAGGTGGTGGCCGTCACGGGCGACGGCACGAACGACGCCCCGGCGCTGAATTTCGCCAACGTGGGCCTTTCGATGGGGTCGGGAACCTCCGTGGCGAAGGACGCTTCGGACATCACGCTGCTCGACGACTCGTTCGCGTCGATCGCCACGGCCGTGATGTGGGGCCGCTCGCTCTACCGCAACATCCAGCGGTTCGTGCTGTTCCAACTGACGATCAACTTCGCGGCCATCGTCATCTGCTTCGTCGGCGCCGTGTTCGGTACCGAGATGCCGCTGACGGTGGTGCAGATCCTCTGGGTCAATATCATTATGGATACCTTTGCGGCGATGGCGATGGCTTCGCTGCCGCCCAGCGCCGAGGTGATGCGCGACAAGCCGCGTCCGAGGGACGAGTTCATCATCACGCGCGCCATGGCCCGCACCATCTTTACCTGCGGCATGGTCATGGTCACGGTCCTGCTGGGGATGCTCTTCTGGTGGACGATCACCGAGGGCGGACTTACCGTGCGCCAGCTGACGCTTTTCTTCTCGACGTTCGTCTTCCTGCAGTTCTGGAACATGTTCAACGCCAAGGGTTTCGAAACCCGCCATTCGGTGTTTACCTGCCTGAGGGGGTGCCGGGAGTTTTTCCTGATCCTGCTGGCTATCGGCGTGGGACAGGTGTTGATCGTGGAGTTCGGCGGCGAGGTGTTCCGCACCGTGCCGCTCACGTGGGGCGAATGGGCCGAAGTGATCGGTTTCACTTCGCTGCTGGCTATCGGCGGCGAACTGATCCGTGCCGTCCGGCGTAAAAAGGCGTAAAAAACAGTTGCTTCTATATTACGATGCTCAGACGTTTTGCCGCGGCTTGTCTGCTCTCTTTCGTGGGCTTGGGAGCATGGGCGCAGTTGCCGGACAGTGTCGACATGAGTGCGGGCGGTGCATTCCGTCAGCGCATTGACCGCCACACTTCGACGAAAGCCTACCGCATGCTGTTCATCGGCACACCGCTTATCGTGGGCGGGGTGGTCATGCAGGCTTATGATGCCGATTTCCGGCGCCTGCGCAACGGTTACAGCCGTTCGTTCCGCCACGACTACGACGATTACCTTCAGTACGCTCCGGCCGGGGTGATGGTCGGCATGAAGGCTTTTGGCGTCAAAGGGCGCAGTTCGTGGGGCCGCATGCTGGTCTCCGACGCCTTTTCGGCGGGCCTGATGGCCGTCGGCGTCAACTCGCTGAAATACTCCTGCCGCGTGATGCGTCCCGACGGTTCGTCGCGCAACTCCTTTCCCTCGGGACATACGGCCACGGCCTTCATGACTGCCACGATGCTCCACAAAGAGTACGGCCACCGCAGTCCGTGGTACAGCATCGGCGGCTACACCGTGGCGACGGTCACGGGGGTCACGCGCCAGTTGAACAACCGCCACTGGATGAGCGACATCATGGTCGGCGCCGGCATCGGCATTCTGGCCACGGAGCTGGGGTATTTCCTCGCCGACCTGATTTTCAAAGACAAAGGGCTGCTCGTCTCGGAAACCTATTCGGTCTACGACCGCTACCGCCGCCCCTCGTTTCTGGGCTTCGGTCTCGGGCTGACGACCGTGCCGGGGACTTATGAGCCTTATCCCGATATGCGCATGCAGCTTCTCGCGGGCCCTGCCGTCCAGGTTCAGGGAGCGTGGTTCGCTTCGCCCTACTGGGGCTTCGGAGGGCGCATGTCGTGTGTGAACCTGCGGGTGAAGGTCAACGGCGTGGCCCAGAACGACGAGCTGGAGTGCGCCTCGGTCTATGCGGGCCCCTATTTCTCCTATCCTTTTTCGATGCGGTGGCTGGTCGGCGCGAAACTGCTCGGGGGATGCGAAATCTACAAACCCTGCAAAACGGACCTGCGGAGGCTGGAGAGCCGCGCCGGATTTTCGTTCGGCACGGGTATCTCCACGACCTACCTCGCCACCCAGAACCTCGGCGTGCGGTTCACGACCGACTACGACGTGGCGCCGCCCCTGACGGGCGCTTCGCGGCAGCGGCTCCACAAACTGACGTTCGGCATCGGCGTTTGCGCGGCTTTCTGAAACAAAAGAGCGGACCCCGTCGGGGTCCGCTTTCGTTTTCGCCGAAGCGTGGCGGGTTTACAGGATGCCCTGCTCGACCATCGATTTGGCGACCTTCATGAATCCGGCGATGTTGGCGCCCTTCATGTAGTTGAGGTAGCCGTCTTTCTCGGTGCCGTACTCCACACAGGCGTGGTGGATCGACGACATGATCTGGTGCAGCTTGGCATCGACCTCCTCGGCTGTCCAGTTGAGTTTCTGCGAATTCTGCGTCATTTCGAGACCCGACGTAGCCACGCCGCCGGCGTTCACGGCCTTGCCCGGTCCGTAGGGAATCTTCGCCGCGATGAAGGCGTCGATAGCCTCCGGGCGGCAGCCCATGTTCGAAACCTCGGCCACGATCTTCACGCCGTTGGCCAGCAGTTTCTTGGCATCCTCGCCGTCGAGTTCGTTCTGCGTGGCGCACGGCATGGCGATGTCCACCTTGACCTCCCACGGCTTCTTGCCGGCGAAGAACTTCGATCCCGGGAACTTCTTGGCGTAAGGCTCCACCACGTCGTTGTTCGATGCGCGCAGCTCCAGCATGTAGGCGATCTTCTCGGCGTCGAGGCCGTCGGGATCGTAGATATAGCCGTCGGGACCCGAAATGGTCACCACCTTGGCGCCCAGTTCGGTCGCTTTCGTCGCGGCGCCCCAGGCCACGTTGCCGAAGCCCGAGATGGCGATGGTCTGGCCTTTGATGTCCATGCCGGCCTTTTCGAGCATCTGGCGCAGGAAATAGACGGCGCCGAAGCCCGTCGCCTCGGGACGGATCAGCGATCCGCCGTAGGTCATGCCCTTGCCCGTCAGCACGCCCGTGTTCTCCCGGGCCAGCTTGCGGTACATGCCGTAGAGGAAGCCGATTTCACGGCCGCCGACGCCGATGTCGCCTGCCGGAACGTCCGTCTGGGGACCGATGTGACGCCACAGTTCGGTCATGAAAGCCTGGCAGAAGCGCATCACCTCGCGGTCCGACTTGCCTTTAGGGTTGAAATCCGAACCGCCCTTTGCGCCGCCCATCGGCAGCGTGGTGAGTGCGTTTTTGAAAATCTGTTCGAAGCCGAGGAATTTTAGGATCGAGAGGTTCACCGAGGGGTGGAACCGCAGACCGCCCTTGTAAGGGCCGATGGCGTTGTTGAACTGTACCCGGTAGCCGAGATTGACCTGCACGTCGCCCTTGTCGTCCGTCCAGACCACTTTGAAGGTGAAGATGCGGTCGGGCTCCACGATGCGCTCCGCGATGCGGTTGGCTTCGAATTCCGGATGTTGGTTGTAGCTCTCCTCGACGGTCATGAGGACTTCGCGCACGGCCTGCAGGTATTCGCTTTCGCCGGGATGTCTGCGCTCGAGTTCGGTCATCAGTTTGGTTACGTTCATATGCTGAAGTTTTTAGTTGGTTGGTTTTGTCTTATCACAAATATAAAAATATTTCTTATAGATTGTAACCGTTTTCCGGAAATTTTTGGACAAATATTAATCTTCGGGTTTTTCTTCGCGCACCATGCCCTTGTTCGAGCGCCCGTCGATGCAGACCCACAGGGGATTTTCGAAGCGCACCTGCCGCAGGTAGGTTCCTTCGAAGAGGGCCTGCCGGGCGTTGAGCTCCTGCTCGCGGAAAATGCCGTCGCCGCGGAAGGGGTTGATCGTCAGGTATCCCACGCCCAGCGAGGTGACGTTCTGGAAGAAGTGCGTGCCCTGCGAGGGCTCGACATCGAATTTCTCGATGCCGCATTCGACGATCACCTTCGCCTCGGAGATATGGTTCCATTTGACCGGCACGCCGAGGAACGGGTCCGAGGAGCCCCAGCGTCCGGGGCCTACGAGGATGTACGACCGACCCTCTTCGCGCATGCGGTTGTTGAGCATCAGCAGTTCTTCGGCGATCTTCTCGGTCGAGAGCGAGTCGAAGGCTTCGGATTTGATGTAGATGATGTCGGCGATGTCCTGCATCTGCCCGATGCCGAGGGCCTGCTCGCCGTAGATCAGCGCCCGGGAGGTCTCTTCCGCCGCCCAGTCGATGGAGCGGTTGTCCTGGTTGTCGATGATCGGGCGGATTTGCAGCAGGTTGAAGATCTGCTGCTGGCCCGGGGCGACATCCATGTTGACGGCGAATTCCACCTCCACGGGGCAGCGCATCTCCTCGGCGCCCATGCGGAGGATGTCCGAGATGATTTTCGCCAGCGGGAACGTGTTGTATTTTAAAATGTTGTTGAACGTGATAACCTTGCGTCCGCTGTCGAAGGGGCTGTCGGAGATGCGTTCGTTCTCGCGGTCCCAGACCGAGCAGACGTATTTCGAGTTGCGGAACCGGGCGATGTCCGTGAGGCTCAGGCGGTGGAGGTTCACCGCGTCGTCGATCGACGTGCGGAACTCCTCGGGGCGCAGGCTCAGGGCCAGCACCTCGTTCTGCGTGTCGCTCAGCGCCAGCTCGGGGGTTGAGGTCTGGAGCACTTTCTGGGGGTAGCGGGGCGAGAACCGCAGCGTGCGTCCGCCGTCCACGACCAGTTTCCCGAGTCCCATCGCCACGTTGCAGACCCCGTCTGCGGGCTGTTCGTCGCCGATGGGGTAGTAGTTGATCGACCGTGCCACGCCCGAGCAGGTGGGGAAGAAGAGCCCGTCCTGCTCCGTGCCGCACACCTCCTGGATGATGACGGCCATCTTCTCCTCCGAGATGAGGTTCTGCGACGACTGTATGTAGGCCCTCGACGCCGCGAAGTAGACCGAGGCGTAGACGCTTTTGACGGCTTTGAACAGCAGACGGAGCATCTGGTCCTCGTTGTCGACGTAGGGGATCATGTAGGTGGAGTAGATGCCGGCGAAGGGCTGGTAGTGGGAGTCCTCGAGTTTCGACGACGAACGGATGGCCAGCGGCGTGCGGACCGTGCGGATGTAGCCCTTCAGGGCTTCGCGCAGCCGGAACGGGAGCACCGAACTGACGAATTCCGACAGGATCTCCTCATCGGAAAAATCCTGCGAGATAATGTATTTCAATCCGTTGTTGTGGATGAAGTCGTCGAAATACTCCGTGGCGATCACCACCGACCGCGGGATCATGATGCGCACGTTCTCGTGCTTGTCGTACTGGCGGTATTTAATGAGCATCGAGTTCATGAAGGCCAGTCCGCGGGCCTTGCCGCCCAGCGAACCCTCGCCGATGCGGGCGAAGGCCACGGCGTCGGAGTAGGTCTCGGCGTCGAAACGCGCCACGACGCCCTGCCCCAGCAGGGTGCGGTAGTCGCGGATCAGGTTCACCAGCGCCCGGCGGTGCTCCTCGACCGATGTGAAATGGCTCTTGTTGTATTGGCGGATCGAGGCCGCGAGCGGGAACAGACCCCGCGAGTAGAGCCATTTCGAAAGGTGGTTCTGCGAGGTGTGGTATTCGAACGCCTTGTCGGGAATCGTGGCGATCATGTGCTGCATCTGCGTGAGGTCCTTGGCGCGGCCGATCTCGGCGCCCGTGTCGGGGTCTTTGAAGACGAAATCCCCGAAGGCGAACTCCTTGGCGATGTACTCGCTCAACTGCGAAAGGAGCGTCTTGGAGTTCTTGGCGATGAATCCCGCACCGAGCTCCGCGGCCTGTTTGCCGAAAGCCACCTGCGACGATTGCAGCAACACCGGCATCAGCGGGTTGTCCTGTTTGATGCGGCGGCAGAGGTCGATCCCGGCGTCGAGCTTCTCACTCTCGGGCGGATCGTTGCGGTGGAGGACGAATCCCACGTCGGAGATCACGCCCAGCAGGTTTTTCTTGTAACGTTCGTACAGTTCCACGGCCTCCTCGTAACAGCGGGCCAGCAGGATTTTGGGGCGGGCGCGCTTGCGCAGCACTTGCTGCTGTTCGTTGAAGGCGTCCTTCAGGAACTCGGTGTTCTGCAGCAGGATCAGTTTATATAACTCCGGCAGGTAGGTGGAGTAGAAACGGATGGAGTCCTCGACCAGCAGGATGGCCTGCACGCCGCCCTCGAGGATGTCCTCGTCGGCGTTCATCTTGTCCTCGATGAGTTTGATGATGGCCACGATGAGGTCCGTGTTGCCGTGCCACGAAAAGATGTAGTCGAGTCCCGAGCGGTCCTGCTCCTCGATGCGGCGGTAGATGTCCTTTGAAAAGGAGGTCAGCAATCCGACGGGGGTGTTGGGGTGGCGTTCTTTGACGATCCGGGCGAACGAGAAGACGTCGGGTTCGCCGACGTTGTACATCGTGAGGATGAAGTCGAACGTGTCGTCCCCGGCCAGTTTCTCCAGCGCCTCGGCCGTCGAGCTGACGCGCGTCAGCGAGGGCGGGTTCGACATGTTGAGGTCGATGTACTCTTGGTTGATCTGCGATTCGATGTGCCCGTCCTCCTCGAGGATGTAGCCGTCGTAGCTGCAGCACACGAGCAGGATCTTGTGGATGCGGTATTTCATGAACCGGTAGGGGACCTTGCTCCCGTCGGGCATATATTGTTCCAGGCTTTTGTTCATTCGGATGCTAAATTTGTTCTACCAACAAAAATAAGGAAAAATTTGTTACCTTTGGAATCAGAAACGCTGAAATTAGAAAGACAGAGCGATGAACAAGGATAAGTACACCTTACAGGAGGTCACGACGCCCGCCGTGGAGCGCGAGTGGCTCGACCTTCCCAAAAAGATTTATAAGGGAAACCGCAACTGGGTCTGCCCGCTGGACATGGATGTCCTCGAGGTCTTCAACCCGGCGAAGAACGAACTTTTCGCCGACGGCGAGGCCATCCGCTGGGTGGTCCGCGACCGGCAGGGCGCGGTCGTGGGCCGTATCGCGGCGTTCTACAACCGTGAGAAGGCCGCCCTCGAGGAGCAGCCGACGGGCAGCTGCGGGTTCTTCGAGGCGATCGACGACCAGCAGGTCGCCGACATGATGTTCGAAGCCTCGCGCATGTGGCTCGCCAGCCGCGGCATGGAGGCCATGGACGGTCCGGTCAACTTCGGGCAGCGGCGCGACTGGTGGGGACTGCTGGTCGAGGGCTATGAATTCCAGCCTTTGTACAAGAATCCCTACAACCCGCCCTATTACAAGGAGCTGTTCGAGAATTACGGGTTCAAAAACTATTTCAACCAGCACAGCTTTATCTGGCGGGTGAACAACTCGGAGGCCAACAAGCAGATTTTCGCCCGCGCCGAGCGGCTCTACACCGTGCCGGGCTACCGGGTCGAGAATATCGACATGAACAACCTGGAGGATGCCGCCGAGAGCTTCCGCGTCATTTATAACAAGGCATGGGCCCTTTTCTCGGGTGTGAAGCCGATGACGCAGGAGGAGGCGCTCGAGATGGTCCGCGAGATGAAACCGATCATCGACCCCAATATCATCTTCTTCGCCTATTTCAACGACGAGCCCATCGGGTTCTTCATCACCGTCCCCGACCTGAACCGCCTGATCGGCAAGTTCAACGGCAAATTCGGCCTTCGGCAGAAATTGCGCCTGATGTGGGACCTCAAAGTGCGTAAGTCGTGCGACCGCATCTTCGCCATCATCTTCGGCATCACGCCCGAGTTCCACGGCAAGGGAGTCGAGTCGGCCATCATGGTCAAATACTGGCAGTTCCTCGAACGGACGAAGAATCCCTACAAGTCGATGGAGCTGGCGTGGATCGGCGACTTCAACCCTGTGATGAACCGCATGATCGAGACCTACGTCTGCGCCACGCGCCACAAGGTGCATACCACCTACCGCTACCTGTTCGACCGTACGAAGGAGTTTCACCGCTGTCCGCGCCTGGGCGTGAAGCGCCGCGAGTAATCGCTGTCCGGCTGTCGGTTGCATCGGCGTCGGTGTGATGCGTGTCCGCTAATTTTCTTCTTATGAGAAAGTCCGTCATATATGGTTTGCAAATCCTTTGTCTGCTGATTATGTTGATGTCGGCCGGACCGGGTTCTGCCGTTGCGCAGGAGACGGCGAAAAAAATTGTGGCGGTGCCCGACTCGATCCGTTCGGAGCGTCCTGTGCTGCTGTTTTTCACCGCGTCGTGGTGCGGTCCCTGCCGGATGGTCAAAGGCGTGACGTTCCGCAACGCCGAAGTCGCGGCGCTGCTTGGGCGGATTGACCTGCGGGTGCTCGATATCGATACGCCGGCAGGCAAGGTTTATCAGCGGGCCTATGGTTCGGAACGCAGGGGTGTCCCCGAACTGGTGCTGTTTGACCGCACGGGCGTAAAGATTGCTTCACTCGAAGGCTATAACAAGGATCCGCAGCGCACGATCGAATTTCTCGGGCAGGCTTTTCCGAAGGAGGAGCCGACTGCCGCAGCAGAAGTTCCGGCCGTAAAAAGCCGCGATGCCGATACGTTGAGGGTCAGTCTGCCGCCGGAAACCCGTTCGGAGGCATTCCGCGGCGAACGTCCCGGTTTCATGCTGCGGCTCGCCACTTCTCCGTGGACGCTGAACCTCGGTGGCGGCGTTCTGTTTTCCGACGTTGCTTCCTCCGGGTTCGATGCGATGCGTACGGGATTCTATGTTTCGGCGACGACCTCTCTGGTGATAAACCGCCGCTGGGAGGCGGAAGCCGGTTTCGAATTCGCAGCCATGGGAGGCAAAAGCCCTTCGGAGGTGCTGCGAAGCTATTATCTGGCGCTTCCTGCGGAAGTGCAGTATCGGATAGCGACACTTTTCGGAATCAGGATGTTCCTTTCGGGCGGCCTTTACGGCGCCTGCCGTGTGGGATATGCCGCTCCCGATGCGGTTGTGCCGGGACGCTGGGATGCGGGTGTGCGGGGACGGTTGATTTTTGAAGCGGGAACGTTCCGTCTTTCGGCCGGTTATTCGCGGGGCCTGGTGCATTGCCTGGCGGACCGGGGATATAATCAGACGTTCGGTGTCGGGGTGACGATCTGTTTGGGAAAATGACTTTAATAAATAAACTCGGATGAAAATTACCGCATTTACCAAGTACCACATTGCCGCGGGCGCCAAGATGGCCGAATTCGCGGGATACAACATGCCCATCGAATTCACGGGCATCAACGACGAACACATGACTGTCCGCAACGGCGCCGGCGTCTTCGACGTTAGCCACATGGGCGAAATCTGGGTCAAAGGTCCCAAAGCGCTTGCCTTGTTGCAGCGCATCACGACCAACGACGTTGCGAAACTCGTCGACAGCAAGGTGCAGTATACCTGCATGCCCAACGGCCGCGGGGGTATCGTCGACGACATCCTCGTTTACCGGGTCGATGCCGAGACCTATATGCTCTGTGTCAATGCCGCCAATATCGACAAGGACTGGGCGCACATCTGCGCCGAAGGCAAGGCTTTCGGCATGGAGGCCGGTCACGGCAAGGAGCTCTACAACGCCTCGGAGGAGATTTGCCAGTTGGCCGTGCAGGGGCCCCTGGCCATGAAGATCGTGCAGAAGATGTGCACGGAGCCGGTGGAGGAGATGGAATACTATACCTTTAAGAAAATGCCGGTCGCCGGATGCGACGCCATCCTTTCGATCACGGGTTACACCGGTTCGGGCGGCTGCGAGATTTATGTCGCCAACGAGGACGGGGACAAACTCTGGAAAGCGCTGTGGGAGGCCGGCGAGGAGTTCGGGCTGAAGAACATCGGTCTCGGCGCCCGGGATACGCTGCGTCTGGAGAAGGGTTTCTGCCTCTACGGCAACGACATCGACGACACCACTTCGCCGATCGAGGCCGGACTGGGCTGGATCACCAAATTCGCCGACGGCAAGGATTTCATCGACCGCGCCGTGATGGAGAAGCAGAAGGCCGAGGGCGTCGCCCGCAAACTCGTGGGGCTGAAGATGACCGAGCGCGGCATTCCGCGCCACGGTTATCCGATTGCGTCGCCCGAAGGCGCCGAGATCGGGCATGTCACCTCCGGCACGATGTCGCCCTGCCTGAAAGTCGGCGTGGCGCTGGGTTACGTCGAGGCTGCCTATGCCAAGCCGGGCACGGAAATCGCTGTTATCATCCGTGAGAAGCCCGTGAAGGCCGAGGTGGTGAAGATTCCGTTTGTTTAATGTTTAACAGATAATTTTTCCTATGAAAGCGAAATATCTCGGGCTGGAACTCGCAAGCCCCGTCGTGGTCAGCAGTTCCCCCTATACGGCAAACATGCACAACGTCGAGCAGTGCGTCCGCAACGGCGCCGGCGCCGTGGTGCTGAAATCAATCTTCGAGGAGCAGATTTACCGTCAGGCCGCCTCGCTGGACAACATGGAGGGTTACGGCGATGCGGGCGAGTACCTCGAGCGCTATCTGGGCGACGCCTACAAGGCCGAACTGCTGAAACTCGTCGCCGATGCCGCCAAGACGGGCATTCCCGTCATCGGAAGCATCAACTGCGTAGGTACGGGCGATGCGTGGATCGAGTATGCCTCGGCCATGCAGGCCGCAGGGGCTTCGGCGCTGGAGCTGAATATCTTCCTGCTTCCGACGGACCGGCAGGCTTCGGCGCAGGAGATAGAGAGCCGCTATGCCGATATTGTGCGCAAGGTTGCCGCCGGGGTGACGATACCCGTGTCGGTGAAGCTCCCGATGCGATTGACCAACGTGCTCTCGGTCGGCGACGCCCTGCTGGGCCGCGGCGCCCGGGGACTGGTGCTCTACAACCGCTTTTTCGAACCCGATATCGACATCGAGAAGATGAGTTTCGTGAACGGCGATCCGTTCAGCGAACCGACCGAACTGCGCAACGTGCTTCGCAGCACGGCGCTGTGCGCCCATGCGCTGCCGCAGCTGGATATCGCCGTCTCGACGGGCGTGCACGACGGAGCCGCCGCTGTCAAAGCCCTGCTGTGCGGCGCTGCCGTGGTGCAGGTTTGCACGGCTATCCATCGCCACGGCTACGAGGTGATCGGCGGGATCAACCGCTTCATCGACGAGTGGGCTGCCCGTCAGGGCTTCGACTCGCTCGACGAGTTCTCCGGCCGTATGGACTACGGCTCCTCGGAGGGCGAGTTCTACCAGCGGGTGCAGTATATGAAATATTTCCCCCACGGCGAGGAGTAATCGCCGCCTGAAATGAAAATCCCCGGACGCTTTCGAAAAGCTCCGGGGTTTTCATTTGTTATTCGGCGGCGGTTTCCGCGTCGAACGTTTCGTCGAAGAGCCTTCGCAGTTGTTGCGGGTCGCGGATGATCGTCCGCAGCTCTTCGAGCCGCAGGGCGTTGTCCGATTCGGCGATCCAGAGGCGCAGGTAACCCCCTTCGGCATATTTCTTTTGCAGGTGGTCCAGACAGCGCGCATAATGTCCCTCACGGTCGAGTGCAGGGTAGTTTGCCAGTCCGTACTGCACCGTGCGGCGGATGATCGTCGCGGGGTCGATCACCCGGTCGGCTTCGGCCACGATGCGGCCGTAGACCGTGCGGGGTGCGTGGTCCGACGAGGCGCGGTGGTCCTCCACGGCTTCGCGCATCACTTCGATCTGCTCCCCGGTGAACCGGCGACGCACCTCTGCGTCTTCCGCCAGGATGCGTCCGGCGTCGATGTGGTGGCGTTCGCGTCCGTACGCCAGCCCCGTGTCGTGGTAGGCGGCGATGGCGTAGACCATATTTATATCCACGTCGTAATGCGCGGCCAGCGCGAGGCTCTGCGCAATGACCGTGCGGACGTGGTCCGTGCCGTGGGCGCGGTCGAAATGTTCGTAACGGGGGATGATCTCGGCCTCGGCATAGGCCACGAGCGATGGATCGGGTCGTTTCATGCGGCGAAGATACATAAAATTTTTTAGGTATCTTTGGCTTCGCCTTAGATACTCTCGCTCGGCAAAATGCAAGTAAACTTGCTTTTGCCCTCGCTTATCCGTATCTTTGTCCCCGGTTAAAGTTCAGGTTATGAAAACAGTGGCGGAACTCAGGGAAATAGCGCAGTTCATCGCCGAGTATGCCACCCGGCTGATGGGCTCGGGCGTCCACACATCCCGTGTGGTGCGCAACTCCAAGCGGCTGGGCGATGCGCTCGGGGTGCGGGTGATCGTGTCGGCGTTCCAGAAGGTCGTGACCTTTTCGGTCTGCGACGACGAGAGCGGCGAGGTATACAGCGAAGTGGCCGACATTCCGCCCCTGCCGATCAGCTTCAAACTGAACGCCGAGCTGAGCGCCCTGAGCTGGGAGGCCTACGACCGCCGGATGCCGCTCCCGGAAATCCGGACCCGCTATGCGGAGATTATCGCCCGGCCACGTCTCGGCCCCATTTTCACGCTCATCCTCGTCGGCTTTGCCAACGCCTCGTTCTGCCGGCTGTTCGGCGGCGACTGGCTCGCCGTGAGCATCGTCTTCACGGCGACGCTGCTGGGATTTTTCCTCCGCCAGCGCATGCAGGCCAGGGGACTCAACCACTATGTGATCTTCATCGCCTCGTCGTTCGCAGCCTCGATGTGCGCTTCGGTGGCGCTGATGTTCGACACCACCTCCGAAGTGGCGCTCGCCACGAGCGTCCTTTTCCTCATTCCCGGTGTGCCGCTCATCAACGGTGTGATCGACATCGTCGAGGGGCACGTGCTGAACGGCATTGCCCGCCTCACTTCGGCCCTGATGCTGATTATCTGCATCGCCATCGGACTGTCGTGTACGCTGATGATCGTTAAAAACGGATTGCTATGATGCTGCCTGAAATTCTCTCCGACGGATTTTTCGCGGCCGTTGCGGCCATCGGTTTCGGGGCCATCTCCGATCCTCCGATGCGGGCGTTCCCGGTCATCGCCCTGCTGGCCGCCGTGGGCCACGCCCTGCGCTTCGTGCTGATGCAGGGCGGGATGGATATTGCCTCGGCATCGCTCTGCGCCTCGGTCGTGATCGGCGTGGGCAGCCTTCTGCTGGGCGGCCGCATCCGTTGTCCGATGACCGTGCTGTTCATTCCGGCGCTGCTCCCGATGATCCCGGGCATGTATGCCTATAAGACGGTTTTTGCGATGATTATGTTCATGCAGCACTTGGGCGATGCGGCGGCCAGCGGCTTGTATTTGCAGGAAATTCTGCGCAACGGCTTCGTGACTTTCTGTGTGATCTTCATGCTGGCGGCAGGCGCCGCGGCTCCGATCTTCCTGTTTAACAAGCGCGCCCATTCGTTGACGCGCAACAAAAAACACATCTTCGAATAATGGATATTCTCCGGCGGACTCAATTCCCACGGTGGCGTCAGGCCTGACCTGCGGGTGATGAATTTCCTGTTGGCGGCGATGTGTGCCGTTTTCGGGGCTTTCTTTTCCGTCATCCTCTGGCGGCAGTTTGCCGGAAGCCGCTACGGTTGCAAAAAAAATCCCTCCTGAATCGTTCGGGAGGGATTTTTGTCGGAATATGTCGGTCTACTTGGCGTAGGACACGGCGCGGGTTTCGCGGATAACGGTGATCTTCACCTGGCCCGGGTACGTCATTTCGTCCTGGATCTTCTTGGCGATATCGTGCGACAGTCCTTCCGACTCCTGGTCCGAGAGCTTGTCGGCTCCGACGATCACGCGCAGTTCGCGTCCGGCCTGAATGGCGTAGGTTTTCACCACGCCGGGGTACGACAGGGCGATGTCCTCCATCTCCTTCAGACGTTTGATGTAACTCTCGACCACCTCGCGGCGTGCTCCGGGACGTGCGCCCGAAATGGCGTCGCAGACCTGGATGATCGGAGAGATGATCGAGGTCATCTCCACCTCGTCGTGGTGGGCGCCGATGGCGTTGCAAACCTCGGGTTTCTCCTTGAACTTCTCGGCGAGCTTCATGCCGATGATTGCGTGCGGCAGTTCCGGTTCGTCGTCGGGCACCTTGCCGATGTCGTGCAACAGGCCTGCGCGGCGGGCAGTCTTGGGATTGAGGCCCAGCTCGGCGGCCATGATACCTGCGAGATTGGCCGTTTCACGGGCGTGCTGCAACAGGTTTTGGCCGTAGGACGAACGGTATTTCATCTTGCCGATCATGCGGATCAGCTCGGGGTGCAGACCGTGGATGCCCAGGTCGATCGTGGTGCGTTTGCCCACCTCGACGATCTCCTCCTCGATCTGTTTCTGGACTTTGGCCACCACCTCCTCGATGCGGGCGGGGTGGATGCGGCCGTCGGTGACCAACTGATGCAGGGCCAGACGCGCGATCTCGCGGCGCACGGGGTCGAAGCCCGAAAGGATGATCGCCTCGGGGGTGTCGTCGACGATGATCTCGATGCCCGTTGCGGCCTCCAAGGCGCGGATGTTACGGCCTTCGCGGCCGATGATGCGGCCCTTGACTTCGTCGCTCTCGATGTTGAAGACCGTCACGGCGTTCTCGATGGCCGTCTCGGTCGCTACACGCTGGATCGACGCGACGATGATGCGCTTGGCCTCTTTCGTGGCAGTCAGCTTGGCCTCCTCGACGGTCTCGTTGATGTAGGCGGCGGCTTCGGTCTTGGCCTCGGCCTTCATGTTCTCGATCAGGATGTTCTTGGCGTCTTCCGAACTCATGCCCGAAATCTGCTCCAGGCGGGCGTTCTGTTCGCGCTGCATCTGGTCGACCTCCTCTTTCTTGTGTTCGAGGATTTGCAGCTGGTTCTGCATCTGCTCCTTCAGCCGGTCGTTGTCGCGGAGCTTGTTCTCCAGTTCGCGCTGCTGATTCTGCAGGTTTTGCTCGATCTGCTTGGCGCGCTGTTCGCTCTGGGCGATCTTCTGGTTGCGTTCGTTGACCTGACGGTCGTATTCGCTCTTGAGCTGTATGAACTTCTCTTTCGCCTGGAGGATACGCTCCTTCTTGATCATCTCTCCTTCGGCCTCGGCCTCCTTCACGGCGGCTTCGCGGCGCTTGCGGATCGACGTTTTGACCACGAGGTTGGTGACAACCGCGTAGACCGCAACGGCGACCACTGCAGAGATGCAGGCAGTCAAAATGATGGTATACATTGACTCTTACGTGTTTTTAGTTGTTATTATTAGGGTTTCTTGTATAGTCATAAAAAAAACCGCATAGGATTCCTTAGTCTCGTTTGACGAATCTGCCGATCAGTCATGTGTGGGGGCTCCGACAATCGCAATCTTCCAACGGTACGCCGTAACGTACTCCCCCGAAGGGTGGTAAGGCCTGATTTTGAAGCGTCTTGAGTTGCCCCAATGTAATAAATGTTCAGTTTCGCAAAGCTTTAAGGAATCTATGCGGGTAGATTCTTGTATGTAAAAGAACGTTTTTTGTCGGATGCATATTGTCCGCGGGCGGCTCTCGCCTCTGTGCGCTGCGCCCCGGGCGTTACTTCTTCGGGTCGTTGAGATATGCATCTATTTCCGTGCCGATTTTTTCCAGCTGCCGGAGATCTTCGTTGTCCACCTCACGGCTCTGGCGCATTCCGACGTTCGCAATGGCGAATTTCAGTGCGGCCATCGACAGGTAATCCTGGTCGTTCCAGTTTTTGATATTCTGTTGTTTTATCTGTGCGAGGTAATTGTTCACCTCCCGTTCGGCCAGCCGGTACACCTCCTCTTTTTCGCTCTCGATATTGAGTGAATAGCTTTTCCCCGCTATTTTGAGGGTTATCGACTGTTTTGCCATTTTTCGTTTCGTTTATTCTCCTGTCCTGTTCGTCCTGCCTCGGGGCGTCCTATTCTGCCTTCGGAACAGCCAACGGCTGCCCCAGCAACGCGATGCACTTGTCCACCTCCCGCATAAGACGGTTGACGCGAGCCCGCGCTTTTTCCCGGTTCCGGCTCTCTCCCGCAAGGCCCTCGGTCAGCTGCATGCGCGCCAATTCGGCGTCCAGCTCCCGGACACGCTCTTCCAGCGTGCGTTTTTCCGAGCGGAGCGTGTCCCGCTGTGCCGTCAGCTCCGAGCAGAGTTCCGACAGCCGTTTGTGGTCGTCGATAAGCTGCTTTACGCGGGCTTCGAGATTTGTTATCACGCTTTTGTCGGCCATGGTCTTGGGTAAAGGTCCCGGTTTATTTTTCAAAGGTAGGAAAAAAACCGGACGATTCCAAAACGGAATTGCGTGCGGTCCGGCAAAACTTTCCGACCTGCTGAAAGTGTCGTTACGACACCAAAGATACGAAAAAGAACGATAATTTACAAATATTATTTTTCGCGGACTTTTCCGTATAGATCGTAATCCGCAGCCGAGGTGACGGTCACCTCGTAGAAATGTCCGCGCAGAAGCCGCTTCCCGCCGACGGGTATCAGAATCTCTTGGTCCACCTCCGGAGAGTCGTACTGCGTGCGTCCTACATAGAAGTCGCCCTGACGCGAGTCGATGATGACCCGTTCGGTGCTCCCCACGCGGCGGCGGTTGTTTTCGAGCGAAATCTCGTTCTGCAGAGCCATGATGCGCTCCACACGCTCCTGCTTCACGGTCTCCGGCACGTCGTCGCGGAGCTTTTCGGCCGAATAAGTCCCCTCCTCCTCGGAGTAGGCGAAGACCCCGAGCCGTTCGAAACGTACCTCCCGCACGAACTCCAGAAGTTCCTCGAAATCGGCCTCCGTTTCGCCCGGATAGCCTACGAGCAGCGTCGTGCGCAGCGCGAGGTCCGGAATGGCCGTGCGCAGGCGGCGGATCAGCTCCATCGCCTCGGCCTTGGTGTGGCGGCGGTGCATGGCCGCAAGCTGGGCGTCGGAGATGTGTTGGAAAGGAATGTCGAGGTATTTGCAGATTTTCGGCTCTGCGGCCATCACCTCGATCACCTCCTCGGGGAACCCCGTGGGGTAGGCGTAGTGGAGCCGGAGCCATTCGATGCCGTCGATGCGGCACAGGCGGCGCAACAGCTCGGCCAGCATCCGCCGGCCGTAGAGGTCGATGCCGTAATAGGTCGTGTCCTGCGCGATGACCATCACTTCCCGGACGCCCTGCGCGGCGAGTTTGCGGGCCTCCTCCTCCAGCACCTCCATCGGAACGGAGACGTGTGCGCCGCGGATGAGCGGAATGGCGCAGTAGCCGCATTTCCAGTTGCAGCCCTCCGAGATTTTCAGGTAGGCGTAGTGCCTGGGGGTGGTCAGCCGGCGTTCGGTGGCCAGCGCGGGGTCCTCCGAAGCCCCCAGTGCGCGGACGATGCCGTCCCACGTGCGGGCGCCGAAATATTCGTCCACCTCGGGGATTTCGGCCCGCAGTTCGTCGGCGTAGCGCTCCGAAAGGCACCCCACGACGAACAGCCGCTCGATTTTCCCGGCCTGCTTGGCCGCCGCCGCGCGCAGGATCATGTCCACCGACTCCTGTTTGGCGTCGCCGATGAATCCGCAGGTGTTGATTACCACCACCTTGGCGTCGGTGCGGTCGCTGTCGAAGACGACTTCGTACCCGGCGGCCGCGAGCCGCGCCATCAGGTGCTCCGAATCGACGGTGTTCTTCGAACAGCCGAGCGTGATGACGTTAATTTTTTTCATCGCCGAACAGTGCGTTGACGAACTCCCGGCGGTCGAAGATGCGCAGTTGGTCGATGCCTTCGCCGATGCCGATGTAGCGGACCGGAATGTGGAACTGGTCGCTGATGCCGATTACCACGCCGCCTTTGGCCGTGCCGTCCAGCTTGGTGATGGTGAGCGACGTAACCTGCGTGGCCTGCGTGAACTGCTTCGCCTGTTCGAAGGCGTTCTGTCCCGTCGAGCCGTCCAGCACGAGCATCACTTCGTGCGGTGCTCCGGGAATGACCTTGGCCATGACGTTGCGGATCTTCGTCAGTTCGTTCATCAGGTTGATTTTGTTGTGCAGACGCCCGGCGGTGTCGATCAGCACCACGTCGGCGCCGTTGGACTTGGCCGAGGTGAGCGTGTCGAAAGCCACCGACGCGGGGTCGGAACCCATCTGCTGACGGATCATCGTCGCCCCGGCGCGGTCGGCCCACACCTGCAACTGGTCGATGGCCGCGGCGCGGAACGTGTCCGCTGCGCCGATCCAGACCTTGCGGCCCGCCTTGGTGAGCTGTGCGGCCAGTTTGCCGATGGTGGTGGTCTTGCCGGCGCCGTTGACGCCCACGACCATCACCACGTAGGGCTGGCCTTCGGTGGCGTCGAGTCCGAAGTGCTCCGACGAGCCGTGCGCATCTTCCATCAGGGCGGTGATCTCCTCGCGCAGGATCGACTGCAATTCCGAGGCGTTCATGTACTTGTCCCTGGCGACGCGCTCCTCGATGCGGCGGATGATCTTCACGGTGGTCTCCACGCCCACGTCCGACGAGATGAGCACCTCCTCGAGGTCGTCCAGCACGTCGGCGTCGACCGTCGAGCGGCCCGCCACGGCGCGCGCCAGTTTCGAGAAGAGTCCCGTTTTGGTCTTTTCCAGCCCGGCGCTGAGTTCTTCCTGCTGTTTGCGCGCCTGCTCCTCGGAGGGCGGCGTATTCTGTTTCTTTTTGAAAATATCGAAAAATGCCATGTCTTTGGGATTAATCCTTTGCAAAGATATGAATAAGCGAGGGCAATGTCAAATTTTTATTTGAACATTGCCGAGCGGGAGTATCTAAGGAGCAGCCAAAGGTACGAAAAAGTCGGAAAGTTTCGCTGAATCGTAAGCGGTCCGGCAGAACTTTCCGCTTATCTAAAAGTGCCGTTACGGCACCGACACCAAAGGTAAATAAGAATATTCGGAAAAAAACGTTATATTTGCCTAACATATATCTGTCCGACATGATGAAAAGAACCATTCTGCTGCTGTTTGCGGCGCTGTTCGGTGTTCTGACCGCCGCCGCGCAAGACCTGATCGTAAAGACCGACGCCACGAAGATCGAGGCTAAAGTGATCGAAATCACGACCGAGGCGGTGCGCTACAAGCGTTTCTCGAACCCCGACGGCCCGACCTACGTGCTGCCCGTTAAGGACATCCACTATATCCAGTACGCCAACGGCGAAAAGGAGTATTACACCAAGACCATCCCCGCGACGCCGCTGATCCCGGCCGCTCCGGCAGAACCGGCGCAATCCGCTCCGGCCGTGACGCCGGCCGCCGAACCTGCGCCGCAGACTCCGGCCGGGCGTTACGTGCTCAAACAGTACGAGATCGGCGAGCTGTATGACCAGAACGGCATCCGGGGTGTCATCTGCCAGCTTTCGGACGACGGCATGCACGGGCTGGTGGTGTCGCTCGACGAGATCTACCTCCATTGGAGCGAGTTCCGCAAGCCCGACCTGCGTGTGGTCGGCGCCGACAGCCGGACCGACGGTGAGGAGAACATGGCGAAAGTGGCGCAGTACATCGCTGCCAACAACCTCTCGTGGGCCGATTTCCCGGCGTTCGAATGGTGCCGGAACAAGGGCGAGGGGTGGTACCTGCCTGCCATCGACGAGATGCTGACCATCGGCCACAACTACAACGGCGGAACGCGCGTGCAGAACAACCGCCAGGCGCGCAACAAGTTCAACGATGCGCTCAAAGATGCCGGCGGCAAGCGCATGGACCGGCTGGTCTACTATTTCACCTCGACCGAAATGGACGAGAAGAACGCCTATACGACCCACATGGGGATCGAACCTCCTTATGTGATCGAGATTCCGAAATACAACAAGTTCCTCGTGCGCGCCGTGCATAAGTTCTGACGCCGGGCCCACGGACGAAAAACGCGGTGCACTCCTTTCGGGGTGCGCCGCGTTTGTTTGCGGTTGGCGCATCAGAGGCTTTCGATCAACTTCTGCAGTTTGGGGATAATCACGCTCCAGTCGTAATGTTCACGCACGTACACCGGGCCTTTTTCGCCCATCGTGCGGCGCAGTTCCGGATCGGAGAGCAGGCGGTGGAGTTTGTGGCGGAAATCCCGGCTGCTGTTGTACCAGAACGCCGCTCCGCTCGATTTGCAGTGGTCCTTCATCACGCGGCTGCGGCCGTTGACCAGCAGCGGCACGCGGTTCTGCATGGCTTCGAGCATCAGCAGCGAGAGGCTCTCCATGCGCGACGGGTTGACTATCACCGTGGCGTGGCGGATGATGGCGCTCTTCTCCTCGTCGGAGACGAATCCTGTGAAGATGATGTCGGGGGAGTCCGAGCGTTTGATGTCGAGCTCCGTGCCGCCCACCATCACCAGTTTGACCTCGCCGCCGTGCTTCTTCTTGTAGCGCAGGAAGTCGGGAATCACCTTGGTGGTCTTCGACGGCGTGATGCGACCCAGGTAGAGCACATACTGGTCGGGCAGTCCGTATTTGGCCTTGACCTCTCCCCAATCCGCTGCCGGGGCCTCTTCGATGCCGCATCCTACCAGACTGTTCGGGGCCAGCGAAGCGCCGAATGCCCGGCTGCAGAGCCGCCGTTCGGCCGCGGTGTTGAAGGCGATGTGTCTGACGCGGGTGAACATCGGTGCGTTGATGCTGAAATAGAGCGGCTTGTCGGGGTGCACCAGCGGGATGAGGATCGTCTTTTCGGGGACGATCGTGCTGCCCAGCACCGGCTGGCTGAAGTAGAAATTCATGAAAAGGAAGGCCGCATATTCGTCCTTGTGCTGCTCGATGAACTCCAGCATTTGGGGCGTATGGTCCTCCTGCGACTCGTAGTACCGTTTTTCGGCTTCGAGGCTCATGGTCCATTCGGGATGCAGCGAGGAGATCAGGCGCAGCAACCCCATCCTTGCCAGTTGCAGACGGATGCGGCGGGCCGTTTTGCACTTTTTGCGGTAGGCTCCGTGATGCTCTCCGTCGATGGGTGCGGGTTTGAACCGGCGGACCGTGACGCCGTTGACGGTGCTGACCCCTTCGGGGTAGTCGCTGGCAGGGTCGCGGAAAACCTTGGTCGTTGTGGTAAGTACTTCCACGTCGTAGTAGGGGCGCAACCGTTCAGCCAGCATGCGGCAATGGACTTCTGCGCCGCCGTTGACCTCGACTCCGTAGCGGATGATGATGAATGCTATTTTCTTCATGAAACACGTCGTAATCTCCCGGACGGGACCGACCGGATCGGGCCGTCTGGAATTTTCCGGATAAAAGTAACAAAAATATTTTATATCGCGGTGCTTTCCGGTCCCTAAAAACACAAAGGGCATCCCGAAAGATGCCCTTTGTATTTAAGAGTGTGACTCTTAAAATACTATTTCTTCTCGTCGAAGAACTCTTTGATCTGGTCGTTGGGAACGATGCTCTCTTTGAACATGTATGCTCCGGTCTTGTCCGACTTGACCATCTTGATGCACTTGGTGAACTGCTTACCCGTGCCGGTTTTCAGTGTTGCGACTACTTTCTTTGCCATAAAGCTCTCTTAACTATTTGATTTCACGGTGAACGGTGACACGCTTGAGGAACGGATTGTACTTCTTGCGCTCCAGACGGTCGGGGGTGTTTTTCTTGTTCTTGGTGGTGATGTAACGGGACATTCCCGCAACGCCGCTCTCTCTTTGTTCGGTGCACTCGAGGATGACCTGAACTCTGTTGCCTTTCTTTGCCATTGGTTACTCGTTGTTTTTAGTACACGCTTTTGGGTGCGACAGCCTCGCGCAGGGCGACTGCAAGACCCTTCTTGTTAATTGTTTTCATGCCGGCAGCCGTTACCTTCAGGGTAATCCAGCGGCCCTCCTGTTCCGACCAGAAGCGCTTGGTTTTCAGATTGGGACTGAATTTGCGCTTGGTCTTGTGGTGCGAGTGCGAGACGTTGTTGCCCACGATCGCTACCTTGCCTGTGATTTCGCAAACTTTCATTGTTTGATAAATTTTTGGTTAAAACCCGATTAAGGGAGTGCAAATATACAACCTTTTCGTCAAATACCAATAATCCCCGGCTTTTTTTATTCGGTGGGGATCGTCAGCAGGAACCGCGCGCCCCGGGTGAAGTCCGGGTCGAGGCGCACGTCGCCGCCGAGCGTGCGGGCGATCAGGCGGCAGACGGCCAGTCCGAGCCCGAGGCCCTGGTTGAACGAGTCGAGTTTGACGAAGCGTTCGAAGATGTGTTCGCGCTCCCCTTCGGGCACGCCGGGGCCTGCGTCCTCGACCGCGAAGGTGATGCTGCGCCCGTCCTCCGAGAGTGAATAGGAGAGCCCGACGCCCTGTTTGGGGTCGGTGAACCGCACGGCGTTGCGCAGCAGTTCGGTGAGCGCCTTGCCCAGCAGCAGGCACGAGGTGCGGATGCGGGGCGACCGGCCTTCCCCGTCGGAGGCGAAGCGGATTTCGGTGGCGAGCGGGGCGTGCTTCGACAGTTCGTCGATGCACCTGCGGCAGCAGGTGTCGACCTCCACCGCGGCGCGCGACGGCGGCGCCTCGGAGGATTCGATGTCGGCGATGTAGAGCACGTCGTCGATGAGTTTCTGCAGGTAGCCGCTGTTCTCGCGGATGATGTCGATGTAGGAACTGCGCTCGGGTTCGTCGTCCGGGGTTGTCGAGGCCAGTTCGGCGAATCCCACGATGGCGTTCAGCGGGGTGTTGATCTCGTGGGTGATGTTGCGGATGAAGACGCCCTTCATGCGGCTGCTCTCCTCGGCTGCCCGTTTGGCGCGTGCCAGCCCGCGGTTCAGCCGGGTCAGGATGACGATGAACGCCGTCGCCAGCAGCAGGATCACACCCAGTCCGGTTTCGAACAGCCGGGCGCGGCGCAGCCGTTCGGCCTGCGCCTGCTGCCGGGCTTCGACCTTCTCGCGGTCGTGCCGTTCGACATCGAACAGCGTGGCGAATTCGTTCAGCATCTCCTGGTTGTCGCTCTCGTATTTCTGCCGGGCCAGTGCCGCCTGCCGCGAAAGGTCCTCGGCGGCGGCTTTGTAGCTGCCCGTTTCGTAGAGGAGCGAGGCGCGGCTCGCCAGCATCGGAATATAGAAATAGTGCGACGAACCGAGGCTGTCCTTGGTCATTTCGTAGTTTGCCAACTGCTTGTTGACGATCTCCAACGCCTTCTGGAAGTTGCGCGTACCCTTGTAAATCGTCAGTTCGATCTCCTCGATCTTGTTTTCAGAGACATACCCGCCGCTTTTTTCCCGGATCTCGCGCACCTGCTCTTCGGCGCTCTCGAAATCGCCCTGCATGGCCGCGAGGTTGGCCCGGGAGATCCGGGTGCGCCAGATATGTTCGGGGAGCAGGATGCGCTTCTCGGACATCCGGAGTGCCTCTTCGGCCTTGTCGTACTTCTGCTGCAGGGTGTACAGTTCGGCGAGCTGGAGGTACAGATAGGAGGCGTCCACCTCCTTCAGGTTGTTCCGCTCGACCATCCCGATGCTTTTGGCGTAGGATTCGATGGCCGTGTCATAGAGGGATTTGGTGCGGTAAATGTGCCCCAGCTGTTTGTAGGCTTCGGCGATCGCGGGCTTGTAGTCGTCGCGGATGGCCTGGTCGCGGAAGCGCTCCAGTTCATATTGCGCGAGGGTGTATTTGCTGTATTTGCTGTAATAGGTAATCAGCCGCGTCCAGACGAAGTAGTAGTGTGTGAGCTGGTCGTGTTCGCGGGTGAACTGCTGGGTGCGCGCCACCCAGACTTTGAGCGAGTCTAAATTGCCCGTGTAGTAGTAATAGTCGGTTTTCAGGCAGAGCGCCACCGACTGCATGCGGGGATTTTGCCGCTCGCCGGCCAGCCGGAACATGGTGTCGGCTTTGAGCAGCATTTCGGGGTCCTGCTTGTGGCGGTTGCACCAGCGATAATAGGCGACGAGCGTCGTGTCGAGGCCGTCGGCGGCGGATTGCGCGGCGGCCGGCAATGCCGATGCAATCAGAATCGCCAGAAGCAGCAGGGCGTTTTTCATTACTTTTTGGACTAAATAAGCACAAAAGTAGCGCAAATAACCGGGAAAAGCAAATGAAAAGCGGGTAAAATCGTTTTCTTGGGGGTGCTATTTGGTTCTGTTTCCGGCTGTCAACTCCTCTTCGAGAAGCTCGATTGCGGCCGAGCCGGCTTCGCGGATGACCCGGTTGCGGTTGCCTTTGATGTGGACCAGCCGGGTAAGGGTGCGTTCGGGTGAGCTGACGGCGATCCATACCGTGCCGACCGGGATTTCGGGCGTGCCGCCCGAAGGACCGGCCATTCCGGTGGTGGCGATGGCGTAATGGGTGTCGGCGGCACGGCGCGCTCCCTCGGCCATCTGGCGCACGACCTGTTCGCTCACCACGCCGTAGCGGGCGATGGTGTCGGCCGAGACGTTCAGCAGCAGGCTCTTGGTCTGGTTCCAGTAGGCGACTGCGCCGCCTTTGAAGTAGGCCGAGGCTCCCGGCATGGCCGTGAAGCGCGAGGCGATGGCGCCTCCCGTGCAGCTTTCGGCCACGGAGAGCGTCAGCATACGGTCCATCAGCAGTTTGTGTACGCGTTTCTCGGGTTTCGATTCGCAGCAGGAGGTTGTCAGCGCGAGTGCGGCCAGCAGCGCGAGGATTTTATTCATGGTCGGTTTTGTTATTTTCCGTTGAGGCAGTCGCGCAGCAGGCTGATGGCAAAGGCGCTGGCGCGGTCGATGATCTGTCCGCGGTCGGTTCCGCACTGTTTGAGGAGGACGACCGTGCGTTCGGGCGAGCTGACGGCGATCCAGACCGTGCCGACGGGTTTCTCCGCCGAGCCGCCCGCGGGGCCGGCGATTCCGGTGGTGGCCACGCCGTAATCGGCGCCTGCCGTGCGGCGTGCCCCTTCGGCCATCTGGCGGGCGACCTGTTCGCTCACGGCGCCGTAACGGGCTATGTCGGCAGGGTTCACGCCCAATAGGTTCACCTTGGATTCGTTGCTGTACGACACCACGCCGCAGCGGAAATAGGCCGACGCTCCGGGCATGGCTGTGAAACGCGAGGCGATGACGCCTCCCGTGCAGCTCTCGGCTGTGGCCAGGGTCAGCCCGCGCTCGGTGAGTATCTTGTGCACCAACTCCTGCATCGTCGCGGTCTCGAACCCGATGATGTTGTGGGGAATGATCTTGCGCAGGGCCTCGAACTGTCGGTCGATCTCGCGGGCGACGCTCTCTCCCTCGACCTCGTAGGCCGACAGGCGCAGCCGCACGGCGCCCGGATTGGGCAGATAGGCCAGCTTCAGGTACGGCGGCAGGGCGTTCTCCCACGCCTCGATCCGCTTGGCCAGCATCGACTCGGGGAGCCCGGCGGTTATCATCGTGCGGTGGACGATCTGTCGCAGGGCGAAATGGGCTTTCAGCCGCGGCATCACCTCGTCTTCCATCAGGTGCTCCATCTCGAACGGCACGCCCGGCAGCGACACCACGACGTGCCCGTCGCGTTCGAACCACATGCCCGGGGCCGTGCCGTGGGCGTTGAACAGCACCGTGCAGCATGCGGGGACCATCGCCTGCGAGCGGTTCAGCTCGTTGAACTCGATGCCCCGTTCCGCGAGCATTCGCTCCACGTGGTCAGAGACCCGTTGGTTGCAGCGCATCTCGCTGCGGAACATCTCCGCGAGGGTCTTCTTGGTGATGTCGTCCTTCGTGGGGCCGAGGCCGCCGGTGACGACGGTGACCTCCGAAGCCGACAGGGCCCGTTCGACGGCTTCGACGATCTGCGCGCGGTCGTCGCCGATCGAGAGCTTCTCGCGGACCACGATGCCCGCGGCGTTGAGGTGTTTGGCAATGGATACCGAATTGGTGTCCACGATCTGGCCGATGAGTATTTCGTCGCCGATGGTGATGATGGTTGCCTTCATGGCTGACTATGCGTTAGGTGCGGAATCCTGGGGTTTTCCGGAAGTCTCCCCGGCGTCGGATGCGGCGTCGGGCGCGGTCCGGGTCGCCTTGCGTTCGGCGTCGGCGATCAGCGCGCGGCATACGTCCCGCACCAGTCCCGGACCCTCGTAGATGTATCCCGTGTAGAGCTGCACGAGGTCGGCTCCGGCGTCGAGCATCGCCCGTACGTCGTCGGCCGACATCAGGCCGCCCACGCCGATGATGGGGTAGGTGCCGCCCGAGCGGGTGTGGATGCGGCGCACGATCTCCACGGCGCGGCCCGTAAGGGGTGCACCGCTCAGGCGGCCGCTGCCGATCTTCTCGAGCGCCGTACGGCTGGTTTTCAGCCCTTCGCGGCCGTGCGAGCCGTTGGTGGCGACGATGCCGTCGAGCGGCGTCTCCATCAGTACGTCGGTGATCCGGTCGATCACCTCGTCCGTCATGTCGGGCGAGATTTTGAGCATGACCGGCCGGTACTGGTTCTGCCCGCGGCGGAAGTCGAACAGCGGGTTGAGTATCTGGAGGATATGTTCGCGCGTGTGCGTCGTGCCCTCGCGGCAGGAGTTGTCGCAGCTGATATTCACGGTGAAATAGTCCGCATACTGGTAGAGGTTGCGGAAGAGTTTCAGGTAGTCGGCCGGGGCGTTTTCGGCCGGGGTCGAGGTGTTCCTGCCGATGTTGCATCCCACGATCACCCCGCCGTGCGGACGCCGCAGGTGGCGGATGGCGGTTTCGAGGCCGCGGTTCGAAAGTCCGATGCGGTTGATGATGGCGTTGTCTTTCGGGAGCCGGAAGACCCTCGGACGGGGGTTGCCCGCCTGGGGCCGGGGCGTGACGGTGCCCACCTCGATGAACCCGAATCCCAGTGCGGCCAGTTCGCGGAACGCTTCGCCGTTACGGTCGAATCCTGCGGCGAGCCCGACCGGATTGGCGAACCGCATGCCGAACACTTCGCGCTCGAGCGCCGGGTGCTCCACGGCGTAGCATTTGCGCAGGAGCCAGCGGCCTCCGGGAATCAGTCCGAAGATGCGCAGCATCAGCAGGACGACATGATGGGCCCGCTCGATGTTGAGCGAGAAGAGCAGGGGTTTTATGATCCTTTGGTACATTTCGGAGGCAAAGGTAGTAAAAATTGACTAACGATGTACAACTTCAGCCGTTATGTGGCGGGGCGCAGAACTGGGCCGGAATCCCCGTGACTTTCCGCCGCCCCTAAAACCCGCCTCTTAGGTGGGAGCGCAGAACTGGCCTGGAATCCTGGAGGCTTTCCGCCGCCCCTAAATCCGGTCTCTTAGACCGGGGGTTAGAAATATTCGCGGCGGTAGGCGTAACGGTCGCGCAGGGATTCGAAATCGCCGGGGCGCTCTTTCAGGCGGCGGCTTTCGGCTTCGATGTCGTAGATACGGCCGATGGTGGTGCAAAGCTCCTGCCACGCGATCGGCCGGGGAACCGAGGGCGACGCCTCGGGCGGATACCACCCTTCGAGCGGCAGTCCGAAACAACGTGCCAGCGCGGCCACGGACATCGCTGTGGCGTTGGCCTTGCCCTGCTCGGAGTAACCCGCGATGTGGGGCGTCGCCAGCAGGGCCTTTTCCAGCAGTTGCGGATTGAGGTTCGGCTCGTGCTCCCAGACGTCGAGCACCCAGCGGAGGCCGCTCCGGAGCAGGGCGTCGCCGTCGACCACCTCCCCGCGTGAGGAATTTATGAGGATGGCTCCGGGTTTCATCTGCCGGAACAGCCTTTCGTCGGCCATGCGGCGCGTCGTGTCGTCGAGCGGGGTGTGGAACGTGAGGATGTCGGCCTCGCGGGCCACCTCCTCCAGCGGCAGGAATCCGCACCGCTCCCGTTCTTCACGCGGCGGGTCGCAGCAGAGGACGCGGAATCCCCATGCCTCGGCATAGGCTTTGACGAGCGATCCGACGTGCCCCACGCCGACGATGCCCAGCGTCCGCGCTGCGGGCTGCCAGCCCTGTGTGCGGGAGAGGTGGGCCAGCACGGCGGCGACCCATTGCAGTACGCCCCGGGCATTGCACCCTGCGGCTGTCGTGACCGTGATGCCGTGCGTCGCGCACCATGCCGTGTCGATGTGGTCGAATCCGATGGTCGCCGTGGCGACGAGGCGCACCCGCGAACCGGCGAGCAGCGCTGCGTCGCACCGCGTGCGGGTGCGGGTCAGGAGCGCGTCGGCGTCGCGGACGTCGGCGGCCGAAATCGCCTTTCCGGGGAGGTAACGCACCTCGGCGAAAGGCTCCAGGACACCCTTCAGGAAGGGGATGGCGCTGTCGGCTATGATTTTCATGGTATTGGTGCTTTTTTCGTTTCTTGTCGTCTTTAGGTAGACAAATATAAGGTAAAAAATAAAAAATGAATACCTTTGGTGTCGTAATGACACTTTTTATCCGTCGGAAGGTTTTGCCGGGGCGCACGCAATTCGGTTTTGAATCCATCCGGCTTTTTTCGTATCTTTGACTTCGTCGAAGATACTCCCGCTCGGCAAAATACAAGTAAACTTGCTTTTGCTCTCGCTTATTCGTATCTTTGTAGTTTATAAAGAACGTTATGGAACAGAAACCTTTCGATCCGGATGGAGTCGGCGTGGACAACGGAACCTATTTCGGGCTTCCGTTCGATCCCGAAACGGCGGAACTGGTGCTGATCTCGGCACCGTGGGACGTGACGGTCTCCTACGGGGCCGGTGCGGCCTATGCCCCCGATGCCGTTATCGAAGCCTCTACGCAGCTCGATTTCTACGATCCGCTGGCCCCCGGGGCCTGGCGCCGCGGCATCGCCACGGCCGATGTGGACTATTCGCTGCAGGAGACCTCGCAGCGGTTGCGTGTCGACGCCTCGCGGGTGATCGACCACCTCGAAGGAGGCGGATGTCTCGAGGACGACTATGTCGTGCGCAAGGTCCGCCGCGTGAACGAGGGCTGTGTGGCCATGAACGCCAATATCGAGACACAGGCCGCCCGCTGGCTCGACGCGGGCAAGGTCGTGGGACTCGTCGGCGGCGATCATTCGACGCCTTACGGGCTGATCCGGGCGCTGGGGGCTCGTCACGCGGCTTTCGGCATCCTGCACATCGACGCCCACTGCGACCTGCGCGACGCTTACGAGGGTTTCGAATTTTCCCACGCGTCGATCATGTTCAACGTCCTGCGCGACGTGCCGCAGGTCAGCCGGATCGCCCAGGTCGCCGTGCGCGATTTCAGCGAGGCGGAGGCTGCGCTGGCCGCTTCGTCGGAGCGGATCGCCACATTCGACGACCTAACGCTCGCCGCCGCGGAGTTCCGCGGCGAAACGTGGGATGCCCAGTGCCGCCGTATCGTCGACTCGCTGCCCGCGGAGGTCTATGTGAGCTTCGATATCGACGGACTCTCCTTCGACAACTGCCCCCATACGGGTACGCCCGTCTGCGGAGGACTCTCTTTCAACAAGGCCGTCTACCTCGTCGACACGCTGGTCCGCTCGGGCCGCCGCATCATCGGATTCGATGTGGTGGAGGTCTGCCCCGCGTCCGACGACCGGATCGACGCCATCACCGGGGCCCGCATCCTGTGGAAACTCTGCGGGCAGACGCTCAAATCGAACGAAAAACCAAATAACGAATAAATGCGACTGTTTTCAATGTACCGCTGGGTGCGCCAGCGACACATGATGGGGCTTCGTGGCCGTAATTTCCTGGAAGCTCCGTGGGCAGGAGGCGTGGTGCTGCTCGTATGCGTGATTTTCGCCATGCTGCTGGCCAACCTGCCCGCCACCAAGGTCTATTACCACCACCTGCTCGAGACCGACCTCTCGCTGATGGTCCGCTCTCCGGACGGGCTGATCGACTGGATTTTCCCGCGGGGCATGACCGTCGAGAAGTTCATCAACGACGGCCTGATGGTGATTTTCTTCTTCGCAGTGGGGCTCGAGATCAAACGCGAGATCGTCTGCGGACAGCTATCGTCCGTTCGCCGGGCGATCCTTCCGGTGCTGGCCGCCGCAGGAGGCATGCTGGCTCCGGCCATCATCTTCACGTTCTTCAACCACGGCACGGCAGCCGCCAATGGCTGGGGAATCCCTACTGCCACGGACATCGCCTTCGCCATCGGCATCCTCTCGATGCTGGGCAACCGCGTTCCCGTGTCGCTCAAAATCTTCCTCACGGCGCTGGCCATTGCCGACGATCTGGGGGCCATTCTGGTCATCGCGCTCTTCTACGGCGGAAAGGTCCAGATCGGCTGCCTGCTGGTGGCGCTGGTCATCATGCTCGGGGTCTATTTCATGAAGCAGATGGGCGAGAAGCGGATGTTCTTTTACCTGGTCCCGGCCTTCGTGGTGTGGGGACTGTTCTACTACTCGGGGGTGCATTCGACCATCTCGGGTGTGGCGATGGCCCTGCTGATCCCGATGGAGCCCCGTTACAGCAAGGAGTATTTCGCCCATAAGATGCGCTGGCTCAAAGGGCTGATGCTCTCGGCCGCCACCCACGAGGATTTCCCCAACGAGGAGCAGCGCTTCTACCTGCGCCGCATGCACGACCTGTCGGCCAATTCGGTGGGGATGAGCTATCGGCTGGAGCATGGTCTGGCGCCTTATGTGACGTTCCTTATCATGCCGGTTTTCGCGCTGGCCAATGCCGGCGTCGAGATCACTTCGCTCGAATACCTCAATATCTTCCACTATTCGCCCGAGATCGGGTCGGTCGGCATGGGCGTCTTCTTCGGACTGGTCGTCGGCAAGCCGCTGGGCATATTTCTTGCTTCGTGGGGAGCCGTGAAGTCCGGGCTCGCGGAGCTGCCCGAGGGGGCGACGTGGCGCATGCTGCTGGCCGTAGGCTGTCTGGGCGGTATCGGGTTCACGATGTCGCTGTTCGTCGACTCGCTGGCCTTCTCCGACTCCGACCTGATCGACCGCGGCAAAATCGCCATCCTGATGGGCTCGCTCGCCGCAGCGGTCGTGGGATGCCTGCTGATTCTGGCCTTTTCGAAAAAAAGTACGAAACCATGAAAAAAATCCTGCTGATCCTCCCCGCCGTCGCTTTGCTGGCTGCGGCCTGCTCGAAAAAGTCGGGCGGGGGCGTGAAACTCAAGAACGACACCGACTCGGTGGCCTATGTTATCGGCATGAACGTCGGTATGAACCTGCTGCGGATGGATTCCACGATCAACGTGAACGCCGTCTGCGAGGGTATCCGCGACGCCGTGCGCCGGTCGACGAAACTCTCGGCAGCCGATGCCGAGACGTTCTACCTGCGCTATGTGAACTATGCGCTGCCCGAGAAAGCCCGTGCTTACGAGGAGCAGTTCCTCGTCGACATCGCCAAGTCGAACCGCTCGTATGCCCGCACTTCGTCGGGCGTGACCTATACGGTGACGGCCGTCGGCGATCAGGAACAGGTTCCCGCGTCGGACCGCGACAGCGTGGCCCTGCGGTGGGTGATCCGCACGGCCGACGGCAGCCAGGTCGCCTCCTCCTACGAGAAAGGCGACACGGTGCGTTCGCTGCTGCGCGATCTGCGGAAAGGCGTGCAGGAGAGCGTGAAGCTGATCGGCAAAGGCGGGCGGATCAATGCCTGGATGCCTTCGTCGGCAGCTTACGGTGCCGAGGGCGACAAGACGCTGGGCGTAGCTCCCAACGCGACGCTTTACTATGAAATCGAGCTCGTAGATGTCGATAAATACGCGAATCGGTCGCGGCGGAGATAATTTACGCCGATAAAGATGAGCGTTATACAATATTTTTATATCTTTGTCCGTGCGAATAAAAGCAAACTCAAAACATAGTTAAAACAACAATGAAAAAAATCTTTTTTGCTGCGGCACTCGCGGGTGCTGCGATGCTCGCCTCCTGCGGAGGTAACAAGAGCGGCGTGCAGATGGGTAGCCTTTCGGAATTCGACTCGCTGTCGTATTCGCTCGGCGCCAATATCGGCTACGGCATGAGCTATGAAATGAAGGATATTCCGTTTGATTTCAAAGCCGTGGACAAAGGTGTTAAGGAAGGTGCCCTGGGCAAGGCCACGCAAGAGCACGAGAAGTCGCTCGATATGCTGCGCGAGTACTTCATGTCGAAGCGCGGCGAGCGTGCGCAGGCTATCGCCGAGAAGCGTGCCGCTGCCGACAGCGCCCGTATGGCCGGCGGCGATTCGACCAAGGTCGAGTATCCCGCAGCCGATCCCGAGATGTTCGAGAGCGAGGAGGAGCGTGCCGAGATTTCCTACGCATTCGGTAACGATATCGGTTACAACGTCGCACAGAGCGGCATGCCCATCCAGCTGGTTTGGATCAGCGAGGCCATGCAGAACGTGCGTGACAACAACGCCAAGATGTCGGAAGACGAGGTGAACCAGTACTTGCAGTACTACTTCATGGTGAAGCGTCCGGCCGAGAACGCCGAGGCTTCGAAGGCATGGCTGGAGAAGATGGAGAAGAAATCGGGCGTGAAGAAGACCGAGTCGGGCCTGCTCTATAAGGTTACCGCTGCCGGCGACGCCGCTGCGATGCCGAAGGATCCGCGCGACGTGGTGAAGGTTCACTACACGGGCCGCACCCGCGACGGCAAGGTATTCGATACTTCGAAGTTCGCTAACCGCTCGAAGGAGCAGCAGGAGATGATTAAGAAACAGCGTCCCGACGATTTCGACAAGGACGAGCCCGTCGAGTTCCCGCTCAACCGTGTGATTCCCGGCTGGACCGAGGGTCTGCAACTGGTGGGCAAGGGCGGTAAGATCACGCTCTGGATTCCTGCCGACCTGGCCTACGGTGCACGCGGCGCAGGCCGTGACATCGGTCCCAACGAGGCTCTGGAGTTCGAGGTCGAGCTGATCGACGTAACTCCTTACGAGGAGCCTGCTCCGGCAGATTCGACCGCAACGGCCGAGAAGCCCGAGGTTGCCCCCGCAGAATAATCAGGGAAGACTGATACGAAAAATCCCGGAACCGCAAGGTTCCGGGATTTTTCTGTGTCATATGAGTCCGGGCGCAGAACTGGAGGATTGTTGTAACGTTCTGCCACCCCTAAAAAGGGCTTCTTTAAGCCCTAAAAGGGGAGATCGTCCACCTGTGCGGGCGAGGATGCGTAGGAAGGCTCCTCGGCGATGGGCGGCATGTCGGGCATCGGGGCGCCTGCTCCTGCCGACTCCTGCTTGGGCTGCAGGCGCCATGCGCGGATGTCGGTGTACCAGCGGCCGTTGTATTCGCGCGACTCGATGTTGACCGATACGTTGTAAGCGGCACCTTCCTGCAGCCGGGCCACGTCTTCGGGCTTGTTGAAGAACGTCACGCAGATTTTGCGGGTGAACGAACCCTCGTTCATCTCAAAGACCACGTCCTGACGCTGCCACTCGCCGCGTGCCGACGTTCCCTTCGTCACGGGCATTATTTTGTAAACGGTTCCTTCGAATTCCATATCATTAATAGTATTGTTTATTTACGGCAAAGGTAGTGATTTTTTCGGAAATTCGGGAACCGACGAAGCGCTTTTGTGCTGCAAATCGCACGGCTACCGCTCCTCCAGCGTGACGGTCTGTCCGGTGAGGCGGCTGCGTTCGGCTTCGAAGCAGATGCGGTGGCTTTCGACCGAGTTGGCGATCGCCGTGCGGAAGCGGTGCTCCCGGCGGCTGAGCGTGTCGACGAAATCCTCGATCAGCAGGAGGTCCGCTCCCGCGTGGAACGGCTTCTCGAGAAGTCCCGAGAAGTCGTAGACGCGTTCTTCGCCGCCGCGGAACTTGCGGACCCGCAGCGTGCGTTCGTCGCCGTCGATCTCGCCGTGCGTCAGCCGGATGTGGGTTTCGCGCTGGTCGCCCAGCGTGAAGGCGTCCATCGAGAACGAGATCGTGACATCGTTGTCCATCTCCATCGAGACGATCTGGTGGTCCACCACATCGTTGTCGCAGCGGAAGACGCACCGCCCGTAGTCGCCCGAGCGCAGTTCGCGCAGGATCACCTCCTCGAGCGTCGCGCCTGCCGGGATGTCGAAATTCGATATCCAGTCGCGGCGGTTGTAGTAGAGGTCCACGGCCGAGTAAGGGCACTGTTTTTCAATGGGGCAGTCGATGCACCGTGCGGCGCTCTGTGCCGGGGCGTTTTCCGCGCGGAACCAGCGCAGCGACCCGAACGACGAGAGTTTGCGGCAGCGGGCCTCGGTGAGCCACAGCAGGAAGTCGATGTCGTGGCAGCATTTCGAGATCAGCATCGGGTTGGTGATCTCCTCGCGTCGCCACATGCCGCGGACGAATCCGTGCGTGGTGCGGTCGAGTCCCACGGCGACCAGGTGGCTGATGGAGATGATTTCGCCCAGTTCGCCCGAGTCGACGATCTCTTTGATCCGGATGAAATAGGGGTGATAACGCAGGACGTGGCACACGCCGACGATCACTCCTTTGCGGCGGGCCGCCTCTTCGATTCGGCAGCATTCGGAAAGGGTCTGTGCGATCGGTTTTTCGAGCAGCACGTCGTAACCGGCCTCGATGGCTTTCATGCAGGGTTCGAAATGCTCGTTCTCGGGGGTGGCGATCAGCACGGCGTCGGCCGGGAGGGGATTTGCGAAAAAACTGTCGTAGTCCGTGAAACACCGCTCCGGCTCCAGCCCGAATCTCTCGGCGGTCGTGCGGCGGCGTATTTCGTTGATCTCCACCACACCCGCGAGTTTCAGCCGTTCGGGGTGCCTGGCTGCGTATTCGAGGTATTTGTTGGTGCGGTTTCCGGCTCCGATGGCAATGATCGTAACCGGTTCCGCGTCTGTACTGACGTTCATAGTTTTGAGGTTTGCCGTTCGGGCCGTCACTCGGTCGCTTCTTCCGGAAGGCTTTCGCGGCTCTGTTTGCGCTCGATTCGCGCGGCGAGTTTGATACTCAGCTCATAAAGTCCGTAAAGGGGCAGGATCACCAGCACCAGGCTGAAGATGTCGGGCGGAGTGATGATCGCCGCAAGGACCAGCAGGACGACGAAGGCATGCCGCCGGTATTTGCGGAGGAATCCTGCGGAGACGATGCCCATGCGGGTCAGGAAATAGATCAGCAGCGGCAGTTCGAACATGAATGCGCAGGCCATCGACACGACGATGACCGTCGAGAGGTAGTCGCTGATGTCGATCATGTTGACGATGGCGTCGCTGACGTGGTAGTTGGCGAAAAAGTTGATCGAAAGCGGGACCATGACGAAATATCCGAAGAGCAGTCCCGAGAAGAAGCAGAGCGACACGCAGAAGACGAACCAGTTGGTTCCGGCTATCTCTTTGGGCGTGAGCGCCGGGCGCACGAAGCGCCAGAACTCCCACAGCACGTAGGGCATGGCCAGCGCTATGCCCGCCATGAGCGATATCTTCATGTGGAGGTTGAACTGCCCGGACAGCGAGGTGTTGATGACCGAGAAGCGGTCGCCGCCGATCGAGAACGCCGCAGGGTCGGCATCGAACGAGGTGCCGAGCGTATCGTTGAGCCATGCGGCAATATGAGCCCACTCGCCGCCCACCCATACCAGCATGCGGTTGGTGGGGAAATCGGCGTCTTTGGGGCCGAAGAGTATCGTGTCGATGATCAGGCTCTTGCAGAAAAAGGCAACCAATCCGACAATCACGATCGCCAGGGCACCCCGCACCAAATGTGGGCGCAGGGCGTCGAGGTGCTCGAAAAACGTCATCTCCGACGGCTCTGTATCCTCTCGTTTCATCCTCTGATTTCCGCAGTCGTGTCTTTACTCGTCTTCTTTTTTCGGAGCCGACTCCTGCCCGGATTTGGTCTCTTCGGCCGTATAGTCCTTGTTGACGGCGTCTTTGAACTCTTTGACGCCGCGGCCCACTCCGCGCATCAGTTCGGGGATTTTTTTGCCTCCGAACAGCAGGATAACTACCAACACGATCACGATGATCTGTCCGTAACCGATTGCGCAAGGTATAAACATGGTTTCTCTCTTTAGGTTGCTTTATTGGGAACAAATATAACACTAATTTTGGAATTACCGCAACCGCGGCCCGGAAAACCCGCCCTCATCAGGCGGGTTTTCTTTCGGCCGTGCGGCTTTTTATTTCACGCTTTTTCCCGAGGGAAGCTCCTTGATGCGGATGCTGCGGAACTTCAGGCCGGGGCCGTGTCCGAGCAGTCCGATGTGGCCCGTGGGGTTGAAGAGTCCCGGGTGGTTGCGGTGGTCGACCGTATAGGGGTTCTTGTTGCTGCCGTCGGGCGCCACGTTGTGCCCCTGGCAGGCTTCGCGGATGTTGCCGTCGAGGATCACCTCGCCGTTGACCGTCACCGTGATGCGGTCGCCCACGGCGCGTATCTCCTCGACGTTCCAGGTCCCCAGCGGCGGGAACTTCACGCGCTTGGCCGGGATGATGCCGTAGACCGAGCCGTGCTGCTGATATTCGCGCAGATTCTTGTAGATCGGGGCGTCGTGGTCGAGAATCTGAATCTCCATGCCGTGGTAGGCGGCGTCCACGCCCATCGGGGTGCGGATGCCGATGCCGTTGTTGACCCCTTCCTGCAGATATTGGAACTCGAAACGCAGGATGAAGTCGCTGTACTCCTTCTTGGTGTAGAGGTTTCCGCTGCCGCCGTACTGCGCCGTGACGTAAATCGTGCCGTCGACCGGAACGTAGTTGGTGGTGTTGCCGGTCCACTTGTGCATCGAGGTTCCGTCGAAGAGCACTTCGAACCCTTCGGCGGCCTCCTCGGCCGAAAGCTCGTAGCGAGGCGTCGGGGGCAGTTCGCGGATGTACATGTCGCGGAAGCTGACGGGGGCCGTGCCGCCGACGAGTAGGATCTGCCCCTCGGTGTAGGCGGGGATCTCGCGGTTGCAGGTGTTTTCGAGGATCACGTTTTGGCAGGTCGTGACGCCGTTCAGGACCACCGTCACGCGGTCGTTCACCACCCGGACCTCCATCGTATTCCATTCGCCGGGCCGGTTGGCGGCTGCGGGAGCCGTGTTTTCGTGGAGCATGTTGCCCGTCAGCGCACCGGCGTTCCGGCCGCCGAGGGCGATCTGCGGGATCGAGCGGATGCCGAGACCCGCCTCGCCGTCGGTTTTCCAGTCGACGATCAGGCTGAAATTTTCATAATTTTTCGCCGATCCGAGCGTTGCGGCGCCCGTTGTTCCCGTGAGCACGCCGTCCACAGCGCTCCACGCTTTTGCCGCTGCGGCGTCAGCCTCCTGCTGCGCCTTGGACAACGCTTTGGCGGTCATCGTTTTGAGGACCTCGGGATTGCCTGCGACGGCTTTCCAGCCGCCCGGGGCGAGGGATGCCGGAACGAATCCTTCGGCGGGGAGTTTTGCCAGCAGTCCTTTGATTTCGTCGACGGCGTAACCCGCATCGGCGTCGGATTTGGCCAGTCCGGTGTAGACCTCCTGCGCCTTTTTCAGCGCCGCGGAGACCGTTTCGCCGCCCATGTCGGGGTTCTTTGCCGCCACGGTCTTTACGACCAGCGCTGCGGCTTCGGCCGTCGCGGGATTATCCATATACTTGGCGGCAAGCACCAGCGCCGGGAATTCCGGGGTTTTGGCGAGCGCTTTGAGCAGTTTGTTCTGCACCGCAGCCGAGGGGTTCAGTCCGAGGGCGCGTCGGTAGAGCTGGTACTTGCGGACGGCCGTGTCGGGGGATGCCGTCACGAAATCCGTGTAGCGCGCCAGGGCCGCATCGGTCCACGCGGGGTTCTGCCCGGCGAGGTCGTACAGCACCCCGACCATCGCGGGATTGCGGACCGTCAGCAGGGCGGCAAAGGCGGCTTCGCGGTCGCCGGCGGCCAGCAGGGCGTCGATCGCCTCCTTATTGGCGGCCTGCGCCAGCAGGGGATAGTAGCGGGCCTTTGCGGGGGCGGCGGACATCCGGGCCATGGTCTTCTCATACTGAGCGGCGGGGCTCTCTTTGGCCAGCGCGTTCTTCAGTCCGGCCTGCAGGGCCTTCACGTCGGCCTCCTGTGCATTGTCGAGCCGATCGCACAGCCGGCCGAAGTCTTTCGGGGAGGTAACGCCTGCCAATGCGTCGTATGCGGCGGCCCGCACGGCGGCATCCGGAGATTCCAGCAGGGCGAATACCTTGTCGGCGGCGGTCGTGATGCGTCGTTGGGCGACGAGTTTCAGGGCATTGGCCTGCGTGGCGGGCGTTCCGTCGAGGGCGGCCACGAAGGCGGCGTTGGGCTTGCCGTTGAAAGCCGCGAGGGCGGCCGATGCTTCCCGGGCGTGCGGACCGTCGAGTTGGGCGATGAGGGCCTCCAGGGCCTCCTGCCCGCCGATTCTGCCGGCGGCGCGGATGGCCGCGAGGGAGAGCTCCGCATCGGGCGACGCGATGGAGGCGATGACCGTCCCGGCCTGCGACGCGGCGTGACGGCTTCCGAACCAGCTTACGACGTCGGTTTTGGCCGTGTTGTCCTTCAGCGACGGCAGTTTTTTGGCGATGGCGACGTAGAGGGCGTCGTCGGCGAACTCCGAGGCGAAGTCGAGCGCCGCGCAGCGGTAGGCCCGGTCGGCGTCTTTCAGTGCGGCGAGCACCTCCTGCGTTCGCTTTTTGGCATCCGCACGCAGTATGATCTCCAATCCGGCGATCCGCACGTTCTGCGGCATGCCGGCTTTCCGCAAGGCTTTGGCCGCGGCGAGGGCCTTGGCATTCCCTGCGGCGGCAAGGCGCGTCAGCAGTTCGATATAGGCGCTTGCGGCTTGGCTATTCTCAAAGGCGTAACCGGCGGCTTTGGCCGCTGCGGCGAGGGTCGGGAGCGATGCTTCGCTGCCGCATTTCGCCAGTGCATTGCAGACGGCTTCTTTTGTGGCTTCGTCGGCCGTGGGGGCCGCGGCCCATTTCAGCAGTGCGGGTTCGGCGGCTGCAAGGCGCTTCTCCGCAGCGGCATAGGCCAGCAGGGCGCTGGGTGCGGAAGCGCTTTCGATCAGCGTGAGGATCGCCCCGTCGGTCCCGGGCGTGGAGATCAGTCCGCGCACGGCGTAGTCCGCGAGGTATTTGTCGCCGGCGTATTTCACGAACACGGGGGCTTCGGCGGCCGTTGCGCAGAGCTGGAGCTGCGAGAGCAGGAATGCCTGGTTGGGTTTGTCCGTGCAGGCGTCCACGGCCGCGGCAAGTCCGGCGCGAACCTCCTTGGCCAGCTCCTCGCGGCCTGCGGCGGTCACATAGCTCACTACGCCGTTGAGGGCGTATTCCACGGCGGCGTTCTTGCCTTGGGCGGCGGGAACGAGCATTCCGGCCATCATCCGGATTCCTTCGGCCCCGGTGGCGGCCAATTCCTGCATGACGGCGTCGAACGCCTTGGGGGTCTGTGCCGGAAGCTGGTTCAGCCCGTCCGCCACGATCGTCGCGGCGGTGCGCTGGCGGGCATCCTGCGCACCGCCGGCGAACGGCACGAGGGCAAGCAGGAGGATTACAAGTATCTTTTTCATCGTTTTCTCAGGTTTGCAGGGTTAGGTCAGATTTTCCACGGCGTGCGCATCGGCTGGTCGATCAGCCGGTTGGCGGCATCGTCGCCGACGAACAACTGTGTGTCGGGATCGAAATGCAGCGTGCGGTTCAGCCGCAGGGCGCAGGCTCCGAGGTTCACGAGCGTCGAGCTGCGGTGGCCTTTGATTTCGTCGAGGGCGAAACGCTCGCGGGTGCGGACGCATTGGAGGAAATCGGTGTTCTGCGGCTCGGGATCGGGCATTTCGGAGATCTTTTCCATAACATTCGGAATTGTACACTCGAATCCCTGGAAGACCTTGCCTAACGGGCCTTCGATGTAGGGCACTTTGCCCTGGCTCTCGTAGCCTTCGCCCTCGAGGACGATCTGGCAGCCGTCCTCGTAGGTGTAGACGATCCGGTGCCAGATGCCCACGGCGTCGGGATGCTGCTGCGGGGCGTCGACCTCGATCTTCACGGGCGAGGTGTCGTCCTTGCCCAGCAGGTATTGTACGGGGTCCATGTAGTGCTGGCCCATGTCCGTCAGGCCGCCTCCGTCGTAGTCCCAGTAACCGCGGAACGTGCCGTGGACACGGTGTTTGTTGTAGGGCTTGTAAGGCGCCGGGCCGAGCCACATGTCGTAATCCAGTTCGGCCGGAACGGGCTGCGGCGTGAGGTTCTCCTGCCCCACCCAGAAGAATTTCCAGGCGAAGCCCGTGGCTCCCGAGATGGTCACCTTGAGGGGCCATCCCAGCAGTCCGCTGTCGACCAGCTTTTTCAGCGGCTCGACCGTCGTGCCCAATCCGTAGAAGGTGTCCTTGAAACGGAACCACGTGTTCAGGCGGAAGATGCGGCCGTTCTGCTTCACCGCCTCCACGACGCGCTTGCCTTCGCCGATGGTGCGTGTCATCGGTTTCTCGCACCAGATGTCCTTGCCGGCCCTGGCCGCCTCGACGGCCATCAGTCCGTGCCAGTGGGGCGGGGTGGCGATATGCACGATGTCGACGTTGGGATCGGTAATGAGGTCGCGGTAGTCGTGGTAGGCTTCGAGGGTCTTGTCGAACTTCTTGCGGCCCAGCGCCACGGCGCTGTCGAGGTGGTTCCGGTCGACATCGCAGACCGCCACCAGCCGGCAGGCGTCGTTCGACGTGAAATGATAGCTGCTCTTGCCGATGCCGCCCACGCCGATGATGCCTTTGGTGAGCTGGTCGCTGGGGGCGACGTATTTGGGGCCTCCGAGCACGCTGCGCGGCACGACGGTCAGCAGCGCCATGCCGCCCAGCGTTTTGAGAAAGTCTCTGCGGGAACTCATATTTTCAGGTTGTTTTGGATTTATAAGGTCGTGAGTCGGAGGTTGCGCCAGAGGACTTTGATACCTCCGCCGTCGTGAATCTGCAGGGCGATGCGTCCCTGTGCGGCGCCGATCTTCGCGTCGGTGATGTCCACCATCTCCTCGCCGTTGAGCCACGTCTGCACACGGTCGCCCTGCACCTTCAGGCGCAGCGTGTTCCAATCACCCTCTTTGAGAATCGACTCCTTCTCGTCGGGAATCTGCACCAGCCATCCGCGGCCGTAGGATTCGTAGATGCCCGCCGTGTCGTGCCCTTTGGGAGCCACTTCGCACTGCCAGCCGTGGACCTTCACGGGCGGCTCGACGAACGAGCGGAAGAAGACGCCCGAGTTGCCGTTCGACAACTGTTTGAACTCCAGCGTGAGGTCGAAATCGTCGTAATATTCCCGCGTGGCGAGGTAGCCGTACTGCTTGTCGGGGCCGCTCTCGCAGACGAGGTTGCCCTCTTTGTCCACGTACCATTTCTCGGTTCCGTAAGCCTCCCATCCCGTGAGGTCGCGACCGTTGAAAAGCTCCGTCTCCCGGCCGGCTTTGCGCGGCAGCTCTTTGACTTTCAGGTTGCGGAACGACGCGGGATAGCCGTGGTCCTGCAGGCAGAGCACGCCGCGGTGCGCCAGGCCGTATTCGGGAGCTGTCTCCCACTTGCCGCTGTTCTTGCGGGCGAACCAGTCGTCGGTCCAGGCTTCGAACTCGAGGATCTTGCGGCCGTTGAGCCAGTGCTCGACGTGGCCGTTGTCGCAGACGATGCGCGACGAGTTCCACTCGCCCTGCGGATTGACGAACAGCGAATCGGCGTCGGGCAGGTGCATGGCGTAATCCACGCCCAACCGCTGCCACGGTTCGAGTTTCGTCGGGGCGTTCTGCGCCTCCCAGCCGTCGTTGTCGATCAGCTGGTACTCGGGCCCCGTGACGTAGGGAACCGCGAAATAGGGGTTCTCGACCACATGGTAGAGCATGCCGCTGTTACCGCCCGGGGAGAGTTTCCAGTCCCAGTCGAGGATGAAGTTCTCGTATTGTTTTTTGGTGACGATGTAGCCCGAAAGGTCGCTGCCGTCGCCGGCGGCCTGGATGCAGCCGTCCACGACGTGCCAGGGCTGCGTCAGCGAATCGCCGTTGAAGTCTTTCCATTGGTCGAGCGTCTTGCCGTCGAAGAGTAGCTGCCATCCGTCGGCGATCTCGGCTTCGGTGAGGGTGTTGTGCTTGGACCCGCACGAACAGAGGCAGGCCGCGATGATCCCTGATCCGGCCAGCGTGCGGAACAGGTTTCGGCATAAGTTTCGTTTCATAAGATATAGGTTTAGGTTATTTCTGCTGTTATCGCTTTTCTTAACCGGGTAAGTTGGGTATGTGCTTATTCCGGTGTCTGTTTCACAAATGTAACTTTTTTTGCGGAGATTACAGTCGGAAATGACGAAAAAATGTCGAATGGGGGCGAAAAAAACGCCGCAGTATGCTTTTTCAGCACGCTGCGGCGTTGCGCTCTGCGGTCCGGATTTCCGGACCGGTTGGGGGTCAGGAGTGACGGCGGGCCAGTTCCTTCTCGAGATCGGCGATCGAACAGCCCGTAGCTTCGAGCAGCACGAGCAGGTGGTAGATGAGGTCCGAAGCCTCGTAGATCATCGCTTCGCGGTTCTGGGCCACGGCTTCGATGACGGTCTCCACGGCCTCTTCGCCGACCTTCTGCGCGATCTTGTTCACGCCGCGGTTGAAGAGTTTGGTGGTGTAGGAGCCTTCGGGCATCTCGGCGTGGCGGCCTTGGATGACGCTTTGCAGGTAACGGATGAAGCCTTCGGTTTCGGGAACGGCCTCTCCGAAACAGGTTTTCGAACCCGTGTGGCAGGTCGGGCCGTGGGGGATGACGCGCACGAGGAGCGTGTCGTCGTCGCAGTCGGCGGTGACGGATACGATGTCGAGCCAGTTGCCGCTGGTTTCGCCTTTGGTCCAGAGGCACCGGCGCGAACGGCTGTAAAAGGTGACGCGCCCTTCGGCGAGGCTCTTGTTGTAAGCCTCCTCGTTCATGTAGCCCAGCATGAGCACCTGCAGGGTGCGGGCGTCCTGGATGACGGCAGGGACGAGCCCGCCGGGGAGTTTCGCGGCGTCGAGCGCCGGGAACGGTTTTGCTTCGATTTTCATAATGATGTTATAATCTGACGTTTATGTTGCGTTCGTTCAAAGCCCGCTTCAACACGGGGATCGGAATTTCGTTGTAATGGAAGATGCTGGCCGCCAGCGCCGCATCGGCGCGGCCGAGGGTCAGCACGTCGGCGATGTGGTCCGCCGTGCCGGCGCCGCCCGAAGCGATGATCGGGACGGGGAGTTCGGCCAGCCGCGCGAAGGTGTCGCACGGATAGCCGTTCTTCGTGCCGTCGTGGTCCATCGAGGTGAAGAGTATCTCGCCCGCACCGCGGTCGGCGGCCTCGCGGGCCCAGGCGAAGAGTTCGCGGTCGGTGGGACGTTTGCCGCCGTGGGTCGTCACGACCCAGTGGTCCCCGACCGTCCGGGCGTCGATCGCCGCCACGACGAACTGCGAGCCGTATTTGGCGGCGATGGCGTCGATCAGTGCGGGGTTGGCCACGGCGGCGCTGTTGAGGGTGATCTTGTCGGCCCCGGCGTCGAGCAGCCGCCCGGCGTCGTCGACCGACGAGATGCCGCCCCCGACGGTGAAGGGGATGTCGATCCGCGCGGCGATGCGCGAAACCAGTTCGGTGAAGGTCCGGCGGCCCTCCTCCGAGGCGCTGATGTCGAGGTAGACCAGTTCGTCGGCCCCTTCGGAGGCGTATTTCGCGCCGAGTTCCACGGGGTCGCCGACCTGTTTCAGCTCCACGAAGTTGATCCCTTTGACGGTCTGGCCTTCGCGGATGTCGAGGCAGGGGATTATGCGTTTCGCAAGCATCGTTCGAGTTCTTTGAGGGTGATGCGCCCTTCGTAGAGGGCTTTGCCGACGATGACGCTCCGTAGGCCCTGCCGGTCGAGTTCCCCGATGTCGTCCATCCCCGAGATGCCGCCGCTGACGGTGATCTCCACCGCCGGGAAGCGGCTTTGCAGCTCGGCGTAGAACGCCGCTGAAGGCCCGCACAGCATGCCGTCCCGGGAAATGTCGGTGCAGATGACCTGCGAAAGCCCCTGCGGGAGGAAACATTCGATCAGTTCGGGAGCCGTGAGCGCCGAACTTTCCAGCCAGCCCTGAATGGCCACCGCGCCGTCGCGGATGTCGGCGCCGAGGATCAGCCGTTCGGGGCCGAACTCCGCGAGCCATGCGGCGAAAAGGTCGGGTTCGCGGACGGCGATACTGCCGCAGATGGCGCGGCCGGCTCCGGCGTCGAAGACGCTGCGCAGCGCCTCGCGGCTTTTGATGCCGCCGCCGTACTGCACTTCGAGTCCCGTCCGCGTCGCCACGCGTTCCAGCACCGCGAGGTTGCGGGGCTCGGAAGCCTTGGCGCCGTCGAGGTCGACCATGTGCAGGCGGCGGATGCCCGCCTCCTCGAAGCGCAGGGCGGCTTCGAGCGGGTCGCGGTAGTAGGTCTTTCGGCTGGCGTAGTCGCCTTGTGTCAGTCGCACGCACTGGCCGTCGATGATGTCCGTTGCCGGTATGATTTCGATCATGGTGTCAAAGGTTTAGGAAATTCTGTAAAATCAGCGCGCCCGCCCGTCCGCTCTTTTCGGGGTGGAACTGCGTGCCGAAGAAGTTGCCGCGGCCGAGCGCCGCGCTGAACGGAAGTCCGTAGCAGGTCGTGGCGATGGTCGCTTCGCACGGCTCCGCGGCGAAGGAGTGGACGTAATAGACATAAGTGTCTTCGGCCATGCCGCGGAACAGCGGGGTGCGGAGGCCGGAAACGGTGTCCCAGCCCACGTGGGGGACTTTGAGCCGCTCGCCCGCGGCGGTGAGCGTCGGGAGCCGCAGGACCCGTGTCGGAAAGATGCCCATGCACTCGGCGTCGCCCTCCTCGCTTGCGAGGCACATCAGCTGCATGCCGATGCAGATGCCCAGCACGGGCTGTGTGAGCGTGGGGATCACGGTGTCGAGACCCCGTTCGCGGAGTTTCGACATGGCCGATGAGGCTTCGCCTACCCCCGGAAGGATCACCCGGTCGGCCCGGCGCAGCAGCGCAGGATCGTCCGTAAGGGTGAATTCGGCCCCGGCGCGGTGCAGGGCGTCGGCAACCGACCGCAGGTTGCCCGTATCGTAATCGACTACCGCTATCATAGGACTCCTTTGCTGCTGGGGATGTCGTATCCGAAGCCCTGCCGGCCGACGGCCATGCGCAGGGCGCGGGCGAAGGCTTTGAAGATGGCTTCGGCCTTGTGGTGGTCGTTGTCGCCGCGGGCCGAGATTTGGAGGTTGCACCGCGCGGAGCAGCAGAGCGAGTGGAAGAAGTGGCGGAATAGCTCCGTCGGCACGTCGCCGACCCGCTCGCGGCGGAATTCGGCGTCCCACTCGAAGTCGATGCGGCCCCCGAAGTCGAGGAGCACCAGCGCCCGGCAGTCGTCCATCGGCAGGGCGAAGCCGTAGCGGGCGATGCCCGCCTTGGAGCCCAATGCGCGGTCGATGGCTTCGCCCAGGGTGATGGCCACGTCCTCCATGGTGTGGTGTTCGTCGATGTCGAGGTCGCCCTTTGCATCCACGGCCAGCGCCACGCCGCCGTGGTGGGCGATCTGTGCGAGCATGTGGTCGAGGAAGCGCAGCCCCGTGGAGATTTCGCCGTTGAAGTCGCCGCGCCCGTCGAGGTCGAGGCGGACGATGATCTGCGTTTCGCGGGTCTCGCGCCGAATTTCGACCCGGCGTTCGCCGCGGCGGATGAACTCGGCGATTTCGGCCCACGAGTCGGTGACCAGCGCGCAGGCGTCGGCGGCCCCGGCTTCGTCGAGCATCCGGAGCCCCTCGGCGGCGGGCGCCAGCAGAATGCCCCGGGCCCCGAGGTTGCGGGCCAGCAGGATGTCGGTCACGCGGTCGCCGATGACGTAACTCGCCGCGAGGTCGTATTCGCCGCCCGTGTAACGGCCGAACATCCCTGTTCCGGGCTTGCGCGTGGGGGCGTTGTCGTGCGGGAAGCTACGGTCGATCAGCTGGTCGTCGAATGCGACGCCCTCGCCCCGCAGCGTCGAGAGCATCTTTTCATGCGCCGGCCAAAATGTCTCTTCGGGAAAGGACGCGGTTCCGAGGCCGTCCTGGTTGGTGGCCAGCACGAGGTCGAAACCGAGGCCCGTGAGGGCTTTCAGCGCGGAGATGGCTCCGGGCACGAACGCGAGTTTTTCGAGGCTGTCGATCTGTTCGTCCGCGGGTTCGGCGATGACGGTGCCGTCGCGGTCGATGAAGAGGGCTTTTTTCATAGGGTGAAATTTTTGACGGTTTCCAGCATCCGGGCGTTCTCGTCGGGGCGTCCGACGGTGATGCGCAGGCACCCCGCGCATCCCGGGACGCGCGAACGGTTGCGGACGATGACTCCCGCGGCGATCAGCGCGTCGTAAAGGCGGTCGGGATCGGGGGTGCGGACCAGCACGAAGTTGGCTTCGGAAGGGTAGACCCGTTCGATTGCGGGGCACGCGGCGAGGGTTCGGGCGATGGCGTCGCGTTCGGCGCGGAGCTGCGCCACCTGCCCTGCGATGTCGAACGAGAGCCGTTCGGCGACGGCGGCCTGTGCCAGGCAATTGATGTTGTAGGGGTATTTCACACGGGCGAAGAGCGCCGCGACCTTTTCCGATGCGAAAGCCAGCCCGAGGCGCAGCCCCGCCATGCCCCACGCTTTGGAGAGGGTTTGCAGGACGATGAGGTTTTCGAATTCGTCGAGCCGCGCGAGGAATCCCGGACCGGAGGCGAAGTCGATATAGGCTTCGTCGAGTACGACCATGCCGTCGAAACGGCGGATGAGCCGCTCGATGTCGGCTGCCGGGAAGGCGTTGCCCGTGGGGTTGTTCGGAGAACAGAGCCACAGCAGTTTGGTCCGCTCGTCGGCCGCGGCCAGCAGGGCCTCGACCGGCAGGGCATAATCCGCGCCGAGGGGCACCTCGCGCATCTCGACATCGTTGACGTCGGCGGCGACGCGGTACATGCCGTAGGTCGGGGCGATCGAAACGGCGTTGTCGATGCCCGGGCGGCAGAAGATGCGGTAGGCGAGGTCGATGGCTTCGTCGCTGCCGTTGCCGATGAAGACCTGCTCTTCGCGCACGCCTTTCAGGGCGGCTATGCGCTGTTTCAGGCCCTTCTGGTGCGGATCGGGGTAGCGGTTGACGCCGTTTTCGTAGGGGTTTTCGTTGGCGTCGAGCCACGTCGAGATCTCCCCGCCGGCGTATTCGTCGCGGGCCGTGGAGTAGGGTTTCAGCGCCAGGATGTTGGGGCGCACCAATTGTTCGAGGGTCTTCATGAGCGCTGTTTTTTCAGACGGACGCGGACGGCGGCGGCGTGCGCCCCGAGCCCTTCGGCTTCGGCCATGGCGACGATCGCCGGGGAGAGGGCCGAAAGCCCGTCGCGGGTGAGTTCCTGATAGGTGATCTTGCGCAGGAAAGAGTCGGTGTTGACGCCGCTGTAAACCCGCGCCCAGCCGCCCGTGGGCAGCGTGTGGTTGGTGCCCGAGGCGTAGTCGCCGGCGCTCTCGGGCGACCAGGGCCCGATGAAGACGCTGCCGGCGGCGGTGATTTGCGCCGCGGCCTTCCAGGCGTCGCGCATCGAAATAATCAGATGTTCGGGGGCGTAGGCGTTGGCGAAACCGATCATCTTCTCGCGGCTGTCGAGCACCACGATGCGGCTCTGGCGAAGCGCTTCGCGGATGGTGTCGCCGCGCCGGAGCTGTTGAAGCTGCTCTTCGACGGCGCGCCGGGTGTCGAGTGCGAAGCGTTCCGAGGCGCAGACCAGCACCGCCTGGCTGTCGCCTCCGTGTTCGGCCTGCGAGAGGAGGTCGGCGGCGGCGAAGGCGGGCGACGCTTCGTCGTCGGCCAGTACGAGTACCTCCGAAGGTCCTGCCGGCAGGTCGACGGCCACGTCGTTGGCTCCGACCAGCTGTTTGGCCTTGGTGACGTAGCGGTTGCCGGGGCCGAAGATCTTGTCCACGCGCGGGATGCTCTCGGTGCCGTAGGCCAGGGCCGCCACGGCCTGCGCGCCGCCCACGGTGTAGACGCGGTCCACGCCGCAGAGGTCGGCGGCATAGAGTATCTCGGGAGCGACGGTGCCGTCGGGACGGGCGGGGGTGCAGAGCACGACCTCCGGGCATCCGGCGACGCGGGCCGGAACGGCCAGCATCAGCACCGTGGAGAACAGCGGGGCCTTGCCGCCGGGGATGTAGAGCCCCACGCGGCGGATGGGCAGCGCGCGCTGGACGCACCGCACGCCCGGCATCGGTTCAACGCTGACCTCGGGGGGCAGCTGGGCGCGGTGGAAGGCTTCGATGTTGGCCTTGGCGGTGGCGAGGGCCTCTTTCAGCGCCGCGGGGACCAGCTCCGCCGCCGCGCGGCGGATGTCGGCGGGGACTTCGAACGTTTCGCAGTCGCGCCCCTCGATGCGGCGGGTGATTTCGCGCAGGGCCCGGTCGCCGCCGGTGCGCACTTCGTCGAGGATCGAGGCCACCTGCCGGGTGATCTCCTCCTCCTGCCGCGTGCAGCGTTCGGTGAGGGCCGCCCACTCGGAGCGTTCGGGGTTGGGGTAGATGTTGAGGATTTCCATATCGGGTTCGGATTTTCAGCGGATCATGTTTTCGAGGGCCAGAATCAGGATGCCTTCGGCTCCGATCTCTTTGAGGCGTTCGATGCGTTCCCAGAGCTGGTCCTGGGCGATTACGGCGTGGATCGAGCACCATCCCTCCTGCGCCAGCGGCAGCACCGTCGGGCTGCGCATGCCGGGGAGGATTCGGATGGCGTCGTCGAGCCGCTCTTTCGGGAGGTTCATCAGCACGTATTTCATTCCGCGGCTGTCGAGGATCGAGTTGAGGCGGAACGTCAGCTGTTCCATCTCGCGGCGTTTGTCGCTGCCGAGCCCGGGGTTGGCGATGAGCACCGCCTCGGAGAAGAATACTTTCTCGACCTCCGTGAGCCCGTTCGAGATGAGCGTGCCGCCCGAGGAGACGATGTCGAAGATGGCGTCGGCCATGCCCACGGCCGGAGCGATCTCCACGGAACCCTCGATGGTGTGGATCTCGGCCTCGATGCCGCGCTCGGCGAAGTAGCGGGCAAGGATGTTGGGGTAGGAGGTGGCGACGCGCTTGCCGCGGAAGAAGTCGGGACCTTCGTAGGTTGTCGTCTTGGGCACGGCCAGCGAGATGCGGCAGCCCCCGAACCCGAGGTCCATGACCTGCTCGACGGAGAAGCCCTTCTCGGCCACCTCGTTCAGTCCTACGATGCCCATGTCGGCGACGCCCATGGCTACGGCCTGCGGAATGTCGTCGTCGCGCAGGTAGAGGACTTCCAGCGGAAACCCTTCGGCGCGGGATATGAGTTTGCGTTTGCTCTCGGCAACGCGGATGCCTGCTTCGGAAAGCAGTTCGATGCTCTGTTCGTTCAGTCGGCCCTTGGCCTGGATGGCTATTCTCAGCATATTCGGTGTGTGTTGATCGTTTCGTTTCGGGACACCCACCTGCGGCACGGCACACGAAAAAGCCCACCCGCAGGGGGTGAGCTTCATATAATTGCGTTTTCACATATACATGATCGACCTACCCCTCGGTAAAGTGGTGATGGTGATGATGGATATGGTTGAAAATCGTCATTTCAGTTGTCGTTGGGGACAAATATAGGGTTTCCATTCGGAAAAACCAAAATTCCGGCCGTTTTTTTATTCGCCGGGTATCTTACCGATATATATAGAGCCATTTTGCCCCGGAAATTGCCGTTTTTAATAATTTTCAGTATATTTACCGCGGACAGGCCGCTGTGGTTAGGGCGGCCCGGATTTACCCAAACAAACGATACGACAATGTGTGACGATCCTATTCAATCGATCGCGACCCGTCTGCGCGGGCTGCGCGAGGTGCTCGAACTGTCGGAGCAGGAGGTGGCCGAAAGCTGCCACCTGACCCTCGAACAGTACCGGGCCATGGAGAGTGGACAGACCGACTTCTCGGTCAACGTGTTGCAGACCATATCCCGCCATTACGGGATCAGTCTCGACGTGCTGATGTTCGGCGAGGAGCCCCGGATGAACTCCTATTTCATCACCCGCGCCGGAAAAGGCGTGTCGGTGGAGCGCCGCGAGGCGTACAAATACGAGGCGCTGGCCTCGGGCTTCCGCGGGCGGAAGATCGACCCCTTCATCGTGACGGTGGAGCCGGCTCCGGCCGACGCCCCGATGCACCTGAACTCCCACGACGGGCAGGAGATGAACTATGTGCTGGAGGGGCGTCTGCTCATCAGTCTGAACGGCCGGGAGTTCGAGCTCGAGCCGGGCGACAGCCTCTATTTCGACTCGGCGCAGCCTCACGGAATGAAAGCCCTCGACGGAAAAACGGTCCGTTTCCTGGCCATAATCATGTAAGCTATGGTAGAACGATTTTTAACGCAGACCTCCTTTGCGTCGCAGGAGGATTTCCGCAGGAACCTGCATATCCGCGTGCCTGAAAATTTCAATTTCGCCTACGACGTCGTCGACGCCTATGCCGCCGAGCAGCCCGACAAAAAGGCGCTGCTGTGGACCAGCGACCAGGGCGAGGAGATTCAGTTCACCTTCGCCGACCTCAAACGCGAGAGCGACCGCACGGCTTCGTGGTTCCGGAGCCTCGGCATCGGCAAGGGCGACGCGGTGATGCTGATTCTCAAACGCCGCTACGAATTCTGGTTTTCGATCCTCGCGCTGCACAAACTGGGGGCGGTGGTGATCCCCGCGACCCACCTGCTGACCAAAAAGGACATCGTCTACCGCTGCAACATGGCCCGCATCAAAGGCATCGTGGCTGCCGGCGAGGCGGTCATTACCGACCATATTGCGGCGGCCATGCCCGAGAGCCCCACTGCGGAGGTGCTGATAAGCGTGGGCCCCGAGGTCCCCGCCGGTTTTCTCGACTTTCACGAAGGCATAGCCGGGGCGGAGCCTTTCGTGCGTCCGGAGCGCGTGAACGCCAACGACGACATCATGATGATGTATTTCACGTCGGGAACGACGGGCGAGCCGAAGATGGTTGCCCACGATTTCACCTATCCGCTGGGGCACATCACCACGGGGCTGCTGTGGCACAATCTCCACGAGGGGAGCCTGCACCTGACGATTGCCGACACGGGATGGGCCAAGGCCGCGTGGGGCAAACTCTACGGGCAATGGCTGGCCGGGGCCAATATCTTCGTCTACGATCACGAGAAATTCACGCCCGCGGAGATTCTGCATAAGATCGAACAGTACCGCATCACCTCGCTGTGCGCGCCTCCGACGATTTACCGTTTCCTGATCCGCGAGGACCTCACGAAATACGACCTCTCGTCGCTGGAGTATTGCACGACGGCCGGCGAGGCGCTGAACGGCGCCGTGTACGATACTTTCCAACGGCTGACGGGCATCCGTCTGATGGAGGGTTTCGGGCAGACCGAGACCACGCTGACGCTGGCGACCTTCCCGTGGATGGAACCCAAGCCCGGGAGTATGGGCGTGCCCAATCCCCAGTATCGGATCGACCTGCTGACCTCCGACGGCCGTTCGGCCGAAGACGGCGAGCAGGGGCAGATCGTGATCCGCACCGACGGGGGCAAACCGCTGGGGCTTTTCAAAGAGTATTACCTCAACGAGGAGCTGACGCACGAGGCGTGGCGCGACGGGATTTACTACACGGGCGACATGGCGTGGCGCGACGAGGACGGGTACTACTGGTTCGTGGGGCGTGCCGACGACGTAATTAAGAGTTCGGGCTACCGCATCGGGCCGTTCGAGGTCGAGAGCGCCCTGATGACCCATCCTGCGGTGGTGGAGTGCGCCATTACGGGCGTGCCCGACGAGATTCGCGGGCAGGTGGTCAAAGCGACGATCATCCTTGCGGAGAAATACCGTGCGCAGGCCGGGGAGGCGCTCGTCAAAGAGTTGCAGGACCATGTGAAGCGCATCACGGCGCCTTATAAATACCCGCGTGTGATCGAGTTCGTGGAGTCGCTGCCCAAGACCATCAGCGGCAAGATACGCCGCAAGGAGATTCGCTCGGCGGACGAGAAATAGCAAAAAGGGCTGTACCGAAGTACAGCCCTTTTTTTATTTGGCGAAGACGAGGCCCGGGAGCCGGTTCCACTCGCCGCGGGTGAAGTCGGGAACTTCGACCGGCGCGTTGCCGTGCTCGATGGATTTCGCGCTGAGCTCCCCGATGCACGACCACTCGGCGGCGTCGTAGACGTCCTGGTCGAGCGGAAGGCCCTTTTGCAGGCAGTGGATCAGCCGGTAATCCATGATGAAGTCCATGCCGCCGTGGCCGCCGACCTCCTTGGCTTTCTCGGTCAGCTGTCGCTGGATCGGATGTTCGTACTGCCGCATCAGCTCGGCTTTCCGCGCTTCGGAGACGAAGCCGTGCGTGTCGAGCGCCTCGATGTCGGGACGTTCGTCGCCCGCGAAGTCCAGGTCCCCGAAAGCGTATCCCTCGACCGGATATTTGCTGGCGTAACCGTCGGTGCCGACCAGTTGGTAGAGGCGGTCGTAGGGACGGGGCGTCATGACGTTGTGCTGCAGGAGGATGGTCTTTCCCTTCTCGGTCGTGATGAGCGTGGAGGTCTGGTCGCCGTTGCGGAATGTCCGGTCGCCGTCGCGCTTCCCGCTCAGCTTCCGGCCGTTGAAGCTCCCGGTGGAGACCGATACGAGTGTGTTCATCTTGTCGCCGCGGTGGATGTTCAGCGCTTGGCAGACGGGGCCGAGGCCGTGTGTGGCGTAGATGTCGCCGGTGTGGCGTTTGTTGAAGTCGAAGCGCCAGTCGCCCTGATAACTCGACCAGTATTGTTCGAGGCAGTGGACATAGCCGCCCTGCGCATGAATGATTTCTCCGAAAAGACCCTGCTGCGCCATGTTGAGGGTCGTGAGTTCGAAGAAGTCGTACACGCAGTTCTCGACCATCATGCAGTGGCGGCGTGTCCGTTCGGAGGTGTCGACCAACTGCCAGCACTCGGCGACGCTTTGCGCGGCGGGAACTTCCAGGGCGACGTGCTTGCCGTGTTCCATGGCATAGACGGCCATCGGGACGTGTTGCAGCCACGGGGTGACGATGTACACCAGGTCGAGGTCGTCGCGCTCGCAGAGCTGTTTCCAGCCCTCCTCGCCGCTGTATTCATCGGCCCGGGGCATGCCCGCCTTTTCGAGTATCCGCTGGTTCTCCTCGATCCGCTCGGGGTAAAGATCGCACAGCGCCCGTATTTCCACGTTGTCGATGAATCCCAGCCGGGTGACGGCGCCGGGACCCCGCATGCCCAGTCCGATGATGCCGACCCGGACCACCGGGATCGGTTCGGCGGCGAAGCCCAGCATCGACTGCTGGCCTGGGGCGCGTTTGGGCGTGTCGAAGACGATCCGGCCTTTTTTGACCGTGAATTTGCTGTTGTGGGCCGTCTGGCCGCAGAGTGCGGAGCCGATCAGCACGAACGACAGAAGCAGGAATAAGCGTTTCATATCATTGGTTTTTTAGTTGTCCGCAGAGGTCTATCTCCACGCCGTCGAACGGATTCGCCGCGTGGTCGAAAAGTACGGCGAGTTCACCGCGCGTGATCTTTCGGCCGGGGTCGAAGTCCGTGAGCGACAGCGCATCCCACGTCCGGGCGTCGACTTTTGCATCGGGGGCGATCCGGCGGAGCAGTTCGCCGGCTTCGGCGACGGTCACCGTGTCGGAGAGCGTGCCGAAATCGACGGCCGGGTAAAGCGACCGCAGTCCCTCGGCGAGTTCGCCGCCCGCGACGTTTTTGTCGGCATGGAACCATGTCTGGTTCGACCATCCGACGTTCGTGCCCACGCCCCGGAGCAGTCCCGTTGCGCCGATGCGCTGCAAGGCGGCGAAATGGACGTCGTTGCGCGGCAGGTCGAGATAGGGCAGCAGGTAGCATCCCTGCGCCAGCAGTTCCCGCTGAACGTCGCGCACGGGAACCAGTTCCGGACGGGTGTTCCGGGCGGCGGCCAGCGAACCGATCACGCCCGCGGCCTGACCCAGTTCGAGCGTGATGGGCTGGAGCCGGGTGGTGCCGTTGACCAGGTTGGAGACGGAGACCGATTTTTCGGTGACGATCAGGTTCGGACGTTCCTGCGGCAGCATCACCGCCAGGGGGATCGTGTAAGAGGGAATCGGGTGGAAATGCAGTTCGGGGAGGCTCTGCCACTGCGGATGCCGCTGGTGATGGTGGTCGACGGGGTAGTCGCCCACGGCGATACCCGTGCGGTAGAGCGTGTTGCGGTAGGGGTTCTTCGCATCCTCGACCGTGAAACGCACCCGGCCGTGGATGCGCCGCGATTCGCGGTGGTAGGGGATCAGCGGGAAACCGTCCCCGGTGGGAAACTCGCCTTTGGCGAGGCCGATGTTCCGGAAGCCCAGTTCATGCTGGATGTAGTAGATGAAACAGCGGGTGAACTGCTTGGCTTTCTCGAGTTCCGCGGCGCGTTCCGCCGGCGACAGTTCGATGATGTTGGTGTAATAGTCGTTGCCTTCGATGGGCCAGTTGAGCATGTATTTGCCGTTGGGGAGCTTTCCGTAGTCGAGCATCTCGCGCGGACTCCAGAGCACCCGGCCGTGGGTCGCGTTGACGCAGTCGGCCGACCGGCAGCTGCAGGCGAAGTCGGATTTGTCGTATCCCTCGGGTTCGGGGATGGTGACATCGTGGTCATACTCCTGCAGGATAGCCACATAGGTCAGGTCTTGCACGATGTCGTTCGCCGCTTCGGGAGCGATGGCCTCGCCGCTCTCCGCGCGGGCGTCCATGCCGATATCGTAACCGACGCCCGCCAGTGCGGCGACATCGCCCAGTTCGGTGGCGTCGATGAGGACCTTCGCGCGGACCGTGAGGGTGTCGCGGCCCTGCACCAGCGTCGCGCGCCAGCCCCCGGGCTCTTCGGCGAGGGCGAGCAGGCGGGTGCCGAAGCGGATTTTCAGGGTTTTCTGTTTTGCGGCGATCCGCTGGAGAATGGCGTTGCCGACCGAAGGCTCGAAGAGCACGTTGCTGACCCACCCCGTGCGGAGGCTGTCGGGACCTCCGTAACGGGCGGCCAGCGAGTCGCAGAACTCCCCGAAAAATCCGCCCTGAAGGCGGTGATTGCCGTCGATGGCGCTCACGCCCGCCGCGGTGAGCATGCCCCCGAGCCACGGGGTCTCCTCGGCGAGCAGCACGCGCGAGCCCATGCGGGCGGCGGTGATGCCGGCGGCCGTTCCGGAGGCTCCGCCCCCGACGATCAGCAGGTCGTAACGGGCGTCTGTTCCGCAGCCGGCGAGCAGTGCGGCGGCGCCCAGTATCGGTAATATTCGTTTCAGCATAGTGTCGGTTTTCAGGCTTTCTCCTCCCAGTATTGTTCGATCTGTTCCAGGGTTTTGCCCGTGGTCTCGGGGACGAGGAAGCGGATGATGAGGATATAGGGGATGCACATGACGGCGAAGAGCAGGAACGTGCCCTGCGGCAGCAGGCTCTCCAGCAGCCAGGGGGTGAGCTGTCCGATGAGGTAGGTCCCGACCCAGAGCGAAAGACCCGCGATGGACATGGCCAGACCGCGCACCTTGGTGGGGTACATCTCGGCGAGCAGCACGAAGATCACGGCGCTGATGGAGATGGCGCAGAAGAAGATGTAGAGCAGGAAGAAGACCAGCAGGAAGATGCTCGACATGCCTGCGCCGAAGGTGAAGTACCAGCTGATGGCCAGCAGGCTGAGGATCATGCCGCTGACGCCGAAGTAGACGAGCTTCTTGCGGCCGACCTTGTCGATGATGACGAGCGCCACTACCGTGGTGAGCATGTTCACCAGTCCGACGAGCACCTGGTAGAAGAGCGAATCGCCGGCCGAGAGGCCGCTCTGCTCGAAGATCGAGGGGCCGTAGTAGAGCACGGCGTTGACTCCCATGAATTGTCCCAGGATGGCGATGGCGGCGCCGATGGCCACGGCTTTCAGCATGTTCGGGCGCAGCAGGAATTTCCATTCCGAGCCTTTGTCGCGTTCGATCCGCTCGATGGTTTGGCCCAGTTCGCTGCGGGCGTCGGTCTCGCTGCCGCTGATGCGCGTCTGGATGGCGAGGGCGCAGTCGGTCCGGCCCCGGGCGACGAGCCACCGCGGGCTCTCGGGGATGAAGAAGAGGATCACGAGAAAGAGCAGTGCCGGAAGGGTCTCGGCGCCCAGCATGCCGCGCCACGGCTCGGTGATGAAGACCTTGCTCCAGAGCGTGTCCGTCGGCGTACCCTGTCCGGCATAGTTCAGCAGGGCGAAGTTGACGATGTAGGCTGCGAGGAAGCCGATGGTGATGGCCAGCTGGTAGAGCGACACGAGGCGTCCCCGGTGTTTGGCGACGGCGATCTCGCTGATATACATGGGCGAGATGATCGAGGCCACGCCGATACCGACGCCCCCGATGATGCGGTAGATGATCAGTTGCGTGATGTCGGCCGAGACGGCGCAGCCTGCGGCCGAGACCGTGAAGAACAGCGCCGCCAGCGAGAGCGAGATTTTCCGGCCGAAACGGTCGGAAAGCATTCCGGCGAACGACACGCCCGCGATCGAACCCACGAGGGCGCACCCTACGTACCAACCCTGGAGCGTCACGTTGAGCCCGAATTGGGTGGTGACCATCGAAATGGTCCCCGAGATCACGGCCGTGTCGTAGCCGAAGAGGAATCCGCCCAGCGCAGCCGCCGCCGACAGAAACAGAATGTATCCGATGCCTTTCATGGGTTACTTGATTTCGAAATATTCCTTGTAGCGGTCGTAGAGGTGCCCGGCCTGCAGGTAGGCCGACTGCGGCGACATGAAGTGCGAGAACTCGAACGTGATCGCCTTGTCGTAGCCGGCGCGCTGCGCCGCCTCGAGCTTCATCCGCAGCTTGTCGAATTTGATCGGCAGGAATTTGATCGGCATGTCGCGGTCGAACGATTCGGCGTTGGTCCAGCACTGCATGCCGTATTTGTCGGCGAGCCGCTTGTTGACGGCGAAGAACGTGTCCAGCTCGTCGTAGTCGATGTGTCCGTCCTGGAACGCCACGGCGTCGACGGCTCCGGAGATGCCGGCGAAGATCTCGTCCCACTCCTTTTCGTGCTGTTCCACCGATACGGCGTCTTCCCGGGTAAGTTTGCCGTTCGAGGCCATGACGGCTTTCTTGCCGTCGATCCACGGGGAGATGAAGACCGGCAGGCCGCCCGAAACGCGCTTGCACTGCAGCCCCATTTCACGGAAGGCGTGGATGGCGCCCTTCGTCGCACGGGAGATTTCGCCGCTCAGGTACCAGCCGCCGAAGCTGCTGTATTTCTCGCCGTACATTTTCCACACCTCGTCGATGACGTGGCGGTTGGCCTCGATCTCCGAGGTCATGTCGCCCGTGTCCCAGTACTCGCCCGAGTCGTAGAGCCCGAAGTAGAACTTCATGCCGTATTTCTCGGCCAGCCGCAGGTACATGTCCACCAGGTCGACCGAAGGCATGTAGCAGCCCCGCGAAAGAAGGTATTCGGAGGGATAGGTGATGAATTTGCGGTAGCCGCAGCGGATCAGGATGACGGTGTTGATGCCGATGTCCTTCATGTAGCGGAAATCCCGGTCCCACTCCTTCTCGCCCCAGTTCTGGTGGGGGATGTCGTGGGAGATCTCGTCGAGGAAGGTGCCGGAGATCGGAAGGGCGTTCTTCGTGGGGACGATCAGCCGGGACGATGTGTCGGCCGGGCGGTTGCGTCCGCACGCCGTGAACAGCAGCATTGCCAGAAGCAGGAGGGTAATTCGTTTCATTCGGGTCGGTTAATGGTTTAACTGATGGGGACAAAAATAATAAAAAATATTATTTAAAACCGGATTAATGATAATTATTTTTAATTGTTTACGGCTTTTGTTTTCAGTTTTATTCGCAGACTCTCTGATCGCCGGCTTTTTTCTTTTAAAGTTGCCGAGCCGTCCGGAGGCCGTTTGGGGGAGTTTGAAAAAATATTTTAATGAGCGAGCTGGTTTGTTCTGATAAATTTTAATTATATTTACGCAAAATAAAGCGTCATGAAACAGTCTTTTCTCAAACTCGCAACCGAAGGCAACAAGAATGCGATACTCAAACAGCACATTATCAGGCATTTCATATTTGAAGGCGATTCGAGTATCGCGGACCTGAGCAAAGCGGTCAACCTGAGTGTCCCGACGGTCACCAAACTGCTCGGCGAGTTGATCGAGGAGGAGTTCGTCCACAATTTCGGCGAGCAGCAGACCGCCGGAGGCCGAAAACCGAACATCTACGGGCTGAATCCCTACACGGGATTGATTATCGGCGCCGACATCAAAAAGGATTCCGTAATCATGGGCGCCATGAATTTCAAAGGCAACCTGATTCACCGGGAGGTAGTGGATTTCAACCTGGAGGGCCCGCAGGCGCTCGACGACCTCTGCAACGTCATTCTCGGCTTCATCAAACGCCACAAGATCGACCCGACGAAAATATTGGCCGTGGGCGTGAATATCTCCGGACGGGTCAATTCCCGGACGGGGTACAGTTACAGTTACTTTTTCGTGGAAGAGCAACCGCTGTCGGTACTCCTCGAGGAGCGGCTGGGCTATACGGTCTTCATCGAGAACGACACCCGGGCCGCGGCTTACGGCGAATACATGAACAACGAAAGTTACGCCCAGCAAACGCTGCTTTATATCAACGCCAGCTGGGGACTGGGCATCGGGATCATCATCGACGGCAAACTTTTCTACGGCCATTCGGGCTTTTCGGGAGAGTACGGCCACTTCCCCTTCAACGACGAGGAGATCATCTGCCGCTGCGGAAAGCGGGGGTGTCTGGAGACGGTCGCATCGGGTTCGGCGCTCTACCGCATGTTCCTCGAGAAACTCGAGGCGGGGAGCGTCTCGGTGTTGTCGGACAAGTTCAAAAGCGGGGCGAAGATCACGATGGACGACATTCTGGCGGCGATCGCCAACGAGGATGTCCTCGCCATCGAGATACTCGAGACCGTCGGCCACAACCTCGGCAAAGCCATCGCCGGGCTGATCAATATTTTCAATCCCGAACAGATCGTCATCGGCGGGTCGCTCTCCACGGCCAAGGAGTACATCATGCTTCCCGTGCGGAACGCCGTCAACAAATACTCGCTGATGCTGGTGAACAAAGACACCCGCATCTGTCTCTCGGAGTTGGGAGAAAATGCGGGTGTCACGGGTGCCTGCCTGCTGGCACGCAACAAACTTATCGGACTGTAACTTCCAGGTCGGAAATCCGGCCGTCGAACTTCCCGACCTCTTCCAGCGGGAAGACCAGCGTTTGCACATAGCTCATAATCATCGCCGGGCGCGTCACCGACACGCGGTAGGGGCAGACGATGTCGAGCGTCCGGGTCAGCTCTCCGTCGACGTAGAGCCGCGTGGACCTGTTGTCGCCCTCGACGGCGATGCGCACCGGTTTGCCGGCGGGCGGGGCGTAGCCGAGCGAATAGGTGTATCCGTCGCGGGAGAATCCGAGCCGGCCGTCGAGCGGATTGTTGATGTAGAAGGTCGAATAGGGGCCTTTGAAAAGCACCGTGCCGCCGGGGTTCTGACCTGCCGTCAGCGTGAATTCCACGCGGTAGTTCCAGCCGACCTGTTTCAGGGGCAGCCGCTCGCCGTGCGAAATCTCCTTTTTGGACAGCAATACCCCTTTCTCCGGGTGCAGCGAGAGGATGTCCACGCCGGGCGCTTCGCCGATCCGCGGGCGCAGGGCCGTGAACTCGTCGTAGGTCAGCGAGGTCCGGGCGCCGTTCCACATTTTGACCGACAGCGGCGCGACGGCGTCGAAAATGCGGTGGTGTACGTCCTGGACGCTGATGCCGTTGCCGGCATGGTCGTTCCAGAGCGCGAACAGACCGCCTTTGAGCCGCGGGTCCGCCGGGTCGAAGGTTTGATTGCCGACGTTGGCCGGAGTCCAGCTCTCATAGAGCGTTTTGGTGTCGAGGTAGTCGTGGTAGTAACCTGCGGCGGGGACAATGTAGACCTGATCGTCGGGGACGCTCAGGATGTCGTATCCCAGCGCGTACATCTCTTTCGGGTCGGCATAACCGTTGTACCAGCAGTTCATCAGGATTCCGTCCGATTTGACCGGGGTGGCGCCCTTGGCGTGGGTCAGCGCGCCCCAGAGCATCGGCTCCTTGCCGAACGACTCGACGTAACGGAGGTAGCGGTCGGTGAATGCGCGGAACTGTTCGACCACCAGCGAATCCTTGTTGCTGTATTCGTCGGTGCCGATGTGCACCTTTTTGCCGACGAACACGGGATCGTCGCCCGAGAGGTATTCGCGCCAGAGGGCGTCGAGGAACTCATAGCCCTCGGGATTGAAGAGGTCCATGTGGTCCTTGCCGTAGATGTCGCTTCCCAGCGAGGGCTTGTAGTGCGAGAAAGAGAGGGTGTGCGCCGGAGTGTCGATCTCGGGGATGATGGTGATGCCCTGCCGGAGCGCCTCTTTCTGAAACTCGCGGAAGGCTTCCTGGGTGTAATGACCGTCTTTCGACGCCAGTCCGGGGAACGTTTTGCTCTCGATCCGGAAGCCCGACGGGGTTTTGGTCCAGTCGTTTTCGAAGAGCTCCTGCATGCCGTTGTCGTTGAGGTGGACCTGGAACGTGTTCATCTTGTAGTAGGCGAGCACTTTGACGAGGTCTTCGAGGTAGGAGAGGTCGAAATATTTGCGGGCCACGTCCAGCATGAAACCGCGCATCGGGAAAGCGGGGTAGTCGACGGCCGACCCGCAGGGCAGGGCGGTCGACTGCTCGGCCATTTGGAGGAGCGTTTTGGTGGCCCAGATCGCTCCCAGCGGCTCGTTGGCGCATACCCTGACGTTCCTGCCGATCGAGAGGGCATAGCCTTCGGCGTTGTCGGTGCCGCACTTGCCGGGGGTGACGGCCAGCGAGATGACGCCGGATTTCTGCCGGTTCCGCTTCGCCGGAACCACCTGCGGGGCAAAGCCCAGCAGTTCTTGGCATTCGGCGGCGAAACGTTCGGCGACGGCTGCCGTGGCCTCGTCATGGGTGATGACGGTGGCGGAAGAGAGCGTGAAATGGCCGTTGCCGCCCTCCCAGCTGACGAGCTCGGGGATGACGAACGGTTTGGGATTCCCGGCCGCAGCCGCCAGTGTGCAGAACAGCGCGCAGAGGATTAAAGCAAATTTTCGTTGCATAAGGTTTCGGTTTTAGGGGTTGGGGTAATCAGGGTTGCCTTGCGGTCGATCCGTTCGAGGGTCTGCCAGCATTGGTACAACCCGCGCGGGACGTGGAAGCAGCCTTTCCACTTGCCGCCCTTGAGGTCGATCAGCACCTCGCCCCGGCGGTTGAGGTAGCCGAACCATTCGGGGTATTCCGGGTCTTTGAAGTGATCCCACGTGTAGGCGTGGACCCGTTCGAACCACTCCAGACACCGCCGGTCGCCGGTCAGCTCATAGCCTTTGAGCAGCGAGATGAGCGTCTCGATATGCACCCACCACAGTTTTTGGTCCCACTCCAGCTGGAGCGGCGGGCAGCCCTTGCGGTCCATGAAATAGAAGATGCCGCCGTAGGTCGTGTCCCAGCCGTATTCGACCATCCGCAGGGTGATGTTTTTGGCCTGTTCGATCAGCTCGGGGCGTTTGAGCCGCCGGCCGATGTCCATGACGAACCACATCGCCTCGATGGCATGGCCGGGGTTGACCGAGCGGCCCTCGAACGTGTCCGAGAGCTGGTTGTCGGCCGTGAGGTTCTCGACCACGATGCCCAGTTCGGGGCGGTAGAAGACCTCCATCACCTGATGCACGCACTCCTCCATGCGGGCGTGGAGGATCTCTTCGCTCAGGAGGTGCTCGATCTCCATGGCCAGGTTGCAGAGGATCATCGGCAGTGCGAAGCCTTTAAGCGTCCGGCTGCCGGGTGACGCTTTGCTCCATTTGCCCTTAGGGTTGGAGGCTTTGGAGAGGATGATTTCGAAAGTCCGCCGGGCGATGTCGGCGTAGCGGGGATTTCCGGTCGCCTTGTTCAACTGCCCGAAGGCCATGGTGGCGAAGGTGTAGGAGAAGATGTTGTAGGGCTCCACCAGCGGTGCGCCCCGGCGGTCGAGGGCGAAATACCAGTTGAGGGCGCCGTCGTGGCCGTGCTTCTCGAGGAACGCGGCGCCGTGGATGGCGGCGTCGAGCCACTCTTTGCGCGGCTCCACATTATTATATAGCATCGAAAAGAGCCAGACTTCCCGCGCCTGAAGCCAGATGAATTTGTCGGTATCGTACACGTTGCCTGTGCGGCCGAGGCAGGTGAAATAGCCTCCGCACTCCCGGTCGAGGGAGTGATTCAGCCAGAAAGGTATCACATTTTCAAATAGTTCCGTCTTGTAAAGCGCAGCCAGCGAGTTGAAATTCATGGTTAGTCGGTGTTAATTTCCAACAAAATAAGTAATAAAATTCAACATTATCAATTTTTAGAGTAAAAATAATTATTAAAATATTCTTTGTAGGTAAATTATTTTATTTATATTTGTGCAGACAATAATTGTTTTGGGTATCATGAAATTGAACAGAACTATTTTTCTGACTGTCGCCGCCGCTATTATAATAGGTGCGTTCGCCGGATGCAGTTCCGACGACGACGGAGGCGTGCAAATTCCCCCCCCCCTCCACGGGCGGCGATCTTGTTGATGCTCCTTATGAGGACCCTGAGGGTCTGACCATTACCAAACGGTACGACGGCTATCCCGAGGGAGTCTACGTCCGTTCATTCGAAATGCCGCTTTCCGGCGGCCAGAAGATCGTCGGCTACTATGCCGTGCTGGATTTCGTCGAAAATCCCGACCTTCAGTTTCTTCCCCGATTCTCCGCGGGAAAAAAGCCTACCAAATATTTCAGCGACCACCTCGCCGAAGGTGCGGACAATCCGTTCCTGGCGGTGAACGGCGGTTTCTTCGTCATGACGGCGCCGCCCCGCTCCTACTGTCTGCTGGTCAGCGACGGTGTGGTGAACTCGCGCCCCGATCCCTACGAGTGGACCGGGCCTTCGTCGTCGCCTTACCAGTTTTTCCCCGTGCGCGGAGCCATGGGCCGCATGGCCGACGGCAAGTTTGAAACGGCATGGGTGTATTGTGTCGCTGACGATGCGCAGCGTCCCTATGCGTTCCCTTCGCCGCTGGACAATGACGAGCGCATTCCCTCCTTCATGCCTTCCGCACCGACCTCGAAAACCCCGGGCGCCGAGCTCTGGGAGCCGCAGCAGGCCATCGGTGCCGGTCCGATGCTCGTCAGGGACAGCCTGAACGTGGCGGAGGATTCCTATTACCGGGAGGTGCTTCACTATATGGGGCAGGGGATCAACGGCATGGGACGCCGCCCCCGCACGGCGCTCGGAACCACCCGTTCGCAGCGCCGGATGGTGGTCGTCGTCTGTAACGGCGACAAGGTGCAGTCGAGCGCCGGAATCACGCTTCCCGAGCTGGGCGACCTGTTCCTGCGATTCGGATGCGTGATGGCCGTGAACCTCGACGGAGGCGGTTCCTCGGCCTTCGTGGGACGCGAGGGGACCCTGCTGAACGGATTGCCGGCGGAGCGGACCATGCCGACGGCGGTGATTTTCGCCGAGAAGAAGTGATTGTTAACCTTAAAACCATGCAATAATCCAAATGAAACCGAACAACCCTGCCGGCATTTCCGGACTGATGTGCAAACTGCTGTTGCTGTTCGTGCTTTGCATCACAGCCTGCAAGGGTGAGGAGACAAAGGGCGTCACTCCCGAAGGACCCTCCACCGACGAGCCCGTACCCTATGGGACGGCCTGTATTTCCGACCTGGCGCTGATTTACGGCGGCGGCCATCACCGACAGGTCGTGTGGAACGAGGCGAGCTTCGGGCCGCACGTGGTCTACACCGATCGAAACGACAACAAGTACTGGCTGTTCGACTCGTTCCTGCTGATCGAGTTCACGCTGGGCAAAGGCGGGCAGACTACGAACCAGATCTTCGCCACGGGTTATTACGGGCTTCCGGCGCGGAAGGCCGAGTGGCAGGAGTTGCTGGACTACTATTTTACGAAAGACGTGAGCGTCGATGCCCTGGACAAGACCGTCGGCAAGCAGATCGGGCAGATCGGACGCCCGGCCTACAAGCGGCAGGTGGTGCTGACGCTTCCCGAGCCGATCGTGGGCGGCGCCGGATCGAATTATCCGACCCTCGCAAAGGATTACTGGGGCGTGGTGGAAGGCCGGAAGCTGGATTTCACCCGTCCGGCAGACCGGCTGACGGCCTGCAAATGGTACATTGACAAAGCCTGCGAGATGTTCGATGCCGGTGGTTATGAGCATGTGGAGCTGGCGGGTTTCTACTGGGTCGCCGAGGAGATGTACCACTCGTCGGGCATCATCGAGGGCGTGGCCGAATACCTTCATTCGAAAGGGCTGCGGTTCGAGTGGATTCCCTATTGGAAAGGCGAGAAGGACTGGCAGGGCAACGATCCCGACTATTTCACCTGGAAAGATTACGGGTTTGACCAGGCTTATCTCCAGCCCAACTATTTCTTCAACGAGTCGGTGCCGGCCAGCCGGTTGACGGATGCCGTAAAAGTAATCAACAAGTACGACCTGGGTTACGAGGTGGAGTTCGACGAGAAGGCTATCGAGAGTCTGGGCGGAACCAAGCGGTCGCGGCTGTACGACTACATGAAGGCTTTTAAGGAGAGCGGCGTCTATGCGAAACAGCCGTTGGCCTACTACATGAGCGAGAATGCGTTCTGCCAGCTTTCCGAGGCTGCGCTAAGCGTCGACCGCAAGACTTTCGACGACCTTTGTACGTTTATCATCGCTCACCAGCAGGCCTACCTGAACGAAAAGAAAAAGACGAAATAAGATGAAAAAGAACCTTTTGCTGAAAACTTTTGCGGCGCTGCTCCTGCTGCTGACGACGACTGCGGCCCAGGCTGCGGAACCGATGCTGGCATTGGAGAAATACACGGTGCCCGTCGGGGTGCCGGGTGCGGCGGTGGGACGTTTCTCCACGGAGGTGCCTGTCGTGCTCGCCGACGATCCCTCGGGGCTCTTCGAGATCGCGGACAACCGGCTGAAACTCCGCAAAAAAGCGGTCGTGACGGCTTCGTCGCCCATCCTGTTCGAGATCGAGGTCGCATGCGGCGATGCGCAGAAGCGGTTCACCATTGTCAAAGACGAGTTTATCCGCAACAAGGTAGTGGCCCACCGCGGCGCATGGAAAGGCTATGGGTATCACCAGAATTCGCGCCATTCGCTGCGCAAGGCGATCGAACTGGGATGCGAAGCCTCGGAGTTCGATGCCTGGCTCACGAAGGACAAGTACATCGCCATCAATCATGATTACGAGTACGACGGCATGATCGTCGAGCTGTCGAAACTGGCCGACATGCGGCGCGTGATTCTGGAGCAGGGCGAAGTGATGGCGACGCTGGACGAGTATCTGGATATCATCCGCGGGCAGAACCGGACGCGGCTGGTGCTGGAGCTGAAATCCATGCCGACGAACAAAATAGGCCTCGAACTGGCCGACGCCGCCGTGGCGATGGTGCACAAGATGGGCGCACAGGCATGGGTCGACTACATCAGCTTCGACTACGAGGTGCTGAAACGGGTGCGTGCGCTCGATCCCACGGCGCACATCGCCTACCTGGGAGCCGTCGTGCCGATGGATCAGCAGAAGATCGAGGGTATGAACGGCATTGACTACCATTTTTCGCAGTTCGACAACATGCCGCGGCTCTACGACCGGGCGCGGATGCTGGGGCTGACGATCAACGTCTGGACGGTCAACGACCCGAAGATCATGGAGCGCATGCTCGACATGGGGGTCGATTTCATCACCACGGACGAGCCCGCGATGCTGCTGGAGATGATTGAAAAACGGAACGAACGATAGTAACACGTAACAAGTAATACAACAGCCAAATAACCTTAAAAAAGAATGATTATGAAACGATTGTTTTTAACCCTGGCACTTGGTGCGATGGCCGTTTTCGGCCTGAATTCGTGCTCGGACGACGACTCCGAAGGAGGAGGCGAGAAGCGTCCGTATTGTGAGATCGAGAAATTCTCGGTTTCCGTTCCCAACGTCGATGTCAAGATCGACAAGGACAAAGCCGTTGTGGAACTCTATGTGGCCCCCGACCTGCTGGAGCTGCTCTCCGATGTGACGCCTACGGGCGAGCTCTCCATCGGCGCTACGGTGGTTCCCGCGTTCAGCGTGAAGCAGGACTTCACCAAGGAGGTGACCTATCTCGTGACTGCCGAGGACGGCAAAACGCAGAAAACCTGGACCGTGAAACCCGTCGTCAGCAAGTATGTGGCTCAGGGTATCGGTACGGTGAAACTGCTTTGGGCGAAGAAAGCATCGGAAATCGGCCTCACGGTCAACGAGCCTACGATCGCCTCGTTTGAGGACAAGGTGGTTGTTTCCCGCCCGGGTATGATTATCGACGGCACTACCGGCGAGAACACCGGCGAGACGCTCAATATCGATGGTATCGAGTGTAATCCTGCGAATGCTGCAACACTGCTTCCTTTTGTCGTTGCCAACGACAGCAAAGGCAATCTGCTGGGTGCGACACTGGGCGCCTGGGCTCTGAATAACAATCCCTGGAAGGTCTACAAATGGACCGCACTGAATGCCGCTCCCGTGGAGGTGCTCAGCTACGAGCAGTCGGCAACGGAGAGCTTCGGTCGTCGTCTGACGGCTGTCGGCGATGTCAACGGCAATGCGATCATTACGTCGCTCAGCGTGACCGATTATAACCTGAAACCCAACAATAATCCTGCTGCCGCACCCGCAGCCCACTACTGCTGGAAGATAACCAACGGTGTCGTCAATACGAAGCCGGAATTGGTCGCCGTGCCGGCCGGATACCGTGCCGGCAATATGTATCAGGTGCTTTGGCCCGCCAGCGAACTGGCTGTCAAGCCGTTCTATTTCAGCGATCCGGGCGCTTCGAACGCCGTGCCTGTGACCCGTCTGGGTTATGTGGGTCTCGACGACCAGATCGTTTACTTCAAGGGCGGCGTGAACCCGAGCGACATCATGGGCGGCGGCGACGAAATGTTTAAGGAGACCGGCTACGGCCGCAAGGTGCTCCAGAGCCAGCCGTTCACGTTCAACGGTGTGAATTACCTCGCCGTATGTGCATTCTACAGCACCGAGATCGGTACGAACGGCGCTACCGAGGACAAGGTTTACCTCTACACGCAGTTGCTCGAGGTTTCGGGCAAGGACTACAAGGTTGCCTATGTCGGCAAGGATGTCTTCGACGGCAAGGTGTCGGTGCTTAACCCCAACGGAACGGGCGGTCTGGCCATCAGCGTGGTTGCCGAGGGCAGCGGTGACGACGAAGGCGAGCTGAGCTGCCGCGTTTACAACCTCCTGTCGGGTGTCGGCATGGTCGGCTACGAGATCAACAACGTCAAGGAGTAACCTCCTTTCGATTGCCGGAGGGGTTCCGCCTGTGCGGTCACTCCTCCGGTTTTTTCAGTTAATCGCCGCTGTTAAAGGCTGAGACAAATTTTTGTATGAAGAAATTAGCACTCCTAATCCTGCTTTTGGTCGGCTGCGTGTCGTTGCATGCGCAAACCGCGTCGAAACCGGCCTCCAAAAAGCTGACCCTGACGGGTAAGGTCGTCTCCTCTGCCGGAGAGCCCGTGATCGGTGCGACGATCGTCGTCGAAGGTTCGAAACCGATGATCGCAACGGCCGCGGGCGTGGATGGGTCCTACTCCATCACGCTGCCCTCCGGGTCGGTCTCGCTGACCGTCAGCTCCATCGGCTACAACAGCCGTACCGTTCCGGTGAACAACCGGACCCGGCTCGACATCACCCTCGAAACCGAGGACCGGCAGATCGACGACGTGGTCGTGGTCGGATACCAGGTTCAGAAAAAGGTCACCCTCACCGGCTCCGTCTCGGCGATCTCCGGAAAGGACATCGTCAAACGCGATGCTCCCAACCTCTCCTCGGCCCTTCAGGGATTGATGCCCGGTGTCAGCGTCGTGCAGGGATCGGGACGTCCCGGCGCCGACGGCGGCCAGATCACCATCCGCGGTATCGGTTCGATCAATTCGAGCACCAGCCCGCTGATCCTGATCGACGGTGTCGAAGGCGACATCAATCAGGTCGACATGAACAGCGTGGAGAGCATCTCCGCCCTGAAAGACGCATCGGCGGCTATTTACGGTTCGCGCGCCTCGAACGGCGTCATTCTCGTCACCACCAAGCGCGGCAAGAGCGAGACGCCCCAGTTCACCTACACGGGTTACTATGCCATTACCGCTCCGACGGAGATGCCGACGCCCGTTTCCGGAGCCGAATACATGGAGTATATGAATATCGCGGCCCTGAACTCCGGGCAGAGCATCCGTTTCGACCCCGCCTACATCGCCGAGTACAAGCGTTACGGCGCCGACAACTGGACGACGTTCGATACCGACTGGAAGAAGGAGATGCTCAAAAAGAGTTCCTACATGCACCGCCACGCGCTGAGCATTTCCGGAAAGGGCAATATCTGCTCCTACTACATCGACGGTTCGTACCAGTTCCAGGACGGCCTGATCGAGAACAACAACTTTTCGCGCAAGACCTTCCGTGTGAATACCGACATGAACCTCGCCAAATGGGCCACCCTGAGCGTGGATTTCAGTGCTTTCGGAACCTCGGAGACCGTGCCGTCGATCTCCACTCCCGAGAAGCTGATCGGCGAGGCGCTGACCTACACCCCGACGCTGGCCGGCATCAACCGCGACGGCACTTGGGGCGAGGGTCTCAACGGTTACAATCCCATCGCCATCCTTAAGGTGGGCGGTACGCAGCGTAACGACGTGACCGGTTTCAATCCCAAGGCGAACCTGACGGTCAAACTGCCTTACAACCTCGAATTCAAAACGCTGTTCAGTTATCGCTACCAGCACGACAACCAGAAGATCGTGACCAAACCCTACGATACTTACACGCAGGGCATGCTGAAATATACTTATCCCGACACGACGCCGGACGGAAAGGTCTCGATGTACTGGAAGAAAAATCAGCAGATCCAGTTCAACGCCAGCTTCTCCTATAAGAATACTTTCAGGGAGAACCACAATTTCAGTGCGCTGGCCGGCGTGCAGCTCGAAACGCTTCTTTCGCAGAGCCTTTCGGGTTCGCGCGAGGGATTCTTCATCCCCGGGTACGACGAGATGGGCGTCGGGTCGAAAACCCAGACCAGTTCGTCGGCGCGGGACGAGTGGGCGATGCTCTCGTATTACAGCGTGCTCAACTACAACTACAAGGAGAAATACCTCATCGAGCTCACCGGGCGTCTCGACGGTTCGTCGCGCTTCATGCCGGACAACCGCTGGGGCTTCTTCCCCGGAGGTTCGGTGGCTTACCGTATCTCGCAGGAGCCGTTCTGGCAGTCGGTGGAGAAGTATGTCTCCTCGCTGAAGATTCGTGCCTCCTATGCGCACTTCGGCAACCAGTGGCTCAACGACTACTATCCGTTCGCGAGCCAGATGAACACTAACCTCTGGAACGGTTATTTCTTCAACGGCGAGCAGTTCTTGGGCAGCATTCAGGAGAAGCTCTTCAATGCCGACATCTCGTGGGAAACCTCCAAGCAGGCCAATATCGGTCTGGATATGGGATTCCTCGGCGACAAGCTCACGCTGACGGTCGACCTTTTCAACCGGAAGATCTCGGACCTGATCCAGGTTCCGACGATCCCGACCTTTGTCGTCTACAATGCCCCGTATTTCAATATCGGAAAGATGCAGGCGCGGGGTTATGACATTTCGATTTCGTACCGCGGCTCGTCGAAGAACGGCAACTGGCGCTATTCGTTCACGGGCAACTTCTCCGATGCCAAGAGTACAATTCTCGAAGTCGCGGACATTGCCGATACCAATGATATTACGGCGCTGCGCCCCGGTGAACTCCGCAACGCCATCCGCGGCTGGAAGACCGACGGTTTTTACCGCGACCAGGCCGACATCGACGCTTCGCCGGCGTTCAACAACGACAAGACGAACCTCAAACCCGGTGACGTGAAGTACCGCGACAAGGACGGCAACGGCGTGATCGACTACAACGACGTCTATACGCTGGGCGACGGAAGTCCCCGCTACCTATACAGCCTGACGGCCAACATCTCGTGGAAGAATTTCGACCTTTCGGTCTTCATCCAGGGGGTCGGCGAGCGGATGAAGCGCTACAACGGCGCCGGTATCGTCCCGTTCGACAACGGACGTTCGATGTTCGAAAGCCAGACCGACTATTGGCGCGAGGACAACCTCAATGCCAAGTTCCCCCGGCTGTCGATCAACAACAAGAACAACTACTACTCGTCCGACGTCTGGGTGAAGAATGCCGGTTACGTGCGTCTGAAGAATGTGTCGCTGAGCTACCGCATTCCCAAGAAGGTCATCTCGAAGCTCCGTCTCCAGAGCGCGCGCGTCTATGTCACCGGGCAAAACCTCTTCACGCTCTCCGATGCTTTCGAAGGGTTCGATCCGGAGGGTAACAACTCTTACGGTTCCGAGTTCTATCCGATCATGCGTGTATTTACCGTCGGTCTTGATTTACGCTTCTGATTATGAAAAAGTTCATTAAATATCCGATCCTGCTGCTCTGCCTGCTGTCGATGACATCCTGCGCGGAGGACTTCCTGAACCGCTACCCGTCGAAACCCACCACGGGAGACTTCTTCAAAAGCGAGGAGGCCGCCAAACTGGCGCTGACGGGAATCTACAACGGCCTCTACCTCTGGTCGAGCGGCGCCGCCATCGGCTATATGCTCCCCGGGCCCGCCTCTTACGACGCCCTGACCGGGTTGGTGATGACCCGCGACGAGAACGAAACGCTCGGTTCCGGCCGGATCTGGCCCGACGACAGCACGATTCTCGCCTACTGGAAATCGTGGTATGTCATCATCCAGCGTGCCAACACCATGCTGGTCAATGCCGATCCCTCGCAGTCCGGGAACATGGCGCGTCTTACGGCCGAAGCCCGTGTGCTCCGGGCCATGGCTTACTACTACCTGATCTCGATGTTCGGCGACGTGCCCTTCTTTACCGCGCCGCCGGCGTTCGAGGATTTCAAATGTCAGCGCACGTCGAAGGTCACGATCCTCGACTTCGTACTCAGGGAGTTGGATGAGGCGGCCGCGATCCTTCCCGAATGGACCGCTTCCGAGCGGGGCCGGGTCGACAAGGCTGCGGCCTACGGCATCCTGTCGCGCGCCGCGCTGATGGGCGGCAGTTTCAACTACAACAATGATGCGGCTCATTACTTTAAGATCGCCGCCGATGCGGCCGAGAAGGTGATCGGCAAGCGCGGATTGTGCAAGGACTTCGGATCGCTCTTCACCACGACGGGACAGGCGCAGCCCGATGCCCGCGATGAGCTCATTCTGGAAATTGCATTCTACAACACGGGAGAGGCGAAGTTTCATTATGTGGGCTATACCGAGACGAGCCGTTTTGTCGGGCAGACCAGCCGTTATCCGACCCAGACGCTCTTCGATACCTTCGAGTGCATCGACGGCAAACGGATCGACGAGTCGCCGCTCTACGATCCCACCGACCCGAAAAAGAACCGCGACCCGCGGCTCCGGTCCTCGATCTTCATCACGGGCGACACCATTACGGTTAATACGGGCAGCGGCAAGGTGAAGGCGATCCTCAATGCCTACGAGGGTGATTCGAACGATAAGGAGAATTATCGTAAGACGTTGAAATACAATTATGATACGCAAAAGTGGGAGAAGACGGACAACCTCGATTTCACCGATCCGTCGGCATTCACCAGCTTCGCCAATGCGGGCAAAGGCTATATGTGCGGCAAGTTCCAGCGCGACAGTACGGAGAACATCAGCCAGTCGACCGTCAACTTCCCGATCCTGCGTTATGCGGAGGTGCTGCTGAACTTCGCCGAAGCGAAGATCGAGCTCTGGGCCCTGGGCGCCGAAGCCGAGGACGACCGCATCTATACGGCGATCAACGAGGTCCGCAACCGCGTCGGCATGCCCGACGTGTCGAGCGACCGGGTCGGCAATGTGGAGAAGATGCGCCAGTTGGTGCGCCGCGAGCGCAAGGTGGAACTCGCATTCGAGGGGCTTCACCTGATCGACCTGCGCCGCTGGGACATCGGCGACCTGGAGAACTCGCAGCCGGTCTACGGCATGCCCGAAGAGAAATACGGCGGGTTCAAGGCCCCGTATCCTTCGGTCCAAAAGCTGCCGGTGTTCAATAAGACCGCCCGCCACGACCTGAACGACATTGCGACCTATCCGGATGCCGAAATCCGCCTCGTGCGCGACAAGAACCGCAAATGGGAGTCGCATTACCGCCTGTGGCCCATTCCGCAGTCGGAGGTCAGCAAGACCGGCATGTCGCAGAATCCCGGATACGCCGGAGGGGCGACCGATACGTCGAATCAGTGACGGATCGCCGTCGATCGATAATTGGCAAGAGGAGTTTTTGACAGGAAAATTCCTCTTGCCTGATTTTCAAATGCAACAGATTAATCCTATGAAGTCATTTTTTGCAATCCTCGCGCTGCTGGCCGCGGTCGTGTCGTTGCCGGCAGGGTGCGGCCGCCCGGACGCCGACGTCGCCGCGGCACAGGGATTGGCCGGACGCATCGTCCCCGGCTACGCTTCGAAGATACGCTTCGAGAAGCTGGCTCCCGCGGCGGATTCCACGGACCGGTTCGAACTGGAGACGGTCGGCCGAAAGCTGGTCGTCCGGGGCAACAACGCCAACTCGATGGCCGTGGGCCTGAACCATTTCCTGAAATATTACGCCCGCACGAGCGTCTCGTGGTTTGCCGGCCAGCCGGTCGAGGTGCCCGCGGAGATGCCCGTGGTGGCGGAAAAGGTCGCGCACAGCGCTCTGCTTGACGACCGCTTCTTTTTGAATTACTGCACGTTCGGATATACGATGGTGTGGTGGCAGTGGCGCGACTGGGAGCGGCTGATCGACTGGATGGCGCTCAACGGCGTGACCCTTCCGCTGGCGATCACGGGGCAGGAGGCCGTGTGGGCGCGGGTGTGGCAGAGACTCGGGCTCACCGACGAGCAGGTCCGCAGCTATTTCACCGGTCCGGCCCATCTGCCGTGGCACCGGATGTCGAATCTCGACTACTGGCAGTCGCCGCTGCCCCAGAGCTGGCTCGACGCGCAGGTGGAGCTGCAGAAGCGGATCGTGGCCCGTGAGCGGGAGCTGAACATGAAACCCGTGCTTCCGGCCTTCGCCGGACATGTCCCCGCGGAGCTGGGTGAAATTTACCCGGAGGCCAAAATCTCGCGCATGAGCAAATGGGGCGGTTTCGAGGATCGTTACCGCAGCCATTTCCTCGATCCGCTCGATCCGCTCTTCGCGCGGATTCAGCGGGAGTTCCTCGCCGAGCAGACCGCACTCTTCGGCACGGACCATATTTACGGTGCCGATCCGTTCAACGAGGTCGATCCGCCGAGCTGGGAACCGGAGTTCCTCGCCCGGGTCTCCCGGACGATTTACGACACGATGACCGAAGCCGATCCCGAGGCCGAATGGCTCCAGATGACGTGGCTGTTCTACCTCGACCGCGACAAGTGGCACGACGACCGGATCGAAGCGTTCGTCACGGCCGTACCGCAGGACAAGATGCTGTTGCTGGACTATTATTGCGAGAATACGGAGGTGTGGCGCCAGACCCATAGCTACCACGGGCAGCCCTATTTCTGGTGCTATCTGGGCAATTTCGGCGGCAACACGATGCTGGTGGGCAATTTCGACGAGGTCTCGAAGCGTATCGACGGAGTGCTGGCCGAAGGCGGGAACAACCTGCGGGGTCTCGGTTCTACGCTCGAGGGGCTGGATTCGAACCCCTTCATGTACGACTATGTTTTCGAACGTGCGTGGGATTTTCCGGTCGATGACGACCGGTGGTTCGACGCGCTGGCCGACCGTTACCTGGGGTATGAGGATACGGGCTACCGCCGGGCCTGGGACGCCCTGCGCAAAAATGTCTACATCACCTCTTCGAAATACGGCCACTGTCCGCTGCTGAATGCCCGGCCCACGCTGGAGGGCATTCTCACGGGTACCACCGATGCGGAGATCAAATACGACAACGACGAGCTGTTCGAGGTCTGGGCGAAGATGATCGACGCCGGGGATTCCGGGCGCGACACCTATCGCTATTGGCTCGTGAATGTCGGCCGGCAGACTTTGGGCAACCTTTTCCTGCCGCTGCGCGACGGGTTCACGGCGGCTTGCCGGGCGAAGGATCTCGCACGGATGAAGGAGCTGCGGAGCGAAATGCTGGAACTGGCGGCGGACCTCGAGACATTGACGGCGCAGCACGGCGCCTTCTCGATGCAGAAGTGGATCGACGACTCGCGCTCCTTCGGCACGACTCCCGAAGAGCGGGATTACTACGAGGTGAATGGCCGCACGCTTCTCACGACGTGGGGCGACCGGGCGCAGAGCATCAACGACTACGCCAACCGCACGTGGTCGGGGCTGGTGGCGGATTACTACGCCGAGCGCTGGCGGATGTTCCTCGATGCGGCGGTCGGAGCCGTCGAAGCGGGGCGGAAGTTCGATGAAGAGGCGATCTTCAACGCCATGGCCGATTTCGAAAAGGAGTTTGCCGGCAGCACGAAGCCGCTGACGCAGACCCCCGCGGGCGATGTCTGTGAGATCGTCCGGGAGCTTTACCTGAAATACAAACCCGAATCATGAAAAAGAGTATTGTTTTTGCCTTGCTGGCATTGCTGGGCTGCACGCAGTTGTCGGCGCAGGGGAGCGCCCAGACCCCGATGGTCAAAGTGCGCATCACGCCGACGAACGGCTCGTGGGACTACCGCGTCGGGGAACGGATCAAAATGGCGGTGAGCGTGGAACTGAACGAGCTTCCGCTCCGCGATGTCGCGTTCACCTATGAAGCCGGTCCGGAGCTGGTCGAACCGACGGTGACGGGGCAGGCGACGACCAAAGACGGCTCCGTGACGCTGGACCTCGGACGGATGGACAAACCCGGATTTTTCAACCTCGATGTCCGCGTCAGGGTGAACGGGGTGGACTACCGTCAGTGGAAAACCGTCGCCGTGGACAAGGAGCGCATCGAACCGACGGTGACGATGCCGGCCGATTTCCAGTCCTACTGGCAGTCGCAGCTCGACGCCGATGCGGCCATGCCCCTCCGGCCCCGGATGGAGCTGCTTCCCGAGCGCTGCACCGACAGGACCGATGTCTACGAGGTGAGCTATCTCTACACGCCCCAGGGAGGGCGCTTCTACGGCATTCTGTGCGTGCCGAAAGCCGAGGGGAAATACCCGGCCGTCCTGCGCGTTCCCGGAGCGGGCGTGCGGAGCTATCAGGGGAGCGCCTGGCAGGCCGACAAGGGCTTCATAACGCTCGATGTCGGCATTCACGGCATTCCGGTCACGCTCGAACCGGTCGTCTACGAACGGCTCTTTGCGGGGATTCTCAACCGCTATTACACGATGAACCTCGAAAGCCGCGACGATTACTATTACAACCGGGTGATCCGGGGCTGCAAACGGGCCGTCGACCTTATCTTCACACTCGACAAGTTCAACGGCAGGATAGGCGTTCAGGGCAGCAGCCAGGGCGGCGCCCTGACGGTGATGGTGGCGGCGCTCGATCCGCGGGTGTGCTGCGCGGCGGCGGCCCTGCCGGCGATGAGCGACATGACGGGGTATCTTCACGGCCGTGCCGGAGGATGGCCCCAGATTTTGAAAAATCCCGCGGAGTGCATCTATAACCGGAAGGAGATCGTCAATACGCTGTTGTATTACGACACGGTCAATTTCGCGCGTCTGCTGAAAATCCCGATCTATTACATGCTGAGTTACAACGACAAGGTGTGCCCTCCGACCTCGACGTTCTCGGTTTACAATGCGACTGCGGCGCCCAAGCGGATGCAGCTCACCCACGAAACCGGCCACTGGTACTATCCCGAGCAGGCCGGGCAGATGGATACTTATATCGAAAAGGCATTGCAGTGACCCCGAACGAAAAAAAGAGTTGTACAAGTGTACAACTCTTTTTCGGTGAATGTGGGCCCAGAGGGGCATGATCCCACGACCTTCGGATTATGAGTCCGCTGCTCTGACCAACTGAGCTATGGGCCCGGTCCAACGCCTGCGGGGCGCTTTTGTGGCGCAAAGATAGAAAAACTATCCGGATTGCGCAACCCCGCGACGCATCGGGTGTGAAAAAATTTACGCGCAGGCTTGTTTGTTGCGAATTAATTCGTACCTTTGTCGCGCTTAAGCATTAATTAAATACAAAAACGACGAAATGAAAAAGGGTATTCATCCGGAGAATTATCGTTTAGTGGCGTTCAAGGACATGTCCAACGACGTCGTGTTTTTGTGTCGGTCCGCCGTTTCGACAAAAGAGACCATCGAAGTGAACGGCGAAACCTATCCCGTGTATAAGATGGAAATTTCCAACACGTCGCACCCGTTCTACACCGGTAAGATGAAGTTGGTTGACACCGCTGGTCGCGTCGATAAGTTTATGAGCCGCTACGCAAAACGCTACGATAAGAAAGGCGCGAAATAATCACATTGCGCGCTTTGATCCCAAAACGGGCTGCAACCGGAGGTTGCGGTCCGTTGTTTTTTGCACGCCGGGAGTGCCCGGAACAAAATTTGCGGCAGGTGACAAAATAGTTGAACAATCTGCTGATTTTTAATCTATATTTGTACCTGCAGGCAAACGAGATTTTAGAATCTTAATGTAACGAATTATGAAAAACTGCATGAAACATACCCTGTTTGCCGCGGCGCTGGGCGTCGCGGCCGTCCTTACGTCGTGCGTAAGCCGGCAGGTCGTCGTCGAGGCCGAAAACCAGCGGGATTCGCTGGCAACGGTCGTCAGTGCGAAAGACTCGCTCATCAATGCGGTCTTTGCGGACATCAACTCCATTTCGGAAAATCTCGCGCTGATCAAGTCGCGCGAAAACCTGATCACCATGGCCGGGGCGGCCGAAGGTGGCCGCCGTCCCGTCGCGGAGATCAACAGCGACATCGCCGCCATCGACCGGCTGCTGAAGGAGAACAAGGAAAAGATCGCTTCGCTGCAGCGTTCCGCAGCCCTGCTGCGCAAGGCCAACCTGCACGTCGCGAGCCTGGAGAAGATGATCGCCGATATGAACGGGCAGCTTGCGGAGAAGTCTGGCGAGGTGGACCGGCTGCGCGAAAAACTGGCACAGATGGGCATCGAGGTCGAGAGTCTTTCCCAGGAGGTCGCCGTGCGGAGCGCCGAGGTCGAGAACCTCAGCAGCGAGAAGGTCGAGTTGCAGAACCAGCTGCATACGGTCTATTACATCGTGGGCCCCGAGAAAGAGCTGCGCGACGCGCAGATCATCGACAAGCAGGGATTCATCGGCCGTACGCTGACGGTGGGAAAGAACGGTAATCTGGACAGTTTCACGTCGGCCGATTCGCGCCTGTTGTCGGAGATTCCCGTCGGGCAGAAAAAGGCTTCGGTCGTCACGTCGCATCCCGAGGATTCGTACGAGCTGGTGGCAGGAGGCGACAAAATGGTCGAGAAATTGCTCATCACCGATCCCGTGCGGTTCTGGGAGTCGTCGAAGGTGCTTATAATCAGCTATAAATAAGGTATTCAAAGCCTGTTTGCAATGTCTTTTGGAGTCCCTGCCGACAACGGCGGGGACTTTTTTTGCCTTTCGCCGCGCCTATGGGGTTGGCTTTCCGAATTTTTTTGTACTTTTGTCCCAAATCTCACATTCGTACTTTATGGATTATCAACCCCAACCGCAGTTTGTGGAGTCGTCACTAAAAGAGAGTTGCACTGCGGATTGTAGTAGTTGTCCCACATTCCCTGCACCGTTTCGCCGCATCGGCGACTCGACCTACTGCAGGTTTTCGGAGCTGACCTTTGCGGCGGGAGAGGGTGCGTCCTTTCCGGCTGACCGCATGGTGCGCATTCTTTTCATTCTGTCGGGGTCGCTCAAACTCGAGCACGGCGCCGATACGGTCCGGCTGGTGACCTCGAAGCAATGCGTGTGCCTGGCCCGCAACGAGAACTTTTTGGCCACGGCCCAGGATGACGATACCCATGTGGTCGTGCTGTCGCTCATCCATCGGATCGAGTTTTGCGAGCAGGATATTTTCGACAAGGTGATGCCTTACGATTCGGTTATCCCGACCGAGATCGTTCCGACACTTTCGATGCATTCCTCCATCGAGCATCTTTTGGGTTCTATCTTTACGATCCGGCAGATGGCCAACTGCGTTCGGTTCCACCGGATGAAGGCCACGGAGCTCTTTATGATGATCAAGGTGCTCTACACGCCGACCGAGCATGCTTATTTCTTCCAGTCGATGATTCAGCCGCAGGACAATTTCCGCGTCTTCGTCTGCAACAACTACGACAAGGCGCAGGGCGTGGCCGAACTGGCTTCGCTGGCGGGCATGAGCCTTTCGGTCTTCAAACGCCGTTTCGCCGAGCATTTCAACGACAGCGTCTACCACTGGATGATGCGCCAGAAGGCCCTCAAAGTCTTCTCCGACATTCGTGACGGCGAGGACAGCACCAAAGCGCTGATGAACAAGTACGGGTTCCGCCACTATACGCAGTTCAGCCGTTTCTGTAAGAATTACCTGCAGGCAACGCCCGCCCAGCTGATCGCTTCGATCAAAAAGAAATAGAACCCGGCTGCGGTTCTGATTCGCAGGAGGCTTCCCGGGAAGGGTGGCCTCCTTGCACTTTTTACCGCTCCAGCACGTAAACGTTCAGGTCGATCCACTCTCCGTCGGAGAGCTCCTCGCCCCGCGGTTCCACATGGCTGAGCCGGAATCCGAGCCGCCGGGGAATGGCGTTGCTCGGCAGGTTGCCCACGCCGCAGCGGATTTCGATACGCCGCATGCCCATCTGCGTAAAGGCCCTGCCGCAGAGCGCCCGCACGGCCGCCGTCATGATTCCTTTTCCCTGCTGCTCTTCACGCAGCCAGTAGCCGATCTCGACGCTGTGCTTTTCGGCGTCGGCCGATTTGAAGCCGATCAATCCGGCAAAGGCCCCGCCGTCGCGGATCGTGTAGACCGGGTTGGCCGTGTCGGCGAGCATTCCGGCCACCACCGCTTCGCTTTGTTCGACGCAGTGGGTCTCGGCGACGAAAGGGAGCCAGCGGCCGAGGTGCCGGCGCTGGGTGTCGATCGAGCGGAAAATATCCGCGGCATCCTCCGGACGGAGCTGCCGGAGTGCGTAGGGGCCGAAAAGGGGAATCGTATTCATAGTGGGAGCGGTTTTCAAAATTTAAAGATAGTGAAAAGAACGGAGGGGTCCAAACCGCACTGCAGGCGGTCGGCGAGACCTTACGGCCTTCCAAAAGCGCCGTCACGGCACGAAAGATAGTGAAAATATGCCGGAGCGCATATTAAAATAGGTGTGCCGGGTCCGGAAATAAGCTGTCCGGGAGGGGCGCGAATGCCGGCCGGACCGGCGGATGGCATAGTTGGACGAGAAAGACGATATTTTTTGCGGAAGCTGTTGCGTTATCCAAAACTTTTCCTATCTTTGCACCCGATTTCGCCCGTGAACCAACGGCGTTCGGGCGCGGTTCTTTGAGAAGAGTTAAAAAGTAGAAAATTTATCCCGAATAATTTGCGCGGTAAATTTTTTATGCCTACTTTTGCAATCCAAAACGGTGAATACTGCCGATGTAGCTCAGTTGGCCAGAGCAGCTGATTTGTAATCAGCTGGTCGGGGGTTCGAATCCCTCCATCGGCTCGGAAGGCCGACGCAGGGAGGAGCGGCGGCAGTGCAAGACAAGGGAAGTTACCAGAGTGGCCAAATGGGGCAGACTGTAAATCTGCTGGCTTACGCCTTCGGTGGTTCGAATCCATCACTTCCCACTAAAGAAGAGTGCCGGTTGGAGTTGCTGGGTCCTGAACGCTGTTGAAAAACGGCGCAAGGGAAAGGATGACTCTGATACGGTTATGTTTTTGCGGAAGTAGCTCAGTTGATAGAGCATCAGCCTTCCAAGCTGAGGGTCGCGAGTTTGAGCCTCGTCTTCCGCTCCACTGCGCAGCAGCGTGTGATGCGAACGCCTCCGTCGAACGGAAGGGAGTTTGCGTCGCTCGCTTGTTCTGCGGAATGAATTTTAAAACTTTAGGACAATTTTTAACAATACTTTAAATACTTAATACTATGGCAAAAGAAAAATTCGACCGGTCGAAACCGCACGTAAACATCGGTACCATCGGTCACGTAGACCACGGTAAGACCACCCTTACCGCAGCTATCACGACTGTTCTGGCTAAGAACGGCCTCTCGGAGCTCCGTTCGTTCGACTCGATCGACAACGCTCCCGAGGAGAAAGAGCGTGGTATCACGATCAACACCTCGCACGTTGAGTACCAGACGGCCAACCGCCACTACGCTCACGTAGACTGCCCGGGCCACGCCGACTATGTGAAGAACATGGTAACGGGTGCCGCTCAGATGGACGGCGCTATCCTGGTTGTTGCCGCTACGGACGGCCCGATGCCCCAGACCAACGAGCACGTACTGCTCGCCCGTCAGGTGAACGTGCCGCGCATCGTTGTTTTCCTGAACAAGTGCGACATGGTTGACGATCCCGAAATGCTCGACCTGGTTGAGATGGAGGTTCGCGACCTGCTTTCGAAATACGAGTACGATGGCGACAACGCTCCCATCATCCGCGGTTCCGCACTCGGCGGCCTGAACGGCGAGCCCAAGTGGGAGGAGAAGATCATGGAGCTGATGAACGCTGTCGACGAGTACATTCCCATTCCCCCGCGTGAGAATGAGAAGCCGTTCCTGATGCCTGTCGAGGACGTGTTCTCGATCACCGGCCGCGGTACCGTTGTAACGGGCCGTATCGAGACCGGTGTCATCCACGTAGGTGATCCCGTTGAGATCGTAGGTCTCGAGGAGAAGATTTTGACTTCGACCTGTACGGGCGTCGAGATGTTCCGCAAGCTGCTCGATCAGGGCGAGGCCGGCGACAACGTAGGTCTGCTGCTCCGCGGTATCGACAAGAAGGAGGTAAAGCGCGGTATGGTACTCGCAGCGCCCAAGTCGATCACCCCGCACACCGAGTTCGAGGCTGAGGTCTACATCCTGAAGAAAGAGGAGGGTGGCCGTCACACGCCGTTCCACAACAACTATCGTCCCCAGTTCTACCTGCGTACGATGGACGTAACGGGTGAGGTTCACCTGCCCGCCGGCGTCGACATGGTTATGCCGGGCGACCACGTAACCATCTCCGTGAAGCTGATCTATCCGGTGGCTCTGAACGAGGGTCTGCGTTTCGCAATCCGCGAGGGTGGCCGTACGGTAGGTGCTGGTCAGATCTTGAAAATCGTGAAGTAATTCACGATCAGATATCCCGGGAGGCGGTGAACCGTATCGCCTCCCTTTTTAGGAGCATAGTTCAAGGGTAGAATAGCGGTCTCCAAAACCGTTGATGGGAGTTCGAATCTCTCTGCTCCTGCCAAGAATAAAGGAAGAAGATATGTTGAATTACATTAAAGAATCCTATAACGAGCTTGTAAACAAGGTGACGTGGCCTACGTTCCCGCAGCTCCAGAATTCGACGGTCGTTGTGATGGTGGCTTCGGCCATCTTTGCCGTTGTCGTGCTGGCGATGGACCTGACGTTCGAGAACATGATGGCCGCCATCTACAAGACCCTGGGTAATCTTGGTCGTTAATTTCTGCTGAAACGATGAGCGAGATTAAGAAACAGTGGTATGTAGTCCGCGCTATTGGTGGCAAGGAGGCGAAGGTGAAAGAGTATATCGAAGCCGAAATTCGCCACAACCATCTCGAGGACTACATCTCTCAAGTGCTGATCCCTACCGAAAAAGTCTATACCATCCGCAATGGTAAGAAGGTCTCGAAAGAGAAGGTTTCTTATCCGGGCTACGTGTTGGTGGAGGCCGCTTTCGTGGGGCAGATTCCCATTATAATTCGTAATACTCCCAATGTGCTGGGCTTCTTGGGCGACACCAAAGAGGACAGTCGCAAGATGAATGCCACGCCCCTGCGTCCGCAGGAGGTTGCACGCATCCTGGGCCGCGTCGACGAGATGAACGCCATGGAGGAGGAGAACGAAATACCATTCTTTGTCGGCGAGACCGTAAAAGTTACGGACGGTCCTTTCTCGAGCTTCCAAGGTACTATCGAGGCAGTCGACAACGAGCGCAAGAAACTCACGGTATCGGTGAAGATATTCGGGCGCAAAACTCCTATGGAGTTGGGTTTCACTCAAGTAGAAAAAGAATAATTAACCAAGGAAAACTATGGCAAAAGAGGTTGCTGCATTTATTAAATTGCAGATCAAAGGTGGTGCCGCCAATCCTTCGCCCCCGGTTGGTCCCGCATTGGGTTCTAAGGGAGTCAATATCATGGACTTCTGCAAGCAGTTCAATGCACGTACGCAGGACAAGGCGGGAAAGGTTCTTCCGGTCATCATCACGGTTTACAGCGACAAATCGTTTGATTTCGTTGTAAAACAGCCGCCCGTAGCCGTTCAGCTCAAGGAAGCAGCCAAGGTGCAGAAAGGTTCCGCACAGCCCAACCGCGACAAGGTGGGACAGGTGACGTGGGATCAGGTCCGCGAGATCGCTCAGGACAAGATGCCCGACATGAACTGCTTTACGCTGGAGGCCGCGATGCGCATGGTTGCCGGTACTGCCCGCAGTATGGGTATCAATGTCGTCGGAGAATTTCCTAATATGTAATTGCGAAGAAGATGAGTAAGTTGACAAAAAATCAAAAGATCGCCTACGCAAAGGTGGAAGCCGCCAAGGTTTACAAACTCCCGGAGGCCGCCGCTCTTCTGAAGGAAATTACGTTTACGAAATTCGACGCTTCGGTAGATATCGACGTGCGTTTGGGCGTAGATCCGCGTAAGGCGAACCAGATGGTCCGCGGCGTGGTGACGCTGCCCCACGGAACCGGCAAGACGGTGCGTGTGCTGGTGCTCTGTACTCCCGAGAAGGAGGCCGAGGCACAGGCCGCAGGCGCCGACTATGTAGGTCTGGACGAGTATGTTGACAAGATCAAGGCCGGCTGGACCGACGTTGACGTGATCATCTGTACTCCCAATGTGATGGGTAAGGTAGGTGCGCTGGGCCGTATTCTGGGTCCCCGCGGACTGATGCCGAACCCCAAGACTGGTACGGTGACGATGGAAGTCGGCAAAGCCGTAGGCGAGGTGAAGGCCGGTAAGATCGACTTCAAGGTCGACAAGTTCGGTATCATCCACACGACGGTGGGCAAGGTGTCGTTCTCGGCAGAGCAGATCGTGGAAAACGCGAAAGAGGTGCTGAATATGATCATCAAGCTCAAACCGGCTGCTGCCAAAGGTTCTTATGTGAAGAGTATCTATCTCTCGACCACCATGAGCCCCGGCGTGCAGATTGATTCCAAATCAGTAGAAACCAAATAAGAAGGAGGAGAGAAGAGATGACTAAGGAAGAAAAACTGGTTGTAATTAACAACCTCGCCGAGCAGCTCCAGGCTTATCCTCACTTCTACATCGCCGACATCGAGTCGCTGAACGCCGAGCAGACCGCTGCCCTGCGCCGTAAGTGCTTCGAGAGCGACGTGAAACTGGTGGTGGCTAAGAACACCCTTCTGGGCAAAGCCCTCGAGAAGGTGGAGAAGGCCGATGCTGATCTGGTAAAAGTATTGGAGGGTCCTACCTCGATTATGTTCGCCCATGTTGCGAAAGCTCCCGCTGTGCTTATCAAGGAGTTCCGCAAGAAATCGGACAAACCCGTCCTGAAAGCGGCTTTCGCCGAAGGATGCGTTTACGTGGGTGACGATCAGCTGGACGCTCTGTGTAACATCAAGTCGAAGGAGGAGCTTATCGGCGATATCATCGCTCTGCTGCAGTCCCCGGCGAAGAATGTTATCTCTGCATTGCAGGCTAATGCAGGCCAAAAGATTGCGGGCATCGTGAAGACGCTCGAATCGAGAAACAATTAATTTCACAAACAAGAATCAAAAACAAATTAATAAGCTTACAACTATGGCAGACGTAAAGAAACTTGCTGAAGAACTGGTTAACCTGAAGGTTACCGAGGTAAACGAACTCGCTCAGATCCTCAAGGAGGAGTATGGCATTGAGCCGGCTGCTGCCGCTGTTGCCGTTGCAGCCCCCGCTGCAGGCGCCGGTGAGGCCGCTGCTGCCGAGAAGTCGACGTTTGACGTGATCCTGAAGAGCGCAGGCCAGGCCAAGCTCCAGGTTATCAAGGTCGTGAAGGACCTCGCAGGTCTTTCGCTGGGCGACGCCAAGGCTCTCGTTGACGGTGCTCCCAAGGCTGTTAAGGAGGGTGTCTCCAAGGAAGAGGCTGAGCAGATCAAAGGCCAGCTCGAGGAGGCAGGTGCAGAAGTTGAGCTCAAGTAGCATTGCTGCTTAGGTCTCAGCAGACAATCAGGTATAGGGCTAACCGGAGGTGTTAGCTCTATGCCTTTTCTTGGTCTAAAGACTGGAAGTGCCGATTAGGAGCTGTGTCCGGTTTTTGGAAGAAAATGCTCCCGGGGCGAAGGACGCCTGAATACGGGGGCATTGGCGGGATAGAAGGCCCGCGATTTTGGGGAGCGTAACCCATTACACTTCAACTAATTTGGATTTTACGATGTCCGCAGCAAAAACACAACAGAGAATTAGCTTTTCGACAGTCATAAACCGGGTTCCCTATCCGGATTTGCTGGAGATACAGCTTAAATCATTCCGGGACTTTTTCCAGATGGATACTACGGCCGAAAACCGTAAGAACGAGGGCCTTTACAAGGTCTTTCAGGAAAATTTCCCCATCACGGATACCCGGAACAACTTCGTTCTGGAGTTCATCGACTACTATATCGACCCGCCCCGCTACTCGATTGAGGAGTGTCTGGAGCGCGGTCTGACGTACAGCGTCCCGCTGAAAGCAAAGCTGAAACTTTACTGCACGGACGACGAGCACGAAGATTTCGGCGTGGTCGTCCAGGACGTTTACTTCGGTACGATTCCCTATATGACCGAGCGTGGAACGTTCGTCATCAATGGCGCGGAACGTGTCATCGTATCCCAGCTGCACCGCTCGCCGGGCGTGTTCTTCGGACAGAGCATGCACACCAACGGCACCAAGCTCTACTCGGCGCGAATCATTCCGTTCAAAGGTTCGTGGATCGAGTTCGCTACGGACATCAACAACGTGATGTACGCCTACATCGACCGTAAGAAGAAGCTGCCCGTCACCACGCTGCTGCGTGCCATCGGTTACGAGGCGGACCAGCAGATTCTCGAGATCTTCGACCTGGCGGACGAGGTGAAGGTCAACAAGGCCAACCTCAAGAAAGCCGTAGGCCGCAAGCTGGCTGCGAGGGTGCTCTCGACGTGGGTCGAGGACTTCGTGGACGAGGATACGGGCGAGGTGGTTTCCATCGAACGAAACAACGTCATCGTGGACCGCGAAACGGTCCTCGAGGAGAACCATATTGACGAGATTCTCGAGAGCGGCGCCAAGACGATCCTCCTGCATAAGGAGAATCTCTCGGGCATCGATTTCTCGATCATTTACAATACCCTGCAGAAAGACCCCTGCAACTCCGAGAAGGAGGCCGTGGTCTACATCTACAGGCAGCTGCGCGCTTCGGAGCCGCCCGATGAGGCGACGGCGCGCGACGTTATCGAGAAGCTTTTCTTCTCGGACAAACGCTACGACCTGGGCGACGTGGGCCGTTACCGCATCAACAAGAAGCTGGATCTGGACATCGATCCGGCTATCCGCACGTTGACGCGCGAGGACATCATCGCCATCATCAAATACCTGATCCAGCTCATTAACTCGAAGGCCGACGTCGACGATATCGACCACCTGTCGAACCGCCGTGTCCGCACGGTGGGCGAGCAGCTGTCGAATCAGTTCTCGGTAGGTTTCGTGCGCATGGCGCGTACGATCCGCGAGCGCATGAACGTGCGTGACAATGAGGTGTTTACGCCGGTGGACCTGATCAACGCAAAGACCCTTTCGTCGGTGATCAATTCGTTCTTCGGAACCTCGCAGCTCTCGCAGTTCATGGACCAGATCAACCCGCTGGCCGAGATCACGCACAAGCGCCGTCTGTCGGCCCTCGGTCCGGGCGGTCTGTCGCGTGACCGCGCCGGTTTCGAGGTGCGCGACGTGCACTATACGCACTACGGACGTCTCTGCCCGATCGAGTCGCCGGAAGGCCCGAACATCGGTCTGATCTCGTCGCTGTGCGTCTATGCGAAGATCTCTCCGATGGGATTCATCGAGACGCCGTATCGCCGTGTCGAGAACGGCAAGGTCGATATGGACAACTCGCATATCCGCTACTACTCGGCCGAAGAGGAGGAGGACCTGGTGGCCGCACAGGCCAACACCCCGATCGACGAGGAGGGCAACTTCCTGGAGCCCGACCGCATCAAGGCGCGTGAAGGCGCCGATTTCCCGGTGGTTACCGCCAGCGAGGTGGACCTGATGGACGTGGCTCCGAACCAGATCGCTTCGATCGCCGCGAGCCTCATCCCGTTCCTCGAGCACGACGACGCCAACCGTGCGCTGATGGGCTCGAACATGATGCGCCAGGCCGTGCCCCTGGTGACTTCGGAGGCCCCGATCGTCGGCACGGGTATCGAGAAGGACATGATCACCGACAGCCGCATCCAGATCGTGGCTGAGGGCGACGGCGAGGTTACTTTCGCCGACGCGACGAAGATTCAGATCAAATACGAGCGCACGGAGGATGAGATTCTCGCTTCGTTCGCTCCCGAAATTACGACTTACGAGTTGCCGCGCTACCGCCGGACGAACCAGAACACCTCGGTGACGCTGAAACCCGCGGTGCTGACGGGCGACAAGGTCGTGAAGGGCCAAATTCTGACCGAGGGTTACTCGACGCAGCACGGTGAGCTGGCCCTGGGCCGCAACCTGAAGGTGGCGTTCATGCCCTGGAAGGGTTACAACTTCGAGGACGCCATCGTGATCTCGGAGCGCATCCAGCGTGAGGATATCTTCACCTCGGTGCATGTCGACGAGTACATCATGGAGGTTCGCGACACCAAGCGCGGTGTCGAGGAGCTCACGTCGGATATTCCCAACGTCTCGGAGGACGCCACGAAGGACCTCGACGCCAACGGTATCGTCCGTATCGGCGCCAACATCCACCCGGGCGACATCCTGATCGGTAAGATCACCCCGAAGGGCGAGAGCGATCCTTCGCCCGAGGAGAAGCTGCTCCGTGCGATCTTCGGCGACAAGGCCGGCGACGTGAAGGACGCTTCGCTGAAGGCCCAGCCGTCGCTGCACGGCGTGGTGATCGACACCAAGCTTTACAGCCGCGCCAACAAGGAGGGCAAGAAGGGCAAGAGCGCCGAGAAGGCGCAGCTCGACAAGCTCGACGAGAAGTTCGCTGCCGAGATCGCGGAGCTCACGAAGCGGCTGGTCACGAAGTTGTGGACCCTGCTTCAGGGCAAGGCCACGACGGGCATCACCGATTACTTCGGTGTGGAACTGTACCCCGCGGGTACGAAGTTCTCGCAGAAATTGCTGGAGGAGATCGCCCGCAAGTCGACGGACGAAAAGACCGGCGTGGTGATGGGTTATCTCAATCTCGGCTCGTGCAACTGGACGGGCGACGCGCACACCGATGCGCTGATCGAGGCTACCGTCAACAACTACACCATCGAGTGGAAGAAGGCCGATGCCGCCATCAAGCGTGAGAAGTACAACATCACCAATGGCGACGAGCTTCCGCAGACGGGCGTTATCCAGATGGCCAAGGTCTACATCGCCAAGAAGCGTAAGCTGAAGGTGGGCGACAAGATGGCCGGACGCCACGGTAACAAGGGTATCGTAGCGCGTATCGTGCGCGACGAGGATATGCCGTTCCTCGAGGACGGAACCATCGTCGACATCTGCCTGAACCCGCTGGGTGTGCCTTCGCGAATGAACCTCGGCCAGATTTACGAGACCGTGCTCGGATGGGCCGGCCGCGAGCTGGGTATGAAGTTCGCAACGCCGATTTTCGACGGCGCTTCGCTCGACCAGATCAACGAGTACACGGCGCAGGCAGGCATTCCGCACAGCGGACGCACGTACCTCTACGACGGCGGTACGGGCGAGATGTTCGACCAGCCGGCCACGGTGGGCGTGATCTACATGCTCAAGCTGGGCCACATGATCGACGACAAGATGCACGCGCGTTCGATCGGTCCCTACTCGCTCATTACCCAGCAGCCGCTCGGCGGTAAGGCGCAGTTCGGCGGTCAGCGTTTCGGTGAGATGGAGGTTTGGGCGCTCGAAGGCTTCGGCGCCGCCAACATCCTGCAGGAGATTCTGACGATCAAGTCCGACGATGTGATGGGCCGTGCCAAGGCGTACGAGGCCATCGTCAAGGGCGAGAACCTGCCCAAGCCGGGTATTCCCGAGGCTATGAACGTGCTGCTGCACGAGCTGCGCGGCCTGGCCCTGTCGGTGAAACTCGAGTAAGGTGTATTTAACGAGGAAAAGAAAAACGAGAAAATATGTCAATTACCAAAGACAATAAACCGAATAATGGTTACAGCCAGATTTCGATCGGCCTGGCCTCCCCCGAGGAGATTCTGGCCCAGTCGAGCGGCGAGGTGCTGAAGCCCGAGACCATTAACTACCGTACCTACAAGCCCGAGCGCGACGGTCTGTTCTGCGAGCGGATTTTCGGTCCGGTGAAGGATTACGAGTGCCACTGCGGTAAGTACAAGCGTATCCGTTACAAAGGCATCGTCTGCGACCGCTGCGGTGTGGAGGTGACCGAGAAGAAGGTGCGCCGCGAACGCATGGGACACATTTCGCTGGTGGTTCCGGTGGTGCATATCTGGTATTTCCGCTCGCTGCCTTCGAAGATCGGCTACCTGCTGGGTATTCCGTCGAAGAAGCTCGAGGCGATCATCTACTACGAGCGCTATGTCGTGATCAATGCCGGCGCCGCTTCCGAGCAGGGCATCGAGCGTCTGGCCACGCTTTCGGAGAAGGAGTATCTCGACATCGTGGCTGCGCTGCCGAAAGGCAACCAGTCGCTCGACGATTCGGACCCCAACAAGTTCGTTGCCATGATGGGCGCCGAGGCGGTCTACACGCTGCTGAAGCAGGTGGACCTCGATACGATGTCCTACTCGCTGCGCCACAAGGCCTCGACCGAGACCTCGCAGCAGCGTAAGTCCGAGGCGCTGAAATGCCTGAACGTCATCGAGTCGTTCCGCGCTTCGGAGGGCAAGAACAAGCCCGAGTGGATGGTGCTCAACGTGATTCCCGTGATTCCGCCCGAGCTGCGCCCGCTGGTGCCGCTGGACGGCGGACGTTTCGCCACGTCGGACCTGAACGACCTCTACCGCCGCGTCATCATCCGCAACAACCGCCTCAAGCGCCTGATCGAGATCAAGGCTCCGGAGGTGATCCTGCGTAACGAGAAGCGTATGCTGCAGGAGGCTGTCGACTCGCTGTTCGACAACTCGCGCAAGTCGAACGCCGTGAAGAACGAGTCGAACCGTCCGCTCAAGTCGCTGTCGGATTCGCTCAAGGGTAAGCAGGGCCGTTTCCGCCAGAACTTGCTGGGTAAGCGTGTCGACTATTCGGCCCGTTCGGTCATCGTCGTCGGCCCCGAGCTGAAGATGCACGAGATGGGTATTCCGAAGGACATGGCTGCCGAGCTGTACAAGCCGTTCGTGATCCGCAAGCTCATCGAGCGCGGTATCGTGAAGACGGTGAAGTCGGCCAAGAAGATCATCGACCGCAAGGACCCCGTGATCTGGGGCATCCTGGAGAATGTCATCAAAGGACACCCCGTGCTGATGAACCGCGCCCCGACGCTGCACCGACTGGGTATCCAGGCGTTCCAGCCCAAGCTGATCGAGGGTAAGGCCATGCAGCTGCACCCGCTGGCCTGTACGGCATTCAACGCCGACTTCGACGGCGACCAGATGGCCGTGCACCTGCCGCTGGGCAATGCCGCCATCCTGGAGGCCCAACTGCTGATGCTGGGTTCGCACAACGTCCTGAACCCTGCGAACGGTGCGCCCATCACGGTGCCTTCGCAGGACATGGTCCTCGGTCTCTACTACATCACCAAGCCCCGCAAGGGCGTGAAGGGCGAAGGCCGGGTGTTCTACGGCGCCGAGGAGGCGATCATCGCCTACAACGAGGGCCGTGCCGACCTGCATGCCATCGTGAAGTGTATGGTAGACGACCTGGACGAGCAGGGCAACGACGTGCGCGTGCTGAAAGAGACGACCATTGGCCGAATCCTCTTCAACCAGGTGGTTCCCCGGGAGGTCGGCTATATCAACGAGATTCTGACGAAGCGTTCGCTGCGCGATATCATTGCCGTCGTGATGAAGAAGGCCGGTGCCGACAAGGTGGCCGCATTCCTCGACGACATCAAGAACATGGGTTATCAGATGGCCTTCAAGGGCGGTCTGTCGTTCAACCTCGATGCCGTGATTATTCCTGAAGAGAAGGAGAAGCTCGTGCAGGAGGGTTACGAACGTTCGGACGCCATCATGGAGGACTACAACATGGGTCTGATTACCAACAACGAGCGTTACAACCAGATCATCGACGTCTGGACGAACATCAACACCAAGCTGACGAAGGTCGTGATCGAAACGCTGATCAAGGACAACGACGGTTTCAACCCGGTGTACATGATGCTCGACTCCGGAGCCCGTGGTTCGAAGGAGCAGATCCGTCAGCTGAGCGGTATGCGCGGTCTGATGGCCAAGCCGCAGAAGTCGGGTGTCGAGGGTGGACAGCAGGTCATCGAGAACCCGATCCTCTCGAACTTCAAAGAGGGACTTTCGGTGCTCGAGTACTTCATCTCGACCCACGGTGCCCGTAAGGGTCTTGCCGATACCGCTCTGAAGACGGCCGACGCCGGTTACCTGACGCGCCGTTTGGTGGATGTTGCACAGGACGTGATTATCAACGAGAAGGACTGCGGTACGCTGCGCGGCCTGACGGCTACGGCCATCAAGCGCAACGACGACGTGGTGCAGACGCTCTACGACCGTATTCTGGGCCGCGTGGCCCTGAACGACGTGATCCACCCGCTGACCGGGGAGGTGATCTGCGAAGCCGGTGAGGAGATCACCGAGCCGATTGCGGAGGCCATCGAGAAGTCGCCGCTGGAGTCCATCGAGATTCGTTCGGTGCTGACCTGCGAGGCACGCCGCGGCGTCTGTGCGAAGTGCTACGGCCGCAACCTGGCCACGGCCCGCATGGTCCAGAAGGGCGAAGTTGTCGGCGTCATCGCCGCACAGTCCATCGGCGAGCCGGGTACGCAGCTGACTCTGCGTACGTTCCACGTCGGCGGTGTGGCCGGCGGCACGGCTGTCGAGACCAACGTCATTTCGAAATACGAGGGACGTCTGGAAATCGACGAGCTGCGTACCGTCAAAGGCAAGAATGCGGCCGGCGAGGCGATCGACATCGTGATCTCGCGCCAGTCGGAGTTTCGCATCGTCGATCCCAAGACCGAGATCGTACTCTATACGCACAACCTGCCTTATGGTTCGACGCTCTTCATGGCGGACGGTGCCGAGGTTAAGAAAGGCGACCTGATCTGCGAATGGGACCCGTACAACGCCGTTATCATTTCGGAGTACGAGGGACGCGCCGTTTACGAGAGCGTTATCGAGGGTATCACTTACCGCGACGAGCGCGACGAGCAGACGGGCCTTTCGGAGAAGGTCGTGATCGAGTCGAAGGACAAGACCAAGAACCCCGTCATCAAGATCGTCGACAAGGAGGGTCTCGAGGTCAAGCAATACAACCTGCCCGTGGGCGCCCACGTCGTGGTGAAGGACAACGCCAAGATCAAGGCCGGCGATATCCTGATCAAGATTCCGCGTGCCGTCGGCAAGTCGGGCGGTGACATCACCGGAGGTCTGCCGCGTGTTACGGAGCTTTTCGAGGCCCGCAACCCGTCGAACCCCGCCATCGTTTCGGAGATCGACGGCGAGGTGACGTTCGGCAAGATCAAGCGCGGTAACCGTGAGATCATCATCACCTCGAAGCAGGGTGACGTGAAGCGTTACCTGGTGCCCCTGTCGCGCCAGATCATCGTGCAGGAGAACGACTACGTGAAAGCCGGCAGCCCGCTGTCGGACGGCGCGATCACTCCGAGCGACATCCTCAATATCCTCGGCCCGACGAAGGTACAGGAGTACATCGTCAACGAGGTCCAGGAGGTGTACCGCATGCAGGGTGTGAAGATCAACGACAAGCACTTCGAGGTCATCGTCCGTCAGATGATGAACAAGGTGAAGATCGAGGACCCGGGAGACACCCGTTTCTTCGAGGACCAGATCATCGACAAGTGGGAGTTCATGGATGTGAACGACGAATTGTACGACAAGGTGGTCGTGACCGACGCCGGCGACTCGACGACGCTGCAGCCCGGACAGATCGTGTCGCTGCGCAAGCTGCGTGACGAGAATTCGAGTCTCAAGCGCCGCGACCAGCGTCCGGTCCAGGTACGCGACATCGTGCCCGCAACCTCGACCCAGGTGTTGCAGGGTATCACCCGCGCCGCATTGCAGACTTCGAGCTTCATCTCGGCGGCTTCCTTCCAGGAGACCACCAAGGTACTGAACGAGGCGGCCATCCAGGCCAAGGTCGATCCGCTGGAGAACCTGAAGGAGAACGTGATCTGCGGTCACCTGATCCCCGGCGGTACGGGTCTCCGCGACTACGACGACCTCGTGGTCGGTTCGAAAGCCGATCTGGAATCGCTTCAGCAGGCGCAGTAAGTTCCGACGGGCGTGGAGCAATCCTGCCCCGGATATATCGAAAAAAGCCTCTCCCCAAAAGGGAGAGGCTTTTTGGTGTCTGTGGAAATGGTGTCAGAACCGGTAGCCCAGTGTCAGGGAGTAGGTCGTGTTGTGGCCGGAGCCGGGTTTTGTCAGCCGCGTCAGTCCGTATTGAACTTCGGGGCCGATGACGAAATGGCTGATGATAAAATCCGCGCCGAAACCGGCCCCGATCTCCCAGCGGCGAACGTCGAACCCGGCGCCGTCGGGTACGGAGGCATGGAGCATGCAGGAGACGTAGGGACCTCCGTGCAATGCCAGCCGCGAGCGCTGCGAGAGGCGGAACGAAACGAGGGCCTCGACGGGAAGGTCGAGACAGGAGAGCCGCGTGGCCTTGTCCGCGTCGTAGTTGAAGACGTTGTTCGAAGTCGTGGCGCCTTTCATCGAGAAGAAGAGCCCCGAGCGAAGTCCCCAGCGTTCCGTGAAGAGGTATTCGACGCCGGCTCCGGCGCGGATGCCTATTTTGAGGTGCTGGTCGCCGATGGAGGAGGCCGTTGCGCCGACACGGAGGTCTGCATGGAACTGCGCCGAGGCGCCGAGGGATGCGAGAAGCAGGCTGGCGGTGATGAGTAATTTTTTCATAGTTGCAGATTTTGTGATTGAATGTGTTATTTTTGCATTACAAAGTAAGGTCATACGTCCGTTTTGGGCAATACTGATTAATCAGTAATGGAAACACTGCAACGTGAATTCGAGGAGCTGCTGGACTCCCAGCGGTTCGAGCCCCGGGAGCTGGACTACTCGGTGCTGGAACGTCATATTCCCCAGTTGACGCTGTTGTCGCAGGTTGCGAACAGCGGCATCACGGTCTTCGATATGTATGCCCGCCGCCATGTCTTCGCATCGTACAACTTTTCGGAGCTGTTCCATTACAATTTGGAGGGGATCGCTTCGGAGGATTCGGCCTATTTTACCGGGCGTATTCATCCCGATGACTGGAGAGTGTTGCACCGCAACGGTATCGCTTGCTTGCGTTATCTTTTGGAAAACAAGGATTTGGCTCCTGATGTGAAACTGATCGACGAATACCGGGTGGATGCCGGAGGGCGTTATGTGCGGGTGATCGAGCAGTTTCAGGTGTTGGAGTTCGATCGGTCGGGGAATATCTGGCTTTCGCTGAGCATGCTGGACGTATCGCCCAATCAGGGGACGGAGGACGGCGTGCGCAGTCAGCTGTTCCATTATCGGACGGGCGAGGTCTGCCCGTTCCCGATGACCGAAAATCCGCATTTGTCCGGCCGCGAGCGGGAAATCCTGCGTCTGATAGGCCGGGGAAAACTGTCGAAGGAGATCGCCGACCAACTGGCTATCAGCGTGCATACGGTCAACACGCACCGGCAGCGTATTCTCGAAAAACTGAATGCGGACAATTCGATGGAGGCGGTCCGCTACGCTTCGGCCCGGGGACTGCTCGGTTGACGGAAAAAACGAAACGCCGGACCTTTCGAGGGACCGGCGTTTTCCGTAGCGGGAACGGGGTTATTTGTTGTGCTCGTAGCGTTTGGCCAGTCCGCCTTCGGAGGTCTCGCGGTAAAGGCTCGGAAGATTATGCCCCGTTTCGTTCATCACCTCCACGACCTTGTCGTAGGAGACCAGATGGCGTCCGTCGGAAAGCGTGGCGTAAATGTTGGCGTCGAGGGCACGGGCCGCAGCGATGGCGTTGCGCTCGATGCAGGGAACCTGCACCAGCCCGCATACGGGGTCGCACGTGAGGCCCAGATGGTGTTCGAGACCCATCTCTGCGGCATATTCGATCTGCGAAGGGGTGCCGCCGAAGAGCTGGCAGGCCGCCGCGGCAGCCATGGCGCACGCTACGCCGACCTCTCCCTGACAGCCGACCTCGGCACCCGAGATCGAGGAGTTGGTCTTGGCGACGTTGCCGAACAATCCGGCCGTGGCCAACGCCCGCAGGATGCGGATGCGCAGGAAATCGCGCGAGGTGGCCAGGTGGTAGAGCACCGCCGGCACGACGCCGCTCGACCCGCAGGTCGGGGCCGTCACCACGGTGCCGCCCGAGGCGTTCTCCTCGGAGGTGGCCAGCGCATAGGCGTAAATCTTGGCGCGGGAGTTCAGCGAGTCGGTATAGCTTTTCGATTTGACCCAGTAGGTCGAGGCTTTGCGGGCGACCTTCAGGCCGCCGGGCAGTACGCCGTCGTTGTTTAGGCCCCGCTGGATGGTCTCGCACATCACGGTCCAAATTCGGTCGAGGTAGTCCCAGATTTCGGGACCTTCGCAGTCGTTCACGTACTCCCAGTAGGTCTTGCCTTCGCGGGTGCACCATTGCTGGATCTCCGAGATGGTGGACATGGGGTAGATGCTTGCGGGCACTTCCAGACGCGAGGTTTCGTTGGCGAGCGCGCCGCCGCCGATGCTGTATATCGTCCACGAATCGGCGACCTTGCCGGCTTTCAATCCCTCGAAGAGCATGCCGTTGGGGTGGAAAGGGAGTACGACCTCGGGTTTCCAGACGATCTCGGTCGGGGCGACCGGCTCGAGCACCGAAAGGATGGCCGTGTCCGTGAGGTGGCCTTTGCCCGTGGCCGCCAGCGATCCGTAGAGCGTCACGCGGTAAGCGTCGACGTCCCGGCATCGCTCTGCAAAGCGTTCTGCGGCCCGTTTGGGTCCCATGGTGTGGCTGCTCGAAGGGCCGCTGCCGATCTTATAGAGTTCTTTGAGCGATTCCATAAATCGTAATTTTACAGGAGCAAAGATAGGTAAAATTCCACAAGAAAAGGAGGAATATCAATTCCTCCTTTTCTTGTAGCCCCACCGCGACTCGAACGCGAATTTAGGGTTTAGGAAACCCTCGTTCTATCCCTTGAACTATGGAGCCGTTAAACAATGCGGCGCACTTCCCGGAAAGTGCGCCACAAAGGTAGTAAAAATCGGGCACTTTTAAAAACGGAATCGCACGCCGATTGAAAATGTATGTGCATGGAGTGCATAATTGCCCGAGAATGGTTCACTGGCGGCTTTCGTGGCAGTGGCTGCTGCTGCCTCCGGTTTGGCTCCCGCTGCTACGGCCTGTTTATAGGCGATACCGTAGGTCAGTGAGTTGATGTAAGGATAGGAACCCGTACGTTCGGGATCGGCCGATGCGACATAACCGTAGGCCACGTCGATGGACATGAATTTCACCGGATTGATCGTAAGACCTGCCGTATAAGCGAGTTTGGTCATCGACGGAGTTTCGGGATTGAGGTAATCGCTGCGCACCGGACTTTCGTCGACATACATACCCATGCGGGCCTGAATCAGATCACAAGCCCTGTACTCGCCGCCGAAACGGAATGCAAGCGTGTTCTTGTAGTTTTTCACCGAGTTGATATCCTCTATTTTCAACTCCGGTTCGTTGAACGATACATTCAGCTCCTTATAGGCGCTCCAACCTACCCACTGCAGGTCGACAGCAAACTCCCATTTATCTGCAGGACGGAATGCAACGGCCCACGTAAGGTTGGTCGGCAAAGGCAGTTCTGCATTGAAGGTACCTTCGTCCAGACGCGGGATGAGTCCAGTAGCGCTCATTACCTGTTTGATTTCGGGTGAGAGATAGTTCAGTTCCGCCGTGCCTTTTTTGACCTTCATATTGAGGCGCGAGCGATAGTTGAAACCGAATGTCCATTGTTCATGTACGTCCCACATGATGCCGAGGTTGACGCCTACGGCAACCTTGGCGTCCCCGGCCAGTTTGGCCGAAAGGAGCGCTTTGTCACCTGCATTCGTGAACAGCGGAGCGTATTGTCCCATGTTGTTGGCCGTGAGGATTCCGGCAATGGTATTGTTTGTTGCGGCACCTACCGGAAACATGGAGCGTGACAGGTCGAAGTTACCCCAAGCAACAGTCAGGCCTGCGCCGACCGAGAGTTTGTCGCAGATTTTATACGACACGGTAGGTTGAATCTGGAAAGCCGTGAGGTTGATCTCCTGAATGAGATGTGCACCAGCCCAGTTCGACGGCCATTTCATGGCAGACCCGAACGGAGTGGTGAAACTAACGCCAATGCCCAGTCGCTCGCTGGGTTTATAGTTGAAATAGACATACATCGGGGTCGAGATCTTATTGTCGGATTCCGCTTTGATGCGGTTTTCACCCGAATAGTCGATGTTGTTGTACCTTACATACGAAGAAATACCCGTAATACCGGCCGAGATATCGAATTTCGAGGTCTGGAAAGCAGCAGCAGCAGGATTGAAATGTAACGACTCTGAATTGAGCTTGAGAGCGGTACCTACGTGGCCCATACCATTCTGCTTCGAGGAGAGGTTGTTTACCTGATAACCCTCGGCGTATGCGCCGGAGACGATGGCTGCGGCGGCCAGAACGAGGAAAAGTTTTTTCATAACGAATTGGTTTGGTTTATACTCGGCGTGTCCGGAGACACGCAAAATCGGGGCAAAAGTAGGAAAACTATCCCCGAGACCCAAACTTTTTGGCCGAAAATTCCCGAAAACTCTACTAAAAGGTATAAGATTGGATGAATTGGCGGGTCCATATAAACAAAGGTGCAATGCCTTGCGGGGCACTGCACCTTGTTTTCCGGAGTGCCGACGGCTCCTATTTGCGGCTGTTGTAGGCTTCGAGCGCCTTGCCCAGAATGACGAGGGCCCGTTCGAGGTCCTCTTTTTTCAGGACATAGGCGATGCGGACCTCGTTGCGGCCGCATTCCGGGTCGGAGTAGAATCCCGATGCCGGGGCCAGCATGACGGTCTCGCCCTCGTATTCGAACTCCGAGAGGCACCATGCGCAGAATTTGTCGCTGTCGTCGACCGGGAGCCGCGCCACGGTGTAGAACGCCCCCATCGGGATCGGCGAATAGACGCCGGGGATGCGGTTCAGCCCGTCGATCAGGCATTTGCGCCGCTCGATATACTCTTCGTAGACCTCCGTGCTGTACGACCGCGGGGCGTCGATCGAGGCTTCGGCGACGATCTGTCCGAGCAGCGGCGGCGAAAGGCGCGCCTGGCAGAATTTCATCACGGCGTTGCGCAGTTTCTTGTTCTTGGTAATCAGCGCGCCGATGCGGATTCCGCATTCGGAGTAACGCTTCGAAACCGAGTCGATCAGCACGACGTTCTGTTCGATACCTTCGAGGTGGCAGGCCGAGATGTAGGGCGAGCCGGTGTAGATGAACTCGCGGTAAACCTCGTCGGAGAAGAGGAACAGGTCGTATTTCTGGACCATGTCGCGGATGCGGTCCATCTCCCGGCGCGTATAGAGGTAACCCGTGGGGTTATTGGGGTTGCAGATCAGGATGCCGCGCGTGCGCTCGTTGATGAGTTTTTCGAACTCCTCGATGGGCGGCAGGGCGAATCCGTTCTCGATCGACGAAACGACGGGACGGATCACGGCGCCCGCCGAGATGGCGAAGGCCATGTAGTTGGCATAGGCCGGTTCGGGAACGATGATCTCGTCGCCGGGGTTGAGGCACGACATGAAGGCGAACAGCACGGCCTCGGAGCCGCCCGTGGTGACGATGATCTCCTCGGGGGTGAGTTTGATCTGGTACTGTGCGTAGTAGGATACGAGCTTTTCACGCAGCGAACGGTAGCCGTCGCTGGGGCTGTATTCCAGCACCTTGCGGTCGATATGCTTCAGGGCGTCGAGCCCCACCTGCGGCGTGGGCAGGTCGGGCTGTCCGATGTTCAGGTGGTAGATTTTTGTGCCCCGGGCGCGTGCGGCGTCGGCCAGCGGGACGAGTTTGCGTATCGGGGAGGCCGGCATCTGCTCGGCGCGGAGTGAAATTTCGGGCATGCGTGGGGATTTTGCGGGCCGGGTCATTCGACCTCGGCCGTGGGATGGAACTTGATGACCTTGCGGGGCGGAATCTTCACGGCGGCACCCGTACGGGGGTTGCGGCCTACGCGCTCGGAACGCTGCTGTATGCTGAACGTCCCCAGTCCGGTCAGGGTCAGCCGTTCGCCTTCGCGCAGGGCTTGCACCGTTATACGGATCATGGCGTCGACGGCCCTGCGGGCCTCGACCTTCGAGATGTTCGCGTCGAGAGCAATGGCCTCGACAAACTGCGCTTTGTTCATGGCTTCGCTGCGTGAGAAAATAACCTTCGGGGTCCTAACTTACTGACAAAGATATGTAAATTTCGGAAAAGAAGAAAATTATCTCCGGAATTTGCTTTTCGGGGCTGCGGGGTGGGAATAAAAACGCAGCATAGATTTGGCAGAATGGAAAATCGGTACTACTTTTGTCTCCGGAAAGTTGGCGGAGTGGTCGATCGCGGCGGTCTTGAAAACCGTTGAACCGCAAGGTTCCGGGGGTTCGAATCCCTCACTTTCCGCCAGCACGGGAAACGGGTTGCAATTTCAATTTGCAACCCGTTTTGTTTTCCGTGCGGGCTGAATTTATTCGGGCCCGGGCGGAAAATAAAACGAAATGCGGCAAAGCCGCCGTTTTCCGGGCTTGCAGGGATGCCCCCGGCAGGGCAGGGAACGACGAGCGGCACGAAGCGTAAGCGGAGTGGAGCGAAGTCAATCCCTCACTTTCCGCCAGCACGGGAAACGGGTTGCAATTTCAATTTGCAACCCGTCTCGTTTTCCGCGCAGGCTGAATTTATCCGGGGCCGGGCGGTAAATAATGGAGTCAGAGGTTTTAACTCGGAATGGCCTTGCGGATCTCTTTCAGGGTAAGCTCGATGCTTTTCTCTACGGTCCGCACCGAAATGCCCAGCATTTCGGCTATTTCCTTGTTGGTCAGGTTCTCTTCGCGGCTGAGGCGGAAAATCTCCTTGCGGCGTTCGCTCAGGTGGTCGATCGTCCGGACAACCACCTGTTCGATGTATTGCGACTGAATCAGATCGAGGGCGTCGACATCTTTGGTGACGGGTTCGGGATTGTTGTCCAGCGAATCCTTTCGCTGGCGGTAGCCCGATTTGAAGTAATCCCGGATCTCATTGCGCGTGATCGTGTAAAGCAGGTGGTTGATCGATTCGCCTGAAATGTTGGCGCGTGCGATCCACAGCTTCATGAAGACGTTCTGAGCGATGTCCTCGGCCAGGGAGCCGTCCTTCACGAAACCTTTCGCAAAGAGGTAGATGCGCATGTAATACCTCAGAAAGAGAATCCGGTATGCATCCTGATCCCCTGACCTGAGCTTTTCTATCAGTTCCCTTTCCGAGATATAATTCATGGCCGAGATTCTGATTATTTGATACGTTCGATCCGGATACCGCTGAGGGTGGTCTTTCCGATATTCGGAGTAAATGCAACCTCGATGCCGGAATCGTTCCGGGCAGCGACTTCCGTCGAGAAATCGACGGCCCGCAGGTTGCCGTAATCGCGTGCGAGGTTCAGGTTGTCGAGGAGCTGCCGGCCGTTCACCGCCACGGAGAACTGGCGCACTCCCGCCGGAACGGATGCCGTGTCGGAGCCCGAAAGGTTGTAGATCAGGTCCTCCGTGGGGCTTTTGGGGTTGCTCTCCACGAAGCACAGCGTGATCCGGTAGGTGCCGTCGGCCACATCGAAACGGTATCCTTCGATTCCCTCGGCGAATGTCTGGTAGAGCGGGTTGCAGTCGGTTCCGAGAATGTTCTGCGAAATGCCCACTTTGTGCTGGCGGTCGATGCGCTCCCGGATTTTTCCGCCGATGCGTCCCCAGCCGTCCTGCGTGCAGACCTGATCGGGAATCCAGATGACGCCCGTTCCGGGAGCCACGGTTGCCTGATATGAGCCGACATTGACGGCCAGATCGTTGCCTTTCCACGCTTTCAGACTGTGCGGTACGACGGTGAAATCGATGTCGAGACAGTCTTTCATGCCCCGGTCGTCGGTAGCTTCCAGCCGGTTGATCCCGTTGCGGAACGGCACGGAGAAAGTCGCCATATTGCCGTCGAGGGGTTTGCTGCCCAGTGATTTGCCGTTGACCGTCAGTTCGATTTCCCGGCCGTTGCCGAATACGTTGATCGTGTGTGTGGCGATTCCCGGCTGCCGCTCGACATCCGCACGGCGGGTGTAGTTGCGCGAAGCGATGTAGACGAGCGGGGTCTCCAGCAGGTTGGCCCGGTAAAGCGACGTGACATCTTTCTCCTTACGGTCGTAGGTGACGAGCCCTTTCTGATTGATCCAGGGGGTAGCGTCGGCTCGGGCTTCGGCCCCGAAGTCGGCGAAATTCCACAGGGCGTATCCTGCGAGGAACGGCATCCGTGCGAACTGTTTGAGGTAGGAGTGGTGCAGCACCACCTGATATTCCTCGGAGTAGTCCCACGAACGGGGAATCTGGCTGTGGTTCATCAGGTCGGCGTCGGCTCCGCATTCCGATACGATGATCGGCCGGTCGGGATAACGCTTGTGCTCGCTGGTGAGATACCGTGTCAGGTCTTCCAGCTGCTCGTAGTACCAGCCGAAGTAGAGGTTGTAGCCCACTACGTCGGGGATCGTGGAGACCTCGTATTTGTTGTATCCGTCTTCATAGTGGATCGCCATGACCGTGTTGCGGTCGGGAGCCTCCTCTTTGGTCAGCGCTTCGAGTTTCAGGGCCAGCGCGCGGGTGTCGTCGGCGACCTGCTGCCGCTGCTGTTCCGTCAGCCGCTTGTTCGAGAGCATGCGGATAAGGATTTCGTTCATATAGCCGTAGAGGATCACCGAGGGGTGGTTGCAGGTCTGGCGAATCTGTTCGCGCATCATCGAGAGCGAATTCCGGGTGAAGGCTTCGGAGGGGGTCACCTCGTTGACGACCGGGATTTCGGTCCAGACCAGCAGGCCCAGTTCGTCGCACATGCGGTAAATCTCCGGGGCCTGCGGATAGTGGGCCAGCCGGACGAAGTTGAAGCCCAGCGATTTGATCTTCCGGTAATCGTTGCGGTGGTAATCGTCGCCGAGGGCGTTGCCCAGTCCGGCGAAATCCTGATGGCGGTTGGTGCCTTTCAGGGGGTATTTCCGGCCGTTGAGCCGGAAGCCGTCGCCGCTGAAGCTGAACCAGCGGACCCCGAAGGGAATCTCGATGCGGTCGGTTGTGTTTTTGGCGCCCGTCGCCTCTTCGACGGAGAGTTCCGCGGTATAGAGATAGGGCGTCTCGGGGCTCCACAAATGGGGCTGGTGGATCGTGATGCCGTCGAAACGGAACGGGTTTTTCGAACCGCCCCGGAGCGTCATGGCTTTGGCGGCCTCACCCACGACGGCTCCCTGTCTGTCCCTGAGCACGGCTTTGACCCGGACCGCCCGGGTTGCGTCGCCGCTGTTGACCACGTCGCCGCGGAGTACGACCGTCGCACGGGCCGAGTCGACCGAGGGCGTCTCGACGAAGACGCCTTCCGAAGCGCAGTTCTGCAGGTCGAAATGGATGGGATCGACGGCGATCAGCTTCACATTGCGGTAAATGCCTCCGTAGAAGGTGAAATCGGCGTTCAGGGGCGGAATGTCCCGGTCGTGCTTGTTATCCAGCCGGACTTTGATGATGTTCTTCTTCCCGAATTCGAGGTGACGGGTGATGTCGAAGTTGAATGCCGTGTAGCCGCCCGTATGACTGCCGGCCGGGGCGCCGTTGACGAATACCTCGGCGACCTGGTTGGCCCCTTCGAAATGGAGGATGACCCGGCGGTCCTGCCATTGCCCGTTGGGGATGAAGGCATAGGCATACCATCCCACGCCGCGGTAGTAGCCCGGGGTCTCGTCGAATGCGTCGTACCGGTTCCAGGTGTGGGGCAGGTTCACCCGGGTCCATGCGCCGGAGGCGGGGTCGGCCTTCTCCGGGGCGATCTCGCCTTGGTGGAAATACCAGCCGTCGCTGATCGTCAGTTCGGTGCGCTGCGCCCGGAGCGACAGCGTGCACAGCAGGGCGGTAAGGATCAATAGGATCTGTTTCATGGTTTATCGGTGGTTTTTGTTTTCTGTGTCCGGGCCGGTTATTCCGGCCACAGCCTGTTTTTTATTTCGATCGGGAGCGGTCCGCGGTCCCGGGGGTAGAAATCCGCGCACATCCGGTAGCGTCTTTCGATGCGTTCGGGCGAATACTCCCCGAATTTCTGGCGTTTCCAGAATTTGTTGAACGCCACCATGTCGGTATTGTCCATCAGGAACGCCCAGCGTTTCATCTGCCAGTAGGAGTCGTAGAAAAGATAGATGTCGTGGCAGTTCATGAAGGCTCCGAGGGCGTCGATCATCTCGCGGCCGTCGTTCTTTTCGGCCAGCAGCCGGTGAACCTCCTGCGCCGCGTCGTTGCATTTGTTGAAGTAGATGCAGCGCAGCTCTTCCATCCGGCTGATGAAGCGCTCCACCGAGTCGTACTGCACCGGGGTGAGGTCGAGGTTGCGCACGCACTCCTCCACCTCGGCCAGCCGGCGCAGTTGGATCTCCTGCCGGGTGAGGTTCTTCCGGCCTTTGGGATGCACCTTGTTGAGCACGCCGTCGAAGGTCAGGCCGTTGTCCTTTTTCGACCCGAGCCAGATGTAGGCCGCCTGCAAGGGTGAGAAAATCTCGATGATGTCGCCGCAGTCGTACCAGCGCTGTTCGCGGGTGTACTCCCAGATGTGCAGGTAACGCAGCCGGTTGATCTGGAACCGGCGCAGTCCTTCGCGGTCCTGCCGTTCGATCATGCCGTCGAGGCCGAGGATCGACTGCGAGAAGGGGTAGTAGGCGTTCGGCAGGATATATTCGCCGTAGACCACCACGTCCCAGTAGTAGGGATAGATGCGCTGTTCGCCCCGGAGGCCGACCACCGGGTCGGTCGTCCAGTTCACGTAACGGAAATTCCGTTCCCGGAGGTAGCGGCGGAACGTCGAGTCCTGCCGGGGCATCACATAGCGCGGGTTGTAGCGTTTAGCCGGGTCGGCGGCGAATTTCGCCTTGCCGCGTTTGCCTTCGACGACCAGCTGCGGGCCCTTGCCCGAGGCGTGTTCCGACGAGTAAAACAGCACGTGGTCGCCCATGACCTTCTCGGGAGCGTCGGTTTTGATGAGCAGTCCGGCGTTCTTTTCGGGAGCCTCTATCCATTGCCGGACCAGGGCTGCCGGAATCTCGAATTCGAGCCATTCGCCCCGGTATTTGGAGGCCGCCGCCCGGCCGAGGGGCTCGGCGTCGTGATCGACCCCGGCGACCGAACAGCCGTTCGGCCCTCCGGCCCATTCCTCGCCGTCCGAGCGGCAGAGCCAGCTGGCGGCGTCGTGCTGCGGCATCGACTCCATCGAGCCTTCGCGCCATGCGGCGTTGCACTCCTTCACCGCATAGACGGCCACCGGGACCTCGGGAGAGGTCTGAGTGACGTTCCGGGGCTTGTAGATGCGGAAGCGCGCCGCGGAGACCTCCCGGCAGTCGACGCCGCGCAGGTCGAAGCGGACGAGGATGTTGCCCCGCCACATGTTCCACATGGCGATGCCGTAGCCCGTGTCGAGCGTCTGCGATGCTCCGAAATTCCAGCCGGTCCAGTACTGTTCGTCGTGGTAGGTCACCTCGCTGCGGCGCAGGATGCAGTCCTCCACCTGCTGCGGGTGTGCGATGACGAATGTCGCCGCACCGGCCGGTGCGCTGAGCCCGAAAAGGAGGGAAAGGAGTATGGCCGTTCGTTTCATGCTATTTCGTAACGGTGAATGTTCCGGACAGTTCGGCGTCCGAATCGCCGCCCGCCCATACGCGGTAGTCGCCCGCTTCCTGCCCGAAGGTCATGTCGGCGCGCCAGAAGGAGAGTTCCCGCGGGGTGAGGACGAAGGTGAGCCGGCGGCTCTCCCCGGCTTTGAGGAACACTTTCTCGAAGCCTTTCAGTTCGCGGACCGGGCGGGTCACGCTGCCCGCCAGGTCGCGGATGTAGAGCTGCGCCACCTCGCTGCCGTCACGGTCGCCGCTGTTGCGGAGCGTGACGCTGACGGTGACGTTTTCCCCGATCTTTGCCCGGGGATTCTCGACTTTCAGGCCGGAATATTCGAACGTCGTATAGCTCAGGCCGTATCCGAACGGATAGAGCGGTTCGTTGGGCGTGAACAGGTAGCGCGAGGTGTATTTCTCGCTCGACTGCGACGTAAGCGCGCCGACCGGACGCCCCGTGTTTTTCGGGTTGTAGAAGATGGGAATCTGTCCTACATCGCGCGGGAAGGTCATGGTCAGCTTGCCCGAGGGGTTCACGTCGCCCGAGAGCACGTCGGCCAGCGCTTCGCCGGCCATCGTTCCCGGCTGCCAGGCGACGAGGACGGCATCGGCGGCCGCGGACTCCTCGCACAGTTCCAGCGGCCGGGCCGTCACCAGCACCAACACGACGGGGGTGCCGCTCTCCCGGACCCGGCGAAGCAGGAGCTTCTGGGTTTCGGGCAGGGAAATGGAGGTGAGGCTCGCCGCCTCGCCGCTCCATGTCTGCGACAGTCCGAGCGTCAGCACCGCAACGTCGGCTTGTTCGGCAGCCCGGCGTGCGTCCTGAAAATCCGTCATCACGTCGCCGGCCACGACCCGGACGTTCTTGTCGCCGAAACGCTCTTTGAGACCTTTCGAGAAAGTCGTTCCGACCTTGGTGTCGGCCGCTACGACCCACGATCCCAGCATCTCGCGCACGTTGTCGGCGAAGGGGCCGATCAGGGCGATCTTCTGTCCCTCCCGGATGGGCAGCACGCTGTTCCGGTTTTGCAGCAGGACCATCGAATTGGCCGCCAGCGAACGGGATGCCGCGAGCGCTTCGGGGGTGTACCAGGCCGATTCGCTGCGGCCGCAATAGCGGTAGGGATCGTCGAAAAGTCCCAGCCGGAATTTCATGGCGAGCACCTGCGCGCAGAGCTCGTCGATCTCCCGGGCGCTGATCCGGCCCTCTGCGACCAGCTCTTTCATGTATTTGAGATAACCGTTCCCGACCATATCCATGTTGACGCCGGCTTTGACGGCCAGCCGTGCGGCGTCTTTCAGGTCTTCGGCGACGCCGTGGTTGACCATCTCGTTGATGGCGGTGTAGTCGGTGACGACGAATCCGTTGAAGCCCAGTTCCCGGCGCAGCAGGTCGGTCATCAGGTAGCGGCTTCCCGTCGCCGGAACGGCGTCGTAGTCGTTGAACGAGGTCATGACCGTTGCCGCTCCGGCGTCCAGCGCGGCCCGGTAGGGCGGGAGATAGACCTCGCGGAACGTGCGTTCGGACATGTCTACCGTGTGGTAGTCGCGCCCCGCCTGCGGGGCGCCGTAGGCGGCGAAATGTTTTACGCAGGCCATAATGGTCGTCGGGTCTGCGAGGTCGCCACCCTGATAGCCCCGGACCATGGCGGTTGCGATGTGCTCTCCCAGGTAGGGGTCTTCGCCCGAACCCTCCGAAACGCGGCCCCAGCGGGGATCGCGCGAGATGTCGCACATCGGCGAATAGGTCCAGGCGATGCCTGCCGCTGACGCTTCGAGGGCGGATATGCGGGCCATGCGTTCGATGGCGGCCATGTCCCAGCTCGCCGAAACGCCGATGTTCACCGGAAAGATCGTTTTGTAGCCGTGGATGACGTCCATGCCGAAAAGCACGGGGATTTTCAGCCGCGTGTTCTCGACGGCCATTTGCTGAATACGGCGTGTTTCAGCCGCCGTTTTGATGCCGAAGACGTTGCCGCAGGCGCCGCTTTTGATGTAGTCGTCCATCTTTTCCGAACTCCGGGGTCCGGTGACCATGCCGCGCGAAGCGAAGAGGACGCATTGGCCGATCTTCTCTTCGAGGGTCATCCTTTTCATCAGTTCCGATACCTTCCGGGCGGTCTGTTTGTCGCGGTAGAATGTTGCGGCGGCGCCCTGTTCGGGCAGTGCGGGTGTTTGGGCCAGGGCCGAGGCGGTGAACGCCAGGGCAGTCAGGGTCAGCAGGAATTTCATGTTGGCTGCAGTTTGCTAATTAATCGTTGTCGGGGGTAAATCCCAGTGCGGAGAGCGCTTCGGTGATCTCGGGAGCGCTCATGAAGAGTCTCCACAACAGCCCCGTGCGGTAGTTTTCGATCATCGGAGCCACCGGGCACTGGTTGTTGGCCAAATAGCGCCGGACGGTGCCTTCGGTGTCGCTGTAAGCGTCCCAGAACCCCCAGGGACCCATCTGGGTCGGGATGTCCCAGTAATAGTGCGTCGCGGCGGCGATGGATTGTTCGGGGGTGTAGGGCATGGCGATCAGCGCGGCGTTGGCCGTGATGACCCCGACGTCGTTGTTGGTCCGCATGGACTGGTAATCGGTCGTGGCGTTGGAGGTGTAGCCGGCCGAGAAGCCCCAGCAGTCTGCGCCGTAGCACTTCCGGCCCTTGGGGTTTTCGAGGCAGTAGTTGTACTGGATCAGGGCGTGGCTCCGGAGCGCTTTCCAGTAATTGACGCCGCGTTCGTCTTTCAGCCCTTTGGGGCAGAACCCGCCGTAGGAGAAGGCGGTCCAGAACATCGGGCCCACGTCGTTCGCCCCCGAGTTGTGCCTGACGACGAAGGGGATTCCGTAGCGGCTGCCCGGATTGACGATGCCGCCGCTGCGCGACCAGCCGTTCATATAGGCCTTTTTGGGCTCCGGGAGCGGGTGTGTCGGCGATGCCGCTGCGAGGAGGTAGGGCAGCAGGCATTCGTTGTAGCCTTCCAGGTGGAAATTCTTTTTGAAGCCTACCGTCGGGGACCAGTGCCACAGGAGGCAGTCGTCCGTATCCGATGCGAACCAGTCCCATTCCATGCCGCGCCAGAGGGCGTCGATGCGGGCGGCGAGCGCCTGCTCCGCTGCCGAACCGTCTTTCAGGTATTGGCGGGCGCAGAGGAGTCCGGCCGTCAGGAACGAGGTCTCGGCGATATCGGCCCCGTCGTCTTCGCCGTTCGATCCGGCAAAGGCGATGGTTCTGCCCGTGCGGTCGTCGATCCAGTGGGAGTACATGCCGTGCCAGCGCTCGGCGCGTTCCAGAAACGATACGATTTTCTCCAACCGTTCGACGCCCTGTGTGCGGGTGATGAAATTCCGTTCGATGCCGACCAGTATTCCCATGATTCCGAAGCCCCCGGCACCGATCGTCAGCGTATTTTCGTCTTTCGACGGTTCGTTCACGAAGTAGCGGACCCGGGCCAGTCCCGAGTTGGGACGGGCTCCGCTCCACATATATTCGAAATGGGTCTTCTGAATCCAGGTCAGCAGCCCTTCCACATCCTCCCGGTTTTTCGGGGGTGCAATCGCCGGAGTATTGTCACCCCCCCCCGGGCCCTCTTTACCTTCGTCCGATCCGGAGCAGCCGGCAAGGAACGCCGCCGCCGCGAACAGCCATATTGCAAATCGTTTCATGGTCTTAATTGTCGCGTGTGAATCCCAGTTTTTTGAGTCCGGCCTGAATCTCCGGGGCGCTCATGAAGAGTTTCCAGATCAGTCCCGAACGGTAGTTCTCGATCATCGGCAGCGCCGCGCACTGGTTGTTGGCCAGGTAGTTGGGGATGACCCTCTTTTCGGCGACGATATATCCGTCGTAAAATCCGTAGGGGCCCCACAACTCGTCGCCGAGGTCGAAGTAGAAGTGTTTGAGAGCTTTCATGACAGCGTCGGGGGCGAAGGGCATGGCCGCCAGCGTTCCCGACGGGGTGACTACGCCGCGGTCGTTCTTGGTGTTGTGGGCCTTGTAGCCCTTCACCGAATACCCGGCCGAGAATCCCCAGCAGTCGGCGCCGTATCCGTCGAATCCGTTGGGATTGGCGATGCAGTGGGCCTGCTGTATCCTGGCGTGGGCGACGTTCACGTCGAAATAGTTGATGCCCAGCTCGTCCTTCAATCCCCGGGGATCGAATCCCACGTAGGAAAAGGCCGTCCAGAAGATCGGGCCTACATACTCGCGTCCCGTGTTGTGCCGTACCCTGACCGGGATATTGTAGAGGGTCGTGTCGCTGACGATCGCCCCGTCGCGCGCCCAGCCCTTGTAATAGGCCTCTTTGGTGATGGGGTGGGTCGGGGAGCTCGCTCCCAGAATATAGACCGCGAGGCATTCGTTATAGCCCTGCAAGGGGAAATTCTTTTCCCACTGATAGTCGGGCGACCAGTGCCAGTACACCACGTCTTCGCCATCCTTCTGATACCACGACCACTCCATTTCACGCCACAGTTTGTCGAATTTTGCGGCCAGTGCACGCTCTTTCTTCGTTCCGTTCAAAAGGTACTGACGGGCCGTGATGAGTCCCTGGGCCAGAAATGCACTCTCCACGACGTCGCCGCCGTTGTCTTTGCTCGCGGGATTGGCGAACGGCATCGTCCGGGCCGTGCGGTCGTCGATCCAGTGGGACCACATGCCGTGGAAACGGTCGCTGCGGGCCAGGAAATCCGCGATCTTCTCCAGACGCGCCACGCCTTCGCTGCGGGTGATGAAACCCCGCTCGATGCCGACGATGATTCCCGTAATGCCGAATCCCGAACTGCCCACGGTGATCGTATGCAGGTCCCGTTGGGGATCGTCCTGAATCATGCGGACCCGCGAGAGCCCCGAGTTGGGCAGCGCGCCTTCCCAAATGTAGTTAAAATATTGCCTTTGAACGTATGTTAAAAAATCATTGTCGTCATTAAATGACCTTTTTCGTTTATCGCCCGTGTTGTCGGGTGCGGCGGCCGAGAAGGCGGCGGTCAAAAGTGCGATGGCGCAGAATAGTTTTCGGATCATTGTCGGGTTGTGGTTTTGAGGAGGTGCCGGAACTCGCCGGTCCCGGCACCTCCGGGTGATTGTTACTCGGCATCCGCCTCCGGACCGATCGGCTCGATGTTCTTCTCGTAGCCGACGTAGCCGTAGTTCTGGTTGAGCGTGGCCAGCGTGTTGTCGTTGATCGCCGTTTCGGGGATCGGCCAATAGATATGGTAGGGGCTCATGCGGTAAATCTGCACGTTGTTGCCGCCGTCGCCGTAGGCGAAGTTCGACGGGGTGCCGTCTGCCGTATTGAAATAGATGTTGTTCGTGAAACGCATGCGGTCGTAATACCAGTTCTTCGTGCCGATGTTCTCGAGCGAATAGCCGTCTTTGCCGAGTTTTGCCATCGTGAAGGCGATGCGCACCAGTTCGTTGCGGCGGAACTCCTCGAGGAAGAGCTCGCGGGCGCGTTCGTCGAGGACATCCTCGAGGGTGGCCGTTCCCGAGAAGGCCGTGGCCCCGGCGCGGGTGCGGATTTCGGTGAGGTCGGGAGCCGCTTCGCCTCCGCGGCCGAGCCATACGAGGGCTTCGGCACGCATCAGATAGGCTTCGGCAAGGCGGTAGATATACCAGTCATGGAATCCGCCCAGCATGTTGTAGTCGCTCGGAAGCCGTTTTTCGTCGTCCACGACGATCTTGTTGTACTGGATGTCGCCCCAGCAGCGGAGCGTGTCGCTGCAATTCTCGTAAACGAGGGGTTTGCCGTAGAGCTTCGAGGTTTTGACGTTGTAGACCAGCGCCTCCATCGGATACCAGTTGGGGGCGTTGTGGCGCATGTCGTTTTTGAAATCGGCGCTTTCCCAGATCTTGTTCGAGAAATACCAGGTTTTTTTCTGGGCGCCGATGCCGCGTCCGGTCCAGAGTATCTGTAAGTCCTGTCCCGCTTCGGACGAAATGCTGAAGGGACCGGGGCCGCCCGACGCTCCGTCGATCGTGCTGCGGAGTCCCGTGCCGCTCGTGCGGCGCTGCTGCGTGGCCTGCGCTTCGTCGTACTGGCCGTTGTACCACTCGACGAGGTGTTCGCGCATGCGCTCGCCGCCGCCACCGCCGCCGGGTGTCGTCGAACCGCCTTCCATATAAGGGTCGTCCAGCACGACGAGGATCTTTTCCGTATTGGTCGAGAGCGCCGGGTTGTACTTGTAGAAGAGGTCGGTCATGACGTTCGGATTCGGAATCTTGGGATTCGCCGTGCCGACGAGGGCCCCGAAGCGGGATTTCATCAGTTTCAGTCCCGGGGTGTTGATGACGGCCGTCGAGCTCGTCACGGCATCTTCGAAATCACCGTTCATCAGGTAGTATTTCGTCAGGATCATGTAACCTGCCGCCCGGCTCACGCTGCCGGCGGGGGCGGTTTCGGGAAGGTGCTTCACGGCGTCTTCGAGCATCGAGATCATCCGGTTGATGATACGCTGCTGGGTCGAGGTCCGGAAGTCGAGTTTCGGGTAGTCGATCTCTTCGGTGATGAGCGGCACGTCGCCGTAGGTCGTAATCAGGCGGTAGTACCAGTAGCCCAGGAAGAACTCGCCGTAGGCGCGGATCTCGTCCTTCTGTTCCTGCGAACCTTTGAGGCTCTCGGAACGGGTCACGAGCATGGCCGCCCGCGTGATGCTTTTGTAGGTGTTGTCCCACAGGTCCTTGGGTTTGCTGCCGATCGACGGGACCATCATGCCGTCCAGGTCGCGGGGGCTTCCGTTGACCAGCACCGCGAGGTCGGAGTTCTCGTAGGCCCATTTGATATTGGTGTTGCGCCCCATGACTTCGGGCCGGAGGTCCTTGCACAGCTTGGTCACCAGGCCCATGCAGCCGGTGTAGGTGCTGTACGCATTGTTGGGGTCGAGTTTCGACGGCTGTTCGGGCTCCAGCCAATCGCTGGTGCAGGAACCCAGGAGCAGCAGGCTGAACAGACATGCCAGGAATTTATGTTGTGCTTTCATCGTGCGTTGGATTATAAGGTGAAGTTAATGCCGAAGGTGAATGTCATGGGGGTCGGCGCCTTGGTCTCGACATCCCAGTAGAGCCAGTCGTCGAAGCTGTAGGCGTTGTCGAGGTTGAAGAAGACCTTGGCGTTCTGCAGGGCGATCTTGTTGATCCACCGCTTAGGCAGGCTGTAGGCGATCGACACGTTTTCGATGCGCAGGAACGATGCGTTGCGGTAGAGCGTTCCCGTGCGCTTGGCCCCCAGCTTGCCCCAGTAGTTCGACTGGTTCTCCGGCGTCCAGTACGGATATTTCATCTGCGAAACCCGGTCGGCGTAACCGCCTACGCAGATCTCGTTGTTGGCCTTCTTGTGCCCCAGTTCCGAGCGGAGCATGAAGGAGACGGTGAGGTTGTCGAAGAGCGTGAACGAGTTGTTCAGGGCGATGCGGTAGCGGGGTTTGGTGTAACCCTGCCAGAGATAGTCGTCCGTCGAGTAGCTCGTGTTGCCCTCTTTGAGATAGGTCTTGTAATCGCCGGGCGAGAATCCGAGGGCCATGGCTTCGGCGGCTTCGTCGTTCTGCCAGACGCCGGTGATCTTGTAGCCGTAGATCTCGTCGATGGCATGGCCGATATACCAGCCGTTGGTCGGGTCGTCGGACTCCTTCCAGTTGACGATGTTGCCGTCGTTGTCCGTCACGGGAACCAGGTCGCCGTAGAGGTGTTTGATCTCGTTGCGGTTGAGCGAGAAGGTCAGGTCGGAGGTCCAGCGCAGGTTCTTGGTGTTGAGGTTCACCGAGTTGATCGTGATCTCCAGACCTTTGTTGTTGACCTGGCCGAGGTTGGCCTTCACCTTGGAGTAGCCCGTGAGCGTCGGCAGGCCGCGGTCCATCAGCATGTTGGTCGTCTTCATCTTGTACACTTCGGCCGTGACGTTGAGGCGGTTTTTGAAGAGCCCCCAGTCCAGACCGAAGTTCATGGCCAGCGTCTCCTCCCACATCAACTGGCGGTTGCCCATGGAGGTGGGGTAGAGCGTCACGACGTTCTGCTTGTCTTCGGTCAGGTAGAAATCGTTGGCCAGGCCGGCCAGCGCCGTGTAGCGGCCGATGTTGCTGTTGCCGTTCTTACCGTAGGAGAAGCGGAGCTTCAGGTTGCTGATCCAGTTCACCGACTTCATGAAATCCTCCTCCGAGATGCGCCATGCGGCGGCTACGGCCGGGAAATCGGCCCACGGATTCTGCTGTCCGAATGCCGAATAACCGTCGCGGCGGATGGTGAACGAGAGCATGTAGCGGTCCATGAGCGTATAGTTCAGACGGGCCATGTAGGAGGCTTTGGTGTCGACCTGATCCTCGGACGCCGAGGTCTGTATCTCGGCCATGTCCAGGGCGTGCCAGCCCAGCAGTTCCGAGGTGGTGAACTTGCTCGCTCCGGCGGTCGTCTGGTGCTGTTTCCATTTGGCGGCGCTCTGCAGGAGCGTCACGTCGAAACGGTGGATGTCGTTGAAGGTCATGTTCCAGCGGAGGATGTTCTCGATCGACCAGTCGTACTGACGGGTGTTCCGGCGCGAGGCGATGCCTTCGCCCGCCGAGCCGTCGAGCGTCCACGAGGGTTTGTACGAATTGTCGTCCTGGAATTTCCAGCGGTTGTTGAACGAACTCTCGAAGGCGAATCCCCACGGCAGGCTGATCTTGGCATAGACGGTTCCCAGGACGCTGGTCGTGCGCTTGTAGACGTCCCACTGGGTCTTCTCGAACGGGTTTTTGGCCATGTTGTCGCCGTTCGGATACCAGGTGTAGGTGCCGTCCTCGTTGTATTTGTCGCCCAGCGGGCTGTTGTTGTAGGCGACGGCCCAGTCGGCGGGCTGTCCGTCGTTTTTGGCGCTCGACAGGTTGGCCCGGATGCCCACTTCCAGAAAGTCGGTGATCTTGTTGGAGAGGTTCACGCGGGTGCGGACGTTCTGGTAGTCATCGTTCCGGACGACGCCCTTGTTGTCGAGAAATCCGGCCGACCAGTAATAGGTCAGGCTCTTCGACTTGCCCGATACGCTGACGTTGTAGTCCTGAATCACGCCCGTACGGAAAACGTCGTCCACCCAGTCCGTCGACTGGTAGTTGTAATAGTTCGCCTTTTCGTTGGGACGCAGGGCCAGACGGTCCAGCCAGACCTCGGTGGGGTCGGCATAGGTCCCGGCATTGGAGTATCCCATCCAGGTTGCGAGGTCCACGCCCTGAAGTTTGTAAGGGTTGGTGTAATAGCCGGGTTTGGTCTGGTTGATGGCACCCTCGCCGATGAGTTTGTCGGCGCGCACCTGCAGATAACCGTCCACGTCGTAGCTTGCGGGCTTCCGGGTCAGGATCGAAAGGCTGGTCTTGGCGTCGAAACGGATCGTGGGTTTGTCGCCCGTTCCCTCCTTGGTGGTGATGATGATGACGCCGTTGGCGGCATTGGCTCCGTAGACTGCGGCCGACGAAGCGTCCTTCATGACCGACACGGATGCGATGTCATTGGGGTTGATGTCGTTCAGCTCCCCGTTGAAGATCATCCCGTCGACGACCAGCAGCGGCGAGGTCGTGGTTCCGAGCGAAGTCTGGCCGCGGATCTCGAACGAGGTCTGACCGCTGGTGGAGGCGCTTCGCTGGATGTTGAGGCCCGCGACCGAACCGCGCAGGTAATCGGCCAGCGAGATCGACTGCTTGTCGGCCATCTTCTCCATGTTGATCTGCGCCACGGCGCCCGTGACGTCGCTCTTCTTCTGCGTTCCGTAACCGATGACCACGATTTCGTCGATGTCCGACGCCTTTTCGGTCAGCGAAACGTTGACCAGGGTCTTGTTGTTGACCGCGACGCTGAGGTCGTCGTATCCCAGGAACGAGACGGTGAGCTGGCTGTTGGCCGGCACTTGCAGGGTGTATTGTCCCCGGGCGTCGCAGACGGCGCCCCGCTGGGTTTGCCGGTTGTAGACCGTAGCACCGGGAATCGGCATGCCGGAGGCATCCGTAACGGTACCCCGCACGGTGATCAGCCGGACTTTCTGGGCGTCGCCGTCCTTCTCGGCCTCTTTGCTCTTTACGAGGATGTTACGCCCGTCTACGGAACAGGATACGTCCTGTGAGGCGAAGATCTGGTTCACGACCTCGCTGACGCTTTTGTTCGAGGCTTTGATCTCGACCTGTTTCTTCAGGTCGACGCCGTTCGTTTTGATGACGACCGAATAGTTGTAGTTCTTCTGCAACAGTTCGATGGCCTGTTGTACGGTTCCCTTGAAGTTCATGGTGATATTCTGCGCATGGAGTTGCGTCGACAGCAGCAGGCTGCACGCGGCGAGCAGTAACCAGGAACGTAGTTTAGCGATGAATACGCGTTTCATTGGTGGTTTGGGGTTAAATTGCTTGTTTCGGTTGGGTTCAGTGCTTGTAAATGTCGATGACATTTTTATTCGAGACGTATTGGAACGAGCTGCCCAGTTTCAGGAATTTGAGGATGTCGTCCAGCGATTCGTTGTTCACGAACGAGGCGAAATAACGCTCGTGCCTGAGCTGTTCGTCCCGGAGGATGATCTTTACGTTGAACTTGCGTTCCAGGTCGGCGGTGATCTCTTCGAGCGTCTGGTTGCGGAAATAAAGGCCTCCGTTCTCCTCGCTCCACGAAGTGTAGCTCGAAGGCGAGAACTGGAAGGTGTCGACGGCGCCCGTGTGGTGGTCGATGCTCATGTAATTGCCCGGTTCGAGGGTGTACTGCCTGGTGAAGCCGTTGAAATTCGCTTCCAGCGAGATGCTCCCTTCGATCAGCGACACCTCGGTCTTCGACTGCTCGGGGTAGGATTTCACATTGAATTTCGTCCCCAGCACTTTGATGTTGACATTTCCGACCGAGAGGAAAAAGGGCCGCGACGGGTCTTTCTCGATGTCGGCATAGGCCTCTCCGGTGACGAATACCTGCCGGACCTTCCGGTTGAACTGCTCGGGGTAGATGATCTTGCTTCCGGCATTCAGCCAGACCGTCGAGTTGTCGGGCAGCGTCACCTGCATTTTTTCTCCGTACGCCACGTGTTTCTCGATCCAGTTTTTGGGCTTCTGGGTCTGTCCGTTCAGGTAGAGGGCGAAAACGGCGAGCGGCACTGCCATACATGCTGCAATCCTCACCGTCCACTCCCTGATCCTGCGGATTGTTTTGCGGGGGCCTGCCGCCCCGCCGATGCCTTTATGAGCGAGCGAAGCGGAAAAACGTTCGAACCCTTTGCGGGAGGAGGTCCGGTCGATGGATTCCGGCAGTTCGTTCCACAGGACGTAGAGCTCGTTTTCGAACTCCGGGTTTTCGTCCCCGGCGGTAAACCACGAACTGACCTGCTCCCTCTCATCGGATACCGGGGTGCCGAAGAAGAAATTCCGTAACGTTTTCTTTGAAAATTGCTGCATGACGATCTGTTTATTTTGCTGCGCCTGCTATTGGGCCGCAGTTCCTATTGCGTTGTTGCTGTCACCGGCCGCGCCGAGCACGGTGCCTCCGAAGGTGCAGTTCGTGAGGACTGCCGAGGGGCCCTGGCCTGCGATACCTCCGAACCAGGCCGCCGGAACGGTCGCCGTCGCCAGCCGGACGATATCGCCCGTATTGCCGCAGGCGGTGATCTCCGTTGCGACCGTTGTCGATCCTACGATGCCTCCGGCGTTGGCTGCCGACGTGACCGACGCTTTATTCTGGCAGTTGGTGAGCGGGGCGGCCTTGGTTATCGCGCCCACGATGCCGCCTGCTGCGACGTTGCTGTCGTCGATATTGCTGACGACGGCGCCTTCGTTGGTGGCGTATGCGATGGGAACAGCAGCCGACATGCCGCCCGAGATGCCTCCGACGCCGCTCCCTGCGGCGGGTGCGGTTTCCAGGCCGTTGAGCGTGACGACGCCTTTGTTCAGGCACGGAGCTTCAGCCGATCCGATCGAGCTGGAACCCTGGCTGTTTCCGGCGATGCCGCCGACTACGGCCTTTTTGCCGCCTGCCAGCGTGATGCCGCCGTGGTTCTCGCAGCCGAGGATGGTCTGGCCGTTCAACTGTCCGATGATGCCGCCGACCTGTGCCGCATCGCAGCTTACATGGATGTTGCCGTAATTCTTGCAGTTGGAGAGGGTGAACGCTCCGCCTCCGGCGCCGTTGATGCCTGCCACACGGGTCGAGTTGGAGGTAATGTCCGCATAGTTGGAGCAGTCGGTGATGTCGCAGCGTCCGTAGGCGACGATTCCGCCGACACGCGGATTGTCCGTCGGGCCGGCCATGGTCAGCGTACCTTTCGAAGTGCAGTTTTCGATGCGACCGCCCGTCGCAGTCACCGAGAAGCCGACGACGGCGGCGAGATGTTTCTGTACGCTTCCCGTGTAATCGTTGGTCGCTTCGACATCCACCGTGAGGTTGCGGATGATGCCCGTGGGGGCCAGGCGCGTGAAGAGGGCCACGATGGGTTGTCCGCCGCTTTCGAGGCGTCCCGAGATGGTGTGGCCGTTGCCGTCGAAGACGGCTCCGAAAGCCCCCGATTTGTCGTTGGCGGTCGTCTGTCCGCCCATGAGCGGCAGCGGTGTCGCTCCGGCGTTGATGTCGTTGTAGAGATTGATTACGCCGTTTTCGTCCTGCCATTTGCTGTAATCCGGATCGGCTTCTTTGGTCGCCGAAGCGATCGCTTCGCCCAGTTCGGTCAGGTCCTTCAGCGAGTAGATGCCCGGTTCGCGGTCTTCGACGACGGGGCCTTCCTGGCTGACGTTAATGAATTTGCGGACTACGGCGTCGGTTGTAATATCGCCGCATTTGACCGAGATGACGGTTGTGCGCGAACCGTTCTCCTCGCTGAACGGAAGTGCTGTAATGGTAATGGATTGTTTGTCAGCGGCAGCACCGCTCTGTGTGGGGACGAAACTCACCCAATCGGACGATGTGTTGATCTCCCATTGGCTGTTCGTCGAGAGAGTCAGGCTCGAATTGCCTCCCTCCTCCGTGAAATGTAGATTTTCGCTGCTGAGCTCGATCGAGTAGCGCTCCTTCGGCGTCAGCTCGTCGTTGTCGCAGGAAGCCGCACTCCCGGCAATTCCAAGCACAACGGCAAGAAACAGAGTTGATTTTAGTCTAAGGTTTCTCATAAGTAAATAAGGTTAGTGTTGCCATTCTGTCCCGGCTTGCGGTCGCGGCAGGATGTTGCATGGTATTGTTACTTACGAGAGACCCGGTGAAACTACGTATTTGCCGGTGATAAAAATTCACGCCGGGCCAAAAAACGACGGAGCCACGGCTTTAAACCGTGGCTCCGTCGTTCGGAAATTCCCTGTTTTTCATTTTTGGAGTTTTTCCATCTCCAATGCGGCGAACAGGAACGGCAGCAGTCCGTGCGTGTCGCTGCGGATGAAGGGGATGCGCTCGTAGTCCGCAGGATCGGTGCTGAAATTGGTGCCGCCTTTCACGCCGTTGAAATCATCCTCCCCGCTCACGAAGCTCGTCAACGCCTGCCAGGCCCGGCGGAGCGGCTCTTCGACCTGCTTGCGCGGAAGCCATCCGCGGTTGACGCCGCGGGCGAGGCAGTAGGTGAAGATCGCGGCACCGGAGGATTCGCGGGCGGAATCCTCCCGGTCGAGGATGTTGCGCCAGTAGCCCTCCGTATCCTGATGACGCAGCACTCCTTCGATGTGGGCCCGGTAGATGGCCAGTATCCGTTTGTAATTCCGGTCGCTGCGGGGGAGCGCGTCGAGCACCTCGCACGTCGCCCATAGGGCCCAGCCGTTGCCGCGCGACCAGTGCGGAACGCGGATGTCGGGATGCGAGGGGTAGCAGGCCTGCCGGTAGAGGCCTGCGCCGGCATCGAAAAGCAGGCGGTTGAAGCCGATGAGCTGGTCGGCGGCGTCGTGCAGGAGACTTTCGTCGCCCGTCAGGCGGTAGCCGTAGACCAGATAGGGCAGTCCCATGAACATGTCGTCGGCCCAGACCGACGGATAGGGGGTGTATTCCCGGGCGAAGACGCCTTCGGTGCGGAACTGTTCGTGGCGCAGGTAGTCCAGCACCCGTTCCGCCTGCCGGCGGTAGCTTTCGGGCGGATCGGAACTCTCGACGCAGCGGGTGATGTAGGGCATGGCCGGGGCCGATACGTAGTCGAGCATCGGACGGCCTGCGGTGCCGAAGTTGAACGACCGGACGGCGTGCAGCCGCCGCGTCTGGTGTTCGGCCAGCGGGAAGGTGCCGAGCGAGAAATCGCACCATGCATCGGCGTAGGCCGCGTATTTCGGATCGCCGGAGGCGGCGGAGAGGCGTTGCAGAGCCCAGGCGAAGCATCCCACATGGTAATACCATTCGAAGAAGCGTCCGTTGGCGGCCGGCGCCGAGACGATATCGACGGGCGGGATGTTCCATGCGACGGTGCGGTCGCAGTCCCGGTAAGGCGTGTGGAAAAGCAGCGTGCTGTCCGGGGCGAGCGGTGTGGCAAGATCGCCGCCGAACGTTCCGAGCACCAGCCACCGGGCCTCTTTGAGCTTCGGTGCGTAGTTTTCGAGCGTGCAGGAGATCTTGCGTCCCCGTTCGGCATAGCGCGAGAAGTTGCGCGACTGCATCAGGAAAAGGTGTTCGCCGCCGTGGTATTCGGTTTTGACGAGCAGTTTGTGCGGTCCGGCCGTCAGGCGGAGACGGAACGATTCCGGAAGGCGGTAATCCTTCTCGCCGAACTCCGCGGCGAAGGGGTGCGGCAGGGTGCGTTCGTAGACCACCGAGTCGTCGACCGTGATCCGTACGGGGCCCGTGCATCCCAGTTCGAAGAGCTCTTCGGTGTCGCCTTCGCACCGGAGCGTCGTCAGGGCGTAGGCCACGCCCTGACGGTCCATGCAGCGGCCGAAATCGACGCATCCGAAGTCGGGATAGGCGTTTTGGAGTTTGTATTCCAGTTCGAAGCGGGTGTTGTCGACCACTTTGTCGGCGACCCGGCGGGCCAGTTCGAGCGGTTCGGCTCCCCGGAGCAGGGCGGGGACCAGCAGGGCGGGGACCAGCAGGCGTTTCATGGCGTCAGAAATTGAGTACGGGATAACGGTGTCCGTAACCTGCGGACGACAGGCGGACGTTGTCACGGTAGACCTCGGTGTCGAACCTGTCCGGGTTCTCCCGGGCGTTGCGGTCGGCCCAGAAGACGATGCGGCCGTCGGGCCGCGCCACGACGATCTGTTCGCCCGCCAGCGGCAGCACCTTTTTCGCGGCGACGAGGAGGCCTTTGCCGGTTTTCAGCACGACGCGCCCCGTGCGGTCGTACAGAGCTCCGTCCGTGTAGAGTTCGTGGATGCCGTCGCCGTTGAAATCGACGACCGTGCCTTTGATCGGAAAGTCGATTTTCACTTCCTCGCCCGTGCGGGCGTCGTAGGTTTTGCCGACGCACCCTTTGGACGGGACTGCCTCGCCTTTGAAGGGGTAGCGTCCGGCCATGGCGATTCGTTCGCCGCGGGGACCGAAATTGCCCACCCAGCCGTGGTGGTAGTGGCCTTTGCGCTCGGCGATCTCCCAGAGCCGGCGTCCCGTCTGGTCGAACATCACGGCACGCGGCTGCTTGCCGTCGTCGCCCTTTTCGCGCGTGGTGAAGAAGCACCACCGTCCCGACTCGGCGTCCCACCAGGGCTGCACCAGGTCGGAATGTTCGTTCCAGGCGTCGCCGTCGAGGATGAAGAGCTGTTCGCCCGTGTCGAACGAGAAGCACCGCTCGCCGTACATGAACTGTTCGCAGCCGTCGCGGCGGAGGTCGAAGATCGGGGTCGAGTGGCTGCCGCGCGCTCCGCGGCCGTCGTCGGGTATTTTGACCTTCCAGCGGCGGCTCATGTCGCCGTTCCAGCCCTGCATCTGTATCTCCTTGTAGGTGCCCTGCACGGTCACCAGCACCGGACTGCCGTCGTCGGCATGGCCGCCGATGAGCAGGAACCGCCATTTGTAGCTGTTGGCCTGGTTGTGGGCCGGGGCGGGCCACTGCCACGAACCGGTCACACGGCCCGTGCGGGCGTCGGCGCGTTCGAGGCGGTAGCCGTCGTAGTCGAAGGGGCGTTCGCAGGTGTTGGCGACGTAATAGATCTCGTCGCATCCGTCGCCGTCCATGTCCATCGGCAGCAGCGGCATGAACCACACGCCCGGGATGGTGTGGGGCAGTTCGCGCCGCCACAATTCGCGGCCTGCGGCGTCGAAGACGGCGATCTTCGGCGTATCCTTCGGGAAGGTGAAATTCCCTTCGTAGGGGTCGATGCTCTTCTCGGCGGAGAAGACCGTGACGAATCCCCGTTCGCCGCTGCCGAGGTTGAGCGGCGTCAGCCGGCATTGTTTGACGGGGGTGCCGAGGTCGAGGGTCAGCGCCTCGCGGGGCGAGAACTCCCGGGCGGAGAGCGCTGCGGGGAGCAGCAGCAGGGTGTACAGCAGTTTTTTCATGGTCTGATTCTTAAAACCGGAGAACCGGGCTGATGCCCGGCCCTCCACACATAAAACCGAACCTATCGGTAGAAACCGTTACTTTTTCGCGTCGCGGATCTCGCCGTCCTGCTGGTGCCACAGGCCGTAAGGCTCCGTGCGCGAACAGCTTTCGTAGTCGATGCCCTCGAGCGCGTAATTCTTCACGTCGTCCATCACGATTGCCGGGCGGACGTCGTTGTTGGCCAGCCGCAGCCGCACGTTGCGGACCTGCAGTCCGTCGACATGGCGGAAATAGATTCCGTAGGCGGGACAGGTGCCGTAGCAGTCGAATTCGGGGTATTTCTTCTCGTTTTCGGGAACGTCGCGGTAGATCATCTGCGGTTCGTTGACCGAGCCGAAGAGCAGCAGGTCGCAGTCTTCGATCAGCACGTTCTCGATCGGATGGCCTTTCAGGCCGCCGACGGCCGTGCCGACGCCCGGGCCGCCCTTGACCTCGACCCAGCCGATGCCGGTGTTGCGGATGTTGCGCAGCGTGACGTTGCGGATGGCGCCGACGGGCGCGGGGTTCGGGCCGCCTTCGAAGGTCCGGCCGCGGTTGCCCAGCCGCACGACGAACGGAGCCGCGCAGTTGCTCATGCGGATGTCCTCGTAGGTCACGCCGTCGATCACCGAGCCGTCGACGGCTTCGATGGCGATCGAATAGCGGGTCCAGCCCTCGGCGTTGCGGACGTGGACGTTGCGGATGGCGCCGTGGGTTTCGGTGCCGATCTTTACCAGGTTGCAGTTGGCGTAGCGTGCGCGCACGTCCTCGACGAAGATGTTCTCGGCCGGGGTGAGCGACAGCGCTTTGAGGCAGATCGCGTCGTCGCCGCAGCTGCAGAGGAAGTTGCGGACCACCACGTCGCTGCATCCGCTCAGGTCGATGCCGTCCTGGTTGTTGGTGCCGGTGTAGCAGCGCACGGTGACGTTTTCGACACGCATTCCCCGGCAGGCCTCGTAATACTGGGTCCAGTTGGCGCTGCGGGCCAGCGTGACGCCGTCGATCGCGACGTTTTCGCATTCGACCATGCGGATCAGGCGCGGGCGTTCGTGTTCGTTGTTGCGGCCCCGCCAGGGATAGCCCTCGAAGAGCGAGCAGCCGTCGATGATGCCGCCGCCGCAGATCGTGATGTTCGAGGCTTTTTCGGCATAGATCATCTGGAAGTCCTCTTTGCCGCGGAACGACGGAAGGGAGCAGCGCAGGGGCGGGAAATCGTCGTGGTTGACCGACCCGCGCAGGATGGCGCCCGCTTCGACGCGCAGCGTGACGTTGGATTTGAGCTGCAGCGTTCCGGTGACATAGATTCCGTCGCGCACCCAGACCGTGCCGCCGCCTTTGCGGGCGCTGCACTTGTCGATGGCGGCCTGCAGGACGGCGGTGTTGACCGTCGCGCCGTCGCCGACGGCTCCGGCCTCGGCGATGTCGACGACGAAGCCTGCGGGACGCACCGTTTCGGGCCATTCGCCCAGCGGACGTACCGCCACGAGGTACATGTTATGCGAACTGCTTCCGTTCTCGCCCAGCGTCACGTGTTCGCCCCGGCGGTAGGGACGGCGGTAGCAGGTGAAGCGTTCTCCGCGGTCGTTGGCGATATACAGAGAGGTGCGGACGAACGAGTCGAGCCAGGCGGGTTTCTCCGCGATGGCGTCGTTGTGGGCCACGAAGACCTCGGCGTCGGCCTTCAGGTCGAAGTAGGCGATGTCGCCGCGGTCGAAGCGTTTCGATCCGTAGGCCGGCTGAATCCAGTCGGCGCCTTCCAGTTCGGGCGACAGAGCGGTGACGGCGACGGGTTCCTCGCCGTACATGGATACGCCCGTGCGGAGGTTGCCCTGTTCGAGCCAGTGCGAGATGTTGTAGTTGAACTGCCAGACGTCGAGTACGTCGAGACGTGTGATGAGCCGTGTATCGGCATGTGCGGCCGCCGTGGCGGCGAGCAGGCAGCAGGTCAGAATGAGTCTTTTCATCGGTTGTGTTTCGGGTTTTCGTTCGGAACAAAATTACGGCTTCCGGGCGAATGCAATGTACAATAAATACCGGGATAGGTGGTGAAAAATGCCTATTTTCCCTCGATCGTGCGGCGCAGGGCCTCGAATTCCGCTTCGGTATGGTCTTCGGTGTCGATCTTGCGCTTCAGGACGTTGGCGACCTTTTGCTCGGCGGAGTAGGTGTTGGCGTGGCGCAGCGTGCGGCGGCGCGGGGAGTAGTCGAGCATGATGCGGCGCATCAGGTAGTCGCGCTGGATGTAGCGTTCGAGCGCCGCGATGCACTCGGCGCCGTATTCCGGTCCTTCGGTATGGACCCGTTCGCGCGATAGTTCGTATTTGTCGTTGTAGACATACCCGCTCTTGTAGAAAAACAGCGCAGCCTCGATGAGCGCGGCATTGCGCTGGCAGAGCGTACGGTTGAGGTAGGCGCTGGCGACGATATCGTTGAGATAAGGGGCGTTTGCAGGTCCCGCGGCGCGGGCTTTCTCGGCCTCGGCGACGGCCCGGTCGGCACACGCGGCCATTTCGCGCAGTACGTCTGCAGGGGTCAGCCGCTTTTCGGCGTGGTATTTCGCGGCGAGCTCTTCGTCGGAACGGTTTCCGGTGCGCCATGCCGTGCAATACTCCGGTACGCCGACCACTTCCTGCCGGACGAAGGCCATGCCGGCCGGCGCCTCGGGGTTGTCGAACATCTGCCAGAACTTCAACGGCTGCAAACCCCCGACCGAGAGGCCGTCGCCGCGCCAGAACCACGCAGGCATCAGTTTGATGAACTGCTCCTGCGCGTGCGCCACGGCTTTGAGCGACTGCAACACGTGGGGTGCGGCCTTGCGGTAGGTTTTGGCCAGGTATTTTTCGGCGTCGGCGTCCGACCAGGGTTTGCGGTTCATGGCTCCGGCCACGGTGAGCTGCGTCAGCCGCCGCACGGGGTTGTCGGCCGAATCCTCGCCGCGCAGCGTGTAGTCCTGATAGACGATGCCCGTGAACCCGCCTGCGCGGACGTTGTCGAAGATGCGGTTCACGATGTTGTTGTCGTACCAGTAGACCGGATGCGGGTACTCCGCGTCGTAGACGTGCATGTCCAGCACCACGCCGTAACCGTCGTCGAGCATCTGTTTGCCCCAGGGCGGGCAGTTGACCAGCGGTTGGTCGTAGCCGGCGTATTTCACCGAGAGGACCAGCTTCTCGCGCGGAATGTCGAGCTGCTGCATCACTTCGGGCTTCACATACCAGTCGCGCATGCCGAAGAAGTAATCGTCGCCCCGCTTTTCGCGCAGCATGTGCGCCAACCGGTTGGAGTAGTCGACGAAACAACTGTCCGTCTTGTCGTAGTCCACACACTCTTTCCACGATTTCCAGGTGTTGGGACGCACCTTTTCGACGTCGTAGGTCCATGCCGCTTCGGCATAGGCGTTCAGGAAACCGTCCAGCTCGGGCAGCAGGTCCAGCGCCCGGGAGGTCGACCAGAGGAAAAAGTCGCGGAACAAATCGTTGGTCCACTGCTGTTGGGGGACGCAGTTGGGCGACTTGCCAGCCAGCGCTTTCTGGAACATGTCGTTCTGGTGGGCTTTGCGCAGCAGTTGGTCGAAGACCCCGTCGGGGTTGAGCTCCTGCTGGTGGGCGCACCAGAATTTGTAAGGTGCATAGTGCGAATAGGAGCGCGTCACGACGTAGCGGATGCCGCGCGACTTGGCATAGGAGATATTCTCCCGCAGGGTCGCGAGGTTCTGGGCGACCTTGGCAGGCGTGTATTCCGCGGCTTCGGGGTAGGGCGAATCGGCGTAGTCGACGATGTGCATCGGCAGGAAGGTGAACGTACCGATGGAGATGACGTTGTAGCCGTCGGCGGCGATGCGGTCGATCTGTTCGCGGACCTCATCGCTGAGTTTGGGATTCATCCACTGGGACGAACCCACCGGGACGATGCGGTACTGCATGGGCTCCTGCGCATGCAGGGCGAGGGCTGTGAAAGCCAACAGCAGGGAGAGTATTTTCTTCATTTCGTCAGGGTCGGAAAAGGTTCATGGTGCCGGGAAAGCACCATGAACCGAATTTCAGTGTTATTTGATCTCCGTCAGTTTCGCCGGTACGGGGATGTCGCCCCATGTTTTGAGCTGGCCGGGAGCGCCGCTGTCGTCGAGCGTGTAGTAACCGACCGGGCGCGGCATCGGACCCGTCCAAGGTACCGGACAGGGATCGTCGAAGGGCTGGGAGATGCCGCCCGTGTTGAGGAAGTCGAAGACACGGGCCGTGCCGTCGTCGTTTTTGAGCGACGGTATGCCGAGCTTGGAATCACCCGAACCTTGTGACGTGTTGACCAGGAAACGGAAAAGCAGGTCGTCGGTCTTATTGTAATTTCCGTCGTTTGCCTGGCCTTCTGTATAGCGCCAGATGCGGATGAAGGGTGCATCTTTCGTCGTTGTCTTGTGACCTGTCCAGAATTTGCAGGTATGGCCGAGGAAGCATTTGATCTTACCGTCGTCTTTTTTGCATGCCGTCCAGCCTTCGGCTGTACTGCCGTCTTCATATCCGGCTCCGGCAATTGCAAAACGTGATGTGGAGAGACAAGCCCAGTAGAACGGCTGGTCGGGGTCGGCGATAGTGGGATATTCGTAGGGATAGGGTGTCGCCGTTAGGTAAACGGCTACCGAACCTGCTTTGTCAATTCCTTCGACAGCAGGCGATGCGACAGCCCAGCTCTGAGTGTCATTGAATAGAGTTTTTTTAGCAGTTCCTCCTCCGGAGCAGTATACGATGCAGGCGTAATTATCATTGGGAGATGAAATGGTTGAGGCGGTCGTGCTGGTGCCGCGCATGCGGTTGCCCCACTGGTCGGTCACCATGACGCCCGTGGCGGGTACATATTGATACGGGCGCAGTTTGCACGACCCTGCGGCGGCGCTGGCGTCGTCGGAGGTGGCCGTGATAAGGATTTCGGTCGCCTCGCAGTTGGCCGGGTCGAATGCGAAATCGGCTTTGACTGTCACCAGTCCGTTGGCGTCTACCGTGGCGACGCTCTCGTCGGCCGAACTCCACTGTACGGTCTGTACATAGGCGTCCTCGGGAACGGTCTTGTAGGTCATCTGCAACGTCCGGCCGGCGAGGATCGGGTCGGAGAGGGTCTGGCCGAGGACGATCTGCTGCACACCCGGGCATTGGGCCGTCACGGTGAAGCTGGCTTCGTAGGAGCCGTCGTCGGTCTTGACGGTGATCGTCGAGGTGCCGTCGGGGGCGTTGGCCGGATCGTCGACCATATAGACGTTGAACGATACGGTCTGCGTGGCGGGGTCCTGCGTGCCCTCGGCGTCGACCGTTGCAACGGCGGTGTTGCTGCTCTCGACGCTGATACGGCTGTTTTCGGGGATCTTGATCTCCTCGTCGTCCGTGGAGAAGACCACGCGGACGGCTTTGGTATGGCTGACGGTGAGTTTCCCGGCGAGTGCGTCGCTGGCTTCGCTGCCGTCCTCGTTGAGCGACAGCGCCACACCCGTAACCTTGATGGTTTTCAGGCTGACGGGGATTTCCGCGCGCACGTCGTCGTTGCGCGTCGACTGAATGGTGATCGTAGCGTCGCCCAGTTCTTGTCCCGGGACGAGCGTGAAGCCCGTGCGGCCGTCGAGTTCCTTCTCCTCGATGTCCACGACCTCTCCGTTCGTCGTTTCGAACGTCACGCTCTTGTCGAAGGTGTCGTGTACGAAGACTTCGAAATAGTAGTCGCGGTTGCCCGTGGAGTTGCGGACGAAGGTGATCCGGTCGTCGACGGGCTGGTCGAGCAGCAGGTCGTAGACGCGGATGCCCGATTCGACCGTTACCGAGACCGCACATGTGGCCTCGATTTCGGGATAGGCCGTGCTGCGGGCCGTGATGACGGCGTCGCCCAGGCCGGTGGCATGTACGGAGCCGTTTTCGTCGACCGTGGCGACGGCGTCGTCGCTGGAACTCCAAAGAATTTCTCCGTCGGTGGTTTCAGCCGGGTCGAAAGTGGCGTAGAGACGGCGGGTTTCGCCGATGATGAGTTCGCTCAGCGAGCTTTTCGACAGCGTGAGCTCTTTCGGCTTGTAGTAGACGTTGCCGTCTCCCAGCCAATCCGAGTCGCCGCAGGCCGTCAGGGCCAGCGCGGCAAGCGATAAGAGGATCAGTTTTTTCATGTCAGGTTATGTTTTTTTTGGTTGTCAGCGGATTATTTGCGGGGTACGGCGCCCGTGAAGGCGTTTTTCTCCAGACGCAGGTATTTGAGCCGGGGCAGCGACTCCAGCGCCGCGGGCACCGCGCCCGTGAGGCGGTTGCCGGCGGCCTTGAATGCCGTCAGTTCGGTGAGCTGGGCTACCGAAGCGGGTATTTCGCCCGTCAGCCTGTTGTAGCTCAGGTCGAGCGAGATCGACTTGGCGGGTTTCGCCAGCAGGGCCATGTCGCCGATCGCGGCCGGAATCGGGCCCGTCAGCTGGTTCTTGTTGAGCAGTATTTTGATCTCGTTGCCGCCCTTGCCGTCTTCGCGGGGCTTCGAGGTCCTGGCCTCGGCGCCCAGGAAGATCAGCTCGCCGGGAATCTCGCCCGTGAGCCGGTTGTTCGAGAGGTTGAGCGAAGAGATGAGTTTCAGACGCCCGATCTCGGGTGAAAGGCTTCCTGTGAGGCCGTTGCCCGAGAGGTTGAGCGTGCGCATGCCGTCCAGGGCGTAGATCGCTTCGGGAAGCTCGCCCGTGAGGCCGTTGGCGGGCAGTTCGAGTTTGCTGACGCGGCCTTTGCGGATTTCGTTGATGCCGAACCAGCCCGTGCCCTCCTGGGCGTTGTAGGGCTTCACGTCGTCGGCCGTGGCGTTTTTGAAATCCCAACCGGTGTTATTTGTCCAGCCGGCGCCGCCCGTGGCTTCGTAGATGGCCCGCAGGGCTTCGAAATCCGCCGTGCTGATCTGCGCGGAGATCGGACCGCAGAGCAGCAGTGCCGTAAGGATGGGTAAAATTTGTTTCATCGCAGGTTATCTTTATGGGTTACTGTTCGATTTTGTACTCCCGGAGTAGTTTGCGCAGTGCGTCGCTGCCTTTGACGGCATGGGCCGGAAGCTGGCGGTCCGTTCCGAAAACATACATTTCCGGAGCGTGTTCCACCGTTGCGGTCTCCTCGCGGTAGGTGCCGTCGGCGTTGCGCAGCCCTTCGGTCCGCAGCCCGAACTGCTCCGCCACGAAGTCGTACATCGCGCGGCGTTTGTTCACGCCGTAGTCGTGCTGTTCGGCGGCCAGGTGGACGTTGCGGACCTTGTCCCCGGCACCGTAGAATCCGTAGACCTTTTGCAGGTAGGGGTATTCGATCTGCGGCACGGTCACTGTCCAGTCGTGGCCGTCGGAGATCACCAGCTGCGGATGCGGGGCTGCGAGGGCTCCCAGTTCGGCGTTGTTGGTCATCGGCTCGCCCGGCAGGATGTGGACCGGAAGCCCGCTTTCGCAGGGGCATCCCCCGAAGAAGTGCGACGAGAGCATAACCACCGGGACGCTCAGCGTGATGCGGTCGTCGAGCGCCGCAATCACCATCGTTTGCGTGCCGCCGCCCGAAGCGCCCGTGACGCCCACGCGGGTCGTGTCTGCCCACGGTTGGGCGCAGAGGTAGTCGAGGATGCGGATGCTCTGCCAGGTCTGCATGACGATTCCCAGGTCGGAGCGGTGGTCCTTCAGTTTGAAAGCCAGCGCCGATTCGCCCCAGGCCCACATGTCGTAGCTGAAAACCGCGGCACCCATCTTGGCCAGCATGGCGCAGCGGAGCTGCTGGTCGGGACGGTAGCGTCCCCGCTGGTCGGGAATCGAGGTGTCGGTTTTGTCGTAGAAATGGCCGTGCGGCGAAAGCATGACGGGGATGCGTCCCCGGAACCGTGCGGGCATGTAGAGCGATCCCGAAACCCAGACGCCGGGCAGGATTTCCAGCGCGATGTTCTCGACGGTGTAGCCGTCGTGCCGGCGCAGGTTGCTCCGGATCGGCGCGAGGTCGCACTTTTTCAGGCTGTCGAGCCCCAGCGTAGCGAGTATGTGCGTGCGGATGCGGGCCTTGCGGGCTTCGAAAGCCTCGCGCGTGGGGTAGAGGGCGAGCAGGCGCTTCAGGTGCTTTTCGCCTTCGGCGTAGGGCTTGCGGAAATACTCCCATTTCTTGATTTCGTAGACGCCGGGAGCCTTGGCCGTCCAGCGCATGTCGAGCGGACGCAGGATGTTGTCGAGCGTGGCCTCGGCATCGTCGTAGAAACGCCACGGAGCCGATTTGACGCTACGTCCCCTGACGTTCTTCTCTTCGTAGAGCAGTTTGACGCCATACTGGGCTTCGACCTGCTGGAGCACCTCTTTCAGCGGCCGGTCGTAGACGTTCGAGTCGAGCCACTGTGCGTCGAGGCGCGCAGCGGTGAGTAGGAACAGCGATATGGCTAACAGTCGTTTCATGGCGGTTTATTTGAAGGTCGCTTCTGCGTTGATGCATTTCAGCGCGATCTGCTCCGGGGCAAGGATTTTCTTGCCGCCCACGGTCAGGTTCTCGAAGACGATGCCTTCGATATCGCCCCGGGCCGGGCATTTGATCTCGGGGGCTTTCGGGAAGGGGACCCGGAAAGAGCAGTTCCGGATCTCGACACCGCGGATCGAGCCGATCGGGGAGTCTTTCCGGCGGGCGTTGACCGAGAACTGGAACATCATCCGCTTGCTGTCGGGGTGGTTGCGTTCGAAACGGTTGTTCAGGTAACGCACGTCGCTCAGGGCCGTGCCGTCCGAGACGTAGAGCGCCATGCCGCGGTCCGATTCCAGCACGTCGTTGTCCTCGAAAGTGATGCCCGACATCCGCGTTCCGCGGGTCTCGGTGCCCACTTTGAGCGACGATTTCTTGGTCAGGAAGACGCAGCCCCGGACGGTGATGTTCTCCGCGTCGTCCAGATAGCCGGAATATCCCGTGGTCTTGACCGCCACGTTGTCGTCGGAGCAGTAGCCGAAGCAGTTTTCGATCAGCAGGTTGCGCGAGGCGTCGGGGTCGAAGCCGTCGGTGTTGCTCAGTTCCGTGTCGTTCATCAGCTTTATGTTGCGGAGCACGACGTCGCGGCAAAGGAGTATCTGGGTGTTCCACGACCCGGGGTCCCGGAACATCACGCCCTCGAAATGCAGGTCCGAGGAGTTCACGGCCAGCAGCAGGCGTATGCGGGCCTTGTCGCCGAACTTTTCGCGCAGGGCGCGGCCGCTGCCGTCGATGGCGCCCAGACCCGTGATCCGGATATCTTTGGCGTCCTTGACATAGATGAAGCGGCGGGTCTTGACATCGTCGTTCGATTCGAAGGCGGCTGCCGAGGAGGCGTCGGCCCGGATGACCGCGCCGCGTTCCAGATGCAGGTGCGCGTGCGACGGCAGGCGGAGCTGGCCGCAGAGATACTCCCCGGCGGGGAAAATCAGCGTACGGCCCTTCTTCGCACATGCGTCGATGGCACGCTGAACGGCGGCGGTGACGTTCGTCGTCCCGGTGTTGTCGATGCCTTTATACTCCATAATGCTCGTTCCCTCGACTTTCAGTGCGGGTTTCTCGGCGAAGATGAAGAGCTTTGCCGTGTCGTTCAGCCGCACGAGGTACTGGCCCGCTTCCGGGAGGCGGAAGCGCACCGTGCTCCCCTCGATGGAGGGCTCGACGCCGCGGCTCAGGGGGCTGACTTCGGCCGAGGAGACCGCTGCGGGGACCGTCACGGTGAACTCCGCCGCGCCCTCCGGCGTACAGGAGACGTAGTGGTAGTGTTTGAAGGGCTCGACCTGCTGGGGCGCGCCGTTCATGCGCACCTCGTATCCGGCAGCCGAGGCGGCTGCGGTCCACAGAAGCAGGGCCGGGAGTATCGTAAGTCGTTTTGTCATTCGAAACGGATGTTTTCGGTGAAACGGATCTTGGCGCCCAGGTCGTCGGGCGAGCGGACGGGACGGCCGCCGATCGTGACGTTGCTGAACGTCAGGCTGTCGATCGTGTGGTCGGCGTCCAGCCCGGCGATCTCGGCGGGGCGCGGGAATACGGTGGCGAAGTCGCAGTTGCGGATCATGACGTTGCGGATCTGTCCTTTGCCGTGGCGTTCCGAGATTTTGAAATGGATCGGGCGGCGCTGGCTGTCGGGATAGTTGCGTTCGACGCGGTTGTTCGAAAAGGTGATGTTTTCGAACAGCGCCCCGTCGTTGCAGTAGAGCGCCAGGGCGCGGTCGCACTCGACGACGTCGTTGTTCTCGAAGAGGATGTCGGACATGCGCGCGGCCTTGGTTTCGGTGCCCACTTTGAGCGACGACTTGCGCGTCAGGAAGACGCAGCTCCGGATGACGATGTTCCGCAGGTCCTTGTTCAGCCCGAGGTTGTTGGTGGTTTTGATGGCCACATTGTCGTCCGAGCAGTAGGCGAAGCAGTGGTCGATCATCACGTTAGTCGAGGCGTCGGGGTCGAAACCGTCGGTGTTGGGAACCGTGGCGTCGTTGATGAGCTTCACGTCGCGGATCGTCACGCCGTCCGAATAGTGGATGTGGGTGTTCCACGCCGCGGGGTCGCGCAGCAGGACGCCTTCGATCGACACGTTGCGCGAATTGCGGATGCGGATCAGGTTGGCCGGCTTGCCCTGGGCGCGGAGCATGGCCCCGCTTCCGTCGATGATGCCGCGGCCGCGGATCGAGACGTTCTCGGCGCTGTCGACGAGGATCAGGCGGCTGAAAGTCATCCACTCGCCGTTGTCGGTGTAGTGTTCCTTGTTGTGGATGTGGTCGGCTTCCGGGAGGCCGCCGTCGGTGGGGTAGTCTTCACGGTCGTCCGAGCCTTTGATGATCGCCCCGTCGGCGAGGTAGATGTGCGTGTTGCTGCCGATGCGGAGCGTTCCGGTCGGATAGACCCCGCGCGGGAAGATCAGCGTGCGTCCCGTGGCCGAAGCCTCGTCCAGCGCGCGTTGCAGGTTGGCGGTCTGAAGCCCGTCGCCCGACACGAAATCCGCGGCGTTGAGCGTCTGTCCGTTTGCTGCCGGAGCCTTCTCGGGCTCATCGGCCAGCAGGAACAGCCGGTCGCGGTCGTTCAGGCGCACCACCCACCAGCCTGCGCCGGGAAGGGTGAACCGGGCCTCGGCGCCTTCGACCGAAGCCGCTATGCCCCGGGCGGCGGGACTGACCTCGCAGCCGGTGAGCGGCTCGGCGGACCCGATGAGTACGGGGGCGCTGCCGTCGAGTGCGAAATTGACGTAGTAGATATCCTTGTAGGCTTCGACAGGCAGGTCGACGCCGCCGACGGTCACGCAGTAGCGGTCGGTCACGGTGTGGTGTTCGGGCTGTGTCGCCGCCGTCGGCGTGACTTTGGCCCCGGTACACGCCGGCGCTGCCAGCAGCCATGCCGCCAGCGCCGCGTATCCTATGTATCGGGTGAGTTTCATCTTACAGTTTCTTGTCGGGGAATTTCTTCGAGGCCAGGGCCTTGAATTCGGGAATCAGGACCACGCTGTTGGGCTTCACGGTGTAGGAGTCGGTGCGGGTCTTGGTCTTCTTGTTGCGGATGCTTTTGAACGTCACCGACGGGTTGACGGCCGTGATGAGTTTGTAGGCCCGCTTTTGGGCGTCCTTGTCCAGCGTGCCGAGTTCGGGACGGACGAGTGCCGCGATGGCTTTCAGGTCCGTGCCCTCTACGGTGCGCAGCCCCTTTGCAGCGCTTTTTTCGCCGGTCCAGACCGCTTCGCCGCCCTCGGGAATACGGTCGATGAGTTCGCAGACGGCCATGTAGTTCATGTCCTTACCGTCGCGCACGATCATCTTCGCGTAGTAGTTGGTCATGTAGTCGACATAGGCTTTCGGCAGCCGCTTCGTGGCCAGGTGTTTGGTGATGGCGCGCGACACGTTGTACTGGCCGGCGATGAAGTTGTAGTCGTCGGCCACGATATAGCCCCGGTCGCCGGCGTAGCGGGCCGTCGAGGCGAGGATCGTCGAGAAGGCATCGAGCATGTAGCGGAATTCGGGCGTCGAGGTGTCGATACCGGGGTTCTGCTCTTTGATGAACGCCTGGGTGAGCGCACGAAACTCCTGCTGGCGGGCGATCGGGAACGACACTTCGCCGGGGAAGAGGCGCATCTCCTCGGGTGCCGGCACGAAATTGGCCTGCGAAGCGTTGACGGCGACGTGTTGGCGGCCCTCCCAGCTCAGGCGGGGTTCGGAGATGCCGGGCAGCGGCGCGGGATCGACGTAGTCGACCACTTCGACGGTCGCCGAAGCCGGTTTGAGACCCGTTGCCGAGGCGGTGACGGTCACCGTGCCCGTCTTGCCGACGGCGCGGATGAGGTTGATGACCGGGGCGTCGATGTACATCGTGCCTTCGTACTCCTCGTGCTTGTTGCGGTCGCTGATGTAGACGTCGAGGCCGACGAGCGTCGCGGGGCCTTCGACGTGGAATTTGAGCGTATTGTTCGCACCGTAGACATGTACGCCGTCCTTGTCCACGATGTCGACCTTGAATTCGACGATGTTGTCCGCCGTGGACATCATTTTGTCCGCCGACATGCTGATCGTCAGCGCTGCGGGCTCGCCCGACATCACGACGCGGTCTTTCACGACCGTACCGCTGCGATGCGTGGCGACGGCCTCGATCACGCCCTGTTCGACGGCCACATCGGGAAATTCGACGCAGAAGTCGTTGGTGATGTCAGGTTTCTTCTCTCCGACCTTTTTGCCGTTGACATAGAGCTCGACCTTCGCGCAGTTGGAATCCACGGTGATGAGCTTCTTCTGCCCGACGTACTGCGAACGCCAGAAATGCGGCTGGATGTGGACCATCGGCTTGCGCGAGAAGTTGGCCTGCCAGAGATAATAGACGTATTTGGGCGTGCGCCAGCTGTCGACCCAGCCTTTGGGGTTGACGTGTTTGAGCGGTGCGCCGACGTATTCGCGGTCGGCTCCGTGGTCGGCATAGAGCCAGACGGTGCCGTTGTGCTCCGAGATGGGTTTCTTGGGGTTGCGCGAGAGCTTGTGCTGCCAGTACTCCGTGCCGGCCCACTGACCGTCGGAAGGTTCGAGATTCATGTCGTCCTTGTCGTACCAGCCGCGGATCGTGCAGCGCAGGTAGCTCTCGACGGGCATCTCCTTGTCGGTGTGCTTGCAGAACTCGGGGTTGTACGAGTCGTTGTAGGGCTGCCGCACGGTGATGATGCGCGTGGGGTCTTCCTCGACGGCGTAGCGCGAGTCGCAGGCGTGGTCGGTCTCGTTGCCCATCGACCAGATGACGATCGAGGGGTGGTTGCGGTCGCGGCGGATCATCTCGCGGCAGTTCTGCTCCTGCACCTCCTTCGAGAAGTTCTGGTTTTTGATATTGGGCAGCTCCTCGTTGATGCAGATGCCGTGGCGGTCCATGAAATAGTAGACCGACGGGTCGTTGGGGTAGTGCGCCGTGCGCATGTAGTTGATGTCGAGGCCGAATTTCATGTCCTCCATGTCCCGCTGCGCGATCCATTTCGGGAAGGCGTGTCCCAGCCACGGGAACTCCTCGTGGCGGTTGATGCCGTGCAGGTGGGTGACTTTGCCGTTGAGCACCAGCCGGTGCAGGTCGTAGTCCCACGCGACGCTGCGGATGCCGAAGGTCGAATGATAGGTGTCGACCAGCTCTTTACCCACGTAAACTTCGCTGTATGCGTTGTAGATATAGGGCGAGTCGGGGCTCCACAACCGGGGCTTGCGGAATTTGGGAATCGACTGGTCGAATTCGGCGATCTGTCCGGCGTCGATGCGCTGCGAGGCGTTCAGCCGTTCGCATACGTTCCCCTCGGCGTCGGTGACGACGGTGTGCAGGGTCACCTCCGCGGCGTCGGGACGCTGGTTCTGCACGAAGGTCCTGATCCGCACGGCAGCCTGTTTCTCGCTCACCTCCGGGGTGGTGATGAACGTGCCGCCCTCGTGTTTGTACGATCCCTGGAAAGGGATGCTCACGGGGTCGGTGACGACCAGCCGCACGTCGCGGATGATACCGCCGTAGACCGCCCAGTTGCCGGCGTTCATCGGCGGGATGCGGTATTTGTCGTTGAGCGAGTTCTGCACGGCCACGGTCAGGATGTTCTCGCCGCCGAAATTCACGGCGTCGGTGGCGTCCACATAGAAACTCGTGAAGCCGCCCTTGTGATCGCCCAGGTACTTGCCGTTGAGGTATATTTTGGCGTATTTCTGCACGCCGTCGAATTCGAAGCGGATGCGGCGGCCTGCGTACTCGCGGCCGATGTCGATGCGCTTGCGGTACCAGCCCCAGCCGTTCCACCAGTAGGGATTGTCCGAAGCGGCGACGTTGCGGATGTAGGGATGCAGCTCGCGCGTGGTTTCGTAGGTCTGCCACGTGTGGGGGACGCAGACGTAGCTCCAGGCCGAGTCATCGAACGACGGGGATTCGTAGACGCCCCTGACCTCCTCCTCCTGGGGGAAGTAGTTGAACGTCCATTCGGTGTTGATGGTCTTCGTCAGACGGTGGCTTTCGGCCGGGGCGTAGCCCTGGGCCGCCGCAGTCAGCGTAAGGGCCGCGGCGGCGAGGACCGTCAGTATCTCTCTCTTCTTCATCTAATGGGATTGTTTATGCTTGTTTTATCAGTTTCCGCCGTAGTCGGCGCCTTCCGTCACGTCGAATACCACCCGGAAGCCGATCTCCTCGGAACGCGTGCCGGGCTGGATCTTCAAACGCATCGTGGTCTTCACGGCGTATTCGGGCTGGTTCCACGAGCCGCCGCGCAGGACTTTCAGCTTGCCGGTGGCGGGACCCTGCGGATTCTCGACGTAGATGATTTCGCCCGTGACACTTTTGCCTTCGGCATCGAGGTAGGGAATTTCACCTTCGGTCGGGACCGCGTTTTTCAGGCACTCCCTGTAATAATCGGCGCCGTACCAGTCCGAGCACCACTCCATGACGTTGCCGCACATGTCCGTCAGCCCGAGGGCGTTGGCGGGAGAGGTCTTGCCGTCCTTCATCTCGCCGCAGCGGTGCGCCATGCGGCCGATGCGCTCGATGCGGTTGCCCTGGGCGTCGGTGATGACCGTCACGAGGCCCGTTCCGTAGCTCGCGTTTTTGGAGTTGAAGAACCAGGCGGCTTTGTTCGAGGAACTGTTGTTGCTGTAAGAGAGGTAACGGTCGCCCGAGTTTTCAGCTGTGGCGGCTTTGGCTGCCATTTCCCATTCGGCCTCGGTCGGGAGGCGTCCCCCGAGCCAGCGGGCGAAGGCGTCGGCCTCTTTCCACGTAATGCAGACTACGGGGAAATCCTTGCGTGAATTCCCGTCGGGGTCTTCCCATTTCCAGAAAGGCTCCTTGGGCATCTTCACCGCGTTGGGGTTCGCCTCGACGAATTTCTCGAACTGTTCGACCGTCACGTTGCCCTTCATCATGCGGATATGCGTGTTGAGTTTCACGTAGTGGGCGGGACGCTGGTCGTAAAGGGTCGTCGAACCTTCGTCGTCGGTGCCCATCGAAGCGTAAAGGCATTGGTCGGGACTGCCCCAGGCCTTGCTGAAATCGATGTCGGCCCATTCTTCCTCGGGGATGATGTCATAGGGCTTGGCGGAGGATTCGAGCACGATGTCGGGCACGTCCTGTACGCTGTCTTCGTGCTCGTAGAGCGAATCGGGCGTGTCGTTGCAGGCTGTGGCGGTCAGGGCCGCGGCGGCCAGGATTGCAAAGCGGAATGTATTGCGTTTCATTTTTTCGTTGGTCGTTTTGGGATTAGTTCCATCCGGGGTTCTGCGTGAGCTTGGGGTTGGCGATACGTTCGTCGGCCGGAATCGGCAGCAGCAGGTGTCTGGACTGTGCGTTCTTGCTCAGCTTGATGAACGGAATGCTCAGTTCGGGCGTCTTCTTGCCGTCCATGGGGTTGATGAAGGACTGTTTCAGGTCCTCGGCGCTCATCTCGACGACCCGCTGCGTGAATTTCTGCATCACGTCGAGGTAGCGGCCCGTGCGGCGCAGGTCGTAGAGGCGGTAGGCGCCTTCGCCGGCGAACTCCCAGCGGCGTTCATCCAGGATGGCGTCGGCCAGCTCGTCGTGCGAAAGCGTCGCGTCGAGGCCGGTGAGCGTGGCGCGGCTGCGGACGAGGTTGAGGAAGAAGACCGACTTGTCCGGAGCTCCCAGCTCGTTGTAGGCCTCGGCCAGCATCAGGTAGGCGTCGGCAGAACGGAGCAGGATGACGTTCGGGCCTGCGAGGTTCTGGTTCAGGGCGGCGACGTCGTAACCTTTCAGGAAATGGGGTTTCGAGGAGCTGGTGATCTGGTAGGTCTGGCGGTAGCGCATATCGCCGGTGTCGTACGAATTGAAGAGATCGTACGAGGGCGTGTAGCTCTGGTAGCCGTTGGTTGCGCCTTCGATCTTCTCACCGCTCGCACCCTTCAGCTCCGAGGGAGCCACCTCGCGGTGCCACGTGTTGTTGTACTTGTCCTCGCTCTTGGCGGTGATCTCCCACAGTATCTCCTTTTTGCGCTCCTCGCGTTCCTTGTAGCGCGTGTCGAAAATGTACTTGTACTCCGGGCAGAGTCCGTAATCCTCGTTTACCTGCGTACCGTCGGCGAAGAGTTTGAGCGTCTCGATGACGTTCATGTACTCCTTGCGGACGAGGTACATCTGGGCCAGCAGCGTCTTGGCGGCGGCCCGCGAGATGGTCAGCGGATAGCTTACGCCCGAGGCGACGGTGATGGCCGAGGGCTTTTCCTCGACGATCGTCGTTACCCACTCCATGTCGGAGATGATGGTCGAGTAGACGGCGTCGACCGACGAGCGTTCGGGACGGATGTTGTCTTCCTTGATCGAGTAGACGGGGACCGTCATCAGGGGCACGTCGCCCCACAGCTGGACGAGGTTGAAATAGGCCCAGGCGCGGATGAATTTGGCCTCGGCGATGATGTTTTCGCTGTTGGCGGGGCTCAGCTCGGGGCGTTTCTCCAACTGGTCGATCAGGATGTTGCACTGCTCGACGACGGCGTAGAACTTGCCCCAGATGTTTTTGACGAGCGAGTTGTTGACGTTCAGCGTCAGGTAGGTGACACCCTTGCGGTCGACGTTGGTCGACGAATAATCGATGTTGTCGGTCATCGTGTCGGTGAGGTACATGAAGTCCGTGCCGAATACGGTGTTGCGCACCTGATAGTATGCTCCGTAGAGGAACAGCATGGCCTCCTCCTCGTTGTTGAAATAGTTGTCGAGGGGGATTTGCGTCTTCGACTCCTCGTCCAGAAAATCGCACGATCCCAGCACAAATGCGGAAAGCAGGATGAAAAGTATCTTTTTCATGATCGGGCAGTGGTTTTAGAAAGTGATGTTGACGTTGAAGGTGAAGCTCTTGGATGCCGGATAGCTGCTTCGGTCGATGCCAAGGGTCGAGTTCGACGTTCCCACCGAGCTGCTCATTTCGGGGTCGAATCCGCGGTATTTGGTCCAGGTCCAGAGATTGGTTCCTTTGAGCGAGAGCATCAGGCGTTGCATGCCGATTTTCCGGGAGATCTTCTCCGGTACGGTGTAGGTGAGCGAGAGCGTTTTCAGACGCAGGTACGAACCGTCTTCGATCCAGCGGTCGATGACGTTCTGGGTGTAGAGGCGCGCCGTGGAGGGCGAGCTGTTCGACGAGGGCAGCGGTTTGCTTCCGCCCATCCAGCCCTGGTCGCCCGTGATCGGGTTCGCGGGACGCCATGCGCCGAGTCCGTCGGCATAGGCGTTGTTGTTGCCGGCCTGGTAGAGATCGAGTTTGGTGACGTTCGTGTTGATGATCTTACCCCCGAGGGCGTAGTTGAAGAAGACGGTCAGCGACCAGTTCTTGTAGTTGAACGTATTGGTGAAACCTCCCATGACGTTCGGGAGGGCCTGCCCCAGCACGACCTTGTCCTGGTCGTTGATCACGCCGTCGCCGTTCTGGTCGATGTATTTGATCATGCCCGGACGGGTCTGGATGTTGAGCGGGTCCTCGACCCAGACGGCATCGTCGGCGTAGACTTCGTCCCAGTTCTTGTAGATCGAGGTCTCGTAGCCTTTGATGATGCCCAACGGCTGTCCGATTTCCAGGAAGGTGATGTCCTGGTTCACACCGTTGCCCATGTGGTAGAGCACGACGTGGTCGTTGCCTCCCAGGTCGGTGATCGTGCTTTTGTTCCAGCCGATGTTGAAGTCGGTGTTCCAACTGAAATTGCGGTGCTCGATGTTGCGGGTGTGGATTTCGAACTCGACGCCCTTGTTGTCGATGTTGCCGACGTTGGCCGAAACCTGCGAGTAACCCGTCGTTTGCGGCAGACGGTAGTTGTAGAGCAGGTTGTAGGTTTTCTTATAGTAGGCGTCCACCGAGAAGCGGATGCGGTTCTTGAACAGACCCACGTCCAGACCGCCGTTGTATTCGTGGGTGGTTTCCCACTGCAGGTTGGGGTTGCCGATCTGCGAGATGGTCGTACCGTTGTAGGACTGCCCGTTGACCAGCACCTTGTTCGAGGAGAGCATCGTCGGCGACTTGTATTCGCCGATGCGGTCGTTGCCCGTCACGCCGACGCTGAAACGGGGCTTCAGTTCGGAGATCCATTTTACGTTTTTGAGCCATTTCTCCTTGGTCATTTTCCAGGAGACCGAGGCTGCGGGGAAATAGCCGTAGCGGCTGTCCTCGCCGAAGCGCGACGATCCGTCGGCACGCAGCGAGAAGGTCGCCGTGAAGCGTTCGTTGTAGGTGTAGATGGCGCGTGTGAAGAACGACAGGTGGTTGATTGCTTTATAGCTCGATCCGGGAACGCCGATATAAGCGCCGGCTCCGAGGTTGTTCCACATGAAATAGTCGGTGTCGAAACGCGTCACGTCGATGTTGAAGCCTTCCGACTCCTGACGCTGCCAGCTCTGGCCGAGGGTCCACATCAGGAAGTGCTTCTTGCTGAACGTCCGGGAGAAGTTGATGAAGTTCTCGTTGCTCCACGTAATGCCCTGCGACGTCTTGCGCGTCGCCTTGTTGTTCTTGTCGATATGCGCCTCGGTGCTGTAGATCGACCGCAGGACATAGGCGTAGTCGTTGCTGTTGTTGTATTTGTAGCCGGCCGTGGAGTTGAAGGTCCAGTATTTCCGCTTGTCGATGTCCCAGCGGAAGACGGCGTTGAGTTCGGCCGTCGTGCGTTTGTTCCACTGGTTCGAGTTCAGGGCCTTGGCGGCCTCGGTGTTGATACTCTTGATCTCGCCGGTCTCCTCATCTATATAGGTGCCGTCGCCGAGGTCCGTGCCGTTGATCGTGCTGGTGGGTTTCTGCATCAGCATGCGCAGCGTGGCGCCGGAGTCGCCGGAGCTGATCTTCTCGGTCTGCTGACGGCTGAGCGAGGCTTTGATATCGAGGTGCAGGCGCGGCGAGAGGTTCATGTTGAACTTGGTCGAGAAACTCAGACGCTCGTTGCTCGAATTGCGCAGGATGCCCTCTTCGCTGAGCCAGCCGCCCGAGATGTAATAGCGCATGTCTTTCGATCCGCCCTGCAATGCGACCGTGTAGTTGTGACGCTGGGCGATGTCGCGCAGCAGGCGTTTCTGGTAATCGTTCGTGGTGAGCGTATCGGGACGCAGCGTGTTGAAGCTGTTCACGCCCCACATCATGCGTGCGAAATTGTCGTACTCGGCGTACTGCTCGCTGTTCATCATCTCGATGCGGTAGCGCGGGATCGAAAGCCCGTACTCGGCGTTGACCGAAAGGGTGGGTTTGCCGGCCTGGCCGCTGCGGGTGGTGACCATCACCACGCCGTTGGCGCCGCGCGAACCGTAGATGGCCGTGGCGGCGGCGTCTTTCAGGATTTCGATGCCGGCCACGTCGTTGGGGTTGAGCAGCGACAGGGCGGTCTGGTCCGAAGGGATGTTGTCGATCACCACCAGCGGGCTGGTGTCGCCCGAGATGGACGTTCCGCCGCGGATGCGCATGGCCACTTCGCTGCCCGGCTCACCCGATGCGGTGATGACCAGCACGCCCGTCGCATTGCCCTGGAGGGCCTGCTCGATCGACGACACGGGGGTCTTGTTGATGTCCTTTTCGCTGATCACCGCGATCGAACTGGTGAGGTTGCTGCGCGGAACGTAGCCGTAGCCGACAGCCACGACCTCTTCGATCTCGACGGCCGAAACCGAGAGTTTGGCGTCGATCTTCGTGCGCCCGTTCACCGGGACGACCAGACGCGTGTAGTTGAGATGCTGGAATATCAGCGAATCCTTGGCGGGGATGTTGGTCAGCATGAAGTCGCCGTTGACACCCGTCGTCGTACCTTTATAGGTGCTGGCGACGATGACCGATGCGCCGATGATCGGCTCGCCCGATGCGGCGTCGGTGACGACGCCCGAAACGGTGAGGCGCTGCTGTGCCTGGAGCGAAGTCGTCAGCAGGAGTGCGGCGAGTGTGGCCAGCACGGTCGCTGCCGGGCGCTTCAGTTTCGATACGAATAAAAAGTCAAAGTTTTTCATTCATCAGTTGGTTATTTTAGGTTAACGTTTGTTCGTATGAACGGTGATACAAAATTATCCGGGAGGGGTGGAACGAATGTCGAATATTTTTTCGATTATGTTCGTTTTAGGCCGTTTTTGAACCGGCAGGGGTTCAGCGTTTGCTGTCCCCGCTGCCGGCCGAGTTCTCCAAGGCGTTCTCGATCAGGTTTATGACCATCTGTACGGCGGCTTCGTCGTATTTCACGGGGCAGGGAACTGCCTCCGGGGTGCGCGCGGCATCGAGCCGTCCGGCGGTGAGCAATCCCGAGAGCAGCAGGCAGCCTTTGCCGCTGCCGAACCCGATGCGCAGCACGGGGGTTCGGGTGAGGTTCTTCCCGGCTGCGGCCAGCGGCACGAGTTCCGTGGCGCTGCCCCGGGCCGAGTTGCGGTAACCGCTGCCGAGGTCGGTGACGCGGACCGGAGCTTTGGGATTGATTGACATGGCCAGCGCCGGAGCGTCTTCCACCAGAAATTCCACTTTGCGGCGCAACTCCTGCGTCAGCGCTTTGTTGTTGGGCAGGGAGTCGAAAGCGAAGAATCCGCAGAGTTCGTAGGCGTAGTAGCTGCCCTGTTCCATGCGTCCGATGTCGGCGCCCCGGCGGCTCCACTGCGCCGAGAAGGCTTCGCGGCTCAATCCCTGCACGTCGAAATCCGCCGCGGGGACGATCAGCCCGCCCCGAAGCCCGTTCCAGAGGGCTGTGTGGCGGGGTGTCAGGCGGCGCCACAGCTCCGTGTGGACGGAGTCGGGATGGATGTGGCTTTCGGGTTCGGCGGCCTCGGTGCAGGTGAGCGACAGTCCGCCGAAGAGCTCGTAATGCGTTATTTTCGGGTCGGTCACGCGGGCAACCCCCTGCAGGGGGCCCAATTGACCGTCCTCGGCAGGGTAGCCCTGTCCGAGGTAGCGTTCGCCGATGTCGAGCATCACGACGCCTGCGCCTCGGGCGACGGCCTTTTCGATCGTTCTGCGGCAGTCGTCCAGTCCCTCCCAGCTGGCGCGTCCCAATAATAGAAGGTCTGCTTTTGCGGGGTCGGGGACGGTGCGCAGGCCCAGCCGGTGCGCCAGGGCGAGCAGTTCGGTCTCGGCGGCGGGGATGTGGAGGACGGCTTCGGCCACCGGGGCCGGAACTTTGGCTTCGAGGACGCGGATGTCCCATTCGGAGACGACGGGGTATTTCACCGCGTCGGTGGGGTTGAGCAGCGTGGTGCGCAGGATGTAGTCGCCGCATGTGGCGGGCATTTCGATCCGGCACTCGGCGATTCGTTTGTCGTAGGGCTCTACGCGGCATTCTATGGTCTTGGCGAAGCTCCGCCGCGAAAAGGCGTCGGTGATCTCCACGCGGGCCGTAAGGGTCGAACGGCGGTCGGTGTCGTTGAAGAAGTGGAGCGGGAGGGTGACCTCCTGTCCGGGGATGAAGTTGCAGTCCCAGATGTCCATGCTGACGGCCTGCGGCGACCAGAGCACCGTCAGGGCGTTCCAGACGTTTTTGGGCCGTCCGTCGCGCAGCGGGCCCAGGAACCAGTGGTTGCCGTCGGCATAGCTGCTGGCAATGGTGAACGGGGCGACGCCCGCCGCGCCGATCCTCCGCCAGTATTCGGCCACCTTGCCGCACGAGCGGTCGAGGTGGTGGAGCCGTTCGGCGGCGGTGTGGCTGCGGCCCAGGAAGCGCATGTAGCTCTCGCGGATCGAGGGGTAACCGCCCATCTCGCCGTTGCCGTCGAGGTAGTTGCCGCCGAATTCATCGACCATGATCGCCTTGGGGAACTGGTCGGCGGAGTCGTAGTAGAGTCCGAGGTTCTCGAACAGGCTCCACCAATATTTATGGATGTGCATTACGTCGCGGTCTTCGAGAAGCATGGGCGGGTAGTCCCGGACGATCTCGTCCAGGGCGCTCCACGCAGTCTTCAGCTGTTCGCCCTCGGTCTCGTTGTAGGGGTGGCAGAGGAGGACCGAGGGGTGGCGGGCCGCCAGGTCGAACCACTTGGGGTACTGCTCCATCAGGCTTTCGCGCGAGGCGGGCATACCGTGGAAGAAGTTCCACTCGTACTGCACGGCCAGTCCGTAACGGTCGCAGAGATCCAGCAGCCGCTCGGGCGGCACGCCGAGGTGGAACCGCAGCAGGTTGGCGCCGTGCTCCTTCAGCCGGCGGACGATGTTGTCGCGGAACCAGATCGTATCGTAACCCGCTTCGCGGCCTTCGGCGTCGCGCATCCAGCGGTGCCAGACGACCGTGCCGCCGCGGAGTTTGAGGGGACGGCCGTTGAGGGTGAATTGTTTGTCGGTCACGGCGGCGCGGCGCAGTCCCAGCGATTGCTGCCAGTCGGAAAGCGTCTCCCCGCGTTCGTCGAGCAGCTCCACGCGGAGGCCGTAGAGGACGGGACGCTCGGGCGACCACTCCCGGAGCAGGCCCCGGTAGCCGAAGGCGATTTCGTTTTCGCCCGGCAGAGCCGTGCCCGTCCGGGTCAGGAGCTCTTTGGGGCCGTCCGTTACCGTGATGCGGGCCGATGCGGCGCCCGTGCCGCGGAGACGGTAGCGGAGCGTAACCTGCCCGGCTTCCGGGTCGCAGTCGGTGAGCACGCGGTCGGTGCAGGCGTTCGTATAGAGGTGCAGCACGACATCGTCCCAGAGCGACGAGGAGCAGTTGCTCCGCCACTGGTCCACCTTGGGGATGAACGAAGCGTCGGCCGGCGGAACGTCGGCCAGCGAGGCGAGCGATATTTCGAGGGTGATGCGGCTGCCGGGTTTCAGCGTTTCATGGCGCAGGTCGTGCAGCGAGCGGATCATGCCGCCCTCCTGCGACGAAACCAGCTCGCCGTCGACGTAGACCTCGGGACGGAAGCGTGCGCCTTTCAGTTCGAGTGCCGCGGCGTTCCAGCTTCCGGCCGGCAGCGTGACCTCGCGGCGGTACCAGAGCCGTCCCTCGGTGTAGCGCGTGGCGTCCATCGGAACGCCCGGAACCAGCGTTGTTCCGGTGTAGTTGCGGTCGATGCCGTATTCCCACGGACCGTTCAGCCAGAGGTCGGCGTGGCGGGTCTGCGCCGGGGCCGCCGGGGAGCAGAGGAGGAACAACAGCAACAGGGATGCGTATTTTTTCATTCGGATTGTAGTTTGGTATCTGGAAACAAAAGTAGGGAGAAGCCCCGGCGCGGATGTTCGGATATTTCCGGAAAAGGTCGGATATTTTCCGGATATGCCTTCCGGGCATTTGCCGGATGGCGAAAAAACACTATCTTTACCTTTGAAATGAAACCGACGACGCATCTGTATTTTCGTACTCTTCTGATTTTGTCGTGTTTGGCCTTCGGGGTCGCTTCGGCGCGGGCCGAACGGGTCATCGTGCCCGTGGAGGGAGGCCCGGTCGGGAACTCGATCACCGCGCTGCTGCAGGACGACGACGGGTTCATGTGGGTGGGGACCATCTCCGGCCTGATGCGTTACGACATGTATTCCTACCGCTATTTCGGCGACAGCGACGGACTGCCCGTCTCGCGGACGATGATCCGCTGCCTGACCCGCGACGACAAAGGCCGGGTCTGGATCGGCACGGAGAACGGTGCCGTCGTTTACGATCCCGTGCAGGAACGGTTCCGGCGCATCGGAGGCCGCATTGCCGCCGTCCCGGTGAAGACCATCACCCGGACTTCGCGGGGGACGATGCTGCTCACCGTGGGCGAAGGCGTCGCCGTGGTCGACCCTTCGTCGCTGGAGTACCGCTTCATCGTCGGGGAAAATCTGAACAACATACTTGCGATCACGACCGATGCCGGGGGTGACATCTGGGGCTGGAGCCACGGGCAGCTGTCGCGTTTCGACTTTTCGGACGATCCGATGTCGCCCCGCATCGACAGCTGGCCTTTCGCTTACCAAGTGCGGGCCATGGCGGTGGACTCCCGCGGAAGGCTGTGGTTCAACGACCGGCGGCGTCTGATGACGGTGCCGCTGCCGGCCGGAGGTGCGCAAATCCCCCCCCCGACCGTGGTGCGGGGAGGCGTAGATGTCCGTTCGATCCGTATTGACGGTGACGACGTGGTGGTCACGTCGTCTTACGACGGCATCCATCTGTTCCGCATCGCGGAGGACGGGAAGCCGGTCCCGGACGGCGTCATGTGGGTCGATCCCGAGTCGCCCAGCGAGGTCAGCAACAGCGTGCTGTGCATGGAGCGGGACCGGGACGGCAATTACTGGTTCGGGACCGTCGACGGTATCTACGTGGGCTGCGAACGTCCCCGCGAGGTATTCCACAACATGTCCGCCGCCGATGCCGGAGGATTGATCCACAACGTCGTGTCGGATGTCTGCCCGGGTCCCGACGGTGCCGTCTGGGCGGCCACGTCGGGCGGACTGGACCGCATCCGGCGGGTGACGCCGGGGCGTTATGCCGTCGACCATTTCATGCCCCGTCTCCCTTCGGAGAGCGCCGAACCGGGCGACAGGAGGCTTCAATCGCTGGCTTTCGACAGCCGGGGAACGATGTGGCTCGGCACGAAGCGGATGCTGCTGTTCTTCGACCCGCAGAGCCGCCGTTTCTTCGAACGCGGAGAGGTGACCGGACTGCTGGCCCGCTGCGGGGCGCTGTTCAGCAAGGAGCTGCGCTGCGACAGCCGCGGCAACGTCTGGATGGGCTTCATTTACGGCGGATTGTTCGTCTACGATGCCGCTGCGGAGCGTTGCCGGACGGTGCGGTTTGCCGGTACGGACCTCTATGATGCCAGTCCGCAGGCCGTGTTGGAGGATGGCGGCGGAAACATCTGGATCGGCACCAAATCCCGGGGGCTGTTGCGTTTCCGGCCCGACGAGGCCGTTCGGGAGGGCGACACGCTCCGCGTCGAACGTTACGATACCTATTTTTTACAGGATCGGGCGCTTGCCGGATTCGTCAGCATCAATGCACTCTACGCCGCGGTCGACGGAACGGTCTATGCCGGAACGTCGCACGGGTTGTACCGTTACGATGCCGTCCTCGACCGGTTCGAGGCATGTCCGCTCAATGCCTTCGGCGAGGAGGTCTGGGTGCTCGACATCATCGCCGACACTGACGGCGCACTGTGGATTTCGACTATGCAGGGCGTTTACCGTTATACGCCCGGGGCCGGGCAGGCGCCTTTCTACGAATTGTCGGGCGGCGCTTTCGCACGTCTCGATTACAACCTCGGAAGCTGTTTCGACGCCGACGGAACGCTCTTTCTGGGCGGCATCAACGGCATCACTTATTTCGACCCGCGGCAGGTAGGGCGTCCGGACGAAGCGGCGAAAGTCTATGTTTCGGGCGTTTCGGTGCTCAACCGGGACATCGTGCCCGACGGCGTTCATCTGGAAGCCAGCATCAACCGCTCGCACCGGCTGACGCTCAATTACGACGACTACCAGCTTTCGCTCGACTTTACGACGCTGACATTCGCTCCCGAAAACCGCGAACGGTTCTATTACCGCATCGACGGGATGACGCCCGACTGGATTCCGCTCGGGGAGACCAACCGGCTCTCGTTCTCCAACCTCGCGCGCGGGGAGTACATGCTGCGGGTCAAGGCGGCCGACGCTTCGGGGCTGCTGGGCGAAGGTTCCACCGATATTCTCATAACGGTGCTGCCGCCCTGGTGGCTGACGTGGTGGGCTTACTGCATCTACGGTGCGCTGGCGCTGCTGCTGGCGGCAGCCGTGGTATGGGTGATTCTGATCCGTTACCGTGCGGCGCAGCAGGTGCGTATGGTGCAGTACAAGCAGCAGTTGTTCATCAACCTGACACACGGACTGAAAACCCCGCTGACGATGATGCAGGTTCCCCTGCAGCTGATGTCGGACGACCGCGAGCCGCTGAGCGACGAGGCCCGCCGGGGGCTGCTGGTCATGATAAGCGCCAACGTCAAGAAGCTGGCCAACACGGTCCGGCAACTCATGGAGTTCCGGAAGATCGACCAGAACCGGGTGTCGATGAACCTGGCGGAGGTCGATATCGTGGAGTACGTGCGCCGTATCTGCGACTATTTCCGGGCGCTTTTCGAATCGAAGGGGCTGCAGCTCGTCTGCGACCTTCCCGGGGAGACGATCGTGATGACCTTCGACCCCGAGAAGATCGAGCTCGCACTCTACAACCTTTTGCAGAACGCCTATACTTTCACGCATCCGGGCGGCGAGGTGAGTGTCTCCCTGCGCCGCAGCGGCCGGACGGTCTGCATCGCCGTGCACGATACGGGTATCGGCATCCGCTCGGAGTACCTCGACAAGATCTTCCTTCGCTTCTGGCAGGTGCATGAGTCGGACACGATGCCGCCGCTGGGGGCCGGCATCGGGCTGGCTGTGGCCCGGGAGTTCGTCGAGATGCACAACGGCCGCATCGAGGTTGAGAGCCGTTACGGCGCCGGAAGCACCTTTACCATCTGCCTGCCGCTGGAAGCCCGTTACAAGGCCGAGCAGTACTATATCCACAAGTCGGACCAGGCGGACGAGGAGCAGATTTTGCCGGTCTACACCAAGCAGTACGCCGAGTCGGATGTCTATGTCGAGAACGATCCCGGCATCGACGAGTCGAAGTCCAGCACGGTCTATGTCGTGGCCGGCGGCGGCGACATCACGGGGCTGGTGCGGATGGTGCTGTCGGATTACAACGTGCTGCATTACAACAATGTGGAAGATACGCTGCGGGCCGTGCGCGAGAGGCGTCCGCAGTTGATCCTGATCGACATCGTGGTCTACGACCGTGAAGAGGGGCTTGCGCTCTGTCGCAGGCTCAAAGGCTCGAAACAGACCGACGACATTCCCGTCGTGCTGCTCACGGCGGACGATACGCCCGAGGATGCGCGGATATTCTGCGAAGCGGGTGTGGATGCCTGGATGGAGAAGCCCTTCGACGTGGAGCTGTTCCGGGCCCGCGTCCGGCAGTTGGTGAGCCGTCATGTCGATCTGCAGCAGAAACTCAAAATCGGGCAGATACTCGGCAAGCACGAAGATATTGTCGTGGAATCCGCCGACGAGAAATTCATGAGCCGTGTGACGGAGATCGTCGAGCAGAATATTCCCAATGAGGAGTTCTCGCTGGAAGTTTTCGCCCGCGAGATGCGCGTGTCGCGCTCGGTGCTGAACATGCGTATCCAGGGCATCGTGGGCAAGTCGCCGATGGAGCTGCTGCGCAACGCCCGCATGCAGCGTGCGGCGCAGTTGTTGGCGACCAACGCCTACGACGTGGCGCAGGTGGGCTACATGGTCGGGTTCTCGGACCCGCGCTATTTTTCGACCAGTTTCAAAAAGCAGTTCGGGGTGAGCCCCCGGGCTTACATGCAAAATCATCATAACGCCTGATCCCGGCGGATTTTCGACATATTAAGGTATCGGTTAAACATTGATTTCGGGCTTCGGAGGTACTTTTGTACGACTCAGAATACGAACCCGAATGAGAACTTTGCGAATATTGCTGTGTGTCCCGGCGCTGGTCCTGTGGATGACCTCCGCCGCCCAGCGTCAGGTCGAAGATGCCAATGACGACTGGCTCTTTTCCTACAAAGAGGCGACAGCCAAACCCGTGAAGGGCATTCCGCCGCAGGCGCAGGTCGGTTATGACGATGCCGGCTGGAAGTCCGTGTCGGTGCCCCACACGTGGCAGACCTACGAAACGACGGGCGAACTGCATCCTTTCATCGCCTCGCCCCATGCCAAGGACAATCCCTACTGGTGGGACGGCAAGGGCTTTTACCGCAAGCATTTTACCCTGCGGCCCGGGATGCGCGGCCGCAAGCTCTTCATCGAGTTCGACGGCGTGATGAAGAACTGCCTGGCCTATATGAACGGCAAACTCATCGGCGAGCACCTGGGCGGTTACGGCTGTTTCTATTTCGAACTGACCGACTATGTCGACTGCGACGGGGACAATCTCTTCGTACTGGAAGTTTCGAACCGGCAGACCGATCCCCAGCGGGTGCCTCCGATGGATGCCGGGTGCTGGAATTTCTACGGCGGCATTTACCGCAACGTGCGTCTGGTCGCCACGGACGACGTATTCATTCCGTTTCAGGGATCGTACAAACACGAAGGAGGCACGCACGTCACGACCGAAAATCTTTCCGACTCCGTTTCGCGGGTCCGGGTGCGCACGTGGGTGCGCAACGAACGCGCCGAGCGGCAGGCCGTGGAGCTCACCACCGCGATCGTCGATGGCGACGGACGGGTCGTGGCGGCAGCGAGCGCTCCGCAGGAGATCCGCCCGCAGGAGACGGCGCTTTACGACGAGGAGTTCGAGATCGCCGGTCCGAAACGCTGGTCGCCTGCTTCGCCCGATTTATATAAGGTGGTTTCGACGGTGACGGCCGGCGGTAGGACCTGCGACCGTTACGAAACCGTGTTCGGCATCCGGACCTTCACGTGGAATCACGACGAGCGGCGGCTGTACGTCAACGGCCAACCCGTCAATATTCAGGGCTTCAACCGCCATCAGGAATATCCGTGGCTGGGCGACGCCATTCCCTATTTCATCCACCGCATGGACCTGCTGGACATGAAGCGCAACCTGAACTGCACGGCGCTGCGTCCCGGTCAGTATTGTTCCGGCCCCGAGGTCTTTGCGCTGGCCGATTCGCTGGGGCTCATCACCTTTGCCGAACTTCCCAACGTCAAGAACCGTCCCTTCTCGCCCGAGGCGCAGTGGATGCAGACCGTCGAGATGGTCCGCCGCCTGCGGAACAGCCCTTCGGTCCTGCTCTTCGACATGGGCGACGAGACGGACCGGGCCGCCGACTCCCGCTGGGCTTACATGGAGTCCCCCGGACATTTCATCACCTGCCGCCATTGCGAAGGCTCGGGCGGCCGGTTCGTCGACATCACACCCAGGGAACTGCGTATGTCGAAGATGCTCCGCTGCGCCGTGCGCGGCTGGTACGGCGACGATGAGAAACCCCTGCGGCCCGATAACCAGCAATGGACCTCGAACGACGAGTTCCGCCATCAGATCGCGCTCCGGGGCAAGAAACCCGGCAGCGACGAGGACCGTATCGACCAGCCCAACCTGATGGTCTGGCTCTACGAGGACCACGGCTGCGACCGTGAATACCGCAATGCCCCGCTGCTGCACTACAATCCGAAAGGGTGGGTCGACAGCTACCGCGTGCCTAAATATGCCTATTACCTCTGGCAGGCGAACTATGCCGAAAAACCGATGGTCTTCGTGATGCCCCATTACTGGCGGCGGCAGTACATCGGGCAGCGGCGTCCGCTGGTCGTGGATTCCAACTGCGAGGAGGTGGAGCTGTTCGTCGGCGGAAAGAGCTGCGGCGTGCTCCGTCCGTCGGCGGAGAACCGCCGTTCGGTGACATTCGGCGATGTCGGGGTGCGCAATGCGCCGCTGCGCGTGGTGGGCCGCAACGGCGGCGTGCAGGTGGCGGAGTGCGTCGTGCCGATGGCGGGTCCCGCGGAGCGGCTGACGCTGATCTCGTCGCATGCGACGGTGGATGCCGCGCCCGGCGGAGTGTTCATCGTGACGGCCGACATCGCGGACAAGGCCGGGAATCATATTTACGGAGCCCGCAATACCGTGCGCTGGGAGGTCGAAGGTCCCGCAACGCTGGTGGGGCCCGCGGAATACGTCTCGCAGTTCGGCGACGAAGCCGCCCGCATCGGATCGCTCTATATCGACATGCCCGTCTCGAACGTGGTCCGGCCGACCGGCGAGCCGGGCGAAATCCGCGTCCGGGTCTCGGCAGACGGACTTGCATCCGCCGAAACCGTTGTCCGGGCTGTCCCTTGTAAAACTAAGAAAAGCATTACCCGATAAATGAAACGGAATTTATTCACCCTCCTCCTTGTTTTTGCGCTCGGCGCCGTGCAGGCGCAGACGAGCCGGACCCTTTCGCTCAACGGACGTTGGCAGGCAGCCGTCTCGGAAACGCAGCCCGACACCTATCCCTCGACCGTTCCCGTGCCGGGCGTGATGTCGCAGGCCGAGCCCGCACCGGGCATTGATTTCGACGCCACGCGGCTGAAAGACGACGTGGGTTATGACTATGTGTGGTACGCTACGGAGTTCGACCTTTCGAATCCGCACGACGGCTACGACAACGCCAATTATACGCACGCCCTGCTGCGCATCCGGGCCAAATACAACGCGCTGGTGATCCTGAACGGCGTGGAGATCGGTTACGACGCCCATTGCACCTATTCGCACGCCGAGTTCGACGTGACGCGGGCGCTCGATTTCAACGGTCCCAACAGGCTGGTGGTGCGCGTGGGAAGCTGGAATACGGCTTCGTTTCCCTCGAAGGACAATTCGTCGGAGTGGTGGCGCAACTCGCGGGCTCCGGGCATCTGCGACGATGTGACCCTCTGCCTGACCCACGACGTGACGGTCCGGCACCTGAAACTGCTGCCCGACGTAGCCGACAGCGTGGTGGTCTGCACGGCGCGCGTGGCCAACTTCGGCGACGGGCCCCGGAAAATGAAGGCCCGGGTGACGATCAACGACTGCCGGTATGATTTGGAGAACGGTTTCGACGAAATTCCCGTCGTCTGCGAGGCCCGGCTGGGTTCGTTGTCGATCCCGGCGGACAGCGTGGCCGAATTTACCTTCCGGATTCCGACTCCGATGCTCGAGCCCTGGACGCCGGGCCGCGAGGGCGATCCGCAGCTCTATCAGTTCAACTTCATTCTTGCAGACGACCGTTCTGCGGATTGCCGGACCGAGACCTTCGGGTTCCGCGATATTCGTGTCGAGGGGCGGGATGTGCTGGTCAACGGTCGCAAAACGCTGTTCCGGGCCGAGAACATCGCCTTTCAGCGGGCCCTGAACCGCTGGGCGGGTGTGATGTTCGACGAAGCGTGGATACGCCGCTTCCTGCGTGCGGCGGTTGAGGATTACGGGTTCAACTACCTGCGCATTCACCTGGGCCACGCCTATAATAAGTGGTATGACATCGCCGATGAAGTGGGGTTGATGATTCAGGACGAATGGCGCTTCATGCACGACGACGAGCCCGTGGGCGAAGACCTCGTGCAGACCGAAACGGAATTTCGCCGCTGGGTGGAGCAGAATGTCAACCATCCGTCGATCGTTGTCTGGGATCAGGAGAACGAAGGCAATGTGAAGCTCGAAGTGCTGAAGGCCGAATTGCGGCGGTATGATCCGACGCGGCTGTGGGGCGAGGACGATTTCGATGCCCGCCATATTTACGAATATTCCGAAACGATCGTCGATACGCCGGTGCATCCGGTCAGCGACGCCAGGCCTTCGACCGTGCTGGAGTCCTGCCGCCTGTGGCTCAACGAGCGGGGCGATCTGGAACCGCGGGAGAACTTCAAAACCAGTCGCACGGCCAGCGGTTGGGGGCTCTATTTCTATACGCTGCCCGAGATCGAGCAGTTGCAGGCCGACATCCATGCTGACCTGGGGACCTTCTACCGTTCGCGCCGCGTGCAGGCGTGGGCGCCTTTCGCGCTGCTGAGCGGGGCGGTGAACGGACACAGTTATTATTTGGGGAATCTGGCCGACTCGCTGACTCCCCAGCCCAACCTGCGGGTTCTTGCGCGGCTCAACGAGCCGGTCGGGAGCTCTGTCGAGATGAATCAGGCCCGGGAGTGGTACAAGGAGAAGATGCTCTACCGGCCCGGCGGAAGTTATGCGAAGACGGTTTGGGTCTGGAACGACACCGACTCTCCGCAGCGGGTGCGGCTCGAAGTCGCGGTGGCCGACGCCTCGGGGCGGGAACTTTCGGTGCGAGAGACCGCGGTCGAGGTTGCCGCGGGCGGTGCCGAAGCGGTCGTGATGACTTTCGTCATGCCCCGCAGGGAGGGCGTCTATTGGCTGAAACCCCGCCTCGCTATGCCGGAAGGCCGTTGCGTCGAGGGGGTCGAACGCCGGCTGATGGTGGCCCGCAAGGCCGGTCCGCAGACCGGGATGCAGGGCTTCGGCGGACACGGTGAGCCGTTCGAAGGCTGTCGGTCGGTGTTGGAAAATTTTGTCGGTCGGCAGTTGTCGCCGGAGGTGCAGGCGAAGATCGTGCGTGCGCTCGGCGGTGAACTGATCGACCGGGCCGAACTGCGACGGAAGGGTGGATTCCTCGTCCGGACGACCCGTTACCTGGGGCCCGGGCACATGCTGGTGACCTCGCGCACGTTCGATGCCGGGGGCGTGGAGCTGACTGCCGAGCAGAGCGAGGCGCTGACGTATGTGAAACTCCCGGAAAAAGTTCGGCAAACGATAGCCCGGGTGGTCGGGATGATCCCTGTGGACGAATCGAAAATCATACGCCGCCGGCAGCATGACACGGATGTCTATACGGTCACGATGGTCGGCAAGGATGTTCGCTACACGATTTATATGACCCCTTCCGGAACGCTGATTAAATCCGAAGCCTCCGGGAAATGACCGGGACTTCGGATGGGCGAATGAAAAAAAATTGTTATATTTGCCCGAATTTTTAAACCAAATTACGATGGCATACAATTTATTGAAAGGAAAGAAGGGACTTATTTTCGGAGCTCTGAACGAGCAATCCATTGCCTGGAAGGTAGCGGAGCGCGCCGTGGAGGAGGGCGCCGAGATCGTCCTCACCAATACTGCCGTATCTATCCGCATGGGAACCATCTCGCAGCTGGCCGAGAAGTGCAACACGATCGTCGTCCCGGCCGACGCCACGAGCGTCGAGGACCTTGAAAACCTCATCGACAAGACGATGAAGCATTTCGGCGGCAAGTTCGACTTCATGCTTCACTCGATCGGCATGTCGCCCAACGTCCGCAAAGGCCGCACCTATGACGACCTGGATTACGATTTCCTCTCCAAGACGCTCGATATTTCGGCCATTTCGTTCCACAAGGCCATTCAGGTGGCCCGCAAGAAGGACGCCATCAACGACTGGGGGTCGATCGTGGCGCTTTCGTACATCGCGGCCCAGCGCACGCTCTATGGCTACAACGACATGGCCGACGCCAAGGCGCTGCTGGAGTCGATCGCCCGCAGTTTCGGCTACATCTACGGCCGTGAGAAGCATGTGCGTATCAACACCGTGTCGCAGTCGCCGACGCCGACCACCGCGGGAAGCGGCGTGCTGGGGCTGGGCGACCTGATGTCGTTCGCCGACAACATGTCCCCGCTGGGCAACGCTTCGGCCGAGGACTGTGCGGACTATGTGCTGACGCTCTTCTCGGACCTCACGCGCAAGGTGACGATGCAGAATCTCTACCACGACGGCGGATTCTCGTCGATGGGTATGTCGCGCCGCGCGATGAAGACCTACGAGAAGGGCATGCGGTTCGAGGATGTGCACCAGAACCAATTCCCCTTCGGGGAATAGTTTTCGATGATTGCGGCGCACCTGCCGCACATCCCTTGAACGGGGCGAATGGAATGTACGTGAGTACTATCCATCCGCCCCGTTCTTTACGATGCACGACATCTGCACCGCACTGATCAAAAGCCGGTTGGCGTCCCGCTTCGTTTAAGCGCAAACTCGTGGTTAATACTGGTGGTCGTCGCCGCGGATCTCCTCGCGGGTGATCGGGCGGCGGTTCATGGCCCGCCAGGCGTACCAGATGTAGGCCGCCACGAACGGCACGAACAGCGACACCCACGCCATCGTCTTAAGCGTGAAGAGGCTCGACGAGGAGTTCGAAATCGTCAGCGACGACTGCATGTCCGTCAGCGAAGGGTAGTAGGCCGTGCCGTTCCACCCGGCCAGCAGGAGCAGCGACAGCACCGTGAGGACCGTGCCGGCGCCTCCGAACCATACCGCACGGCGGCTGCCGTGCCAGCCGAGCCGGATGCTCCACAGCACCGAAACAACGCCGAGGAGCAGTACGACCGTGACGTAAGGCATTTCGAGCAGGTTGCGGAGGTATTTGTAAGGCTCTACCGAGATCTTGCCCGCGGCGTCCGCAGCCCATCCGTCGGCGAGGACCAGCGTCAGGAGCCATGCCACGAAGCAGACCACGAACAGCACACCGAACAGCCGCATGCGGCTTTGCGAGCGGCGGCGGATCACCTCGTCGTCGATGTTGTTCAGAAAGTACTGGCATGCGAGCGTCATGGCCAGCAGGACCACCGCCACGCCCAGCAGCACGTTGCGCCACCCGGCGACGGCTTCCAGGCCGTGCCACGGCGTCGCCCACTGCGAGATGACCGCCGCACCGCCCTGGTTGGCCAGGTTGAGACGGTCGACGGTGAATTCCGCCCCCGTGAAGAAAGTCCCGACGGCGGTGCCGATCAGCAGCGGCCCCAGGATGCCGTTGATCAGCAGGAAGGCGTTGAAAGTCCGCTCGCCGAAGACGTTGGCGGGTTTGCGGCGGTATTCGTAGGCCACGGCCTGCAGCACGAAGCAGAAGAGAATGGCCATCCAGACGTAGAACGCCCCGCCGAACGACGTGGAGTAGAACAACGGAAACGAGGCGAAGAACGCCCCGCCGAACGTCACCAGCGTCGTGAAGGTGAATTCCCACTTGCGGCCCAGCGAGTTGACGAGCATGTTGCGCTCCTCCTCCGTGCGGCCGACGTTGTACAACAACGCCTGTCCGCCCTGCACGAACATCAGGAAGACCAGCAGGGCTCCCAAAAGCGAAATGATGAACCACCAGTAGTGTTGGAGTAGTGTAATAGTATCCATGGTTTAGTCGTTTTTAGGGCCTATCTTAATTTGTCGGAACAGGATGCTCAGTTCGGCGATGAGCAGCGCGGTGAAGAGCGCCAGGAAGAGGAAGAACGTCACGGCGACCGAGCCGCTGGGGATTTTCGAGGCCGCGACGCCTACGGGCATCAGGTCTTGGATGGCCCACGGCTGGCGTCCGACCTCGGCCACGATCCATCCGGCCTGCGAGGCGAGGTAGGCCAGCGGGACCGTCCACACGGCCACCCACAGCAGCCAGCGCTTGTCGGCGAGGCGGTCGCGGCGGTTGAGCCACCATACGAGGCCCAGCAGCAGGATGAAGAAGCACCCGGCGCCGACCATCACCCGGAACGAGTAGAACAGCAGCGGCACGTTGGGAACGATCTGTTCGGGGCGGTCGAGGTATCCGTAGCCGAAGTAGGCGAAATGGTCGCGCAGGAACGCTTCGCCCTCGGGCGTCGAGCGGTCGAATTTGGACGCTGTCTCCGCGATGGCAGCCGTGTCGCCCGCCTCGCGCGCGGCGCGGTAACGCCCCAGCTCGTCCACGGCCACGCGTCCGCGTTCCATCTTCTCGGCGGCGGACAGGATGCCGCGCTCCTCGTTGCCGTAGACCAGGTCGTTGATGCCCGGCACGAAGGCGTCGGCGTCGCGGAAGCTCATCAGCGAGAGCATTTTCGGGATGTCGATTTTGAAATAGAAAGCGTTGTCGTCATTGGTTCGTTCCGCCTCGGGGCGCAGAACGCCCACGGCGGTGAGCGGCGCGCCCTCCCGCCCTTCGTAGAGGGCTTCCAGCGCGGCCAGCTTCATGGGCTGCACGCGGGCCACGATGGCCCCCGAACGGTCGCCCGTGAAGGCCGTGACCAGGGCGAAAACGAATCCGAAGGCCGAGGCGATGGCGATGCTCTTGCGGGCCATCTGCTGCTCGCGCCGGCGCAGCAGGTACCAGGCCGAGACGCCCACGACGAACAGCGCCGCGAGCACGAACGACGAGGTGACGGTGTGGAAGAACTTGTTGACGGCCACGGGCGACAGCGCTACGGCCGAGAACGAGCTCATCTCGTTGCGCACGGTCTCGAGGTTGAAATCGCAGCCCACGGGGTACTGCATCCACGAGTTGGCCACCAGAATCCACCACGCCGAGAGGTTGGCCCCGATGGCCGTGAGCCATGTGGCCGTGAGGTGGAAGCCGCTCGAAACCTTGCGCCAGCCGAAGAACATCACGGCGATGAAGGTCGATTCGAGGAAGAAGGCGAAGATGCCCTCGATGGCCAGCGGGGCGCCGAAGATGTCGCCCACGAAGTGCGAATAGTTGGACCAGTTGGTGCCGAACTCGAATTCGAGGATCAGCCCCGTGGCCACGCCGATGGCGAAGTTGATGCCGAACAGGCGCATCCAGAATTTCGTGGTCCGGAGCCAGAACGGGTCCTTCGTGCGCACGTAGAGGGTCTCCATGATGGCGATCAGGAAGCCCAGCCCGAGCGTCAGCGGGACGAACAGCCAGTGGTAGATGGCCGTCATGGCGAATTGCGCACGCGACCAGTCGATGGTTGATAGGTAGTCGGAAAGCATAGCGGGGTGTTATTGGATTGAGGGCTCCGTTCCCGAAGCCGGGGGAGCGAGGTTTTCCAGGACGTAATCGGCTTTTTCTTCGGGACTTTTGCCTGCGAGCAGGTCGGGGAAGAAGAAGACCTTCAGCACGGCGAACATGATGAAAAGTTTCACGAGGATGATGGCCCAAAGGGTGCGTCCCACGGTCATTTCGCGGAACCCTTCGACATAGAACCGGATCACTTTGCGGAATACGTTCATCTGTTTGCGCGTTTGATGTTCTACCAAAGTTAAGCAGAAAAACGGAAAAAACGAAAGGTTGTGTCCCGAAAAACACATTTGGCATACGATAAGGCCGGAACCGTTCACTCCTCCCCGCCTGAGAGACGGGTTTCAGGACGCGACGGTTGCTTCGGGATGCACTCCATCCGGTTTTGCGCTGTTACGTCATTGCGAGGAGCCGCAGGCGACGCGGCAATCCGATTGGAAGCCGGGGCCTTACGACGCTTCCATCGGATTCCCACGCTCACTTTCGTTCGATCGGAATGACTTTCGTCCGCACTCCGACAGGACTGTAAATCCTCGCGGGCAAAGCCCGCGGTTAACGGCTTTTCAACCTGGGAAATTCGGCGAATTTTTGTACTTTTGCCCCGCATAAAAGTTCAATCCGGAAATACGATGAAGCAAAATTCCGAAAAACTGCCGTCGCCCTGGGTGTCGGCCATTCCGCTGGCGGTGCTGACCGGGCTGCTGTATGTGGTGATCCGCGCATTCGGCGGCGACGCCATCAACGGCGGAAGCCAGATCGCCCTGCTGTCGGCAACATCGGTCTGCGTGATGCTCTCCATCGGCATCTATCGCTGCCGCTGGGCCGTGCTCGAAGAGGCCATTATCGACAACATCCGCGCATCGGCTTCGGCCATCGTCATCCTGCTGCTCATCGGCGCAATCGCCGGTACGTGGATGGTCTCGGGCGTGGTCCCGACGATGATCTGGTACGGGTTGCAGATACTCCATCCGTCGTTTTTCCTCGTCGCATCGTGCGTCATCTGCGCCGTGGTGTCGCTGATGACCGGCAGCTCGTGGACAACCATCGCCACCATCGGCGTAGCCCTGATGGGCGTCGGGCAGGCGATGGGATTTCCCGAAGGCTGGATCGCAGGAGCCATCATTTCGGGGGCCTATTTCGGCGACAAGCTCTCGCTGTTGTCCGACACCACGGTGCTGGCCTCCTCGACCGTCGGTGTCCCGGTATTCACCCACATACGCTACATGCTCTATACCACCGTGCCGTCGATGCTCGTCGCACTCGGGGTATTCACCGTCGCGGGGCTCTCGCTCGAACACGGCGCCTCGACCCACGCTGAAATGTATGCCGAGACGCTGGCGGCGACGTTCCGAATCTCGCCCTGGCTCCTCGTGGTGCCGCTGGCCACCGGAATACTCATCGCCCGGAGACTTCCGGCCATCGTGACGCTCTTCTGCGCCGCGGTCTTCGCCTGCGCGGCGATGCTCCTGGCCCAGCCCGAAACGGTGGCCCGGGTGGCGGGCGTCGCGGAGCTGGATTTCATGTCGGGGTTCAAAGGGGTGCTGATGACCTGCTTCGGCCCCACGGCCATCCCTACGGGAACGCCTCAGCTCGACGAACTCGTCGCCACGCGGGGCATGGCCGGCATGCTCAACACCGTGTGGCTCATCATCTGCGCCATGTGCTTCGGCGGGGTGATGACCGGCAGCGGCATGCTGCGGTCGCTGACGGCGATCTTCCTGCGGTGGGTGCGCCGGACCTTTTCGGCCGTGGCCTCGACCGTCGGCGCAGGCATCTTCTTCAACCTCTGCACCGCCGACCAGTATATTTCGATCATCCTTTCGGGGCGGCTTTTCCGCGACCTCTATGCCGACCGGGGGCTGGAGGAGCGGCTGCTGAGCCGCTCGGTGGAGGATTCCGCCACGGTATGCTCGGTGCTGATCCCGTGGAACTCGTGCGGCATGACGCAGGCCACGGTGCTCGGCGTCTCGACGTTCGTCTACATGCCTTACTGCATCTTCAATATCGTCTCGCCGCTGATGTCGCTGCTCGTGGCGGCGGTCGGCTGGAAAATAAAACGGAAAAAATGAAAACCCGACTCGTCATCTTCGACCTCGACGGCACGCTGCTCGACACCATCGGCGATCTGGCCGTGGCCTGCAACGCCGTGCTGGCTCTGCGGGGTCTTCCCGAACACTCCTATGCGGAGTACTGTCATTTCGTCGGCAACGGCATCATGCGGCTCGTCGAACGCGCCCTGCCCGAGCCGATGCGCACGCCGGAGACGGTGGCCGCGGTGCGCGCCGATTTCGTGAAATACTACACCGAGCATATCGACGCCCATACCAAGCCCTACGCGGGGATTCCGGAGCTGGTCGCCGAACTCGTGCGTCGGGGCGTATCGCTGGCCGTGGCGTCGAACAAGTTCCAGGCCGGGACCGAGAAACTCGTGCGGCTGTTCTTTCCCGGGGTGGCGTTCGCAGCGGTCTTCGGACAGCGGCCCGGTGTGCCCCTGAAACCCTCGCCGGCGGTCGTGGAGGAGATTCTGACGCTGACGGGCACGGCCCGTGAGGAGGTGCTCTACGTCGGCGATTCGGGCGTGGACATCGAGACCGCGGCTGCTGCGGGCGTGCGCTCGGCGGGCGTGACGTGGGGTTTCCGCGACCGGCAGGAGCTCGTCGGGGCCGGGGCTGTGCACATCGTCGACCGCCCGGCGCAGTTGTTGGAGCTGTTGTAGGTCCGCCCGGCTAAGAGCCGGCCCACCTAAGAGGCGGTTTTAGGGGCGATGGCCTGCTGGAACGCTCTCCATCCGGTTCTGCGCTCCCGCCGTTTACGTCATTGCGAGGAGGGCGCAAGCCCGACGCGGCAATCTGATTGGAGCCCGGGACCTTGCAACGTCTCCATCAGATTCCCGCGCTCACTCCGTTCGCTCGGAATAACGAAGCCCGCCGGTACCTTACGCCGGCGGGCTTCGCTATGACGGTAAAAGTGCCTGCTGCATCGGCCTTAATAGTATTCTTTCACGTCGCGGGCGGTGATGCGCTCCCCGGAGAGGACGATGAGGCGTTCGACGACGTTGCGCAACTCGCGGATGTTGCCCGTCCACGGCATCTGCCGCAGCGCCTCGAGGGCCGCCGGGTCGACGGGCTTGGGCCGTGCGCCGTATTCGGCCGAGATGGTGCGCACGAAATGGTCGACCAGCGTGGGGATGTCGGCGGCGTGTTCGCGCAGCGCCGGGACCCGCACGACGATCACCCCGATGCGGTGGTAGAGGTCCTCGCGGAAATTGCCCTTTTTGATCTCTTCGCGCAGGTTCTTGTTCGTGGCGGCGATCACCCGCACGTCGACCTCGATCTCCTTGTCGCCGCCCACGCGGCTGATGCGGCTCTCCTGCAACGCCCGCAGCACCTTGGCCTGCGCCGCCAGCGACATGTCGCCGATCTCGTCCATGAAGAGCGTGCCGCCGTCGGCTTGCTCGAACTTGCCCTTGCGCTGTTTGATGGCCGAGGTGAAGGCACCCCGTTCGTGGCCGAAAAGCTCGCTTTCGATCAGTTCCGAGGGGATGGCCGCGCAGTTGACCTCGACGAACGGCGCCGCCGCACGCGAACTCTTGGCGTGGAGCCAGCGTGCCACCAGCTCTTTGCCCGTGCCGTTCTCACCGGTGATGAGCACGCGGGCCTCGCACGGGGCCACCTTGTCGATCAGCTGCCGGACGTGTTCGATCTCGGGCGAGATGCCGATGATGTGTTCGGCCTCGGCGGGACGCGCGCGGCGGCTGCGGCGCACGACGGGTGCGGGCGCTGCGGGTGCGGGCGCGGGGTTCTCAATGGTGCGGTGGATGGATTGCATCAGGCGGTTCATGTCGATGGGTTTGGTGAGGAAATCCTGTGCGCCGTTGCGCACGGCCTCCACCGCCGAGTCGACCGACGCGTCGGCCGAGAGGGCTATGAACGGAATGCCGGCATCGGGGACCTTGCATCCGGTGTCCGAAATGATCAGGTCGAACGGCACCTTCTCACACATATCCGAAGCTGTCGCCTCGTCTTCAACGGCTTCCGCCGAGAATCCTTCATACTCCAATCGTTCGCGCAGGATGTTTCGCACGCTTTTTGAGTGATCCAAAATTAAAACCTTTGCCATAGCTTGTTTTTCCTGAAATTTTACCTACTTTTGCCAAGTCGATCTTCGGCTCGGGCAGGCGGCGCCCGGATGTCCGGTTTGCACTGCTTGTGTCCCAAAGTTAGGGTTTTCTGCGGCGTAAAACCAATCCCGAGGGGTTTCGCCCGCCGCAGGGGAAGGTCCTGAAAAACATCCTGAACAGGTCTATTGCGAAAGCCCTGCCGGAAGGTCCGGCGGACGAATCGGAGCAACGCAAACGACCGCAAATACGATTTATGAGAAAGAACTATAATTACACGCGGCGCAAGCTGTACCTGCCCGAATACGGGCGTCATATCCAGGAGATGATCGACTCGCTGCTGGCGATCGAGGACCGCCGCGAGCGCAACCGCCAGGCCCGGGCCGTGATCGCCGTGATGGGCAATCTGAACCCCCTGCTGCGCGACACGGCCGACTTCACCCACAAGCTGTGGGATCACCTCTTCATCATGTCTGATTTTCAGTTGGATGTGGACTCACCCTATCCGCAGCCGTCGCGTCAGGAGTTGATCGTCACGCCCCGCCGCATGGCCTATTCGCAGGGGCGGATCACTTTCAAACATTACGGCAAATATGTCGAGCGTGCAATCCGCAGTCTGGCCGACGAACGCGACCCGCGGACGGTGTCGCGGACGGTGGACAATCTGGCACGTTACATGCGTACGAAGAGCTACGAATACAACCAGGAGCACCCGAACAACGAAGTGATCGTAAAAGACATCAAACGGATGTCCGGAGGTACGATCCAAATTGATGAAGTTGCCTTAAACAATCTCCGAAGCGACTATAAACAGCCCTTTTCGTCGCGTCCCCAAAAGGGGGCGCAGCAGCACCGTCCGCCCCATCAGCAGCGGCAGCAGAAAAACCGCGGCCAGCAGCACCGGAATTTTACGAAAAACAACGGCCCGCACCGCAACTCCTCGAAGTAGGGTGTCGGGGTCGTAACGACCCTTTTAGGGGTCGGGACGTTTTACGGAGCCGCACGCGATTCGGATTTGGAACCATCCGGTTTTTTCGTATCTTTGGTGTCGTAACGACACTTTTAGGGGTCGGATGGTTTGGCAGAACCGTGTGTTATTCGGGTTTGGAACCATTGTGTTTTTTGCTATCTTTGTGTATTAATAACTGCGAAAACGATCGTAAATGAATAAGCAAACGCTTTTCGTGACGCTCACGGCCGCTGCTCTGATGTGCGGCTGCCAGTCGTCGAAAGTGAAGATTTCGGGCCGTTTCATCGGCAGCGATGCGAAGAATGTCTATCTGGAAAACGCCTCTCCGCTGAAGCAGGCGCTCATCGACTCGGCCGTGCTCGGCAATGACGGCAGCTACCGTTTCGAGCTGAAAGGGGTGTCCGCGACGCCTTCCCTGTACAATGTCATCTACAACGGCGAGCGGATTCCGCTGCTTATCGCCGGGGGCGACCGTGTGACGGTCGGCTCGGTGGGCAGCGTCGTGCGCAACTATACGGTCGAGGGTTCCGCCGAGTCGGAGTTGCTGCGCCAGTTCTACCAGGCTTTCGTCACGGGGGCTCAGCGGTTGGACAACATCGCCGCACAATTCGCTAAGCCGGACCTCACGGAGGAGGAACGCAAGACGCTGGTCGAGGAGTATACGGCCGAATACTACCGCATCCGCCGCGAGCAGCTGCGGTTCATCATCGAGAACAAAGCGTCGCTGGCGGCGGTCTACGCCCTCTACCAGCGTCTTCCGGGCGACCGTTACCTGTTCAACGGCGACAGCGATGTGGTCTACTTCCGCACGGTGGCCGAGGCCCTCGAAAAGAGCTATCCCGATTCGCCCTACCTTCCGTCGCTGCTGGCCGAGATCGCGCGCATGGACGCGCGCAACAGCCTGACGTCGCAAATTTCCGAGGCAGGGTATCCCGACCTCGAACTGACGGACATCTACGGCAAGAAAATCCGCCTTTCGTCGCTTACGGGCAAGGTCGTGCTGCTGGACTTCTGGTCCGCGGAGCTGGGTTCGAGCAATGCGCTGAACGCCGACCTGAAAGAGATCTATAAGAAATACGAAGACGCTCCCGTCGGGTTCGAGGTCTACCAGGTGGCGATCGATACGTCGAAACCGCTGTGGATCAATGCCGTTCAGGAACAGCAGTTGCCGTGGGTTTCGGTGAGCGACCTGCGCGGGCGCGGTTCCTCGGCGCTGGGGCTCTACAACGTGCGGAAACTCCCGGCCAACTTCCTGATCGACAAGGAGGGTACGATCGTTGCGCGGGACATCTACGGCAAGAGCCTCGAAGAGAAACTGGACGAACTGACAAAATAATATCCGCTTTCGGAAACGCGACTTGCCGCTTGCGGCACTCCAGCCCCCGCCGAGGCGGGGGTGCGGGGGTGGGTCAGATCTGTAAACACGGCGGTACGCCGTGGGAACAACCCGGGAGAGCGTTCTGCAGTGGAATAAACCGAATAGAATCTGTTATGTATTATTTCGCATCCGACATACATTTGGGGGCGGGTGACGAGCAATCCGCACGGGCGGTCGAACGGCGCTTCGTGGCGTGGCTCGACGCGGTGTCCCGCGATGCGGAGGCGATATTCCTGGTCGGGGACATCTTCGATTTCTGGTTCGAATACCGCCGCGTGGCGCCCAAGGGCTTCGTGCGGACGCTGGGCAAGCTGGCCGAGCTGACGGACCGGGGCGTGCGGGTGGTCTTCTTCACGGGCAATCACGACATGTGGGTCGGCGACTACCTCACGCGCGAGTGCGGGGTGAAGATTCACACCTCCCCGCAGGTGATGACGCTTGCGGGCCGAAAAGTATTTATCGCCCACGGCGACAACATGAACATCGACGGACAGCCGATGCTGAAACTTCTGAACCGGATATTCCGGTCGCGGACGCTGAAATGGCTCTTTTCGTGGGGCGTGCATCCCGACCTGGCGCTGAAGTTCGGCCACTGGTGGAGCGGCAAGTCGCGCAAGCGGCACAACGCCGCCGACGAGGAGGCTGTGCGGACCGGCCGCGGGGGCGGTTTCAATGCCTCGCTCACCGAGCCGCTGGTCGACTACGCGCGGCAGTACGCCGCGACGCACGATGTCGATCATTTCGTCTTCGGACACATGCACTTCCCGTGCGAATGCCGCGAGGAGAGGCTGCACGTGGTGAACCTCGGCTGCTGGGAGAAGAGTCCCTCGTATGCCGTGCTGGATGCGGCGGGCGAAATGCGGCTTCTAAAATTGGAATCATGAAACAATACCTCGATTTGCTGCGCCGGATCAAAGCCGAAGGCGTCGTGCGGGGCGACCGCACGGGAACCGGCACCAAAGGCGTTTTCGGTCATCAGATGCGCTTCGACTTGGCGGAGGGATTCCCCCTGCTGACGACCAAGAAAGTCTTTCTGAAAGGGGTGGTCCACGAACTGCTGTGGTTCCTGCAGGGGGACACCAATATCAAATACCTCGTCGAAAACGGGGTTCATATCTGGGACAACGACGCTTACCGCTATTACAACGAACTGTGCGTGCGCCACGGAGTGCTGCCCGTCGACCGGGAGACTTTCCTCGCGGCTGCGGGCGTCGAGTCGCCGATCGAGGGCTACCGCTTCGGCGACCTGAACCACGTCTACGGCTACCAGTGGCGTTCGTGGCCCCGCCCCGACGGGGGCGCTGTCGACCAGATCGCGCAGGCCGTCGAAATGATCCGCACCAACCCCGAGTCGCGGCGCATCGTCGTTTCGGCGTGGAACGTCGCGGAGGTCGACGCGATGGCCCTGCCGCCGTGTCACGTGCTGTTTCAGTTCTATGTGGCCGAAGGGCGGCTTTCGTGCCAGTTGTACCAGCGCAGCGCCGACACGTTTCTGGGCGTGCCGTTCAACATCGCCTCCTACGCCCTGCTGACCGAGATGATGGCGCAGGTGTGCGGTCTGAAACCCGGCGAGTTCGTTCATACGCTGGGTGACACGCACCTCTACCTGAACCACCTGGAGCAGGTCGACGAACAGCTTGCGCGCGAACCGCGTCCGCTGCCGCGCCTGCGGCTGAACCCCGCCGTGAAGTCGGTTTTCGACTTCCGTTACGAAGATTTCACGCTCGAAGGCTACGACCCGTGGCCGGCGATCAAAGCCCCGATGTCATTCTGAACCCTATGATCTCAATCATCGTTGCCGTTGCCGAAAACGGCGTTATCGGAGACAAAAATGCCCTGCTGTGGCACATTTCCGAAGACCTGAAGCATTTCAAATCCGTGACGACGGGCCATCCGGTCATCATGGGCCGCAAGACGTTCGAGTCGCTCGGGCGGCCGCTGCCCAACCGCACCAATGTCGTCATCACCCGCCGGCAGCTCGAAATTCCCGGCTGCCGGGTCGTGCATTCGCTGGAGGAGGCCGTGCGGCTGTTTCCGGAGGACGAAGAGGTGTTCGTGATCGGGGGTGCCCAAATCTATGCCGAGGCCCTGCCGCTGGCCCGGAGATTCTACCTGACGCGCGTTTTCCGCGCTTACGAGGGCGATACGGTGTTTCCCGCATGGGACGAAGCCGACTGGCGGCCGGTGTCGTCCGAATCGTTCCCCTGCGGGAAGGACTATCCCTTCGCCTTCGCCTTCGAACTCTACGAACGGCGGTAAATTACGCATTTATACCACCGCCCGGCTCGGGCGGATTCCCTACCTTTGCAGTGCAAAGGTTTTTTTGTATATAGGTATGGGAAAATATTTCGACATGCTCATGGAAGACGTGCGGATGAAGGAGGGCCTTCATGCGTGCATGAACTGCGGCGTTTGTACGGGCGTCTGCCCCGCGGCGGAGTTCTACAACTACGATCCGCGGCAGATCGTCTGCATCGTCCAGACACGCGACGACGACGCCATCGAGGAGTTGCTCAAAAGCGATACGATCTGGTACTGCGGCGAATGCATGTCGTGCCGTCCGCGCTGTCCGCGGGGCAATACGCCGGGTTATGTGATCCAGGCGCTTCGCACGCTGTCGCAGAAGTTGGGCTTCTTCGTCGAGAGCGAGAAGGGCCGTCAGCAGTTGGCCCTGAAGCGCATCATCGGCGAGAACATTCTCCGCACGGGTTACTGCATCGTTCCGCGGCTGGTCAAACCCGAACTGCACCCCGAGCAGGGCACCGTCTGGAAATGGATTTACGACAACGACAAGGAGGTTTACGGCCAGTTCACGCCCGTCTACATGCGTCACGGTGCCGGGGCCCTGCGCCGGCTGGACGAGGAGTCGCTCGCCGAGATCAACGAAATCTTCAAAGTCAGCGGTGGCAGCGAGATGTTCGACTCCATCGAGCGGCACTCCGACCGCAAGGCCCGTGAACTGGGTTACGAGGAGGGCGCCGACCAGCAGTACATGATGGATGTTTTCCTGAATAACAGTAACGAGCATTACTAACGATGACGATGAAGCGAAAGAGTTGGCAGGACTACCAGAAGGAGATCGCCGACGACCACTATTATTATGCCCGCAGCTGCATCCGGCAGAATTTCTTTCCCGGGAGCGAGAAATTTTTCATCGACATGCTGCGCAACGATTTGGGGAAAGACCTCACGGACGACCCGCTGCACTCTTCGTGCACGGGCATCGGCTACCACTCGGACATCGTGCCGCTGGAGACCATCATGACCGTCGTGGCGCGGCAGTTCGCGCTGATGACCGAGGCGGGGTACGAGAACCTCGTGTCGTCGTGCATCACCTCGTTCGGCGTCTATTCGGAGATTCTGGCCACGTGGCACGAGTTCCCCGAGACCGAGGAGAAGGCCCGCGAGAACCTCTATAAGGCCACCAAACGCGAGTTCCGGAAGCCCGCGAGTCTGGCCCATACGTCGGATGTCGTGTTCCATTTCCGCGAGGAGATCGCCGCGCGGGCCAAAAAACGGCTGGTGAACGCCGTCACGGGCGAACCGCTGAAGGTCGTGGAGCACATCGGCTGCCATTACGCCAAGATATTCCCGAAATCGGGCATCGGGGGATCGGAATTTCCCTATGTGCTGGCCGGCATGGTCGAGTCGTGGGGCGGCGAATGCGTGGATTATCCCGAACGCCGCCACTGCTGCGGCTTCGGCTTCCGCAACTACCTCGTGCAGGCCAACCGCGGCTATTCGATCGCCAATTCGCACAAGAAGCTGGAGAGCATGGCTCCCTACAAACCCGATTTCATCGTTGCCAACTGTCCCGGCTGCGCGATGTTCCTCGACAAGTGGCAGTACACCATCGCCGAGATGGAGGGCACGACCTACGGCCAGAACGGCCACGGAATCCCGGTGCTGACCTACGAGGAGATGGCCGGGCTGGTGCTGGGCTACGATCCCTGGGAGCTGGGGATGCAGATGCACCAGGTCGACGTGGAACCCCTGCTCGACAAGATGGGCGTCGAATACGACCCCGCGGCCAAATACCTGGGCCGCAACGGAAAATATATCGGAAAACCCGCGTCGGCGGTGGTCAACTGCTGCCCGACGGATACCATTTACGACATCAGAGAGTAATGAAGAAGAAGGTAATAGTCATAGGCGGCGGCGTCGCGGGCATGCAGACGGCCCTGCGTCTGGCGGAGCAGGGCGTCGAGCCCACGATTATCGAGAAAGAGGCCGAACTGGGCGGCAAGCTCCGGGGATGGCACGTGCTGTTCCCGTCGTTCACCCCGGCGCAGGAGGTGCTGACCGAGTTGCGCCGGAGGGTCAACGAGTGCGGCATCGAGGTGCTGACCTCCGCTGAGGTCACCGGCTTTACGAAGAACTCGGTGACGCTCTCCGACGGACGCACGCTGACGTGCGATTCGGTGGTGGTGGCGTCGGGCTTCACGCTTTTCGACGCCTCGATCAAAGAGGAGTACGGCTACGGCATCTACGACAACGTCTTCACGACGGTCGATGTCGAGCGGATGCTGAACGAGGGCCGCGTGGCGAAGTCCGACGGATCGCGCCCCAAACGCATTGCGTTTCTGCACTGTGTGGGCTCGCGCGACGAGAAGGTGTGCCAGCAGCACTGCTCGAAGGTGTGCTGCATCACGGGCGTGAAGCAGGCGATGGAGATGAAGCAGCTCTTTCCCGAGGCCGACGTCTTCAATTTCTACATGGATATCCGCATGTTCGGACCCGGCTATGAGGAGATGTACCGCGAGGCGCAGCAGAAATACAACATCCATTTCCTGCGCGGACGTATCTCCGAGGCTAGCCCGATGATCGACGGACGGGTGCAGATCAAAGCCGAGGACACGCTGACGGGCCGTCCGCTGCGCATGAGCGTCGACATGCTGATCCTGATCGTGGGCATGCGGGCCAACGACGACAATGCGGCCTTTGCCGGGAGCGCCGGGCTGAACCGCGCCCCGAGCGGCTTCATGGCCCCGCGCGACATGTTTCTGGGCAATGTGAAGAGCAACGTCGAGGGCATTTTCTACGCCGGGACGATTTCGGCGCCCAAGAACATCGGCGAATCGCTGAACGAAGGAATCGCTGCGGCCGATGCCGCGGCCAAATACGTGGGGATATAATCATGGCGGCGATCAATTTCGGATATACGATCTCCAAGCCCCGGGCCATCGACATCGACCGCAACAACCTGCGCAAGAGCGACGAGATTCTGCACGAGATGCCCGAACTGCAGACCTGCATCGGATGCGGGGCCTGCACGGCGGTCTGCACGGCGGGCAACCTCACGGAGTTCAACTTCCGCAAGGTTCATACGCTGGTGCGCCGCGGCGAGTATCAGGGCGCCTACGAGGAGATGAACAAATGCATGCTGTGCGGCAAATGCCGGCTGGTGTGCCCGCGGGGCATCAACACGCGCGGCGTGGTGATGCTTATCAAACGTAAACTGGGGGATTTCTGACGATGACTTTCTACGCACCATTCTGCATACCGTTTATCCTCGGCGCCTCGGTGATGTTCCTCACCCTGGCGTGGAAGTGGGGCAAGTGGCTCTGGCTGCTGCCCCGCGCCGACAAGAAACGGATTCTGTTCGGACTGCCCACGCGCCGCACCCTGGCCGCGGCGTGGGAGGTGGTGAGCGAGTCGCTGCTCCACCGCCGCATCTTCCGGGTCAATCCCCTGCTGGGCTACATGCACATGTCGCTGGCCTTCGGGTGGTTCCTGCTGATCGCCGTGGGGTGGATCGAGACCATTGCCTACCTCGGTTTCCGCTATGTGCCGTTGCAGGGACATGTCTTTTTCAAATATTTCGGCACGGGACTCGAACACAAGCCCGCCTTCGATTTCGTGATGGACCTGCTGCTGCTGTTCGTCCTCTCGGGCGTGGCGCTGGCCTGGGGCAAGCGCTTCTACTCCCGGGCGATGGGGCTGCGGCGCACCACGAAGCACGTTCTGGGCGACCGCGTGGCCTTGTCGGCGCTGTGGTTCATCTTCCCGGCGCGTCTGGTGGCCGAGAGCGCCACGTGCGCGCTGTACGGCGGCGGGGGATTCCTCACCGGTGGCCTCGGGGCATGGATGGCCGCACATATCGGCATGATGCCGCTGATGAATCTCGAAACCGCGGCTTGGTGGTTCTATTCGTCGTGTCTCGGGGTCTTCTTCGTGGCGCTGCCGTTCTCGCGCTACATGCACATCTTTACGGAAATTCCGCTGATCTTCTTACGTCACTATAAACTGCGCTCGGGCGAAAAGGAGTCCTCCTACGATAATTTCCAGGTCGAGGCCTGCTCGCGCTGCGGCATCTGCATCGACCCCTGCCAGCTGCAGAGCGTGCTGGGTATCGACGACGTGCAGTCGGTCTATTTCCTGCGCGACCGCCGCTACAACATGCTGCGCCTGCAGACGGCCGACAACTGCCTGATGTGCGGCCGCTGCGTCGAGAAATGTCCCGTGGACATCGACCTCAATACGCTGCGCATCAATTCGCGCGACAAGATGCGCAACGTTCCCGACGAACGCCGATACGGCTATTTCAAAGGGCTGGACCGCTCCGCGGGCGAGGGCAAGGTTGGCTATTTTGCGGGCTGTATGACTCTGCTGACGCCGCGCACGATGTCGGCCATGTCGACGATCTTCGACGCCGCGGGCGAGGAGGTCTGGTGGGCCGACCGCGAAGGCGGCGTCTGCTGCGGGCGCCCGCTCAAACTGGCCGGCGAGACCGACTCGGCGCACAAGATGATGCGTTACAACGAGGAACTGTTCCGCAAACACGGCATCACGACGCTCGTGACATCGTGTCCGATCTGTCTCAAAGTCTTCCGCGAGGATTACAGCCTGCCGGGCATCGAGGTGCTGCACCACTCGGAATACATCCTGCGTCTGATCCGTGCCGGCCGCCTTACGCTGGAACACGGGGCTACGCGCTTCACTTACCACGACCCCTGCGAACTGGGGCGCGGCAGCGGCATTTACGACGAGCCGCGCGCCGTGATCGGGGCCGTGGGCGAACTGCTCGAACCTGCCTCGACGCGCGAGAATGCCCTTTGCTGCGGCTCTTCGGTGGCCAATACGGCCATCTCCGACGGCCAGCAGGTCCGCATCGCGCAGTCGGTCGCCGCAGAGCTCGACGCCACGGGTGCCGAAGTGATCGTGACGGCGTGTCCGCTCTGCAAGAAGGCCCTCGGGCGCGGCACGAAAGGCGAAATCCGCGATCTGGCAGAGATTGTGGTTTCGGCCATAAAATAATTTGAGGCCGTAATCGGTTGACAGATAGGCGACAGGTCGCTTGCCGAGCGGATTTTGCTGAAATTAATTTGGCGGAATGAAAAATTCGTCTTATCTTTGCACACGCAAAAGCGATAGATCTTATCTGAAAAATATATCGCGGGATGGAGCAGTTGGCAGCTCGTCGGGCTCATAACCCGAAGGTCGAAGGTTCGAGTCCTTCTCCCGCTACCTTGAGGCCGAATCGAAAGATTCAGCCTCTTTCTTTATCAGAAGTTCCGGTGTCCGCATCACTGCCCGGAACATGCTTTTCACGACGATTTTGTGGAACGGGCGGATCAGCGTGAAATAGGCGACTCCCAGTTTGTTGTGGTATTGCACCAGCGTACTGAGGTAAATGCTCGGGTTTTCGATGCAGACCGAGAACCAGGCTTTCAGGTGTTTGTCGTCGAGGCTGACGACCATCTCGTCCGCCGTTTTGGCAACGACGGTCATCATGCCGTATCCCTCGCCATTTTCCAGCGCCTCTTTCAGCGCTTCCCGGTTGCTGTCGGTCTCGGTCTTCAACCCGAAAGGCCTGACCAGCAGGTTGCGGAGTTTGAAAAGAAATGCCAGCCAGCCGGGCATCGTCGTCCAGAATGCGGCCATGAGTTTCTCCGGCGGGATACGTCCCGTGCCGGGAAATTCTCCCCGGAAGCAGTCGGTGTAGTCGGCCGTGTACTGCGAGAGGATCGAATGGGGCGGAAGCGGCGATTTGCGTATTTTCATGGCGTGTGGATAGTGGCAGCCCGCGGGGTGCCTGGTTTTGGATAAAGGTACGAAAAATCGGCGGAAAATCGGCATCCGGGTTATCAGGAAGCCGTTTATTTCGTATCTTTAGGCTATGCGGCGGGTTTGTTTTGTGAAAAGCCGGATGCAGAGGTCTGTGCAGGATCGGGCGGAAACGACCGCGGCGCGCAATTTGCAGGGAAAGGACCGTAATGCATAAAATTCTTCGAAGCCATGAAAGAGAACAAAGAGACGACATGCACCCCTTGCGAGGAGAAATTCGAGCGTAACATCGACGCGATGGTCAAAGAGGGTGAAGCTCCCACGGCAAAAGAGCGCCAACAGCGGGAGCAGGAGGTAAAATCGGCGTTTGCCGAGACCGCGAAGGAGCCGAAATGACCGGTCCTCCGGAATTGAAAATGCCCGCACGTAAATCGTGCGGGCATTTTCGTTTGTGCCGGGCTGTAAAAACGCTCCCGGGATGCGGTGTTATTGCTGCTTGTTGTAGGCCTCGATGCCGCTGCGGAGGAACTCGATGAATCCGGGTACGCTTAGGTCGTACCCGCGCGGGGGGACTAACACTTTTCCGTCGCGTCCCTGCAGGACGTAGTATGGCTGCGCATTGACGCCGA
>NZ_FNRI01000007.1 GCF_900107675.1 Alistipes timonensis JC136
CGTGGCGGATTTCGAGGGGGCCGCCGTGGCGGCGAAGAGGGCGAGAAACAGTAGTCTTTTCATTTTTTGCGTTTTAAGGTGCGTTATTCGATACCTTGATAAAGTGCATACTGGGCGAAAAGACTGTCAGTCGTCGAGCGCATATATTCAACGCTCCCGCGCGGATCGTTGCGCGGCGTAACCTCGTACATGAAAGGCCCGTCATAACCCGCCCGTGTAAGGATATCGATCACTTTCGGCCACTCGACAATACCGCGTCCCGGCATCCAGTGGCGTTCATCTATCCCATCGTAATCCGAGACGTGGATATTCACGATATAAGGAGCGAAACGGGCTGCAAAAGCATGGCTCTTTTCCCCAAGCAAATGGTTGGTGTCATAGCATATTTTAAAATCCGGAACATTGGCCACAAGCCAGTCAAAATCGGCGCTGCTATTGCCCAAACAACCGCGCGGAAGGTCTTCGACAGCCACCACGGCTCCATAACGCTCCTTCACGAGCGGAATAAAGCGCAGTAACATCTGCCGAAGATTCTCAAGGCGCTGAGGCCGCTCCTCGTCAGAAATCTGCGCTTCACTGCTGGGATGCATCACCACTACACGGAACTTGCCGATACGTGTCGCACGATCGAGGATCTCGACCCAGTTTTTGAGCGTCGCCTCGCGCCATTCGGGCCGATTGTCCGAAAGATCATTCGGCGCCTTGCGTGTGAAAGGCAGGTGAACCGACCACAGTTTCAGACCGGAGCCTTTCATTGCCGTATTGAAACGTTCGATCCAAGCATCGTACTGCTCCTCCGTACCACCGGTCAGATTACCCGTCCAGGCTTCGATCCAGCGAATACCATGTTCGTCGTATGCCTCCTTATATGCTTCGGGAGTCATCGAACGGATAGCCCCGTAGACCGCACCGATCTCATTGAATCGTTTTTGCCCTGAAGCCGGCACCGGCAAAAGCGACAGAAAAAGGAAAAACTGAAATATTCTTTTCATAGGAACAAATTATTTTGCAAGCTATAATTCGTTGAGCTCCCGTTTGGCCCGGGAGAGCCTGTCGGACCAGCCTGCTTCCGGGGTTATGGTGGCAAATCCGGAGAGCAGCGTTTCGAGCTGTTCGAGCCGTAACGCGGCCTCCGGCGTTCCGGCGGCTGCGAACTCCTTTTTCAGAATCGAGATCTTTTCGGCATCCTGGATTCCTTCGACCAGCCGTTCGAAGCGGACGGAGGAACGTGCGCCGGGATAAATGATATATGTATCGCCGGCGGGGAAGGTTCTGAAACGCGAGTCGGTCAGCGGTTCCCCGGCCCACGAATTGTAAGCCCAGCGCAGAAATCCGTCGTAACCGCAGGCGGCCGTATACCATCCGGCATAGACCGCTTCGGCGGGGTCGGAGAAGGTGAACATGTTGGGAAAGCGGTCCGAACAGCAGACGTAGTAGGTCGTTACGAAGCCTTGGGCGCGTCGCTCGGCGATATGCTGCGGCGGAACCCGGTCGCGGACTTTGACGCACAGGCTGTTTATGAAGGGATAGCTCAGGTAGCTGTTCTTGTTATCGGCCATGGCGATTCCCAGTTCGGGAGCGGTCTTCCGCAGGAGATCGAGCGCATCGGCCATCTCCTCCGGCGAACGTTCGTCCATGGCGATATTCGTCCGTCCGAGCCACCCCTTTTCGCGGAGGTGTCCGGTGAAGTCGGCGAGGAACGGCACCCACAGCTCTTCGAAAGCCGGAGTGCCCGGATCGGCCGTCACGTCGACGAAACGGCCCGTGACACCGTCCCGGTAGTGGAGCTCGTTGTTCCACGGCAGCATCGAGTAGCAGTTGATGGTATGGTCGATGCCCAGCCCCGTCATCAGTTCGACCCACCGGTCGAAGACCGTGTAGTCATAGCTCCACGCCCCGTCTGCATTCTTTGTCCAGACGATCATGTCGGCGTAAGAGTCGAAGCACTGGTTATTCCACGGGTCCTTGTTCAGCGTCGTCGTGACGACCTTTTGTCCTGCGTCGGCCAGAAGCCGCATGTACGGGACAAGGGCCTCGAAATGGGCGTCGCTCCACATGTCGAGCCCCTCGACGCGGGCGACGGCCGCAGGGTGCTGCCAGAGGTCGAGATAGTAGTTCCACTCGGCAGGGGGCGGGAGTTCCCGGCCGATGACCGTGAGCCCGATGTCGAATGTTCGGAGCAGCCGGCCTTTTGCATACAGTTTGACTGTCGAAACGTACTCACCGGCGGGGGTGTCGGCCGGGACGGAGACCGTTATCCACACCGGACGGACGTTCCGGGCCTTCAGGTCGAAAACATCGATGTCGTCGAGCATATCCGGGACCAGGTGCGGCGGGTAGATTGCCGGATCGTGATAGCCGCATTTGTTGCCGAACTCGTCGCTCAGGACATAGCGAACGAATCGGGCCTGGGCGGCATCTCCGGGAAGCGTATATGTGTCCGACCTGAACGGTTCCACCTCGACCTCTACGCCTTCTGCACCGGACGCGGTCCAGAGCAGCAGTTGGGTGGCGACCCGTTCGCCGCGCCATCCCTCCAGCCGGATGGATGTTATGGGTGCTACATCCGGGGCGACCGAACGTCTGAAAACGGCGTCCGTACTCACGAACGAGGCGTGAAGCCCCCGGGGAACGCCCGACCAGTCGGAGAGCGTGTCGGCCGTGGGGTCGGGCAGTTCGTCGAACGATGAGATTTTCCGGGCGGTCCCGCTGTCGCATGAGACGAGCAGCAGGGAGATCCCTGCGGACAATAACAATGAAGAAAGGTATGGTTTCATGACTTAAAAACGAATTATCTGGTTTACACAAATTCGACAAAGGAGCGCTGCCCCGACCGGAGCAGCACTCCTTTTCACAGCATCCGGAGAGAAATTATTTCATCTTCGCAGCATCGGAAGCCATCTTTTTGTAGATGGCGGCCATTTCACCGAACGATCCTTCGCCGCGTTTGAGTTCATACATGAAAACACCCTTATATCCGGCTTTCATCAATGCCCCATACAACGCGGGCCAATCAATCCTACCCTTGCCCGGAAGCCAATGGCGCTCGTCAATCATGTCGTAATCCGAGATATGGACGGTCGCAATCCGATCGCCGCACGCCTCGACAAAGTGCAACAAATCCTCCGAGAGCAGGTGGTTGGTATCGAAACAAATCTTCACCTCAGGATAGGGGGCGATGATACGCAACAACTCGTCGGAATTACGCCCGAGACAGGTACGCGGCAGGTCCTCAATACACAACTCAGCACCGATCCGCGTCGCTTCCTTGCGTAAAACGCCGATCGAAGCGATGCTGTTCCGGATGCGCCGTTCGCGCTCCCCATCCGCAATCGGCTCGGAACTGGGATGCAGCACCAGTTTCCGCGGCCCTACCTCCCCGCAGATCGCGATCATTTCGGTCAGAAATTCGACATTGGCCATGCGGGCGCTGTCGTTCAGCACCGAAATATCGAGCGTGCGGGAGAACGGAAGGTGGCACGACCAGACTTTCAGACCGGCCTCGTCGGCCTTACGTTTGGCGTGAAGTGCCTTCTCCCGAATCTCAGCCACGGTTCCGCGGCCGCTGATACCGATTTCGACATATTCGATTCCCGCCTTCACGGCCCCGGCCATCTCGTCGGGACTCATGCTGCTGGTCGAACTGCCGACACCGAGACACTGGGCCGTTAGGTTCGCGGCGCACATCAGCGCCGCCGCCGTAAATAAAACAGTCTTCATCGCTTCCGGTTATTTGGTGTAGTTTTTCACACAGCGGACCGCCACCGCATGGGTCTTGGTAGCATCCGTGTTCGCCTTTGTCACGAGATTCATGCTCGTCCCGCTGATCACGAGCGTCCGGGCCACGGTTTCACTGGTCTGTCCGATAAACCAGAGATGTCCCCATTTACCCAAAGATCCGGAATCGAAAGCTCCGGTATTTTTCTGATAACCCACCGGCCACCAGCCGAATCCGACGCTTTCGGCACCATCGACGAATTGCAGCAGCGCCTCGCCGGCATCAGACAACGTCAGGTTCGCCTGATTCCAGATACCGCCGTCGACGATACGGCCGTTGCCGCCGCGCAGCCACGCCCCAACATTGCCCATGTTCTTGACCGTACAGCCCGACTTGTAGAAGCTCGCCTTGGTCGCGGCGTTTTCCGGTTTCTTGTCATGGCCTCCCGAGAAAGTATAGCCGCCCAACGTGAAATCGTCGGGAATGGCAAACTCACTCTTGATAGCCATCAACATGTCCCACCAGTCGTTGGCGTTGGCCACATGCCACCCTTCGGGGCAGCAGCCGCGGATCTGAACGCCGAATTCGCCCTCTTCCGTACCGTCGAGTCTGAATGGATTGCCCGCGTCGTCCGTTCCTTCATAACCCGGGACATAGGGACACTGCTCAGGCGTACAGCCCGATATGCCTGTCATCGCCTCATACCAAGTGTAATAACGTCCTTTGGCGTCATTCAAACGCTGCAAATGCGACGCCTCCAATCCCGCAACCGAAAAGGCCGTCAGATCGGGCGCAACGCCCAGATTGCCGTCCTCCCCCGCTTCGTGGCAATCCTCGGTCATCCACCAACGCTTGCCGTACTTCTTGATCGTATAACCCGGCAGTTCGATGGGTACCGACACGGTAATAGCCGCGAAATACTCGCGGACGCTGCTCGTGCCCAATTCATTCTTGGCCACGACCGACACCGACTGCGCGGGAATCACCACGTCATCGTTGACCACCTTAACGGTGATGACGTTAGTTCCCTGACCATCGACAATCGATATTTTCGACTTTTCCTGATCGGCAATCGTCCACTCGTAGGTTTCAGCCCACTGAACTTTCGACACGGAGAACGTAAACTCTTCGCCGCCATTGCAGGTCAGCGTGGCGGGCACCTTCGTGATCGGCCCGGGTTTCTTGGGGACGGTCATTTCCTGGATTTCCTGTTCAGCATCGCGTTTCACAGCCTCGGTGCAGGCCGCCAGCGCCGACGCTGCGGCCATGCACACTGCAGCCATCATGTATTTTCGGATATTTTTCATGGTTTTAGCGTTTTAGGTTTTACAAAGTGTGGACTTCGGGATATCCGAACGGATTTTCCACATACCAGCGGGTCTTGTAAATCTGATAGCCCGCACGGTTAAACAACCGGTTGCCTTTCAGGTCGCACACCTCGGCCGACCACCAGTTGCCGCTTCCCGACGTGGGCCGCATGACGATCGTGGGATACCCCTCGGGACCGGTCGATATGCTCTTGATGTCCTTCTGCTGGAAAATTTCCACGCCGAGGAACTTCTCTGTCGCACAATCGAACTTATAGACATGCTCGACAGACGAAACATACATCGCATCCTCACCGTAGACCGGCGCCAGGTCATGCGCCATCGTATTTCCCGCCGCCATGTCGTAAGACTTGACTTGCGAAAGTTCCGGAGCCGCGCGGTTCCCGTTATAGGAGAGTTTCAACAACTGGGCGCCGGTCCCCGTCCACAGGCAGTCACGCTTCCTGTCCCAAACCACGTTATGGGCTGAATAGACCGGCATGGTGAAAGCGGGTTTCGAAACATAACTGGAAACAGCATCATAAACATAGACGCTCAACAGGTTGCCCGTACTCGACGCAACCACGATATTCTTATCAGGCAGCACCTCGGCCGAGTGGGGATTTCCACCCGGTTTGGCATAAAAAAGCATCTTCTTGTCCGCAATTCGAATCAGCCCCACACCGCCGCCCGAAGCCGTAACGAGGACACACGTACGGTTGTAAACCGGCTTGGCCTCGTCAGGAGTATTGAACCAGGCCTGTTCGCCGGTCGAAAGCCCGCTGTCGGCGGCCGTCCACTCCCAGGCGATTTTTCCCGTCGGCTGATCGATCATCACGATCCGGTTCTTCGCCTGCTCGGTCAGAATCATCACTTTCGTCGCCTTATCCAGATCAATCGTCTCTTCCTTGTCATCACCCGGCCGCCAGGGAACATAAGGTTCCTCTTCTTCGTCTTTGCTACAACCCTGAAGGAAGCATACGGCAGCCAAAATCCACAAATATTTTTTCATATTCACGAAATGTAATTTACCGGATTAATAATTGGGATTCTGTTCGAGTTTCTTGTTCAGCAGGATTTGGTCCGCCGGAACAGGCCACCAGTAATCGCGGTCGGGATCGAATGCACGCACAGCGATATCCGTACCCGCATAATCCTGTATCACGGCATTCATCACCAGTTCTGCGGTCATCCAACGGCGAATATCGTTGTAATAAAGCCCTTCGCCGGCAAACTCGATGCGACGTTCGTGGCGGATGATCTCACGCATCTCGGCCTGACTCTTCGAACCGTAAGCATAGGTCGGCATCCCGACACGTGTGCGTACGCGGTTCACGGCATCGTAAACGGCATCCGACGGCGTCGCATCGACCTCGTTCTGCGCCTCGGCGAACATCAGCAGCACATCGGCATAACGGATGAACATGTAATTGGTTTCGCCGTTCGAATCATCCGAATCGCGTTTCTGGGCGTCGTAGATCGTGAGTTTCTTATGGGCGAAGCCGGTGAACTGGCACACCTCCGTGGCCGAACAATTCGCCTTGCCGAGGAACGTACTTCCGGGATAGAAATTCGTCGCCGCAAAACGGGGATCGAGATTGTCGTACTTGCCCATCGTCCCCGGTCCGCCGGTCGTCGTCTCGTAGGCGTTCACCAGGTCGAGCAACGGCGCGTTGTTGCGATACTGGATGCTGTAAACGTTGAACGAATTGACCGCCGTGTTCTTGGTCTTCGAGAATTCAATGTTGAAGACACACTCGCAACTGTGTTCGTTGGCCGGGAGGAACAGCTTCCGGTAGTCGCCGAACAGGTCGTAACCCGCCTGCGCCTCCCTGTCGATCACGGCTTTGGCCGCATCGGCGGCAGCCCGCCATTTCGCGGCGTCATTCGAGGGATTGATCAACTTGCTGGCTTCGAAGAGCAGCAGACGGGCTTTGAGGGCCATCGCCGCACCGCGCGTGGCACGTCCCCGGTCGGCCGCCTTCGTCCATTTCCAGTCGAGCAGTTCGCGGTCGATAATGTCGTTCAGATCGTCGAGGATAGCCCCAACCACCTCCTCGCGCGAAGCACGGGGCAGCGAACCGTGCGCATAGACGGGTTCTTCGAGAATCAGCGGCACACCGTTGTAATAGGTTACCAGCATGTAATAGTAGAGTGCGCGCAGGAACTTGGCCTCGCCTTCCATCTGCACCCGCCGGTCATCGGCCACGACTGCATTGGGCAGGCGGTTGAGATGCGTGTTGCAGCGTCCGATACCCTCGTAACATTTCTTCCAGCGGCTAGCAATGATACCCGAGCTGTTGGCCGTATGTGTCCCCTGCGCAATGACGTTATATCCGCCCGCATTGTTATAATTATAGGCGTTGGGCGTGCATGTCTCCTCGAGCAGCGGCGCCGAATCTCCGAACAGCGCGCTGTTGGTCAGTATGTTGTAACAGCCGGTCATGGCCGCTTCGGTTCCCTCTTCGGTTTCCCAGAACGTTTCGACCGTATATTTGTCGGTAGGAATGGTATCGAGGTTGCAGGAACCCATCACCGTCGCACCGCAAATCATCAATCCGAATACTATTTTTTTCATAATTTTCCGTATTTGAAGCGATTAGAAAGTAATATTGAACCCGAAGTTGATCGTCCGCAACGAGGGGTACTGCATCAGGTTGGTCGACGACAGGTCGATTTCGGGATCGAACATCTTCAACGGTGAAATCGTAAAGAGGTTCTCACCGTTGACGAAAATCTGACACTGGCTCATACCGAGTTTCGAAATCCACTTTTTAGGCAGCGTATACGAGAGTTGCAGTTGCTTGCAGCGCAGGTACGAGGCGTCGTAAAGCCACTGCGTGTTCTTGTAGTTGTGCATCTCGGGAGCTCCCGTCGCGGTGTGGAGAATCGGCAGGCGGGCGTCGTGGTTCTCGGGAGTCCACGCGTCGGTGGCCCACTCTTTCAACACACCCGCGCCGTTCCAGAACGGGGCAGCGAGGTTGCCCGAAAGGTAGGTGCTCACGTCGGCGACCCCCTGGAACTGCGCCGAAAGTTCAAGGCCCTTCCAACCCAGGGAGAAGTTGAAGGCATAGGTAATGCTCGGAGTCAGGTTACCGCTGACGGCGCGGTCGTTGTCGTCGATCTTATCGTCGTTGTTAAGATTCTTATAGCGGATGTAACCCGGCTTCACGCCGCTGCCGACGGTCACCGAATTGGCGATCTCCTCGTAACTGTTGTAGAACCCGTCGGCCTGATAGAGATACCACGCGTCGATGGGCTCGCCCTCGCGGATGATGTTGAAGGTCTTGATATACTCCTGCCCGTCGAGGTCCACGACGATATTCTTATTGTAGCAGAAGTTACCGCCGACGCTGTAACGGAAATTCTTAACCGTACTCCGCCATTGGAGGTTCAGCTCGATACCGTCATTGGCCACCACGCCGATATTCTGCTTCGGGCCGTTCAGGTTGCCGATCTGCGCAGGGATCTTCACGTCGCGCAGAATACCTTCGGTGCGCTTCTTATAAAGGTCCGCGCTGAACAGCAGCCGGTGGTCGAAAGCCTCGAAATCCAGTCCGAGGTTGTAGGTGCGCGTCGTCTCCCACGAAATGTTCTCGTCGACGAAATCCTTGATCGCCGCGCCGCCCGAAAGCACGTCGCCGAAACTATAATTGTAGTCCTTGCTCGCCAGCACAGCCATCAGGTATTCATAATTGCCGATGGCCTGGTTGCCCATCTCGCCAACCGACCCACGGAGCTTGAGCACATTGATCTGGCGAACGTCCTTCAGGAAATTCTCCTTGTCGATGCGCCAGCCGACCGACACGGCGGGGAAGAAAGCCCAGCGGTTGCCCTTGGCGAATTTCGACGAACCGTCATAACGCGCCGTGAGGTCAATCAGGTATTTCTCTTTATAATCATAGGTGATGCGCCCGAAATAGGAGAAGAGCAGGTCAAGCGACGATCCGCCCGAGATCTCGTCCATCGTGGCGCCCACCGACAGGGCCGTGAGTTGATTATTGAAATAGTCGCGCTTCTTGGCCTGGAAATTCTTACTATCGTAGCGTTTGTACTCCGTACCTACCATCACGTTAAAATTATGGTTCCCGCCAAAACTCTTACCCCATGACAACGTGTTGTAAAAGGTAAAGTTAATCGAGTTGTTGTCCCAATCCTTAGCCGACACATAAGCACTGAAATCCTTCCGTTCGAGGGTCTTGGGATTGTAGGTATACATCGCATGTTTGAAATCCTTCGAATAGTGGTCGATCTTCACGTATCCCATGTTGGCGTTGTACTTGATACCCCACGGCAGGTCGTAGCCGATGTTGATTTTTCCCAGCATGCGGTGGAACTGACGCCGGGTATTGCCCTCGTGAAGCTCCATGAGCGGATTCTCGGGATTATTGCGCCCGGGAGTCGAAAGCCAGGTCGAAAGCCACTTGCCGTCGGGCAACTGCGTGCTGAAAATCGGCAGGGCGCGGTTAATGACGTTGACCGTCGTCGAAATACCGTAGATCGGATCGGTATTGTAGCGCAGGTTGCCCAACAGGCTGACACCCACCTTCAGGCGTTTGGTCACCTGTGCGTTTATCTTCATGTCCCACGAAAAACGTTCGGCGTTGTCGTTGGCGACCATGATACCCCGCTGATTCATGTAACCGCCGCCCAGCGAGTAGGAAATCTTGTCCGTACCCCCCGAAACACGGGCATTGTATTGCTGAAGGAAACCGTTCTCATAGCAGAGGTCGTACCAGTCGGAGGCGGGATAGATATAGCGGTCGTGCTTCATGCCCTCCTCGTATTCGAGAATATCGTCCTCGTTATAGGTCACCGTCAGCTTGCCTTCGTTCAACTCAGCCTGGTTCCGCATGCGCATATACTGAATCGGATCGGTAACCACGTCGGGAACGTAGGTCGCCGACTGAATACCGAAGTTGGCGCTGAGTTTCACCACCGGCTCGCCTTTGCGGGCCTGCTTGGTGGTAATCAGGATAACGCCGTTGGCAGCCTTGGAACCATAGATCGAGGCCGAAGCGTCCTTCAACACCGAAATCGTCTCGATATCACCGGGGTTGAGTTCGTTAAGCGAGTACTCCATGCCGTCGACCAACACCATGGGGCTGGAACTGCTCATCGTACCGACACCGCGAATACGGATTGTCGCGCCGTCGCTGCCGGGTTTCGCCGAAGCCTGATTGATATAGACGCCGGGCATCGAATACAACGCCTGCGAGGCGTGCGTCAACGGCTGGTTCTCGATTTCCGACATCTGGCGCACGGCGACCGAACCGGTCAGGTTGACCTTCTTCTGAACGCCGTAACCGATCACCACCACATCGTCCAACATCTGCGCATTCTCTTTCAGTGCTACGGTCAGGTGCGTACGATTGCCGACCGACACCTGCTGCGCGTCGTAACCGATGAACGACACGTTGAGCACCGCCCCCGCAGTTACATTCAGGGCAAATTCGCCTTTCGAATTGGTTACCATACCGTTGCTCGTACCCTCGACAATCACGCTCGCCCCCACAATCGGGGCACCGGACTCTGTTTCGACACGGCCTGTCAGTTGATACTCCTTGTTCGGACCGGCAGGAGCAGGTTTGTAAAGCACAATGTGACGGCCTTCGAGTTTGGCGCGAATCCCCTGCTCAGCCAACACGCCGTCAAGCAGTTTCAGCACGTTCTGGCTCTGTGCTTCGACCGAAACACGCCTGCTCAGGTCGATTTCACTTTCACGATACCAGAACGAGTAGCCGCTCTCTTTCTTTACCGCCTCGATCACTTCATGCACGGTGACGTTCTTCAGCGTCAACGAAATCACAGGGTTCTGAGCATAAAGCGCCTGCGCTGCAACCATAAACCAACACAGCACCAGCAATCCGCTCAGCCGACACAATGCCCGCCGGCCCAAAAGGTCCAGGAAAGACCTCCTGCTGGAAAAATTTTTACTCATAAGAATTAAAATTTAGGTTATAGTGAAAAAAAGTTGGGTTGATATTTATCGGTTTCTGTATAATTCGAAGCGGTTCTTATGGCTCCGGCAAAGAATGCGGCTGTCGGCCGAAATAATCCGCATGATCTCGTGTATATTCTCGCCATCGACAAATTCACCCGTAAAACAGGTTTTCCGCAATTGTTCGTCGGCAATCAGAATATCGACATTGAATTGTCGTTCAAGGCTCCGGGCGATCGCCTCGAGCGGCTCGGCCTGAAAATAAAGTTTGTCCTCGCACCACGAAAGCACATGTTCGACATTCACCCGGCGCAACGACAGCAGCCCGAAAGATTTCTCAAAAAACGCCTGCTCCCCGGGGCGCAGCCGCACGCACCGCGACCCAGGGCCGCCATCTACCAGCAGACTTCCCGTTGCAAGCGTAATCTGAAAATCCTCGTCCTCCGAGTAGGCATGCACGTTGAAAGTCGTGCCGAGAACCGTCGAGGCAACCTGCCCCGTCACCACTACGAAAGGCTTACGGGCATCGTGCTCGACCTCGAAATAGGCCTCGCCATCCACTTCCACACGGCGTTCGTCCCCGAACAAGGCCGGATAGACAATGCGTGTGCCTCCGTTGAGCCGCACGCGGGAACCGTCGGGCAACACCACGTCAGATTTTACCCCCAAAGGCGTCGAAACGCTTACGGGCTGCGCGGCAGCAACCAGACGGTTCTCGGTGTGGAATCCACCCAGCAGCCAGCTGCCGCAGACAGCGCATGCCGCCACGACCGCAGCCGCAGCGTAACGCGCAATCCGCAGGCGCAATCCCCGGCGGCGGATACGCATCCGCACGTCGGCCCACACCTGTTCACGCATCCCGTCAGCCATGGCATCGACCTCCGCCCCTACACGTATACCATCCAGCAATTCGGACAGCCTCCGGCGGTCGCGCTCCGTTCCCTCAATCAGTTCCAATATTTCCGATTCCTTTCGTGCGTTCTGAAATTGCATAGTTTTCTGCCGTTTACAAGTATAGAGTACCAAAGCCGCGGTTCCGTTTAAGGGAACCGCGGCTTTTTTTCATTTTTCATTCCGACAAAGCTCAAAGACGGCCTGAAAAAAGCAACAACAGCAAAGAAATCAGTTTCAGGTCAGGATAATATTTGCGAACGCCTGCTACGATACGGTCGACGGCAAGTTTGAGTTGCACACGCACCGTACTTTCAGAAAGAGACAAAATTTCGGCAATCTCACGCGACGAGAGACACTCTTGCCGATTAAGCAGGAACACCGTACGACAACGTTCAGGAAGGTTATTGACCAGACGGCCTATCAATTCCTCCAACTCCGACTCTATCAGATGGCTATCGGAAGCCTCCCCATCGAGGGGGGGGGGAATTCCGGTCGAGTACCGAGACGGGAATCTCTTCGAGCGAAAGACAGCGGCGACGTGTCCGGCATTCCCTCAGATAACGGTTCGATTCGTTTCGGGCAACGATGTAGAGATAAGCATCGATATTGCTTATCCGCCTAAGCGAAACGCGGGACTTCCAGATCGCAACGAAAACATTGCTCACGACCTCGCCGCAAGCCTCCTTGTTCCGCAGGAAATAGTAAGTGAACCGAAAAATGCTCTGGTAATATAAATCATAGAAAACCCGGAAAGCATAATCGTCGTTCTCGCTTACGGAAATAAGCAAATCGTTAAGTTTCTTTTTCTCCATGCTTGGCATGTTCAAGCTTTTCGAACGCAAAAATAATCATTATATCCAAAACGAGATGTAGTTTTCAGATCGCCTCCGATACGCTCCTAATAAATGACATTCTTTGCGCCGACAGAAAAGCCTCCTGTAATCTATTAATTATCAAGCATTATTTTAGCAATACGCGAAGTATAGCGCCAGGCTTCAGAATATGAATTTGCGGGTTCTTATCCTGCCGGCGAAGCGTGACGCGGAGCCTGTCGGACGCGACACGCTCGATTTCGAGGTCGAAATCGCTCCCGAAAGCCCGTATATGGCGCAAGGCCGCACGATCCCAAGCGGCCGGCAACGAAGGAGTCATCTCAAAAGATCTGAATCCCGTCGGACGAATGCCGAACAATCCTTCGGTAAAAATACGGCAGTAGAGGCCGCTCTCGGCAGAAAGCTGCCGCATCGAACCGGAGCCTTCGGGCCATGCCTCGATAAAATAGGGGACATGATTGCCCGTAAGGCGCCGAGCTGTAAACCGATGCAAAAAATCGCCCGCCTTATCGGCGCAGCCTGCCCGGAAAATACCCCGCAGGGCATAGAGCGTCGAGCGATCCCAGAAAACCGAGTCGCCCTGTTCCGTCAGCAGGCCGTCCTCCGTATGGAGTTCGGGGCCAAGCAGCGCGGCAACCGTCCCCTCACGACGTTCAGAAAGACCGACGACGAGGGGCATGCAGATCCAGGCGCGCAGTTTATCGTTGATTTCCGAATAGCGGTAGGCATGATAACCGGCCACGTCACGGCCGAAAAACCGTTCGATGGCCGCGGCCAGCTCCCGGGCCTGACGCAAATAGGCGTTCGTCTGCGACGGTTTCACACCGATTTCCCGGCCCAGTGCAGCAGCCGACAACAGCGCGTCGTAATAGAGCGCAGAGGTGGCCAGATTGGTCCGTCCGACAGGGAAACGCCCTTCCAGTTCGTCGGAATCCGACGCCACGACTCCGTCGGCGGTCCGGTTGCGACGGCAATACTCCAGACACCATTCGACTAACGGCCACAACTCTTCAGCTTCGGTGCGGTCGGCACGAGCAAGGGCATAACGGGCTGCCCCGTTCGCACACATTGCAGCATCGCCGCGGTCTCCCGCCCCATTCCAGATATCCGTACCCTCGGCGATGATCGAACTGGGCAGAGGCCGATAGTCGGCATTCATGAAACGAGCGAAATGGCGGAATGTGTTGATGGCCGATTCATTGGCCGTCGCATAGCCCAGAAAAGGGAAGAACGGAATCACGTATTCGCACTGGTCGTTGGTCCATACCGCCGCATAGAAAACCTCGCCGCCGGGAGCGTGCATATATCCGCCCCGCGTTCGGATGATGCTTTCGGCAGCCCGGAGTTTGGAAAAATGAAACGCCGTATTCAGCACCGAATCGGGCGTTTCGAGCACAAGGCTGTGTCCGATGTCCTCCCGTATGAACGCACGGCGCGCAGCCAGCTCCGCGGCGACGTCCGGACGTCGGGGATTTTCACCCTTGCGGTATGCCTGAAACACCGCATCGAAAACCACCGAATCGCCGGGTGCGACCTCGAAACGTCCGCTGCCCGAAATATCGGCCCGCAGGACGTAACTGCCCTCCATGCCTTTCGCAGGATCGGTTTCGAACGTCTGCATATATTCCGGGATATAGATCGTACGCGTGCGGTTCGGGCTGCCGTTGCGCAGTACATAACGCTCGCATGTCAACGGCAGGGTCCGGGAAGGAAAAATAGTCCGGGTCATCGTCACGGCAGGTTCGGAAGCATAGTCCGACACCAATCCCAGTTTCGACCGCCCTGTTCGCCACGTGCTGCGCACCTCCATCACTCCATCGAACCGCACCTGTTCCACCGTTTCCGACTGCAGGGCGAAGCCGTCCACGCTCAGCAATGACGGTATGTCGGTCGCCATACGGAACACGAGGCTGGCATGCGTATCGTTCGGAACGGTACGCAGCAAGGGAAAGACCAGGGAACGCTCTTCGCGGAATGCTCCCCGCTCGTCGACACCCCACCGCAAAACGAGGGAAGTCGCCTCGCCGGTCATCTCCACACAGTCCTCATGCGGAAGATCGGCTCCGGGCCGCCAAACGATATGACGCTGATCTGTTCCGATCTGCCAGCGCTGTCCGGATGCCGGCACGACGGCCAGAACAAGCAGACAACATGCTAAAAATCTATTATTCATCTTTTTTACTTTTTCAAATCGTCGATCCGTATATCGAACCGGCCGTAATCGGCCGTCCGCCAGGCATTCCGCACCGTGATGCGCGACAGAATAGACCGCAGCGAGAAATTGAACTATACACAAATATAAAACTTTATTGTAATAATTCGCACAATTATATACTTCGAGAAAAAATTGGTGACCTCAACTTCGACCACCCAGATATATCGAAAGAAGAGATGCTTCGACCCTCGACAAAGTAATCAGGGACAAAAATATAAAAGACTCAGACATAACAAAAACATGCTGCCACCAAGGAAGCAATTCTGCATCCAAGAACTTAACCCCTAGAGATAAAATGGAACTTAAAAAAGATTTTGTGTTCCATTTGTGTTCCAGTAAACGAAATCAGCCACCTGCAGATTTTTGCAAGTGGCTGATTCTCTGTTGTCGGGGTGACTGGATTCGAACCAGCGACCACACGCCCCCCAGACGTTCCTCAAAATAAATAAATTGCTATTATACAGTAATTTACAAACACGAATGCTCTGCGGTTTACACGTTGGTTTACACAGTTACAGAAACCATGATTGATTAATAAATAGGTGAATTAGCTGTATATCTTATAGATACATAGATAAAAGCCATCATTAGATACTAAAAAATCGGCGAAAAATTTTCCCCTCTCGCCGTTCGTCTGTTTTCAGCAATTTTCAGTAGCTTTGATTTCTATATTAAAAATTGTATTTTTGATATGCGTAATAACCCAAGCATTATGAACGATATTATTCCGATAGATTCCGAAGTCACGACTTTTTCTGAATATCTTAATAATAATTGTCGAGGTATTCTGTCTGCACGATTTGGAGACGGAAAGAGTTTCTTTCTGAATGAAGTTAAGAAGCAATTATCCGATAAGTATTTGTTCCTAACAATATATCCTATCAATTATCAGGTCGCTGAAAACAAAGATATTTTTGAGTATATTAAGCGAGATATATTGTTGCAAATCTTGATGACATCCGAGATTGATTTCTCGGATGAAAAATATGGCTTTTCATTGAGATTATGGGGATTCTTCAATCAAAATGGGAAAGACCTTGTGTCGGATATTGTTTCTTTAGTTGCATCCTCTTTAGCTAATATTCCCCAAGATGCTATAAAAGTATTTCGGGACAACATTGCCAAGTTCAAAAACTTTTCAAAGGAAGTCGGTCATTCCCAGTCCGATAGTATCGAATCATATTTGGATGAATTTGCAAGCCAAAAAGGAGGGATATATGAATTTGACCCTATATCACGGATTATTTATCAACTAATAACAGATATTAAAGAAAATAGTGGCAAGCAAGTTATCCTTGTTATTGAAGATATGGATAGGATTGATCCTGCCCATATATTCCGCATCCTCAATGTATTTTCTGCGCATTGGGATATGCAAGATTATTCAGAACAAAAACTTGCACATGGCAACCCTTTGAATAAATACAATTTCGATAAAATATTGCTGGTCTGTCATTTTCAAAACATCAAGAATATCTTTCATCATTTATATGGAGAGAGAACAGATTTTACGGGTTATATTCATAAATTCTCGTCTTCCACGCCCTATGAATATTCATTGAATGATGTGATTGAAGAATGGATTTTACAGAAAATACCTTTTAGTAAAGATACTTTTTCTGCTATTTGTGAACGATTGGTAGACCTTATTATGCAGAAATATGAGAATTGTGAAAATATAATTACCAACATTCGGCACATTACCCATTTCTTAAACCAATCCAATTACAATATCAGAAAAGAGAATATTCCACCGTATAGCTGGCAAAATGGACATAATGGGTTTAATTATTTTATCTCCACCTATAATCAAGTTACCCATTTGTTATGTATATTAGAAAACTTTGAAATATCCATTGACGAGTTTTTAGATTCCCAAGCAGATCCATTTTACCGACAACTATGTCAATTTATTGGTCAGTGTTGGTTGATTTATCCACAGCTAAATATAGATTCAAATTCTTCAAAATGCAAGTTTAGATTCTCTAATTGCATAAATAATTCAATATCGTGTGAATGGTCTGGTTATCAAGCGACTTTGCCATGCAAATCAACAAAAGTCGATACGAATCCTATTCTTCAGCGATTTGAAATAAAATGGATGCAAATGGATAGTATTTCACACTCATCTTACCTTAAAGAATTATTTCCCCAACAAAGTTATAAAACTATATTATCATTCTTTGGAGACTATATCTATTGACTTATTTATATAAACTGCTCTAAATACTTTTCATTGAACCCCGTGAGTGGAAATTTGAAATCTTTTTGTGTGCCGTCTGTTGTCGTATATGTAAAGCTAACGGCGTCGCTCTTGTTGTGAACGGCAAAAAGGTTTACGCTATCTGCGGAATTTGAAAACTCAATAACGTTAGGCATGATTAGCGTTATATCTCCTTTTATATCGTCCAACGGGCAAGACATTGAAACCATCTTCTTCCCTCGTCTTTGGAATGTCATTTTTACGGGTTGCTGTTGGTCGATGTCCAACGCAAAGAAATAGTAAAAGGTAAACGGAACGGTTTCATCTTCTTTTCTCCCGACAAATAGGCAGACCCCGTAATCATCATCATAAGACACGGATTTGGCAATGTAGGATATTTGATTGTCATCCCGTTTTTCCTTGCCGATTTTTCATTCTGTTTTTGGTGTTTTATACATTTTAGCTAAAATTTGTAGTGTTATTAAATCTTTGATTATGATGTAAATATACGAAAAATTTATGAATTATGCAAGTAAAATAAAAAGGACAAACTTGTGCAAAGGGTCTATAAGTTAACCCTTTTGCACAAGTCTGTCCTATTAGAGAGAATCAACCGTTATTCTTCCACAAACAGCCTTTCTTGAATCTTTCTGCCAATATCACACAAATACTGCCCGATATATATAAGATAATTCGTGCCATTTGGCCAAATTCCTCTTGCTCGTCTGACAATTCGAAATCTGCCCGTATCTGTTCATAAGATTTCCATTGCCTGTTTGTCATATTCATATCGACAAGCATATTGCTGGTTGTTGTGTTTTGCGGACTTTTCGTAAAATCCGCATATTCACACTCCCAGAGTATGTCTATTTTATGATGCAGTTCAGCTAACAAGGATTCTGTCTTGTTATCAAAAAGTGTTTGAGAAAAACACTCCCAACCGAATGCTACCAATAATAAAGATAGCCCTATAATTTGAAATTTCTTTGCCATATTTTTAATCTTTCTCCTGCCATGCGGGAACACGGCAGGAGAAGGTTTGCATTTATTCATCCAAACTCGTTATGCTTGTAAAGTTCTTCCAACCGTTTGCGGCTTTGTATGCGTTAATACACCCTGACGGTACTTTAAGTACAGAATTAGAGTTTATATGATAGAATGTATTGTTATCGCATGTAGGAGGTATTGAGGTCCCAATTCTAAATATTTGAAGTTCAGAATTATTAGAAAATGCTCCTTCTCCGATTTCTTCTACTTGGGTACATTCGGACATATCTAAGGTCGTAAGATTCTTTAAGCTGCAGAAAGCTCCATAATAAGTAACAGGAGAAGCACTAGCATCACGACCCCCACCAATGATTTTTAACTGTGAATCTTTCTCGAATGTTATAGTTGTCAGAGAGGAGCAACCCTTAAATGCAGCCGCTTCAATTGTTTCTACACTTGCAGGAATTTCAATAAAAGTCAATGAAGTGCAATTAGTAAATGCACCTTTCGTTATATTTGAAGGAATTATTTCTCCAATAGTTTTGAGTTGAGAGCCTTTTTCAAAGGTAACCGATGCCAGTTTGCGACAATTGGAGAATGCACCAGCTTGAATAGTTTTTACACTTGCAGGAATATCTATGGAAATCAATGAAATACAACCATAGAACGCTTGCAACTTAATAGATTCTACATTTGCAGGAATATGAATTTTTTTCAGAGAAGCGCAACCTCGAAAAGCAGCTGCATTAATTGAAATAATATTATCGGGTAATTTTATTGATAACAACTCGTTACAATTCAAAAATGCGTCGTTAGGAATTGAGGTTAAGCCAGTAAAATATTGTAATTCATTAAATGCATATATCCCTTTTTCGCTGAACTCTGTACCAATTGTTGTTACAGCAGCGGCTTCCTCGTATGACAGGGCTCCATCTTCATTTTTATCCCAATTAGTAATACAGATAGCCTTTACTAATGCATCTTCAAATTGAATGATATTCGGGTCTGCCGATTGTCCCGTTTTGGAAATCGTGATTACCGTCCCGTCTGCCAGTTCAAAATAAACATTGTTCTCGTCCTGCGTGATTTTGATGCTATCTGCATCCTTGCCATCCTCTCCTGTGGCTTTGCCTAACTGCGACCAATTCGTTCCGTTATCATAGGAAATCCACCAATAGCCCTCTCGAATTTCGAGTTTCGGCGTAACACCGTCTGAACCATCCGCGCCATTATTACCGTCTGTCCCTTGTGCTTTTATCTTCTGTCCGTCCACAACGATAAACTCTCCGTCCAGCGTCCAATAATAGATGCCGTCCGTGTCTTTTTTCACACCGATAACGGGTGTATTTCCATCTGCACCGTCTTTACCGTTGTAAATTACAATCGGGTTGCTCTTGGCAAACTTAATCGTGTAGCCTACCACCTTGCCGTTCTCGGTCAGCGGGTCTACACTTGTGATATAATCATTGTTTTGGAGTGCTGTTACAATCGTCTGTAAGGCTGAAAGGTTTGTATTCGTTTCGTTGCAAAGACGCTGTAAGGCTTCAAATGCAGACCATGTAGGCAGTTTGATTTGCGTACCGTTTGATAAGGTGAAAATTACATAGTCCGTGCTGGTTTCATAATCCACGCCCGAAAACATGGAATCGCCACCAATGCCGTCTTCACCTGTGGCCTTACCTAACTGCGTCCAATTTGCTCCGTTATCATAGGAAACAAACCAATAATCGTTTTCGATTTTGAATTGCGGGGTCGTACCGTTGGTTCCGTTTGTGCCGTCTTTACCCTCGGCTTGGATTTTTCCACCATCGACCACAATAAATTCACCGTTCAACGTCCAATAATAGACACCATCAGTATCTTTTTTTACGCCGATGGTGGGTGTTGTCCCGTCTTCACCGTCTTCACCGTTTTGTCCGTCCTTGCCGTGATAAATGGTAATAGGATTACCTTTGCTGAAAGTAATTGTATAACCGATTTCTTTACCGTCTTGCATAAAAGGTGTAGTCCCCGTAACATAGACGTTGTTCTGTAATGCTGTTACGATGGTCTGCAACGATGCAATATTGGTGTTCATCTGTTTGCAGAGTTCCTCTAATTTTGCGACACGGTTTTCCAATCCGTGAACGCTGTTCCAAAGGTCATCATCATCGTATTTACACGATGTGAGCGCAACCACCGCAAATAATGCGGCAAAAGCCAATAGTTTTTTCATAATGAGATTATTTAAGTAAAACAAGTGACGCACGTTTTACCGTACAACTCCTATGCGGTGGATAAATACAAAAAAGAAAGTGTGGAGTTGTTCGTTATCTGTACCGAGGTTCTGACAAAACCCAAAGACGAATAAGAAACAATACCCCACACCGAATAGAATATATCAGATGATATATGCCTATACACGGTGATGAGCGTTGTCGTTATCCTCGTCTTTGTAGAAACTGTCAGATTTCGGTACAAGGATTAGCGAAACACTTTCACTAAACTAATATGTTACCGCCCATTAGGACGATGCCACAAAGTTAAAAAATGTTTCTCAATACGCAACACTCGTGGGGTATTGTAGTTACAAAGTTCTCTAAAACAAAGCATCTTTCCAATAGCACGGCTTATGGATTCAAAACTTTGTTCTTTATAAATTGGAGTAGAAGATTTTATTGTTACGCCTGCATAAACTCTATAATTGTGGGTTGCAGATAGTTCAGATACTCAATTATCGACCTTACGCCAGCATAAAAACAGAAATTAGAGGTTACAAAATCATTTCGGAATTGCAAAGCCCCTAATCTCTGTAATTTGCAGTTTTATTATGTCGATATGCAGGCCGTGTTTCATTCTCCTGCAATCTTCTGTATCACACTATCCATGCAGATTGCCTGACCGCTGGCTAACCTGCCCCACCAACAGCAACCGTATTCCTCAATGATTACTTGGTTCTCTCGTTTCAGTCGTTCGGCCAGCCAGCTGTCAATCAACCACCATTCCATGACATCACCCAAGAACGGATAGATATATTCTTCGGGAAGCAAGTGCTTGTTCAGCATTTCATCCACGACTGCGGTTTGATTCGTCAGTACGCAGTTCTCCACCAATCGTTGTGCTGTCATAGGATTCCTTGTTGAGCAGCTATATTGCGTAACCATTGATTAGCGAATGTAGTGTGTTCTGTCTGCAAGCGAGAATTTAGAAAGATACCATCCTCCGACCATTTCACGCTGTTCTGCACGATGCCGCAGTAGTCATTGCGATAATAGTACGGGATGAATTGCTGTGTTTCTTTGTGCAGGGCAAACAACATTTCAGGGTCGCGCATGGCATCGCCGTTCTGTTGTCCGTAATGAGCCAGCGAGAAAAAGTCGTACTTGTCGATACGGCCGATCAGTTCAAGGTAGACGGGCATATAAGTACCGTCCGAGTTGTCGATTTTGGTTGTTTGCAGAGCCAACAATGCGCGGAAAATCCCCGCCGCCTTTCTGTCAAGTGTTTTCATACATAAAACGGTTTTACATTTGACAATGGGGAGGGGGCTTTGATTCATGTATCTGCTCGTGGGCTGTATTAAAATAAAAAACTCCAACAGTTGCATTGTTGGAGTTTTAGATGTAAGAGAAATACTTAGAATGGCAAATCTAATCGATCTAATTCTTCTAATACTTTTTCTAATGTTTCTGTTTCTTTAGTGCATGAATCAACAGCCTCGTTATATAGGCTTTCAAGGAAAGGATACTCATTATCACCTGCCATTACGGAAACAATGGGAATCACCATGTTTTTGTCGTTATACATGCTTACAGCAATAAATTCAGAAGCACTATTGTTATAGTATTCAATGCCTTTAGATATTGCAAAAGTTGCGGCATTCAATTCCAACATATATTCGTTTTCTGAACTTGTTTTACGCCATTCCAATTTCCGTTCTTTCGTCAACTTATATAACCGTTGTATTAATTCAGAATATTTCTTTTCCATCTTATTTAGATTTTAATTGATTTTCAATTCTACTTAACATTGAGGCAATTTCTTCCATGTCTTGGCAAAAAATAATCTTATCGAGTTTAGCTTTATTGCTCATTTGTTTGTCGATACTATTCAGATCAATTTCTACTCTTTTCTTTAATCGCCCAAATTCTTCAATATCCAATTCGATCTTTCCAATGAACTCAACTCGCATCATAAAATCTTTTACATCGCATAGCCTTAATTTTGCGAGTTCATATTTTTCACTATTTATATATTCCTCAATAATCCGAATAGTGGTTACGATTTTAGCTATATCAGATATGGATAAAATTTGCTCTACTTTTTCTCTCGTTTGGGCAACCGCAGATTGAGTGCTTTTTGTTATATTTTGTAGAGCCATAATCTGCCATAAAGCGACAGCCAATCCATAGATAGATACATAAAACCCAAGTAGAGTAGCAAGATTGAAAATTGTTTGCTGTTCTTGAGATGTATATCTATAATATAGCCCTATAATTGCGCCTAATAATACAAAGAATATTATAGCCAATAATAGTTTTGTTAAGTTCTTCATCTAAAATTCATTTGAGTTACCAACAAAGATAATAAATAATTCTCGATTTATTTTGCAATCATCCTATCTCTAACAATGGTAACGCAGGCTGTTGTCTTTCCGTTGATTTTGGGCGCTGTTTCCTTTATCTCGTATCACTTTGCGAGGTCTGCGGCCTTTGCCGTCTGTTGAATCCCCAAATCGTCGTATATTCGTTGCAGTTCCGATTTGGCCTTGCTCTTGGAAATGAACATTTGTTTAGGAAACACCGTATCTATCATCTTTACGATTTTATATTCGCTCGGCAGCCGTACCTGCTTCGTCAATTCTCGGCGGATGTTTCCGACATGGTATTTCAACGCCTGCACTTTGGCCGTTCCCAACTCGTCGTATGCCTGCCTCACCAACGGATATTTAAGGGCTATTCGGGCACACAGTTCCTCGTGATTATCCAGCGAGAAAAACGGTCGTGTCGTTTTCAGACGATGGTATTCATCGAACAGTTCTTTGAATGTAACCCGTGCGTTGTCCTTGTTCTCCATCTTCTCTATAATCTCGCTGAACGTGTGGCGGGTTATCGTGTAGCCATTCCTCTTTAATTCATCTGTAAGGTTTATATAGGTTCTGTAAATATGGCGGCAAATCTTGAAATTGACTATATCCATATTGGCGAAATTCTTATCCACGATAAGGCGGTTATCTTCTATCCTTACATATTGTTCGTTGATGTATTTGATTTTCGATAAGGTCTTTTCCCGTGCCGTATCGCTCAATGAATTTATTTCGTCGGCATATTGCACGGCTTCCTGCAAGGTTTTCTTGGTGGCCGCAACAAATTCATCGAGGGTAACATCTCGGCTGTACTTGGTCGTGGAATAGACGTGTATAATCTCGCCCTTGTATTTGGAATCCCGCAAGCGTCCGCAAATCTGTGTAAACAAAGTCGAAATATCCAACAGCGTGTGGGATTTGTTACCGTCGCTGACAATGAATGTAACCCCGTTCTCGTCGTAAATATCGCACCCCTCAAAGCAGGTCGAGGTGTAAAAGTTGATTTTCTTCACGGGGTCTGACGGCTGACCGATGGGATAATCCTTGCCTAACTTACGTTGGTTGCTCTCGCCATTATCACCACTTGTAGAGCAAACATGCCTTACTTGTTCGGGAGTAAGTTTTGCAAGGTCGGTTACCTTTTTCATAAACTCCACGCTGTTAACGAAGATGTGCAGGTTATGGGGTAAGCCTTTATCCAACACCTTGCGGCACTCCTTGACGATATAGTGGGTAGGTTTGGAGGTCTGACGGGAACGGATGTTGACCTCTTGCAGATGCGGTCAGTTGATTTCGCAAACAGGCAGGTGTTTTAGTTCCTCTAAAACATATTCCTGCTCAATAGGGGTAGCTGTCATATAAGTTGCCCTATCGAATTTAGCGGCTTCTGCAAGTAAATTCTTAATGGCATTATGACGGAACGAATAAGCATTGAACAAAACGTGTCATTCATCCACCAGCAGGAAAGTATCTTTATAAGGGTCTATGCCGATACTTTGCAATGCCTTAATGGTTCGTGGCACGGAATCGTATGTAACAGCAATCTTTAATAGAGAATGGCTCTTTGCATAGTCGATGATGTCCTGCTCTTGGATGCCCTCGTAAACACCCAGCACGGAAATATCATCCTTGCGGTAAATGGTCTTGTTCTTTACCAATGCCACGTAAGGCATGGCTATAATGGTGGGAATGGAGTTGCGGATAGCCAACTCGGTAGCACCGCAACCTGTCTGCTTCTTGTTGAATAGGCAGTTAGTGGGAATCTCAGTTAGAAAGTCTGATAAGTAAGTTGCCCCAGCGGGAGCGTTAATTGTTCAATTTTGATTGGCAATGTTATTTGTAGTCATACTTATAAATGTTTATTTGTTAATATATCTCTTTTCTGAAATCTTCTATCTCTTTCAATCTTCCATATTTTTTAATCCTGTAATTGTATTTATAAAGGAAAAATCCATTTCGTACTCAAAAAATGTGGTAATCTTTTATATCTCTAATCTTAATGGAATCTCTATCATCAAATGGCATCTTCCAAATAAGCGGAATATAGCGAACAAGTTTCTATCTCTCTAATTTTGCTTATCTGCTTTATCATCCATTCCATATTTTTTAATTCTGAAATACATTCTTTATAGGAAATATCCGTTTCACACTCAAAAAATGTGGAAATAGGAAGCAAAGACAAGGACAGCCAATAATGCCGTCCTTACCCGTCCTATAAACTTATTTTCTATGGAAGCAGTAGAATTTCCCCTTTCTCGGATTTGCTATTACAAATATAATAAAATTCTTTAATAAATACAAGTTTAAGGGCTGGTTGTTCAAAGGAATTTCAGGCGAATTTTCCTATCTTTGTTTAACCGAATGTTACTGCTATGGAGCCGCTTTACGATTATGTTTCCGAGATTGCCAACCGAATGTATCCTACATGGGAGTTCGATGATAGTTGTGGAGAGTATTTTCAAACCGATTCTTTCCGCGGATGGGATTTCGTGCATCAGTTGGAGGACGGGCGGTTGAAATGTCCCTTTACGAAAGAGCAGTATTTGGAAAACACTCCGATTATCCGTTCCCTGCGGGCCATAGGTATCGACACCGAGAAATTTTGGATGGCGATGCTCTTTGTCTACGATGTGGTACGGGAACAAACCGAAAATGTGCAGCAGGTTCCGACCTCGGTATTCGAGGAGTTTCGGACTTTCGCCAAGTACCTGCAAGAAAATCCCGATGCCAAAATCCGTGCATGGCGAGGGCGCGAGCACGGCGCGACCCTTGAATCCGACCTTGCAAAGCGGATGTTGGGCAAGTTGCTCGCTGACAACGTGGCAGAACTCTATGCCAAGTTGTCAAACACCCGTTCTTTCGGATTGGACGGATTTTCGGTGAATCTCAAAAGTTGTTACAAGATAACGCTTGCCGTCAAATGTTTTTTGCCGCTTTTGGAAAAGTTCAAAGAGGAAGATAACCGCAGTACGAATCCCAATAAGGTTTCCTATAACAGAATGCTGTTGATTTCGCGCATCGTCTATTTCTTCGGCTATACGGACAATCCGAAATTCCTTGATAATGACGAGAGTATATCGGGAATCTGGACATCTTACAAGGATAAGGAGTGGACGACGGTAGGCGCGAATTTCAGATAAATCCAATTACATATCGGATGATAAGGGACGGCATAAGCCGTCCTTTTTTTATTCTGCCGATAAGGGGTAGTAAAAATCATGCACTTTTCTGCTATCCGCCAACTATTTCTGCCATAATGAGTTATGTATGATTTTCGTAGTATTCAGCATTGAAAACGCAAACGCAGGTTCTTTGACATATACTCCGCTTCTCGGTAGGGAGAGAGAATCCGAACCGAAAGGCCGCAGGTCGAATCGCACGGCAGGACGATGACGGGAGTTTGCCCAAGCCATCACCCGACTGCCGCCAGAGCTGGCAAGAGCTCACCAGTCAGACCTAACGCCGAGAAAATGAGATATATAACTTAATCTTAATTATATGATAGAAACATCAAAATTAACTTTTGGAACTCTGCAAGGTACAGGGTTTAAGAGCGTCAACGGGAACGAAATCCCGCAATTCATTGACAAACTGGTAGATTCGGAGCACCCTAATGATGAATGTATAAACTGGGAATCCAAAATTTGGGCGACACTCAATCTTGCCAGAAGCTACCTTAAATATAGAGGGCTGACAACAGAATCGACGAGTGCCGAGGATAAGAAAGAAGCACTCGGTCAGGCAATCAATGATATTTGGGAGAATGCAACAATGTTCGATACCTGCTTCCAACTCTTTTCGGAGGTGTTGCGGACGCATACTCCCGATTTTGACAGCTATTGTGCCGTAATAGGAGTTAATCCCGAAGCAGTTGCACAGCACATCTTATATGAAGGTATCGGAAAAGTAAATGAGGTGCTTCGTTATGGTCTGGAACAAACGTATGGCCCTCTTGTCATTCTAAAACTTGCATTCATTCGATTTAATTTAGAGGAGAATGTTCAGTGGTAGTAAGTGTTTACAAAACAAATAATTTTGTAAAATATGGGAAAAGGAACAAAGAAAAATCGTAATGCCAAGCAAGGCATTGACACTATGGGCGTTTCAACATCTGAAATCGCAAAAGAAATTAGCAAGCCTCAAACTGCAATGCCTATTTACGAATCAAATGATGATGAAATAGACTGGCAAACAATGCTTTGGGAAGTTACAAAAGATGCCAGAAAACTGTACGACGGTATCTCAACACTCTGTTTGTCCTATACCGAAAAACAAGATGCCATCGCAGAGGTTGCAGAAATAACATATGATGATCCAGCCATGATGATAGAGCATATCAAAATGATGGCAAAGCGTCTTTGTCAGGTTCCAGGATTTCGGGCTTATTGCAGTAAATTAGGCGTTGGACCAGACTGCGTCGCTCAACATATTATTTTTGACGGGTATGCGAAAGTCAAGGCAGTAATAGAGCGTGGATTGGAGCCTGTATATGGAGAAACAATCGTCTTGTTCTCAATGCCGATAGTTGGTTATGAGTTAGAATAATTCAATAATCTGTTTTTATATCTTTTAGAGGGGACTATCCAGCAATGGATAGCCCCCTCAATCTTTTTCATAATAGATTCTGCATCGCCGCGTCTATCTGCGAGTTCTCGAACGAATCGAGGTAGATTTGGGTGGTTTTCAAACTATGGTGGCCTAATGCCTCCGATATGATACCGATATTCACACCCGATTTCTTCAATACGGTGGCGAATGAATGCCTTGCGACATAGGTTGTAACGGTCGCTTTAATCTTCAACCGTTTAGCAATGTTCCGCAAAGCGACATTTACCCTGCTACACATTTTATGCACTCGGTTCTTCTTTTGCAGAGGCGTGATATGCACCCGTTCATCCAATATCGGAAACAGATAACCTGCCTGCTCACAATGGCTGTCATACTTGCCAATAATCGCCTTTGCCTTTTCCGACAGCGGAACATTGATTGCTCCGTGCGTTTTCTGACGGTGATAGATCAGCCGCCCATCCGCAATGTTGGCAGGGGTCAGATTGGCAATATCCACGAACGATATGCCACCGCACAAGTACGAAAACACAAAAATATCGTGTGCAAACTGCTCTATCTCCTTTCCCTGTGAACAATCAGCGTCGATAATCTTCATCATGTCTGCCTTACTCAACGCTCGTTTCGGTGTACGGGTGTTGAATTTGCTAATCTTGTACTCGTTGAATGGATTTTTCTCCCTGCTGACAATCTTTGCCTTAATTGCTCGGTTGAACATCGCCCGTAAAGTCCGCATCTGGAAACTCAATGTCGTTTCCTTATTGCCTTTCGACCGCATCCATCCCTCGAAAGCACTCAAAAACGCTTCGTCTATCTGACCGAACGTATAGGACAGCGGTTTGTCAGCGTTAAAAGATTTCAGCACGTTGTAGGAGTTCAGATAGGCATAGGCATTGCCTACCGCCCCCTCTCGTTTGAGTTGTTCCACCGTCCGCAAATAAAAACTCTCGACCGTCTCGGACTGGATTTGCTCACGGGACTGCTCTTTTACGAGCGTTTCAGCCGTATAGTCTTCATCGCGGGCGGCTTTCTCCAATAACCTGGTTTGATACTCGGATTTGACTTTCAGAATGATTTGCTGAATGTACTTGCGGTCGGGACACTTGGGTTTAGGCTCGTTGCGGTCGAAATCCCAGTTAGACGGATGCACGGAAACACCCAAACTTTTCATCGTCCGTTTACGGTCTTTCGTAATGCGCAACATGAGCGGATGCTCCCCGTTGGCGAGGGTCTTGCTTTTGAAACAAATAACTGAAATAGTGGCGTCCATAGCCTTTTGGCGGTTTACACCACGGTTTACACAGACCGCGTAAACCAACGTAAAAACGGGGTCAAAAGCCACGAATAAAGTCAACCGCCAACGAACGAAAAGGCCCAGCAATCATCAGATTACCAAGCCTTTCCATCAGTCGGGGTGACTGGATTCGAACCAGCGACCACACGCCCCCCAGACGTGTACTCTAACCGGACTGAGCTACGCCCCGATTCCGTCTGCAAAAGGCCAAAACCCTTCGCTTTGGGACTGCAAATATAGTCTTTTTTTCAAAAACAACCATATTTCTGCAAGATTTTTTTCTACTTTTGCGGAAATGAAACCATTCCTGCGTCTCATACAACTCCTCGCCGCGGCCTTCACGGCCGGATGCAAAGGCCCTGCAAAGCACTCCCTGAGCGACTTTAGGGACGAAATTCATACTCCGGCCCATGCTTCGGCCATCGACTTATTATATATAGGATAACCGATGAAACGCACCGCCCTCCTCTTCACCCTGCTCACGCTGCTCACCGCCGCACTCTTCATCGCCGACCTCGCCGTCGGTTCGGTTGCGGTGCCTTTGGGTGACGTCTGGACTGCCCTCACGGGAGGCGCGTGCGACCCTGCGGTGAGCGACATCATCCTCAAAATCCGCCTGCTGAAAGCCGTTACGGCACTCTTCGCCGGCGCGGCGCTCGCCGCCAGCGGACTCCAGATGCAGACCCTTTTCCGCAATCCGCTGGCAGGTCCCTATGTGCTGGGCGTCAGTTCGGGCGCAGGCCTCGGCGTGGCGCTGTTCCTGCTGGGCGCCCCCCTGCTGGGCGTCGCGGGACACTCGTTCGTCCAGTCGCTCGGCATCGCCGGTGCGGCGTGGCTGGGCGCGGCCGCCGTGCTGGGCATCGTCATGGCCGTCAGCCGCCGTATCAAAGACATCATGGTCATCCTGATCCTCGGCATGATGCTCGGTTCGGGCATCGGCTCGGTGGTCGAAATCCTGCAATACCTGTCGAGCGAAGCGGCCCTCAAATCGTTTGTCATCTGGACCATGGGATCGCTCGGCGACGTCACGGGCAGCCAACTGGCGCTGCTGCTCCCCGTCGTCGCGGCGGGACTCGTCCTGTCCGTGGCCGTCATCAAACCGCTCAACCTGCTCCTGCTGGGCGAGAACTACGCCCGCACGATGGGGCTCAACGTCCAGCGCACACGCACGCTGATCTTCCTCTCCACGGTCCTGCTCGCCGGCACCGTCACCGCCTTCTGCGGCCCCGTGGGATTCATCGGACTGGCCGTACCGCACCTGGCCCGCATGCTCTTCGCCTCGGCCGACCACCGGGTCCTCATGCCGGCCTCGATGCTCGCCGGCGCTGCGCTGTTGCTCGTCTGCGACCTCATCGCCAAGCTCCTGGCCCTGCCCATCAACACCATCACGGCCCTGATGGGCATTCCGGTCGTCATCTACGTCGTAGTCCGTAACCGCAACATCTTCTGACATGAGCATCCGCCTCGACCATATCGCCCTCTCCTACGGCAGCCGTACGCTGCTGGACAACGTCTCGGCCACGTTCGAACAGGGACAACTGACCGCCCTGATCGGCCGCAACGGCACGGGCAAGAGCACCCTGCTGCGGGCCATGGCCGGACTGGGCGCAGCCTCCGCCGGGAATATCGAGCTTTGCGGCCGTCCGCTGGCAACACTCACGCCCCACGAGCGGGCCACCACCGTCGGGTTCGTCACCACCGACCGGGTCCGCATCGCCAACCTCGCCTGCGAGGATGTCGTGGCGTTGGGCCGCGCTCCTTACACCAACTGGATCGGACGCATGCAGGAGGCCGACCGCGCCATCGTCGAACGCTCGCTGGAGCTGGTGGGCATGTCGGGTTTCGCCCGCAAGACGATGGACCGCATGTCCGACGGCGAATGCCAGCGGGTGATGATCGCCCGCGTGCTGGCGCAGGACACCCCCGTCATCCTGCTGGACGAACCGACCGCCTTCCTCGACCTGCCGAACCGCTACACGCTGGCGACGCTGCTCCGGCGGCTGGCCCGCGAGGAGCGGAAGTGCATCCTCTTCTCGACCCACGACCTCGACATCGCCCTTTCGCTCTGCGACTCGGTGGCGCTGATCGACACGCCGTCGCTCCACCACCTCCCGGCCGACGCGATGGCCCGCAGCGGCCTGATCGAGCGGCTTTTTTCGGGCGAGAACGCCTGTTTCGACCCCGAAACACGGACGATTCGCCTGCGCTGACCCCCAGCGCAAAGCCATCCGGCAGGGCATCTGCGGGCTCCGGGGTAAAAAATCCGCAATTTTTCAGCATATTTTTTGTTCAAATCACTTTTTTGCTTACCTTTGCACCGCTAAAGTAACCCCATAAAGGGCGGTGCGATAGCGGTAAGGCCCATTCGTCTATCGGTTAGGACGCAAGATTTTCATTCTTGAAAGAGGAGTTCGACTCTCCTATGGGCTACGAAAAAACGGCATTCGGGGTGTAAAAACCGGGATGACGGACGGTAAATTACTTTTCAGGAGCGGGCTTCGGGCCTATCCGAACGCGGCCACGGCTCGCGGACAAGCAGAACTTAAAAAAGTAAAAAATAAAAACTAACGGATTATGGCAAACCATAAGTCATCGAAAAAGCGTATTCGCCAGACCGCCACGAAGCGTGCCCACAACCGGCTGTTCCACAAGACGGCCCGCAACGCTGTGAAGGCTCTGCGCGCAACCACCGAGAAGAGCGCCGCCGAGGCCCTGCTTCCGAAGGTAACCGCCATGCTGGACAAGCTGGCCAAGCACAACATCGTGCACAAGAACAAGGCCGGAAACCTGAAAAGCGCCATGCAGTTGCACGTGAACGCGCTTTAATCAGCCGCCGCACAACAATAAACGAGGCCGGACTCTGAGAGTCCGGCCTTCGTTTTGTTACGGAGAGAGGAGGGGGGGGGCTATCGTTCCAACTCCTCCAACAATTGTTTGATGGCAGCCTCCGGGGTCGGGGTCTCACCCTGCAAGGTGACGAACCGGCTGCCGATGATAGCGCCCGAGGCATTATCCGCTGCGGCGCGGAAAGTCGCCCGGTTGCTGATCCCGAATCCCACCATGCGCGGATTGCGCAGTCCGAGAGCGTCTATGCGGCGGAAATAGGCCTGCTTCCGCTCGTCGAAGGCGCTCTGCGCCCCGGTCGTCGAAGCCGACGAAACCATGTAGATGAATCCGTCGGTGTGGGCGTCGATCTGGCGGATGCGCTCCTCGGAGGTTTCGGGCGTGATGAGCATGACGACTTTCACGCCGTAACGGTCGGCGACGGGTTTGAAGTCGGCGAGATAGTCGTCGAACGGCAGGTCGGGGATGACGCATCCGTCGATGCCGCAGTCACGGCAGGAGCGGCAGAAATTCTCGAACCCGTACTGCATGATCGGATTGAGATACCCCATCAGCAACAGCGGAATCCGCACGCCGGGACGAATGCCGTCCAGCTGGGCGAAGAGCTTCCGGAGCGACATCCCGCCCCGCAGGGCTTGCTGAGCCGCATTTTGGATGACCGGACCGTCGGCCATCGGGTCGCTGAACGGGATGCCGATCTCGATCATCTGCACGCCGTTGTTCTCGAGCGCGCGGATCACCTCGGCCGTGTTGTCCGGATCGGGATACCCGGCACAGAAATAAATGGAAAGCAGGTCGCGCTTTCCGGAGGCGAATAACTGGTTGATTCTGTTCATGGTTACTGGATTTTTGCGATAAATTCTTCGAGTTTTCCGGCGTCTTTCACCGCCGGGGCCGTTTCGAACCCGCTGTTGAGGTCCACGCCCGCGAAACGGGGATGGGCGAATCCCCGGACCGCATCGGCACATCCGGCGTCGATCCCGCCGCTCAGCAGGAACGGAACGCGGCCCGTATAGGCGTCGAGCACCCGCCAGTCGAACCGCCATCCCGAACCACCGTAACCGTCGCAGCGGGTGTCGAACAGCAGGTAGTCGGCGCAGTCTTCGTAGGCCCGGGCTGCTGCGAGGTCGGCTGCCGCCGCGACGCGGATCGCTTTGATGATCCGGCACCCCTGCCGCCGAAGCTCCCCACACGCTTCGGGCGACTCGTCGCCGTGGAGCTGGAGCCACCCGAGGCCGAAGCGTTCGGCCGTGCGGAGCATCTCGGCGGGCGAGGCGTCCACAAAGACCCCTGCCGCGGGTTTGCGACAGCTGCGTACAGCCTCGGCATGAAGCTCGTCATCGGGCACACAGCGCGGGGAACGGGGATAGAAGATGAAGCCGCAGAGGTCCACCGCCAGCCGGTCGACGGCGCGGATGTTTTCGGGATCGCGCAGCCCGCATACCTTGACGATCATGGCCGCGCCTCTTTAAGCCGGACGATGAACTCCGCCAGCGCACGCCCCGGATCACCGGTCTTCATAAAGGCTTCGCCCATCAGGAATCCCCGAAAACCCGCATCGCGCAGGCGCACGACGGTCTCCGGATCGGAGATGCCGCTTTCGGAGACCAGCAGCGGCCCCTCCCCGCCGCCGACCTCACGCCGGAGCCGATCGGCCATCCGGAACGAATTTTCGACGTCGGTACGGAACGTCCCGAGATCGCGGTTGTTGACCCCGAGCATGTCGACATATCCGTTCAGATGGGAAAGCTCTGCGGGCGTATGCACTTCGAGCAGCACCTCGAGTTCCAGTTCACGGGCCGTGCGGGCAAGGCGGCGGCACTCGCCGGGCGACAGCACCGCGGCAATCAGCAGCACGGCCGCAGCCCCCGCCGTGCGGGCCTGATAGAGCTGATACTCGTCGACGATGAAGTCCTTGCGCAGCAGGGGCAGGCGGACCAGCCGCCGAGCCTGCTTCAAATCCTCCAGCGACCCGCCGAAGAACCCGCCGTCGGTCAGCACCGAGCAGGCCGAAGCTCCCCCGGCTTCATAGGCGGGAACGACCGCGCCGATCGCCGCATCGCGGCACAGCCACCCTTTCGACGGGGAACGGCGTTTGAACTCGGCGATGACGCCCGTTTCCGACTCCGCCAGCGCGCGGCGCATCGAGCACGGCGCTTCGGCGAGCCACGGCGAACCGAGCCGGAGCAGCGCATCGACCGGAAGCGCCTGTTTCTGCCAGGCGACCTCCCGGCGCGTATTGGCTGTGATGGTTTCCAGAATATCCATATCCCTTAACTGTTGATTTCCACAAATTTCCGGAACGCCGCGGCGGCTTTTCCGCCGAGAAGCGATTCACGCGCCTCGTCGAGACACTCCGCGACCTCCTTTTCGGGACAGATCACCCGGATGGCGAAGGCGGCGTTGGCCACGACGCAGTCGCGCCGGGCGGCCGTCGCGGTGTTGTTCAGCACAGAGTCGAAGATGCGCGCGGCCTCCTCGGGGGTGTCGCCTCCCGAAAGCTCCTCGGGGCGGCAGCGGCCGAGCCCGATCTGCTCAGGGGTGAAGACCTGCTCCTTCTCGGGCGTGGCGACCTTGAATTCCGAGGTGAGCGATATCTCGTCGTAACCGTCCATGCTGTAAACCACGCCGAAGCGCGTGCCGCCCGACTGATAGGCATAGTTGTAGAGGCGGAAAAGCGAGAGGTTGTAGACTCCGAGCAACTGGTATTTCGGCAGCGCGGGGTTGACCAGCGGCCCCAGCAGATTGAAGAACGTGCGCACGGCGAGGTTCCGGCGAATCGGGGCCACGGCCTTCATCGCGGGGTTGAACAGCGGGGCGTGCAGGTAGGCGATGCGGCAGGCGTCGAGCGAGGCCCGCAGGCGGTCGGGATCGTCGGTGAACCGCACGCCGTGACGCTCGATGACGTTGCTCGCGCCGCTGACCGAAGTGGCGCCGTAATTGCCGTGTTTGACGACATTGTAACCCGCCCCCGCCACCACGAACGAGGCCGCGGTGCTGATATTGAACGTGTTCTTGCCGTCGCCGCCCGTGCCGACGATGTCGATGGGCTCATACGCCGAGAGGTCCGCCGGACGGCGCATCTCGAGCAGCGCGTCGCGGAACCCGGCCAGCTCCTCGACCGAGATGCTGCGCATGAGGAAGACGGTAATCAACGCCGAGACCTGCTCGGAGTTGTATTTTCCGGCGGCGATGCCCGCCAGGACCTTTTGTGCCTCCGAACGGTCCATGTACTGGTGTTCGAAAAGGCGGTATAGCAAATCTTTCATAATTCGTGCGCGTTTATCGGTTGCATTTCGTGATCCAGTTTTCGAGAATCGTCTTACCCTGCGGCGTGAGGACCGATTCGGGGTGGAACTGGATGCCCCGCAGGTTGTAGGTCTTGTGCCGCAGCCCCATGATGAGGCCGCTGCGGTCGGTCGCCGTGACCTCCAGACAATCGGGAAGCCCCTCCGCAGAAACCACCCACGAATGATAGCGCCCGGCGCGGAATCCCGTGCCCAGTCCGTCGAAGAGCGGGTCGCCGGCCACGACGCGGATGTCCGAGCAGACGCCGTGATGGACTTCGGCGAGATTTTCCAGTCTGGCGCCGAACGCCTCGCCGATGGCCTGTTCGCCGAGGCAGATGCCCAGGATGGGTTTTGCGGCGGCGTAACGCCGGATCAGCGGCAGCAGCAGCCCCGCCTCGGAGGGGATGCCCGGACCGGGCGAGAGGACGATGCGGTCGTAAGCGTCGACTTCATCCAGCGTGATGCGGTCGTTGCGGCGCACGTCGACTTCGAGCCCCAGCTCCAGCAGCATGTGCCGGAGGTTGTAGGTGAACGAGTCGTAATTATCGAAAAGCAGACATTTCATGGCTTCGTCATTTGCGGTTAATTAATCAGTTTCCCGGCCTCGCGGATGGCCTTGTCCAGCGCGCCGAGCTTGTTCGACACCTCCTGCAACTCGCGCTCGGGGTCGCTCTTCGCGACGATGCCCGCCCCGGCCTGATAGTAAAGGGTGTTGTTGCGGCTGACAAAGGTGCGGATGGCGATAGCCTGGTTGAGATCGCCGTTGAGACCGATGAAGCCGATGCACCCGCCGTAGACGCCGCGGTTGTCGGGCTCGATCTCCGAAATGAGCTGCATGGCGCGCACCTTGGGGGCGCCGCTCAGCGTTCCGGCCGGGAAGGTGTCGATGAAGGTGCGGACCGAATCGCTGTCGGCGTCGATCTCCCCGCTGACGCGCGAGACGAGGTGGATGACGTGGCTGTAATACTGCACGTCGCGGTAAAAGTCCACTTTCACATCGTGGGCGTTGCGGCTCAGGTCGTTGCGCGCCAGATCGACCAGCATGACATGCTCGGCGTTCTCCTTGGGGTCGGCCAGAAGCCGCTCGGTCCGCTCGCGGTCCAGCGCCGCATTCCCGGACCGGAACGCCGTGCCCGCAATGGGGTCGATCGTGGCGCGGCCGTTCCCGACCTTGCAATGCGTCTCGGGCGAGGAGCCGAAGATGCGGAAGCCCCCGAAATCGAAATAGAAGAGATAGGGCGAGGGGTTGATGCTCCGCAGCGAACGGTAGACCTTGAAATCGTCGCCCTGGAACGGCTGTTCGAAGCGGCGGCTCAGCACGATCTGGAACACGTCGCCGCGCAGGCAGTGCCGCACGCCCTCGCGGACCATCTCCCGGTAGGTCTCGTCGGTGAGGTTCGAACGGCGCTCGCCGACCGTGCGGAAGTTGTACGAAGCGAAATTGCGGTCCTCGATCAGCGTCTCGACCTCGCGGATGTGGTCCCGCTCGCCGTCGGCGCACAGCTCGACGATCGAAAGTTCATTTTTGAAATGGTCGAACACCAGCAGGAACTTGTAGAGGATGTAGCAGATATCGGGGGCGTCGGAATCCTGATGGTGGTACTCTTTGACGGGAATGTTCTCGAAATAGCGCACCGCGTCGAAAGCCGTGTAGCCGAACACGCCGCAGAGCTCGCTCCCGTCGCCGTCGACGCGGAACCCGGCGAGGAACTCTTTCAGCGCATCCGCCGGGGCGTACGCTTCGCCGAGGCGTTTGGCGCAGCTCCGGCCGTCGGGGTATTCCAGGAGCGCCTCGCCGTTGTTCACCCCGATACGGGCGATGGGACGGAAAGCGATGAACGAAAGGCTGTTCTCGTCGCCGTGGTAGTCGGAGCTTTCGAGCAGCGCCGACTGCGGATAGACGTCGCGGAGTTTGAGGTAGAGGCTGACCGGGGTATGGAGGTCTCCGAGCAATTTTTTGGTTGCCGTTCTGAATCGGTACATGATATGGGCTGTTTTTCGGATTTTACAAATTGCCGGCGATTTCCGGACGATCCATGCACGCAAGGTAGGTGTCCATGTCCTTGTCACCACGGCCCGAGACGGTCAGCACCACCACGTCCGAGGGACGGAACTCCATCCGGGGCAGCGCACCGAGAACGTGGGCGCTTTCGAGAGCGGGGATGATTCCTTCGAGGCGCGTGAGTTCGAAAGCCCCGCGCAGCGCTTCGTCGTCGTTGACGGCGAGGACCTTCGCACGTCCCGTCTGCGCGAGATTGGCGTGCAGCGGGCCGATGCCGGGGTAATCGAGACCCGCCGAGATCGAATAAGGCTCCTCGATCTGTCCGTCCTCGGTCTGCATGACCAGCGTGCGGGCGCCGTGGATGATGCCTTCGCGTCCCAACTGGATCGTCGCCGCACTGCGTCCCGAAAGAAGCCCCTCGCCCCCGGCCTCGGCCAGCACGATCTTCACGCGCTCGTCGTCCAGGTAGTGATAGACGGTTCCCGCAGCGTTGCTGCCGCCGCCGACGCAGGCCATCAGATAGTCGGGATAGTCGCGGCCCTCCTTTTCCTGCAATTGCACGCGGATCTCCTCGCTGATGACCGACTGCAGGCGCGCCACCATGTCGGGATAAGGGTGCGGCCCCACCGTCGAACCGATGATGTAGAACGTGTCGGCCGGATGGCAGCACCAGTCGCGGATGGCCTCGTTGGTGGCGTCCTTCAGGGTCATGTTGCCCGAGGTCACGGGCACGACCGTCGCGCCCAGCATCTCCATCTTCCGGACGTTGGCCTGCTGGCGCTCGACATCGGTCTGCCCCATGTAGACCACGCACGGCATGTTCATCAGCGCGCAGACCGTCGCCGTGGCCACACCGTGCTGCCCGGCCCCCGTCTCGGCGATGATGCGCGTCTTGCCCATCCGCCGGGCGATCAGGATTTGCCCGATGGTGTTGTTGATCTTGTGGGCACCGGTATGGTTGAGGTCCTCGCGTTTGAGGTAGATGCGGCAACCGTAGCGCTCGCTCAGCCGGCGTGCGAAATAGAGCGGCGAAGGCCGGCCCGCATAGTCGCGCAGCAGGGTGCGGTACTCCTCGCGGAACGATTCGCTTTCGAGCACCCGCAGGTAGCTGCGCTGCAAATCCTCGACGCATTTGTGCAGGATTTCGGGGATGTATGCGCCCCCGAAGCGCCCGTAATAACCTTTCTCATCAACCTGGTAGTTCATATTCTCAATGTTTTTGGATTTTTGCACACGAAAAAAGGGCCTGTTGTGAGTACAACAGGCCCTTTTCTGAATTATCGTTGATCTATCGTTCAACAACTGCATACGGCGAGTCACTCACAACGGAAAATTGTAAGCGCCACCACCATGCGTTATTGATCGAAAAACTTTTCATAATCTTGTTCCTTGGCTGCAAATATAGGGACTTTGCCGGAAAAACCAAATAAAATCGCCGTTTTTTCTGCTTTTCGTCCGTAAATCCGGCGATACCCTATATATAAAGCGATTCGGGAACGACTGCATCGGCGCGGTCGTTCCCGAACAAGGTCTTCCCCGGAGTGACGCGCCGGTTATTTCAGCCCCGCAATCACGTCGGCGATGCGGCCGAACACCTCCTCCATCGTTCCGGTACCGTTCACCGAAGCATACTTGCCCTGTGCGGCGTAGTAGTCCGCCACGACGGCCGTCTGCATGCGGTAAACGTCCAGCCGACCGCGAATCACCTCCTCCGAAGTGTCGTCGGCGCGGCCCGAATCCTTGCCGCGCAGCAGAATGCGGCGCACCAGTTCCTCCTCCGGGACGTGAATGTCCACCATGATGTCCACCTGCAAGCCGTGTTTGGCCAGGATTTTGTCGAACTCCTCGGCCTGGACCGTCGTGCGGGGGAACCCGTCGAAGATACACCCGCGGGCGTTCATGTGCTCGGTGACATAATGCTCGATCATGCCGATGACGATCTCGTCGGGAGCCAGTTTACCTTCGCGGATGTACTCCTCCATGCTGCGGCCGAGCTCCGTGCCGCGGCGGATCTCATCGCGGATTACCTCGCCGGTCGAAACATGATCGATCCCGTAGCGCTCTTTCAGGCGTTGGGCCTGCGTGCCCTTGCCGCATCCCGGAGCGCCGAATAAGACGATATTTATCATAACCAACCCTTTTTGTGATGTTTGAACCGGGCAAAATTACATTATTTTTTGGGGAAATAACAGGATTTCCCTAATTTTGTAAAAAATTTCAGTAATTATGGACCAGAAAAAGCGCACCGAGATCGCTTCGCTCGGACAATTCGGCCTCATCGACCTGCTGACCAGGGATTTCTCCGCCAAAAACGCCTCGACGGTGAAAGGGGTCGGAGACGATGCCGCCGTGATCGCCCCGGCACGCGGCGAAGCGGTGCTCTGCACGACCGACTCATTCTATGAGGGCGTCGATTTCGACCTCACCTACTTCCCGCTCAAACACCTGGGTTACAAGGTCGTGACAGCCGGCATCAGCGACATTCTGGCCATGAACGCCCTCCCGGCGCAGATCACCGTCTCGCTCGGCGTCTCGGCGAAACTGCCCGTCGAAGCGTTGCAGGACCTCTACGAAGGGATCGCTTTCGCCTGCAACGAACAGGGTGTCGATCTCGTGGGCGGCGACACGCGGGCCTCGATGACCGGACTGGTCGTCACCGTCACCACGCTGGGCCATGCCAAAAAGGACAAAGTGGTCTACCGCACCGGCGCCGGGCAGAACGACCTGATCTGCATCACCGGCAACCTCGGAGCCGCCTACATGGGCCTGCAACTGCTGGAACGGGAGAAGCGGGTGCTTGCCGACGTGGAAAACCCCGAACCGCAGTTCAAAGGATATGAGTACCTGCTCGGCAAATATCTCAAACCGCGCCCCCGCACCGACATCGTCGAGGCGCTGGCGGCGGAGAAAATCGTCCCGACGGCGATGATCGACCTCTCGGACGGATTGGCGAGCGACCTGATGCAGATTTGCAAATCGTCCGCCTGCGGGGCGCGCATCTACCTCGAACGCATCCCGATCGCGCGTCAGACCACGGCCCTCGCCGAGGAGATGCACGCCGACCCGGTGGTGGCGGCGCTGAATGGCGGCGAGGACTACGAACTGCTCTTCACGGTTCCCCTGTCGATGCAGGAGCAGATCATGAAGTCGGGGCTGGTGGACGTCATCGGCCACATCACGCCCGCGTCCACGGGCTGTTACCTCGTGACGCCCGACGGACAGGACATAAAGCTGAAAGCGCAGGGGTTCCCCGACCCCGCCTGAGAAGCGGATTTCATGCGTCCGACCGCTATCCCATAGCGGACGGCCCGTTGCGACACACCGACCGACATACGAAAACACCGCCCCAAAGGAGCGGTGTTTTTCGATGCATCCTGTCAGGGTTGTTATTCCTTCTCCCAATCGCTACTGCCCCATCCGGTACGTTTGTAGGTTTTCCCGTCACTGCCATGAAAATCATCTCCGGCAAACGTTCCGCTCACCTTGCGGCCTGTAGACAGTTCAATCGAAGGATCATCATCTGACGACGATCCGCCGGAACGGCTGCCGGAGCGTCCTCCGGAACTCGTCAGCGCATAGCTGATGAACATCAGCGCCAACCAAAGAATGACCAGACAGATCACCACGACCGAAGCGACCGCCCCGAACACGAAAGCCAGAATCAGCACCGGCAATAACAGCAACGACCGCCCCAAAGCCACCTTCCAATCCTCGGCGGCAATAATCGACTCAGCCACATTATATCCCCATATCCAAACGATGAGGGCCGCCATGGCTACATTGTTCATCGCCATATCCCATCTGAACCATTCGTAAAACAAACGCCCGCCGCCCGCAACGGCTCCGGCCAGCATGACGGCAAGAATCGACAACGTAGCGAAATAAGGATTGGCATTTATCTTGTCGCCCCAGATGTTTCGTTCGATCGCTCCGAAAAAGGTCATTTTATTTTTCATCATCTCAATTTTTAAGGTTGGACATCATAACGTGCGCAGCCACGGCGCAGCAAAGCGGTACACGGCCCACAGGGCAGCCAACGTCACCCCCGAAGCGACGACGATTCCTGCCATGTATTTATTCAGCGGCGAATAAACTCCCTGCGGAGCATCCGTACCGGCACCCGAAAAAGCCGTACAGCGGGCAAGCCGAACATACGCGACGATCAGAAGCACAATACATACGACCAAGAATACCTTTCCGGGAAATGACACGAAAGGATGTTCCTCCGGCTCTACCGTGCCGACAACATTGAATAGACTCCGGACTGCCCCAATCATTGCCTCTAAGAGGAGCAGCCCGATCCACGAAGCCGTATCTGGTTCTATTGCGTTACCGCGGAGAATCACCGAAAAGGCGAAAAACGACACGACCGCACAAGCAAGGGAAACCCATCGGCAATATGCATTCATCTGTTCGATTTGCATATACATCACTTCTCCGGACGCAGCGGACAACGACAACGCACACCCGGCGAAACACAGCACGGTACATCCATATCCGACCGATAACAGCACCGTTGCCGTTTTCGTAGCCCTATTCGCAGCTCCCGGAATCAGCAAGGCGAATCCAGCCATCGGTAACAGCAGCTCGATAGCCGGCATCACAAATCTGGTAACAGGAGAAGTAAGCATTGCATCCTGCAACATCAGATACAGCACCCCCGTCACCGACAGAATATCCCAAATTAGGTACAGGGCGAACAGCACGGCCGCGACAGTTTGCCGGGTCCCTGCTTTGCGCGGAACGGAGTCCCCGAATAAAGATTGGTCCATAAAATTTAAGTTTAGGTTGACCGCCCGCACCCCGGCGGCAAAATAAAAAAGAAAGCGTGGTGCTGAAAACTTATTTCAGATAAGCAGGTCGTAGGATTACCTTGGATTTAAAATAAGCATCAACTCCCACGCCTATATCCGCAGAATACGGATACGACGCGGCAAGATGCATGCTCACCCCCAATCCTAAGAGAATTTCCTACGTTCGCTTATCGGGAATAAACTTACACTTTCCGTGTTTGTCAGTATGTTCCACAAAGATAGGGAAAGGAACCGAAATTCCAAAAACAAGGAAATTTTTAATCTTTAATTTTTCATTTTTAATTTTAATACGTATCTTTGCGGTCCCGAAAAGGGATTAATTAACCAATTAAACGATTATGAACAATTACGAAACCGTTTTCATTGTCACGCCGGTTCTGTCCGATGCACAGGTGCAGGAGGTCGCTGACAAATTCCAGGGTGTCATCACCGAAAACGGCGGTCAGATCGTGAACAAGGAGTCGTGGGGCCTTCGCAAGCTCGCCTATCCTATTCAGAAAAAGACCACCGGTTTCTACTTCCTGGTAGAGTTCACGGGCGAGGGCTCGATCATCAACACGCTCGAAACGCAGTACCGCCGCGACGAGCGCGTGATCCGTTTCTTAACTTTCAAGCAGGACAAATACGCCGTAGAATATTCGGAGAAGCGTCGTGCGAAACTTTCTAACAAGCAGGAGGAGTAAACCATGGCACAGGACAACAAGGCACAGTCGGAAATCCGCTACCTGAACCCGGTATCGGTAGACGTCAAAAAGAAGAAATACTGCCGCTTCAAGAAGCTCGGCATCAAATACGTGGACTATAAGGACGGAGAGTTCCTCAAAAAGTTCCTCAACGAGCAGGGCAAGATCCTTCCCCGCCGTCTGACGGGTACTTCGCAGAAGTTCCAGAAGAAGGTCGCACAGGCCGTGAAGCGTGCGCGCCACCTCGCCATCCTGCCCTTCGTAACCGATTGCATGAAATAATTAAAAGGAGGACAAGACATGGAAGTTATTCTGATCAAAGATATGGAGAACCTGGGCTACGCCAACGACATCGTGACCGTTAAGCCCGGTTATGCGAACAACTACCTGATTCCCCAGGGCTACGCCAAAGCCGCAACGGCTTCCGCGAAGAAAGTTCTCGCCGAGAACCTCCGCCAGCGCGCTCACAAGGACGCCAAAATCCTTGCCGACGCACAAGCTCTGGCCGAGACCATCTCGAACCTGCCGCTGTCGATGGCCGTGAAGGCCGAGGAGGGCAAGCTCTTCGGTACGGTTACCGCAACGGACCTGGCCGAGGCACTCGCCGCCAAGGGCATCACCGTAGACCGCAAGCAAATCAGCGTCGACGCCATCAAAACCGTCGGCGAGTTCGAAGCCACGGTCCGTCTGCACAAGGAGGTCAAGGCTACGATCAAATTCACGGTCAACGCTGCCGAGTAACGCATACGAATCGCATACGAAAAGAGCTTTCCGGTCTCGGAAAGCTCTTTTTTTTGATTGCGCAGCGGGAATTATGCCCCGAGGTGCAAACTGCTGCCGCAGCCTTTAAGACGGGCTTTTTAAGCCCGCGGGATACTTCGGCTTCACAGCATAGGAGCGGAGCACCAGCCCCACGCCCGCAAAAATCACCAGCGCGAAGATCACCGTGTCCGCATGGAGCTTGTCGAGCCCCATCCCGATCGAAACGGCGATCGCCAGCACGGGCTGGAGATAGGTATAGATGCTCGACACGGTTGCCGGCACGGTTTTGAGGGCATAGTTGAGCATCAGGTTAGGCAGATAGGTCGGGACGACCAGCACGAACAGCGCCGGAAAGAGGGCATGGCTGGCGATCGCCGCGAAATCGGTATGGACAATAGGTCCGATGCCGATAGGCAGCGCCATGACCGCCGCGGCGCAGTAGGTCCAGCGCAGCACGGTCGTGATGCGGTATTTGGCAATCAGACGTTTGAACCACACCATATAGAACGAAGTGACGCAGGCGCAGAGGAAGATCATCACGTTGCCCCACAGATGCGAGTGCGCATGGGCCGACGAGGCCCCCGCCAACACCACCGCCACAGCCCCCGACATTCCGAGCACCAGCCCCGCGACTTTGAGCTTCGTGAAGCGGTCCATCCCCAGCGCCACCGAGAGCATCAACACCAGCAGCGGTACGATGGTGTCGATGATCGAACCGTCGATCGGCGAGGTCATCGACAGGCCGTACATGATGAAAACCTTGCGCAGCACGCCGATCAGCAGTCCGGCACCGATCAGCTTGCGGCCGTCGGCCCGGCTGACCTTTTCGGCCTTCTGCCACAGCAGCGGCACGAGCGACAGCAGAGCCGTGGCGACGAGCGATGCCGAAACCAGCGCCATCGGGTGAATGTAGCGCGGCAGCACATAGTTGTAAAACGGGTAATCCATGGCCCAGACGACGTTGCACAGCAACAGGGCCAGGTGGGGTTTCAGTCTGTTCATCCGTCCGATATTTCTTGCGGGAAAAACAAAAACAGTGCCCGAAAAAAAGGGCTTTCCCCGACGGAAAAGCCCTGTACGAAAACAGCCGGACGATTTTTACCGCCCCCGCGGCACTTCGAACGATCCCGGCGAGGCATCCGGAATCACCGTACCCCGGTAATATACCTTCCACGCATCCTTAGCATAGCCTTTGCCGAGAATCTCGAACGACGAAGCCGCGGCTCCTTTCACCTCGCGGCCCTCGAAAACCACCTTCCAGGGGTCTTTGCCGTAGCCGCCGCCCAGACTGACGAACGACGAAGCCGACACTCCCTCGACCTTGCGGCCCCGATACCAGACCGACCACGGGTCCTTGCTGTACCCGCCGCCGATATTCTCCGCCTGTGCGGATTTCTCCTGCCGCACCCCGCGCAGGTAGGTGTGCCAACTGTCCTTGCCGTATCCCCGGCCGAGGTTCTCGAACGACGAGGCCGCAGCGCCCTCCACCTTCCGACCGCAGTAGAAAACCGCCCAGTTGTCTCTGGCATAACCGTCGCCGAGGTTGACGAACGACGAAGCCGCGGCCCCTTTCACCTCGCGGCCGGCATAGAACACTTTCCAGTTATCCCTGCCGTACTCCCCGCCCAGGTCCGAAAACGACGAGGCGACGGCCCCCTCGACCTTACGGCCTCCGTACCAGACCGACCAGTCGTCCTTCACATATCCCCGGTGACGCCGCTCGGGTCCCCGCTGCACCTCGCAGGCGCTCTCCGTGCGGGCGAAACACCGCGCCGCGCCCGGAAAGGCGACAAGAACGGCCAATATCAGTACAATCGACTTTTTCATAGCTTCAGGCTTTTACATGAACAACCCCCAAATATACCTATTTATTGCCTGAGGACCAAAAAAACACCCGCACTATGACAGTGCGGGTGTCCGGTTATCGGGATACGGGAAGTTGCACCCTCCCCGCCCCGGATACGGGGATTACTCCTCGTCCTCTTTCTTGTCAGCGGCTTTCTTGGCCGACTTGGCCTCGGCAGCCTCCATGGCGCTCTTCAGAGCGGCCAGACCGGCGATGTCGCCCAGCGTCGTCTTCTCGACCGAAGCGTTGATCTTCTTCACGGTCGACTTCGTAGCGTCGGCGGCAGCGCGCTTCTCAGCCTTCTCGGCAGCGAACGCCTCCTTACGAGCTTCGTCGTAGGTGCGCAGGTGCGAGAGGGTGATGCGCTTGGTGGCCTTCGAGAACTCGATCACCTTGAAGTCGAGCTTGTCGCCCACCTTCGGCGTCGTGCCGTCCTCTTTCACCAGCTGGCGTGCGGGGCAGAAGCCCTCGATGTTCTCGCCCAGAGCGACTACGGCGCCCTTGTCGGTCAGCTCGGTGATCGTACCCTCGTGAACGCTGTCCACGGAATACTGGTTCTCGAACTCGTTCCAGGGGTTCTCCTCGAGCTGCTTGTGGCCCAGCGACAGACGGCGGTTCTCCTTGTCGATCTCCAGCACCACGACCTCGATATCGGCGCCTACCGACGTGAATTCGCCGGGATGCTTCACCTTCTTGGTCCAGCTGAGGTCCGAAATATGGATCAGGCCGTCAATGCCCTCCTCGATCTCGACGAACACGCCGAAGTTCGTGAAGTTGCGCACCTTGGCGGTGGTCTTCGTACCTACGGGATACTTGGTCTCGATATTCTCCCAGGGATCGGGCGTGAGCTGTTTGATGCCCAGCGACATCTTGCGCTCGTCGCGGTCGAGGGTCAGGATGACGGCCTCGACCTCGTCGCCGACCTTCATGAACTCCTGAGCCGAACGCAAGTGCTGGCTCCACGACATCTCCGATACGTGGATCAGACCCTCTACGCCGGCAGCGATCTCCACGAACGCACCGTAATCGGCCATGACGACCACGCGGCCCTTGACCTTGTCGCCGACCTTGAGGTTCTGGTCGAGCGCCTCCCACGGATGCGGGGTGAGCTGCTTCAGACCCAGTGCGATGCGCTTCTTGGCCTCGTCGAAGTCGAGGATCACGACGTTGATCTTCTGATCGAGCGCCACGATCTCCTCCGGATGGTTCACGCGGCCCCACGAGAGGTCGGTGATGTGGATCAGACCGTCCACGCCGCCCAGGTCGACGAACACGCCGTAGGAGGTGATGTTCTTGACGGTACCCTCGAGGATCTGGCCCTTCTCCAGCTTGGACATGATGACCTGCTTCTGAGCTTCGAGCTCGGCCTCGATGAGCGCCTTGTGCGAAACGACCACGTTGCGGAACTCCTGGTTGATCTTCACGACCTTGAACTCCATGGTCTTGTCTACATATACATCGTAGTCGCGGATGGGCTTCACGTCGATCTGCGAGCCGGGCAGGAACGCCTCGATGCCGAACACGTCGACGATCATACCGCCCTTCGTGCGGCATTTGATGTAACCTTTGATGATCTCGTCCTTCTCCAGCGCCTCGTTGACACGATCCCAGCTCTTGAGCTGACGGGCTTTCTTGTGCGAAAGGGCCAGCTGTCCGTTCTTGTCCTCGGCCGAATCGACATAGACTTCGATCTTGTCGCCTACCTTCAGGTCGGGGTTGTAGCGGAACTCCGAAATGGAGATGACACCCTCGCTCTTGTAGCCGATGTTTACCAGAACTTCACGCTTGGTGACGGCGGTTACGGTACCTTCGACCACTTCGCCGACGTTGACGTTCGACAGCGTCTTGTCGTAAGCCTCGGTGATCTGGGTCTTGTCCTGGTCGTAAACGCCCAGGTCGTTCTCAAACGCATTCCAGTCGAAATTCTCGTTTGCGACTACGTTTTTTACTTCTTCCATGTGTGGAAACTTGTGCGATACAATCGCTCGTTAATTGGTTAATATTGAAAATTATAGCCCCCGCTTACGCATCATGTACGCACGCGCGGGGGCTACAAAGGTAGTGCTTTTCAGCGAATCTGCAAAAAATCAGCCGTTTATTTCCGGCGGACCGCCTGCCGGGGCTTGTTGTCGGGCGTCAGCGGACTGTCGTCCTCCAGTTCCTCCAGCAGCACGTCGGCCACCCGGATGCCGGTGATCCCGCCGTCGGTATAGTTCAGGTCTTTGTAATTCCTGTAAACGTAGTCGCTGACGGCCACCTTGTAGGAACTGCCCTCGCGCAGCTTCGGGAAACGCACGTCGAGCGCGTTGTCCTGCGCGTCGGTCACGATGACATAAGGCGTCGTCGAGATCAGGTCGATGCGGCGGGCCTCCTTGCGGTTCTCCTCGTCGTTGTATTTCGAAACGATCATGCGCCGCATGTCGGCGGGCGTCATCCGCATCACGGCGATCTCGGTGCCGAACGGCTCCAGGTCGTAGATTTTCGCCAGGCCCACGCCCCCCGCCGGGATCGAGTCGAGGCGCACGCCGCCGATGTGGTAGAATCCGATGTCGGCATCCGTCTCGTCGGCCACCGCCCCGGCCATCCAGTTGGCCAAGCCCCATTTATCGGCCGTCCCGGCGAACTCGCCCACGGGTTTGTTCAGTTGCGGATCGGCATAGTAGCGGTCCACCTCGGCCTGATAAGCGGCGTCGGGCGCATAACCGTCCAGCGGCACGATCCGGCAATCGATGTCCACAACCTTCTTTCCGCGGAGCTTTATCACCGTAACGCCCACATTGGCCAGGTTCTTCCCGGTCTGGGTCAACAGCGTGCCGTTGACCACCGTGTCGCGCAGTACGTGGGTGTGTCCGCCGATCACCGCGTCGAACAGCGTCTCCTTTCCGAGCAGCTCCTCGTCGCGGTCGTCGCCCATGTGCGACACCAACACCAACACGTCCACCTTCGGCCGCAGTTCGGCGGCATACTTCATCGCCATCCGCTGCGGGTCGGGAAACTCCAGCCCTTCGAAGCTCGCGGCGTTGCCCGCAGGATGCCCGGGCCCCTCGTAGTTGGTCACCACGCCGACGAACCCGATGCGAACGCCGTCCTCCTCGATCACGACATAGGGCGGCAGCTGCGGAAAGGTGCAGGTGTCGCTCACGACGTTGGCGCAAACGACCTCGAAATCCATGCTGTCGATCATACGTCCCAGAAACGCCTGCCCGTGGTCGAACTCGTGGTTGCCGAGCGTCGCCACGTCGTAGCCCAGCCGGTTCATCAGGGCGATCATCGGCATTCCGGGCGTGGCGGCCATGTCCACATAGGCGTTGCCGGTCCAGCGGTCGCCGGCATCGACCAGCACCACCAGCTGCGCCGTATCGCGGCACGCCCCGACTGCCGCAGCCAACTGCGGAAAGCGCTGAATCTTGGCGTGCATGTCGTTCGTCGACAGCACGACGAGGGTCCGCTCGCGGGGAGCGCAGGCCGCAGCGACCGCCGCAACGACGATCAGCAGCGTTCGAAACATTCTTTTCATATAGTCGACACTGTTTTTCATTTGGACGAAGATTTGTCAAAAGTACAAATTTTTCCTATCTTTACCTACCATTATTTGTGAAAATCCATTATGCCAGACATCATCAAAGTCATCTGTGAAAACCTCGGCACCGAGGTCGACGTCCCGATGGGAACCCCGCTGTCGGAGGTCGCCAAACGCCTGACGCCCGGACGCTATCCGTTCCTCGCCGCGTTCGTCAACAACCGCCTCAAAGAGCTCAGCTACAAGATATACGCCCCCGTCACGATCCGCTTCGTCGACATCACCTCGTTCGCCGGCATCCGGGTCTACCAGCGCACCGCGTGGTTCCTGCTGCAAAAAGCGGTCCGGGACCTCTACCCCGGGCAGACGCTCCACATCCGTCACTCGCTGGGGCACAGCGGCTTCTACTGCGAGATCGAGGGCATCGACGAATTCACCGCCGACGATGCCGCGCGGCTGCAGGGACGCATGCGCGAACTGGCCATGCGCAACCTGCCCATCACCCGCGAGCGGATGCTCACGAGCGAGGTGCGCGCCCGCTATGCCGAGGAGGGTTTCACCGACAAGGTGGCGCTGCTGGACACCCGACCGCGGCTTTACAGCCAGCTCTACACGCTCGACGACACGGTGGGTTACTTCTACGGTTCGCTGGCCCCCTCGACGGGTTACGTCACGCTCTTCGACATCCAGCCCTACTACGACGGCTTCTACCTCGCCCTGCCGCTGCGCACGGCTCCCGACACGCTCCACAGGAACGTCCAGCAGGAGAAGATGTTCGGCATCTTCCAGGAGTACCAGTCGTGGGTCACGCTGATGGGCGTTCCGACGATCGGGGAGGTCAACGCCCGCACCCTCGCGGGCGACGCCGGAGGCATGATCAAACTGGCCGAGGCGTTCCACGAACGCAAGTTCGCCTGGGTCGCCGACACCATCCACGACGCCGTCGTCAGCCGCGGCATCCGCATGGTGCTCATCTCGGGCCCGTCGTCGAGCGGCAAGACCACCTCGGCCAAGCGGCTGGGCATCGAACTCGGCGTGCTGGGACTGCGCCCGGTGATGATCTCGCTCGACGACTACTTCGTCGACCGCGAGAAGACTCCGCTCGACGAGAACGGCGACTACGACTACGAAGCGCTCGAAGCCATCGACCTCGAACTGTTCAACGACCACCTGCGCCGGCTGATCCGCGGCGAGAGCGTCGACATCCCGCGCTACGACTTCATCACGGGCCGCCGCATGCAGCACGACAACCCGCTGACGCTCGACGAGCGTTCGATCCTCATCATCGAGGGCATCCACGGCCTGAACCCGCGGCTGACGCCCTCGATCCCCGACTCGCAGAAGTTCCGCATCTACATCTCGTGCTTCACGTCGGTGGCGATGGACAACCTCTCGCGCATCGCCACCACGGACAACCGCCTGCTGCGCCGCCTGACGCGCGACTACCGCCAGCGGGGCGCCGACGCGCTCTCGACGCTCTCGCGCTGGGCCTCGGTGCGCCGCGGGGAGGAGAAACACATCTTCCCCTACCAGGAGAACGCCGACGTGATGCTCAATTCGTCGCTGTTCTACGAGATTTCGGTGCTGCGGCCCTTCGCCGAGAAGATCCTGCGCGAAGTCCCCGACACGGTTCCCGAGTACGACGAGGCGCGGCGGATGCTCAAATTCCTCGACAACTTCATCCCCATCCCGCCCGACGAAATCCCGCCCACGTCGATCCTGCGCGAGTTCATCGGCGGCAGCAGCTTTAAGTACTGACCCCGCACGGAACGGGCCCCGGCACGATTGTTCGCCGGGGCCCGATTTTTTTTATCCGGATCGCTGCACGAATTCTGATTGATTTTCCTATCTTTGCGACGTGCGGTCTGTGAGGGCCGCCGGCATACGAACGATAAAAAAGCGCATCGGCTTTTATCTTACTCACGAAAATTAGGCACTTTCGTAACCAAGTAAGAGATTAAGGTTGGTGCTCTCGCTGTTTTTCAGCGTGAGCATTTATCTGTAATTCTACTTGGTGGGTCGCCTAATACCTCGTGAGTGGATTCGGAAAATCTGCTCACGCCTTTTTTTCGTATGCCCGTGAAAGACTAACCCTTAAATCAAATGAATATGAACGGTTGTTTGAACATTCTCTGGCATTTTCCATTCTTCGGATTCCTGTTCGCGTTTTTTTACGCGTTGTTCGGTGCGATTCTGTGCTGCACGGTGGTGCTCTATCCCGTGGGGCTCGGATTTTTCCAGATCGCACGGTTTCTGCTCACGCCCTTTTCGTCGGCGCTGGTCACCCGTAAGGAACTCGACCTGGTGCGGCCCGAAGAGCGCAGCACGGCCGCCGCGGCCTTTTCGACCGTCATCACGATTCTCTATTTCCCTTTCGGACTGATCGCCGCCGCAGGAGCGCTGTTCGCCATGATCGGGGAGTTTCTGAGCATCATCGGCATTCCGTGCGGCATCGTCTGGTTCAAGGCTCTGCCCGCGATCTTCATGCCCGTCGACAAGATTTGCGTTCCGAAGGCCGTGGCCGACGAAATCGCGCGCATCAAGGCCGGCGACACCGTCCGGCGCTACAAAGGCGAAACCGGAGAGCCGGAGCCGCATTCGGCAGAGCGTCATTTCACGGAGGACCCCGGCGAAACGCTTCCCCCGATGCCCGAGGTGCGGCAGTACGACGACGAAAAACTGCACGAAATCGTCTCCGACGCCGCGATGTACCGGGCCTCGCTGGTCGAAGAGTGCCGCCGGGAGCTGGAGATCCGCAGCCGGAGCGCGGAGTTCACGGCGCAGGTCCGGGCGATGGACAACGACAAATTGCACGAGGTGCTCGCCAGTCCGCAGCTCTACGCCGAGGAGCTGATCTACGCCTGCACGCTGGAACAGAACGAACGGCGTCGCGTATGGCGTGAAGAGCAGGCGAAAGAGGAGGAGAAGCTCCGTCTTCGGCGCGAGCAGGAGGAGAAGGCGGCGGCGGAACGGCGGACCGCCCTGTGGAAGAAAAACCGGCCGTATCTCTTTGCAGCCTTGGCCGTTCTGATTCTGGTCGGCGCCGGCATCAAGTATCATAATTACCGCAAAGAGCAGGTGCGATTGGAACAAGAGCGCATCGCAGCCGAAGAACGGCGCATTGCCGAGGAACGGCGCGCCGAGGAGCAGCGCATCGCCGAACAGAAACAGGCCGAAGCGGAACGAATTGCGGCGGAGAAACGGCGCAAAGAAGCAGAGCGTCTGGCTGCCGAACGGCAACAGCAGGCAGAAGCGCAGCGCAAAGCGGACCGGGAACGCCGGGAAGCGGGATACTACAAACCCGGCGAACTTTATGAAAAAGACGGCGTAAAAGGCGTCGTTTTCACCGCGAACGGTACGCACGGCCAGTATATCCGGTTAAAACAAGGCCGTTCTATGCCTTGGTCTACAGCAAACAGAGAAGGGAATCTTCCCTCTATGGACGAGATGAAAGAAATATATCGCCTGCTCAAAACTCTGAATCTTACGCTGAAACAAGCACACGGCGATTGCATCGAAGGAAGCTACTGGCTCAGCGGACGCAGAAACGGCATCGTGTGGTTTTGCAATATGGAGGCAACTTCCTGGGAAACCCATAACTGTACGGAATACGACGTGCGTTCAAAACCGTACGTAAAAAATGCGCTATGGATCAAGTCGTATTGATTCCCGGACAGCTCCGGTGCAATAGTTTTCAGCACTGACCTTCCGACGCGAAGCCACGCATCTTTTTCCGCCGAAACTTTTTTCGGCGGATTTTTTTGTACGTCCGCTCCGTTTGTCTTACATTTGTACGAATAAAGCCCCCGAAAGCTAAAATATCGTAACTTAATCCCTCCATATTCGTATGTTCGACAAGTTTTCCGAACGCCATATCGGCGTCAGCAACGAAAAAGACCTGAAAGCCATGCTCGACGTGATCGGCGTGAAATCGACCGACGAGCTCATCGCGCAGGTCATTCCGCAGTCCATCCGTCTCAAAAAACCGCTGGCCCTGCCCGCCGAGGGGATGAGCGAATATGAATTCGCCGCCCACATCCGCGAGCTGGCCGACCGCAACCACCCCCTGCGTTCGTTCATCGGCATGGGCTATTACCCCTCGGCCGTTCCGGCCGCCGTGGCGCGCAACGTTTTCGAAAATCCCGCGTGGTACACCTCCTACACGCCCTATCAGGCCGAAATCTCGCAGGGCCGCCTCGAGGCGCTGCTCAATTTCCAAACCGCCGTGATCTCGCTCACGGGCATGGAGATCGGCAACTGCTCGCTGCTCGACGAGGGCACCGCCGCCGCCGAAGCCATGAGCATGATGTTTTCGCTGCGGTCGCGCGAGGCCGTCAAGGAGGGCCGCAACCAGCTCTTCGTCGACCGCAACATTTTCCCGCAGACGCTCGACGTGCTGCTGACGCGCAGCGAACCGTTCGGGATCGAACTGATCGTCGACAACTACGACGAATACGAATTTACGGGCCGGGAGTTCGGCGCCATCGTACAATATCCGGCCGCCGACGGCTCGGTGCGCGACTATGCCGACTTCACCGCCGCGGCGCACGCCCGGGGCGTGCTCGTCACGGCCGCTGCCGACCTGCTGTCGCTGGCCCTGCTGAAAGCCCCCGGGGAGTGGGGCGCCGACATCGCCGTGGGTTCGGCGCAGCGCCTCGGTACGCCGATGGGCTTCGGCGGTCCCGCCGCGGGTTACATGACCACGCGCGAAGCCTACAAACGCAACATGCCGGGCCGCATCATCGGCGTTTCGGTCGACCGCCTGGGCAACAAGGCCCTGCGCATGGCGCTGCAAATGCGCGAACAGCACATCAAACGCGAACGCGCCACGTCGAACATCTGCACCGCCTCGGCGCTGATGGCCTCGATGACGGGCTTCTACTGCGTCTACAACGGCCCCGAGGGGCTGCGCCGCGCCGCCGAGACGGCCCATTTCGCCGCCGCGACGGTAGCCCGCGCGCTGGAGGCGATGGATTACCGCCTCACGTCGAAGGAGTTCTTCGACACGCTCGAAGTCGAAGCCGAAGCCGCCGTCGTGCAATCGCTGGCCCTCGAGCAGGGCATCAACTTCTACTACCCCTCCGAGGGTTCGGTGCGCATGTCGTTCGACGAGGTGACCACCCCGGCGGAGATCGAGACCGTCGCGGGCATCTTCGCCGCGGCCAAAGGCAAGAAAGCCAAGGCGGTAAAGGCCGTCACCGAAAGCTGCATCCCGGCCGACCTGCGGCGGAAGTCGGGCTACCTTCAGGAGCCGGTCTTCAACGCCTACCGTTCGGAAAGCGCCCTGATGCGCTACATCAAAAAGCTGGAACTGAGGGACATCTCGCTGGCCAACTCGATGATCTCTTTAGGGTCCTGCACCATGAAGCTCAACGCCGCGGCGCTCATGCAGCCGTTGTCGCTGGCGGGCTTCCAGAACATGCACCCCTTCGCCCCGGCGGACCAGGCCGAGGGCTACCTGCAGCTCATCGCGGAGCTGGAAAAGGACCTGGCGACGATCACCGGCTTCGCGGCCTGCTCGCTGCAACCCAACTCGGGCGCCGCAGGCGAGTACTCGGGACTGATGGTGATCCGCGCCTACCACCAGAGCCGCGGCCAGGGCTACCGCAACGTGGTGCTGATCCCGGCCTCGGCCCACGGCACCAACCCGGCGTCGGCCGCGATGGCGGGCATGAAGATCGTGACGGTGGCATGCGACGCCAACGGCAACATCGACGTGGCCGATCTCGAGGCCAAGGCCAAGGAGTACTCCTCGGAGCTGTGCGGCCTGATGGTGACTTATCCCTCGACGCACGGCGTCTTCGAAAGCCGCATCCGCGAGATCGTGGACGCCGTTCACGATGCGGGCGGACAGGTCTACATGGACGGCGCCAACATGAACGCGCAGGTGGGACTGACGAATCCCGGCTACATCGGGGCCGACGTCTGCCACCTCAACCTGCACAAGACGTTCGCCATGCCCCACGGCGGCGGCGGTCCGGGCGTCGGCCCGATCTGCGTCGCGGAGCATCTCAGGGCGTTCCTGCCCTCGCATCCCATCGTAGCCACGGGCGGCGACGAGGGCATCACGGCGGTCTCTTCGGCCCCGTGGGGTTCGGCGCTGCTCCTGCCGATCACCTACGGATACATCAAAATGCTGGGGGCCGACGGACTGCGCAAAGCCACCGAAATGGCCATCGTCAACGCCAACTACATGTCGGCGGCGCTGGCTTCGGAATACCGCACCTACTATTCGGGCGAGACGGGCCGCGTGGGCCACGAGATGATCCTCGACCTGACGCATTTCAAAAAGGACTACAACATCGACTGCGGAGACATCGCCCACCGCCTGATGGATTACGGTTTCCACGCCCCGACGCTCTCGTTCCCCGTGCACGAAACGCTGATGGTCGAGCCGACCGAATCGGAGCCCAAGGAGGAGATGGACCGCTTCATCGAGGCGCTGGTGCAGATCAAACGCGAATGCGAGGCTGCCGCCGGCGAAGCGGACAACGTGGTGGCGAACGCACCCCACACGGCCCGCGAGCTGGCCGGGGAGTGGACGCACCCCTACTCGCGCGAGCAGGCGGCGTTCCCGCTCCGGTGGATCGGCGAGTCGAAATTCTTCCCCTACGTGTCGAAGATCGACAACGGCTACGGCGACCGCAACCTCTGCTGCCGCAACTGCGAATGACGGCAATATCCGGCATGAAAAACGGCGGCGACATCGACATCGCCGCCGTTTTTATTCGCTGCGGCACAATTATTTCATGCGATTATTTGGCAACTCGTCGTGAAGAACGTATCTTTGCATACTTATCCCGTCGTCGTTTCAACGAAACGAAGCATGCTTTGCATCGTAAGCCCCTCCCGAGGGAGGGGTTTGGGGTGGGGTCAGATATGCAAACGACGCCGCAGGCGGCGAGAACGGCGGCCAAGAGCAAGATAAGATACAACAATTTAATACACATTTAGTTAGCATGAAAGTAGAACAGAACAAAATGGTCGGCGTAGACTACAAGCTCACCGTCGACGGACAGATCGCAGACCAGTCGCGTCCGGGCCAGCCGCTCGAATTCATCGTCGGGACGGGCATGCTGCTCCCCAAATTCGAGGAGGCTCTTCTGGGCAAGGAGATCGGCGAATCGGTCGCGTTCACCCTCGAGCCCAAGGACGGCTACGGTGAGATCATCGCCGAGGCAGTCGTCGACCTGCCGAAAGATATATTCATGGTGGACGGCAAACTGGCCGAGGATATCCTCTTCGTCGGCAGCCAGGTCCCGATGAGCGACGCCCAGGGCAACCGCATGATGGGTATCGTCCGGGAGGTCGGCGACACGACCGTGAAGATGGACTTCAACCACCCGATGGCGGGCAAGACGCTCAACTTCGAGGTAGACGTGGTTTCGGTGCGCGACGTGACGCCCGAGGACCTGCAGGGCGGCTGCTCGTGCGGCGAATGCGGGGACGGGTGCGGCGAAGGCTGCGGCGACCACGACGGACACTGCAACTGCCAGGCGTAAGACGCAGGCGTAACGCCTGTTTTAGGGTGCAACCGAAAGCCGGAATGCTTTCCTGCTCCCAACTGAACAAGCACCACCGATAACGAAGCCGGACCCGAGGGGCCCGGCTTCGTTATCGGATTTTTTCGTAACTTGCGCCGTCTCCGACAGGCCGGACGACGCTAAAATCCGATCCGCGCGACGTGTTTACCCTTCGTCAATACCTGCTCACCCTCTCCGACTCCCGCGGCCTGACACGCACGCTGGGCGAGGTGGAGCTATGCCTGGACGAACGGGGCCGGCCCCGTTACAGCGTCGGCAATTCGGCCGTCGTCTTCCGCATCCGCCGCAACGGGTGCATCCGTTCGCTGCGCTGCTACCTGCGCAAAATGCGCCACCTGCGGGAGATTTACGGCGACAAACTGCTGGAAAAAGAACTTTTCCTCTACACCTCGTCGGAAACGGGCGTCTGGGTCGACGCGGTTCTGGGCGACTGGATCGAGGGCGTGACCCTGCACGAAGCGGCCGCCGAAGCGACTCTCGCACGCGACACGGCAAAGCTCCGGAGCCTTGCGGAGTCGTTCGACGCCCTGGCCGCCGGCATGATCGCCGACGACTGCGCCCACGGCGACCTGAAACCCGCGAACATCATCGTCGGCCGGGACCGGAAACTGCATCCGATCGACTTCGACGCCACATTTCTGCCCGCCTTCGCCGGAGAGGCGAGCCCCGAACTGGGCACGGCGGCCTACCAGCATCCGGCGCGCACGGCGGCGGATTTCAACGAACGGCTCGACGACTACCCCGCAGCCCTGATCTCCACGGGCCTGCACGCACTGGCCGAGGACCCGACGTTCTGGGACCGCTACGGCACCACCGACGGCCTGCTGTTCTCGCCCCGGAAGATTCCCGGCGACCCGGCCTACCGCGAAGCCCTCGCCCTGTTCGAACGCCGCGGCAGGGCCGTGCAATACCGTGTGGCGCAACTGCTCTGCGCCCCGTCGCTGCAACTTTTCGGACTTGCGGAGCTGCTGCGCGAAGCGGTCCGGCAGGCCGGCGAACAACAACCTGCGACCGACGAAAGCACGCCGGAACTGTTCGTCGAAAACGGCCGCTGGGGCTACCGCACGCCGCAGCGGATCGTCATTCCGCCGCTCTACGACAGCGGCTTCGACTTCACCGAAGGGCTGGCCGCCGTCCTGCTCGGCGGCACGTGGCACTACATCGACACCACGGGCCGGACCTGCCTGAGTTTCCCGGAGTGCGAAGCCGTGAAACCCTTCCGCAACGGCCGGGCGCAAGTCGTGCGCAACGGCTGCCGAATCGGAATCGACCGCGCAGGAAACGAGCGCCCCGTTGCGGAAAACGAGTTTGCTATTTAGACGCAAATCGCTATATTTGCATTCAAAACTCCTCAGGCTAATGACATCATTCCGGAAATTGACCCCCGCGGAGGTCGCCGCACTCGAATCCCTCGGCAATTCGGCCGAAGATTGGACAAAAGTGCTGGTCGCTCCCGATTTCGAACCGTTCCAACTGCACCAGAGCCACCTGGAAGGGTGCGTCGAAATCGCCCGGGGCGCCCGCATCATCCGTTCGCGGGTGGCCAACTACCGCATCGGCGAAGCGTCGCTCGTCGAGGGCGTCACGGCGCTCGAATGCCGCCGCCGCTCGGCCTTCGGCAACGGCACGGGCGTCGCCACGATGAACGAATGCGGCGGCCGTACGGTAAAAATATTCGACGCGATGTCGGCGCAGGTCGCCTACATAATGGCCGTCTACCGCCACCGGCGGAAGACCATTGCGGCGCTTGAAAAGATGGTCGACGAATATGCCGGGGAACGTTCGTCGGAGATGGGCGAAGTGGGCCGCGGGTGCCGCATCGTCGGCGCGCGCTTCATCCGCGAGGTCCGCATCGGCAACGACGTGGAGATCGACGGCGCGTCGATCCTCGAAAACGCCACCCTCTGCGACGGAGTCCGCATCGGCGTCGATGTCAAAGCCTACGACACCATCGCCGCCGAATGCGCCGTCATCGGCAACGGCTCGATCGTCGAACGCTGCTTCGTCGGCGAGAGCTGCCGGCTGGACAAAGGCTTCACGGCGGCCGAATCGCTCTTCTTCGCCAATTCGCACTGCGAGAACGGCGAGGCCGCCTCGATCTTCGCAGGCCCCTACACCGTCTCGCACCACAAATCGTCGCTGCTCATCGCCGGCATGTTCTCGTTCTTCAACGCCGGGAGCGGCTCGAACCAGAGCAACCACCTTTTCAAAAGCGGCGCCGTGCACCAAGCGGTGCACCTGAGGGGCTGCAAGTTCGCCTCGAGCGCCTACATCATGTCGCCGGCCCTCGAAGGGGCCTTCACGATGGTCATGGGGCACCACTCCTACCACCACGACACCTCGGCGTTCCCCTACTCGTACCTGATCGAGAAAGAGGGGCACTCCCACCTGATGCCGGGCGCCAACCTCACCAGCTTCGGCGCCGTGCGCGACATCGAGAAATGGCCCTCCCGCGACCGCCGCACGGTCTGCCGCGACATCATCAACTTCGAAGAGTACAACCCCTATGTCGCAGGCGCCATGCTCGAGGCCGTGAACATCCTCCACGAACTCGAAGAGCGCGACCCCGACGCCCAGGTATACACATACAACAAGGCCATCATCCGCGCCACGGCACTGCGCCGCGGACTGAAGCTCTACAACAAGGCCATCGTGGCGGCGTTGGGGGCGATGCTCGGCAAAGGCGGCTTCGACCCGCACTACGACGGCAGCGGCCGCTGGCTCGACCTGGCCGGACAGTACATCACCCGCCGCGAGGTCGCGGCGATCCTCGACGCCGTGGACCGCGGCGAGCTCACGACGCCTGCGGCCGTGGACAACCGCTTCCGGGTCTTCGCCGTCCACTACGACGACTACGCCCACAGCTGGGCCGTGCAGGTCTACGCCTCGATGCTGGGCCACACGCCGACGGCCGGGGAGCTGGACGACGCCGTCGCCGCAGGCCGCAACGCCCACGAAGCGATGCGCCGCACCACCGACGCCGACCGCGACCGCGACTGCTCGCTCGACATGGCCGTCAGCTACGGCCTCGACTGCGACAACGACGACGACCGGCGCGAGGACTATTACACGGTCCGCGGACTGAAATAATTCGAACTATGTACATACAGAGCATCACACGCACCCACCGCACGGCTTTCATCTTCGTCATCGACGGCTCGGGGTCGATGGCCGAGAAAATCCGCTTCCGCGGACGGCTGATGACCAAGGCCGACGCCGTGGCCACGATCACCAACGGCATGCTGTTCGAGCTGATCGAGCGGGCGCGCCGCAGCGACGGCGTCCGCGATTACTACGACATCGCCGTACTGGGCTATTCGGGCGACGACGAAGTCTACTCCCTGCTTCCGGGCGGACGGGAGGTGATCTCCGTGGCGGAACTGGCCGCCGGAGAGCCGCCGCTGAAGACCGAAATCGTGGAGTACCGGCTTCCCGACGGCAGCAACGCCCTGCGCGAAATCTCGACCCCGGCGTGGGTGGAGCCCGAGGCCGCCGGGCAGACCCCGATGTGCGAAGCGCTGCGCCGCGTGCGCGACATCGCCGCGGCGTGGTGCGCCGACCCGGCCCATGCGGAGAGTTTCCCGCCCATCGTCTTCAACATCACCGACGGCGAGGCCACCGACTGCGACAACAGCGAACTCTGCGCCGTGGCCGAGCAGATCAAAGCGCTGCGCACGGCCGACGGCAACGTGCTGCTCGTGAACATCCACATCGCCGCGGGCGACACCCCGCGGACGGTCTTCTTCCCCTCGGAGGAGGAGGCCGGCTACCCCAACCGTTACGCCGCGGTGCTCTACGACTGTTCGAGCCCCATGCCCGAGGTGTTCAACGAAGCGATCCGCGAAGCCAAGGGCCCCGGAGCCCTGCCGCCGTTCCGGGGCATGAGCTACAACGCCTCGGCCGAACAGCTTATCACGATGCTCAACATCGGTTCCATCAGCGTAAAAACCGAATGACTATGACACCCTCCCTCCACACCTTCATACAGGCGCTCCAGACGCCCGAAATCGCCTTCGCAACGCTCACCGACGCCCGTCCCGTGACGGAAGCGGGCGGCATTCCGCAACTGACGCGCACGACGCGTTTCGCCGAAGCCGAAATCGCCTGGCGCGGCCGGCGGTGGCTGCTTTCGCTGCCGCTCTCTCCCGCGGCGCTGGCCTCCGTCGAGCGGACGGCATCGCAGGCCGGACGCCTCAACACGGAGTGGCTCGCCGAATACCGCCTCCTGCGGGGCGAGCTCCTCTGGGTGGACGCCGAGGAACATCCGCAGACCTGCGACCTGGTGCTCCAACACCTGCCCGCGGGCCGCAGTTTCGCCGAAGCGCTGCTGACGGAACCCGCCGGACGGCTGCTCGAAGGGCTCGACGCGCTCCAGTCCGCCCTGCGGGAGCTGGGTTTCTCGCACAACAACCTCCGGGCGGACAACCTGCGCTGGATCGGCAGCCGGTTCATCCCCCTGCGCTACCACGACGCCAATTTCGGCACGCCCGACAGCGACGCCGGGGCATTCGAAACCCTGCGGCGGCAGGTCCGCGAGGCGGGCGGCCCGATGCAGGTCTCGGACGTCGCGGCCGACTACATCCCGCAGCGCCGCCTGACCGGGCACCGCTGGACCAGCCACGTATTCGAAGGGCTCGTCTGCGTCGAAGACGAAGGCGGATTCGGATTCGTGGACACGGACAACAACCCCGTCATCGCGTCGCGCTTCACCTGGGCGGGCGACTTCCGCGAAGGACGCGCCGAGGTCGAGACGCCCGGCGGCATGGGGCTGATCGACCGGAACGGGAACTACGTCATCCCGCCCGAATACGAGATCGTGGATTACAGTCCGACCGAAAGCATCGTCCGGGTGCGGCAAAACGGCCGCTGGGCCGAATTCGACTACCTGGGGCAACGGCTGACGGAATTCGGTACGAATAATGAAGAAACCAGCATAACCGAACCCGTCCCGGTCGCCGTGCGATAAGGCGGACGGCTGTTCAGAGACCATGCAAAAACAACAAGCGATATGGAAGAAACAGTAAAAGTACTGATCATCGGCAGCGGCCCCGCAGGGTACACCGCAGCCATTTATACCTCGCGCGCCAACCTCGCCCCGGTGCTGTACGAAGGCATCGAGCCGGGCGGACAGCTCACGACGACGACCGACGTCGAGAATTTCCCGGGACATCCCGACGGCGTCACGGGCCCCGACCTGATGGCCCAGATGCGCAGGCAGGCCGAGCGCTTCGGCGCCGACATCCGCACGGGAACCATCACGCGCGTGGACCTCGCATCGCGCCCGTTCCACGTGGTCGTGGACGGCACCCGGGAGATCAAAGCCGAGACGCTCATCATTGCCACGGGAGCCTCGGCCAAATACCTCGGACTCCCCTCCGAAACCAAGTTCCGCGGCCAGGGCGTCAGCGCTTGCGCCACCTGCGACGGGTTCTTCTACCGCAAGAAGGAGGTGGCGGTTGTCGGCGGCGGCGACACGGCCTGCGAGGAGGCGTCGTACCTGGCGTCGTTATGCAAGCGCGTCTACATGATTGTCAGAAAGCCCCACCTGCGCGCTTCGAAAGCGATGCAGCAGCGGGTGTTCAACACCCCCAACATCGAGGTACTGTTCGAGCACAACACCGCCGAGGTGCTGGGCGACGAATCGGGCGTCACAGGGGCCCTGCTGCGCCGGAACGACGGCACGGAGGTAAAGATCGACATCGCGGGATTCTTCCTGGCGATCGGCCACCACCCCAACACGGAGCTTTTCAGCGACCAGCTGGCGCTCGATGCCGAAGGATATATCAAAGTCGAACCGGGCACGTCGAAAACCAGCGTCGAGGGAGTCTTCGCCGCCGGCGACGTCCGCGATCCCCACTACCGCCAGGCCATCACGGCGGCAGCGTCGGGATGTATCGCAGCCCTGGATTGCGAACGGTTTCTGCTGAGGTGAGCTTCAGGGTCACCATATTAGGCTCTTCCTCCGCGAAGCCCACCGTGAGCCGGCATCCGTCGGCACAGGCGGTCGACATCCACGAACAATATTATCTCGTGGATGCGGGCGAGGGCGTGCAGCAACAACTGGTCCGCTACGGCGTCAATCCGCTGAAAATCCGCGCCGTGTTCATTTCGCACCTCCACGGCGACCACGTCTTCGGATTGTTCCCGCTCATCTCGACGCTGGCGCTCTACGGCCGCAAGACCCCGCTGCGGATCTTCGCCCCGGCGCCGTTCGGAGAGATACTGGCCTGCCACCTCCGCTATTTCGACAGCGAACTGCCCTACACCGTGGCGTGGACCGAGGTAGACACCACCAAACACGCATTGCTGATGGAGAACCGCACGCTCGAGGTGTGGAGCATCCCGCTGCGCCACCGCGTGCCGTGCGCCGGGTTCCTGTTCCGGGAGAAAGAGCCGCCGCTGAACGTCGAGAAGTTCAAAATCGCCAAATACGGACTCTCGATCGCGCAGATCACCGCCGCCAAGCGGGGCGAGGCGGTCACGCTCGAATCGGGCGAGGTGATTCCCAACGCCGAACTGACCTACCGTCCCTATGCGCCGCGTTCGTATGCCTACCTCTCGGACACGAACTACTCGGCCAAAGCCGCAGGGCTCTGCAAAGGGGTCGACCTGATGTACCACGAGGCGACCTACGCCGCCGCGGAGCAGCGGGCCGCCAAAGACCGGGGACATTCGACGACGGCCGACGCCGCGAAAGCGGCCCTGAAAGCGGGCGCCCGGCGGCTCGTGATCGGCCACTATTCGTCGCGTTACAAGGACGAGGCACAACTGGTCGACGAGGCGCGCACGATCTTCCCCGAAAGCTATCCCGCCACCGAAGGAACCACTTACAGCATCGAAAAAGAACGATGACCAAAGCCGAAATACAACTCGTCCGCGCGCTGGCCGACAAACGCGGCCGCACCGAACACGGACTGTTCGTCGCCGAGGGCGAAAAGCTCATCGGCGAACTGCGCGCCTCGCACCTGCGGGTGCGCAAACTGTTTGCCCTGGAAGGGGTTTTCGAAGGCCCGGAGGTCGAGACCGTCGCTCCGCGCGACATGGAGCGCCTCTCGCTGCTGAAAACCGCCGGCAACTCGCTGGCGCTGGTCGAAACACCCCGTTACGAACTGGATACGGAGTCGCTGAAAGGGCGGCTGACGCTGGCGCTGGACGACGTGCAGAACCCCGGCAACCTGGGGACGATCATCCGGCTGGCCGACTGGTTCGGCATCACGGACATCGTCTGCTCGCCGGGCTCGGCCGACTGTTTCAACCCCAAGGTCGTGCAGGCCACGATGGGGGCCATCCTCCGCGTGAGGGTCCACTACACGGAACTCGCCGCATGCCTTGCAACGGCCGCCGCGCAGGGAATCCCCGTTTACGGAACCTTTCTGGAAGGGGAGAATATTTACCGGACGGAACTCACGCCGGAGGGTATCGTCGTGATGGGCAACGAGGGCCGCGGCGTCACGGAAGCGGTGGCGCGCACGGTCACCCGCAAACTTTTCATTCCGCCCTGGCCGGCCGGCCGCCGGGGGTCGGAATCGCTGAACGTCGCCATGGCGACGGGAATCATCTGCTCGGAATTCCGGCGGCAGACGAGCGCAAAGGCCGGGTATTAGGCCGAAGGCCAAAACCGAACGGGTAAGGCGGCCGGTAATCTATTGCCGGAGCTTTGCCCGTTCGGTTTTTATCGTCAGCGATATCCCGGCCCTTGCGCGCCGCGGTTATTTTGCCGCAACTCCGCGGCGCTCCGCCAACACGCCCCGAATCCTGCGGACCCGTTCCAGCGCTTCGGTACAATCCGCCCGCGGGAACAATCCGCTTCCGCCTATCCATTGCACGGACTCCTCCAGGTCGGCGACCGCCTTTCTCAATTCATACAACTGCGCCTCGGTGGCCGAGGCTAATTTGGTCTTGCCCAGCAACGCCGATGCGTAGCGCGCCCGCCGTTCGAAGCAGGCCATCACCGGATCGCTCCTGCGCGGGTCATAAGGAGCCATCCAGAACGTCTCGAACATCAGCCCGAAGATTGTTTCAACGAATTCAGCATTGCATTTCGACATTTTCCGCTCGCTTTTTCTCATTTTCGCAACTCGTTACCGGAAAAAAAGCGCGGGCAGAGATGCAGCTCCACCGTCGAGGTATTGGACGACCCGTAACGTAGAATGCGGCAAATGCCCACGCCGAAAAACAGCGAGAGCATCAACCTTTACTCCTTACGTTACGCGAAAGTGTCCAATTTCCGACGGTAAGAAAAAAGCCGATGCGCTTTTATCCGAAAAATAGCAGCGGTCCTCACAGGCCGCTACAACAAAGATAATAAAAAATCGCACCTGCGGACGTAATGCGACGCAAAAAACATTTTAATCGGGTTACAGGCATTGTGTATTCTGAATATTTTATAACTTTGTAAGTTGAAACAAAATTGATTATGCCGGAACACAAACTAAGAATAGGCATCACGCAGGGCGACACGAACGGCATCGGCTGGGAGGTCATCCTCAAAGCGCTCGCCGACCCGCGCATGACGGAGCTCTTCACCCCCGTCGTCTACGGTTCGCCCAAAGCCGCCGCCTATTACCGAAATACCATCGCGGAGATCGAACCCATCTCCTTCAACCCCGTGGCTTCGGCCACCGAGGCCCGCCGCGGAAAGGTCAACCTCGCGGCCTGCGGCGAGGGGGCCGAGATCGTGCCGGGCAAAGCGTCCGCCGATGCGGGCCGTGCCGCCGTGGAGGCGCTGTCGGCCGCCATGCGCGACCTGAAGGAGGGGCATCTCGACGCCGTCGTCACGGCCCCCTTCGACAAGGAGACCGTGCAGGCCGACGATTTCCGCTACACGGGACACACCGAATACCTGGCCGCCGAACTCGGGGGCGAAGCGATGATGATTATGTGCAGCGACGTGCTGCGCGTGGGTCTGGTCACCAAGCACATCCCCGTTTCGGAGATCGCCCGCAGCATCACCAAAGAGCGGATTGTCAAAGACCTGCACACGCTGCGCCGCTCGCTCATCGAGGACTTCGGGATCGTCGAGCCGCGGATCGCCGTGATGGCCCTCAATCCCCACGCCGGCGACGGCGGACTGCTGGGCCGCGAGGAGCAGGAGATCATCAAACCGGCCATCGTCGAGGCGTTCGGCAAGGGCGTGCTGGCCTTCGGACCCTTTGCGGCCGACGGGCTTTTCGCCGGCGGCGGATATGCCAAATACGACGGCATCCTCGCGATGTACCACGACCAGGGGCTCGCGCCGTTCAAAACGCTCTCGCCCGACGGGGTGAACTTCACGGCAGGACTTTCGGCCGTGCGCACCTCGCCCGACCACGGCACGGCGTTCGACATCGCCGGGAAGGACAAAGCCGACCCGCAGTCGATGCGCAACGCGATCTACACGGCCATCGACATCGTGGAGCACCGCCGCGCATGGGCCGAGTGGACGCGCAACCCGCTGCAGCATGCCGAGCGCGAACGCGGCGGCCGCGACGTGTCGGTCCGCGACCTGCCGCAAACCGAAAAAGAGGATTAAACGAAACACCGGGCACCCCGGAAGCGTATTCCGTCTCGTAATTGTGGAAGCGCCGAAGGCCCCGAAAACTTAATTTATACAAACAAATGATCAAAATCACTTTTCCCGACGGCTCCGTCAGAGAATATGCCGAAGGGACTACTGCTTACCAGATCGCAGAGAGCATCAGCCCTCGTTTAGCTGCTGACTCGCTCGCGGCCTCGGTAAACGGCGCGACGGTGGACATGACGCGCCCGATCGAGGCCGACGCTTCGGTCAAATTCTACAAATGGGACGACGAAGAGGGCAAGCACGCTTTCTGGCACACCTCGTCGCACCTGCTGGCCGAAGCCCTCGAGGCGCTCTACCCGGGCATCAAATTCGGCATCGGCCCGGCCATCGAAAACGGTTTCTACTACGACGTCGACTCGCCGGTGCCCATCACCGAAGCCGACCTGCCGACCATCGAGAACAAGATGGTGGAACTCTCCCGCAACAAAGAGACGCTGATCCGCCGCGAGGTCCCCAAGGCCGAGGCGCTCGAGACCTTCACCGGAAAAGGCGACCAATACAAGGTCGAACTGATCTCGGACCTCGAGGACGGCACCATCTCGTTCTATACCAACGGTGCGTTCACCGACCTCTGCCGCGGACCGCACATCCCCAACACGGGCTATATCAAAGCCCTGAAGCTGACCTCCGTGGCCGGAGCCTACTGGCGCGGCAACGAGAAGAACAAGATGCTGACCCGTATTTACGGCATCTCGTTCCCCAAAAAATCGATGCTCGACGAGTATCTCGTGATGATGGAGGAGGCCAAGAAGCGCGACCACCGCAAGCTGGGCAAGGACCTCGAACTGTTCACCTTCTCGCAGCGCGTGGGCCAAGGCCTGCCGTTGTGGCTCCCCAAAGGCGCCGCCCTGCGCGACCGCCTGGAGCAGTTCTTGCGCAACGTACAGAAAGAATACGGTTACCAGCAGGTAATCACCCCGCATATCGGCAACAAGGAACTCTACGTCACCTCGGGCCACTACGCCAAGTACGGCAAGGACTCGTTCCAGCCGATCCACACCCCGATCGAGGGCGAGGAGTACCTGCTCAAACCGATGAACTGCCCGCACCACTGCGAAATCTACCGTTCGAAACCCCGTTCGTACAAGGAACTGCCTGTGCGTCTGGCCGAATTCGGAACGGTCTACCGCTACGAGCAGTCGGGCGAGCTCCACGGACTGACGCGCGTGCGCGGGTTCACGCAGGACGACGCCCATTTGTTCGTGCGGCCGGATCAGCTTCTCGAAGAGTTCGAACGCGTGATCGACATCGTGCTCTATATCTTCAAAACGCTGAAGTTCGACAACTACACGGCACAGATTTCGCTGCGTGATCCGAACAACAAGGAGAAATACATCGGTTCGGACGAGAACTGGGAGAAGGCCGAATCGGCCATCATGCAGGCCGCCAAGGAAAAGGGTCTCAACACGGTGGTCGAACTGGGCGAAGCCGCGTTCTACGGCCCGAAGCTCGACTTCATGGTCAAAGACGCCATCGGCCGCAAATGGCAGCTGGGCACGATCCAGGTGGACTATAACCTGCCGGAGCGTTTCGACCTCACGTACAAGGGCGCCGACGACCGGCTCCACCGCCCCATCATGATCCACCGTGCGCCGTTCGGCTCGATGGAGCGGTTCGTGGCCGTGCTGCTGGAGCACACGGGCGGCAAATTCCCGCTGTGGCTTTCGCCCCAGCAGGTCGTGGTGCTTCCCATCTCGGAGAAGTTCAACGATTACGCCCAGAAAGTCTCGGAGTTCCTCAACCGCAGCGATGTCCGCGCCGAGGTCGACGACCGCAACGAGAAGATCGGCCGCAAGATCCGCGACAACGAACTCAAACGCATCCCCTACCTGCTGATCGTCGGCGAGAAGGAGGAGGCCGAAGGGCTCGTGTCGGTCCGCGCACAGGGCGAGGGCGACAAGGGTCAAATGCCGATGGAGGCATTCCGCGACCTCATTGCCGGACTGGTCAAAGAGGAGGTCGAGACCAACAAACTGGAGAAGAAATAAGACAACACTATTATTCACTTAACTAATACGTACAACTATCGCAGCACCGAAACCATTCCCGCCGAGGCCATTTACCCCCGGGAATAACAGACCGAAACCGGCAGGCAATGCCAACAACCGCTTCGGGCGCCGTCCGCCCGTCAAGGAGAATCCCCACCGGATCAACAACGAGATCACGGCTCCCGAAGTGCGCGTGGTCGGCGACAACGTCGGTGAGCCGCGGGTCCTGCCGACCCGCGATGCGCTCAAGCTTGCCGATGAGTTGGAACTCGACCTGATCGAGATCTCCCCAAAGGCAGAGCCGCCCGTATGTCGCATCGACGATTACCAGAAGTTCCTCTACCAGCAGAAAAAGAAGGCCAAGGAACTGAAGGCCAACCAGACGAAAATCGTCGTGAAAGAGATCCGCTTCGGCCCCCAGACCGACGACCACGACTACAACTTCAAGCTCAAGCACGCGCAGAACTTCCTCAAGGAAGGGTCCAAGGTCAAGGCCTATGTCTTCTTCCGCGGTCGTTCGATCGTCTTCAAGGAGCAGGGCGAAATCCTGCTGCTGCGCTTTGCAACGGACCTCGAAGAGTTCGCCAAAGTGGAGATGATGCCCAAGCTCGACGGCAAGAAGATGAACATGATGCTCGCCCCCAAGGTAAAAAAATAACACCGAGGCAAGAGCAGAACAGGCCGAAGGCCGCAAATACGAAACAACGACCGCAGGGCCAAATGAATTTGTCCCGGTGGTCGTTGTTTTTGATTTGACAACGCAGTTGCCGGTTTTGCCGAACGGTGCGCAATCCGGTTTTGAACCCATCCGACTTTTTCCTACCTTTGTACCCGATGAGCACTCCCGACGACATATTCCGCATTGCCGACGATGCGGCTTTCGCCCGGACGACGCTGGAGGTATTCCGCCGCCAGGCCGCCGCATGCGCCCCCTACCGGGAGTACCTGGCACGGATCGGCGTGGAGCCGCAGCAGGTACGCTTACCGGAGGAGATTCCGTTCCTGCCCATCGAACTGTTCAAAACCCACGACATCTACTGCGGTGAAACGCCCCCCGAGGCGGTCTTCACCTCGTCGGCGACGACGGGCATGACGCCCTCGCGTCACCCGATGCAATCGCTGGCGCTCTACGAACAGGCATTCCGCGCTGCGTTCCGCACTTTTTACGGCGCCCCCGAACATTGGAGCCTCTACGCCCTGTTGCCCAACTACCTGCGGCGCAAGGGTTCGTCGCTGGTCTACATGGCCGACCGGCTTTTGTCCGACTGCGGCTCGGGCGGCTTCTACCTCGACGACCACGAGGCGCTGCTGGAGGCGATGGCGCGGGATGAAAAGCCGAAAATCCTGCTGGGCGTGAGCTACGCGCTGTGGGACCTTGCGGAGCGCTATGCCCCGAAACTCCGGGATACGGTGGTGATGGAGACCGGCGGCATGAAGGGTTACCGCGAGGAGATTCCGAAAGAGGAGTTCCACAAGATACTCTGCGACGCCTTCGGGGTGCAGGAAATCCATTCGGAATACGGCATGGCCGAGCTCACGTCGCAGGCCTATTCGCAGGGCGGCAACCGGTTCCGCTGCCCGGCGTGGATGCGCGTCACGGCCCGCGACGTCAACGACCCGTTCGAACGGCTTCCGGCAGGGACGCGCGGCGGGCTGAACATCACCGACCTCGGGAACTGGTGGTCCTGCGCCTTTATCCAGACGCAGGATGTGGGACATGTCGGAGCCGACGGATCGTTTCTGGTCGAAGGCCGCATCGACCACTCCGACATCCGCGGCTGCAACCTTCTGGTACAATAAAAAATCCCATACGATGAAAACCGTCGCATTCGTTCCTATCCGGCTCAACAGCCAACGCGTCGCAGGCAAGAACCTCCGCTCACTGAGCGGCTCACCGCTGATGTGCCATATCCTGAAAACCCTGACCACGGTGGAGGGCGTCGACGAAGTCTATGTCTTCTGCAGCGACGAAAGCATCCGCCCGCTGCTGCCCGAGGGAGTGCGGTTCCTGCGCCGCGACCCGTCGCTCGACAGCGATACGACACTCGGCAAGGAGATTTACGACAGTTTCACGGCGTCGGTCGATGCCGACCTCTACATCCTCGCACACGCCACGTCGCCTTTCATCCGCGCCGCGACCGTCGCCGGAGCACTCGCAAAGGTCCGTTCGGGCGAATACGACTCGGCATTCAGCGCCGAGAAGGTCCAGACTTTCGCGTGGTTCGAGGGCAAACCGCTCAATTACAGCCTCGACAACATCCCCCGCACACAGACCATCGAGCCGGTCTACGTCGAAACCAGCGCTTTTTTCATCTTCTCACGGGAGTTGTGGCGCAACCGCGGCCGGCGCATCGGAGAGCGGCCCTACATGGCGGTCGTCGACCATATCGAGGGGCTGGACATCGACTACCCCGAGGACTTCACGATGGCCGAAATCATCGCGGCCAGCCGCAACCTGCAACCATAGAAGCTATTCCGTACCCCGTTCGTAGGCGTCAATCATCGAACCGCGCGTACGGTTTATAATGCGCGCCCCGAGCGAGCGGGCATAGTCGCGCAGCACCTCGTGGCCGCGGAACAGTTCGGCGACTTCGGCCAGATAGACCGACATGGTATAGGGACGGTGGGGAACTTTCTGGAAAATCGGCTTCGGGACGGCCGGCGCATCGTCGTAATAGTGCCCGTCGGCACGGCAGAGGCGGTTCTCATCATCCACACACAGCCCGTCCAACAGCGTGTGGTCCACTCCGTACAGTTCCAGCGTTTTATATCCCAGGAGCAGGGCGACGTATTCGCACACCTGCACCACGGTCCCGAAGTTGGCGCTTCCGAGGCCGCGGCGGAACAGCCAGAACTCCACGCCGCGAAACCCGCGGTAGAGCTGCGTATGGAACCGGACGATGCGGATATTGAGGTTGGGCAGCGCGGCGCGGTAGTCGAACCGTTCGGGATTGTAGTACTGCACGTAGAGATTCATCGGCCACGTCACCTTTTCGTCGAGCGCCCGGTAGAGCTCCGCCACCCGGTCGCGGTAGGCGCTGTCGCGGAAGAACATCGGGTCGGAAAGCACGTAATAGGCGGGCCGCACCGCCTCGAAACGCTCGTCCAGCGCAAAAAAGTTCACCGCCATCACGTCCTTCGTCAGGTACTCCCGCCGTTCGATCAGCCGCGGCAGGTCTTCGGCCAGCGAAGGGCCGTTGCCGAGGATCACGGCCGAAGGCTTCGGCTCACCGACCGTCCCGGCGCGGCCGACGTAGTTGCGGAAATTCTCCTTCACGGCCATCACGGCGAAATAGAGCGCCGTGTCGAACGAGTTGCGGATGAATGCGAGGATTTTCTCGGATGCGGTCATCGGAAAGGTTTTATTTGCAAAAGTAGCAAAAGATCGATATCTTCGCAACAAAACCTGCCGACACACATGTCAAAACCAACGATTTCGGTCGTCATACCCCTCTACAACAAGCAGCGCGAAGTCGCCGCCGCCGTGCGTTCGGCGCTGGCGCAGAGCTACCCGCCCTTGGAGATCGTCGTCGTGGACGACGGATCGACCGACGGAAGCGCGGAGGTCGTGCGGCAGATCTCCTCGCCGCTCGTGCGGCTCATCGCACAACCCAACGCCGGGGTCTGCGTGGCCCGCAACCACGGCATCGCCGAGACCTCGGGCGAATACGTCGCCCTGCTGGACGCCGACGATGCGTGGGAACCGGGGTTCCTGGCCGAAATCGCCGCGATGATCGAAGAGTTCCCGGGCTGCGGCATCTACTGCACGGGGTTCTCCATCGTCAGTCACGACGGCATGTTCCCGGCCGAAAGCCCCACGAAACGCGGGATCGTCGAAAATTTCTTCCGCGACTCGGCCCACCGCTACATCGCCATTCCCTCGGCCTCGTGCATCCCCCGGCGGGTTTTCGACACCGTGGGCGGCTTCCCCGAGGGCATGAAGATCGCCGAGGACCTCCACCTCTGGATACGCATTGCCCGCCGCTATCCGGTCTGCTTCTCGCCCGAACGGCTGGTGCGCTACTCGCGGGTGGCCTCGAACCGCTCGGCGGCGGTCTACACCCCCGAACAGACCGTCTATTCGTTCGAGGAGCTCTACAATCCCGAAGCCCCCGAGGAGGACCGGGAGTTCGTGGCCCGCGCGGCGCTGGGCAAAGCCCTCATTCAGAGCGTCAAAGGCGGCACGAAGGAGGCCCGGCGCGCGGCACGCTTTTTCGGCTGGACCCGCACCTACCGCCGCACGCTGCGCAAGGTCCGCGTCCTGAACTCGCTGCCCGTAAGCTGGCGCGGCCCGCTCATCGGGTTCTATAACACGCTGGCGTGGCGTATCGCCAAAAAAGGCCTATAATCGAACCGTAGCCATGAAATACATCCTGCACATCGCATTGCTTTTCGCAACCGCCGCGTGTCACGCTCAGCAAACGCCCCGCTACACGCTCCGTTCAGGCGGCATCGAACGCACCTACCGCCTCCACCTGCCCGAAGGGCTTGCGGAAAACGCTCCGCTGGTCATCGTCCTCCACGGTTACGGCGGAGAGGCTCTTCCCGAACGATTCGGCATGAACGAAACCGCCGACCGCCACGGATTCGCCGTCTGCTATCCGCAGGGCGAGCGCGACGGCCGGGGCAAAACGTGCTGGAACGTCGGTTATCCCTTTCAGGCCGACATGGCCGTAGACGATGTCAGGTTCCTCGACGACCTGATCCGGCACCTGCGGAAAAAGCACCGTCTGAGCCGCCGCAACGTCTTCTGCACGGGGATGTCCAACGGCGGGGACATGTGTTACCTGCTGGCCTCGCGGCGTCCGGAGACCTATGCGGCGCTGGGTCCCGTCGCCGGATTCATGTCCGTCGAAATCCTCCGGTCAGACCGCAGTCCGCACCCGGTCCCCCTGTTCGAAATCCACGGAACCGAGGACCGGACGACCCTCTGGGAAGGCGATTTGCGAAACGAAGGGGGTTGGGGCGCCTACGTCTCCATCCCCACCGCAGTCAACTACTGGGCCGCGAAGAACAAATGCCCCGAACAGCGGATCGACACGCTGCCGTCCCGTCCCGGCGACCTGCAGGTCATCGCCCACCGCTACACGGGCGGCACGGACGGCTGCGAGGTGTGGCTCTACGAGACAGTCGGCGGCAAACACTCCTGGACGAAAACGGGTGTCGACACATGCGAGGAACTGTGGCGCTTTTTCAGCCGATACGTACGATAAAAAAGGGTTCCTCGCACGAGGAACCCTTTTTCAGTTCGAGAACGTAAGGCCGTCCTTGCCGGCGTCGATCGAAATCGGCTTCGAGCGGTCGACATCCCCGGCGAGAATCCGTTTCGAGAGGTCGTTCACGACGTAACGCTGGATGACACGCTTCACGGGACGCGCTCCGTACAGCGGATCGTAACCCGCGGAAGCGATCCATTCGCGCGCCTTTTCGGTATACTCCAGCCGGATGCCGTTCTCGGCAAGCATCTTGCTGACGATACCCAGCTGGATATCCACGATGCGCTCGATGTCCTTGTGCGTCAGCGGCTCGAACATCACGATCTCGTCGATACGGTTCAGGAACTCCGGTTTGAGCTGCTGTTTCAGCAGGTCGATCACCGCCAGACGGGTCTGCTCAACCACCTCCCCGGGCAGTTTTTTGCCGTTGAAGGCCTCGGCGAAATTCTCCTGAATCACCTGCGACCCCATGTTCGAGGTCATGATGATAATGGTGTTGCGGAAATCCACCGTACGGCCCTTGTTGTCGGTCAGACGGCCGTCGTCGAGGACCTGCAACAGGATGTTGAAAACATCGGGGTGCGCCTTCTCGATCTCATCGAGCAGCACGACCGAGTAGGGTTTGCGACGCACGGCCTCGGTGAGCTGTCCGCCCTCGTCGTATCCGACGTATCCCGGAGGTGCCCCGACCAGCCGCGACACGGCGTGCCGCTCCTGGTATTCACTCATGTCGATACGCGTCATCATCTGGTCGTCGTTGAACAGGAACTCCGCGAGGGCCTTCGCCAGTTCGGTCTTGCCGACGCCCGTGGTGCCAAGGAAGATGAACGAACCGATCGGTTTGCGAGGGTCGTTCAGCCCGGCGCGCGAACGGCGCACGGCGTCGGAAATGGCCGCGATGGCCTGCTCCTGCCCGATGACGCGCTTGTGGAGCTCGTCCTCCATGTGCAGCAGCTTCTCGCGCTCCGAAGCCAGCATCCGCGTCACGGGAATCCCCGTCCAGCGCGACACCACCTCGGCGACATCCTGCGCATCGACCTCCTCCTTGATCATCGAGCCGTTGGCCGAGGCGAGTTTATACTCCTCCTGGAAAGCGGCGATCTCCTTCTCGGCCTCCTGAATCTTGCCGTAGCGGATTTCGGCCACCTTGCCGTAGTCGCCCTGCCGCTCGGCCTGCTGGGCCTCGATCTTCAACGACTCGATCCGGTCCTTGTTGGCCTGTATCTTCTTCAGCAGGTCGCGCTGGCCCTGCCACTTGGCGCGCATCCCGGCCTCTTTGGCTTTCAATTCTTCGATCTCTTTGGTGAGATGCGCCACGCGCTCCTTGTCCTTCTCGCGGCGGATGGCCTCGCGCTCGATCTCCAGCTGGCGGACCTTCCGATCGAGGGTGTCGATCTCCTCGGGCACGGAGTTCATCTCCAGCCGCAGCCGCGAGGCGGCCTCGTCCACCAGGTCGATGGCCTTGTCGGGCAGGAACCGCGAAGTGATATAGCGCGTCGAGAGTTCGACGGCGGCCACGATGGCCTCATCCTTGATCCGCACCTGGTGGTGGTTCTCGTAACGCTCCTTCAGGCCGCGGAGGATCGAAATGGCATCCTCCTGCGTAGGTTCGTCGACCATCACCTTCTGGAAACGCCGTTCGAGGGCCTTGTCCTGCTCGAAATATTTCTGGAACTCGTCGAGCGTCGTGGCGCCGATGGTCCGCAGTTCGCCCCGCGCAAGGGCCGGTTTGAGGATGTTCGCGGCATCCATCGCCCCCGACGACTTGCCGGCGCCGACCAGCGTGTGAATCTCGTCGATGAAGAGCAGTATCTCGCCCTCGCTGGCGGTGACCTCCTGCACGACGGCTTTCAGACGCTCCTCGAACTCGCCCTGATACTTGGCGCCCGCGATCAGGGCCCCCATGTCGAGCGAATAGATCGACTTCGATTTCAGGTTCTCGGGAACGTCGCCGTCGATGATCCGGCGGGCGATACCCTCGGCGATGGCGGTCTTGCCGACACCGGCTTCGCCGACGAGGATCGGGTTGTTCTTCGTGCGCCGCGACAGGATTTGCAGCACGCGGCGAATCTCCTCGTCACGGCCGATCACCGGGTCGAGCTTGCCCGACCGAGCCTGCTCGTTCAGGTTGATGGCGTATTTGCCCAGCGCGTCGAACTGCTGCTCGGAGGTCTGCGAATCGACCGTCGCCCCCTTGCGGAAGGTGCGGATCGCCTCGATCAACTCCTTCTCCGTCGCGCCGTTGCGTTTCAAAATGTCGGCAGCCGGCCCGCGCTCGGCCACGAGGGCCAGCAGCAGGTGCTCGACCGAAGCGTACTTGTCGCCGAAATTCTTCGTAAAGTCCACGGCGCGCTGGATCACCTTCGACGAATCCTGCGCGAAGAACTGGTCACCGCCACCCTCGACCCGCGGCAGCGCACCCACGGCACGCTCCGTCTCGTCGCGCAGCGAACGCACGTTCACACCGACGCGCCCCAACAGGAACGTCGCCAGCGAATCGTCCTCACGGATGAGGACGCTCAGCAGGTGGAGCGGCTCGACAGCCTGCTGTCCCCGCTCCCGCGCAAGGGTGAGCGCCGCTTGCAGCGCCTCCTGCGCTTTGATGGTAAGAGTGTTGATATTCATAGTGTTTAAGTTTTGTTTTTCAATCCGTTTCGCTCCTTCTATCCGCAAAACCCCTGCCAATTCTAAATCCAGGACATAGTGTCATTATTTGTCACATAACAACTGCCAATAACCGCCAATTTGTCGCACCGGAGCACGGCACATAATTTTTAATTCTTAATTTTTAATTCTTAATTCATATTTCGTATCTTTGCATCACTATGAGTGATTTCATCGTCAGCGCACGCAAATACCGTCCCGCGACCTTCCAGTCGGTCGTCGGGCAGAAACATATCACCTCGACGCTCCAAAACGCCATCGAGCGCGGCCAGTTGGCCCACGCCTACCTCTTCTGCGGTCCCCGCGGCGTAGGCAAGACCACCTGCGCCCGCATCTTCGCCAAGGCCATCAACTGCCTGTCGCCCAACGGCGCCGAGGCGTGCAACGAGTGCGAGTCGTGCCGTTCGTTCAACGAGGGTCGCTCGCTCAACATCCACGAGCTCGACGCGGCGTCGAACAACTCCGTGGAGGACATCCGCACGCTGATCGAACAGGTGCGCATCATCCCGCAGGTGGGCCGTTACTCGGTGTTCATCATCGACGAGGTCCACATGCTCTCGGCCGCGGCCTTCAACGCCTTCCTCAAAACCCTCGAGGAGCCGCCCGCACACGCCATCTTCATCCTGGCGACCACCGAGAAACACAAGATCATCCCCACGATCCTCTCGCGGTGTCAGATCTACGATTTCAACCGCATCCGCGTCGAAGACTCGGTCGAATACCTCCGGTACATCGCCGCGCAGGAGGGCGTCACGGCCGACGAAGAGTCGCTGAACCTCATCGCCCAGAAAGCCGACGGCGGCATGCGCGACGCGCTGTCGATGTTCGACAAGGCCGTGTCGTTCTGCGGCACGGCGCTCGATTACCGCAATGTGGCCCAGACGTTGAACGTGCTGGATTACGATACCTATTTCGGGGTGACGGAGATGCTGTTGGCCGGCAACTACGTCGATGCGCTGGTGACCTTCGACACGGTGCTGTCGAAAGGATTCTCGGGCCAGACCTTCATGGCGGGCCTGAACCGCCACATGCGCGACCTGCTGATGGCCCGGCAGCCCGACACCCTGCGGCTGATCGAGATGACCGGCACCCTGCTCGAACGATACCGGACGCAGGCGGGCGCCTGCAGTGTCGAGTTCCTGTTCGGAGCCATCTCCATACTGACGGAGCTCGACGGGAAAATACGGCAATCGTCTAACCAGCGGTTGCTCGTGGAGCTGGGCCTGATGAAAACCGCAGGGCTCGGCCAAAAAAAAAATGACACCCTGACATCCTCCGGGGAGTATCCGCTTCCCGAACTGACAACTCCCGCGCGGGTCGCGGCATCTGCCCCGACCCCGGCCAATCCGGCGGCGCCCGCTCCGGCAACTCCCGCGGCAGCGGCGGTCCCGGCGCAGCCCCAACCGGCCCCGGCAGTCCGGCAACAGCCGGAAATGCCGTCCGAATCCCGGCCCGCGGCACAGCCCCGGCCGGAGACCGTCCCGGCAGCGCAGCCGGCTCAGGCGGTTTCGCAGCAACCCGCGGCACAACCGGAACCCGCGGCCCCGCAGGTTGTAAAACCGGTCCGGCGGCCGATGATCTCGGGCACGTCGCTCTCGGAACTGCTCGCCTCGGGAGGCAACATTTCGGATGCGGAGAGCCCCGACGGCGAGGCGGAAGCCGAGCCCGAAACGGTGGAGATCGATCCCGCCTGCGAACAGAAGTTGGAACAGGCCCGGGAAGGCATCCTGAACCTGCTCCGGACGAAACGCCCGCGGTTCGTCCCCGCTTTCGAGCTGATGAGCGTCCGGGGCAACACCATTTCCGTAAGCGTCCCGACGACGGAACTGCGCGAAGAGATGCTCCGCAGCAAGACCGGAATGCTGATGCGTATCGCCGAACTGGCGGGCATCTCGGGAGCCATCGAACTGGAGGTGATCGTCAACGAGGAGATCAGGGCCGCGCGTCCGATCAAACTGGAAGACCGGGTGAAATACATGACAGAAAAAAACCCGCTCATCGTGGAGCTCCGCAGGGCATTGGACCTCGAGGTTGAGTAAAAAAGCGGGATTTACGGGCGGCGGAGCGTTTCCGGGAAAAGTCCCGGCTCCGCGCCCCGAAAGTGAACATAAAATTTAAGTAACGCAATAATGGCAACAAAGAATTTCATCGAAGAACTCGAATGGCGCGGCATGGTCCACACGATCATGCCCGGCGCAAAGGAACAACTCGAAAAAGAGATGACGACGGCCTACCTGGGCATCGACCCCACGGCCGACTCGCTGCATATCGGACACCTCGTGGGTGTGATGATCCTCAAACATTTCCAGATGTGCGGCCACCGTCCGCTGGCGCTCATCGGCGGGGCCACGGGCATGATCGGCGACCCCTCGGGCAAATCGCAGGAGCGCAACCTGCTCGACGAGAAGACCCTCCGCCACAATCAGGAGGCCATCAAACGCCAGCTGGCCAAACTGCTCGATTTCGAATCGGACGCCCCGAACGCCGCACAGATGGTCAACAACTACGACTGGATGAAGGAATTCACGTTCCTCGATTTCATCCGCGACATCGGCAAGTGCATCACCGTCAACTACATGATGGCCAAGGATTCGGTCAAAAAGCGTTTCAACGGCGAGGGCGACGGCATGTCGTTCACCGAATTCACCTACCAGCTGGTCCAGGGCTACGACTTCCTGCACCTCTACCAGACGAAAAACTGCAAGATTCAGCTGGGAGGCGCCGACCAGTGGGGCAACATCACCACCGGCACGGAGCTGATCCGCCGCAAGCTGGGTCCCGAAGCCGAGGCTTTCGGCATCACCTGCACGCTCATCACCAAGGCCGACGGCACGAAATTCGGCAAGACCGAAAGCGGCAACGTATGGCTCGACCCGCGCTACACCTCGCCCTACAAGTTCTACCAGTTCTGGCTCAACGTCAGCGACGAGGACGCCAAGCGCTACATCAAAATCTTCACGCTGCTCGACCGCGAAACCATCGAGGAACTCGTCGCCGAGCACGACGCCGCACCCCACCTGCGGGTGCTCCAGAAGCGGCTGGCCGAGGAGATTACCTGCATGATCCATTCGCGCGAGGAGTACGAGAAAGCCGTGGAGGCTTCGGCGATCCTCTTCGGGGGCGCCACGTCGGAGGCCCTGCGCAAGCTGGACGAAACGACCCTGCTGCAGGTCTTCGAAGGGGTTCCGCAATACCGCGTGGCCCGCACGGAGCTCGCGGCCGGCATCCCGTTCGTGGACCTCTGCGCCGAGAAGAGCGACATCTTCCCCTCGAAGGGCGAATGCCGCAAGCTGGTGCAGGGCGGCGGCGTGTCGCTCAACAAGGAGAAGGTCGCCGACGCGATGCGCCCGGTGGCCGACGCCGATCTGATCGCGGGCAAATACCTGCTCGTGCAGCGCGGCAAGAAGAATTACTACCTCGTGATCGCCGAATAGGATGGAATACCGTATCGTCCTGCAGCGCATGGAGTTCCGGGCATTGCACGGCTGCTACGAACTGGAACGCAAGGTCGGCAACCGCTTTACGGTCGACCTGGAGATCACGGCCGAACTGGGCGACGTGGCCGCGGAGGACAATGTCGAAAAAGCGGTCAACTACCTCACGGTCTACGAAGTCGTGAGCCTGCAGATGCGCATCACGCAGCACACGATCGAACGTGTGGCGATGAACATCATCGAGGCGGTTTACGCCTCCTTCCGGCAGGTCCGGCACGTAAAATGCACGGTCTCGAAGCTGGCGCCCCCGTTGGGCGGCAAACTCGAACGGGTCAGCGTCGTATTGGAGAAATAACGGGTATGCGCGCACGCCTCCGCGTGCGCGCATACCTTATATATAAACAGGATAGCCATGCACCATTCACAGGGACGCGCCACACTGGGTGGCAAACTGAGCGCCGTGCTCGTCGCGGCAGGGAGTTCCGTGGGCCTGGGAAACATCTGGAGGTTTCCCTACGTGGCCGGCGACAACGGCGGCGGAGCCTTTCTGCTGATTTACATCGGCTGCGTACTGCTGCTGGGACTGCCGATCATGGTAGCCGAATTCTCGGTCGGACGCGCCTCGCACCGCAACGCCGTGGGCGCCTACCGGGCCCTCGACCCCAAATGGAGCTTCCTGGGTTACAACGGCGTCGTGGCGGCGTTCCTGATCCTGGGCTTCTATTTCGTGGTCTCGGGGTGGACCGCCGAATACATGGTGCACTCGGTGACGGGCAGCCTGGCGGAATACAGCACCGCCGAGGAGTACAAAACCGTCTTCGAAACCTTCATCCAAAACCCGTGGCGGCCCGTGGTCTACACTTCGCTGTTCGTACTGGCGACGCATTTCGTCATCACGATGGGCGTGCAGAAGGGCATCGAACGCTCGGCCAAGGTACTGATGCCGCTGCTGTTCGTGATCCTGATCGCGCTGTCGATCCACTCGCTGCTGATGCCGGGCGGCGGCGAGGGCATCCGCTTCCTCTTCCGGCCCGACTTCTCGAAAGTCACCCCTTCGACGGTGCTCGTGGCGCTGGGGCAGGCGTTCTTCTCGCTCTCGATCGGCATCGGCACGATGGTCACCTACGCCTCCTATTTCAAACCCGACACCAACCTGCGCCACACGGCGCTCAACGTCACGATCCTCGACACGCTGGTAGCCATACTGGCCGGCGTGGTGATCTTCCCGGCAGTTTTCAGCGTGGGCATCGAGCCCTCGTCGGGGCCGTCGCTCGTGTTCATCACCCTGCCGGGCATCTTCAACTCGATGCCGCTGAGCATGGTCTGGTCGTCGGTGTTCTTCCTGCTGCTGGTCGTCGCGGCCCTCACTTCGACCATCTCCCTGCATGAGGTCATCACGGCCTACCTGCACGAAGAGTGGCACATGAGCCGCCGGACCGCGGCATGGGCCACGACCGGGGCCTGCATGGCGCTGGCCGCCGTGGCGTCGCTGTCGCTGGGCGTGCTGGGCGGCTGGCAGATTTTCGGACTCAGCGTCTTCGACTCGCTCGATTTCCTCACGGCCAACATCCTGCTGCCCGCAGGCGGATTCCTGACCTGCATCTTCGTCGGCTGGCGGCTCGACCAGAAGGTGCTCAAAGCGCAGATATCCAACAACGGGGAGCTGAAATTCCGCATCTACGGCGTGTTCATCTTCCTGCTGCGCTACGTCTGCCCGGCAGTGCTGCTGCTGATCTTCCTCGACAATCTGGGAATTTTTTAAGCCGGAATCCGGCAAACCATCCCTTTTCCCAAATGCGTCCGGCGAAACCGGACGCATTTTTTATATTGTCACCATAGATTTCGTTTCAAAACCACCCGACCCGACAAAAACGGAAAACACCGCCCATTTTTTTTGTGTTTTATTTTGGAAAATAAAATTAAAGATTTATTTTTGTTTCGTACTGAAATTAAAAATATTGCGTATCATAATTAAAAACCGGACAAAACAGGAAAAACTACCCCTCACCGAATGCGCACAAACAGATGTTACCGCAGCGTGAAGTTACCGATACATTCCTGTTACCCGAACCGGATGAAAAGATTATTCAGCTACTTTTACGGCCGAAAACCGACAAAACTTCAAACAGACCCGAACCATGAAAAAATGCCTGCTCCTGCTGATTTGCTGCACCCTCTGCGCCGCAGTTTCCGCCCGTCCGGTGCGGGGAACCGTCAAATGCGGCGGAAAACCGGTGTGCGGAGTGGCCGTAACCGACGGCTACACGTTTACCGAGAGCGATGCACAGGGCTCATTCACGCTCGATGCCGACGACGAGGCGCTGTTCATCAGCCTCGTGACCCCGGCCGGATACCTGGCCCCCCTGGCGGAGGGCGTCCCCCAGTTTTACCGCCCCTATGATCCGGCAGCGAAGCGTTACGATTTCGAACTGCTGCCGTGGCCCGGCTCCGAAGCGTGTTACGAACTACTGGCCGTCGCCGACCCCCAGCCCAAAACCGAAACGCATTTCGAACGGCTCCGCACGGAAATCATCCCCGTGTTGCAAACGGAAACCGCCGCGAAAAAAGCCCGGGGCGTCGCCCAAGCCACGATTCTGCTCGGCGACATCGTATGGGACTCCCCGCAGTTGTTCGCCGGCGTGAAAGCGGAGTTCGCCTCGCTCGGCATCCCCGTATACGGCGTGATCGGCAACCACGACCATGACCTGAACAAATACACCGACCGGGAGGCGACGGAGAATTACCGCAGACATTTCGGCCCCACGTACTATGCGTTCGACATGGGACACACCCATTACATCGTGCTCGACGACATCATCTACCACGGGGCGAAAAAATACGAGGAACAGATCGATTCGATGCAGCTGCGCTGGGCCGCCGCCTATGCACGGCGCCTGCCTGCCGGATCGCGCGTCTGCGTGGCGATGCACGCTCCGGCCATGAAATCCTGGCTCGGGAACCGCGTCATGGAATCGGCCATACCGCTGATGGATGCGTTTGCCGCGCATGACCTGCACTTCATCACCGGGCACACGCACCTCAACTCGAATTTCGACATCCGCGAAGGCGTCATGGAACACAACGTGGCGCAGGTCTGCGGCAACCTCTGGTGGGACCCCATCAATTGGGACGGCACACCCAAGGGCTACCAACTGTTCCGCGAATGCGGCGGGGAGTTCTCGTGGGAATACCGCACTCTCGGCGAATATCCGGCCCGGCAGCTCCGCGTATGGCGCCCCGGCGAGGTGGAGAATCATCCCGACTGCGCCGTCGCAAAGGTGTGGAATTGGGACTCGTATTGGACGGTGGTCTGGTATGAGGACGGCCGCTACCGGGGCGCCATGCAGCGCACTCAGCTCGAAGACCCCGATTACACCGCACACCTCAACTCGCTGAAAGCCGCCGGAAAAAAACTCGCCAAGCCGCAGCGTCCCCGCACGACGAATTTCTACTTCACGGCCCGCCCCTCGGCATCGGCCCGCGAAATCGAGGTCGTCGCCACCGACCGTTTCGGACGCCGCTACTCGGAGCGCATCCCGCTCGGAAACAACCTCTGAAAACCATGAAACCAACCAAAATTACCGATAGCTTATGAAAAAACTCATTACTTTACTCACCGGGCTGCTGTTCGTCGCCCTGTCGGTCGGATTGACCGGCTGCGACGATAGCGACGAGCAGGTGAACCGACCCGACGAACGCTTCGTCTCGGGCGTGGTGATCCCCACCGCCCTGGACGTATGCGAGGGCCTGGAGATGACCATCGAAGGGCAGGGATTCCTTCAGGGCGACGCCGTCACCCTGCGCGGCGACAGCGACATGCCGGCCCAGACCACCGGAATCACGCCGTCGTCGATCTCATTCGTGCTGCCGGACGGTCTCGAAGACCAGACGGCCTACAAATTCCTCCTCGTCCGCAACGGAGAGCTGCAAGCCCTGGGCGCCAGCCGCCTTACGCTCAAGCTGGCCGTCAATATTGACCTGGGCGGAACCATCACCGGCTCCTGGAATGAAGAAGCCTCCATCCGGGGGAACGGGTTCACCGCATCCGACGAACTGATTCTGACGCAAGGGGGGGGGAAATTCTCCGCTTCCGTAACGCAGGCAGATAACCAATCCCTCCGGTTCCGGATTCCGCAGACAGCCGTAGACGGCGACTGCGAATTCACCCTCCGCCGCGGCGACAAGGAGCAGACGCTCGGCACCGCGAAACTCTCCCTCTCACTCGACAACACCATACCCGACCAGACGGGCGCTTCGATCAAAGGTATGGTCCATTACGGAGGCAAGGGCATCGAAAACGTCCTGGTTTCCGACGGCGACCGAATCACCGCCACCGACGCCAACGGTTACTATTGGCTCGCATCCGACAAACGCAACGGCCTGGCGTTCGTCATCCAGCCCTCCGGCTACGAAGTTCCCACCGACAAGGCCATCCCCCAATTCTGGCATCCCTGCACCGGAAGCGCATCCACGGTCGAACGGATCGACTTCCAGCTCCAGCCCGTCTCGAACGACGACTTCACGCTGCTGGTGGCCACCGACATGCACCTGGCCAACCGGAACACGCCCAAGGACTACACCCAATTCGCGGACGGATTCGTCAAGGAGCTCACCGACACCTACAACAGCACGTCTTCGAAGGTTTACTGCCTCAACCTGGGCGATTTTGCCTGGGATCAATATTGGTATGTGAACAAATGGGCGATCCCCGAGTGCAAAAAGGCTGTCGAAAGTTTCAATTTCCCCTTCTGGTCGGTGATGGGCAACCACGACAACGACCCCTACGGCACCAGCGACTTCGCCGCCGAAACTCCCTACCGCGAGGAGCTCGGTCCGGTGTACTATTCGATGAACATCGGCAAGGTGCACTTCCTGATGCTCGACAACACGGTCTACCTCAACAACGGCGGCGGCCCGGGCGTGATCGGCGACCGGAGCTACAAAAAGTATTTCACCCAACAGCAGTTGGACTGGATTCGGGAGGACCTGAAATACGTGGACAAATCGACCCCCATCGTCGTCGGCTTCCACTGCCCGGTCTACACCTACGGTTGGAACGGCACCTCGCTCACGACGAATATTTCGATGGACAGCTCGGCGGCCGTCTCGGACCTGCTCGGTTGTTTCGACGGTTACGCCTCGGTCAACGTCGTCACAGGGCACACCCACGTAAACCGCAACATGCAGTCCCCGGCCTTCGCCAACGTCTACGAACACAACGTCGCCGCCGTCTGCGGCACCTGGTGGTGGACCCAGCAGTTCGGCAAGAACAACGTCTGCACGGACGGTTCGCCCGCCGGATACAAGGTCTTCACCGTCAGCGGCACCGACCTCAAATGGCAATTCAAAGCAACGGGGCTGCCCGCCGAACGCCAGTTCATGACCTACGACATGAACAGCGTCAAGGAGTATTGGGCAACGAACACCGTGGTGCAGAAGGCCATCGAACTGGGCAAGGATTTCGCGGGCCGCGGCAACGACTATTCGGGCGTGGGCGAAAACGAAGTCTTCGTCAACGTCTGGGGGCACGAACCCGGCAAATGGAACATCAGCGTTACGGAAAACGGCAAGTCGCTCGACGTGCGTCAGGTATGGCGCCGCGACCCGCTGCACACCATCTCCTACGACGCCCCGCGCTGCGTCGCCAACGGCGGCGAAATGACCTTCCCGTCGGGCTACACGCCCCACATGTTCGCCGTGACGGCTTCGTCGGCCTCCTCCACGCTCGAAATCCGGGTCACCGACCGCTTCGGCAACACCTACACCGAAACGATGAAACGTCCCAAAACCTTCTCGACCGACCTGAACGAATAACCCCCAAAACCTCAGACAATGAACCGATACATTCAGAAATGGTTATGGATATTCGCCTGTACCGCGGCCCTGCTGGCCGGAGCGTGCAGCGACGACGACACCGACGACGGAACGACGACGGCCGTTCCGCCGACCCTGGAGATCACGGGCATTCCCGATACCGGGATGCATTTCCTCTACTACGCCATCCCGCCGCAGACCTTCACCATGAAGGTCGATGCGCCGTGGGAGATCACCAAGACCGCCGGCTGGTTCGTCGTAACCCCCAGACAGGGCAAGGCCGGGGAGGCGATCGAGATCACCGTGACCGGCGATTTCAACGACGGCGACACCCGCAAGGGTGAATTCACCATCCGCGCCAACAGCGGCAACAACCTGCACCCCTGCTACACGGAAAAGACCGTCGAGCTGTCGCAGGACGCCTGCAACCAGGCCGGCATCACCGTCGAAGGACTCACCGGCGAGGATGCCGCGGCTTTCCCCGCGGAGCAGAGCGAGCCGCTGACGCTCAAAGTCACGGCCACCTACGACTGGACGATGACCGTGAGCGACGAATCGTGGGTGACGGTATCGCCCAAAAAAGGCGCTGCCGGACAAGCGGTCAACGTGGTGCTTACCCCCACGCCCAACACCAAATTCGAGACCCACACCTCGCAGCTCACCATTACGGCGGGCGATCCGGACTATCCGGAAAACAGCGCCGAACGGATCATCACGCTGACCCAATACCCGCCGGCCGACTCGCACGAAACGGGTTACGTTTTCTTCGAAGACGATTTCGCATGGGTGACAGAGAACTGGGTGGAACCCTATTCGAAATACGGCTGGCCGGGCGTTAAGACCGACGGCACGAACAACAACGAATTCGGGCTCACCAATGCCAAGATCAAACCCGTCGCCGACGAAAAAGGCTACACCTATTCCGCTTCGGTCTACGCCCGTTACGAAGGCTCCGTCAAACTGGGCAAGACCAGCCTGTGCGGATTCCTGCAGACACCCGCATTGTCGAAAATCGACGCGGGCAAGAGCGCCACGGTGCTCGTATCGTTCTACGGAGCGCTCTACGCCTCGGCCTCGGGAAACAAGGACTCCGCGAAACCGGCGTTCCCGATCTCGATCGAGGGCGGCGGAACGATCGGGAACGGTTCGGAAACCGAAACGGCGATCGTCATGGACAACCACTTCAGTTGGACCAGGTATTCGTTCGTCATCCAGGGAGCCACTTCGGCAACCCGGATCAAGTTCGGCGACGAAGATACGAAGACATACCGCATTCACCTCGACAACATCCGCGTGGAAAAAGCCGAGACCGGCGCCGAAGCGCCCGAACCGCAGCCCGTCACAATCCCGCTGGATGTCCGGATCACACCGCAGAGTTTCGGTGAGATTCCCGCCGAAGGCGACGACCTGGCGTGCTCGATCCACATCAACCGGGCCTGGTCGGCCGCATCCGACAGCGAATGGCTGACGATCGAAAAGGTGAATTGCGGCACGGCGGCAAACGGTGCGACGCTGGCAGCGGACAAACGCTCGGTAACGGTGCTGGGAACCTGGCTGCCGTACAACGACATCGTGCTGAAAGCCGCGCCCAACACGGACGGCGAAGCCCGCACCGCCACACTCTCGCTGACGATTGACGGCGAAGCGGCCCCGCTGACGATGAACGTCGCGCAGGCCGGCGTGGCGGCCGGAACGCCGCGCATCACGGTAACCGGGCTCGACAACCATACGGTTCCCCCGTTCGCATCCGATGCGACACAGCCCCAAACATTCACCGTCAATGCGACCTATGACTGGACGATCTCCGTTCCCGAAGGCGACACGTGGTACACCGTATCGCCCCTGCAAGGCTCGGCGAACAGCGACATCGAAGTCACGGTGACACCGACCGCCAATCCGGACGCCGCCCGCGGCGGAACGTTCACCATCGTATCGAAGAATGGCGGGCTGGAGACCGAACAGCCTATCGTCGTCAGTCAGGAAGCCAACGCGAATGTCTTCAGCGGGCTTCCCGCCACCTGGACGTTCAATGCGGCCGACAAACTCACCGCCGACCTGAAGTACCCCGCTGACGAAACGGGCAGCACGGCCCTGTTCACCTACGACCGCAAGGGGCTGGCCTCCGACGAAAACGGCGTCGTCTCGATCTCCGGCAGCTACCTCAAACTCGCCGGCGTACCCTGCGGCTCGATGGCCGTCTACACCGTTCCGGTGAAGAACTTTGCAGCCGGCACGAAGATCAAGTACGCGACGCGCACCTACTCCTCCGGTTCGGGTGCCAAGTACTTCGCCGTGGAGTACTCGACCGACGGAACGAACTGGACCCCCTTCGACGGATTCAGGGACAAGGAACGGACGGAACTGCCCGCCGGATCGGAAATCGCAGGGCAGGACGGATTCGTCGAAGTCTCCTATTCGTATGCGAATCCGGTGACCACACAGACCGATTTTGCCTTCACGGCGACCGTTCCCACGGCCATCGCCGACGGTACGCTCTACGTACGGACCCGTATTTCCGAACCCTACACGGCGGACTTAAAGAAAAACTTCGCCGTAAACACCACGACCACGGCCAATACGCGTGTCTACACGGCAGCCATCGAGATCGCAGCCGAATAAACCGGCGGTCCGGCCGGCGTCACCCGACCCGGCCGGCCGCTAAAACGAAACCCATAAACGAATAACAGATATGTTTGCCAAACAATACATACGCACGCTGCTTACAGGAGTCGCCCTGATCCTGGGGACCCTGGCAGCAGAGGCCCAGAGCCGCAGCGTCACCGGCACCGTGTTCAACGACGACGGAAAAACTCCGCTGGTAGGATGCACCATCATCGTCCAGGGCACCACGACCGGCACCACGACGGAAGCCAACGGCAGTTACTCGATCAAAGTCAACGGCAACGACGCCGTCCTCGTCTTCCAATCGCTGGGTTACGAAACCCAAACCATTCCCGTCGGCAGCCGCACGACGATCGACGTCACGATGAAAGAGTCCGCCACCAAGATCGCCGACGTAGTGGTGACGGCGCTGGGCCTGACCCGCGAGGAGAAATCGCTGGGATACGCCGTATCGAAGGTGTCGAGCGACGCCATCAACGCCTCGGTGGCCTCCAACTGGATCGCCAACATGAACGGCAAGGTGGCCGGCCTCTCCATGACCTCGGCAGGCACCGGCCCCGGCGGCACGATGCGCGTCACCCTGCGCGGCGACGCCTCGCTCAACTACGGCAGCAACGAAGCCCTGTTCGTCGTCGACGGCGTGCCCATCCTCAGCGGAAGCACGGCGACCACCTCCGACACCAACTACGCCAACGGCGACGCCCCGGTGGACTTCGGCAACGCCGTGGCCGACCTCAATCCGGACGACATCGAAAGCGTCTCGGTGCTGAAAGGCCCCTCGGCCACCGCCCTCTACGGATCGCGGGCCGCCAACGGCGCCATCGTCATCACCACCAAATCGGGACGCACGGACAAGGGCTGGGGCGTGACCTACAACGGCTCGGTATCGTTCGAACGCGCGGGATTCTGGCCCGACTTCCAGGACGAATACGGCGTTTCGGCCGTCACCACGTCGCAGACCAACCGCCACGTATCGGCCTGGGGACTTCCGGGCTCGATGACCCTGGACGGACGTCCGGTCAAACAGCAGATTTCACGCTACGCCTTCGGCGAAAAGTTCGACGCCTCGCAAAAACGCTATCTTTACCTCTCGAAGAACTGGGACACCGGGGAATTCACGCCCCTGCCGTGGGTATATGCCGACGACTGGTATACGGGTATTTTCGAGACCGGCGTGACCTACACCAACTCCGTGTCGGTTGAGGGATCGTCGGGAAAAGGCACCAGCGCCCGATTCTCGTTCACCGATTCGCGCAACGAATGGATTCTGCCCAACACGGGCTACAACCGCCAGGCCTATGCGCTGACGCTGAACCAGAAGCTCAGCAAGCACCTCGACCTCTCGGTGAAGGCGACCTTCTCACGGAGGCAGTCCGACAACATGCCGGTGGCCGGTTACGACGAATCGTCGGCCATGTACGGCCTGCTGTGGGGCTATAACGTCAACCCCATGCGGGCTTACCGCGACGAGTATTTCCAGGGACGCTACACCCGCGAGAACTACGACCTCGGCGCCATGTCGTCGACCGACCCCTACAACGTCCAGAGTTCGCTGGTCTACAACTCGCTCGGCGGCCACAATCCCTACCGGGTCCTCTACGAAGAGCTCAACACGCTCGTCCGCAACCGCGTCTACGGCAACGTCGCCCTCACGGCCCACCTCCTCCCGGGGCTGGACCTCACGCTGCGCGGAGGCATGGACATGAACAACGACTTCCGCACCCAGCAGAAACCCAAGATGACCGCCGACTACCTGAACGGCATGTACCGCGAACAGACCGTGCGCGAATACGAATTCAACATCGACTTCCTGCTCAAATACCAGCGGGCGTTCCTCAACGACCGGCTGACGCTCTCGGCAGCCGTGGGCGGCAACGAGATGCGTTACAGCTATGCCACGACCAAGATCACGGCTCCCGAGCTGGAGATCGACGGCGTATACAAACTCAAAAACTCGGCCGTGACCCTCGTCACCGACGCGAGCCGCCGGGAAAAAGGCGTGCACAGCATCTACGAGTTTGTCAACCTCGGCTGGGACGACACCTATTTCCTCGACATCACCTGCCGCACGGACTGGTCCTCGACGCTGCACCCGACCAAATGGAGCTACACCTATCCGTCGGTCAGCGCCAGCGTCCTGCTCGACAAGGCGCTCAAAATCAACACCCCGTATGTGAACATGCTGAAAGTCCGCGCGTCGTGGGCCAACGTCGGTAACGACACGTCGCCCTACTCGCTCTACGACGCCTACTCCAAGACCTCGCTGCCCGGCGGATTCACCCTTCCCAGCACGCTGAAGGACGCCTACATCAATCCGGAGAACGTGGAGAGCTGGGAAGTCGGATTCGAGGGCAAATTCCTCAGCAACCGGCTCAATTTCGACGTCGCACTCTACAAGAACACCACCACCGACCAGATTCTCGGCGTGTCGCAGAGCTCCGAAACGGGCGCCACGAAAGTCATGATGAACGCCGGGCGCGTAGAGAACAAAGGTATCGAAATCTCGTTCCGCCTGCGCCCCGTGCAGACCCGCGACCTGCTGTGGGAGATCAACGGCAACTGGGCCCGCAACAAGAACAAGCTGTGCGAACTGAACGAGGGCTGGGACCCCTCGACGCCGTTGCAGACCTCGATGGGCGTCACGATCGGCAGCCGCACCTTCGTCTACTCCTACATCGGCGAGGAGATGCACTGGATTTACGGCCGCGACTATGTCCGCGCCCCGAAAGGCTCCACCTACACCGACGAAAACGGCACCGTGATCGACTGCTCGGGCATGCCGATCATCGACCCGAAGACGGGTTACCCCTCGCTGATCGAGGACCCCAACCAGCGGATCGCCAAGGTGAATCCCGACTGGAAGGCGGGCTTCGGAACCTCCGTGCGGTACAAGAACCTCTCGTTCTCGGCGCAGTTCACGGCGCAGATGGGCGGCAACTCCTTCTCAGTGACCAACTTCGCGCTCTCGTACCAGGGCAAGCTGAAAAACTCGCTGCCCGGGCGTGAGGACGGACTGGTGCTCAAAGGCGTGAACGCCGTCGACAACGGCGACGGCACCGTCTCCTACAACCGGAACAACACCATCACCGAAAACGTCTACATCTACTACAACAAATACCAGTGGGTGCGCGACAACACGAAAGCCAACACGTTCAGCACGGATTTCCTCAAACTCAAGGAGGTACGCCTGGATTACAGGTTCCCGGAAAAATGGATGCGAAAAACCGGATTCCTGCGCAGCGCCTCGCTCGGCGTATTCGCCACCAACCTTTTCTGCATCACCAACTGGCCGCAGTACGATCCCGAAGCCGCCGGCGTAGTCAGCGGTTCCAACATTTACGGCGGAATCGAAACCGGGTCCTTCCCGATGACCCGCACCTACGGATTCAACATCAAACTCCAGTTCTAAAACGTACAGCCATGAAATATACCAAATATCTCGCAATCGTTCTCGCCTCGGCGCTCTCCGCAGCCGGATGCACGGGGGACTTCGAGGATATAAACTCGGACCCCAACAACATCATCGTCGGCGACATCGAACCGGCCAACATGCTGGAGCCGCTTCTGATGAACGGGGCCAATGCGCTTATATACAACACCTACTACTACTGCAACGAAATCTCGCAGGTGACCGTGGCCAGCGCCTCGAACGTCCGTGACGAACACCGCTACAACATCACCAACAGCAATTACAGCACTATTTGGAACCTCGGGTTCAACTGGGCCAAGAACGCCAAGCACATGCACGACCTGGCCGTGAACAACGGCGATGTCAACTACCAGGCGATCGGGCTCACGCTGAAGGTCTATTACCTGCAGCTCGTCACCGACGTATTCGGCGGCATTCCCTATCAGGAGGCGCTCCAGGGCGACTCGGGACTCCTCAAACCGCGCGTCGAGACCCAGAAAGAGGTTTACGAAGGGATGATCGCGGACCTCGAACGCGCCAACTCGCTCTACAACACCTCGGTCGTACTGCCCAAAAAGGAGAAGGACGCAATGTTCCAGGGCGACATCCTGAAATGGAAGAAGTTCACCAACTCGCTGCTGCTGCGCGTCCTGATGCGGGTGAGCGGACGAAGCGACGAATTTTCGCCCACGATCGCCCAGCGCATCCGCACCGTCGTTTCAGACCCGGCCGCCTATCCCGTGCTCTCGTCGAACGACGACAACGCGCTGGTCAAATACGCCGGCACGGACACCTACAACCACAACGAGTTCAACACCAACTCCTACGGCACGGAAAACGGCTTCTCGGGCGACCATCACGTAGCGGAGCAGATCATCAAAATGATGGTCGACGAGGGCACCAACACCGAATTCGACCCGCGTCTGCGCATCTGGGCCAAACCGCGCGCCGCCAACGGCTATGCCTGGAAAGGCGCCGTTTCGGGTTGTTCGATCGACTACGGCAACAGCAACAAGCAGTATGAAACCTTCATGCACTACGAGACCCTCGTGCGCGACAACAACCCCAACTGCCTGATGGATTACGCCGAAATACTCTTCATCAAAGCCGAAGCGGCATTCCACGGCTGGATCGACGGATCGGCGAAGGAGTATTACGAGCAGGCGCTCACGGCCTCGTGCCAGAAATGGGCGGCCTACGGACAGTATGCCGCATTCCCCGACAAGGACGGCAACACCGCCCCCGTCATCATCACCTCGGCCGACATCCAGGAGTTCCTGGCCAACGAAAACGTCGCCTACGACGGTACGCTGCAACGCATCGCCGAGCAGAAATGGCTGTCGCTGTTCTGGGTCTGCGGATTCGAAATGTATAACGAAATGCGCCGCACGGGCTATCCCGAAGTGGTGATCGGCAAGGCCGCCCGGGAATACGGTTACACCAAGGGGCTGTTCATCGCCCGCTGGGGCTACCCCACCATCGCCATGGCCAACAACAACGCGAACTACATGGCGGCGCTGGCGGCCATGGGCGGCACGGAGAACAACAAGGTGCTCCCCGTATGGTGGAGCGGACAGGCCGTCGCACGCGATGCCGGAACGCCCTGGGAACACTCCTTCCGCAAGTTGATTTACGGAGACAAATAACTGCAAAAACGACTCAGCACATGAAACGTTACAACCTATTCCGACACATAATGCGTGCGGCAGCGGCAATGGCCCTGCTGATCCCCGCCGCCGCACTGAACTCCTGCAACGACGACGATGAGGCGGTCGGCGGCTCTTACCTGCGGATCGAAAATCCCATGGTCGGCAGCAACACCAAGGAGGTCACCCGCGTTCCTTCCTACTCGGAGCTGGGATGCGAGATCGCCCCGATCCTCGCATCGAAGAAATTCTCCGACTCGCCCGACTCGCTGCAGGCGCACACCGTATCGCTCATCAGCTACGACATCCGCTCGAACCGCGACTGGACGGTAGTCGTCGAAGGCGACAATGCCGAATGGCTGCGCGTCAATCCTTCGGCCGACGGCAGCGGCGACGGCCGCATCTTCCTCACGGCCACGAACAACTATTCGACCCAAGCCCGCTCGACGACCCTCTATATCCGGTATGCCGACGGATCGTACAGCGATGCGTCGCTGGCCGTGACCCAAGCCGCGAACACCCCCTATTTCATCACGCGCGTAAACGGCACCGACGCCGGGCAGATCACCGTCAAGCAGGCCGCCGCCACCTATGAAATCAGCATCCTGTCGAATATCGACTACTTCTATTCTATGGAGGGGGATTTCTTCCGGCTGACTGAAACCGGCAACGGGCTCTTCACGCTGGAGGTGGACGCCTATCCCGAAAATGCGCAGGAGCTCGAACGCACCGGTTCCATCGACTTCAAAGGCGCCGGCGCATACGCTTCGGTGACGGGCCGGATCGTCATCCTGCAAACCATTCGTCCGGAAATCGCCGCCGAGGGGCTGACCAACAACACGATCAGCTTCAAAGCCGAGGACAAGGCCGCCGTCTCGTTCACCGTCTCGGCGAACTACGATTGGAGCATCGAAATACCGGAAAAGGACGACTGGTATACGGTAACCCCGCTCAAAGGGCTGGCCAACGAAAGCGTCACCGTCCTCGTCACCCCGACGGAAAACACGGACGACAAGGCCCGCAACGGGAAATTCACCATCACCACCGAGGAAAAGATGGGCGAGAAAGCCTCGCTCGGCGTCACCGTCAAACAGGCGAGCGGCAGCGGCGGTAGCGGCATGACGGGACTCGACGCCCCGGTAAGCTGGCTCTTCTCGGCAGCCAACATGGCCAACTACACCGACGCGTTCGTGAAAAGCAACCTCCTGCCGGCCAACGAGGGCACGGGCTATATCTCCTACACCCATACCTACCTCGACCAGACCGGCATCGACGATCCCGACTGCGCCCGCTTCATCGGCTCCACGGGACAGCCCTACATCACGGGGGCATGGCCGGGCGACTACTGGCTCTTCCAGGTTCCCGTCACCAAGTTCGAAGCCGGAACGAAGGTCCGCTTCAGCGGTCTCACCCGGACCTCGGCCACGGGACAGAACTATTGGCTGCTGGAGTTCTGCGACGGAACCGGCGACAACGACTGGAAACCGGTCATCGCAACGCAGACCGCGACGGTGAACGGCGAAGAGATCACCTACACTCACTCCATCCCGTCGAGCAACATCACCATCGACGTCACGGTGACCTACACCAAAGCCATCGCCAAGGGAGAGGTGCGGTTCCGGATGACCTGCGTAGCCAACTGGAAGACGGACGGCTCGGGCGCTCTGCCCAACCCCAACGGCGGTACGATCCGCTGGGCAAGCTCCGAAGGCGCCAACTACACGGACAGTCCGAGGATCGAGGTCGTAGACTGACCCCGAACCCGGAATGCAAAAACCCCGGACTTTTTCGCAAAGTCCGGGGTTTTATTCGAAGGATACGCGGCAGGTGCGCCGCGGTCATCGGAAATCAGTTGATATTGCGCCGGTCGGGTTCATGGTCGGGCGAAGCCGCCTCCATGTCGATCTGCAATTTGACCATGTTGATGGCCGTAGCAGCCGCTTCATCGCCTTTATTGCCGTGGCGGCCGCCGCAGCGGTCGAGCGCCTGCTGCATGTCGTTGACCGTCAGCACGCCGAAAGCAATGGGCATGTTCCACTGAATCTGCAGCTGCGTGATGCCCTGCGTCACGCCCTGGCAGATGAAATCGAAATGGCGCGTGTCGCCCTGGATCACGCATCCCAGCGCGATAACGGCGTCAACGTCGGTGTATTCCGCGAAGAACTGGACGCCGAGCGACAGTTCGAAAGTGCCGGGAACATATTTGATCTGGATGTTCATGTCGGGACATCCCGCGGCACGCAGCGTACGCACGGCCCCCTCCAGCAATGCTTCAGTGACCTCGCGGTTCCACTCGGCCACGACGATACCGAACCGCATGTCCGCGGCCGAAGGCAGGGGTGAGTCGAATTTGGAAAGGTTGTGATTCTTGGTCGCCATCGTCTTCCTCCGCTTATTTTACGCTGCCGAGCAGTTTTTCAGCCTCCCGGGCCTCCATCGAGGCGGGATACGAGGTCAGGATTTGCTCGTAGAAAGCCGCAGCCTTCTGAGCATTGCCCATGGCCTGCTCGGCAAGGCCCGCCTTGCGCAGGTACATCGGGGCCGTCAGGTTGTTGTCGGCGGCCTTCACGGCCTTCTCATAGAACTTCACAGCCTTGGCATAGTCCTGCTGATCCACGGCGATATCGCCCTGCAGGCCGTAATTCTGCGCGTTGATGAGCGCTCCGGGGATGCCTTTCAGGCGGGAGAACTTGGCGAGGTATTTCGCGGCGTTCTCCAGGTCACCCGTGCGCAGGTAGCAGATACCTGCATAGTGCTTGGCCAGATTGCCCGAAGGCGTGGAACCGTATTTTTCGACCACATCGAGGAAACCCGCACCGTTGGCGTCGCCCAGCAGCGCCAGTTCGAAATCGGGATTCTCACCCTCGAAACGGACCTGTGCCTCGGAGATCATCTCGGCAGCCTTCTCGGCACGCGGCTGAACGATCAGCGCACGGTAACCGAAAACAAGCGCCGCGAGAACGAGCAGGCCGAGGAAGATATAACCCATCATCCGGCCGTTCTTCTCGAAAAAGAGCTCCGTTTTGTTCATTGCTTCGCCGAGGGTTTCCTGTTCGGCGACGTTCTGCTTTGCCATATTGCTTATTGAGTTTTAGTTTAAAATTCGCATAGTAGATGGCAAAGATACAAAACTATTCACAATGTGCAATGTCGTGTCCGGATTTTTTGTACTTTTGTCCTATGCATCTGAAGAAAATAGCGCTGCTGAATTTCAAAAACATGACCCAGGAGGAACTCGCGCTCTGCCCCGGCATCAACTGCCTGGTGGGAGACAACGGCGCGGGCAAGACCAACGTCGTGGACGCGGTCTACTACCTGTCGATGTGCAAATCGTCGCTGCAGATGACCGACGCGCAGAGCATCCGCCACGGGGCCGACTTCTTCCTCGTGGAGGGACAGTACGCCACCGACGCGGGCAAGAGCGAAAGCGTGGTGTGCTCGTTCTCGCGCAAGGGCGGCAAAGTCCTCAAACGCAACGGCAAGGAGTACGACCGGCTGTCGGACCATGTGGGGCTGATTCCCGCAGTGATCGTGTCGCCGGCGGACAGCGCGCTGATCTCGGACGCCGCAGACGAACGGCGCCGCTATCTCAACGCCTTCATTTCGCAGCTGGACCGCGCCTACCTCAACTCGGTGATGCGCTACAACACCGTGCTGGCCGAGCGCAACCGCCTGCTGAAGACCCGCCCCGACGAGACGATGCTCCAGATTTACGACATGCAGCTGTGCGAGCACGGCAAGGCCATTCACGCCCGCCGGCAGGAGTTCGCCGAACGGCTGCAGCCCGTGGTGGCGGAGTATTACCGCATCCTCTCGGGCGACCGTGAGCAGGTCGAGCTCCACTACAAATCGGAACTGAACGAACGTCCTTTCGAGGAGGTGCTGCTGGCCGCCCGGCAGAAGGACCTCGTCAACGAATTTACCACCGCAGGCATTCACCGCGACGACCTGACGCTCCGGATCGGCGGCTACCCCCTGCGCAAATACGGTTCGCAGGGGCAGCAGAAGTCGTTCCTCATCGCCCTCAAACTGGCGCAGTACACCATCGTCGCCCAAGAGAAGGGCGAACGCCCCATCCTGCTGCTGGACGACCTGTTCGACAAGCTGGACGCCGGGCGCGTCGAGCAGTTGATCCGGCTGGTTTCGGACGACGCCTTCGGGCAGATACTCATCACCGACTGCAATCCCACGCGCCTGAAAACGATCCTCGACAAGGCCGGCGGCGACTACGCCCTCTTTTCGGTGGCCGACGGCACCGTGACACAGGAGCGGACAGCCGCGGAATCCAACGCCCCGGAATCATGAGACGGACCAAAACGATGCTGATGGGCGACCTGCTGGAGGAGTTCTTCAAACGCCCCTATATCGCCGCGAAGGTCGCCGAAGGCAAACTGCCCGACACGTGGCGCGAAATCGTCGGCGACCGCGCCGCGGAGGTCACCACCGAACTGCGGCTGGAAAACCACATCCTCCATGTGCGCATCCAGTCGAGCGTACTGCGGTCGGAACTTTTCTACCAGCGCGAAGCGCTCCGGGAGGAGATCAACCGCCGTTCGGGGGTCCGGCTGGTCAACGCCGTAATCATCCGATAAAAAAATGCCCCTCGACGGAGGGGCATTTTTCGTATCAGAGCTGTCCGGACCTATTTCACGATCACGGCACGGTTGGCCTTCTGGTTATTCTTGTAAATATCCGGCTCGTTACCCTTGCCTTCGTAGGTCAGCTGCTTGGGATTCACACCGCACTTCACGAGGAAGTCGTAAACGTTCTTGGCCCGGTTGTCGGCGACACGGCGGTTGCCGGCGGCGGTGCCCGTCTGCTGGTCGGCATGGCCCACGATCGTGTAGACGCGGTCCTTCGGGCCGTCCTTGATCACGTCGGCCATCAGTTCGAGGCGGGTCTTGTCCTTGGACGTGAGCTTCGACATGCTGTAGTCGTAGAAGACGATCGAATAGGGGCTCAGCGTATTGGCATTCCGGGCGGCGGCAGCGGCTTCGGCGGCAGCCTTGGCAGCGGCGGCTTTGGCGGCGGCATCCGCAGCGGCAGCGGCAGCCTCGGCATCCTCTAACTGCTGGGCGAGCTGGGCATTCTGCGCCTCGAGAGCTGCTGCGGCGGCCATGCTCGCAGCCACGGCATCCTGGAAAGCCTGGATGTCGGCGGCCGTATAACCCGGCACGCCGCGCTGCCAGCCGCGCTTGTTGAAGCGGTAGGTAAAGCCGGCCGTAGCCGAGAAGCCGAGCAGATAGCTGCCGTCCAGACGGGCGGGGCAAAGCTCCGCCTTGGAAAGCAGGCCCTTGAGCTCGATATTGAAATCGAACGACGGCGAGAGGCGGAATTTGCTGAGCAGACCGTAGGCGAATGCGAATTCCTGATTGGTGTCGGCACCGTTGTCACGCTGGCTCTTATCCGTGAAGTTCGAAGCCATGTAACCGAAGCCGACGAACGGCACGGCATACCACGCACGGTCTTCCCGGTAGCCGCCGATCCAGTTCGAGAGGTTGACCATCAGGTCCGTATGAGCGAACAGGTAGGGCCAGGTCATCTTCCCGGCCTCGGGATCATAGTTGTTGAACCACCCGCCCTGCAGCTGCGCGCGCAGTCCGATTACCGGATGCACCCACTTGGTAAGCGAGAAGTTGCCCTCGAACCCGATCCGGTCGCCCAGCGACTTGAGGTTCGTGCCGTTGCTGAGCGCCGTTCCGGCGCCCGCTCCAAGCGAAATTTCCCAGTTATCCCAGAACCCATTGGAAACGAATCCCGAGAAACTCGGCTTCTTAGGCGTGTCTTGCGCCCACGCGGCCGAGGCAAAGGCCGCGATCAGGAAAGTAAGGAAAATTCTTTTCATAGTGTACTCAGTATTTAAGTTAATGTACTGTCTCGGACGTAAATGTACATCACTTTTATCAACAATCGTTCACTTTCAGCAAAAAAGTACACGCAAAGAGCGTTTTCGATACCAAAAGGCCGGAAAAGTAATCTTTCCCGGCCTTTTTAGAACATTAAATCAGACGTTTAGCGCCACATCATCCGCACTTGGAATAGCCGCATGACATACAGGTCAGACACCCGTTCTGGTAGGCCATGTTCTCCTGACCGCAGCTCGGACACTTGCCTTTGGACTTCGTGCCGTCGACGATATACTGTTTCAGCGCGCGGCATACACCCGTCTTCCAGGTGTTGATCGACTCGCTGTCCAGATGCAGGGACTCGATCAGCGACACGGTCTTCTCGATGGGCATGCCGTGGCGCAACACGCCCGAGATCAGTTTCGCGTAGTTCCAGAACTCCTCGTTGAACAGGCGCGAAATGCCGCCGATGGTGTTCGTATAGCCGTAACGGTCGGTGTATTGGAAGTCATAACGCTTCGTTCCGTCGTCCTCCCGCACCTTTATAATAAAGCCCTTCTTGATTTTCGGCGGAATGTACATGGCATCCTCCTCGATCTTACCCGTGAAGACCTCGTAAGGGCGTCCGTCCTGCAGGCCCACGAAGGCGATCCAGTCCTCCGAACCGTTTTTGAACCGCACGATGTCGGCGGGAATGGACTTCGGACGCTTCTGCACCTCGCCGGGATGCTCCTCGCACCGCTTCTTTTTCTTGGAGTTCTTCTCCAGCAGCACGCCGTCGCGGCAACCGTCGCGGTAGACCGTGACGCCCTTGCAGCCGCACTCCCACGCCGTGCGGTAAACGTCGGCCACCAACGCCTCCGAAACGTTGTTCGGCAGGTTCACCGTCACCGAGATCGAGTGGTCGACCCACTTCTGGATGGCGCCCTGCATCTTCACCTTGGCCACCCAGTCGATGTCGTTGGCCGTGGCTCCGTGATAGGGCGACGCAGCGACCCACTGGTCCAGCTCGGCGTCGGAGATCGTCGAGAGCTTCGACGTGTCGTATCCGTTCGCCTCCAGCCACTTCACGAAATTGTGGTGGTAGACGTTGTATTCCTGGAACTTTTCGCCCGTTTCGTCCTCATAGTCGACATGCGTGTCCTTGTCCGAAGGATTGATCTTGCGGCGGCGTTTGTAGACCGTGCGGAAGACCGGTTCGATGCCCGACGTGGTCTGCGACATGAGCGACGTGGTGCCCGTCGGGGCAATGGTCAGCATGGCGATATTGCGGCGGCCGACCTTCGTCATCTCCTCGTAGAGCGCCGGATCGGCCTCGCGGATGCGGGCGATCATCGGGTTGTTCGCCTCCTTGGCGGCGTCGTAGAGCGGGAAGGCACCGCGCTCGGCGGCCAGTTTCACCGAAGCCCCGTAAGCCGCCAACGCGAGGGCTTTCTGCACCTCGACGGCGAAATCCGTCGCCTCCTGCGTCCCGTAGCGCAGCCCCAGGGCGGCGAGCATGTCGCCCTCGGCCGTGATGCCGAGACCCGTGCGGCGGCCCTTCTGCGCCATTTCGCGGATCTTCTTCCACAACTCCAGTTCCACGCGGCGCACATCCATATCCTCGGGATCGTCGGCGATCTTCTCGATGATCAGCTCGACCTTCTCCAGCTCGAGGTCGATGATGTCGTCCATCATGTGCATCGCCTTGTAGACGTGGCTGCGGAACTTGTCGAAATCGAACTTCGCGTCGGCCTTGAAGGGATTCTCCACGTAGCTCAGCAGGTTCATGGCCAGCAGACGGCACGAATCGTAGGGGCAGAGCGGAATCTCACCGCAGGGATTGGTCGAAACCGTCGTGAAGCCTTCGTCGGCATAGCAGTCGGGAATGCTCTCGCGGATGATCGTATCCCAGAACAGCACGCCCGGCTCGGCCGATTTCCACGCGTTGTGGATGATCTTCTCCCAGAGTTTTTTGGCGTCGATGTCCTGTTCGTACTTGGGGGCGTCCGATTTGATCGGGAACTGCTGGTGGTATTTCTTGCCGGCAAGCGCCGCACGCATGAACTCGTCATCAATCTTGATCGAGACATTGGCGCCCGTCACCTTGCCCGTGTCGACCTTGGCGTCGATGAACCGCTCGGCGTCGGGGTGTTTGATCGACAGCGACAGCATCAGCGCGCCGCGCCGTCCGTCCTGCGCCACCTCGCGCGTGGAGTTCGAGTAACGCTCCATGAAGGGCACGATGCCGGTCGACGTGAGCGCCGAGTTGAGCACCGGACTGCCCGTGGGACGGATGTGCGAAAGGTCGTGACCCACGCCGCCGCGCCGTTTCATCAGCTGCACCTGCTCTTCGTCCATGCGGAAGATGCCGCCGTAAGAGTCGGCGGGGTGCTTGTGGCCGATCACGAAGCAGTTCGACAGCGACGCCACCTGGAAATTATTGCCGATACCGGTCATCGGTCCGCCCTGCGGAATGACATACCGGAAATGGTCGAGCAATTCGAACGCCTCCTCCTTTGAAAGCGGATTGGGGTATTTTTTCTCGATGCGGGCAATCTCACCGGCGATGCGTTCGTGCATCTCGCGCGGCGATTTCTCGTAAATGTTTCCGAAAGAGTCTTTGAGGGCGTACTTGCTTACCCACACCGTGGCGGCAAGATCGTCTCCGTCGAAATAGACTTTCGACTCGGCAACCGCGTCGTTGTAATCGACCTTCTGCGGAGCCTCAGCTTTGGTGGCTTTTGACATAACTACTTTATTCTTATCTATTTTCTCAGATTTCTGCGTCCCGGCCGGAGAATCCCGGTTCTACAAAATTGCGGCTTTTCCCAATAAAAAACCAACGGCAGGGACCTATTTTATCCACAAATTATTTACAAAAGACGAAAAGGCGCGCCCCAGGCATCCGGGACGCACCTTCGGATTGTCCGCGGAAGCTATTTCACCGCCACGGCGTCGATCTCGACCAGCGCGCCCATCGGCAGCGCCGCGACCTCGTAGCACATGCGCGCAGGCATCCGGTCCGTGAAGAACTCGGCATAGACGGCGTTCATGGCCGCGAAATCGCCGATAGACTGCAACAGGACGGTGGTTTTCACCACGTCGGAATAGTCGTATCCCCCTTCGCGGAGGATGTGGCCCAGGTTGGTGAGCGACTGGCGCGTCTGGGCTTCGATGCCTTCGGCCATCCGGCCCGTCGCGGCGTCGATCGGGAGCTGCCCCGAAACATAGAGCGTGCCGCCGGCCTCCACGGCCTGCGAATAGGGACCCACGGCCTTGGGCGCATGGGGCGATGCGATGATGGTTTTCATAGGTAAAAGTGTCGTTACGACACCAAAGGTACGATTAATTCCCTATATTTGCAGCAACGAACAAACGAAAATCAGATGAAGATTTTACTCCGAATTGCGGTTGTCGCTGTCACCGGGGCACTTATCGCCGGATGCTGCAACTGCCGCGCCTACCAGAAAAAAGCCCGCCGCCCCCTGGCGGGGACCGAATGGCAGCTGATCCAGCTCGGCGGGGAGACCGTCCGTCCCGAAAAGGGCACGTTCACCCTCACGCTGCTGGCCGAAGGCAACCGCCTGTCGGCTGTCGGAGCCTGCAACCGCCTGTCGGGCATCTACAAGACCGACGACAAACGCTCCCTGAAACTGGGACCGATCGCCTCGACGATGATGGCCTGCCCCGGGATGGAGCGGGAACACGCATTCGCGCAGGCGCTCGAAGCGACGACCCACTACGACATGGACGGCCCGATGCTGCTGCTGCTGAGCAACGGCGAATTAAAGGCCGTCTTCCAGGCGAAACCCTGACAGGATCGCGCCGCAAAAAACATCCCGGTTCTCTGCAACAGAGGACCGGGATGTTCAATATCAGGGAATACCTTACCGCAGATTCGGATTCAGACGTCCCCACTCCTCCACGGGAGGCAGAATGCCCATCGAGATCACCTCGTCGCGCAGTTTGCACAGGTGCTCGTAGCTCTCCGTGAGCTTCTTGTGCTCCGCAGCCGTGCCCTGCACGTTCTTGTACGCGACACCCTCCTTCGTGATGGAGGTCTCCATCGCCATCAGGATATGTTTGAACTCGTCGTTGTGCACGAACACGCCGGCAGGGTATTCGAACGGTTTGCCGCCCATGGCCGCCGCGATCATGCAGATCGAGAGGTAGGCCGGGCTCTGGAACGACGAACGGCCCCGCAGGTCGATGATGTGCTTGCCGCCCTGGATCACCCGCTGCTGCAGGTCGGCCCAGTCGCCTTCGGGCATCTCCTTGCCGATCAGCTCCGAAAGGGGCCGTCCGGCGACGAGCGTCGTCGAGGCGAAAACCGCCATCTGCTCGCCGTGGCCGCCGTAGGTGCGGCAGTTGCGGATCTCGTCGGGCGAAATTTTGAAGTACTTGGCCAGTTCCGAGCGCAGGCGCGTGGAATCCAGCGCCGCGAGGGTCGAAACCTGCGAGGGTTTCAGCCCCGCGTAGATCAGCGCGATGAGGCCCGTAATGTCGGCCGGGTTGAAGACCACCACGACGTGCTTCACATCCGGACAGTAAGCTTTGAGGTCTTTGCCGAACTGGGCGGCGATCTCGGCGTTGCCTTTCAGCAGGTCCTCGCGCGTCATGCCCGCCTTGCGGGCGGCGCCGCCCGACGATACGACATAGGCCGCATCGGTCAGGGCCTCTTTAATGTCGGTCGTAAAGGTGATGTTCACCCCCTCGAAGGCGCAGTGGAAAAGTTCTTCGGCCACGCCCTCGAGCGCCGGTCCGTAAGGATCGTACAGGCAAATGTTGGGCGTCAGGCGCATCATCAGCGCCGTCTGAGCCATGTTCGAGCCGATCATGCCGGCCGCACCCACGATCGTGAGTTTCTCGTTCGTTACAAAATCCATAGTATATTGTGTTTTGGTACCTTCGTTGCCGCGGCCGGCGGCCGCATTTCGGCTCCAGCCACACCCCGCCCGTTAAGCGGGGTCTATCTCCCGGCGGTTGAGCAGGGCGTGGGTGATCGTCAGCTCGTCGACGTATTCCAATTCGTCGCCGAAACCGATGCCGCGGGCAATGGAGGTAACTTTCAGCCCGGGGAACTGCCTCAGGCGGTTCATCAGGTAAAAAAGCGTCGTTTCGCCCTCGACCGAAGTCGAGATGGCGATGATTACCTCCTTCACCCCGCCGCGGGCGATGCGGTCGCACAGCAGGTCGATCTTCAGGTCCGAAGGCGAGATACCCTGCATCGGCGAAATCACCCCTCCCAGCACGTGGTACATACCCCGGTACTGGCGCGTATTCTCGACCGAGAGCACGTCGGCGACCTGCTCCACGACGCAGATCGTCGCATGGTCCCGTTCCCGGTCGGCGCAGATCGGACAGACCTCCTCGTCGGAGAGGTTGTTGCACTGCGAGCAGTACTTCACCTCGTTGCGGAAGCGGTCGATACTGGCGGTCATCTCGGCCACCGAATCCCGCTCCATGCGCAGGATATGGATGGCCAGACGCAACGCTGTGCGGCGTCCCACGCCCGGGAGCTTCGACAGCTCGCCGACGACATCCTGTAAAAGCTTCGACATCTAAATCGTTTCGATCGTTTTGCATTCGAGCCACCCCTTCTTGCCGTCGGCAATGGTGACCTCGCACCAGTTGTCGAGGCGGTCGGTGATCTCGACGAGCGTGCCCTCATGCAGCACGAAGAGGTCCGTCGCCGACTTGTCGGGCGAACTCTTCACGGCCGTCGAGAGCGACATCACCACGGCCTGCGTGTCGTCCAGCATCTCGCGCCGCTCGCCCATGGCGAACCAGCTCGTGAGCATGAACACCGCCACGGCGACGAGCGTTCCGTAGAAGCCCGTCTTGCGCAACGGCAAACGCTGTGCCAGCAAATAGGCCAGGAACAGCGCCAGGGCGCAGACCAATGCCGCGAGCGAGACGATGCTCCATGCCGTGCAGCTCATCGTGTGACGCACGTCGCGCATCCACTCCGTGAGGAAAAACTCGGGAATCTGCTCGATATTGTCCTTCGTGCGGGCTTCGGCGACGCTCAGGTTGTAGCGGATATCGTCGTTGCCCGGGGCCAGCCGCAGGGCCCGGCGGTAAAAGAGAACGGACTTGCCCAGCTGTCCCTCCTTAAAATAGGAGTTGGCCAGGTTGTAGTAGAGTTTCACGGAGGTGAGCCCGCGCGAAAGAATCTGTTCGTAAACCTCCGTCGCAGTATGGAAATCACCGTTGATATAGGCCGTGTTGGCGCGGTCCCACAACTGCTCGGGCGAAGCCTCCGCAGCGGACTGCACGACGGGAGCGGGCTGTGCCGCGCTGTCGGCGCTCTCCTGCGCACGCGCGCAGAGAATGCCGAACGTCAGAATCAGGAATATGGTCAGTCGCTTCATAACACTATCGTTTTATCACGGACTCGATACGCGAAATCAGGTTCACGCCCTCGGAATAGACGTCGCCCATGCGGGCCGACTCCACGGGCGAATACTGCGCCTCGTCGCACTGGGTGATGATGGCCGTGAACCGCTGTGAATCCTCGGATGAAACGCCGCGCTTGTGCAGCTCCTCGCGGACATTCTCTTTCGTGAGGTTGGCCACCGGAATATTGAACTTGTCGCTCATGTAGCCCCACAGCGCCCGCAGCATCTCTTCGTAGAAAGCGTGGCGGTTCTGCTCCTCCATATAACGCTTGGCGGCGCGGAAACGCTGCACGGCGACCTTGTTGGCCCGCTTGCCGCGCACGAGGGCGACGTTCTGCGATTCGCGGATCTGCCTCCGCAGGGCGATGTAAACCATGGCGAACAGCACGAGGATGCCCACCAGCAGAATCCAATAGGCCGCACTGAAGATGAACGGCACACGCTCCGAACGCAGCTGCGCTCCGCCCAGTTTGATGAAGCGGATGTCCTGCCCCAGCAGTTTGACCTCCTCCTTCGACATGCCGCGGCCCTGCATCACCACCGCATCGCCGCTACCGCCGCCGCGGGCGTCGGGAGTGATTTCGAGCGTCAGCGGCTTCGACTTCAGCGTCACATACTGCATCCGCTGGGGGTCGAAAAAGGTGAACTCGACGGGCTCGAGGTCGTAGGTGCCTTCGGCGCGCGCAATGAACGGATATTCGAACTGGCGGTAGCCGGAGATGCCCGACGACGAGGTGTTGATCGACTCGGTGGTTTTGACATTATACTGCTCGAACGAGGTCGGCAACGGCAGTTTCGGAGCCTGAACGAAGGTGAGGTTGCCCGTGCCGGAGATCTTCACCGTGACAGTCGCGCCCGAGTTGGCCGCGATGCGTTCCGAAGGGAACTGGGCGTCCATCGTGAAGTTGCCCACGGCGCCGCTGAAGCTGGCCGGAGCGCCCGACGGAAGCGCTTTCACGCTGACCGAAGTCCGCTGGCTATGCACCTTGCGGGGCACGTTGAAGACCTCGCGGCCGCTCCCGAAAAAGGGATCGGCGTTGCGGCTCTGCACCACGACCTGCGCCACGACGGTCATCTCCACGGGGTCGATCGAGAGCGTCCCCACCTGCTGCGGATAAAGCAGATAGTCGTACAGCACGCGCGTCTCATAGACCTTGCCGTTGTAGGTTTCACGCCCCACACGGGAGGCGCCGGGATCGGTGAGGTCCTGCGACCAGAAGCCGTTGAACGAAGGCGCCGATTCGGGCACGAGGTTTACGTAAGGGACGCGGGTGTAGAGTTTGAAGGCCACATGCAGCGGTTCGTTCTTGTAGACCGACGAGCGCGACACGACGGCCCGCAGCAGGATGTCGTCCTTGCCGATCCGGCTCTGGACATCGCCCTGCGTATCGTCCGGACGGCGCGAACCGCCCTGCTGTTGCTGCGCCCGCGCGCCTTCGCCCTCGTTCACGATCTCGACAGGCAGCGGCCGGGTCCGGTAGACGGTTCCGTCGACCCGGACCTCCGCAGCCCCGATGGTCACGTTGCCCGCAGCCTGCGGCAGCAGCACGAAGGTGTAGGTATAGCTGACGCTCTTGGTCATCGAGCCGTTGACGATCTGGACCGATGAACCCTGTGAAACGGCAGGTCCGGCCAGCACGTCAAACCCCTCGAACGAAGGCGCTTTGAAGGTATCGTCGTCGGGTTTGGCGTTCAGCGCGAACTCCACGCGGAACGCATCACCGGCGGCGACCGTCAGCGGCGAATTGGCCTCAAAAGTGACCTTCTCGGCAGCGTGTACCGAGAAGATCGCCAGCACGAGAAGTGCCGTCAGGGATATTTTCGTAAAAAGAAACCTCATTGCGTTATACTTTACAATTTAGCACCGTGGCCTCGTTCCGGCAGGTCGTAGTCGCCGCCTGTGGCGTCGTTTACAAGTCTGACCCCACCCCAAGCCCCTCCCTCGGGAGGGGCTTGTCGCGACGCGACCGGAATTTCACCCGGATTATACCCAGGCTTTCGGATCTTACGATGACCTTTTTACGATTTTACAACGTAAAGTTTCTCCCGTTAGTATCTCCGGGAACGATTTTAGTGCTTGAAGTCGGCGAAGAAGTCGTTCCCCTTGTCATCGACGATGATGAATGCGGGGAAGTCCTCAACGTAGATCTTGCGCACGGCCTCCATGCCCAGCTCGGGGAAGTCGACGACTTCGACCGATTTGATGGAGTTCTTCGCCAGGATCGCGGCGGGACCGCCGATCGAACCCAGGTAGAAGCCTCCGTGAGCCTTGCAGGCGTCGGTCACCTGCTGCGTGCGGTTGCCCTTGGCCACCATCACCAGCGAACCGCCGTGCTCCTGGAACAGGTTCACATAGGGGTCCATGCGCCCGGCCGTCGTGGGACCGAACGAACCCGAAGCCATGCCCTGCGGCGTCTTGGCCGGACCGGCGTAGTAGACCGGGTGTTTTTTGAAGTACTCGGGCATCGGCTTGCCCTCGTCGAGCATCTGTTTGATGCGGGCGTGTGCGATGTCGCGGGCAACGATCAGCGTACCGCGCAGGTTCAGGCGCGTCTTGATCGGATACTTGGTAAGTATCTCGCGCACCTTGTCCATGCCCTCGTCGAGGTCGATATCCACGGCCGGCGACATGCCGGGAGCCTCCTTCGGCAGGAAGCGTGCGGGGTTCTTCTCCAGCTCCTCGAGGAAAATGCCCTCGGGCGTGATCTTGGCTTTGATGTTACGGTCGGCCGAGCAGCTGACGCCGATGGCCACGGGGCACGAAGCCGCATGGCGCGGAGCGCGGATCACGCGCACGTCGTGCACGAGATATTTGCCGCCGAACTGGGCTCCGACGCCGCTCTCCCGGCAGATTTTCAGCACCTTCTCCTCCCACTCGAGGTCCCGGAAGCAGCGGCCGCCCTCGTTGCCCGAGGTGGGCAGCTCGTCGAGGTAACCGGCCGAAGCCTTCTTCACCGTCGAGAGGCACATCTCGGCCGACGTGCCGCCGATGCAGATCGCAAGGTGGTAGGGCGGGCAGGCCGACGTGCCGAGGTCGTAGATATGCTGCTGGATGAATTTCGTGAGCGACTCCTCATTGAGCAGGGCCTTGGTCTGCTGGTAGAGGAAGGTCTTGTTGGCCGAGCCGCCGCCCTTGGTGATGAAAAGGAATTCGTACTCCATGCCGGGCTTGCCGCCGTAGATGTCGATCTGCGCCGGAAGGTTCGTACCGGAGTTCTTCTCCTCGGTCATCGTCTGCGGAACGACCTGCGAATAGCGCAGGTTGCGGTCCTTATAGGTTTCGTAAACGCCCCGGGAGATGCACTCGGCATCGTCGGCGCCCGTCCAGACATCCTCGCCCTTGTGCCCGATGCAGATGGCCGTGCCGGTGTCCTGGCAGGTCGGAAGTTCGCCCTCGGCCGCGACGACCTGGTTCAGCAGCATCGTGTAGGCCACGAACTTGTCGTTGTCGGTGGCTTCGGGGTCCTCGAGGATGTTGCGCAGTTTTTGGAGGTGTGCGGCGCGCAGGTAGAACGACACGTCGGCATAGGCCTCCTTCGAAAGCAACTCGAGGCCCTTGGGATCGACTTTGAGTATCTTGCGGCCGTCGCACTCCACGACTTTCACATACTCTTTCGTCAAAAGACGGTACTTGGTTTTGTCGTCCTGAATCGGAAACGGCTCCTGATAGATAAATTCTGCCATGATCGTATTTGTTTGTTGTTTGCTTGCAGTGGATAATTCATGCAAAAGTACAAAAAACAATCCGGATTGCGCAACTATTTTCCGCCGGCTGTTATTTTTTTCACAAAAAGCGTCCATTATTTAGAATTTTTAGTAAATTTGTACGGTTTTTTGAGTGCAAAATTCACTAACATTCTAATATTATGGTATCGTACAAAGATCTGGGTCTCGTGAACACGCGCGACATGTTCGCAAAGGCCATCAAAGGCGGTTATGCCATCCCGGCATTCAATTTCAACAACATGGAGCAGATGCAGGCCATCATCCAGGCCTGCGTGGAGGCTTCCTCGCCCGTGATCCTGCAGGTTTCGGCAGGCGCACGCAAATACGCCAACCAAACCCTGCTGCGTTACATGGCACAAGGCGCCGTCGAGTATGCCAAGGAGCTGGGCAAGAACATTCCCATCGTCCTGCACCTCGACCACGGCAACTCGTTCGAACTCTGCAAGAGCTGCATCGACATGGGCTTCTCGTCGGTGATGATCGACGGTTCGCACCTCCCCTACGACGAGAACGTCGCTCTGACGAAGCAGGTCGTGGATTATGCACACCAGCACGACGTGACGGTCGAGGGTGAGCTGGGCGTACTGGCCGGCGTGGAGGACGAGGTTTCGGCCGAGCACCACACCTACACCGACCCCGCCGACGTAATCGACTTCGTACAGAAGACCGGCGTGGATTCGCTGGCCATCTCGATCGGCACCTCGCACGGCGCCAACAAGTTCAAGCCCGAGCAGTGCACCCGCAACGCCGAGGGCATCCTCGTTCCGCCCGAACTGCGTTTCGACATCCTGGCCGAGATCGAGAAGAAACTTCCCGGATTCCCCATCGTGCTGCACGGATCGTCGTCGGTACCCCAGGAGTACGTAAAGATCATCAACACCCACGGCGGTGCGCTGAAGGATGCCGTCGGCATTCCCGAGGAGCAGCTCCGCAAGGCCGCCAAGAGCGCCGTCTGCAAGATCAACATCGACTCGGACGGCCGTCTGGCCATGACCGCTGCCGTGCGCAAAATCTTCGTGGACCAGCCCGCCGAGTTCGACCCCCGCAAATACCTGGGTCCGGCCCGCGACGAGCTGAAGAAGCTCTACAAGCACAAGTGCGAGAACGTCCTCGGATCGGCCGGCCAGGCTTAATCCCAGGGGATTCCAAACAAAAAACGGAGGTGAAAACCTCCGTTTTTTTGTTGCCCGTCCGGTGCCCTATTCGACCGTCACCCGGAACCGGCACTCCGAATCTCCCGCAAGGACGGTTCGGAGGGTCTCCACCCGGACGGTCTTGTCGGGAATCAGCTCCCCGTAGACATAAAGGATGCTTTGGCGGGAGCACTCGCAGTGAGTCGGGGCATTGACGAATCCGGCCTCGACCTGCGGGCAGAGACACCGGGGATACCCGATCTCATAAACCCGTCCCGGTTCGACGATGTCGGCAAAAAAGTACTCCGAGCGATTGTATTTCGCATACTGCCGATCGAGGTCGCAGCCGCACTCCTCGAACTGCCTGCGGAGCTCCGTCAGGACGACGTCTTTCACACAATTGACGGCGCTCGGCCGGTAAAGTTTTTCGCGCACGTCGGCCGGGAGTTTTCCGATGGTCTCCTCCAGAATCCGGTAAAAAGCCTGCGCCTGCTGCAAGTTATAGTCTTCCGCAATCATTGATTTTCATTCGTTTGCTCCGGCTCGCCGCCGATGTACTTTTCCACAAAGGCCTTCACCCGGCGCGTGTACTCCTCGCGGTTGTCCCGGTAGGAGACGGCATGCGCGGCGCCCGGCACCACCCACAGCTCCTTTTCGCCCGGCTTGGCCTCGTAAAGCGGATAGACCATCCGCGTGGGGACGTAGCCGTCGGCGTCGCCGTGGATGAACAGCATCGGCAGCCGGCATTTCGCCACCTGTTTCAGCGATGAAGCCTCGCGGAAATTCCAGCCGTATTTCAGGTCGCACAGCCAGCTCGCCACATCGAGCAGCGGAAACGCAGGAAGCCCGAACTGCTCTTTGAGCTCCTTGGCGAACTGATCCCGGACGCTCGTATAGCCGCAATCCTCGACGAAACACTTCACATAGGGCCGCTGTTCCTCGCCCGAGACCATCATCGTCGTCGCGGCGCCCATCGAGATTCCGTGGACCACCATCCGCGTATCCCCGCCGAAGATGTCGTTGGCAATCTCCATCCACCGCAGTACGTCCAAACGGTCTTTCCACCCCATCCGGATGGCCCGGCCCTCGCTCTGCCCGTGGTAATAAAGGTCCGGCAGCAGGATGTTGCAGCCCAGGTCGTGATTGTAGAGATAGCCGATCATCAGCATCCGCACGGCGTTGTCCGTGTAGCCGTGGACGATCACCGCCGTCCGGTCCGTCGGTTCGGGAGCCGCCGCATAGATAGCATGCAGCCGTTCGCCCTCTGCGCCGAGGATCACCGTGTCGCGCAGCGCCCCCGTGCGTTCGAGGCTGTCGACCCACGGTTGCAGGAAGGGGTATTCGGCATACATATATTTATAAGAGGAGGCATTTTTCGCCTCCATCGTCGCGTCGGGCGTCAGCGAATAGGAGAGCATGTAGAGACTGCCGCCCGTGACGACAACCGCCGACAGCAGCAAAAGGACGAGTACGCTCCGGACAATGCGTTTCATGGCTTACTCCGCAGCAAGTTTCGTGCGAATGTGCGCCAGCATGTCGTCGGTCATGCGCGAGAGGTCCCACTCGGGTTTCCACCCCCACTCCTCGCGGGCGCAGGTGTCGTCCAGCGAATTGGGCCAGCTCTCAGCGATCTCCTTCTTCACGGGATCGACATCGTAATCCATCGTAAACGCGGGCAGCCGCTTTTTGATCTCGGCGCAGATGATCTCGGGCGTGAAGCTCATCGAGGCGAGGTTGAAACTGTTGCGGTGGACCAGCTTCGTAGGATCGGCCTCCATCAGTTCGACGCAGGCGCGCAGGGCGTCGGGCATGTAGATCATGTCCATGTAAACGTCGGGCGGCACCGGACAGGTGAATCTCCCCGAGCGGATCGCCTCGTAGTAAATCTCCACGGCGTAGTCCGTCGTGCCGCCGCCGGGCAGCGTGACGCTCGAAATAATGCCCGGGAAGCGCACCGAACGGGTATCGACTCCGTATTTGTGGTGGTAATAGTTCCCGAGCAGCTCGCCCGTGACCTTGCAGATGCCGTAGATGGTCGAGGGCTGCATGATCGTGTCCTGCGGGGTTCCGTCCTTGGGCGACGAAGGCCCGAAAGCACCGATCGACGAGGGGGTGAACAGCGCGCAGTGATGCTGGCGGGCCACTTCGAGCGAATTGTTGAGCGCCCCCATGTTGACGTTCCAGGCCATCTGGGGATTGCGTTCGCCGACGGCCGACAGCAGGGCCACGAGGTTGAAGATCGTATCAATGTGGTAACGGGCCACGACCGAAGCCATGGCTGTCGCATCGAGGGCGTTCAGCACCTCGAAAGGCCCGTCCTCGGCCAAAGTACGACACTCGCGCATATCAGTGGCCACGACGTTCGCACCGCCGTAAATCCCCCGCAAAAAAACTGTCAGCTCGGAACCGATCTGGCCTCCGGCGCCTACTATCAGGATACGTTTCATTTGTATTTTATTATGATTTGGAAGTAAAGATAGAAAATAATCGGGAAATTTGTGCAATTTTTTGGTCTTTTCATTTTTCTTATGTACTTTTGCACCACTCAACGCGAGAAGTTGCTGTCATAGCTCAGTGGTAGAGCACTTCCTTGGTAAGGAAGAGGTCCCGGGTTCAAGTCCCGGTGACAGCTCAAAATCAAAAGCGGTGGTTCCGACGGAACTGCCGCTTTTGTTTTGCACTCTTTTTCCGTTTCAGGACAACTTCGCAATCAAATCGGACTGACGGGATAACCTGCGGAGACGTAACTTTGCAGCATAAAAGTTTCTCCATCATGCGCATTCACGTCAATCCCGCCTCGGAACGCCTGCGGAGCTTCACGGAGCACCTTCCCGAACTGTTCGGGACCGGCGGCGAGGTCCTCCATACCGGACGCAACACGATCAAAGCTTTCGAAGTCGGAGACATACGGGTCGCGGTCAAACGGTTCCGCCGCCCGAACCTGTTCCAGGCCTTCATCTACACCTTTTTTCGCCGGAGCAAGGCCCGCCGCTCCTACGAACACGCCGTGCGGCTGCGGGCGCTGGGCGTCGACTCGCCCGAACCCATCGCGTGGAGCGAATACCGCCGCCACGGACTGCTGAGCGACAGCTACTACATCTCGCACTACTCGGACTACACGCCGCTGTCACAGACCACCGGGCATTTTCCCTCGGCCGGAACGGTCCCCGTGCTGGAAGCCTTCTCCCGCTTCGCCGTGCAGCTCCACGAACAAGGGATCGAGCACCGGGATTTCAACCACGGCAACGTCCTCTGGCGCCGCGACGCGGCGACGGGAGCCGTCCGCTTCCAGCTGATCGACATCAACCGCATGCGTTTCGCCGACCGGCCGCTGCGGCCCCGTGTCTGCATGGTCAACCTGCGGCGGCTCTCCTGCCCCGCCGTGGCGTTCCTCTTCATCCTCGACCGCTACGCCGAGGCCCGCGGCTGGAACGTCGACGACACGCTGCTTCAGGGCACCTTCTTCCGCCTCGCCTTCGGACGCCGCAAGGAACTGCGCAAGCGGTTCCGGCACCGCAAACGCTGATTTCTGCAAAAAAACGGCTCCGGCGTTTGGTTTTCCGGATTATTTCGCTACATTTGCCGATGATAAAGTTCACCGCGACCATGAGAGCATACGGTTTTGCATATTATTTTTATTACTTTTTCTTTTATAGCAAGGGAAAAAGCGGGGTCGCGTGCAATTAACTGTATGAAATAGGAATATAGATTAATGATGATACGAAAATCCCGCTCGGCCGAGCGGGATTTTCTTTTTCAAACCAAACTATGGAACAGATCGCAATACAGGGCATCGCAGGATGCTATCACGAAACGGCAGCGCGCAGCTACTTCAACGACCGGCAGATCGGCATCCTCCCCTGCCTGAGTTTCGACGAGCTGTTCGCCCGGATGGCGGCGGACCCCTCGCTGCTGGGCATCGCGGCCATCGAGAACACCATCGCGGGCAGCCTGCTCCCCAACCACGAATTGTTGCAGCAGAGCCATGCACGGATCATCGGCGAACAGAAACTCCGCATCTCGCACGTGCTGGCCGCACTGCCCGGACAGACGCTCGGCGAGATCGGCGAGGTCCACTCCCACCCGATCGCCCTGATGCAGTGCGGCGACTTCCTCAAAGCGCACCCCGCGATGAAGATCGTCGAACGCGACGACACGGCCGGCAGCGCCCGGGAGATCGCCGAGGGGCGGCTCGCAGGCACGGCCGCCATCTGCGGCGCCGACGCGGCGGAGCTCTACGGGCTCGAAATCCTCAGCCGCGGCATCGAGACCAACAAACACAATTTCACGCGCTTCCTGCTCCTGGCCGACGAGAGCCGCGCCGCGGCCTTCGCCGACCCCGCGAACACGAACAAAGCCTCGCTGCTCTTCACCCTTTCACACACCCGGGGGAGCCTCTCGAAAGTGCTCACCCTCCTCTCGTTCTACGACATCAACCTCACCAAGATACAATCGCTGCCGATCATCGGGCGCGAATGGGAGTACCGCTTCTACGTCGACGTTACGTTCGACGACCCGGTGCGCTACCGGCAGGCCGTCGATGCCGCCCGGCCCCTCACCAGCGATTTCCGCATTCTGGGCGAATACGCCGAATGCCCCAACCCCGCAATCTAATACAAATCGAAAACAATAAAATCAGCTCACTATGAACGACATTCAACCTATCACGCTTCCCGGGGTCGATCCCCGGCGACCGCTGGTCATCGCAGGTCCCTGCAGCGCCGAGACCGAAGAACAGGTCATGGAGACCGCCCGCGCGCTGGCCGCAGAGGGCTTTCACATCTACCGCGCCGGGCTGTGGAAGCCCCGCACCAAGCCGGGCGGATTCGAGGGCGTAGGCACCGCAGGCATCGCATGGCTCCAGCGCGTGAAGCGCGAAACGGGCATGTACACCGCCACCGAAGTCGCCACCCGCGAACACGTCGCCGCAGCGCTGAAAGGCGGTATCGACCTGCTCTGGATCGGCGCCCGCACGGCGGCCAACCCCTTCGCCATGCAGGAGATCGCCGACGCCCTGCGCGGCGTGGACGTGCCGGTGCTGGTGAAGAATCCCGTGAGCCCCGACCTCGAACTGTGGATCGGCGCCATCGAGCGCATCTACAACGCCGGCATCCGCCGCATCGGAGCCATCCACCGCGGTTTTTCGTCGATCGACAAGAACCTCTACCGCAACCATCCGCTGTGGGCCGTGCCCATCGAGCTGCACCGCCGCATCCCGGCGCTGCCGATCTTCTGCGACCCCAGCCACATCGGCGGCAAGCGCGAACTGATCGCCCCGCTCTCGCAGCAGGCCATGGACCTCGGCTTCGACGGGCTGATCATCGAATCGCACTGCATGCCCGACTGCGCATGGAGCGACAAGGCCCAGCAGGTGACGCCCGATGCGCTGGCCTACATCACCCGCAACCTCGTGATCCGCGACCAGACGATCACCACCGAAAGCCTCACCGAACTGCGTTCGCAGATCGACAAACTCGACGACGAACTGCTGGAACTGCTGACCCGCCGCATGCGCGTCTCGCGCGACATCGGGCAGTACAAGAAGGAGCACAACATGCCCGTCCTGCAGGCCCGGCGTTACGAGGAGCTGCTGGAGCGCCGCGCCGGACAGGCCGAGCAGATGGGTATGGACCGCGAATTCATGCGCACCGTCCTGCAGGCCATCCACGAGGAGTCGATCCGTCAGCAGATGGAGGTGCTGGGACGGGCCTGAGAAGCCCGTTCCACGGGCGGGCCGCAGGAGGAAGCGTTATTACATTTCGGTTAAATATCCCCGCAGGGCGTGTAACATCCGCGAATGTTGCGTAATTTTGAAACGGATTCAAACCCGTATGTATGGCAAAACACAAAATCCTGGTGGTCGACGACGAAGAGTCGCTGTGCGAGATTCTGCAGTTCAACCTCGAAATCGAGGGGTATGAGGCCGACGTGGCGTACAGCGCCGAGCAGGCCCTCGGAATGCACCCCGAGCGTTATTCGCTGATCCTGCTCGACGTCATGATGGGCGAGATGAGCGGCTTCCGGATGGCCCGGCTGCTGAAGGCCGATCCCGCGACGGCGAAGGTCCCGGTGATCTTCTGCACGGCGAAGGACACCGAGGACGACACGGTCGCGGGGCTGAACCTCGGGGCCGACGACTACATCGCCAAGCCGTTCTCGGTACGCGAGGTGCTGGCCCGCGTGCGGAGCGTCCTGCGCCGCACGGCCGAAACCCCGGCGGAGCAGGAGACGATCGCCTTCGAAGGGCTCGAAATGGACCTCCGGCGCAAAGTCTGCACGCTGGACGGCAAAGAACTCGCGCTCACCAAAAAGGAGTTCGAAATACTGGCCCTGCTGCTCACGCACCGGGGCGTGATCTTCTCGCGCGAGGAGATGCTGCGCCGCATCTGGAGCGACGAGGTGATCGTGCTCGACCGCACCGTCGACGTCAACATCACGCGCCTGCGCCGCAAGATCGGCCCCTACGGCGAACACATCGTAACACGGCTGGGCTATGGTTACGGCTTTGAAGAATAGGCTCTCCTACCACCGGCGGCTGTTCCTGCTGCTACTGGCCTTTTCGTGGACGCTGGTGGCATGCTTCGTCCTCTTCCAGTACGGCCGCGAAAAACATTTCAAAGCCGAGCAACTCAACGCGCGGCTGCAGCTCCTCAACCTGCGGATGCTCGACGCCGTGGACGAGGGAACTCCCCCCGAGGCTTTCATCGCCCGCCAGAACAATGACTTCGGCGACCTGCGCGTGACGGTCATGGACCGCAACGGGAGCGTCCTGTTCGACAACTCGCTCGACTCGCTGCCCGCTTCGAACCACCTCGACCGGCCCGAAGTGGCCGAAGCCGTGGCCCGCGGCACGGGTTACACCATCCGCCGCCACTCCGAGAGCACCCATCGCAACTATTTCTACTCCGCCATGCTCGGCGAGGAGCATATCGTCCGCACGGCCGTACCCTACTCCCTGCCGCTGAGCGAGGTGCTGGCCGCCGACCGTGAATTTCTCTGGTTCATGCTGGGGGTCACGCTGCTGATGAGCGTCGCGGGGTATTTCGCCACCCGGCGCCTGGGGCAGAACATCACGCGGCTCAACGAGTTCGCCCAGCGCGCCGAACGGGGCGAGCGGATCGACACGCCCGGGGCATTCCCACACGACGAGCTGGGCGAGATTTCGAGCCACATCATCCGCCTCTATGCGCGGCTGCAGAAGACCACCGCCGACCGCGACCGCGAGCACGCCCTCGCCCTGCACGAGGAGCAGGAGAAGATACGCATCAAAAAACAGTTGACGAACAACATCAACCACGAGCTGAAAACCCCCGTGGCGGCGATTCAGGGCTATCTGGAGACTCTGCTGGCCAATCCCGGGCTCAATGCGGAAAAGCGCACGGACTTCCTGGAAAAGAGCGCCGCGCAGACCGGGCGGCTGCGCAGCCTGCTGGCCGACATTTCGACCATGACGCGCATGGACGAGGCGAGCGAGCTGATCCGGAAGGAGCCCGTGGTGCTCAATGACCTGATTGCCGAAACGGCCGCCGACATGGAGCTGAAGCCCGCCGAACAACGGCTGCGGGTGAACGTCGACTTTCCCCGGCAGGTCGAGGTCGTGGGAAGCCCCTCGCTGCTGGCATCGGTGTTCCGCAACCTCGCGGACAACGCCGCCGCCTACTCCGGGGGCCGCGACATCTTCATCCGCCTCGTCGACGACACCCCCGAGGAGTGCACGATCCTCTTTGCGGACAACGGCATCGGCATCGGCGAGGAACACCTGCCGCATATTTTCGAACGCTTCTACCGCATCGACAAGGGGCGTTCGCGCAAGCAGGGCGGCACGGGACTGGGGCTGGCGATCGTCAAAAACGCCGTCGCCATCCACGGCGGGACCATTACGGCACGCAACCGCGACCGCGGCGGGCTGGAGTTTGTCTTTACGCTGAAAAAACAGGGCTGACCCGTTTCATTTCACAAACCCGCAACACTCCTGTAACATCTCTGTAACATCCGTTTCGGACCTTTGCAACGACAAGGAACCAAACCGGATAAATCATATGTCCCCACTTTTCACCGCAATCGTCGTCATTCTGGCCCTGCTGGCCGTGATGGGCATCGTCGTAGGCGTCGCCAACGACGCCGTCAATTTCCTCAACTCGGCCCTCGGCTCGAAAGTCGCACCGCGCCGCGTGATCCTCTGGGTCGCGGCTGCCGGCATCCTCGTCGGCACGCTCACCTCGAGCGGCATGATGGAGGTCGCCCGCAGCGGCGTCTTTTACCCCGGGCAGTTCTCCTTTCAGGAGATCATGATGCTCTTCCTGGGCATGATGCTGGGCAATGTGCTGCTGCTGGACCTCTACAACACGCTGGGACTGCCCACCTCGACCACCGTGTCGATGGTCTTCGGACTGCTGGGCGCCGCCGTCGCCGCCGCGCTGTTCCGCATCGCCGGCGACCCGGGAACCTCGCTGCAAGACCTCTCGCAGTTCATCAACACGGGCAAAGCAATGGTCATCATCGCGGCGATTCTGTTGTCGGTGGCGCTGGCATTCATCGCGGGAACGCTCTTCATGTACATTTCGCGCCTGATCTTCTCGTTCCGCTACGCCGCCGTGTTCCGCCGCTGGGGCGCCGTATGGTGCGGCATCTCGCTGGCCGGCATCCTCTACTTCGCACTGTTCAAAGGACTGAAAAGCTCGGGGCTGATCCCGGCACACATCTCGGAGTATGTCGGCGAGCATGTCGTGCTGACGCTGCTGGCTTTCTGGGCCGCAACGTCGCTCGTCCTCTACGTCTTCCAGCGCATGCGGCTCAACATCATGCGCATCACCATCCTCTCGGGCACCTTCTCGCTGGCGCTGGCCTTCGCGGGCAACGACCTGGTGAACTTCATCGGCGTGCCCCTGGCCGGCTACGACGCCTGGCGGATCGCCGGCGAAGCGGGCAGCGAGACGATGATGATGGGAGCGCTCGAAGCCCCCGCCCGCGCGAACTTCCTGCTGCTGGGCGCCTCGGGAATCATCATGGTGCTGACGCTCTTCTTCTCGAAAAAGTCGCAGCATGTCACCGAGACCGAACTTTCGCTCGCCTCGCAGCACGAGGGCGACGAACGCTTCGGCTCGACCCTCATCTCCCGCAGCCTCGTGCGCGCCACGCTGGTGTTAAACTCCATGTGGACCGGCCTGATTCCGGCGCAGATGCAGAAAGTCATCGACCGCCGTTTCGAACCGCTGCCCGTCGAGGAGCGCTCGTCGGCCCCCTACGACATGATCCGCGCCATGGTGAACCTCACCGCCGCGTCGATCCTGATCGCCATCGCCACCTCCTACAAACTGCCTTTATCTACGACCTACGTGGTCTTCATGGTGGCGATGGGATCGTCGCTCGCCGACCGCTCGTGGGGCCGTGAAAGCGCCGTCTACCGCATTACGGGCGTGATGGCCGTGATCTCGGGATGGTTCATCACGGCGCTCGGCGGCTTTCTCATCGCGCTGGCCGTGACGGCCCTGCTGCTGTGGGGCGGCTGGATCGCCGTGACGGCGCTCACGCTGCTCTGCTTCTGGCTGCTCGTCCGCAGCCACCGCAAGAGCCCCGAACTGAAAGAGGAGGCCGACAAGGAACTGCTGCCGCTCGACACCGCCGAGACGCCCGACGAGGTGCTGTGCGCCTGCATCGGCGAGGTCTGCTCGACAATGCAGGAGGTCACGCGCATCTACAACCGCACGCTGGTCGCCGTCTTCAAAGAGAACCGCAAGGTGCTGAAAGAGATGGTCCGCGACTCGAACAAACTCTTCGAAGACGCCCGCGCCCGCAAATACAACATCATGCCCACGCTGCGCCGCCTGCAGCGCTGCGACATCGACACCGGACATTTCTACGTGCAGGTCACGGACTACCTTTCGGAAGTGACCAAGGCCCTGATCCACATCACGCGCCCCGCATTGGAACACATCGACAACAACCACGAGGGGCTGTCGAAAGAGCAGATCGTCGACCTGATGCGCGTGAACGACCAGGTGGAAGCCATCTTCGACAAGATCAACGACATGCTCTCGAGCAAAGACTTCTCGGACCTCGACCTGGTGCTCGTGATGCGCGACCAGCTCTTCGACACGATCGTCGAGGCGATCAAAAGCCAGCTGCGGCGCATCAACAGCAACCCTTCGGGCAGCACCCGCGCCAGCGTGCTCTACCTGACGATCCTCAACGAGACCAAGACGATGATACTCCAGTCGCGAAACCTGCTGAAATCACAACATTATTTCCTGGAACAGCAGAAGTAACACGAATGTAACGGGGCCGTCATTCCGCTGAAACGACGGCCCCGTATCTTTGCCATGTGAAAACCGGGGAACCGGATTCACAAGTTGGTTTTAGGTTACATAAGTAGGTTAGTGGGAGATGCAGTGACGGGACGTCGCGGCATCTTCGTTTACCGGGGATATCCCACAAACTCCTCTAAAATCCCGCTTCTTAAACGGACTCCATATCTTTCAGGTGAATGTCGAGCGCCCGGACCGAAATCTGAATCTCCCAGAGCGACACGCCCAGCGAGGCGATCAGCAGCAGCAGCGCCGCCCCGAAGACATAAGCCGAAAGAAGAAACATCCCCACATAGATCAGGAACATCGTCACCACGCAGAGGAACAGGCTCGAAACGCCCAACGCCTGCATCGAGCGCGTGAGGTGAAGCCGCCGGCGCAGGTTGTCGATCTGCGCGCGCGTCACTTTCGAGGGGTGCTGCAAATGCTGCTCTTTGAGCGTGCGCACCAGTTGTGCGTAGGAGAGAAACCGGTTCGTGTAGGCCAGCAGGATCAGCGATACGGCCGAGAACAGCAGGGCAGGGGTCGTCAAAGTCAATTCTTCCATCGTCATCGGGATTTTATGCGGTAAAGATACGCAATTTTGCCGAACAAGAAAGCCGTAAAAACGCAATATCCGCTTCCGAAGCTCTCCGACCTGCCATCGCCCCCTAAACCCCGGTGCTTAGCCGGGGCAAAAGCGGAGCCGCAACCGCCCGAAATAACGATCATATCCGAATCCGGATGCGCGGAATACCTGATCGTAGGTATTTTTTCAAAAATTTTAAGAAAATGTAAGCGTCCTTTCGTTATTGTGAAAAAAATAACATATCTTTGCGGCCGAAAAGCGACAATTTCAATCTCAATTCGAACAATAACAAGCTATGGAACTGAACAAAACCTTTATCGACGGGCTTTGGAGCAAGGAAATCAACGTTACGAGCTTCGTGCAGACGAACATCACCCCCTATCTGGGCGACGCCTCGTTCCTCCAGGGACCGACCGAGCGCACGAAACACATCTGGAATCTCTGCCTCAAGGCCCTCGAGGAGGAGCGTCAGCATAACGGCGTCCGTTCGCTGGACAACAAGACCGTCTCGACCATCACTTCGCACAAGGCCGGTTACATCGACCGCGAGAACGAGCTGATCGTGGGTCTGCAGACCGACGAACTCCTCAAACGCGCCATCAAACCTTTCGGCGGCATCAACGTCGTATCGCGCGCCTGCAAGGAGAACGGCGTGGAGGTCGACGAAAAGGTCAAAGACATCTTCACCCATTACCGCAAGACCCACAACGACGGCGTATTCGACGTCTACACCGAGGAGATCCGCTCGTTCCGCTCGCTGGGCTTCCTGACGGGACTGCCCGACAACTATGCCCGCGGCCGCATCATCGGCGACTACCGCCGCCTGGCCCTCTACGGCACCGACCGCCTGATCGAAGCCAAGCAGGAGGACCTCCGCAGCCTCACCGGCCCGATGACCGACGCCCGCATCCGCCTGCGCGAAGAGGTCGCCGAGCAGATCAAAGCCCTGAAGGACATCCGCACGATGGGCGAATACTACGGATTGGACCTCAGCCGTCCCGCGCACTCGGCACAGGAGGCCGTGCAGTGGGTCTACATGGCCTACCTGTCCGCCGTCAAAGAACAGGACGGAGCCGCCATGTCGCTGGGTAACGTTTCGTCGTTCCTCGACATCTTCATCGAATACGACCTGGCGCACGGCACGATCGACGAGTCGTTCGCCCAGGAGTTGATCGACCAGTTCGTCATCAAACTGCGCATGGTGCGCCACCTGCGCATGCAGTCCTACAACGACATCTTCGCCGGCGACCCCACGTGGGTGACCGAGGCCATCGGCGGACGCTTCAACGACGGCCGCACGAAGGTCACGAAGACCTCGTTCCGCTTCCTGCAGACGCTCTACAACCTCGGTCCCTCGCCCGAGCCCAACCTCACGATCCTCTGGAGCCCCGAGCTGCCCGAGGGCTTCAAAGCCTTCTGCGCCAAGGTTTCGGCCGACACCAGCTCGATCCAGTACGAGAACGACGAGCTGATGCGTGAGGTCCGCCACTCGGACGACTACGGCATCGCCTGCTGCGTGTCGTTCCAGGACATCGGCCGGCAGATCCAGTTCTTCGGCGCCCGCACCAACCTGGCCAAAGCCCTGCTGCTGGCCATCAACGGCGGCCGCTGCGAGAACACCGGCACGCTGATGGTCAAAGGCATTCCGGCTCTGTCGGAGGGTCCGCTGCGCTTCGAGGAGGTGATGCGCAACTACAAGATGGTGCTCTCGGAGATCGCCCGCGTCTATAACGAGGCAATGAACATCATCCACTACATGCACGACAAGTACTACTACGAGAAGGCCCAGATGGCGTTCGTCGACACCGATCCCCGCATCAACCTCGCCTATGGCGTGGCAGGTCTTTCGATCGCCCTCGACTCGCTCTCGGCCATCAAATATGCCAAGGTGACGGCCCGCCGCAACGCCGAGGGGCTCACCGAAGGTTTCGACATCGACGGCGAATTCCCCTGCTACGGCAACAACGACGACCGTGTCGACCACCTGGGTGTGGACCTCGTCTACTATTTCAGCGAGGAGCTCAAAAAACTGCCCGTCTACAAGAACGCCCGCCCGACGCTGTCGCTGCTCACGATCACTTCGAACGTGATGTACGGCAAGAAAACCGGCGCGACGCCCGACGGACGCCTCAAAGGCGTGGCCTTTGCCCCGGGAGCCAACCCGATGCACGGCCGCGACAAGAGCGGCGCCATCGCATCGCTCGCCTCGGTGGCCAAGATGCGCTACCGCGACTCGCAGGACGGTATTTCGAACACCTTCTCGATCGTTCCGAAATCGCTGGGCCCGACGGCCGAGGACCGCATCGAGAACCTCGTGACGATGCTCGACGGCTACTTCACCAAGGGTGCCCACCACCTGAACGTCAACGTGCTGAACCGCGAGATGCTGGAGGATGCCATGGAGCACCCCGAGAAGTATCCGCAGCTGACGATCCGCGTGTCGGGCTATGCCGTGAATTTCACGAAGCTGAGCCGCGAGCACCAGCTGGAGGTCATCAGCCGCAGCTTCCACGAACGAATGTAATCATGCTTCGTGTACATTCCTACGAATCGATGGGAACTTTCGACGGGCCGGGACTCCGGCTCGTCGTTTTCCTGCAGGGTTGCAATTTCCGCTGCCTCTACTGCGCCAACCCCGACACGATCGAGGCCGGGGAGGGCAAACCGACCGACCCCGCCGAAATACTGCGCATGGCCGTCGACCAGAAACCGTTTTACGGCAAACGCGGCGGCGTGACCTTCTCGGGCGGCGAACCCACGTTCCAGGCCGCGGAACTCGTCCCGCTGGTCCGCGCGCTGAAAGAGGCCGGCATCCACGTCTGCGTCGACACGAACGGCGGGGTGTGGAACCCGGCCGTCGAAGAGCTGCTGGGGCTGGTCGATCTGGTGCTGCTGGACGTGAAGCAGGCCGATCCGGAACGCCACCGCGCACTCACCGGCCGCGAGAACGCCCAGACGCTCCGCACGGCCGCCTGGCTCGAAGCCCACGGAAAACCGTTCTGGCTGCGCTATGTGCTCGTCCCGGGTTACAGCGATGCCGAAGCCGACATCCGCACGCTGGGCGAACGCCTCGGAGGTTACAAATCCGTGGAGCGGGTCGAACTGCTACCCTACCACACCCTCGGGGTCCACAAGTACGAGGCAATGGGGTTGGAATACCGGCTCCGCGACGTGCGGGAGAACACCCCCGAACAACTCGACCGCGCCGCGGCCCTGCTGCGGGAGTATTTCCCGACGGTCATCGTCAACTGATTCCGTCACGAAAACACGCAAACTCCCCGGCTCTTTGAAAGAGCCGGGGAGTTTCTCATTCATATGCGTGCTTCGGGTCAGAACAGCACCGTCAGCAGGATCGGATAGTGGTCGGAAACATACGTCACGCCGTAATTGTCGGTCAGCGTGCGGAACGATACGGCCATCTTCGTATTGCGGTGGAAGATGTGGTCGAGATTGCGGGTCGGCGCCGCCGTTCCCGAACCGAAATTGTTGAAACTGTAAGCATCCCCCGCAGGAGCGATGTCGCGGCCTACTTTCATCCAGTCCCGGTAAGGCTTCAGCGCCTTCTTGCCGTCGTCGTTGGCCTCCGCGCAGTTCATGTCGCCGACGATGAAGCACATCCCCGACTCACCCGCAAGCTTCTTCATCCGCTCGACATTGAGGTTCGCGCTGTTGATACGCGCCTGGATGTACGGCTCGTTGGGAAAGCTGGAATTGGTGCGCACGGGCATGTGCGTCGAGAGGAACCAGAACTCCTTGCCGGTCTCCTTCTCTTTCAGGTGAACCCAGACTGAAGTCCGCCATTGCGTATCCCCCACATCCCAGCAGCGGGACGGCTCGTCGGGCGTCGGGCTGAGGAAAAAATAGCCGTTGTCCACCAGCGTGAACCGGTCCTGACGATAGATCAGACAGGTGTTGCCGCCTTTTCCGTCACCCGTTCCGGGAACCTCCATATAGGCATAGTTCGGGAGGTTGTTCTTCAGGAAGGTACGCTGTGCCGTGCGCGGTTCCTGCAGGCCGACCACATCGGGCTGAACCGTGTTGATCATCTTCACGACGGCCGCTTTGCGCACTTCCCAGTTCTTATCGCCCTCGTCGTTGGCGCTGTTGTAGCGAACGTTGAACGACATCACTTTCAGTGTGTTCGACGCACCTTTGCCGGGTCCGTCCCCGTCATCCTTGCTCGACGAGCACGCCAGGGCGCACATTGTAATTCCACAAAGCAGATACTTCAGTGTTTTCATAGCTTTTTTTATAGTTGTTTAGGTTAGTCCTTGGTAATCACGATGTCGTCGATAAAGTGGCGTCCGGTGCCTCCGATCGTGATCCGGGTATCTTTCGTCGCTCCGGAGATGGGTACCGAAACTTCATGCCAGCGATGGTAGGCATTCTCATACTCGGGAGCCGTCGCGTTGGTGATCTCCGTCAGATCGCTCTGAGGAAGCAGTGTGCTCAAATCCGGAGTCAACGTACCGGCAGTACCGCTACCTGTTGTCGTGATCGTAACCGTGCAGGGATCGGGAGCGTATTCGTTCTTACCTCCCAATCCGATGCCGATTTTGAATTTCAGGGTGACATTGGCAGTTGCATTGCCCAGGGCGGTCAGCGCAGGCGTGGTGATGCTGCTCGCATTATCCGTGGCACTCTTGCCGACCCGGATATAACCCGTTCCCTCGTACACGCTGCCGGCCTTCTCCCAGCCGTCGGGCATCGTGTATTCATTCGAAAGGTTGGTCCACATCTGCCATGAGGGGATGAAATAGTCGTGTGCCAGGAAAGCATCATCGAAACCTTCGGTCAGCAGCACATTCTCGCCCGAAGGCAGCATCGAAGTATGGTAAGCACGTTTTTCATGGGTTGCCAGATAGAACCCGTGCTGGAAAAGAAGCTGTCCCGCCGTAGAAATCGTCTTACCGGAAGCATGGCAGGTCGTATTGTCTGCCTGCATGATCTTGACATAGAAAAATCCACCTTGGGCAACAGCCTTACTCTCCGGAACGTTGAAATAAGCCATCCGATAGCCACGGGTATTGGCTGCAGTAGTCAGTGCAAATGTCTCCGAGCCCTCTCCCGTGAAAGGCATCTCCAACACACGCACACCATCATTCCAGGAGACATTGTCATGGCTCCAAACAACCTTCCAATTCTTGGGAACCGCTTGAGTGCTTGCCGCAAACAGGCCGAATCCGAAGCGTAAGTTACCTACAATGCGCGACGTAGCCTTAATCTTGAATACCAGCCCGTTATCCTGCCAGTTATCGCCGCCCCAGCCAGTCGTAAGAAAACGACCGTCGTAAATCGTGGCAGACCCCGTATTGGCTAAGGTACAACCTGCCACACTCTCGTTACCGATCTTGGTGATCGTACATCCCTCGGGCGACGAATAAGTCACGGTATTGTCTGCATAGGTAACATTGCGGAATCCATACACACTACCCTCTCGAGAAACCTTGATAAGTCCCGAGATCGGCGTGATGGCGTAGACGGCTTCGCCGAAGCGGGTGCCGGTCATGGCCGCGAGGTCATCCGCGGAGGTCGGCAGCAGGAACGACGCCCCGGCAAGTCCCTTCACCGCGCCGCGTTTCTGCGGAACCGCCGTCGAGGCGAACGACGCCGAAGCATAGGTCTTCATTACATAGGTGGTGCGGTCCTCGAGTTCGAGCGTAATATTGCCGCTCATGTTCTTCGCCAGATCGGCGTCGACCACCTGCGATTCGGGCAGCGAGACGAGCATCGCCTCATAGGTTCCGGCCGTCAGGTCGGCCACCGAGACGGCCCGTGCGGCGGGCACCTCGGAAGCGGCTTGGGTCTTGGTCACCTTGTCGGCGGCCGTCGGCGTCACCACCAACAACCCGTCGGCATCGGCAGCGAGCCGGGCGTCCTTGACGACCACTTCGACCTGATCGCCCACGGCAAGGCCGTGGCCTGCCAGTTTGACGAAGATACCGGCATCGGCATCCTGCACGGCGAAGCAGTCGGCCGGAACGTTGTCCACAGCCACCACGCGGGCCTGTATATAATAGTTGTCGCTGATCGTCACCTCTCCGGGGCCCTTCAGGGCGCGGATGGCCGAAACTTCCGCCTTCACGGGATCGTCGGCGCTCGGACGCTCGGGTTCACCCTCCACTTCGAGCAGAATGTCGTCGAGGAAGAAACGCACGTCGTCCGTGCTGTTCGCCATGTCGGCCGAAGTGATGGTGATCTCCGTCTCGGGTTTCGCATTGCGCACATAAACCGTGAACGGTTTGAACTCGTTGTTCGCTACGCCCGCAAGCGTACCGCCCTCGACCGTGGCGCCGCTTGCAGCGTCGGCCTTCACGACCACGCCGGGATCGGTCGGCTTGCCGTAGGCATCGATCATCGCCGAAGCGAGGAACGTGAGCTTGAGGTCGGACTTCGAAATGCGCATCGCCTCGAAACGCGGCGCCAGTTTGATCGTATAGGCGCCCTGCGTGTAGCGGGTGATGAGCGCCTCGTCGCCGCGGCCCACCTGCAGGAAGCCCGGACGGGTCCAGCAGGAGACCACGCTCACGATACCGGCCTGTTCCTTGGGAAGTGCATAGGTTCCGTCGTTCCACGACGACATGAAATCGAGCGGCAGGTCGATATACGCGGCTTTGGCGTCGATCACGTCGTCGAAACCGGTCGAGAAGACCACCTTGTCGTTGTCCATCGGCGGAACCGCAGTCGGCTCGGCCGAAGCCTTCGTGATGCAGAACGCACTCTGGTAAGCCACGGTCTTATTCGTTGCCGAGGTGCTCGCCTTGGAGCCGTCGGTGCAGCGGTGGCGAATCCACAACTTGCCGCCGGCCGGAATCTTCTTGTCTGCCGGAATCGTGAAGTCGATCGTCTTCCAGGTGGCGTCCGAAGCTCCGCCGGAGCAGGTGCCGTCGAACTCCGCCCAGTTCTCACCGTCGGCGCTCCATTCGAAGACCCACGCATGACCGGCGTTCTGGGTGCCGTCGCGGCGGCTGCCGTAGGAGTAGCGCAGGTCGCCCGAAAGCTCCTCCTTCACCGGAATCTCGAGCTGCAGGGCATCGCCCGTCTCCCACGACCCGATAACGACGCCGCGCTGGAAATACCAGTTCGACGTGGGATTGGTGTGGGTCTTGGTGCTGAACTCCAGGTTCACGGGCGAGCCCGTCCGGCGCAGGATCATGCCGTCGTCGAAGTAGCAGGCCGCTCCCTCGATAAAGGCATTGTCCAGTGCGAGGTTGGCGTCGATGCTGAACCGCTGGGCGATCGGGAAATCATACCCGTCGCCGCCGCCGACCGTGCCGGCTCCCTGCGACAGCAGGATCGAAGCCGTCGAGGACTCCGAATCGGTGGTCACGTTCACATAGGCCGAACGACCGTTGGTCGAGCGGTTGCGGGCCACGGTGAGTTTCACGTCGGCATTACCCATGCCGGTGCTCTCGTTGGGAAGCACCCAGCGAATCGATTCGCCCGTGGCGGCATCGACGAATTCGAGATGCCAATAGGCGTTGCTGGTCACATTGAGGGTCAGCACTTCACCGTCGCCGGAGGCGGTCAGGCTTTGCTGCTGAATCCCCACCCGGCCGACGCTGTCCACTTCCGGATCGTCGGTGCAGGAAGTCCCGGCAGCCAGCAGAGCCGCCGCCGTGCATATCCATAACAAATACTTTTTCATAACTGTAAGATAAGGTTCGTTTAAGGTTTCAACAATCCGGACGAAGTGCGGAAGCATCCCCGGCCCGGCGGTCCTCGTTACATTTGGATGACATTCAACGAAAAAATTCAAAAAAAATCGTCTTTTCTTTGGAATATCAAATATTACATTTATTTTTGTACCACACCAAACCACACTAATCCGTCCATCCTATCTGTTGTGTGGTGTGGTGTACAGCGCAAATATACTACTAATTCTAAAAAGATGAAAAAAAGTTACGATGAATTTCAAAGAAAGTGCGATTTTCGGATGATTGCGGCTTTCTGTGCGCTTCTGGCAGCGATTCTATTTTCGCCATCGTACGCTTCGGCCCAGAACTTCACCCTTCAGGGAAGCGTAAAGACCGAGAAAGGAGAGCCGGTTCCCGGCGCCACCATTATCCTCTCGGGGACCCAACAGGGCGTGACAACCGACGCCCAGGGCAACTTTCTCCTGCGACTGGCCAAAAAGCCCGCCGCGGATGCGTCGCTCCTCGTCTCCTACCTGGGCTACAAGTCCCAGACCCTTCCCATCGGCAGCCGCACCTCGTTCGACATCGTGCTCCAGGAAGAGAGCACCTCGATGGACGAGGTGGTCGTCGTAGGTTACGGCACCATGCGGAAAAAGGACCTGACGGGATCGCTCTCCTCGATTGGAGGCGAAGCGATCCTCAACCGCCAGAGCCCGACCATCTCGCAGGCCCTTCAGGGCGCCATGCCGGGCGTGACGGTCACCCGCACCAACTCGGCGCCGGGCGGTTCGGCCACGATCCGCATCCGCGGCATCACCTCGATGACCGACGGCGCATCCGACCCCTACGTGCTGATCGACGGCGTGGCCGGATCGATCGACGACGTCAACCCCAACGACATCGAGAACATCACCGTGCTGAAAGACGCCGCATCGGCTTCGATCTACGGATCGCAGGCAGCGGCGGGCGTCATCCTGATCACCACCAAGCGGGCCGGCAAGTCGGGCGCGAGCGTTACCTATAACTATACGCTCGGACTCGACTTCCAGTCCCAGGAGCCGAAGTACATGAACGCCTCCGACTACATGGCGGCGGTCAACGAACTGCGTTACAACGACCTGCCCTCGGGCGGCTGGTACCAGGACTACTCCCGCGAATACGTCGAGAACTACACGCTGCTCAACCGGGAGAATCCGGACCTCTATCCGAACGTAGACTGGATGGATCTGATACTCAAAGACGTGGGCGTGCGCCATTCGCACAGCCTCACGATCCAGTCGGGCGGCGACAAGCGCAGCTCGGTGCTGAGCCTGGGCTTCGACGACGTCGACGGCCTGTTCCGCAAGAACCTCTCGTGGAAGCGTTACACGGCCCGCCTGAACAACGACATACAGGTATTCAAATGGATGAAGGCTTCGGCCGACATCTCGCTGCGCTACACCGACCAGGTCAATCCCCACGCTTCGCCCTCAGGCACCATGCGCTACATCCCGCCCATCTACCAGGCCGTGTGGAGCGACGGGCGCTACGCCCCGGGCAAGGACGGTGTGAATCCCTATGCAGCCCTGATGTCGGGCGGCGAGAAGGACACCGACAAGTACCTGGCCAACGCCAAGTTCCAGCTGGACATCACCCCCGTCAAGGGACTGACCGTCACGGGCATCTTCTCGCCCCAGTTCTCCTACACCAAAATCAAGGATTTTCAGCGCCAAACCTCCTATTTCAGCTATCAGGAGGAGAGTCTCACCAGTTCGAAATACATCAGCAACGCCCTGACTACGGAACTCGAAGAGAGCCGCGGCGACACCTTCGCCCACACCACGCAGGTCTATGCCAACTATCAGCACACGTTCGGCCTGGACCACAATTTCAGCGCCATGGTCGGTTACGAGAACTACTGGTATCAGGAGGGTACGATCGTGGCCAAGAACACGTCGTTCGCCCACTCGCTGATTCCCGACCTGGCCGCCGGCAACTCCGACGGAGTCACGGCCAACTCGAAGGACATCAACGAACTGGCCCGCCGCTCCTACTTCGGCCGCCTGATGTACAACTACAAGTCGAAATACTACGTTCAGGGCAATATCCGCCGCGACGGCTCCTCGCGCTTCGCGCCCGACTGCCGCTGGGGTACGTTCCTCTCGGCCTCGGCCGGCTGGGTCTTCACCGAGGAGAAATTCATGGAGGGAGTCCGCAAGGTTCTCGACCACGGCAAACTGCGCCTCTCCTACGGCGAACTGGGCAACGAGCGCATCAAAGGTTACTACCCCTATCAGGCCGTGCTGGCCAACAATCACACGATGGGTTACATCGGTTCGACCCTGACGGGCCTGTCGGGTTATGCACAGGCCGCCGCCATCGTCACGGACATCACCTGGGAGACCACTTCGACCATCGACGTGGGCGTCGACCTCTCGATGCTCCGCAACCGGCTGTCGGTCACGGCCGACTGGTACTACAAGAAGACGCGCGACATGCTCCTGCAGGTCCCCATCGCCCCGATCATGGGACTTTCGGACCCCTATGACAACATCGGCGACATGCATACCAAAGGCTGGGAGATCACCCTCGGCTGGCGAGACCACGTCGGCGACTTCAGCTACGGGCTCTCGTTCAATCTTTCGGACGACGTTTCGAAGATGGGCTACATCGGCAACAAGGAGGTCATCTCGGGCGGCAAGATCATCCGCGAGGGCGAGGAATACCAATCGTGGTACGGCTACGTCAGCGAAGGTCTCTACCAGAGCCCCGAAGAGGTGAGGAATTCGGCGACCCTGGGTTCCTACGTCTCGCCGGGCGACATCCGCTACCGGAACTTCGCCGACGGCGACCCGAACAATCCGCTCATCTCGACGGACTACGACCGCCGGGTGCTCGGCTCCTCGCTCCCGCACTTCAACTACGGCGGTTCGGTCGATCTGGCCTGGCGCGGCATCGACTTCAACCTGACGTTCCAGGGCGTCGGCCAGCGCAACTCCTATCTGACGGACGAGATGGTACAGCCGCTCCGCGGTCAGTGGTATAACTTCGCCACCTACATCGGGGGGGGGAATTCGTGGAGCCGTAAAAACACCATCGAACAGAACAAGCGTGCCAAATACCCGCGCTATTCGTGGGCCAGCGCGAACAACAACTATGCGATCTCCGACTACTGGCTTTTCGACGGTTCGTACTTCCGCGTGAAGAACCTCTCGCTGGGCTACACCCTGCCCCAGAAATGGATGAGCAAAATCCATGTCAAAAGCCTCCGCTTCGCCGTGACGCTCACCGACTTCTTCACCCACAGCCACTTCCCCGAGGGCTGGGACCCCGAGGTCGGCACCACCGGCTATCCCATCACCAAATCGGTGCTCTTCTCCGCACAGCTTAAATTCTAACGTCGTATCAAAGAACGAAAAGATATGAAAACCATTAAAATCGCATTATTCGCACTGGCCGGAAGCCTTGTGGTTTCGTGCAGCGACCTGGACCTTTCGCCCAGGGACAAGGCGGCCAGCGGCTCCTGGTTCCAGACGGCCGAGCAGTTCGAGTTGAACCTCAACGCCCTGCTCCACCACACCTACTGGCCCATGGAGCGCAACGAATGGACCTCCGGCAACCAGACCGAGCTGGACATGCTGACGGACGACGGACAAAACCGCAACTCCCCGGGCCGTTTCCTCATCGACGGCGTGAACTCCGACTTTCCGCTCTCGGTCCGCATGTGGGACATCACCTACACGGGCATCAACCGCTGCAACAAGATCATCACCGAGCTCCGCAAACACGAAGGCCGGATCGAGCAGGCCCGCTACGACCGCATCATGGCCAACGCCCGCTTCTACCGCGCCTGCTTCTACGCCCGCATCATGATCCACTTCGGCGATCCCGTCGTGGTTCCGGAAGACATGGACATGGACTCCGAACAGGGCCGCGAAAGCGCCTATGAACTGACCCGCAGCGATATGTGGACCGTTCTTCCCGACATTCTCAAAGAGTTCGACGACGTAGCGCCGATCCTGCCCGTATCCTACGGAGGCGAGATCGAGCGGGCCACGCGCGGCGCGGCCTACGGCATGAAAGCCCGCTTCGCCCTCCACTTCGCCTCGATCCGCAAATGGGATTCGGTCGAACGGGGCGGGTTCGGCGACGACGATCCTGCCGAAGCCGAGAAGCTCTTCAAGGAGGCCCGCGACGCCGCCTGGAACTGCATGCAGCTGAATGCCTACACCCTGCATTCGGATTTCGGACAGCTGTTCCGCAACGCGACGAAGCATTCGCCCGAGGGCATCTTCAACATTCCCCGCTCGAAGGCCCTGTCGAACGACTCGAAATACCAGTATCTCGGCGGTCAGGCCTGCACGGCCAAACTGCCCCGTCTGTCGGGGGCCCCGACCTGCACGACCTGCCTGCCGTCGTGGTACCTGCTCTGCGCATTCCTCGACGACCAGGGCAAACCCATCGACGAATCGACGGTCTACGATCCCCACAAGCCGTTCGAGCACCGCGACCCGCGCTGCACCTACACCATTGTGGAACACGGCACGCAGCACTTGGGCGTAATTTTCGATCCGCATTTCGACCGGGACAAGGTGTACAGCGCCCGCGAAGGAACGGAAGTGGTCAACAACGACTCGCGCTCCTACAAAATCCAGGGCACCTCGAACCAGTACGCCTCCTACAACGGTCTGGTGCTGAAGAAGCACGTCGACGAGGACTGGCTGGCTCCGTTCGAACCCGAAAACGACAAACTGATCCTGCGCTACGCCGATGTCCTGCTGATGTACGCCGAGGCGAAGATCGAACTGAACGAGATCGACGACACGGTGCTCGACGCCATGAACCAGGTCCGCGCCCGCGCCTACAAGGCGGCCGTCACGGCCACCTCCGACTATCCGGCCATCACCGAGCGGTCGCAGGACAAGCTCCGCACGATCCTGCGCATCGAGCGCCGCATGGAGTTCGCCTTCGAAAACCTGCGCCTGTACGACATCTGGCGCTGGCGCATCGCCGAAAAGGTGCTCAACCGCCCCTGGATCGGACTGCCCAAGAAAGACGAAAAACTCCAGCGCGCCTACATCGACAACGGCATGTGGTTCCACGGAGCCGTGCCCGAGATCGACGAGGACGGATGTATGGATTTCATGGCCCCCGTAGCCAAAGGCGCCGCCGACTTCTTCAACAGCAACGCCTACGCCCAGGTTCTCGCCGAGTGCAAGTTCGTGGCCCCGAAGAGCTACCTGTGGCCCCTCCCGACCACCACGATGCAGGTGATGAAGAACATCAAAGAAAACAATCCGGGCTACTAACCCGCCAACGCGAGCCCCGCCGGGCGCCCTTCGCGGGGCGTCCGGCGTTCGCGCCGCAACAAACGAAGAGACAATGAACAAAATGGTGAAATTGCTGCTCGCATGCACGGGCATCCTGCTGTTCCCGTCCGCCGGGGCAGCTCCGAAAGAGAGTACGCTCCGCAACGACAAATTGCAGGTCACGGTCGACGGCCGGGGCCGCCTGACCAGCATCAAAAACCTCGAAACCGGCCGGGACTACGCCGGAGGCGACTACCTCTGGCGCCTCTACTACGACACGCAGAAGGCCAAGGAGATCGAAGTGCTGCCCGACGAGCAGACGCCCCGCATCTCGCGCAGGGGCGACACGATCACGGTGATCTACGACCGCCTGAACGCCACCGACTTCAGCACCCGCGAGGCGGTGACGCTCGACATGCGCCTCACGCTCGACATCACGCTCGAGGGCGACGAGGTGCGCTTCGCGTCGAAGATCGAGAACCGCGAGCCCCACACGATCGTCCGCGAACTGCACTACCCGCTGGTGGGCGGCATGCCGCTTCCCGAAGACCACAAACTGCTGCTCACCCACACCGGAGGCCAGCTCTACGACAATCCCAAAGCGGTGATTTTCCGTCACAGCAACGCCTCGCCCTACAAGGCCCCGGCGCAGAAGTTCCGCCAGATGGACGCCAAATACCCCATGCGCACCGTCACGGGCGGCACGGGCGGCTGCATGGCCTCCAACTGCTTCGCCTACGTGGGCGACAGCGAGGGAATCTATTTCGGCAGCCACGACACGACGTTCCAGGACACGGGACACGGTCTGCGCCTCTACCCCGACGCCGAAGGCGAATTCACGCGGCTGGAATCCGGATTCTACAAATTCCCGCAGTGCTTCGCCGGCGAAACGTGGACGTGCGACGCCAACGTCATAGCCCCCTACACGGGTTCGTGGCACGAGACCTCGAAACACTACCGCCGCTGGGCCGACACGTGGTGGGACCACCGCGACGCGCCGATGTGGGTCAAAAAGATGCGCAGCTGGCAGCGAATCATCTTCCGCCACCAGTACGGCGAACTGCTGTTCAAATACACCGACCTGCCGGGCCGCATCAAGGATGTCGGCGAGAGCGTCGGGGCCGACGCCGTCTTCACCTTCGGATGGTGGGAGACGGGCATGGACCACGGCAATCCCCACTACAACGCCGATCCCGCACAGGGCGGCGACGCGGGCTGGAAAAAGGCCATCGCCGACTACAAGAAGGACGGCGGCAAGGTGCTGCTCTACTTCAACGGCAAGCTGATCGACCGCGAGAGCGAGTTCTACAAGAGCGGCCGGGGCAAGGAGATCTGCTACCGCGACAACACGGGCGCCGAACTCTTCGAACAGTACCGCTTCACGGGTCAGGGCACGTTCCTGGCCGACTACAACGCCCGCACGTTCGTCGTGGCCGACACCCGTGCGCCGATCTGGCGCAAGATGCTGCTCGAATGGGCCGACCGCGCCCGCGAGTACGGAGCCAACAGCGTTTTCTACGATCAGCTCGGATACGGCGAGCGCGCCACCAACTGGGACCTGAGCCGGGAGTTCCCCGTGCCCAACATGCGGGTGATCGCCGACAAGGCCGAGGTGCTGAAGATGGTCCGCGACCGCAACGTCAGCTTCGACCCCGAGTTCGCGCTCGGCACCGAGTGGCTGACCGACGTCACGGCGCAGTACTGCGACTACATCCACATTTACCAGACTACCGCCGGCAAGTACAGCTTCATCGACTGGTTCCGCTACACCTTCCCCGAGATCATCGTCTCCGACCGCGAGATCCGCGACGACACGGACATCGAACGCCGTGTGAACAACACGCTGCTGAAGGGTCTGCGCAACGACATCGAAATTTACCGCTGCCGCGACCTGATCGACAAAACGCCGCACTACCAGGCCTATCTGGCCCAGGTGAACGCCATCAAAGGCAAGTACGAAGACCTGCTGCTGGTCGGCACCTACCGCGACACGGAGGGCTTCACGCTGTCGAATCCCGGCATCGAGGCGCGCGCCTACACCAACGGCGACGGCATGGCCATAGTGGCCACCCGCACCGAGGAGGGGGCGGCCGTGAAGGGTGCGATCGAGGTTCCGGGCTACCGTTTCACGGAGGCTTCGACGCTGGGCGGCGCACAGGTATCGCCCGACGGCCGCGAGGTGACGCTGGGCCAATACGACCTCGCCGTGCTGATTTACGAAAAGACGAAGTGACCATGCGCGGGCTGCAACCAGATGCAACGACGAGAGCTTCCGCCACCCGCGTGTCGGAAGCTCCCGTCCTGCGTATCGCCAACCGCCACGTCTCGGCCCTGGTATGTCTCCCCGATGCCGAACGCGGCTACTACCGGGGCACGCGCTTCGACTGGGGCGGCGTCGTGCGCGACCTGCGCAGCCGGGGCCACCGCTACGTCTCGGAGTGGCAGCCGCGCCACGATCCCCTGCGGCACGACGGCCTGACCGGCCCCGCGGACGAATTTACCCAGATCGGTTACGAGCGGGCACGCCCCGGACAGGAGTTCCTCAAAATCGGGGTCGGCACGCTGCGCAAGTTCTCCGACCACCCCTACGACCGGTTCCGCCTCTACGAGATCGTCGATCCCGGCATTTGGGAGACGACCGCCGAGCGCGACCGCGTCGGGTTCCGCCACCGGCTGCTGACCGACGAATACGGCTACGACTACCGCAAGACGCTGCGGCTGACCGACGCCCCGGGCCTGCGGATCGAGTACACGCTCAAAAACCTCGGACCCGCGCCGCTCATGGGCCATGTCTACAACCACAACTTCTTCACGCCGGACCGCATGGCCACGGGTCCCGACACCTCGATCCATTTCCCGTTCCGCCCCGAGGGAACGTGGCGCGAAGCCTACGACAGCGTGGCGCTGACGCCCGACGGCGTCGCTTTCAGCCGTCCGCTGAACCCGGGCGAATCGGTCTTCATGGGCGACCTTCACGGTCAGGACCCTGCGACGCCGGGGTACGGATTCAGTCTCCGCAACCTCCGCACGGGAGCGGGCGTCCGGGCCTCGGGCAGCGGACAGTTGTCGCACATGGTCTTCTGGGCCTGCCCTACGGCAGCCTGTCTCGAACCCTACATCCCGTTCCGGGTCTTCCCCGGGGAGACGGGCGTGTGGCACATCGACTACGAACTGCTGGTATAAGAGAAACCCCGGGGCTCAGGCTCCGGGGTTTTCCTTAGGTGTCGTGCAGGCATCGACCAGGTAGACGATCGAGACGTAGGGCACGCCCGAACGGGCCGAAAGCCCGATCTCACACGTGCGGCTGTTCGAATAACCCGCCTTCACGCCCGAGCGTTCGATGACGGGCCGCAGTTTGCGCAGGGCCCAGGCGTTGACCTCGGGGTGCGTGAATCCGCGGTCGCCGGCGAATCCGCAGCATCCGACCTCCTCGGGCACCACCACCTCGTCGGCACACAGCCGCGCCAGCGAAACAATCACCCCGGCCAGCCCCATGCGGCGCATCGAGCAGGTGACATGCACGGCGACAGGTCCCGGCTGGGGCCGGAACTCCAGCCGGTCGCGCAGGAAGGTCCAGATAAACTCCGCCGGTTCGTACAATTTCATGCGGCCGATCTTTTCGCGCATGCGGTGCAGGCACGGGCTCTGGTCGCACAGCACCGGCCAGCGACCCTCCCCGCTGGCGCGCCACAGCGCCTCTTCCAGCTCGGCGGTCTTGCGGTCGGCGATGTCGGCCATGCCCTTGCTCTCCCAGATCGTGCCGCAGCAGAGACGTTCCATGTTCTCGGGAAAAACAACCTCGTAACCTGCCTTGCGGAGCAGCGCGACCATCTTGCCGGCCAGCGGTTCCGCGACCGGGGTTTCACGGGCGAGGCCCATCGTCCGGTTGATGCAGCTCGGGAAATAGACCACCTTGTCCGGTTCCGGCGCGGGCGCCGTGCGCAGCGTTTCGGGCATCCGGTAGGCCCGCGGCATCGAAGGCAGCCATTGGGGAAGCCCCAGCGCATGCAGGCCCTTCGTCACGGTTGTCATCGTCCGCGTTCCGAACACCCGGTGCGTCGCATCGGCCATCGTCAGCACGGGGCGCAGGACGCTTTTCAGTCCGGCGAAATGACGGGCAGCGAATTCCCCGGCGGCATGTCCCGCACTCCCGGGCGGCACCCGCAACGCACGCAGGGCGTGGGTCAACTCTCCCGTATTGATTCCCACGGGACAGCTCGTCGAGCAGAGCCCGTCCCCGGCGCAGGTCCGCTCCCCGGGATAACGGTAGCCGCGTTCGAGCTCCCGCACGAGGCGCGGATTCCCGCCGGAGGCTTTCAGCCGGGCGATCTCGCGGCGCACGACGATGCGCTGGCGCGACGAAAGGGTCAGCCCGCACGTCAGGCAGTTCACCTCGCAGAACCCGCATTCGATGCAGCGGTCGATCAGAGGATCGGTCAGCGGCAGCGGTTTGAAATGGGAGAGATGGCAGCGGGGATCGTCGTTGAAGATCACCCCGGGGTTCAGCAGCCCCGCGGGGTCGAACAGCTCTTTGACGGCCCGCATCACGGCACAGGCGGCGTCGCCCCACTCGCGGCGAAGGAAGGGCGCCATGTTGCGCCCCGTGCCGTGCTCGGCTTTGAGCGAGCCGTCGTACCTGCCGACGACGAGTTCCGCAACGTCGTCCATCAGCGCCTCGTAGCGGGCCGCCTCGGCCGGGGTCGAGAACGACTGGTTGATGATGAAATGGTAGTTGCCCTCGAGCGCGTGCCCGTAGATGCAGGCGTCGTCGTAGCCGTGGCGGGCAATCAACGCCTGCAGTTCGGCGGTCGCACGGGGCAGGTCCCCGATATGAAAGGCGACATCTTCGATCAGGCAGGTGGTCCCGGCGGGACGGCTGCCGCCCACCGCCGGGAAGATGCCCGAACGGAGGGCCCAAAACTTCGCCTGCTCGGCCGGATCGTCGGTGAACCGGGCGGGAACATAAAGCGCAAAGCGCCCCAGCAACTCCCCGATGCGGACGACGTTGGCGGCCAGCTCCTCGGGTGTGTGAGCCTTGGTCTCGGTCAGCAGGGCCGTCAACCCCTCGCCCGTGGCATCGCCGACCGATGCCAGCGACTTGCGGTCGAGCATCTCGGCGCTGTGCACGATGCGCTCCCCGGCGGCGTCCTGCAATTTGCGCATCTCCACGACGGCCCGGCTCGCCTCGCCGATGTCGCTGAAATAGACCATCGCGCTGGCCTTGTGTTCGTATTCGCGCTCGGTGCGCATCGTAACCCCGGCCAGAAACGCCAGCGTCCCCTCGGAACCGACCATAAGGTGGGCGATGATCTCGAACGGATCGTCGAAGCGCACCAGCGGCAGCAGGTTCAGCCCCATGACATTTTTGATCGAATATTTATGCAGGATACGCTCCGTCAGGGCCTTGTCGCCGCGAACCCGGTCGCGCAGCGCTTCAATGGCTCGCAGGAACTCCGCATGGCTCTCCGAAAAGGCCCGGCGGCTCGCCTCGTCACCCGTATCGAGCAGCGTGCCGTCGGCCAGCACCAGGCGCGCCGAAAGCAGCATCCGGTCGCTGTTGGCGTGGGTGCCGCAATTCATGCCCGAGGCGTTGTTCATCACGATACCGCCCACCATCGCGCTTCGGATCGAAGCCGGGTCGGGCGGGAAGCGGTATCCATACGATTTCAGCACCTCGTTGACCCGGGCCCCCACGACGCCGGGCTGAAGCCGCACGGCGCGGCCTCCGTCGAGCACCTCGCAGCGCTCCCAATGCTTACCCGCCACCACGAGCACCGAGTCGCTGACGGCCTGCCCCGAGAGGCTCGTGCCCGCGGCCCGGAAGGTCAGGGGCACACCCAGCCGGGCGGCCTCCTGCATGAGCCGCACGACCTCGTCTTCGCCGGCGGCACGCACGACGATCTGCGGAACGAGGCGGTAAAAGCCCGCGTCGGCGCCCCACGCCAGCCGGCGCAGATAATCGGTATAAACCCGTTCGCGGGGCATGAAAGCACGCACGGCGTGCAGAAATCTGCGGTATTTTTCGGTCATGTTTTTAGCAATTAAAAACAGGAGAGACGACCGCCTCTCCTGACAAATATACGAAATCGGACGGTTCGTTGTAACGCCTAACAGCCGCCGTCCGCCTGCGCCAGCAGTCCGTAGAAGGCCGCTTCGCCGATATGCTCCGCGGGTGCGATGCGGGTCAGCCCCGCGACGTCGCTCAGTCCGTCGCGCAGGGCCGCCTCCATATAGGAGAACGAACGCGAAATCTGACCGCCCAGCAGGAGGCATTCGACGCCGTGTTCGACGAGCAGGTCGCGCAGCGCGGCGGCCAGGATGCCCCCGACCGTTGCGAACGTCTCGCGGGCCCGGGCATCCCCTTCGCCGGCCATGCGGCCCAGGTCGGCCACCGTCAGCGCCGGGTCCGTATGTCCCGCAAGCTCGCCGTAGATGCGCAGGAATCCCCGTTTCGAGGCATAGTCCTCCAGAATGCCGTCGCGGTAGGGAAGGTTGAAGATCACCACCTTCGGGCCGCCCGCCGGGTTGCACAGCACCCGCCCGTCACGGCTCAGGGCGAAGCCCAGCCCCGTCCCGAGCGACACGAGCGCCGAAGCGCCGTATCCGGCGGCGTTGCCCCGGGCGATCTCCCCGGCCAGCGCGGCGTTCACGTCCTGCATGAAGCGTATCTCCGCATCGGCGGGAACGCCGGGCATCGCATACAGCACACTGCGCAGGTCGACACCGCAGATGCTATGGAACTTGTGCGTCATGCGGGAGATGCCGGCCGCATAGTCGAACGGTCCGGGAATGGCGATACCGATGCCGGCAAGCTCCATGCCCCGCTCGGCAGCGAAGGCCGCGCCCCTGGCCACCGCAGCGGCCAGGGAGCCTTCGATCTCCGCGCGCGAGCCCTCCGAACGGACCGGACAACTGAACTCCGATCCGGGCAGGAGCCGCCCGGCGGCATCCGCCACGGCCGATTTGAGGAACGTCCCCCCGACATCGAGCAGCAGGCGGCAGCTATTCTTTGTCAAACCCATCTTTAAGCATCGTTTTGTGGACGCTGATGGGTTCCGTGCGGAGGTTCTCGATCACGTAACGGCCCATGTCCGCGGGAACCACGACCATATCCATGTATTCGGCATCGAAATAACGTTCGGGCTGTGCGACGGAACGGATGCGGATGCGTTCGCCGTCCACGAGCGTCAGCACGTGGAACTTGCCGCAGGTGTCGTCCTCGATGCGTTTCTCGAATTCGAGGCGGCGCAGCGTGAAGTAGAGCAGGTCGTGCTCACCGACGATCTTCTCGGCCCAGCCGTCGCCCTCGCGCACCGTGCGGGGCTGCTGGACGATGTTGCTGCGCACCCAGCTGGTCGTGCGCTCGTAAGCCAGCGTCCGCTCGCCGTGCCACGTGTGGATGGGGCGCGGCTTGCCGTCGAGGTCGGCGCGCAGGTAGTCGTAGAGCTTGTAGGTATAGGAGCCGATCGTGAGGCTGCCGATTTCGAGCACCACCTGGTTGCGGCCCGACGAGTGGATCGTTCCGGCGGGAAGCATCACCTGCAGACCGGGCTTCGAATCCTCGTAGCTGACATATTTCAGGTAGTCCACGGGCTTGTATTCGGTGTCGGCCAGTTTGATATCGCGGATGAACTGCTCGGTGTCGGCTCCGTCGCGGAACCCGACGAAGGTCTTGGCGTCCTGTCCGGCCACCACCACGTAGTAGCTCTCGTCCTGACGGCCCAGTTCGCCGAAATGTTCCTGGTTGTATTTGGCTCCCGAATGCACTTGGATCGACATGTTTCCGTTGCTGTGGAACGTATCGTCGTAGTTGAAGCGGATGGGGAAATAGCCGCCGAACTTCTCGACGCACGGCCGGCCCATGATGGCCTCGCCCTCCTTCTGCACGAACGAGAAATAGGGGAAGTCTATCTTCTCGTCCCCGGCCTCGACGACGATCGACACCTCCATCGGGATCAGGTCGAAGACCCATGCGCAGTTGCGCATCGTGTCGGGCAGATTGCGCAGCTTTTTGACATAGGTGCCGCCCCACACGCCCTCGAGATAGACCGGCTTGCAGCGGAACGGATAGCAGGCCAGCGACCGGAAGATGTCGGACAGCGCCTCCATCGGAATCATGTGGATATGGTCGGGACGGTCCGAAGCCATGTAATAGTCGAGCAGTTCGCCGCGCAGCAGCTTGCCGCGGTGGCGCACACCCATCTCGAAATCGGCGTAGTAGCAGCGGCGAATCACCCGGTTGGCCGGAGCGGCCACCTTGTCGCCGAGGTTGGCGAACTGGCCGCGGCGGATGCGGAGGATCGCCTCCTTGGGCGTCACGTCGAAATAGCATTTGATGTCATAGAGTCCGCGCACCTCATCGACCAGGCATCCGCTGCCGTAGACCAACAGCACACGTCCTGTGGCGGCAGGGGCCCGGAGCGCCTCGAGGCGCTGTTTGAACGCCGCGAATTTCGCCGCGTCGAACATATCCGCGTAATCGCGCTCGATCAGGCGTCCGAACAACAGCGACGGGTCTTTCGAAGTGTCCCATTCCAGATTCGGGTTAATCATGTCGGCGATCTCCTGCTCGGATTTGAGCACCTCGGTAAAGGCCACGACATCCAATTCGATCCCTTTGCCCAGGAGTTGCTGCGAGAGCAGGTTGACCATCCGCGTCCAATCGGCTGTGGCGTAGCCGTCGAATCCGACGACGATATTCCTGCCGGGTGCGGCCTTCAGGCGGGAGACGATATCCCCGGCCAGTGCGGCGGCAGCCTTGGGGGTTCCAGCAACGACCGCCTCGACGGTCTTCTTCGGGAGTGCCGGGCGGTTGACGGCACGGGGGTCGTCATACGGGAAAGGGTTATACATGAAACTCATAAAAAATACGATTTTATAGGGTTAATTGTTTATCTCGTGATATTCGAAATCCATGATCTCGGCCAGCATGCCCAGCTCGCGCAGGTAGTCGCCGTCGACGATGGCGAAATGCTGCGTGGTGCCGATCTTCAGAATCTCCTCGAAGAGCCGCTCGACGGGGACCACCGGGCGGAAAATGCTGTGCGAATAGGTGGCCAGGATGTGATCGCCTTCGAGCGAATCGACCAGCGTGGCGACCAGCTTGTAGCGGCCGTCGCACTCCACCAGCTGCGCCATGGTCTTGCGCCCCGGCGAGATGCGGTACCAGGCGAACGGAGCTCCGGCATACTTGTAGGAGGTCTTGGCGAAGCGCACGTCGCGGGCGATCACCACGTTCTGCTGCCAGGCGGGGTCGTTGTGGTCGTTGGGACCGGCATGCCCGCCGGCGAAGGTGCCGTAATCGGATTCGATGTGGAACGGCTCGAGGAAGTTGACGTTCTTGCCCGAAATCAGTTTCAGCAGGTAGGTGATGAGCCCCGCGCCGATGTCTGCCTCGGGAACCAGCACCGAGCAGTTGTCGTTGAACCACGGGTGATAGAACCCGGCGCGCAGGCCCACCAGCTCGAACATGGCCCGGTCGATGTCGTTGAAGACCATCACGTCGATATCCGATCGTTCGGCCATCTTCTGCAGGCCGATCGAGGCGCGCACCGAAGCTTCGAACTTGTCGCGCGCCACGTCGTCCATCATCTTGTAGCGCGAGGTCAGCTCGCCGCAGTACGCCTGCAGCTCCTTGTCGCTCACCGCGTCGATCACCTCGCCGTAGACCGAATAGGGCAGGAAACGAATCTCGGGCCCCAGTTTGGTGAACAGGTCATAGGGGTCGATGTAGGTCGACCACATGGCCTCGTTGTAGTTGGCCAGCAGTCCCACGTTCGACTGGCGGAGAATGGCGCGGGCGCGGGCCGCCGAAGCGAAGAGGCGGATCTGCTCCGTGACCTCCTCGCGCGAACCCATCACGACCTTCACGTGCCGGCGTCCCGTACGGGGCACCGATCCGGAGGCTTCGAGCGAGCCGACGAGCGTCCCGGCGCAAAGGTAGTCGATGAAGTCGTCCTCGTCCAGCGTGTCCCGGAACGAAACATGGTCTTTGGCGACGTTGACGAAGAGGATCGGCACCTCGGGCATGTCCCGCAGGAAGCGTATCCACGCGAAGTCCTCGGACCACGAAAGGAACTCGGCGATGACGAAGTCGACCTTCTCCATGTAGAAATGGTCCATGGCGTCCATGGCCTCCTGCTTGTCGTAGACGATCCCGGGGAACACGACGTCGAGGAATCCCATCGTCGCAAGTATCTTTTTCACATCGGCGTCCTTGCGCTGGGCATACGTGCCCCGCCGGAGCCCTTCGCCCAGCGTCTTGAAGCGGGGCGACGCGATCAGCAGCAGACCTGCTTTCGCTTTTCTGGTTTTCTGGTTACTATTCATGTCTGATCTTGTTATAATCCCTCATATAGAAATATTTGGCTCCGAGAAGCATCACCACGCCGCACACGAGCCACACGACGGCCAGCATCGAGATGCCGAACGACAGCCCCGCGGCCTGCTTCACCATACCCAGCACCAGCGGAGCCAGTGCGCCGATGGCGAATCCGGTCATGATCATCACGCCCGAAGCCGAGGAGTGGTACCGGGGCGGGATGACGTCGTAAAGCACCGTGTAGGTGTTGGCGTCGAAGAACGCACGGGCGAAGCCGAAGCCGGCAAAGCCGATATAGATGACCCACAGCGTAGCCGAATTGCCCATCAGGACGATGAACGGCACGGCGGCCAGCAGTCCGAAGCCCTGCATGGCCATGCGCCACGCGGGATGCAGGCTCCCGAGCTTGTCCGAAAGGCGTCCGGCCAGCAGCACGCCGACAAAGGCGAACAGGTGGGTGTAGAACATCGAGTGAAATCCGGCGCCCGCGAGGTCCATGCCGAAATTCTCGTAGAGATAGGTCGGCATCCACGTAAGGTAGCCCGTCAGCACGAAGATCAGTCCGGCGAAGCAGACGGTGAGGATCAGGGCCGTGGGGGTCGTGAAGACCATGCGGAAGCCCTCCATCAGCCGCGGCTTGGGTTCCGCGGCCTCCGCGGCGGCGACGGCGGCCGGCTCCTTCTTGTCCTTCAGCCGCACGGCCATGACGATGCCGTGCACGACGCCGATGGCGCCGAAGATGTAAAAGGCGCTGCGCCAGCCCCACAGCTGTCCGATATAGCCCGCGGCATAGCCGCTGATGATGATGCCGATGTAGTAGGCCGTCTGGTGGACCGACATGGCGAAGGCCCGCGTCTTGTCGTGGTACTGCGCCAGCAGCGAATAGTTGGCCGGTCCGAAGAAGGCCTCGCCGCCGCCCGTGGCGACGCTGCGCATCAGCACGAGCATCACGAAACCGTTGCAAAGGCCCGTGAACATCGTGGCCACGCTCCAGAACAGGATGCTTCCCGTGACGATCCACTTACGGCTGAAACGGTCGCCCACCAGTCCGCCGATGGGCACCAGCAGGGCGTAAAAAAGGTTGAAGACCGTGGCGATGGAGCCGATGGCCACATCGCTCAGCCCCAGATCCTCGCGGATGAGCGGAAGCACCACGTTGAAGACCTGCCGGTCGGCCTGGTTCAGGAGATAGGCGACCCACAGCAGGGCCAGCACCTCCCATTTGTACTTCGGGTTTTTCTTCCCGGCGGTTGCAGTTGTCATTGGTTATAGCTTAGGTTAATAGAGCATATCCTGATTGGTTCCGGCGGCCTTGCGTTCGACGGCTTCGCCGCGGAACGGCACGGCGCTGCGCTCCATCAGCAGCATCGGGGCGTCCCACACCGGACAGCCGGTCAGTTTCATACGGCCTCCGTCGCGGCTGCCGTGGGGCAGCGGCAGGTCGAAGATGCGGCCCGTGACGGCATCCACGAGTACGGGGTCTTTGAGCGAAAGTCCCTCGACGCTCAGCTCGACCTTGTCCCAGGCCAGTTCATCGCCCGGAATCCGGTCGGAGTACCAGAACATCACGCCGATCGGCTTGTCGTCGGCATCCGAGAGCCCCACGAGCGCAATCTCACGGGCCGTATTGGCCGTGAATGCCGGCCTTCCCGCGGGTTTCACCCCGCTGTGCAGCAGGTTGACCATGTGCTGCATGGCATGGTACGACGGCCGTTTGTAGACCACCTGTTTCAGCAGGTTCGTGCGCAGCAGCCCGAACGACTGCAACATATTGGGATACTGGTTGTCGACGATGGCGAAGATCGACGAACGGATGCCCAGCGCAAAATCGTTGGCCAGACGCCGTGCGACCCATTTGGCCTGGCTGTACTCGCTCCACTCGTGGTAGCGCAGCGCATGGGCCCATTCGAGAATCGACGGACAGCCGCTCTCGCCCTGGAACAGGCGGATGCGCGGATCGTACGAGGCGACGAGCTCGGCCAGCGCTTCGATGCCGGGCGTGGCGTCGTCGGGATTTTCGTGGTAGGGATGGAAGCTCACATAGTCGATGAGGCCCAGTTTGCCGCGCTCGCGGAGAATGTCCAGCACGCGGCCCGTGAAGCCGACCGGCATGCGCGAAAGCCCGAAGCCGATGATGACCGCCCCGGAATCGACCTTGCGGACGGCTTCCGCCGTGCGGATCAGCAGTTCGGCATAGGCCGCGGACTGGTCGGCGCCCCGGAGGTTCGGCTCGTTCCACACCTCCCACTCGCTGACGCGCCCTTTGTAACGACGCGCCACGGCCGTCACATAGCGCTCCCAGGCCTGCAGCGTCTTTTCATCGGTAAAGATGCGCGATCCGAGGCTCTTCTGCGCCCCGTAAACCGGATTTCCGTAGGCGAGGCACATCCACGGGCGGATGCCCTGCCCGCGAAGTCCGTCGACCGCTTCGTCGAGCCACTCGAATTCGTATTTGCCCTTCTCTTTCTCGCAGCGGGCCCAGCCGCTCTGGATACGCGCGGCGCCTACTCCCAATTCGCCCACATAGGGTTTGTAAGCCGAGAAATCGGCATATTCGCGGTCGAGACACTCGCAGCCCACCGACCAGCGCGGATTGGCCAGCTCACGCGAGGAGGCTGTCGACACCAGGCCGATCTGTTCGAGCCCGGGGGAGACCGTCTGCAACTTTTTCCAGGTCAGCGACCAATGCTGTGCAGGGGCGGCCAATGCGAGCATGAGGCCCGACAAGCTGAGAAAGAAAGTTTTTTTCATTTTAAAAAAGTGGTTAGCGGTTTTTTTCCTATATTTGTGTCTCCACAACATAAAAGTTGTGAGGTGTGGTAATTGCCCTGATTGGTGTTGTGTAGTGTGGTGCAAATATACGCAAAAAAACAAACAAACCAATAATTATTTCATTTTTTTAAACGAGAGACATGCCGGAAACGATTAAAATAGACCACGAGAGCCAAATACCGGTTTACAAACAGATCGTAGGACAGGTGGAAGAATTGGTACGCAGCGGCGAATATCCCGACGGATGCCTGCTGCCGTCTATGAACGAGCTCTCGGCCGCACTCGACATCTCGAAGGAAACCGTCAAAAAGGCCTATTCCATACTCCGGAACAAAGGTTTTATCGACGCCAGGCAGGGCAAAGGGTTCTATGTTTCGGCCGCAGGGGTGGCCGACAAGCTGAGCGTCCTCGTGCTGTTCGACAAGTTGAGCAACTACAAGCAGGTGCTCTTCAACTCGTTCGCCGAGGAGATCGGCGACGCGGCCGAAATCACCATCCGGCTCCACAACCAGAATGTCGACCTGCTGGAATATTACGTCGAGGAGAACCTCGACCTGTTCGACTACTACGTCATCACGCCCCACTTCCCGCTCGACGCCGCATCGCAGAAACGGGTGCTGAAGATACTCACGCGCATCCCCAACCGCAAACTGATCATGGCGGACCACTGGATGAAGGAGCTTCCGGGCAACTACGGCGCCGTCTACCAGGATTTCGCCAACGACGCTTACGAAGGGCTGGGGTACGGGCTCAAAAAACTCAAAACCTGCTCCCGGTTCAACGTCGTGACGCTGCCCTCGAGCCTCTATTACGCCTCGGTGGGCGAAGCCGTGGAGCGGTTCTGCCGTGACAACGACATCGCCGTAGAGTTCCACACGGAGATCACCCCCGAGATCATCCGCGAGAAGGAGGTTTACCTGATCCTCAACAGCCAGTACGACCTGGGACTGATCGAGCTGGTGCGCCGGGCGCGCGAGCTGAACTTCCGCGTGGGCCGCGACATCAGCATCATCTCCTACAACGAGTCGCCGATCAACGAGATCATCCTCAACGGCCTGACGACCATCTCGACCGATTTCCGGCAGATGGGCGTGCTGGTGGCCCGGATGATCCTCGAAAAATCGCTCTCTAAGGTCAAATGCGATTTCCAGATGATTCGCCGCAACACTTTTTAGGCACGACAACAATGGAGAGCCGATTCCCCGACCTCAACGTCCCGGCCCGCGAACGCATCGGCTGGGTGGACCTCCTGCGCGTGATCGCGTGCTTCCTGGTGGTCTTTTCACACAGCTGCGACGCCTTTGTCGCCGTGTTCGACAGCGATCGTGCGACATTCCTGCAGGGAGCTTTGGCCGGAAGCCTCGTCCGGGCCTGCGTGCCGTTGTTCGTGATGATGTCGGGCGTACTGCTGCTGCCCGTGCGGACCGACGCCGGGAGTTTCTTCCGCAAGCGCATCGGCCGCATCCTCGTAGCACTGGTCTTCTGGTCGCTGGCGCTGCCCGTACTCTATTTTCTCTACATGCGCTACGTCGGCTCGGCCAGCCCGTCGATCGACCCCGCGCTGTTCACCGGCGAAGCCACGCTCCGCAAGATGTGGACTTTCGTATTCAACTTCACCTACGACACCACACCGCTCTGGTATCTCTACATGCTCCTCGGACTCTATTTCATCCTGCCGATCCTGAGCGCCTGGCTCGAACGGGCCTCGCAGCGCGACCTGCGGATCATGCTCGGCATCTGGGGCCTGACGCTGCTGCTGCCCTACGTGAAGATGCTGGCCCCGATGCTGGGCTATGCCGGCAATTACGGCAACATGGGTCTCTACGGCGTCTGCGACTGGAACGAATTCGGAACGTTCTACTACGTCTCGGGCTTTGCGGGCTACCTCGTGCTGGCTTTCTACCTCGTGAAATTCCCGCCCGCGTGGAGCTGGCGCAGGACGCTGGGCATCTGCATCCCGGCTTTCCTCGTCGGCTACCTCATCACGGGGCTGGGCTACGTGATGATGCAGAAAGCGTTCCCGGGCAACTACGCCTATCTGGAGATCGTCTGGTATTTCGCCGGCATCAACGTCTTCCTGATGACCGCCCCGCTCTTCATCCTCGTACAGAAGGCCGCCGCACGGCCCCGCGCATGGCTTTCGCGGCTGGCGGGCGCCACGTTCGGCATCTACCTCTGCCACTTCATTTTCGTACAGGCGGGCTATGACCTCGTGCAGCGGATTCCGGGCCTCCCGGCGCTGGTGCGCATCGCGCTGATCGCCTGCGGAGCCTTCGCCGTGAGCTGGCTCGTGGTATGGCTCATGCAGCGCTGGCGCGTAACCCGGCGGCTCGTGGAGTAACCAAGCATTAATAAAAAATACCCGCCGTCCGGCGGGTATTTTTTTACCGGCCGTCGAAACAAACATCCCAGTCGCAAAAACGGCCCGACTCTATTCGGGAAAGATGGCCACGTTCGTGATGACAAATCCCCGGTTCGTTGAAATTCGGGCCTGCAAGGTTGTTTTTACGAGGGACAGTCGGTATCTTTGATCGATTTTTGCCGATTGTGCAACGGCCCGCGGACAACCCGAATACCCGCCGCGGGCCCCATAACAGAAACTATTTTGAATATGACATTTATGACTTCCCGATTACTTCGCAGCCTGTGCCTGGTGATTGTCGCGAGCGCTTGGCTCGCATCGTGTGAAAAGGTAGCACAACTGAGCGATTCGGCCCGGGTGGAGAAATTCACCATTCTCACGGCCGATCCCGACCGCGTAATCTTCGACCAGCCCGTCATCAAAGGCGAAGTCATCGAACTGCCGCTCGTTTACGGCAAATACCTCTTCCCCATCACCATTACGGTGGATGTCAAAACCGAAGCGGGGTGTAAGCAGATACTCGGATTCGACGGGGGGGGGAAAGAATTCACCTTCGACAATCAGAACCACGTTCGTGAACTCTACACCGTAGCGGCCAGCGGCGCCACCACGCGCTGGAAACTGCAGATCGTCGACGCCCAGTCGAACGAATCGGCCGAGATCGCCCGGGTCGGCGTCACGGCCGGAGAGGGATCGGATATGCTGGCCGCGCCGTATGCCCGCATCGACCGGATCAACTCCGAAATCATCTTCCAGGCGTTGGGGACCGCCGCCTATCCGCTGACGTTCGTACCGGAGTTCACGCTGGCCGACGGCGCCGACTGGGCCGACGGAACCGACGCCCCTGCGGAGACGCTCACCTTCGAGGAGAAGGAGAGCTCGATGAAATACACCGTCGAAGCCGCCAGCGGCCTCACGAAGAGCTGGACCTTCCGTTCGGAGATCGTGGCCCAGACCGACAACACGAGTTCGCTGACCGAGGATCAGGTCGAGCGCCTGACGCCCGATGTCTCGAAAATCAAATTCCAGTCGGAAACGGCGCAGCTCACGGGGGCCACCACCGAATTCAACGTATCGAAAATCGGCGGGCGCATCAACCTGATGCTCCGCCCCGCAGCCCGTGCCATGACATTCCCCGTCAAGGCCACCGTCGAACTGCCCGTCCATGCCAGTTCGGTGCTTTTCGGAGCTTCCGCCGACAACAGCTACACATTCGAGTCGTACGCCGACACCAAGCAGGTCTGGATCGTGGACAAAACATCGGGACTGGCCAAGAGCTGGACGATAGCCCCGGCCCCGGAGCTGAACACCGATATTCTCAGCTTCACGATCGCAGACAATTACACCAGCAAACTGGGCGACAAACTGGTTGTGGGGATCGATCAGGTGGAAATCGACCACGACAACAGCCGCATCATCATCCCGGTGGAAAAGACCGACGGATCGGCCATCGGGGCGAAAGAGCAGCTGACGCTGAAACTCAGCATCACGGTGGAATATCCCGAAGGCTCCACCTCCTCCTCGTCAAAGTCCCCGAGCTTCACCTATATTACGAATACCGCATTATTCACGGTGAAGAGCACCAACGGCCAGCAGAGCCGGAACTGGACGCTCTATCTCAAAGACAAGAACGCCGAAGCATCCTCTGACACCAATATTTCGAACTTCTCGTATACGTACACCTCGAAGGACAACCGGATGAAGCTGTCATCGACATCGATCGTCGCGGACAATAACAATCATCGTATCACACTGAAGATCACGGCCGGTCCCAAAGCCTTCCCGCTCACGCTGACCAACAAGATCATGAAGCTCGGCAACCCGTCGGCAACCATCGTCGAACAGGAGATCGCCGATTACGACACCCCGCTGACGTTCGAGTCGCTGACCTCGGCCAAGACATTCACGGTACGCGCCGAGGACGGAACCGAGCAGCAGTGGACCATCGACCTCGAGTCGCAGGCCAAAGGCCACACGGCGGAGATCACCAGCTTCCTGGTCGGCAAGATCACAGGCGGTTCGCTTACCGCGGTGAAGATCGAACCGGAAACCCAACGCATCCGGATGGAGGTCGAGGGCGTTCCGCCGTTCTATGCGACCGTCTCGATCGAGACTTCGGACAACGCCACCGTCACCGGGCTGGAAAACGGCATCCTGACGGTCAACAACTACAACCACGAGATTCCGCTGACCGTCACGTCGCAGGACGAAGAGGTGACGAAAACCTGGACGGTCTATACCGACAAGCCCGTGGAAGTGCAGATCGACAACAGCGAATTCGAGCTCTGGGGCGAATTCAAAAACATCAACGGCGGCACTTACACCATCGACCCGACGCCCGGCGCCGGCTACGGATGGGGAACGGCCAATCTGGAACTGCTCGGCATCGGCGTATTGGGCACCATGCCCGTCGAACGTGCCGACGGCACGCTGGCCGCCGAAATGACCACTTCGGAGCAAAACACGATACTCAAAGGTTATATCGTGGCGGCCGGAACGCTCTATACGGGTCTGTTCAACCTCAACATCAATTACATCACCCAGCCGCGCAAGATGACCAAGTTCGGCATCCCCTACACGGCGCGTCCCACTTCGTTCTCGATGGAGGTGAAATACGCCCCGGGAGCCCAGATGAAGCAGGCGACGGCCGACGACAAGGGCAAATACTCGATCCATGACATCGCCGGCGTGGACAAAGCCCATATCTGGGTGGAGCTGCTGCAATGGAGCGGCAGCGGAGCCATCGACTACGACGGGTCGGAAGGAGCGGCGGACATCACCGTCCTGGGCCGCGCCGAACTCGTGATCGACGGTGCGAACAACCCCTACAAGGAGTGGTCGAAAATCACCCTCCCGATGGTATACAACCCGCAGTACGCCGACATCACGCCGACGCATATCGCCGTGGTGATGTCGTCGAGCAAGGACGGAGACAAGTTCATCGGCGCAATCGGCAGCAAACTGTCGGTAGACCACTTCGTGATTAATTACTAAAATACAGTCAGCAAGTTATGAAACTCAAACATATCACAATCCTCGCCTGCACGTTCGCCCTGCTCCCGGGCCCGGCCGCAAAAGCGGAAAATTCGTCGTCGAAAGCGGCGAAAACGGGCACCCGGACCGAAGAACTGAAACCCGCCCGCCAAAAACTGATTTCGTCGGACCGCAATATTTTCCGCGCGGGCGTGCTGATCGGCACCGACATCGGCGGCGCCGTCCCCGTACCGTTCAAATATATCCCCAGCACGTTCAACCCCTATCCGCAGCTGAACCTCGACATGGGCGTCTTCGCCGAATTCCGCCTTCACGACCGGTGGAGCCTCGGGGCCAACTTCATCTACAAGACCGTGGGGATGAAGGCCGACGCCCGCGTCTCGAACCAGAAATACGAAGACCAGGAAGCCGGACTGCTCCAGTACTACACGGGTACGGCCAAAATGGACATGTCGTTCACGATGTTCGAGGTGCCGTTCTACGCCAAATACACCTTCAACAACCATGTATCGCGCCTGCTGTTCGGCGGCTACTTCTCCTACAACCTGAAAGCGGAGTTCGAGACGCTGGCCACAAAGGGCTATTCGGGCGGCGAACCGGACAAGGTGGAGGTGATTATCGAAAAGGGCGACGACCCGCTGAACATGTCGTTCACCTCCTCGCTGCGCGATTTCGACGCCGGCGTGATGGTGGGTTACGAGCACACGGTCTACAACCGCCTGAACATCGGCATCCGCCTGAGCATGGGTTTTCTGGACATCTTCCAGCGGGATACCAAGTTCTTCGACTACAAGATGCTGCACATGCGCGGTTCGATCATCGTCGGCTATCGGCTCTTCCATTGATGCCGGGCCGGAACGGAACGGCCGGGAACCTTGTGGTTCCCGGCCGCTAACTGTCGCTTCACGCTCCGGGTTTCGCATGCCGGCGCCGGTACTCGCCGGGCGAAGCGCCGTGATACTCCTTAAACTGGCGGCTGAAGTGGTTCGGATTGCAGTAACCCAGTTTATAGGAGATTTCCGACGCGGTCATCGCCGTCGTCCGGAGCCATTCGGCCGCCTCGCGCATTTTGATCTGCAGGATAAAATCCGAAGGCGTCCGGTCGGTCAGCCGTTTGATGCTGAGATAGAGCTGCGTGCGGCTGATATTCGCAAAACGCGCCAGCTCGTTGACCGACAGCCCCGGATCGTCGAGATGGGCATGGATGTAATCCGTCACCGAGAGAATGAACCGTTCATCGGTGTTGTTCAGCTCGGGAGTCGTGATCCCGACACTGCCCGCCGTCATGTAATAGTCGCGCAGCACGTCCTTCGTCCGTAGCAGGTTGTTCAGCCGCAGGAACAACTCCTGCAGGTTGATCGGCTTCTGGAACATGGCGTCGGCACCGCATTGCAACGCCCGGATGCGGTTCTCGCCCGAAAGTTCGAAACTCTCCAGGATCACCGGGATATGGCGCGTGCGGTTCGAGTTCTTAATCATGCTGCACAGGTCGAAGCCGTTCGTGTCGGCAAGCTGCATGTCACTGATCACCACGTCGATGCTCTGGGATTTGAGCAACAGCAACGCCTCATCGCCCGTCGCGGCGCTCGACACGTGAAAATGTTTCTGCAGGCGCTTTTCCAACACCCGCTTCGAATCCGCATCGTTCTCTACAAGCAGGATACGGAACTTACGGTGCCCCTCGGCATCGAGGAACCGGGGCTGGGAGACATCCTCGAAATAACTCGTATTGTCGACGATCCGCCCGACGATGCCCGTCGCGGCATCGGGCCGTTCGGTCACGGCCCCGTCATCCTGTCCGACGGCCATCTCCACCCGGAAAACATTGCCGCGCTGCGGCACCGACTCCACCGAAAGACGGATGTCGAACAACCGGGCGATACTCTTCACCAACGCCAGTCCGATACCGCCATTGGGCAGCCCCGCCGAGTTGTAGGGCTGGAAAATGGCCTTTTTCTGCTCTTCGGTCAGGCAGGGGCCGCTGTTGAACAGTTCGATAACAGCCAGCCGCCCATCGAACGTGAGTTTAAGGGTGCTTTCACCGCCCGGCTGCACCGATTTGAACGAGTTGTCGAGCAGGTTGCCCACCAGCATCTCCATCTTGGCGGCATCGAAAAGCATCGGCAGCGACTCCACCCCGGCATGAAATCCGTGCGTGATCTGCTTGCGGTTGTAGAGGGGCACGAAAGTCTCGTAGATATTGCGCAGGAAAGGCACCAGGTCGTATTTGCGGATCGAAACCGAGATATTCCGCGACTCGATGTTCCGGAAGTCCAACAACTGATTGACCAGGAAATCGAGCCGTTCGATGTTGCGCCGGAAAATCGCCGAATCGCTTCCGGCATCGCCGTCCGGCGGCGGCAGCACGCTGTCCTGCAAGGTCGAAATCACCGACAGCGGCGTTTTGAACTCGTAGGAAATGCAACTGAAAAAATCCAGCTTCATGGCATTGATCCGGTCGCGGGTCTCGCGCTCGCGGCGGGCCTGCTCGACCAGTCCACGGGCATGCCGCTGCCGCCGCACCAACCGTACGAACTGCCAGACGACGAATCCCAGCACCAGCAGGTAGAGCGCAATCATCCATCCGCTGAGCAGCACGGGCGGCCGGACCCGGAGTGCGATCCGCTTCTCGGCCAGCACCTCGCCGTCGTCCGACACCAGCCTTACCGACAACTCGTAACGACCGGTGGGCAGTCCCGTGTAGGTGATCTCACCCTGCGGCCCCAGCTCGTACCAGTTGTCGTCGAAATTCTCCAACCGGTAGAGGCACGAATAGGGAGCCGTGCGGAAAATGTCATAGTCGATCACGGAGACCTCAAAGGTCAGGAAGGTCTGCTTGTGGGCCAGCGTGATCTCCTGCGTGTCGTTGACGGGGAATTTCAGCACGCCGCCCCCGATCTCCACGGGCTTGTTGAAGAGTTTCAGCCCGGAGATGAAGAGCGTCGGTTGCTGCCGGAGGTCACCCTCCAGCTTCGCAGGCCAGAAGCAGACCAGTCCGCTCGTCGTTCCGAAGCAAATCTCGCCCTCGCGGCCCACATATCCGGACCTGACATTGAATTCATTGATGCCCATGCCTTTGGCAAGACTGAAACGGCGCAGGCGGCTGGCCGTGTCGAGCCGGAACAGGTCGTTTCCCGCCGCCAGCCACAGATTGCCGGCGGCGTCGCCCTGCATCCCGACGATCCCGCTTTTGATCCGAGGATGGTCCTGCACGGCCGGGGTGAAGCGCCCCTCTTCGAACCGCCATACGTCGCCCTTGGTCGTTCCCAACCACAGACAGCCGTCGCCGTCCATCCAGCCGCACTGGAGATAGGGCCGAAGCTCCTCCGTGGCGGGCACCGGGTATTCCGACATCCGGCCCCGCCCGCGGTCATAACACAGCACCGACCCGAAATTGACGAAATAAACCTTATCCCCGTGTGTCAGGACATTGTAAAGGGCAAACTCCTCCGTCCCGCATTTGCAGACCTGGACAAAGGAATCCGTGGCATAACGGTAGATGTCGACCCCCTTTTCGTGCGCCACGAACAGCGTGTCGGCATTGAGCGGACAGAGCAGCTGCACGTTGCCTCCCGAGAGCGACGCCTCATCGCCGGCATGGTGGGTGTAATGGCGGAGCGCCCCGCCGGGGGTCAGGCAGTAGAGGCCGCTGGAGAGCGATCCCGCCCACAGGTTGCCGCGGACATCGCGCTGCAAGGTGAGGATGTTGTCGTTGATCCCCCGGCTGCGGCTCGAAATGCGCCGCAGGAAATTGCCCGACGGATCGAGCACGTTGATTCCCGTACTGTTGGTCGCCACCCACCAGTTCCGCTGTTCGTCACGCAGGATGCCGTTGGCCGCCACGCTCTGCGAACGGAGATGCTCCCCGGTCGAGCCGAGCGTATAGTACTCCACCCCGGAATCGAGACCGCCGACCGAGAACAACCCCGAGAAATAGGTTCCCAGCAGCATGTCCTGCCGGCGGGTCCGGAAGATGGAAACCACGGTGTTGAGCACGGCATTGTCGTTGTGCTCGCAGACATAATTGCAGAAAAAATCGTTGTTATAGTCGTAAACCGAAACGCCGTTGTTATGGCCGATCCACAACCGGTCGTAACGGTCTTCGCTCAGGCTGGCGATGTTCTCGATCTCCGGAACGCCGAACTGCCGGGCAACCTGCTCACGACGGAATTCGTCGGCCACCCGGTTGTAGCGGAAAAGTCCGTCTTTGACAGTTCCGACCCAGACGCATCCTTTCGAATCGGCATAGATGCACACCCCCACCAGCGGCGACTGGTCCGCGCTGGAGAGTTCGTAGACGGCCGCCACGCCGAATGTCTCGTCGATCCGGCAGACGCGGTCCTTCGCAAGTCCCCACAATTGTCCGAACTTGTCGCAACAGAGATAATTGTAGGGAGTATGGTCGGCGACAAGCGTCAGGCGATCGCCGTCGCAGCGAAACAGCCGGGTCTGCGTTTTGAGCAGGATTTCACTGCCGACCTGCAGGATCGTGCGCACATACCCGACATCCTCCCCCTCCCAGGTCAGCCGCGAAAAACAGCCGCCGGCATAGTCGTAAACCCCGACGAAAAGAGCCGAGCCAATGAATATCCGTTCGCCCGCATCGTACAGCGAACAGATTTCCAATCCGGCAAACTCTTCGATTTTACGCAGGTGACGGCTGTCGTAAATATCCAACCCCTGCGAAGTCCCGATCCATATCCGACCGTACATATCGTCGCACAATGCCGTGATGCGGTTGCCCGAAAGCCCGTCGTTGCGGCTCAGGTGTTCGTAGTTCCAGATAATGCCGTCATGCTGGGCCGATGCGGGCGTTTGCAGCAGCAACATCCACGACAAAAGGGTCAGAAGTCGTCTCATGTATCCTCATTTTTCCGAAAGTTAACAATATATATTTGTATTTACAGCGGCCCGTGCTTGCATTTTTGTTCACAGAACCTATATATTCGTTTAAATCAGCCGGCTCGTTCCGCCGCTAACCCAGCCTGCACGATTTCTTAACATCGGGATAGCCGAAAGTGGCGGAGTTCGGTTACTTTTGTTACAACCGAAACAACGACCCATGAACCGACTGATCCATCTTATCGCCCTCCTGCTCCTCACGACAACGTTCGAACCGTATGCCGCAGACGCCGCACGCCGCATCGTGCGGGTGTCCGACTACGGGCTGCAGCCCGGAAGCGGCAGGGACGCCCTGCCGGTCATCCGGCGGATCATCGAGGAAAACGAGGGTGTCCGGGGCTTGCAGATTCGTTTCGACAAGGGGCGTTACGATTTCTACCCCGATGCGGAGCGGCAGGCCGCCGGCAAGCCGACCACGGTCTTCGCCCTGACGCGGACGGAGAACGTGGAGATCGACGGCGGCGGATGCGACTGGATCTTCCACGGACTGATGAAGCCCGTGCGGCTCTCGGAGTGCCGCAACACAACGCTCCGCAACGTGCGCATCGACTGGCAGCAGCCCTACAACTCGCAGGCGACGATCGTCTCGGCAACGGACACCTATTTAGATATGGAGATCGACGCCGAACGCTATCCCTACGTCGTGGCGGGCGACTCTCTCGCTTTCGTGGGCGAATACGGCCTGCAACGAATCGTCCCCGAATACACGAACCTCTACGACGGCACGACGCACGAACTGCTCTACCAGACACGCGACGTACCGCTGGGCCGCGACATGTTCCGGGCCCGAGTCACCGACCTGGGGAACAACCGGGTGCGTTTCCACTACCGCCCGGCCATGAAACCCGCCCCGGGAACCGTCGTCGTCTTTTTCCACGGACGCTACATCACCAACGGCATCGAAATCGTCGACTGCCGGCAAACCCGCATCGAGCAAGTGACGATCCATCACACGCTGAGCTGCGGCGTCTTCGGCATCCGTTCGCACGACGTTGCGATGGTCGGCCTCGATATCGTGGCCGACGAGCGGTCGGGACGCGTTTTCAGCACCATCGCCGACGCCACGCACTTCATCGGCTGCACGGGCGACATCCTGTTCGACGGCTGCACGGTAAGCGGCTCGGGCGACGATTTCACGAATGTCCACGGCATGTACGCCCCTGTCGCGGAGGTCTGCGGCGAACGCTCCGTGCGGATCACGCCCACGAGCCGCGATCAGGGATTCCGCCCGGGCGAACGAGTCTGGCCGCTGGATACGGCGACCATGCAGCGCGGCCGCCCGCTGACATCGGCAGGCTCGGAGCGCATCGAGGGTTCACGGGACCTCCTGTTACATTTCCGGGAACCGGTGGCCGGACGCATTGCTGCGGGGAACATGCTGGAAAACGCGACGCTCTGCCCCCGGCTCACCGTACGCAACTGCCGGATGCTGAAAAAGAACCGAGGCCGCTCGATTCTGGTGACCACTCCGGCCAAAGTCCTCATCGAAAACAACTATTTCCGGTCGGCCGGGGCCGCGGTCCTCATCGAGGGCGACACGGACCTCTGGTTCGAATCGGGCGCCGTTTGCGACGTCACGATCCGGAACAATCTTTTCGAAGATTGCTACACCTCGGGCAACAACATCGTCGACGGCCCCTGGGGATGGGGCGAAGGGGTCATCTCGATTTCACCCTCCTTCCGACCGCAGGACGCCGACGCGGAGGCCTACCACCGCAACATCCGCATCGTGGGGAACACGTTCCGCCATTTCGACTGCGCCGTCCTGTTCGCCCGCTCGGTCGAAGGGCTGGAGTTCAGCCGCAACCGCCTCGAACGCACCCGGACCTACGAGCCTTTCTACCGCCCTTACAACCTCTTTCTGGACGGATGCCGCAAAGTGCGGGTCGAGAACAACGCCTTCGAACCGGATTTTCCGGGACACAACATCGCAATCGAACACATGCACCCCTCGGAGATCACCCAGCGCGGCGGCCAGCCCCTCGCAATCATCTGCAAATAACGTTTAACCCATGAATACGAAACTACTGACCCCGATCCTCGCCGTCCTGCTCTCACTCTTTGCACAGGGCTGCGGCACGCGCTCTTCGCACATCCGCATCCCGCTCGACGGCCGGACCGACTACACCGCCCAGGTGCGGGAGATCCTCCGCGCACACCCCGAAGGCCGGCTTACGCTGGAATTCGGACCGGGCGTCTACGACTTCTATCCCGAGCAGGCCGAAGAACAATTCCTGCGCGTATCGAACAACGACAACGGGACCAAACGCATCGCATTCCGCATGGAGGGAATGCGCCGTGTCACCGTCTGCGGACACGACACCGAGTTCCGTTTCCACGGCGAACTGGTTCCCTTCTACATCGACAGCTGCGAGGAGATCACCCTCCGGGGCATCACGCTCGACTACGACGTGCCGTTCGTGCTGGAAGGCCGCGTGATCGCACAGGATGCCGCAACGCGCAGCATCGACCTGAAAATCACCAGCGGCAACCCCATCCGGGTCGAGGACGGGGAGCTGATCTTCTCAGGCTACGGCTGGGAGCAGACCCAGGGCGACAACATCGTCTTCGACCCCCGGACCAACGCCCCCTACTACAACACGGCCCGTTTCCTCCATCCCTACTGGCAGCGGAAACTGACGGCCGCGATGCTCGGTCCCGACACCGTGCGGCTGACGGGGTTCCTCTCCCCGGAACTGCCGCCCGTCGGCTCGGTCTACGCCGACAAAGGCCCCTTCCGCAGCAACCGCCGCTGTCCGGGCATCGTCGTACACCGCACGCGCGACCTGCGAATCGAACGGACGACCGTTCACGCCTCGGGCGCCATGGCGCTGATCTGCGAGAACACCGAGGACGTGACGCTCGACCAATACGACGTCCGTCTGCGGGAGGGGTCCGGACGCTTCATCTCGGCGTCGGCCGACGCCTCGCATTTCGTCAACTGCCGGGGTGCGATCCGCTTCGACGGCTGTCTGTTCGAGAACATGCTCGACGACGCCACGAACGTCCACGGAACCTACATGGCCGTCGACACGCTTTCCGGCGACCGGCTGACCGCCCGCTTCGGGCATGTCCAGCAGCAGGGATTCGACTTCGCCCGCGCCGGCGACACCCTGCGGCTGATCGACCGCATCAGCCTCCGCCCGCTGGAGACCTTCGTGGCGGCCGAAGCCCGGCCCCTCGGCGACGAGCGGTGGACGATCCGCGCGGCGGGCCCCCTCGCCACCCCGCCGTCGGAACACCTCGCCGTCGAGAATCCCCGCAACATGCCCGCCGTCGAGATGCGCCGCTGCACGGTGCGCAACAACCGCGCACGGAGCATCCTGATCTCGACACCGCGTCCCGTGACGGTCGAGGACAACTGGTTCTCGTCGATGATGGCCGGCGTGCTGATCGCCGGCGATGCCAACTCGTGGTTCGAATCGGGCAGCGTCGGCGACGTCGTCATCCGCCGCAACACCTTCGTCAACATGGGCACGGGCGGCGAAAATCCCCAATCGGTATTGCAAATCTCGCCCGAAATCCCGACCTCGGGCCGCGGCGGCGACTTTCACTACCACGGACGCATCGTCTTCGAACAGAACACCGTCCGCACGTTCGACTCGCAGGTGATCTACGCCCTGAGCGCCGACCGGCTGGAGATCCGCGACAACCGCTTTATCCAGAGCGACTATCCGCCGATCTTCGGCGGGCTGTCGTACATCGACCTGCAGCACTGCCGGGAGGCCGAGATTTCGGGCAACAGCTTCGAAGGCGACCGCACGGCCGAGGTGAGCGCCGTCGGCTGCGGCAGCGTCCGGATGGCCCCCGGACAGCCGGGATTCGCCGACGCGACGGTCGAGAAACCCAACACCTACTACTACAAACAATAACAACTCCCATGCGCACTTCCACCCTGATCACAGCCCTGTGGCTGATTCTTGCCGCCGCGGGCTGCTCCCGCCCGGAATTCCGTCCCGGAGCAGTCTGGACCGACACCGACGGCGCCGTCATCAACGCCCACGGAGGCGGCATCCTCTACGACGAAGGCCGCTACTACTGGTTCGGCGAACACAAGACCGCAGGCGAGGCGGGCAACCTCGCACAGGTCGGCGTACACTGCTACTCCTCGGAGAACCTCTACGACTGGCGCGACGAAGGCATCGCCCTGGCCGTGGCTCCCGAAGGCTCGGGCAGTCCGATCGAAAAGGGCTGCATCCTCGAACGCCCGAAGGTGATCCGCAACGCCCGCACGGGCAAATACGTCATGTGGTTCCACCTCGAGCCCAAAGGGGCCGGTTACACGGGCGCCCTGAGCGGCGTGGCGGTCAGCGACCGTGCAACGGGTCCCTACACCTTCCTGCGGGCCGGGCGTCCCGACGCCGGGGTCTACCCGGTCAACGCCCTGCCGCAGCATTTCGGCAAGAGCCGCGCCGCGGGGATGCGCTTCGACGGCGGCAGCCTGCCCGAACACCCCGACTCGCTGAACCTCGTGGGACGCGACGCCGCGCAGGGCCAGATGGCCCGGGACATGACGCTCTTCGTCGACGACGACGGCCGCGCCTACCACATCTACTCCTCGGAGGAGAACAGCACGCTCCACATCTCGGAGCTGACCGACGATTACCTTGCCCACAGCGGCCGCTACGCGCGGTTCTTCGCCGGACGATTCATGGAAGCCCCGGCGCTTTTCAAGCGCGGCGGGCGTTATTACCTGATGATGTCGGGCTGTACGGGCTGGGCCCCCAACGCCGCCCGTTCGGCCGTCGCCGAGTCGATCTGGGGTCCGTGGCGGGAGCTCGGGAACCCCTGCGAAGGCCCCGGAGCCGAGACCACCTACGATTCGCAGAGCACCTTCGTCGTCCCCGTGGCGGGCACCGACCGCTTTATCTACATGGGCGACCGCTGGAACCCGGCCGACGCCGCCGACGGACGCTATGTGTGGCTGCCCGTGCGGTTCGAAGGGGACGGATTCCGCGTCGAATGGTGCGACCGCTGGCGCTGGGAAGAGTGACGAACGCAAAACCTACCGCATATGAAACAAACTTACCAACCTAAAAACCGTTGAACATGAAACACAGCTATCGCACCCATTTGCGTCTGTGGCTCACAGCGCTGGCCGGATTCTTCCTCCTGGCCGTGCATGCGCAGTCCGGCGCAGAGGTCCGCATCCAGGGAAAGGTCACGGACAAACAGCACAGCCCGATCACGGGCGTCGTCGTAGCTGTCCAGGGCCGGCAGGCCGGAACGACGACCGGCACGGACGGTACGTTCACCATCACGGCCCGTGTCGGCGAAACGCTCGAGATATCGTATCTCGGCTACAAGAAACAGCAACTCAAAGTGACGCAGGCCATGACCCGCGCCGACATCACGCTCGAAGAGGACGCCCTCGCCGTGCAGGACGTCGTGGTCATCGGCTACGGCACGACCAGCAAGGAGAAGCTCACGGGCGCCGTGTCGACGGTCTCGACCGCCGATTTCAAAAACCGCCCGATCACCGACGTATCGCTGGCCCTGCAAGGCAAGATCACGGGCGTGCAGGTGACCCAGACCTCGGGCCAGCCCGGCGCCGACGGCGGCACGATCACCGTGCGCGGCATCGGCACGCTCAACGATTCGTCGCCGCTGGTCATCATCGACGGATTCGAATCGTCGTTCGACAAGGTGGACCCCAAGGACATCGAGTCGATGTCGGTCCTGAAAGACGCCGCCTCGGCCGCCATCTACGGCAACAAGGCCGCCAACGGCGTCATCCTCATCACCACGAAGAAGGGCCGTTCGGGACGCCTGCAGGTCGAGTACAACGGCTACGTCTCGGTCCAGCAGGTGACCCGCTATCCCGACCTGCTCGGATCGGTCGACTACATGAACCTCTACAACGAGGCGTGCCTCAACTCGGGCCAGCAGCCCCGTTACAGCCAGAGCTACATCGAGCATTTCCGCAAGGGCGACGATCCGGCGCTCTACCCCGACCGCGACTGGGCCGACTTCTACTTCAAGCCCGCGATCCTGCACAACCACTACGTGAAGCTCAACGGCGGTACGGACCAGCTCGCCTACACGCTGTCGATGGGCTATCTGGGGCAGGACGGCATCCTCGAAGGCACGGAATACGACAAGTATAACTTCCGCATCAACACGACCAGCTCGCTGCTCAAAGACCGGCTGAAAATCTCGACCAACGTCGCCGGGTATTCGGGCGTCAAAAACGACCTGGTGGACGGCACGGGCAACACGCTCTACCGGATCGTGGCCATGAGTCCGATGGTCAACGCCAAGATGGAGGGTTACGGCTGGACCGACTGGTTCTACGACGACGCCGTGCGCGAAGCCGGAGGTTTCAACAAGACCAAAACCGGGAATTTCAGCGGCAATATCAACCTGCAACTGTCGCTGCTGAAGAACCTGCGGCTGGAAGGCGCCGTCAACTACGACCGCACGACCGAAACAGGGCAGATATACGCCCCGAACGTGGATCTCTACAAGGTCTTCACGGGAGCCGACGGTACGCAGACCATCGGCAAAAGCACCTCGCGCGAGTCGTCGATCACCGAATCGACCTACCGCTACGGCAACCTTTCGAGCTACGTCACCCTCTCCTACTGGGCCACGGCCGGAGACCACCACAATTTCAAAGTGCTGGCCGGATGGCAGCAGGGGCAGTGGGACAACAAATACTACAAGGCTTCCCGCACGCGCCTGACCACCAACCTGCCGTCGCTCGAGGTGGGCGACCCCTCGACGCAGAAGAATTCGAGCTGGGAGACCGAAGTCAAAAGCATGTCGCTCTTCGGGCGTTTCAACTACGACTACAAGGAGAAATACCTCGTCGAGGCCAACATCCGCTACGACGGCTCGTCGAAATTCGCCGAAGACCACAAATGGGGCGTCTTCCCGTCGTTCTCGGCCGGGTGGCGCATCTCGCAGGAGGCGTTCATGCGCAACGTGCGGTGGATCGACGAACTGAAACTGCGCGCCTCGTGGGGCCAGCTCGGAAACGAGAAGATATGGAGCTCCTACGCCGGCATCGACATTCTTTCGATCGGTTCGTGCAACTACATCTGGGAGAACCAGCAGGTCACCGGAGCCGCCACCTCCTACATCGCCGACAAGAGCCTCACATGGGAGACCACCACGCAGTACAACGTCGGTCTGGACCTGCGGCTGTTCGGCTCGCTGACCTTCACGGGCGACTTCTACGTGAAGGAGACCGACGATATCCTGATGCGACTGCCCGTGTCGGGTATCTTCGGCTTCACCGAAGACCCGTGGAAAAACGCCGGGCGCATGCGCAACACCGGCTGCGAATTCGCACTCTCCTACTTCAAGGCCTTCCGCAAGTGGGAGTTCAGCGCCGGAGCCAACCTCTCTTTCAACCGCAACAAGATCCTCGACCTGAAGGGCCAGAGCCCGATCCTCAACTCCACGACGGGCATTCTGCTCGAAGAGGGACGCCCCATCAATACGCTCTACGGCTACGAGGTGGAGGGCATCTACCAGAGCGACGAGGAGATCCACAACCACCTGACGACTTTCGACCGCAACGGCAACCCCGTGAACTCCTACTCGGGACTGGTAGCCGCACCGGGCGACATCCGCTTCAAGGACCAGAACGGCGACGGGATCATCGACATGGACCACGACCGGGTGGCGCTGGGCGATCCCAACCCCGATTTCCTCTTCTCGTTCAACCTCGGGGCCCGCTGGAAAGGCTTCGACCTGACGGCCTTCTTCCAGGGCGTCTGCGGCGGCGAGGGATGGAGCACGGGCGAACTGGTCTCCCCATTCTTCAACGGCTACAACTCCGCAGCCTGGATGACCGAACGCTGGACCCCCGAACGGCCCAACAACACCTATCAGCGGGTCTACATCGACAACCAGCGCGCGAAAATCAAATCGGACTATTACGTCGAGGACCTCTCCTACATGCGCATGAAGAACCTCGAACTGGGCTACACGTTCCCCAAACCGCTGGTCGGCAAGATCGGGATTTCGGGCGTCCGCGTCTTCGTCAGCGCCCAGAACCTCTTTACGCTCACCCGCTACAAGGGTTTCGACCCCGAGCGTGCGGGCGTCAACGCCACCAACATCTACGATTACCCGCTGGTCCGGACCTTCACGGCCGGCCTGAACGTAACCTTCTGAGCCATGAAAAAGTTTTCCACCCTCTTCATCGCAGCCCTGCTGCTTGCGGGATGGTCGAGCGGCTGTGCCGACTATCTGAACACCGTTCCCGTCGACAAATCCTCGCCCAACACCTTCCTCAAAGGCGTCGAGCAGGCCAAGAGCATGCTGGCGGGCATCTACTACTGCTTCTACGACGATTCGCCGGCCTATATCACCCCCTACACCTATGAAAACATGTGCGACAACTCCTACAACCACCACACCTGGGAGTTCAGCGCCGAATTCGCATCGGGGACGCAGACCGCCGCGAGCTGGTGGGCCGAGCTGAAATGGACAAAGGACTGGCAGGCCATCTCGCGCGCCAACTCCCTGATCCGTTCGATGGCCCTCGCCACGGGCATCAGCCCTGCGGACAGCCGGAAGATTCTGGCCGAAGCGCGGTTCCTGCGCGCGTGGTTCTATTTCGACATGGTGCGCTTCTACGGCCGGGTGCCGCTGGTCGACGAGAACTCCCCGCAGGAGAACGCCCCGCGCGAGGAGCTCGACAAGGTGATGGCCTTCATCAAGGGCGACGTGGAATATGCCGTCGGGAATCTCGACAACATCCCGGGCGGCGAAGTCGCCTGCCTCGGATCGGCCCTCATGCTCCAACTGCAGATTGCGCAGTATGAATACGACAACGCCACGGTCATCGCCTGCGCCAAGGCGATCAAGGAGCTCGGATACGACCTCTACGGCGATTTCCGCAAGCTGTTCCTCGACGAGGGCATCAACGACCCGTCGAACAGGGAGGTGATCTTCAAGGTCAACTACGCCGAGGACCTGCAATCGAGCTATATGACCCAATTGTGGTACAACTGGTTCTCGTTCAACACGACGCTCGAGGCGGTCAACAGCTTCTTCACGGCCAACGGACTGCCCGTCAAGCCGCTCGAGGCCGACAACGGCGCCTCGATCCCGGCCGATCCGGCCTACGACAAGGATTATCCCTTCGAGAACCGCGACCCGCGCCTGAAACTCTCGGTGCTCTGCCCCGGCGACGAATACCGCTGCGACGGCACCTCCCGCTACCAGGTCCACTGGCAGCCCGCCAACTGGGACAACAAGACCGGCTTCGCAGCCAAAAAGGGCGCCAACGAGACACTCGTGAACCTCAACAACGACGGCGGCGACAAGATCCTGATGCGCTACGGCGAGGTGCTGCTGGCGTGGGCCGAGGCCGAGAACGAGGAGAACGGCCCCAAGGGCGCCTACGAGATGATCGACCAACTGCGCCGCCGCGTGGGGATGGTCACCCTCACCGAATCGCTGCCCAATCTCACGAAGGAGACCATGCGGGCGCTGATTCGCAACGAGCGCCGCGTGGAACTTTTCCACGAGGGCCAGCGCTGGCACGACATCCGCCGCTGGAAGATTGCCGAGAAGGTGATGACCGACGCCCACGGCCTCGACGTTTCGAAATTGCAGTACTACCCGTCGAGCGGCGCCACGTCGCCCTACTGGCAGTACGAGGAGATCGTCGTCGACAAGCGTTCGTTCAACAAGGACCGCGACTACCTGTGGCCGATTCCGCTCAAAGAGCTGAACGCCAATCCGCTGATCCGCGACGACCAGAATCCCGGTTATTAACCCCAAATGCCACTGACTATGAAACGATTCACCGCATATCTGATCCCCGCGGCCGCGGTCGTGACCGCGCTGCTGAGCCTTTCGTGCGAGCAGGAGGTCGACTACGTCGATGCGACGTGGGCGCGCCCCGTCTCCCCGGCCGAAGGCTCGACCCTGAAGATCGACTTCTTCAAACCCGACGACAAGCAGGTCTTCACCTGGGAGGTCCGTCCGGGAGCCACCTATAAGATCGCCTTCGACGTGGACATGCACTTCGAGAACGCCTGCGTCTACGACATGGGACGAAAGGATTCGCTCGTGCTGACCAATTCGGAGATGCTCGACATGCTGCGCACCGTCTGGCCCGACTTTTCGGGCGTCAAGCGCTTCTTCTGGCGCGTCGAGCAGACGCGCGGCCACGACGTGCGCACCTCGTGGCGTTATTTCAGCGCCATCCCGCTGGTCGAGAGCTTCACCGACGCCCGCGACGGCGAGGTCTACGGAGCCTGCCAGTTCATCCTCAACGACGGTTCGCTGATGACCATCATGTCCGAGAACCTGCGCGCCACGGTCTACGCCGACGGCGAACCGCTGCCCGTCGAGGCCAAGGCGGCCGCGGGCGACGGCTATTGCAGCGACCCGCTCTACGTGCAGAAGGTCGGCCGCTACTACTCGTGGGCCGCCGCCACGCGCCTGACGTGGGACGAGGCCAAAGCCGCCTACGAAGCCGGCGAGACGGTGCAGGGCGTCTGCCCCGAGGGATGGCACCTGCCCTCGATGGACGAGTTCAACGCCCTGCGCGAATACCTCGGGGCCGACGTGGGGGCCAACGCCGTGAAAGACCCTTCTTACTGGCCGGCAACCGACGGTATCACGAACAGCGCCAAGATGAACGTCGTGGTATCGGGATTCTACTGGCATGAAGGACTGACGTTCCTCACCGACCCGACCTTCACGGCGCGGTTCTGGACATCGACGCCCCGCCTGAAAGGCATGCAGTTCGCCTACGGCGACAGCGCCTCGGCCGACGATCCCACGAAGGCCGTCCTGCTCTCGATCTACGACGACGCCTCGACGCTGAACATGCAGTCGTACAGCGTCGTACCGTCGGTCGAAAACCACATGTACCCCATCCGCTGCGTGATGGACCCGATGTAAACCCAAACTGCGAAAAGCCATGAAAATGCACCTGATCATATTCGCCGCGCTGCTGAGCCTATGCCAGCTCGCGGCCTGCAAAGAGGACGAACCCCGCGCCCCGCAGGGCGGTCCGGAGGAGGTCTCCTACCCCCACCGTTACTACATCGACCCCGAAAACGGCTCCTACTACAACACCGGTCACTCCCCCTCGCAGGCGTGGGAGAGCGTCGACCGCATCCTGGAGCGATCATGGAAGGCCGGCGATACGATTCTCATCAAACGCGGCACGGTCTACAACGGGTCGCTCACGCTGCGCGGCAGCGGTTCGGCCGAGGCGCCGATCGTGCTGGGTTCCTACGGGGACGAGAGCCTGCCCCTGCCCGAAATCGCAGGCGGCGGAAGCTATGAAGCCATCCTGATCCGCAACGTTCAGTACTGGGAGCTGCAAGACCTGCGGATCACCAACAAAGGCGAAGCCCCGCGGCCCAAGATCGCCGGCATCCGCATCGAGGCCGACAACATCGAGGGCGGCGTGATGAACCACATCCACATCCGCCGCTGCGAGATCGCCGATGTCTACGGCACGAAAACCCACCACAACGAAGGCGGCGGCTCGGGCATCTTCTACTACAACGTCATCGGGGGTCCGAACCCGTCGTCGTTCCACGACCTGGTGGTCGAGGAGTGCCGGCTGACCGACTGCCAGCGTGACGGACTGACGGGTTACCTCTCGACGGGCGACCGCTCGCTGCGCAAGGCCAACACGGGCTTCGTGTTCCGCCGGAACGTCTTCGAGGGCATTCCCGGGGACCAGATCATCGTCAACGGCTGCGACGACGCCCTCGTCGAATACAACATCGTGCGCAACTGCGCGCCGGGCGATTTCGCCGACGAGAGCGTCCCCAACCGCATGGAGGCCGCCGCAGCCCTGTGGTGCATCCACAGCGACGGCACCGTCTTCCGCTACAACACGGTGCAGGACCACAAGGCCACGTGGGACGGACAGGCGTTCGACGTCGACCAGAACTGCCGCAACACGCTCTTCGAATACAACATCTCCTACAACAACACGGGCGGCTGGCTGATGCTCTGCCCGAGCGACGTGGCGTTCGACCGCAATTTCGTCTCGCAGGAGGGCACGGTGGTACGCTACAACGTCAGCATCAACGACGGCACGCGCGACTACGTGAAGGGCAACGGCCAGACCCTTTCATCGACGATCGACGTGGTGGGACGCGTGGGCGGATGCCATTTCTACAACAACACCGTCATCAAAACCCGCTCCGCCGCGACGCACGCCGACAACACGGCCATCACGTTCGACAGCTACACCAATATCGAGGGGTCGCTGGTCTTCACCAACAACATCTTCTACAACACCACCGGCACGGCCAATCCCTTCACCAAGGTCGGCACGGGCGAGTTCATCGACGACCGGGGGCTGATCCTGCGCAACAACTGCATCTGCGGCTACCAGGAGGGAACCATCCCCGGCTCGGGCGGCCACAACGTCGGGACGATCCTCACCGACCCGAAATTCGTCCGGCTCGTGGAGGAGTTCACCGCCAGCAACAACCTGGTCGACAAAGAGCAGATCCTCGCAGGGTTGCAGCTGGCCGCGGGATCGCCCTGCATCGGTGCGGGCGCCGAAATCGCCGACGAGCCGGTATTCCCGCTCACGACCGATTTCTGGGGCGAGCGCATCGGCAACGCACGCAACATCGGGGCGTATAACCATTAAAACCAAAGGCCATGAACAAAATCATCCGAAATACCGCTCTGGCAGCCCTGTTCGTCGTTCCCCTGTGGATCGGCGGCTGCAACAAGGACAACGATTTCTACGAAGTGGGACGCCAGCCGGTGACGCTGACCCGCCCGGCGATCGACACGGTCATCGTCCTCAACCACGAACATCCCGATTCGCTCTACACCTTCGCGTGGAGTTCGCGCCGTCATTTCATCGACTACAAGCTGCGCTTCGGGCTGGACGAGCAGTTCACGACCTCCTGCGAACAGAACCCCGGCGTGAGCGACTCATGGCGGCTGTCGACCATGCAGCTCGACTCGGTGCTGAGCTCCATGAACGTCGCCATCGGCGCTACGGTGAAGCTCTACTGGACGGTCGAAGTGGTCGATCCCGAGGTCGGCTGGTGCGACGAAGTGCGGCGGCTGACCGTCACGCGCTGCGAACTCCCGACAGGGCTGATCCTGCTCCAGAGCCCTGCCAGCGAGGCGAAGATCGTCCTCGACAGGAAAACCCCCGAAGCCGAGGTCGTCTTCGAATGGGAGTGCCCCTCGACCGTCCCCGATTACACGCTGCACATCGGCCTCGACGCCGGGCTTTCCGGCGAAGGGACGATGACCGTGGCCTGCCAATCGGAGACCTCGCACGCCTTCACCATGCAGGAATTGGACGACTGGCTGGCGGCGCAGGGTATCGAACGGAATGCCGAAACCCCGGTCTACTGGCAGGTAACGGGCACAGGCGACCTGAACAACCCGATCGAGAACAGCGCCGTGCGCACGGCCACCGTCCGGCGCGTCACGAAAGACCCGGTGGCGCTGACGCTCGCAGAACCCGCGACCGACGCCGAGCTGCTGCTCGACGCGGAAAAGGCCGACGAAGCGGTGAAATTCGCGTGGGCCTGCGACACGACGGGAATCACGTACACCCTGCGGCTCCACGACGCCGAATTCGACAAGAGCGCGACCTTCAGCACGGGCGAAACGACCTCCTGCGAGATTTCGCAGGGCGATCTGGACCTGCTGCTGGAACAAACCTTCGGCATGGTCGCCTCGCAAAAGAAGAAATTCACGTGGAGCGTGACACCGAGCGACGCGGAGTTCGCCGCGGCCGACGAAACCGAACGGATCGTCTACATCCGGCGCTTCGAGGCCGTGACCGCCGCCGACCCGATCACCCTCACCGAAGGTCCGGCCGACGGAACGGACTACACCCTCGACTATGCCCGTAAGGACGAAAAGCTGACTACGGCGGCATGGACCTGCAATGCCCGCGGGGTCACCTATGCGCTCGAATACAGCCTCAACGCCGACATGAGCGCCTCGAAGACCCGGCCCCTGACGGCCGAGAAATCCGCCGCGCTGACCCATTCGCTGCTCGACGACATGCTCTCCGACCTGGGCGGCGCCTACCTCACCCGCACGATCTATTGGCGCGTGACCTCGACGGTCAGCATCAAAACCGCACCGTCCGAGACCCGGAGCCTCCGGCTGACGGGCATGCTGCGCCCCTACACCGACCTGCGCGATCCGGCCAGCCCGGAGACCTACGCCGTAGTGAAAGTCGGCGAGGATATCTGGATGGCCGAGAACCTCCGGGCCATGTCGTACAGCGACGGAACGGCATTCACGACCGTCGACGTCATTTACGGAAACCCCGCGGCCAAAACTTTCTCCAACGGCCTGATCGGCGATGCGAAAGTGCGCGGCGTCTATTACAGCTGGCCGACGGCTCTGCGGACCTACGAAGAGGCCACCGAAGCCGAAGACACCCGCATGCAGGGCGTCTGCCCCAAGGGGTGGCACGTTTCGACCATGCAGGAGTGGAAAGCCGTGCAGGCCGCCGCGGATTACAGCGCCGCACGGGTCAAGTCGGCGCAGTACTGGACCGGCAGCACGGGCACGAACGACACGGGGCTGAGCATCGTTCCGGCCGGCAAGTTCTGGCACGGCAACGTCGGCGCCCCGGACAATGCCGACGACAAGGCCAGCTTTTGGACAACGACCAAGACCGATGCCACGACGGCCCAGATGTTCGAGGTGTTCGGCTGGAGCAACGAGATCGTTCCCTGGAATTTCAATTCGCGCCCGTGGAGCGAGGGCGACGGCACGGCCTCGATGCTGGTGAACGTACGCTGCGTCCGCGACCGCGACTAAACCGAAGAATCCGGGCGGAATGCTCCGCCCGGATTTTACAAAACCGTCCGATGAAACGCACACTATTTTACATCTTGCTGTTTTCCGGCCTGCTCATCGTTGCCGACTGCTGCGCCCGGCCCGTCGTCGGGTTCATCACGAACGGCGAGGGATGCAACGTCGACTGGCGGAAAGAGTTGCCGGAATACGACGTAGCGGATGCCGGGGAGAAGAATTTCCTGCTCTCGCAGCAGTCATGGAACCTCGACGAACGGCTGCTGAACCGTCGTCCGGACTGCTGCGTGGTCTATTCGGGCCTGCCGGAAATCCTGCTCGGGCAGCCGCTTCCACGCACGTTGGAGGCTTACCGCACGATCTGCGAACGACTCGATGCCGCAGGGACCAAACCCGTGATACTCCTGACACTTCCGGCATCCGGGGAGCATCCCGGTCTGAACGACCGCATCGCCCGGCTCAACGAAGCGCTGAGAGCCTTCGCCGCAAGCCGGAATTACGCCTGTTCGGCCCCCTCGGCCGGCCTGACCGAAGGGAGTTGCCTGTCTGCGGAATACACCTCCGACGGGCTGATGCTCAACGAGGCCGGGCTCGCCCGGTTCGCAGCCAACATCCGGCAGATCCTCGGCGGAATGCTCCCGTCCGGAGAGCCCCTCCCGGCCTCCGTCCGCGCGAACCTGGCCAGCGAAGTCATCCGGCGAATTCTGGCCGAATCACCCGCAAAAGTGCGGATTGTCCTGCTCGGGGATTCGCTGACGGCCAACGGCAAGGACTGGAATCCCCGGCTCGGACGGAACGACGTCCGGAACGCCGGGCAGGGCGGCTACCTGACCGGACAGATGTTGTGGATGCTGGATACCTGCGTGATCGCAGCCCGTCCCGAAATCTGTTTCGTCCTGGCGGGCATCAACGACCTCTTCAACGACATCCCTCCCGCAATCGTTTTCGCCAACCAGCGGCAGATCGTCACCCGCCTGATCGCAGGCGGCATCCGTCCCGTCGTCCAGTCGGTGCTCTTCGTCCACGACAATACGGCGCTGAATGCACGGATCGGGGAACTCAACGCCCGGCTCCGGGAGTGGTGTGCGGCGAACGGGATCGACTGGCTCGACCTGAACCCGGAACTCGCGGACGCCGACGGCCTGAAACGCGAATACACCACCGACGGCACCCACCTCACGGAACAGGGCTATGCGATCTGGTCCGGGCGGCTGCGGAATTACCTCGACAACCGAAACACGAACCTCTAAAACCCGAACGAACATGAAAAAACTGTTTTCCCTGCTGTGCGCCTGCTCGCTGTCGTGCGCGGCGCTCGGAGCCGGTCCCGAAGCGAATATCGTCCCCCGCCCCGTATCGGTCGTCCCCGGCGAGGGGACTTTCACCCTAACTGCCTCGACCGTGATCGGCACGGGCCGGGACGCCCGGCTGCGGCGCATTGCCGAACTTTTTGCCGAAACCGTCGAACCGGTGCTCGGAGGCCGCATGAAAAGCGCCGCCGGAGGTGCCGTCAGCCTGGCAACAGACGATACGCTGGCCCCCGAAGCGTATGTGCTCGAAATCACGCCGTCGGGCGTCGCAATCCGCGGCGGCACGGCGCAGGGCGTGTTCTACGGCCTGCAAAGCCTGCGCCAGCTCGTCGTGAACGGCTACGGCGTCCTGCCCGTCGTGACGGTGAAAGACCGTCCGTTCTTCGAACACCGCGGAGGCATGCTCGACTCCGGCCGCTATTTCTGGACCCCGGACCAAGTCAAAGAATTCATCGACATCCTCGCCCTGCACAAGATGAACCGCTTCCACTGGCACCTCACCGAGGATCAGGGCTGGCGCATCGAGATCAAAAAATACCCCGAGCTGACGCGGATCGGGTCGGTTCGGCGGGAGACGCTCGTGGGCCATTACGCCAATTCGACCGAATACGACGGAACACCCTACGGGGGATTCTACACGCAGAAAGAGATTCGTGATATCGTGAAATACGCCGCAGACCGCTTTGTCACGGTGATCCCCGAGATCGAACTGCCGGGACACGCCGTGGCGGCGCTGGCTTCCTATCCATGGCTGGGCTGCCGGGGCGAGGGGTATGAGGTCCGCACGCGCTGGGGCGTCAGCCCCGAAGTCTACTGCCCGGGCAAGGAAACAACGTTCGGATTCCTGCAGGACGTTTTCACGGAGGTCCTGAAGCTGTTTCCCTCGGAGTATATCCACATCGGCGGCGACGAGTGTCCGAAGGAGAGTTGGAAAACCTGCCCGATGTGCCAGCAGCGCATCAGGGACGAGGGCCTGAAAGACGAATTCGAACTCCAGAGCTACACCGTGCGCCGCATGGAGAAATGGCTCGGCGAACACGGCCGCAAGATCATCGGCTGGGACGAAATCCTCGAAGGCGGAATTTCACCCACGGCTACCGTCATGTCGTGGCGCGGATCGAAGGGCGGTATCGCCGCCGCCAAAGCCGGCAACCATGTCATCATGGCGCCGAACGATTTCTGCTACCTAGACTACTACCAGACGAAAGACCCGATGAAGGAGCCGCTGGGCATCGGCGGATTCGTCCCGGTCAGCAAATCCTATGTGCTCGACCCTTACAACGGACTTGCACCGGAGGAACGGCCCTACATACTCGGCGTTCAGGCGAACCTCTGGACGGAATATATCTTCACGTCCACACACCTGAAACACATGCTGCTGCCGCGCCTGGCGGCCATCGCCGAGGTGGGCTGGTCCTACGACCGCAAGGACTTCGCGGATTTCAGGCGCCGCATGAACTCCTTCCGCAAATGTTACGATGCCTCGGGCTATAACTACGCCACCTATTTCTTCGACGGCAAGGACGAATAAAAACGAACGGGAAACAATCAAAAGATTGTTTCCCGTTCGTTTAAACAGAGAGGCGAAACCCGGAATGCCAATTCGTTATCCGCTTTGGCTTCCTGAACAAATCAAAGTTCGATCACGGGGGCATTTGCCCAATCGACCAGTTTATCGGCTGCGGCCAAATCCGTAAAGGGAAAATCCGTAAGCAACCGACGCAATTTCCCTTCGGCACCCTTCAATCCCACATAAGATTTAAATCTCCGGGGCCACGGCAACTCGTCAATCATAGGCTGCCCGGCATCGAGATCGCGCGGATGAATATACGAAATCATGTATTCGGACTTCTCCTCGGCCCATTTTCGAATCAGCCAATAGGGAAACAGCCGGAAATATCCGCCGCCGGAGAAGATGATGTGCCGTCCGCCGATCTCCTTGGTACATATCGGAAACTCCTTGATCCTCATGCCTTCATGACTGATAATACTCGGCACGGCCTTGCCGTAAGAAGGAATGCCGCCGTGCGCGTGATGCGCCGGAAATACCGAACAATCGACCTCGATCCCGCACTCCCGGATAACCTCGAAAGCCCAGGCTTCGCTATTGCGGATCGAAAAGCCCGGTGCACGGAAATACCGCACCGGCTTTCCGGTGATATCCTCCAACAAACTGACCGAAGCGCTCACATCCTCCTTGAAAGCCTTCCGATTCTGCTGCCATACGAGTTGGTGGTTCATCGTATGGCTCCCGATTTCGTATTTTTCGGCGATGCGCCGCACAAGATCCGGATAAGTCCGGGCAATCCATCCGATCACGAAAAACGTCGCCCGCGTATCCGTATCTTCGAGAATCCGGAAAATGCGCTCCATATTCTCGTAAATGCGGACCGGATACCGGACCCACTCCGCCTCGGAGCGTGTAGAGTCATTGTCGAGGAGGTGGAACCACTCCTCGACATCGAACGTAAGTATGTACATGACATTTAGCGACCGGAAGAAATCAGCCGGTCATAACAGAGTTGGATACAATAAGATATGAAAAATATAACGGGAAGAATGACCAGTACGAGATAACCAGCCTTCCACCACTCATTTTCAGGATTGTATACGAACAGGCCGCAATAATATATCTGCCGATGAAACAAATAAGCAGCCATACTGCCGTAACTGAAAAAACGAATCGGTTTACCGATGCAGGACCAATTGGCCAGCCGGTTCGAACCCGACAACAATAAAAAGGTCCCGACAAATCCGCCGACCATCATCACCAATGCATTCGGTCGGCACAGCACCCATCCCAAACAAAGTAAATAAGCGATAACTCCGGTTATTAACAGAGCTTTCGATGCGTATAAATGAGCCTGCGTGCGGGGGGGGGTATGCTGCGCAAAAAGGACACCCGCCGTATAGACGGTAAAATAATAGAAGAACCGGTTGTCCACCCCCGTATGGAACACGGCTTTGAACAAGGCGACTCCCGCCATGATCCCGCTGTATACAACTAATTTGTGAACGACACCGCCCCGTTGCAAAAAAGGAGTGAGCAAATAAAAACCGATCAACATGGAAACATACCAAAGCGTATTGATTTGCGGAGCGAAAAAAGTCGAGACTCCGAGCACTCCTTTCCACGTCTGTTCCCAGTTATTGAATCCAATCAACAACAAGGTAAGAGCCGACAGCACGAAAAGCGGATAGAGCCGAAGCAGGCGTTTTGCATAGAAAGCCCGAATCTGCGTCCAATTATTGAATTCGTTCTTTCCGGCAAGGAAATAGGCAGAAATAAAGGTGAATGTACCCAAACATCCCCAAGTTACCATCCGGGCCCATTGCAATTCATGCAGGGGAGAGAACAAATATTCAGACAAATGATAAATTCCCACAACCCAAATCATCGCAACACTTCGTGCGATATCGTATTTCATATCCCGCATAACACCTACTTATGTTTGCTTTTCCGGAAATCGGCACTCGCCAGTTTCTTGATACCGCCTAAAAATCCGGCGATCATCGGCAACGGATCGCTCCACGCCCCGTCGGCATAATACACGTTCTTTCCGAAAAACCGGAACCAATTCGGCCGGGTATGGAAACGGTCCCCGCTTTTATAAAACCACAGTAACTCGGTTGCAAAATTCCGCAATATCTTTCCCGGCATGTACCGATACGACTTATAACCGTTCCCAAGCGCCCGGTCTACCATCACCTCGGCAAAGTTCACCCCGGATATAAACGACGCTTTAATTGTCCCCGGAACTCTTGGATTGATCTCCATCAATTTGACAATGCCGTCGCGAGGGTCTTCGATACAATCGAAATCAGCCATCCCCACCCAATCCAGATAATCCAGAACACGAGCATACAATCCGACCAAATCCGGGCGTTCAATGGTAAGGTTGCAAGTACTCGTTCCCCCGTCCAGCGGATAATAGCGGCTCTTTTCGTAAACGCTCGAAGCCACAATCGCCCCGGACTCGCTGCGATATAGTTGGACTTTGTATTGAGTTCCCGTTTGCGGAATGAATTCCTGAATACAACTTGCTCCAAACTTTTGTACCGTAGTCTGGTAATATCGTTCGAAATTCTCCCGGCTATGAATTATCTTGATTCCTTTGGCTCCGGCACCCAGATTGGGTTTTATCAAGCACGGATATCCGACATAACCGATCGCCTTCTCATATCCGATCTTTTCCGGATTCGCAGTTCGGGGATGGGGAATCCCCAATGCTTTGCAAGCCTCCATCAAGAGCTCTTTATCGTGTCCCCGAATAAATACCTCCCACGCGGGAATATCCACCTTGGAACCCGAAGTCTCGATCTCCGCCTTATGACGACTTGCAAATTCAGCCGTATCATTGAACAGCGGAATCACCAGATCTTGCGGATGCATCCGGATATACTCAAGCAGAAAATTAAGATAGGCCGTTTCATCCGTCTTGGGAGCAGGACACAATACGCGATGGCGGGCATATCGGGAAAAATATCCGTAAGAAATCCGGTCTTCGCAAAAAATCGTAACCTCCGCATTCAAACGGGTCAAGGCCTTCATCATCGGCAACGCCTGAATCGTATGGCCGTCCAACAGTAAAGCCCGTAATTTCATATAAATAAACTTTCGTACTTTTTGCAAATAATACTCCACAAATATCTGCGCCGAGCAATTGCATACATTGCATCAGCAACCCTTTTCCGTTTCAACTCATCCGAAGATCGGATACAACGGATCAAAGTCTTTGAATCTTCAAAATACAAAGCTTTGTATTCCGTTGTTTCTTTGTTATACACCACATCGTAAGCAATAATTGGAAGGTGGAGATTCATGGCTTCAACTAAAGATGGATTCGTTCCACCCGCACTATGCCCATGTATATAAAATTTACAATTACTACGAAGCAGGTTTATTTCCAACGCATCATAAATAGGATTGAATAACTTTATATTTTTATACTTGGTGTATTCCGCCATCATTCTTCTACCAAATTTGCTCCGGTTCCAATTACCAACCAAAACCAATGTCTCTTCGGGTAATTGAGCAAACGCCTGTAATAACATTTCTATATTGTTTTCCGGTTCAATACGGGCAACCTTAAAACAGTATTGAGCTCGTTCAAGACTATATTTTTTTCGTAGCTTTTCATCATCTTCCACTTGAAAAGCATTATCACCCCCATACTCTATCAATTCAGAATTTCTATGGTATGTTTTTAACACATAATCTTTTATCCCCTGATTATCCGAAATACAGATATCCGCATATTTTGCAGCCAAACGTCGAGCAGCACCAATTATGCATTGAGAAAAATGGTTGAACTTCGCTCTACGATTATCCAACCCATCCAAATTTATAATGATCTTTTTCCGAGAAAACAATCGCAGAATCGGCAAAATAAAACTCCCGACCGTCCCTAAAGATAAAATTACATCGCTTACGAAATACGCATGAATTAAAGAGATCGAATCGTATAATATAGACTGCCATCCATTCGCATTCATTGGCCAATAAACCAACTTTGCCCCTTTGTACGTATCAATTCTTTTTTCCCGTTCATATGCTTTCGAACTACAATACACTATATACTGTATTTCTGAATTGATTTTTTTATCTATAAGATTGTCAACCAATGTTTCATATCCCCCATATTTCGCAGGAACTCCGACAGTTCCTATAATTGCAACTTTCATAAAAACAATGTTAGGCAATGATTTGTTTCATTTTATCAGCAAGCTCTCCAACAACACTTTCCCGTGAAAAACGTTGTGCAGTATATAATGCATTTTGAACCATCAAACTGCGCTCGGTTTCTGGCATTTGCACATATCGCATAATCGCGTCAGATATCGCGTCTGCATTACCCGGCGGCACTAAAAAACCATTATATCCATCTTTTAAATAGGATGAAATTCCTCCTATATCAGATCCGACGACAGGTGTTCCGCATGCCATTGCTTCAATTCCCACAAGACCAAGGCTTTCAGAATATCTGCAAGATGGGAATATCAACAAATCAAAATTACTATAAAAACAGTACAACTCAGTTTGCGGAACTCCATTCTTTAACTGAATACGACTTTGCAATTCAAAAACTTTTATACGCTCTCGAAGAGCAGATTCTGCAGGCCCATAACCAATGAAAGTTGCTTGATAGTTTAATGTTTTTTCTATCTGTTTCAAACTATCAAGCAATTCAAATACGCCTTTATCTGATTCCAACCGCCCAACATAACCGATATGAAACATTTTATCCTGAATCTTGGAAATACTAGGATGAAAAATATTACAATCAATCCCCCCGGATGGCGAAACCACGATTTTATCCGACTTACACAAATGCCGGTCCTGCAAAATTGTTCTAAAATAATCAGACGGAACAACGATCAAATCAGCTCGTGAAATCAATCTATCACTACACCGCCCCAGCAGCCCGGACAATCCACAAGGCTTGTATAGCAAATCTTCCCCGTGATAGTTGAGTATCATTCGTTTCCGTTGGATCAACCGCAACAACAATAACAACGGAGCTACCTGATTGGGAAAATGAACATATATAGCATCGTAACGCCTGAAATAATAAATCATTATCCGAAAATAAAGTAGCAAATATTTCCGGATTTTTGCCAATCGACTGGCACCTCTTCCTTCTATAACTGCCCGATAACGAATATCAGCACCGTATAACGGAAGGGCATCGGCAACATTCTTGACAAAGACTCCATACCCCGGGTGCAACAGACTCGGATACATGTTAGATATGAGAAAGAGTTTCATATTGTTTATAACGATTGTATATTACCCCTATAATTATCCAAAAAAACAAGGAAAAAGGTCTTGTAATTATTATTTGATTAAAAAGCGGAGCTGTTATCAAACAAATGAAAAGAGACCGAATGATAAAACGGGAATTCATTATGTCATCGGGGACGACCATATTGCACAATGTTTTATATAATTTATAATACATCCCTACCAGTAAGCCAAAACCTACAATACCATAGTAAATAATTAGAGCCACGTAAAATTCATCCTCAAATGCATGCATATCTTCAACAGTCTGCAACATGGAAGGAACAATAGGATATGCACTTATTTCATTAAAAACAATCTCTCTATCTGGCGTCACTCCGAAAAAAGTACTCAGAGAACATTCTTTTAAAAAACAAGGTAATGTATAGACAATCAGTCCCAATCTCGAATGCAAAGAATCCTCAAATACAACCCAATAAAAAAGATCCCAAAACATCCATAACAACCAAGATGCGATGATTAGTATTATAATTAGCACCGAATATTTTACGACCCGATATTCAAGACCAATAAATAACGCGGCTAAAGCTATGATTAACGCAGCTTTAGACCCAGATACAAATATGAGAAACAGAAAAAAAATATCAAGCACGGGCCGAGGCAGCAACCTATTCTCAAATCTCTTCTGATTAATAAAATAAATATAGGCGATCACCAAAAAAAAAGCGTAATCTATCGTATTAGGGAATATACCTGAGATAGATTCTATTGGAGATACACTTAATACAACTGGCGGATCAACCTCTTTTTCGGGCTTTACAGGGGAAAAAAAAGCAGCAGCTTGTTCTCCACCAATAATTTCTATCACTCCTATTAAAAGAAGAATTCCGGAGATGATTTTAAAATGAAAAGTAAATATGTTGTAAACTTCATCAGAGAAAGAAGTTTTTGATATAAAATAAGATAATGGAACAAATCGGAACATAATTCCAATATGTGCCATTGTTGTACCTAAGCTACCACCTTGAAATATCGCCGAAATAATTGCGAACAGGAAAAATAGCAAGAAAAAGCACCAATACCTAGTAGTACTCGGGAAAAAACAATCCGTTTCTCGTAATCGAAAAGTGAAAACAAAAAATATGAGCGGTAAAGTATCAAGAATTCGCAAAAATATAATAGCTGCATCATTAGGGACACTAAGCAATGCCATCAACCAACCTGAAAATATAATCAAGTAGGTATATAAAACGACAAGTTTTATGATAATATTATGAATGACGAATGCTTTCACTTCCCTGAATTTTCCAAGATCACACTACCAAAAATATTCTTAAATGATTCTTATTGAAAAATTTTCTTAAAAGCATCAAACGTTGCGTCTTCACTATATTTTTCAAGATATAAATTACGAGAATATGGATTAAATGACGTTATATTATTCCCCATAGACCGGAACGTATCAATAAACATTTCTGCAGTCTGGCAACCATACATACAATTGGAATCCATGTCATAGCCTTCAAATGCTTCTTTTGTTCCCAAAATATTTTTACCATACATCAAAGCCTCTGCTGTTTTTGTTTTCATTCCTGAGCCTGAAAAAATAGGCATAACAACAACATCTGCATCATAATAAAAATCTTCTAAATTAGATACAAACCCCCAAACAGATATTCTATCGGAGGTAAATTCTCCTTTATAACGATCCATTCCCTTACCGACAATTGTAAGATGACCCGAGATATAAGGAAAAACATATTTAATAAACCACCGAATACCTTCAATATTCGCAAAAAAATCAGACCCCACGAATAAGATTTCAAGAGTTTCTTTCTTTTGGAGTTGGGGACTTATGACCTTATTGGGATTAAAAGTATCCGCATACGCAATTGGTATAATACATCCAATCGAGGCGCTACAACTCATTCTTTGTGCATCACGCTTATTTAAAAATAAGAATTTATCACAATACTTAGCTATCAATTTTTCACTATAACACGCTTTAAAATAAAATGGCAATACTCTTATACCATTCACTCGAAGCATCTCACGTCCAAAGTGTTTTTCAATATTGTGGAAACAGCAAATAATACAGATATTGGGATAATGTCTCTTTATTGCCTTAGCAACAAAACCTAATAACGATTGAGATAAAAAAACATGCGTATACCTTTTCTGAGAAAGTTGGTTTAAAATCCTTTTCTCAACCCGCTTCGTATAGCCATTTAGTCTACACGATAATAGTTTCTGCAAACGACTTATTTTTTGGGGTTCAATAATATCGACTCTGTTGTTAGACAGTTTATGAAGAAAATCTATGTTTCGTTTATTTAGGACATCTGCTCCACTAGATATCGTTTTAACATCTTTTCCAATATAGAGTATTGTCAAGCACATGGTATTAAGATAAAGAATTAATGAGCTATATTCTTTAATATTCTTTTTACAAAGAGTTTCATTCCATCAAGAAACAGAAATTGAATCAAAAATAGAATTATACAAAAGATAAAACTTATGACCATTCCATACTCCAAAAAGGCGCTGATATTTTGGAACGGATCAATAGAAAAACAACATATTACACGAGATACTATTAACATGCACACTATTAATGCAACTATATGTTTCGCATACATTCTCACATATATCCACAGCTTCTCTTGCAAGCCTTTTCGGAACAGGAAATAGGGCTTCCAGCAAAATACCACGATCAAAAGGCTCAGCAGAACGCCTGCGAGAATTCCATGCAGGCCGAAGAACCAGCCCAGCAGAACCGACATCCCGATATTGATCGACGCTTCGACCACTGGAGCCCAAATATCACTGAACAAACCGTAAGCATTGATATAAGCATCCACCGTATACCGCATAAGAGTAATATACAACGTTGCGACCATCAAACCCAGCGTCAGGTTGTCCAGCACGTATTCGGGACCTATCCAGAGCGTAATGAAAGCCGGCGTGAGCATATAGACTCCGAAACAGACCGTGCAGCTCAACAGAAACCGCACCGAGAACAACTCTTCGAATACCGACATGATGCGCTCTTTGTTTCCTTCGGCCACCAGATTCCCCACACCGGCATTCATGCTGTTGAACACGGCGCCCATCAATGAGGTGATCCCCAGAATAATAAGCATGTAATTTCCATAGAGCGCCACCAATGTCAGCGAAGCATAAGCGTAAATGATGATCGGACTGGTCTGCGTCAAAGCGAAACCTCCGATCTTATGGAAAAACAACTGTTTGATCTTGGTGATAACGTCGGGATATTTCCGGCTCAGCGTCTTTCCAGCCGACAGGTCGGTCCGCAGGTAGGGATATGTCCTCCGGATCACCGCATTCAGCGCCACCGAGGCCACCGCGGCAAAGCCCACTTCAAGCGCCAGCCACCAGACATATCCGTTGTCGAAGTATTTGATCGCTACTATCTGGCACAACGTTTTCACCAGCATCGACGCCTTGTAGCTGTACTGAATCTTGTACTCCTTCTGGTCGGCCGACAGGACGATCTGCTTGTAGTTGACGAAATAGCTCAGCAGAGCGCTCACGAGCAACGCGCCGAACGAGGCATAGGCATACCACAACGGCAGCGGCATCTTCTCGAAAATCCATGGGAAGAAGCACATCAGGACCGCAGCACCGGCTATCACCACCCAGGCGATCCGGCGGTACATCCATCCTTGCAGCGATACGATTTCGTTGATCGCGGCCGTATCCCGGTCGAACAGCGGCCTGTACAGCGTGCAGGCGATCGCCGACCCGATTCCCAGCTCCGCAAGATTCAGAAATTGCAGCAGGTTGGTCGCCGTGGTATTCAAACCCAGCACCTCCGCGCCCAGATGGTCGAGGAAAATCTTGCGCGAAAAAAATTGCAGGATCAGGTTCACAAAGTAGAACCCAAGCGCCACCGTGCTGTTTTTCAGGCTCTTTGCCGTGCGCGATTCCGCAGCCATTGATAATCAACGAATCAAATGAAAGTCCCGAATGCCCTACGACCGGCTTCCGTACATATTCGCGTAATAATTCTCATACTCTCC
>NZ_FNRI01000001.1 GCF_900107675.1 Alistipes timonensis JC136
TACATGTGATAGGGTTGTGGAATCGACGCTTCGAGCACGATGCGGTAGGCGTTGTCCCCGAGGGGCTCCACCGTGCTTTTCCAGGCGGCGTTCTGGGCCATGCTGCCGACAGCCGTGCCCAGCGAGACGACCGTCAGCAGTAAAATACGGGTTGCTTTGTTCATAGCGATTTGAATTTCTTCAATGATTTTAGAAAAAGAAGCCTGCTCGTTGCGGGCAGGCTTCTCCTTGCATGATCCGGAGAGTGAGAAGTCTGCTTACTTCTCCTCCGCCGTGGTGCCGTAGATGATGTTTCCGAAACGTCCCATCTTCAGTTTGATAGGGGCGTTCGGCAGTATCTCCATGCCGGGGGCGCCGCTCCGCGTTTTGCCGTAAGCGGCTGCCGATGCTGATACGTTGAAGTCGGGATCGGTTCCCTTGGTGATGTTCTCAATGGCCCAGATCAGGGCGGGATCGGCTCCGGTGAGGTTGCCCCATTCCGTCGGACCGTAAGGGAACATCGAGTCGATGTCGTCGTTCCAGTCCGCGTTCTGGTTGTTCACCATCTTGTCTGCTGCGAATCCGTCGGCGTAGTCGCCGAAATCCTTGGCGTTCTTCACGTAGAATGTGATGGGGGCGAATTCGAACCTGCGTCCGTCGTATACGAGCTGGCTGGTCACCATGCCGACGTTCTTGCCTTCCGTGCGGCTGCCGTAGGTGGTTACCGGGAAGTCGATGCCTTTCAGTGAGTTGATGACGATCTCGGAGGCCGATGCTGTGTTCTCGGAACCGATGACGTACAGCCGGTTGAGTCCCAGGTCGGCGCCCTGGCCCAGTCCGTCGGACTGCGCAGGATTGCCGTAACCGAACGACCAGGTTTCATGCGATCCGTCGACGAAGGTCATTTTGGCGAAGATGTCGTCGTAGTGCGCTTTTCCGACGATGGAACTCATCAGGTAGCGGCACTGGGCCACCGATCCGCCGGGATTGTAGCGCAGGTCGAGGATCAGGTCTTTGATTCCCATCGAGACGAAGCTTTTGAGCTGCTGTTCGAGAATCTCCTGACCCGAGATGTCGAAGCTTTCCAATACCAGATAGCCGATGTTGATGTCTCCCGCGTCGTTCAGGAATTGGCCGGCGAAGATGACCGGATTGTAGGTGTAGCTTCCGGCCGTCACGGTCGTATTGTATTCCACCAGCGTCACTCCGTCGTCCTTGTAGCGGGCGTAGGTGATTTTGTACGTGCCGCTCGTCGAGGTGTAGAGTTCCACCTGATACTTGTAGTAGTTGGAACTGTTCAGCCGGATTCCGTTGACGCCGACTATCATGTCTCCGCGGCGCAGTCCCGCTTTGGCGGCCGGCGATTCGAGGTAGACGTAACCCAGCGAGAGGCAGTTTTCTTTCGTCTGGCTGTTGTACACCATGGCGAGCGACGGTCCCATACCCAGACCGACGGTGGTCGTAGCCCGGGTGACGGGCTCCGAGGCGGCAACGGCGCGTGCGCCGCCGGTCTGCTGAATGTTGGAGTAGATGTAACGCTGACCCCGGAGGCTGGAGTAGTCGCGGTAGTAACCGCCGTCCTCGATGTTTGTTTCGCCCAGTTTGGTGAGGTTCTCGTAGAGGAAATTGTCGTAGGATGTCTTGTAGTTGATCTGTCCCTTGTCGACCAGTGCTTGGTAGGCGGTGTTCCACAGATACTCCTTTTTCAGGCGCTCGTCCATTTTTCCGATCAGGTATTCGTCGATTTTGGCGCCGCTGGACGATGCCTGCGTCATCGTGCAGAGCAGCGAGCGGGCGTGTCCCTTTACTGTGATGTAGAGGTCCACGGACCGGATCTCCTCGGAGGGGTTCTCTTGGAATACCAGCCGGATCGAGCTTTTGCCGCCCACTTCGGCGTTCGCCTTGTTTTTGATTTCCACCCAGTCGGCGGTCGGGGTTTCGGCATCCCATCCGGCATCGGCGGTGAACGACACGGTGATCGTTTCGCCGTAGCGGGATACTTCGCCGCCTTCGACGGGGTTGTTGACATCCCGGAAGCCTGCGCCTGCGGCGGGTTCGTCGTCGCTGTCCGAGCAGCCGGTCATCGGGGCCGCGCACAGCGCAAGGGCGCAACAGCCGAGAATACATTTAAAGATAGTTTTCATTTTTTGTTTTTTAGTCTGAAATTTCGGGTTTCGGAGGAGGAGGAACACCTCCTGCGCAGGGCGGGAGCGTGTTCCTCTTCGGCCATGGGATTGGATAATCCCGGATTATTCTGCAGGTTTGGGATCGGGCTCGACGTACTTCGCAACCTGTTCGTACTCGTAGTAGTTGCCGTCCGTATCCTGCCATACGACGAAGATGTTGTTGGAGGCGCTGCCCCATTCGCTCAGTAAGAGCGCTGTCTGATTGCCGTTGAAAGGTTTCGTGCTGCTGTTGCTGAGGATCGAAACGGTTTTGTTCAGGGCTCCGAGCTTGCCGATCGTGGGATCGTCAACTCCGGTGTAGATCCAGTATGCCGCACATTTTTCACCCACCGCAACATCGGCCGTTACCGTATGGAAACCGGTGCCGCTGCCTTTCGGGGTGGTGGTTATGTTCGTCACCTGCGGACGCTGGGCATAGTTGGCGGTCCAGAGTTCGGAGTCCTTCTTGGCGAATTTGTCGCTGGGGACGGTCGGCGTGTAGTCGACCCTCAGCAGCCGGGTCGGGAGACCCTCCTTGTCGACGCCCACGGCGAAGAAATGGTAGTCCGTGCCGCTTTTAAGGTTGTCGAAGGGGATTTCCACATTGCTGCCGTCGATGAACTTGTAGTTGTACGACTCTTCCGTCGCCAGGGCCAACTCATTCTCCGTGGCTTTTTCATCACCCTTCCAGAGGAATCCGTTTATCCATGAATCGTGCGTCTGGTTCATGTAACGGTACGACACGATGTTGTCGCTGCCCGTGAGTTTGATCTTCGCGCTTTTCAGGGTCACTTCCACGGCTTCGGCCCTGGGAGTTTCCGCGCTGAAAGCCAGCGCTTTCGTGTCGGCGTTCTTTTTGACCATCGGACCGGCTTTGCCCTCCTTGGTGACGGCTACCGAGAGGATGTAGCCCTTGGCTTCGGGTTTGAGCCCCGATTTGGCGACTGTGAACGTGTTGGGAGCCGCCGTGGCCGTGCCCGACGCGATCAGTTGCTTGGGCCACTCCTCATCCCGGGTTGCGAGGTATTCCGCTTCCGTCTTGTAGGCGGAATAGAACTTGTAGACGCCCGTTCCCGGAGTGACCGTGGCTGAAATATCCGTCGCCGAACTCGTCACCTCACCGATCTCCACGCTGGCGTCGCCGCCCATGGTGATGTCCGTGATGGTGACTTTCTGCGTGTAGATATTCTCCTCGGTGTAACTCGACGTGCGCTTTCCGGGGACGACGGGAAGCACCCATACGATGTACTCCCTGCCGGCCTGGAGTTTTATGCCTCCGGCATATCCCGAGAGCCATCCCGAATATTTGGCCGACACTTTGGCCGGAGCCCAGAAGCTATCCTGAATGTCCTCCAGGATTTGTGAGGGGTTGTAATCGGCGGCGGGAACCACTTGGGCCCAGCACTCCGATACACCCATGGCCTCGACCGAGAGTTTGGCGTTCTCATACGTCACGTCCGTGATCTCGATCTTGGTATAGATGCTCTGGGCAACCGTGTAGAGCATCTCTTCCGGACTGTCGAGCACCGCTGCCCCTACCGAATCGTCGTAGTTCGAGTCTACTGCATAGACCACGTAACTCACACCTTGTTCGGGTTTGGCACCCAGCATGGCTTCGAGGGTCGTCGTCGTCGTTTTCTTTATGGGGCGGGTACGGTCGTCGTTGCGGATGTACTCGAGCACCTGTTCGGGCGAGAACTCCGAGAGTTTTCGCACGCCGTAGTAGTAGCCTTCGTAAAGCCACTCCTGCGCCAGTTTGGAGTCGATGGTAATCGTGACGTTCAGGTCGGCGTCAATGGTGATTTCGTGCGGGGGCGTGCCGATTTTGACGCCCACTTCGGAGATCGAGCTCTGGCCGTTGGAGGCCACGGCTACGACGGCGACTTTACCGCCCGTTTCGGCGTAGCTGTTTTCGGCGGCCGGGGCCGTGATCTTCAGCTCGCTGTTCTCGATGACGGCTTTCCACCCGTCGGGCTTGGTGATGGTCGATTTTTTGACGTCGCTCATGTCGAGTTTGACCGTGCGGGTCTGTCCGGCGGTGAAATACTGCTTTCCGGCGAGCGGCGTGCAGCGGAAATCCGTCGAGCGGGCCACTTTCAGCCGGGTTCCGTCGCTCAGCGTGAAGTAGACGAACCCTTCGTCCTCCTCGACCTTGGCGAAGAGCGATGCACCCTCCTCGGCCGTGATGCCCGTTCCGAGCCACGTTTTGCCGCCGTCGGGCGAGACCTCCCATTCGTTGGTCGCCGTGTTCACGCGGATGCCGGGAGCCACCGCCACGGGGAGTTTGTTGCCTGCGGCATCCTTCAGGGGTTCGCCGTTGAGCGTCCAGTAGTAGGCGCCGTCCTCCTCGGCCACGCCGACGAGCGAAGCGCCTTCGCCGGCCGCGGCGGCAACGGTGAGGACATCTCCGTTGGAGAGCACGACCGTGTAGAGTCCCGTTGCCTTGTCGTAGGTGCAGGACGCGATGGTGAGTTTGCCGTCGAGCATCTGCTGCACGGCTTCGATCTGGGTTTTCATATCCTTTTCCAGCTCCGTGACACGCTTTTCCAGCTGGTCCATGCGGTTGTTGATGTCCGCATCGTCGTACTCGCAACCCGTGAACGCTGCCGACAGCGCCACTGCACACAAGGCGCAGAGCAGCTTGCCGGTCCGGTTCTTTCCGTCAGTCCATAAATTTGTTTTCATGATGCAGGGGTTTTGGGGATTATAACCGTCCGGCATCCGCAGGGGTGCCGGACGGTATTTGAATTTTGCTACCTCCGGAGTATCCGCGGGCGGCCGTTGGGCTGTACGGCGGGACCCGGAACGCTCTTTGTGAACGTGTTGACGCTCGAGAGGTTCGCCGCCACTTTGACGCCGAGGTATTCTTCGAGCGAAACGGCCTTTCCGTCGGTGAATACCACGGTCGCCAGCTTGCTGTATACCGGTGCGGCAGGGTTCGTGCCTCCGACGGCGATTCCCATGGCTACCGTGATGGCTCCTTCGGGGATAACCGTCTGCGATGAGGTCATGGCGGTGGTGGTGAGGCCGTTGGCCAGCACGTACTCCTCCCACGTCTGGATGTAGTCGGCATACGCGATGTCCGGATTCATGTCGCGCAGGTCGGGCAGGCCCAGCTCTTTTGCCCCCGCGTCGTTGATCGAGACGGAGAGATGGAGCAGTTGGCGCGAATCTTCGTTGGTGACGAACGAAACGTTATAGGAGCCGTCGTTCTGCCGCTGAGCCGTGGCCGAAATCGTGGGATTGTCACCGCCTTCGATGGTCGGCGTGACGCCGGTGCAGAACTTCACGGGGCTCAGCACGCCGTTCCAGTCTTCGGCCATATAGGCGAACTCATAGGTCGTGCCGGCATCGAAGCCGTTCCAACGGTAGGTCACGACCTGGTCGCCCTTGCCGTCGGCCTGCCACATATTCGGCCAGGGGGTCGAGTACGCGTCGGGGTTCCTGTAGTCGAGGAAATAGAAGAGCCAGCCGCCGGTTTGGTCTTTGCCTACTTTTTTGCCGGGCTTGTAACGGGCGTCGTCGCTGCCGTCCTTGATGTCGGGGAATATCATTGTACCTCCATCGAGGCCAACTGATGTGACCGGGCTGTAATATTGGAAGTAGTAGAGAGCGGTTTTTTCGGTGTTGTATTTGAACTCCATCGTTACCGAGGTGCGGTCGGTCTCGCTGATTCGCATTTCGATGTCCGACTCGCAGGTTTCCGGGGCGTCGCGGACGATGGGTTTGGTGCGGAACGCTTCGGTGGCTTTCAGGGTCGAAACCTCGTTGTAGTAGTTGACGCCGGTGTAGAGGATGACGTATTCGGTGTCGCCCGCGAGGTCCCACCAGTATTCGCGCTTGTCCAGGGCATCTCCCGTCGGCTTGTTGTTGTCGCGGTCGAAGGAGAAATTCGTGTTCGCCACATACCACGATGATTCGCTCTCGGTCTGTACGTCATAGATTCGCTGGGCGTAGGCCTGTCTCTCGGCCTCGTCGCGGGCCATGACCTCGTCGGCTACGGCTTTCGTGACGAACCGGAAACGGAGGTCCCGGCAGGTCTTCTCCATACGGAGGTCGAATTCGACGATCGAACCGCCGATTTTGTCGGGCGTGGAGATCGTATATTCGGCCGCATCGGTCTCGGCCGGAACCTTGGGCAGTTCGAAATCCTTGCGGAAAATCTTGTCCACGGCGGTTCCGTTGGCATCCAGGGCGACGGCCGTCGCCACGTATTTCAGCTCGTTGCTCTGGTCAGTGGCGGTGAACGAGAGGTCGTCCGTCGAGACGTCCAGGCGGGCGCCGTAGTGGCACATGAACTGACGGTACATGCTTTCGCCGTAGGCGTCGATGTACTGTTGAATCTCGTCGGTGACCGAACTGAGGTAGTAGTAATACTTGCAATCGTTGTTGGGGATATGTGTCACCTGATAGGCCGTGAAGGAGGTGACCACGTCGAAGGCGATCGTCGGATTGCCCACGAGCTCTTTCTTGGGCGTTTTTACGTGGCAGATGCAGAGGTCGCCCGGGCTTTGCAGACCCTCTTCGTCGAAGAAAGCCTGCACGGCGATCAGGTATTCGATGTCCGGCTGGATGTCGAAGACCTGCAGGTCGGAGTTCATGTAGTCGAACTCATACGACGCGAAATCCTCGCCGTAGCCCTTTTCGTTGAAGAGCTTGCCGCCCGAGACTGCGGACTCGGTGTTGAGGAGCATCAGGAAGAGGCAGTTGTCGGTCTCGGTGGTGGTCAGGCTCTCCTTTTTCTCCGAGTTCATGGCGTTGAGCATCGTGTTGTAGGCCGCGCCCATGGGGTAGAGCTGCACGCGGTAGCTGACTACGTCGGCTCCCGGCTGGCAGGTGAATTTGATGTTGTCGGAGGTAACTTCGGTAGCTTCGATCGTCACGCCGTTTTCGGAGCCGATGTATTTCGTCTCCACGTAACGGATGGGAGTGGGGCCTTCGGTCGTGATGTAGGTGTTTTCACCGGTAGGGGGGTCGGGCTCGGGTTTGGGGTCCTTGGTGTCATCGTCGGAGCACGATGCGGCGAGGGCTCCCAGGGACAGGATGATTCCCGTCGTCAGGAAAAATTTCAGAAAGTTCGTTTTCATAAAGTTAACGCATTTAAATTAAACAAAGAATCACTCGGCCACACGTTCGTAGTCGGCGTCGCCGTCCACGATCTTGCATAAGTTCATATTGTTCACATATCCGTCGGCGCCGATGGCAAGGGCGTAGACGGAGGTGTTGTCCAGGTTCCAGGCCGGATCGACGGCGATGTCGAATTCTTTCGACTTCTCCGTGTTCGCCGGGATTTCGCCCAGGCTTTCGCCTTTGTAGTTATTGGGGGCCGAGCCGGCCAACAGGCGGGCCACATGGCTGTGGGTATAATCTTGGTATTGTCCGCCGACGTTCTGCGTCCCGGAGAGCCCGTCTTCGATGATCCAGACGGCCACGCGGTAGGCTTCGGTCTTCTCGGAGTGGACGCGGACGGTGACTTTCGCCTTTTTGCCGGCGGCGTCATACATCGACTTCACGGCGACGCCGCAATGGGCGGGGTAGTCGTCCAGCGAAGCTTGCAGGCTCTTTTTGAAGGACTGGTCGGTGTCGGCGGTCAGCGGACGCAGGTCGCGCATGTCGACCAACGCCATGGGGTAGCCCGTCAGCCCGTAGTCCCGGGCAATGGTCTTCTGTACATCGATGGCAAATTCGTCGCTGCCCGATCCGTTGTCGTGCAAGGCGATCACATGGGCGGCGTCCGGGAAATTGCGGCTGATGATGAAGTTCATGTAGTTGAAGCCTGCCGGGCAGTTGGCGCACCATTGCCCGGTGAACTCCATGACGCAAATCTGGCGGACGAACTGCGACGGCCCCGAGGGGGTCTCATCGGCCTTGGCCGTGACCTTCACCGTTTTGGAGGTCCTGCCCCCGTAGGATGCCTGGAAGAGGTATTCATCGGCCACGGTCGTCGAGAACGAGGCGTTTTCGACAGCCGTGTTGTCGGTCGTGCAGCGGATTTCGGCCTCTGCAGTCACGTCGGACGCACCGTCGGTGACTTTGAAGGTGACGGCGTCGCTGCCATTTGCAGTAATGGCCGCGGCACTGGGTTTCAGCGTCAGCTCCGCAGCCGGGTCGTCGTCGGTGTTCCCCGAGCAGGAGAACCCCGCGGCGCCCAGGCCGAGGATGCACAGCAGTACCGTGAGCTGTTTGAAAGATTTCATAGCAGTCTATTCGTTATATTGGTAATTCGCATTTCCGCCCAATGCGCATTCGTTCGCGTTGCGGCAGGTGAAAGTCACGCCGCCGTCCTGCGAGGCGAGGGCGGCTGCGATTATGCGCATGTTCGCGGGATTCCAGCTCGCGCCGAGCGTCGTCGAGCGGCTGGCTTTGACTTCTACACCCGGTTGCAGGGCGTTGCCCTGATTCAGCCGTTCTCCGTAGACGTTCGACGAGAGGACGGCGCGAACCACGTTGTTGTGGGTATAGGTCGCTTCGTCCGCACCGAGTTGGAAATAGGAGATGCCGTCCTCGACCAGCAGGATCAGGTAGCGGTAGGTCTCCGCGGCATCGGACGTGACCTTCACTTCGACCTTCACCTCCCGGGAGCCGGCGTCGTAGGCGGTGGCGAGGGCCATTCCGCAGTCTGCGGAATTTTCCGTGAGCGCGGCGGCGATCGCTTTGTCGATGGCGGCCTTGTCGGACGACATCCGCACGTCGGGGCGCAGGTCGAGGAATCCGGTCGGCAGGCCCGTGACGTCGAACTTCTGTCCGTACATGTCGTTGGCTTTGATCCACATCGGATCGGGGTAATTCGGGTCGTACTGCAGGTGGAACGATGCCGCGGCGATACGTCCGGGACGTTCCTCCTGAACGGCTTTCAGCGAGGTGCTCATCGCCGGGCAGTTGACGCATCCGACCGAGGTGAACTGCATGAACAGCAGTTTTCGGTAATAGTTCCCGGAGCTGCTGCCGGCGGAGACTGTCACGACGACCGAGTTTTCGCTTTCCACGACTTTCTCCCCGTCGCGGTAGCGGGCTTTGAAGGTGTAGCTGCCCGGTGCCGGGGCGGCGAAGGTGTTGATGCCTCCGTCCAGCTCGGTCGCCTGTCCGCTGAATTCCTGCACGAGGTGCATCCGCTCCGAGCGGCTGACGTCGGACGATCCGTACATCACCCGGAAAGTGACGGCTTCCGGCCCTCCGGCGGTGATGGCGGTTCTGTCCGCCGAGATATGCAGCGTGCCCGCAGGCACGCCGGGATCGTCGTCCGACCCCGAGCATGCCGCAGAGCAGACGGCGGCCGTGAAGGCGGCTGCGGCCAGCAGGTATCGCAAAACGGTTTTCATCAGGCTATTCGTTTACTTTGTAGTCGACGCTGCCGCCCAGGCTGCACTCCGCTACGTTGTCGATGATGACCTTGCTTCCGTTGTTGCGCAGGGCGAACACCGCGACGCGGTAGTTGGACAGGTTGCCGGCGATGTCCTCTTTCAGCTCGAAAGTCGTCGCCCCCGTGTGCTCCTCGTTGGCCGCCACGGTGAAGGCGTTTTCGGACATGGCCATATAGTTGCCCGAAAGGCCCACTACGATATCATCGTACTTGTTGTCGGACGCTGTGCCTCCGACATACGTTCCGTTGTTCAGCAGCACTGCGTAACCGATGTCGTATTTGCCGCCCGTGCTGGAGGTGAGTCCGGCATTGATCGTGATGGTCTTGTCGGCATACGACGAGTTGATGCGGATGCCGCAGGTCGCGGGGTTCGTGCGCAGTTGGTCTTCGATAACGCCCGCGATGAATGCCGGTTTGGCGTCGCCGGCCCCGGTCATCGTGTAGTCGAGGTTGAAGATTGCGGAGGGGTAGGAACCGCTCCCGATATACTTGCTGAGCAGGTTGTTGGCCACGCTGCCGATGATGTACGGGTCTTGGAGGTCATATGGGCCGTGGATGGCGAATACGGTCATGTGCTGTTTCCACTCCGCAGCCGTGTTTTCGAGTGCCGAGGCCATCAGGGGACAATATCCGCAATTGACGTTGGTGATGTCGTAGGCGGCCACCTTCCGGAAATATTTTTCGTAGGCGGAGCGGTTTTTGGCTGTGACGGTCACCGTGTTTTCGCTCGGCTTGTTCTTGTAGAGCGCCTTGAAGGTGTAGGTGCCGTTCTTGACCGCTGTGAAAGCTGAGGTCTTCTTGTCCAGCTGGTTGCCGGTCGCCGTGTTTTCGAAGACGATGTAGTTGAGTTGTTCGTTCTCCGTGAGCACGTTCCCGTTGGCGTCGGTCAGGATGAAATTTGCGGCATCTTTGCCGTCGGCCTCGATCTCGTTTTTGTCGACGCTGATCGTGTAGGGAGCTTTGATTTCGCCGTTGGGGCCCGGTTTTTCACCGTCGTCGCTGCCTTCGCAGGCCGTGAATCCCGTCAGGAGCAGGCCTGCCAATAAAAATTTGAATGTCTTTTCCATGGTTTGTATTTTTCGTTTAAAATGAGGTGGTGATTTGCAGGTTCGCGCCCGTGTAGGCCCTGGTAAGACGGCATACGCCGCCCGAGCAGAGCAGTCCCTCGCGGTTGCGGCCGTAGCTCAGGGCGATGCGGGTGCGCGACCGGGCATAGCTGACGCCCGCATTGAAATAGTGGATTTTGCTGCCGCCGTTGTTGTACATGTCGCTGCCGTAGATGCTCCACGAGGGGGCGAAGTTTATCTCCAGCAGCGCCGCCATCCAATCCTTTTCGTCCTCGTGCGTGGTCAGGTATTGAAGCTCGAGGCGGGTGGAGAACTTCGGCGTGAATTTGTATTGCAGGTCGGCGACGAAGACGTTCTGCAGGCGTGTCGCGGATTTCCGGCCGTAACTGGGGTTCTCCTCCTGCATCGAGTAGAGCAGAACCGCCTTGAACTTGCGCGTGAATTGTTTTTCGATGTCGATGCTGATGTCGCGGTAGAGCAGTTTCCCGGCCTTGGCCGTACCCTCCTTGTGGAGCGTGTAATAGGTGGAGAAATTGGCGTGAATTTTCAGTCCGCGCTTGCCGCCCAGCGCGGAGCCGCGTTTGAAGTTGTAGAAGATGTCCGCTTGTCCGCCGATTTCGCCGCTGTTGTTGTAGACCGCATCGCCGATCTGTGCTGTGTAGGGGTGCAGGTTGGTCAGCATGTAGGTGTACTGGGTGCACATGGCGGGGATGTAATTGAGTAGGTTGGCCGACGATGATTTGAGGTTTCCGTTCGAGGTGATTTCCGAGCGCATCCACTCCAGTCGGCGTCCGGATAGACTGATGCCCAGTCCGTTGCGGTTGTAGCCGAGCTCGAGCAGTTGTGCGCTGCCGGTCTTTTGGAGGTAGATGTCGCCGTCTTGACTGACTTCCGGATCGATGGCGTATTTCTTTCCGGCATCCACGTACTCGGCCTTCAGCGAGAAGCCGCTGCGTTCGAAATAGATACGTCCTGAGTAACCTTCGCTGTTGGGTTTGCCGCCCTCGTCGATCAGGTCTTGCGGGATCTTTTCGTAGCGGCTCAGCACGGAGCCTTCCAGCGAGAGCGACGTGTTGTTCCATTTCAGCAGTTCTGCGAGTGAAAAGCTAAGGTCGGCGCCGCGCACCTGCGTCTCGGAGAACTCCATGCCCAGGCGAGGAAGTCCCCAGATGGCTTTGAAAGCGACGATGTTCTTGTAGTTGTAGATGAATCGCGCGCCCATCAGGGCGTTGTTCATGCCCAGCATCCGGTCCTCCCAACTCCGGAACAGCAGGCCGCTGCCGAACTGGTCGTAAAATGTGCCGGCCGTGACCGAGAAGGCATCGTCCTGCCACGTCACATAGTAGTTGGTCAGCTTCGTGCCGGCCAGTTCCGTGGGGAAACTCTGCAGCACCGGCAGGTAAGCTTCCATTTGCACGCCCACGGCCAACTTGCCGCGGTAATAGTCGAGTTTGAGAAAGTTGTTCGAGCCGAAATGGTCGTCAGGGGCCGTGGCATTCGTTTTCGCATCGTCCCTGTAATAGATCGTGTTGGTCTCGAAGCTTCCGGTGAGATAGCCCTTCTGGGGCTCCTGCGCCGCGGCTGTCCCTGCGACGAGCGTTGCGAGCGCCAGCGTCAGCAGTCGGGGATTCTTCCTGATCATGGTTTCAAACGGGGTACGGGGTTATTTTTTCAGTTCTTTGATCTTCTTCAGCAGTTCGTTCTCGCTGCCCGGGGAGTAACCCGTGTGCGAGTAGACGATCTTGCCGTCTTTGTCGACCACATAGACCTGCGGTGTGAGCGTTACGTTCATGGCACGCATAAACTCCTGGTTCTTGTCGAACAGGAGGGTGAAATCGCCCCATCCGCGGCCCTGGGCCAGCGAACGGGCCTTGGCCGTAAAGCGGGCGTCGTCCGTGGAGACGGCCACTACGCGGAATTCGGCCTCCTCGAGCCAGTCGGGCAGCGCCTCGTTGATGGCGTCCAATTCCTGAATGCAGGGTTTGCAGGTTGTGGCCCAGAATGAAATGATCATCGGTGTTTGGCCGTCGACGAGGCTGCCCGTGCTGACGGTCTCTCCCTTGGCGTTTTCCACCTTCACGGCGGGAATCTGGGCGCTTGCGTACATGGACGAAAGGAGGAGGGCAATGGTCAGGATGATTGCTCTTGCTGTTTTCATAAGTCTGTTTTTTTTGAAGAATTGTTGATGTCAGGATATACCTCCGGCAAGGCCCCATGTCCTCGGGGACATGAGACTGGCTGCCGGAGAGCATGTTACGGTTATCGCACCCAGCCGGGATTTTGCTGGCCGCCGAGCTGCTGGTTGGCGAAGATTTCGGATGCCGGGATCGGCCATACGAACATGTAGTCGCCCTTCGGTTTCGAGATGTCGGACCCTATTTCCGTGACGAAGTCGATATAGGACCAAGGATTTCCTCCGGTCTTCGAGGCTTCGCCCTCCTGCGCCTTGCCGCGGGTCATGCCCAGGCCCCAGCGTTTGAGGTCGGTCAGGCGGGTGCCCTCCATCATCATTTCGCGGTAACGCTCCTCCTGTACGTCGGCCAGCGTCACGGCGGGGAGTTTCGGGAGTCCGCGGTGCATGCGCAGTTCGTTGAGCGGAGTTTCGGCATCGCCGCCGCTCAGCACGGCGGCCTCGGCGGCGATCAGGTACATCTCGGCCAGCCGGAACGGTTTGAATGTGTTGTAGTAGTTCCAGGCCGATGTAGTTCGCAGGTCGGGGTTGCCGGGATATTTGCTGATGACCGTCAGGTTGCGTGCGAACATGCTTTGGCCTTTGATGATCGCGACGATGAAACGACCGTCTACCGGGGCATCGGTCGTGCAGTCCAGGAAATAGACCGTGCGGCGCCAGTCGGCCGCATCATACCTGTCCACGCATCCCTGTGCCGGAATGTAGTCGGGATACATCGTGTATTGTTTGTTGTCCGTGCCGTTGTTGTATTCGTTGTAGAAATAGTATCCCCATTGGTAGGCCGTCTCGGTCTTGCTGGCGTAGAACTGGAAGATCGTCTCCGGGCTTCTGTCGTAGGTCCACATTTCGCGCAGTTCCTCTTCGGAGTCGATAAGTGTGTAGGTCTGCTTGCCGATCAGGTCATTGGCCTTTTTCAGCGCTTCGGGATAATTGTCCGTCTGCAGCAGGACACGGGCCTCGAGAGCCAGGACGCAGTCGAGGTTCAGGGTCGTGGAGTTGGGCGAACCGTTCTGGTCTGCGAGCAGTTGTTTGGCCTGCTCGATGTCCTTCAGGATCTTGTCGTAAACGTCGTAGAGCGAGGCGCGGGCGGGTTTTTTGCTGGAGTCGTAGGTGGTGACCAACGGCACGCCGGAGTACTCGTTTTTCGCCGTGGCGGCATCGTAGTCGCCACAGAAACGCTCGGCCAGCAGGCTGTACGACAGTGCCCGCATCAGATACATACGTCCTTGTATGTTGTTCAGCGCCGTTCGTTCGCTGGCGGTCGGTTCGAAACCCAGTTTCGAGTCGATGCCTTCGATGATGAAATTGTAGAATGCGATGCCTCCGTAAAGGTCGTTCCAAACGGTGGCGATGTCCCCGTCGTCCTGGGAAAACGTCCATTGGTAGACGTTTCCGTAGGTGTTGGAGAATCCCGAGATTGCGTGCACGTAATCGGCCTGCAGGTCGGGGAGGATCATGCTGCTGATGCTGTATGCCGTGCGCAGGCGCGAATATGCGCCTCTTTCGAGTGCCTCGATGCTTCCCATGTCGGAGAACGCCTTGTCGAAAGGAATGCTGTCGGGCGACTCTTTGTCGAGGTTGCACGAGGCAAAACATACGACTGCTGCGAATAATATGGTGTAGATTTTGTTTTTCATGACAGAGTGACTCTTTGGATTTGACGGTCAGAAAGTGAGCTGGATGCCGCCCATGAATTCGCGGGTGTTGGGATAGTCGCCCAGCGAGATGTTCGTGTCGACCTCGGGATCGTAACCCGTGTATTTGGTCGCGGTGAGCAGGTTTCGGCCGACGAAATAGATTTTCACACCGCTCAGGAAACCGCTCTTTTGGATCAGTTTTTTGGGGAAATCATAGGAGATCGTCAGGTTTTTCAGACGCAGGAACGAGGCGTCCTCGAGGATGCTGGAGTCGAACTGCGTGGCGTAGTTCATATCCTGCCGGGGAATGTCGGTGATGTCGCCCGGCTCTTTCCAGGCGTGCAGCAGGCGTTTCGAGCGGTTGAAAGCCGGGGCCAGGCTGGGATTCTCGAGGAATGTCAGCATGTTGTTGACCAGGTATTTGCCGTAGTTCCACGAGAAATCGGCCGAGAAACTGATCCCTTTCCATCCGGCGTTGACGCCGAAACCTCCCGTGTAGGGGGCCATGTAGGTTTTGCCGAGCAGCTGCATGGTCGCCTTGTTGTAATCTTCGGTCAGGCCGCGTTCGCCGGTTTCGGGATCGATGATCTCCCATCGGGGAGCTCCGTTGTCGGGATTGACGCCCATGTATTTCTGCATGTAGAATTCGCTCGAATCGTGGCCGATCGTGTAGCAGATTCCCGCCCGGGAGAGGGCGTATTCCGTGAGCCCGTCGAACAGACGCGTAATTTTGTTGCGGTTATAGTTGAATGTGGCGTTGAATCCGACGTACCAGTCGCGTGTGCGGTAGATGTCGACATTCAGCGTCAGGTCGATGCCCCGGTTGACCATTGCGCCGACATTCTTGGGCTGCGACAGGTAACCCGACGTGGCGGGTACGGGCACGTCCATCAGCAGGTCGTCCGTCGCACGGTTGTAGAATTCGGCTTCGAAGCGGATGCGGTCGATGAATTCGACGTTGACGGCCACGGTGAAGAGTTTCTGCGTTTCCCAACCCAGGTCCGGATTTCCCTCCGAACCGTTGTAAAGGCCGACTTTATCGCCATAGGCCGTTGTCGACAGGTGGGAGATATGTGCATAGTTGGAGATTTCGGCATTGCCCTGCGTACCGTAGGAGACCTTCAGCTTCAGACCGCTGAGGACGCTGTTGCCGGTCAGGAACCGCTCTTTTCCGAGGTCCCACATGGCGCCGAACGCATAGAAAATACCCGAACGGTTGTTGCGTCCGAAGCGCGACGAGGCGTCGCGGCGGACGGAGGCGTCGAAGACGTATTTGTCGGCATAGCTGTATTCGGCGCGTCCGAACCAGGAGTTGAACACGTAACTCGACTTGTTGTCGGCTACGCCCGGGGTTCCGACACCGGCCGACAGCAGCATCAGTTCGTCGCGGATCTGTCCGCTGCGCTGGGCCGAGAAGGTGAGGGCGTCGGAGCGGATTCCTTCCTGACCGGCCAGCAGGTAGAGCTTATGGTCGGGATTGGAAAAGTCGAAATTGTAGTCTACGGTGTTCGTGGAGGTGAAGGTTCCGCCGTTCTGATGGGCCCGCGATACGGTTCCGTTGTTCAGTCCCTTAAAATAGGAGGCTAGCGCGTAGGAGTCGCTCCAGTAGGCATAGGCGTCCGTGCCGAACACCGATTTGATGTTCAGGTTTTTGACCGGCGTTATCTGAATGTAGGCATTGCCGTGCAGGGCGAGGTTCTTGCCGCCCGAGGGATGCGTCTTGCGCATGTAGTTGGGGTTGGGATACCCCGAGATGGTCTCTTTCTCCTTTCCGTTCTCGTCGTAGGGGCTCTCGTAGGGGAGCGACAGCTGGGACATGAAGGCGGCGTTGTAGACCGAGTTGATTTCCGTGTAGGCCAGTTGGCGCGAATCGAAGCTCATCGTGACGTTCGCCCCGAATTTGAGCCAGTCCCGGGCGTAGACGTTGATGTCGCTGCGGAAGGAGTAGCGTTCCAGCCCCGAGCCGGGGGCTGTTCCCTCCTTATTCATATAGGAGCCTGAAATGTAATAGGCTGTTTTCTCCGATCCGCCGGAGATGGAGAGGTCTACCTGATAGACCGGCGCATTCGATTTGTAATAGTAATCGCGCCAGTTGGTATTGACTCCCGAGGCCATGATTTCGTCGTATTTGGCCTGGTTAATGAGGTTGTATTCCAACTGATAGGCGGCGACTTCCGAGGAGGACATCACCTCGTATTTGCTCGTTGCGGGCTGCGAGATGCCGTACTGGGCGCGGACTACGATGTCGATGTCCTCGTTGCGGCGGCCGCGTTTGGTCACGATGTAGATCACGCCGTTGGCGGCACGCGATCCGTAGATCGAGGTCGCGGAAGCGTCTTTGAGGGTGTTGATCGACTCGATGTCGTTGGAATTGAGCGAGGTGAAGATGCTTGTCGATACCGGCACGCCGTCCAGTACGATCAGCGGGGCCACGCCTGCCGAGATCGATCCTGCGCCGTGCAGGCGGATCGAGGTGGCGGAGGAGGGTTCGCCCGAGTCGGTATAAACTGCCAGACCGGCGACCTTGCCCTGCAAAGCGTCCGCCACATTGGGCGTCGGTTTGTTTTCCAGCGCCTCGGCTTTGACCTTGGCCACGGAACCGATCGTCGTTCCGATCTTGCTGCCGGAACCGTAGCCGACGACCGTCACCTGTTCGATGTTCTGGGCGTCTTCCTGTAAAATTACGGAGAGATGGGTGGTTTTTCCCGCGACGGCTACTTTCTGGGTCTTGTAGCCGATGAATGAGACGACGAGCGTGGAACTCGCGGGCGCGGAAATGACGAATTTTCCGTCAGAATTGGTTGTCGTGCCTGTCGAAGAGCCTTCGACCAGGACCGTTGCACCGACTATCGGACCGTCCGGACCGGAGACTGTGCCCGTTATCGACTTAGTTTGGGCCAGGAGGGAAAAAATCCCCCCCCCGCTAAGCAGATCAACGAAAGGAGAATTTTCGTTTTCATGAAGCTATTTTAAGAATTATGTGGAATTAACGCAAAACAAATATATGGGTTTTTATTTGGAAAACAATAAAATAAGAGCATTTTCGGCGAAAAAATTTTGATTGTTAGCAAAATTGACTGATATGGTTCTAAACTGTAAGTTTTGGGTCCTCTATGTGGCGGCATTGTTATCCGCCGTCTGCCGCTTAGTTGCTGATTCAGAACCACTGCCACTGTGTTCGGACTGTCGGACCGGTCCGATCCGGTCGTATGCATCCCGTATTTCGGGTCTGGAAAGGCAGTCACAGGCGGCGTTAAATTTGGGGGATATTTCCACTTATGCCGATAAAATATTATCTTTGGAGGTCGAAATTGGATGGAACTATGGATTTGAAAACGATACAAGGCGAATTGCAGCAGCTTTCGGCGCTCGTCGAAGGGTGGGTGCAGGCGGACGGAGTTCCGGCCCTCGAACGCGATCTGGCGCTCGAAAAACTGCGGTCGATCTATGATAAGGTGCGCTTCGGCGCTGCGGGCGCTGTTGCGGAAAATGCTGTCGGGGAGGAGGTTGCGGCTGTTGCAGAGGTCATAGACCTGGGCGACGTGCTCTCGCTCGATCCTTTTGCCGGGCCGGAAGAACCGGTGTCGGAGCAGGAATCTGCGGCGCCGGTCGCCGAAGAGACGATCCCGGAGCCCGTTGCGGCACCGGAACTTGTGGCGGAGCCGGAACCCGTCGTGGAGCCGGAACCCATTGCGGAGCCTGCACCCGTTGTGGAGTCCGAGCCCGTTGCGGCACCGGAACTTGTGGCGGAGCCCGGGCCCGTCGTGGAGCCGGAACCCATTGCGGAGCCTGTACCCGTTGTGGAGTCCGAGCCCGTTGCAGAACCCGGGCTTGTCGCAGAGTCCGCACCTGCCGGACCGGAACCCGTTGCAGAGCCGGTTGCAGAACCCGTTGCGGAGCCTGTTTCCGTTGAACCGGAACCGCAGCCGGAACCGATTGAGGCCGCCGGACCGGGGGCGCAACCCGATAAGTCTCATTATGTGGCGCCTACGCTGTTCGGACTGGAGGACGAGACCATCCGTCACCGCAACAAACAGCGTGTCATCATGTCGCTCTACGATACGGCCGCCGAAACGCCCGCCCGTCCCGAACCGGCTCCGAAGCCCGTTGCGGCGCCTGCGGAAATCCCGGCTCCGGCTCCCGTGGAAACCCCGGTTCCGGAACCCGAGGCTGTGGTTGAAACGCCTGCGGCAGCTCCGGAAAAACCTGCCGAAATGCCTGAAATCCGGGAAACGCCCGTCGTGCCGCAGCCCGCAACTGAAGAGGACGATAACGAATCCGGTTTCGAGGAGATCACGCTGGAATCGGTCGCTCCCGCCGCAACCGTGTTGGGCGACGTCATCAACCACGACGTGCAGACGTTGGCCGACACGCTGGCCGCGCCGCGCGATCGGGCTTCGGAACTGCGCCGCAGCGAGCCCGTCACCGACTTGCGCAAAGCCATCGGCATCAACGATAAATTCCTGCTGATCCGCGACCTGTTCGGGGGCGACGGCGAGGCTTACGAGCAGGCGATCGGGACGCTCAACGACTGCGCCGATTTCGACGACTGCATGATTTACATTGCCGAAAACTATGCGTGGAACCCCAATTCCGACGGGGTGAAACTGCTGATGGAACTGCTCGAACGTAAATTTGCCTGACAGCGATGGCCAAACTCTATATCGTACCTACGCCGATCGGCAATCTGGACGACATCACGCTGCGCGCGGTAAATGTCCTGCGCAGTGTGGATTTCATTCTGGCGGAGGATACGCGTACGACCTCGTTCCTTTTGAAGCACCTCGGCATCGAGCAGAAGCTTCGTTCGCATCACAAGTTCAACGAACACGCCACGGTGCAGTTGGTCGCCGAGTCGATCGCTGCGGGACGCGATGCCGCCCTTGTGTCGGACGCCGGGACGCCGGGCATATCGGACCCGGGGTTTCTGCTCGTGCGCACGTGCGTCGAGGCGGGGATCGAGGTCGAGACGCTGCCCGGGGCCACAGCGCTGATCCCGGCGCTGGTGCAGAGCGGATTCCCCTGCGACCGCTTCTGCTTCGAGGGGTTCCTGCCCCAGAAGAAGGGCCGCAGCAAGCAGTTGCAGACGTTGGCCGACGAGGAGCGGACGATGGTCTTCTACGAATCGCCCTACCGCGTGGTGAAGTGTCTGGAGCAGTTCGCCGAGGTTTTCGGTCCCGAACGCCGGGTCTCGGTGTCGCGGGAGCTGACCAAGAAATTCGAACAGACCGTGCGCGGCACCGTCGCCGAGGTGCTGGACCATTTCCGCACGACCGAACCCAAAGGGGAGTTCGTGATCGTCGTGGCCGGAAAGCCCAAGGCCCGCCGTGCGCAGGAGTCGCAGGAGGAGTAATTTAAATGGAAAACACCGGTTATGGAAAATAATCGTACGGACAATACACAGCAGGTGCGGAGCTCGTTCTCGGCGTGGATCGGGGAGCTGCGCGAGTTTATGAAAGGACGCTTCAGCCTCGACGAAGATCAGGCGCAGCGCGACGAGGTCGTGGCCGCCATTTCGAAAGGCGTGGAGTTCCGCGGCGTCAACCTCTGGGTGCTGATCTTCGCCACGATGATCGCGTCGCTGGGCCTGAACGTCAATTCGGCCGCCGTAATCATCGGCGCGATGCTCATTTCGCCGATCATGGGCCCGATCATGGGCGTGGGCCTGTCGCTGGGCATCAGCGACTTCGATCTGCTGAAAAAGTCGCTGCGCAACCTGACGCTCATGTTCATCGTCGCGATCATCACCTCGACGATCTATTTCTTCATCTCGCCCCTTTCGTCGAACAGCAGCGAACTGCTGGCGCGCACCGTGCCGACGACCTACGACGTGCTGATCGCCCTCTTCGGCGGCCTGGCGGGCATCGTGGCGCAGACGCGGCAGGACCGCACCTCGACGGTGATTCCCGGCGTGGCCATCGCCACGGCGCTGATCCCGCCCCTTTGCACGGCGGGTTTCGGACTGGCCACGGGGCAGTTCAAATTCTTCTTCGGGGCGTTCTACCTCTTCTTCATCAACTCGGTCTTCATCGCCCTGGCGACCTACGCCATGGTGCGTTTCCTGAAATACGAGAAGAAAGCCTTCATCGACAAGGGCCGCGAACGCACGGTCAAACGGTTGATGATGGTCATCACGCTGGTGACTTTCATTCCGAGCGTCGTCATCGGTTTCCACATGGTCCGGGTCTCGGTGTTCGAGGCCGTGGCCGACAAATATGTGGCACAGGTCTTCAATTTTCCGCATACGCGCGTGATCGAGTGCAACAAGCACTACGCACAGGGCAAAAAACCGTCGCAGATCGAACTGCTGCTCGTGGGCGAACCGCTGGGCGGGGAGGTGATCGAGAACGCCCGGACGCAGATGCGCAGTTTCGGACTGGAGGAGACCGAACTGGTCGTCCGGCAGGCCAACACCGAGGACAAGATCGACGTGGCGTCGCTGCAGCAGAGCTATAAGGAGCTGCTGGAAGAGAAGAACCGCCGTATCGGGGAGATGGCCTCGCAGCTGAAACGCTACCGGGTGACCAACGTCGAGGTGGATGACATCTCGCGTGAGGTAGGAGCCATGATGGAGAACATCGGCGCCATTTCGCTGACGAAGGGCATCACCTTCGACGTGAAGGGCACGCCCGGCGATACGACGCTCGTGTGCGTGGTGACGCCCAGGGACCCTGCGGCGCCGATCGACCGGGAGACGCTCTCCCGCTGGCTGAAGGTTCGCACCAAGGTCGAGAACGTGAAACTTTTCGTAGAACCTTAACCGTGCGGCAGGCATGAAAACGACGAAGCTGACCCTTATACAACGAATCGGGCTGGAAACTCTCTGGCTGGGGGCGCGGGTGTTTGCTGTAATGCCCTATTGGTTCAAATATTATGTGGTCGAGAACCTGCTTTTCGTCCTGCTTTATTACTGCCTGCGCTACCGCATGAAGGTTGTGAAGACCAATCTCAGGAACTCTTTTCCCGAGAAGGACGAACGCGAACTGGCCGTTATCCGGAGGCGTTTTTACTACACGCTGGCGGAGATTTTCGTCGATACGATCAATTTGGCCGATTTGACGCCGGAGAAGGGCCGCTCCCTGCTGACCGTAAAAGGGCTGGAGGAGCAGAAAGAGCGGGTCGGAGGCCGTGACTGGATCGCCATGACGGCCCATTTCGGCTGCTGGGAATACTGTTCGTTCTGGGGGCTGTACGACCCGACGCAGATCGTCGTCGCAGTCTACCATCCGCTGCGGAGCAAGATCGTGGAGGCGTTGTACCAGCGGCTCCGCAACGGGGATTACGCCACGACAGTCTCGATGAAGGAGAGCCTGCGCTTCTACCTGCGCAACCGGGAAAAGGGCATCGACGGCAAGAACCTCGCCATGGGGCTCATCGCCGACCAGAATCCCCCGCGGCGTCCCGACAGCCGGTGGTTCCGCTTCCTCAATCAGGATACGATCTTTTTCGACGGAGGTGAGAAACTGGCCCTGCGCTGTCAGCTTCCGGTCTATTTCGTGAAGATGGAGCGTCTGCGGCGGGGACGCTACGAAATGTCTTTCGAACAGATCTACGACGGTAAAGAGGAGGTCGCCGAATATGAAATCACGGAGCGGTACGTTCGTATGCTGGAGGCGGAGATTCGCCGGCGTCCCGAACTTTGGATGTGGTCGCACCGCCGCTGGAAACACAAACGAAATGCCGGTAGCTAAAATCGTCATATTGAACTGGAACGGCGCCGAACACCTGCGTCGTTTTCTGCCGTCGGTCGTGGCTGCGGCTCCCGAAGGGGTCGGGGTCGTGGTGGCCGACAACGGATCGACGGACGACTCCGTGGCGATTCTCGCCGCGGAATTTCCCACGGTCTCGGTGCTGCGCATGGATGCCAATTACGGCTTTGCCGGAGGGTATAACCGGGCGCTGGAGCAGATCGAGGCCGACTATTACCTGCTGCTCAATTCCGATGTCGAGACGCCTCCGGGATGGCTCGGGCCGATCTTCGACTGCCTGGGTGCAAATCCCGACGTGGCGGTCGTCGCGCCGAAACTGATCTCCTATGCCGACCGGACGATGTTCGAATACGCCGGGGCCTCGGGCGGGTTCATCGACTTTCTGGGCTATCCTTTCTGCCGGGGCCGCATCCTGCGCTGCGTAGAGGAGGACCGGGGGCAGTACGACGACGCCCGTGACGTTTTCTGGGTGAGCGGCGCGGCTTTCTGCTGCCGGGCCGACGTGTTCCGGGCATTGGGCGGGTTCGACGCCGATTTCTTCGCCCACATGGAGGAGATCGACCTCTGCTGGCGGATGCAGCTGGCGGGGTACCGCGTGCGGGTCGTTCCCCAAAGCACGGTCTACCACCTCGGGGGCGGTACGCTCCAGACGGATTCCCCGACCAAAGTCTTTTACAACCACCGGAACAATCTGGCGATGCTCTATAAATGCACCTCCACCGGACAGCGGCTTTTTGTGGCCGTGGCACGCCCGGCGCTCGACCTGCTGGCGGCTTTCTCCTACCTGGTGCAGGGGCGCGGGGACAATTTCCGGGCGGTGTTCCGCGCCTACCGCGATTTCTTCCGCTGGCACAAGGACCTGTCCCGCAAGCGGCGCGCGATCCGCGAAAACCGCAAAGGTTCCGCCACGGAGCATATTTACCGCGGCTCGGTGGTCCTGCGCTACCTTCTCGGACGGCGCACGTTCGCCAAAATGACGCTTTGAACCTGAAATCCGCAAAAACGGAAAAGTCCGTTCGTTCCGCAGGCGGTACCTTTGTCCCGAGATGAAGAACAAACCAGCCACCACGAACGACTATCAGCAGCGCATCAACCGGGTCGTCGAGTATATCCGGATGCACCTCGACGAGGATATCGATTTGCGCGTCCTGGCCGAATTGTCGGCCTTTTCCCCGTACCATTTCCACCGCATCGTGTCGGCCCTGCTGGGCGAGCCGCTCGGCGAATTCATCGTCCGCACACGGATCGAAACGGCCGCCCGGCTGCTGCGCTATACGGATGTTCCCGTCGCGGAGATCGCCTACCGCGTGGGGTACGACACGCCCTCGTCGCTGAGCAAGGCGTTCCGGCGGTTTTTCGGCATCTCGCCCAAAGCGTATCGAATCACTAAAAACCGTCCGATGATGAACAGCAACATTCAATCCGACGCCGAAATCCGGCTGTCGAAACCCCGAATCAGCGAGATTCCCGTCAAAACCGTGGCCTACATCCGCGCGCAGGGAAATTACAGCCAGGTAGATTACGGCTCCTATTTCACCCGGCTGTGGGGTTATGTCAGGGAGCATAAGTTCTTCACTGCGGGGATCGAAAACCTCGTGATTTACCACAACGACCCCGACATTTCGCAGGCGGGCGATCTTCGCTGCGACGTCTGCCTCGCACTGCCCGGAGGAAGGGCGGTTGCCGACGGCGATATCGGCGTAAAGGAGATTGCCGGAGGCAAATACGCCGTGTTCCTCTATACGGGCCCCTATACCGGGATCGGGACCGCCTATAAGAAGATCTGCGGCGAATGGCTTCCGGAGAGCGGCTGCACCCTGCGCGACAGCCCTTGTTTCGAGAAATACGTCAATCATCCCGACCGGGTTCCGGCCGAAAAACTGAAAACCGAGATTTATATTCCGCTGATGTAATTCTCAGGCCGTGCCTGCACGATTCCGGGGCGGGCATGACGAAAAAGGCATCCGAATCACTTCGGATGCCTTTTTCGTGGACGTAAACTGCGTCTACTTGTTGATCTTAGCCCATGAATCCTTGAGCGTCACCGTGCGGTTGAACACCAGCTTTTCGGGGGTCGAATCGGTGTCGGGGCAGAAATATCCCACGCGTTCGAACTGCACGGCCTGTCCGACGGGAATTTCGCGCAGCGAGGGTTCCAGATAGCCCGTGACTTTGACCATCGATTCGGGATTGAGGTTGTCCTCCCACGTCTGTCCTTCCTCCACGTCGTCGGGGTCCTCTTTGGTGAAGAGCGGATTGAACAACCGGACTTCGGCCTCCACGGCGTCTTTGGCCGACACCCAATGGATGACACCCTTCACCCGGCGGCCGTCGCTCGACGAACCCCCGCCCGACATCGGATCGTAGGTGCAGTGCAGCTCCGTGACGTTGCCTTCGGCGTCCTTCACGACCTCCTCGCACTTGATGAGGTAGGAGTAGCGCAGGCGCACTTCGCCGCCCGGCGAAAGGCGGTAGAACTTCTTGGGAGGCTCCTCCATGAAATCGTCGCGTTCGATGTAAATAACCTTCGAGAACGGAACCTGACGTGTCCCGGCAGCTTCATCCTCGGGGTTGTTGATGGCTGTGAACAGCTCGGTCTTATCGTCGTCGTAGTTGGTGATGACCACTTTCAGCGGGTTGAGCACGGCCATGCGGCGCTCGGCGACCTTGTTCAGGTCCTCGCGCACGCAGTATTCCAATTTCCCGAGGTCGATCACGTTGTCGCGCTTGGCGACGCCCACCATCTCGGCGAAGTTGCGCACCGAAGCCGGGGTGTAACCCTTGCGGCGCAGGGCGCAGATGGTCGGCATGCGGGGGTCGTCCCAGCCCATCACGGCGCCTTCCTGCACGAGTTTCAGCAGCTTGCGCTTCGACATCATCGTGTAGGTGAGGTTCAGACGTGCGAATTCGTACTGGTGCGAGGGGAAAATCTCCAACGCCTGGATGAACCAGTCGTAAAGCGGACGGTGCACGTCGAATTCCAGCGTGCAGATCGAGTGGGTGATCTTCTCGATCGAGTCGCTCTGGCCGTGGGCATAGTCGTACATCGGGTAGATGCACCACTTGTCGCCCGTGCGGTGGTGGCTGGTGTGGATGATGCGGTACATCAGCGGGTCGCGGAACAGCATGTTCGGGTGTGCCATGTCGATCTTGGCGCGCAGCACCTTGGCACCGTCAGGGAATTCGCCGTTCTTCATGCGTTCGAACAGGTCGAGGTTCTCCTCGACCGTCCGGTCGCGCCACGGCGACGGGGTTCCCGGCACGGACACCGTGCCGCGGTTCTCACGAATCTGCTCCTGCGTCTGGTCATCGACGTAGGCCAGTCCCTTTTTGATAAGCTCCACGGCCCACTCGTAGAGCTGGTCGAAATAGTCCGACGCGTAACGCTCCAGCTCCCACTGGAAGCCGAGCCACTGGATGTCGCGCTTGATCGAGTCGACATACTCCACGTCCTCCTTCACGGGGTTCGTGTCGTCGAAGCGCAGGTTGCATTTGCCGCCGTATTTCTTGGCCAGGCCGAAGTTGATGCAGATGCTCTTGGCATGGCCGATATGGAGGTAGCCGTTCGGTTCGGGCGGGAAACGGGTCTGTATGTGCTTTTCGCCTTTGGCGATAGACTCTTCGATGATCTCTTCGAGGAAGTTCAGCGACTTCTCCCGGATTTCGGTTGTTTCGCTTGCCATATATTTGTCTATTTTTTGTGATTCTTGCTGTTGTAAACCGTTTTGAGCAGCTTCACGCCCACGACGAGCATCTGCTGGGTTCCCAGGGCCGTTCCGTCGTGATGGGCGGCGAACTCGGCGCGGACCGATACCGTGTCGTTGAAGAACGAGCGGCGGTAGGAGAGCGCCGTACGGCTGTATACCTTCTGGTCGGTGCGGAAGAAGCTCTCACCCGGGTAGAGCTCGCGGCCGTAACCGATATTTTCCTCCGGGTGTCCGTAGAAGAACGGATGGATGTTGTCGCCGACATAAAGTCTTTCGTCGAGCGAAAGTCCCCAACGGCTGATTTTGAAGGCGAACTCACCCATGCAGGGCATTTCCCACGAATGTCCGAAACTGCGGTCGCGCTGGGCCGTGAGCAGCGCCCCTAATTTGATGTCGAAATCGAAGAACGCATTGAATTTCACGCCTACGCAGGGGTTCAGCAGTTGCAGGTCGACGACGTTCTCCAGTTCCGCACCTTTCTGTCCGGCAAAGTGGAACATCGAGTAGTTGAAGCCGTAGTAAAAGCGGTTGAGATAGTGGCGTCCCGCGAGCAGGATGCGGAATTTTTCGCGCGAGAGTTCCGAATACATGCCTTCCCAGTCGCAGACGAACTCCACGTAAGAGCCCCCCCCCTGACCGTTATACTGCGCCAGCACGCCGTTCATACGGTTGTGGAAGAAACGGTATGATTCGGAGAAAAAGGCCGTCGAGTAATCGTCGTCGTGCATCATGTCGCGCGTGAAGATACCCGCCACGGCTGTGACCCGGGGCGTCTGGAACTGGTAGTAGAAGACGGGTTTCACCTCCGAGAGATAGGCCGATTCCGCCGAACCGAAATTCTTTACCATATCCGCCGCAATGAAAAGCGTATTCTTCTCATCCCACCGGATGCCGATGCGGGGCAGCAGGCGGGCGGCGAAATCCGTGCCCGATTCGATGTCCAGTCCGGGAACCGCGAACTTGTTGCTGCCGAACTCCTTGTTGTCGAAGTACATTTTGAAATCGGCGCCCAACAGGATTTCCTGGGCATGTCCCGCGGAAAAGCTTCCGCAGAGGATGAGTAACAGTAAAAGTCTTTTCATGCGATTCATCTGAATATAGTTGACAAAAGTAAGGAAAAGATTTTAATTTTATTTATTTTTGACCCCGAAATAAACCATTCCGAATCCATTATGCGCAAAATCACCAACGAAGAACTCGGCAGGCCCTCGGCGGCGGAGTTCGCCGCGATGGAGAAAATGCCCGTCACGGTGGTGCTGGACAACGTCCGTTCGGCCCAGAACGTCGGGGCTTTTTTTCGCACGTCCGACGCTTTCGCCGCGGAACGGATCGCCCTGTGCGGCATTACCGCCGTGCCGCCCTCCCGCGACATCCACAAAACGGCCTTGGGAGCCGAGTTGACCGTGCCCTGGAGCCGCCATGCGACGACCCCGGAGTGCATTGCGCAACTGCGCGCCGAGGGGTATGAGATATACGCCGTGGAGCAGGTCGAAGGAGCCGTGATGCTCGATGCGTTCCGTGTGCGTCCGGGGGTGAAATACGCGCTGGTCTTCGGCAACGAGGTCGACGGCGTGGGGCAGGAGGCGGTCGATATGTGCGACGGGGCCATCGAGATTCCGCAGTCCGGGACCAAGCATTCGATCAACGTCTCGGTCGCCGGGGGCGTCGTTTTATGGAGTTTCTTCGCCCGGCTAAGAGCCGGGTTTTAGGGGGCGCCGGTTGCTTCCGACCTCTCTCCGTCCGGTTCTGCGCCCGCCTAAGAGGCGGGTTTTAGGATGCGGCGGTTGCTTCGGGCCGCTTTCCGTCCGGCTTTGCGCCCGCCTAAGAGCCGGGTTTTAGGGGGCGCCGGCGTAAGACGCCGGTTTTAGAGGCGATGACAGGCCGTGGAGCTGCCGATTCGGATTTTGCGCATCCATCCCCGGCAAAGTCCAAATAAATTTGCCATTGCGCTCGTCTTGCGCACTTTACCGGGGATAAACCCCGGTTTAGATAGGCTGCGGCTCGGCAATGCTCAAATAAATTTGCCATTGCGCTCGCCTTGCGCTATCTTTGCCCCGATTTAAAAACTAAAATCCGAAGTAATGTCTGTTGAAAGTACAGTTCGCGCGGTAACGACTTACCGCCTTACGGAAATGAAGCAGCGGGGCGAAAAGATCGCCATGCTTACCTCTTACGACTATTCGATGGCGAAGATCGTCGATGCCGCCGGTGTCGACGTGATTCTCGTGGGCGACTCGGCGGCCAATGTCATGGCCGGGTACGAAACCACGCTCCCCATCACCCTCGATATGATGATTTACCACGCACGTTCGGTCGTGCGTGCCGTCGAGCGTGCGCTGGTCGTCGTCGACCTGCCGTTCGGCTCCTATCAGGGCAATTCGAAGGTGGCGCTCGATTCGGCCATCCGTATCATGAAGGAGACCGAGGCCGACGCCATTAAGATCGAAGGCGGCGAAGAGATTCTCGAATCGGTCCAGCGCATCCTTTCGGCCGGTATTCCCATCATGGGACACCTCGGCCTGACACCCCAGTCGATCCACAAGTTCGGCACCTATGCGGTCCGCGCCAAGGAGGAGGCTGAGGCCGAGAAACTGGTGCGCGACGCCCATCTGCTGAGCGACGCGGGATGCTTCGGCATCGTGCTGGAAAAGATTCCCGCAACGCTGGCGGCCCGGGTGACGAAGGAGATTTCGGCCCCGACGATCGGCATTGGCGCCGGCGGAGGCTGCGACGGCCAGGTGCTCGTGATCCACGACATGCTGGGTATCAACAAGGGCTTTTCGCCCCGTTTCCTGCGCCGCTATGCCGACCTGCATACGGTGATGACCGGCGCTGTGGAGCAGTATGTCCGTGACGTGAAGGAGTGCGATTTCCCCAACGAGACCGAGCAATACTGATCCGTCATCCCGCGAGACAAAAAAACTGCATCCTGTAAAGGGTGCAGTTTTTTTCGTGGTGTGAGGTGTTTACCGCCGGATGACTATGTCGTCCGTATCGGTCGTGTAACCGTCGGCAGGCGCCTGGTCGAGCGCATTGAAACTCTTGTTCTGGACCCGTTGAACGGCTCCCTGGCCGTTGCCCGACGTGCCGCCGTTGGTCCGGATCAACTCGCCGCAAAGGGCGATGTCCCAGTCCGTGCGGGCTTTCCAGGCGGCGTCCTGTGCGGCGTCGCCGAGCGGGCTCGTTCCGATCTTCCTGCCGGTTTCGAGCGAGATGTAAACCCACTGGTCGTCGCTGAGCCCCTCCACCGAGAGCGTTTTCACCTGCGCCGGTTCCGGAGCCGGACCTTTGTCGTCGGAGCCGTCCGAGGCACATCCCGCCAGTATTGCGCATCCCGCCAGGGCGAGCAGCAGCAGTCTATGTTTCATCGTTTTCATCGTCGTCAATCCGTTAAACTGTTAAGATTGCGGGTGCCGTCGCCCTGATAGAGATACTTGATCGTCACCCGGCCCGCTCCCCGGTCGTAGTTCGTGACTTCGAACTTGGCGTACTTGCCGCTTGCCGTGCGTATCACGTAAGGCGCCGTGTAGGGGGCCCAGAGGTTGTCGAGCCACTGTATGGCTGAGGCCGAGGTGGTTTTGAGGGCGGTCGTGGCGGCCGCAAAGAGATTCGCGCCCTTTTCCAGCACGATAGGTTGCGGAAGGTCGCAGACATACTCCTTCGGGCCGGCGGCATCCCGGTAGTCGATCACCGAAAAGGCGTTGACCACACCGCTGCCGACTTTGCCGATTTCCGAGCGGGTGATCGTCAGGAAGTATTTCGGTTCGGTGTAGGAGGCGTATTTGGGCACCGCTTCCGTGAAATCGAACGCGAGTTCGATGCTGTTGTCGTCGCTGTACTCTCCCTGCATGGGGTGGTCGCCGCCCTGATTGGCCGCGATGGCCGATTTGAGCGTGACGGTCGGCGTCGTGGCGTAGGGTTTGTCGGCCACGCCCATTGTGAAAGCGAGGTCGTTGCGCGAGTCGTAGGTCACTTTTACACGGAATACCACCTGCGGGGAATGTACCGTGCAGCTGCATCCCGTGACGTCGTGGCTCAGGGTTTGCGACGGGCGGTCCTGCAAAAAGAAATAGTAGGGCAGGTAGTAACGGCCGTCGTCGCCCCACCACGTTCCGTAGGAGTTCACGACGATGAAGGCTCCCTTGTGGGTCTGGCCGTCCTTGGAGAACTCCACCGTGTCGTCGTAGCCGACGATGGTCATGGCGTGTGCCCCGTCCGTGGCGAGTTTCGTCAGCATGTAGGTGTAGCCCGTTTCCGACGGCCCCGAATAATTCGTGTCGAAGGTCCATCCGGTGGCCAGCGCCGAATAGGAGAGGATGCCGCCGTGGGCGCTGCCGTCGCCGGCGTCGTAGAGGTAGCGGCGGGCGAGGTCGATGCCCTCCTGCGAGGTCACCTCGAACGAGATGATCTCCTTCACGCGGTTCTGCATCGCCCGGGTGTATTTGTCGTAGCCGCTCGCCCATTTGAACGAGAAATAGCTCGAAGGGTCGGGGAAGTCGGCCAGCGACATGGCCCCCTGCTGCCGGGCGATGTTGAGCCCCTGCTCGGCGAATCCGCCCTGATCGATGCCGTCGTTCAGGAAATTCCAGGTGTAGAAGTAGCTGAATGTATTGGCATCCGAGGCTTGGGCGTCGCGGTCCAGCAACCGGTTGATCTCGTAGGTGAACAGGTAGCGGATGCCCGACGACTGGGCGCAGGAGCCGCCTTTCTGATCGAATACCTTCGGGAAGTATTTGAGTTTCGAGTTGTCCACGCTCGCGGGCAGGGAGCCTTCGAGGGGTTTCGACGGCGCCCACGAGGCGGCCGCCGCGCGGATGGCCCGCACCTCGTCGGTCAGCTTCGGAACCTCGTAGGTCCGGGTGGGCTGTGCCGTCGCCAGATGTCCCGCCGCTGCGAACAGGAGCAGGGATAGGATACGTTTCATTATTTCAGTCGGTTATAGGTTTTCAGCGCCTCGTTGCGCACTGCGGGGGCGAGCGATTCGTCGCGGCTCATGTCGAGGGCCGTGCGGGCGATCTCGTCGCGGCGCACCGAGAGCGTGAACCAGCCGAAAGCCTCCAGCATGGCCTGCTGAACTTCCGGATCGTCGCTCTTGCGTAGGTAATCCAGCAGTTCGGGGACCATGAAATGCACGTAGTAGTTGCGCATCGAACGGATGTCCTGCATGCGGCTCTTTTTCGTCCGCTCGGGGTCCATGACCGACTTCATCGAGGCGGTCCAGCGCTTTGCATTGACTTCGATGGAGTGGCGGATCAGCCTGTGCACCGTTTCGGAGTCGATGTAGTTGGTCGCGGGGAACTGCCGTTCGAATTCGGCGATCAGTTTCTCGCCGTCGAACATCGGCATCGCCTGTTTGAGCGAGAACTCCACGCGTTCGGAGGTGTTGTTGCGGATCGCGGCGGCGATCATCGCCGGAATGAGCCGTTCGTCGCCGCTCTTGGCGAGCATGTTGGCGGCGAAGCGCTCGACCATTTCATAATTGTCGGACATGCCGAGTGCGATGGCTTCGATGAAGTTGTCGTCGCGGCACTCCGAGAGGTTGACGAACGCCTGCATGCGCAGCTGGTGGCTGTCGCTTTCGCGGAAGATACGCAGCAGGTCCGCCGACGACAGGTCGCCGCGACGGAAGAGCTTTTCGACGGCCAGCGCTTGCAGGGCGGGGTAGCGGTTGTCTGCAAGGAGCCGTTTCCACGCTGCGGGGCTGTCCTGCCGGAGCAGTTCGTCCACGTCGATCCGTTTGTCAGCCGACGCGAAGCGGAAGGTCGGGTCGCCGATCAGGTGTTGTTCCAGATAGGGGGCGTATTTGGCCAGGTTGCCGACGCTCATGCCCAGTCCCGTGAGGCCCACATAACGATCCACCCATTTGTCCTGCAATACGTTCACCGAGTTGGCCAGCACGGCGACGGTGCGTCCCGGGCTGAAAATGTAGGCGTTGGCGATGCTGCTGTCGCGGTGGAACGAGCCGTTGAAGCAGGCGTCGAGCGACACGACGCGGCATTCGGGCGTGTAACGGCCGAAATCCGAAAGGTAGAGGTCCAGGTCCCAGAGGTATAGGGAATCCGCGGCCCGGGTCTTCGGATCGTCGGCGCCTGCGAACCATGCGTCGGGAAACTCTCCGTAGCGGCGCGTGATGCGCGCCCGGGCGCTGTCGGCCGGGATGTCGTGCGAAATGGCGTGGCGCATCGACTCCCGCAGGTACATTTTGATCTGTGCAATCTGCTGCTTGGTGTCGTTGGTCATCGGCAGGTTGTTCAGGTACTCCGTGTCCCAGTCGCCGTGGTGGTGCAGGACGGCGAAGTCGAGGTCGCGGCGCTGCATCTCGTTCATCAGCCGCGGTTTGATGTGCGCGTCGCGCTTGTGGTCTATGTAGCTGATGCCGTTGCGCTGCCGTTCGAGCCACGGGAAGTGTTCGAACAGCGTTGCCTTTTCGTCGATGCGGGCCACCATCGACTCCGAGATGAAGCCGTTGCCGCTGAAAAAGAGAATCTGGTCGACCGGTTCGGGATTGCGTTTGGCCTCCACGACCTTCTCCAGATAGCTGCGCAGTTTCTCATAACGCGAGGTTCCGCTGCAATCGGTGGGGCGGATGCGGCCCGAATAGATGTCGGGACGGGTCTGCTGGGCCGATTCGGCGGTCAGCGAATAGTAAAAACATCCGGGGTGGATGCTGTCGCGTCCCAGCGGGGCGAATTCGAGGCTGAAATCGTCGTAGAAACGGTCGGTGGGAACCGACGACTGCCAGCGGTCGAACGCCACCTGGTCCATTTTGAAAGCGCTCGTGAGGTGCTGGGCGTCACGTACCATCACTACCGGAATGTCGCCGATGAGCACGGCTCCCTCGATCGGGGCTTTCGGCTGCTCCCAGAGCTGCCGGAGCACCTGCCGGAGCGAGTCGGGCTGTCCCGTGCGGTCGATGACGAAATGCACTTCCAGGCCGCTTTTCCCGATTTCGGCGGCGTAATCGTCGACCTGCCGGCGGGCTTCTTCATAGCTCCGGGCGTCGATCACCACGGCGAAGCCGCGGCGGGGCGAAGCCGCAAAAAGTTGTGCGGAAGCGATTGTCACCGCCGCTGCCGCGAGGAGTATTTTCTTGAATGTTTGCATGAATGAAAAGGCTGTTTTGTGTGTCAGAAAAGAATTTCCACGCCGAACGTGAACCGTCGGCTGTCGGTACCTTCGAGCAGGTCGGTGTAGTTACCCTCCCCGATGTAACGTTTCAGTGAAGCTTCGGCATAGAGTCCGGCCCACAGTTTTCCGAAAAGGCGGCGGTAGCGGACTGCCGCGTTGCCGCCGATCCAGGTTGCGGTGATGTATTCGAATGCCGGGTTGGTGTATGCCTGCTTGATGCGGTCCTGCACGTGCTGCGAGGAGGTGATCGGAGCGGCTCCCCGCACGCCGAGCGTCGCCGTGATCCGATTGCGGCCGAATGCGAAGAATTTCGATGCCTCGACCGACCCGATGATGCGGGTGTAGCTTCGGTTGTAGCCGTCCCCCTCGAAGTGGGTCGTTTCCGAATCCTCATACCGTCCTGCGGCGTGCAGTGCAAAGGTCGGAAGCCCGTCGCGGAGCTTGTCGAAACGGTATTCGGCCCGGAAGACCGAAACGGTCTCCTTGTTTTTCAGCCCCGAAGCCTGCACTTTGTAGGAGAGCTGGTTGTTCTTGTCGGGGTCTACGTAGGCGGTTTGTTCGTACCAGATACCTTCCACGCGCTTGTGGTCCCATCCGACGATGACGTTGTGCGTGCGCCGGGAGTTGCCGAAACGCAGGCGGTCGCTGACGCCGAAACTCGTGCGCGAATAGTCGCCGCCGAGGAACGTGAAAGCGGCGCCTCCGTCACGGGCCTCCTGTGTGCTCGACGCATAGGTAGCTTCGAGCAGGTTGGCGAAGCCCCGGCCGCCGTCCCAGGCGAATTGCAGGGCTCCGGTGTACTCCGTGCCGGTGTAGTTGCGCGGATAGGATAGCGACGTGCCGGTCGAGATCGTGCTGTAATCGCCCAGCCCGTTGAAACGGAAATAGACGTAGGATTCGCGCGGGTCGATGACCTCGTGCGAGATCGACTCGCTCATCAGGTCGAATCCGCCCGAGAGTCCCAGCGAAAATCCGCCGCCCATCAGATATTGGACACCGGGCGTGATGACGAAATGCATGCCGTCGGTCTTGGGGCGCGGGTCGGTCTGGTTGGCCGAACTGCCGGTGTTGTAGTCGAGCTTCAGAGCGAGTATCAGCCGTTCCAGCGGCTTGTAGGCCACCGTTCCGCTCAGGTTGAAGCGCTGGGTGTTGAAATCCGACGGGATCGAATCGCCGAGGATGAAAGGATTGTCGTCGGCGATCTGAAGCGTCGAGTTCCAGCGCCGGGCATACTCCTTGCCGTCGTTGTAGGCGATGCTTCCGGAGCAGATCACCTTGTTGAACCGCTGCTGTCCGGAGATTCCGACTCCGAAGGCGTTGATCTTCGAGGATTCGTCCACATCGTGCAGGTCGCCCCGGCGGATGTCGTAATCCGCATGGAAGTCGAGCAGGTTCCCGACGGGCGAGAACCACAGCGCCGAGGGGTTGTGGCTCCGGGAATAGAGGTTTCCGGAGCGCTCTATTTCCTGATAGACGGGAAGTTGCGCCTTCTGCTGGGCACGAAGCGTTCCGCCGCCGAAGAGCAGCAATGCGCACAATGCGGTACCCGGGTATCTTTTCATCGTAAGAAATGCGTTAGGTGTGGTGTCGTAAAACCGAAACGGCGCTTTTCGACGGCACCGTTTCGGTCGTGATTGCGGAATCGGATTCCGGACTTAGTCCGCCTGCGTGGGGTGTACGCCGGGGGTAAGCGGCTGCTCCGTCAGGAAATCGTTCGTCGTGTTGTTGGTGTCCTGATAGTAGGCGCGTCCTCCCTCGACTTTGGTAACCTTGCGGCGGATGCTCTTGCCCGAGAATCCCGAGACAGCGGCGAATCCGGCGTCGTCGCGAGCCAGCAATGTGTGATAATGGGTGCTTTCCGTAGCGTCGTACATTTCAACGGCGTCGAGCAGGTATTCGCTGGGAAGCATGAAATAGAGTTGCGTTGCGTCTACTTTGTTCGGTTCGGTCATGAAGTTGTCCGAGTTGGCGGCGAACTGCGAGGGAGTCATGCCTTCGGGCAGTTTGGCCAGAACCAGACCCCCGCCGAAGAAGCCCGGGCCCAGACGGCGCTGGTTTTCGAGGTTGTAAACGATTTCGAGGTTGGGAGCGTCGTAGTCGGCGTCTGCCTGGCCTGCGTCGGGAACGTAGCACTCCCAATCGGCATTGGCGAGGTTGGCGGCGCCGTCGGCCGACCAGTCTTTGGCATCGTTGGCGACGACCACGCTTTCGCCCGGTTGCAGCGGGTGCTCTTTACCCGTGCCGGGGAAGGCGGCTACGATGCCGTAAAGCGGGTATTTGTCGAGCTGTGTGCCGGAGGCGTCCACCCAGGGGTTCGGTTTGGCCAAAACGGTCATTGCGCCGATAATCACCTGGTCGAGATATTGTACCTCGTCCGAATTGTTGACGATTTCCATATAGGTATCGTTCAGTTTGTAATTGTATGAGGTCGAGTACACCTCTTTGAATACGAGCGGTGATTTGTTGACCTCGGTCAGGGTCACCGCAGCGCTCTTGTTGTCGAACACGTCGGCCGTCGCGGCGCCGGTGAAAGTGATGGTCGTCGAATAGCGGCCCGTCGCGGTGATCTGGTACTGTCCCGACGACACCTCGAACGTGACCGACGTTGCGCCGGCGGCAGTGGTTTCGGTATAGGTCAGCTCCTTGTCGGAGTTCACGGCCGTCACGGTCATGGCCGGCAGCTGTGATGCTTCATATCCCGTGGGAGCGGTCAGGTTGACCGTCAGTTGGAGTTTTTTCGATCCGTTGTCGCCTCCGTCGTCGTCGTTGCCGTTGTCGCAGCTTGCGAACAGCAGGGTGGCGCTTGCTGCGAAGAGCAGCCCGGCCTTTGCCAATAAGTTCGTCCTTTTCATCGTTTCCTGGTTTTTATGATACAAATGGTGATTTTTTGAGTTATCTGCTGCCGATACGCAGTTTCAGCTCGGCACCGAAATACATGTCGGGGTAAATCTGCTTGTAACCCGTGCGGGTGTCGTAATAGTGCCAGCGGGAGGTGCGCGTGAAATTGTTGGCCGTGAACGAAAGTTCGGCGACGCGCCCGATCTCCTTCGTCAGGCGGAAGTTGAACATCACCCACGGGCGGAACGTTTCCCGGTCGTAGGCGGTCGCGAGGGACTTGCCGACCATCTGGGAGTATTCCGGACGCCCCTCGAATCCCTTTTGCCAGGCTGTGTAGTTGCCCTGCTTGTCGTAGAACCCGACGGGCATGACCTGCATGAACTTCCCGTCTTCGGAAAGGCTGAACAGGTCGTTGCCGCTGCCGTCCTGCCAGACGTTCTGCTGGCTTTCGTACCAGACGACCTGCATGGTCGTCGAGAAGACCAGTTTCAGTTGCGGGATGTGGGTGATGAAGCGGAAATTGGTGTTCACGCGGTTTTGCAGCGTGCCGCTTCCGGCCGGCATAAGGCGGATGTAGTCGTAGGTCTCGTTGATCTTCGAATAGTATTCCTGCTCGTCGGTGCGCCTGATATGGAACCACGCTCCGTCGATGATCAGCGAAGTGCGCAGGGCGCGCCAGCTTCCGAGGTCGAAACTGTACTCGACGCCTTGTTTCTCGGTGCGCGAATTGTTGGTGGGGCGGTAATAGGTGGCGATGTAGTCCTCCTTTTTCGTTGCGGCCTCGACGGTGCGGCCTGACTCGTCGGTGTATGTCACCTTGCCGTTGTCGAACCGGAGATCGGTGGCCTCCGACGGTACGTCGTAGGTTTCGTAGTGCATGTAGTGGGGTGTCGTCGAGAAGCCGAATTCGTTGGTGTGCTTCTCGCGGAAATAGGTCACCATACCGCGCACGCGCCCCAGCCGGAACGAAAGTCCGGCCTCGTACTTGCGGCTGCGGGCGGGCTTGAGGTTGGGATTCGCCAGATCGGTCAGGATGTCGGTGGTCATGACACCCAGCGTTCCCGTCGGGTCCGTGTTGGAGATTTTGGCCAGGCTGACCCGGTCGAAATAGGCGTCGTCGGGGTAGAGGTAGAGCAGCGTGGGCATCTTGTAGGAGAGGCCCCAACCGCCCGTGACGGCGACGGCCGCCCTGGGCCCTTCGTACAGCGAATAGTTGAGGTTGACACGCGGCTCGGCGACGAAGATGTCGTCCTGCCTGGCCTGCGGATCGAGGAACATGTTCGTCAGGCGCACACCGGCCTGCAGGGCGAGCGACGTTCCCCCGATTTTGAGATTGAGCCTGTCTTCAAAGAAGAAGGCGAGGTTGTTCAGCGCCGGAACATCCCGGAACGACCGGGGACGCAGTGCTTGGCTGGATGTGTTCTGCGGCGGTTGCCGGATGTCGAAGATCAGCCCGCCGCCGTAATTGGCGTCATACCGCCAGTCGACTCCGGCCCGGAGATTGGTAAAATTCCCCCCCCCTCCGAGTTGGATGATCTTGTTGGCCTTTACTTGTAGATAAACGCTCAGCGGCTTACCTTCTATTTCATAGTCCGAATAGTACGACGACGGGAGGAACGTACCCAGTCCGACACCGGGTTTGAGCGTGTTGGTGACCACGCTGCTGGCCGAAGCGATGTAGTCGTGCAGCTGGTCGCTCTGGTAGGCCTGCGATACCATGAAGCCGTATTCGAGGGCCGTAAGCGCGGCTCCGTTGATTTTCCAACTGCCTTCGGCGTTCAGACGTGCGCCGATGCTCTTATTCTTAAAGGTGCTGCTCGTGACCTGCATCTGCGGGTCGGTCTTGCTGTTGTTGACGTTCGAGTAGAACGAGCCGTTGAGGCGCAGGAGCATGGGGCGTCCCGCTACGTCGAAACTTTTCGAGTAACCCAGCGTCGCGGTGATGCGGTCGTAACCCAGATAACGCTTGCGCGTATCGCCGAACGACTGCGTCCAGTCGATGCCCGCGTTGATCGCGCTGCCGTTTTTGAGCGTGAATCCCTTGCCGGCGTACACCATTTTCGAATAGGGGTCGGCCTTGAATTTGGCCTCCCAGGGCGTCGAGCCCGTTTTGGTCTTCACGATGACGACACCCGAGGTCAGGTTGCCGTATTCGACCGACGGAATGCCGCGGATCACCTCCATTGACTCCACGTTGTCGGGCGACACCGAACGCAGGTCGACGCCTTTGCCGGCCGTCGTCTGGTCGCTCATGCCGTTCTGCGACTGGTTCGAGGCGCTTCCCGCGAGCGAGGGCGAGAGGGCCTGCAAGTTGCCGTCGTTCGAGAGCGGGGCTCCGTCGACGATCACCGCGGCGCCCAAGGCGTTGTTGGCGTTGGAGCCGATCTCACGGATGGCGGCCTGTCCCACGCCGTTCAGGTTGGGGTTGACCGACAGGTTGCCCGGAAGCAACTGGAACATGTCGCCGATGCTCATGGGCTGGATGTGGCGGATGGCCTCTTCGCCGATTTTCGACGTGGAGCCCGCACCGGTGGGCTGGGCCGTCACCACGACCTCCTCCAATCCGAGGCTCAGCGGCGTGAGTGCGATTTGGAGGTCCTTGATGTCGGCCGAGAGGACCAGTTTCCGCTCGACGGGGCTGTACCCGAGGAACGAAACGTTGTAGGTGATGGGGCCGCCTTTGAGTTTGTCGAGCCGGAATGCACCCTTCTGGTCGGTCACTACGCCGATCGTATTGTTGACCACGAAAGAGGCCAGCGCCACGGGTTCTCCCGTTTCGGCATTCACAACCCGCCCCGAGATGGAGTAGAGGGGTGTGCTGCTTTTTTGGGCGTGGGCGTCGTATATGGCAAGGAGGAGCGTGATGCTCAGGAGTCGGAAGGCGCGTATCATCGTTTGGATAGCTTTGTTTGTTCGCAAATCTATGCAGATTTTAATTATTTTGCAAATTTACGGGCGTCAAACATAACGTGCAATCCCCATAAAAAGGTATTTTTTTGTCGTTGCCGGAGCCTCGGAACGGCTTTCGGGGCCTTTGCGGGGCGTTGTCGGTCCGTTTGGGCGCGGCGTTTACATTTTGTTGATAAAAAAATCGGCGGATAGGTTCGGAAATTAGGCCGTTTCGAAAAAAATGATTACTTTTGCGAGCAACAAAAATCCACGTTCATTATGTCTTTTATCAATGAAAGGGTTCAGCCCGAAGGACTTACCTTCGACGACGTGCTGCTTATACCCGCCTATTCGGAAGTGTTGCCGCGAGAGGTCAATGTTCAGACCCGTTTTTCGCGAAATATCAAGCTCAACATCCCCATCGTGTCCGCCGCCATGGACACCGTCACCGAGGCGCCGCTGGCCATTGCCCTGGCCCGCGAAGGAGGTATCGGCGTGATCCACAAGAACATGTCCATTGCCGAACAGGCCGCGCAGGTGCGCCGGGTGAAGCGTGCCGAGAACGGCATGATCTACGACCCGGTGACCATCTCCAAGGAGAACACCGTCGGCGATGCCCTGAATCTGATGAAGGAAAACAAGATCGGAGGTATTCCTGTGGTCGATTCGGACAGGATGCTTATCGGCATCGTCACCAACCGAGACCTGCGTTTCCAGCGCGACATGTCGCGCCGTATCGAGGAGGTGATGACTCCCGGCGACCGTCTGATCACGACCCGGAATCCCGAACTCGAGCATGCGTCGGAAATCCTGCTCAACAGCAAGATCGAGAAGCTCCCCGTGGTGGACGATGCGGGGCGTCTGGTGGGGCTTATTACTTATAAGGACATTACCAAGGTGCAGGACCATCCCAACGCCTGCAAGGACGCCAAGGGGCGTCTTCGCGTGGCTGCCGGCGTGGGCATTACGCCCGATGCGCTGGACCGCGTCCGTGCGCTGGTCGCCGAGGATGTCGATGCCGTGGTGCTCGACTCCGCACACGGCCATTCGATCGCCATGGTCCGCAAACTGCGTGAGATCAAAGCCGAGTTTCCGTCGCTCGATGTCGTCGCCGGCAACGTGGCTACGGCCGGTGCCGCGATGTTCCTGATCGAGAACGGCGCCGACGGCGTGAAGGTCGGCATCGGTCCGGGTTCGATCTGTACGACGCGCATCATCGCCGGAGTGGGCGTTCCCCAGCTTTCGGCCATCTTCGACGCCGCGTCGGCCGCTGCCGCCTCGGGTGTACCCATCATCGCCGACGGCGGTTTGCGCTATTCGGGCGACTTGGTGAAAGCGCTGGCTGCGGGCGGTGATTGCGTGATGATCGGTTCGATGTTCGCCGGTACGGAGGAGGCTCCGGGCGAGACGATCATCTACAACGGGCGTAAGTTCAAAAGCTACCGCGGCATGGGCTCGATCGACGCCATGAAGGCCGGTTCGGCCGACCGCTATTTCCAGAAGGGCTGCGAAAACAACTTCAGCAAGCTCGTCCCCGAGGGTATCGCTGCCCGCGTGCCGTTCAAGGGTTCCCTCTCCGAGACGGTCTACCAGCTGATCGGCGGCGTTCGTGCCGGCATGTTCTACTGCGGTGCGAAGGACATCCCGACGTTGCAGCAGGCGCGGTTCGTCCGCATCACGGCTTCGGGTATGCACGAGAGCCATCCGCACGATGTGGCCATTACGAGCGAGGCGCCCAACTATTCGAGCGAACGATAAACAACCTACGATAATGCAGGAAAAAATTCTCATTCTCGACTTCGGGTCGCAGTACACGCAGCTGATCGCACGGCGTGTCCGCGAACTGAGCGTCTATTGCGAAATCCACCCCTTCAACAAGATCCCGGCGCTCGACGCATCGGTGCGGGGTGTGATCCTTTCGGGCAGTCCCTACTCCGTGCGGGACGCCCAGGCACCGACTCCCGACCTTTCGGCCATCAAAGGCAAACTGCCGTTGCTGGGCGTCTGCTACGGAGCCCAGTTCCTCGCTTCGGCCTTCGGCGGCGAGGTGCAGCCCGCACCCAGCCGCGAATACGGCCGTGCGATGCTCACCGTCGGCGACCCGTCGGATGCGCTGATGTGCGGCCTGCCGGCTAAAACGCAGGTGTGGATGTCGCACGGCGACACCATCACGCGCGTACCCGATAATTATAAGCTGATCGCCGGCACCGGGGATGTGCGCGTCGCCGCCTATCACATTGCGGGTGAGCAGACCTGGGGCATTCAGTTCCATCCGGAGGTCTACCACTCGACCGACGGCACGCAACTGCTGAAAAACTTCGTCGTGGGTATCTGCGGCTGTGAACAGTCCTGGACCTCGGAGAGTTTCGTGGAGTCCACCGTGCGCGAACTGCGCGAAAAGCTGGGCGACGACAAGGTCGTGTTAGGGCTTTCGGGCGGAGTCGATTCGTCGGTGGCCGCCGTGCTGCTGCACAAGGCCATCGGCAAGAACCTCTACTGTATCTTCGTCGATTCGGGACTGCTGCGCAAGAACGAGTTCGAGGACGTATTGGAGTCGTATAAGAACATGGGCCTGAACGTCAAAGGCGTGAAAGCCGGAGCCAAGTTCCTGGGCGATCTGGCGGGCGTCGCCGACCCCGAGCGGAAACGCAAGATCATCGGCCGCGACTTCGTGGAGGTATTCAACGAGGAGGCCATTCAGATCGAGGATGTCAAATGGCTGGCCCAGGGTACGATCTATCCGGACGTGATCGAGTCGTGTTCGGTCAACGGCCCTTCGGCCACGATCAAGTCGCACCACAACGTAGGCGGACTTCCTGAAAAGATGAACCTGAAAATCGTCGAGCCGCTGCGTCTGCTGTTCAAAGACGAAGTGCGCCGCGTGGGACGTTCGCTGGGCATTTCCGAACAGCTGATCGGCCGCCATCCCTTCCCGGGACCGGGCCTTGCGATCCGCATTCTGGGCGACATCACCCCCGAGAAGGTCGAGATACTGCAAAACGTGGATAAGATTTATATCGACTCGCTGCGCGCCGCCGGGCTGTACGATAAGGTATGGCAGGCCGGAGCGGTCCTGCTCCCGGTAAAGAGCGTCGGTGTGATGGGTGACGAACGCACCTACGAGAGTTGCGTGGCCCTGCGCGCCGTGACTTCGACGGACGGCATGACAGCCGACTGGGTGCACCTTCCTTACGAGTTCCTGGCCAATGTCTCGAACGATATCATCAACAAGGTCAAAGGGGTCAACCGCGTTGTCTACGACATCTCCTCGAAACCGCCCGCAACGATCGAGTGGGAGTAGGGGTGTTCCCGCTGTATGACGAAAGAACCGCATCCGTTCGGATGCGGTTCTTTCGTCACAGGATTGTCGCCGGCCTGTCACGGCGGTGAAACGTCGGGCGGGTAATTTTGCGGTGTGATCGGATGAAACCTCGCACACCTGATAACCGTATCCCTGAAACTTCACCGGCCCCGCCTGTACCGAGCGGGGCTTTTTTTACGTTCGGAGTGTACGCCGATCCGCCGAATTGCGTATATTTGCAGGACGAACAGCTCCCGATCGAATGAAAGATTTTGCAGCCATAGATTTTGAAACGGCCAACGGAAAGCGCACGAGCGTCTGCTCGGTGGGTGTCGTCGTCGTGCGCGGCGGCGAGGTGACCGACACGTTCTACCGCCTGATCCGTCCCCGTCCCAATTATTACAGCCATTTCACCACGGCCATCCACGGCCTCCGTTACGAAGATACGGCCGAGGCCCCCGATTTCGCCTCCGTATGGCGCGAAATCGAGCCCCGCATCGAGGGACTTCCGCTCGTGGCGCACAATTCGCCTTTCGACGAAGGATGCCTGAAGGCGGTCTTCGATCTCTATGGCATGCCTTATCCCGGTTACACGTTCTATTGTACCTGCCGGGCGTCGCGGCGTATCTTCGGCAGCCGCCTGCCCAACCACCAGCTCCACACCGTTTCCGCCGCCTGCGGCTACGAACTGGAAAATCACCACCATGCGCTGGCCGATGCCGAAGCCTGCGCGCAGATCGCACTCAAACTCCTTTGAATAAAGAAATTCCGGAACTTCGAAGTTCCGGAATTTTTCGATTAAAGCCCCAGCTCCAGCTGGAAACGGATCTCCCAACGATTGTAATTCGGGTCTGCGGACCGGCTGCGGGTGTTGTACGACATGTCGGCCTGCACTTTCAGACTATGGCCGATGATGTAGCGCGTGACACCCAGCGTGGTCTGGTTCCAGTTCCGGTATCCGGCCAGCGGTTGCACTTTCTCCTCGGGGAATAGCGTCGAGTTGCGCAGGGCTACCTCCCATTTGTTCCGGAACAGGTAGCTGGCCTGGATGTTGAGGCCCTGCCCGCTGTACACGAAAGCATTCCGGTCGCCGTCGAACAACGGTTCGTCGCAGGTGCGTCCCATATAATCGGTGTAAAAGGCGAACCCGCGGTATTTGAGGATGAAGTCGGCGAAGTAGGAACCTATGTTGCGCGTGGCGTCGTCGGGCATGATTGCGCCCCGCTGGCCTTTCAGGCGCGAAGCCTTGTGGTTGTAGGAGTAGGCCCCGGCGATCAGGATGCGGGGACGTTCCTCGAAGTCGAAATCGCCTTCCAGCAGGTCGCCCTTGGCTGAGAAGCGCCCCAGCGGGTAGAGTTCCAGACGCCCCGTGTAGGCCATTCCTTCGTTCGACGAACTGCCCCAGTTGCGGCCTTCGCCGAGCGTCACGGAACCTTTGGCCGAGAGGTCGAAGCCGCTCTTGCGGTCGAGGTTGTACTCGCCGAAAAATCCGAAATCGCGGTCGAGGTTGAACTCGCTGTTGACGATGCTGCGGTCGACGAACTGCAGGGCGCTCGACGAGTTGATCCGCGCGCGGTTGGTCTTGATCTTGGTCTGTCCGAACCCGATGTTCCATTTGGCGCTCGGGACGTAGTAGACGATGGCGTCGCGCACGATGTTCATGTTCCCGTTGGGCAGCACCTCGGTGTCGTAACCGGTGAATCCCAGCTGGACCGAGTAGACCAGCTTGGGCGAGTAGATGTAACCGTCGAAGCGCAGCCGGAGGCGTTTGACGCGGGCGTCGGTCTTGGTGAGCGTGAAATCGTCGTCGAACGACAGCGCCAGGAGGTTCTGCATCCGGAAACGCATCGTCAGCTCGAACCAGTTGTTTTTAGGGCGGAACGTGATGCCCTTGCCGACCTCGATGTTGGGCATGTTGCGCAGTTGCTCGATCAGTTCGTAGGTCGAATCGGCCGTAATGATTTCGGCCCGGGGCTGGGCGGTTCGGGGCTGCGGCTCCCGGGCTGCGGCCAGCGACCAGCAGGCGGTGAGCAGGAGCAGGATCGGTAATTTTTTCATCATCGGAATCTCTGTTTGTTTTCTTTCGGGGACGTGCCGGGCAAAAATACAAAAAATGTGCACGTGTTGAAGTTTCCGCTGCAAAGTTGGGGCTGAAATCTGAAATAAACTTGAAATCACGGCTTTTGCAACTCCGGATATGTGAGAAAAAACGGAAAAAATAGGATTTGTGGAATAAAATGTGTATGTTTGTACCGAAAACAATCGAGTTTTGTTTTGAATCTTCTTTGGCAAGTGTCTGATACTGCATCTGTATAGCAGTTTCCCCAATTCTCAAAATCGACCTCATCCCTTACTCTTTTGTTCTGTGCGATGCGTTTGCGGCGTATTGCAGTTGTTTTCCGAATCCGCAAAAAACAAATAGATTGAATGGCCAAACGAATTACATCGGGAAAGCGAGAAAGAGAAAAACTAAAACAGACAAAGCGTCAGGACAAGCAGAAGAAAAAGGAGGAGCGCATGAGCGGCGGCAGCCGCAGCTTCGAGGATATGCTGGCTTATGTCGATGAGAACGGCGTGCTTCATACCTCACAGGAGGACGTAAAACCCCGGGAGGAGGTCGATATCTCCGAGATCGAGGTTTCGGTACCCCGTCAGTCGGAGATCGAGGACGAAGAGCCCATGAGCGGACGGGTGGAATATTTCACCGCTTCGAAGGGATACGGCTTCATCAAAGACGCCTCGGACGGCGAAAAATACTTTTTCCATATCACCAACGCCCCGGCGGGGATCGCCGAAGGCGACCGGGTGACTTTTGAACTCGAGCGCGGCACGCGCGGAATGAACGCAGTACGGATAGCTATTATCAACAAATAGGCATTTTTTAACTTTTATTTTAATTTTTTAGCAGAATGAACATTTATGTTTCGCATCTGAGCTGGGGCACGAGCAGTGAAGGCTTAGGAAATTTATTCGCACAGTTTGGCGAAGTCGCTTCGGCCAACGTCATCACTGACCGGGAAACGGGTCGTTCGCGCGGTTTCGGCTTTGTCGAAATGCCCGACGACGAGCAGGCTCGGAAGGCTATGGAACAGCTCAACGGCACCAACTTCGAGGGCCAGACGATCACCGTAAACGAGGCTCGTCCCCGTGAGGAGCGTCCTTCGGGTGGTTTCGGCGGCAACCGCGGCGGTGGCTACGGCGGCGGCAACCGCGGCCGGAGATTCTAAACGAGTCCGACAAGAACGATCTTCGGGGATTATCCCCTTAACCCATACGAACGAGGCGGTGCGAACCGCCTCGCTTTTTTATTTCCCACACGCACAGCGATATCGGGAGAGATGCGGAAAATAGCTGGCCGAAGCCCCGTGTTTTTCGAAAAAAAGCGATATCTTGCCGTCGTGAAAGCGACCGTGCTGGAAAAACTCAAAGTGCTGGCCGAATCGGCCAAATACGACGTCTCGTGCGCGTCGAGCGGCGTCACGCGCCGTAACCGCCCGGGCGATGTGGGCAGCACGGCGGGGTGGGGCATCTGCCACACCTTCACGGCCGACGGCCGCTGCGTCTCGCTGCTGAAGATCATGCTCACCAACGTCTGCATCTACGACTGCGCCTACTGCATCAACCGCCGCAGCAACGACATCCCGCGCGCCGCGTTCACCCCCGACGAACTGACCGAGCTGACGATCGAGTTTTTCCGCCGCAACTACATCGAGGGGCTGTTTCTCTCGTCGGGCGTCGTCCGCAATCCCGACTACACGATGGAGCGCATGGTCCGCGTGGTCCGCGACCTGCGCACGGTCCACCGCTTCAACGGCTACATCCACCTGAAAAGCATTCCCGGCGCCAGCCCCGAGTTGGTTGCCGAGGCGGGACGCTATGCCGACCGCATGAGCGTCAATATCGAAATCCCGACGGAGCGCAACCTGCTGCTGTTGGCTCCCGACAAGAACTACGAGAGCATCTACCGCCCGATGAGCTACATCCAGCAGGGGGTGCTGCAAAGTGCCGAGGAGCGTGCCCGCTTCCGCCATGCGCCCCGCTTTGTCCCTGCGGGGCAGAGTACGCAGATGATCGTCGGGGCCACCGACGAGAGCGACCGCGACATTCTGCTGCTTTCGTCGTCGCTCTATGACCGTCCCACGATGAAGCGCGTCTACTATTCGGGCTTCATCCCGGTTAATCCCTACGACAAGCGACTGCCGGCATTGGACAAGGCGCCCCTCGTGCGTGAGAACCGGCTCTACCAGGCCGACTGGCTGATGCGTTTCTATGGGTTCCGGGCTGACGAGATCGCCGACGAGCGTACGCCGCGTCTCGATTTGGAGATCGACCCCAAGCTGGCCTGGGCCCTGCGGCATCCCGAATATTTTCCGGTCGACGTCAACCGCGCCGATTACGAGATGTTGCTGCGCGTGCCGGGCATCGGGGTCAAATCGGCACGGCTGATCGTCACTTCGCGCCGCTACCGGACGCTGACGCAGCACTCTTTGAAGCAGATCGGCGTGGTGATGAAGAAAGCGCAGTATTTCATCCTCTGCCGCGAACTGGCCATGGGGCAGGGTGTCAACGAACTCCGCCCGGAGCAGGTGCGCCGCCTGCTCACCGCCCCGCAGCGGCGTAAATCCGATAAAAATGAGGGCCAGTTGACCCTGTTTTGACGCCCATGCTGGTATTTCGTTACGATAAAACTTTCGACGGGCTGCTGTCGGCCGTGTTCGACGCCTATTCGCTGCACGTGTTTCCCGAGGCGCTGATCGGTCCCGGGGAACCCGAGCCGCTCTTTACGGAGCGCGTCCACGATGTCGTGACCGACGAGGCGCATGCCTCCCGCGTGTGGCGGGGGCTCGAACGGCGGCTTATCACCCGCGCCCGTTCGATGTTCGTTTATGCCTGGCATGGGGAGCAGATCGGGGGCGACCTGCTGATGCTGCGCTGCCTGCGACGTGTTTTCGACGAGGGCGGAGGCGTCGTCGCCGATCAGGGCGATCCCGACATGAAGGCCCTGCACCGGCTGGCGCTTCAGGTCTCCCACGAGCGGGAACGCATGAAGCAGTTCGTGCGGCTCCAGAAAGCCGCAGACGGGACCTATTTTGCCGCTGTGACGCCCGAGCACAACGCCCTGCCGCTGGCGTTGGACTATTTCATCGACCGTTTCGCCGACCAGCGGTGGCTCATCTACGACCGCAAACGCGATTACGGATACTATTACGACGGCACTTCGGCGCGCCGCATCACGCTGGAGGACGACCGGGGGATGATCGCCGACAAACTCGCCGACGAGTGGCTTGCCGAGGACGAACGGCAGTTCCAGCTCTTGTGGAAAAACTATTTCCGGGCGCTGGCCATTCCCCAGCGGACGAACGAACGCCTTCAGCGCCGCATGATGCCGCGCCGTTACTGGAAACACCTGACCGAGATGGAGTGAATGCCGGAAGCGGGGTTTAACGCTGCTGTTTGTCCGGGGCGCCGAAACGCCCGATCACCGGAAAGCCGAAGAATCCGTGCCGCATGGTAACCGTTTTCGGGTGATTTTCCCGGCAGGAGTTGTAGACGGACGACGATACCTGCATCTTCCGGCGCATGCCGTCGGCGAACGCGATCCGCAGATAGAAGACCTCGTAAGTCCGGCCTTGCACCGAACGATGGCCGACCCGGTAACGCTGGCGGCGCACTTTGTGGATTTTCTCCGTGACGGTAATCTGCTCGCCGTACTCCGATGCCGGGTCCGCCAACAGGTAATTGCCGCCCATAAAGAGGAAATAGAGCGCAGTCCCGACTCCGAGCAGATGGCACAACCGGTTTATATCCCGGTCGTCGGACCCTGTCAGCCGATTCCACCGTCGGGAAAGGAGGGGTATCGTAGCCACGGCTCCGCCGACGGCCACGGCAACGGGCAACCACCAGACGATCCGGGTCTTTTCGTAACAGAGATAGCCGTATACCCCCGCCATCAGCAGAAGCGCCGTTGCGGAGATGCGTATGATATTCAACAGTCGGTTGCCCATGAAGACGGTCTGAAAATGAAAATCCCGCAAACATCTATTTGCAGGATTCCTTGGCGGAGAGGACGAGATTCGAACTCGTGGTACAGGTTGCCCCGTACGTCGGTTTAGCAAACCGGTGGTTTCAGCCACTCACCCACCTCTCCGGTCACGCCTCCCGGCTGTTAGCTCCGAAAGGGTGTGCAAATATAGAATCTTTTTGGGTAAATACAAAGAATTGCGGTCAAAATTTATATATTTGCCTCAAATCTCCGGGCTCGCTTTGAAACTCTTTCGCCGTATATTATATATGGTGTGCCGCTGTATCGCGGTATTTTTTGCTGTGCCGTGCGAAGTTGTGCCGGATTGGAACGAATCATTGAAAAACTGAAACAGCATGAAACGGATTTTAGTTCTTTTGCTGGCCCTCGGTGCCGTCTGCACCCTGGGCGCCAAGACGCAGAAATGCAATTATCGCGTAACGGTTACGGGTTTCCGCACCGAATGCCCGGTCGTCATCCGGGATGTGCCCGAATGGGCCCAGAGCGCCGTCGTGTCGCTCGGAGGCGTACATCAGATTCCCTCCCAACTGGATAAACGGCTGGGCGAACTGGTCTTCGTGGCCAACATCTCCGGGCAGCAGGATTTTCGGGTGGTTTACTCCTCGGAGCCCGACAAGCGGGTGTTCAAAAGCCGCGTGCATGCCCAGATGTGGCTGAAAAATCCGGACAAGAGCCTGCGGGCGGCGGATACGCTCTCCTCGACGCAGAACGACATGTACCAAAAACTCCACCACCACGGTCCGGCCTTCGAGTCGGAATACGCGGCCTACCGCATCTATTTCGACAACAAGCAAACCATCGACACCTATGGCAAGAAACGCCCCCGGCTGGAGTTGGCCGAGACGATGTGGTACCCCTCGGACGAACAGTTGGCCGCCGGTTACGGACACGACAACCTGCGGGTTTTCGGTTCGGTGGGCGTGGGGACGCTCAAAGGCTGGGACGCCGAAAAGAGGAAAATGGTCCACATCGCCGACTTCAAACGCCGCGAGGCCCGGATACTGGCCAAAGGACCCGTCCGCACGATCGTCGAGATGCGGGTCGAGGGGTGGAAATACGGCGGCCGTGAGATCGCCGTGACTTCGCGTTACATCCTCTATGCCGGGCACAGCGACGTGCAGGTCGAGAACCGCATCGAGGGCGATTACAAGGGGTTGGTCTTCACGACGGGCGTGATGAAGATGGCGGATAACAAGGTGTACAGGGATAATGACGTGATCGCCGCCTTCGGGTGCGATTACCCCGAGAACGACACCCTGAAATGGGAGAAGGAGAGCGTCGGACTGGCCGTCGCCGTACCGCAGAAACAGGTGGTCTCGCAGATCGACGATAAGACCAGCTACCTGTTCCAGCTCACGCCCGACGCCCGCGGGCGCATCGACTACGTATTCGAAATGATCTGGCGCAAGAGCGAATGGCTCAAAAAACGCAGCGATACGGAGTGTGTCCTGGGGTTGATGGAATCGGTCCGTTCGGCCCGCACGGCGGTCATTGTCTCGCGGATTCCGTAGTTTTGGGAAAAGTTTTCGCCGCTGCGAAGGACGATCGGGGCGTTGCGGAACCGGATTTGCAGGAGTCATGGTAAAAATGTAAACGTTGTATTATTGACCTCGTCTTAGATACTTTCGCTCGGCAAAATGCAAGTAAACTTGCTTTTGCACTCGCTTATTCGTATCTTTGTCCGATATCTCGCTTGTGATGGAAGAAAACGAAAAAGACATACTGGAAAATATCGGAGAACAGGAATACAAGTACGGCTTTACTTCCGACATCGAGACCGAAACCATCGGCAAGGGTCTCTCGGAGGATGTCGTGCGGCTGATCTCCGCCAAAAAGGGCGAGCCGGAGTGGATGACCGAGCGGCGCGTGGCGGCCTACCGCCACTGGCTGACGCTGGAGGCTCCGACGTGGGCCCACCTGACGATTCCTCCGATCGACTTTCAGGAGATCATCTACTATGCGGCTCCCAAGCCCAAAAAGCAACTGGGTTCGATGGACGAGGTCGATCCCGAGCTGAAGCGCACGTTCGACAAGCTGGGCATTCCGCTCGAGGAACAGATGGCGCTGGCGGGCGTTGCGGTCGACGCCGTGATGGACTCCGTGTCGGTCAAAACCACTTTCAAAGAGGTGCTGGCCGAGAAAGGGATCATCTTCTGTTCGATCTCCGAGGCGCTGCGCGACTTCCCCGAATTGGTGAAGAAGTACCTCGGGAGCGTCGTGCCCTATACCGACAATTTCTACGCTGCGCTGAACGCCGCGGTTTTTTCCGACGGATCGTTTTGTTACATCCCCAAGGGGGTGCGCTGCCCGATGGAGCTTTCGACCTATTTCCGCATCAACGCCGCCGGCACGGGGCAGTTCGAACGCACGCTGATCGTAGCCGACGAGGGCTCCTATGTGAGCTACCTCGAGGGGTGCACCGCGCCTCAGCGCGATGAAAATCAGTTGCATGCCGCCGTCGTGGAGATCATCGTCGAGCGGGACGCCGAGGTGAAATACTCCACCGTCCAGAACTGGTATCCCGGCGACCGGCAGGGCCGGGGCGGCGTCTACAACTTCGTGACCAAACGCGGCATCTGCCGCGAGAACGCCCGCCTGTCGTGGACGCAGGTCGAGACGGGTTCGGCGATCACGTGGAAATACCCGAGCTGCATCCTCGCGGGCGACAACGCTGTCGGGGAGTTCTACTCGGTGGCCATGACCAACAATTTCCAGCAGGCCGACACGGGTACGAAGATGATCCACATCGGCCGCAACACCCGCAGCCGCATCGTGTCGAAGGGCATTTCCGCAGGCCGGAGCGAGAACTCTTACCGCGGCATGGTCCGTGTGGCGAAGGGGGCTGAGAACGCCCGCAACTACTCGCAGTGCGATTCGCTGCTGATCGGCGACCGGTGCGGGGCGCATACCTTCCCGGTGATCGACGTGCGCAATCGTACGGGTGTGGTGGAACACGAGGCCACGACCTCGAAAATTTCCGACGACCAATTGTTCTACTGCAACCAGCGCGGGCTTTCGACCGAGGACGCCGTGGGATTGATCGTCAACGGCTATGCCCGCGAGGTGCTGTCGAAACTGCCGATGGAATTCGCCGTCGAGGCGCAAAAACTGCTGGCCTTGCAGTTGGAGGGATCGGTCGGATAGTTAGAAGATGAAAGTCGTCGTCATAAACGGAAGTCCCCGCCGCGACGGGCTGGTTTCGCAGATGCTCGGCCATGTGGCCGCCGGTCTGCCCGAGGGGTGCGAAGTCGAGATGCTGTTCGTTCGCGACATGCAGGTCCGGCCCTGCACCGGGTGTATGAAATGCCGTTCGCTGGGTCGTTGCATACTGCCCGGGGACGACGCTCACCGTGCGGCGGAGGCCATTCGCGGGGCCGATGCCCTGATCGTCGGGTCGCCCTGCTATTGGGGCAACATGAGCGGTGCGCTGAAGGTGCTGTTCGACCGGATGGTCTATGCGATGATGGGCGAGCGGGAGAACGGCATGCCGATCCCGCTGCACAAGGGCAAGCGGGCCGTGCTGGTCGCCACGTGCAATACGGTCTATCCGTTCAGCGTGTGGTTCCGCCAGACGACCGGCGTGTTCCGTGCCTTGCGCGAGATATTGAAATGGAGCGGTTTCCGGGTCGCCGGGACTTTGGGCCGGGGCGGATGCCGCAAACACGGGGAGCTGACGCCCCGGGAAATTGTGAAATGTAAAAAACTGGCAAAAAAGATATGTTAAAGGTAAAAAATCTGCACGCCTCGGTCGACGGCAAGGAGATTCTCCGGGGTATCGACCTCGAAGTGAAGGCTGGCGAGGTGCATGCCATTATGGGGCCTAACGGCTCGGGTAAGTCGACGCTGGCGTCGGTGCTGGCGGGCAATGAGAAATTCACCGTCACCGAAGGTTCGGCCGAGTTCCTGGGCCGTGATCTGCTGGCGATGCCCATCGAGGACCGCGCGCGTCTGGGCCTGTTCCTGGGCTTCCAGTATCCGGTGGAGATTCCGGGCGTCACGATGGCCAATTTCATGAAGCTGGCCGTCAACGAACAGCGTAAGTTCCGCGGCGAGGAGCCGCTGACGGCCGCCGAGTTTCTGAAGCTGATGCGCGAGAAGAGCGCCGTGGTGGAGCTTTCGTCGAAACTCACCTCGCGGGCCGTGAACGAAGGTTTCTCGGGCGGCGAGAAGAAGAAGAACGAGATTTTCCAGATGGCGATGCTCGACCCGAAGCTGGCGATTCTGGACGAGACCGACTCGGGGCTCGACATCGACGCCCTGCGGATCGTCGCCACGGGCGTCACCAAACTCCACCGGGCGGATAACGCCACGGTGGTCATCACGCACTACCAGCGCTTGCTGGACTACATCGTGCCCGACGTGGTGCACGTGCTCTACAAGGGCCGTATCATCCATTCGGGCGACAAGTCGCTGGCCCTTCGGCTCGAGAAGGAGGGGTACGATTGGCTCATCAACGAATACGACCGGTAATGGAGGCGATTCTCGACATCATCCGCAGGTTTCGTCCGGCGGACGGCGAGGTGCTCCGGATCGACGGGGCTGCGGCCGAACCCTTTGCGGCGGTCGATCCCCGGAAGCTCCGTATCGAGGCCGCTGCCGGCGCTTCGGCGCGAATCGTCGTGCTGCACACCGCGGCCGACACGTCGGTCGTGGAGGTGGAGTTGGGCGAGGAGGCGCAGTTGGAGCTGACCGAATTGTTTACGGCCGAGGCGTTTGCCGAGGTCTCGGTGAAGCAGGCTGCCCGCAGCCGTTGCCGCCTGACGACGGTGCAGTTGTCGAGCGCCAACGCCTCGTACCGCATCGACCTCGACGGCGCGGATGCCGAAAACGAACTGGGCGGGGTATTTCTCGCCGCGGGCAATGAGCACTGCGTGGTGAAACTTCGCACGGGACACAATGTCGCCGATTGTCGCAGCAATTCCTACATCAAAGGTGTTGCCGGCGGGCAGGCTGTCGGGGAGTTTTGCGGACTGATCTACGTCGCTCCCGACGCCCAGCGCACCGACGCCCGCCAGCAGAGCCGCAACATTCTGCTGAGCGAGACGGCCCGCATCACGACCCAGCCGCAGTTGGAGATTTACGCCGACGACGTGAAGTGTTCGCACGGCGCGACGGTGGGGCAGATGGATGCCGATGCGATTCTGTACATGCGTCAGCGGGGACTGAGCGAAGCGCAGGCCCGGCGGCTGCAGATCGAAGGGTTTGTCGGCGATGTCGTCGGCCGCTGCGGCATCGAGCCGCTGTGCGGGGCGATCATGGAGCTGGCCTCGGTGAAAATCGAAGAAATGTAATGATGTTTGATATCGAGAAAATACGGGAGGAGTTTCCGATCCTGCACCGCGAGGTCTACGGTAAGCCGCTGGTTTACCTCGACAGCGGAGCCACGGCGCAAAAGCCCCGGCAGGTGATCGATACGGTCGATTACCTCTACCGGGGCCTGAACTCGAACATCCACCGCGGCGTGCATTTCCTGTCGGAGCAGGCCACGGAGTTGTACGAGGAGGCGCGGGAGCGGATCGCCGCCTTTATCGGGGCGGCCGAAAAGGAGGAGATCGTCTTCACGGCGGGCGCCACGGCGTCGCTCAACACGGTGGCTTATGCCTGGGGCGACGCGTTCGTCGGTGCGGGGGATAACATCCTCGTCAGCGAGATGGAGCATCACTCCAACATCGTGCCGTGGCAATTGTTGGCCGAACGCCGGGGAGCCGGGATACGTGTGCTTCCGTTCGACGAGGCGGGAGCGCTGCGCATGGACCTGCTGCCGGAACTTGTGGACGAACGGACCCGCGTGGTGGCCGTGACGCAGGCGTCGAACACGCTCGGCACACGGCCCGACCTGCGGCCCGTGGTCGAAGCGGCGCATGCCGTCGGGGCCGTCGTCGTTGTCGACGGTTGTCAGGGTGTGGTGCACGGCGGCGTGAATGTCCGCGAGATGGACTGCGACTTCTACGCCTTTTCGGGCCACAAACTCTACGGTCCGACGGGTATAGGCGTGCTGTACGGCAAGCGGGATCTGTTGGAGAAGATGCCGCCGTTCCTCGGGGGCGGCGACATGGTCGACACGGTGACGTTCAAAAAGACCACCTATGCCCCCGTGCCGTTGAAATTCGAAGCCGGAACGGCCAATTTCGTGGGAGCCATCGGGTTGGGCGAGGCGGTGAAATTCGTGCAGCAGTTCGACGCGGCGGAGGTCGAGGCCCACGAGGAGGCCTTGCTGCGCCGGGCTACGGAGCGGCTGACGGCCATCGACGGACTGCGGATTTTCGGCACGGCGCCCGGCAAGTGCGCCATCGTGTCGTTCAACGTCGAGGGGGTGCATCCCTACGATATGGGAATGATCCTCGACAAACTGGGCATTGCGGTCCGTACGGGCCAGCACTGCGCCGAACCCGTGATGGACCACTATGCCACGACGGGCATGTGCCGGGCCTCGTTCGCGCTGTACAATACGCTCTCCGAGGCCGATGCGCTGGCCGCCGGGGTTGAACGGGCCGTGCGGATGCTTCGCAATTAAAGCTGAAAGTTTTGGCGGTATTCCGGTCGCGATGCGACTGAGCCCCCGCCAAGGCGGGGGTTGGGGGTGGGTCCAATTTGCAAACGCCGCCACGGGCGGCGATAACGACGATCGGGAGCGTCATTGCGTCCCGAAAATGATTAAGAGGTATTAAAAATTACTAACCATGTTCATCGTACTCGAAGGCTTGGACGGAGCGGGCAAATCGACCCAGATTCGTATGTTGCGCCGGTTGTTCTCCGAGCGTGGTGTGGAGAGCGAGTATGTGCATTTCCCGCGCTTCGACGCTCCGGTCTACGGCGAGCTGATCGCCCGTTTCCTCCGGGGGGAGTTCGGCGGCGTGAACGAGGTCGATCCCTACCTCGTGGCCCTGCTTTTTGCCGGCGACCGTGCCGCGGCGGGTCCGCAGATCCGGGAGTGGATCGCCGCGGGCAAAGCCGTGATCCTCGACCGTTATGTCTACTCGAATGTAGGCTTCCAGTGCGCGAAACTTCCCGCCGGGGAGTCGCGCGACCGCCTCGCACAGTGGATTCTCGACCTCGAATTCGGTTATAACGACCTGCCGCGTCCCGACATGTCGCTGTTCCTCGACGTGCCTTTCACTTTCACCGAGAGCAAGCTCACCGAGGCGCGTGAGGGCGACGACCGCACCTATCTGCAAGGCGGTCAGGACATTCACGAGGGAGCCCTCGACCTGCAGCGGCGTGTCCGCGAGGTTTATCTGGCCGCCGCGGCGAAGGATGCTTCGCTGCGCGTGGTCGATTGCTGCGATGCGAACGGGGCGATGGAGAGTCCCGAGCGGATTTTCGATAAGATACGGGCCGTGCTGGCCCCGATACTCGACGCACGATGAGGAGTACCCGGGCTTTCAAGATTCTGGCGAACGTCTGCCGGCTGATCCTTGCCTGCACGTTCATCCTTTCGGGCTTCTCGAAGGTGATCGACCCGTGGGGCACGGCGCTGAAGGTCAACGAGTATCTCTCGATCTACGGCGTGGAGTACCTGCAGCCTGCGGCGATGACCTTCTCGATCTGGCTGTGCGGCGCCGAGCTGATGATGGGGTGCATGCTGCTGTTCAAAGTCCGCATCCGCCTGATCTCGATCTTCGCGCTGGTTTCGATGATCTTCTTCACCCTGCTGACGCTGCTCAGCGCCACGTTGATTCCCGTCGAGGACTGCGGATGCTTCGGCGAGGCCCTGAAATTAACCCCCTGGGAGACCTTCGCCAAGAACGTCGCCCTGCTGCCGATGGCCTTCGTGGTGTGGTGGCGCTACCGTCCCGACAAGATCTTCGCCTTCAAACCGCTGGAGATCGTGCTCACCTGCACGTTCTTCTTCCTCTCGATGTACCTGGGCTACTACTGCTATATCCACCTGCCGCTGATCGACTTCCTGCCCTATAAGGTCGGGGTAAACATCCACGAGGCGATGCAGGAGCCTGCCGTCGAGTCCGGCGAATCGGAGACCGTGCTGGTCTACCGCGACCGGGAGACGGGGCGCGAGCGTGAGTTCTCGCTGGACGATACCGAGTGGCAGGATGCCGAAAAGTGGGAGTGGGTCGATACCCGCACCACGAGCGAACTGCCGTCGGTGCGGCCGCTGGTGAGCGAATTCGCCCTGCGCGACGCCGAGGGCGACGCCACGGAGGAGGTGCTGACCATGCCCGGACGGGTTTACATGCTCTGCGTCACGGAGTTCGACCGCCTGTCGCGTCCCTGCGCCCGGCGTATGGCCTCTCTGGTGGAGCGCGCCCGGGAGGAAGGGGCGCATGTGGTCTGCCTGACGCCCGATCCGCTGTACGGCGTGACGTGGCACGATTTCGGCTCGGGGGAGGTGCGCTGTTACAACATCGACGCCTCGACGATGAAAACCATGCTCCGGGCCTATAACGGTCTCGTGGTGCTGGACGACGGAACCATCACGGCTAAAAGGAATTGTCGCGATATTCGTCCGTAGGGGCGTTCGGCGGGATGTGGTATAAAAGTTGACACAGAGAAATCTGTGTCAACTTTTTCGTTTAGCGAGGGCAGAGCCGAAACTCGGTTTCGGACTATGCCGAGCGTAGAAAAAGAAGAGTATCAACTTTTTTCGTATGCGAACAATCCCTATTTTGCTGATAACCCTGCTTGCCGGGGCGTGCGGCCGCAGAACCCCGGCTCCCGAGGCGGTGCGTCCCGTGAAGGTCACGACGGCCGCGGGTGCCGGCCTCATCGACAAGGATTTTGCCGGCATGGCTACACCCGACGACGCCGTAAATCTCGCTTTCAAAGTCGCGGGGCAGGTCCTCGATGTCCCCGTTGCGCAGGGACAGAGCGTGAAGAAGGGAACTTTGCTCGCCGAGCTCGACCCCCGGGACATCGAACTGCAGGTGTCGGCGACCCGTTCGGCCTTCGAAGAGGCCCGTTCGCAGCAGCAGCGCATGCAGCGCCTTCTGGAACACGAAGCCGTGTCGCGGCAGGAGGCCGAGGCCGCCTCGACACGCTATGCGCAGGCCCGCTCCACCTATGAAAACACCCTCGACCTGCTGAAAGACACGCGTCTGAGGGCTCCGTTCGCCGGGGTCGTCGAGCGCAAGTATGTCGACAATTTCGAACGGGTGCAGGCCGGGCAGTCGATCCTCCGGCTGGTCAACCCCGTCACCACCACCGTCCAGTTCACGCTGCCCGAAACCGGGCTGTCGCTGCTGCGGGACAGTTCGACGCACTTCACCGTCGAGTTCGACAATTACCGGGGCGCGGCGATCCCGGCCCGCCTGAAGGAGTATGTCGAAACCTCGTCCGACGCTTCGGGATTCCCCGTGTCGCTGACCCTCGAAAATCCCGATCCGGCGCGTTACCGCATTTCGCCCGGCATGTCGTGTACGATCACCATGCAGAGCACCGACCCGGTCCCCGATGCCGTGTCGCTGCCCGTCTCGGCCATCTATGCCCCGGCCGAGGGCGGCACCTATGTCTGGATAGTCGGTGCGGGCGACCGCGTCACGCGCCGCGAGGTGAAGCCCGGGGAGCTGTTCGGACGCGACCGCGTGGTCATCGACAGCGGCGTCGCGCCGGGCGAGAAGGTCGTTACCGCGGGGGTCTACCAATTGCGCGAGGGGGAACAGGTCCGGATTTTAAAATGACGCTGCGATGAACCTGCCCGAATATTCCCTGCGAAGCGCCAAGGTAATCTATTTCTTCCTCTTCGTCCTGCTGGCCGGCGGGGCGCTGGGTTTCTCGACGCTGGGCAAGAAAGAGGACTCGGTCTTCGTCATCAAATCGGCGTCGCTCGTCTGCTCCTATCCGGGGGCCACGCCCCGGGAGGTCGAGCAGCTCGTCACCGAGCCGATCGAACGCGAGGTGCAGTCGATGCGCCTCGTGCACAAGATCACCTCCGAATCCTATTACGGGGTCTCGAAGATCCAGGTCGAACTGGACCCCGCCACGCCCGCTGCGGAAATTCCGCAGATGTGGGACGAACTGCGCCGCAAGGTGCTCAACGTCCAGCCCAAACTGCCCGCCGGGGCGTCGCAGATCACCGTTGCCGACGATTTCGGCGATGTTTACGGCATCTATTACGGTCTCTCCGTCGACGGGGGATTCTCGTGGTCGGAGCTGCGCGACTGGGCCCAGCGATTGAAAACGGCCCTCGTGACGGTCGACGGCGTGCAGAAGGTGACTCTTTACGGCGAGCAGACGCCCGTGGTCAACGTCTATGTCAGCCTCGCGGCGCTGGCCAACTTCTCCATCCGTCCCGAAACCATCGTTTCGACCATCGGCCAGCAGAACTCCATCGTCAACAGCGGGGAGAAACAGGCCGGGAAACTCCGCATACAGATACTCGAGGACGGAACCTACAAGACCCTCGACGACCTTTCGGACCAACTGCTGATCGCCTCCTCGGGCAAGCAGTACCGGCTGGGCGACATCGCCCGTGTCGAACGGGGCTATGCCGAACCGCCGCAGACGATGATGCGCGTCGACGGCCGCCGCGCCGTGGGCATCGGCATTTCGACCGAAGCGGGCGTCGACGTGGTGAAGGCCGGGGAGAAGATCGACGGCGTGCTGGCCTCGCTCACGCGCCAGATGCCCGTGGGCATGGAGCTGACGGTGCTCTATCCCGAAAACCGCATCGCCCGCGAGGCCAACTCCACGTTCATCCTCAATCTGGCCGAATCGGTTGCCATCGTCATCCTGATCATCATGCTCGTCATGGGGTTCCGCGCCGGGGTGCTGATCGGCAGTTCGCTGTTGTTCTCGATCGGCGGCACGCTGCTGCTGATGCAATTCCTGGGCGAAGGGCTGAACCGCACCTCACTGGCGGGATTCATCATCGCAATGGGCATGCTCGTCGACAACGCCATCGTCGTCACCGACAATGCGCAACAGGCCATGCTGCGGGGCGCGGCACGCCGCACGGCCGTCGTCGACGGAGCCAACGCCCCGCGGTGGAGCCTGCTGGGCGCCACGCTGATCGCCATATTCTCGTTCCTGCCGCTGTATCTGGCCCCTTCGTCGGTGGCCGAGATCGTGAAACCGCTGTTCGTCGTGCTGGCCCTTTCGCTGCTGCTGAGCTGGGTGCTGGCCCTGACGCAGACGCCGCTGTTCGGGAACTTCATGCTGCGGGTGAAACCCGTCGACCGTGATCCCTACGACACGAAATTTTACCATGCTTTCGACCGCTTTCTGGGCGCCCTGCTGCACCGGCGGTGGGCGGTCGTGGCCGTCGTCGTCGGGCTGTTCGTCCTTTCGCTCGCGGTCATGGGACTGATGCCCCAGAATTTCTTCCCGTCGCTCGACAAACCCTATTTCCGCGCCGACGTGCTCCTGCCCGAAGGGTACAATATCCGCGATACGGAGCGCAATCTGCTCACGATGGAGGCGTGGCTCCGCGAACAGCCCGAGGTGAAGACCGTTTCGATGACGTTGGGCTCCACGCCGCCGCGTTACTACCTGGCCAGCAGCAGCGTATCGATGCGTCCCAATTTCGGCAACATCCTCGTCGAACTCCACGACCGGCGGCAGACCGCGCCTGTCGAGGCGCGGTTCAACGCCTGGGTCACGGCGAATTTCCCCGACGTGTGGCTGCGCTCGTCGCTTTTCAAACTCTCGCCCGTGCCCGATGCGGCCATCGAGTTCGGCTTCATCGGCGAGAACGCCGACACGCTGCGCCGCCTGACGGCTGCTGCCGAAGAGGTGATGTGGCGCACGCCGGGAGCCGTGAACATCCGCAACGGCTGGGGCAACCGTGTGCCGATGTGGCAGCCGGTCTATTCGCAGATGAAGGGCCAGCGCATCGGCATCACCCGCAGCCAGATGGCCCGGGGCATCACCATCGCTACGCAGGGGTATGCGCTGGGCGAATACCGCGAGGGCGACCAGTTCATGCCGATCCTGCTCAAAGACGAGAATATCGGGACCTACAACCTCACCAACCTGCAGGCGCTCCCGATCTTCAACCCTTCGGGCAGGGTCTTCTCGATCGAGCAGGCCACCGACGGCTTCCGTTTCGACTTCCGTCCGGGCGTCATCAAACGGTTCAACCGCCAGCGGGTGATGAAGGCGCAGTGCGATCCCGCCCGCGGGGTCAACACCATGCAGCTGTTCGCCGCGCTGAAGGATTCGATGGACCGCGCCGTGGTGCTTCCCGAGGGCTATTCGATGAAGGTCTTCGGCGAGCAGGAGAGCCAGCAGGAGTCCAACGAGGCGCTGGCCAAATACATGCCGCTGACGCTGGTGCTGATCCTCATTGTCCTGCTGCTGCTGTTCCGCAACTACCGTGAACCGGTCGTCATCCTGCTGATGATACCGCTCATCTTCATCGGCGTGGTGCTTGGACTGGCCGTCACGGGCAAGGTGTTCAACTTCTTCTCGTTGCTGGGACTGCTGGGGCTGGTGGGCATGAACATCAAAAATGCCGTGGTGCTCGTCGAGCAGATCGGCGTGCTCCGGGCAGCGGGCAGGGACCCCTACGAGGCGTTGACATCGGCCACGCGCAGCCGCATCGTTCCCGTGGCGATGGCTTCGGGGACCACGATCCTCGGCATGCTGCCGCTGCTTTTCGACTCGATGTTCGGGGCCATGGCCGCCACGATCATGGGCGGACTGCTCGTGGCTACGCTGCTGACGGTCTGCGTGCTTCCGGTGGTCTACGCCCTGTTCTATAACATTCGCAAACCATGAAAAACGCAGTTTCGATAATCCTTTTGTGGCTCTCCCTGCCGGCGTTCGGACAGACTTCGCTCGCCGGCTACCGGGCGGCGGTCGCCGATTACAGCTGGCAGTTGAAGATCGCCGCCTCGCAGAGCGACGCTGCGGCTGAGACGATGGGGCAGGCCCGCACGGGCTATCTTCCGCGGCTGGCGATGGACGGCAGTTTCACCAAGACTTTCCACCGTTACGAAGGCATCGAGCCGTGGACCTTCGGCGTGCTGCCGCAGGTGGTCCAGACCGTCTACGGAGGCGGTGCGGTGCGGGCTTCGGCCAAGCAGGCCGAACTGGGCTACGACATCGCCCTGTGCGACGAGGAGTTTTCGCGCCTCGACGTGCGCTATGCCGCCGACTACGCCTACTGGAACCTCTCGGCCGTGGAGCTCTACGCCGCTTCGATGCGCCAGTACGTTTCGATCATCCGTTCGCTGAAAGAGGTCGTGGACCGCCGTTTCGCCGAGGGGTACATCGCCAAGGGCGACGTGCTGATGATCGAGACCCGGCTCAGCGAGGCCGAATATTCGCTCGTGAGCGCCGAACAGAGTTACGAGGTGGCCCTGCACAACTTCAACATCCTGCGGGGGACCGATGCCACGCTCGACGTGCAGTTGGGACAGGGCATCCGCGATTCGCTTCCGATGCCCGTGCGGGTCGTTACGGCCGAGGCCCTGGCGCGCCGTCCCGACTATACCGCCGCACGGCTGCGCGCAGAGCAGGCCGATTGGGGCATCCGCTTGGCCCGGGCGCCCTTCAATCCGCAGCTGAGCGTCGGGGTAGGGGGCTCGTGGCAGCCTTTCGTGCCCAACCGGACCGGTGCGACGACGGTCGACGGATCGGTTTTCGTGAAACTCTCGGTGCCGATCTTCCACTGGGGCGAACGCCGCCGGGCCGTCGGGGCCGCCCGCGCCGTGCAGCAACAGCAGGAGTGGACCGCCGCGCTGCGTCACGACGACATCGTGCGCGAGGAGATGAACGGCTGGACGGCGCTGGTGCAGAGCCGGGCGCAGGTCGACGCCTCGGAGGAGAGCCTCCGCATTGCCGGTGAGAACCTCTCGATCAGTACTTATTCCTATGGCGAGGGCCTTGCGACGATCCTCGACGTGTTGCAGGCCCAGCTGAGCTGGATTCAGCTCTACTCTAACGCCATCCGGGCGCACTACAATTATGCCGTGGCGGTTTCGGACTACCAGCGCATCACGGCGCAGTAAAAAACGGCGGAGAATATTCTCCGCCGTTTTTCATTACCGCCGGGTGTTTTACGCTTTCGCGGGTTCGGTACTCACCACCGCGACCTCGTGCGAAACGGGGGCGATCATGCGCAGCATCCGCACCATGCCGCAGTACTTTTCGTGCGTGAGGTCGATGGCGCGGCTTGCTTTCGCCTGGTCGTCCTCGGACCCGCACTCGACGTTGTAAACGACATGGAACGAGCTGTATACGCTCTCCGATTTGACCTCTTCGGCAGATAACTCTCCCGAGTAGCTGATTTCGAAGCGCTTGGGCGTGATACGCTCTTTCTGCATAATCATCAGCGCCGTCTGCGCGGAGCATTGCGCGGCTGCGTAGAGCAGCAGGGCTTTGGGGTTCAGCGATTCGCATCCGGTGCCGTTTTCGGTCCGGAATTTCCCGTTTTCGGACATCTGTAAAGTGACTTTTTCAATCATGGATTTCGGTTTTTTTGTTCAACAATAACCCGGGGGCAAATTCCGTTCCTTTGGTAGTGTGCGGATGGGCAAAAATTCGTATATTTGCCCGTATTTAGTGAAAATATGTGTATGCGAAAATTCCGGATATTGTTGCTGATCCTTGCCTTGGCGACGTGCACCTTCGGTGCGCAGGCCGCGAAGCCCGAAATAGAGACGCTCATGGAGCGTGCCCGCGATTTGTTCGACTACGGCCGCTGGAGCGACGCCCGGCATGAATTCCTGCGTGCGAAGGCCGTCCTGCCCCCTTCGGACCGCCTGCTGGTCCAGGAGGTAGAGTTTTACCTGGCCGCCTGCGCCGTGGAGCTGGGCAGCGCCGACGCCGAAGGAGCCCTGCGCGATTTCGGGGAGCGTTATCCCGAATCGGTCTATGCCAACGACGTGCGTTTCGCCCTCGGGTCGTTCTATTGTTCGGACGGGAATATGAAGAAGGCCCGCGAGGCTTTCGAAAAGACCGATTACAAGGCCCTGAGCGCACCGCGCCGCGAGCAGTACGACATCCGCATGGGATATGTCGAATTCGGGGACGGCAATTACGCCAAAGCCTACGACTATTTCGACCGTATCGGCAGCCGCAGTGAATATGTGGATCATGCCCGTTACTACAAAGCCTATATCGATTACGCCGAGGGGCGTTACGGCCGCGCGAAGCAGGGTTTCGAAACGCTCGCACGCAGCGACGCCTACCGCGATGTGGTGCCGTACTACCTCCTGCAGATCGAGTTCCGCGAGGGCAACTACCGTTATGTGGTTGAAAACGGCGAGGCGCTGGCCCGCCGGGCTGTTCCCGAGCGCCGCGCCGAATTGGAGCGCGTGATGGCCGAATCGTGGTTCCGGCTGGATGATTTCAACAAGACGCTGGAGCACTTGGCGGCTTTCCGGAACGCCGGGGGCGAAATGGACCGCGACGCCGCTTATCTCGAGGGCTTTTCGCTTTACCGTACGGCCCGCTATCCCGAGGCCGCGGAGTGGCTGCGCAAGGCGTGCGGCGCCGAAGACGCCCTGACGCAGAACGCCTCCTACCACCTGGCCGACTGCTACCTGCGTGCCGGGGACAAGGAGTCGGCGATGCAGGCCTTTGCGATGGCTTCGGACGAGTCGCTGGATGCCGCGATCGCCGAAGATGCGCTCTTCAACTATGCCAAGCTGCAATATGAACTGGGCGGCGGAGCCTTCAACGGGGCGATCAACGTGCTGACGCGCTATGTCGGGCGCTATCCCTCGTCGCCGCGCGTCGGGGAGGCCCGGACGCTGCTGATCGCCGCCTACTACAACTCCCGCGACTACGATGCCGCCTACCGCGCCATTAAGGCGATGCCTTCGGGCGATGCCGACATCCGCGCGGCGTTGCAGAAAATAGCCTATTTCCGCGGATTGGAGGCTTACGCGTCCGGCGACCTGAAAGCGGCGCAAAGTTACCTGGCGGAGTCCGCGGCGGTGAACGTCAGCCCGAAATATTCGGCCCTGACCTCTTTCTGGCAGGGTGAGATCGCCTTTGCACAGGGCGATTACGCCGTTGCTGCGGCCAAATACAACGCCTACCTGAAGCGTGCGCCGCGCACCGAGCGGGAGTATGCGCTGGCGTGGTACAACCTCGGTTACTGCGCTTTCGACCGCAACGATCTCCGGCAGGCGCAGGAGGCTTTCGGCAAGTTCCTCGCCGCATGGTCGCCGCGCGACAGCTACCGCGCCGACGCGCTGAACCGATTGGGCGACGCGGCCTATTCCGACCGGCGGTTCGAGGCGGCCGTGGGGGAGTACGACAAGGCCATCGCGCTGGGAACGCCCGAAAAGCAATATGCTCAGTACAAACGGGCCGTTACGCTCGGCATTCTGGGCCATACGGACCGGAAACAGCAGGCTTTGCGGCAGATCGCCGCTGCGGGCGGGGATTATGCCGATGAGGCTTCCTACGAGTTGGGGCGCAGTTATATCGCGCAGGAGAAATATGCCGAGGGCGCCGCGCAGCTCGAGAAGTTCGTTGCGGCTTATCCCGCGTCGCCGCGCTGTACGCAGGCCTATTCCGATCTGGGACTGGCTTACCTGAATCTCGGCGACAAGCAGAAGTCGCTGGCCTATTATGACCGCGTGGTCGGGGCGTCGCCCCAGTCGGCCGAGGCCAAGGGCGCGATGCAGTCGATCCGCGAGATTTATGTTTCGGAGGGTGATGTGGACGCCTATTTCGACTATGCCGCCAAGGCGGGTGTGGAGAGCGACCTGACAGCCCTGTCGCGTGACTCGCTGTCGTTCGCCGCTGCGCAGAAGCTCTACCTCGGCGGGCAGCGGGATGCCGCTGCCAAGTCGCTGCGCAGCTATGTGGCGAGCTATCCGAAAGGCTATTACCTGACCGATGCGCTCTACTACCTGAGTGATTGCTATCTGCTGGCGGGTGACCGCGAGAACGCCATCGTGACGCTGACCGAACTGGCCGGGCAGGGAACGAACCAATATACCGTGGCCGTGTTGGAAAAACTCTCGGAGATGACCTTCGCGGACAAGCGCTGGGACGAGGCCGCTTCGGCCTACCGGCGGCTTTACGACGTGGCGCCGACCAAGACGGGCCGCGAGGATGCCATGACGGGTTATGTGCGCGCCACCGTTGCCGGGGGCGACGGGGCGAAGATCGCCGAAATGGCCGCCGACGTGTGCGGCCGTGACGATGCGGGAGCCACGGCGCTGCGTGAGGCCAAATACGCCTGGGCCGGGCAGCTGCGGGCCGAGGGCCGCAGCGCCGAGGCGGTGAAACTCTACAAGGAGCTTTCGAAGGAGGTGCGCACGAAGGAGGGGGCCGAAGCCGCCTATTACGTGATCGAATCGACGTTCGAAAGCGGCGACATGGACAAGACCGAAGCCGCCGTATTCGCTTTCTCGGAGCGGGAACCGCAGGCCTACTGGCTGGCGCGGGCTTTCCTCCTGCTGGGTGAAGTTTATGTCCGCAAGGGAGACACGTTCCAGGCCCGGGCGACGTGGCAGAGTGTCGCCGACGGTTATTCGCCTGCCGACGACGGCATTGTGGAGGAGGCGAAGGCACGAATCGCAAAATTGAATTGACGATGAAGAGGATTCTGATGATAGCCGCCCTCGCGGCAGTTCTGCCGCAACTGGCTGCGGCGCAGGTCGAGAAACAGGTCGAGGTGACCAAGGCGTATGTTCCGAAGGTGGAGAGCGCCTCGAAACTGGCCGTCCGGCCCGATATGACCGACACGACGCGCTTGCGTCCCGAGATTGATTATACCATCACGCCGCTGTCGCTGCGCACGACGCTCTCGACGCGTCCGATCCGTCCGGCGACGGTGACCTACTGGGAGTTCAACCGCCCGCTGCCGTTCTACGTGAAGGCAGGCGCGGGGTATCCGCTCAATTCGGTGCTGGATTTCTACGCGTCGTCGCAGAATCCTTCGACGGGTTATGTCATCGGATATGTCAACCACGAGGGGCAGTATGCCAAGATCCGGAACGATTTCGGCGTGAAGAACCCGTCGACGCGGATGTTCAACCGTATCGGGGCTGCCGCGGGCAAATATTTCGGGAAGCATATCCTCGAGGGGGATCTTTCCTACGACAACCGGATGTACCACCGTTACGGGGTTTATGCCCCTGCCGGGTTCGAACGGGAGTTCGGGGCAGGCGACATGAATGACTACGGCGATGCGCATGTCGCCGTGCGCTTCGGGGACGATTTCCAGGACCTCAGCCGCACGAACTTCGAGATCGCGCTGAACGGCGGCATGTTTTTCGATCATTCCGACTGGTCCGGTTACAATGAGAAGGCCCGCCAGATGTCGCTCGGGGCCCGGGCGAAGATCGCCCGCGGATTCGGCCGCAGCAGTTTCTCGCTCGAAGCGGGCTATGAACGGCTGGCCGGGCAGAAATCCATTTCGGAAAACACCCAGCAGTTGATCCATGCCGCTCTGCGTTACGGTTTCCAGGGTGGGGTGGTGCGCCTCGATGTCGGGGCCGACTATTACCACGATAAGATCGAGGGGGCGGATGCCGGGAATTACGTCATTCCCTATGCCCGGCTCGATTTCAACCTCGGGACGCCGGGACTGCGGCCTTTCTTCGAAGCCGACGGCGCCGTGAAGCCCAATGATTTCCGGTCGCTGACGCTCCAAAATCCCTATGTGGCGGCTTCGACGTGGCTCGGCAAGAGCTCGGTCGATTACGATTTCCGCCTCGGGGTGGGCGGCAGCCTGTGGCGCAGCCGTTTCAACTACCGCCTCTATGCCGGCGTTTCGATCCGCGACAACCGGCTCTTCTGGACGGCCCGCTGGAACGACGATCCCGAAAGCATCGGGTTCTTCGGCGCCTTCGTCCCCGTGACGGCGCGCCAGACCGTGACGTCGTTCAACGGCGAGATCGAATACCGGCCTGTGAGCGTGCTGAAATTCGACCTGGGTGTGCACGGCTGTCTCTACAATGACGAGACGGACCTGAAAAACGGCCTGCCGTCGATTGCCGGAGACGTCGGTGTCGCCTACGAGGGCCGCAAGATCTCGTTCGGGGTGAAGGCGCTGATGCAGGGTGTCCGCCGCTGGTCGGCCTATGCGTATGATCCGGCAGACAGTCACGGCCTGTTCACGATGCTGCCCGTGGTGCAGAATCCCTTTAAGGCTCCTTTTGCCGTCGACCTGCGGGTGAATTTCGACTGGAAGGTTTCGGGCCGTGTGACGCTCTTCGCCGAGGGGCGCAACCTCATCAACCGCGACCTCTACGAGTATCCGTGGTATCCCGAGCTGGGGGCCAACTTCACGGTCGGTATCAAAGCAAATTTTTAGGGGCGTCGCTTTTTCTGCCGGGCGGGAACTTTTCGGAAGGTTCCCGCCCGTGCTGTTGTCCGGAAAGGCGGAAATTCGTTTTAATGATGATCATTTTCGGCTCGATGTGATGACCTGACGGAAATTTTTGCTAACTTCGGACAAGTTTAATTCATTAACACACACGACTATGAAACACACGATGCCTGAGCTTCCCTATGCATTGGAAGCGCTTGCTCCGAAGATGAGCAAGGAAACGCTCGATTACCATTACGGCAAGCACCTGCAAACCTATGTGGATAACCTGAACAAACTGATCCCCGGCACGCCCTATGAGGAGATGCCGCTCGACGAGATCGTCCGCAAGGCCGACGGCGGCATATTCAACAACGCCGCCCAGACCTGGAATCATACTTTCTTCTTCCAAATGCTGACCCCCGCGCAGAAGCCCGTGCCTGCGAAGCTGGCCGCGAAGCTCTCCGAGGCGTTCGGCTCGGTGGAGGCTTTCAAAGAGCAGTTCACCAAAGCCGCCGTGGGCCTTTTCGGTTCGGGATGGGCGTGGCTGGTGATGGACAAGGCAGGCAAGCTGTCGATCGTCGCCAAGTCGAACGCCGGCAACCCGATGACCGACGGACTGCGTCCGGTGATGACGGCCGACGTCTGGGAGCACGCCTATTATATCGATTACCGTAACCGCCGGGCCGAGTTCATGGCTGCTTTCTGGGAACTGATCGACTGGCAGAAGGTCGCCGACCGCTGCATCCCGAAGCGATACAAGTGTACGGCCTGCGACTATGTCTATGATCCCGCCAAGGGCGACCCCGAGACCGGCATTGCCCCCGGAACGCCGTTCGACGAGATTCCCGACGACTGGACCTGCCCGATCTGCGGACTTTACAAGTCGGAGTTCGAGGCGATCGAGGAGTAAACGAAAAACCCTCCGCAACATCGGTTGCGGAGGGTTTTTTGTGTCCGGATGGTGCGGATCAGAAGACGAATTTCTCGAGCTTCAGTTCGCCCAACTGCTGCATGCGCGGCACGAGGGTCGTGAAATGCGATGCCTGCTCGTGGGCCGCAAGGGCCTTGGCGTTGCTCCAGGTCTCGCAGATCATCAGAACGTCGCTGCGCGTGGAGCTTTCGAACAGGTCGTAGGCTACGCATCCTTCGTCTTTGAGCGAGGCGGCTACCAGCTCTTTGGCCGTGCGCACCAGCTCCTCGCGGTTGCTATCCGTCGTGCGGATAAATACATTGAGTCGTATCATTGCTTTTGTGTTTTTGATTTTGGCCGTCTACAAATATAGGAAATTTTTTCGTATCTTACACCATTAATTGAATCCTTATGGAACTGAACGATAAAAAATTCGCGGTGCTGATCGATGCCGACAACATCTCTCACCGCAAGATAAAGGATATCCTGGACGAGATCGCCAACTACGGCACGCCGACGATAAAGCGCATTTACGGAGATTTCACCAACCCGAAATTCGCCGCCTGGAAAGAGGTGCTGCTCGAGAACTCCATCACGCCCATTCAGCAGTATGCCTATACCACGGGCAAGAATGCGACGGATTCGGCGCTGATCATCGACGCCATGGACATTCTGCATAAGGAGGGCGTGAACGGGTTCTGCATCGTGTCGAGCGACAGCGACTACACGCGCCTCGCCAGCCGCATCCGCGAATCGGGCAAGGAGGTGCTGGGTTTCGGCGAGAAGAAGACGCCGAAACCGTTCATCAAATCGTGCGACAAATTCATCTACGTCGAGATCCTCGGGCAGACGCCTCCGCTTGAGAAGGCGGCCCCTGCGAAGAAGAAGGCAGAGACGAAGAAGCCCGCCGGAGCCGAGGTGCAGGCCGAACCCGTTGCCGAACCCGCCGGGGAGAAGAAGCAGGCGCAGGACGGGGGACATGCTTCGACGATTATCCGGCCGTTCGACGACGAATTCCGCACGTTGCTGGAGAACACGATCGACGATGCGGCCGACGACAGCGGTTGGGCCTCTTTGGGCGACGTGGGAAGCGTGCTGTCGAAGAAAATGCCCGATTTCGACCCCCGCAACTACGGATATAAGAAACTCTCGCTCCTGATCCGGGCGCTTTCCGACGCGGTGGACATGAAGACCGAGCAGCAGCGGGTATTTGTCCGCAACCGGCTGGGGTAGCGCCTGTTCCGGCAGGCTCAGAGCGGACGGAGAGCGGCGCGGGCTGCTTCGTATTCGGAGACGAGGCGGCGAAGGATGTCGCCGGCCGACGGCAGGTCGTCGATAAGCGCGGCGATCTGGCCGATCTCCAGTTCCCCGTCGTCGAGGTCTCCCTCGAAGATTCCCCGTTTGGGCCGTCCGCGGCCTATCAGTTCGAGCAGCTCCTCAGCTCCGGCGCCGCGTCCTTCGGCCTCCTCGACCGTGCGGCAGAAGCCGTTGCGGATGAGGCGTGTCGGGATGACCTTTTTGAGCGTCAGGATCGTGTCGCCCTCTTGTACTTCCACACACCGTTGTTTGAACGCCTCGCAGGCTGAACTCTCCTGCGACAGTGCGAAGCGCGTTCCCAGTTGGCACCCTTCGGCGCCCAGGGCGAACGCGGCCAGCATCCCGGCTCCCGTGGCAACACCTCCCGCGGCGATGAGCGGCAGGTCGACGGCCTGCCGTATCTGCGGGACGAGCGCCATTGTCGTCGTCTCCTCACGGCCGTTGTGGCCCCCGGCTTCGAAACCTTCGGCCACCACGGCATCCACACCCGCGTCGCGGCTTTTGAGTGCGAATTTCGAACTCGACACCACATGTGCCACACGGCAGCCCGCGTCGTGCAGGCGTCCGGTCCACGTTGCGGGGTTGCCCGCCGAGGTGAAGACCGCCGGCACACGTTCTTCCACGATGACGTCCATCAGCTGGGGCGTATAGCGGTAGGCCAGCGGTACGTTGACCCCGAATGGCCGGGATGTGGCTGCCCGGCATTTGCGGATGTGTTCGCGCAGCAGTTCGGGTGTCATCGATCCGGAGCCGATCAACCCCAGTCCGCCGGCCTCGCTGACGGCGGCGGCCAGCCGCCAGCCGCTACACCACACCATTCCGCCCGCAATGACGGGGTAGCGGATGCCGAAGAGGGTCGTGATTCTGTTTTCCATCGTTTTTCGGTTTTATGCGAGGTTAAGATACAATTATTTTTCCAAAACAGGCATGAACGGTTCGGGAAGCATTCGCAAAAAAAGCGGTGCCTCGACCCATCGGGTCAAAGCACCGTTATAGAAAAAGGGTGAGCTACTTACATCGCACCGCTACGACCACATACCCTTGCTCGATTCCTCGCCTGGGGGATTCTGTAGGAGCTGGTCGTATAAGACTCACCCGGGGACAAAAGTAGGAATTTTTTGTATCTTTGCAAAAAATAATTGCGGAATGTCTAAAAAAACTTTGCTCTGGAGCCTTGTGGGAGTGTTCGTCGTCGTGATTGCGGCCGGTGTGGCCGTGCGGCAGCAGTTTTATGGAAATGCCGTGGCTGAAGAGTACGACCTATATGTGAGCGGCCGCGCCGAATACGGGCAGGCGGTGGATTCGCTGATGCCCCATATCCGGCATAGGCGGGCTTTCGAGGCTTATGCCCGCCGGATAGATTTGGGTGCGACGTTCAAACCCGGTCACTATGTGCTGAAGCCCGGCATGAGTGTTATCGAGGTGGCGCGCATGCTCAAACTGGGAATGCAGACGCCCGTGCGGGTGACGATCAACAACGTGCGTATTCCCGCACAACTGGCGCAGAAACTCGCCCGGCAGATCGACGCCGATTCCGCGGCGATCATGCAGGCGTTGACCTCGAAGGAGCTGGCCGCGGAGGTCGGGTTCGACAGCGTGACGCTCTTTTCTATGTTCATTCCCGACAGCTATGAGTTTTACTGGACGGTGACGCCCGAAGAGTTCGTGAAGCGCATGAAGCGCGAATACGACCGGTTCTGGACCTCGGAGCGCGATGCCAAACGCAAGCGCAGCGGGTTGAGCCGGATGGAGGTGATGACGCTGGCGTCGATCGTCTACGAGGAGACCCGCAAGACCGACGAGATGCCCCGCATCGCCGGCGTATATGTCAACCGCCTGCGCAAAGGCATTCCCCTTCAGGCTGATCCTACGGTGAAATATGCCATGCAGGATTTCGCGTTGCGGCGCATCCTCTACAAACACCTGAAATATCCGTCGCCCTACAATACTTATATAAATAAGGGGCTTCCTCCCTCGCCCATCTGCATGCCCGGAAAGAACGCCATCGACGCCGTGCTCGATTTCGAGAAGCACGACTACATTTTCTTCTGTGCACGGCCCACGTTCGACGGCTATCACAACTTTGCGCGGACCCTGAGCGAGCACAATGCCAACGCCCGGGCGTATAGTGCCGAGCTGAATCGGCGCAAGATCAAATAAATTTGACATTGCGCTCGCTTATTCGTATCTTTGTCATCCTATGCTTGCCAAGATTTACGAACAGAATCCTTCGGAGAAGGAGTTGCGCCGGGTTGTAGACCTTTTGGAGCGGGATGAGATCATCATCTATCCCACCGACAGCGTCTATGCTTTCGGCTGTTCGCTGCGTTCGGCGAAGGCCATCGACAAGCTGCGCCGTATCAAAGGCAAAGGTTCGGCGGCATTCACCGTGGTCTTCGAGAACATCGCCCAGGTCGCGGAATACTGCCGGGTTGACAATGCCGTGTTCAAAATTCTGAAGCGGAATCTTCCCGGGCCGTTTACCTTTGTGCTGGCGGCTTCGGCACGCATTCCGGACAAGGCCCTCGAACGGCGCCGCACGATCGGCGTCCGCATTCCGGCCAACGCTGTGGCGCGTGCAGTGGTCGGGGCGCTGGGTTGTCCGATGGTTACGGCCTCGGTGAAAGACGACGACGAGGTTGTGGAATATACGACCGATCCCGAGCTGATCCACGAGCGTTACGGCAACGACGTGGCGTTGGTCATCGACGGGGGAATCGGCGACAACGTGCCCACGACGGTCGTGGATCTCACGGGTGATGAGCCCGAAATACTGCGCGAGGGCAAGGGCGAATTGGAATAGATTAAAAAAAACGATAGCATGGAGAAAAACAATTTCTGGAACGAGGCCGCGAAATGCGGAGCCGTCATCGGCGTCATCCTCGCCGTGTCGAATATGTTGGAAAACAGCGTGTTTTTCACAGAAGGCATGGGATTCATCTATCTGATGGTTCTCGAATTTTTCGCCGTCGCGGCGCTGCATTACTACCTGCTGCACCGCTATACGCGCCGCCGTTCGCAGCTTTATACCGCCGACGAGGGTTTCACCTTCGGGCAGGGCTACGGGTTTCTGCTGGCCGTGTCGGGGTTTGCGGGCATCATCGTGGGTGTCGTGCAGGCGGTCTACCTGCATCTGATCGTGGGCTATTCGGCTTATATCGACCGTTATGTTGCGTGGATGACCGGCCTTTTCGCGCAGATGGGCAGTGCTTCCAGCTCGGTCGAGGGGATTCTCTCGCAGGCCATCACCGAATTGCAGAATACTCCGGCGCCGTCGATCCTGAAGACGCTCTGGGGCGGTGTGTGGAGCAGTCTGCTCTTCGGCGCCATCTTCGGCCTCATCATTGCGGGAGTGATCGCACGGGCCCCGAAACCGTTCGATACGGAGGTCAACGAGTAGTCGCATAACATGGATAAACTGGATATATCGGTCGTAGTGCCGCTCTATAACGAGGCGGAATCCCTGCCCGAACTGGCGGCGTGGATCGACCGGGTGATGCGTGAAAACGGGTTTTCCTACGAGGTGATCCTGATCGACGACGGGTCGTCGGACGGCTCGTGGAATGTCGTCGAGGAGCTTAAAAAGCAGTATCCGGCCATCCGGGGCATCGGCTTCGCCCGCAACTACGGCAAGTCTGCGGCACTTTACTGCGGATTCGCGGCGGCGGAAGGCGAGGTGGTCATCACGATGGACGCCGACTTGCAGGATTCGCCCGACGAAATTCCCGAACTGAGGCGCATGATCCTCGAAGAGGGGTACGATCTGGTGTCGGGGTGGAAGAAACGGCGTCATGATCCCGTGGGCAAGCGCTGGCCCAGCAAATTCTTCAACTGGACGGCCCGGACCGTGTCGGGCATCAAACTCCACGATTTCAACTGCGGGCTGAAAGCTTACCGCCGTAAGGTGGTGAAGGCCATCGAGGTCTACGGCGAGATGCACCGCTTCATTCCGATCCTGGCCAAGCAGGCCGGGTTCCGCCGCATCGGCGAGAAGGTCGTCGACCATCATGCCCGCAAGTACGGGCATTCGAAATTCGGGATGGAACGCATGGTGAAAGGGTATCTCGACCTGATTTCAGTGCTGTTCATGTCGCATTTCGGACGTTCGCCGATGTATTTCTTCGGCAGTCTCGGAACGCTGATGTTTCTCGTGGGCGGCGGAACGACGGTGTGGATCATCGCCGAAAAACTATGGAAACAGTTCCACGACCTGCCTTTGCGCGCCGTGACGGACCAACCGCTGTTTTATCTGGCGATTCTGGCCGTTATTCTCGGTGTCCAGCTCTTTTTGGCGGGGTTTTTGGGAGAACTTATCAACAGAGGCTCCTCCGAGCGGAACAAATACCTGATCGACAAAACTTTATAAATGATGATACAACGAATCCAAACGCTTTATCTGCTGATTGTCACGGCGTTGATGGCCGTTACGCTCTTTGTGCCCCTGGCGTGGTTCGCGGGTGATGCCGGCGAGTTCGGGCTTTATGCCTTCGCGCTGAAGACCGCCGAAGGCGAGGCCGTACAGCCTGCGGTCTATATGGGGGTGGTATTGGCACTGGCCTGCGCGCTGCCGCTGGTTACGATTTTCCTGTTCCGCCGCCGCCTGCTGCAAATCCGCCTTTGCGTGGTCGAGATCGTGCTGTTGCTGGGCGGCGTGGTTATGGAGGGCGTTTATTACTTCCTGAGCTGGCGGGTCTTTTCCGACCTGGCGTTTCATACGCAGGGCTTCCGGCCCGCCATTGCATTGCCGTTGGTCTGCCTGCTGTTCGCATACCTGGCGGCCCGGGCCATTTTCCGCGATGAATTGCTGGTGCGCGCGGCTGACAGAATCCGCTGATCTGTTTGAATCTACTGGACCCGGAGTGTGCCGACAGGCACGTTCCGGGTCTTTTGCCCCCGGGAATTGAAGACTGCGAAAAGAAAGAAACGTTAAAAATGGACTGATCTGATTATTAAAAGAATGTTACAAACCTTTGCGGGTCCGGAAATAAATTTTATCTTTGAGACATAATATTGCTATTATGTAATGAATTGAAATTGATATTGGCTACATACAATTGTTTTTTTAATTAATACTAAACTCTATGAAAGCAGTAAATTTGTGGAAAACATTGTTCTGCGCGGCGTTGGCTGTCACGGCCTTCAGCGCGTGTTCGGACGATGACAAGGACGACGATGGTGGGATGCCGTCGATCACCGTCAACGGTGAGGCATCGGTAACCGTCGCCGTGAAACTCGACGGAGGGACTACCGACGCCATTGAGGTTGTTTCGAGCGGCAACTGGGCGTTGACTTTTGACGATGAGACGGCCACTTGGTGCCATCCCAGCAAGGAGACAGGCGGCAAGGGCAAGACGACGCTGACTTTTACGGTAGACAAGTGGGAGGGTGCCGCAAGCACCGACAGCCGGCAGGTTACTGCTAAACTGCTTACGACCGGAAATTTCGAGGGTATTCCCATTCCCAAGACAGCCACGGTTATTATCAAACAGAACGGTGACGGTTCGACGGCTGTTGTGACGAACGTGAAAGAAATTCGCACCTTGCTTAAAGCAATGAATCCCGGGCAGACCAAAGTAAATGTTACTGACGAGATTGCAGCGATGACGATTACCGGAGTTGTAGTTTCGGAATTCGACGGTCATAATTTTGGTAACGACTTCAACATTGCCGTACAGGATTCGAAGGTTGCCGAAGATTCGGGTCTTACGCTTAATGGCAATAAATTCCAGGACTTGAAACTCTCTGCTGGTACAATCGTTACGATTCCGTTGACGGGTGCGCAGGTAAATACTTACGGAGGTGTGATTCAGCTGGCCATTAACAACGATGTTGCAATAGAGACTTCGACCGGTACGGCTCCCGAGCCGGTCGTCGTATCGCCGGATCAGTTTTTGAGTTATGAATCCATGCTGGTTAAAATTGAGAATTGTATACCTGCGACGGGTACTCCCGGAACTGCCTGGAATAATTCTACGAACAAAGGCAATGCTAACTTTACCACGACCTCGGGTCAGGCCTTTGTAGTCCGTACCGGCAATAGTGCCGCATTTAAGAGTGAACTTATTCCGGATAAGAGTGGGTTCTTGATCGGTATTGCCGGTCAGTTTAACGGCGACAAGCAGGTTTCGCCTCGTACGAAGGCAGACTTGAACGGTCTGGACCAGCCGATACCTGAGCCTGAATACCAGGAAGTGACTATTAACAACCTCGGTGTAGGTAACTACGTTGTTAAAAATGCGACTATCGTAGGAGTTCACCAGAAAGGTGTCATGTTCGGGCAAGAGGTTTCTGGAACTGTGTATTATGTGCTTGGTTTCAATAATGCTTGGGAGACTCAGACTGCCAATCCTTATATTGCAGATGTCGATAAGTTGGCCGAAGTGAAGGGTGCCAGTGCTCTTCGTTACGGTATTTACCAGTTCTCCAATTTTGACGTTACCGTTGGTTCGGCATCGACGCTCCAATTGCCTGCACCGGCAGATTTCGACGCGGCGGCCATTGACGCTTACATTTCGGATCCCGTTTACAAATATGTCAAAGTTGTAGGTGTTCTTGATATCGATACTTCGAATCCGAACTATAAGACCTATACGATCACGATTGCCGGCGTTACGGGTAAAACCGTTGCATTCGCATACGGTCTCGATTCTTATTACAACGGTCTGGCTTCCGGCGATGTTGTTGAGGCTACCGGTTTTGCGTTGGGTTACGATACCTCTAATTCGAAGCTGAATATCATGCTTCGTGATATTAAGAAGAATACTTCGGTACCTGCGGTTACGATTACGACCGAACCTGAAACCTTTGCTGCGACTGATCCTCAGCAACAGACGCTTGCCTACACGTTCGCCAATACGACTGCCGCAGAGATATCGTTTGCTATCGAGGGAACGAATGCCGATAAGTTTACGGTTGTCAGCAAAACGGACGCCAATGTAGTTGTGAAGGCTAACGGTAACAATGAGAGCGATGCTGCCTATACAGCAAATCTCGTTGCCAAGGTTGCCGGTGCGACGCTGGCTTCGGTAGAGTTGAAGCAGGCTAAAAAAATAGCTACAGGAGGAGATGTCGTTGAATTGACTTTAGCGGATATTAAAGCTGCAAATATTACAGGTTCAGCTTATTTGGATAAAACCTTTAATGCTGCTGATGGTAGTGTTTGGAGTGGTTTTGTATTGGGTAATGCAGAGCGGCTTCAGTTAGGATGGAATACCGATCCGACCAAGGCGGCTGCTAAATCAAATTTGCTTTCCCCGGTGTTGCCCAAGGCTGCCGTTACTGTTACTATTACACCTGAGGCAAGTACGGCTGCTGGCCGGGTATTTGTCCTTCTACCGAAAGATTTTGAATATGCAGGACAGTCGGTGGATGAAATTAAAGCATTGGCATATGCCGTATCTTCGGCAACTGTTAAAGGTTCAGTGGAACCGATTCTTTTTGAAGCTGGTAATGCTGGCACACAGTTCCAAATTCGTGTTGTCGGTGGTGCCGGATATTTTACGAATGTAAAAATTGAATATTAGAACTTAGTTCAATAATTCTATGAAACCCACTCTTGGCGGGGATAATACCCCGTCAAGAGTTTGGTTTCTAAACAGGTCTGCGGACCGTGACCTTTTTTAGCTATTTTTGCATGCGGAAATTTATAAAACAAACAGGCTTGCTGTCCATCCTATTGTCGGCGATGCTTGTTCTTTTCACGGGATGCGGCGACGATGACGACGGGGGCGTAAATTCCCTTGCCCAGCTCGAAGCAAAGACCGTGAATTGTATAACCACAACGGACAGGCTCCTTACTCAGGGCCCGAAGGGGCAGAGCTTCCAGGCGAAGATTGTACTGGCGGCGGATGAGGAGTGGTGTTCGTTCGATCCGACGTCACAGCTTGCGACAACGGCGGGCGGGGCGGTAGGCGAGGCGCTGCCTCTCTACCTGCAGGAAAACCGCACCGACGAGTATCGCTCGGCGGAGATCACCGTCACGTATTCCGGCGGTTATTCCGTGACCCTGCGGCTGTGGCAGATGCCCGATTCCGCAACCCCGGAGTACGACCGGGCATGGGGCGAATTGCCCGAATACCGTGAGGATGCCAACTACATTTATAAGACCTACAATACGACACTGATTTCTACTAAATACAACGAAGGCGGATACCGACGTAATTTTACGGTCTGTTTCGACCGGGACCTGCGCGTGGCGCATTGGGTGGCCTATCCGCTGCATGGGTGCTATACGCAGCCGAACGTCGGACGCACCGATGACTGGGCCTATGATCCCAATACGCAGTCGCCGGCCATTGCCAGCAGCGAACAGTCGAGTATCGTGAAGGGTGCTTTCAGCAATCCGAGCGGCGTGCGCGGTCATCAGTGTCCTTCGGCTGACCGTTATAATACGACGGCAACCAATGCGATGACTTTCTATGCCACCAACATCATGCCCCAGAACTGGGATTTCAACGGTGGCAGTTGGGGGAAATTGGAGATTAAGATAAGGGAATGGGCCCCTTTGGTATCGACACGGATACGTTACGATACGCTTTTCGTTGTGACCGGAACCCATTTCGACGGCACGCTGTCCACAGATCGTGACGGCAAGAAAGTAGGGTATCCCGACAAATGCTGGAAAGTATTGCTTCAGCAAAAGAGTAACCAGAACAAGCAGATATGGGAGTGCGGGGCTGACGAACTGAAAGCCATCGGCTTTATTTTCCCCAACTCGGCTGCCGCAAAGGATATGAAGCTGTCGGCAGCGGCCTGTTCGGTGAAAGATATTGAGGATCAGACGGGTTTCAAGTTTTTCCAGAACCTCGATCCCGCCGTTGCCGACGCGGTCAAAAGTCAGAGAAAAACTTCCGACTGGTCGGGAATTTATTGATAAGGACCTTAATTGCACAATGTTATGAAGAAAATCCTTTTGACAGGACTGTTTGCCTCACTGATCGTGGTGGCATGCTTTGCGCAGAAGCCCTATAAAGTGGTCTTCTACAACTTCGAGAACCTGTTCGACACCATCAACGATCCGGGTGTGCTGGACGAGGAGTTTACGCCCGAAGGACCCAAGAAATGGAACACGGCCAAGTACACCAAGAAGCTCGGGAACCTCGAGCGGGTGCTGTTCGACATCGCCGCCGAGGATAAGGATTTTCCTGTCGTGATCGGCGTTTCGGAGATTGAGAACCGCTCGGTGATGGAGGATGTGATCGCCCAGCCGAAGCTCACGCACGGCAATTACCGCATCGTGCACTACGATTCGCCCGATGCCCGCGGCGTGGATGTCGGATTTTATTATCGTCCCGATGTCTTCAAGTTGGAGGGCAGCGCGGCTATTCCGTTCAAAATGCCCGGAATGCCGAATTTCAAAACGCGTGATTTCGTCACGATGTGGGGAACGATCGAGAACGAGCCGTTCTTCTTCCTCGTGAGCCACTGGCCCTCGCGTCTGGGCGGCAAGGAGGCTTCGGACCCCAAGCGTCTGGCTGCGGCCAGCCAGGTGAAGCACATCGTCGACTCGGTGACGGCGGCCAATCCGGCTACGAAAGTGGTCGTGATGGGTGACCTGAACGACGACGCCACGGACGCCAGCGTCGTGGAGGGGCTGAGCGCCAAGGGCAAGATCAAAGACGTGAAGGCGGGCGACATGTTCAACCCGTTCATCGCCCTGCTGAAAGCCGGTTACGGCACGCTGGCCTACCGCGATGCGTGGAACCTGTTCGACAACATCATCGTTTCGGAGAATCTGGCGACGGGTTCCACGGGCGAGCTGAAGATCCAGCCCGTCGGCAAGTCGAAGTTCTACGGAGGCATCTTCCGCCGTCCCTACATGATCCAGAAGGAGGGTCAGTACAAGGGCTATCCGCTGCGCACGTTCGTCGGCAACGACTTTCAGGGCGGTTTCAGCGACCACTTCCCGGTTTATATCTACATTGCCAAATAAACATTCTAAAATAGTTGTATGAAACTTAAAGTTCTACTTATTCTGATGCTCGCCGCCGTGACCTTCACGTCCTATGCGCAGGACGGAGGCATCCGCGGTAAGGTGGTCTCGCGCAACGGCCGCGTGGCACTGAGCAACGTACAGGTGAAGATCGAAAACCTGGGACTGACGGTCATGACCGACAAGGACGGTAATTTCGTTATCGAGAACCTCCCCAAGGGTGACTATACGCTGTCGTTCGCAACTCCCGAGTTCGAACCGCTCAACCTGATGGTCCGCGTGGACAACCAGAACGTGAAGGACCTCAGGCAGGTCATCATCGTTCCGACGGGCCCCGCCGGCGGTGTGCTGGACGACGCGATCTTCGCCGAGTTCGACAACGACTCCTCATCGTCGGACACGCAGGCGTTGCCTTCGTCGCTCTCGTCGTCGAAGGACCTGTTCAACAACATCGCGTCGTACCGCTTCAGCGAGATGCGTTTTAACGTCCGCGGCTACGATTCGCAGTATTCGGACATCTACCTGAACGGCATCCGTTTCAACGACGCCCTGACCGGTTACGGGCCCTGGTCGCTGTGGAGCGGCCTGAACGACGCTACGCGCAACCAGGAGAACTACACGGGTCTCGAGGCGTCGGATTTCGGCATCGGCGGCATCGGCGGCATGACCAATGTCAATGCCCGTGCCTCGCAGATGCGCAAGGGGCTCCGGGTCAGCTTGTCGAACGGCAACCAGATGTACCGCTTCCGGGCGATGGTCTCCTACGGTTCGGGACAGTTGGACAACGGTTGGTCGTATGCCTTCTCGGTGGGTACCCGCCAGGGCGGCAACGGCTATGTGGACGGCGTTTATTACAACTCCTATTCCTATTTCGCTTCGGCAGAGAAGCTCTTCGGCGACAACCACCGCCTGGGCCTGACGCTGATGGCGTCGCCTTCGGAGCGCGGAGCCCAGCAGGCGTCGACCGACGAGGCCTACCGCCTGTTCGGCAACAACTACTACAATCCCAACGTGGGTTATCAGGCCGGCAAGCTCCGCAACTCGCGCGTGCGCAACACCCACGAGCCGATCGTGATGCTGAACTACACGTGGGACATGTCGGAGAACACGCGCCTGAACGCCGCCACGGCGCTGCGTTTCGGTAAGAACGGCTATTCGGCGCTGACGTGGAACGGCGGTTCCGATCCCCGCGGTGATTACTACCGCTATATGCCGCTGTCGGACCAGACGCAGATCGTGCCGGGCATTACTACCGACCAGACGATCTATTTCTATTTGCAGGATGCCATCATGGCGGCCGGCGTGTGGGACGGTATGCTCGATTTCGATGATTTCTTCCACAAGAACCAATACATTGATACGGACCCGGTGCTGTCCAAACTGATGGGCAACCGATACCGGTCGAACTACATGATCGAGGAACGCCATACCGACCAGTTGGACTACAATCTGGCAGTCAACGTGCAGCATAACATGCGCCACAACATGCGCATCGTCGGCGGCGCCAACCTGCGCGTCAACCGCACGAATTACTACTCGGAGGTCAAAGACCTGCTGGGCGGCGACTACTGGTATGACATCGACAAGTTCGCCGAGCGCGACATGGCCAGCACCGAGGCTTACCAGAACGACCTGGATTACTATTGGGCTACGGGGCACGCCCGTGTTGCCCGCGTCGGTGACAAGTACGGCTACTACTACCGGGCGCACCTGCTCGAGAGCAACGCCTGGGCCAACTATACGTGGGGCATCGGCGGGTTCTCGCTGGGTGTCGCCGGATCGGTCGGCTATTCGCAGATGTACCGCGAGGGTATGTGGCGCAAGGGCCTGTTCCCCAACAACTCGAAGGGCGATTCGAAGAAGCTCGACTACCTGACCTACGAGGGCAAGCTCTCGCTGGGCTACAAATTCTCGGGCGCCCATTCGCTCGAGGCCAATGTGGCTTACCTGCAGCAGGCTCCCAAGTTCAATACGGCATTCGTGTCGCCCCGTACGCGCAATACGACCACTCCGGGCCTGAAGGCCGAGAAGGTGTTCGGCGCAGACCTCACCTACAACCTCAACCTGCCCTACATCAAAGCGCGTCTTTCGGGATACTACACGACGATCACCGACCAGTCGAAGGTCATCTCGTTCTACGACGATACCCGCAGTTCGTTCACCAACTTCGCCATGAGCGGCATCGACAAGGAGCACTACGGCGTGGAGCTGGGGCTTTCGGTTCCGGTATGGCAGGGCTTGTCGGTCGTCGGCGCGGTGAGCTGGGGCGAGTACACCTACACGTCGAACCCCAACTTCGTGCAGACGGTGGACAACATGGACCGGATCGTGCTGAAGGATAAGGTCAACTGGGACGGCTTCCATGTGGAGAGTTCGCCGCAGCTGGCCCTCAACATCGGTCTCGACTACCGCGGACCGCGCAACTGGTTCGCCGGCGTGAACTTCAACTACTACGACAACCTCTACCTCTCGATGAACCCGCTGTACCGCACGGCTACGGCCACGGAGTACTACACCAACCAGATCATCGCCGAGGTGTCGAAGCCCGAGCCGGATGTCGAAACGCTGGCACAGGCCATTGCATCGGTGAAGAAAATCCGCAATCAGGAGAAATTCGGCGGATACTACACCCTCAGCGCCAATGTGGGCAAGAACTGGTACATCCACCGCAACTATATGCTGGGCTTCAGCCTCGAGGTGAAGAACATCCTCAACGATCAGGACATCCGCACGGGCGGTTACGAGCAGATGCGTATGAGCAAGGTGCGCGGCGAGGGCGGCGACTATATCTACGGCCGCTTCCCGTCGAAGTATTTCTACCTGTTCGGTACGACCTATTACCTGAATGTCTATTTCCGTTTCTAACCGAGAAGAGAGTATATTATGAAAAGTCTTAAAATAGTATTTGCACTCCTTGTCGGCGTTCTGGCCGCAGGATGCTACAACGATTTCGACACCCCGGGACCGCGGAAGCTCTACACCGACGACGATATGACGCAGCTGGGGCTGCAACAGGTCTCGATCAAAACGGTCAAGGGCTGGTTTACGGATGCTTTCGGCGGTATTTCCGGTACGGGAACCAACAACAACGGCTGGGAGAACACCAAGACGCTGAAGTTCGGCGATCTCACGCCCGACGAGTCGCAGTTCATCAGCCTCAAGGGGCGTCCCGATGCTGCCGACAAGTATATCAAAGGCAAGGTCATCAGCAGCGACCGTCAGGGCAACATCTACAAGTCGCTCTACATCTACGACGGCACGGCCGCCATCGAGCTCAAGCTCTACAACGGCCTTTACCTCGATTACCTGCTCGATCTGGACAAGATGGAGAGCCAGTGGGTCTATGTGCGCCTCGACGGTCTCTATCTGGGCAACTACCGCATGATGCTTTCGATCGGCGGAGCGCCGTCGGACGGCATCAATACGGCCGGCACGCACAAGTACTACGCCAACTCGAACCTCGACAATCCGCGGGTCGCCAAACTGAACGTCTTCCCGGGCGAATATGTGAAACTGGAGGCTTCGGACATCCTGGAGGTGAACAGCAGCAATTACACGACCGCGCTGGGTGAGGATCAGCTGGGGCGTCTGGTGCGTTTCAATGGCGTGAAGATCCGCTATGCGGGCATTCCGAATCAGGATGACGTGACGAATCCCCCGATGCTGAACGGCACGTTCGAGAATCCCTATCCGACCTGGATCGTGACCGATTGGGGATCGCCCCGTTACGGCGCATGGTACCGCTGGGCTTACAACGTGAATAACGTGCGCTTATATGGTTCGGTGCTGATGTGCTACAACGAGACCGAGACGAATACGGCGAATCCGGGAGTCTACGGGATTCGTACGAGCGGTTATTCGCAGTTTGCCATGAAGCCCATTCCCAAGGACGGCGCGGTCGGTAACGTCCTCGGCATCTACGGCGTCTACGGTCAGAAATGGGATCAGGCTCAGTTCCAGATTTCGGCGAGCCGTATCGAGGACCTCGACTTTAAGCCGGAGGACCTGCTGACGGAGGCGCAGATCGAGCGAATGACGCCGGCATCCTCCTACGAGCCTCCCGTGAAGAACGGTGGCGACGACTATACCGGCGAATAATCCCGCCGGATGTCCAAAAAAACTGCGGTCCTCTCGAAAGGGGACCGCAGTTTTTTCATATCGCTGTGGAAACGTCTCAGCGCTTGTTCCATTTGCAGGAGGTCTGATAGTAGTAGACGGCCCGGTCGACCAGCGTCGTGTCGGTCTCTTCGGCGGGTTCGAGGTGATGGGGATTCGCTTCGGTGGGGACCACGCGGTATTGCTCGTAGCGGCGCACGGGCGACAGGATGGTGAACGTATCGCCCTCGAGGTAGCCCAAGTCCTGATAAGTGGCGATGAAAGCCCGGTTGATATAGCCGGGATCGAAAATGCTGCGGCCGTAGAAATGCGAATCGTAGTCCATGTTGAGCAGCGAAAGCAGGGTAGGCATCAGGTCGATCTGCGAGACGATACCCCCGACCTCGTGCGGGGCCACGAATCCCGGGGCGAAAATCAGCGCCGGAATGTGGTATTTGTGCAGCGGAATCTCGGTACGGCCCGCGCTCGAGGCGCAGTGGTCGGCGGTGATGAGGAAGATCGTATTGTCGAACCACGGCTGTTTCGACGCCTCGGCCAGGAATTGTCCCAGGGCGTAGTCGGTGTAGAGTACGCCGCCCGCACGGGTTTTCGAGTCGTTGGGGATGCGGATTTTCCCGGCGGGATAGGTGAAGGGGCGGTGATTGCTGACGGTCATGACATGGGCGAAGAAGGGTTTTCCCTCCCCGGACTGTTCGTTGAGCGTGCGGATCACTTTGCGGTAGGCGTCCTCATCGCAGACGCCCCAGATGTTGGCGAAGGTGATCTCTTCGGGCGAGTAGCTTTTCTGGTCCACGATGTCGTATCCGTTGCCCGAGAAGAAGGTCTCCATGTTGTCGAAATAGCTGTTGCCGCCGTAGAAATAGGTCACGTTGTAGCCTTTTTCACGCAGCAGGGCTCCCGTGGAGTGCATTCCGGCGTTGTTCGGGCGTTTGATGATGCTCTGCCCGGGACAGGGCGGAAGCGACAGCGTCACGGCCTCCAGTCCGCGCACCGTGCGGTTGCCCGTGGCGTAGACGCGGTCGAAGGCCATTCCCAGCCGGTAGAGCGAGTCGAGGACCGGCGTGATCGACTCCGTGTTGCCGAAGCGCTCCATGTACGAGGCGCTCATGCTCTCGATGGTGACGAGCACGATGTTGCGGCGAATCTCCGCTCCCTCTCCGGACTGTACGGTGCGGAGGTTGTCGCCCGTGCTGCCGTACACTTCGTGGACGAAGGCTTCGGCATCGGCATCGGGGCGTGTGATGTAGAATTGTTCGTAGTCGAGGGAGTTTTTGACGAAGGCGTCGTAGAACTTGTAGAGCCCGTTGGCCTGCAGTTCGTTGACGTAGACGTTTCCGCTGTCCTGGAAGCGGGTGTTGAAATTCAGCAGGCCGACCGCCGCCAGCAGCGCCACAATGTAGCCCGGGCCGACGACCGCTTTCCACTGCCATCCTTTGAGCTCTTCGGTGCGGACGAGATCGTGGCGGAAGAGGTACCACGTGATGAGCAGCGTGACGACGATGATGCCGAGCGTCATCGGGACGACGGGGTAGGACTCCATGATGTTGCCCACCACCTCGTTGGTGTAAACCAGGTAATCGACGGCGATGAAGTTGTAGCGGACGCCGAATTCGTTCCAGAAAAAGAATTCGCTGATGCCGTTGAAGACGATGGCGCCCACGTAAAGGACGACGAAGAGCGCGAACCACACGGTAGTCCAGTGGTTGCGGAATCCTTCGGGCAGGAAAAGCCGCAGGGCGAAACTGCCGGCCCAGTATCCCAGGACATACATGGCGATCCGGGGCGCGACGCTTCCGTATTCGTCGAAGATCGTGTTGAAAAACGCGACGTAGCAGAATGCCGCGGTGAGCAGCCCGAGGATGATCCATCCCCACGGCTTCGTGTACTTGGTGCGCGAGACGCTCAGCATGAAGAGCCACAGGAAGACGAAACCCACGGTCGCGGCGCAGAAGTCGTTCACGGCGCCGAGCAGGAATATTTCACACCATTCGCCGAACGAGAAGCTCAGAGAGGTCGTCTGGGCGTTGAAAAGAAGTACGATACGCAGCGCGAAACCTACGGCCACCGTCAGCAGGGCGAGCTTGAGGTAGAGGCCGGAGACCAGCCGAATGCTTTTTTGCATGATAGATTGTCTGTTAGTGCCGCAAAGTTAACCATTTTCGGCTATTTCAGGCAAAAAAGAAGGCAGCCTTTTCGGGACTGCCTTCTCGATTTGGTTTGAAAAATTGGTCTATTTTTCCTCTGTCTTTGCTGGACGCATGACGACTTTCACGAGGTTGCCGTCGGCGAGTATCTTTTTGGCGAGGGCCTGCACGTCGGCATTGGTCAGGTCGCGGACGGCCTGCTCGTATTCGCCGACATAGTTGAGCCCCGATCCGTATTTGGCCTGAATATAGTTCATCCAGCCCTGATTCAGCTCGAGGCTGTTTTTCCAGTTTTTGAGCATGAACTCGCGGTTCTTCTCGATATCCTCGGTCTTGGGGCCGTTTTCGGCGATCTCCTGAATCTCCTTCAGCACGATTTCGCACAACTCGTCGGCCATCTCCTCGTTGGTGTCGAACGAGATGGTCATGTCGTAGGTCTGGTGGGGGATATATTCCGTCGAACCCTTGACACGCACGCCGTAGGTGCCGCCCTTCTCCTCGCGGATCGAGATCAGGTAGCGCGAATTGAGCGCCTGAGCCAGGAACGACAGGGCCATTCTGTCCTTGAACGTGTAGGGCATCTTGCCCGAGTAGTAGTAGAGCACCGATACCTTCGGCTGCTGCATCGGGGCCGTGAACTCCTCGGTGACCTCTCCTTTGACCGGAGCGACCTTGTCGTCGATGTAATTCAGGGGTTTCTTCGCGGCGGGGATAGATCCGATGTACTTCTCCACGAGGGGCTTCAGCGTCTCGGGATCAATGTTGCCCACGAACGTGAATACGAATCCGTTGGCGCCGGGGTAGAGCTTCGCGTAGATGGCGGGCAGTTGCTCGAAGTCGAACTTGTCGACGATCTCGTTCGAGATCATCTGCCGGCGGGGATTGTCGCCGTAGGTCACGTCGATCACCTTCTCCTGCATCAGGAAGTCGGGGTTCGTCCGGGCATTCTCCAGTTGCGAGCGAACCATTTTGATCAGGTTGTCGTAATCCGCACGGTCGAAGCGCGGCTGCGTGAAGTTCAGGTAGAGCAGTTGAAGCATCGTCTCGATGTCCTTGGGCGAGCAGACGCCCTTCATGGCGCTGCTGTAATTCTCCACCGCGGGCTGTACCGAAGCCGATTTGCCCGAGAGCTGCTTTTTGAGTTCCGTGGCTGAAAACTTGCCGACGCCCGACATCGAGTTCACGGCAGGCATCATCTCGCCCATGTAGAATTCCCCGTCTGAGAGCACCGAAAGGCCACCCTTGGCGACGGCGCTCATGCGTACCTCGTCGGCTTTGAAGTCCGTGTGTTTCACGACGACCTTCGCGCCGTTGGCCAGCGTCCATTCCGTTGTGCCGAGTTTGGCATCTTCGGCCGTTTTCTTCACGGGCGAACCCTTCAGAACGGTGCCTTCGGGAATCAGCGGTTCTTTGACCACATTGTCCTCGTAGGCGGTGACTTCACCGGCGGCCACTTTGTCGCGGATGGCGAGCAGCTCCTCGGCAGTCGGCGTCGTAAGACCCTCCTTCTCGGGGGCGTTGACGATGATGACCTGATTGGCCGGGGTGATGGTCTGCGCGGCGAAAGCGTTGACGGCATCGACGTTGAGCATTTTGATCAGCATGCTGTCGAGCTGCCATTCGGTCTCGGCGTCGGGTATGGGGGAGTTCTTGCTGTAATTGTTCAGGTAGCTCTGCACGAACTCGCCGTTGCGACGGTCGTTGCGGTTGGCGTAGGTGCGTTCGGCCTGGCGCATCAGGTTCTCCTGGGCGCGTTCGAACTCGCCCTGCGTGAAGCCGTAGCGGCGGACCTTTTCCAACTCGGTGTAGAGCGCCTCGAAGCCGCGGGCCAGTTTGCCGTCCTGCGTCATCGCAACGAATACCGTGGCGTTGAGCGTCGGGATGATGCCGATCACGTCGCCCGTGCCCATGCCGGCGCCGAGGAACGGCGCATCGGGCTGCATGGCGATTTCCTGCAGACGGGCATTCTCCATGGTCGTCATATAGGCCTCGATCACGTTGTTGGCCTCGGCGACGATCGTATTGCCCATCTGTTTGGGGAGCGCCGGGCGCTTGATGAAGAGCTGTACCTTCGTGCCCTGCATTTCGGGGTCGGTGAAGATGCTCACGATCGGCTCCTCGTTGTCGGGAACCACAATGGTCTCCTTATGTGAAGCGTCGGCGGCGGGTGCCGGGATGTCGGCCATCAGCGCTTTGATCTTGCTCTCCACGGCGTCCACGTCGATATCGCCCACGACGACGACGGCCTGATAGTCCGGACGGTACCACTGGGCGTAGAAATCCTCCAGTTCCTTATGCTGGAAATTCTTCAGCCCGTCGAGGTAGCCGATCAGGTTGCGGTGCTCGTATTTCGTGCCTTTGCCCAGTGCTTGCAGCAGTTTCATCGTCGAGCGCCACGATGCGCCGTCGCGTGTGCGGAGCTCCTCCATAATCACGCCGCGCTCGGAGTCGATCTCCTTGGGCTCCAGGGCGATGAAGTGCGACCAGTCGTGCAGGATCAGCAGCGCCGAGTCGATGATGCCTTCGCGCGAGGTCGGGACGTCCGAAATGTTGTAAATCGTCTGGTCCCAGCTGGTTCCGGCGTTGAGGTTGGCGCCGAATTTCACGCCTACGGTTTCCAGATACTCCGTGAGCTGCTTGCCCGGGAGGTTCTTGGTGCCGTTGAAGGCCATGTGCTCGAGAAAGTGGGCGAGCCCCTGCTGGGAGTCGTTCTCCTGGATGGCTCCCACGTCGTGCAGGATGTAGAAGTCGGCCTGTCCCTTCGGCTTGTCGTTGTGACGGATGTAATAGGTCATTCCGTTTTCCAGTTTACCGGTGCGGAGTTCGGGGTCCGCGGGGATCGGCTGGTTCATCTGTGCCATGGCGCCGGCAGCGGCGAACGCCGCAACGGCCAGCATCATCAATTTTTTCATGGGCATTTGTTGTTGGTTTGAAATTCTTATTCCCGGGTCTCTTCCGGGCGGTATTCGATAATGTCTCCCGGCTGGCAGTCCAGTTCGCGGCAGATCGCTTCGAGCGTCGAAAAGCGGATGGCCTTGGCCTTCCCGTTTTTCAGGATCGAGAGGTTGGCGGGCGTGATGTCGACCCGTTCGGCCAGTTCGCCGAGCGACATCTTGCGTTTGGCCATCATTACGTCTATGTTGATGATTATCGCCATAAATTCCTCCCCCTCATTTTGTGTGTTCGTATCGTTTGCATGTCGTCCCTTATATTAAATGGTGTATTTCTGCTCCTCGCTCAGGTTTTGGCCGATGGCAAAGACCTCGGCGGCGAAAAGGATCAGAATACCCATGATAATCATGGCGTAAGAGATGTGAAATCCCGTATTCACGCTGTAACCGCTTCCGGCCAGCAACTCGGCTGCGCGGCTGTTCATGGCCCAGTTCACGGTGTCGCTGATGAGCTCGGCGAGGATGGTCAGCAGGCCGATGGTGCGCAGGTACCAGACGTTCCGTTTGTCGAGCGTGCGCTCCTCGCGGATCGAACGGCGCAGCGAGTGGATGATGACGAACATCAGCACGATGATGCCCAGGTAGAGCAGCGGTACGAGCATAACCAATGCGTAAAGCCATGCGCTGCCGCCCACCGAGCGGAATGCCAGTGCCAGCACCGAACTGCCGGGGGCGTCCTGCTCGACGACCATCCCCAGCCGTTTGATGCTTGCGCTGATCTTCATGCCGGGCGCAGCCTCGACCTCGACGGTGTTTTCGGGCTGTCCCGTGATCTGAATGTCGCTCAGCATGTAGATCATGCGGGGAATCCCCGATTTCCAGTTTTCGGCGATGTCGTTACCCATCTCGACGCCTTCGGCCGCACCCCGTGTGAAATTGGGCAGGATGCCGTGTGCGATGCTTGCCACGAGCACGATGAAGAACGTGATGTAGATGACCAGCAGGCGTTGCAGGAGCGATTTCTTATTTTGCATCTCTCTTTCTTTTGGTTTTTACTGATGCAAATATACCATTTATTTTCGAAAAACAAATAATATTTATCGTTTTTCGATAATTATTTTCGTTTTTCATCTTTTCGGATTTTCGCACGGATGGTTTTTTCGTTATACAATTCCGTATATATATGCCAAAAGCGTCCAACGGCTCCTCCTAACCGTTTTCGTATAGCCAAGGGGCTCAAATGACCACGAAACGGGTGCGAGAGCGGGGATAACGGTAGTCCGAATGTGTTAACTTTGTTCTGCCGATATGATCGAAACGGACCGGAATCGGCAACAACTCCGAGAAATCTTCATTAATCCTTAAAAAACTTACAAAATGAAAAATCTGTTTTTGGCCGCGGCTGTTGCCGTATTGGCCTGCACGGGCTGCACAACCGGGGACGAGGGCGCCATTCCGATCCCTCCCCAAGAGAATCCGGTGAACTTCTCCACCGAGATAGCTGCCGTCACGCGTACCGCGCCTAATGAAAAGGCGAATTTTGCAAACGGAGATAAATTCAGCGTCACGGCCACGCAGGCTTTGGGAGCTGCCGCTGCAACGTCCTGGATGGATAACCTCGTCCTGACAAAAAGCGTGGAGGGCACATGGAGCGCCGGGGACTCCTATTTCTTCATGAAAGGCTACAAATACAGCTTTGCGGCCTATTCGCCCACGGAGACCGTGCTCACGATGACTGATCCCGGTGCGGTGCCCTATACCGTAGTCGAAACCCTCGCCGACCAGAAAGACCTGCTGTATGCCGTTGCATCCAAGGATTTCACGACGGAGGCGGTGACTGCGACCGTGGCGTTTACGTTCAACCATGCCCTCACGCAGGTAAGGTTCTCGGCCAAAACCGCGAAAGACTATTCGGCCTTTTACACCGTGACGATGAAGAATATCGCCCTCAAAGGTGTCAATTCGCAGGGAACTCTGAATTTCAGCGATGGCAGTTGGACATTGGCATCGCCTGCCGCTCCGCTGGATTACTCGGTCGATTATGACAAGGTCCTGAGCTCGGCGGAGGCAGAGATGACCACTGCGGGGAATGATGTGCTGATGCTGATTCCGCAGGACCCTACGGGGGCTGAAAAACTGGTGGTGACGTTCGATGTTGCCGCTGTCTCCGGTAAGGGCGATCCGACGCTGGCAGGAACCGGGAAGACGCTCAAACTCGATATACCGTCAAAGGTCTGGACGAGCGGTTATGCTTATACGTATCAGATTACGCTGAATCTGGACGGAACCTTCGGATGGACCGCTTCCGATATCGCCGACCCTACGATCAGTCCGTGGAAGGACGGCGATAAGATTCCGGTGAATAATTAAGACGGACCGGTTCCGGAATAACAAGGGCCGCATCCATCGGATGCGGCCCTTTGCTTTTGCACGGCGGGGAAATTACGCCACGTTGTCCTTCAGCTGCTTCCAGTACGAAGCGCTGATGGCCATGCCGACCGACATGACGATCACGATCAGAGCGAACATCACGACGAAGGTGATGAAGCCGACGTTGATCATGCCGCAGATTGCGCTGAAGATCAGCATGACGATGGCGGCGGCGACGCCGAATACGAGTGCCACGGCGAACATCGTCCATTTGCTGCCGTAGGTGGCGTCGTTCGATGCGCGGATGGCCTCGATCGGGTTCTTGCCCTTCTCGATCAGGAAGTAGTAGGCCAGCGACCAGGCGAGCGAAAGCACGATGCCGGGGACGAACATGAAGAGGAAGGCGATGTAGGTCGGAATGACCATCAGGCCCATGGTGATGAGAAATTCACCCATGTAACGGCGGTACTTGCTGTCGAAGATGCCCAGCGGGTTGATCACTTCGCCTTTGGCCAGCTGCGTCGGCAGCAGGGTGATGGCGATAAAGGTGCCGATGTTGATGTAGGGAATCCAGATCGTGACCAAAAACAGGGCGACGGCCGCAATGACCGAAGGTGCGTTTTTCACGCCGATCGTGATGGCGTCTTTGAAAGTTTCCGAGAAATCGAGTTTCTTCATTTCCATAATAAATAATTTTTAAGGATTAGCGTCGTCTACAAAAGTAGGAAAAAATTCGTATATTTGCCTGCATAAACGCTAAAATACAGGCGAATGGCAGAAAAATCACGCTATAATTACCGGGTCGAACCCCAGGATGTGGATTTCACACTGCGGGCGACGATTCCTTCGCTGGGAGGTGCGATCCTCAACACGGCGGGCATCGACGCCCACGGCAAAGGTTTCGGCGTCGATGCGCTGAATGCCGACAACCACTCGTGGGTGCTTTCGCGCATGGCCGTGGAGTTCGATTACCAGCCCGTGCAGTACACCGATTATGAAGTTGCGACGTGGATCAGCGACTACGGGCGTGTGCTTTCGACGCGTAATTTCACGCTGACCGACACGGCTTCGGGACGCGAATTCGGCCGCGCCGTGACGCAGTGGGCTATGATCGACCTGCAAAGCCGTTCGGCGATGGACCTTTCGTGGGTGGGCGACGCCCATGCCGACGCCGTCGTTGACGCCGCGCCCCCGACGGACAAGCCGCGTAAGATTCGCGAGGTCAATCCCTCGGAGACCGTCGAGCACCGCGTAGTATACAGCGACATCGATTTCAACCGCCATGTCAACACCATGCGCTATATCGAAATGATGCTCGACATGCTTCCCGTCGAGACGCTGACCCGGGAGTCCCCCGTGCGGCTGGACATTCATTTCCTGAAGGAGTGCCGTTTCGGGCAGACGTTGACGGTGGGGTGTGAGCAGCGGGAGCATTCGGCGTTGTTCGAGATTTCGGCCGACGGCGGACCGGCGGCCGTGCGTGCCTCTATCGAATGGAAATAGGTCCGGGCGGCGTGTTGCGCCGGGGGCTTGTGGAACGGGTTTTGCAGCTATGGCGGCAAAACCTTTTTCATTATGGAAAGCGCGACTAAAACACAAACACAGAACAAGTATCAGGTGAGCATCGACCTGCTGAACGATGCCGTGGGCAAGGAGATCGCAACCTCGCTGCAATACATGTATTTCCACACTCATTTCGAGGATGACCGCTATCAGTACCTCTCGAAGATCATGCGCGAGATATCGATCGCCGAGATGCGCCATATCGAGGAGTTCTCCGACCGCATTCTGTTCTTGCAGGGCGACGTGGACATGAACGCTTCGTTCCGCACCAAGCAGGTCACCGAAGCCAAGGAGATGCTGCGTATGGCCATGCAACTGGAGCAGAGTACGATCGACAGTTACAACGAGGCTTCGCGCATGGCCGCCGAGCACAAGGACGCCGTGACGCACAAGATGTTTCAGGACATCATCGCCGAGGAGGAGCAGCACCTCGATACGTTCCGCACCGAGTTGCAAAACCTGCTGGATTACGGCGAGGAGTATCTGGCCTTGCAGTCGGCCGCCGGCAGCAAACACACGTCGAAGAGCTTCGGCCATCCGGGCGGCGGCGAATAGCCGGTGCCGTAACGGCACTTTTAGGAAGCCGGACCGTTTTACAGGGACGGATGCAATTCAGTTTTGCATCCGTCCCGGCATTTTCATATCTTTGGCGTCGTTACGACGCTTTTAGGAGGCCGGAAGGTTTTGCCGGACCGGATGCGGTTCGGTTTTGGCGCAGGCCGACTTTTTACTATCTTTGGCGTCGTTACGACGCTTTTAGGAGGCTGGAAGGTATTGCCGGACCGGATGCGGTTCGGTTTTGGCGCAGGCCGACTTTTTACTATCTTTGGCGTCGTTACGACGCTTTTAGGAGGCTGGAAGGTATTGCCGGACCGGATGCGGTTCGGTTTTGGCGCAGGCCGACTTTTTACTATCTTTGTATATATGAAAATAACGATTTTAGGACCTGCGCATCCCTACCGGGGCGGCCTGGCGTCGATCATGGAGATCATGGCCCGCACCTTCCAGCAGCGGGGCAGCGAGGTCGATATCAAAACCTTTACGTTGCAATACCCCTCGCTGCTGTTTCCCGGCGAGAGTCAGACGGTCGATACGCCGCCGCCCGCCGACCTGCGCATCTGCCGGTGCGTCAACACAATGAATCCCCTGAACTGGGTGCGCGTCGGCCGCCGGATCCGGCGCGAGCGTCCCGATTTCGTGCTGATGAAATACTGGACGCCCTTCATGGCGCCCTGCTTCGGCACCATCGCCCGGCTGGCCCGCGGCAACGGCCACACGAAAGTGCTGTGCCAGATCGACAATGTCGAACCCCACGAGCATCACCTGACCGACAAACTCTTCAACCGTTATTACCTGCATTCGGTGGATGGTTTCGTCTATATGTCCGAACAGGTCCGCAGCGAGTTGAAGACCTATACCGACGCTCCGGCGCTGTTCTCCCCGCACCCGCTGTTCGAGAATTTCGGCGAACGGGTCGCTCGCTCCGAGGCGTGCGTGCGACTGGGACTGGACCCAGCGAACCGCTATGTGCTCTTTTTCGGGCTGATCCGCGACTACAAGGGGCTGGATCTGCTGCTCGAGGCATGGGCGCGGCTCAAACGTGCCGGGCAGACCGAAGGACGCCGGCTGATCGTGGCGGGAGAGTTCTACACGGCGCGGGAGCCTTACTTGAAACAGATTGCCGACAACGGCCTGCAGGACGAGGTGCTGCTGCATGACCGCTTCATTCCCGACGACGAGGTGAAATATTACTTTTCGGCGGCCGATTTCGTCGTCCAGCCCTATAAAACAGCCACACAGAGCGGTGTGACGCAGATCGCCTATCAGTTCTGCGTGCCGATGGTCGTCACGAAGGTCGGGGGACTGGCCGAGATCGTGCCCGACGGCCGGGTGGGATATGTCTGCAAACCCACGGCGGAAGGAGTCGCCGATGCGATCGAACGGATGTACGCGGGCGACACCCTGCTGCGCTTTCGGGAAAACTGCGTCGGGGAGCGTCGCCGCTTCTCGTGGGAGGAGATGTGCAACCGCATTGCGGAGCTCTACGAAAAAGTCGCTGCCGGACGGTGATAAAACCGGGAGCAGCCCGGCATTGCCGGGCTGCTCCTCTTCTTCATTTATTCGGGTGTAGCTTGGGCTACTTCTTAATATTGGGCAGTTCCAGCCCGTATTTCTTTTTCCGGTCCTCGGCTTTGAGCCAGATTCCCAGCAGCATGGCCAGCACGCCGCATGCGACGAAGATCAGCATCGGGCGCGTGTAGTCATAGGGTGTTCCTGCGGCCCGGTTGGCATTGAAATATTTGAGTGCGAATCCGAAGAGCATCGGGAAGAGGCACAGGCCGATGTTCTGAATCCAGAAGATCAGCGAATAGGCCGAACCCAGATAGCGTGTCTCGACGATCTTGGGGACCGAAGGCCAGAGTGCCGCCGGAACCAGCGAGAAAGAGATGCCGAGCAGGACGATCGAACCGTAGGCGATGGGTTTGCTCGGGAATTCCGGGAGCACGAACGCGAAGGTCAGGTGGCAGACGATCATCAGCACCGCGCCGAGAATGAGCATCGTGGCGCCCTTGCCCTTATGGTCGAGGTAACGGCCCAGGAACGGGGTGATGGCCGCCGCACCCATCGGGAACCAGCGGAAGATGTCGGCGGCGGTCTGCGCCGAGACTCCGAGGTTGCTCTCCAGCATGTTCGTGGCGAAGCGCTGGAAGGGGAAGATGGCCGAATAGTAGAGTACGCAGAGGAACGCGATGATCCAGAACACCTTGCTGCTCAGGATGAATTTCAGGTCGCTGATTTTGAACTCCTCCTCGCTGCCGCCTCCGCCCCGGCTGTTGAGGCCCAGTTGTTTGTCCAGCTTGCGGTCCATGACCGAGAAGATCACGAAGGTCAGCAGGCCGATCAGCAGCAGCACGGTGCAGAACGCCACGGGGCGCACGACCGTTGCGGGAGCCATGTCGGCCAGCCAGGGCGAGATCGAGAAGATCGCGAAGACGCCGACGCGCGCAATGGCCATTTCGAGTCCCATGGCCAGGGCCATCTCCTTGCCTTCGAACCATTTGGCGATGGCTTTCGAGACGGTGATGCCGGCCATTTCCATACCGCAGCCGAAGATCATGAAGCCCAGCGACGCCAGTTTGGCCGATGCGGGGAACGAGGTCCACCACGAGCCGAGCCACATTTCGATACCCGAACCCGCGAACGAGTCGCTCACGGCGTAGTATTTCAGACAGGCTCCGACGAACATCAGCGATGCCGACAGCTGGCCGGTGAACCGCACGCCCATCTTGTCGAGGATGATGCCCGCGAGAATGAGGAATCCGAAGACGTTGAGGATGAATTCCGAACTGCCGTACATGCCGAACACGTCGGGGGTCCACCCGCGCTGCGCCTCGATCATGCTCTGGAGCGGCGACATGAGATCGACGAACATGTAGCCGAAAAACATCGTGGATGCGATGAGCAACAACGCCGTCCATCGAGCTACGGGCGAGTCGTTGAGTTTGCGTTGGATAGTTTCTACCATTATTTGTTTGTTTGAGTTAGTTCTCCAGTTGTGCGTAACGCTTCAGCACCTCGTAGGCTTCGAGGATTCCCAGTTCTCCGGCCTTTGAGATATCGAGACAGCCCTTGCGGGTGTCCTTCATGAATATCTGGATGATACCGCGGTTGTAGTACGCCTCGGCGAATGCGGGGTTCAGCTCGATGGCTTTCGAATAGTCCTCGTAAGCCTCCGGCAGACTGCCCGAAAGGGCCAGCAGGTTGGCGCGGTTGTAGTAGGCGTAGGCGAAGTCGGGGAAGAGTTTGACGGCCTTGTTCAGGTCGGCCACGGCCTCGTCGTAGCTGTACGTGCGTTTCGAATTGTTGTTCAGCCGGTTGGCGGGGTCCGAGTCGATCGTGATCCGCTGGTACGAGTTGTCGATCGACGAGATGAAGTCGATCATCTCGGCGCGTGTCGTCGAGCGGTTCAGATAGAGGAACGGATTCGACGGATTGAGCTCGATGGCCGACGAATAGGTGTTCACCGAGTTGGTGTACTGTTTGATGAGCGACTGCGTGATGCCGCGCTCGAAGAGCACCGTCCACGAGGGGTTGCTGGCATTGAGTTCCTGCACATACTGCTTGTCGAGCATCACGAGCGAGTCGGCCGGGATGTTGCTTTCGCGGCACGAGAGGGTGAGATACTCGTTGTCGATACGCTTGCGGAAATCCTCCACACGCTGCAAATGATAGCGTGTGACGGCCGGCACCGTATCGGCGTGCATCAGCGTGAATTTGAACAGCGGCAGGAGGCGCATCTCCTCACGGCCGCCGTTGTGGCCCGTGATGCGGTCGAAGCTGCCGCCCGCGAACTTGCTGTCGAACGACAGCAGGCGGTCGAAGCGCTGGGTGGTGTCGGCGTAGATCGAATAGGTGCTGTCGCTCAGGCGCGAACGGTACTCGGCGATCTTCTTCTGGGCGATCGCGCGGTCGGACTTGGCCCCCTGCGGGTCGTTCAGGTATTCGCGCAGGCGTCCGCGGTAGATGTAGGCGTTGGCGAAATCGGGGTAGAGTTTGATGGCCGCCGAGTAGTCCGCCACGGCCTGCTCGATTTCACCCAGCTGGGCATAGACGCCCGCCCGGTTGTAGTAAACCAGCACGTTGTTGGGCGAGTAGAGCGCCACCTTGTCGTAATCCTCCAAAGCGCGGTTGTAGTCGCCGATCTGCGTGCGCAGCATGGCGCGGTTGAAATAGGTCAGCGAATTGGTCGAATCCAGCTGGATCACCTTGTCGAAATCCGCGAGCGCCTGCATCGGGCGGTTGGTGGCGTTGTAGACCAGCGCGCGGTTGAAATAGGAGAGCACATAGGTGGAATCGCACGAGATGGCCTTGTTGAAATCCGCTTCGGCCTCCTTGTACTGTTCCTGCTGCAGATGCAGTCCTCCGCGGCGGTTGTAGCCGTTGGGGTTCTCGCGGTTGGTGCGGATCGCGGTGTTGAAATTCTCGTAGGCCCGGGTGGTGTCTTTCAGGTGCAGGTAGCTGAGGCCCCGGCAGATGAATGCGTCGGCGACCTTGTTCTCCTGGCGGATGAACTTGTCGAAATCCTCGATCGCCTCTTTGAACTGCTGGTTCAGCAGGCGCGTCACGCCGCGGCTGTAATAGGGTCCCGGCAGGTCGGGACGCAGCTCGATCGCCTCGCGGAAGTCCTGCAGGGCGTCGTCGTAGTTGCCCAGCCGCGAACGGGTGATGGCCCGGTAGGTGTAGGCCTGCGTGTAGACGGGATTCAGCCGGATGGCGGTCGAGAAATCGGCCTCGGCGCCCAGCAAATCGTCGAGGTTGTATTTGGCGATGCCGCGCAGGAAATAGCCTTCGAAGGCGTCCTCGTCGAAGCGCAGCAGGGTGTTCAGGGTGCGGATGGCCTCCTGGTAGTCGTTGTTCATCATCGACGAACGGCCCATCCAGAAGAAATACTCCCGGTTGTACTGTGCGCGCGCCTTCATGCCGCACAGCAGGGCGGCTCCCAGTATGATTCCGAAGATGAATTTCCGCATGTCCGAATTTTCGTTTACGCTTTAAACGGCCTTTTTGTTCGATTTATTATTCCTGCTCGTATCCGAATCGGCGCAGCTGGCGCTCGTTGTTGCGCCAGTCGTCGCTGACTTTGACGAAAAGCTGCAGGAAGACCTTCTTGCCGAGGAACTGTTCCATGTCCTCCCGGGCCGTCTGGCCAACTCGTTTCAGTTTTTCGCCCTTGTGGCCGATCAGGATTCCCTTCTGCGAGTCGCGGGCCACGTAGATCGTCGCCGCGATGCGGTCGATGGCCGGTTCTTCCTTGTAGCTGTCGATTTCGATCTCACAGCAGTAGGGGATCTCCTTGTCGTAGAATTTGAGGATCTTTTCGCGGATGATCTCCGAAGCGAAGAAACGCAGTGTTTTGTCCGTGAGCGTGTCCTTGGGGTAGAACGCCGGGCCTTCGGGCAGCAGTTCGAGGATGATTTTGAACACCCCTTCGACGTTGAAATTCTCCTTGGCCGACACCGGGACGATCCGTGCCCCGGGAATCTCGGCCTGCCATTTGTCGACCAGCGCGTCCAGCGCTTCGGGCGTCGAGAGGTCGATTTTGTTGATGACCACGATCGTCGGGATGCCGCTCTGGTTGATGCGCTCGACGATTTCGGCCGAACGGTCGCTCCGTTCGACGGTGTCCGTCACATAGAGGATCACGTCGGCGTCGGTCACGGCTCCGGTCACGAACTTCATCATCGACTCCTGCAACTTGTACGAGGGCTTCAGTATGCCCGGCGTGTCGGAGTAGACGATCTGGAAATCCTCGCCCGAGACGATGCCCATGATGCGGTGGCGCGTGGTCTGCGCCTTGGAGGTGATGATCGAAAGCCGTTCGCCGACCAGTGCGTTCATCAGCGTCGATTTGCCCACATTGGGGTTGCCGATGATATTTACGAAGCCCGATTTATGCATTGGAATATGCTGTTTTGAGCAACAAAGATAGGTTTTTTATCGAATTTATCCTATATTTGCTCAACAATATACCAAAATCGAGCTGCCTATGGAACGATAGAAACTTTTGATTTTTAATGCCGCCACGGCGGCAACGACATATATAAGCGCATCGGCTTTTCTTCTTGCCTTCGAAACTTGGACACTTTCGGCAATAGTAAGGAATTAAAGTTGATGCTCGTGCTGTTTTACGGCGCGGGCATTTCTTTCATCTTACTATTAGGTAGTCCAAGACCTCGAAGGCGGATGAACGATTTTGTCCGCGTTTTTTATGTTCTTATATGAAGAATAGGTTCAAATAAAAAAATGAAAATGAAAGAAACATTTATTGTCGCTATTCTCGTTGTTACTGTCATTGCCACTATTGCATTGATTGTAAATGCCACCAATACAATATCTTATACTTTATTCGGACGCATAGACGGCATTGTATCTGTTGTTCCTGTTGTCGGAGTGATGTTTGCCATCCTATTGGCCGTTATTCCGGATAAAGAAAATAGAGGGGACTGAACGGTTTAAAGAAGACATGAAAAAAGGAGTACTTTCGGGGTACTCCTTTTTTGGGATTCGATGTAATTCGGATTTACCGCCTCATCATGCCGCCCGGCATCTTGGGCATCTTCAGGTTGCCGCCGGCGACGGTCTTCATCATCTTGCGCGTGTCCTCGAACTGCTTCATCAGGCGGTTCACGTCGGCCATCGTCGTGCCCGAACCCTTGGCGATGCGTTCGCGGCGGCGGGCGTTGATGATCTCGGGACGCTCGCGCTCCGCCGGGGTCATCGACGAAATGATCGCCTCGGTCTGCTTGAACACGTCGTCCGGAATATCCACGTTTTTGAGCATCTTGCCCATGCCCGGAAGCATCGACGCCAGGTCCTTGAGGTTGCCCATCTTCTTGATCTGCTGAATCTGGGAGATGAAGTCGTTGAAGTTGAACTGATTCTTAACCAGCTTCTTTTTCAGTTTGCGGGCCTCCTCCTCGTCGAACTGCTCCTGCGCACGCTCCACGAGCGACACGACGTCGCCCATGCCCAGGATACGGTCGGCCATACGTTCGGGATGGAATACCTGCAGGGCGTCCATCTTCTCGCCGCTCGAAATGAATTTGAGGGGCTTGTTGACCACCGAACGGATCGAAATGGCGGCACCGCCGCGGGTGTCGCCGTCGAGTTTCGTGAGGACCACGCCGTCGAAATCCAACCGTTCGTTGAACTCCTTGGCGGTGTTCACGGCGTCCTGACCCGTCATGGCGTCCACGACGAAGAGGGTTTCGGACGGTTTCACGGCGGCTTTGATGGCGGTGATCTCCTGCATCATCGCCTCGTCCACGGCCAGACGTCCCGCCGTATCGACGATCACCACATTGCAGTTGTTCTGACGGGCGTATTTGATACCGTTCTCGGCGATCTGCACCGGGTTCTTGTTGCCCTCCTCGGTGTAGACCTCCACACCGATCTGTCCGCCGAGCACTTTCAGCTGGTCGATGGCCGCGGGACGGTAAACGTCGCCGGCCACCAGCAACACCTGACGGCCCTTCTTGCTTTTGAGCATCGCGGCCAGCTTGCCCGAGAAGGTGGTCTTACCCGAACCCTGCAGACCCGCGATCAGGATCACGGCCGGCGTGCCTTCCAGTTTGATGTCCGTGGCCGTGCCGCCCATGAGCTCCGCCAGCTCGTCGCGCACGATCTTGGTCATCATCTGCCCCGGTTTGACGGCTTTGAGCACGTCCTGACCCAACGCTTTCTGCTTCACCTCGTCGGTGAAAGACTTGGCTACCTTGTAGTTGACGTCGGCGTCGATCAGCGCGCGGCGAATCTCTTTGAGCGTCTCCGCGATGTTGATCTCGGTGATGCGGCCCTCGCCCTTGAGGATTTTAAACGACCGTTCGAGTTTATCTGTTAAGTTTTCAAACATGGTTGTTATGGCTTGTTTCGGGGAACAAAGGTAATAAAAAACGGGAAAATGCCGCAAATTTGCGGCGTAACTTTCAACGGAGCAGACCGGCTTCGTAATAAATGACGATTTGCTCGATCATTTTGTCCTCGCCGTCCTTGTCGTACTGCGATTTGAGGTCCTGGCCGAAGATTTTCGAGATGCCCTGCCAGAATCCCGCCACGAAGCCGCCCCGGAACTCTTTCAGCACCTCGTAGGCGGTGTATTCCGTTTCGCGGTCGATGAGTTTCAGCAATACCCGGCCCTGGGTGCGGGTCATGCGCTTCAGCACGGGGGTGTATTCGTCTTTTATCTCGTGGTAAATCTGTTTGATATACTCCTTCTGGGCCTTCTTGGTCGGCAGACGGGTCAGTTCCGCCTCCATCGTAGCCATCTTGGCGCGGGCGATCTTGGCAATGGGGTAGACCTTCTTCACGGCGTCCACCAGCCGGCGATAACGCCGCAGGTCCACCGGACGGCTGAAGACATAGACCGGCAGCACGTGGACCAGCGGGATCGAATCGCCCTTTTCAACCGCCCATTCCTGATGCCAGAAGCCGTGTCCGCCTTGCGCCTGCGCTTCGGAAAGCGCGGCGAACAGGGCAAGGAACAGCAGGAAGGCCCATTTTTTCATGATCGGCGAATTTTGCTTATCTTTGGCAAAGATAATCATATTCCGTAAACGAAATTCAGACGCAGGATATTATGCTTGAGAAAGGACTTTCCGCCCGCAGCGCCGCGACCGTGGTTCCGGGCAATACGGCCGCCGCGATGGGTTCGGGCGACCTCGATGTTTTCGCCACGCCCGCGATGGTGGCGCTGATGGAGAACGCCGCGATGACGGCCGTGGCTTCCGAACTGCCCGAAGGTTCGACCACCGTCGGCGCCGAGATGAACGTCACGCACATCAAACCCTCGGGACTCGGGGCGGAGATCACCGCCACGGCCGTGCTGACCGAGGTCGAGGGCCGTAAGCTGACCTTCAACGTCGGTGCCCGCGACGCCGGGGGGATGATCGGCGAGGGTGTCCACATCCGTTACGTCGTGGACCGCGCGAAGTTCATGGCCAAACTCGGCTGACCGTGGAACAGTCCGCGCCCCGACCGCTGAAACGTTCGCGGCTGCGCCTCTGGTGCGGCCGTCTTTGGTACACGTTCCTGCGCTATGGAATGTGGTACTTCGGCGGACTGCGCTTCGCCCGGAAAGCCTCGGCTCCGGGGTGTCCCCACCTGCATTTTCGCCACCGCACGCCGCTCCTGCGCAAGCTGAAAGACGTGGACATGCAATACCAGTACAACAAGATCACCAACCTCCGCCTGGCCGCCGCACACCTCGACGGCGTGGTCCTGCGCCCCGGCGAAACGTTCAGCTATTGGCGGCTGATTGGGCATCCGACACGCCGCAAGGGGTATCTCGACGGGATCGTTCTTTTCTGCGGGACTTTCCGTCCGGGAGTCGGAGGCGGGTTGTGCCAGTTGTCGAACCTGATCTTCTGGATGACGCTCCACACGCCCCTGACCGTCGTGGAACGCTACCGCCACTCCTATGACGTATTTCCCGACAGCGGCCGCACGCAGCCTTTCGGCAGCGGAGCCACGTGTGTCTATCCCTACCGCGACCTGATGATCCGCAACGACACGCAGACCACTTTCCGGCTCCACGTCACCGTGGGTGAGGAGTTCCTCGAAGGGGAGTGGCGGGCCGACCGGCGTCCGGAGTTCGCCTACCGCGTCGTCGAGCGCGACCACTGCATGAAGAGCGAATGGTGGGGCGGTTACAGCCGCCATAACAAACTTTTCCGCGAAGTCTACGATACCGAGGGACGTTGTGTCGACGTACAGTATATTACCAGCAACGACGCGCTGATGATGTACTCGCCGTTCCTCTCCGAAACGACCGGAAAGCCGTAACACAAAGAAGCGGGGCTGCAGCCCCGCTTCTTTGTGTTAAAGCCCGACGATCAGGTGTTCGAGCCAGATCACCGCGATTCCCGCCAGATAACCCGCCAGGGCCAGCAGCGAGATGCGTTTCAGATACCACCCGAAGTTGATCTTTTCGAGCCCCATCGCCACGACGCCCGCCGCCGAGCCGATAATCAGCAGGCTTCCGCCCACGCCGGCGCAGTAGGTCAGCAGGTGCCAGAACAAGCCGTCCTGCACGAAATTCTGCGCAAAGGCCGGATCGGCGCTCGCAGCCACCGCAGCGGCGTCGGCTACGGGGTACATGCCCATGCAGGCGGCTACCAGCGGTACGTTGTCCACCACCGACGAGAGCAGGCCGATGGCCCCTGCGATGGTGAATACCTCGTGTACGGTCTTGTCCAGCCAGTCGGCCATGTCGGTCAGCACGCCTCCGGTTTGCAGGGCTCCTACGGCCATCAGGATACCGAGGAAGAAGAGGATCGTCGGCATGTCGATGTGTTTCAGCACTTTCGATACGCGCGGCTGGATCGACTCCTCCATGTTGCGGATGCTGCGTTTGCGGTCGTAGATGATTTCGGTCAGTATCCACATGAATCCCAGCGAGACCATCATGCCCATATAGGGCGGCAGTCCGGTGAGGCTTTTGAAAACCGGCACGAACAGCAGGCTCAGTACGCCCACGATGAGGATGAACTTGCGCAGGCGCGGCCCGATACACTCGGGACATCCCGTTGCGAGGGCCCTGGCGCTGACCTGTGCCGCGGGTCTGTCGGCGACATAGCGGCTGGCGATGGCCGTGGGGATGATTATCGACACCAGACACGGCAGGAAGAGGTTGACGACGAGGTTTGCGGCCGTGACGTTGCCGCGCATCCACAGCATGATGGTCGTCACGTCGCCGATGGGCGACCAGGCGCCGCCGCTGTTGGCGGCGATGACGATCACGCTGGCGAATATCCACCGCTCCTTTTTGTTGGCGATAAGCCGCCGCAGCAGCATGACCATGATGATCGTGGTGGTCATATTATCCAGCGCCGCCGACATGAAGAAGGTGATTACGGAGAGCAGCCACATCAGCTTGCGCTTGTTGCGCGTGGTGATGTGGTCGGTGATGACGCCGAATCCTCCGTAACTGTCGATCAGGTCCACGATGGTCATGGCGCCGATCAGGAAGACCAGTATCTCGCAGGTGTCGCCTAACTGATCGACCAGTTCGTGCTGGATTTTGGGGTCGTTGCCCAGGAGGCTGAAGACGGTCCAGATGGCTCCGGCCATGAGCAGCGCGACGGCCGATTTGTCGATTTTCGTTTTGTGCTCGAGCGCGATGAACAGGTAGCCCACCACGAAAAGCAGAATCATTGTCGTTATCATTCTGTGCGCATCATTAAAAGTACGATGGTTGCAAAGTTAATCAATTGCCCGGTGTTCCGGTTGTCTAATTGGGCATTTTTTGAGGTCCGGATTGGATTTTGGGATTTTTTTATATATCTTTGCCGTCGCTTTCGAGCGAATGTTTGAGCTGTGGTGTAATGGTAACACAGCAGATTTTGGTTCTGTCGTTCTGGGTTCGAGTCCCGGCAGCTCAACGCAAAAGGATGGTCAATGACCATCCTTTTGCGTTGAACCGGCTGTGTCAGCGTATCTTGCGATGCGAGACGAGCGCCGCGATCCACAGCAGTACGACCGAGCCGATGACGGCCGTGGCCAGGCTGCCCAGCGTGCCCACGGGCACCCATCCGAAAAACGAGAATATCCAGCCTCCCAGCACGCCGCCGATAAGTCCGACGATCAGGTTGACGAAGAGTCCCGAACTGCCTCCCTTGACGATCAGGTTGGCGATCCATCCGGCCGCCAGGCCGAGGAGCAGATACCATAGAAAATACATAGTCGTGCGTTTTAGAACGCACGACTTGTTGCAAAATCCGTTCCCGAACCGCTTACAGCGCCTTTTTCAGCGCTTTTGCCAACTGATCGGGACACGAGGTGCCCCGGCCCCGGCAGTCGATGCCTTCGAGCCGCGCCACGGCCTCCGCGGCCTTCATTCCCCGCACGAGCGCCGCAACGCCCTGCTGGTTGCCGTGGCAGCCGCCCGTGAATGCGACGCTGCGGACGATGCCGTCCTCCACTTCGATCTCGATCTGCCGCGAGCAGGTTCCCTCGCAGGCGTGGGTTATTTTCCGTATCATAAGCTATCGTGTGACGAAAGAAACAAAAAGAGCCGCAAATGATTGCAGCTCTTTGTGATATGTCGGTTGCCTCTACTGACGCTGGAGGTCCGAGTTGTCGGCTACGACCATGTTCTTGTCGATGCGCAGCGTGACGTTGCCGTCGACCTCGATCAGCAGGGTGGTCTCCTTGATCTCCTTCACTACGCCGTAGATACCTCCGGCGGTGATGATCTTGTCACCCTTTTTCAGGCTGTTGCGGAACTCCTGCATCTGCTTGCGGCGCTTGGACTCGGGACGCCACATGAAGAGCCAGAGAACCAGTACCATGAGGCCGATCATAATGATGAAACTGTACTGCTGCATGAAACCCGGCTGGGGTTCTATGGGTGCTGCCTGAAGAAAATTAATCATACTGTTATTCTGTTTTAAGTGTTTATTTCTGTGAACGAAGCAAAGATACGAAAAAGAACGAACAATGCCAAAACCGGATTGGACCCGGTTCGGGCAAACGGCCCGACTCCTAAAAGGGTCGTTACGACCCCAAAGATACGAAATATTGCGGAATAAACAAGTATTTATTCCACATCGGCTTCGATGAAAAGCCGCAGGGGGTGCGAAGCGCCCGCCAGCGAGATGTCCATGGTTTTGAGTTGCCAGCCCCATTCGCCGCGCGAATCGAACGTGAGCGTCACCTGCTGTGCATCTCCAGGTGCAACGGGCTGGGAATCAAATTCGAGGGTCGTGCATCCGCAGCTGCGCCGGTAGGAGGTGACCGCCACCGGACGGCTCGCGTCGTTGGCCAGCCACAGCCGCAGCTGGGCGATTTCGCCCGAGCCGAGGCGTCCGAAACGCACGGTGTCGGTGCCTCCTGTGGTGAGAATCGAATCCGTAAGCGTGATAATCCGGCCTTTGCGTTCGGTCGCCTGCGGCCGTGTACCGCAGGCCGCCGTCAGGACGGCCGGGACGAGGATCACAAGCGCACGGAACATCTCTGGGAGGGGGTTATTCGATCAGACCGCGGCCTGCCTTTTTGATGCTCCCCTCGGCGGTCAGCGACTCGACGATCTTGTCCAGCACGCCGTTGATGAAGGTGCTGCTGCCCGGGGTGGAGTAGTATTTCGAAATTTCGATCCACTCGTCGAGCGTCACTTTCACGGGGATCGACGGGAACGAGGTCAGCTCGGCCATGGCCGTGCCGATGATGAGGTTGTCCATAAAGACGATTCGCTCGACATCCCAGTTCGAGGTGAACTTTTCGATGTAGTCCTGATAGGTCGAGTAGTTGACCAGCGACTTTTCGAACAGTGTTTTGACGAACGCCGGGTCCTCGTCGCTCTTGAATTTCGGGGGAACCCGCACTTCGGTGTGCGACACGCGCAGTCCCGACAGCGTGCGCAGGATCATCATGATAATATAGGGGAGGTCGTCGCTCCAGAGGATCGACATCTCTTCGAGCACGTCGTCCAGCGCCTCGCAGTTCTGGAGTTCTTTGAAAAACTCTTCCAGCAGTTTTTTGTCCTCGTCGAACGGACGCTCCTCGCGCTGCATGTACTCCTTGTAATAGTCGCTCTCGGTGAGCTGCGTGTAGAGCGTACGGATCAGCTCGGGATATCTCGCCCAGCCCAGTTTGCGGGCGGCGATATGATCGTTCACCGCGTCGCTGTTGGCGATGGTGCGGATCACGGCGTTGTCCACGAATTTGGTGTTGGGATTGAGGTCCTCGAATGTCGGCAGTTTCTTCTGTTTGGCCAACTCCTGACGCTGCTCGGCGTAACGCGCGATCTCCACGGGGAGAATTAGTATCTGGAAATAGAGGTCGTAGGCCTTGTCGACGGACGCCATGAGCGTCTTTTCCGACGCGATCATATTGTCGGCACCCGACTTGAGGTGGGCGAACAGCGCCTTGACGACCTTTACACGGAGTAATCTTCTGCTCAACATATCTTTTAGAACGATTGGAACGGTTTTGACGGCGGCAAAGATAGGAAAATTTTTCCGGAATGAAAGAAATAAATCCCTATCTTTGCACCCGTATGGAACAAATGGAAGAAAAACAACCGTATGACGTAATCGTCGTCGGGGCGGGCGCCGCGGGCATGATGGCCGCGGGAACCGCGGCGCGCAACGGGCTTCGCGTGCTGCTGATCGAAAAGATGGAGAAGTCGGGCCGCAAGGTCCGCATCACGGGCAAAGGCCGCTGCAACGTCACCAACGCCCGGCCTGCCGAGGAATTTGCGGAGCAGGTGCGTACCAACGCCGACTTTTTCGCGCAGGCGTTCGCCGAGTTCAACAACCGCGCGGCGATCAAATTTTTCGAGCGCGCGGGCGTGAAACTCGAGATCGAGCGCGGCGAGCGGGTCTTTCCCAAGAGCGGCAAGGCGTGGGACATCGCCAATGCCCTGCTGGAATACTGCTTCGAAAACGGCGTCAAACTTATCTACGATACGCGCGTCACGGAGATCATGACCCTCGGGAACAAGGTCTTCGGCGTGAAATATATCAACAAGCGGGGCTTCGAACGCAAGGAGGAGTGCTCGCAGGTGATCCTTGCCACGGGCGGTGTGTCGTATCCCGCCACCGGATCGACGGGCGACGGCTATGCCTTTGCCGCCGACCTGGGCCACACGATCGAGCCGCTGCGCCCGTCGCTGACGCCGCTCGTCTCGTCGCACGCCCAGATTCGCCATCTCGACAAGGTGCTGCTGCGCAACGTGCGCGCTACCTTATATATAGATAATGAACCCGTGCGCGAGGAGTTCGGCGAGATCGGGTTCTCCGACCGCGGCATCGAGGGCGCCGTGGCGCTGCGTATGAGCCGCGACGCGGTGGACGCTCTGATCGACGGCAAACGGGTGAAGCTGACGCTCGACCTGAAGCCTGCGCTCACGGAGGAGGTCCTGCGCGACCGCATCGCCCGTGAACTGGCCGAGTTGGCGCCCACGGAGTTCTTCGGCGAATTGCTGCGCAAGCTGGTTCCCAAGCCGTTGGTGATGCCGTTGGCGCAGGAGATTGACGTCCGGGCGAATTGCTATGTCAGCAAACTCACCGAGGAGCAGATCACGCGCCTCGTGCGGACGCTCAAAGGGCTGACTTTCCCGATCACAGACTATGCGCCATTTGAATATGCCGTCACGACGGCCGGCGGCGTGCGGTGCGAGGAGGTGAATCCTTATACGATGGAGTCGCTGAAAATCAAAGGATTGTATTTTGCCGGCGAGGTGCTCGACCTCGACGCCAACACGGGCGGTTACAACCTCCAGATCGCCTTTTCGACGGGACGTCTGGCCGGGATGCTCAAAAAATAGCGACCATGAGATTCGGCGGATATCCTCTTTCATTTCGGTTGCCCGGGCGGGTTGCGGAACTGCGCAACCGCCTCTCCCGCGCACGCTATTTCCGCGGACACGGGGTGCATTCGCCGTTTGTTTACGATATCGTGCGCGAGGTATTCATGCGCGACGGACTGCTTCCGGGCGACCGGACGGTCTACGAGGCCCTGACGGCTGCGGGGATCTCCCGGCGGCGTGCCGTGCAACTGCAAAATCTGGCGATCCACTGCGGTTACGGTTCGTTTGGCCTGAATCGTGCGGATGCGGAGTTGTGCGTGGCGACGCGCGACCTGTCGCGGGCGAAGACGCTGGCGCTGGTGCGCGCGGCGGCCGAAGCGGGGCATACCCTGGCAGTGATGTCGCCCTACGACGGGCATGTGCGGCAGGCGTTGTGCGCCCAGATCGTTGCGCAGCACCGTTCGACGACGGTCGATAATCGCGGATACCTGCTGATCTTCAACAACCATTTGCCAAAACAACACTTCCGGATATGAGTAAGGTATATACCAAGACAGGTGACAAAGGGACCACTTCGCTGATCGGCGGCGAACGGGTCTTCAAAACCGACGAGCGGGTCGAGGCTTACGGCTCGGTGGATGAACTGGCGGCCTTCACGGCCCTGCTGGCCGACAACCTCCGCCCGGACGACGCATTGGCGGCTTATGTCGATGACCTGAACCGCATTCTTTCGCGGCTGATGAGCGTCGAGGCGCTGTTGGCGACGGGCGAGTCGGGGAGCGACAAGGTCGCTCCGCTGGACCCTGCCGTGGTTACGTGGCTCGAAGGGCGTATCGACGCCATGCAGGAGGCGTTGCAGCCCATAGACAAGTTCACGATCCCCGGCGGACATGCCGCCGTGTCGCTGTGCCACGTCTGCCGTACGGTCTGCCGGCGCTCGGAACGTGCGGCGCTCCGGGCCGATGCGAAATACGGCGTCGAGCCGTCGGTATTGGTCTGGCTGAACCGTCTTTCGGACTATTTTTACCTGCTCGGACGCACGCTGACGGCTCATTATGAGGTGAAAGAGGTTTTGTGGATTCCTTAAATCATTGATTTGCAGAGTTATGTGTATGTAATAACGATGTTTTATCGTTTTTTCTTTGTTTTTCTCAATTTTTTTATACTTTTGCAAATCAGTCATAGTGGATCAATAGCCTTGCGGGGTTTATAATCCATTGATATTTGGGAATTTAAAAACTTTGTGACTATGTATTGGACACTTGAATTGGCTTCTAAGCTCGAAGACGCCCCTTGGCCCGCAACCAAAGAGGAGTTAATTGACTATGCGGTACGTTCGGGAGCGCCGCTCGAGGTACTCGAAAACCTGCAGGAAATAGAAGACGAGGGTGAGATCTACGAATCGATCGAGGACATCTGGCCCGACTATCCTTCGAAGGACGATTTTTTCTTCAACGAGGAGGAGTATTAATGCGTTTTTAAGCGTAAAATAATTGTTAAAACCCTGTTAATCAGACAGATTAGCAGGGTTTTTATTTGTTTGGACAATGGCGTTTGACCGCCTCAAATGGCGCGGTTTGTTTGGACAAAATACATTTTTTGGAGGAGAAATCGGGATGACATCTATATACTTTAATGTACCAACCTAAGCATAGGATATCCTATATGCAAAGATAAGAATTTTAAGTATTTATACAATAAATGCAGCCTAAATATTTAGGCTGCTTTATTATGTTGCAAAAGATATAAAACGCTTTTATGGCATTGCCACCATTCCATATGCGTATGTTACTGCCGTTCCAGACTCATCTTTGAGTGGCTCTTTTGTTGTCCATGTCACTCCATCCGTAGAAGTTGTCATATAATAGACATATTTGCTATTTTCATACAAACTGCCAATTGCTACGAATGTACCATTATTGCCTTTACTATATACTATACACTTAAAGTCTAAATTCTGAATATATTGAGTTCCAGTCCACGTTATAGCATCTTCCGATGCACTTAATCTGCCCTTGCCACCAACGATTACGAATTTACCGTTGCCATATGCGATATCTACGGGCGGATAATAGCTATTTATGGCAGAAATCCGGTTTTCCCAAGTTTCACCATCTACAGAAGAAATTGCATAACCGTTGGTGCTTACTGCGACAAATTTTCCATTTGCATAGGTTACTATTTTCCATGTATCTGAACTATAATGATACGTATTGTTACAAGTTTGACCATTATCAGTAGATGTCCATAAGTTACCACTATAGCAAGCTAAAACCAGTTTACCCTCTCCATAAGCAATACTGTTGGCGCTTCCACTTACATTTGCTTTCTGAGGAGTTGTCCATGTAATACCATTTACCGAGGAGGCTAAATAACTTGTATTGGTCATCGCAAAGAATAACCCATTGCCAAACACAACCTTGCTCCAACGGGTTGTTCCGACTTGCTTCGGCGTTGTCCACGTTTTTCCATCGGTTGACGTTGTTACATATCCATTTTCACCAACCGCTACATATATTCCGTTGCCATATGCAATATCAAACCAGTCATTCGTTCCAACTACTGCCATAATCTCATCGTTAATTTTGATTGTAAATAAATCTTCGGTCGACGGCGGAGTAGTCGGTTCTTCCGGCTTTTCAATAGGTGGTTCTACCGGTTCAAATACCCCCCCCCGTCATTTTTCTCGCAGGATGCACACATCCAAGCACATACCGCAATGCAAATCATCTTTTTAATCATAACTGTTTTTTAAGGTTTGTATAAATCGACATTAAAAGTAGTCATTTCAGATGATATTGCAAAATCGGAATTTCAGCAATCATTTCGGTTGCACGGTCGTTTTTACAATCGTACCGCTTGCTCCGACAATAATTACATCCACAGCCTTTTTAGTCTTGGCTGCATTCTGTGCCCAATACCAAAGTGTCGTTACATTCATATCATTCTATGTTTTTGTTTGGTATATGTATATGCACATTGACAATTACAATATCAACATCCGGTATTTTAATCGTTTTTTTGCAATGGACAGGAATTGGCTGAATCTTTCCCCATCCGTCAAATTCCTCGTGTTATATCGGTATGCAAATTCATCGCAGTACAATTCCAAATGCTTTCGAGTGACCAAATGATAAACGCCTATTATGCCACGTTTCAATTGACTCCAAAAACCTTCAATCGAGTTTGTATGATAACCACCTTTGACATATTCGCCTCTATGATGGTCTACTACCTTATGCACATAGTTTTCCGACAAGCCCTTATAGCCATACCAGCCATCGGTAACAACCGTAGTTCCTTTCGGCACAAGTGAATTTATCACATGATGCAATACCCATTTGCTAGCACTTGGAATAGGCTCTACATAGACTTTTCCATCGGATAATAGTCCCATTACAGGAGCTTTCAATTTAAGACTACGGCCTCTTGTGTTCTTCAACCGTTTGCCTGCATTCCGATTTTTGTTCTTACCTCCGATATATGTTTCATCGACCTGCGTAATATCTCCGAAGTCAATATCCGCATTATATCTGATGTTATAACGTATCCGGCTCAACATAAACCAAGCAGTCTTTTGCGTAACTGCAATATCTTTATGCAATTGTGTACTGCTTATGCCTTTCTTATGGGCCAAGAATACGTATATCGCTATAAACCATTTTTGCAAAGGAATATGCGAACCCTCGAACATGGTTCCTACCGTTACGGTAAACCGTTCCCGACAATCTTTGCATTTGTATAGCCCTCGGAATACACCACCATTGGTCAGTTTGTAATGTTCTTCCGACTTACTGCCGCAATGAGGACAAACCGGGACTCCGTGCCACCTGATATTTTCCAAGAAAAGCCTACAATCCTCCTCGGATTGCAAGTTTCTCAGTAAATCTATCAGTGACCTTATCATTGTGGCATTTGGTAAATCGAATCCAATTCCGGTTTGGATTAAATGAATCCCAATGAATTTGGATTATATGTAGATATATTACTACACCCGATCCCGATTTTGCACTATTTTCGGAAAAATTTTCAAAGAAAATGAAAAAAGCCAACCATAATGATTGACTTTTAATGACTTGTATTTTACCTTGAATATGGATTTTCGAAGAAAAATCCTATATTTGCATTAAGACATCCTATGTTTTGGTTGGTACATTAAAGTATATAGATGTCATTTCAATATATAATTATAAAACGCGGCAACATGAATAAGACAAAAGAAGAATTATGGCAAGAGTCCGAAGATAGACGTTTAGAGTATGAAGGCTATTGTAGAAAGATAATACAAGGGTTGGAAAGTCAAAGCGAAACGAGTGGAATTCGTGCCATCTGGGAATTGGTGCAGAATGCACGCGATGTGTCGGACAATGCAGTCATTAGAATAGAGTTAACTCATAACAATCTTATCTTTTCGCATCATGGAACGCCATTTGATTATACCTCATTTAGAGCTCTTGTAAAACAAGATAGCTCAAAAGACAGGGCTGATGCTGAGACTGTGGGCCAATATGGGACTGGCTTTATGACTACACACACATTTAATAGGCTTGTATATGTTTCTGCTCCATATGCTGTGAAACGTGGTAAAGATGAAATAACAGGGTATGTGCAGATAAAAGACTTTGAATTAGACCGAAGAAAAGTGGATTCAGACGAGGGGCCTGCCTTGATGGAGAAACAATTAGACGAGGTAAAAGAATTTTGGAAAAGGCCTCAACAAACAAAGATAATAGATGACCTAACATCGTTCAGGTATGAATTGAATAAAGATCAGATTGAGAAGGTTTCTTCCTATTTAGACAACGTTGTTAGGTTACTCCCTTTTGTCTTGGTCCTCAATGCTACTATTCATAAAGTAGAGGTTGAGAATAAGTATAGCAATGAACATTATACTATTAATAAGAGTAAATCGAGTACGACAAAGAATTTTGGTCTAGCAAATTGGACACTGAACACGGAATTTATCCGTATATATAACCACAACACAGGAGAAGACAATACATTGGAATGTAGTAGCTTAAAATCAAACAAAGGTGATGTAGTGATTATACCACCATATCCGACTTCATGTGGTAATGTAAAGCATATTCCTAGTTTGTTTTTGTGGTTCCCTTTACTCGGTACTGAGGAGTTTGGGGTAAACTTTATTTTTCACTCCGAACGTTTCTATCCAGTTGAGAAGCGTAATAACATAATGCTTCCAGGGGCTTCTATGAATAGTGTAGAAAAAGGCAGAGAGAATGTGCAGATTCTAGAGGAGATGATGAAGGCGATCTTTGAATATTATAGGGATGAGGTACATTCAAAGAGCCTAAGTCTCGATATGTGTCATGTGGAATTCCCTGAGGTGTGTGAGACCGATGAAACTGAGCTTCTGTACAAAGAAATGCAAGAATTATGGAAAAATCAAGTTGTCAATTGGAAGGTTCTACCTATCGGTAATTCAAAGCATAGTATAAATGAAGAAAATGTTAAATTGTTGCATCCTGATTTTTATAGTAAACTCAATAATGATCAAAGAGTAAAATATGAACCAGTGATTGCAAGCTATGTTTCAATGGTAAAAGGAGCAGATGGCAATGGTATCCTTATTCCAGATAAGGATTTGATTGAATGGTCCGAGGTTGTAAACAGATGGGGTTGTGATAAAGATGAAGAGTTCTTTATCACTGTGGCAGATGTTTGTCAAGCCATACAACAAAATTCCGAAAAATTGTTTTCATTCTTGATGTTCTTGAAAGATAGCGGGAATAGTAAGATGATGGAGGATTATCCACTGTTGCCTAATAGAAATGGCCAACTTAGAAAACGTGGAGAACTCTATTATGGAGCATTCATGGATGAAACAGTATATAACCTTGTGTGTACTGTAATGGGTGAGGATGCCGATAAAATGTATGATCCTAAATTCTTGGAGATATGCGAAGTAAATAACTATTCAACTAAAGATTTGCAAAAAGCTATTACGTTAACCATCACTTCTTGGCGAAATAAAATACTGAACAGCCGTGATAAGCTAAGTGATGAACAGTTGTATGCACTAATTCGTTTTTGTTCTGCATCGGCATTGGATGATTTTAAGAATCAACGTGGAAAGATAATGAGAGTTTTGCCAACATTTTATGGAAAAGTCTTTAGTCAAGAAGCTACTATAAAATATCGGGAAGAAGATGAAGAAGACTTCTATAGTCCAGCTTTTAATTTGCTGTTAGATTACACTTTGTCAAGAATATGCTGCAAAGATACAATATGGGTCGACAAGCACAAAGATTGGTTGTTGAGGTTTTTAGAGGAGTATGCTCCCAACGGCAATGATGATAGGAAAAAGAAACTGGATACATATGGAGTTCTGCCAAATCAGAATTCTGTGTTATGTATGATGAGTTCTTTAAAATCTAATCGAGGGGTTCCGGATGAGATGATGGAAATATACCAAGATGTGTTTGATAAAGATTTGAAGAATGAGTGGGTTGATCCAGCATTTGAGACTCTAGTAGAATTTCCGAATGTAACGCCTAACGCTATTGCACAGGAAATAGAAGCAGCAATTGTAGCGGATATGAAACAAGATATACATCAATATGAGAAAGTCGTTCGCAGAATAATACTAAAGATTGGAGAATCAGCTGAGTGGCAAGGTTGGTTTGGGCAGATTGATGACAAAAAGGCTCTCTATACATTTAATATGAAAACAGGAGATGCTCAAAAAAGTTTATTTTCGTTGATGGATAATTTAAATGATAAAAACCTGCATAGGCTCGCTAAACTGAGCGAAATTGCCAATATTGAGAATCTTATTGATCAACTAGAATGCATTCAAAAAAATGAAATTGCAAATAAAGCTAGATTTTATCATCTGCATACAATAGGTAAACGTATAGAAGACGTATTACGCGAGCATATAGGAAGTGATATTGTATCGATTGTTATTCCTAAAGAAAACGAAGATAAAGTTGGAGTGGATGATATTCAGGATGGGCAGGATATTGTAGTGAGTGTGAAGAAGGATGGTGCATGGCATAACATTTTTTTTGTGGAAGTTAAAAGTAAATGGGATTTTAATGAAGCAGCCCACATGAGTATGAGGCAGATACATATGGCCTGTTTGCATCCTGACGAGTATGCGTTATGTTGTGTTGATTTGCGGCCATATAAAAATCAAGATTTGACTAAACTGCCGGAATCATTAATTATAGGAGCAACTAATGTGAAAATGGATATTGGTAATACGCTCTTTCCCATAATGAAAGGAATTCTTGATACTGATAATCAATCAGATGAAACTCATATAAAGATCGCGGAATATAGGGGTAACATACCAGCTAAGGTTTTTGAAATTGGAGTCCCGTTTGATAAGTTAATAGAAAAGATTGAGAAAAAGGTAAACGAAAAACTACTACTATAAAAGCATACGATGACGTAAACTTCACGAGATTAACTAAACTATTCCATGAAACAACGCCCTATTGTATCAAAAGGATTGCCTCAGACCGTCTCAGACAGTACGGTTTGTTTGCGCAAATTTCATTATCTATCACATAATACATTAATAATCAACGTGTATAAATTTCTTCAACGAGGAAGAATATTAATGAAAATGCGGAGTTTGAACTCCGCATTTTTTATTGACAGGCTGTGCTGTCCGCTATTTCGTGGCGACGTAGAACAGGTCGAAACAATCCGCCCCGACCGGGTCGATGCGGTAGTCGTCCATTCGGATCGAGGTCGTCAGGTCGGTGTTCTGCTTCAGGAGTTTGCGGCGGTTGAGCCGGTTCAGCAGGTCGTAGGGCAGTTGCAACAGGCGGCGCGGCAGGCGGTGCTGGAGGTCCAGGATGTCGAACCGCGTGATGCGGCGGACGCTGCGGCGGTTTTCTTCGTAATAATCCATCACTTTCTCATCCCCGAACACCCCGAGGGTCTCGACCGTGGAAAAACTTCCGGCGAGGAGCTTCCGGAGTCCTTCGGCTGTGTATTCGCGCACGTGCCACGGATTGCGCGTCAGCGACATCGGCGCGTTGGGCGTCGTCACGATAAAACGTCCGCCCGGACGCAGCACGCGGGCGATTTCGCGCACGAAATCACCGTCGCGCCGGATGTGTTCGATCACCTGAAACGAGATCACGCAGTCGAAACTCTGCTTGGGGAAATCCAGCGGCGGCACCTCGGCCTGCCGGAATTCGACGTTGGGCAGTTCGAGCAGCTCCGGCGCCGGGACGTGCTTGTCCACGGTGACGAACCGCCGGGCGTGGGGCGCCACGACTTCGATGCCGTAACCGCTTCCCGTGCCTATTTCGAGTACGTCGCCCGCAATGCGTTCTGCCGCAGCGTGGTAGGCCAGCAGCGAACGTTGGAAAACGAAATTGTCGGAAGCCTCTGCCGACACCCGCTCTGCAGTGTTAATCTTCGCCATGGGTCTTGCAGTTTATTCCCTTTTCGCCGACCTCGACTTCGCCGCGTTTCAGGAGCATTCCCAGCGAGCGTTTGAAGACCTTCTTGCTCATCTGTGTCATCCGCGCCACCTCCTCCGGGGCGCTGTCGTCGTTCAGGGGGAGGAATCCGCCGTTGTCGCGGACCAGTTGGAGCAACGTCTGCGCCGAGTCCTTCACCTGTGCGAATCCGGACTGCTGGAGGCTTACGTCGATGCGGTTGTCCTCGGTGATGCGGCGGACGTAACCCGTCAGGCGGTCGCCGACGGCCACCGGACGGAATATCTGGTTGCGGTAGATCATGCCCCAGTGGCGGTTGTTGACGATCACGCGGTAGCCGATCTCGCTCTCCGAGGCGACGAGCAGCGAAACTTCGTCGCGGGGTTTCACCGAGATCAGGTCGTTGTTGATAAAGCCTTTGAGTTTGGTCGTGGCCACACAACGGCCCGTGATGTTGTCTTCGTAGAGGTAGACGACATAGCTGTGCCCGGCCAGGATGCCGCCCTGCTGGTTGCGGTTGGGGAGGAAAAGATCCTTGCCGTGGAGCCCCCAGTCGAGAAACGCCCCGTGGGCCGTCTTGTCCACCACGCGCAGGTAGCCCGCTTCGTCGGCGCGCAGCAGCGGCGTTTCGGTCGTCGCCACCAGCCGGTCTTCGGAGTCGTGGTAGAGGAATACCTCTTTTTGGTCGCCGACCTTGTCTGTCAGCGAGGTATAGCGGTTGGGCAGCAGAACTTCGTTCTGCTCCTCATCTACGAGGTATAGGCCGTATTCCGATACGCGGCTTACGGTGAGGGTTTGTGTGCGTCCTGCTCTGAGCATTGTCGTTTATTGAAAAATACGCTACAAAAGTACGTTTATTTTCGGCCGAATCCAAACGCCGCGCTCCTGCCAGTCGGAAGAAATGGTGCTTTTGTCGGGGCTTTGGGGAATCTTTTTGCGTTTTGGCCGGAAAAAGCTATCTTTACGGGAAGCTAAAACCAATCCTGCCATGAGACTCCGCCGATTCCTGTCGCTGCTCTGGGGCGCCCTGCTGGCTGCCGCCACCGTGTGCGCCCAGCCTGTCAGTTCGCTCTATGACAAGGCCGAATACCGTATCGCCATGCGCGACAGCGTGCACCTCCATACCTCGGTCTATACCCCCAAGGCCCCGGGCCGCGCACCGATCATCATTTTCCGTACGCCCTACGGCACGGGCCCCTACGGCGCCGGCAAATTTCCCGCCGCATTCGATAAAGGCTATCTGCGCAGCTATGTCGACCGGGGCTATATCATCGTCCGGCAGGATGTCCGGGGCCGCAATCGGAGCGAGGGCGAGTTCATGCACATCCGTCCGGTGGGTTTCGGCGACGTGGACGAGGCTACGGACAGTTACGATACCGTAGATTGGCTGGTGAAACACATTCCCGGCAACAACGGCCGCGTCGGGTTTGCGGGCTGTTCCTATCCGGGATTCTACGCCCTGATGGGGGCCCTGAGCGGCCACCCGGCGGTGAAGGCCGTCTCGCCGCAGGCTCCCGTGACCGACTGGTATATGGGCGACGACGTGCACCACAACGGTATCCTGATGCTGAGCGACGCCGTGCGGTTCCTCCATTCGATGAACACCCCGCCGGAGGGGACGCCCCGGCGGGAACTGACCCTCTCTCCCGACGAACGCACGTTCTTTCTGGAACATCCCACGCGGGCCGACCTGACGAAGCTGCTGGCCCCCAACGCCTTCTGGGAGGAGATGTCCGGACATCCCGACTACGACGAGTGGTGGCGGGCGCGCGACACGCGCCGGGCGTGCTATAATATCCGTCCCGCGATGCTCGTCGTGGGCGGGACCTATGATGCCGAGGACTGTTACGGGGCGTGGAACCTCTATCGCGCCGTGGTGCGGCAGAGTTCTCCGACGCCGGCGCATCTGGTCGTGGGGCCGTGGGCGCACGGGGCGTGGTGCGGTGACGGCCGTAAACTCGGAGGCTGCGATTTCGGCGAGGAGGCCTCCGGAAGCTATTACATGGAAAATTTCGAAGCGCCGTTCTTCGACTGCTACCTTTGGGCCCGCGATACCGTCGACCGCCTGCCGCCCGTGTCGGTCTTCTCGTCGGGCGACAACCGCTGGCACACGTTCGATCGCTGGACTCCCGCCGGGGCCCGCCGGATGACCCTTTACCTGGCCGACGGCGGACGCCTTACGGAAGAACGCCCCACGGCCAAAAACTCCTCGACGGGTTACCTTTCCGATCCCGCCGACCCCGTGCCCTATGTCGAAACTTCCGGCATGCGGCGTCCCAAGGAGTATATGGTTGCCGACCAGCGGTTCCTTGCAGGGCGCAGGGACGTGCTGACCTTCGTCACCGAACCGCTCACGGAGGATGTGACCCTCGTGGGACCTGTCGAGGCGGCGCTCGAAACGGCGCTCTCGACCTCGGACGCCGATTTCGTCGTGAAATTGATCGACTGCTTTCCCGACGGGGGCGAACAGCGGCTCGTGCGGGGCGATGCCGTGCGGGGACGTTACCGCGACGGATTCACCCGTCCGAAAGCTTTCGTTCCGGGCAAGCCCGAGTGCGTGCGGCTGCGCACGACGGACATTGCCCACACGTTCCGCGCCGGACACCGGATCATGGTGCAGGTGCAGAGTTCGTGGTTCCCGCTCATGGAGCGCAATCCCCAGCAATTCATGGATTTGTGGAGTTGTACGGCATCGGATTTCGGTCCCTGCCGGGTGACGCTTTTCCACCAGCGTGACCGCGCTTCGTCCGTTACCGTCCATAAACTCTGATTCCGATGCAGCTGCGTATCGCCCTTTGCCAGCACGATATCGCGTGGGAACAGCCTGCGCGGAACCTCGCCCGGCTGGAGCCGCTGGTGGCCGCCGCCGCTGCCGACGTGGTGGTGCTGCCCGAACTGTTCGCCACGGGCTTCACCCTCGATCCCGCCGCTGTCGCCGACGGTCCCGGCGGGGAGGTTGTCACGACCCTGCACCGCTGGTCCGTGCAGTACGGCAAGGCCGTCGCAGGCAGCGTCGCCGTCGCTGAAGCGGGACGCTTCTTCAACCGGATGTATTTCGTGACGCCCGACGGCGGGTGCGCCTTCTATGACAAACGCCACCTGTTCACGCCCGGCGGCGAAGCCCGGAACTACACCCCCGGCAGCGACCGCGTGGTGGTCGAATATCGGGGTTTCCGGTTCCTGCTGCTCGTCTGCTACGACCTGCGGTTCCCGGTCTGGAGCCGCTGCCGCGGGGATTACGACGCCATCCTGTGCTGTGCCTCGTGGCCCGCGTCGCGGTGCGAGGTGTGGCGGACGCTGCTGCGCGCCCGGGCCATCGAGAACCAATGCTATGTCGCAGGGGTGAACCGGGTGGGGGACGACCCCTCGGGGCATTACGCCGGGGATTCGGCCTTTGTCGATTTCAAAGGCCGCACGATGGCCGAGGCCGGCGACCGCGAACAGACGCTCTCCGCGGCGTTCGATTCCGATGCGCTGGAGGCTTTCCGCTGTAAATTCCCCGCTTGGAGGGATGCCGACGATTTCCGGATTCAAATGTGATTCACCCGGCTTGTTTTTCAGGCGCAAATGTCGTATCTTTACGCACTTTTCGCGCCGGATTTCCCATGCACTCAATAAAAGGGGCCTCCGGTACGTTTTTCTCAACGAAAATGGAAGATACGATCAAAATACTCGGCGCCCGGGTCCATAACCTCCGGAATGTGGACCTCGAAATCCCGCGCCGCAAACTGGTAGTCGTCACCGGGCTCTCGGGCTCGGGCAAATCGTCGCTGGCCTTCGACACGATCTATGCTGAGGGACAGCGCCGCTATATGGAGACCCTTTCGACCTACGCGCGGCAGTTCGTGGGGACGATGGAGCGTCCCGACGTGGACAAGATCACGGGTCTGAGCCCCGTGGTGGCCATCGAGCAGAAGACGACCAACAAGAATCCCCGTTCGACGGTCGGCACCGTCACCGAAATCAACGACTTCCTGCGCCTCCTCTATGCGCGGGCGTCGCGGGCCTATTCGCCCGTCACGGGCGAGGAGATGGTCCACTACACCGACGACCAGATCGCCGACCTGATCCTCGGGGGTTTCGCCGGGCGCAAGATCGCCCTGATGGCCCCCGTCGTGAAAGGCCGCAAAGGACACTACCGCGAACTGTTCGAATCGCTGGCCAAGAAAGGTTACATCTATGCCCGCATCGACGGCGAAATCCGCGAAATATCGTCCGGCATGCGCCTCGACCGTTATAAGATTCACACGATCGACTTGGTGGTCGACCGGCTGACGGTGAACGAGGAGTCCCGCGACCGGCTGATGACCTCGCTGAAGGAGTCGATGCGGCAGGGCAAGGGCACGATGGCCGTCTATGATTACGGCACCGAGCAGCAGCGCTTCTATTCGCGCCACCTGATGTGCCCCTCGACGGGCATGGCCTTCGAGGACCCCGCGCCCCACACCTTTTCGTTCAACTCCCCGAAGGGCGCCTGCCCCCATTGCAACGGACTGGGCGAGGAGGCCGTGTTCGACATCGGAAAGATCATCCCCGACACCCGGCTTTCGCTGCGCGACGGGGCCGTCGAGCCGCTGGGCAAGTACCGCAACAACATGCTCTTCGCCATCCTCGAGATGCTGGGCCGCCGCTACGATTTCACGCTGGACGACCCCGTCGAGAGCTTTTCCCAGGAGGCGCTGAACGCCGTGCTGTACGGCGATTCCGAACCGCTGACGGTCGACCTCTCGGAGTTCAGCTCCCCGGGCGGACGGCAGTTTCTCTCGTGGGAGGGCGTCGCCGAATACATCGGCCGCACCGAGGACGACGATTCGAAGCGCGGCCAGAAATGGCGCGACCAGTTCCTCGTCTACCGCAAATGTTCGGTCTGCGGCGGCACGCGTCTCAAAAAGGAGGCTTTGCAGTTCCGTGTCGCCGGCAAAAATATCGCCGAGGTTTCGGCCATGGCCATTTCGGAGTTTTCGGAGTGGGTGCCCGCGATTCAGGCGCAGATGTCCGAAAAGGAGTGGAAGATCGCCCAGGAGATCGTTAAGGAGATTCGTGAGCGCCTGCGTTTCCTGATGGACGTGGGGTTGGGGTATCTTTCGCTGGCGCGTTCGTCGCGCTCGCTGTCGGGCGGCGAGAGCCAGCGCATCCGCCTCGCCACGCAGATCGGGTCGAAACTCGTCAACGTGCTTTACATTCTCGACGAACCCTCGATCGGCCTTCACCAGCGCGACAACCAGCGGTTGATCCGCAGTCTCGAGGAGCTGCGCGACGCGGGCAACTCGGTGATCGTCGTCGAGCACGACGAGGACATGATGCGCGCCGCCGATTTTATCGTCGACGTGGGTCCCCGCGCGGGCCGCAAGGGCGGCAACATCGTCGCCGCCGGGACTTTCGACGACATTTTGAAATCCGATACCATCACCGCCGACTACCTCACGGGACGCCGGCGGATCGAGATCCCCGAAACGCTGCGCAAGGGCACGGGCGAGAGCATCGTGATCCGCGGGGCCCGGGGCAACAACCTCAAAAACGTCACGGCGGAGTTCCCGCTGGGCAAATTCATCTGCGTGACGGGCGTCAGCGGTTCGGGCAAGTCGACGCTGGTCAACGAGACCCTGCGTCCGATCCTGTCGAAAGCCCTTTACCGCTCCTTCGACCAACCGCTGGAATACGATGCGGCCGAGGGCATCGACCGGATCGACAAACTGGTGGTCGTGGACCAGTCGCCCATCGGGCGCACCCCGCGGTCGAATCCCGCGACCTATTCGAACGTCTTCGCCGACATCCGCAAGCTGTTCGAAATGACCCCCGACGCCCAGATTCGAGGTTTCAAAGCGGGGCGTTTCTCGTTCAACGTCAAAGGCGGCCGCTGCGAGGAGTGCCGGGGTGCGGGCGTGCAGACCATCGAGATGAATTTCCTGCCCGACGTCTATGTGCGCTGCAAGGCGTGCGGCGGTCACCGCTACAACCGCGAGACGCTCGAGGTGAAGTACAAGGGCAAGAACATCGACGACGTGCTGAACATGACGGTCAATATGGCCGTGGAGTTCTTCGAGAACATTCCCAATATCCATCAGAAGCTCAAAGCGATTCAGGAGGTGGGCCTCGGCTACCTGACGCTCGGCCAGCCCTGCACGACGCTGTCGGGCGGCGAGAGCCAGCGCATCAAACTCTCCTCGGAGCTGTCGAAGCGCGACACGGGGCGCACGCTCTACATCCTCGACGAGCCCACGACGGGACTCCATTTCGAGGATATCCGCCTGCTGCTGGAGGTGCTGAACAAACTCGTCGACCGCGGCAATACGGTCATCGTCATCGAGCACAACCTCGATGTCGTGAAGGTCGCCGACCACATTATAGATATAGGTCCCGAGGGCGGGGCCGCCGGCGGTGAGATCATCGCCGCGGGTACGCCGCACGAAATCGCGCAGTGCGAACGCAGCTATACGGGGCAGTTTCTCGCAAAATTAGGCATTTAGCGCTTTCGGCATAAAAATTGTTCAGTCATAGCCGTAACAAACCTTATGTGCTATGAAAAAAACAGTCATTATCGTCTTGGGGCTGCTGCTTACCGCAACGGCCGTCACCGTGATCGGGCAGAAGAAAATCCTGTCGCCCAAAGAGGAACGCCGCGAGGTGCGCGAGAAACGCCGTGCGGAACGCATCGCCAACTACGAGAAGTTCATGGACTCGCTCGTGCTGTCGCGCAATTTCCAGTTCAATCCCTCGACCATGCAGCGTCAGCCCGCGGGTCCCATGCGCCAGATCATGAACCCCGCGTTCAACGTCGGCGTCTGGGACGGCACGATCGACATCTGCCTGCCCTATATCAAGGGATACGTGCCGCCTTACTACGTGACGGTTCTCAACTACACGGTCTCCGACGTGCAGGGCTACACCACCGAACAGACCCATGAGGGGTGGATGGTGACCTTCTCGACGTCGTTGTTCTCGGCTTCGACCTACACCTTCACCTTCGAGATATTCTCCCGGACGGGCGGCGCCAACCTCACGATCACTAATCCGTGGTACAGCCCCGTGCAGTATTCGGGTTCGATTTCGCAATTGTATTGATTATGAAACGTTTTTTTGCGGCCGGGACAGCCTTTTTGCTGGCCTGCCCGGTCGTCGCCCAGTCCCCGCAGTTTTCTGTGGGGACTTCGGGCGCTGACAGCATTCCCCAGACCACGATCGTCCCCGTGCAGCAGCCTCCGGTCCGGGTCGTGGAGCGCACGACCGTCTACGAGGAGCCGGAGAGGGGCATGGACCGTGCCCAGCGGCGGGCCTATCGGGCGAAGGTCTACGCCGCGAAGATCGATTCGCTGGTCCAGTCGCGCAACTATATGTTCTTCCCCAACTCGATGCAGGAGATTCCCGGCGGGATGATTCGCTCGATCTATGCCGACTATTTCTTTTTCGGGATGTTCGTCGACCATGTCGAGGTGCATTTGCCCACCGAGCGGGGCGTCACGCAGTATGTCGAGATGCTGAATTTCGACTCGATGTCGATCCGCGACTACCGGGCGGCACGCACGCAGTGGGGGTGGTCGGTCACGTTCAACATTGCCGACGGCGATGCCCTGTACCACGCCGATTTCGCCGTCTCGACCGTCACGGGCGAAACGGTGCTGACGCTTCTGACGCCCGCCGTCACGATGCGTTATGTCGGATGGCTGTGGAACAAACGGGTCAATGACCCGCGTTATCACCGGATGGATTGACAAAAGGCTGCCCGAGGGCAGCCTTTTCGTTCGTGTGAGGCCCCTTAGCCTATTTCTTGCAGATCAATGCCACGGCGGAGACGGAAATGCCTTCCTCCCGTCCCTCGAAGCCCAGATGCTCTGTGGTTGTAGCTTTGACCGACACCCGGTCATCGTCTACACCCATTGCGTCGGCCATCGCGGTGCGCATGGCGTCGATGTGCGGCCGCAGTTTGGGCCGCTGTGCGCGGATCGTGCAGTCCACGTTTCCGATCTCGTAGCCTTTCTCACGCAGCAGCGCCGCGACTTTCCGCAGCAGTATCTTCGAGTCGATGCCCCTGAACTCGTCCGACGTGTCGGGGAAATGCAGTCCGATGTCGCCCAGCGCCGCAGCGCCCAGCAGGGCGTCGCACAAGGCGTGGATCACCACATCGCCGTCCGAATGGGCGACGCATCCTTTCGTGTGCGCGATCTCTATGCCGCCGAGCACCAGCGGCAGGCCGTCGGCCAGGGCATGTACGTCGTATCCGTGTCCTATTCTGAAATCCATCGGTTTCCGTATTTTATATTGTCAAAGTTACGGATTTTTCCTAACTTTGCAAAAATGCAAATGCCTATGTCAGAAATTACCTCGCTGGAGCCCCGCCTCGTGTGGGAACAGTTCGACGCCATCACGCGCGTTCCGCGTCCTTCGAAAAAGGAGGGCAAGATCATCGACTTCTTGGTCGACTTCGCAAAAAAACACCATATCGAGTACAAGAAGGACGCCATCGGCAACGTCGTGATGCGCAAACCTGCCACGCCGGGCTTCGAGGAGCGTCCCGCGGTGATTCTCCAGTCGCACATGGACATGGTCTGCGAAAAGAACTCCGACGTGGAGTTCGATTTCGACAACGACCCCATCCGCACGCGCATCGACGGCGGGTGGGTCAGGGCCGAGGGTACGACGCTGGGCGCCGATTGCGGCATCGGCATGGCCGCTGCGCTGGCCGTGCTGCTCGACGAGTCGGTGGAGCACGGACCCCTCGAAGCGCTGTTCACCGTTGACGAGGAGACGGGCCTCACGGGTGCGTTCGAGCTGGGCGAGGGGATGCTCACTGGCAAATATCTCGTCAATCTCGATTCGGAGGACGAGGGCGAGATCTTCATCGGCTGTGCGGGCGGCATCGACACCATCGCCACGTTCCACTACACGATGGAGCCTGCGCCGAAGAATTACGCCTTCTTCCGCGTCGATGTCTCAGACCTGCAGGGCGGACACTCGGGCGACGACATCGACAAGGGCCGCGTCAACTCGAACAAGACCGTGGCGCGCCTGCTGTGGGACGGCATGCAGTCGTGCGAGCTGAAACTGAGCTACTTCAACGGCGGAAACCTCCGCAATGCCATTCCCCGCGAGGCTTACGCCATTTTCGGCGTCCCCGCCAGACTTAAAGGGGAGTTCGTGAAACGTTATAACCTGTTTGCCGCGGACCTCGAAGCCGAGTTCCGCTTCCGCGAACCCAATTTCCGGATCACCCTCAACGAGATGCCGCAGGTGGAGGAGGTCCTCGACGCGCGGACGCAGTTCGCGCTGGTCTATTCGATCGTGGGCGTGCCCAACGGCGTCATCGCCATGTCGTTCGCCGTTCCGGGACTGGTCGAGACCTCCACGAACCTCGCGTCGGTGAAATTCGCCGACGGCGACCGCATCGTCGTCACCTCGTCGCAGCGGTCGTCGGTCGAGAGCGCCAAGACCTATGTGATGCAGATGGTCGAGTCGGTCTTCGCGCTGGCGGGTGCCGACGTGGCCCATTCCGACGGCTATCCCGGCTGGGCTCCCAATCCGCAGTCGCGGCTGCTGGAGGTCACGGTCGAAGCCTACAAACGGCTGTTTCACACCGAGCCCAAGGTCCGCGCGATCCACGCCGGACTGGAATGCGGACTGTTCCTCGAAAAATACCCCGACCTGGAGATGGTTTCCTTCGGCCCGACGCTCCGCGGCGTACATTCGCCCGACGAGCGGCTGGAGATCGCCACGGTTCCCAAGTTCTGGGACCTGCTTTGCGAGACGCTGAAAAGTCTGTAACCACCGCTCAATTTTGTGCAATGGGGTCTTTCCCGACACGGATCAGATGGCTGTTGACTGCGTTTTTCAGCGTGGTCGCATCGTTCATTTCCCCCCCCCTCCACGCCGCGCTGAATAACCTGGATTACCGCTTTCACGCCATGCCGGAAACCTCCTATTACGGGGGTATCCACAGCATCGCCAAAGACAGCGTGGGACGAATCTGGTTCAGCGGATACGATGCGCTGTTCATGTATAACGGCAGTGCGTTCGTTCGGATGGACGATTTGGTCACGAGCCTCTCGCCGAGTTCCTACTGGAATTACGGACAGGTGGTCACGGACCACCGCGGCGGGTTGTACGTCGGAACCAACCACGGACTGCTGCGCTTCGACTACGGTTCCCGGAGTTTCGAATCGGTACTGGACGGGAATATCGGCTCGGTCATGGTCAACGGCGACGGTACGGTATGGCTGATCCGCAACAACGACATCGAGTCGTTCGATCCGGAACGCCTGCCCGAATTGGTGCGTTACGAACGGCCTCCGGACTGCTCGGTTTCGTCTTTGGCGCTGATATGCACCCGCGAATACGTTTATGCCGCGACGAAGGGGAACCTCTACCGGCTCAACCGCGAGACCGGACAGTACACGCTTTTCACGACTGTGGGCGGCGACGGCTGTGTGATCCGCGATGTCGTGGAGTACGGCGGGTCGGTCTATGTCCTTACGCTCATGGACGGCCTGTACGAATGCGACGGGGACGGCCGTGTCACGCAGTATTTCAGGCTGCCGGTCGAATACGAGAAGTCGGCCGGAGCCAAAGAGCTGTTTCTCGACACGTCGGGCATCATCTGGGTGGCCACGCAGTCGGGTCTCCTTCTTCTGGACCCTGCGACCGGCAGTACGCACCTTCTGCGTTCGAATCTCCATTATCCCTATTCGCTGCCCAACAATTCGGTGTGGTCGATATTTCCCGATCCCGACGGCGGGGTATGGGTCGGCACCTACGGGGGCAAACTGGCCTACATGACGCTGGCGGACAACGGCGTGAACTATTTCAAGGCCACGCCGGGCGGGCTGAACCATCCCATCGTCAGCTGTTTCGAGGAGGATGACGCGGGCAATCTGTGGATCGGTACGGAGGGCGGAGGCCTGAACTACTGGGACCGGAAAAACGACCGCTTCGTCTACTATACGCAGGAGAGCCGCAGCGGCATTACGTCGAACATGATTAAGCGGCTGCGCTACGACAGGGACGGGAGGCTGCTGATTTCGGCTTTCAACGGCGGCATCAAATTATTCGACGCGCGGCGGGGGCGTTTTACCGACCTGCGCATGTATTGTTCGGCCTCGCCGCAGCCGTTGAGCATTTACGATTTCGTGCAGGAGGGCGATTCGGGAATCTGGCTGACGAATCCCGACGCCGAGCTGATGTACGGAGATGCCGGGAGCGGCACCGTCGAAACCGTGTACCTGACGGACGACCGGGGAAATGAGGTCAGGCCGCACGTCGAAACGCTCTTCCACGACGGCCAGGGCCGTCTGTGGCTGGTGACGCACGACGGAGCGTATGTCGTGGATGCCGCTTCGCGGCGGATTTTGGCGCATTATTACCTCGAAGACGCTCCCTATTCGGAGAACAACCTCTGTTCGTATTGCGTCACGTCCGGTTCCGAAATCTGGTTCGGGACGCGCGGCGGGGGAGTCAATCTGTTGAGCCGCGACGGGGAGTATGCGAATTTCAAGGACCGGACCGGCGAAGGGCTGTCGGGGAAAACGGTTTTCGGCATTTTGGAAGATACGGTTTCGAAAAACGTCTGGTTCAGCACCAACAGCGGACTCTATTATTACGACTATGTGAGCCGGATGATCCGCAAGTCCCAGATCGACAGTCCGAACCTTTGCGGGGCTTACTACGTGCGGGCCTGCTATAAGACTTCGCGCGGGGAGATGCTCTTCGGGGGAACCGACGGCTTCATCCTGTTCAATCCGGGAAAGATCGGGCACAACGAGCAGAAACCGAAGGTTTTTTTCACCGACCTGCTGATTAACAGCGAACCCGTGAAGCCCGGTGTCAAAGACTCACCTCTGAGGCGGTCTATAACCACGATGGCCTGCGACGGGGACGACGGCAGCGCCATTGAGCTGTCGCACCGGCAGTCGAATCTCGAAATCTGCTTTTCGGCGAACAGCTACCTGGACGTCGGAAAAAATCAGTATGCCTACCGGATGCTGGGACTTTCCGAACGCTGGTCCCTGCTCCCGCGGGGCCAGAAGGCGGTGCAGTTCTTCAATCTGCCCGCCGGAAGCTATGTCTTCGAGGTCAAGGCCGCTAATAACGACGGATTGTGGGGCGACGAGGTTTCCTCCCTGCGCTTCGAAGTGAGCCCTTCGCCCTTTCTTTCCCGCTGGGCCTATGCCGTTTACGCCATGCTCCTGCTGGCTGTCGCCAGCTTTATCTGGCGCTATTTCACCGACAGGAAGATCTTCGAACAGCGGCTCGAGCTGGAACGGATCAAGGAGCAGAACATGAAGGAATTGACCCAGGCCCGGATCAATTTCTTCACGAATATCTCCCACGACCTCAAAACGCCGCTTACGCTGGTTGTCGATCCGCTGAAACAGTTGAAACAGCATTTGCCCGTGGACGCCCCGTGCAGCGACTATGTCCGCCTGATTGAAAAGAACGTGGGACGTATCCAGCGAATGATAAGCCAGTTGCTTCAATTCCGGGAGATCGAGAGCCAGAAGATGACCCTGAACCGGCAGCCGGGCGATCTGATCCGGTTTATCGACAGCATTTTTTCGTTGTTTGAGTTCTATGCCAGCAAAAAGGGTATCGAAACCGATTTCAGTTCCCGTTACGAGAGTTTCTACACCAGTTTCGACCACGACGTGATCGAGAAGATCTTCACCAACCTGTTCTCCAACGCGATCAAATACACCTCGGAAAACGGCTACGTAGGGGTGAAGATCGGCCGGGCTCCGCAGGAGCGGTGGCCGAAAGGGGCGGTGCCGGCCGCCGATACCGAATACCTTTCGTTTACGGTCACCAACACCGGGGCGGAGATTCCCGAGGACAAGAAGGATATTATTTTCGAATCGTTCAACCGCCTCTCCGCGCGCCGTCCCGAGTTCGAGAGCAGCACCGGCCTGGGCCTCGCCATCGTCCGGGAACTGGTCGGCAACCTGGCGGGGAGCATAACCCTGCATTCGGGAAATTCGAAGGTCGCCTTCACGGTGGTGCTTCCCTTCTCGCAGAGTGCCGAAAAGACCAGCAGTGCCGCCGAGTCGTACGACTACACGGTTTCCGAGATCGACAACCTGCTGAAAGAGTCCGATGCGGCTGACCGGAACGACCGGCGTGTCCGCAAGGCGTACGACATCGTGGTCATCGAGGATGATCCGGACCTGAGAAGCTACTTGGAACGGCGGTTGTCGGAATATTATAATGTATATACGGCGGACGACGGCCGGGAAGGCATTGCCAAGGTGGAGAAGATCTATCCCCAGATGGTTATCACCGACCTGATGATGCCGGAAGCCGACGGTTTCGATGTCTGCCGTTCCCTGCGGTCGAACATTAAAACCAGCCATATCCCGGTCATCATGCTGTCGGGGCAGGGAAAAGACGCCGACAACAAGATCAAGGCGCTGGAATGCGGAGCCAGCGTGTTCATCGACAAGCCGTTCGACATGGATTACCTGCTCGGACAGGTGGCCAACCTCATCAAGACCCAGAACGAGCTGAAACAGCGTTACAGCCGGAAATACATCGCCGAACCTTCGAAGATCACGATCTCCTCCATGGACGAGGAGTTGCTGAGAAAGGCGATGAACTACATCGAGCGTAACATCGACAACAACGACTACGACGTGGAATCGTTCGTGTCGGACATGGCCATCGGACGTACGCTCCTCTACCAGAAGTTGAACGACATTACGGGCATGTCGATCAAGGAGTTCATCATGGATATACGGCTGAAACGCGCCGCCCAGCTGCTCCGGGAGTCCGACCTGACGATCTCCGAGATCTCGATAATGACGGGCTTCGCCAATCCGAAATATTTTAGCATCTGCTTCAAGCGCCACTTCGAGCTTACGCCTTCCGAATTCAAGAAAAAGGCGTAAGCCCTGCCGTCCGGCCGCATCGTTTCCGCCCTGCCGCGCAGGGCAGGGGCATTGTTCGGACGGGAATGGTTTCATTTTGTGCGATACGTACAAAATGGAACCATTTCTGAATAAATGGCTACCATGCTATGGGCTCATTTTCAGCATATTTGCATCACCGGGAACTGAAACGGGTTCCCCGGAGGAACTAACCGAAAATGCAAATTTAAACCGAATGCTTATGGGAAAATGACCTGAAAACCGCTCAGGGACGACCGGGTTCTCCTGCCGTCCGCACAATCTTTTGAAGATGCAATTTTAACCCAAACGGAACCTTTTATGATAAGAATGTACAAAATGCTTAAAGGCACTCTGGCGATGACCGTTTTACTGCTGTTGTCGGCCGGGCCTTTGTTTGCACAGAATGCGATTAACGTGACCGGAAAGGTCACCGATGAAAACGGAGCGCCCCTGGCGGGTGTCGTCGTACTCGTAAAGGACGGCGGGAACAACAAGGCCACCGTCACCAATACGCAGGGTGTTTATGAGATCAAGGCCCCCGCGGCCTCGACGCTGGTTTTCTCGTGCCTGGGCTATTCCAGCCAGGAGATCAGGATCGGTGCGTCCAACGTTGTGGACGTGAAAATGGCGCAGGATGCGCAGTCCCTCGACGAAGTGGTCGTCGTGGGTTACGGTACGCAGAAGAAGAAGGACCTCACGGGAGGTCTTGCCGTGGTCAGCAAGCAGACGTTGGAGATGGTTTCGACCAACAACCTGATGGACCGTCTGGTCGGACAGGTCGCCGGTCTGAACATCACCACCGGCAACGAGGCTCCGGGCAGCAATCAGACGTTGCTGATCCGCGGCCAGAACTCGCTGACGGCCAGCAATGACCCGCTGATTATCCTGGACGGCATTCCCTATTCGGGCGGCCTGGCCGACCTCGATCCGAACATCATCGAGAGCCTGTCGGTGCTGAAAGACGCTTCGGCGGTCGCGATCTACGGTTCACGCGGATCGAACGGCGTCATCCTGATCCAGACCAAACGCGGATCGAAGGGCAGTTTCCATGTGACCTACAAGACGAAACTCTCCGTCGCCGAGCCGATGCAGCGCATCGAGACGATGGGTCCCAACGAGTTCATCCGTTTCAAACAGGATATGGGCCGGCTCAAAAACAATTACAGCGGCGAGCAGCTCGATCCGCTGGTGGGTTCGATCATCAGCGCCAGCGAGAAGGTCAACTACGCCAAAGGCGTCACCAACGATTGGCAGGACTATGTTTTCCGCACGGTCTTCACGATGGACCACCAGCTGAGCTTCCAGGGCGGCAATGAAAAGACGACCTACATGGCCGCCGTTTCCTACCTGGACAATCCCGGCGTCGTCTACAACTCGAATTACCAGCGTACGACCGTTTATGCCAGCATCAACCAGACGATGAACGACTGGCTGTCGGTGGGTCTCACCACGCAGTTCATCAACCGCGAGAGCGGCGGCGCGACGCCGAACCTCGAACACGCCATCAAGCAGAGCCCGTGGGGCATCTACAAGGACGAGACGGGCGCCTACTACGAGGAGCCGATGGACTATTCGAACCTGCCCAACCCGATGAAGGATGTCAATGCCGATCAGAAACGCACGGGCCGCAACTTCATGGCCAACGGTTTCCTCGACATCAAACTTCCCGTCAAGGGTCTTTCGTTCCGCTCGCAGTTCGGTTATAACTACCGCAGCCAGTTGAACGGCACCTACTACGGCCGCAATACCGTGACGGGTAAGAAGGTCGACGGCCGTGCCGAACTGGAAAACAACCACACGACGGACTGGACGTGGGAGAACGTGCTGAAATTCGACCGGACTTTCGACAAACACCACATCGACTTCACGGGACTCTTCTCCATGCAGGAGACCCAGTATACGAAGGCTTCGCAGAGCGGCGAGGGCTTCGTGAACGACGATTCGAGCTTCTACCGGATGGACGGCGCCGAGAACAAGATCGCCATCGGTTCGGAATACTGGAAACAGAACATGGTTTCGGGCATGTTCCGTGTGAATTACAGCTTCAACAGCAAATACCTGCTGACGGTGACGGGCCGCGCCGACTCGTTCTCGGCCTTCGCCGAAAACCACAAGTGGGCCTTCTTCCCCTCGGCTGCCGTCGCCTGGCATCTCGGCGAGGAGAATTTCATCAAGGACAACGCTTCGTGGGTCGACATGCTGAAAATCCGCTTCTCCTACGGCGCCAACGGTAACAACGCCATTTCGCGCTACATGTCGCTCGACCGGCTCTATTCGACCAACGGCGTCAAGTACATCTGGGGCGACGGCGGCAGCGCCTCCAACTCGGCCTATCTGCCGAGCGACGGTATCGGCAACCCCGACCTGCGCTGGGAGACCACCTATACGGCCAACCTCGGTATCGACTTCCAGTTCTTCAACGGACGTTTGGGCGGTACGGTAGACATGTACCTTTCCAATACGCATGACCTGCTGATGTCGCGTTCGATTCCCATTATGAACGGTTACAGCAAGGTGCTCTACAACGTCGGTCAGACCCGCAACAAGGGTATCGAGCTGACGCTCCATTCGCAGAACATCCGCAAGAAGAATTTCCTGTGGGAGACTGATTTCGCCTTCTCGCTCAACCGCGACGAGATCGTCGAACTGCGCGGCGACGGCAACGACGACATCAACAACAAATGGTTCATCGGCCAGCCGTTGTCGGTATACTACGACTGGAACATGATCGGCATCTGGCAGCAGGGCGACGAGTTCACGTTCATCGATAAGGAGGGTAAGGAGGTGGCCCACCAGACCGGAGCTACGCCCGGCGCCGCCAAATTGGAGGATGTCGACGGCAACGGCGTCATCGACTCCAAGGACCGCAAGGTGATCGGCAGCAAGCAGCCGAGTTTCACGATGTCGATGGGTAACCGTTTTACCTACAAGGATTTCTACTTCTCGTTCCTGCTCAACGGCGTCTTCGGCAAATGGATGACCGACAACGTGGCCAACATCGGTTCGTATACGTTCGGTGCGGGCAACTACATCCACGGCGTGAAATACTGGACGCCGGAGACTCCCGATGCGGAGGTCGTTTCGCCGGGCTACCAGGCTTCCTTCGACCACGGCTACTACAAGAAGCTCAACTACGTGCAGCTGCGCAACATCACGCTGGGCTACCGTGTCAACCAGAAATTCGTCCGCAAGATCGGCCTGAGCGCCGTCGATGTCAATTTCAGCGTGAACAACGTGTGCGCCTTCTCCAACATGCGGCAGATGCTAAACTACGACAATACCTGGTTCGCATCGTTCCCGACCGCCCGTTCCTATGTGTTGGGATTATCCTTAACCTTTTAAGTAAGACCTGACTATGAAAACGATGAATTATATCAAACTCAGCGCCGTATGTTCGGTTCTGGCAATCGCTGCGGGCTGTACCTCCTTCCTGGAAGAGGATTTGAAGAGCAAACTGGCTCCCGACAACACCTATACCAGCTCGCTGGGATTCGAGGTCGGCGCCACGGGACTCTATGCCATCGCCCGCTCGGAGTACAACACCTGGGGTGAGAACGGCGCTTTCATGCATAACGGCGCCTGCGCTTATGAGGTATTGCAGATTTCGACCGATCTCTGCCGGATGGGCACCGTCCGCGACGGTTCGCTCGTTCCGTTTGCCGAGCTGACGCTCAATCCCTCGACGCTTTTCGTCGGATCGTACTGGAACTGGGCCTATAACCTGATCGGTTCGGCCAACGAACTGCTGATCTATTCCGAGAAGAACGACAACTGGGATTATCCGACCGACAAACAGCTCTATCAGGCCGAGGCGCGTTTCTTCCGTGCATACGCCTATCGCACGCTGGTCTATCTCTACGGCGACGTGCCCTGGGTCGAGACCATCCAGAAACCGTTCCTGCTTTCGTTCTCGCGGGACCCCAAGATCGAGGTGCTGGGACACATCATCGACGACCTGAAATTCGCCAAGGAACATCTTCCCGAAGATCCCGATGCGGTGAAGGAGGGCAAGCTCACGACGTGGGCCGCACGCCATCTGCTGAGCGAAATGTATTTGCTGCGCGGCGCTGAGGGCGATTACAAACTGGCCGAGGAGAATGCCTTGGAGGTGATCGACAGCAAGCATTACAGCCTGGTGAAGAGCCGTTACGGGGCCGACAAGAACAAGCCCGGCGACTATTTCAGCGACATGTTCCTCGAAAACAACCAGAACCGTTCGGCCGGCAATACCGAGAGCATCTGGGTCATGCAGTTCCAGTACAACACCGTCGGCGGCGGCGTGAATTCCGACGACTGGACCCGTCGCGCCTGGAATCCCCAGTACCATGCCATCGACGGATTCGCGCTGGCCGATTCGCTCGGCGGCCGCGGTCTGGCGCAGATCTATCCGCTGAAATGGTGGATCGGCGTCAAGGGCACGAACGCCACGACCGCCGGTGAAAAGGAAGGTTTTCCCGGAATTCAGGAAAACGGCATCTTCGACGACGGCGACATCCGCAATTCGGAGTACAACATCAAACGCAACTGGTACTACAACAACCCGCTGACGCCCAACAAACTCGGCCAGAAATGTCCCATCGACGACAAATCGTGGTCGCAGGCCCAGCTTTTCCCTGCGCTGAAAAAGTTCTTTTTCGGAAAAGAGGAGAATTTGCAGCTCACCGGTTCGTACAAGGACCGCACGAAATTCCGCCTGGCTGAAACCTATCTGCTGCTGGCCGAGGCCTACCTGCGTCAGAACATGCCCGACAAGGCTGCCGATGCCGTGAACGAGGTGCGCCGCCGTGCCAAGGCGGCCGACGTTTCCGACGACGAGATGACGATGGACTACCTGCTCGACGAGCGTATCCGCGAATTGTACGGCGAGGAGAGCCGCCGCTTTACGCTGGTGCGCACGGGTAAACTGATCGAGCGTGTGAAGAAGTACAATCCCGAGGCGCGCGACCTCATCCAGGATTTTCATGTGCTGTGGCCCATTCCGCAGGCTGTCCGCGACGCCAACACCGGAGAATTCCCGCAGAACCCCGGTTACGAAGGCTACGAGGGCTGATGACCGGTCCGACCGGTTTTCGGCCCCGCCTCCGGGCGAACAAGAAAAGCAATGTGTCCGGACGGTTCCGGACCCTATCAGCAAACACGAAAAAAACAGCTATGAAAAAGATAAAATTTGCATGTAACGTATCGCTGCTGACCCTTGTGGCACTCGGCCAGTGGGCTTGTGCGTGGGACCCGTACGAGCATGACAGCGACCCGGTCAGGGAGACCCTCGAACTGACCGCCTCCTCCTCCCAGATCGCTTTGGACGAAAACAACCTTACGGCTACGGTCCTCACTTTCGACTGGACGCCGGCGCGTTCGATGTCCGACGAATATCTGGTCTCCTACACGACCAAACTGGACCTGCTGACCAACAACTTCGGTTCGTCCACGACCATCGAGACGAGCGAGGACGACGGCATATTCAGCCGGAGCTACACCTCCGAGCAGCTCAACAACTGGGCCAACGAGCGCTGGAAAGTGCCCGTGAACAAGACCTTTACGCTGGCGTTCCGCGTCATCGCGGAGTATGCGGGCGGTCCCACTTATGAAATGCCCGAGGTGCGGACCGTCGAGGTGACCGTAACCCCGATCAAGGTCGATGTTTTCGACGCCGACAAGGTGTCGCTTTCCGGTACGGCCGTCAGCAGCGTCACGGAGATCGGAAAGACGGTCGAGAACGCGAACCTCTATGCGTGGTACGGCGCGCTGAGCATCGGCGAGCTGCAAATCCCCGTCGAGTTGGAGGGCCAGACCTATTATATCGTACCGAGCGACGGCAACGGAATGCTCCGCGACGGCGAACTCGTCGACGTGAAGATGCAGGACGATCCCGTATCGTGGACCATCCCGACCGCCGGCAACTACCGTCTGCTGATCGACATGGAGAACAAGCAGGTGCGCATCTACTCGCCCGAGACCGACCTGAAACCGCTCTCCGTGACGTTCCGCCCGAACGGAGCCGAGGCCAATCCCGAGACGACGATCGAGGTGCTCGACCTTTGGGCTTATGGAGCCGGTACGGGCTGGGGCGTTCGCAAGCTCAACCTGAAACAGAGTCTTGCTGATCCCCAGGTGTTGATCTACGATGCCGCGGAGCATAACGGCACGAAATTGTCCAGCGGCTTGAAGTTCTGCGTGGCCCAGAGTTTCTCGGTGGACGGCGTGGATTACAGCCAGAACAATGCCTATTGCTTCACCTGTCCGCTGACGGCTGACGGCAAGCGGCAGAACCTCACGCTGGTGCTCGATAAGGAGGGCGAACTGCACGGAGGAGCCGACGGCGAGACGCGTAACTCGTATTACACGATCCCCGCTTCCGACCTGCTGATCTTCGACCTGCGGCACAATACGGTCCTTGCGCGGAACAAGTAAGGCCCCAACCATCTGAAACAGCGCCGTATCGGACTGGGTTCCGGCTGACAGGACGATACGGCACTGTTTTTCCAAGATGTTGTTCACCAATTCAAAAACGATATGACTGTTATGAAAAATCTGATGACGGCCTGCCTTCTGGCTGCGTTTCTGTGCTCCGCCTCCTGCGGATGTTCGAAAGACAGCGGCGGTGGGGAGGATGACGGCGGCAAGGTCGCAGGTGTGACCGTGAAACCCGCATACAACAAATCGCAGGTGTTGCACAATCCGCTGAACGGCTGGGTGATGTATGTGAGTGCGGACTACGATCCTTCGTATTTCGACAAGGAGATCTACGTACCCCTGCTGGGCAAGAACGTGAAGGTGGCGGACTATGCCTCCGCCTGCTATATCCGCACGAAATGGTCCGTGCTGAATCCCGCCGACGGCGAGTATGCCTGGAAGAATCCCGATTCGAAGGTCTACAAACTGGTTCAGGCAGCCCGCGAACGGAAACTTCCCATTGCGTTCCGCGTCGTGGTGGACGGCCGCGACCAGGGTGCGAACACGCCCCAGTTCGTTTACGACGCCGGGGCCGAATATGCGGTTTCGGAGCCGAAGTTCCCCGACCGCAAAACTCCCATGCCGCAGGACCCGGTATTCCAGCGCTACTACGAGAAGTTCGTCGAGGCTTTCGCCGCGGAATTCAACGATCCGGAGAACACCTCGTTCATCGACGGTTACGGTCTCGGAAAATGGGGCGAGGGTCACAGCGTGGCCTACAACAAGGACGACGTGTCGGCCGTTGACGCGAATACGGAGACGGTCAAGCGCGAGGTGCTCGACTGGATCACGAAGCTCTATGCCAAGTATTTCACGCAGGTTCCCCTCGTTATCAATTACCACCGCGTGCTGGGGCATCCCACGAGCCAGGGCACGGCCAATCCGAACAGCGAGAGCCTGGTCGCCCTGGCTGTCAGCAACGGGTACTGCATCCGTTCCGACGCCTTCGGCATGAACAACCAAAGCTGGGGTTACAGCACTTGGGAGAAGGCCATCGCCGCGCAGTGGCGCTATAAGGTTCCCATCATCATGGAGGGCGGTTACATCGTCAGCAGCCACAGCTATTGGAACGATCCCGCGGGCTATCGCCAGGGCCATCCCGAAGATGTCCGCCAGGGTGAATTCGACTCTTCGGCCGAGGCGCACGTCAATATGATGGACTTCCGCGTGGGGCAGGAGACCGAGTCGTGGTTCGGCGACGCTTTCAACCTCGTGCAGCGTTTTGTTTCCGAGGGCGGTTACCGTCTCTATCCCGACCAGGTGACCCTTCCCGACCAGGTGAACGCCGGCAGCCGCGTCAAGGTCGCTTCACGCTGGCGCAACATGGGCTGGGGGTATTTCCCGAACAACCTTCCGCAGTGGAACTACAAATACAAGGTGGCTTATGCCCTGCTCGACGCTTCGGGCAAGGCGCAGCGGGTTTTCGTCGACGGGGATTGCGAGCCTTCGACGTGGGTCGAGAGCAAACCTTTCTCCTATACGTTCGAGACGCCTGCCATCGATCTCCCCGCCGGAAAATATACGTGGGGCATCGCCATCGTCGATACGACGAAGGAGAACGTTCCGGCCATCGAACTGGCGGTGAACGACGAAAAGACCGCCGAGGGTTGGGTCAAACTGCTCGACGTTCAGATCCATTAGTGCCGGGTAAGCTATGAAACGGGTTGTTTTGCTTGCCGCCGCATTGCTGCTGTCCGCGACGACGGCTTTCGGGACCGGCGTTCTGGTCGAGGCCGAGAGTTTCCGCGACAAGGGCGGCTGGTCCGTCGATCAGCAGTTCATGGACCTGATGGGATCGCCGTATCTCATCGCACACGGCATGGGCAAACCCGTGGCGGATGCCGTTACGACCGTCGAATTCCCCGAATCCGGGACTTATCATGCCTATGTGCGGACGTTCAACTGGGTCGCTCCCTGGTACGACGGCGAGGGACCCGGGAAGTTCTCCCTCCGGGTGGGGAAACGGACGCTGCCCGAGGTGCTGGGAAACCGGGGCCGGGAGTGGATGTGGCAGTATGCCGGACGGGTCGCTGTCCGGAAAGGTCCGGTCGAAGTGTCGCTGACCGACCTTTCCGGCTTCGACGGCCGCTGCGATGCCGTCTATTTCACCCCGGAGCAGGGGGATGTGCCTCCTGCCGATTCCGGGGAGCTGGCGGCTTTCCGCCGCAGGATGCTGCATATTCCCGAAACGCCGCAGCGCGTGGAGTCGTTCGATTTCGTCGTGGTAGGCGGAGGCATCGCCGGGATGTGTGCCGCGGTGTCGGCCTCGCGGCTGGGATGCCGGGTCGCGCTGGTCAACGACCGTCCGGTGCTGGGCGGCAACAACAGTTCCGAAATCCGCGTACACCTGGGCGGTGTCATCGAGACAGGCCCGAACAAGGGGCTCGGGCGCATGATCCGCGAATTCGGCCACTCGCGCGGGGGTAATGCCCAGCCGGCCGGGAACTACGAGGATGCGAAAAAGGAGGAGTTCATCGCCGCCGAAAAGAACGTCACCCTGTTCGCCGGCTGTCGGGCCGTCGCCGTGAACACGACCGGCGGCCGGATCGCTTCGGTGGTCGTTCGCCACATCGAAACCGGGGAGGAAACGCTTCTCGAAGCGCCGCTTTTCGCCGACTGTACGGGCGACGGCACGGTCGGGTTCCTGGCTGGAGCCGATTTCCGGATGGGCCGCGAGAGCCGGGACGAATTCGGCGAGGAACTGGCCCCTGCGGCCGCCGACAGGATGACGATGGGTTCGTCGGTGCAGTGGTACTCGGTCGATGCGGGTAAAAAGACGGATTTTCCGGTGTTCAGCTATGGTCTGAGGTTCGACGAAACGAACTGCGAGCAGGTGACGATGGGCGAGTGGAAATGGGAAACCGGCATGAATCTCGACCAGATCGCCGATTTCGAACGCATTCGCGACTACGGTCTGCTTGTGGTCTATTCGAATTGGAGTTTTCTGAAAAACGGACTTCGTGACAACGGCAAATTCCGCAACCGCGAATTGGGCTGGGTGGCCTACGTCGCCGGCAAACGCGAATCGCGCAGGCTACTGGGCGACTACGTGCTGAAACAGGACGACATCGACAAGCACGTCTTCCACGAAGACGCCTCTTTCGCCACGACCTGGGACCTCGACCTGCATTTCCCCGATTCGCTCAATTCCGTGCGTTTCCCGGGCCGGGAGTTCAAGGCTGCCACGAAGCACGTCCATATCTATCCCTATGCCGTGCCTTACCGGTGCCTCTATTCCCGCAACGTGGACAATCTGTTCATGGCCGGGAGAAACATCAGCGTGACGCATGTGGCTTTGGGCTCTGTGCGCGTGATGCGCACGACGGGCATGATGGGCGAAGTGGTCGGCATGGCGGCATCGCTGTGCCGGAAATACGGAACCTCGCCCCGCGGGGTCTATCAGCGGCATCTGGACGAACTGCGGTCGCTGATGCGCGAGGGCGTCGGAAAAAAGAATGTCCCCGACAACCAGCGATTCAACCGGGGATCTTCGCTGAAAGCGCCCCGTGCATTGCGCAACGATTGAAAACGACGACGAAACAGATTTTTCAGAAGCGATGAGACATACACTTCCGATACTTGCCGTGGGGCTGTTGTGCGGCGCCTGTGCATTTGCGCAGGATGATTGTTACAGCCGTCTGCGAAACGACACCCTGACGATCGGCAACTCCCGGATCGAGCGGAAATTCGTTTGGAACGGCGGAAACCTCGTGACGTACAGCCTGACCGACAAGTCGTCGGGGCAGGTGTGGCTGAACCGCACTCCGGCGCCCGATTTCGAGATTCCCGGCAATGCTGAGGCCACTGCCGGAAAGTATTCGTCGGTACGGATCGGCGAAACCGGAATCCATTCGGAATACCTGGAAACAACCGTGGAATTTTCGCTGGGGGCACTTGCCGTCCGGCGGGTCTACCGGGTTTACGGGGATACTCCGGCCATTGCCTGCGACACCTACCTGAAAGGACGCGCCGTGGTGCTTGCCGGCGAACGTGCTGCGAACCTCGGCGACCGGAAGAACATCGAGTCGAAAGAGGATATGCATGCGCTCGGGAGTTCGAGCGTGCTCGACCGGTTCAATCCCGGCGGGTTTCATTGGCGGACGCGGATCGTCGAGTTTCAGGATGTCACGGACTGGAACAACAACCTGGTCTTCGAGACCGACGTGATCCCTTACCGGAAGAACCACTACCGGGGCAATCTGCTGTTCGCCTGCAGCGGGGAGAACGACCGGGGCTTCTTTTTCCTGAAAGAGGCTCCCTGTTCGAACGTGCAGCCGGCCTATCAGGGTTACGACTTCACGGCCGAATTCGGAAATTTCACGGTCTCGGGGCTCGGCCTTACGGAGAGGGACCTCGACGACGGGGAGTGGATGAGGACCTACGGATGCGTCGTCGGCGTCTGGTCGGGCGGGGAGCTGGAACAACTGACCGCTCTGCGGAGCTATCAGAAACAGTTGCGGAAACAGCTTCCGGGGCGCGACGAGATGGTGATGATGAACACGTGGGGCGACCGCAGCCAGGATACGAAGGTCAACGAACGTTTTTGTATGGATGAGGTACGGCGGGCCGCACGCCTCGGCATCACGCATTTCCAGATCGACGACGGTTGGCAGGTCGGCAAAAGCCCCAATTCGGCGGTGGCGAAAGGCTCGTTTCGAAACATCTGGGACAATCCCGACTATTGGAAACCCGATCCGGAGAAGTATCCGAACGGTCTGCGTCCCGTCGTTGAACTGGGCCGGGAGCTGGGGGTGGAGATCTGCCTCTGGTTCAATCCGAGCGTACAGGACGGCTATGCCGACTGGGAGAAGGATGCCCGGGCGATGATCGCCCTGCATGACGAATACGGCATCCGCACCTTCAAAATCGACGGGCTCGCGATTCCCGACAAACGTGCCGAGGCCAACCTGCGGAAGCTGTTCGACCGGGTGCTGGCCGAAACGGACGGCAGGGTGGTGTTCAACCTCGACGCCACGGCCGGCCGCCGCGGAGGTTACCATATGTTCAACGAGTACGGCAACGTTTTCCTCGAAAACCGCTATACCGACTGGCAGAACTATTACCCTTACTGGACGCTGCGCAACCTGTGGATGCTGTCGAAATACGTTCCTGCCGAGCGGTTGCAGATCGAGTTCCTGAACAAGTGGCGCAATGCCGGAAAATATGCCGGCGACCGTTTCGCTCCGGCGAACTACGCTTTCGGATACCTCTTCGCCGTGACGATGGCCGGGCAACCGCTGGCTTGGATGGAGGCGGGAGGGCTTCCCGACGAAGCGCTGGCCCTCGGCCGGGAGATCGGACGTTACAGGGAGGTGCAGCACGATTTCCACAGCGGGGTGATCCTGCCCGTGGGCGACGAACCGTCGGGACGGTCGTGGACCGGATTCCAGTCGTTGAACGGCGACCGGGGCTATTTCATCTTCTTCCGCGAGCAGCATCCCGACCGGCGGACCCGTATCGGGACGTGGCTGCCGGAGGGGGCGACGGTGCGGCTGACGCCCGTGCTGGGCAGCGGGAAAGCCGCCGTGCGGAAGGCCGGCCGCCGCGGTGAGCTGGACGTGGAACTGCCGTCGCCCGACGACTACGCGATGTACCGCTATGAAATAATCCGTAAACCGAAACCCTGAATTTACGAACATGAAATGAACATGAAAACGCTGACAAAATTTACAATAACGCTCGCCCTGTCGTTCCTCGCGGTGACGGGAGTTCGGGCGCAGGACCTTATCGCCAACGTTTACGGACGCGAGATGCAGTCGTTGAACGGCAAATGGGACGCCGTCGTCGATCTCTACGATCAGGGACGTAAGAACAGAATTTACCTGAACCGCAAACCCGAGGGAAAAACCGATTTTTACGAATATGCGTTCGAAAACGGGTTGCGGCTGGATGTTCCCTCGGACTGGAACTCTCAGACGCCCGAATTGAAATACTACGAAGGGACGGTCTGGTACGCCCGGCGGTTCGACGCTCCGCGGCGGGATGGCCGGCGGCTGTTCCTCCATTTCGGGGCTGTCAGCTACCGCTGCCGGGTTTATCTCAACGGCGAGGAGATCGGGAGCCACGAGGGCGGTTTCACGCCGTTCCAGATCGAGGTGACCGGCAAACTGAAACCGGCGGACAATTTCCTCGCCGTGGAGGTGAACAACACGCGTACGCCCGACGCCATTCCGGCGATGGCTTTCGACTGGTGGAATTACGGCGGCATCACGCGCGACGTGTCGCTCGTCAGCGTTCCCGAAGTCTTCGTCGAGGATTATTTCATCCGCCTTGACAAGGATTCCGCCGACCGGATCAGCGCCGATATCCGCCTGTCGGGGGCTCCTGCCGGAACGTCCGTGCAGGTCGAGATTCCTGAACTGAAGGTCCGTGAAACGGCTTCCGCCGACGAACGGGGCGCGGCGGCGCTTTCGTTCCGGGTGAAGAACCTGAAACGCTGGTCGCCCGGGGACCCGAAACTCTACCGGGTGATCGTCACCGCGGGCCGCGACCGGGTCGAGGAGATGATCGGTTTCCGCAACGTGCGGGTCGAGGGTGAGGAGATTTACCTCAACGGCGAACCCGTGTTCCTCAAATCGGTCAGCTTCCACGAGGAGATACCTCAGCGCATGGGCCGCGCGTTCTCCGAGTCGGACGCCGTGATGCTGTTGTCCGAGGCCCGGGCGCTGGGCTGCAACATGATTCGCCTGGCCCACTATCCCCAGAACGAATACATCGTCCGCCTGGCCGAGAAGATGGGCTTCATGCTCTGGGAGGAGATTCCGATCTGGCAGGGCATCGACTTCGCCAACGACGCCACCCGGCAGAAGGCGGGCCGCATGATCCGCGAGATGGTCGGACGCGACAGAAACCGCTGTGCGCTGACCTTCTGGGGCGTTGCCAACGAGACGCAGCCTTCGGAACCCCGCAACGAATTTCTCCGCTACCTGATCTCCTGCTGCCGGGAGCTGGACGACACGCGGCTGATCGTCGCGGCTTTCGATCTGGTGCGGTTCGACCGCGACCGACAGTTGTTCGTGATGGACGATCCGTTCATCGAGGCGCTGGATGTCGTCGCCGTCAACAAATACATGGGCTGGTACCATCCGTGGCCCGTCACTCCCGACAAGGCGGTGTGGGACGTTGCGCGGGGAAAACCGCTCATCATCTCCGAATTCGGCGGCGAGGCGCTCTACGGGCAGCACGGTGCGGCCGATGTGGCGAGTTCGTGGAGCGAGGAGTACCAGGAGGCCCTTTACCGGGACAACCTCCGCATGTTCGAAAACATTCCCAACCTGCGGGGCGTGTCGCCGTGGATTCTCTTCGACTTCCGTTCGCCGTTCCGGTTCCATCCCACGAATCAGGAGGGCTGGAACCGCAAGGGGCTGGTTTCGGACCGGGGATACCGCAAGAAAGCGTGGTATCTGATGAAAGCCTATTACGATAAACGCTAAAACACAAGACGATGAAGAAGATATTGCTATGTATGGGGCTGTCCGCACTGCTTGCGGGCTGCGGCGGCCGGGAGAAACCGCTGGCGGAGGTCGTGGACGAGGCGCTGGCCCGGGCCGAGCGGCAGGTGTTGCTGATGGCCGAAAAGTACGGCGACCGCGAAGGCCGCCTGCCGCGCACGTGGGAGAACGGCGAGGACGTTTCGTCGGATTCGCGTTGGTGGTGCAGCGGATTTTTTCCGGGGACGCTGTGGTACGTGTATGAAAACAGCCGCGATCCGAGGGTTTTGGAATACGCCCGGATGTACACCGCGCGCGTCGAACGCGAGAAATATACGACCGACAATCACGACGTGGGATTCATGCTGTATTGCAGTTTCGGAAACGGACTGCGCCTCACCGGCGACAAGTCCTACGAGGAGGTGCTGCTCACCGGAGCCCGGTCGCTGGCGACGCGTTTCAGACCGGAGGTGGGCCTGATCCGCTCGTGGGACCACAACCGCGACAGGTGGCAGTACCCGGTTATCATCGACAACATGATGAACCTCGAACTCCTGCTGTGGGCGGCCGGTTATTCGGGCGACGAATCCTTCCGGGAGATGGCGGTTTCGCACGCCGACAAGACGATGGAATATCATTACCGCCCCGATTTCAGTTCGTGGCACGTGGTCTCCTACGACACAGTTTCGGGCAAACCCCATATCCGGCAGACCCATCAGGGCTTCTCCGACGATTCGGCGTGGAGTCGCGGGCAGGCGTGGGGGCTCTACGGCTACACCTGCATGTTCCGGCTGACGGGGGAGGAGCGTTACCTGCAACAGGCCCGCCGCATTGCGGCATTCCTTCTGAACCACCCGAATATGCCGGAAGACGGGGTTCCCTACTGGGATTTCGATTCTCCGGAGATTCCCGACACGCCCCGCGACGCTTCGGCCGCGGCGATCATGGCTTCGGCGCTGATCGAACTGAGCGGTTTCGCGGAGGGCGCCGAAGCGGACGAATACATGGCCTTCGCCGAGAAGCAGATCCGCAGTCTGGCTTCGCCGGAATATACCGCACCGGAGGGGACCAACGGGGATTTCATTCTCATGCACTCCACGGGGGCCTATCCGTTCTCGTCCGAGGTGGACGTGCCGCTGACCTATGCGGACTATTATTACCTGGAGGCTCTCACCCGCCTCAAACGCAGTTTGCAGTCATGACGCTCCTTCGCACATACGCGCTGCTGCTGTGCTGTCTGGGCATGTCGGGCGTCCGGGCGCAGGAACCGGCGATGAATTACGACGAATCGCGGGTTCCGGCCTATACGCTGCCCGATCCGCTGACGATGTCCGACGGCCGGAAGGTCGCCGACGCCGAAAGCTGGATGTCCGAACGCCGTCCCGAGCTCCTCGCCCTGTTCGAGTCGCAGGTCTACGGAAAAGCGCCCGGGCGCCCCGATGGGGTGCATTTCGAGGTGCTGAGCGAAGACCGTTACGCCCTGAGCAACATGGCCACCCGGAAGGAGATCGCCGTCTATTTCACCGACGATGAGGAACACTTCATGACCCTCCTGCTGTACGTGCCCAACAAACGCACGGATGCCGTGCCGGTGTTCCTCGGGCTGAATTTCAAGGGTAACCATACGATTTGCGACGATCCGCTCGTCACGCCCTCGACGCTTCGGACAGAGCCGGGGAAAGGCCCCGCCGAGGGGTTTCCGCGGGCCTCGGCGGCTTCGCGCTGGCCGGTCGAGATGCTGATTGCCAACGGTTACGGGCTGGCCACCGTCTACCGCGGTGATATCGATCCCGATTACGACGACGGATTTCAAAACGGCGTCCATCCGTTGTTCTACCGCGACGGACAGAGCCGTCCCGCTCCCGACGAATGGGGGACGATCGCCGCATGGGCCTGGGGGCTCAGCCGCGCGATGGACTACCTCGAAACGGACGAGGATGTGGACCCCGACCGCGTGGCGGTCATCGGCCATTCGCGCCTCGGGAAGGCCGCGCTGTGGGCGGGGGCCGTCGACACGCGTTTCGCCCTGATCGTTTCCAACGATTCGGGGTGCGGAGGCGCGGCATTGGCCCGGCGCCGGTATGCGGAGACGGTGGCCCGGATAAACCGGCTTTTCCCGCACTGGTTCTGCGACAATTACAAACGCTACGCCGGCAGCGAGGACGCGCTGCCCGTGGACCAGCACGAACTCATCGCGCTGATAGCTCCCCGCCCGGTTTACATCGCGAGTGCGGCCGAAGACAAGTGGGCCGACGTGAAAGGCGAGTTTCTCGCGGGAGTGCATGCCACCCCCGTCTACGAGCTGTTCGGATCGGAGGGGCTTTACGGTACGGAACTGCCGCCGGCGGACGAACCCTGCATGTCGGGCCGGATCGGTTACCACGTCCGTTCGGGCGGCCACGACATCACGCTTTACGACTGGCGGCAATTCGTGAAGTTTGCCGACAATTATTTGAAATAACCCTAAAACAAACGACGATACATGAAAAACCGGTTTCTAAAACTGTTCCTTGCCATCGTGTTCCTGGAAACTTTCCCTTCGGCGTCCGCACAGACCTGTGAGGTGGACCTTTCGGGAGAGTGGCGGTTCCAGACGGACGTGATGGATTTCCGCCGAGGATCGCTTTCGCCCAGGTACAACCACAAACTCCAGGAGACGATCACGCTTCCCGGCATCACCGACGACTACAAGATCGGGTATGAATCTCCCTACCGGCATGTCGACCGCCTGACGCGTGTCTACGAATATATGGGTCCGGCGTGGTACCAGCGCGACATCGAGTTTCCCGCCGACTGGAAAGGCAAGCGCATCTTCCTCTATTTCGAACGTACGCACTGGCTCAGTTCGGTGTGGGTGGACACCAAGGAGGTGAGCCGCATCGACTATATCAGCGTTCCGCACAACCACGACCTGACCGATTTCGTCACTCCGGGAAAGACGCACCGTATCACGGTGTGCATCGACAACCGCTTCCAGTATAATACCCACAAGTGGAACCATGCCCATACGGAGTTCACGCAGATCAACTGGAACGGTATTCTCGGCGAGATGAAACTGGTGGCCGTGGACCCGGTCTTCGTCGAGGACATGCAGCTTTACCCGCGCATTTCGGACCGGAGCGTCGAGGTGCGGATGACAATTGCCAACCATACCCGGAAGCCGTTCGAAGGCAAGGCGCTGTTCACCGTCTCGGGGAACGGGCTCGAACTGACCCGCGAAGTGCCCGTGAACGGCGACGGGGAGACGGTCGCCCTGACGGAACGCATTCCGCTGGGCCGGGACGCGAAACTGTGGGACGAATTCGATCCGAACCTCTATACGATGACATGCCGGCTGGTGACGACCGCCGGCGGAAGCGCCTGCGAGCATGAAAAATCGGCTGTGTTCGGCCTGCGCGAGGTGGCTCAGGGCCGCAACCATGTGCTGCTGAACGGCCGTCCGGTCCACCTGCGGGGTACGGTCGAGAACGCCGTTTTCCCGAAAACGGGACACGCTCCGCTCGAAGATGCCGAGTGGGAACGGATCATGCGGATCGTCAAGGAATACGGCCTGAACCATATCCGCTTCCATTCGTGGTGTCCCCCGGCCGCCGCTTTCCGCATGGCCGACAAGTACGGCATCTATTTCGAGGTCGAAATGCCCATGTGGGGCAAGGATGCCGAGCCCGATGAGGCGCGCTACGACTTTTTCCGGCGTGAAATGCGGGCGATTCTCCGGGAATACGGCAACCATCCGTCGTTCGTGCTCTACTGCAACGGCAACGAGATCACCGGCAATTTCGATTTCATCGAGGAGCTGACCTCCGACGGGCGCAAACTCGACACGCGCCATCTTTACAGCGGTTCGACCGCCCGCACACGGGTGCCTTCCGACCAGTACTATGTTTCGCAGCAGACCAACAAGGGTCCCGTGAAGGTGTACGAAGGCCGTCCTTCGACGGACTGGGACCGCAGCGTCGAATCGGACGTGGACGTGCCCGTCATTTCCCACGAATCGGGACAGCGGTGCGTATATCCCGATTTCCGGGAGATCGAAAAGTTCACGGGGCCGGTGCAAGCCCGGAATTTCGAGTTGTGGCGCGAAATGCTCACCGCCAACGGCATGGGCGATCAGGCCCACGACTTCTTCCGGGCATCGGGTGCGCTGACCGTCGTGGAGTACAAAGCCGTGATCGAGGCGCTGCTCCGTTCCTCCAAATCTGCTGGATTCCAGTTGCTCTCGCTTAACGACTTCCCAGGCCAGGGTTATGCCCCGGTGGGTGTGCTCGACCCCTTCTGGGACTCCAAAGGGCTGGTGACGCCCGAGGCCTGGCGGGAGTTCTGCGCCCCGACGGTGGCTCTGCTGCGCTATCCGAAAAGTGCGTGGTTCGGCGATGAGACCTTCACGGCGAAAGCCGAGGTATACAATTTCAGCGGCTCGGCCCTCCGGAATGCGAAGATCCGCTGGTCGATGACCGACAGTGCGGGAAAGACCGTCGCCCGGGGATCGCTGAAAACACAGACCGTCGGCGTCGACGGCGTTTTCCCGGTCGGGGAGTTCTCGATCCCCCTGAACAAGGTGGAGGGAGCGCAGAAAATGACCGTGCATCTGAACGTCGGCGGGGAGATCGGCAACAGCTGGGACATCTGGGTCTTTCCGCGCAATCCGTCGCTGATGCGGTCGGACGACGACGTGCTCTATACGACGGTGTTCGACGACCGGGCGAAATCGTATCTGGCCGCCGGGAAAAAGGTGGTCTTCACCCCTGCGCCGGGCAAGGTCAAGGGGCGCAGATCGACTTTCCACAACCATTTCTGGAACCCGATCATGTTCGCCTGGGCGCCTATGACCATCGGCTGCCTGATCCATGCCGACGAGCCGGTGTTCGCCGATTTCCCGACATCGTACCACACCGACTGGCAGTGGTGGGACATTCTGGAAAACGCCAAGGTGATCGAGATGCAGCAGACGCCGCGCGAACTCCGTCCGTTTATCCAGGTGATCGACAGTTTCGACAACAACGAAAAGCTGGGCATCGGCTTCGAAGCCCGCGTCGGCGGCGGCCGGCTGCTCGTGCTGGCCGTCGATACCCGGAAGAAACTCGATGAGCGTCCCGCGACACGCCAGCTGCTCGAAAGCATCGACAAATACGTCCGGAGCGATCGTTTCGATCCTCAGGTCGAGCTGGACGAAGCGTTCATCCGTTCCTTTGTCCGATAAACCGTGAATTGCATGAACAGGAAGACGATACTGCTCTGCGGCTTTTTGCTGACGGCTCTCGTCGGAGGGGCGCAGGAGTTGAAAATGACCGGAAGCGCTCCGCTGACGCAGGTTTTCGGCGAATCCGTCGAATCCGACGAACCGCTTCCGATGAACGATCTCGGGATGGAGTTCGGCTATGTGCTCTATGAAGCGGAGGTGACGCTTCCCGGCGGTGATGCGGAATTGGAGCTGGCGAACGTGCGGGACTATGCTGCGGTGTATCTCGACGGGGAGTTCCGGGGGACGATGACGGACAGCCGGAAAACGCTGACGCTGCATGCCGAAGCGGGCTCTCATGCTCTGCAACTCTATGTGGAAAACATCGGCCGCATCACCTACGGTCCGGAGATCCTCGACAATTCGAAGGGGTTGTTCGGCAGCGTCCGTCTCGGCGGCGAAGAGGTTGCCGGCTGGAGGATCACGCCGCTCGAAGTCCGCGAAGCCGACACGGAGTCGCTCGATTTCGGCCCTTTGGGGCCCTGCAACGTTCCCTGTTTCCGCCGCGGGTATTTCGACTGTGCGGCCGGAAACGGCGTCTATCTCGACGTGTCGGGATGGGGGATGGGCGAGGTGTGGATCAACGGCCGTTACCTGGGCGCCTTCTGGGACGAGGAGAAACAGCAGTCGATCCGGATTCCGGACGATGTTCTGGAAACGAAAGGGAACCGGATCGTCGTTTTCGACATCCGGAACAACGATCCGGATGCGGCGATGCGTCTTTCGGACAAACCCGTGTTCAAATAATCAGTACGAATAATTAATACGACCGAATGAAAAAGATCCTTATCCTCTGCCTGGCGGCAGTCTCCGTAGCCGGAGCCCGGGCACAGAAAACACACGGACGCATACCCGTTTACAAGGATGCGTCCCGTCCCGTCGAGGAGCGCGTCGGGGACCTGCTGTCGAGAATGACCCTCGAAGAGAAGGTCATGCAGCTCAACCAGTATACGCTCGGCCGGAACGACAACGCCAATAACATGGCCGATCCGGTGAACGACATTCCGGCCGAAACCGGCTCGCTCATCTATTACGGCAGTTCCCCCGAACTGAGGAACCGGGTGCAGCGCAAAGCCGTGGAGGAGTCGCGGCTCGGCATTCCGATCCTCTTCGGCCACGACGTGATACACGGCTTTCGCACGACTTATCCGATCTCGCTGGCGCAGGCCTGTTCGTGGAATCCCGCTCTGGTGGAAAAGGCCGCCGGGGTCGCCGCGCAGGAGGCCCGGATGTCGGGAGTAGACTGGACTTTCTCCCCGATGATCGACGTGGCGCGCGATCCCCGCTGGGGGCGTGTGGCCGAAGGTTACGGCGAAGACCCCTACGCCAATGCGGTCTTCGGTGCGGCCACGGTGAAAGGCTATCAGGGCGACGATCTGTCGGACGACCGCCATGTGGCTGCCTGCCTCAAACATTTCGCGGGTTACGGCGCTTCGGAGGCGGGCCGCGACTACGTGTACACGGAGATCTCGCGGCAGACGCTCTGGGATACCTACCTGCCGCCCTACGAGGCGGGTATAAAGGCCGGAGCCGCAACGGTGATGAGCAGTTTCAACGACATCAGCGGAACTCCCGGATCGGCCAACCGCTATCTCATGACCGAGGTGCTCAAAGAGCGGTGGGGACACGACGGGTTCGTCGTGTCTGACTGGGGCGCCATCCAGCAGTTGAGGTCCCAGGGCGTTGCCGCCGACAAGAAAGAGGCGGCTGAAAAGGCGTTTGCCGCAGGGCTCGAAATGGATATGATGAACCGCTGTTACGACGCCCATCTGGCCGAACTGGTCCGTGAGGGCCGGGTTTCGCAGGCGCAGCTCGACGATGCCGTCCGGCGGGTGCTTCGGGTGAAATTCCGGCTGGGACTGTTCGAAAAGCCCTACACCCCGGAGTCGACCGAGAAGGAGCGTTTCCTGCTGCCCGAGAGCCTCCGGATCGCCGAAGAGCTGGCCGCGGAGTCGATGGTGCTGTTGAAGAACGAGAACGACGTGCTGCCGCTGAAAGGCCTCCGCCGGATCGCGGTCGTCGGTCCCATTGCCAAGAGCCGTTACCACCTGCTGGGATCGTGGTCCTCGAAGGGCGATGCGGAGGACGTGGTGAGCGTCTTTGCGGGACTGGAAGCGGAATACGGGGACAAAGCGGAACTGCTCTATGCCCAGGGATGCAACTTCGACGGGGAGGACGCTTCCGGCTTCGGGGAGGCCGTCGCCGCGGCGTCCGCCGCCGACATAGTGGTGCTTTGTCTGGGCGAGAAGCGGGATTGGAGCGGTGAGAACGCTTCGAGGTCCTCGATCGCGCTGCCCGAAATCCAGGAACGGCTGGCGCGTGAACTGGCGAAGACCGGCAAGCCGATCGTGCTGGTGCTTTCGAGCGGCCGCCCGTTGGAGCTGTGCCGGCTCGAACCGCTGAGCGCGGCCATCGTCCAGATGTGGCAGCCCGGTCTGAGGGGCGGCGGTCCGCTTGCGGGAATCCTCGCGGGACGGATCAATCCGTCTGGCCGCCTGGCAATGACCTTTCCCTATTCGACCGGCCAGATACCTATTTATTATAACCACCGCCAGAGCGCACGCACGCATCAGGGCAAGTATCAGGACATTCCCAGTACGCCGCTGTACGGGTTCGGCCACGGGCTCAGCTATACCACGTTCGAATACGGCGATCTGAAACCGTCTGCCGTGACGTTCCGGCGCGGCGACAAGGTGTCGGTCGAGATCGCCGTGACCAACACCGGAAAGATGGACGGAGCCGAAACGGTCCATTGGTTCGTGTCGGACCCGGTGTGCACGATCTCGCGTCCGGTCCGGGAACTGAAGCATTTCGAGAAACAGCCGATCCGGTGCGGCGAAACGCATCTCTTCCGGTTCGAGATTGACCCCGAGCGGGATTTGAGCTTCACGGACGGTGACGGACGGCGGTTCCTCGAACCGGGCGATTACTATGTGATCGTCAAGGACCGCAAGGTGAAACTGACGCTGACGGAGTAGCGTCCGGCAGAGGTTCACGGCGAAACTCCCCGTGCGAAACGAATTTCGCACGGGGAGTTTGTGTTCGGATGTTTTCCCGGCCGGGTTTTGGCGTCGTAACGACGCTTTTAGGGGGCGGAAGATTTTGCCGAACCGGGCGCCGTTCGGTTTTGGCTCCGGGCGACTTTTTGCTATCTTTGGCGTCGTAACGACGCTTTTAGGGGGTCGGAAGATTTTGTCGAACCGGGCGCCGTTCGGTTTTGGCTCCGGGCGACTTTTTGCTATCTTTGTGTTTTAAAAGGTTGCAAAAGTATGTTGAAAAGCCGCTGTTGCCTGCTGTTCCTTCTGCTGTCGAGCCTGCAGGCTGCGGCGCAGCATCCCGACGACGAATACTATCCCTATGCCGAACGCGAGGAGCGGCGCGAGGTGCTCACGACCGATTCCGCGATCTTCTACCGTGCCGTGCAGGGCGTCTCGGACCTCTACGGCGATCATACCGATTTCAATTTGCCGCAGGTGGCGCGGAAGCGCCGTGGGCTGGACTATCGCGCCATGCGCACATCGCTTTCGGGTGTGGACCTGCCGTATCGTTACCTTTCGCTCCTGCGCCTGTTGGGGGCCGAAGAGGAACGTTATGCGGGGCTTGCTGCTGCGCCCGGGGAGTGGGGCTCCGCCGGCGGGGTGAGGCTGTTCCGGTTTCCGGAGGGAGAGCCGCTGCAACCTTATTTCGCTTCGGTGCGCTTCACTGACCGCAACTACCTTGTCGGGGCCAAAGTCGCCGCTGCAAGGACTTTCGGCGGAGGATGGAGCCTTTCGGCCGCCGCCGATGCCCGCACGGGCCGTGACATGCATGTCGAAGGGGTCTTCACAAACGCCCTGACCGCCGGACTGCGCCTCGCCCGGCGCTTTGGCCCGGGACATGAATTCGCCCTTCTCTGCATCGTGCCGCCCTCGATGCGGGGTACGCGCCTCTCCTCCTCCGAGGAGGCCTTTTCGCTGACGGGCGACCGGCTCTATAACCCTGCGTGGGGATTTCAGGACGGCCGGGTCCGCAACTCGCGCGTGCGGCGCGAGACGATCCCGCTGGCAGTCGCCGCTTATGAAGTTCCGCTGTCGCCTGCTACCTCGCTCACGGCGGCGTTCGGCGCCGAGGCGGGCGTTTCGAAATACAGCATGCTCGACTGGTACGACGCCCGGACGCCGATGCCCGACAACTACCGCTACCTGCCGAGTTATGCCGGCGACCGGGAGACCGAACTGGCGTGGCGTTCGAACGACACGCGCTACACGCAGGTCGATTGGGACGAGCTGGTCCGCCGCAACCGCATGGCCGCCGGACACGCAGTCTATGCGCTGGAGGACCGTGCCGAGCGGCTTTGCAACCTCTCGCTGAACGCCCTTTTCACCACCGATGCCGACGCCCGGCTGACGTTCCGTTACGGGATTGCCTTCCGCCGTGAAAACACACGCTCCTATAAACAAATGCGAGACCTGCTGGGTGCGGAGTACGTCACCGATATCGACCGCTTCCTTGTCGATGACGACACGTACAGCAACCTCTTGCAGAACGACCTGCGGCATCCCGACCGCACCATCCGCGAGGGCGATCGCTTCGGCTACGACTATACGCTCACCGTCCGCACGGCCTTGGTTCGCGTGCAAGCCGACTACCGAGCCGATCGTTTCCGGGCCGACCTTTCCGCCGAGCTGGGCAGCGGGGCGGTCAGCCGCCGGGGCCATTACGAGAAAGAACTCTTTCCCGGGGCGCAGTCCTACGGACGCTCGCGGGTGATGCGTTTCACGCCTTATGCGTTTCGGGTTGTTGCCGGCTGGGCCTTCTCGCCGCGCTGCTACCTCGAAGCCGCCGTGCAGGCTGATGCACGGATGCCCGCGGCGGAGGACCTCTTCTACCAGCCCCTCTACAACAACCGTACGGTCGACGATCCCGTGTCCGGACGTACCTATGCCGCCGAACTCGGCTGGCGCCTCACGGGACCCGTCCTGGACCTGCAGGCGACGGCTTTCGCGGTGCTGACGCTCGACGGCACCGAGACGCGCCGCTATTACGACGATATGGCTTCGGTCTACTGCGATATGGCCGTCACCGGGATCGGACGCCTCTCCTACGGTGTCGAAGCCGCCGCCGACATCCGGTTGTCCTACCGCTGGCGGCTGTCGCTGGCCGCTTCGGCGGGGCGTTACAAATACGCCCGCGATCCGGTCGTCACGGTGCTCTCCGACGTGGACAATTCGGTCGTGGACCTGCGCGCCGTCAGCCGCATGGGCGGCTGCGAGACGGGCGGGGCTCCGCAGCTGACTGCCGCCGCCGAATTGGCGTGGTTCGGGACGAAAGGGTGGGGATGCCGCGCTTCGGCGGGCTATGCCGGACGCCGCTATGTCGAGCCGATGCCCCTGCGCCGCACCGACCGCATTGCCGGTCAGGGCGGCATCACGCGCGAGGCTTTCGAAGCCTTCACCCGGCAGGAGCGGCTGGCGGATGCCTTCACGCTCGATGCTTCGCTGTTCAAAAGCTTCTATTTCGACCGTTCGCGGCTGACCGCGGCGCTGATGCTCCGCAACCTGCTGGGCGATGCCGATACACCTTACGGCGGTTACGAATCGTTACGTGTGCGCCGCATCCGGCCGGGGGACGATACCCTTTACACGCCCCATGCCACGCGCTACACCTATGCGTGGCCTCGTTCGTTCTATCTTACAGTCTCTTACCGATTCTGACCCGTTGGTAAAAAAATGTCCGATTTTTTTGGATTTTACGGTGAAATTCGTATTTTGTAAGGGCGAAAGAACCCTAAAACTTCCAAAACCATGATTATCGGTATTCCAAAAGAGATCAAGAACAATGAGAATCGCATTGCTCTTACCCCTGCGGGCGCTCAGGAGCTCGTAAAGCGGGGCCACCAGGTTTATGTGCAGGCTTCGGCCGGTGTAAACAGCGGTTTTACCGATGATGATTATATAGGTGTGGGGGCCGAGATGCTCCCCACCATCGAGGATGTTTATGCCCGGGCGGAGATGATCGTCAAGGTCAAAGAGCCCATCGCTCCCGAGTACAAGCTCATCCGCCGGGACCAGTTGGTCTTCACCTACTTTCATTTCGCCAGCAGCGAACCCCTCACGCGGGCCATGGTCGACAGCGGGGCGGTCTGCTGCGCCTATGAGACCGTCGAACGCGCCGACCGTTCGCTGCCGCTGCTGATTCCGATGTCGGAGGTCGCGGGCCGCATGGCGGCGCAGGAGGGACGTTATTTCCTCGAAAAACCCCGCGGCGGCAAAGGCGTCCTGCTGGGCGGCGTTCCGGGGGTGAAACCCGCCAAGGTCTTTGTGATCGGCGCCGGGGTGGTCGGCACGGCCGCTGCGCGCACGGCCGCCGGGACGGGGGCCGACGTCACGATCTGCGACATCTCGCTGCAACGCCTGACCTATCTGGCCGACGTGATGCCCAAGAACGTCAAAACACTGATGTCCTCCGAATACAATATCCGGCAGGAGTTGAAACACGCCGATCTGGTGATCGGCTCGGTGCTGATTCCGGGCGCCAAAGCCCCGAAACTCGTCACGCGCGACATGCTGAAGGATATGGAACCCGGCACGGTGATGGTCGACGTGGCCATCGACCAGGGCGGGTGTTTCGAAACTTCGCGTCCCACCACCCACGAAGATCCCGTCTACTATGTCGACGGGATGCTCCACTACTGCGTGGCCAATATTCCGGGCGCCGTGCCCCGCACCTCGACTCTCGCGCTCACCAACGCTACGCTTCCCTATGCCATTCAACTGGCCGACAAGGGCTGGCGGCGCGCCGCGAAGGAGAATCCCGAGCTGGCTCTGGGGCTGAACATCATCGGCGGCAAGGTGGTTTACAAACCCGTTGCCGACGCCTGGGGGCTGCCTTACGAACCGCTGGAACTCTGACGCTTCCGGTTCCGCGGCGGCCTTCCGAATCCCGGAACGGTCCGAAAGGCCGCCGCGATGCCGTAAAAAGGCGGATTGTAGTCCGAAAATTCGTCCCTATTATTTTTGAAATTCTTGAATAATTTGTATATTTGCAAGTAAACGAATAGGTTACGATGTCCGTCTGTGTTTCGAACCGTGCAAAAAACAGGGCGAAATATTACACGATCCTTAGGAGGACGGCGGATTTTCATTACAGATCGTAATTAAATGGTCCCGAAATTTAGGTGCGAGGTTCGGCGGCGTGCGGATGTTCCGGACGCCGGGTGCCGGACGACGGTTTCCCGTACCGACTGAATATAGTGCGCCGTCTCAGAAACCGGACGGCAATAAAAAACAAGAGTCATGAAACAAATCGCCAAGAATCTTTCCTTCGCAGGGATGTTGCTGCTCGCCGGCTTCTTTGCGTCGTGTAAGGACGACGAAGATCCTATCAGGGATCTGACCGTCAAAATTCCCCCCCCCACGCGGGCGAATATGTAATTGAACAGGGGCAGAATTTAGAAATACCCTTTACGGTAGGTGAGGCGAAGAACGCCGAACTGACCGCTTCAGCTTCGGCTGACAAGACCGAATACACGGTCGCAGCGACTCTTTCCGCATCCGATCCCGGATCGGGAGTCATCACGGTAACGGCACCCGATCTCATCCTTTCTCCCGTTACCGTCACCATCACCCTCAAGGTCGACGATTCCAAAACACAGCGTTCCGCAACCGGGACGGTGACCGTATCCTCGAAACTCATCGACGGATTCACCGAAATCACCGCTCCCGCCAACTGCTACATAGCAGCTCCCGGAGCCCTCGTGAAATTCCCCGCAAATATCGGCAACACGACCGAAAAGGCCGCTTTCCAGACGGCGGATCTCCTGTGGCAGGACGCCGCCGGAATGGTCGAACAGCTCATTGCCGCTCCCGAAGAGAATTGCGTCTATGCGATCCTCAAATCCGGTGTGAGCGGCAACGCCGTCGTCGCCGTCAGGAACGCCGACGGAGTCATCGTGTGGAGCTACCACCTCTGGGTGGCCGATTTCGACCCCGATGCGAACATCATGACCTGGACCGACACCGAGAGCGGCACCTCTTATAAAATAATGGACCGCTACGTGGGCGCCGTCAGCAACCAGCCTGGTAGTGATCTCTCCAACGGCCTGTTCTACCAGTGGGGCCGCAAGGACCCGTTCGGGACCTCGAACTACGAGGGCAAGCTGAAAGCCATGTACGACATGGCCGGCGAAGAGGTGACGCGCACCGTCGAGGCCTGTGCCGCCGAGGACAATATTCCCAATTCGATCGCCAATCCGCTGACCCACTATTCGGGTGTGAGCGGCGGCAATTACAGTTGGCTCACGACCGTCAAGGCCAATATCGCCACCGACGCCATCAAGGACCTCTGGGGGGCCGAGTCGGGCACGCAGACCAAATACGATCCGTGTCCGGCAGGCTGGCGCGTGGCTCCGCAGGCCGCCTGGAAATTCTACAACGACGCCGCTGTGACCAAGGAGATCGTCTTTGCCGCAGGTGTCGAATCTCCGGCGAACAAGGACCAGTTGGGACGTTATATCTCGACCGACGGCGCGACGAAGTTCTATTTCCCGTCGCAGGGCGAGATTGCCCACGGCGGCGGTTATTCGAACGGCATCGGTACGAACTGGCCCTGCGGAAAAGCCTGGTCGTCGACGGTGGACGCGACCTATTTCCGTTCGTTCGGAACGACGGTCTCGCCGACCTCGGCCGGCTACACGGGCGGGTACACCCAGGGGTACGAACTTCCCGTGCGCTGTGTGAAGCTCTGATCGGATTTCAAGAACTTTTAAACCCTAATAGACATGAATTTAATCAACAAACTCGGCAAGAACCTGCTTGCCGCATTGCTGCTGACGGGGGCCGCGACCATCGTGTCGTGCGGCTCGGACGATTCGGACGACGGTCCGAAGCTCGGGGAACTGAAAGCGATCTTTTCGTCGGATAATTTCTCGGTCGAGGCCGGCGGAACCGTTTCGCTGCCCTTTACCGTGACCGGGGTCGAGGGCGCCACGCTCGCCCTGAGTGCTTCGGCTTCCAATACGGCTGCCACGACAAGCGTCACCAGCGACGCCAACTACTCGGGGTCAGTCGAATTCACTGCCCCTGCGATCACCGACGGTGAGAAGATCACCGTGACGCTGACCGTTACCGACAGCAAGAACAATCGCTCGACGACGGCCCAGACCTTGGTGACCGTGGACGCTTCGGAGAAACTCGCCGTTGCGCTGAGTGCCGACATCAAGTCGATGGCCACAAAACCCGGCGGCTCGTTCGAACTGCCTTTCACGGTGACGGGCATCGGCACGGCCACGGTCGCTTCTGACGTGACCCTGACCGCTACGTCGGGCTGGAACGCTACATGCGAGTGGGGTTCGGACAAGAGCTCGGGCAAGATCAAGGTGACGGCTCCGGCCGCGCTCACCCCGACGCTCGCGTTGTCGATGACCATTTCCGACAACCACAACCGCACCGCGAAACTCGAGGCGACGCTGACGATCGTCGAGATTTCGACTGCCGCCAATGCCGCCAACTGCTACATTGTGGCTCCGGGCAGCACGCTGACCATCAAGGCTGTCGAGGGTAACTCGACGACCGAACTCAATTTCAACAATGCCGCGCTCGTATGGCAGGACGCTCAGGGCATGGTGAAGTCCGTTTCGGCGAACAGCTCCGAGAAGGTGGTGGTCGTCCAGCTCAACGCCGGGATCGTGGGTAATGCCGTCGTTGCTGCCAAACTCGACGATGTGATTGTCTGGAGCTGGCATGTCTGGGTTTCTGATTACGATCCGATGAGCGATCCGTTCGTCTGGACCGATAAGTCGACGGGTACGAGCTATACCTTCATGGACCGGAATCTCGGTGCCAAAAATGCCAAGAAATACGATGCAGGTGCGCTCGGCCTGCTCTACCAGTGGGGCCGCAAGGACCCGTTCGTAGGCGCCGACGGCACGGAATCTTCGGTTTATGTGCTCAAATACGACATCGACGGCAACCGCGTGCGTGAGGTCAGCGAGGAGCGTCCGACCTATCCGTCGAGCGATTACGAGAGCACCAACCTCACGGTGTCGATCCAGAATCCCAATACGTTCTATTTCGCACCCAGTTCGTCGTATCCCGTTGTGGATTGGCTGACCGACGACGCACAGCGTCAGAACCACGACCTGTGGGGCGGCGTATCGGGTTACAAGACTAAGTACGACCCGTGTCCCGAGGGTTGGAAGGTTCCCGCAGCGGGTGCCGCATGGGGATTCCGCAAGGAGTACAAAAAGGCCGGTGCACTCAACGATGCGCAGCCCTATGATTCGTCCTATCCCTGGTTCATCGAGTACGATGATGCTTATTGTATCGGCTTCCGTTACAAGCAGGCCGATTCGGGCAAGGAGTACTGGTTCCCCTTTGCAGGTCGGAAAGAGGTGGGCACGGGTGTATTGAACGGTGTGGCCGGCGGGGCTACTTTCCACACCGCGACCTGTCAGAACACGTACGCCATCATGGAGATGCTCGCATGGGGCAATCCGGCGAGCGAGACGGGTCTCAACCGTCCGTACGGTTCTTCGGTTCGTTGCATCAAGGAGTGATGACCGCCCCGGGAGCGTAGAAATCAGAGGGGTTGCCGGCCTGACAGGCGGGCAACCCCTTTTATCAGCAATTCAAACCCGCTTAAAACAGCATGAAATGAAGAGATTTCTGGCAACAGTCATAGCCTGTGTGGCGATCTGCGCCGTGCAGGCCCAGTCCCGCACCGTGCGGGGCACCGTGACCGATGCCGCCGACGGAGCGCCCGTAGTGGGCGTCGCCGTCACGGTGGAGAACGGGACCGCGGCGGCGGTCACCGGGCTCAAGGGCGACTATACGATTAAGGCCTCTCAGGGGCAGACGCTCGTTTTCTCGTTCCTGGGCATGACCACCCAGCGGCACAAGGTCGGCGCGGCCGACGTGATCGACGTGAAGATGGCCGCCGACAACAAAGTGCTCGACGAGGTGATCGTCGTGGCTTACGGAACGACCAAAAAGGAGACGTTCACCGGTTCGGCCGAGATCGTCACGGCCGAGAAGCTCAAGGACCGTCCCGTGACCGATGTCACCAAGATGCTCGACGGACAGGTCGCGGGCGTCATGTCCACCTCGGGCGGCGGACAGCCGGGCAGCGGAGCCGAACTGCGCATCCGCGGTTTCGGGTCGATCAACGCCTCGAACTCCCCGTTGTTAGTGGTCGACGGCGTACCGTTCGACGGCGACCTGAATTCGATCAACAGCAGCGATATCGAATCCATGTCGGTGCTCAAGGATGCTTCGGCAGGAGCCTTGTACGGGGCCCGCGGCGCCAACGGCGTGATCCTTATCACGACCAAACAGAACGCCGGACGGGGCGAAGCGTTCAGCGTGCGCCTGAGCGCCAAGGTGGGCGTCAGTTCGCGGGCCATCCCCTCCTACAACACGATGTCGGCCCGCGAATATATGGAACACATGTACCTGGCGTGTTACAACGATCTGGTCTATACGGAGGGTTACCTTCCGTCCGTGGCCGCGGGGATGACCACCGGCCGGCTTGCACGCCAGATACTCGGCACGGACAATATCTATAATATCTATGACAAGGAGATCGGGCAGCTTTTCGACGCCAACGGCAAGATCGTGAAAGATGCCCGCCCGAAATACAACGAGAGCTGGCTCGACGAGGCCGAAGCGAAATGCCCGGTCCGTCAGGAGTATCAGGTCTCGGTCAACGGCTCGGGTAAGAACAGTCGCTATCTCGCTTCGCTGAGCTATCTCAACGAGGAGGGGACGCTCAAGACCACCGGTTTCGAACGTTATACGGTGCGTGTCGGGGCGGATTTTTCGCCCAAGAAATGGTTCGATTTCGGCGCAAACGTCAACTATGCGCACACCGACAGCCAGTTCCTCGGTTCGGAAGGCACGGCCAACAACACCAATGTCTGGTATTCGGCCATGCTGATGGCCCCGATCTACCCGGTCTACAAGAAGAATCCCGACGGCAGCACCGTGTACGAGGATGACAAAAAGGTCTTCGACTACGGCTCCTCGCGGCCGGCCGGGGCGCAGAACAACCGCAACTCGGTGGCGACGCTTTTCGACGACGACTATTATACGTTGACCGACAACGTCAGCACCCGCGCCTATGTGGGTTTCAACTGGAAAGGACTGAAATTCACCTCCAATATCGGCGTGGACAACGTCAACGCCTACGAGACGACCAATTACAACCCCTTTTCGGGTAACGCCGCCGGTACGGGCCGCCTCACCAAGGAGAGCAGCCGCATGATGAGCTATACGTGGAACCAGTTGTTGTCCTACAAGACGCGGATCGGCCGGCACAACATCGACGCCATGGCGGGCCACGAGTTCTACAATTACAATATGCGTTACATCATTGCCGAGCGCACCGGATTTCCTTTCGCCGACTACGACGACCTGGGCATGGGTTCGACGCTTGCCGAGGCCAATTCGGCGTCCGACAACTATTCGATCAATTCCTACCTGTGCCGCGTCAACTACGACTTCTCCGACCGTTATTATTTCTCGGCAAGCTTCCGCATGGACGCCTCCTCGCGTTTCAAAAAGGAGAACCGCTGGGGAGCTTTCTGGTCGGTGGGCGCTTCGTGGCGCATCTCGCAGGAAAAGTTCCTGAGCGACGTGAGCTGGATCGACAACGTCACGCTCAAAGCCAGCTATGGTGTGCAGGGCAACGACAACCTCGGTTCCTACTACGCCTGGCAGTCGCTCTACGACATGAACTATCCGAACGCCAACCAGTCGGGAGCGGTCATCAACTCGATCGAGAATCAGGACGTGACGTGGGAGAAGAACGGCAATCTCAACGTCGGCGTCGAGTTCCGCCTGTTCGACCGGCTCACGGGTACCGTCGAGTGGTATAACCGCAAGACCACCGACCTGCTGCTGGAGTACCCGATGGCCATTTCGCTCGGTTTCCCGGGCTATTACGCCAATGTGGGCAGCATTGTCAACCGCGGTTTCGACATCACGCTGGGGGCCGACATCGTCACGACGCGCGACTGGCGCTGGAACGTCTCGGTGATGGGCTCCACGCTGAAGAACAAGGTTCTGAAGCTCACCGACAACGGCGAGGACATCATCAACGGCGTCTACATCATCCGCGAGGGACAGGAGATCAACACTTTCTATATGTCCAAGAGCGCGGGAGTCGATCCGACCACCGGCGAACAGCTCTACTGGGCCTATGAGAAGAACGCCGACGGCAGCATGAAGCCCGGTTCGGAGTACGTGACCAACGACGCCACGGTGGCTGCCGGCTGCAAATACCTGCAGGGCAGCCGCATTCCCGACATCTACGGATCGATCTCCTCGTCGCTGAAATTCCGCGGTTTCGATCTGGGATTGCTGTTCACCTATTCGCTCGGGGGCAAGATCTACGACTCGATCTACAACGCCATGATGGAGCCGTCGTTCGTCGGACAGACCTACCACCGCAACGCCCTGCGCACATGGACTGCCCCGGGACAGCGGACCGACGTGCCGCGCACGACGACCACCGCCTCGACACAGATCACCGATCGCTACCTGGTCGACGCCTCGTATTTCGCCGTGAAGAATATCTCGCTGGGTTACAGCCTGCCGAAGCGGCTGCTGGGTAAAGTCGGCATCGAGTCGCTGCGCGTCTACCTGGCTGCCGACAGTCCGTGGACTTTCACCCACCTGAAGGGTATGAATCCGCAGGCCAGCTTCACGGGGTCGACCTCCTATTCCTATACGCCCAACCGTACGTTCACGCTGGGTGTGGACTTAAAATTCTAAACTGCGATGAAAAAATTCAGATACATACTCCTTTGCCTTGCGGCCTGCGCCGGTCTGTCCGGCTGCGGCGACCTGATGGAGACCGCTCCGTCGAACGAGGTGGACAAAAGTTTGATCCTCAAGGATGTCAATGCCGTCAAGGTGGCCATGAACGGAGTCTATTCGACGATGTACAACCGCATCGACTTCGTGACGGCCAACGCCCACCAATGCTTTGGCAACATGGCCGTGACGCTGTGCGCCGAAGTGATGGGCGACGACATGATCCAGACGGCCCAGGGACCCGGATGGTTCTGGAAGGACTACAACTACGAGGCCCGTGTGCGCTATACCAGCAAGATTTGGCGCAGCTATTTCACGTGGAAATACTTTTACGAGATCGTCAGCAACGTCAACTACATTCTTTCAGTCGAGCACACCGCCACGGGGGATGAGAACGAACTGAAATGCGTCATGGCGCAGGCTTATGCCGCCCGGGCGTTCGCCTATTTCATGCTGATCCAGTCGTTCCAGCAGACCTACAAGAAACACGAGACGTGGCCCGGGGTGCCGGTGTACACCGAACCCACGACCAGCGCGTCGAAGGGCAAGGGACGCGGGACGGTGGAGCAGGTCTACACGCAGATCAACGACGACCTGACGGCTGCCCTGACGCGTTTCGAGGAGTGCGGCATCGCGCAGGAGCACATTTCCAACCTCGACTACTATGCCACGAGCCTGCTCAAAGCCCGCGTCGCGCTGGTGCAGAACGACTGGCCGGCGGCTGCCGAAGCGGCTGCCGAGGCGATGAAGAAACCGGGCCGTTCGCTGCTCAGCAGGACCGACGCCACGGTCGTGAAGGGCACGTTCGACGATGCGACGAAGAACTGGACCACGGGCAAGACGCCGTTCAACTCCGTGGCCTCGAGCTCGGTGCTGTGGGGTGCGGAGATGCTCTCGGAACAGTCTACCGTCTATGCGTCGTTCTTCTCCAACATGGATGCCTGCACCGATGTCTACTATGCGGCCGAGACGCCCAAGTGCATCAGCAATTGGCTCTATGCCCAGATTCCCGACACCGATGTTCGCAAAGGGTGGTGGAACGGCAATATCGGCATTCCGGCCGAGGACTGGAGCTACGGGGCCAACATCAACTACAACCAGCATAAGTTTCAGTGGGCCGATCAGAAGGCGCATAAAGGCGATTATATCTTCATGCGGCTGGAAGAGGCTTACCTCATCCGCGCTGAAGCGCTGTGCCGTATGGGTGCCGAATACGAGGACGAGGCCCGCAGCACGCTTCTCGAACTGGGTTCGCGCCGCGACACGGAGTACGCCAGGCGCATCGAATCGCTGACGGGCGGCACCCAGACCTTCGCCACGACGGGCGTTGTGAAGACCCTGCTCGACGAAATCATCCTCCAGCGCCGTATCGAGCTGTGGGGTGAGGCCGGGCGCATTTTCGACATCCTGCGCCTGGCGAAAGGGTGGACGCGCTATTGGGAGGTGAACGGTGAGAAGAGCAACCACACCAACTACCTGAGCAAATATTCCGAGTACCTCAGTTTCCCGAGCGACTACCTCGAGTGCATCATGATGATTCCGCAGGCTGAGATCGATAACAACCCCAACATCACGGCCGCCGATCAGAATCCCTATGTTCAATCCTAAATGCGTATAAACGATGAAATCATTCCATATAGCCGCGCTGGCCGCTGTTGCTGTGTTTGCCGCAGCATCCGGATGCAGTGACGACGTGCAGAAAACCACCTATTCGGGCAGCTCGGGCTTTGGTTTCGCGGCTTCGGTGCTCAATGTGGAGGTCGGTTCGGCGAATGCCAACCAGATTCTCGTGCCGATCTACCGCGGCACCGAGGACGCCCAGATCGCCGAACTGAAATTCGAGTACGACATCTCCAAGGCAGGAGCTTCCGAGCCGTACTGGGCCGATGCCGATCCTGCGGGCATCTTTTCGCTGACCACTCAGCGGGTGATCTTCGCCGATGGGGCGAAGGTGGCCTATGCGCAGGTGCGTTTCACGAATCTCGACCTGCTGGGCATCACCACCAAATATAAGATGCGTCTGACGATCAAGGATTCTCTGAGCCCTTCGAAACGCGATCAGGTGACGATGTCCGTGAGTCGCCAACTGACGTTCGATTACCTGGGCAAGTGCGATTACCACGACGCCTGCGTCTTCGACGGCACCTATAAGGCCGACATCTACCGGGCGCAGGAGGCGGAGATCTACCGCGTGATGGACCCCTATACCGAGGGGCTTATCAAGGAGGAGTACGCTGAGAACGGCTGGATGGGAACCCCGTCGGCCTACGTGCAGTTCGCCGTCGACGCCAAGGGGCAGATCACTTACGAGCCGTTCTGTACGGGCATGATGGTCAATGCGAAATATACGGCCTATGCCTATTATCCGGGCGAGTATGTCTGGGGAAAGGATTTTTCGGATTATAACAAAGAGAATAAGAAGCTGTCGGATAAAGTGTTACAGCTTTATCCGGTCTACTGCCTGCCCGAATATCAGTATGGATTTCTCAACGACGGAGCCTATCCGCTGACCGTTACGTTGCCATAAAAGAGCGCTAAATAAGCAATTTAGGGTATTATTTAAGAATTTTTATTTATATTTGCGAAAACAGGTTTTCGCTTGGATAGGCGGCGCCCGACAGAGCCGACAAGGATCGGCTTTGTCTATGGCCCGCACTGTCTTTGTCTGAGTTTACAGGTTAAAAACAGGTTAGTTATGAGTGAGAGATTGTACATTTTCGACACCACGCTCCGCGATGGTGAGCAGGTTCCCGGCTGTCAGCTGAACACCACCGAAAAAATCGAGGTAGCCAAACTGCTCGAGAATCTCGGCGTGGACGTGATCGAGGCCGGTTTCCCGATTTCCAGCCCCGGGGATTTCAATTCCGTGCTGGAAATTTCCAAAGCCGTTTCCGAACCGACGATCTGTGCGCTGACGCGTGCCGTGGAGAAGGACATCGACGTGGCGGCCGACGCTCTGCGTCTTGCCAAGCACAAGCGTATCCATACGGGTATCGGCGTGTCGCCGCAGCATATTTACGACAAACTGCGCTCTACGCCTGAAAAGATTCTCGAACGGGCCGTTGCGGCGGTGAAATATGCCAAACGCTATGTCGAGGATGTGGAGTTCTACGCCGAGGACGCAGGCCGGGCCGACGTCGAGTATCTGGCGCGCGTCGTCGAGGCGGCCATTGCCGCCGGCGCCACCGTGGTCAACATCCCCGACACGACGGGCTACTGCCTTCCGAACGAATACGGCGCCAAGATCAAATACCTCGTCGATCATGTCTCGAACATCGACCGGGCGATCATCTCCACCCATTGCCACAACGACCTGGGCATGGCTACGGCCAATACGTTGAGCGGTGTCCTGAACGGCGCCCGGCAGGCCGAGGTGACGATCAACGGCATCGGCGAACGCGCCGGCAACACTTCGCTCGAAGAGGTGGTGATGACCCTGCGCTGCCACAAAGACGTCAATATCGACACGAATATCAATTCACAACTGATTACCAAGGCTTCGCACCTGGTGTCGAGCCTGATGAACATGCCCGTGCAGCCGAACAAGGCTATCGTGGGCCGCAACGCTTTCGCCCATTCGTCGGGCATCCACCAGGACGGGGTGCTGAAGCAGCGCCAGACTTATGAGATCATCGACCCGCAGGACATCGGCCTGAACGAGTCGGTCATCGCCCTCACGGCCCGCAGCGGCCGCGCGGCCCTCGTGCACCGGCTCGAACTGCTGGGTTACGACCTCACGCCGGAGGAGCTGGACGCCACCTACGAGAAATTCCTCGTGCTGGCCGACAAGAAGAAGGAGATTCACGATTACGACCTGATCTATCTCGTGGGCGACATCGACCGCATGAAACAGCAGTCCGTGGCGTTGAAATTCCTGCAGGTGACCACCGGAACGCTGGTTCCGACGGCTACCGTGGTGCTGAAATTCGGCGATCACGAGCGTATGGCCATCGCCACGGGCAACGGCCCGGTCGACGCCGCGGTTTCGGCCATCAAAAAGCTCATCAACGAGAAAGTCGTGCTTTCGGAGTTCCTCATGCAGGCCATCACGCGGGGATCGAACGACGTGGGCCGCGTACACGTGCAGGTCGAGTGCGGCAGCCGCACGGTCCACGGATTCGCTGCGCACACCGACACTACGCGGGCTTCGATCGAGGCGTTCCTCGACGCCCTGCGGGCACTCAACGTAACTGAAAAGATCGAGGAGGAAAATTGATATGGGACGAACGCTTTTGGACAAGATTTGGGACGCACACACCGTGCGCGTCGAGGATGGCGGTCGCTGTGTGCTCTACATCGACCGGCAGTATATTCACGAGGTGACTTCGCCCGTGGCTTTCGGGGGCATCGAGCGTCGGGGTTTCGGCGTGGCGCGGCCGTCGCAGATCACCGCCACGGCCGACCATAACATCCCGACCGTCGACCAGCACCTCCCGATCGAGGAGCCCGAGTCGCGGCGGCAGGTCGAGGCCCTGGCCGAGAACTGCGCCCGGCACGGCATCGAGCATTTCGGGGTGGGGCACCCCAAGCAGGGCATCGTGCATATCATCGGCCCCGAGCTGGGCTTCACACAGCCGGGCATGACGATCGTCTGCGGAGACAGCCACACCTCGACGCACGGAGCGTTGGGAGCCGTGGCGTTCGGCGTGGGCACCTCGGAGGTCGAGATGGTCTTCGCCAGCCAGTGCATTCTCCAGACCAAACCCCGGACCATGCGCATCACCGTCAACGGCGACCTGCGCCCGGGCGTGGAGGCCAAGGATGTCATTCTCTATATCATTTCGCAGATCACCGCTTCGGGCGGCACGGGCTATTTCATCGAGTTTGCCGGCAGCACGATCCGGTCGCTTTCGATGGAGGGCCGCATGACGGTCTGCAACATGAGCATCGAGTGCGGTGCCCGCGGCGGCATGATCGCCCCCGACGAAAAGACTTTCGAGTACCTCCGGGGCCGTGAACGGGCTCCTCAGGGGGCCGATTTCGACCGGGCCGTGGCCCGCTGGCGGGAGCTTTACAGCGATGCGGACGCGGTTTTCGATAAGGAGTACCGCTTCGATGCCGCCGACATCGCCCCGATGATTACTTACGGCACCAATCCCGGGATGGGCATGGCCGTCGATGCGTCGATTCCCGCCGATGCCGACCCCAAGGCGTTGGAGTACATGGGTTTCAAAGCCGGCGAGAAACTGCTGGGCAAGCCGGTCGACTACGTTTTCGTCGGCAGTTGCACCAACGGACGTATCGAGGACCTGCGGCGCTTCGCCCGTCTGGTCGAAGGACGCCGCAAGGCCGACAATATCACGGCGTGGATCGTCCCCGGTTCGAAGGGCGTCGAGGCTGCCGCCAAGGCCGAGGGGCTGGATAAGATACTCGCCGCTGCGGGTTTCGAACTCCGCCAGCCGGGCTGTTCGGCGTGCCTTGCGATGAACGCCGACAAAATCCCTGCGGGCAAATACAGCGTTTCGACTTCGAACCGCAATTTCGAGGGGCGTCAGGGCCCCGGCGCCCGCACGATGCTCTCGGGCGTGGCCGTAGCGGCCGCCGCCGCGGTGACAGGGCGGATCGCCGATCCCCGTGAAGTGTTTGATTTGTAAAAACGGAATACGATGTCAATACCCAAATTCGTAACCTTCACCTCGGGGGCGGTGCCCGTCGAGGTGGAAAACATAGATACCGACCAGATCATTCCGGCGCGCTTCCTGAAAGCCACCGAGCGCAAGGGATTCGGCGACAACCTTTTCCGCGACTGGCGTTACGACGCTTCGGGCGCGAAGATCGCGTCGTTCCCGCTGAACGACGCCCGTTACGGGGGACAGATTCTCGTCGCCGGGCGCAACTTCGGGTGCGGCAGTTCGCGCGAGCACGCCGCCTGGGCCATCGCCGACTACGGTTTCCGGGTCGTGGTGTCGAGCTTCTTCGCCGACATCTTCCGCAACAACGCCCTGAACAACGGCCTGCTGCCGATCCGTGTCAGCGAGGAGTTTCTGAAAGCTGTGTTCGACGAGATCCGACACGACCCGAAAGCGCAGTTCACGGTCGATCTGGACAACCAGACTTTGACCGTCGTGTCGAGCGGCCGCAGCGAGGGTTTCGAGATCGACGCCTACAAGAAACGCTGCCTTCAGAACGGCTACGACGACGTGGATTACCTGCACAGTATCGCCGACCGGATCGCGGCTTTCGAGGCCGCCCGCAAATAGACCGTGCCGATGCTTCGTCCGGTCGAAATAATGGACACGACGCTGCGCGACGGCGAGCAGACGTCGGGCGTTTCGTTCAACGCCCGCGAGAAGCTCACCATCGCCCGGCTCCTGCTGGAGGAACTGCGCGTGAGCCGCATCGAGATCGCCTCGGCGCGGGTTTCGCAGGGCGAACAGCAGGCCGTGCGCGCCGTCGCCGAGTGGGCCGCAGCCAAGGGGTATGCCGACCGTGTCGAAGCCCTCGGGTTCATCGACGGCGGGTTGTCGCTCGACTGGCTGGGCGCGGCCGGATGCCGCGTGGTGAACCTGCTGGCCAAAGGCTCCCGCAAGCATTGCGAGGGGCAACTGCGCCGCACGCCCGAACAACACCTGGCGGATGTGCGCGCCGAGATACTTGCCGCCGTCGACCGGGATATGCGCGTGAACCTCTACCTCGAAGACTGGTCCAACGGCATGCGCCATTCGCCCGACTATGTCTATGCCATGCTCGACGGACTGGCCGACGCCCCCGTGCAGCGTTTCCTGTGTCCCGACACGCTGGGTGTGCTCGATCCCTACGATACCGAACGTTTCTGCCGCGATCTGGTGACACGCTATCCGCATCTGCACTTCGATTTCCACGCCCATAACGACTACGACCTGGCCGTGGCAAATACCGCCGCCGCCGTGCGGGCGGGTTTCCACGGGGTTCATGTCACCGTCAACGGGCTGGGCGAACGCGCCGGCAATGCGCCTTTGTCGAGCACCGTGGCGGTGCTCCACGACCGGCTGGGCTGTACGACCGGCATCGACGAGACGAAGATCAACCGTGTCAGCCGCACGGTCGAGTCGCACACCGGCATCCGCATTCCCGCCAACCGTCCGATCGTGGGCGAGAGCGTCTTCACGCAATGTGCGGGCATTCATGCCGACGGCGACAACAAGAACAATCTCTATTTCAACGAGTTGTTGCCCGAGCGCTTCGGCCGCGTCCGCGAATACGCGCTGGGCAAGACTTCGGGCAAAGCCAACATCCTCAAAAATCTCGAAGTGCTGGGCATCGACCTCGACGAGGCCGCGATGCGCAAGGTGACCGAACGGGTGGTGGAGCTGAGCGACAAGAAGGAGCTGGTGACGGTCGAGGACCTGCCCTATATCGTCGCCGACGTGCTGCGCTACGACCTCTCGGACAATCCGGTGAGGATACTCAATTACAGCCTTTCGCTGGCGCAGGGACTGCGCCCCGTGGCGACGCTCAAAATCGAGATTCACGACCGTCCCTACGAACAGACCTCGGCCGGCGACGGCCAGTACGACGCCTTTATGCGGGCCCTGCGGCAAATCTACCGCGAACAGCTCGGGCGCGAGTTTCCGATGCTGCGCGACTATGCCGTGTCGATCCCGCCCGGAGGCCGCACCGACGCCTTCGTGCAGACGATCATCACGTGGGAGATGGAGGGCCGTGTGTTCAAAACCCGCGGGCTGGACGCCGACCAGACCGAAGCCGCCATTAAGGCAACGGTCAAAATGTTGAATATCATCGAAATAAACTATAACGACAATGGATGTTAACATCGCTCTTTTAGCCGGCGACGGCATCGGTCCCGAGATCGTCGCCGAAGCCGCCAAGGTGCTGGACCGCGTGGCGGAAAAGTTCGGACACAAGATCACCTATACCCCTGCGCTGGTGGGCGCCGCGGCCATCGACGCCACGGGCGACCCCTATCCCGACGAGACGCACCGTGTCTGCCTTGCCGCCGACGCCGTGCTGTTCGGGGCCATCGGCGACCCGAAGTACGACAACGACCCCACGGCCAAGGTGCGCCCCGAGCAGGGGCTTCTGCGGATGCGCAAGTCGCTGGGGCTGTTCGCCAACCTGCGCCCCGTGGCGCTGTTCGACGCGCTGGCCGACCGTTCGCCGCTCCGCGCAGAGGTCGTGCGCGGGACGGATTTCATCTGCGTGCGCGAACTCACGGGCGGCATCTATTTCGGCCGTCCTCAGGGACGGGATGACGACGGAAAACGCGCTTTCGACACCTGTACCTATACGGTCGGAGAGATCGAGCGGGTCCTGCACGTGGCATTCCGGCTGGCCGTGTCGCGCCGCCGCAAACTCACGGTCGTCGACAAGGCCAACGTGCTCGAAACCTCGCGTCTGTGGCGCGAAACAGCCCAGCGCATCTCCAAAGAGTATCCCGAGGTGGCGGTGGACTACATGTTCGTGGACAACGCCGCGATGCAGATCATCCGCCAGCCGGCTTATTTTGACGTCATCGTGACGGAGAACATGTTCGGCGACATCCTCACCGACGAGGCCAGCGTCATCAGCGGTTCGCTGGGCATGCTCTCCTCGGCGAGCGTCGGTGCCGAGGTGGCCCTTTTCGAGCCCATTCACGGCTCCTATCCGCAGGCCGCGGGCAAAAATATCGCCAATCCGATGGCCACGATCCTCTCGGCCGCCATGCTCCTGGAGCACCTGGGACTCGACGCCGAGGGCAAAGCCGTGCGCCGGGCCGTGGACAAGGCCCTTGCCGACGGCATCGTCACCGAGGACCTCGTGGCCGCCGGCGGGCGGGCGTATTCGACCTCCGAGGTGGGGGATTACGTTGCGAAGAATGTATGAACGGTCCTCTGAAATAACGGGTTGTTTGCAGACTGCGTTTCGCAGTCTGCTTTTTTTGTAGTATCTTTGCAATCCTAATCAGAGTGCTGCATTCCGGTCGCATGCGAAAAGCCCCTCCCGAGGGCCGTTTAAGAAACGGCTTTTAAAATGTGGAGCGGAGTGTTGGACCCGATGTTTAACATCCGGGGATCGCCCCTAAAGCCCGGCTTTTAGCCGGGGTGGGGCAGACTTGTAAACGAATATCGGAGGCGGCGGCAAGGACGATTGACAGCACAAAAACGATGAACAAATATGGCAGGATCGAACTTCGTAGATTACGTAAAGATATTCGCCCGTTCGGGACACGGCGGCGGCGGCTCGACGCATTTCCGGCGCGAGAAATTCGTGGCTTTCGGCGGCCCCGACGGCGGTGACGGCGGCAAGGGCGGGAGCATCATCCTGCAGGGGGACAAGCAGTACTGGACGCTCATCCACCTCAAATACCAGCGCCATCAGTTCGCCGAGGACGGCGAACACGGCTCCGGAGCCCGTTCGTCGGGCAAGGATGCCAAGGACATCATCATCCCCGTACCGCTGGGCACGGTCGCCAACCGCATCTATGAGAACGAGGACGGCACGACCGAGACCGAAACGGTGGGGGAGGTGACGGCCGACGGCGAACAACTCGTGCTGCTCAAAGGCGGCCGGGGCGGTCTGGGCAACTGGCATTTCAAAAGCGCCACGAACCAGACGCCGCGCTATGCCCAGCCGGGTGAGGACGGCGAGGAGGGTACGTTCATTCTCGAACTGAAGGTGCTGGCCGACGTGGGGCTGGTGGGTTTTCCCAATGCGGGCAAGTCGACGCTGCTGTCGGTGGTTTCGGCCGCGAAGCCCAAGATCGCCAACTACGCCTTCACGACGCTGGAGCCTAACCTCGGCATTGTCGAGGTCCGCGACCATAAGTCGTTCGTCATGGCCGACATTCCGGGCATCATCGAGGGCGCCCACGAGGGCCGCGGTCTCGGAACCCGCTTCCTGCGCCATATCGAGCGCAATTCGGTGCTGCTGTTCATGATTCCCGCCGACAGCGACGACATCCGCCGCGATTACGAGGTCTTGCTGGGCGAACTGACGCAGTACAACCCCGAACTGCTGGACAAGGAGCGTCTGCTGGCCATCACCAAATGCGACATGCTCGACGACGAACTGATTGCCGAGATGCGCGGCCACCTGCCCGAAGGCGTTCCGTCGGTCTTTATTTCGTCGGTCTCGGGGCTGAACATCCAACAACTGAAAGATATGCTCTGGGAAGCGTTGCAACGGTAACGTGCCGTTCCGGGACGCCGGGATCGGGCGTCTGATATGCAGAATGTGCCGTGTACAGCGTTGCGGTCCTGGAAAAGACGACCTCACGGTTGGTGACGCGGAGCGTGTACTTTCCCGCGAAATAGTCGATGATTCCATACAGGGAGCCCGTGCCGGAAGGCAGGGGCTCTTTTGCGTAAGCGCATGTCGCGGCGCTCCGTACGGTGAATTCGTTGCCCCCGGCATCGACGATCGTCCGCTCAGTGGCGACGGTACGTCCCGTTTCGGGGTCGGTGTCGCACCAGGTTTTTCCCGCATCGGCGAACCGCACGCCGTCGAACCGGACCCGGGTGTCGATGTGGCGTGCCGAAACCTCCCCGAAAGTGAGCGGGGCGGCCCGGTGTCTTTCGCCCTCCTCCGGCAGCGTGACGCGGATATAGCGGGACAGCTCCTCGCGCGGAATTGCTTCGGCCCCGTAATCCCCGGGTTCGGAACCCAGTTCGATCTTTCCGCCGTAATTGCAGAGCGTCAGCCCGTTGCACCGCACGGTGGCGACCGCGCCGAACGGATAGTCGTCGGCCAGCGAGGGATGCCCGGCGGCGATGGCGATGCCGCCGCTCGGGTCCTCGACGACGATCGTCCTGTCGAACTCTCCGTAAAGGTCGTTGGCGGTGATGAATCCCCGGATGGTGATGTCCTGCGTGACGGCGGCGCTGCTGCGGCCGTCGCAGAGCGATTTCAGGTAGGCGACGGTGTGCCGCGACACCTCGGGCGCCTCTGCAAATCCGGGCTCCGTGGCTTTGTCGCACCCGGCCAACAGCAACAGACTAAGGCCGGCAATCGCTCTCATCGCGCAGTTTGAGGATGTAACGCCCGTCGCCCGCAGCGTCGTATTGGAGAATGCCTGTCAGCGATACCGTTCCGACGGGGACGTCGGTGTCGGCAAACCGGGCATAGGTGCGGACATAGGTGTAGACGGTGTTGTCGTCGCTGTCGGTGAAGCGTTTGTATCCGGACCACGTTGACGCCGAGAGGTCCTCGGGCGTGTAGCGGAGGCCGTCGATGCGGACCAGCGTGCCGCAAAGGGCCGGAGTGAGTTCGGATATCCGGCGCAGGGCGGGTGTGGGGGAGTGCAGGTTCTCGCCGTTGCGGGCGAGTACGGCGGCCAGCGCCGGCTGGGAGCCGATGTAATCGGTTGCATAGCCGCTTCCCACGGCGGGAGGACGTCCGATCTGCAATACGCCGCGGCTCTCGGCCACGGTCAGCCCTTTCAGCCGCAGTGTCACATGACATCCGGTCGGAAAGTCGTTGTGCAGGTGGTCGATACCCGCCATCACTTCAACTGCCGCTTCATCTGCCTCGATGCAGAGCGTGCGGTAGAAATTCTCCGCCCGGTCGCTGGTCGTGACCGTCCCTGCGACCACGATGTCGCCCGTGACCGTGAACGGGGTTCCGGCATAGCGTGCCCGCAGTGCGGCGATGGTCTCTGTCGCGGGTTCTCCAGGCGCATTGCCGTCCGGCTCCCCGAACCGGGAGTCGTAACACCCGGCTGTCAGAAGCGCGGCGAAGGCGAAGGCGATGCGGCGGAAGCGGGGCATACCGGATCAGGCTTCGATGCGCGAATCTTTCAGCCCGAGGAAATAGAGGATGCCGTCCAGTCCGATCGTCGAAATCGACTGACGGGCCGTGGCCTTCACCTTGGGTTTGGCGTGGAATGCAATGCCCAGACCCGCGAGGTTGAGCATCGGCAGGTCGTTGGCGCCGTCGCCGACGGCCACCGACTGGGCAATGTTGATCTCTTCGAACTGGCACAGCAGCCGCAGCAACTCGGCCTTGCGGCGTCCGTCGACCACTTCGCCGACGTAACGTCCCGTCAGACGTCCGTCCTCGATCTCCAGTTCGTTGGCATAAACGTAGTCGAAGCCGTATTTCTGACGCAGGTAGTTGCCGAAATAGGTGAATCCGCCGGAGAGGATCGCCGTCTTGTAGCCCACGCGTTTGAGGATGGTCATCATGCGTTCCAGCCCCTCGGTGATGGGCAGGTTGCGGGCAATTTCGTCCATGACCGAAACGTCGAGCCCTTTGAGCAGCGCCACCCGCCGCGAAAAACTTTCGCGGAAGTCGATCTCGCCGCGCATGGCGCTGGCGGTGATTGCGCGCACCTCGTCGCCCACGCCGGCCCGTTCGGCCAGTTCGTCGATCACCTCGGTCTCGATCAGCGTCGAATCCATGTCGAAGCAGATCAGGCGGCGGCTGCGGCGGTAGATGTCGTCCTTCTGGAACGAGACGTCGAGGCCGATGTCCGAGAGGTTCATGAATCCCGCCTGCATGGTGCTGCGCTCCTCGTCGGAGAGCGACCCGCGCACCGAGAGCTCGATGCACGATTTGGCCGCGCGGTCGTCCTCGCAGAGCGGCATGCGGCCCGTAAGGCGTTTGATGGCGTCGATGTTGAGTCCGTGTTCGGCCACGACTTTCGTCACCTCGGCGATGTGTCGCGCCGTGACGGTGCGGCCCAGCAAGGTGATGATATAGCGGTTCTTGCCCTGACGGCCCACCCAATCGTCGTAACGCTCCTCGGTGATGGGCGTGAAGCGGATCATGACGCCCAGCTCCGAGGCTTTGAAAAGCAGCTCTTTCATGATGCTTCCCGACTTGTCGGCGGTGGTCTTTATCAGAATCCCCAGTGTCAGCGATTGGTGGATGTTGGCCTGGCCGATGTCGAGGATGAAGGCGTCGTAACGCGCGAGAATCTCGGTGAGCGAAGAGGTCATGCCCGGCTTGTCCTCGCCCGAAATGTTTATCTGGATAATTTCAACGTTGTTCTGCATTGTGTTAATGTATGGTGTTTTCTGTCGCTTTCTGCAAAAAGCGTAGACAAAGTTAATAAAGTTCTCCTTTTTTTGGCTATTTTTGCGTGACAAACTAAAAAAACGGAATTATGTGGACATTTTTAGCAGCCGAGGACCCGGCGTCCCTGATCGTGCCGGACAGTGTGCAGAAAGCCCATTTCGCAGAGGCGGTCGAGAAGATCGCCAACATCGATTATCACGCCCTGCTGCAATCGTTGCTTTCGGAGTCAGTCTGGATACTGATAAAGATCCTTATCGCGCTGGCCATCTATTTCATCGGCCGGTGGGTCGTGCGGCGCATCCTGAAACTGGTCGATGTCGCCATGCAGCACCGCAACGTCGACATCTCGCTGCGGTCGTTCACGCGTAATACCATAAGCACCGTATTCACGCTCCTGCTGGTGCTGATCGTCGTTTCGACGCTGGGTGTCAACGTCACGTCGCTCATCGCCGTCGCTTCGGCCGCCACGCTGGCTATCGGTATGGCTTTGAGCGGTACGGCGCAGAACTTCGCCGGCGGGGTGATGATCCTGCTGATGAAGCCCTACCGCGTCGGCGACTACATCTCGGCCCAGGGGCAGTCGGGCACCGTGCGCGACATCAAACTCTTTTCGACGGTGATTACCACGGCCGACAACCAGACGATCTATATTCCCAACAACTCGATCGCCACGGCCATCATCGACAACTATTCCACGGCCGATCTGCGCCGCGTGGACTGGACCGTGGGCATCTCCTACGGCGACGACGTGGACGTGGCCCGCAAGGCCGTGCTGGCGATGCTGGACGCCGATTCCCGCGTCCTGAAGGACCCCGCGCCGGTGGTGTGGGTCGCTGCGCTGGCCGACAGCTCGGTGAACCTCACGATCCGGGCCTGGGTGAAGAACGGCGACTACTGGAACGTCTTTTTCGAGCATAACGAGGAGTTCTACAAGGAGCTGCCCAAGCACGGTCTCAGCTTCCCGTTCCCGCAGATGGACGTACACATGAAAAAAGAGTAGACGATGAGACGAACGTTTTTCGCCGCTGCCGCAGCGCTGTGCCTTTCAGCCTGCAATTCCGAATCCGGGCCGGAAAGAACGACCTCTGCGGAGTTCGGCGAAGTGACGTTCTCCCCGGCCGAAGTCGCTCCCGATACGGACGTTACAGTGGAGGCGTTCGTGACGAGCCAATACGGATTCCATCGGATAGACATCGTTTATATCCTCGACGACGACGATTCCGACGTGCGGTTTGCGTCGCTCCTGCGCTCATTCGAAGCCGAAGCTACGTCGCTGACCTACAAAGGGACCATTCCCCGGCAGAAGGCGGGCCGGAAAGTGACTTTCTGGGTCCGTGCCATCACGGCTTACGATGTCGTGACCCTCTCCGATCCCCGGTCGTATACGATCTCCAAAGAAGATGAGGATGAAAAACCCGAACAACCCAATTAACAGAAAGAAATAACGAATCATTATGGAACTGAAAGAGATTCTGGCCATTTCGGGCCAGCCCGGACTTTATAAATACGTGGCGCAGTCGAAGAACGGCGTGATCGTCGAATCGCTGCTCGACGGACGGCGCATGAACGCCGCGGCGAATGCCAAGGTGAGCGCTCTGACGGAGATTTCGATGTTCACCGAAGGCGACGACATCGCCCTGGCCGACGTTTTCACCCGGATTTACGCCCATACCGGGGGCAAGGAGGCGATCAGCCCCAAGGAGGCTCCCGAGAAGCTGAAGGCCGCGTTTGCCGAGGTGCTTCCCGAATACGACCGCGACCGGGTGCACGTTTCGGACATGAAGAAGTGCTTTGCGTGGTACAACACGCTTTTGCAGGCCGGGTTTACGGAGTTCAAGCTTCCCGCCGAGGCCGGAGAAGAGGAGAAATAGTTCTTATTTGAAGATTATGGGAAAACAGACGAAAGTGCTGGCTCTGGTGGCCCACGACAATATGAAGCGTGACCTGGCGGAGTGGGTCGACTGGAACAGCCGCAAGTTGAGCCGTCACCATCTGGTGTGCACCGGAACGACGGGTAAGATGGTCGAGCAGACGTTGCGCGACCACAAGGAGGAGCATGAAGCGGAAGACGAGCCGAAGCCCGAACTGCGGATCACGTTGCTGAAATCGGGTCCGTTGGGCGGTGATCAGCAGTTGGGGTCGCTGATCGCCGACGGCAAGATCCATGCGCTGATCTTCTTCTGGGACCCGATGTCGGCCCAGCCGCACGATGTCGACGTGAAGGCATTGCTGCGTCTGGCGACGCTTTATAACGTGCCGACGGCGATCAACCGCTCCTCGGCCGATTGTCTGATCTCCTCGCCGTTGTTCGAGGACGACGAATATAAGCCCGTCGTGAAGGACTACAAAGCCTACGTCGAGCGGGTGCTGAAATAGTCGCGGGGTAGTGCTGTGAAAAATCCGGAACCAAAGTTCCGGATTTTTCGTTTTCAGGGGGCGAGTATCACTCGTATGTCTGTCAGTTTTAGGGCGCTGTCTGCCGTTGTGTCTCGGGCTTCGAGACATATCCGGTGGGGGCCCGGCGGCGTACCCTCGGGCAGATGTCCTGTCCAGATATGCGGTGAGGGTGCATTGCGGTGGGGTGAGCGGCGTGCATATTTCGACTGCAAATATCCCTGCTGGTTGCGCAGTCTCGACCGCAGGACCGTCGGCGCGGCCATGGCCGTGTGCGCCAGCGATTGCCATGCGCCGTCGTCGATCCGCATCCGGACCAGCGTCTCCGGGCCTCCGGCGAAGAGATTCACCACGATACTCCCCATTGGCAGGGAGGCCAGCTCTTCGATCTCCCGGTCCTGCGGATTGCCGTCGGCAATCCACACATCGGCCTGATGCCCTTCATCGAGGCCGATGCCTTTGAAGCGGAATGTGTAATCCGCCTTGTCGAAATCGATACGGAAGTAGTTGCGCGGGGTTCCGCAGGGCTGCAGGGAGCGCGGTACGAGATCCAAGTCCTGCTCCCCGGTCCAGAGCAGTCCGCAGACCGCCCCGGCAACCAACTCTTGCACATTGGCCGCCAGCCGTTTCCGGAAGACCGAATGGGTGTGTCCGGAAAGCATCAGGCAGCGGCGTCCGTCCAGCAGTGCAAGTACTTCGTCCTTGTTTTTGGTGGCAGCCATCGGAATGTGCTGGGCGATGACCACGAGCGTCTCCCGCGGTACCCGTGCCAGATCGTTGCGCAGGAATCGCAGCTGCTTTTCAGTCAGTTTGCCGACATAGCTGCGGCGTCCTTCCGTGAAGACGTTGTTGAAGACGATGAAATGGACCGGTCCGTAGTCGAAAGCGTAGGTGTCGGCTCCGAAAGCCTCGTTGTAGCGGACAACGGTCCGGACGCTGTCCATATCCCGGTCGTGGTTGCCCGAAAGCGTCCAAGAGGGTATCGGCAGTTCGTCGGCCAGCTCCTTGAAGAGCGGGAACAGCGTGCAGTCGTCGTTTACCAGATCGCCCAGGAAAAGCGAAAAGGCCAGGTCGCGGCGCTCCGCCAGTTCCGAGAAGAAAGTGCGTGCGGCATATCCCGCTTCGGTCGTGTCGCCGAACTGCACGTCGCCCACGGCGGCGATGCTGAAACGGTCGGGTTGTCTGCGGCGCACCAGCCCGAAATCGGCATTGCCGCCTGCCGTACTGTCGGGGAAGTATCGGAACCGGGTGTTGGCGATCCCGCCGCCCGGAAATTCGTAGCCGGACGGAAGAATGGGAAATACGCTGCCGGGCTCCGTTGCCGGAAGGTTGTAGCGGCCTTTCCGGTCGGTAAGAACGACCGTATCCCCGTCGGACACGGGAATGCCTTTCAGGGCGGGTTCGCCTTTGTCCCGGATGCCGTTACCGTTGCGGTCGAGGAAGAGTGTTCCCGAACGCACGGGCTGTGCGACGGCCTGCGGCGGCGCTGCGATCATCTCTTGTGCCAGAAACGCCAGCGTCAGAAAGATGGAAATCGGTTTCATAAATGAATTTGTTGATCGGATATTCGGGTAAAATAATGCGAGCCTTGCGGCCCGCATTATTTATTGGAGAACGGTGCTGAGAGGACGGCCAGGTGCTCGGCTTTCGATGTACGTAATCCAATCTCCGATGGTTAACAGCATTGCTGCTCTGTCATCAAAAATCAAAATTCCGAAGTGTGATTCAACCGCTAACTTGAAGTCGAGAATATCTACCTCATCCATTTCTAAATCGTCTATTAGGCGGGTTGACCGAGTTAACATGAATGTAGGAGTGCCTGTTTTCATAGAGAGCGTTTCTTTGAGCCAATTCTCGATATCGGTCGGATCTGCAGGTAGATCGGGATCGGTAATTGGAGGGTCGACCGGTGGAACAGGATCAATAATCGGCGGATCGACTGGCGGATCGACCGGCGGATCGACCGGCGGTTGCTGCTGCTCTATTTGTGCGGCTATGTAAACGACCAGATTCTCAGCCGTTACAATATTTTTGAGGTCTTCATCTGGAATCTGAATATCATACTCTTCTTCGACAGCTATTATTAATTCAAAGAAATCCAAACTGTCCATTCCCAAATCTGTATTCAGGTTGGAATAAGTGTCTACCTGACCTTTGGAAATATTTATTTGTTCTTCGAGTATCAGTAAAAGTTTTGTGAAAATTGCTGGATGTGATGAAAGATTTGTGTTTATGAAAACCACTAAATCTTCTATTGTTATCAAGCTATCTATGGCCTCGTCTGGGATGGAAATCCCGAATTCCTCCTCGACAGACATGATTATTTCAATAAAATCCAAGCTGTCGAATCCTAAATCGTTTCTGATAATCGAACCCAACTGGATCTGACCAGGCGAGATGTTTACATGATCACAAATAATCGCTTGGACTTTTTTAAAGACTGTCCTTGTAGCAGTTATATTGGATCGCGTGGCCTTAACTCTGCTGTTGTCTTGTATATATTCTTGTCCATTATTTAACGTTAAATCGGTTGAATAATCCTGTGTCTGGCATGACGTCATTGAGATCGTTGCCGCAAGGGCAAGGGCCATTGCGTAGGCCCTTGCTGTGCGAATCTTCCTTTTCATGGATTATAAGGTTAGTTGCGATAGGTTGATTTAAGATTATTCCGTAGTAGCCAATTTGTAGAGACATATTTTGGCGGGGGTAGTTACTACGCCGTCAGTTTTTTCTTCCTGAACATAGTAGGCCAGATAAGCTGTTCCTTCTTTCGTAAATTTGCATTCGAACTCATCGAAAACAGGTTCTGAACTGATCTGTATCGGAGCAGTCCAATCTTTTGTCTTCTCGTCGAGAGAAACAACTTGTAGTAGTTTGGCGTCGTTCGAATTTCTGTAGGCCATATATAACTTACCCAGAGGGCTTAATGCGATACGGCAGGTCCGTCCTGATGTATTTCCAGGGGACGGAATTACTGAGCCTATGCGATTGATCTCTTTCGTATTGGCATCGATTTTGAGGACCTGGGGGCTGTAATCATAGCAAATTCCGAGGTATATGTTACCGTCATCATCGATTACCATATCCGGGCAATAGAGAGAGAAAGAATGATATGTGGCTGGTTCTGCGCCGGGTTCGGAAGACGGATATGCATATTCTTCGATAAAGGTGCTCCACGTTCCGTTCTTATATGTATAAATAGAGAATGAATTCGGTGAGACGGGGTTCAATACGAACAGATACATTGTACCGTTTTTAGTTCGTGCGACGGGCCAATATCCTCTGGCTATACTGCGTCCGGGGATATCGCCGCTTGTTGTCCAAGAGCTACCGTCATAAGTGGCTACATCGATCTGTCTTCTTCTTGTACTCGGGCTTCTGTTGTCATTTACCGTGAATACAAATACTTTCCCGTCAATTGTGGTAATGGTAGGACCAGCCTGATTGGCTGTTCTTTCGATTGAATTGCAGATTTCAGTCCAGGCCCCGCCTGTTTTGGTGGCTACTGTCCCGTTCAGCGTCTCGCTTTCATAGAAGAATATATACGGTTGTCCGGCACTGCTGATGCCTAATCCGGGATATTGACCTTTCCGATTTGCCACGGTTTCGCTCGTGAACGTATTTCCATTCAATTTAGCGAATGTCACCGCATTTTCATTTGTCACGACAAGGCAAGGAAGATTGTCTGTTTGATCTATCTCCAGCCGAATGGAACTCGCATCCTGTTCCCACTCCGTGACCTTGGTCCATACGGCCTCCGGCAGTTCGCTGACCGTGACGGTGTAGAGGGCGTTCTTCTTGCCGAGGCTTACCAGATAGTCTACCGGGTCGGAGAAGTCGTTGGCCGTCGTGCCGCTGACCTGGGGCGTGCCGTTTACCGTCACCTTCGATTCGCCGTCGGCCGTTTCGAACGTCGCGACGAGCGCTGAGAGATCAGTGTCGGCCGGCACCTTCACGCTGATCGCCGTTCCGGAGATCGTGCCGGTGTAATCCTTCACCAGATAGTCGGGGTTATTTTCGGCTTTGAAACTGAATGCCGTGAGTTTGGCCTCGCCCGTCGGGCCTTCCTCTTCTCCGGTCTTGTCGTCGCCGCATCCTGCGGTGAACAACACCCCGAGGCAGCAAAGCATGGATAGGTACTTTTTCATAATGATATTGAATTAAAAGGTGGATAATTACATGTTGACTTTACGGATCGTATGCTGTCTCGACAGCTGGTCGGGACCCGGGAATCCGATCGTGAATCCGAGACTGGTGTTTTCGATGCGGATCGTGACCGAGTTGTCCTTCGAAGCATCGACCGCGTTGGGCAGCCAGCGGATGCGGATCGGCATGGAGTAAACGCCCGGCACGAAAACGATCTGGTTGCCGGTGGTCACACGCTCGAAATCGACGCCGGCCTTCAGCCCGTCGCCGACAGTGAACGAGTAGTCCACGACGAGGTTTTCGGTCAGCTCTTTCGAACTGAGACAGATGTTATACGTGCGTACGACGGTCGCCTGCGTCGATACGGTCGATGTGGCGGCATAAGCGGCGTCATCGGCTTGTATGACATAGACGAATGGGTGGTCGTAGGGCTCGTCCTTTTTGCAGGAGGAGAGCAGCAGGGCAGTTGCAACGGTCAGTATGAAACCTATTTTCTGAATCATAGTACTTGTTTTATGGGATGTTTGTCTATTCTGCACCTTCGTATCCGGGATTCTGCTTCATTGCGGAGTTGGAATCCATTTCCAACTGGCAGATCGGCAGCACGAAACGGTAGTCGGGATAAACGAGCGCCTTGGTCGTTGCCGGGGACGAATCGTCGCGCACCAGGTTTTGGTGGCGCCGTGCGATGTCCAGCAGGCGATGGCCCTCGAAGCAGAGTTCGCGCATGCGCTCCCGCTCGATCAGGGCGTTCAGCTCATTCTGCCCGGAGTATTCCAGCACGATATCGTCTGCCGACTTGTTCGTTGCGCGGGCGATCAGTGCCTTCAGGTCGGCGGCGGCCCCGTCGAGATCGGGGTTTTCGCGGTTGCAGAGCGCTTCGGCGCGGATCAGGTACATCTCCGAGCAACGCAGTACAAAGGGATCGCTGTGGCCGTTGAGGCCTTTGTTGTCCTTTTTGTATTTGTCGTTGACGTAGTATTTTACGCAGGCGTCCATTTCGTATCCGTGCGTGCCGTCATCATAGCCTTCATAAATCGGGTCGTAGTGCAACAGCCGCAGGCGCCGGATATCGTTGGGATCGTCGAACTGTGCCAGCAGTTTGGCCGATGGTACGGCCTTCGGCGAATTCGAAGGATTGTAGAGATTGCTTATCGACGACGATTTGTCGTAACCGCTCATCCGGAGTATCGTCTCTTTGCCTTTGTTCTCGTGCGGGTAGCGGAACATCATTTCGTAGTCGGCATAGGGCGTCAGCGGCACCTTCGCGATGACTTCCGAGGCATATTGTTCGGCCAGGCCGTAGTTGCCCATGTAGAGGTAGACACGGGCCAGCAATGCCCGGCATGCCGTTGCCGAAGCGTAATAGACGTCGGAGTCTCCCGTCTTGCCGAGTGTGGTCAATGCCGTAGTGATATCCTCGATAATCCGGGCGTATGCCTGCTGCAGGGTACTGCGGTAGATTGTGTCGTTGAAACTCATCGGGCGCAGGGGCAGGGGAATGCCCAGGTGCGAAGCGTCCGCCGTGTAGGTGTAAGTCTGGCAATAGGCATTGCAAAGGTTCAGGAACATCAGCGCACGGATGAAGTAGGCATGTGCGATGATCCGGTCGATCTCGGCCGTATCGTCCGGATAGTCGTCCTTCAGGTTGGGGCCGTAATGGATGATGTTGTTGGCGTTGGTGACCACGTTGTAAGCTCCTCGCCAGACCAGCCGCGGATAACCGGCATTGTCTTCGGGCAGTGCCAGGAAGTTGTAGATGTCCGTTTGGGCTTCTCCGGCATTGGGGGTTGTATCCGCCAGGTCGCTCGCCAGGTCGGGGTAATTGACCGCGTAGTCGTCGTAAAACGAGTAGGTGGCGCTGTACATGCCGTAGTATGCACTCTGCAGTCCCGTAAGTTCCGCGAAAAAGGACGATATGGTGCTTTTGCCGATGTCCTCGACTTCGAGGAAGCTGCTGCAGCCGGCCGAGCCGGCCAGCAGGCCCGTAGCCAAAATGTAAGTCGTTATTCGTTTCATATGCTCGGGTGTCAGAAGGTTATGGAAAGATTTGCCGAATAGGTCGAGGTCATCGGGTATCCGGAATTCATGATCGTCTTGTAGCTGTTTTCTCCGTGCTTTTGATCGGGGGTCCAGAGGTAAACGTTATCGCCGACCAACGAGACGCTCATAGCCTCCATCCGCAGTTTTTTGCACAACTGCTTCGGAAAATGGTAAGTCAGCGCAATGTTCTGCAGGCGGATATTGGTCATACGGTGCAGGAAACGGTCGGTATAGGAGGTCGATTTCATATCGTTCTTGTAGGCAACCCGGGGATTGATGGCCAGTTCACCCGGCTTTTTCCAGTGGTTCAACGCTTCGACCGGTGCGTTCGCCTCTATGATCTCATAGCCTGAATTCAGGGTATAGCGGTCCAGGGAGGTGTATTGCCAGCCGCCTATCGTGTAATTCAGCATGAAGCGCAGAGACAGTCCTTTCCACCGCAGGATGTTGGTCATACTGCCGTATAGGGCCGGGTTGGGAGTCCGTCCGTCCGAGACACGGTTGTCGTAGGAGTATACTTTGGTGATGTTGCCGCGTTTGTCATACCACATGGGCTGTCCGTCGGCCGGGTCGATACCGGCCCAGCGTATCAGGCACCATTCGTTTTTGGCGCGGCCCTCTTCCCAGACGCGCTCTCCGAAACTTCGGGTGATGCCTTCGTACAGGGACAGGATCTTGTTCTGGTTGTGGGCGATGTTCAGTTCGGTCTGCCAGGAGAAATCCTTGTGGACGATGTTCGCCGAGGTGATGACGATTTCGTAACCCCGGTTGCGCATTTTGCCGACGTTGCGCATTACGGCGTCCTCGGAGATGATCGACGACACGCGGCTCTGGGTCAGCATATCGGTCGTGAGGTTGTTGTAGAACTCGACGTCGACCATTACGCGCTTGTAAAGTCCGATGCTGAGTCCCACATTCGTCATGTAGGTTCTCTCCCACGTAAGTCCCGGATTGGGTACGGCGCTCTGCATGGCGCCGACATTGCCCTGGTAGGAGTAGCTTGCCGTAAGGCTGTAAGTGCCGTGCGCCGACGAGGTATCTACGCGCGAATTGCCGCTGGTACCATACGAAGCCTTAATTTTCAGCGTATCGAAGATGTCGTTCTGGAAAAATTTCTCGTTGTGGATGCTCCAGCCTGCGCCTATGGATGCGTAGGTCGCCCAGCGGGAGTATTCGCCGAACGCGGAGAATCCCTGGCGCCGGATGTTTACCGTTGCGTAATAACGGTTGTCGTAGGAGTAGGAGGCCTGTCCCAGATAGGAGAGCGAACGGGAATAATTCGTGTTGCTCGATCCGCTGACATTGGCCGAGGGAACGTAGGCCACTTCCTTGATCTGGTCGTTGATGAAGTCGTAACCGGAGACGTTGAGATTCCGGTGCTCCTCGTGCTTGAACTCGATACCTGCCAGCGCGCCTACGCGGTGTTTGCCGAAACTCCGGTCGAAATTGATGCGGCTGACGCTCGCCCAGTTCAGGTTGAAAACGCCGCTTCGCCGTGAAATTCCGGCCGGTTCATTGGCATAGTATCCCGACAGGTTGGTACGGGCATAGTACAGCGCTTCGTAGGTTCCGATATAGTTGGTAACGAACTGCGTGGTGGCCGAAAGGCCTTTGATGGGCTCCCATTTGAGCGAGGCGTTCATGCTGGCGTTCAGCGTCCGCTGGCGGTTGTCGTTCTGGTCGCGTTCGGGAAGGTCGTTGTCGTAGAATTTTACCAGAGAGGGCTTGTATTCGTAAAAGTTGTCCCGGCTGTAATAGTTGTACAGCCGGTAGGTGTGGCCGTCGTTCTCATAAGGCGAAAAGATCGGCAGCGTTTCATAATAGGTGCGCGTCGACGGGAACGTGTCGTTGATGTTGTAGGTTCCGTTGAGGTTCAGCGAGGCCTCGAGGCCCGGAAAGAACGTATAACTCGAATTGGAACGCAGGGATATGCGCTGTTGCTTGTTGCCTTTCAGGATCATGTCTTCGGTGTAATAACCTGCCGAGACATAGTTCGTCATCCGTTTGGTGCCGCCGCTGGCGCTCAGGTCCACCTGGAACGTCTGGCCCGTATCGAGGTAGTATTTGTGCCATTGGGTATCGGTCGTGGAGTAGCTGTTGTACTCGTTGTCCTGATAGGGAAAGGCGGAGATCGGGTAACCGGCATTGGTCCACGCTTCCCGGGCATATTCCATATACTGCGAAGCGTTGAGCATCTTGTAACGGGTGCTTTCGTTTGCGAACGCGATGCCGTATTTGAAGCTGACGTTGATGTTGGTCTTCTCCGCCCGGCCTTTCTTGGTGGTGATGAGGATTACGCCGTTAGCGCCGTCGGCGCCGTAAAGGGCCGTAGTCGAAGCGTCTTTGAGCACCGTGATGGATTCGATGTCGTTGGGGTTCATGAACGAGAGGGGACTGATGGTGTACTCGGTCCCGATGCTCAGTCCGGTGATCCCTCCCGTGTAAATGGGTGCTCCGTCGACGACCCATAAGGGTTCGTTCGAGGCGCTGAGCGACGCATCGCCGCGGATGCGCACGGTCAGGCGTGCGCGCATGCTTTCGTCGCTGTTGTTGAATCCCTTCGACACCTGCATGCCCGGCACCATGCCGTCGAGCAGGTTGTCGACGCGGCTTACGGGCATCAGTTCCAGTTTTTTGGCATTTACCTGATAGGCGCTGCCGACCAGATTTTCACGGCGCTGGACGACGCCGTAGCCCGTCACGACGACCTCGCCGATCTCCGTGTCTGGTTCGAGTTTGATTTTGAGCGAATTTTGGGTGGTGATCCCGATCTCGCGGCTCTTCATGCCTACATAGGAGACCGCGAGGATGACAACCTTGCCCGTATTGGGGATCGTCAGCGTGAATTTTCCGTCTGTGCCGGTGTGAATGCCTCTCGAAGTGCCTTTGATCATGACCGTTGCACCGATCAAAGGGACGCCTTGCGCGTCGAAGATTTGTCCGCTGATGTTGCGGGTCGCACTTTGGGATGTCTGTGCCTCGTTCGACCCTGTCGCGGTGTTACCTAATGCGGAGGATGAATTTTCCCCCCCCCCCTTGCCGGGGTTGCGACAGAAACCGTCAGGGCACACACAAGAAACAGGAGATGCCGCATGCTGCAACTATACCCTGTGTTGGTCGCCGTAAAAGTTTCCTTCATAGTTTAATAAATAAAGGTATTGATTCTGTTTGCCGCCCTGAATCCGGTCGTTTCCGGGGCGTCTGTTTCTACAAAAATAGGCAAAAAAGCGTGAACTAAAGTCCTGAGAGAGATAAAAAAACACGCGTTGTAACAATAAATACGAACATAATACGTTATGGTTTCCGTTTGTGCGAAAAAATGGCTCCCGGTCTTACGGATTGTAAGCGCCGGGAGCCGTTGTGTCGGAACTCGAAGCGGAGTCCCTTTACAGGTTGTGCGACAGCGGGGCAGGGACCGTGCCGCTCAGGTCGTAGCCGCCCCAGCGGGCGGCGATTTCGTCGAGCGTCGTGAACAACTCGTCGGTGTCGAGCGATGTCACCAGTTTCAGTCGCGTGGGTTTGAAGTCGGGCAGACCTTTGAAATAGTTCGTCAGGTGGCGTCGCATTTCGAGGATGCCGATATGGTCGCCTTTGATCTCCAACGACTTCTGCAAATGCTCCTTGGCGATGGCGACCCGTTCCGTGACCGACGGCTGGGGCATTACCTCGCCCGTTGCGAGATAGTGCTTCACTTCGCGGAATATCCACGGCCGGCCGTAGGTCGCGCGGCCGATCATCACGCCGTCCACGCCGTAGCGGTCGAACATCTCTTTGGCTTTCGGGCCCGAATCGACGTCGCCGTTGCCGATGATCGGAATGTGTATCCGCGGGTTGTTCTTCACCCGTCCGATCAGCGTCCAATCCGCCTCACCGCGGTACATCTGGGCCCGCGTGCGGCCGTGGATCGTAAGCGCCGCAATGCCCACGTCCTGTAACCGCAGGGCTATCTCTTCGATGTTTTTTGATTCGTCGTCCCATCCCAGGCGGGTTTTCACCGTCACGGGCGTCTTCACCGCCGCGACGATCTGCCGCGTCATTTCGACCATCAGCGGTACGTCGCGCATCATGCCCGATCCGGCGCCGCGCCCGGCGATCTTCTTCACCGGACAACCGAAATTGATGTCGATAATGTCGGGCCGGGCGGCCTCGGCCATCCGCGCCGCCTCGACCATCGGTTCGATCAGATGGCCGTAAATCTGGATGCCCACGGGGCGTTCCGCGTCGTCGATTTCGAGTTTTTTGAGCGACTTGGCCGCGTCGCGGATCAGCCCGTCCGAGGAGATGAACTCCGTGTAGACCACGTCGGCCCCGAACCGCTTGCACATGTAGCGGAACGACGGATCGGTCACGTCCTCCATCGGCGCCAGCAGCAGGGGGCGTTCACCCAACTCTATGTCTGCGATTTTCATAACTGTTCCTGTTGATCGAATGTAACCAGAACTTTGTCGATGCGCGCCCCGTCCATATCCACGATCTCGAATGTGAAGCCGTTCCACGACAACTTTTCGCCCGTGGCCGGGATATGCGCCAACTGCTCGAGGATCAGGCCGCTGACGGTGTTGTAGGCATTGTGCTGGAATACCTCCTCGAGCCCGAACCAGGCGAGAAAGTCGTAGTAGGGACACTGCCCGTCCACGAGACAGCTGCCGTCGTCGCGCCGCACGATGTCGGGTTCCTCGCGCGGGTCGGGGAGTTCGCCGACGAGCGCTTCGAAGATGTCTTTCAGGGTGATGATGCCGCGCGTGACGCCGAATTCGTCACAGATGATGCCGTATCCCAACTGCTCGCTGCGCAGTTGCTCGAGGGCGTTGTAGACCTCGAATCCCTCGTGGAAGAATTTTCCGGGAGTCAGCAGCGTGCGCAGGTCGAACGTGGGGGTATTGAGGTGCAGAAAGAGGTCTTTGAGGTAGACCACGCCCAACAGTTTGTCCAGATTGCCGTCGCCGACGGGGTAGCGGTTGTGCGGCGCGCGGGCGACGACTTCGCGGATTTCGTCGGCCGTCATCGACACGTCGATCCACACCAGGTCGCTGCGGTGGGTCATGATCGATTCCACCGTGCGGTCGCCCAGCGAGAAGACGCGCCCCATGATTTTCTGTTCGACCTCCTGCACTTCGCCGTCTTCGGCGCCCTCCTGGATGATCGAGCGTATCTCGGCCTCGGTGACCTTGCTCTCGGCCTTGTGCAGGCCCAGCAGGCGGGTGACGCCCGCCGTGCTCTTGGAGAGCAGCCATACGAAAGGCGACGTCACGACCGAAAGCGCCCGCATGGGGCGTGCGACGATCTTGGCGGCCTTTTCCGCAGCGTTCATGCCGATGCGCTTGGGCACCAGTTCGCCGAAGATGATCGTGAGGTAGGTGACCACGATGATGATCGTGACCTGCGCCGTGACGGTCGCTGCGCGCAGCGGAATGCCGAGTTCGGCCAGTTCCTTGCCGAATTTGGCGGCCAGCGTGTCCCCCGAATAGATACCCGTGAGGATACCGATGAGCGTGATGCCGATCTGTACGGTCGAAAGGAAACGGTCGGGGTCTTTGGCCAGCTTCAAAGCCTGGCGGGCCCCTGCGCTGCCCTGACGGGCCTGCATTTCCAGATTCGAACGGCGGGCCGAGATCAGCGCGATCTCCGACATGGCGAAAAGCCCGTTGAGCAGGATCAGCAGCAGAATGACGAGTATTTCCATGGAATGTCTGGTCGGTTTACCCGGCAAATATACGGATTGTTTCAGAATATATAGGGGCCGGGAATTGATTATTCGGCGAAAAACCTTAAATTTGCAGGCAAAAATCAATTCGGACATGAATATCGAGACCTTTATTTCGGATGCGGTCCGCCGTTCGGTGGAGGCGCTTTACGGAGAGCTCGGCGACGAGCAGCTGCAGATTCAGAAGACCCGCAAGGAGTTCGAGGGCGACTATACCCTCGTGACGTTTCCGCTGCTGCGACGAAGCCGCAAGTCGCCTGAGGCCACCGCGACCGAGATCGGAGAATATATGACGGCCAACATCGCGGAGATCAGTGCGTTCAACGTGATCAAAGGCTTCCTGAACCTCTCGCTCGACAGCCGGTTCTGGGCAGCCCGCTTTGCCGAGATCGTTGCCGACGAAGCCTTCGGGCAGGCTCCTGCGACGGGGCGCACGGTGATGGTCGAATACTCGTCGCCCAACACCAACAAGCCGCTGCACCTGGGGCATATCCGCAACAACCTGCTGGGTTATTCCGTGGCGCAGATTCTTAAAGCCAACGGCCATACGGTCCTCAAAGCCAATTTGGTGAACGACCGCGGCATCCATATCTGCAAGTCGATGCTGGCGTGGAAACTCTACGGCAACGGCGAGACGCCCGCTTCGACGGGCATGAAGGGCGACCACCTCGTGGGCAAGTACTACGTGGAGTTCGACAAACATTACAAGGCTCAGATCAAAGAGCTCATGGCGCAGGGACAGTCGGAGGAGGACGCCAAGAAGAACGCCCCGATCATGCGCGAGGCGCAGGAGATGCTGCGCAAGTGGGAGGCCAAAGACCCTGAGGTCTATTCGCTGTGGGAAACGATGAACGGCTGGGTATACGAAGGCTTCGACGTGACCTACAAGGCGCTGGGCGTCGATTTCGATAAGGTTTACTATGAATCGCAGACCTATCTGCTGGGCAAGGCGCTGGTGGACGAGGGGCTTGAAAAGGGTGTTTTCTACCGCCGCCCCGACAACTCGGTGTGGATCGACCTTACGGCCGACGGACTCGACGAAAAATTGCTGCTGCGCGGCGACGGCACGTCGGTCTATATGACGCAGGACCTCGGCACGGCTTTCCGCCGCTTCGAGGACAACAAGCTCGACGACATGATCTACGTCGTGGGTAACGAACAGAACTACCATTTCCAGGTGTTGAAGCTGGTGCTCAAAAAATTGGGCTATGCCGACTGGAGCGACCATATCACCCACTTGTCCTACGGCATGGTGGAGCTTCCCGAAGGTAAGATGAAGTCGCGCGAGGGTACGGTGGTCGATGCCGACGACCTGATCGAAGGCATGGTCTCGACGGCCCGCGAGATGTCTGCCGAGCTGGGTAAACTGGACGGATGTACGGAGGAGGAGGCGAACGCCGTCTCGACGATGGTCGGATTGGGCGCCCTCAAATACTTCATCCTTAAAGTAGACCCCAAGAAGACGATGCTGTTCGATCCCCGCGAGTCGATCGACTTCAACGGCAATACGGGGCCTTTCATCCAATACACCCACGCGCGTATCCGCTCGATCCTGCGCAAGGCCGCCGAGGCGGGTATCGACTTCGGGGGAGTTGCTGCCGCCGACTACCTGCCCGAGGAGATCGACCTGGTGAAGACGCTGACCGAATATCCTTCGGTCGTAGCCGCCGCGGGCGAGAATTTTGCGCCGTCGATCATCGGGGCCTACGTCTACGAGCTGGCCAAGCAGTTCAACGGCTACTACCACGACCACTCGATCCTCAAAGAGGAGAACGCCGACGTGCGGCGAATGCGCCTCCAGTTGGTCCGGCAGGTCGCCCGCGTCATCCGCAGCGGCATGAAGCTGCTGGGCATCGATGTTCCCGAGCGGATGTAAACCGGTTGAAAGGTATCCGTTATGCCTAAGGGCCGCATCGTCAGATGCGGCCTTTTTTGTCGGCTCTCGTTCGGCGGGGACGGAGGGTGTTATACGATTTTTCCAAAAAATGCGACTAAATTGTCATTGTTCGGAACGGAGGCTGAAAGTTGTTCGATAATCGTTTTATTTGTGAAACCTAAAACGTTATCGCTATGCAAATCAAACAATTTCAATGGCTAATTTGGGCAGCAGCAATTTCTGTTGCCGTTTCATGTGCTAAATCGTCCGCTTCGGGCGAGGATAACCCGGGCGTGCCGGTTCCCCCCCCCCCTCCGGGTTTTCGACCTCGGGAGGGTCGATTCGCTCAATAATGTAAGTAATTATGCGTCGGGCGTAGTTTCCCGGGAGGACGGGTCCATGACGATAACCCTCCTGCGGGACGGTGAATTCATAGAGGTTTCCCCGGAGGATTTGAAATCCGGGCTGAAAGTCGAAGACAAGGGCCGCTATTTCCTGTTTTCCATGCCGGGAAAGGATGATGTCGTGCTCGGCAGCGACATCACGATGCCGTATAATCCGCCGTTGCGCAGGATTGAAGCGGGCGGAACGCTCGATATTCTCTGTATCGGCAACAGCCTTACGGCCGATGCCGTGGAGCATCTTCCGAGGATGTTGAAGGGAATGGGTATCGGCAATGTCAATATCGACGTGATCTATCACGGGGGATGGTCGCTCCTGAACCACTGGAATAATTTCCGGAACACGAAGTGTTCCCGTTATGTCTACGAAGCGGGCAACGACGACTGGACGGAATTCAATCCGAATCTGCTGGATGACTGCGGTGCGGATGTTCTCGCATTGCGGGAATACGATGTCGTGACTTTGCAGGACGACACGAGGACCAATTGCAGCGGATGGTCCGAAGAGGGCCGGACCGCTTTTCTCGAAATGGTCGACTGCATACAGCATGCACGGCCGGCGCATCGTCCGAGTATCGTCTATTTCGCCCCTCATTGTCCCGCCGCCAAGCTGTATACCACCCATAACACGATCCTGTGGGAGCTGTTCGACGGAGATCAGGGCAAATGTTTCGAAGCGTTTCTCGCCCAGATGCGGGAAGTGACCTCCCGGACGCCTGTCGATCTGTTTTTCTCGAATGCGACTGCCGTGCAGAATCTTCGCACTTCGGAACTCAATGAGAATCATCCGCTCGATCTCAGCCGCGACGGCACCCATTCCGATTACGGCGTCACGCGCTTCTGCGAATCGGCCCTGTTTTTCCAGTATGTCCTGAAACCGTTTCTCGGAGCGGACATCTCGGAGTGCCGTTATGCTTTCGGCAAGAGTGACGACACTCCGGGCAAATGTTCGACCCCGGTCGATGACCGGACCCGGCCGATAGCGGTCGAAGCGGCCCTGAACGCTCTTAAAACGCCCTTCGAGGTCACGAGGATGTCCGAAGAGAAGCCTCCGGTCGAGGGGCTGGTGAATTATGTCCTGAAACTTTGCGATTATCCCATTTCCCTGGAAGATGCGCCCGGAGGTGTCTGTACGATCAAAAAAGCCGGTGCTCCCGCGGGGATTGACTGGGAGGTTTCGGGCGAGGCCCATGACAAGTTCGTAATTCTCAACGGCAGCGCCAACGGGCGCTATAAGATCGGAGCCAATGCCGACTATGTGGACCCGTTTGTCATGAAGACGAGCGGACTTGCCGGAAAGAAGATCTCAAAGGTTTCCGTTTGGATGTCGAGCGGAGTGAAGGAGAAACCCTCGCGCGTGTCCGTCAGCGTTGGAGGGCGGGAGTATCTTCCTCCTACGGAGGCCGCCGTCAGCACGACGGCCGTGAAGAATACGGGCTTTGAGTATTCAGCCGACTGCGGCTCATCCACGGAAGGGGAGGTCGAGATAACGATCCGTTCGACTGCTGCTTTCTACATCTACAAAATTTACATCGATTACGAGCAGGAGTAGGGAGTTTTCGCCGCAGACTGGCGTCGTCGGCCGTGGTACGAATCTTGCGAGGGTGACGGCAGAAATAACCAACACCATTTTTAGCGTGAAAACAATCGTATCTACATTCGCTCTTTCTCTCGCGTTGTGCGCCGCTGCCGGGGCGACGGCCCAGACCAAAAGTGCGGTGGCGGCGCCTGCGGCCGATACCGTATTGCTGTCGGAGACTACCGACGGAGACTACATCGTCCGCAGATTTCTGGTCAAAAGCCGGAACGACACCGATTATTCGGTCCGTTACCGGATCAACCTGGCGACGCTCAACGCTGCGCTCAGCGGCAATTCGAAGGAGCTTGACGAGCTCAATGCCTTCGTCGGCGACCTGACCAAAGACACATTGAAGCAGGTCGGCGCGGTGACCATCACGGGCTATTCGTCGCCCGACGGACCCGTGAAGTTCAACGAGGCGCTGGCCGCCCGTCGTGCCAACGATTTCAAAGCCTATCTCGACCGGAAGTACGGCTTTTCGAAGAAGTACAAAGTGACGGTGAACTCCGTCGCCGAGGATTGGGAGATGTGCCGCACGCTGGTCGCCCAGTCGTCCGTACCCGATAAGCAAGCCGTGCTGGGCATTCTCGACGGTCGGCAGTCCCCGGACCAAAAGGAGCTGTCACTGAAGAAGATGACCGCCGCATGGGACTATATGAAGGAGCATATCCTGCCGCCGTTGCGCCGCGTCGAGTTGACGATCGACTATAAGGTCAACAGCATCGTCGAACAGCGCACGCTGATCCCCAAACCGAAACCGGCCCCGCAGCCTGCGCAGCCCGCAGAGCCCTATGTGGTCGTCGACGAGCAGGTGAACGGCATTATCGTCGAGATGCCCAACGAGCATGAGTATAAGAAAGAGGTGCGCGAGGAGTCCCGTGAGGCCCGCAAGGAGGCCCGTGCCGCTGAGAAAATCGCCAGACACGAAGCCCGTGAAGCCCAGAAGATAGTCCGCGCACAGGAAAAGGCCGCCAAGAAGATTGCCAAAAAGGAGGCCAAGGCCGCCAAGAAGGCCGAGAAAGCCGCCAGAAAGACTTATAAGGACCTCGAAAAAATGTAGCGAAAAAAGATCCCGAATTTTCGGGATCTTTTTTTGTCCGTCCCTCGTCCGGGATTATTTCCCGGAGCCGCAGCCTGAAAATGTTTGATAATCCGAAAGGTTTTACTACCTTTGCCGAAGCAAAAATTCTAAAATCTACCGAATATGGCAAATTTACGCGTTCTGAAAAAGGAGATTGATTACCGCCTCGAAGAGGTTGTTTTCGACTGCGATATGGCTATCTGTTTCCAGCCTTCGAAAGAGAAGGAGATCTTCGAGGTGATGCAGGAGGCCGTTGCCGTGCGCAATGACTTGTTCGCCAAGGCGATGAATCCTGCCGAACCGCACAATCCGTCGCTCGTCCGCAAGCACTATGCTGCACTGCGCGCCGAGATGGACGATGTTTTCGGCAAGCTCTTCGAGAAGCTGAGCAAGATCAACGGCCAGAAATAATTTTTCTGCCCGCCCTGAACGGCGAGGGGCAATGTTCAAGCGGGGTAACGATCCGGAAATCGTGGCCCCGCTTTTTTCGTATCCGCGAAATCGATTTTGCATTCCGGGAATTTATGCCTATTTTTACCCGTTATTCCGCCTGAAATTCCACTGAATCCGATTATGAAAATCCGTTTGCCGCTTTTTCTGACGCTCCTGCTGTTTGCGATCCTTCCGGTCGGGGCGCAGCCGGAGGGGAATCTCGGAAAACAACTCCGCGAACTCGACCGGGTCATTGCCAACCGGGAGGTCTATGCGGCGCGGCGCGAGGGGCAGTTCGAAGAGATCAAACGCCGCCTTGCCCACGGCAGCCTCTCTCCGGAGGAGCGGTTTGCCGATTATGGCCGGCTGTTCAACGAATACCTTTCGTTCCAGATAGACACGGCTATCCATTATGCCCTGCTGAAGAAGGAGCTGGCGCTCGGGACCGGCGACAGCCTGAAGATACTCGAAACGGACCTTAACCTCGCGCAGATTTATTCCATTGCCGGATTGAACCAGGATGCGTTCGAGATACTCAATGCCATGTCGACCCGGCATTTTACCCCTTTCCTGCGCAGTTATTACCACAACATATACAGTATCCTCTACGAGAACGTCTACCAGTCGATCGACAATCCCGAACTCAAGCGGCACCACTACGAACTCCTGCACGACGCCTATACGAACCTGCTCGGATCGCAGTCGCCCGATGAGGATGGCAGCAGCTACTACTACACGAAAGCCAACCTGCTGAATCTCGAAAACCGTCATTCCGAGGCGCGTGAATGGCTGGAGACGAATGCCGAACGCATGAATACAGATATGCGCGAGGAGGCCATCTATTACTACCTGCTGGCCGAAACCTGCATTCACGGCGGTGGGACGCGCGAAGAGGCAGAACGCTTCTATGTCCGCTCGGCTATCATCGACCTGGAGACCGGTATCAAGGAGTACGTTTCACTCCACCGGCTGGCGCAGATGCTCTATGCCGACGGCGAGATCAACCGGGCTTACCGCTATCTGAAGGTGGCCCTCGAGGATGCCAACTACTGCAATTCGCAGAAACGGCTGGTCAAGGTGTCGCAGCTGCTGCCGATCATCGACAACGACTATCAGATACGCCGTAACCGCCAGCAGCGCAATCTTTACATCAGCCTTTCCTTCCTGGCCCTGCTGGTGGTGTTGCTCATTGCGGCACTTACCTATATTAATAAGCTTTACCGGAACAACCGCCGGGTGGGGCTTCGGCTGGTGGCCCTGAATAACGAACTGAAAGAGCTGAATAGTCATCTTAGCGAGTCGAACCTCATCAAGCAGACCTATATCGTACGGTATATGGATTTCTGCCTGAGTTATATCGACCAGATGGATTCGCGCCTCAAGCGCATCGCGCGTCTGCTCGACGGCAACAACCGTGACGCGCTGCGCAAGGCGCTGGACCCGGCGGCGTTTGCCCGTGAGAACCTCGAACTGTTCTACAACAATTTCGACATCACCTTTCTGAAACTCTTTCCGTCGTTTGTGGAGGAATACAATAAACTGCTGAAGCCCTCCGAACGCATCGTGCTGAAGGCTCCCGACGCACTCACCACCGAACTGCGCATCTATGCGCTCGTCCGGCTGGGTATCACCGATAGCGTGCAGATCGCGCAGTTCCTACATTGTTCGCTCTCGACGGTTTACAACAACCGGACCTCGGCCCGCAACAAGGCTTGTGTGGACCGCAGCCGCTTCGAACATTTCGTCGCCCGCATCGGCATTGCCGAGGAGATCGGCATCGATGGGCTGAAATAGTCCGGGGACGGTTTTTGCCGCTACCGGGAACGCTACCGATATGAATCGGTTGTGTTTATTCATATTGTTGATTATCAGTCGAATTCTTCGAAAAAATCACTACTTTTTAGCTCCCTGCTCTTGCAGGAGGCCCGGCGGCGGTATAAATTTGTCTTCAGAGCGGCAGGTTCGTTTGCCGCCGGCTAATCTAACAATAACCTAAACCAACCGGAGTATGCGAAAAACTCTACCTTGTTGTATACGCGCAATGCTGTCCGTCCTCGTCCTTTTTCTGTCCGCGGCGGCGGCTTCGGCGGCAACAATCCCGATTAACGGCCTGGTCGTTAATAAGGAAAAAGAGCCGATGGTCGGCGTTACGGTCCTGCTCAAAGGCACCTCGCAGGGCGTTACGACCGATGCTGAAGGCCGTTTCTTCATCGATGTCCCCGACAAGAAAAGCGTTTTGAGCTTCGGCTTCGTTGGCTACCAGACGCAGGAAATCGTGGTCGGCAGCCGGATCAACCTCCATGTCATCCTCGAAGAGCAGGTTTCGGAACTCGACGAGGTGGTCGTTGTGGGCTATGGTACGCAGCGGAAGCTGAGCGTCGTGGGGGCCGTTGAGGGCCTCGCCCCGAAGGACCTGCAGATCGGTACCAACCGCTCGCTGAGCAACAACCTTGCGGGGCAGCTTTCGGGCGTGATCGCCGTGCAGCGCACGGGCGAGCCGGGCAAGGATAATTCAGACTTTTGGATTCGCGGCATCAGCACCTTCGCCGGAGGCTCCACGCCGCTGGTGCTGGTCGACGGCGTCGAGCGTTCGCTCAACGACATGGACCCGGCCGAGATCGAGTCGTTCTCGATCCTGAAGGATGCCGCTGCGAGTGCCGTCTACGGCGTGCGGGGTGCCAACGGTGTGATCCTGATCAACACCAAACGCGGCGAGGTGGGACCTCCGAAAGTCTCGCTGCGTTACGAGGTCGCCATGAGCGAGCCGACGAAGCTCCCGGAATTCGTCGATGCAACCACCTATATGGAGGTTATGAACGCCATCGCGTCGGACAGCCGCATCACGCTGCCGTTCTCTCAAAAGCAGATCGGCCTCACGAAATCCCGGTACGATACGGACCTCTATCCCGATGTCGACTGGATCGACGCCATCACGAAGAAACATGCCTGGAACCAGCGCGTGAACGTCAATGTCAACGGCGGTTCACCCGTGCTGCGTTACAATGTCACGGCCTCGGTCTACAACGAGCGGGGCATCATGGAGCGCGACGACAGCCAGTCGTGGGATGGTTCGACCAAGCTGACCCGTTACAATGTCCGTTCGAACGTCGATGTGGACATCACCAAAACCACGCTGCTGAAAATCAACATCGGCGGCTACCTGCAGCGGCAGAACAAGGTCAACCACGACATCGAGGACCTGTTCAACGTAGCCTTCAACACGCCGCCGTTCGTCCATCCGACCATCTATTCCAACGGAAAGGTCGCCCGCAAGGACGGCAACCAGAATCCCTGGGCGCTGGCCACGCAGACCGGCTACCAGCGTCTTTCCAATTCCAAGATCGAGAGCCAGGCTTCGCTCGAGCAGAACCTGAAATTCATCACCTCGGGTCTGCGGGCCCGTGTGACCTTTGCTTTCGACAGTTCGAACGCCAGTCTCGTGCGGCGCGGCAAGACGCCCGATTACTACAATCCGGCCACGGGGCGCGACGACGACGGCAACCTGATTATGAATATCGCCAGCTACGGGCAGGAGTTCCTCGACCACGTCTCTTCGGGCGAATTCGGCGAACAGACGACCTATCTCGAAGGCGCCGTGAGCTATTCGCGCGAGTTCGGCAAACACTATGTCGATGCCATGCTGCTCTACAACCAGCGCAGTTACGACACCGGCGAGAAACTGCCTTACCGCAACCAGGGCTTCGCGGGACGTTTCTCCTACTCCTATGACCGCCGCTATGTTGCCGAGTTTAATTTCGGGTACAACGGTTCGGAGAATTTCGCCCGCGACCACCGCTTCGGCTTCTTTCCTTCGGTGGCCGTTGGCTGGCTGATCTCCGAGGAGCACTTTATGGAGCCGGCCCGCGACGTGCTGTCGAAGCTCAAGCTGCGCGGTTCCTACGGCATCGTCGGCAACGACCGTATCAACGGACTGCGCTTCGCCTATATCACCACGCTGGGGACCAACAACGGCTATTCGTGGGGTACGGACGGCAGCGGCGGCCACACGACCCAGGGCAATGTCTCCCATACGGGCCGCTGGGAGGGGCACCAGGGAGTCGCTAACCTCACCTGGGAGGAGTCCGCGAAATTCGACGTCGGCCTGGAGCTGGGACTCTGGAACGCCCTGAACCTGCAGGCGGACTATTTCTTCGAGCGTCGCAGCAACATCTTCATGCAGCGCACCAACCTTCCCGGTTCAGCGGGCTTCATCGACGCCCCGTGGGCCAACTACGGCATCGTCGAAAACCGGGGTGTCGATCTGGCGCTGGAATTCAACAAGCAGTTCGGCCGCGACTGGTTCCTTTCGCTCAAGGGCACATTCACCTTCGCCCGCAACAAGATCATCGAGAAGGACGAGGCCCCGACCGTCGTCGGCACCTACCGCTCCTATACCGGACAGTCGGTCTCGACGCTCTACGGCCTGACGGCGCTCGGGCTCTTCACCGAGGCCGATTTCGCCGACGTAGAAAAAGGCATTCTGCGCGAGGGGCTTCCCGCGCAGTCGTACAGTTCGGTCCGTCCGGGCGACATCCGCTACAAAGACCTGAACGGCGACGGGGTGATCGACGATCAGGACATGGGACCCATCGGCGGCACCGAGACCCCGGAGATCGTTTATGGATTCGGGGCCAGCGCCCGCTGGAAGAACCTCGATGTCAGTGTCTTCCTGCAAGGTACGGCCAATACGTGGCGTATCGTCGGCAGTGATGTCTTCATTCCCGGCAGCGGTTCGGGCGTGCTGGGCAACATCCTGACCAACTATGCCGACAGCTGGAGTCCCGACAGTCCGCGTCAGGATGTCTTCTACCCGCGTTTTTCCTACGGTTCGAGTCTCAACAACCGGCAGCCGTCGACCTGGTGGAAGAAGAGCATGAGCTTCCTGCGCGTGAAGACTGTCGAAATCGGCTATACCTACAAGAAATGCCGGTTCTTCGTGAGCGGCAACAACCTCTTCTGTTTTGCGAATTTCAAACTCTGGGACCCCGAGGTCGGAGCCAACGACGGACTGATCTATCCGACGATGCGCAGCTACTCGCTGGGAGCTTCCGTAACCTTTTAAAACCGTTCTGCCATGAAAATACGCATATATCTGATCCTCGCGCTGGCTGGCTTCTCGCTGTCCGCATCGTGTTCCTACCTCGACCAGGTGCCCGAGGACGAGCTGACGCTCGAAATGGTCTTCAACGACAAGACCCGCACCGAAGACTGGCTGGCCGGCATCTACGCGGGCATCGCCGATCCCTATTGGGACTATATGAACAAGGCCGGTTACGACACGCTGGGCGACGACATGACGCTGCCTGCGGCTTGGACGACCTTCGACTGGACGGTGCTCCATATGGTGGCCGGTAACTGGTCGCCCGCCACCGAATGGAAGATGTACTACTGGTCGGAACTACCCAAGTATATCCGTTCGGCCTATATCTTCCTCGATCATGTGAAACCCCTTCCGCAGGACGGAGTGACCGCCTCGGAGGTGGCCCTGATGAAGAACGAGGCCCGGTTTATGATCGCTTATTACTACTGGCTGCTGATCGAGACCTACGGCCCGATTCCGTTCTCGCCGGGGCTGGTCGATGCCGGGGCGAGTAACGAGGAGCTGCTGATCGGCCAGACGCCGTTCGACACGATCGTCGACTGGATCGACAAGGAGCTGACCGAAGCGGCCAAGGGGCTGCCGGCCTACTATACCAACAACAACAAGTTCGGCCGCGCCACGTCGGTCATGTGCCATGCCGTCCGGGCCCGCATGTTGCTCTTTGCCGCCAGCGACCTCGTGAACGGCAATCCGGACTATGCCGGACACGTGAACAAAAAGGGCGAGGCGCTTTTCAGCACGCAACACGACCCCTCGAAATGGACGAAAGCCGCCGAAGCCTGCCGGGAACTGATCGAGCTGGCCGAAGGCAACGGCTACAGGCTTTACACCGAACTAACGGCTGACGGCAAGATTGATCCTTTCCTGTCGTACCAGAACATGATGTTCACCCGCTGGACCGACGGCAACAAGGAGATCCTTTTCGCACGCCCCGGAGGGTGCAACATCTGGGATTACGAGAAACACGCCACGCCGCGCGGCAGCGGCGGCAACGGCGGTCTGGGCGTAAGCCAGTCGCTGGTCGACGCCTTCTTCATGAAAAACGGCCTGCCGATCGACGACCCCGCCTCGGGCTATTCCGACGTCGGTTATTCGACGGCCTCCGACCGCCGCAACACGGAGTGGATCGAGGGAAGCCCCACGGAGACCCCCGGTGAAATCACCACCGCAGGAACCTATAATATGTACTGCAACCGCGAGGCGCGTTTCTATGTCACGGTGCTCTACAACGATGCGTGGTTCCGCGAATCGAACCGCCGCACGGAGTTCCACAACCCCGACATGGACGGCGGCGGCTACAACTCCCCGCAGGCGGGCTACCTGCTGCGCAAGAAGGTGCATCCCGACCACAACGAGCTGAACGACAATTATATCTACCGCCCGGGAATCCTCTACCGGCTGGGCGAGGCTTACCTCAACTACGCCGAGGCGCTGAACGAGTGCGATCCGGGCAATGCGGACATCCTCTTCTACCTGAACAAGATTCGCGAACGCGCCGGCATTCCGACCTACGGGCCCGGTCCCGACCAGATTGCGGTCGACGCTTCGGACCAGATCGCCATGCGCAAACTGATCCGCATGGAACGCCGCGTCGAACTCTGCGTCGAGGGCGTCCGCTACAACGACCTGCGCCGCTGGAAGGAGGCCGGGAACGTGCTCAACGGGCCGGTTTACGGCATGAACGTCAATGCCACGACCAAAGACGGCTATTTCCGCCGCACGCTGCTCGACTACAAGCACGTCTACCGCAAGGCGTTCTATTTCATGCCTGTGCCGAGCTGGGAGATGGACAAGAATCCCAACCTCGTGCAGAATCCCTATTGGTCAACCCAGGAATAACACGCAACCGATGAAAAAACAGCATTTTATCTGGATACTGGCTTCGCTCCTTGCATTCGCCGGATGCGACGAGGACAAAAGCCCTTACGCTCCGACCGGCGGCGAAGCGCTCCGCATCGACGCCTCCGTGGAGGAGATTGTGCTCGACCCCGCGAACAACGCCCAAACGGCTGTCACGTTCACCTGGAACCGGGGTTATACCTACGGCAGTGCCGTTTCGGTGGAGTATTGCTTCAAAATGGACATTGCCGACAACAATTTTGCCACGGCGACCGACCTCGAGGTGTTGGGACCGGATGTCTTCGAGCGCAGCTTCACGGTCGAGGAACTCAACGACCTTTGCCTCGAACGGTGGGGGATCACCCCAGGCGAATCCGCCCGGCTCGAGGGCAAGGTGATCGCCCGCCTCACGGCCGACAAATTCCTCATGCCCGGGGTCGCCACGACGGCTTTCGACGTGCAGACCTACGAACTGCCCTCCGCGCCGCTCTACCTGCTGGGCGATGCCGTCGAGGTCGACGGCGCCGCGCTGGGTTGGGAGCCTTCGAAAGCCGTGGCCATGACCGAGGAGGTCCTCTCGCGCCAGTACAGCTACAAAGGCCGTTTCCGTGCCGGCGAATATGTCCTGCCGCGTCAGCGCACGAGCCTGCTTCCGGCCTTCTTCCGCGGGGCGGACGCCTCCTCGATGGAGCTCTGCACCGATGCGGAGGGTACGCGCCTGCGGATCGACCGTTCGGCCACCTACCGGCTGGTCGTGAACACCAAGCGCCTGACCCATACGCTGGTATATTATCCGGAATACGAGTCCGTCTATATGGTCGGGGGCGCCACTCCGGGCGATTGGACCATCGAAAAAGCCACTCCGATGACCTGGGTCGAGGGTACCGCGCAGTTTGTTTACGAGGGCCCCTTAGTGGTCGGAGAACTGAAATTCCCGGCCGGAAAGGCCAGCTGGGACGCTCCCTTCTTCATGCCCGTCGTCGAGGACTGCACCGACCTGACGATGACGGGTGTGCAGTTGGTGCAGCCCGGCGGTGTGGACTACAAATGGCGCGTTACCGAGGCCGGAAACTACCGGATCACGCTCGACATCGACGCGCTGACGATCAGTTTTGAAAAACGCTAACCCTTAAAATTTCTGAAAATGAACCGTATAAAAAATCTATTCATCCTTTTGTCGGGGCTGCTTCTCTGGACGGGATGCAGCGACGACAAGGAGGTCGGCGGTGCGGACATCCGTCCCATCACGCTCACCCCGGAGCAGGACGCCGTGACCATCACGCGTGAAAATGCCGCACAAACGGCCCTGACCCTCACGTGGAACGACGAAAGCCGCTATGCCGGCAAAACGGCCTATACGCTTGAACTCACTCTCAAGGACGCTCCCGTTGCGAAGGTGCATAAAGTCGGGGAAATCGCCGCGAACAGCCATTCGTTCACCGGAGCCGAACTGCAGGAGCTGATCGTCGGCGAGTGGGGTGCTGAGGCGGGCGACCCGGTGATCCTCACGGCTCGTGTCGCGGCAGTCACCGGCTCCGAATCGGTCAACCTTTCGGCGGTCGTGCAGGTCGGTGTGACGACCTATGCGACGCTGTTGCCGCTGACGCTGTCGGCCGATCCGCAGACCCTCATTCTCGACGAGGCGCAGGCTGCTGAAACGGCTGTGGCTTTCGCGTGGAGCGATGCGAACGACTATGCCGCTGACGCTATCTATCGTTTCTCGCTCGGAATTTCGGGCGACGAAACGGCCGTGGAGACCGCCGATGCCGCCGGTATGGGAAAAACCTATACGGTGGGTGCGCTCAATGAGCTGCTCACCGAGACCTGGCGGCAGGAACCCGGCCGCCGCATCACGCTCGAAGCGCGTGTCGCCGCTTATGTCGGCGGGGAACAGCAGGCGGTGTCGGCCATCTCCTATGTCGATGTGACGCCCTACGGAGCGACGCCGGTCTTCGCGTCGCTCGCGCTCTTCGGTGATGCGACTCCCGGCGGTACGGACCCGGTGCAGGCCGTGGCCATGACCCGTTCCGGGAACGACAGCCCGGAATTCACGTGGAAGGGTGCGCTGGAGGCCGGAAACCTGCGTGTGCTATGCAATCCCGACGGTACGCTCGGTGTCGATCAGTTCATCGCCTCCGAGGCCGACAGGGAGATCGTTTCGGGACGCAGCGAGACCATGACCCTCACCCGGGCCTCCGATCCTGCCCGGAATGCGTATATGTGGAAAATCGCGCAGGCGGGCGAATACACCGTCACTGTGGATACCGAGCAACGCACGATTCTCTTCACGCTCGAACGGCGCTTCTACACCTCCCTCGCGATGGTAGGTCCCGCGACTCCCGGCGATTGGGCGATCACGGAGGCGACGCCGCTGACGCGCAGCGGACGTGTCTTTACGTGGGAAGGCGACCTGAAGGTCGGTACGCTGCGCTTTGCGTGCGATCCCGACGGCACCTGGGAGACCGACCAGTATATCGCTTCGGAGCGGGACAAACCCGTGGTCCCGGGTGTCAGCGAGGAGCTGGTGCTGGCGGCCGTGTCGGAGCCGAACCGCGGCGACTTCATGTGGAAGATCGGCGTCCCGGGAACCTGGGCCGTCTCGGTCGATACGGGGGCGGGAACGGTCGTGTTCACCCTCAAACGGAGCCTGCTGGAGAACTGCACGGCGATGCACATGGTGGGTGATGCCGCACCCAACGGCTGGGATGCCGGGAACATGACTCCGCTTGCGTCCGAAGGCACGACGTGGAAATGGTCGGGACACCTGAACCGCGGCGAACTGAAATTCGTCTGCAACCGGACTGCGGGTAACGACTGGGGAGAGTACCAGTTGCTTGCGACCGTCGTAAACGACCCGGTCACTCCGGATGCTGCGGTCAAACCTTTTGCCTGCACCCCCGCCGCCGACAACAAGTGGGACATCCGCACGCCCGGCAATTATGAAATAGCGGTCGATATGCAGGCTCAGACCGTCACCTTCCGCCTGGTGCGGAGCGATGCCGAGGAGATAGCCTATCCGTCGCTCGGGCTGATCGGAGGCGCGGCGCCCCAGGGCTGGGGATTCGATTACAGCCAATCGACGCTCCTTCCGGAAGACGGCAACCGCTATTACACCTGGACCGGACACCTGAACGAGGGCAGTCTCAATATCATGTGCGACATCTCCGATACGGCGTGGGGGAGTCCCCGGCTGACGGCGCTCGAGCCGGACACGCAGGTCGTGCCGGGTGAAGCTTGCGGCATGCACTACAAACAGGACGACAATGCCTGGCTCATCGCCACGCCCGGACGTTACACGATACGCGTGGACATACACGCTATGCAGGTGATCTTTACGCTCGAACAAGCTGACGAATAAAATAAACTGTTATGAAAATGATCGGATATTTATATGCAATAAGCCTCATGGGGTCGCTGTGCGTTTCGTCGTGTGAAAGCGACGATGCGCGGTCGGATGCCGGTCCCCTTTCGGATTTCTACCTCACGGTGTCGGCCGGTGCCGTGCAGCTTTCGCAGCAGAACGCCGCGCGTCAGGCACTGGAGATCGCTTGGAGCGGCGGTGCCGACGACAGATCGACCCGCTATACGCTCGAAATCGGCATCGACGGCGAGGCACCGGCTGATGCCGGAAGCTGGTCGAAGAGCTTCGTCCGGGGCGAGCGTGTCTGTGTGCTGACGCAGGAGGAACTGAACCGGATCGTCATCGACGAATGCAACGTCCGCAAATCGGCCTCCGTGCGGCTGAAAGTGAAACTGACGATGAACACCTCGGTCCACTGGAAACTTTACAGCGTCGCCGACAGCGCCTATGTGAATTGTAGTCTCTACACGCCCGTCTATCCCGAGCAGCGCCACAAGGCCCCGATGTACTGGAGTCCTTATGAGTACAACTACGAGAAGAACAGTTATATGCCCGAGGACGAGTGGCAGGCCAACATCGACTGGGTGGCCGCCAACCTGAAGAATTACGGCTATACGCTGGTCTCGACTGACGGCTGGATGACCGAACACGACCTGCGTGTCTGCAACGAGTACGGCTATGTCTCTCGGGCGTCGATCAACTGGCAGCACGACTATGCCTACTGGGCCGATTACTGCCGTTCGAAGGGGCTGCAACTGGGTATCTACGGCAATCCGCTCTGGGTTCCCCGCGAGGTGGCCCAGTCGGGCCTCAAAATCAAGGGTACGGACATCCCGGTCGCCAACATCGTTGACCTGAACGAATACCGCAACGGGCACCAGTACAACTGGGTGCAGCTGGACCGGGAGGGTGCCGAAGCGTGGGTGAGGGGCTATGTCGACCACTACGCCGAGATGGGTGCCGTCTTCCTGCGTGTCGATTTCCTCTCGTTCTACGAGGACGGCAAGGATCGCTTTCGTCCCGAGGGTGTGGGGCCCGACCGGCCGGACTGGATGTATGAAACCGCTCTGCGGTGGATGCGCGAGCAGTGCGACAAGCACGATATGTTCCTTTCGGTGGCCATGAACCATGCCTATGGCGACGCCGCCGTCGAACGCAACTATGCGCACTCGATCCGCGTCAGCGTTGATACCGAGGCCGGGGGCTGGGAACGCTTTTCCGCGCTGGAACGGGGCGTGCACTATCCGATGTGGATGCAGTGGATGAACCCGTTCGACGGCCTCGTCTATTTCTCCCGCATTTCGGGCCGGGGCCGCGTGATGCTCGACGGCGATTTCATCCGTCTGAACACGATGGCTTCGGACGGCGAATGTCGCTCGGTCGTTTCGCTCAACGTGATAGCCGGAGGGCTCGTGGCCGTTGCCGACTGTCACGACACGGCGGGCGACCGGCTCCGGTTCTACCAGAACCGCGAACTGACGGCCCTCGTGCAGGACGGTTTCACGGGCAAACCCCTCTCGGACGACCCGAACGATCCGCAGAGCTCCGTCTGGACGGGCGAGCTGACCGACGGCAGCCGGATCGTGGCGGTGTTCAACCGCGAGTCCCAGCCCTTGGAGTATACACTCACGCCCTCCGAACTGGGCTTCACGAGTGGGGTAGTGCGCGACCTCTGGGAGCACCGGAACCTGCCGCAGCAATCCTCCTACGAATTCGACATTCCGGCGCACGACTGCGTCGTCTTGAAAATATCCAAGCCCTAATCGCCATGAGAACACGCCTGATCCGCTTCGTCGGAACTGCCGTCCTGCTGTGGGGAGCCTCGTTCCCTGCGGCGGCCGACGGCTGGAAGCTCGAAGCTGACGACTATACCGCCGATTATACCGGAGCCTCGACGGCCAACGGCATGCTGGGCATCCTGCCGTGGAAAGAACCTTTCTCCATTCGTCATGTGGTGCTGAATCACGTCTTCGAACTGAACGACCGCACGGGTGTCAACTGTGCCGTCCGGGGTATCGATCCCTTTTCGATGACGATGCGCATCGACGGCCGCGAGATCGACGGAGACGCGATTTCCGGATGGCGGCAGACGATCGACATGCGCCGGGCCGAGCATACGACGACGTTCGTCGCCGACGGCAAGCTTCGCGTCGCCTATTCGGTCATCGCCCTGCGCAATATGCCCTATGCAGCGCTGATTGATGTCGAAGTGACGGCCCTGCAGGATGCCGAGGCCGATTTCCGCACCGCGATGCAGGTTCCCGAGGGTGAATACCGCACATCCCGCCGCACGCATAGGTCGTTCCTTGTAGACGGCCATCCGACGAATATTCTCCGGACCGATGCTCGGACCGCGCACGGCCGTTACGATGTTTCGGCTTCGTCGATGTTCATTCCTGCGGGCGAAGGGTTCGGATACGAGGGACGGGATGATGCCGCGACGCTCCGCCTGCGCCTGAAAGCGGGCGAAACAAAGCGTTTCACGCTTGCCGGGGCCGTCTGCACGACCCGCGATTTCAGCGATCCTTACAGCGAATCGGAACGTCAGGTCATCTACATCGCCCATGAGTCGGTCGACCGAGTCCTGGCCGGTCACCGTAGGCTCTGGGATGAGATGTGGCAGGGCGACATCGAGATAGAGGGCGACGACGAGGCCCAGCGCGTCGTGCGTTTCGCGCTCTACAACCTTTACGCTTCGTGCCGTGCCGGTTCGCGGTTGAGCATTCCGCCGATGGGACTTTCGTCGCAGGGGTACAACGGCCATATTTTCTGGGACGCGGAGCTGTGGATGTACCCGCCCATGCTGCTGCTGAACGAGGGTATTGCCCGTTCGATGGTCGACTACCGCACCGACCGTCTCGACGCCGCCCGCCGCCGTGCCTCGGCCTACGGATACCGGGGCGTGATGTTTCCCTGGGAGTCGGACTGGTTCGGCGAGGAGTCTACTCCGACGTGGGCCATCACGGGCCCGATGGAGCACCATATCACGGCCGACGTGGGCATCGCCGCCTGGAACTACTACTGCGTGACCCGCGACCGGGAGTGGCTTCGCACCACGGGATGGCCGCTGCTGAAAGAGATCGCCGCATTCTGGGTGAGCCGTGTCGTGCGCAACGACGACGGCAGCTATTCGATCGCGGGGGTGGTCGGCGCCGACGAATACGCCATGAATGTCACTGACAATGCCTTCACCAATGGCGCCGCGAAGGTCGTTCTGCGCAATGCCGTGGAGGCTGCCCGGGCGTGCGGGGAGAAAGCTCCCGCCCTTTGGAGCGACATTGCCGACGGACTGCGCATCCTTCGGGACGACGCCGGCGTGACGCTCGAATACGCCGGTTATGCAGGCCAGCAGATCAAGCAGGCCGATGTCAACCTGCTGGGCTATCCGCTCGGTGTAGTCACCGACCGCGGGCTGCTGCTGCGCGATCTGGCCTACTACGATGCGAAGATCGACCGCGTGAACGGTCCCGCCATGGCATTCAGCGTCTTCTGCGTGCAGTATGCCCGGCTGGGCGACGCCGCGAAGGCCGAGGAGATGTTCCGCCGCTGTTACCGGCCCAACCTGCGGCCCCCGTTCGGGGTGCTGGCCGAGACTCCGACCTCGCACAACCCCTATTTCACCACCTGCGCCGGAGGAATGCTCCAGGCCGTTATGAACGGCTTCGGCGGACTGGAGATCACCGACAAGGGGATCGTGTGCCGGGAAACGGCCCTGCCTGCCTCCTGGAAGCGGTTGACCATCAAAGGAGTAGGCCCCGAACGCCGTACTTATGTCATAAATAACCGATAGAAACGATGATGAAACGAATTTTCCTGTTTTACGCCCTTTTGACGGGCTCCGTCGCTGCGGCGCAGACCTTGACCTCTCCCGACGGGAACCTGACGATGACCTTTGGGCTGTCCGATGGGGGAGTGCCGCAATACGCTCTGACCTATAAGGGGCACGAGGTGATCCGGCCCAGCCGCTTGGGCTTCGAACTGAAGGGCGGGGGAACGAAGGCCGATTTCTCGATGGACGTCACGCAGGTTCCCGCCGATCCCGGGACCTCGCTTTACAATGGCTTTGAGGTGGCCGACACGGAGCGCTCGTCCTTCGACGAGATATGGCGTCCCGTGTGGGGCGAGGAGTCCGAGATCCGCAACCGCTACAACGAACTCGCCGTGACGCTCCGCCAGCCCTCCACCGATCGGGCGATGATCGTGCGGTTCCGTCTTTACGACGACGGGCTGGGCTTCCGCTACGAATTTCCCCGGCAGCGGAACCTGATTTATTTCGTGATCCGCGAGGAGCGCACGCAGTTCGCCATGCCGGGCGACATGACGGCGTGGTGGATTCCCGGCGACTACGATACGCAGGAGTACGACTACACCCGCTCACGGCTGTCGGAGATTCGCTCCCGGATGAAGGATGCCATCACGGGCAACCTCTCGCAGACCTCGTTTTCGCCGACAGGCGTGCAGACAGCCCTGCAGCTGAAAACCGACGACGGTCTCTACATCAACCTCCACGAAGCGGCACTGGTGGACTATCCCTGCATGCATCTGAACCTCGACGACAAAAATTTCGTTTTCGAGTCGTGGCTGACGCCCGATTCGCAGGGTGACAAGGGCTATATGCAGGCGCCCTGCACGACGCCGTGGCGCACGGTGATCGTCTCCGACGATGCCCTCGGCATTTTGGCTTCGCGCCTGACGCTCAACCTGAACGAACCCTGCAAAATCGCCGATACGTCGTGGATCAAACCTTGCAAGTACGTCGGGGTGTGGTGGGAGATGATCACCGGTAAAAGCGCCTGGTCTTATACCGACGACGTGCCCTCGGTCCAGCTGGGTGTTACCGATTACACGAAACTCCGTCCCCACGGACGCCACGGTGCCACGACCGCCAACGTCCGGCGCTATATCGACTTTGCAGCCGACAACGGACTCGATGCCGTGCTGGTCGAAGGCTGGAATACTGGCTGGGAGGATTGGTTCGGCAACTCGAAAGACTATGTTTTCGATTTCGTGACCCCTTATCCCGATTTCGATGTCGAGGGACTCCGCGACTATGCGAAAGAGCGGGGCGTGAAACTCATCATGCACCACGAAACCTCGGCTTCGGTGCGCAACTACGAACGCCATATCGACCGTGCCTACCGCTTCATGCAGGAGAACGGCTACGACGCCGTGAAATCGGGCTATGTGGGCAACATCATTCCCCGCGGTGAGAACCATTACAGTCAGTGGATGGTCAACCACTACCAGTATGCGCTGGAGAAGGCCGCCGACTACCGTATTATGGTCAACGCCCACGAGGCTGTGCGTCCGACGGGTCTGTGCCGCACATGGCCTAACCTTATCGGCAATGAATCGGCCCGCGGCACGGAGTATCAGGCCGGCAGCGGATCGAAATCCTCCCACGTCTGCGTGCTTCCGTTCACGCGGCTCATCGGCGGTCCGATGGACTATACGCCCGGTATTTTCGAAATGGATATTTCCAAAGTCAATCCGGATAACCATGCCCGCGGCAACTTTACGCTGGCCAATCAGTTGGCACTCTATGTCACGATGTCCTCGCCGCTGCAGATGGCCGCCGATCTTCCGGAGAACTACGAGCGTTTCCCCGACGCATTCCGGTTTATCCGCGACGTGGCCCTCGACTGGTCCGAAAGCCGCTATCTGGAAGCCGAACCGGGCGAATATGTCACCGTGGCCCGCCGGGCGAAGCATACCGGCGAATGGTTTGTCGGTTCGACGGCAGGGGAGGAGGGACATCTGTCGAAGATTGCGTTCGATTTTCTGGAGCCCGGCAAAAAGTACGTCGCTACGATCTACGCCGATGCGCCCGATGCCCACTACCGGACCAATCCGCAGGCTTACACCATCCGGCAGACGGTCGTGACCTCCCGGTCGAAGCTCACGCAGCGGGTGGCTCCCGGCGGCGGCTATGCCGTCAGCATCCGCGAGGCTTCGCGGTAGAGCCCTACAGCGTATTAACTGCACTGACTTATTTGCCCCGGACTGGAAAATTCCCGTCTGGGGCAAACTGTGTCAGGAGGTCGCGGTGCAGATTTGGCTCCGGGACGCCTTGTGCCGGGGGCACCCGTAAAGCCCGCTTCTTAAGCGGGTTCGTGATCGCAGCAGCATCCGTCGCCCGGATGGTGCTCCAGCACGGTATGGGGAATATGGCCGTGTGAGACGAGCTGGATGGGGCAGTCGTAGTTGCGCAGCTGCTCCTCCGTCAGCACGTTCGATCGGTGACGGTGTACATGGCGGTTTACGCAGACGATCTCCTTCACGACGCTGGTGATCGTACCGATGTCGTGCGACACCATGACGATCGCCATGCGCGTATTCAGCTCGTGCAGCGTGCGGTAGAGTTCCTTCTCGAACTTGTTGTCCACGAAATTCGCGGGTTCGTCCAGAATCAGCAGCTTCGGGTCCGAAATCACGGCCCGGGCCAACAGCGCCCGCTGCATCTGGCCGCCCGACACTTCGCCGATCGGGTTCCGGGCCGTTTCGGCAATCCCCGATGATGCCAGCAGTTCCATCGCCTTCTCCCGGTCCTCCCGGGTGTAAGGGGAGCGGAACCCGCGGCGTCCCTGCAACCCCGACAGCACCACCTCGAGCACTGAGATCGGAAATGTGCGGTCGAAATCCGACAGTTGCGGCATGTAACCGATCAGTCGCTCCTTGCCTCGAAACAGCTCCGGCGCGAGACGAATCTCGCCCGTGTGGGGCACAGTTCCGAGTATGGCCTTTACGAGTGTTGTCTTTCCGCCTCCGTTGGGCCCTATGACCCCCAGGAAATCGTTGTCGCCGATCTCCAGGTCGACGTGCTGAAGGGCTTCGTATCCGTCGTATGCGACACTCACGTCGCGCATCGTTACCAGATTCATTTTGCGGTGATTAAGTCGGTTATCGTGTCGATATTGACAATGGCATCCCTGCCCAGCGGGTCGATCGCCACATATTCGGCATCGATGTCTCGTGCAATGACCTCCACGATCGATGCCGGAAACTGGTTTTGGTAGAATATCCGTCGGATACCGTCCTCGCGGGCCTGCCGAATGATTGCTGTCAGCTGTTTGGCCGAAGGCTCCTTACCGTCGGCCTCGATGGCCACCTGCCGCAGTCCGTAATCACGGGCATAGTAGGTGAGGGCAGGGTGGTAGACAATGAAATATTTGATGCCGCTCTGCGCAATCTTCTCTGCTGTGCGTACGTCCAATGCCTGCAGCTTCTCCTGCAGCCGTTTGTAATTGGTTTCGTATTTCACCGAATCGGGATAGGCTTTGTGAATTGCCTCGTAGGCATTTGCCGCCATGATCTGCAAGGCTTTCGGCGAGGTCCAGACGTGGGGATCGCCCCCGTGTGCATGGTTGTGTTTGTGATTGTTGTGCGAGCAGGAGCCTTCGATCAGGTCGATTCCTCGACTCAGGTCGATGAGCTTTTCCCGCTTTTCCATCTTACCCAAAAGCGAGGTTTCGAAATCGATAAGTCCCACATTGAAAACAAGTTGCGCTTTGTTGAGCCCCACGAATTGCCGGGGTGTCGGTTCGAATGTCTCGGGACTGGCTCCGGCCGGAACGAGCACTTCGACCTTGAAATCCCCGCCGACGATGCTTTCCACAAGGCTCTGCAACGGCTGTATGGACACATATAATGTATTGTCATTCTGGTGTTTGCCTGTTTTGCAGGCCGCCATTATCAGGATCGCTGACAGGTATGTCGCAATTTTACGCATGATTGATAATTTCTGCTGATTTGTAAATTGAACAAAGGTAATAAAATTATGTATAGACCTTGCATTTGTGCCCAGATTTATCGAAGGCTAGTAGTCCTTATTATCTGTATATCATTTTACTACATATATAATTTAACATAATAGCAATATTAATTCATTCTTATGAGGAGGCGGGCAGCATGTTGCGTGCCAATTCCGGGACATAAAAAAAGCACACCTAAAGAAAGGCGTGCTTTTGATTATTTGGTGTCCGGATTTTAGCTCTCCGTAGGTGAGATATTCCGGGGAATTTTTTCGACGAAAAATTTTAGCGCTTTGTCGGCGTGAAACTTTCGAAGGTCTGGTCGTCGTAAAACAGTACGACACGCTGAACGTTGGCTCCGGTTCGGCTGACCGGAAACTGATCGGTGACCGATTGATCTGCTGCTGCGAAAGCCTCCGGCTCCCGACGGTTGGTTTTCGCAGCGGGGACCTCGGTGTCATCGGTGCCAGCCGACCCGAATAAATCGCTGTCGATCGGAAGTTGCATCGCTGACGTCGGTGCGGATGCCTGCGGTATTCCGGTATGCTCGTCGCGATACATCTGCGTCGAGTCGAGTAACAGCCAATCGGGATTGATCTGCGGAAACCTCCTGAGAATCTTCTGAAGCAAATCGAAGCTCGGCTTGTTGCGATCCTTGAGAATATGGGAGATTCCGGCCGGGTTGATTCCGAGCATCTCGGCGAGCTGGCTCGGCTTCAAACCTTCGCGTTTCATCAAATCGAGCAATTTTTCCTTCATTCGCACAATTTTTTACAAATATAAACATTTGTTTTTTGTAAAACAAGAAAATTCTACATGTGTAAAATGTTAATAGGTGTTGACAAAGTTTACAATTGTAAATAAGAGAATATGGTTAAATCGACCCTATGGGATAATTGTAAAGTATTACTTTATGTATTTGCTATTAAATAGCTGATGTATAAGCATTATTGCTGTTGATATCGACCGAATGAAACATGTTGTCACTTATACTCTCTGTGTCTCTTTACATGTGCGTACTATCGCTTTAGGTAAATGTTGTAAATAATTGATTTCTAGCATTCATATTATTATTTGTTTAAAGTTTTAACACGCACGGGTTCTACTCTAAATGACCGATTACAGTGCAATCAGATGGTTTTTACAAATGGATACTAATGCAATGTTATTAACAGATGATATGATTACAAATGTAACCAATATCGATAATATCGACCATTCGGATTATTTACATTTGTAAACAACCTACCCTGCTCTACTATTTTTGTGCTGTTTTTGAGTTATTTCTAATGATGATCCGATAAAATCTGTCGCATTTCAGGATTTCGCATATATTATGTTAAATAAAAAGAGGGCGGATAGTGTTTATAACCCACTACCCGCCTTAAATACAGCGAATTATATATTTGTTAACAATCTCCTATCGAGATAATTTATCGGCGATTTCGCAGAACTCTTCCGGCGTCAATTTGAGCTTTTCGCGGTGAAAATCGACGTCATTTTCGCTCTGAATGGGGATTAAATGGATGTGCGCATGAGGTACTTCGAGCCCTAAAACGACCACGGCGACCCTCGTGCACGCTATTTCGCGCTGAATTTTGGCAGCTACCTTCTTGGCGAAGAGCATCATGCCGGCCAGACTTTGATCGTCGAGGTCGAAAATATAGTCGACCTCCTGTTTCGGCACGACCAGCGTATGGCCTTTGGTCAACGGATTGATGTCGAGAAATGCGTAATAGTTCTCATCCTCGGCTACTTTGTAGGAGGGAATCTCTCCCGCAATGATGCGTGAAAAAATGGTTGCCATCTTCTTATGCTGTTTAAAAGTGTTTACAGGATGTTATTTTGCCCAAAAACAGCCGGATACCCAAGACTCCCGGTAACGAAACCGGGGCTTTACAGGGCCTAAGAACCTATTCCTCGTCGAAGCGGGGCTTCAGTATCTCCGAATAGATCACGGCCTGCCGGAGGTTGAACTCTCCGGCGATGGATGATGAGGACTCTTCCGGCGCATCGGAAATGGCGTGGGCCGCGATTTCGTCGGTTTCATGCGCTGTTTTGAGTCGGTCGGTTGTCTGGTGCCGGAGCGCCTCCGTTTCGGTCGTTTTAAGCGCTGCATATTCCGGTTCGTACTCCTGAATTTCCTCGAGGCTCTGGCATTCGTCCGGAAAAACGGTTGTAATAGGCTTCGGGTGTGCCGGGGCTGTCGAAGGCGTCGGCATGTCGGGTGCGGGCGAGGGCCATGCCTCGCTGTGGGGAATTTGCTTTGCGCCCTTTCCACGGGCTTTGCGGGATTGCGATACGACGTTGAAGACCATCGCCCCGACGATGATTATTACCCATATGACAGATGCAAAATCCTCCATAATCTCAGCTTAATGTTCGTTTAACACTCTCGATGCCTTTTATCTTGCGCAGTTTGTCCATGACGGCATTGAGGCTTTCGGCGTCCTTCACATAGAGGCTGACGCTGCCCTCGAAGATGCCGTCGTGGCTGTGGATGTTCACTTCGCGGATATTGATGTTGAAATCGGCGCTCACGACCTTTGCCAGATCGAGCAGGATGCCCTGCCGGTCGATGCCGCGCAGCTCCGTGGTCACGAGATAGGACATGGCCTTGTGCTGTGACCATTTGATCTCCTCTTTGACGATGTTTCGCCCGAACTGCGAGGCCAGGCGGTTCAATTCGTCGCACGTAGCCTTGTGGACAATGATTTTTCCAGTCGTGGGGTCGTGATACCCTACCACCTTGTCGCCCGGAATCGGTTTGCAGCACTCGGCGATCTCGAACTGCGGTTCCGTAGCCGGCGTATCCGCCGCCGGGGTGATCTCGCCCGGAGCCTGGGGATCGTCGGCATCCTCCTCCTCCTTTTTGGGGATGAAGAGGGTCCAGAATTTAAGTATCTTGCTCTTGGAGTTGACTTTCAGGGCCTTGTCCAGACTGTCGAGCGAGACGATTCCCGCGCCGATCTTACTGTAAAGTTCCTCCTTGTTGTTGCAGTCGTAGATGGGGACGATCTTGCGCAGTACGCGGCCGCTGAGTTTGACGTTCAGCGACTTCATCTTCTCGTCGAGCATCTGCATACCCCGCTCGATGTTGTTCTGTCGTTCGCGTTTGAGGAAGCTTTTGATCGATTGTTTGGCTTTGGCCGTGGTCGCTATTTCGAGCCATTCGGGTTTGGGCCGGGCGTTGTCGGCGGTGATGATTTCGATCTGGTCGCCGCTGTTGATCTGCGTGGTGATCGGTTCGAGTTTGTGGTTGATCTTGGCGCTGATGGCACTGTTGCCGATCTTCGAGTGGATGTCGTAGGCGAAATCGAGGGCTGTGGCGCCGAACGGCATTTTCCGGGCCTCCCCTTTCGGTGTAAATACCACTATCTCCGATGTATACAGCGATAACTTAAAGTTGTCCAGGAAGTCTACGGCATTCTCCGTCGGACTGTTCAGCGCCGCACGTATCTGCTTCAGCCAGCGGTCGAATTCGTCCTCGTCCTGCGAGATGGTGGCGTGCTTGTATTTCCAATGCGCGGCGAATCCGCGCTCAGCGATGTCCTCCATGCGCTGGGTGCGAATCTGCACTTCGACCCAAACCCCGTCGGGGCCCATCACCGTCGAATGCAGCGCCTCGTAGCCGTTGGCCTTGGGCATCGAAATCCAATCCCTCAGCCGGTCGGGCTTGGGGGTGTAGATGTCGGTGATCGTGGAGTATATCTGCCAGCACTGGGTCTTTTCCGAGGGAAACGGCAGCGGTTTGAAGACGATGCGGATGGCGAACAGGTCGTAAATCTCCTCGAAAGGAATCTGCTTGCGCTGCATCTTGCTCCAGATCGAGTAGACGCTCTTTACGCGGCCCGATATCTCGTAGTTGATGTTGTCGCGGTTGAGCGACGCGATGATCGGCGCGTTGAACTTGTCGATGAACTCCCGGCGCGAAGCCTCGCTCTCCTGCAACTTTTGGGTGATTTCAGCGAATTGCTGCGGGAACCGGTACTTCATGCAGAGGTCCTCCAGCTCGCTTTTGATCGAGTAGAGGCCCAGCCGGTAAGCCAGCGGCGCGAAGAGGTAGATGGTTTCTCCGGTGATCTTTATCTGCTTGTTCATCGGCATCGCCCCCAGCGTGCGCATGTTGTGCAGCCGGTCCGCGATCTTTATCAGGATGACCCTCACGTCGTCCGAAAGGGTGAGCAGGACTTTCCGGAAATATTCGGCCTGCTCCGAGGTGTCAGCGTTGAATACGCCCGACATCTTCGTCAGTCCGTCGACCATCGAGGCGATCTTGGGACCGAAGATGCGTTCCATGTCCTCCACGGAATACTCTGTGTCCTCCACGACGTCGTGCAGCAACGCTGCGACGACCGATTTCACACCCAGCCCGATCTCCTCGATGACTATTTTGGCTACTGCAATAGGATGCAGGAGGTAGGGCTCGCCGGAGCGGCGCCTTACCCCCTCGTGTGCCTCCTTGGCCAGGAAAAATGCCCTTTTGATGAAATTCCAGTCCTCGTCGTTCTTGCATATCTTGGTGCAGGACAACAGGAGGTCATCCCATTTTTCCTTTATAAGTACCTCATCCTCGGCAGTATATCCCATATATTACTCCTTTTTGGTCTTCATGGCCTCGCGGACGTTGGCCTCGATCTCGTTGCGCAGCTCCTCGTCGTTTTTCAGGAGCTCTTTGACCGCGTCGCGTCCCTGGCCGATCTTCTTCTCGCCATAGGAGAACCACGAACCGGCTTTTTTGATTACGCCGTAGTCGACGCCCAGGTCGATGATCTCGCCGATCTTCGAAATGCCCTCGCCGAACATGATGTCGAACTCTGCGCGTTTGAACGGAGGCGCCACCTTGTTTTTCACGACTTTGACTTTCGTGCGGGTTCCCAACTGCTCGTCGCCGTCCTTGATGACCGAGACGCGCCGGATGTCGATGCGCACCGAAGCGTAGAATTTCAGCGCGTTGCCGCCCGTCGTGGTCTCGGGGTTGCCGTAAACCACGCCGATCTTGTCGCGCAACTGGTTGATGAAGATGCAGACGGTCTTGGTTTTCGAGATGCTCGACGTGAGCTTGCGCAATGCCTGCGACATCAGCCGTGCCTGAAGGCCCATCTTCGACTCGCCCATCTCGCCTTCGATCTCGGCCTTGGGCGTCAGGGCCGCCACGGAGTCGATGACGATGATGTCGATGGCGCTCGAACGGATCAGCGAATCGGCGATTTCGAGGGCCTGCTCGCCGTTGTCGGGCTGCGAGATCAGCAGGTTGTCGACATCCACGCCGAGTTTCTGGGCGTAGAAACTGTCGAAAGCATGCTCGGCGTCGATGAAAGCCGCGATGCCGCCGGCTTTCTGGGCCTCGGCGATGGCGTGGATGGCCAGCGTGGTTTTACCCGACGACTCGGGGCCGTAGATCTCCACGACGCGGCCTTTGGGATAGCCCCCGACGCCGAGCGCCATGTCGAGCGTGATCGATCCCGTAGGGATCACCGGCACGTCGTTCACTTCGGAGCTGTTCATGCGCATGATCGAGCCTTTGCCGAAATCCTTCTCTATTTTCAGCATTACGGCGTCCAAGACTTTGAGCTTGTCCGCGTTTACCTGTACTTTTTCTGCCATATCGGGTTTGTGTTTTTTACTGTTTGTAGGAATCAATGATCTGTTGGTAATGGTTCTTGGTGTCCACCTTGGTGAAAATCTTTTCGATGCGCCCTTCGGCGTCGATCACGAACGTCGTGCGCAGGACACCCATGTATTTGCGCCCGTACATCGACTTCTCGGCCCACACGCCGTAAGCCTCGCAGACCGAATGGTCGGTGTCGGCGAGCAGCGTGAAATTAAGCTCGTGCTTGTCGCAGAAATTCCGGTGCGACTTCTCGCTGTCGGGGCTTACGCCGACGATGCGGAATCCCATCCGTGTCAACTCGGCCTTGCCGTCGCGCAGGCTCTTGGCTTCGAGCGTACAACCCGAGGTGTTGTCCTTGGGATAGAAATAGAGTATCGTGCGCTGTCCGCGGAGGTCGGCGAGCGTCAGTTGTTCGCCGTCTTGGGTCGTGGACTTGAAATCGGGGGCCATATCCCCCACCTGCAGCTGTGTCATCGCGTTTTTGAAAAAGGTAATTATTTTTCAAAGATAGGAAAATTTCCGGTGATTTCCGCGTTTCCCGGGTGACTTTTTTGCGGTCTAATCCCAGAGATAAGTCACCTCGACCTGTTCGTTGAACTCCTCCTGCGTGGTGTTGAGCCGCCGCCGGCAGGCCGGACACCGGATGGCCGTTTCGGTTTCGACGTATTCGCCGCAGCCGACGCACATCGGCATCAGTCCGAAACCCGGCTGCGTGGAGTGCTCGAACTGCGCTCCGCAGTGCTTGCACCTGATCTTGTAAGCTGTTCCCATTGTCTTGTTGTTTTTGGTTCACGCTGCAAAGGAACGGCGTCGGTGTGACAGGTTGTGACACAATTGTAAAATGGCGAAAAAATATACCCGCCGTTTGAACGGCGGGTATGGGATCAGAGCGTTATCTGCATTTCGAACTGCCGGCCCCGGACGGGAATGTTTCGTCGTTCCAGAAACCGGGTGACCGTTTCGCAGGCGATGTCGGTATTGACGATTTTGACTGTCCCCGCTTCGTTCAGCCGCAGCATCTCCGCGAGCAGCCGGGAGCCGACTCCCCTGCCCCGGAAACCCTTGTCCACAGCCAGTTGGGTGATATCCCCGGAGGCGGGTTCGAACACGCAGTACCCGATTAACCACTCCCCGGAAAAGGCCCCGAGCGACACGAAATCTTCGGGAGATCGGGCGATGGATTCGGGGCTGTTCTGCCACGAGGGCCGGAAATCCCAAAATCCGGAAACCTCTTCACAATCCCGGGTATCGATCCGCCGGATCGTATAAGGGCTTTGGAACGCCTTTGCAGGGACATCGACCGCCTCCCGCTCCTGCGAGAAATAGTTGAACTCCCGGGTGACATCGAACCCGAGTTTCCGGTAGACCGAAATGGCTTTGGTGTTGTGCTGGAGGACCTCCAGCAGGTATCGGCCGATGCCGGCCTCCTTCAGATACGGGATGGAATGTTCGAAAATCCGGGTGGCGAGACCCTGCCCCCGGTAGGCTTCGAGCGTTCCGGTCCCCGTGTCGTAAGCCGTCGGGAGGCCGTCGTAATTCCCGATGCCGTTCAGCGTGAAGGCGGCGATTCGGTCGCCGTCGAACGCCGCGAACGACAGCCGGGCGTCGAACCCCCGCCGTTTCAGCATCCTGCGGAGCTGCGCCCCGTTTATCTGCACCTCATAGTCGGCGAAAGCCTGCGAAAAGGCTTCGTACAGGGTGTCGAAATCGGTGTCGGCCAGGGATCGTATCTCCATCGGTGCGCGTTTAATGGTGGTGTTCGGCCTCCATCGCCTCCTGCCGGGTCTTGTGGACCGTGCCGTGAGGATGTTCCGCCGGGGCGTATATCGAATATATTTTCAGCGGTTTATCGCCCGTATTGACGATGTTGTGCCACTTTCCGGCCGGGACCAGAATGGCATAGTCGTCCGAGACCTCCCGCACGAAGTCGAGCCGGTCCTCGCTGTCGCCCATCATCACACGGGCCGTACCCTCCTCGATGCGCAGGAATTGATCGATGTCGTGATGCAGTTCGAGCCCTACGTCGCCGCCTGCGGGGATCGACATGAGCGTCACCTGCAGGTTATTACCGGTCCACAGCGTGGTGCGGAAATTTTCGTTCGTCAGCGTGTAGCTTTCGATATTGAGTGTGGTCGGCTCGGCGCCGTAGTCTTTCAGTACGACGGTTTCCGTGTCGGTCTTTTCCTGCATGGGCGGGGTTTGCCGGCAGCAGGATGCGGCGGCGAGCGCCAGGCTCATGGCGCCGGCTGTGAGGAGGATGTTGTATTTCATCGTGTTTCGTTTTTGGTGAGTATGCCAATATACGAAAAAATCAGATATGCGACGCATTCGCCGCGAGGTATTCCCGGATATATTCCGTCAGCTCGGGCGAATCGACGATGCGGATGTCGTCCAGCAGCCCCACGACGAAGCGTCCTACCCCGGCCATACCGGCGACTTCGGTGTCCAGCGTCCAGCGGCCCCGGCTCAGCGGTTTCAGGTCGCGTTCGGCCAGCGGATACTCCTCGCACAGCAGGTTGTAAGCCAGCATTCCCAGCTCCAGCCGGATGCGGCGACGCGTTCCGCCGTGCATGCGGAAGGCGTCGATGAATCCCTCGTCGTGCCCGGTTTCGTGCTCCCACCCCGTGTCGGAGAGTTCCACGGAGCCGATGCGCGAGGTTTTGAAGAGCTTGTTCGAGTGGCTTTCGAGGTCGTAGCACCACACCTGTACATAGTTGGTCGTGAAGGCGAAAGGCTCCACCCGGCGGTCGCGGACCTCGCCGCCGTGCGCCGACTGGTAACCGCGCAGCGTGGCCTGCCGCCGCTCCTCGATGGCCTCGATCAGCCGCCGGATGTTCGGGGCGTTTTTGCCCCGAACGACGGTGTCGGCCAGCGTCTTGTTGTCGTAGACGGAGTAGAGTTTGCGTTTGAGGTTCTGCTTCAGCAGGTTGGTGTCGTCGATATTCTCGATGGCGCTCTTCAGGATCACGGCCTCCTCCTCGGTGAAATGCACCAACTGCGAGATGTCGCGGAAATGCGGCGACTCCTTGTCGAGACGGATGCAGTCGCCCGATTTTTTAATGACGAACCCCGCGTCGCGGAACGTGTCGATATAGCGGTAAACCGTGCGGCGCGACATCTGGAGCCGTTCGGCCAGCTGGTCGATGTTGTAGGTGGTGTTTGCCGTCAGCAGTTTCATCAGCCGCAGCAGGCGTTCGAGCTTGGGTTGGTCCATTTTAACGGTATTTGAGATGATAGGTTTCGAGCGTCGGCAGCAACCGTTTTTTCGGATAGTCGAGTGTCGAGGGCAGGATGCTGTATGGAGTTCCGCAGCAGCGGATGCTGAACTCCGCCAATTTTTGGCGCGTAAGGTTCTTTTCCGCTTCGGCAGCCGCCTCCGCATCGTGCAGAAGCACGGTGATGAACCGCTGCTGCGCGATCCTGCACTCTCCGAATCCCTCGATCCGGTGCCATTCTACGGTCGTTTGTCGCCCGCGGACGTTGAAAAAGGTGATTCCTTTTCCGTCGAGACGGAGCATCGGCCGGCGTTGTGTGTAGTGCAGGACAATCCGGATTCCGAGGCCCAGCGCCGCACCTCCGCCGAAAAGAACTCCCAGCCATCCTGCAGCGGCGTGTTTGAAGCTCAGATCGCCGTGCGAAAGCATCCACAGGCCGCCCGCCAGAAAGACGAGGCTTCCGGCGAATGCGCCGATCAGGTTGCGGCCGGAAGGATAGATGTCGAGTGTGTCCATGCGGCAAAGATACAAAAAAGCCGTGACATAAATTGTCGCGGCTCCCTGTTTGTATCGACGGTATGTGCACCCGGTCCGGGCGTTTGTCTTTTCGGGATTCGGCCCTCGCCCCGGCCCTCCCGCTATTGGGTGAGCACTATCTTTTCGATCTCCTCGACCTGGCGGCGGAACGCCTTGTCGGTCTCGATGAGGTTCGACACGGCCTTGCACGAATGGAGCACCGTGGCGTGGTTGCGGCCTCCGATGGCCGATCCGATCGTTGTGAGCGGCGCCTTGGTATGCTGCTTGGCCAGATACATGGCGATCTGCCGGGCCTGGGCGATTTCGCGCGTACGTTCCGTGGAGTTGAAGCGTGCGAAATCGAGATTGAGGTATTCGCACACGACTTCGATGATGTGGTCGATGGTCACCTCTTTCTGGTAGAGTTTCACGTAGACCTTCAGGATCTCCTTGGCCAGCGACGTGGTGATCTTGCGTCCGAGGAACGAGGCGTTGGCCACCAGCGACGACAGGGCGCCTTCGATCTCCCGCACGTTGGCCGAGATATTGTCCGCGAGGTAGGCCACCACGTCGTCCGTGATCTGGGCCCCCAACTTCTGCGCCTTGGCGCGGATGATTTTGAGCTTCGTCTCGTAGTCCGGGGTGTTCAACTGGGCCGACAACCCCCATTTGAAACGCGTCAGCAGTCGTTGCTCGATGTCTTTCAGCTCCACGGGCGGTTTGTCCGACGTGAGGATCAACTGCTTGCCCGCCAACTGCAGGTGGTTGAAGATGTTGAAGAACGCGTTCTGCGTACCGGTCTTTCCCGTCAACTCCTGGATGTCGTCGATGATGAGCACGTCGATCATCTGGTAGAAATGGATGAAATCGGGAATCTCGCCGTTCTTGTAGGCCGTCTGGAACTGGGCCTGGAACTTGTTCATCGAGACATACAATACCTGCAGCTCCGGATGGCGCTGGCGCACCTCGTGGCCGATCGACTGCACGATGTGTGTCTTGCCCAACCCCGAATCACCATATATATATAGGGGGTTGAAGGGGTTGTTGCCCGGGTTTACCGCCACGGACATGCCCGCCGAGCGGGCCAGTCGGTTGCATTCGCCCTCGATGAACGTCGCGAACGTGAGATTCGGGTTCAGCTGCGGGTCGATAATTATTTTTTTGAGTCCCGGAATTACGAAGGGATTCTTTATATTTGCAGTATTGGTCTGCGTGTTGAAACGCGAGATAGCCGTCGTGTCGGCGTCGGCCGCCACGGGGACCGCCGGGGCCGTGGCGCGGGGCACGGCGTAGTGCAGCCTCGTCTGCTGTCCGTAGAGCTGGGAAATGATCGGTTTGAGGAACGGAATGTAGTTCTTCTCGATCTGACGGACGTAGCTTTCGTTGGGAACCTTCAACCGCAGCGTCGTCCCGTCGAATTCGAGCGGGATGATGGGCTGAAACCACTTTTCGAACTCCTCGGCGGAGGTCCGGGCCTTGATTTGGTCCAAGCAGGTCTGCCACATATCGCTATATGTCTGCGTGTTGTTTAACATGATTCAGGGTTGCACCATTTTTGATGACACAAAGTTGTGAATAATTTTGCGAAAAGATTTTCATTTTGGGGTTGTAATTCTCCTTTTTTTATATATAGAAAACCAACGGTTTCCGAACGCTGTATTTTAACTCCCTGATATTGAATAATCGATTTTTAATTCGTATATTTGCATATAAATTTTTTGGGACTCCCGAAATGTAAATTATAAATAAAACCAATAGAATTATGGCAAACGAATTGGAACAACTGGTTCTCCGAAAAGCACAGGCCTGGCTCGACGGCCACTATGACGAAGCGACGAAAAAGCAGGTCAAATATCTGATGGACAACGATATGAAGGAGCTTGTCGAGAGCTTCTACAAGGACCTTGAGTTCGGTACGGGCGGCCTGCGCGGCATTATGGGCGTGGGTTCCAACCGCATGAACGTCTACACGGTAGGCGCTGCTACGCAGGGGCTTTCGAACTACCTGAAGAAGAACTTCGCGGGCGAGCAGGTACGTGTCGCCGTGGCCCACGACAGCCGCAACAATTCGCGGATGTTCGCCGAGCGCGTGGCCGATATTTTCGCCTCGAACGGGTTTCAGGTTTATCTGTTCGACACGCTCCGGCCGACTCCTGAATTGAGCTTCGCCATCCGCGAGTTGAAATGTCATTCGGGCGTGGTCGTCACGGCCTCGCACAACCCCAAGGAGTACAACGGCTACAAGGCCTACTGGACCGACGGCGCGCAGGTGACCGAGCCGCACGACAAGAACATTATCGCCGAGGTGGCGAAGATCACCGACGTGAATATGATCCAGACGGGCAAGAATCCTGAAAACATCACCATCCTGGACGAGAAGTTCGACGAGACCTATTTAAATAAGGTACACGAGCTGTCGCTTTCGCCCGAGAGCGTGAAGAAGCACCACGACATGAAGATCGTCTACTCGCCGATGCACGGCGCGGGCGTGCGGCTGGTTCCGGAGTCGCTGAAGAAGTTCGGCTTCACGAACGTCATCCTGGTGAAGGAGCAGGCTGTCATCGACGGCAACTTCCCCACCGTCGAGTCCCCCAATCCCGAGGAGCGCAAGACGATGTCCATGGCCATCGACCTCGCCGCGAAGGAGGGCGCTGACCTGGTGCTGGCCACCGACCCCGATTCGGACCGCATCGGCGTTGCGCTGCGCAACAAGAAAGGCGAATACGTACTGCTGAACGGCAATCAGACCCTCGTGCTGCTGCTGAGTTACCAGCTGACCCGCTGGGCCGAGCGCGGCGAACTGGACGGTAACCAGTATGTCGTGAAGACCATCGTCACGTCGCAGATGGCCAATGCCGTGGCAGACCATTTTAAAGTGAAGTGCTACGACTGCCTCACGGGCTTCAAATACATCGCCAAGATCATCCGTGAGAACGAGGGCAAAGCCAAGTACATCGGCGGCGGCGAAGAGTCGTTCGGTTACCTCGCCGGCGACTACGTGCGCGACAAGGACGCCGTTTCGGCCTGCTCGCTGGCTGCCGAGGCCGCCGCATGGGCGATGGATACGATGGGCCTGACGCTTTACGAGTGGTTGCAGGAGCTCTATGTGAAATACGGTTTCTACCGTGAGGGCCTCGTTTCGGTGGTCCGCAAGGGCAAGGAGGGCGCTGACCAGATCCAGAAGATGATGGTCGATTTTCGTCAGAATCCGCCCAAGGCGATCCTCGGGTCGCCCGTGGTGAAGATCAACGATTTCCAGTCGCTCGAAACGCTCGACGTGAAGACGGGCTGCAAATCGCCCATCCATCAGGACCGCAGCAACGTGCTGCAATGGTTCACGGCCGACGGAACGACCGTTTCGGTGCGTCCTTCGGGCACGGAACCCAAGATTAAGTTCTACTTCGGCGTGAAAGCGCCGCTGGCTTCGGTCGCCGATTTCGACACGACGCTGGCCGAACTCGACGCCAAGATCGACGGAATCAAGCGGGAGCTTAAACTGGAGTAGTTCCCGCCTACCCTATTTATTGACAACGTCCCGGCTGGAAAGCCGGGACGTTGTTTGTTGTTACTCCATGTGGGTCGTGAAGGCCTTGGGGCGCGTCATCGACTCGGTGTAAGGCACTCCGAAGCGGTCTTTGACCTCGATCTCCAGGGTCGAGGTCGCCGAGGCGGCTTCCACTGAGAAGATATGCGTGGTGTTGTAGGTGGCGAACGATGAGGTGAGGCTGCCGTTCGACGCCGTGCGCGGAATGTCGTACGAGAGGTTGTGCAGCGGGTCTTCGGCCCGAATCTGGGTGACCGTCAGGGGTTGTCCGTTTTCTTTAACCGAGATTTGCCAGCCCGAATCCCAGTTCCAGACGTTGATGTAGACCGTGTTCGCTTTGCAGGCGGCATACCTCGAGCGCAGCGGATATTTCTGGAGGAAGGCTTTGACGCTGGCGTCCGTGTCGTAGTGGTTCTTCACGACGTTCATGTCGTAGCTCCGGAACTGTTTGCCGGCATCGACTTTCATCCCTTTCCAGCGCCATTTCACGTCGCTGCCGTTGTTGGTGAAGACCATATAGCCTCCTTCGCTGCCGTCCTTGCATATGCTGTTCTGCGAGATGTAGCCCGTCCACCACCACGAGGCGCAGACGGCGCCCATGTTGTGCTCGAAGATGTTGCCGTAACCCGCGGGCATGTCCTCGTTGGCCACCGCACGGTTGATGTGTGTGTCGCCCGTCAGGTAGTGCACGCTGGCGAAACCTTTGAAGCAGTCGCCCAGTGCGGCGGTTCCTGAGTTTTTGAAATTCGGGGTTACGTTGACTTTGTTGTTCGACACGCCGGTGATGGCGTAGGCCGAGCAGTGCATGCAGACGAAGACAGGCTTCGACTTGTCGACGTGTTCGAGGTCCTTTTTGAGCCATGCCAACTGTTCGTCGTCGACGTAGGTGTCGTGGCTGCGGTCCTCGTTCTTGTTAATGTAATACATGTTGTCGAGCACGACGTAGTGGACATCGCCCAGGTTGAACGAGTAGTACGTGGGGCCGATGATCCTGCGGAACGCTCCTGCGGCCTCGAAATCGTCGGTGAACTTCATGTCGTAGTCGTGGTTGCCCATGACCTGGAAATAAGGCACCGGGAAATTCTCGATCTCCTTGCGGTAGTTTTCGAGCGTGTAGAGCGTGCCCTTGTCGTACCAGTAGATGTCCCACGTGAGGTCGCCGAGGCAGATGGCGTAGACGTTCTTCGTGCCGTGCTCCCTGACGAAAGCGTCGATGTCGCCGCGGAAATCGTTGCGATACTGCGGCGTGTCGGTGTAGGTCTTGTTGTAGTTGTAGCGGTTGGCCATGTGCGGGTCGGTCGTGGCCAGCAGAATGTGCTGCGTGTTGGGCTCGCGGCGCAGGCTGAACGAGTGCTCCTCGACAACGTTCGGCGCGGCGGTCGTCGCCTGCCAGAACGACGGGATGCTGCCGTCGGTGTCGACCATGTAGCCGCCCGGGATGGAGATGAACACCGAGCCGTTTTTCTTCTTCGAGGCGAGCCAGTAGCAGCCGTCCTTGTCGGTGGTGGTCACCTCGAAACCGTCGGAGACGACTACGCCTTCCATCGGTATGCTTTCACAGGTCACTTCGCCTTTGATCGTGGCGCCCTCCTTGTCGGGGATGAGTTTGACGCCCTCCTGTGTGACGGTCACCTCGGTCGAGGCGGTTCCGGCCTTACCCGTGAAGGTGATCCGGGTGCTGCGGCCGCGGCCCTCGTTGGCCGGGACCGTGAAGGTATAGGCGGCGATCTGCGGCGAGATTGCCCTGACGGGTTCCGTGGTGATCCAGTCGCAGTTGGTGTCCACCTCATACTCGTTGTAGCTGGCCACCGTGAAGTGCAGGGTCGTGCCCTCCTTCGTGACGGTCGGAACGGCGTCGGGCGAGACCACCAGGTCGTCCTGCGCCATCTGGAAGACCGGGACGGAGAATTGCACGACGCTGTTCCCCGACGAGAAGAACAGGCCCGAGCCGCGGGGATCGTCGCTGGCCGCGGGGTCCACCGTCAGGGCGACGGTCGTCGTGCCGTTGTTGCCGCTTTGGGGCGTGATGTGCACCCAGCTGTCCTGGGCTTTGACCGTCCAGCTCGTGTTGGAGGTGACGGCGAAGTATTTGGTGAGCCCTTCCCGGGTGGTGATGACCGCCTGCTCGGCGGTTTCGAGGGTCGTGAAGGACCGCGGGTTTTCAGTGCTTTCGTCGGCACTGCAACCCCAATATCCCATGCAGAGCAGGGAAATGCACAGTATGTTCAGGATTCTTTTCATGGTCTAATATGCTAATTCAACGGCTGCGTAGTTATCGGCCGCAGCCTTGCCTTCGATGCGAATGTAAACCGTCACCTCTTTCGACAGCGGATCGGGCGCCTGGAGTTTGTGGAGGGGTATCTCCACCACTCCGCCGGCGGGGCCCACCTCGAGCGACACCTCCTCGCGGGCGCGGTCGTAGCGGTTGGCCGAGCAACGTATGGCGGTGACCTTCACGGGTTCGTGCCCGCGTATGGGAACGATGCGCAGGGCCCGGGCCTTTTCGAACTGGTCCCAGCCGATGGTGAAGCTGAGGTTGACCGAGGGTTTCGTCAGTTCGAACGGCGACCAGAAAGCCACGGCGTCGGCCGGCCGGCGGTTCTGCGCCGGAGTGATGCCACGCGCCTCCCCCACCAGCCTGCAGGCTGCGGCCAGCGGGTCGGCGAACGGCTCCACACGGCTCACCATGTGCGAGGCGTGCCACTGTTCGTCCCACGTGCGAAAGTCGAAGACGGTGCCGTCGGTCTTGGCCTCCAGGTATTTGTTCAGCCGGGGCACGTAGTAGTCGCGGATGACTCCCGACCACACGCGGGCCGAGTAGTCGCTCAGCGAAGGGCCTCCCCAGACTGAGATCAGGCGGCGCGACTCCCCGACGAAACGTTCCTTCTCCTCCTCCGTGCATCCGGCTTTGCGGGCCATGCCGCTCCAGCGGTCGAGTCGCAGCAGCGGATGCGACGCCAGCAGGCGGTCGGCGTCGAGCAGCAGCTCTTCGATGCGCATGGCGCAGTCGTAAGCCTCCTCCCGGGCGCCGTAGAGGTCGGCCCAGTTGGCCGCTTCGAGCAGCATGTCGGCCTTCGACGCGAGGTAGAGGGCGGCGTACTGGATGGCATCGGTGCGGTAAAGTTCGTTGCCGCCCAACTCGCCGGCGCATGCGAGGAATTGTTCGATGGCCGTGTAATAATTCTCGTTGATGCCCATTGTCGGCATGCGGTGGGAGTACGGACGCAGCTGCCAGCGGTAGCGGGCGTTGTTCGTACACTCGTTGTACGACGATTGCAGCATCCCTGACCAGAAGCGGTCGATTCCTTCCGGGCAGCCTCCGTAACGTGCTGCGGAGTAGTCGTGCAGGAACTTTTTCAGGTCGATCCGGTCGTCGCTCCACCCTGCCGCCGCGATGATCTCGTAGACGATCTCGTTGCTCTCGACGCCCTCGGGCGAAGTGCCGTAACCGGTCAGGCGGCCCCTGTTCGGCGACGAAAGCGCTTCGAGGTGACCATTGGCGTAAAATTCCAGGTTGCCGATCAGCGCCGTGCGGCCGCCGAAGTTGGGCACCGTCGAGTAGATCCATTCCCGTCCGAAAAACCCTTGCAGGTGGTTCCAGCTCTTTTCGCTGCGCCAGATGAAGTTGTTGAAATCCACCGCGAGGTCGAGGATCATCATTCGTCCGTCGGGTGCGCCTTCCAACAGGGCCCGGACGCTCTCCGGGTCCCAGCTGTTGCGCTGGTAGCCGAACATCCACCCCTGCATCACCCATACGGCGTCGGGATTGGCTTCGGCGAGCGAACGGTAGATGGTCTCGCCGTAATGGCGGAGCGTCGCGGCGCGTTCGGGCGATCCCTTGGGGCCGAACGGCACGTCCATCTCGTTGAAGCTGTCGATGAGGTAGTATTTGCCCTTGCCGAACTCCTCCTCCCAGGCGCGGACGAAAGCCGTGCCGATCTCCGAAAAGAGCGGATCGAGGGGCGAGAGCATCCAGTTTTTGAAGCCGCTCCATTTGGTTTCGGTGAGCGTCGTCTCCGGGTGGATGCGCTTCATGGCCGGGGGAACGAAGCCTGCGAATCCCTGGTAAACCGGGGTCATGCCGAGGGCCTCCATGCGGTCGATGATGCGGTGTTGGAGGGCGATCTGCGCCTCGTGCCATTGGGGGGTCGGTGCGCCGTCGAGCCCGCTCATGTTGCCCATTCGCATCCACGGCAGGTGGGCGGGGCCGGTGAAGAGCACGCCGATCTCCTCGTCGGTGAGCCCCATCCGACGCCATACGCGGGCGAGGATGGCCTCGCCGGCGATCGGTGCCAGCGGCATGTCGAAGCCGTGGAGGGCCATCCAGTCGATCTCGCGCTCCCATTCGTCCCAGCCCCAGAAAGGCGAGGTGTAGCCGAAGGTGCAGACGTTCATGTAGAGCCGCCGTTCGAAGGGCGACGTGACCTCCCGCCGCGGCGTGTCGGGGAAGCGCTCCGGGAGGTCGAAGCGGCTGCCCGACCATGTGCAGACGCCGTAGCCGTGTGACGAAACGTAGTCGTAGAAACCCCGGCAGAGGGCCACGGTGCTGCTGCCTTCGATGCGGAGACACCCCTTGCGGGCCTCCACGGCGAAGCGGTCGCAGCCCGACGGGGCCTTGTCCACCAGTTTCAGCTCCACGTTTGCGGGCCAGCCGCCCGCTGCGCGGGCGATCACGCCCCGGGCTTCGTCGACGGGTGCCGATGCCGCGGCGGGCAGAGCCGTCGCAAGCATTGCCAGCGCAGGCAGGAGCCGTTTTATGATTGATCGTATGTTCATACTTTGAGGAATGTGTTTTTCTTGTAAAGGAAATAGAGGAATAACCAGCAGGCGGCGACGTATCCGGCATTGTTCACGACCGCGGCTACGGTCTCGGGGCATTTCGATGCCGCACCGCCGAAGAAGAAGTCGGAAATCCGGCCGAAGGGAATGATTCGCTGTGCGAGGTAGATGGTGATGGAGTTAAGTCCGATGACGCGGAAAAAGAGCGTCCACCGTTTCCAGCCGCGCACGTCGATCAGGTAGTAGAACAGCGCGAACATCCCCAGCGAATAGCCTGTCACCACACAGGTGAACGAACTGCTCCACAGCTTTTTGTTGATCGGCATGACGCCGCTCCATGCAATTCCGACAAGCGTGATCGCCGCCGCCGCGAGGGCCATGTACAGCGCTTTGCGGTCTCCCGTGAGTCCCGGCCGTTCGCGGCGCAGGAACTCTCCGGTGAACATGCCGAACATGGCCGAGACGATGGCCGGAACGGTGCTCAGCAGCCCTTCGGGGTCGAACGTCTTGTAGAGGATGCGTCCCGGGAGCCATTGCCGGTCGACCCACCCCGCCAGGTTGCCCTGGATTGAGAGCGGGTCGGCGCCGGCCGGCGCATCGGGCGCGGCGACGAGACAGAGCAGCAGCGAGTAGCCGATCAGCACGGCTGCGGCCACGATGCCCCGCGTCTTCACGCCGCAATATATATAAAGTATTGCGGCGAACATCCACGCCAGTCCGATGCGGCCCAGTACGCTCGCCACGCGCAGCGACGCGAAGTCGAGTTTGAACAGTCCGTTGTAGACCAGTCCCAGGACCACGAGCGTCACGCCCCGGCGGATGACCTTGCCCAGTATCGCCCGTTCGCCGAGGCCGTTGGCGCGTTGTTTGGCCAGCGAGAAGGGGAACGAAACGCCCGCGATGAAGAGGAACAGCGGGAAGATCGTGTCGTGATGGGTCAGCCCGTCCCAGGCGGCGTGCCCCATCGACCCGGCGACGGCGTCGGTGAAGGGGTTGGGCCACAGGGCGCAGAGCGATGCCACGAGACCCGAGAAGCCCATGATGAAGAGCATGTCGAATCCTCGCAGGGCGTCCAGCGAAAGGAGTCTTTGGTTTGGTTTCATGCGAAACGTCGTCCGGATCGGTTTATATCGGCTCGTCGGCCAGTTTGTTGTTGCCGGCGATGGCGGTGGTCGGCACGGGGAATACCAGCCGCGAAGGGTCGTTCGAAGCCTTGTGGTCCCACCACTCCTCGGTGAGGAACAGCCCCCAGCGGATCAGGTCCGTCCGGCGACGGCCTTCGCCCAGGAACTCGATGCCCCACTCGTCGACCATGCGGTACTTGTCGAGGTTGTCCTTGGTGACGGGATCGGGATCGGCCTTGTTCTCGAAGGCCCGCGAACGCACCTCGTTGATCAGGTCGGCGGCCTCTTTTTTCAGTCCGGCGCGCATCCGGCACTCAGCCAGCATGTAGTAAACTTCCTCGAGACGGATCATCGGGAAGAAAGCCGCCCAGCAGTTCTCGTCCTCCTTCGGGGCCACGGGGAACTTGGCAAGCCGGTAGAGACTCGGCTCCTCGCCGTCGAGCATCGACGAACGCAGCGTCGAGGGGGACTGTCCGGGCTGGAGCGTCGACATCAGCGCCACGTAGTCCACCAGCACGAGCGGCTTGCCGCTGTATCCGGCGCGGATGCACGTGACGGGCGTACCGTCGGGTTTGAGCTGTGCGTCACGCATCAGCATTCCCACGTATTTGCCGCCGCCCTGGTAGACGTACTGCTTTTTGCGCAGGTCGTTGTCGTTGAATTTAGAGAACGGACCGTTGAGCTTGTAGGTGTAGGAACTTCCGTCGGGTGCATGCGAGGGGGTCAGGCCGAAGCCGTTGTAAGGCTGGAAAAGACCTTCGTAAACCAGTTTTTTGTTGTAGTGGAACCCGTAGCGGTAGAACATGTCGAACATCTCCTGATCGGTGTTGCGCGAAGGCAGCGCCCAGATCAGCGCTTGAGACTGGCGGTTGTTGAAGGAGAAGGGGCCGTACCAGTTTTCGTCCAGCTCGTATTTGCCGTATTCGCCGCCGATGATCTCTTCGCAGAGCTTGGCGCACTCGGCGTAATGCTCCTCGCCGATATACGACTCGGCATTGAAATAGAGCCGTGCCAGCAGCGTCGCGGCGGCTCCGCGGCTGATGACGCTCGACGCCTCCGATCCGGCCTCCTTGGGATAGAGGTTCTCGAGGGCGTTTTTGAGCAGCCCTTCGGTGTGTGCATAGACCTTTTCGGCTTTGCTGCGGCCCTCGGCGGGCTTCGTCAGGTCGGTGAAGATCGGGAATGCCCCGAAGAAGTCGAGTCCGCGCAGGTAGAAATAGCCGATCAGCGCGTTGAGCTGGTTGACGTGGTCGGCCTTGTCCTTTTCGGTGAGGCCCAGCGAGGGATAGTCGAGCCGTTCGAGGTCCGTGCGGCACTCGATGGTCAGGGCGATGCCCATGGCCGTACCGCGCCACGTGTCGCTGATCGACGATTCGTCGGGTGTCCAGTTGTGGCTGTGCAGCCGGACGAAGTGTCCGCCGTCGTACCAGTCCTCGCCGCGTGTGGGCATCGACATCTGGTCGGCAGTCATCTCCTGCAGGTACCAGCGGCGCGGCGGACGCTGGCCGACGTCGTACCAGAACAGGTGGGTGAAGGGCCGGTTGAGCACTTTGTAGACGTCCTCCTTGGTTCGGAAGAATGTTCCGGGAGTCGTTTCGCTGTACCACTCGTCTTCGAGCGCGCATCCCGAAAAAAGCAGGCAGACGGCTGCCGCAAGGATGCCTATTTGGGTTTTTATGGAATATGATTTCATCGGTTGATCCTCCTTGATGTTATAAATTGAGCGTGATGCCGAACGTGAATACGCGGGTCGAGGGCCATACTTCCAGTCCTTCGAATCCGGGGGTCAGTCCGTTGGTGTTGACTTCGGGGTCGATGCCGCGGTACTTCGTGAGGCAGAATACGTTGCGTGCCGTGAAGGTGAAGCGGATGCTCCTGATGTAGCTCTTGATCGACGGGATGCGGAGCGTGTAGCCCAGCGTCGCGGCGTCGAGTTTGAGGAACGAACCGTCCTCGAGGAAATAGTCGCACAGTTCTTTTTCGCCGGTGATGTTGGCGTTGCGCCCGAATGCCGTTTTGAGACGGTTGCGGGTGTTCTGTCCCGATGCGGACTGCAGGCCGTGGTACATCTCGGTCATGTTGAAGACGTCGTTGCCGATCCAGCTGCGGAAGAAGAGCGAGAGGTCGAAGTTCTTCCACGAGATGTTGTTGTCCCACGACAGGATCACGTCGGGCATGGCCTGGCCGATGAAGCGTTTGTCTTCGGGGGTCTTCTGTGCGGCCGGAATGATGTTGTTGTCCTTGTCGTAGAGCAGCCAGCTGCCGTCGTCGGCGATTCCGGCGTATTTCCAGATGTAGAACCTGCCGATATCTTCGCCCGGGGCGAGCCGCACGGCCTTGCCGGGGCTGCCCGGCGTCGGGAAGTCGTAATCGTCGAAGACGGTCTGACTGCCCCACAGCGTGATCAGGCGGGTTCTGTTGCGCGAGATTTGCAGCGAGGTCGTGTAGTTCCAGTCTTTCGTGCTGACGGGTACGCCCGTCAGTTCGATCTCGAAACCGTTGTTCTCCATCGAACCCACGTTCATCGTCGTCTTGTCGTAGACGGCGGGCGGCTGCGAAACGCTGATGTCGTAGATCATGTTGTCGACCTTGCGCTTATAGACGTCGAGCTTGCCGCTCAGGCGGCCTTTCAGGACTTGGAAGTCCACGCCGAAGTTATACTCGTCCTTGGTCTCCCACTGCAGGTCGGGGTTGACGTTGCGCGCCAGTCCGTAGACCGACGACCAGGCGCCGTTGAAATACCATGTGCGGACGACGCTGCTGCTGGTGTCGTACTTGTACATGCGGGTCGTGACGCCGGGCGAGAACCACCCGTTGCCCGTGCGGCCGTAGCCGAAGCGGACGCGCAGGTCGTCGATCCATTTCACGTCCTTCATGAAACTTTCGTTCGAGATGCGCCATGCGGCCGACACGGCGGGGAACCAGCCGTAGCGGTTGTTTGCGCCGAATTTCGACGAACCTTCATAGCGTGCGCTGACCGAGAGGAGGTAACGGTCGGCATAGGAGTAGTTGATACGGGCGAAATAGGCTACCAGTGTTTCCAACGGGTCTTTGTGCGAGTAGATCGACGATCTGCCCTCTTTCAGCCACGTACCTTCGCCCATGTTGTACCACTTGGTGCCGTCGACCGAAAAATTGGCGTTGTCGCCTTCGAACCTCTCCTTGCGGCCCAAACGCTGGTAGGAGTATCCGGCCACGGCCTTAATGGAATGTGCTCCGAAGAGCTTGTTGTAGTTGAAGATCCATTCCAGCGACTCGGTATTCTGCGTGCTCCATTTCTGCTCGGCATAGCCGTTGCGGGCCATTTCACGGCTGCGGCGATGGAGGGCCGATTCCCAGTAGGCCTTGTTGGCCGATGTTCCTACCGTACCCACGGTCAGCGTGGTGCTCAATCCGTCGTAGATATTCAGCTTGGCGCTGATGTCGGCCTGGAGACGTGCCGTATGATCCGCATTTTCGCTCAGGGCCAGCACGGCTACCGGGTTCCATTCACCCTCGCCTTCGAGAATCTTGTAACCCGAGGGATCGTCGGGGTTGTAGACCGGGATGGTCGGGTTGAGGTTCATGGCGTCGCGGAAGATGCTGCTCGGTGCGATGTTCGCTTTGGAATCGACGTAGTTGAGGCGCCCGCTCAGTTCGAGCCGGTCGTTCAGGGTCAGGAATTTGAAGTTGAAGCGTCCGCCGATCTCGCGTTTGTCCGAACGGATGGTCATGCCCTGCGCGTTCTTGTAGAAGAGCGAAGCGTAGGCCGAGAAATTCTTCGTACCGCCGCTCATCGTCACGATGTGGCGCTGCGTGAAGGGAGTCCGGGTGATGGCGTCGAACCAGTCGGTGCGTCCGCCGCGGTCGGCCTGACCGTGGGCTATCCACTCGTCGGCCGAGAGCACTTCGGCCTTGCGGCGCACGGTTTCGGTGGTAAATTCGCCCGTGTAGCTCACCGCGGGGGCTCCGATCTGCCCCATGCGGGTCGTTACGAGGATCACGCCGCCCGAGGCGCGCGTTCCGTAGATGGCGCCGGCCGAAGCATCCTTCAGCACATCGATCGACACGATGTCCTCTTTTTGCAGGATGTTCATGTTGCCGCCGGGGATGCCGTCCACCACGATCAGCGGGCCCTGCTCCGATTTGATCGAGTTGGCGCCGCGCAGCTGGATCGAGATGCTGCTGTTGGGGTCGGTGCCCGATGCCGAGACGATGTTCAGCCCCGGGACCTTGCCGGCAATGGCCTGCAGCGGCGAGGCGGTGTTGCCCGCGAGCAGGTCGCTGTTTTTGAGCGAGGTGACCGACGAGGTCAGTTCGCGCTTGTCCAGCGTGCCGTAACCGATCACCACGACGTCGTCCAATTGCAGCGACTCTTCGCGCAGGACGATATCGACTGAGGTGCGTCCCTGCACGGGAACCTCCTGGGTCTTGTAGCCGATCGACTGCACGATCAGCGTGGCGTTCGGGAGCGGTTCGCCGAAAGCGAATTGTCCCTCGACGTTCGTGGCGCAGGCTTTTCCGGTACCTTTGACGATGACCGTCACGCCGACGAGCTTCTCGCCCTGTTCGCCGGTGACGACGCCCGAAAGGTTGCGGGGAGCCTCTTCTTTCTTGGCCGCGAGCGAGATCTGGTAGTTCGAGACGGTATAGGCGATGGCCGTTCCGCCGAAGAGTTTGTCGAGCGTCGCGCCGATGGTTGCGTCCTTCACCTCGATATCCACTTTGCGGTCGAGGTCCGGCAGCGACGAGTTGTAGAAAAAGCGGTATTCGCTTGTGCGCTCTATCTGCTGGATCACCGAGCGTATGGCCGTCTTGCGGGCCGACACGGTGATCTGGGCGAACGTACATAGCGGCATGCACACCGCGAGGGCGAGCAGTGCCAGGCACGTTTTGCGTATTGAACTCATTGTATTCGTGTTTTAAGGTATGTTTTACTGGAGTGGTTATGGAGCATTCCGCAAAATACCTTAAAGGCCGGCGGCCGTTCCCGAAGGGAAGCCGGAGCGGCGGGAGAAGTGTCGTTCTATGCCATAGGCAGTGAGGTTTTCAGGTTCATTATTCGGGTTCAGTCGGTGTCGTGCGGTTATCGTTTTTCGTCGAGGACCACGGTGTTGTCCTCGATCGTATAGCTCACCTCTCCGGACAATCCGATGAGTTGGAGCACGTTCTGCAGGTTGTTGTTTTTGATGATACCCTCGAAGCGCAACTGTTTGATGCGCTCCGAGCGGAATACGAAACGGATGTTGTACTCGCGGTCGAGCAGTTCGGTCAGCTTTTCGAGCGTCGTGCCGCTTTCGACGATCAGCTCGTTGTTGCGCCACAGTCCGGCGAACTGGGTGCGTCCCGAGCCGCTTTTGGTGAATCCGCCGTCGACGGTGTCGTAGGCTACGGCCTCCATCGGGTCCAGCGTCGTCGTGAAGCCGTCGCCGTCGTCGATGCGCACCTTTCCTTCGAAGAGCGTCGTCACCGAGGTCCGGTCCCCGGGGTAGGATTTGACGTTGAACGCCGTGCCCAGCGCTTCGACGGTGTAGTTCCCGGTGTTGACCCGGAACTGCCGTTCGGGGTCCTTGGCCACTTCGAAATACCCTTCGCCCACGAGGTTCACCTCGCGGCTGCGGAGGTTGTAGCGGCTGTCGTAACTGAGTTTCGAGGCGGAGTTGAGCCATACGTGCGTGCCGTCGGGCAGCGTGATGTTGGTCTTCTGTCCCTTTTCGGTGTAGATTTCGAACAGGTGTCCCTGGCGGGCCGAGATTTGCGCGTAGTTGTACCATCCGACGAAACCCGCTACGGCGATGCAGGCCGCTGCGGCCCACGGAAGCAGGCGCCCGAGGAGCCTGCGGCGCGGTGCCGGAGCTTCGGGGGCGCTGCCGTCGATCGTTTCGCGGATACGCGCGTGGATGCGGGCTTTGGTCTGGCTGTCCATCGTACCGTTGGTTGCAGCCCATTTGCTCCGGTAATACTCGGCCAGTTCGGGATCGGATTCCGACTTGTCCCGCAGCCACTCCGTCAGTGTGCGTTCTTCCTCGGCGGAGGTGGCGCCGTTGAAAAACCGTTCCAACAGGTTTATAGGATCGTTATTCATATAATGCAGTCTTGTTCGCGGTAAAGCCGCTTTCCATTAAATATGCATAACGCCTCCGAATCCCTTATCCGGAGGCCGTTTTTTTCAAAAAATCGGATTCAGCTGTTTGCGGCCAGAAAGAGGAGGGCGCAGAAGAGGTGGATATTGCGAAACCGCGACCGCATGAAGATATTGGCGTGGTAGAGTTGGGTTTCGATGGTCTTTTCCGAGAGGTTGAGGCGTCGGGCGATCTCCTTCACCGAAAGTCCCTCCTGTTTGTTGAGGATATAGATGCGCTTACGCGCAGGGGGCATCTCTTCGACCAGTTTGGCGATATATTCGCTTGTGAACGAGAGGTTCACCATGTTGTCGGTCGTGTTCTCCCCCCCCCTCCGGGAGCCCTCCTGCTGCACGACGTCGATAAACGCCGAATTGAGCAGCATACGGCGTCCTTCGCGGTAAACCAGGTTGCGGGCGACGGTGAAGACCCAGGCCTGGAAATTGCGCTCCTCGTCGATCGTCGCGCGGTATTCCCACAGCCGCAGAAAGAGTTCCTGGGTGATGTCCTCGGCCAGCGACTTGTTGAACAGCGTCTTGCAGGTGAAGTTGTAGACATACCCGCCCCACCGTTCGTAAATGGCGTCGAAAGCCTCGCGGTCGCCTTGTTTCAGACGCCGTAACAACTCTTTTTCCGTCTCTTTCGTTTTCATTTCCGTGCTGTCAGGGACGCCTTTTCCGGCGGCGCCAATGCAACAAAGTTAAAACTATTTTTATCGTTTGAAACACTTCCGGGGCTTTTTTCACGATTTTGTTACGATACCTAATTATAAAAGAGAACGGCGTTTAGACGAAAAAAATCGCACGGCGGATAAGGGTTTTTGCCGCGTCGTGCATATTTATGAATAGTGATTATGGAGCACTGAAAATACCTTTTAAATTTTTTTTCGAAAAATTTTAAAAGTCAACCAAAAAATGAAACCCAAGAATCTGTTCAAGGGAATCCTGGCGTTATTTCTGTTGCTTTTTGCGGCCGTCGGCTGCGAGCGGGATCTAACCGTGGATTGCAGCGATGCGGAGTTTTCCGTGCTCAACGGGGACGACACGCCCGTAACCACCCGGCAAACCCTCAATTTCAATACCTCCGCCAGCCTGAAACTTCAGGCCCGGAACATTGCCTCCACCGAGGCCTCCGTGCCCGAGGGCTGGGGCTGCGAAGTGGATATTCCCAAACGTGCGGTCACCGTCACCGCGCCCGACGGCGCCTATAAGGATGCCGCCCTCGACGGCGACATTGTCATCACGGCCAAGGGTGTCAACGGCTCCCTCGTCCGGGTCACGGTCCCTGTCGAGGCGGTCGACGCCGAGGTCGTGTTGAAATGCACCGACGACCTCGCCGAACCCGTGTCGCTGGCTTACGGCGAATCCGCCGAGCTGACTTTCGACGCCCGGAATGTCGAAAGAATCGACATGTCCGACCTTCCCGCCGGTTGGAAAGCCGTGCGTGACGGCTTCGTGCTGACCATCACCGCTCCCGCTGCCGATGACGACACCGCCGCCGAAGAGGGTGAGATCGAACTCACGCCTTACAGCCGCCGCGGTTCGAAGGGCGCCTCCGTTATCATCAAAGTCGCCGTGGCCGAAGCGCCTATTGTGCTGACCTGCAATGAGGATATCGGCGATGTGATCCCCTTCCGCCTGAGCGACAAGAAGGTCTTTACCTTCACGGCCTCCCAGAACGTCGTGGATGTGAACGTGTCGGATGCCCCGAAGGGCTGGACGCTGAAGCCCGATCTGGAGAAGCTGTCGCTGGAAATTTCCGTTCCCGACCAGGCTCCTGCCGATCTGGCCGCTGAGGGCAGTATCGTCCTCACACCCATCAGTAACCGCGGTACCGAGGGCGATCCCGTGACGATCCGCGTGCAGGTGAGCATTACGGCTCCTGTGTTGGAATTCGACGTGACTTCGCAGTATTTCGGCCTCGGAGAGATGGTGACCATTCACGTGGCAAAAGCTATCAATGTAGCGGACGTAGGGCTTAAATCGGCCCCCGAGGGATGGACCGCAGTGCCCGACTTCGGCTCTCAGACCTGCGCTCTGACCGCTCCTGCAACGGTTTCCGGAGCAGCTTCATCCGGTAAGTTCGTCTTTACGGCAACCTCCGCATCGCAGGAGACCCAGGAGGTGGAAGTGGAGGTTAAATTCAACGGACTCCACGATGCCGGCGACTTTGTGAAATTCGGCGACGCCGTGGCGGCGGGTGCGTCGATCGACGATTTCCTCCTCGGCGGCGAGGTGAATCTCTTTGCCGATGCCGATCTTTCGCAGGCGGGACGCGACGTGATCGTTGGAGCAGCCGGGAAGCCTTTCTCGGGAATCTTCAATGGCAACGGCCATACGATCACCCTGCGCATTGCCGCTTCGGGTGCCGATGCCGGTCTGTTCCATACGCTGGGTGCCGGAGCCGTGGTTAGGGAGCTGAAACTGGCCGGAACGATCACCTCGTCGGCTTCGGATGCCAATGTTGGCGGCGTGGCCGTCTACAACGACGGCGCCGAACTCAACGGCATCGCTTCGTCGGTGGCCTTTACCTATAATGCCTCCGTAAACGGCGGCTATTACGGCGGTTTGGTCGCCTATACCCGCCAGTCGGGAGCGAAGTACATCGACTGCCATACGACGGGCGCCGTTGTGACCAAGGGTATCAAATACCTCGGCGGGCTTCTCGGCGCCGTGGCGCCCGATACCGAAGGCACGATGACCGACTGTTCGAATGCGGGCAGCATCGTCCTCAATTACGGTGCGCTGGGCATGGGCGGAGGTCATGCCGCCGGTTGCGTAGGCAATACGGAAAAGAGCAAATGGACCTTTACGCGGGTCTCCAACTCCGGTAATATCGACTACAATTTCGGTAAGACCAACGGTGCCATTTATTCCATCGGCGGGGCATTCGGCATGGCCTGCGGCAAATTCGAGGAGTGTTTCAACACGGGTAACGTTGTCGATACCGACGGCGCCGACGCCGTGGCGGGTACACGCCGTATCGGCGGTTTCGCAGGCGCGAGCGCGTCGGGCGGCTATCCGATCAGGGCCTTCAGTTGCTACAACACGGGCAAGGTGGTCGGCATCAGCAACTATGTCGGCGGATTCATGGGGATTGCCGAGGGTTCGAAACCCGCGCTGAACGCTCCCAATGAGTTTACCGACTGCTACAATGCAGGCGATGTGCTTGTGGTCAGCAACACGACTATCTCGGGTATGTTCGGCGGTTTCCTTGCCGTGTCGTACCAGTGCTCCAACCTGACCCGTTGCAGCAACCGTGGAAAAGTCCTCGGATTCACGAACCGCAGTGCCGGCGGCCTGATCGGGGCCGGGGCCGACCAACTCGTGATCGACCAGTGCGAGAATACGGGCATGGTCTATATCGGCTGTACCGTCGCTTCCAATCCCAAGGCCGGACGTCCGTTCGTCGCAGGTCTCGTGGCGATCCGCGGCACGAATCCCGTCACGATCCGCAATTCCAAAAATACGGGAGCCGTTACGGCAATGGTTCAGGCGGCTGCCGATGTGGCAAGCGCCTATGTTTCGGAGATCGTCACCGTCGACGGCAAACCCGATGTGACCGTCTGCGACGATGCAACCAAGACGGCGTCGGCCGGGGCGACCGTCACGGCGATTCTGAAAGATAATTGGAACTCGAACATCCCCGGGTTGTAATTTCCCGGTCATAAAGTAAGGAGGGAGGGCTCTTAGATGGCCTTCCCTCCTTATTTGTAATGTGTTGTGTTACAGTTTCGGGTTGTTCCGGTGCCGCTCCTTGTCGCGGGCGGTCTTCTTGGCGAAGTTGGCCTCGACGGCGGCTGTGAGGTCCACGCCTGTCTGATTGGCCAGGCATACCAATACCCATAGCACGTCGGCCATTTCGTCGGCGAGGTTTTCCGTCTCGCCTTTTTTGAACGATTGGTCGCCGTACCTGCGGGCCATTACGCGGGCCAACTCCCCCACCTCCTCGGTCAGCACGGCCATGTTGGTCAGCTCCGAGAAATAACGCACGCCGTACGCTTTGATCCAGGCGTCGACGCGTTCCTGTAATTCTTTGATCTCCATATTACTTTACCCTTATCAGATTCAGTCCGTCGCGCAGCGGGACGATGACGTTTTCCACGCGCGGGTCTTCGACGACCGTGCGGTTGAACTCCACGAGTGCCTGCGTGTGATGGTCGTTGCGGGCAATGGGCTGCACGACTTTTCCCGACCAGAGGATGTTGTCGGCGATGAGCACCGAGCCGCCGTGTACCAGCGGCCGTCCGCCGTCGTCGCCCATCAGCATCCGGTAATAAGCGGGATATTCGCGTTTGTCGCCGTCGATGAACACCAGGTCGAACTCCTCGCCCAGTTTCGGAGCGATTTCGAGTGCCGAGCCGATGTGCAGTCTGATTTTATGGCCGTGGGGACTGCGCGCAAAATACGAGCGGATGAACTCCTCTTGTTCGTCGTCCACCTCGATAGTGTGCAGTTCGGCCCCTTCGCCGAGCCCCGCGGCCATCGAGAGCGCTGAATAACCTGTGAAAGTCCCGATCTCGAGCATTCGTTGCGGCCGCACCATCCGCACCAGCATCTCCAGCAGTCGGCCCTGAATGTGTCCCGAGAGCATGCGCGGCGCCACGGCCCGCAGGTTGGTCTCGCGGTCGAGTTCGTGGAGCAGCTCTTCTTCGGGTGCTGAAAAGTCGTGCACGTATCGTTCGAGAGCGTCCATTATTCCCGGTAAAACCCGTGTTTGTTGAATTCGTACGATGCGGCAATGACCTCCGGGGTGTCGGCTTCGAGCCACAGCAGGCATTCGCGCGTGAATTCGAGGTAGCCCATGCCGTTGGCCGTCACGATGTTGCCGTCGTGTACCGCTTGCCGCTCTTCGTAGAGGGATTCTGCCGTGTAACGGTCGCCGCCCCATTTTTTGAGCATTTTGACCGTGTTACCCGTGTGACGCACGCCGTTCAGGAACCCGTGCGCCGCGAGGAACGATGCCGCGTTGCAGATCGCACCGACGAGTACGCCGCGTGCAAGTGCCGCTTCGACGATCGGAACGACCCGCTGCGCCTCCTCCGACTGCCATGCCATGCCTCCTACGAGGATCAGGGCCGCATAATCTTCAGGCATGGTTGCGGCCGTGTAATCGACCGTGACGACCAGCCCGCCTATCGAGCGCACCTGTTTTTTCGTGGGCGTCAGCGTGCGTGACGTATAGGGCGTTCCGCCGCCCGCCATTGTCAGGCCGGTGTTGAGTCCCGTGGCGAGAAACGCGCCCTCCCAGTCGGCAAAATCATCGAGCAACAGGAATAAAACTTCTTTTTTCATCTTATTTATAGATCAGACGTGACATATTCGAGAATACGGTTTCGGCAACTTCGGTCAACTGTGCGGCCGTCAGGTCGCGGACTTTGGCGTAGACCTGCTCCATGGTGTCCACATCGTCGTGGATCAGCAGGCTCTTGCCCGCGCCGAGCATGTAACTCTCGTTACTTTCGCTCGAGATGGCCAGTTGTGCGATGAACTGCTTTTTGGCCATCGACAACTGCCGGGCCGTGAGCGGTGCGGTGCGGAGTTTTTGCAACTGACTTTCGATCAGGCCGATGCACTGATCCGCATTGCTGTGGTCCGAACTGAAATAGATGGCCACGATACCCGTGTCGCCGTAAGGCGTGTAGTTGGCTTCGATGTTGTACGACAGCCCGTTCTTCTCGCGCAGGACCACGTTCAGCAGCGAGTTGGCGCTCGGACCCCCGAGGATGTTCGTGAGCAGCGCCAGCGGTAGCCGCTGCTCTTCGCCGATGCCGCAGGCGCGGTTGCCGATGATGCAGTGGGTCTGGTGGGTGTGCTTCACGACGGTCTTTTCGAACGGCGCATAGGTCGAGGGTGCGGCCCGCTCGAATCCGCGCACCGTCGCCGGGCGGTCGGCGAAATAACGGGCCGCCACCCCTTCGGCAGCCTTGGCCGAGAAATTGCCGATCGACGAGAAGACCATCTGATCCGTGGTGTGCGTGCGCGCCGTGAAGGCGCGGATCGCGTCGCCGTCATAGCGCATCAGCGATGCCTTGCGGCCCAGAATGTTGTGCCCCAACTCCGAATCCGCGAAAAGCAGGTCCTCGAAGGTGTCGTAGATCATGTCGGCGGGCGAATCCTTGTAGGTGTTGATCTCGTCCGCGATCACCTCCTTTTCGCGCTCCAGTTCCCGGTCGGGAAACGTCGAGTGGAAGGCGATGTCGGCGATCAGTTCCGCGGCCTTGGCGAAATCGCCCCGCAGCGTCGTGGCGTGTATGGTCGTATCTTCCTTGGTGGTGAATGCGTTCAGCTCCCCGCCGAGGTTCTCCAGCCGGCAGTTGACCTGCCAGGCGCGGCGGTGCTCGGTGCCCTTGAAAAAGGCATGTTCCGTGAAGTGCGCCAGTCCGTACTGGTCGGGATGCTCGTCGCGGCTTCCGGCGCCGATCACCAGCGCGCAGTGCGCCACCGATCCTTTCACTTGGCGGTGGATGCCCCGGATGCCGTTGGGCAGTCTGTATGTGAAAAATTCCATTTCGGTCGCTTAAAGTTTGGTCCTGAGGCGCAGAAACTCGCCCGTATGGCTTTCGGGGCATTTCTCCAGATCGCGGGGCGTTCCTTCGAACACCACGCGGCCGCCCTGCGTACCCGCTTCGGGCCCGAGGTCCACGACCCAGTCGGCGCATTTGATGATGTCCATGTTGTGCTCGACGATCACGATCGTGTGGCCGCGCTCGATCAGGGCGTTGAAGGCCGCCAGCAATTTCGAGATGTCGTGGAAATGCAGTCCCGTCGTGGGTTCGTCGAAGATGAACATCACGCCGCCCTGCGCCGAATCCTTTGTCAGGAACGACGCCAGTTTCACGCGCTGGCTCTCGCCGCCCGAGAGCGTCGACGACGACTGCCCGAGTTTGATATATCCCAATCCCACGTCTTGCAACGGTTTCAACCGTTCGACGATGCGCTTGCAGGTCGAATTCTTGCACTCCTCGCCGAAGAACGCGATGGCGTCGTCTACGGTCATTTCCAGCACGTCGTAGATCGACTTTCCGCGGTATTTGACCTCCAGCACTTCATCGCGGAAACGCCGACCGCCGCACGCCTCGCAAATCAGCTCCACGTCGGCCATGAACTGCATCGAGACTTTGATGACGCCCTCGCCCTGGCACTCCTCGCAGCGTCCTCCCGCGATGTTGAACGAGAATGCCGAGGCTCCCAGTCCGTTGTGCTGGGCATAGGGCTGGTCCGAGTAGAGTTTCCGGATTTCGTCGTAGGCTTTGATGTAGGTCACGGGGTTGGAGCGCGACGACTTGCCGATGGGATTCTGGTCGACCATTTCAACCGATTTGAGCAGCTGCACGTCGCCGGCCAGTCCGTCGAAATCGCCGGGTTTGACCCCCGTGTCGTACAACATGCGTCGCAGCGCCGGGTAGAGAATACCCTTTGCCAGCGACGATTTTCCCGAACCGCTGACGCCCGTGATGCAGGTCATCACGCCCAGCGGAATCCTTACGTCGATGTTGCGCAGGTTGTTTTCCCGTGCGCCTTTGACGGTTATCGAGTTGCTCCATCCGCGTTCGGTCGTCGGAACGGCTATCTCGCGCCGTCCCGTGAGGTAGTCGGCCGTGAGGCTCTTCCTGCTTTTCAAAAGTTGGGGCAGCGTGCCGCTGAAAACCACTTCGCCGCCGTTGTAACCCGCTTTGGGGCCGATATCGACGATCCAGTCCGCCGCGCGGATCACCTCCTCTTCGTGCTCCACGACGATCACCGTGTTGCCCAGGTCGCGCAGCTGCTTCAGCACGGCGATCAGGCGGTTGGTGTCGCGCGGATGCAGTCCGATCGAGGGTTCGTCGAGGATGTAGAGCGATCCCGTGAGGTTGCTGCCCAGCGATGTCGAGAGGTTGATGCGCTGGCTCTCGCCGCCCGAGAGGGTCGACGACAGCCGGTCGAGCGTCAGATAGCCCAGTCCCACGTCGGCGAGGTATTGCAGGCGGCTGCGTATTTCGACGAGGATGCGCGACGCCGTTTTGGCGTCGTGTTCGTCGAGCTCGATTCCTTCGAAGAATACCGTCAGCTCGTTCACGGGCATCGTCACCAAATCGGCGATCGTCTTCCCGCCGACGCGCACGTACAGCGCCTCTTTGCGCAGGCGCGAACCTCCGCAGTCGGGACACGTCGTCTTGCCCGTGTAGCGGGCCTTCATCACCCGGAACTGGATTTTGCGCCGCTCCGAGTCGATGTATTCGAAAAATTCGTCGAGTCCGTGGAAATATTCGTTGCCGCGCCACAGCAGGCGTTTCTGCCCGGGCGTCAGTTCGTGGAACGGCGTATGGATCGGAAAGTCGAATTTCGAGGCGTTCTCCACGAGTTTCTGTTTCCATTTGCGCATCGTCTCGCCGCGCCAGCAGGCTATGGCGTCCTCATAGATGGTCTTGCTCTTGTCGGGGATAACGAGATCCTCGTCGATGCCGATCACTTTGCCGTAACCTTCGCACCGGGGGCAGGCCCCCAGCGGGTTGTTGAAGCTGAACAGGTGCTCCGAGGGGTGCTCGAACTCGATGCCGTCGGCCTCGAAGCGCGAGGAAAATTCGTGGACACCCTCGTCTGTGACGATTTCGCAGATGCCCTCGCCGTAGGAGAACGCGCGGGCCACCGAGTCGCGGATGCGGGTTTGCGTGTCCTCGTCCGTCGTGACGCGCATGCGGTCCACCACCATCCGGATATCGTCGGCCTTCGTGTCGGGGCCGATGCCGGGGAGGATGTCCTCGATGAGCTTCACCCCGCCGTCCGTGTAGACCCTCATCAGGCCCTCCGAGAGCAGCAGCGTCAGCTTTTCGATAATCCCCTGCCCTTCGGCGAGCGCCAGCGGCGCGCCGATCACCACGCGCTGATCCTCGTGCGCGAGAATCCATGCCGCCACGTCGTCCACGCTGAAACAGCGTACCTCCTGCCCCGAGACCGGCGAAAAGGTGTGTCCGATGCGGGCGAACAGGAGTTTGAGGTAGTCGTATATCTCGGTCGTCGTGCCCACCGTCGAACGGGGGTTGCGCGTGTTGACCTTTTGTTCGATGGCGATGGCCGGCGCAATGCCCGAGATGATGTCCACATCGGGTTTGTTGATCTTGCCGAGGAACTGGCGCGCATAGGCCGAGAGGCTCTCGACATAGCGGCGCTGCCCTTCGGCGAAGATCGTGTCGAAGGCCAGCGTCGATTTTCCCGAACCCGAGAGGCCCGTGATGACGACCAGTTTGTCGTGCGGGATTTCAACCTCGATATTGCGGAGGTTGTGAACCCGCGCTCCTTTAATATAGATTGCGTTTTCGTGTGCCATTATGTGTAATTAAAAATTAGAGAATCGTCATTGCGAGGCATCGAAGATGCCGTGGCAATCTGATTGAAACTTTCAGCGTCGCAATTTCGGCGCAGATTGCCGCGCTCTCTTGCGTTCGCTCGCAATGACAGAAATAAAACAGCGCAAAACTCCCAATTTTTAATTCTTATTTTTTCATTTTTCATTGTCTCCATCTGCAATGCTTCCTCCGGCCTTTTTCAGCTTTTCGACGAGTGCTTCCGCACGGCTTTCGCGGATGGTGAGCCGCATGGAACAGAGGTTGTCGAAGGTCTGAGACACCACCTTCGGCTGCTCCTCCTTTACTACCCGCATCACGTCGTTCATCGCCACGTAGGGAAAATCCACCTCCACCGTGCGGTCTACCGTAAGTTCTACGATTTCCGCTGCGGCGATGGCCTCCGCCGCAGACTCCTTGTAGGCGGCTATCAGCCCCGGAACCCCCAGTTTCGTGCCTCCGAAATAGCGGACCACAACCACCAGACAGTCGGTGATGTCGTTCGAAAGCAACTGTCCGAGGATCGGCTTTCCGGCGGTTCCCGACGGCTCCCCGTCGTCGTTCGCGCGGAACGTCTCGCCGTGCGGCCCCAGCCGCCAGGCGTAGCAGTGGTGCGTGGCGTCGTAATATTTCTTGCGCAGGGCGTCGAGCCGTTCGCGGATCTCCTCTTCCGAACGCACGGGGTATATCCAGGAGAGGAACTTGCTGCTCCGCTCCCGGCAGGCGGCTTCGGCTGTGGCCGCGACGGTTCGGTAACTGTCGCCGGCCACCGTTATTTCACTTTTCGGAAAAGGCGCTCCCAGCGGATGTTGGCCGGGAAACGCTTGTTAGCATCGAGCGACAGCCAGACGAACGACGCCTTGCCGACGATGTGGTCCTCGGGTACGAAGCCCCAGAAACGCGAGTCGGCCGAGTTGTGGCGGTTGTCGCCCATCATCCAATAATAGTCCATGGCGAACGTATATTCCGTAGCTTCCGCACCGTCGATGTATATTTTGCCGTTGCGCTCCTCGAGCTTGTGGCCCTCGTAGGCTTCGATGATGCGGCGGTAGAGCGGCAGGTTCTCAGCCGTGAGCTGCACGGTGGCACCTTTCTGTGGAATCCAGATCGGACCGTAGTTGTCCTGGCTCCAGCGGGCTTCGTCCCACTGCGGGAATACGCCGTTGTTGGGGGTGTAGATGTAGCGGCGGACCGAGATGACGTTGCTGAGCTCCTTGACCTTTTCGGCGATTTCGTCCGTGAGCGTCATGAAATACCCCGAGCCGTTGCCGGTATACTCCCGGATGCCGAGGTTGTCGATGGCGTACTGCGTGAAAGGCGACGAGGTCTGCACGACGTAACTGTACTGCAATCCCGGCACCTCCTCCTGAGGCCGGCCGTTGATGAAAGCCTGTCCGTCACGCACCTCGAGCGAGTCGCCCGGGATGGCGATGCAGCGTTTGATGTAGTTCTCGCGCTTGTCTACGGGACGGCTGATGATCGTATACTCCTGGTTGAGACGCTTGCGCCCCTCCTCCTTGCCGAACGAACGTTCGAAATCACGCACCACGTCGTAATAGGTCGAGGCCGGGTCTTCGAGCAGTACCGTGTCCCCAGCCGGGAAATTGAAGACCACCACGTCGTTGCGGCGGATGGGTTTGAGTCCCTTCAGACGGTGGTACGGCCATTTGATCGCCTCGGAGAACGATTTCTTGGTCTGCGAGAACGGCATCGTGTGGTGCACGAACGGGAACGACAGCGGCGTGTTGGGCATCTGGGGCCCGTAGGTCACCTTGCTCACATAAAGATAGTCGCCCACCAGCAGCGACCTCTCCATCGACGAGGTGGGAATGACGTACATCTGGAAGAAGAAAATGTGGACCAGCGTGGCGACGACCGTGGCGAAGATGATGGCGTTGACCCACTCGTAGACGGTCTTGTAGACCTTGCTCCGATGGCACATGTTCACGTTGTGGCTCCACACGTAGCGGTAGAAGAACTTCGTGATGTAGAGGTCGAAGATGACCGGCAGTCCCAACAGCATCCAGAGGTTGCCCGTCCAGACCACGAACCATAGCGTATAGAGCAGTGCGGCGAGCGTGAACCCGACCCATTTGTTGCGTAATAAGTCTCTGATTTTTCCCATTTTGTATCGGTTGTTTCAACTATTTCAGCAGGTCGTCCATCCCGAAGACGCCCTGTTTGCCGCAGAGGAATTCGGCGGCCACGACGGCCCCCATTGCCAGCGTGCGGCGGTTTTTGATCGTGTGTTTCAGTTCCAGCATGTCGTCAGCCGACTCGTAGGTCACGGTGTGAATGCCCGGAACCGCGCCTTCGCGCACCGAGCGTATCTCGATCCGGTCGGCCGGCGTATCTTCGCTGCGCTCCACGCGGTTCGTGGCGTGTGCGATGCCCGGGGCGTAGTTGACCCAGCCCTGCTTGTCGGCGAGGTTGTCGAGAATGCCTTCGGCCAGCGTGATGGCCGTACCGCTCGGGGCGTCGAGTTTCTGGGTGTGGTGCACCTCTTCGATACGCACCCCGTAGCCGCCTACGCGGCCGATCATCGCCGCCAGCTGGCGGTTGATGCGGAACATCAGGTTTACGCCCAGGCAGTAGTTCGAGGCGTAGAACAGCGCCCCGCCCCGCTCGCGGCACAACTCCTGCAACTCCGCCAGGCGGTCGGTCCAGCCTGTCGTGCCGCTCACCACCGCCGCGCCGTTTTCGAGGCACGTGCGGATGTTGGCATAGGCTGTCGCGGGCGTGGTGAATTCCAGCGCCACGTCGATCCCCGCCAAATGTTCCGCGTCGAGCTCGCCGGCATTGTCGGTGTCGATGACAAGGGCCACTTCGTGGCCCCTTTCGGTGAGTATGCGTTCGATTTCACGGCCCATTTTGCCGTATCCGATGATTGCAGCTTTCATTTTATTCCATTTCCCGCAAAGATACGAATAAGCGAGGGCAAAAGCAAGTTTACTTGCATTTTGCCGAGCGGCAGTATCTTCGGCGCAGCCAAAGATACGAATTTATTTCAAAACTAAACGTAGCGGCAGGGTTTATAGTATTCCGGAATTTTGTATATTTGTCGAACAAACCTTTCCCGGTATGCGTTATTTCCTCGAACTTCGGTACAACGGAGCCGCCTATTGCGGCTGGCAGCGGCAGCCCGACATGCCCACGGTTCAGCAGACCCTCGAACGGGCGCTGACCACCCTGCTGCGCGAACCGGTCGAGGTGACGGGCGCCGGACGCACCGACACGGGGGTCAACGCCGCTTATTACGTGGCGCATTTCGACTGCACGACACCCGTCGAAGACCCGGCGCAGCTGGTCTATAAGCTCAATTTCCTATTGCCGGGAGATATCGCTGTCGGGAGCATGACGCCCGTGGCGGAGGATGCCCACGCGCGTTTTCACGCCCGCGAACGGGAATACCGCTATTTCATCGGTCCCTCGAAGAATCCCTTCACGCGTCACCTGACGTGGCAGTACTATGTGCCGCTCGATGTCGGGCGGATGAACGAGGCGGCGGCCATGCTGACGGAATACGACGATTTCACCTCTTTCGCCAAGCTCAATTCGAACAACAAGACCAATATCTGCTGTGTGCGGCAGGCCGTGTGGACCATCGACGGGCATGGTACGATGTGCTTCACGATCCGCGCGGACCGTTTTTTGCGCAATATGGTGCGGTCGATCGTCGGCACGCTGGTCGACGTGGGACGCGGGCGCTATACGCCCGAAGAGTTCCGAGCTATCGTCGAAAGCCGCGACCTGTCGCGTTCGAGTGCGGGAGCTCCGGCACAGGGATTGTTCCTGAGCGACGTACGCTACCCTCCGGAAATTTTCGAACCTCAATGTTATACTAAATTCAAATTACTATGATTGGAACAGTTGTTTGGTTGATCGGCCTCGTATGCGCAATCTGGTGCGTGATGGACATTTTCAAAAAGAACATCTCCACGGCCGGAAAGGTGATCGCATCGATCATCGTGCTGCTCACCAGTTGGCTGGGACTTGCGGTCTATTATTTTTACGGCCGCGACCATCTGGAAGAGTGGTTCCGGTAGCATGAAAAAGAGGAGGTCTGTGGAAGACCTCCTCTTTTTTTTGCGACTGTCCGCGGGTTACAGGTGGATCGCCGCCCCCATTGCCGCCTCGGCGGCCTCCATGACGCCCTCGTTCATCGTCGGATGGGCGTGGATCGTGCGGGCGATCTGGTGGGCCGTGGCCCCGAGCGTGCGCGCAAGCGTCGGCTCGGCCAGCATTTCGGTCACCGAAGCCCCGATCATGTGGGCCCCCAGCAGGCGGTCTTCTTCGTCGAAGAGCAGTTTGACGAATCCGTCGCGATCGCCCGCCGCCGTGGCCTTGCCCGATGCGGTGAACGGGAAGCGTCCGACTTTATAGGCGATGCCGCGCTCCTGCGCCTGCTGCTCGGTCATGCCGACCGATGCCACTTCGGGCGAGGTGAAAATGCACGACGGGATGGTCGTGTAGTCCACCGGCGCGGGGCTCAGTCCGCAGATGGCCTCCACGCAGCAGACGGCTTCGGCCGAAGCCACGTGCGCCAGCGCCGGGCCCGGCACGATATCGCCGATGGCGTAGACGCCCGGGACATTGGTGCGGTAGAACTCGTCCACGACGATCTTGTCGCGCTCGACGGCGACGCCCAACTCTTCGAGGCCGATGTTTTCGATATTGGATTTGATGCCCACGGCCGACAGCACGACTTCGGCAGTCAGCGTTTCCGAGCCTTTCTTACCCTCGATCTCCACTTCGCAAAGCTCTTCGGCGTTGACCTTCACGGCTTTCACCGTGGTCGATGCCAACACCGTCGCACGCAGTTTGCGGAATGAGCGCTCCATGGTCTTCGACACCTCCTCGTCCTCGAGGGGCATCATGCGGGGCATGTACTCGATGACGGTGACTTTGACGCCCAGCGCGGCGTAGAACCATGCGAACTCGCTGCCGATGGCCCCCGAGCCCACGACGATCATCGACTCGGGCAGGCGGCTGAGCGTCAGCGCTTGCCGCGACGAGATCACGTGTTCGCCGTCGACGGGCATGAACGCCATTTCGCGGGGACGTGCTCCCGTGGCGAGGATGATGTGATCGGCCTCGTATTCCGTACCGTCCACGTCGAGCCGTCCCGGGGCCGTGAGGCGTCCGAATCCGGGAATGAGGTCGATGCCGTTCTTGTTCAGCAGGAACAGCACCCCTTTCGACATGGTTTCAGCCACGCCGCGCGAACGGGCTACGATTTTTTCGAGGTCCGGACGCACCTCGCCCGCGAGTTCCAGTCCGTAATGCCCTGCGTTTTTGCAGTAGCCGTAGACCTGTGCGCTTTTCAGCAGCGCCTTGGTCGGGATGCAGCCCCAGTTGAGGCATACGCCGCCCGGTTCGGCGCGCTCCACGAGCGCCACTTTTTTGCCTAATTGTGCAGCGCGTATTGCCGCTACATAACCTCCGGGGCCGCTGCCCACGATGATGATGTCGTATTTCATTATTTTACCACTTTCAATATTTCTCCGTTATCAGCCGCTACGGCGCGTTTCCACTTCTCGTTGTAACCCGGGAACTGGATCTTGCCGGGAATTTGCCGGCCATTGCCGTTGTCCACGAAATGTGCCGCGCTGCCGTCGCCGTCGAGGAACGTCAGCACATCGCCGTGCTCGCTTTTCACGTTGCCGTCCATATATTTCACCAGCAGGTAGTTGTTGAGTTTCTGCCAGCGGTCGAAAAGCTCCTGCGCCGTTGAAACGCTCAACTCCGTAAGGTAGTTGCGGCGTGCCGCGGGCGACATCCGGCCTATCCGGGCGCTGACCAGCTCCACGTTGGCCAGCATGTCGTTCTCCCACTTGTCCGTGACTTTGCGGATGTCGGCCGAGATCATGTCGTAACGCATGTAGGCGAAATTGGTCGTGCGGTTGAAGAGCCAGAACGCTGACGTGGGCGAATATTCCAGCATCGAGCCGTTGCCCTCGCGGAAACACTCGGGAACCTCCTGCGCCGAACAGAAAATCGGTGTCAGGCATGAGGTCGCCGCGTCGTCGACGCCGAACCAGAGGATGCCCATGTCGCGCGTCACGTTGGGCCGGGCCTGCGCCACGAACCAGAATCCGGTCTGCTGGGTGGCCGTGGCGCGTTCGTTGACGTAGCTCACGCCGTCGACTTCGAACTCCATCGGACGCCAGCGGTAGGGACAGTTGTGGCCTCCGGCGCCGATGTCGGTGGTCATGTCCATCGGGGTTCCCTCATAGTGGTCGCGCATGCAGTCGAAGACCGTTTTGGGTGACACCTTTGTACGAGGCTTTACCCACAGCGGCATGCGATTCTCCTTGTTGTGGCCCATTGCATAGTCCACATACCGGTCCATGTCGTCGGCCACGGTGCGGAAGAAGGCCCACACGCGGGCTTCGCAGGCGCGCAGGGCGCCGAAGTCGAGGGGTGCATAGGCGTCGCAGAAACTAAAATCGGCATCCGGGCCGTCGTAATACCCCATCTCCCGGGCGAACGAAATCACGTCGGATGCGTAGAGGCAGTTCTCGGGATCGTTCTTCGGGAAGGTGGTGATGCGGGCCTGGTTGGCATGGGCCGAAACATAGCCGTCGGGAATGCGGCGGGCTACCCAGACGATACCCTTACGGGCGTTGCCGCCCTTGCCGTCGTCCTGAAAACCCTTGCCGATCAGCTCCATGATCCACGCCTCGTCGGGATCGGCGATCGAGAACGATTCGCCGCCCGACGCATAGCCGTAGGTGTTGGCCAGGTCGACGATCACGCCGATCGCCTCGCGGGCGGTCTTGGCGCGCTGCAACGTGATGTAGATCAGCGATCCGTAGTCCATGCGTCCCGTCGAGTCCTCCAACTCGCGGCGGCCTCCGTAGGTCGTCTCGCCGATGATGAGCGAGTGCTCGTTCATATTGCCGATGGTCGAATAGGTTTCGCGCACCTGCGGGATGTCCCGCAGGTAGCGGCCCGTGTCCCATTCGTAGACGGGCAGCATCGCCCCGTCTTTGAATTTGCCGCCGGGGGTGTGGTACAGTGCGCCGTAGAGCGCATGGGAGTCCGCCGCGTAGGTGACCATCACCGACCCGTCGGTCGAAGCTCCTTTGGTGACGATGAAATTGGTGCAGGCCGACGCCGCACTGTATGCGACTGCGGCGGTCGCTGCAAGAATCAATCGGAGTTTTTTCATTGTTTTTCAGGTTTTGACACCAAAGATACTAAAAAGAACGGACGGTTCCAAACCCGAATTGCGTATGGTTCAACAAAACTGTCCAATCCCCTAAAAGTGCCGTTACGGCACAAAACTGTTCGGAACCGGTAAAATTTCGCTATATTTGTATCGGATGTAGTGTCTGGTCATCCCGGAAATACCCCCCCCCGGTGTGGAGGTAATAAACTGTAATTCAATAGTATCAATGAAGAAGTTTCTGCTGTTGCTTCTCTCCGGGGCGATCTTCGGGGCCTGTTCCGACAAGAAAGCGCACCCTGCTTTGGTGACCGATGTCGTCATGCCTCCCGAATCGTGGGTCTTCGCACCCGGCGACGGGGTGACCGTTTCGGCCGAGGGATTCGAGCCCGATGACGAAATCATGCTCGAAATCTATTGGGAGGAGGGCGCCGAGGGGTTCGCTCCGAACGGTTTCGCCAAGGGAGTGCGGGGGATCGTCACGTTGCGCACCGCCGTGAGCGTCACCTTTCTGGCTCCGGGGCACTACCCTGCTTCGACGACACGGGTGCTGCTGTTTCGCCGGGGGCATCTGATGCCTCTGGGTAAGATCCGCGTTGCCGACGGGGTTCCGAAAGCCGCGGCGCTTTACGGCATTTCGGATTCCGACACGGACAAAACCGTGATCGACCGCATCGACCTTTCGACAGGCGGTGTCACGCCGATTGAAACGCTCGGCGCCGGCTGGGGAATCACCTGCGCCGTGGGACTTCCCGGTTCGGGCTGGATCTGCGGCGTTTATTCCGGTTCGATGGTCGGTTTCGACCTTACGATGAATTATTATAACGATTTCGGATACCGGAATTGTCTCTTGGCCGGGCAGATCACCGACTCCTCCGTCGGACTCATTTCCCACGATGCGGGGCGGCTGAGGCTGACCACACAAACCATGACCCGCACTCCCTCCCCGGCTCCGGTCTCCTGGCCGGTGCCCGACGAGGTCGTGCATACGCTGGCCGTGCAGCCGTTCGTGCGGGTCGGTTCCGATCTGCTGCTCGCACAGCGCAATGCCGACGGCACCTGCGCTCCGGTGGTGCTGCGGGTTTCCGGTGGTGCCGGGTCGGGCGAGGCCGTGGAGGCCGATGCGATGGTCCCGTTCTGGACGGCGGTCCCTTCGGCGGCCGATCCGGACAAGATGGTTCAGGCCGGCGGCTATGCCGTGTCGAAGGAGGGCATAACGCAACTGCGGCTGTTCAACACCGCCGGGGACGGTACTTTCGGGGAGACGCTGGCCGAGGTCCCGGGCACGGTGCTGTCGGTTACGGAATATGCGCCGGATAAAAATACGCTGGAGATTTACCTGCTGTGCGAAGCGCTTGGCGGGCGGCACATACACGTCTACGATGCACTGAAAAAGACGCAGCGGACACTTCCCGGGGAGTTCGGCTGTTCGCGGATCGTGGCGGCAAAATAACGGCTTTTTGGCCGACGGTTTCGTGTTTGTATGAATTTTGCGTATTTTTACCGGATAAAATCGAAAAACCAATGTCGGATATAGCTTGTCAACTGTCGTTCGTGCGTTCGACGCTTCCCGCGGAGGTCACGCTGGTTGCCGTGTCGAAGACACATCCTGCGGAGATGATCCGCGAAGCCTACGATGCCGGGCACCGCATCTTCGGCGAGAGCCGTCCGCAGGAATTGCGTGAAAAATACGAGGCTCTGCCCAAGGATATCGAGTGGCACATGATCGGCCACCTGCAGACCAACAAGATCAAATATATCGCACCGTTCGTGGCGTTGATCCATTCGGTCGACAGCGCCCGTTTGGCCGAGGCCATCCAGCGCGAAGCGGCCAAATGCGGACGCACGATCGAGATACTTTTGGAGATACACGTCGCCGAGGAGGATACCAAGACGGGCTGGAATATCGGCGAATTGAAGAATTACGTCGGGACCGCTCCTTTTGCCCGGATGCCGAACATCTGCGTGCGCGGCGTCATGGGTATCGCCACCAATACCGACGACGGTGCGGTGATCCGCCGTGATTTCGACGAGCTTCGCCGCTGCTTCGAACTGCTGCAACCCTACTTCGGACCGCGGTTCAACACGTTGTCGATGGGCATGTCGCACGACTATCCGCTGGCCGTCGAATGCGGTTCGACGATGGTGCGCGTCGGCTCCCTGATCTTCGGCCGGCGCGGGCTTAAGAAGCCCGTTTTATGAGTGGTTGCCGCATTGTTTGTCAGCGAAATAACGATTAAGTATACTAAACCAGACAGACTATGAAAATCGGATTTATCGGATTCGGGAATATGGCGCAGGCCCTCGCGCACGGCCTGGTTCGCGGGAAAGCCGTCGAGGCCGGGAATATCGGCGCGTGTGCGCGCGACCGTGCGAAACTGCTGCGCAACACGGAGCCCCACGGGTTCCGGGCGTTCGACGATGCCGCGGCTGTCGCGGAGTTTGCCGACATCGTGGTTGTCGCCGTGAAACCCTACCAGGTCGAGGCGGTCGTGACACCCGTCCGGGAACTGCTGGCTAAGAAGATCGTCGTTTCGGTGGCCGCAGGCGTCACGTTCGACGATTACGAGCGGATGCTCGCACCCGGTACGGCCCACCTGTCGACCATTCCCAATACGCCCGTCTCGGTCTGCGAAGGAATCGTCGTCTGCGAACGCCGCCATTCGCTCTCGGATGTGCAGTGGACATGCGTCGAAGGGCTGTTTTCGAAACTCGGAATCGTGATCCGGATGGATACTGCCCTGCTCGGGATTTCGAGCACCGTCTGCGGCTGCGGTCCGGCGTTCGTCGCCATGTTCATGGAGGCGCTGGCCGACGGTGCGGTCAAACACGGCATTCCGCGCGCCGATGCCTACCGGATGGTGAGCCAGATGGTCGCCGGAACCGGGAAGCTGCAACTCGTGACGGGACAGCACCCCGGTGTGATGAAAGACGCTGTCTGCTCGCCCGGCGGCACGACCATAGTGGGTGTCGCCGAGCTGGAACATAAGGGGTTGCGCGGTGCGGTCATCGCCGCCGTCGATGCCGTGCAGAACAAGCCCGCCTGAGAGGCGGGCTTTAGGGGCGGCGGGCAGTTTCCCGGCGTCCTGCCCGGTTCTGCGCCCGCTTAAGAGGCGGGTTTTAAGGGGCGACTTATCGTTACCTCGCTTTCCTGCCGGTTCTGCGCCCGGATGTGATAATCGTTTTAGGGAAGGGTTTCGGGGTATGTCCCGAGGCCCTTTTCTTATTTGTGCAGTCCGAGTCCGCGCATCAGGCTTTTCCACCAGCGCGAATACCACTTCTTTTTTCGGCAGGGAGCCGCCGGTCGCCAGCTGCCGAGACAATGGTGTATGGCGTAGCTTTCGGGAACGGCTTTCGCGGCATACGCGGCTATGGTCGGCGAGGGATGGATGCGGATGCCTTCGTCCAACTCCTGCGCAACATCCTTGTATTTCAGCCCGGCCGGGCGTGCATGGTATGCCATGATGTCGGGCGCGATGATTCGGTCGTAGAGCGTGCCGTCTTCGCGTATGAAACGGTGGCTTTCGTACCAGTCGAGGCAGCGCCGGGTGAACGGATGCCTTGCCGTGACGCCGAATGCCCCTGACTGCAAACCCAGCCCCACGTCCGCAAATAACTCGTCTGTCAGTACCTCTCCCGCTTCTGAAATACGGTCTTGGGCGATGTTGCGGGCCAGCACCGACTCTTCGGTCTCTATGACGGCGAACATCTCGGCGTCGAGCAGGTCATCGAACGGTTTGAGCACTTCGACATCGGTGTCGAGGTAGATGCCGCCCTCGTGATAGAGTGCATAGTGGCGGATGTAGTCGGCGGCGAAAGCGTATTTCTTTCGCTCGATCGCCTCGCGGACCCAGGGTACGGAGTTTACGTCGAAACGGCTCTCGTCCCAGCGGACGATTTCGTAACCGGGCAGTGCCCTGCGCCACGATTCCATGCACTGCCGGACCCGTTCGGGATATTTACCCCCCCCCAGCCAGCAAAAGTGGATTTTTTTGGGTATCATTCAGATGGAGTCAGTAAGTTTCGGACCGTATTACCGTACCCGCAGCGAACGCCCGATGCGCAGGATGGTGGTCGATTTGATGCCGTTCAGCCGGCAGATGTTCGCAACCGTCGTACCGTGGCGGCGTGCGATGGCGCCCAGCGTGTCGCCCGAACGGATCTTATAGTATTTCATGGCCGCTTTTTCGGCGGCTTCCTGCTTGTCCTGCTCTTCGTTGGCGATCTCGTCGTCGAAATCCTGCCCGGCGTTGGAGTAGATGCTGAAGAACGATTTTTTCAGCAGGAACGTCTCGCGGCTGAGCGTTCCGTTTTTGAAGTCGATCAGACGCTCGGGATCGAACGACTGCCCGTAATAGCGGGTTTCAAAATGGAGGTGAGGCCCTGTCGAACGGCCCGTCGAGCCGCCCAGACCGATAATCTGCCCGGCCTCGACCCATTGCCCGGGTTCCACCATGCGCTCCGAGAGGTGTCCGTAGTAGGTTTCCAGGCCGTTGTCGTGGCGGATGATGACGAGGTTGCCGTAGCCGCCCTTGTTATACTGCGAGATGCGCACACGGCCGCAGAAGGTGGCATAGACCGGATCGCCCATTTTGAGCGGCAGGTCCACGCCCTGATGCTGGCGCCGGCGCCGCGGGCCGTATTTTCCGCGCGGATGCACCGAGCCCTGATAGGGGCAATGGTAGCTGGTCAGCGAATCCACGAGGTCGATGACCACCGATTTGGGCATGCCCGACATATCGACTTCGCGGTAAGGGAAAAGCGTCGTCGTGTCCCAGTATTTTTCGAAAATGGTGCTGTCCTTGGCGATCTCCCGGTTGCGGATGTATTTCCACGAATTGTCGCTGTAAAGGATCACCTGCACGGCATCGTTGTCCGTCGTGAGGGTGTCGATCACGGTCAGCCCGTTGGTGTCGAAGATGGATTCGATCTTCGTGGGGCGAAGTCGCAGCTGCAACGCGGCAATGGAGTCTGCGGCGGCCTGTTCCGGGTCGATGACCGGGGCCGGTGCGGATTTTTGTTCCGGACGGCTTTCGGCGATACGTCCGGCGGTGTAAATCATGTTTTTCAATGAATCGATCAGGTCGGCCTGCCGTAATGCTACTGCCCGGAGCGAATCTGCTGCTGCAGTTTCCCGGGTTTCGGCAACAGCCTGCGCCCGTGCGTTCCTGGGTTTGCGAGCCGTCGATGTGAAGACCATCGAGAGGGCCGCGAGTGTCAACAGGTATTTTTTCATAGTCTTTTATGGTTGTCTGATTAGTTCCTCGGCCGCTTCCAGCGCCTTGTAGAATTCTTCGCCGAAGCGGCGGACGATCGGTTCCCGGAGGGCTTTGTAGACCGGGATGCCCAGCTTCGCACCGCACCGGCGGGCCGGGGCGCACACCGACCAGCGGTGGTAGTTGAGCCCCACGGTACCGTTCGAGAAGCGCATTATGCGGATCGGGTACAAGTGGCACGAAATCGGCTTGCGGAACGGGGTTTTGCCCTCCATCCACGCCTTTTCGATGGCGCAGAGCGTCACGCCGTTCTCCTCGTAGGTATAGGCGCACTCGGCGTCGTTGACCAGCGGCGTGGTTAGGTCGCCGTCTTCGTCCACGACCATGAAACCCTGCCGTTCGACGGCTTCGATGCCTTCGGGCGTCATGCAGGGCTTGTAATTGGGGTATTCGCGTTCGAGGATTTCCACCTCTTCCGCTTCGAGCGGCGCTCCGGCGTTGCCCTCGACGCAGCAGATGCCTTTGCACTGCGCGATGTCGCAGGCGAAGCACTCGCGCAGCAGGTCGGCGCTCACGATTTTGTCGTCGATCTCGATCATTTGCGGCACGTGTCGGCGATGATGATGTCATAGAGTTCCCCGAGCGACATGTCCATCTCGCGGGCCTGCTTGGGGACGATGCTTCCGGCGCTCATGCCGGGAATCGAGTTCAGCTCGATGAAATAGGGTTTTCCGGAGGGGGTTACGATAAAATCGACCCTTACGACCCCTGCACAGCGGCAGGTTTTGTAAGCCTCGCGGGTCATGCGGTTCAGTTCGGCCTTTACCTCGGGGGTGATGTCCGCCGGGGTGATCTCGTCGGAATAGCCGGCGGTGTATTTGGCCTGGTAGTCGAAGAAGTCCTTTTTGGAAATGATCTCCGTGATGGGGAAAATATACTCCTTCCCGCCGGCGATCATTATTCCGCAGCCCATTTCACGCCCCGCGATGCACTCCTCGATCAGGATTTCGTCGCCCTGGGCGAAGGCCGCGTCGATGGCCGCGGGCAGCTCCTCCGGGCTGTGGACTTTCGTCACGCCGAACGACGAACCGCTGGCATTGGGTTTTACGAACAGCGGCATGCCGAAGTCGGCGGCGATTTTCGCTGCGTCGAACGCCTCGCCACGGCGCAGGAAGACCTCGCGGGCGAGGTTGACACGTCCCGCGAGCGTGCGTTTGGTGGTGATCTTGTCGAAGGTGACGACCGACGAGGTCATTGAACACGACGAATAGGGAATGCCCATCATGTCGAGGTATCCCTGCAGTCTGCCGTCCTCGCCGGGAGTGCCGTGGATGATGATGAGGGCATAGTCGAACACCTTGTGAACGCCGTTGACGGTGATCGAAAAGTCGTTCTTGTCCACCTGCCATTGGCGGCCGTCGGGGGCCGTGTAGTGCCAGTCGCGGTGGTGGAGGTCTACGACCGTGATGTCGTATTTCGAGTGGTCGAGAGCCGCTTCGATTTGTGCGGCGCTCTGGAGGGCGATCTCCCGCTCGGGCGAATCTCCGCCGGCCAGGAGGGCTATCTTCAAACGTGTCATTTCAGGGATTGTATATGTCTTTGTATCGGAATTCCAATATTTCCTGCACCATCCGGGCGAACTGCCGGGCCTCGACATGTTCCGCGTCGATGCGCAGCACGGCATTGAAATCATTGAGCGCCGGGCCCCACTCGCCCATCCGGTAATGGAGCCTGCCGCGCTCGATGTAAAGCGCCGTATCGTCCGGGGTCTCCGCAATTCGTGCCGTGAGGGCCGCGATGCGTGCCGCGGGACTCCACAGCCCTTTGCGGCAGATGTAGGCGGCGACGCCCTCGTCGAGCATCTCCGAGGTGTCCTCGCCCTGTCCGATGCGGTCACGCACGTCCGTCGAGGCGAAATCCTGCAAAGGGGCGTCCGCCAGCAGCGTGATGCGCCCCTCGAACCCTTCGGCGGGCTCGCCCCGGCGGGGATAGACGTAGACGGGGTATTCGAGGATTTTTTCGTATTCCTTCCAGCCGTCGAGCCGGGCGATCTGGTCGCTGCCCATCAGGATCGAGAACTCCATTTCAGACCCGAAGTTTTCCTTCAGGTAACGCAGAGTATCTATTGTGTATGAGGGTTTCGGGAGCAGAAACTCCACGACCGAAGGTTTGATCCGGTCCGGATATTCCGAAGCCGCGCAGGCGATCTCGGCCATTTCGAAACGGTCCATCTCGGGAGCCAGTTCATCGGCCGCCTTATAGGGGCTTTGCGGTGAGACGACCAGCACGGCTTCGTCGCAAAGCCCCTGTTCGACGGCGTATTCCGCCAGCGCGATGTGGCCTTTGTGCACGGGGTTGAACGACCCGAAATAAAGCATCACCCGTTTCATCCTACCGCATGATGAATTGGTCGAGGACGCTGCATGTGCCGCATACGGCGTCGTCGAGGCAGTCGTTGACGATCACGTGGTCGAATTCCGGGGCTTTCGTCAGTTCGAATTCGGCCTTGGCCACGCGGCGCTCGATCACCTCCGGAGCGTCCGTGCCGCGGGCAACGAGTCTGCGGCGCAGCTCTTCGACCGAGGGCGGCATGACGAACACCGAGCAGGCGTCGTCGCCGAAGATGCGTTTGAGGTTGATGCCGCCGATCACGTCGACGTCGAAGACGATCACATGGCCTTTGGCCCAGATGCGCTCGACCTCGCTGCGCAGCGTGCCGTAGCAGGTGCCTTTGTAGACCTCCTCCCACTCCACGAAGCGGTTTTCCGCCACGGCTTTCATGAACTCCTCCTGCGAGAGGAAATAGTAATCCACCCCGTCGCGCTCCTGTCCGCGGGGTGCGCGGCTGGTCGCCGAAATGGAAAATTCCAACTGGGGATAGCGTTCCAGCAGATGTCGGACGATCGTGGTCTTGCCCGAGCCGCTCGGGGCCGAGAATATGATGACTTTTCCCATTTATAAAATGTTCAGTACTTGCTCTTTGATCTTCTCCAGTTCGTCCTTCATTTTGACTACGAGGATCTGGATGTTCGATTCGTTGGCTTTCGAACCCATCGTATTGATCTCACGGCCCATCTCCTGGGCGATGAAGCCCAGTTTGCGGCCTGCGCTCTCCTCCCCTGCGGCTACCTCGCGGAAGTATTTGCAGTGGTTGGTGAGGCGGACTTTCTCCTCGGTGATGTCCAGTTTTTCGAGGTAGAAGATCATCTCCTGCTCCAGCCGGTTACGGTCCACGTCGACGGGGAGTTTCGTGAGGTTGTCCAGGATGCGGTTGCGGACCGTCTCCGTGCGGGCTTTCTCGAAGGGAACCACCTCGTCGCGGTATTGCTTGATCAGCTCCACGCGGCGCAGCAGGTCGGCGATCAGGATCGCTCCCTCCTGTGCGCGGAAGGCATCCAGCTGTGCGGCGGCAGCTTCCGCAGCGGCGATCAGCGCGGTGTGCTCCTCCTCCGAAATGGTTTCGGACTCGGTGGCCACGACCTCGGGCAGGCGCATGATGACCGGCAGGATGGCGTCGTAGCCGGCGTCGATGCCGGCGAACGTGAGCGTGTCGTTCATCTGCCGCAGGTATTCGCGGAAGACCTCGCGGTTGATACGGGCCGGGGTCTCGACGGCCTGCGACTCGACCGAGACGAAAACGTCGACCTTGCCCCGCTGGATCGTGCGGGCGATGACGTTGCGGAGTTCGTACTCCGACTGACGGTAGACGGCCGGAAGCCGCAGCGAGAGGTCCAACTGCTTGGAGTTGAGCGAACGTATCTCGACCGTGATCTTTTTATTTTGAAGTGTGGCTTCGCCTTTGCCGAAGCCGGTCATTGATTTTACCATGCTGGTGTGGGAACTTGATATTTTCTGCAAAATTAATAAAAACTATCCAAAAAGAGGCGCGTCCCGCTTATGAAATGAAATTTATTTGGCTATCTTTGCGTTTATAAAATTTTTTTCTTTATATTTGTGTTAGCAAACTAACAGCTAAGCATCAGACCATTCAAATCACATACGAAATCATTATGAAAAAGCACAATTTCAATGCGGGACCTTCCATTCTGGCGGATGAGGTCATCGAAAATGCAGCCAAGGCAATTCTCGACTTCAACGGATCGGGGCTTTCGCTGCTTTCGATCTCCCACCGGACGAAGGATTTCGACGCCGTGATGGAGGAAGCCGACCAGCTTTTCCGGGAGTTGCTCCATATTCCGGACAACTACAAGATCATCTATCTGGGCGGCGGTGCGAGTACCTATTTTTATGAAATTCCCGCGAACTTCCTGGGCAAAAAAGCCGGCTATGTGAATACGGGTGTGTGGGCGAAGAAGGCTATCAAAGAGGCCAAGCGTTACGGTGAGGTCGAGGTGCTGGCGTCGTCCGAGGACAAAAATTTCACCTATATCCCGAAGGGCTTCGCCATTCCGGCCGACCTGGACTATGTGCATATTACCTCTAATAATACGATCTACGGTACGGAGTACCACGAGGACCTCTCGTCGCCCGTGCCCCTGATCGCCGACATGTCGTCGGACATCCTCTCCCGCCCGGTCGATGTTTCGAAATACGCCATGATCTACGGCGGAGCACAGAAAAACCTGGCTCCCGCGGGTGTGGCTTTCGCCATCATCCGCGAGGACATGCTGGACAAGATCGTCCGTGATCTGCCGTCGATGGTGTCGTTCCGCACCCATGTCGAGAACAACTCGATGTTCAACACGCCGCCCGTCTTCCCGATCTATGTGCTGAAAGAGACCCTCCGGTGGCTCAAGTCGATCGGCGGCGTCCCCGAGATCTACCGCCGCAATCAGGAGAAGGCCGCCCTGCTCTACGACGAGATCGACCGCAACCCGCTGTTCCGCGGTACGGTCGTGAAGGAGGACCGCTCGCTGATGAATATCTGCTTCGTGATGGCCGAGGGGTATGAAGACCTCGCCGACGAGTTCATGGCTTTCGCCAAGGAGCGCGGCATGGTCGGCATCAAGGGCCACCGGCTGGTGGGCGGTTTCCGCGCATCGTGCTACAACGCCCTGCCCAAGTCGAGCGTCGAGGCGTTGGTGGCCTGCATGCAGGAGTTCGCCGAAAAACATGCGAAATAGGCCATGTGCCCGACCATCGTCCCGCTGATGCGGGAGACGAAGAAAGAACAGGATATTTATTTTACGTCATTGATCGATACTATGAAAATACTGGTTGCAACGGAGAAGCCTTTTGCCAAGAAGGCCGTTGACGGAATCCGCGGGATCGTGGAGAATGCCGGCTATGAACTGGCGCTGCTCGAAAAATATACCGACAAGAGTCAGTTGTTGGAGGCTGTGGCCGATGTGGATGCGCTGATTATCCGCAGCGACAAGGTGACCGCCGAGGTCATCGCTGCGGCGAAAAACCTGAAAATCGTGGTCCGCGCCGGTGCGGGTTACGACAATGTGGACCTCGAAGCGGCTTCGGCGCGGGGCATCGTGGTGATGAACACTCCGGGCCAGAATTCCAACGCCGTGGCCGAGCTGGCGCTGGCCATGATGATCTACATGTCGCGAAACCGCTTTACCCCGGGTACGGGCACGGAAATCCAGGGCAAGACCCTCGGCATCCACGCTTACGGCAATGTCGGCAAGCTGGTCGGCCGCAAGGGAAAGGCGTTAGGCATGAATGTTGTCGCATACGATCCGTTCATCACCGACGAGGCGGTCTTTGCGGCTGACGGCGTGAAGAAGGTGGCGTCGGTCGAGGAGCTTTACAAGGTGTCCGACTTCCTCTCGCTGCACATTCCCGCTACGGAGCAGACCAAGGGTTCGATCGGTTACGACCTGCTGATGTCGATGCCCAAGGGTGCGACGCTGGTCAACACCGCCCGCAAGGAGGTGATCGACGAGGCGGGTGTGGTGCGTGCCCTGACCGAGCGCGAGGACCTGAAATACATCACCGACATCGCCGCCGGCAATCAGGCCGAGCTGGACGAGAAGTTCTGCAAGCGGGTTTTCGCCACGGCGAAGAAGATGGGCGCCGAGACCGCCGAGGCCAACATCAATGCCGGTTTGGCGGCAGCCAGCCAGATTGTGGATTTCCTGAAGAACGGCAATACCCGTTTCCAGGTCAATAAATAGACGATAAATGTATCGAAAGAGGCGGGTGCGAAAACGCCCGCCTTTTTCGCCTAAAACAAGAACTTTATGGTACGAATAAAACCTTTCCGTGCGGTCCGTCCGCCGAAGGAGCATGCCGCCGAGGTGGCGTCGCGTCCCTACGACGTGTTGAATTCCGCCGAGGCGAAAACCGAGGCTACGGAGCGTTCGCTGCTGCACATCATCAAACCTGAAATCGATTTCGAACCCATCGCCGACGAGCATTCCGATCCGGTTTACGACAAGGCGGTGGAGAATTTCCGCAAGTGGCAGTCCGAGGGATGGCTCCGGCAGGACCCCGAGGAGTACTACTATATTTATGCGCAGACGATGGAGGGCCGCACGCAGTACGGACTGGCGATGTGCTGCCATTTCGAGGATTACCTCTCGGGAGCTATCAAAAAGCATGAGCTGACGCGCCCCGACAAGGAGGAGGACCGCATGATTCATGTCCGCAACCAGAAAGCCAATATCGAGCCGGTGTTTTTCGCCTATCCCGACAATGCCGAGATCGACGCCATCGTCGCCGACGTGGTGAAGAACAACGCTCCGGAGTACGATTTCACGGCCGCCGACGGCTTCGGACACCAACTGTGGGTGATCCGCGACCGGAAGACCAACGACCGCATCACGGAGATTTTCGCCGGCATCCCGGCGCTGTATGTCGCCGACGGACACCACCGCACGGCTGCCGCCGCCCGCGTAGGCCAGGAGTGCCGCGGCAAGAATCCGAACCATTCGGGCTGCGAGGAGTACTGCTATTTCCTGGCTGTGACGTTCCCGGCCAACCAACTGCGCATCATCGACTACAACCGTGTGGTGAAGGACCTGAACGGCCTGACGCCCGCCGAACTCCTCGAAAAACTGAAGGAGTCGTTTACGGTCGAGGACAAGGGAACGGAGGAGTACCGCCCCACGGCCCTGCACAACTTTGCGATGTACCTCGACGGTCGCTGGTACAGCCTGACGGCCAAGCCGGGCACTTACGATGACAACGATCCGATCGGGGTGCTGGACGTTACGGTGCTGTCGAATCTGGTGCTGGACAAGATTCTGGACATCAAGGACCTGCGCACGTCGAAACGAATTGATTTCGTGGGCGGCATCCGCGGCCTGGGCGAGCTGAAGCGGCGCGTGGACAGCGGGGAGATGAAGGCGGCGTTCGCCCTCTACCCCGTTTCGATGCAACAGCTCATCAATATCGCCGACACGGGTAACATCATGCCTCCGAAGACCACGTGGTTCGAACCGAAACTGCGCTCGGGAGTCGTAATCCACTCGTTCGAAGAAAAATAATTGAAAAAGAGCTGCCAAAAAGGCAGCTCTTTTTTTGCAGGGTGTTCCGGGCTATTTCCGGGTGTTGTTGGCGATCGACGACCTGCGACAGGACGAATCCGCCGCCGCCGACGACGTACATGCCAGCCACTCGCCGCATCCCGCGTTGAAAACGCGGTTGTCGATGGCCGCTACAAGCACCCCGATGGGAACCAGCAGGTTGAGTGCCGTCAGGAGCATGTAGAGCCAGCGGAACGGGTTCTTCGGGCTCTAAATTTTCTGAAACAGGGACAGTTGACCCCTTTCGGCCGGAGAGGGATTTTTTCCGGAGGCGTTGTTTTATCACGGATCGGCGTTTTTTTATAACGAAAAACAAGCTGAGGCATGGAATTTTTACTATATTTGTAAGCAACTTAACAATACTACGGCGTTATGGCTAAAATCAAAGGAACAATCGTTGTCGACAAGGAGCGTTGCAAAGGGTGCGGGGTTTGCGCCTCGGCCTGCCCGTGCGACGTGCTCGCCCTGTCGGCTGAGGTAAACAGCAAGGGCTACCCGGTGGCGTGGATGGCGAATCCCGATGCCTGTACGGGTTGTGCTTCGTGTGCGGTGATCTGTCCCGACAGCGTCATCACGGTTTATCGTCAAAAATTCGAATAGGCTATGGCAGAGAAAGAAGTAAAACTGATGAAAGGCAACGAGGTGATCGCCCATGCGGCGATCCGCTACGGTTGCGATGGATATTTCGGATACCCCATTACCCCGCAGTCGGAGGTGATGGAGACATTGATGGAGCTCAAACCGTGGGAGACTACGGGCATGGTGGTACTGCAGGCCGAGTCGGAGATCTCTTCGATCAACATGGTCTACGGCGGCGCCTCGACCGGCAAGCGGGTCATGACCTCGTCGTCGAGCCCCGGCATCAGCCTGATGTCCGAGGGGCTGAGCTACCTGGCCGGCGCCGAACTCCCCTGCCTGATAATCAACTGCCAGCGCGGCGGTCCGGGGCTGGGTACGATCCAGCCCTCGCAGGGCGACTATTTCCAGGCCTGCAAAGGCGGCGGCCACGGCGATTTCCACCTGATCGTGCTGGCTCCGAACTCCGTGCAGGAGATGCACGACCATGTGGCCGAGGCTTTTGACCTGGCATTCAAATACCGCAATCCGGCGCTGATCCTCGCCGACGGCGCCATCGGTCAGATGATGGAGAAAGTCGTGCTGGCGCCCCAGCGTCCGCGCAAGACCGACGAGGAACTGAAGGCCGAGTGCGGTTCGTGGGCTACGCAGGGAAAACCCGCCTCCCGGCCGCGCAATATCGTGACTTCGCTCGAATTGCAGTCCGAGAAGATGGAGGTCATCAACAAGCGTCTGCAGGAGAAATACAAGGCCCTCGAGGAGAACGAGGTGCGCTACGAAGCCATCGAGTGCGACGATGCCGACTACGTCATCGTGGCGTTCGGATCATCGGCCCGTATCTGTTCGGCGACGGTCGAAATGGCCCGCGCCGAGGGTTTGAAGGTCGGCCTGCTGCGTCCTATTACACTTTACCCGTTCCCCAAGAAGCAAATCGCCGATTTGGCTGCGCGTGGTGTCAAAGGATTCCTCTCGGCTGAGCTGAATGCCGGACAGATGGTCGAGGACGTGCGGCTGGCTGTGAACGGCAAGGCCCCCGTCGAACATTACGGGCGTCAGGGAGGTATGATGTTCAATCCCGGCGAGGTGCTCGACGCGCTCAAGGAAAAACTGATTAAAAAGTAAAAGACGATGGCAGAGGTTGAAATCAAAAAGGAGAATCTGGTTTATACGAAACCGGCGCTCATCACTGATAATGTCATGCACTACTGCCCCGGCTGCAGTCACGGTACGGTGCATAAGCTCGTCGCCGAGGTCATCGAGGAGATGGGCCTCGCGGAGAAGACCGTGGGCGTTTCGCCCGTGGGCTGCTCGGTGTTCGCCTACAACTATATCGACATCGACTGGATCGAGGCGGCGCACGGACGCGCTCTGGCCGTTGCGACGGCCGTGAAGCGGCTCTATCCGCAGAACATGGTCTTCACCTATCAGGGCGACGGCGACCTGTCGGCTATCGGTACGGCGGAGTCGATCCATGCGGCGGCGCGCGGCGAGAACGTCGTGGCGATCTATATTAACAATGCGATTTACGGCATGACCGGCGGTCAGATGGCTCCGACCACCCTCTTGGGCATGAAGACCGCGACGACCCCTTACGGGCGCGATCCGCGGCTGAACGGTTATCCCTACAAGATCGCGGAGATGATGGCCCATCTGGACGGCGCCACCTACATTACGCGCCAGAGCGTGCATACGGCCGCTAACGTGCGCAAGTGCAAGAAGGCGATCCGCAAGGCGTTCGAGAATTCGATGGCCGGCAACGGCTTCTCGATGGTCGAGGTCGTTTCGACTTGTAACAGCGGTTGGAAACTCTCGCCCGTGGCTTCGAATCAGTGGATGGCGGAGAACATGCTGCCCTTCTATCCGCTGGGCGATATCAAAGACGTTAAAAAAGAGTAAGGCTATGAAAGAGACGTTGATAATTGCAGGATTCGGAGGACAGGGCGTCCTCTCGATGGGTAAGATTCTGGCTTACTCGGGTGTGATGCAGGATTTCGAGGTGACGTGGATGCCTTCCTACGGTCCCGAGATGCGCGGCGGCACGGCCAATGTGACGGTGATCCTTTCGGATCGGAAGATCTCCTCGCCCATCGCCCATGAATTCGACACGGCGATCATTCTGAACCAGCAGTCGATGGAGAAATTCGAGCCGATGGTCAAGCCCGGCGGCGTGCTGATCTACGATACGAACGGCATCACGCGCCATCCGGTGCGCAAGGACATCGAGGTCTACGCGATCGACGCCACGGCTGAGTGTGCGAAGATGGGCCAGGCCAAGCTGTTCAACACGATGATTCTGGGCGGGTATCTGAAAGTGCGCCCCGTGGTCGAGATGGAAAATGTGATGGTGGGTCTGAAAAAATCGCTTCCCGAGCGTGCTTGGAAGATGCTTCCGGCCAACGAGGAGGCCATCAAACACGGCGGCGAGATCATCCGCAAGGTCCGCTGATTCCAGTTGTACGAGATAATGAGGCGCTCTGTGAGGGGCGCCTTTTTGTTTTATGGCTCCGACTGAACGTGCTGCCGGTCCTGATCGAAAACGTCGTTTGTGTAGACCGATCCGCGCAAGAGCGCAAATCGGTGAATAACATGTCGTTAAATGTATTATCTTGGGGGATGAAAGAATAAATCATGTTGAAGGGCATCGATTTTGCGTGTCCGGCATTAACTTTAAATTTCAGACTATGGAAAAGAACGAACTGCAGATGCCGCGCCTGGGCGAACCCGTTCCGGCATTCGAGGCGATGACCACGCGGGGCAAGATCAGCTTCCCGGACGATTACAAGGGTAAATGGGTGATTCTGTTCAGCCACCCTGCCGACTTTACTCCGATCTGCACCACCGAGATACTTACGTTCGGAGCCCGCACGGCAGAGTTCCGGGCGCTGAATTGCGAATTGGTGGGCTTGTCCATCGATAGCCGCAACAGTCATATCGCGTGGTTGAAAACCATCCGTGAGAAGATCGAGTACAAGGGCATGAAGGATGTAAAGGTCGAGTTTCCGATCATCGATGACGTTTCGATGAAGGTGGCGTCGCTTTACGGTATGATCCAGCCCGGCGAGAGCCAGACGGCTGCCGTGCGGGCTGTCTTCTTCGTCGATCCGAAGGGCGTGCTGCGGGCGATGATCTACTATCCGCTGGCGCTGGGCCGCAATTTCGACGAGATCAAACGGGTCCTGATCGGCCTGCAGACCATCGACGCCTTCGGTATCGCATTGCCTGCCGACTGGCGTCCGGGCGACGAGGTGATTGTGCCGATGAAGGGTGATGACCAGGAGACGGTTCCCGAAGGGGCCAAGTGCTACGACTGGTTCTTCTGCACCAAGCCGCTCCCGAAGGAGGAGATCGAGAAGAAGATCGGCAAGTAGGCTCCGGCCAGAGTCCGATGAAAAAGCGAGGCGTCCCGTTCGGGGCGCCTCGCTTCTGTTACAGCCGGGATTTGAAATAGTCGGTTCGCAGCAGAATGTCCGAAACCCGCCACAACTCTTTCCGGTACTGCCGGACCGAATCGCTCCGGTTATCGCCGACCCAGCCTTCGGTGTGGTCGGCGGCGCAGTCGCTCTGGCGGCGGAAGAAGCTCTCGCCCAACCCGTGAAAATCGTAATCCTGCGCGTGCATCAGGTCCAGCAGGCTGGGATAGATGTCGATCTGCGCAATGACCTTCCCCGTTTCGGCTTTCAGCGGTGCATTGAGGATGAAAAGCGGGATGTAGCGGTCGCTAAGCTCCCGTTTTTTGCGCCCTTCGTACTGATTGCGGGTGACGGAGTCGTGGTCGCCCATGATGACGATGATGCTCTTGTCGTAAAGCCCGCACACTTTGAGCGAGTCGATGAACCCGCCGAGGCAGCGGTCCACATACTGCGTGGCGACCAGGTAGTATTTGGCCTCCTCATCGGGGATGTCGGCATTGTTCAGCGGACTTTCGAGATCCGACTTCGAGTACGGTCCGTGTCCCGACATCGTGACTAACTGGGCATAGAACGGCTGCGGCAGGTCCTTCAGAATTTCGAGACTGTTTTCGTAGAGCTCCTCATCGGCGCGGCGCATCGGTCCGCGGCTCAGTTCGTAATGATATCTGTCGAATCCGTAACTCTTCGTGGTGGCCTCCTGGTTCCAGTAGTGGCGGGAGTCGCAGATCAGCGATGCGGAGGTATACCCTCTCCGGGCCAGCGCCTTGGGTAGCGAAGGATAGGTGTTCCGGCAGCCGTAGAGACTGGCTGCGGCCCCGCTTTCGAGGGGCAGCAGTCCGGTGTTGAGCATCAGTTGGGCATCGGACGACCGTCCGTCCTTCACCTGCGGCAGCACCCGCGGGAAATAGATCACGCTCGTATCCCGGGCCAGCGAGTTCATGAACGGGGTTGCTTCCGTTCCGCCGATTTCCAGGCCGATGGGCCAGCTGCCCAACGATTCGGCCAGCACGACGATCAGGTTTTTGCGGTGCTCTTCCGTGAGCGGTTCCCGGGAAGCGCGTCGTTCTGCGGCTTCGACGAACTGTGCGGCGTATTCGGCCTCCTCGGGCGGGCATCCGTGCAGGTAGGCGATCTGGTAGGACCAGTAGCCGATCAGTCCGTATTTGTGGAAAGCCTGCATGATTTCATTCCGGTACCAGGGCCAGGGATGTGTGAACTCATTGGGGTCATTGAAATACGGCGGGATGACGGTGACGAAGATCAGCAGCAGGCTGACGGCGAAGCCTGCGGCGCGGAGGCCTATCCCGGACTTCCACCGGCCGAAGAGGGAGTATCCTGCGGCAAAACAAATCGAAGGGAGCACGATCCAAAAGTCTGAGGCACGCATCGAGGCGTAGATGCTCGGACCGAGTCCCCGGAGGTTGTTCACCATCAGGTAGGAGTTCAGCGGCATCACGCTGTAATAAATGCGGTAATACCAGACGTTCGACAGCAGGTAGAGGTTGACCAGCACGATCCAGGGAAACAGCCATCGTTTCCGGTGCAGGAACCAGACGGGAAGCGCCAGCAGCATGGCGTCGGCGGCACGCTGGGCCCAGATGGCGAAATAATGGTGATGGCGAATGTTCCATACCTCGTCTACGATCGTCAGGGTGATGTAGAACGTCAGCGTCAGCAGCAGATAGGTCGCTACCCTTCCATAACGGCCCATCCGACCGGTGGGTAAGTCCGGTCGTTCGGGGTTTTGAATACGAAGATTCATTTGACTATAAAATTTTTATTCCCGGAGACCGTGATGGGCGGTTTCCGGGAAAAACGGTTCTGCAACGGAGAATCGGGTTATTTCCTGAATTTGTATTGGCTCACGTCGCGCCAGCCCAGCAGCAGGTCGCGCACCGGGAGCCGTTTCTTGCCGGCTATCTGCAACTCCCCGGGAACGATCCATCCGTCGGCGCACGCCACGCGGATGAAAGTCCGGCCGTCGCTCTCGACCGTGCCGCACGGCTGGCCGTGGGCCGCGGCTTCGAATGCCGCCGAGAACAGTTTGGCGCTCTGCGACTCCTCGTCGCCTTCACGGAACATCTCGGTCCAGGCTGCCGGGTACGGCGACAGACCGCGGATGAAATCCGCGATGCGTCGGCCCGGGAGCGTCCAGTCGATCCGGCAGTCCTCTTTGAATATCTTGGGGGCGGGCCGCAGCGTCGACTCGTCGATGTGCTGCTGCTCGACGGGCCGGATGTCCCCCGCGGCAATGCGGTCCACGGTCGAGGTGACCAGCGCAGTTCCGGTAGTCATCAGCTTGTCGTAGAGCGTGCCTACGTTGTCTTCCGGGAGGATCGGCACGCGGATCTGGTCGATGATGCCGCCTTTGTCGATCTCGTGGTTCAGGAGGAATGTGGTGACCCCCGTTTCGGTCTCGCCGTTGATGATCGCCCAGTTGATCGGCGCCGCCCCGCGGTACTGGGGCAGCAGTGAGGCGTGGAGGTTGAAGGTCCCCAGCCGCGGCATGGCCCAAATTACCTCGGGAAGCATCCGGAAAGCGATCACAATGCCCAGGTCGGGCCGCAACGCCTGCATCGCTTCCACAAACTCCGGGGCTTTCAGTTTCTCGGGCTGCAGGACCGGCAACCCCAGCTCCAATGCGGCGATTTTGACCTCGCTCTGGTGGAGTTTCTGTCCCCGTCCTGCGGGTTTGTCGGGCGTGGTCACAACGCCCACGACGTTGTAGCCGCCGGCGACGAGCGCCCGCAGCGAAGGCACGGCGAATTCGGGCGTGCCCATGAATACGATGCGGATTTCCTTCGGATTCATCTTCTATTTTTTCTCCAGGCCCAGCGTGTGGTGCATGCGCTCCTGCTTGGTTTCCAGATAGTGTTCGTTGTAGGGGTTCGGGGCGATCACGATGGGCACGATCTCGTCGATGCAGAGTCCGTAACCCTCCAATCCGGCCCGTTTGAGCGGGTTGTTTGTCATCAGGCGCATGTGGCGGATGCCCAGCTCGCGGATGATGCTCGCGCCCACGCCGTAGTCGCGCTCGTCGGCTTTGAAGCCCAGTTTGAGGTTGGCGTCGACGGTGTCGAGCCCCTCGTCCTGCAACTTGTAGGCGTGGATCTTGTTGCAGAGTCCGATGCCGCGTCCCTCCTGATTGAGATAGATGACGGCGCCTTTGCCCTCTTTTTCGATCATCTGCATCGCACGGTGCAACTGCTCGCCGCAGTCGCAGCGATACGAACCGAAGATGTCGCCCGTGACGCACGACGAGTGTACGCGCACCAGTACGGGCTCGTCCTCCGTCCACTCACCTTTCGTCAGGGCCGCATGCTCCACGCCGTTCGATTTCTGGCGGAACGGCGTAATGCGGAATTCGCCCCACTCCGTCGGCAGGGGCACCGTCACACCCTTCTCGATAATCGACTCCTCTTTGAGGCGGTAAGCGATCAGCGCAGCGATCGAGATGATTTTCAGGTCGAATTTTTTGGCGATCTCCACCAACTGCGGCAGGCGGGCCATCGTGCCGTCCTCGTTCATGATCTCGATCAGTGCGCCTGCAGGCTGCAATCCGGCCAGACGGGCCAGGTCGATGGCCGCCTCGGTATGTCCCGGACGGCGCAGCACGCCTTTGTCGCGGGCCCGAAGGGGATTGATGTGTCCCGGACGGCCCAGGTCGGTGGGTTTCGTCTCGGGATCGGCCAGCGCGCGGATCGTTGCGGCGCGGTCGTGAATCGAGACGCCTGTGGTGCAGTCGTTGCCCAGCAGGTCGACCGTAACGGTGAAGGGCGTGCCCAGCAGCGAGGTGTTGTTCTCCTCCATCATATTGAGCCCCAGTTCGGCGCAGCGCTTTTCCGACAGCGGGGCGCACAGTACGCCGCGGCCCTCTTTGAGCATGAAATTCACGATCTCGGGGGTGATCTTCTCCGCGGCGACAATGAAATCGCCCTCGTTTTCGCGGTCCTCGTCGTCGACGACGATCACCGGTTTGCCGTTGCGGAAGTCTTCGATAACCTCCTCTACACTATTCAGAATCGTATTTTTTCCCATTTCGTTTGAATTTTATCGCGTTTGTCATTTTTTTGATTCCCGGGGCCAGCCGATCCCTCAGCGCTTTGAATTTTCCGGCATACCAGTCCGTGTCGAGCAGTGCCGAGTCGTTGGTGGCCTTGTATGTAAGGTATACGGCGATCGGCGTGAGGATGAATGTCGAGAGCCACATGCCGTAAACGGCGTTCCAGTTGCCCTCTTTGGCCAGTTTCTCGCCCGAGAGGCTGATGATGTAATAGATCACGAAGAAGATCACCGACACCACCACCGGAAGTCCCAGTCCGCCGCGGCGGATGATGGCGCCCAGCGGCGCACCGATCAGGAAGAAGATCAGGATCGACACCGGGAGCGATATTTTCTTGTGCCACTCGACTTTCGAGCGGTAGAGCTGGTTGAGCGCCTCCTTGGCGGCCGATTCGTCGAATGCGAACATGTTGCGCGAATTCTTGGCCAGCGTCCGGGCCTGGTCCCAGATGCGCTCCTTGTCGCGCGTCGGGAGCCCGACGATCGAGTCCTGCGCCAGCATGTCTCGGAAGTGGCGCTTGTCGACCTGCAGGCTGTCGGGCAGCGGCAGCACGGTGTTGTCGCGTACGAAGATCTGCTCTTTCAGCAGCGGCTCGTAGGAACTCGTCGTAGCGGCGTTGACTTTGATTTCCAGCGAGTCGATGTCGTGTTGCAACTCCTGGATATTTTTGGTCTGGCTGTTCGAGAAGAGGTCGGCGTCGGTGCGTCCCTGGGCGAATCCGTCCATCGGGATCACCTGTTTTTGCAGGTCGAAGGTGTGGTGGCGCAGGGAGCTCTTGGTGAACCACTGGCTGTTGCGCGTCTGTTCGTAGGTCTCGCCGTGGAAGAGCGTCACCAGCAGGTATCTCTTATCGTCCGAAAGGCGGATGTAACCCGAGTCGGCGACGATGGTGTTCATATTGCCGTTGGCGGCGCGGTTGTCGTAAATCAGCACGTCGTGCAGCAGGTGCGTGTCGGGTTCCTGATGACTTACGCGAATCGACATGTTTTCGATGCCGTTGAAGAAGAGCCCGTCCTGGAATTCGAGGGCCTGTTTCTGTTGTCGGATGTCGTAAAGTGTGCTGTATAGCTTCTTGTTGGCGTTCGGAACGAGGTTGTTGCCGATGAAGAAACTGCCGACGGAGACGAACGCCACCAGTATGATGAGCGGTTTGGTGATCTGGACCAGCGACATGCCGGCCGATTTCATGGCCAGCAGTTCGTAATTTTCACCCAGGTTGCCCATGGTCATGATCGCCGCCAGCAGCATCGACAACGGCAGGCCCATCGGGATCATGTTGGCCATGAAATAGGTCATCAGCTCGATGATGATTCCGGCGCTCAGGCCCTTGCCCACCAGTTCGTCGATATAACGCCACACGATGTTCATCATCAGTACGAACATGACGATGAAGAACGTGAGGACCATCGGCCCCAGGTAGGATTTCAGAACGAGTTTATGGATGGTCTTCATGCGGCGGCTCGCTGTTTTTTGCTACGCAAAGATACAAGTTTTACCAGTATAAGCGTAAGTGTGAGGGTAAATATTATGGCAGCGCCGGGCGGAACCTCGAAATTGTAGCTGGCGACGAGCCCCGCGATGTTGCCCGCGACGGCCACGAGGGGCGCCGTGAGGGCGATGGTGCGGTACGACCGTGAGAGTGTGTTGACGATCACCACGGGCATCGTCACGAGCGAGATCAGCAGCACGATGCCCATGATGCGGATCGAGAGCACGATCGTCACGGCGACCAGTGCGGCCATCAGGCAGGAGATTACGCGCGTCGGGATGCCCCGGCTGCGGGCGAAGTCGCGGTCGAAGGCGACGTACATCACGGGCCGCAGCCACAGGAGGGCTCCGGCGATGATGACGGCCGTCAGCACGGCCAGCGCCGCGACGTCGCTGTCGGTGACGGTCACGATGCTCCCGAAGAGATAGGCCGACAGGTCGCCCGAGGTGTAGCCCGGGCGCAGGCTCATGAACAGCGCCCCGACGGCCATGCCGACGGACCAGATGATGCCGATGGCCGAATCCTCGCGGATGCGCCCCCGGTTGCCGGCCCATTCGATGCCCAGCGCCGAGAGGACGGCGAAGATCAGCGCCCCGGCAATGGGGTTCGCTCCCAGGTAGAAAGCGATGCCCAGTCCGCCGAACGAGGCGTGGGTGATGCCCCCGGCGAGGAAGACCATGCGGCGGCAGACGACATAGGTTCCTATGACTCCGCACGTTATGCCCGAAAGCACACACGCCGTGAGTGCGTTCGAGAGATAGCCGTATTGGATCAGGTCGCTGAAAAATTCCATATCTTTCCAAGGGCGAAGTTGTCGGTTGTATATCAACGATATACCGTGGACAAATGTTGCCGTGCTTCTTTTGCGTTGTTTAATTGCGCGCAAATTTACGCTTTTTTATCGGAAAAGCCTCCTCCTTTCGCACAGTTTTCGTAATTTCGTGCCGGAAAAACACGAATCTATGCAACCTCGCAGAGTCAACTTTCATACCTTGGGCTGCAAGCTCAATTTTTCGGAGTCCTCTACCCTCGCCCGCGAGTTCGAGCGCGGCGGCTTCGTCCGCGTGGCCCCCACGGCCGAGGCGGACATTTGCGTCATCAACAGTTGCTCGGTCACCGAGCACGCCGACAAGAAATGCCGCAACCTGATCCGCAAGCTCCACCGGCGCAACCCTGCGGCGATCATTGCCGTGACGGGGTGTTACGCGCAGCTGAAACCGCAGGAGATAGCTGCGATAGAAGGCGTGGATATCGTTTTGAGCAACAATGATAAGGGAGCGTTATTTAAACGGGTGGTTGAACTGGGCGGCAAGGGCCGTGCGCAGGTGTACAGCTGCGACACCGATTCGCTTACGTCGTTTTTCGCAGCCTTTTCGAGCGGGGACCGTACGCGCGCCTTTCTGAAGGTGCAGGACGGGTGCGACTACTGCTGCTCCTACTGCACGATCCATTACGCCCGCGGTTCGAGCCGCAACCTCCCGATCGCCGACCTCGTGGCCGAGGCGCGCCAGATTGCGGCGGCGGGCCAGAAAGAGATCGTTCTGACGGGCGTCAACACGGGGGATTTTGGCCGCACGACGGGTGAGAAATTCATCGACCTGCTGCGGGCGCTCGATGAGGTCGAGGGGATCGAACGTTACCGCATTTCGTCGATCGAGCCGAACCTCCTGACCGATGAGATCATCGCCTTTTGCGCTGCGTCGCCCAAATTCATGCATCATTTCCACATTCCGCTCCAGAGCGGTTCGGACCGGATACTCGGGCTGATGCGCCGCCGCTACACCACGGCGCGTTTCGCCGAGCGCATCGCGGCTGTCCGGCGGCTGATGCCCGACGCTTTCATCGGCATCGACGTGATCGTCGGGTTTCCGGGCGAGACCGATGCCGATTTCCGTACGACCTACGATTTTCTGGCGGAGTTGAAGCCCGCTTTCCTGCATATCTTTCCCTTCTCGGAACGTCCCGGGACTCCGGCCGTCGACTTGCCCGGCAAGGTGCAGTCGTCGGTGGCTACGGCCCGCGTGGCCGAGTTGGAGGGCCTCTGCGACCGCCTGCACGGCGATTTTTGCGCCCGGGCTGTCGGGACGGAGGATACGGTGCTTTTCGAAAGCACGCGCCGCGGGGGCATGATGTTCGGTTTTACAGGCAACTACCGGCGGGTGAAAGCCCCCTACGACGCCGCGAAGGTCAACACCCTCTGCCGCGTGAAACTCGGCGCAATGGACGAATCTCACGATCTGATGGGAGAAATCCGGGATTAATCACTATATTTGCAGAATATAGGATGCGGTTCGGCAAAGTCCAAACTCGTTTGGCTTTGCGTTCACCTTTCACTATATTTGCAGGAACGTTAAATAATGGAGTTATGACGGGTATGCGCAAACGGGTGACGGTCGGGTTTCTGAGCATCGTCTGCCTGCTGTTTTTTTCGGGTATGGTCTCGTTTCTCGAGCTGAGCCACCTGAGCCGCGATACGGGCGAGATTCTCAAAGCCAACAAACGCAACATCGAGCTGGCCAAGGAGATGCTCGACGCGGCCCACGAGCAGAACATTGCGCTCATCAAACTTTCGGTCTTCGGCGACCGGTCGTGCGACAGCCTTTGCCGCGCCAGTATGGAACGGCTCGAAAATACGCTGCTGGTGGCCCAGAACGAGGCCCTCGAGAAATCGTTTCTCGATTCGCTGGCTTTCGCCACGACCGAGCTGCGTCTGCTGACGGACAACTACCTCGCTTTCGGAGGCGTCGGAAATCCGGTGGCCGCTCCGGCGGCTCCGAACCGGGCCGACTCGCTCGGCAGCCGGTGGTACAGCGACGAATACCAGGTGCTCTACGGCCGTCTGACCGCCGCCATTAAGAGTTACATGACCTCGACGCAGAGTTCGTTGGTGCCGCGTGCCGAACAGATGAAGAAGAACGCCTATCGGGCCGTTACACCGGTGCTGATCTCGCTGGCGGTGATGATTGCCATCGTGCTGATGCTCTTCTATTTCATGTCGATCTACTGCGTGACGCCCATCGAACGGATGAACAAGGGACTGGGCGACTGGATCGCGTTCCGCGTGCCGTTTGCCGTCAAAGGCGACTTCAAAGACGAGGTGCTGGACCTCAAAGAAAAGATAGAGACGCTTATAAACCTTTCCAAGCAGAACAAAGCCTGATGCCATGCGGGTAGATGTGGTTTTACGATATGTAGGAGTCGTGATGCTCTTCATTGCGATGTTCATGCTGCTCTCGGCGGGAATTTCCTACCTCAGCGGTATGGATTCGGCATTCTATCCCCTGTTGCTCTCCTCGCTGCTCACGGCCCTGCTGGGGGCTTTCCCGCTGATCTTCGTCGAAAAACGCGAGCAGATCACCAACAAGGAGGGATTCTGCATCGTCGTGGGGGCGTGGCTCGTGGCCTGCGTAGTGTCGATGTTCCCCTATCTGATCTGGGGCGGGGAGTTCTCGCTGGTCAACGCCTGGTTCGAAAGCGTCTCGGGGCTCACGACCACCGGATCGACGATCCTGAACGACGTCGAGGCCCTGCCGCGCGGATTGCAGTTCTGGCGCATGTCGTCGACCTGGATCGGCGGTATGGGTGTGGTGATGTTCGCGCTGGTGGTCCTGCCGTCGATGGGCCGCAGCAAGATGATGCTCTCCAACGTGGAGCTCTCGACGATGGCCAAGGACAACTACCGCTACCGTTCGCAGATCATCGTGCAGATATTGTTGGTGGTCTACGTGGGGCTGACGATCCTTTCGACCGTGATGCTCAAAATGGCGGGTATGAACTGGTTCGATTCGCTGTGCCACGCCATGTCGGCCTGCGCCACGAGCGGATTCTCGACCAAGAATGCCAGCGTGGCCTATTTCAACAGCCCGATGATCGATACGATCCTGATCTTCACGATGGCCACGGCCGGTATTCATTTCGGGCTGATTTACGCCACGGTGACCGGCAAGCGCAACAACATTTTCCGTTCGGAGGTGACGCGCTGGTATCTGGGAATGTTGCTGGCCGGGGGTGTGCTGATCGCCGTAAGCCTCTATGCCGCGGACCTCTACCCCACGCTGACGGCCTCGTTCCGCTATGCGATGTTTCAGTTCGTATCGGTGGTGACCACCACGGGATTCGCCACGGCCGATTCCAATACGTGGACCTCGTTCGCGGTCATTCTGCTGATTTTCGGATCGATCGTCTGCGCCTGTGCGGGCTCTACGGCGGGCGGTATCAAAATCAACCGGCTGGTGCTGGCCGGAAAGATGATGCGTACGCGTCTGCGCCAGCAGCAGCACCCCAACGCCATCATCCGCATCAAACTCGACGGCGTGATCCAGGAGAACGAGGCGTTGCATGCGGTGATGATCTTCATCGTCACCTACCTGATGTTCATTCTTGCCGGCACGGTCTTCGGTACGGTGCTGGGCGTTGACCTGACGACCAGCTTCACGGGCTCCGTGGCCTCGATGGGCAATGTCGGGCCCGGATTCGGGGAGGTCGGCTCGATGGATAATTTCTCGGCGATGCCCACGGCATTCAAGTTTTCCAACTCGCTGCTGATGCTGTTGGGGCGTCTGGAGATTTTCGGACTGATACAGATTTTTTTCATTAAATGGTGGAAATGACCCAAGCTATGTTTCGCAAGGTTTTCATATATGCGCTGGGGGCGGCTTTTCTGGCTGTCGGCACGCTGCACGCCCAGCAGCCGAAGGTCGAGGCCCGCATCGCCGGGCTGGAAGGCAATGCAGAGTACATGTCGTTGCTGAAGGAGGATGCCCGGTTGCAGATACGCGAGGATTCGATCGTGAACGCCGTGGAGCGCATGCGCCGGCGGTTGCGCGAGGACCCCTCGCGGCGTCAGGAGTTTTCGCAGGAGATATTGCAGCTGGAGAGCCGGATTTTCGAGATCCGCAATGCCAAGGGGCGTCTGATCGACCGCATCAACACCATCGAGCAGGAGTGGGTTCTGGCCAACCTGGACGGTGCGGCACAGCGGCCGGTAGGGCCTGTTGGGAGCGATCCCGCAGCGGCGGTGCCCGATTCGCTGAAGGTTCGCAACCTGGTGGACAATCTCTATTTCCGCGAACACCTCTCGCCCGAGGACTATGCGGCCCTGCGCAATGCCCAGAAATTGGAGATGCGGGCCGTGGATTATATCAACCGCTATTTCGCCAACTACGGAACGCTCTCCGAGCTGGCCGAATCCTACGCCGCGGTGCAGGCCGAAGCCGAGGCGGTGGAGATTTACGAACGTTACCGGGCATTGGAGGGGATGAATCGCGTGCTGGCCGACTCGCTGGCCGCGACGTGGAATTATATCTTCGACAATAAGAATTACGCCTACGGCTACCTGCTCGACAAGATGGGCAAGGAGGATATTCTCGCCCGTGAGGAGGAGGCGCTTTCGGAGGCCGCGCGGCAGTTGTCGGCACTGCATGGCGAGACGGCTTCGGACGCCGTGGCGGACTACCTGCTGCGCAAGCGGGTAATCGTCGATTATGAGGCTTCGGTGGCCGGGGTGCTGGCGCTGGACGCCGCGCGCGACTCGCTGAGAGGCGTGGCGGCGCAGTTGGAGGCGATCGATTACCGCCTGCCGCGGGTCGATGTTGCCGAACGCTATTTCCTCGACTATGACAGCGTGGCGTTCTCGTCGACGCCGAAATATTCCTATCAGCATCCGATTCCCGAATGCAAGGTCTACGCCAACGGCACGATTTACCGCATCCTGCTGGGGACCTACAACACCAAGCGCGCCGCGGCGACGTTCCGGGGGGCCTATCCGCTCTTCTATCTGGTGAACGACGCCGGCAAGTGGTGCTACTATACGGGCGGCTTCGCCACGCTGGACGAGGCCGAAGCGGCGCAGGCATTGCTGAAAAAGCGCGGCTTCGTGCGGCCCGAGATTGTGGTGTGGACCGACGGTGCGTACCGTAACCTGTCGCTCGAACCCGATTCGCAGAAGCTCCTCTATCGGGTTGAAATCACCGGGACCGACGCCCTGTCGGACGAAGTGAAGCAGCTGATCGCCGCCACGGCCGAGGGCTATGAGCTGTCGCGCGTGGGCCAGCAGCTCTTTATCATCGGGTCGTTCGACGACAAGGCCGTTGCCGACCGTTTGGCCGACGCCATACGGCAAACGGACGCCGCATTGGAAATAAAAGTCGCGGAGATAGCGGAATAACCGAAAAATTTCCCTATCTTTATTGCAATATTATACAGCCTTATGGAGATATTCTATATCGTACTGCTCATTTTCTTCGGCCTGCTGTTCTTGGTGGCCGAACTCGTCCTGCTGCCCGGCGTGTCGATCGGCGCCCTGCTGGCGCTGGTCTGCTACGGAAGTTCGGTCTACCTCGCTTTCCGCGATTTCGGGACCGGGGCGGGAATCCTGGTCATCGTCATTATTCTGGTGCTGTCGCTCGTCGCCACGGTCATTTCCCTGCGGGCGAAGACGTGGCAGCGGTTCTCGCTCAAACAGGAAATCCGTTCGTCGAGCACGCCCGTCATGCCCGCCGAGGAGTTGCAGGTCGGCGACCGCGGCGTGACCCTCTCGCGCCTCTCGCCCATGGGCAAGGTCGAGATCGGCGGACGCACCTACGAGGCCAAGTCGCTCGGGGCCTATGTCGACCCGCAGCGCGATATCGAGGTCGTGGGCTTCGAGAATTTCAGCGTTATCGTAAAAACTATCAAATAACACTACACTATGGATTTACAGGCAGGAATGATCGTATTGATCGTCTTTGTGAGCCTTTTTGCGATCTGGCTCCTCTTCTACTTCATCCCGGTGGGACTGTGGTTCTCGGCTTTGGTGTCGGGGGTACGCATCAGCCTGCTGCAACTCGTCCTGATGCGTTGGCGCAAGGTGCCGCCCTCGGTGATCGTCTCCTCGATGATCGAGAGCACGAAGGCAGGTCTTTCGCTCAATCCCAACGAACTGGAGGCCCACTATCTCGCCGGCGGTAACGTTACGAGCGTGGTGCATGCCCTCGTTTCGGCGCAGAAGGCCAATATCCTGCTGGACTTCAAAATGGCGACGGCCATCGACCTGGCGGGCCGCGACGTGTTCGAGGCCGTGCAGATGTCCGTGAATCCGAAAGTCATCAATACGCCTCCCGTAGCCGCCGTGGCCAAGGACGGTATTCAGTTGATCGCCAAGGCCCGCGTTACGGTGCGTGCCAACATCAAACAGCTGGTCGGCGGAGCCGGTGAGGAGACCGTGCTGGCGCGTGTCGGCGAGGGCATCGTTTCGTCGATCGGTTCGGCGGCGTCGCACAAGATCGTGCTCGAGAATCCCGATTCGATCTCGCGCGTAGTGCTCGAAAAGGGCCTCGATGCAGGAACGGCTTTCGAGATACTCTCGATCGACATCGCCGATATCGACGTGGGCAAGAACATCGGGGCGCAGCTGCAGATGGATCAGGCGCAGGCCGACAAGAACATCGCTCAGGCGAAAGCCGAGGAGCGTCGTGCAATGGCCGTGGCTCTCGAGCAGGAGAACAAGGCCAAGGCGCAGGACGCCCGCGCCAAGGTGATCCTCGCCGAAGCCGAGGTGCCGCTGGCCATGGCCGAAGCCTTTCGCAACGGCAACCTGGGTATCATGGACTACTACAAGATGAAGAATATCATGGCCGATACGCAGATGCGCGAGACCATTGCGAAACCGGAGAAGAAATAACTCCGAGGGATTTGTTATCAGGGGTGCGCGTCGTGCGCGCCCTTTTTTGTGAAATATTCCGAACGCTATGAAAAGATACTTTTTGATTCTCTGCTTCCTCCTTGCCGCGGCGACCGTCTCTGCGGCCCGGATCGACACCGTGGCGGTTTTCAGTGCGAAGATGCAGCGCGACATTCCGGCGCTGGTCGTGGTGCCCGATGCCGGTATCGGGCAGCGTATGCCCGTCCTTTACCTGTTGCACGGTTACAGCGGCTCGCACATGACCTGGCAGCGAGATGTCACGGACCTGCGCCCGCTGGCCGACGCTTACGGCATGATCATCGCCTGCCCCGACGGCGAGAACAGCTGGTATTGGGACAGCCCCCTCGATCCCGCGTCGCAGTTCGAAACCTTCGTGTCGCAGGAGTTCCCCGACTGGATCGATGCGCACTACCTGACGATCCCCTCGCGCGAGGGACGTGCCATCACGGGCCTCAGCATGGGTGGTCACGGCGCTTTGTGGACGGCTTTGCGCCATAAGGACCGCTTCGGGGCCGCAGGTTCGACCTCGGGAGGCGTGGACATCCGCCCTTTCCCCGATTCGTGGGAGATGAAAAAACAGTTGGGTGAACTGAAAGAGAATCCCGAACGCTGGGATGCACATACGATCATCAATCAGGCGGACGGGCTTCGCGACGGCGAACTGGCCCTCGTGATCGACTGCGGCTATCAGGATTTCTTCTATCAGGTGAATGTGAACCTGCACGAGAAGCTGATGCGGCGCGGCGTGAGCCACGATTTCCTGACGCGTCCCGGGGAGCACAACTCGGCCTACTGGTCCAACTCGCTCCCCTATCAGGTGCTCTTTTTCCACCGCTATTTCCAGCGGCAGATTCCTCCGGAAGCGGTGGCTGTCGCAACGGGACGGCGGGTGGTCTTCATCGGTGATTCGATCACCGACGGCAACTGGGGCAAAGGCGACGGCAAACGCTCGTCCGACCGGAATCTCTGGGACCGTAACCACCTCTACGGCAGCGGTTATATGTATTTGTGCGCCACCTATTATCAAGGTTATTTCCCGGAACGCGGTTATCTGTTCTTCAACCGCGGTGTGGGCGGCAATACGCTCGGTGAACTCGCGGACCGCTGGCAGGAGGATGTCGTGGATCTGCGTCCCGACGTGCTGTCGGTGCTGGTCGGCACGAACGACGTATGGCGTTATCTGCACGGGCTGATGACCGGCGGTGCGGCGAAACCGGAGTTCGATTTCGCAGGCTGGGAGAAAACCTACCGCCGCCTGCTCGACGAGGCCCGGCGGGCGAATCCCGACCTGAAAATCCTGCTCTGCACGCCGTTCGCCGCACCTTCCGGGGCGGTTGTCGAGGGGATTCAAGGCGAATATTATCCCCTGCGGCAACAACTGCTGGCACAGTGCTGTGCGGTGATCGAACGGATTGCCGCCGATTACGGCGCGGCCCTCGTGCCGTTCCACCGGCTGGTTGCCGGCCTCGAAACGGCGCTGCCGAACGGCGACGCGACCTACTGGGTGTGGGACGGCATCCACCCCACGCCCGCCTGCCACCGCCGGATGGCCGACTGCTGGATCGAAGCCGCCGCCTGGAGCGGGGCGATGGAGTAAACGAAAACGAGAGCCTTTGCGGGCTCTCGTTTCCGTTTAATAAACCTCCTCGGGAAGCGTTTCGCCGACAGGTTCCCCTTCGAGGTTGTCGCGCCATTTGATCGCGGCGTGCGTGCCGTCGCAGTAGGGCTTGTTCGCCGACTGCCCGCAGCGGCAGACGACCACGCGGTTGCGGATTTCGTAGGTTTTGCCCGTCTCGCGCCGCAGGGCGATGCCGCCGCGAATCCACAGCCCGCCGCTGCTGCCGATGGTGACATCCTCGATCAGTCCGAGACTGGGTTCGAAGCGGAATTCGAAGGGTTTTCCCGAACTTTTGTCCCACGCCGTGAGCCGGCCGCCGGGGCACATCGACGCCTCGCGGATCGCCATCCGGCGCGCTTCGGGGGCGGACGATTGCTCGGTGAGCGACCATGCATCGCCCTCCGGGTGGCAGAAGCGCGCGAAGACGCAGTATTTGGGGTTGTCGGTCATGTCGAGCGTGCCCCCTTCGATCACCTCGGCCTTGTCGAGCAGCGGCTCGGAATGCGCCGTGAGAGTCGGGTCCCACATGGCCTTTTCGTGGCTCCCGTCGCAGTAGGGCTTGCGCTGAGACGCCCCGCAGCGGCAGAGCGCCGTGGGTTCGGCCTCGGTCGAGAAGTGGCGGCCCTCCTGGAAATACCAGCTCTCGTTGTTCTCGTTGGGCATGATGAACTGCTCGGCCAGCGGCGGGCGTCCGTAGACCAGATAGGGCCCTTTTTCGGTCACGGTGATACTGAAACGTTCTCCGGCGGGGGAACTTCCCGTCTCGATTTTCAATTTCGACATACTATATGCGTTTCTGATTCGTTAGTGAACCGGTGGCAATAATTGTTCCCAAATGCAATTATTTGGAACGGGCTTGTAGGAATTATCCCGCTTTTTGGTATCTTTGGTGCCGTAACGGCACTTTTAGAGGGCGGAAAGTTTTGCCGGACCGTGCGCGATTCGGTTTTGCAGCCGTCCGATTTTTATTATCTTTGCAACTGATTTTGAAACTGAAATAAGATAAAATGAGCTATATGAAAAGATTCGCAGGGTTGGTTTGCGCTGTCGCGGCCATCGTATTTTTCGCTTCGTGCAGCAAGGACAAGGAGTCGGGCAGTCTCTCGTTCAACTCCCCGGCCGTATTCCTGTCGGCGGGCCAGACCGTAACGGTGGGCTTCAAGTCCGTCAACCTCCAGAATCTCTCGGTGACCAACAAACCTACGGGCTGGGCCGAACCGACGATCGACGTTGCGGCGCAAACCCTGACGATCACGGCCCCCGCTACGTTCGACGACGACGAGGTAAGGACCGGTTCGCTGGTGCTGGCCGGGACTCCCAAGGGCGGTTCGTCGGTCTCGGCGACGCTCTTCGTGGGAGTGGTCGAGAGCAAGGACCTGAGCGGTAAGCCCGCTAACAGCTATATTGTCAGCAAGCCGGATCATAACTACCTGATCAGCGCCATGCACCGGGGCGACATTATGGCGGTGCTTCCGGCATCGGTGGATGTGGTGTGGCAGAGCAAGTCGGGGCTGATCCAGTATACGGAACTCCGGGAGGACGGCAAGGTGTCGTTCTATGTGGGGGCCGACAGCGACGACGAGAAGAAGATCAAAGAGGGCAACGCCGTGATCGGCGCCTACGACGCCGGCGGCACGCTGATCTGGAGCTGGCACATCTGGGCCGTGAACTACGACCCTGAAAAAACGGAAAATCAGGTTGTTTTCAACGGCTATGCGATGATGAACCGCAATCTTGGTGCGCTGGCCAATGACAATTCGACGGCCGAGAAGATTCTCGCCTCCTACGGACTTTACTACCAGTGGGGCCGCAAGGACCCGTTCATCGGCCCGAGTTCGTATAACGCCGCCAACGGCGCGTCGGCCAGCATGTACAACGGGGGCGGTAGCCGCGTCTACATGAAGACCGAGGTTTCGAGTGCCGAAGCCGGAACGATGGACTACGCCGTGCGGAATCCGCTGACGTTTATCGTAGGTGTCTCCGGTTCGGAGTACGACTGGCTGTGGAGCGCCCATTCCGACGACCTCTGGGGCGATACGAAGACCGTCAACGACCCCTGCCCCTACGGCTGGCGCGTGGCTCCCGCGGCGGCTTTCAACGATTTGTCGATTGTCGGAGCTCCCGCGGCGGGCGATGCGGACAAGTTCGGCTGGACGCTGGGTGAGAACGGTAACGAGTCGCTGTTTATCGGTGCAGGACGCCGCATCTACCGGCATACGCAGGAGAACGACACGCAGGGCGGCGGAAGCATCCAGAATTTCTATCCGACGCCCATTGATAAGCAGGTCCGCAGTTCGGCCCTCTACAACCAGCCCTGGGTCGGGTATTATTGGACGACCGGGACGGTTGCCGGAACCCAATCCTCGGCCTTCTATTTCTGGTTCGACAAGGCTGACCCGGCAAACAGCGGGGTTCAGAACAATACGCCGCAGCGTCGCGCCAACGGTATGCAGGTGCGCTGCGTAAAAGTGGAGTAACGCAAACTTACGAAGAAACCCAACCGTCGGGCCGGCCATGTCGCCGGCCCGTTTTGTTTGGTATAACTGTTGCGGGGCGGGATACTAAAAATCCCCGGCCATGAAAATCAATACAGGAAAAGGTTCCATATCGCTTGTCGTCCTGCTGGCCATCTGGTCCGTGTCGGCCATCGCTTCGCTGCCCGGACTGGCCATATCCCCCATTTTGGGCGACCTGAACAAGGTGTTTCCCAAGGTCACCGACCTCGAGATACAGATGCTCACGTCGCTGCCCTCGCTGCTGATAATCCCCTTCGTGCTGCTCTCGGGAAAGCTCTCCGAAGGCCGCGACAAACTCACGATCCTGATCGTCGGGCTCTCGATCTTCTTCCTGAGCGGCGTGGCGTGCCTCTTTGCCCGTAGCATGACGTGGCTGATCGTCATCAGCTGTATCCTCGGCATCGGGGCCGGGATGGTCATTCCCTTTTCGACGGGTCTCGTTGTCGATTATTTTACGGGCGATTACCGCGTCCGGCAGCTGGGTTACAGCTCGGCGATCAACAACCTGACGCTCGTGATAGCCACCGTGGTCACGGGCTACCTGGCCGATGTCGATTGGCACCTCCCCTTTCTGGTCTACACCCTGCCGGGCATCTCGCTGGCGCTCTCGTTCTTCCTCAAACGGCGGCGTTCGGACCCCGAACCCGAGCAGAGCATTCAGCTGCGCCACAAGCGCATCGACCGCGGCAAGCTGGCAGGGCTGATGCTGTTCTACTTCTTCGTCACCTACGCCGTGCTGGCCGTGGCGTTCTACGCCTCGTTTCTGATCGACGACTACAAGATCGACAGCTCTTTCTCGGGGGTGCTGATCTCGCTGTTCTTCCTGGCGATCATGCTGCCGGGGCTCTTCATCGACCGGATCATCGGCCTGCTGAAACGGAATGTCAACCTCGTGTCGCTGGGGCTGGTCTGCGCGGGACTGCTGTGCGTCGGGATTTTCCGCGGCAAGGCGATGCTCGTCGTCGGGGCCCTGCTCACGGGATTCGGCTACGGGGTGATGCAGCCCGTCGTTTACGACAAGGCCGCTACCATCGCTCCGCCCCGCTCGGCGACCCTTGCGCTGTCGTTTGTCATGGCGATGAACTACCTGGCCGTGATGGTTTGCCCCTTTATCGTGGATTTGTTCCGGCACTTGTTCCACACCCACAGCGACCGGTTTCCGTTCTTTTTCAACGCCGCACTGGTGCTTGTCGTGGCTCTCGTCACGTGGCGCCGCCGCGGGAATTTCACGCTCGGACTCGACGAGTCGTATTACAAAAGCTGACTATAAGTTTTGAAATGATGTAAAAAGTTTTATTTTTGTGCTAAAAGGTTGCAAGCAAATAAAACTTTTTATATGATGAACAGAATTTTACTCGCGGCTGTCCTGGCCGTAAGCGCCGCTATGTCCGGCTGTGCCGAAAAACAGAATGCGCATCCGTCCGTAAAAATTACGCCGACGATCAAAACCCGTGTGACGGGGCTTCATTTCGACTCCGGGGATCAGGTTGGACTAAGCATTCTCAAAGGGGCCGACGCCTATGTCACGAACCATCCGATGACCTACGAGGGTTCGGCTTTTTCGGGTTCGGGGCTGCTGTGGTATAACAACCTGAACGAGACGTCGACGCTCACGGCTTATCATCCCTACTCCTCTGCGGGAGTGCCTGCGGAGTTTTCCGTGGCGGCGGATCAGACCGGCGGATATGCATCCTCCGACCTGCTGGGAGCCGTGAAACGCGATGTGACGCCCGGGAGCGCCCCGGTGGGCATGGTTTTCTACCACCTGATGTCGCAACTTACCATTGTCATTACGAACAATTCCGAAGCGGCGGTCGCGTCCGTCTCCGTGGGCGGGCTCGTGCCGACGGCGACCGTGGACCTGACCGTTCCGACGGCCGCGGCCAAGGCGGGTGCTGCTGTGGAGGAAGTCAGGGCTTTCGAGATGACGCCCGGCAAATCCTACCGCGTAATCTTGGTTCCCCAGCAGGCGGCGCTGACCGTCACGGTCGGAACATCCGATGGTAAGAGTCACAGCAAGACCATTGCCGCGGCGTTGCTCGAGAGCGGCAAACAATACGATATGTCGGTCACGGTGACCAATGTCGATATCTCCGTTTCGCTGAGCGGCGATGTCAGCGATTGGGGCGACGGCGGGTCGCTCGGTGACGGTGGCGGCGACGATACCGGGGAGTTGACTTACGGGGATGACACCTACCCCACGGCGAAGATCGGCGGGCGGGTGTGGATGGCTGAAAACCTGCGCTATAAGCCAGCGGGAGCGGTGGAGGGAACGGATATGTGGCCTTCCCAGTCGGGGCTCTCCGCGGGGATGCTCTACAACTATGCCACGGCAACGGGCGGCGTTTCGACGACCGGAGGTGCGCCCGTGCAGGGCATCTGTCCCGCCGGGTGGCATCTTCCCACCGCTGCGGAATTCGAGTCGCTGATCGCGGCCGAGCGGCCCGACGGTTTTCTCGACTACGCCGGATTCCGGAATGAAAACGGTTACGGCGATAGTTCCAGAGGATATCTGCTCGGCGGCGATCCCTCCGGTGCGGACCGGGTCCGGTGTCTCTCCTACTCGGAAGATTCGGCGCCTGCCATCAAAGATATGCTGACCGGGTACTTTTTCCCGCTTCGCTGCGTGAAGGATTGAAAACAGAAGGTCCCGCCGTTTGGCGGGACCTTCTGTTTGCGCTTAGTCGCGGTTCAGGAAGAAGATCGGGATGTTGGCCAGGAAGACATCCTTGCCCGAGAGCTGCGACCGCTTTTCGAGCAGCTCGCTCAGCAGAATGTCGCCGATCACGTAGTTGCTCTCCTCGCTGGTGAACTGCTCGTGTATCTTCGAGAAGTTCAGGATCTTCTGCACTTCGGTCTCCTTGTAGCGGGCATAGATTTTCAGCGTGATGTCGGTCGTGTAGTCGGGTTTTTCGATGTAATTCATCTTCTTGTACTCGTAGCGGTAGTTGTTCAGCCGCGCCATGATGTCGCTCAGGATCGACGAGGCCGTGGGCAGGCTTCCCGCACCTTTGCCGAACATGAACTGACGGTCGTAGCATTCTCCGCGGATCACCACGCCGTTGTACTCGTCGTCGACGCTGTAAATGTATTTCGCGGGCGTCACGAACTCCGGCATGACGAACATCGTGAAGTGCCGGTCGCTGACTTTCACCACCTGGGCTACCAGTTTGATTTTCACGTTTTTCTCACGGGCGTACTGAATATCCGAATCGTGGATCGTCGAGATGCCGTAGGTGAAGATGCGGTCCGGGGCGACGTAGGTTCCCAGGGCGTGTACCGTGATGATGACCAGTTTGAACAGCGAGTCGTAGCCCTCGATGTCGAACGAGGGATCGCTCTCGGCGAAGCCCAGCGCTTGCGCCTGCGCCAGTGCGCTGGCATAGGAGTCCTTGTGGTCGAAGACCCGCGAAAGTATATAGTTCGACGAGCCGTTCAGGATGCCTTTCACCTCCAGCAGCAGGTCGTTGTCGTAATACTCCTCGAGGTTGCGGATCACGGGAATAGAACCGCAGGACGAAGCGTCGTAGAGCAGCGCCACGTTGCGGGTTTTCTGGATCTCGATCAGCTCCGGGAGGTTTCGGGCCAGCATCGTCTTGCTGCCCGACACGACCGGAATGCCCCGCAGCAGGGCCCGTTTCACGATGTCGTAGGCTGCCCGGGCGTCGTCGATGACCTCGACGACCAGATTGATGCTGGGGTTATCGAGGATTTCGTCTACCGAGGTGGTGAAAAGCGACGGGTCCACGGCGATCTTTCGCGGCTTTTTAGGGTCGCGGACGCAGATTTTCACGATCTCCGCGTGGGCGTTTTTCGATTTGCGCACCACTTCGTAGATGCCCTGTCCGACGACGCCGAAGCCGAACAGTCCGATTTTGATTTTGCTCATAAGGTATCTGGTTTTAGTTTTTCATGAACGGGAGCAGGATGTCGTTCAGCTGTTCGTACTCCACGAGGAATCCGTCGTGGCCGAACGGCGAGTCGATCTCGTGGTAGACGCTGCCGGGGATCATCGTGTGCAGGCGCCGCATCTCGGCCGGGGTGAAGATGATGTCGGTGGTGATGCCGACGACCAGCGTGCGGGCTTTGATACCCGCCAGGGCTTGCTCCAGCCCGCCGCGTCCGCGTCCTGCATCGTGGGTGTCGAATGCGTTGAGAATCGTGTAGTAGGAATAGGCATTGTAACGGCGGCAGAGCTTTTCGCCCTGATACTGCTGGTAGGTGCAGGCCCGGTGCACCGCGGGAGTCTCCCCGCGGTCCTGCTGGGTGAGGTTGTAGCCTTCGGGACCGCGGTAGCTCAGCAGGCCGATGGCCCGGGCCGCCGCAAGCCCCTTCATTCCGGCGTCGTCGCGCGCCTCCCCGAAGGTCGTGTCGGCCTCGATGGCCATGCGCTGCGTTTCGTCGATGGCGATGGCCCAGGGCGACGCCTTGGCGTCGGTGGCGATCAACACCAGCCGTTCGATCCGTTCGGGCTCCGAGACGGCCCATTCCACGGCCTGGAATCCCCCGACCGAACTGCCCACCAGCGTTGCGATATGTCCGATGCCGAGGGCGTCGGCCAGCAGCCTGTGCGCCCGGACGATGTCGCGGATGGTGAAGGGCGGAAAGTCTTTGTACCAGGGCTTTCCCGTCGTGGGATTGACGTGCAGCGGGCCCGTCGAGCCGTAGTGCGAACCGATGATGTTGGCGCAGACGACGAAGTGCCGCGCGGGATCGAGGAAACGCCCTGTCTCGACCGTATGGGGCCACCAGTCGGCGACGTCCGAATTGGCCGTCAGCGCGTGGCAGACCCACACCACGTTGTCTTTCGCGGCGTTCAACGTGCCGTAAGTGTGGTAGGCGATCCGCAGTTCCGGCAGCGTGTGGCCCGTTTCCAGTTCAAAAGGTCCGGGGGCTATGTATATCTGCGGTTCCATCAGCCTATTTGGGAAAAAGCCTGTTCGAAATCCTCGATGATGTCGTCGGCATTCTCCAGTCCGAGCGAGATGCGCAGCAGCGTGGGCGTCACGCCTGCCGCCGCGAGGTCGGCGTCGCTGAGTTGCCGGTGGGTCGTCGATGCCGGGTGGGTCACGACGGTGATCGAGTCGCCGATCATAACCATATTGGCCGCCAGCCGGAGCGATTCGACGAAGCGCACGGTGCTTTCCAGCGTGCCTTTCAGTTCAACGTTGAAGACCGCCGAAGAACCGAATCGGTAGTATTTGCGGGCGTTCTCGTGGCTCGGATGGGTGTCGAATCCCACGAAGCTCACGCGCTCTACCTTGGGGTGGCAGCGGCAGTATTCGGCCAGTTTCCGCGCCGATTCCACCTCGTGCCTCACGCGCAGCGAGAGGGTTTCGAGGCCGATCATCATCAGGTAGGAGTCGAACGGCGAAGGGGCGCAGCCCATGTCGCGCAGCCCGTCCACGCGGCATTTGACGATGAACGCCGCCGGGCCGAACGCCTCGTGGAAGTTCAGCCCGTGATACCCCTCCGAGGGGCCGTCGATCTGCGGGAACTTGCCGTTCGCCCAGTTGTAGTTGCCGCCGTCGACGATGATGCCGCCCAGCCCCGTGCCGTGACCGTTGATCCACTTGGTCGCGGAGTCCACGACGATGTTCGCACCCCACTCGAACGGATTGCAGAGATAGCCGGCGGCGCCGAACGTGTTGTCGATGACCAGCGGCACATCGCGCCGCCGGGCCAGATTGCCCAGCCCTTCCAGGTCGGGCACGGCGCAGGTCGGGTTGCCCATGCTTTCGGCGTAGAGCGCCTTGGTGCGGTCGTCGATCAGCGCTTCGAAATCCTCGGGACGTTCGCCGGAAGCTATGCGGCAGTCGATGCCGAGTTTGCGCAGCGTGATGCGGAACTGGTTGTAGGTGCCTCCGTAAAGGAACGGCGAGGCGACGATGTTGTCACCTTCGGCGGCCAGCGAGAGCACGGTGACCAGGATAGCCGACATGCCCGACGATACGGCCAGCGCTCCCACCGCGCCATACAGTGCGGCTATGCGCTGTTCGTAAGCTGTGGTAGTGGGGTTTTGCAGCCGGGTGTAGATGTTGCCCGCCTCGCTCAGTTCGAAGAGTTTGGCTGCCTGGTCGCAGCTTTTGAACCGGTAGGCCGCTGTGGGATAGATCGCCACGCCCCGGGCGCCGGTCGCTTCGTCGGGCTGCAGTCCCGCGTGAATCTGGAGGGTTTCGAATCGGTAATTTTTCGTTTCCATACAGTATGCTGTTTGTTTGAAATCCGTTCATAAAAAAATCCGACCTCAGAGAAGCCGGATTGTGTCAGTTCAGTGCATGATCGAGCTACACCCGGCGAGAACGGTTGCACATCATGGTATCCATCATCATACCGCGATATATTTCGCGGTCCCGCTGGACGTATGTTTTCAGTGCATTCATTTCGCTTGTATAACTCTTACGGTGCAAATATATAAAAAATTTTCGAAACGGGCATTTTTCGGCCGGAATTTTGTCTTTTTGACGATTGTGGACTTTTTTGTGGTGTAAAATGAGCGGAATTTTGTAGTTCTCAAATAATTGCGTATATTTGCATTGAAGAAAGTGCCCCTTATGGGATATATAGGGGTGTAATAGGGATATAAATAAGTGACTATGAGAAAGATCTATTTGCTGCTGGCGGCTGTGGCCCTGGCTGTATCTTCCTGTCAGAAAGATGCTGACGGCGGAGGAAAATCGCCGACCGAACCTCCCGGAACCATTCCGGCGGATTTCGATTGGAAAACAATTCAGGACGTATCAGTGACGGTTGCGGCTCCGGTTGCGGAAGGCGGGACTCCTGCCTACTCCGTAATCAGGGTATATGCTTCGCCGATTTTATCGGAGGAGAATGTCGTAGCCAGGGGCGTCGCCACTGCTGCGGCTCCTTTCAGCACGGCGGTTTCGATACCTGCCGGCGCCCGGAATCTGTATGTGCAGACTACCCTGCCCGACGGGCGCAAGGCCGTGAAGATGGTCGCTGCCGGAGCGTCGGTCAACGTGCCCGGAGCTGCGATGGCAGCCGCCGCGTCGCCGAAAGCCCGCGTTGCGGCAAAGGCGTCGTCCGTGAGCTCGATGCCGGATTATCCGACGATGACCGAGCCCGATGCCGGTTCGTTCGCTCCGCAGGCCGTGATCTCCACCACCCCGTCGAAGAATTTCAACCTCGGGGCCAAGGAGTCGGAGTATGCGGCTGCCGCGTATTACATTCCCGCGGGCGCCGTGATCGACGGCAACATTAACCTGAACGGCAATTACGATCCCAACAAACAGCCCGTGCTGTATGTGAAGGGTAAACTCAACCTCGCATCGCCCAATATCGGCTATGCGACGCTGGCCATCCTGCCGGGCGGCGAAGTGTCTATTTCGGGCAAGCTGACCGCGCAGAATGTCGCCAAGGACCTTCCGGCGCTGTATGTCTTCCCGGGCGGCAAACTCACGGTTGCCGAGGTGAGCTTCTCCGGCAGGGAGGCCGTGAACCTGGGGACGGTGGAGGTTACCGGGAAACTGGACCTGAACAATGCCCTGAAATTCTACAACGGTGCGGGCTCCGTGCTTACGGCCGCCACTTTTAAGTATTCCAATACGGGAGGCCTTTTCAACGACGGTAAGATCGCTGCCGGGGAGTTGGAATTCAATTCGACCGCGGCGTTCGAAAACTGCGAGAACGGTGAGCTGACGGCCGATTATGTGAAGTTCGCCAACCGGACGACGAAATTCTACCAGAAAGGCGCCGCCGACATCGAAGAGATGTACGTGATCGGCGAGGTGTATGTGAATTGCTACACCTATGTAAATACGCTGAAAGTCGAGGGCGGAAGCATCTATATCGCTTCGGGCGCGGCTTTGGTGACCGAGACGGCCGATTTCAACAATGTCAAGGCCGAGTTCGCCGCAGGTTCGCTCTTCATCGCACAGGATTTCGGTCCTGCTCAGGGCGGTAAGAATACCTTTACCTCCAAGGCCGGAGAGTCGGACGTGACGCCGGTGCTGCGTTTCGAGCAGTCGTCGTTCTACTCCAAGGGCGACCAGTACTGGAGCCAGGCTTACACGGCGTTTACCGGGCGGATGGAGGTCGTCGACCCGCATGCCGAGAACAAGTTTTACGTGGCCAAGTGCTTCACCGACGGGGCTTATCTGTCGCTTTCACAACTGACGAACATTCCCGAGAGCGATTGCAACGGCGGCAAGGGGCAGATTACACCCGATCCGGAACCGGAACCCGATCCGTTCGAACTCGTCGAGGGACAGGTCTACACCTACTGCTTCGAGGACAACTGGCCGTGGTTCGGCGACTACGATATGAATGACATCGTTGTCGTGAGCCGTATCGACCGCATGCTTTCGAAGGATGGCGGCAAGGTTTCCGAACTGACGTTCAACTGGGAGCTGAGGGCTGCCGGAACCACCTACGACATCGCCTACGGCGTGCAGATGGATCGGGTGCAGAGTACGAACATTGCATCGGCCGAGTCTTCGCACAAGGGCTTCGGCAGCGGTATGTTCGTCTCGCAGAATCCCGAGTCGGGCAAGAATGCCGTAATCCCGTTCTTCAACGACACGAAGGAGCTGCTGAGTACGTCGAACACCTGGAAGGGTCATACCGCATCGCCGACCGTGAAGCATACGACGAAAGTGACCTTCTCGCAGCCGGTGGACGCCGCTGCCGTGAAGGATTCGGAGATGAACTTCTTCATCGCCGTGAAGTCGCGTTCGAACGAGGTGCACATGCCGGGTTATGCGCCGACAGAGTCGGGTGTTATCGGCAAGGGTTCCTTCCTGCCGTCGGACCCCTACAAGTTCTACATTGCGGAGGGAGATCAGGCCAAGCACAACTACATGATGTGGGCGTTGATGATCCCCGGGGAGTTCAGCTACCCTGCCGAGACCAAGGATATTCGGGTTGCCTACAAGTACTTCATGGACTGGGCGTCGTCGAACGGCACGCAGCACACCGAGTGGTATCTCGAAGAGACCGATGCTGACAAGATCTATTGATCTTTCGGCAGAGTGATAAAAGCCGCGGTACAAACCGCGGCTTTTTCGTGCCCTTCCCCGGTGCACATAAAAGAACGATCCGCAGGAAACCCTGCGGATCGTCTCTTATCGGAATTGTTCCGGACTATCTGCGGTCGATCAGTTCGATGCCCTTCCGGGTCGCCGCGCCGCGGAGGATGGTGCGGCAGAAGAGGTAGAGTTCCTCCCGGACCGTGCCCGTCAGGCGCAGTTCGTTGAGCGTGTTCATCAGCCGTTCCGCGAACGCCGGAGCGTCGATCTCCGGAAGCAGCAACTCTTCGTCGCGGCAGGCTTCGAGACAGCGTGTGATCTCCCGGTGCCAGAATTCCCGTTGTTCGTCGTAATGTTCGGCAAAGACGACCTTGCGGCGGAGGTCCGACAGAAACCGGGAGTCCACCATGTACAGGTTGTCCATATACTCGTTGGTCAGTTTGAGCGCCTTCTGCAGCGAATTGCCGCCGCGCCGTTTGCTGCAGGCGACGATGCGTTCCCGCTGCTGGTGGCTCATCTCGTCGAGGCAGGCGCCTACCAGGTCGTTCTTGTCGGCGAACATTTCGTAGAGGGTGCGTTTCGAGATTCCCAGCGTTTGCGCGATCTCATCGACCCGGACGGCACGAATGCCGTTCCGGGCGATGAGTTCCCGCGTGGCGCGGATGATCTCCTCCTTGGTCGCTCCCCTTTTCATTATTTTTCCTCCGTGATGTCACGGCCGCCGCCGAGAGCCTGGTAAAGATTTACGACACCCTGGATTTCGTCGAACCGATCGGAAATCTGCGACAGCTGTGCCGAAAGCAGCGATTGTTGTGCGGTCAGCACCTCGAGGTAGGTGGTCGAGCCGTGCTGCATCAGCAGTTCCGTCGACTCCACGGCGCGCTGCATGGCTGCGATCTGGCGGGCCCGGAGGTCCGTCTTGGCGCGGGCTGACTGGCATTGCACGAGGGCGTTGTTTACCTCGGCACCGGCGTTGAGCAATGCCTGCTGGAACGCGAGCTTCGACTCCTCCTGCTGTGCTTTGGCGATCTTCACGCGGGCACGGTTGGCGTTGGCGTTGAAGATCGGTTGAAGCAGCGATCCGGCGGCATTCCAGATCAGTTTGCCTGCATCGGTGATGGGGACGTTGTTGCCCCAGCCCAGCGTACCGCTCAGCGTGATCGACGGATAGAGGGCCGAACGGGCGCTTGCCGTGGCGTAGTACGACTGCATGAGCGTGTACTCGGCCGAACGGATGTCGGGCCGGTTCGAAAGCATTTGCAGGGGCACGCCGACCGTCAGGTCGTCGGGCAGCTGTTGGTTGTCGAGACTGCCGCGGCCGATCGCGTGCGGGGCTTCGCCCAGCAGCGAGCAGAGCGAGTTTTCGATCTGCGTGCGCTGGTATGCGATGTCGTGCAGCGATGCCTCGATTGCATACGTGTTGCCTTCGTACTGGGCCACGCCGGCTTCGTTGGTCATGCCGGCTTCCTTCATGGCGCGCATCGTCTCGACGCTCTGACGCCATTTGGCGGCCGTCTCCTCCGTCACCGCATACTGGCTGTCGAGCATCAGCAGCGTGTAGTAGAGGTTGGCCACGCTCGAAATGAGCTGGGTCTTTACGGCCTGCTCATACTCCTTGCTTTGGAGATAGAGCGCTTTGGCTTTGCGCTTGGCATTCGTCAGGCCGTTGAAGATGTCGATCTGCCAGCTGGCCGTCACGGGAATCGAGAAGCTTTTCGACGGCGCAGAACCGTCGAAGCTGCTCAGGCTGCCCTGCGGGGCGAAGTTGAACGACGGCAGGTAAGCCAGGCGCGCCGATTTCAGCGTCGCCTCGGCCTCCTTCACGCGCCAGCCTGCTGATTGCAGGTCGGTGTTGTTCTCCAGCGCCAGTGCGATCAGCGCTTGCAACTGGGGATCGGTGAACATCTCCTGCCAGCGGATGTCGCCCAGGGTCGTTGAGTCGGCGGTCTCCGCCGTGCCGTAGAGCCCTGCGGTGGTCACCTCGGGACGGGTATAGGGTTTATAGATGCCGCAGCCGGTCAGCGCCGCTGCCGCGCATATTATCAGGATCTTTTTCATGTGTTACTCCTCTTTCTCATTTTTACACTCTTCGAGTTCGGCGCGCACGGCCCACTGGGGATCGGGGTCGAATTCCAGGGGTTTTATCTTCTCCTGCAGCGTTTGGAAGATGATGAACAGCGTCGGCACGAGGAACAGCAGCGCCAGCGTTCCGACGATCATACCGCCGATGACACCTGCACCGAGGGTCGAGTTACCGTTGGCGCCTACGCCGTGCGAGAGCACCAGCGGGATCATACCGAACACGCAGGTGAGGACGGTCATCAGGATAGGACGCAGACGGGCTTTGGCGGCCGACACGGCGGCTTGCGTGAGGCTCATGCCTGCGGCGCGGCGGTCGGCGGCGTACTCGGTGATCAGAATGGCCGTCTTCGACAGCAGGCCGATCAGCATGATGATACCGGTCTGGAGATAGATGTTGTTTTCCATACCCATCATCTTGGCCAGCAGGAACGAGCCCATCAGGCCGCACGGTACCGACAGAATGACGGCGAACGGAATGAGGAAACTCTCGTAAAGGGCGCTCAGAATGAGGTAGATCAGCAGGATACAGATACCGAAGATGATAACCGTGTTGCTGCCCGTCTGCGCCTCCTCACGCGTGATGCCGTCGAACTCGTAGCCGTAGCCCTTGGGCAGGACTTGTGCGGCGACCTCCTCGATGGCTTTGATGGCGTCTCCCGACGAATAGCCGTCGGCGGCCGTACCGTTCACGGCGATCGAGCTGTACATGTTGAAGCGGTTCAACACCTCGGAGCTGTAAACGCGCGTCAGGTTCACGAACTGGCTCAGGGGAGCCATCTCGCCGCTGTTCGAGCGCACGAAGACGTTGTTCAGCGACTCGGTGTCGAGACGGTATTTCGGGTCGGCCTGCATCGTCACGTAGTACATCTTCGAGAAACGGTTGATGTTCGAGACATACTGGCCGCCGTAGTAGCCCGCCAGCGTCGAGAGGATCGAGGTCGGCGATACGCCGGCACGCTTGGCCTTCGCAGCGTCGATGTCCACCATGTACTGCGGGAAGTTGATGTTGAAGGTCGAGTATGCGCGGGCGATCTCCGGGCGCTGGTTCAGCGCACCGATGAACTGCAGATAGACGTTGTAGAAATCGGTAAGCTCACCGCCGGCCTTGTCCTGCAGGTTCATGGAGAAACCGGTCGAGGTACCGTAACCCGAGATCATCGGCGGCGCCACGGCAAAAATCTGTGCGTCTTTGATGTCGGCGGTACGTCCGTAAATCTGACCGATAACGGCGTTCACGTCGTCCTCCTTCTTCGGACGTTCGTCCCAGTCCTTGAGTTTGATGATGGCCATACCGTACGACGAACCCTGTCCGGCGATCATACCGTAGCCGGCTACCTGCATGTAGTCGCGAATCTGGGGAATGCCGTCGATGCGCTGCGAAACCTGCTCCATGACCTTGTGGGTCTCTGCGAGCGAGGAACCCGGGGCTGTGGTGACGTTGACCATGATCGTTCCCTGGTCCTCGTCGGGCACCAGACCCGTCTTGGTGGTGTTCATCAGCAGGACCAGCGCCGCCATGGCGAGTCCGAGCGTCGACCACATCAGCCATTTGTGTTTGATGAAGAGCAGTACGCCGTGCTTGTATTTGTTGACCAGCGCGCTGAACGACGTGTTGAAGGCCTTGCGGAAGCGGGCCGCGAAGTTGTCGCGCATCTCGCCGTTTTCGTCGAGGTACGGCTTCAGGATTATGGCGCAGAGGGCCGGCGACAGCGTAAGTGCGTTGACGGCCGAAATACCCACGGCCACGGCCATCGTGATACCGAACTGCGTGTAGAACACACCCGATGTTCCGCCCATCATGGCGACGGGAATGAACACGGCCATGAAGACCAGCGTAGAGGTCACGATAGCCGACGTAATGCCAGACATGGCATCGACGGTGGCCATGAAAGAGGACTTATATCCCACGTCGAAACGTGCCTGGACAGCCTCCACCACGATAATGGCGTCGTCGACGACCGTTCCGATCGCAAGCACCAGCGCGAAGAGGGTCAGCAGGTTGATCGAGAATCCGGCGAATGCGAGGAATCCGAACGTACCGACCAGCGACACGAGAATCGAGGCCGTCGGGATGAGCGTCGAACGGATGTCCTGCAGGAAGACGTATACCACCAGGATCACGAGGAGAATGGCCTCGAACAGGGTTTTGACCACCTCTTTCATCGAAGCGTAGAGGAAGTCGTTCACACTCTGGAGGTGTGCGACGGCGACGCCTTTCGGCAGTTCGGACTGTACTTCGTCCAACAGCGCGTTGACGTCGTTCACGACCTGCGTGGCGTTCGAACCGGCGGTCTGGAAGATCATCGTGCTGACGCCCGGGTGGCCGTTGGTGTAGCCTTTGTAAGCGTAGGATTCGCTGCCCAGTTCGATGTCGGCGATGTCCTTCAGTTGCAGGATCGTGCCGTCGGGCTTCGCCAGGATCACAATCTCTCCGAACTCTTCGGGCGTCTGGTGGCGTCCGCGGTATTTCATCGTGTACTGGAATGTGTTCTGCGAGTTTTCACCCAGCGTACCGGTTGCCGATTCGATGTTCTGTTCGGCCAGCGCAGCCGTCACGTCCGATGGGATGAGTTTGTACTGAGCCATGATGTCGGGCTTCAGCCAGACTCGCATCGAGTAGTCGGCTCCGAGGGTGAATACCTCGCCGACGCCGTGGATACGCTGGATACGCGGCTCGATGTTGATCTTCGAGTAGTTCGACAGGAAAGTTTCGTCGTAGGTGTCGTCGGGGCTGTAGAGCGAGAAAATCTTCACCATGGAGGTCTGGCGCTTCATGGTCATGATACCGATCTGCGTAACCTCGGAGGGCAGCTGGCCGGTGGCGCGCGACACTTTGTTCTGCACGTTGACGGCCGCCATGTCGGCGTTGATGCCCTGGCGGAAATAGACCGTTACGGAGGCGCTGCCGACGGCTGCGCTCGAAGTCATGTAAGTCATGTCCTCCACGCCGTTGATGGCCTGCTCGAGCGGTACGATGACCGACTTCTGGATCGTCTCGGCGCTGGCGCCCGGATACGAGGCGCGCACCATAACCGTCGGAGGCGCAATGTCCGGATACTGCTCGACGGGCAGTGTCGCAAGACCGATCAGACCGGCGATTACGATTACGATTGATATGACCGACGCCAATACGGGTCGTTCGATAAAATGTTTGAGTGTCATAGGTTATTCCTCTTTTTCGGTTTGGGACTGGGCGGCAGCCTCATCGGTTGCAGGAGCGGCAGTTTCGGCTGCGGCCTGACCTTTGATACGGATGGGCGTACCCTCGCGCAGCAGGCCGACGCCTTCGGCTACGATCACGTCGCCCGGAACGAGACCCGTGCGAACGATGTACTCGCGGCCGTTGGAGATTTTCTCGACGTCGATGATCGACGAAACGGCTTTGCCGTCCATCACTTTATATACGTAAACTTTGTCCTGAAGTTCGAACGTTGCGGCCTGCGGAACGGCGATGCAGTCCTTGTAGATGCTCGGCAGGATGACGTTGCCGGTTCCGCCGCTGTGCAGCAGTCCGTTCGGGTTGGGGAACGCCGCGCGCAGCGACACGCTGCCCGTCGAGGGGTCGATGACTCCGCTGATCGACTCCACGCGGCCCGCCTGGTCGTAGATCGAGCCGTCGCTGAGCTGCAGCTGTACGGCCGGCATGCTTTTGAGCGTCTCGGCGATCGAGCCGTAGCGGCGCGTGAGGTTCAACAACTGGTTTTCGTTCATCGAGAAGTAAACGTACATCTCCGAGTTGTCCGATACGGTGGTCAGCGGTTGCGGGATCGAAGCGCTCACCAGTGCGCCGACACGGTACGGCAGCGTGCCGACCACGCCGTTGGCCGGAGCCTTCACGACCGTGTAGGAGAGGTTGTTGGCGGCGTTCACGCGCTGTGCATCGGCCTGCGCAAGCTGTGCCTTGGCCGTCAGCAGGGTGTTGTTGGCCGTCGACAGGTCGTACTGCGAAACGACGTTCTTGGCGAAGAGCTCCTTCTTGCTGTCATAAGTGAGCTGTGCGGTGGCTACGCCGGCCTTGGCGGATTCGACGTTGGCTTCGGCGGTTTTCAGGGCTGCTTTGTAGGGCACCTGGTCGATGATGAAGAGCGTCTGGCCTTTCGATACCTGCTGGCCCTCGTTGACACAGAGTTCCGAGATCGTGCCCGAAACCTGCGGATAGATTGCGATGTCCTGACGTCCGCGGATGGTCGCCGAATAGTTGCTCGGAATCTCGCGGTCGGTAGTGGCGACGGTCATCACGGCGTATTCGCCGGGTCCCATTGCCGTAGGCGCCTGCCCACAGGCGACGGCTGCCATGCAGTAGGCCACTAAGGCAGCCTTCACAAATGTTTGCTTCATAACTAAACTTTTCCTTAACTTTATGTACTAAAAAACTTTTTCAGGTGCAAAAGTATTCTAAAAACGGTACCGATGTGCCTTTTATTGCGAACGAAGTTGGTACTTTTCGGAACAAAAGTGAGCAATTTATCGAATAATTCATTATTTTTGTTCGAAAAAAGAAATAATTATGACTCAGGTAAATCCGATAATCACCACCCCGGAAGAACAGTTCGTCGTCGGAGAGTCCGATCTCGCCTTTTTCAGCGGCTATGCATGCCGTATCGACGGCGGGGCGATCCTGTTCTGCCGCAGCGGTGCGGCGGAAGTCTCCGTCAACCAGTATCAGGGGCATGTGTGCCGCAATACGCTGGTGTTGCTGCTGCCCGGCTCGATCCTGATGCTCACCGATCGGACGGAGGATTTTCGGGTGACTTTCTGCGCCTTTTCACGGGATCTTTTTGCCGAGGCGGCGTTCCGTCTCGAACCCTCGTTTTTCCATGCGCTGCGCGAGCGTCCGATCACCTCGCCGCCCCACCGTATCGTCGAGGGGGCGTCGATCTGGTTCCAGATGGCCGCCTACACCTACCGCGACCGGAACAACGTGTTCCGCAATACGATCATCAAAAACCGTCTGCAAAACCTGCTGTTGGAGAGTTTCGACAAGATGCAGCGTTTTGCCGCGCGGCGTCCGCGGACACCCGAGACCACCACGCGGCAGACCGAGTTGTTCCACCGTTTCGTCACGCTCGTTCAGGCGCACAGTTCCCAGGAACGCGAAGTGTCGTTCTATGCCGACAAACTCTGTATTTCGACCCGCTACCTCTCGACCATCGTGCGGACCGTAGCGCGCAGCTCGGCCAAGGAGTTCATCGACCGCTCGGTGGTGCTCGAGATCAAGATGATGCTCCAATCGACGGACCTTTCGGTGCAGGAGATCGCCTACCGGCTCCGGTTCCCCGACCAGTCGTATCTGGGGCGCTTTTTCAAGAAGCACACCGGGGAGTCGCCGACGGAGTACCGGAACATGCGGAAATAGTGCGCCGGGGATGAAACTTGCGGCGGTACGGAACGTATTGTATTTGGAACCGGATTTGCAAGGAAAATATAAATCTTTAAAACGCGCCTATTATGAGCAAGACTGTTCAAATTCTCGGGGAGCAGGCCGGCTATTACCTCTCCCATGTATGCCGTACCATCGACAAGAAGTCGTTGTACCTGCCGGGGCCCGACACCGTGGACCGCATCTGGACCGATTCCGACCGCAATATCCGTACGCTGGGCAGCCTCCAGTGGATTCTCTCGAACGGCCGTTTGGGCGGCACGGGCTATGTCTCGATCCTGCCCGTGGATCAGGGTATCGAACACTCCGCGGGAGCCTCGTTCGCACCGAATCCTGCCTATTTCGATCCGGAGAACATCGTGAAACTGGCCGTCGAGGGAGGTTGCAACGCCGTGGCCTCGACTTTCGGGGTGCTCGGGTCCGTGGCGCGGAGATACGCACACAAGATACCGTTCATCGTTAAGCTCAACCACAACGAACTGCTCTCCTACCCCAATACTTACGATCAGATTTTGTTCGGGTCGGTGCGCGACGCCTGGAACATGGGCGCTGCCGCCGTCGGGGCGACGATCTATTTCGGCTCGGAGCAGAGTCGCCGGCAGCTGGTCGAGATCGCCCGCGCTTTCGACGAGGCGCACGAACTGGGCATGGCGACGATCCTGTGGTGTTACCTGCGTAATGAGGGCTTCAAAAAGGAGGGCGTCGATTACCACGCTTCGGCCGATCTCACGGGGCAGGCCGATCATCTGGGCGTGACGATCAAAGCCGACATCGTGAAGCAGAAACTTCCGGCGAACAACGGCGGTTTCCGGGCCGTCGGATTTGGCAAGACCAGCGACAAGGTCTACACCGAGTTGACCTCCGACCACCCTATCGACCTCTGCCGCTATCAGGTGGCCAACGGGTACATGGGGCGTGTGGGGCTTATCAACTCGGGCGGCGAGTCGCACGGGGAGTCCGATCTGAAGGAGGCCGTCACGACGGCCGTCATCAACAAGCGCGCCGGCGGCATGGGCCTCATCAGCGGCCGCAAGGCTTTCCAGCGCCCGATGAAGGAGGGCGTCGAACTGCTGCATGCCATTCAGGACGTTTATCTCGACGACGAGGTGACGATCGCATAATAATTTTAAACGCATGAAAATAACGCTTTTCGGAACACAGCCTTACGACAAGGAGTCTTTCGAGCGCATCCGCGACGCTTACGGATTCGATATATGCTACCACCGCAGCCACCTGAACGCCAATAATGTGGCTCTTGCCAAGGGTTCCGACGCGGTCTGCATCTTTGTCAACGATACGGCCGATGCCGAGACCATTCGCCAACTGGCCGATCTGGACGTGAAGCTGATCGCGCTGCGCTGTGCGGGCTTCAACAACGTCGACCTGAAGGCTGCCGCCCGTTATGGGATTCCGGTGGTCCGGGTTCCGGCCTACTCGCCGCATGCCGTGGCCGAACATGCCGTGGCGCTGATGCTGTCGCTCAACCGCAAGGTCCACCGCGCTTACTGGCGCACGCGCGACGGCAATTTCTCGCTCCACGGTCTGCTGGGATTCGACATGTACGGCAAGACCGCCGGCATCGTCGGCACGGGCAAGATCGCCCGAGAACTGATCCGCATCCTCAAAGGCTTCGGCATGGAGGTTCTGGCCAACGACCTCTATCCCGACCAAGAGTACGCTGCCGAAGCGGGCATCGCCTATGTGTCGCTCGATGAACTTTACAGCCGTTCGGACATCATTTCGCTGCATTGTCCCCTGACCGACCAGACGCGCTATATGATCGGCGACGTGGCCATTTCGCACATGAAGCCGGGGGTGATTCTCATTAACACGGGCCGCGGCCAGCTGATTCACACCGAGGCGCTGATCGACGGTCTCAAAGAGAAGAAGATCGGGGCCGCGGGGCTGGATGTCTACGAGGAGGAGGCCGCCTATTTCTACGAGGACACTTCGGACCGCATCATGGACGACGACGTGCTGGCGCGCCTGTTGTCGTTCAACAACGTGATCGTCACCTCGCATCAGGGATTTTTCACACGTGAAGCATTGGATAATATAGCGCACACGACGATGCAAAATATCAGCGATTTTGCGGATCACCGCAAGTTGGTCAATGAGGTGCGCGCCGAACCTGAAAACGCAGTTGCAGAATAGCCATGAAAAAGATCGTTTTGCTCCGCCACGGCGAGAGCGTATGGAACAGGGAGAACCGGTTCACGGGGTGGACCGATGTGGATTTGAGCGAGAAGGGCGTCGCCGAGGCCGTGAAAGCCGGAGAGACGCTGCGTAAAGAGGGCTTCCGCTTCGGATGCGCCTATACCTCTTATCTGAAACGGGCCGTGAAGACCCTCGACGTCGTACTCGACAAGATGGATCAGGACTGGATTCCGGTGACGAAGACGTGGCGGCTCAACGAGAAGCACTACGGTATGCTCCAGGGGTTGAACAAGCGCGAGACGGCCGAGAAATACGGTGACGAGCAGGTGCATGTCTGGCGCCGCAGTTACGATGTGGCCCCTGCGCCCCTGGCCGAGGACGATCCGCGCAATCCGCGCCTCGATCCCCGTTACGCCGGGATTCCCGATGCCGAGCTGCCCCGCACCGAGTCGCTCCGCGATACAGTGGCCCGCACGATGCCCTACTGGGTGTGCGAGATACTGCCGGCACTGGCCCGTTACGATCAGGTGTTGGTCGTGGCTCACGGCAACAGCCTGCGCGGCATCATCAAAAGCCTGAAAGGCATTTCCGACGAGGCCATTTCGGAGTTCAACCTTCCGACAGCCGTGCCTTATGTCTTCGAATTCGACGAGGGGCTGGGCTATGTGAAGGACTATTTCCTGGGCGATCCCGCCGAGATCGCCTCCCTGATGGAGGCCGTTGCCAACCAGGGCAAGCGGGGCTAAGAGTTCCGTTATACAGGCAATTGCGGACGGGTTCACTCCCGGTCCCATTCCCCTGCTTCCGGCCGATTGGTTTACGGGCCGGCTTCACGTGTCAGGCGTGAGGCCGGCCCGAATGTGTAAAATTGGTATGCCGAACCGTAATTCGGGTACGGATTCATTGCACGAACCGTCCTAATTTTGCATCGTGAAATCCGCCGGCAGACGGACAGTACGAACCTGATAAAACAAAGAAATATGTATTTGGAGAAAATCGACTCCCCGGCAGACGTGAAACGGCTTTCCGTCGGGGAACTTACCGAACTGAGCGATGAGATTCGTGAGGCGCTGCTGCATAAGGTCAGCGCGCACGGCGGGCATTTTGGGCCCAATCTGGGCATGGTCGAGGCGACCGTGGCCCTGCACTATGTTTTCGATTCGCCGAAAGACAAGCTCGTTTTCGACGTCTCGCACCAGAGTTACGTGCACAAGATGCTGACCGGGCGTCGCCGGGCGTTTATCGATCCTGCGGAATACGACGCCGTTTCGGGCTATTCCGAGCCGACGGAGAGCGCACACGATCACTTCGTCATCGGGCATACCTCCACTTCGGTCAGTCTGGCGAGCGGACTGGCCAAGGCCCGTGACCTGCAGGGCGGTGAGGGGAATGTCGTGGCCATTATCGGCGACGGATCGCTGAGCGGCGGCGAAGCGTTCGAGGGGCTGGACTATGCCGCTGAGCTGGGTACGAACTTCATCGTCGTTGTGAACGACAACCAGATGTCCATTGCCGAGAATCACGGCGGGCTTTACCGCAATTTGCAGGAGTTGCGCGAGAGCCGCGGAAACTGCGCCTGCAACTTCTTCCGGGCGATGGGCTTCGACTACCGCTATGTCGCCGACGGCAATGACGTGGAGGCCCTGATCGGGGTATTCTCCGCCGTGAAGGATGTGGCACATCCCGTCGTCGTGCATATCAATACGCTGAAAGGCAAGGGATACGCCCGCGCCGAGCAGGACAAGGAGACCTATCATTGGCGGTTGCCGTTCGACCTGACGACGGGCGAACCGGCGGCTCCGGCCGGGACAGAAGGATATGACGCGTTGACGGCGCGCTACCTGCTCGAACGGATGAAGGAGGACCCGCGCGTGGTGGCCATTACATCGGGAACTCCGGCCGTGATGGGCTTCACGCCGGAGCGCCGCCGGGAGGCCGGAAGTCAGTTCGTGGACGTCGGCATCGCCGAGGAGCATGCCGTGGCTTTGGCCTCCGGAATCGCCAAAGGCGGCGGCAAGCCTGTCTACGGCGTTTACAGCACTTTTATCCAGCGGGCTTACGACCAGCTTTCGCAGGACCTTTGCATCAACGGCAATCCGGCCGTACTGCTGGTCTTCTGGGGTTCGCTGACGGCCATGAATGACGCCACGCACCTCTGTTTCTTCGACATTCCGCTGCTCGGGAACATTCCGAATCTGGTCTATCTGGCTCCGACCTGCCGGGAGGAGTATTTCGCCATGCTGGATTGGAGCATGCGCCAGACGGAGCATCCCGTAGCCATCCGCGTTCCGGCCGTGGAGGTCGCCTCGCGCGAGGGATTCGTCGCGCCGGATTACGGCGAGCTGAACCGCTACGAGGTCGTCCGCCGGGGACGCGAAGTGGCCGTTGTGGCGCTGGGGGCCTTTTTCGGGCTCGGCGAGGAGGTTGTGAAACTGCTGAAAGAGCGGACGGGGATCGAGGCCACGCTGGTCAATCCGCGCTATATTACGGGTGTCGACGGGGCGTTGCTGACCGATTTGAAAGCCGGGCACCGGCTGGTGGTGACGCTGGAGGACGGCGTACTCGACGGCGGGTTCGGCGAGAAGATCGCACGCTTCTACGGCACATCGGAGATGAAAGTGCTCAACTGCGGGGCCCGGAAGGAGTTTGCCGACCGGTTCGATCCCGGGGAGTTCCTGCGCGAAAACCGGCTCACCGCCGGTCAGATCGTGGAAGATATCGTGGCTGTTATCGATTGAATTATGAAACGGAAATTATGGATTTTAACTGTGTTCGGAGTCGTGTCTGTCCTGGCGGCGGACACGCTGCCGGCGCAAGAGAGGCGTATGGAAAACGAAAAGACTTTTCAGCAGATGTTTCCGCTGGGCGAACCGCTCCCGGAGCAGTTCTCGAAATACTTTATCGGGCAGGCCTGGCGGGCCCCGCTGACGACGAACAGGGTGCTGAACGTGCCCGTGTCGAACATCACTTTTTCGCCCGGGTGTCGCAACAACTGGCACAGCCACACGGGCGGCCAACTCCTGATCGCCGTCGGCGGCCGGGGCTACTATCAGGAAAAAGGGCAGCCGGCCCGGGAACTGCTGCCGGGCGATGTGGTGGAGATCGCTCCCGATGTGGTGCACTGGCACGGGGCGGCCCCCGACAATTGGTTTTCGCACTTGGCCGTCGAGTGCAACCCCGCAATCAACGTCAACACGTGGCTGGAACCCGTTGACGATGCGCAGTATAGCGCTGCGACGGCTTCCCGGCAGGCCTTTTGGGAAGGAATTCCGGTGGATAAGGCGAAAGACCCCGAATTATTTGAAATTTTTGATATCTTTGCACTCGGCGAAGTGTCCGGCCACGGCGGACTCGATGCCCGGACACGGCTGATATGCGTGCTGGCATCGAACGTCGCTTCTCAGGGCCACGCCGCATTTCGGGCGACACTCGATGCGGCACTCGGGGCGGGCGTCACACCCGTTGAGGTGAAAGAGGTTGTTTATCAGGCTGTTCCTTATATCGGTATGGCGAAAGCCGCCGATTTTGTCGGGATAGCCAACGAGGTATTGGAGGCCCGTGGTACGACGCTGCCGCTCGAAGGGCAGTCGACAACGACGCCTGCGGACCGGTTCGACAAGGGACTGGCCGTACAGCGGTCGATCTTCGGCGCGGAACATATCGACGCGATGCGTGCGTCGGCTCCCGAAAACCAGAAGCATATCCAGCAATGCCTCTCGGACAACTGCTTCGGGGATTTCCTGACCCGTAAGGGGTTGGATGTGAAGATGCGCGAATTGGTGACCTTTTCGCTGCTCGTGTCGCTCGGCGGCTGCGAGCCGCAGGTGAAGGGGCATATCGCGGGCAACGTGAATGTCGGCAATGACAAAGCTGTCCTGCTGGCTGTCGTGACGCAACTGTTGCCCTGGATAGGCTATCCGCGGACGCTGAACGCCATCGGATGCCTGAATGAAGTATTACCTGAAAACTGAAAAACGAAAAATTATGAAATACGTAAAATTGAATAACGGTGTCGAAATGCCGCTCCTCGGCTTCGGCGTCTATCAGATTTCGGACCCCGAGGTCTGCGAGCAGGCGGTTTACGACGCTCTGATGGCGGGCTACCGCTCGATCGACACCGCGGCGGCCTATGAAAACGAGGAGGCTGTGGGGCGGGCTGTCCGCCGCAGCGGCATCCCCCGCGAGGAGTTGTTCATCACCACGAAACTGTGGATCACCGATGCGGGCTATGAACCTGCCAAAAAGGCGTTTGAGGAGTCTTTGTTAAAGCTGGGCCTGAACTATCTCGACCTTTACCTGATTCACCAGCCGTTCGGCGATGTCTACGGTTCATGGCGTGCGATGGAGGAGCTCTACAAGGAGGGACGTATCCGTGCTATCGGGGTGTCGAATTTCTATCCCGACCGGCTTGCGGACCTGATCCTGCACAACGAGGTGACGCCGGCGGTCAACCAGGTCGAGACGCATCCTTTCCACCAGCAGACCGCCGCTGCGGAGTTCATGCGTGCGAAAGGCGTGCAGATCGAGTCGTGGGCCCCGTTCGCCGAGGGCAAGAACGGATTGTTCTCGAATGAATTGTTGCTGAAAATAGCGGCCAAATACGGCAAGACGGTGGCGCAGGTCGTCCTGCGCTGGCTGATCCAGCGCGATGTGGTCTGCATCCCCAAGTCGGTGCACAAGGAGCGTATCGCCGAGAATTTCGACGTTTTCGGCTTCGAACTGAGCGACGGCGACATGGCGGCGATTGCCACGCTGGACCGTCCCGAGAGCAGTTTCCTGGATCACCGCGATCCCGAAATCGTTGAATGGCTGAGTAATCTGCATTAGAAATTATGGCTAAGAAAGTTTTGATACTCTCCTCCAGCCCGCGTCGCGGCGGAAATTCCGACCTGCTGTGCGACCGTTTCATGGAGGGTGCCCGCGAGGCGGGCCTCGAGGTCGAGAAAGTGTTTCTCAAAGACCTGAAAATCAACTATTGCACGGGATGCAACCGTTGTTACAACGGTGAGCATCCCTGTCCGCAGCAGGATGATGCCGCCGGGGTGCTGGCGAAAATGGTTGCCGCGGATGTGATCGTGATGGCTTCGCCGGTCTATTTTTATACGGTGTGCGGCCAGATGAAGACGCTGATCGACCGCTGCTGCGCCCGCTATACCGAGATGACCGACAAGGAGTTCTATTTCATCCTGACGGCCGCCGAGGAGAGTATTCCGATGATGGAGCGCACGGTGGAGTGTTTCCGCGGTTTCCTCGACTGCCTCGAGGGGCCCACGGAACGGGGTGTCGTCTATGGTGTCGGGGCCTGGCACGCCGGGGAGATCAAATCTTCGCCTGCGATGCAGGAGGCTTACGAATTGGGTCTGAGAGCGTAAAATGCTGTATAACAAACTTAAATAAAGATGCTGCGAAAAATCCGGATCGTTGCGGCGGTCCTCTTCTTCGTGCTGATCACGCTGTTGTTTCTCGACTTTACAGGGACCCTTCATGCGTGGTTCGGATGGATGGCGAAAATCCAGTTCCTACCCGCCCTGCTGGCTGTGAACGTCGGCGTGGTGTTGGCGCTCGTGGCGCTGACCCTGCTTTTCGGACGGGTCTATTGTTCGGTCATCTGCCCGCTGGGGGTGATGCAGGACATTGCATCGTGGTTCGCGGGGCGGCGTAAAAAGCACCGCTACCGCTTCAGCTACTCCCCCGCGCTCACGTGGCTGCGCTGGACGATGCTGGCGGTGTTCGTCGCGGCGATGCTGGCGGGCGTCGGCTGGCTGATCGCCCCGTACAGCGCCTACGGCCGTATCGCTTCGAATCTTTTCGCGCCGATTTATGCGTGGGGCAACAACGGACTGGCCTGGGTCGCCGAACGGATGGACAGTTATGCTTTTTACCCGGTGGACGTGTGGATAAAGAGCCTCGGGGTGTTTCTTATCGCAGTCGTGACGTTTGTGGGACTGGCGGTCCTCGCCTGGCGCAGCGGACGTACGTGGTGCAACACGGTTTGCCCGGTGGGAACGCTGCTGGGCGTGTTATCCCGCCGGTCGCTGTTCAAACCGCGCTTCGACGTTTCGAAATGCAACGGCTGCAAACTCTGCGCCCGCAGTTGCAAGGCGTCGTGTATCGACCCGGCGAACCACACGATTGATTACAGCCGTTGCGTGGCCTGCATGGACTGTCTCGAATCCTGCCGTCAGGGAGCCATTACCTATACCCGGCGGCAGCCGGAACGGGCATCGGCTTCCCGGGCTGAGAGTCCTCGGACCGACGCTTCGCGGCGCCGGTTTTTCGGCGTGGTGGGGCTTTTCGCCTACACCGCCCTGCGTGCGCAGGAGAAGAAGGTCGACGGCGGGCTGGCCGTGATCGAGGAGAAGAAGGTCCCGAACCGTGCTGTGCCGATCCTGCCGCCGGGAGCGCAGAATACGCGCCATTTCACGGCGCACTGCACTTCGTGTCAGTTGTGCGTGTCGGTCTGTCCGAATCAGGTGTTGCGTCCTTCGGGGCGGTTGTCGATGCTGATGAAGCCCGAGATGTCGTATGAACGCGGCTACTGCCGTCCGGAGTGCGCCCGGTGTGCCGAGGTGTGCCCCACGGATGCCATCCGTCTTACGGACTTCGCGGAGAAATCGGCGACGCAGGTAGGACATGCGGTGTGGATAGCCGATAACTGCGTGGTCAACACCGACGGCGTGAACTGCGACAACTGCTTCCGTCATTGTCCTGCGGGGGCGATCCGGATGGTGCCCCGCGATCCCGACGATCCGAAATCGCCGCGCATTCCGGCGGTGAACGAGGAGCGTTGTATCGGCTGCGGAGCCTGCGAGAACCTCTGCCCGTCGCGTCCGTTCAGTGCAATTTATGTCGAAGGCCACCAACGTCAGCGAATCATCTGAAAAACTGAAGAAATGGAGAAGAAAAAGATAGACCGCCGTGAGTTTCTGAAGGTCCTCGGAGTCGGGGCCGCTGCGACGACCGCTGCGTTTTACGGCTGTGGAAAGCGGGGACAGGGAGCGGCGACCGCCGCTGTCGGCGAGGTTCCGACGGATAAGATGACGTTCCGTACGACGCCGGCGACCGGCGACCGGGTGTCGTTGCTGGGCTACGGCTGCATGCGCTGGCCCCTGCTCGAAACGCCCGCGGCCGACGGCAATCCGATCGACCAGGAGGCCGTCAACGAGTTGGTCGATTACGCCATTGCCCACGGGGTCAACTATTTCGATACGGCGCCCGTCTACATACAGGGCTTTTCCGAAAAATCCACGGGCATCGCCCTCAAACGGCATCCGCGCGACAAGTTTTTCGTAGCGACGAAGATGTCCAATTTCTCGAATTTCACGCGCGAGAATTCGCTGGCCATGTACCGTCAGTCGTTGGCCGACCTGCAGGTCGATTACCTCGACTACTACCTGCTGCACTCGGTGGGCGGCGGCAAGGGCGTCGAGACGTTCAACGAACGCTTCATCGACAACGGTGTGCTCGACTTCCTGCTCCGTGAACGCGAGGCGGGGCGCATCCGCAACCTCGGATGGTCGTTCCACGGCGACCAAAAGGTCTTCGATCACCTGCTGGCGATGCACGACCGGGGCGAGGCCGTGTGGGATTTCGTGCAGATACAGATGAACTACGTCGACTGGAAGCACGCTTCGGGCCGCAACGTCGATGCCGAATATCTTTACGGCGAACTGGAGAAGCGCGGCATCCCGGCCGTGATTATGGAGCCGCTGCTGGGCGGCCGCCTGTCGCGGCTGAACGACCATCTGGTCGGGCGGTTCAAAGAGCAGCGGCCGACGCAGAGCGCTGCCTCGTGGGCGTTCCGCTTTGCGGGTTCCTACCCCGGGGTGCTGACCGTGCTGAGCGGCATGACCTACATGGAGCACCTGCAGGATAACATTCGCACTTATTCGCCGCTCGAGGAGCTGGCGCCTGCGGAATACGAACTGCTGGAGGATACGGCGCAGGTGATGCTGAAATACCCCACCGTGCCCTGCACCGAGTGTCAGTATTGCATGCCCTGCCCTTATGGACTGGACATTCCGGCGATTTTCGCCCACTACAACCGCTGTGTGAACGAGGGCAATGTGCCGAAGGACCAGCAGGACCCGGCTTACCGGGAGGCCCGTCGGGCTTTCCTCGTCGGTTACGACCGCTCGGTTCCGAAACTCCGGCAGGCAAGTCGTTGCATCGGTTGCGATCAGTGTGTATCGCATTGCCCGCAGTCGATCAAAATTCCCCGGCAGTTGCGCCGCATCGACCGTTTCGTCGAACAGCTCAAACAGGGAACTCTCTGACGCCGCACGCAAGGCCTCTCCGAACGGAGGGGCCTTTTTTATCATATGTTAACTATTGTCGGATTGGAAGCCGCTATCTTTGTAGTCCCAAAAATACAAGTTATGAAAGATAGTAGAGACAGCATTGATTTCGGCAGCATGGATATTCCGAAATTGTTCCGAAAATTGCTGATCCCCACGGTGATGGGGATGGTTTTCTCGGCCGCGTTCGTCATTACGGACGGAATTTTCGTGGGCCGCGGCATCGGCAGCGACGCCCTGGCCGCAGTTAACATCACCGCCCCGCTGTTCCTCATCAGTACGGGCGTCGGACTGATGTTCGGCGTCGGGGCTTCGGTCGTGGCCTCGATCCACCTTTCGCAGGGGAAGGCCAAGGCCGCACGGATCAACGTGACGCAGGCCGTGGTGGTCTCGTCGCTGCTGCTGGCGGCTTATAGCTTTTTCATCACCTGGTATGCTCTCGGGGTGGCTCGTTTGCTGGGCAGTTCGGAGCGTCTGCTGCCGCTGGCCGTGGAGTATATGCACTGGTTCGCGCCGTTCCTGCCGTTCAGCGCCCTGCTCAGCTCGGGGATGTTTTTCATCCGCCTCGACGGGTCGCCCAACTACGCTATGCTCTGCAATGCCATTCCGGCGGTCATCAACATCGTGCTGGACTACGTGTTCATCTTCGTCTTCGGCTGGGGGATGACGGGCGCCGCGCTGGCCACGAGTCTGGGCTATATCGTGGGTGCCGCGATGATTCTCGTATACCTCAGCGACCGCCGGCGTGCCGTGCGCTTCTGCCGTGTGAAACTGAGCCGCAAAAGCATGCGCCTGACCCTGCGCAACGTAGGATATATGTGCCGCCTGGGCCTTTCGACCTTCCTGTGCGAAGGGGCCATTGCGACGATGATGTTTGCCGGAAACTACGTCTTTATCCGCCATCTGGGCGAGGACGGCGTGGCGGCGTTCAGCATCGCCTGCTACTTTTTCCCGATCATCTTCATGGTCTATAACGCCATCGGACAGTCGGCCCAGCCCATTTTGAGCTACAATTTCGGCGCGGGTAACGGCGTGCGCGTGCGCAGGACGTTCCGCTTGGCGCTGATGACGGCTGTGGTGTTGGGGCTGGCTTTCTTTGGCATGACGGCTCTTTTCAGCCATCAGGTCGTGGCGATGTTCATCGACAGCGCCTACCCTGCTTACGACATTGCCGTCCGGGGGCTTCCGCTGTTCGCGTCGGGATTCGTATTCTTTGCCGTGAATATCGTGGCGATCAGCTATTTCCAGAGCGTCGAGCGGGCGCGCCCGGCCATGCTGGTCACCGTCCTGCGCGGGTTCGTGTTCATGGTAGCCTGCTTTTTCGGACTGCCCCTGCTGCTGGGTGTCGAGGGCATCTGGCTGGCCGTGCCGCTGACCGAGGTGCTTACCTTCGGAGTTGTTATGGCGATCTATGGCTGCGGACGGCATCTTGCGCTGGCTCGATAAATTTCACTATCTTTACGGCCTCAAACCTGCAAGGCATGGAGGCATTTATCGAAAAATTCAGCCGGAAATACAACCTTCCCGCGGAGGACTGTCAGCGGCTCGTGGGCAAAATGGAGCGTTATGCATTCCGCAAGGGCGAATGCGTGGTTCGTGAGGGCGAACGCAACCCCGATTTCTATATCGTGAGCCGCGGCATCTGGCTGGGACACTACTGCAACGATGGCGTGGATGTTTCGGTGTGGTTCGTGGGCGAGGGCGAAGCGCTCTTTTCGACTTGGGGATATGTCGGCAACGCCCCTTCGCAGATCACCATCGAGGCCATGTGCGACGCGGAACTCTACGGCATTTCCAAAGCCGATCTGGAGGAGTTCTTCGCTTCTTCGGTCGGGGCTGCCAATTTCGGACGGCGGATTTTCGAGGAGCAGTTTTTGGGCCTCGAGAACTGGATTCTTTCGGGCGGGGCCCCGCGGGCCGAGGAGCGTTACCGGGCGCTGATGGCCGAGAGTCCCGAACTGCTGCAGGTCGTTCCGCTGAAGCATATCGCCTCTTACCTTTGGATCACCCCACAATCGCTGAGCCGCATCAGGGCCAAACTGGGAAAGAAAAAAGGCTGACCTTCAGGTCAGCCTTTCTTTTCGCGCTCCGGGGTGTCCCATCCGCCGCCGAGGGCCTTGTAAAGCCCGACCAGCGCCAGATGCTCGTTGCGCACGGCCTTGCTCTCCTCGACCTGTGCGTCGAAAAATTTCCGCTGGGCGTCGAGTACGTCGATGTAGCGGATCACCCCGTTGATATACTGCAGTTTGGCCAGCACGACATATTGCCGGGCCGCCTCTTTGAGGTTGAATTTCAGCTCTGCGGTCCGGCGCATGTTGCGGTAGGCTACTACGGCGTCGTTGACCTCCCGGAAGACCTCCAGCACCTTCTGCTCGTAGGCCAGACGGGCCTGCTCGTAGCCCGCCAGCGCCGCGCGGTATTTCGCCCGCTTTGAACCGAAGGCGAAGAGCGGCGCCGTAAGGTTGCCGACGGCATAGGAGAACGGAGATTCGATGAGCCCTTTGAGGGCGTCGTTCTCGAGTCCGCCCGTCAGCGAGATCGTCAGTCGCGGGAACCGGTCGGCATAGGCCATCCCGGCCGCGGCCATTGCGGCTTTCAGGTTTTGCTCGGACTGCCGCACGTCGGGACGGCGCTGCAACAGCGTCGAGGGCAGCCCCACGGCCAGCGAGTCGGGCATCGTGACGTTCATATTCATTTTGCTGCGCGTCACGCGGGCGGGATAGCCTCCTGCGAGCACCGATATCTGGTTCTCCTTTTGGGCGATCTTCAGTTCGAGGTCGGGAATCAGTGCCGAGGCGCTCGCCAGCTCGACTTTAGCCTGCTGGTAGGCCGTTTCGGAGGTAAGGCCGCCTTCGAAACGCAGCCGGGCCTGCCGCATGCTCTCCTGGCGGGTCTCCACCGTGCGGCGCACCACGTCCAGCTCGTGATCGAGGGCCGTCAGTTCGAAATAGGCCGTGGCGACTTCGGCGATGAGCGTCATCTGCAGGGCCCGCGCCGCTTCGACCGAGGCGAGGTACTCCGCCGCTCCTTTTCGTTTGGCCCACCGCAGGCTGCCCCACAGGTCGGCCTCCCAGCTCAGGGTCGCCTTAACGCTGAATTCGGCGTCGCTCTTGTGTGCCTCGCCGTAATAGTCGTTGGTCTCGTTGTCGGCGAGAACCAGTCCGCCGAGCGACGGCAGACGGGCCGCTTTGCTCACGCGGTAGAGCTCTTCCAGTTGACGGATGCGCGCCTCGGCGGACTGCATGTTGCGGTTGCGGTCGAGCGTGCGGCCGATCAGCCGGCAGAGTGTCGTGTCGGTATAGACTTCCCACCACGCCAGGTCGCCGATGGTCAGCGAATCGGTGCGTCCGGCAACGATCTGGGCCGGAAGGTTCAGTTCGGGGGCCGGGCATTTTTTCTGCACGGAGCAACCTCCCGCCGCCGTCAGCAGCAGGATCCCGAAAATATATAATGTGCTTCGTTTCATCGTGTAGTCCATTTTTCTTTCAGTTTATACACCCAGACGAAGAACAGCGGCACGAAGACGATGCCGATGGTGATGGCCACCAGCATACCGAAGAAGACGCCCGTGCCGATACCCTGCCGGCTGGCCGATCCGGGACCGCTGGCGAAGACCAGCGGCAGCATGCCGAGGATGAAGGCCAGCGAGGTCATGACGATAGGACGGAACCGCAGGTGCGCGGCCATGATGACGGCCGTGAGGATGTCGCGGCCTTTTTCGACTTCGTCCTTGGCGAACTCGACGATCAGGATGGCGTTCTTGGCCACCAGACCCACAAGCATCACCAGTCCGATCTGGAAGTAGATGTTGTTCTCCAGCCCGCAGGCCCAGTTGCCCAGGTAGGCGCCGATGCCGGCGATCGGCAGCGAGAGAATCACCGCCACGGGGATCAGCCAGCTTTCGTACTGCGCCGCGAGGAACAGGAAGACGAAGAGGAAGGCCAGTGCCAGCACATAACCCGTCTGGCCGCTGACGTGCTTCTCCTGATAGGAAAGGCCGCTCCACTCGACGCCGATCGACTGCGGCAGGTGGCGGCGGGCGATCTGTTCGAGGATGGCCATGGCCTGTCCCGAGCTGTACCCCTGGGCCGCCTCGCCCGAGATGGTCGCCGAGTTGAACATGTTGAAGCGCCGGATGGTGCCCGGCCCCGTGGTGTAGGAGGTCGTGCCGAGGGCCGTGATGGGGATCATCGCCTTGTCGGCGCCCCGCACGAAGAAGAGCCCCAGGTTCTCCCGCTGGGCCCGGTACGGGGCTTCGGCCTGGATGTAGACACGGTAGATACGGTTGAACAGGTTGAAATCGTTGACATAGACCGACCCGGTGAAAGTCTTCATCGTCGAGAAGATGTCGGCCATCGGCACGCCCAGCATTTGGGCTTTGTCGCGGTCCACGTCGAAATAGAGCTGCGGGATGTCGGTCTGCATCGACGCCGAAAGGCCCGTCAGCTCCTTACGCTTCGAAGCGTAGTGCAGCAGCGTGTCGACGGCGTGTTGCAGATCGCTGTACGAGGCGTTTCCGCGGGCTTCGAGCACCATTTCAAAACCGCCCGAAGCGCCCAGTCCCGGAATGACGGGCGGTGTCGAGAGAAAGACCTTGCTTTCGGGATAACGGCGCATCTCTTCGCGGATGTCGTTCATCAGCTCGCGGATGTTCGAGGTTTTGCGCTCGTCCCACGGTTTGAGGATCACCGTCAGCTGGCTGCGCGACTGGTTCGTGCCCACGCGGGGGCTCGATCCGGTGACGTTGAGCACGTACTCTACATCCTCCAGCGACATCAGGTACTCCATGGCACGGTCCGTCACGCGGCGCGTGCGTTCGAGCGTGGCTCCTTCGGGAAGCTCCAGCTCGACGGTGAAATAGCCTTGGTCCTCCTGCGGCATGAAGCTCTGGGGAACGACTTTGTTGAGCGCCCACAGTGCTATGAGCGTCAGTCCGAACAGCGTCAGCATGCGCTTCGAATGGCGCACGCCGCCGCGGATCATCCGTTCGTAGAACTTGTTGCCGTTGGCCAGCCAGATGTTGATGCGGCGGAACAGGCGGTTTTTCTTCCGGCCCGAATCAGGGCGCAGGATCAGGGCGCAGAGGGCCGGCGAGAGCGTCAGGGCCACGAACGTCGAGATCAGCACCGAGACGGCGATGGTGATGGTGAACTGGCGGTAGAGCTGGCCGGTGATGCCCGAGAGGAAGCTCACGGGGACGAACACGGCGCACAGCACCAGCGACGTGGCGATGATGGCGCTTCCCAGCCCGCTCATGGCCTTCTTGGTGGCTTCGTAAGGCGAGAGCCCCTCCTCTTCCATCGTGCGCTCCACGGCCTCGACGACCACGATGGCGTCGTCCACGACGATACCGATGGCGAGGATCAGTCCCAGCAGGGTCATCATGTTGAGCGAGAAGCCGAAAGCCAGCATCACGCCGAACGTTCCGATGAGCGAGATCGGCACGGCGATGGTCGGGATCAGCGTCGCGCGCCAGTTCTGCAGCGAGAGGAAAACCACGAGGATCACCAGAAGCAGCGCTTCGAACAGCGTGTGGTAGACCTCTTTGATCGACTGCGAGATGTAGGAGGTCATGTCGAACGGTATCTTATAGGAGATGCCCTCGGGGAAACTGCGGCTGATCTCCTCCATCGTTTCGCGTACCGAGCGCGCCACCTCCATGGCGTTGGCGCCCGGCAGCATGTTGATGTTCATCACGGCCGCGTTGCCGCCGTTGATGCCGCTCTCGGTGCTGTACGACGAGGCTTCGAGCGAGATGCGGGCCACGTCGCGCAGGCGGATGAGCGATCCGTCGGGATTGGCGCGGACGACGATCTCCTCGAACTCGCTGACCGACGAAAGGCGTCCGCGGGCGGTGATCGGGATCGTGATGTCGAGGTTCGTGATGGGCTGCTGGCCCAATACGCCCGCCGCCGATTCGCGGTTCTGGTCTTTGAGGGCTTTCTGTAAGTCCTGGACCGTCAGTCCGAGGTTGGCCAGCCGGTCGGGCTGTACCCAGACCTGCATGGCGTAGTAGCGGCTGCCGACGTTCGAGACGCTGCCGACGCCCTTCACGCGGCGCAGCATGTCCAGCACGTTGAGCGTGGCGTAGTTAGAGAGGTAGATTTCGTCGAACTTGGGGTCGTTCGACAGCAGCGTGATGGTCATCAGGCGGCTCGAAGCCTGTTTCTGGACCGAAATGCCGTTCTGTATGACTTCGGCCGGAAGGCGCGCTTCGGCCTGTTTCACGCGGTTCTGGATCTCGACGGCTGCCAGGTCGGCGTCCGTGTCGATGTCGAAGGTGATGGTGGCGGAGAAACCGCCCGAATTGCTGCTCGTCGACTCCATGTAGAGCATGCCGGGCGTTCCGTTGAGTTCCTGCTCGATGGGGGTGGCGACGGCCTGCGTCACGGTCTGGGCGCTGGCGCCGGGATACGACGCCGAGACTTTCACCACCGGGGGCACGATCTGAGGATACTGGTCCACGGGCAGCAGCACCAGTCCCAGCAGGCCGACGATGACAATGACGATGGAGAGAACGGTCGAGAAGACGGGCCGGTCGATAAAGAAATCCGATTTCATGGCTCGCTATTTTTCAGACGTCTCCGTCTCGGTTACAGGGCCTTTTTCCGGAGCAGGTACGGGGTCTACTTTGTCTCCGTGGGTGAGCTTGTGGAAACCCTCCACGACGATCTTCTCGCCGGGAACGACGCCCCGTTCGACGATCACGCGGTTGTTGACCTCGGGGCCGAGCTCGATCATGCGGCGCTCGGCGATGCTGTCGGGCCGGATGACGAAGACATAGGCGCCACCCTTCTCGATGACGATGGACTTGGTCGGGACGACCGTGGCGTTCTCGCGCACGTCTAACAGCAGGCGTACCTTGGTGATCTGTCCCGGCAGCAGGATGCGGTCGGGGTTGGCCATTTCAGCCCGCACGGAGAAGGTTCCCGTTTCGGGGTCGACCTGCGGGTCGGCGAAATCCACGAGCCCGCGCAGCGGATACTGCGTGTTGTCGGCCAGTGTGATGGTGATGTAGGGGTCCCACTTGCGGCTCGAATCCCGCTGGCCGAGGTTGACGTTACGGGCTTTGCTTTTGAGGTAGTCGAGGCCCGTCATGCTGAAGTCCACACGCACGGTGTCGCTTTTGACCACTGTCGCCAGCAGCGATTTGCCGTTGGGGCCCACGAGCGTACCGATATCGACGCTGCGCTCGGAGATATATCCCGACAACGGCGAGCTGACGGTGGTGTAGCTCAGGGCCGTTTCGGTCTGCGTGAGGTCGGCCTCGCTCATCGCGACGGCTGCCGTGGCGCTCTCGTAGGAGGCGATGGCATTGTCGAGGTCCAGCTGGCTCGCGGCATTCTGCTCGTAAAGCGGACGGATGCGTTTCAGGTCGCGTTCGGCCTTGAGGGCCATGGCCTTGTCCTTGTTCAGCTGGGCCCTGGCCTTATTGGCGCGTGCCTGATAGAGCTTGGGGTCGATGATGAACAAGGGCTGCCCTTTGCGGACATAGGTACCCTCTTCGAACATCATCTTTTCGAGGAAGCCCTCGACCCGGGCTCGGATCTCGACGAACTGCTGGGCGCGGATGCGTCCGACGTATTCGCCGTAGAGTTCGATATCGTCGGTCTGGACGGGCTCGACTTCGACCACGGGCCAGACGGGTTTTGCGGGTTCGGGACGCAGCCACCACCACAGCCCTCCGGCCGCCACTACGGCGACTGCGGCGATGGTGATCCAGGTGCGTTTGGAAAAACGGCGGACCTTGCCGCCGGCCTCTTTGCCCAGTTTCAGCGCGCGGCGTCCTGACAGGACCGCTTGCTGTCGGATTGTATCACGGGATATTTTCATTGCTTGACATCTATGTATTGATTGCCTGGTATGGATGTCCGGTATTGAGATGCAAAATTAGGATTTTTTTGTCAATCTGCTTTCCGTTCGAACATAAATCGGGCGAATATGGTGCCGAAATGCCTGTTTTTGTTGTATAAAAGATGGCCCGAACGGTAATTCCGGTAACAAAATCCGTAATTTGCATACCAAAAGGCCGAAAAAACGGGTTTATATTTGTATACTGATTAAACGTTTTTACGGATGTCCTATCGAAAAACAAGACGTGTCATGCTCATACTTCTCGGAATCGTCTGCCTGCTGGCCGCTGCGGTCGCGCTGTTCATCAACCAGCCCTCGTTCGGACGGCTGCCCCGCGGTGAGCGGCTGGCGCGGATCGAACGTTCGCCCAATTACCGCGACGGGCAGTTCCGCAACCGCGAGCGCACCCCGCAGATCACTTCCGGCCGAGGCCGCATGCGGACCATGCTGGGATTCCTGTTCCGCTCGACGGAGGGCCTGCGCCCCGCGGAGCCCGTTCCGGCTGTCAGGACCGATCTGCGGGGGCTCGATCCCGCACAGGACCGGCTGGTTTGGTTCGGCCACTCCTCCTACCTGATCCTTTCGGGCGGACGGCGGATACTCGTGGACCCTGTTTTCCGGAGCGCAGCTCCGCTGGGTTTTCTGAACAGGGCTTTTCCGGGCAGCGACCTCTATCGTCCGGAGGATATGCCCGCGGTTGACCTGCTCGTCATCAGCCACGACCATTGGGACCATCTCGACTACCGTACGGTCCGCGAATTGAAGGACCGCATCGGGAAGGTCGTCTGTCCGCTGGGTGTCGGCGAGCATTTCGAACGCTGGGGATTTGCCCCGGAGCAGATCGCCGAGCTGGATTGGGACGAGGATGCCACTCCCGTGGAGGGTTTCCGCGTCTTCTGCCTGACGTCGCGCCATTTTTCGGGCCGGGGGCTGACCCCCAACCGTACGCTGTGGGCCTCCTATTTATTGGAAACACCCACGCGAAAGATTTACATTGGCGGCGACGGTGGTTACGGAAATCATTTCGCGCAGATCGGGGAGCGGTTTCCGGAGATCGACCTGGCGATTCTCGAAAACGGGCAGTACAATGTCGACTGGCGTTACATCCATACGCTGCCCGATCAGCTTCCGCAGGCCGCCGCGGACCTGGGCGCCCGGAAGGTGCTGACGGTCCACCACTCCAAATACGCCTTGGCGCGGCATCCGTGGGATGAGCCGCTGAAAACCGCCGTGGCGATGGCTGGCCATGAGCCGCCCGCGGTCTTGCGGCCTGTCATCGGAGAGGTCGTCGAACTTTGAATGAAGCCGCCGCCGGAAATTCCAGCGGCGGCTTCGTGTCATGCCGGGAGGAGGATCGAGAAGCGGCTGCCCTTGCCGATTTCGCTCTCGACCGAGATCGTGCCGCCGTGGGCCTCGACAAACTCCTTCGAGATGGCCAGCCCCAGGCCGCTGCCCTGCACCTTGGTCCCGGGAACGCGGAAATAGCGTTCGAAAATGCTCGTGTGGTAACGCGGGTCGATGCCGCGGCCGAAGTCGCGCACATAGATTTCTATGGCCTTTTCGCGCTGCACGGCGCCGATGATGATGCGCGATTTCTCGGGCGAATGGTGGATGGCGTTCGACAGCAGGTTGGTGATGACCCATGCGATCTTCTCGTTGTCGACGAAGAGTTTCGATATCTTTTCGGGATAGTCCACTTCGACGAAGCAGCAGAATCGGTCGGCCAGTACTTGCGTCGCCTTTACGGCGTAGTTTATCAGCTCGATAGGTTTGGTTATCTTAGGCATCAGTTTAAGTTTGCCGGTTTCGATCTGGGTCATGTTCAGCAACTCGCCGGTGATCGACAACAAGCGGTCGCTGCTCTCTTTGATGCTTCCCACGAGCTGTTTCTGTTCGGTGTTGAGCTCTCCCAGGCGGGTGTCGCCCAGCAATTGCAGGCTCATCAGGATCGAGGAGATCGGGGTTTTCATCTCGTGCGAGACGGTCGAGATGAAGTTGGTCTTGGCGGAATCCAACTCTTTGAAACGGGTGATGTTGTTCAGCACGATCAGGTTGCCCACGAACTGCCGTTCACTGCCGCCGACGGGCGTGATGTAGAGGGGCGTGTTCTCCACCTGGAAATAGCTCTCTTTGTTGTCGGCATAGATTTTCAGCGGTTCGGGGTCTTTCTTTTCGCAGAGTCCGCGGATCAGCCGCCGCAGCAGGTCGTTCGAGAGGGCTACCTCGGTGGCGTTGCGTCCCACGACCTCCTGCGGGAGATTCAGTACCGAGAGTGCTTCGCGGTTCATGAAGAGGATGCGGCGGTCGGGGTCCAACCCTACGATCGGCTCATGGAGCGTGTCGACGATCGCTTCGATCCGTTTTTTGGCCGCCATCAGGTCGTCGAGCGAACTGCGGCGGTATTCGTCTAATTTGGCGGCCATGTCGTTGAACGACTCGGCGACGGATTCGAACTCGCGGTTGCCCGGAAATTCGAGCCGCTGCTCGTAGTTGTGGTTGGCGATCTCGGTGATACCCCGTTTCAGGACGTCGATCGGCCGCAGCACCGACCGAGGGAACCAGACGAGAATGGCTCCCGCGATCACGGCGCATAACGCCGCTACGACGATCAGCCACCACATGACGTAGTCGGCGCGCTCTTCGACGGCCAAGCTCTTGGCGCGGATGGCCGCCATGTTGAGCTCCATGATACGGAACAGGTCTTGCCGTACGGTCCGTATCTCGGCCTCGGTCACGGGATCGCTCAGCGAGGCGATGTGGCGTTCGAGCGTCGAGGTGCTCTCCCGTTCGTTGATTTCGGTGATGTTCTGCCGTTGCAGGGCGAGGTTTTCGCGCAGGATGTGCCGTGAGACGGAATCTTCGCCGATGTCGTTCAACGACTGCAACATGCCGCCCGCGTATTGCAGGGAGTTGTAGTTGTCGGCGAGGATGGTGCCTGTCGCCTGCGACAGCTGCCGCACATAGCTGACGGACTGGATGCCCAGCAGCAGGATCATGGCGAAGAGGATGCCGATGCCCAGCGTGATTCTCCGTTGTATTTTCATGGTCTACGAAAAGATAAAAAGATCAATGTTCATGCGCGACAGTTTTCCGGTCAGCCGTCGCAGACCGAATGCGCCTTTCAGCAGCGAAATTAGCGAAAATTCGGGACGCCCGACGCAGACGATGTTGATTTTTTGTTCGCGGCAGAATTCGACGATGGTCTCCACCGGGGCGTTGGAGTGTTTGCGGCGGATTTCGCCCCCGAGTTCTGCGGCGAGGTTCAGGTTGTTCATCAGGTAGCGCTGGCGGGCCAGCGGGATGCGGTCGGCGGCTTCGCGGTCGCTTTGGATGTAAAGTACCGTGAACGAAGTGTTCAGATGCGTGGCCATGCGGGCTGTCTTGCGGATGACGCGGCGGGCGCGTTTCTCGCTGCTGTCGATTACGGCCAGCAGTTTGTCGTGGCGGACCTTGTCCCCTTCGGCCATCTGGTTCTCGACCTTCTTTTCGACGCGCAGCGCCACTTCCTTCAGCGCCAGTTCGCGCAGTTGTAGCAGGTTGTCCTGGGTGAAGAAGTTGCCGAGTGCCGCGGCGATCTTGTCGGGACGGTAGATCTTTCCGGCCTTCAGGCGGCCGATCAGCTCGTCGGCCGTGAGGTCGATGTTCACCACTTCGTCGGCCATGGCCAGCACGCTGTCGGGGACCCGTTCGCGGACCTCGATCCCGGTGATCTTCTCCACGGCCTCGTTCAGCCCCTCGATGTGCTGGATGTTGACGGCCGAGATGACGCTGATTCCCGCGTCGAGAATCTGCATCACGTCCTGCCACCGCTTGGGATTTCCGCTGCCCTCAATGTTGGTGTGGGCCAACTCGTCCACGACGACGATTTCGGGATGCAGGTTGATGATCCCCAGCGTGTCCATCTCTTCGAGCTCCTTGCCCTTGTAGAAGAGCCTGCGGCGCGGCACGAGCGGAAGCCCCTCGACGAGGGCTTCCGTTTCGGTGCGGCCGTGCGTTTCGATGTAGCCGATACTGACGTCCACGCCCGCGTCGAGCAGTTGGCGGGCTTCCTGCAGCATACGGTAAGTCTTGCCCACGCCGGCGCTCATGCCGATGTAGACTTTGAACTTGCCGCGGTGCGAACGCCGGATCAGTTCCAGAAAGCGCTGAACGCTGTCCTGCTTCTCCATCGTTACATCCGGAATGAGAATCCGCCCACGAAATTCACGTCTTCCGCCGCGGGATTCCAGCCCAGCGACGTGAAGATGCCGAGTTGGAGCGATCCGAGTACCGTCCAGCTCTTCCCGGCATTCAGGAAGATGTTCTGAATGTAGAAATCGCGGTCGATGCCGTAGGTTCCGACGGCGTTCCACGGCACGATCCCTATTCCGGCCTTCATCTCCACGCCCTTTACGGCGAAGGGATACGAGGCTTCGGCATAGGTGGCGTAGGCGCGCTCCCCTCGGGCGTTCACGTCGGCGGCGCCGAACAGCACCGTGTTCCACGCCAGTGTGAGGGGCACCCGTTCGCTGATGCGCCATGTGATGCCCGCCTCGACGCGGTGGGGTGAATCGGCCCCGAAACGGAAGTAACTGCGGCTGACCGTGCCGCGGTCGCCGGCGCCGCCCTCCCAGTAGAGGTCGGCCAGCGAGAAGGTCACGGGGCCGAGGGCATAGGCCAGCGTGAGGTCCATTTCTTTGTAGGAGGTGGCGGCGAAGTCCACCGATCCCCAGGCTGTGGCCGAGAAGTTCCCGGCAACCATCGTCAGCGTGGGCTGCAGGCTGGCGCCTGCTTCCCAGACGCCGCGCCAGATGTAGCCGCTCACCACGTCCGTACCGCCCGAGAATTTCACGCCGCGCTCCCGGGCGCAGAGATCGGCGGCCAGGAAGACCGCCAGTGCGGTCATCAGGATGACTATCCAACGTTTCATGGTCTTATCGATTTTCATGGGTTTAGTTTTTACACATTTCTTCCAGTGCGACATTCAGGCGCAGGACATTGACTTTCTCCGTGCCGAAGAGTCCCAGCCACGGTTTTTGCGTAAGCGAGTCCACGATCCGCTGCACGGCGGCGGGGTTCAGTCCGCGGGCTTCGGCCACGCGCCGCACCTGTACCCGTGCACCGCGGGGCGAGATGTCGGGGTCGAGGCCCGAGCCGCTGGCCGTGACCATTTCAGCCGGAACTTCCGCGCGCGAGAGATAGGGATGCGCCGCGAGGAAATCCTGCACGCGCTGTTCCACCTCGGCGAGGTATTCGGGGTTGGTCGTGGCCTTATTGCTGCCGCCGGAGCCGCCGCCGTTGTAGTTCACAGCCGAGGGGCGGCCCCAGAAATGGGTGCTGTCCGTGAAGGACTGCCCTACGTTCGCCGCGCCGACGATCTGTCCGTCGAGCGTCACTACGTCGGCTTCCCCGCCGTTGGGACCTGCGACGGCCGATACGCCGCGCAGTACGAGCACATAACCCACGCCGAGCACGATGCACATGGCCAGTGTTATTTTGAGTGAAATCCAGAGGTTTTTCATAATTGAATCAATGCTTTAAAAGAATACACTTATCAATGTGTCGATCAGTTTGATGCCTATGAACGGTGCGACTACGCCGCCCAGGCCGTAGATGAAGAGGTTGCGGCGCAGCAGGGCCGAGGCGCCGATCGGTTTGTAGGTCACGCCGCGCAGCGCCAGCGGGATCAGCAGCGGGATGATGAGGGCGTTGAAGATCACCGCCGAGAGGATGGCGCTTTCGGGCGAATGGAGGTGCATGATGTTCAGGGCGCCGAGCGACGGGATCGAGGCGATGAACAGTGCCGGGACGATGGCGAAGTATTTCGCCACGTCGTTGGCGATCGAAAAGGTCGTGAGCGTGCCGCGTGTCATGAGAAGCTGCTTGCCGATCTCTACGATCTCGATCAGTTTCGTGGGGTCGTTGTCCAGGTCGACCATGTTGCCCGCCTCTTTGGCGGCCTGCGTGCCGCTGTTCATCGCCACGCCCACGTCGGCCTGCGCCAGCGCCGGGGCGTCGTTCGTGCCGTCGCCCATCATGGCCACCAGTTTGCCAGACTGCTGTTCACGGCGGATGTATTCGAGCTTGTCTTCGGGTTTGGCTTCGGCGATGAAGTCGTCGACGCCCGCTTTCTCGGCGATGTATTTCGCCGTCAGCGGATTGTCGCCCGTGACCATCACGGTCTTCACGCCCATCCGGCGCAGGCGCTCGAAGCGTTCGCGGATGCCGGTTTTGATGATGTCCTGCAGTTCGATGACGCCCATGATCCGCTCGTTTTCGCAGACCACGAGGGGCGTGCCGCCGTTTTCGGAGATACGGCGCGTCGTGGCGGCGATCTCCGCCGGGCAGGCACAGCCCTGTTCGGCCGCAAGGCGGAGGATCGCTTCGGCGGCCCCTTTACGGATGCGGCGTCCGTCGGGCATGTCCACGCCCGAGCACTTGGTTTCGGCGGTGAATTTCACCATGCGGACGCCGACCATCGACACCGGGTCGATGCGGACCCCTTCGGCGGCGCCCAGTTCGACGACGGATTTGCCTTCGGGGGTCGGGTCGGCGACGGACGAGAGGACGCAGAGGCGGATGAACGCCTTTTTGTCGACCCCGTCGACCGGGTAGAAATTCGTAGCCTTGCGGTTGCCGATGGTGATTGTGCCGGTTTTGTCCAAAAGCAGCGTGTCGATGTCGCCGGCGGTTTCGACGGCCTTGCCCGACTTGGTGATGACGTTGGCCTGCAAGGCGCGGTCCATGCCCGCGATGCCGATGGCCGAGAGCAGGCCGCCGATGGTGGTCGGGATCAGGCAGACGAAGAGCGAGATGAACGCCGCGACGGTGATGTTCGCACCCACATAGTCCGCAAAAGGTTTCAGCGTGGCGCAGACGATTACGAAGACAAGCGTGAAGCCTGCCAGCAGGATGGTCAGCGCGATCTCGTTGGGCGTCTTCTGGCGCGAGGAGCCTTCGACCAGGGCGATCATCTTATCGAGGAAGCTTTCGCCGGGACGGGCGGTGACTTTCACGAGGATGCGGTCCGAGAGAACCTTCGTGCCGCCCGTGACAGAACTCTTGTCGCCGCCCGCCTCGCGGATCACCGGGGCCGATTCGCCTGTGATGGCGCTTTCGTCGATCGAGGCGAGGCCCTCGACGATTTCGCCGTCGGCGGCGACGGTGTCCCCGGCGACGCATTCGAAGAGGTCGCCCTGCTTCAATGCCGAACTGCTGACGATGTGCGACTGGCCGTCGGGTTCGATGCGTTTGGCGGGCGTTTCCTCGCGGGTTTTGCGCAGCGAGTCGGCCTGCGCCTTGCCGCGGGCCTCGGCGATGGCTTCGGCGAAGTTGGCGAAAAGCACGGTGAGCAGCAGCACGAGGAAGACGATGCTGTTGTAGAGCAGCGTGCCCTGCGACGTGTCGCCCGTCACGGCGATCCAGACCAGCAGCAACAGCATGGCGAAGGTGACGACCTCGACGGTGAACATGATGGGATTTTTGACCATCTGCCGCGGGTCGAGCTTCGTGAACGAAGCGCGGAGGCTCCGGCGCAGCAGCGTGCGGTCGAAGAGGAAGTTATTTTGATTTTGTTTCATGGCGGTAGCTTGTTTAGAAAGTCAGGTAATCGGCGATCGGGCCCAGGGCCAGTGCGGGGAAGAACGAGAGGGCCGCGACGATGATGATGACGGCGAAGGTCATCAGCGAGAAGGTGCCCGTGTCGGTGCGGAGCGTTCCGGCGCTCTCGGGGATGCATTTTTTCGAGGCCAGCAGTCCGGCGATGGCGACCTGCCCCACGATCGGGAAATAGCGGCCCATGATAAGGGCGATGCCCGTCGAGATGTTCCAGAACGGCGTGTTGTCGCCGAGTCCCTCGAAGCCGGAGCCGTTGTTGGCGGCCGAGGAGGTGTATTCATAGAGCATTTCGCTCAGTCCGTGGAACGAGGGGTTGTTCAACCACCCTATTTCGGGATTGGCGGCGGCAATGGCTGCCGAGATGCCCGTGCCGACGAGGATCAGGAAGGGGTGCATCAGCACGACCAGCGTGGCGATCTTCATCTCGCGCGCTTCGACCTTCCGGCCGAGGAACTCGGGGGTGCGGCCCACCATCAGCCCGCTGATGAAGACGGCGATGATAAGGAAGGCGAAGTAGTTCATCCACCCCACTCCGACACCGCCGAACCAGCAGTTTATCTGCATGTTGAGCATCTGAAGCATCCCGCTCAGCGGGGTCTGCGAGTCGTGCATCGAGTTTACCGAGCCGTTCGAGGTTACGGTCGTCGTCATGCCCCACATGGCCGATGCTGCGGAGCCGATGCGGATCTCCTTGCCCTCCATCGAGCCGAGTTCCTGCGCGATGCCCATTCGGTCGATCTGCGGGCTGCCGGCCGTCTCCTGCCAGACGGAGACGATGACGCCCGCGGTGTAGGCGAAAAGCATCACGCCGAAAATCCATGCCGCGAGCCTGCGGCGGCGGGTGTAGAATCCGAAGGCGAAGACCATGGCCATCGGCAGGATCAGGATCGACCAGCATTCGAGGATGTTGGTGAAGGCGTTGGGGTTTTCGAGCGGATGCGCCGAGTTGGTGCCGAAGTAGCCGCCGCCGTTGGTGCCGAGTTGTTTGATGGGCACGATGGCCGCTGTGGGACCCTGTGAGATGACCTGTTCGGCTCCTTCGAGCGTCGTGAGCGTCTGTTTGCCGTCGAAGGACATCGGCGTGCCGTTGACGACGAGCAGAATGCCGACCACGAGCGACAGCGGCATCAGGATGCGCGTGACGCTTCGGGTGAGGAAGACCCAGAAGTTGCCGATGGTCTTCGTCGTCTTGCCGGCCAGCGCCTTCATGACGCCGGCCATGGCCGCCATGCCGCAGGCGGCGGTGACGAACTGGAAGAGCATGATGACGAACAGCTGGGTGAAATAACTCAGGCCCGTCTCGCCGCTGTAATGCTGAAGGTTGCAGTTGACCATGAACGAGATGCAGGTGTTAAACGCCAGGTCGGGCGATTGTCCCGGGTTGCCGTCGGGGTTGAGCGGCAGCCAGCCCTGAAGGACGAGCAGCAGCATGCCCCAGAAGAACCAGAAGAGGTTGACCGTCAGGAGCGCTTTGAGGAACTGTTTCCAGTTCATCTCCTGCGCGGGGTCGATGCCGCAGAACTTGTAGATGCCGCGCTCGACGGGAGCCATGCAATCGAGCCACGTGCGTTCGCCGCGGTAGACTTTGGCAATGTAACGCCCCAGCGGATAGCACAACACCACCAGAAGGGTCCATTGCAGGATAACGCCTAAGATTTCGGTATTCATCGATTCAGAATTTTTCGGGTTTTACGAGCACGTACATCAGGTAGACGAACCCGGCGATGCTCAGAATAAGTAATCCGGTAAACATTTTCTTCAGATTTTTTCGAACCAATCCACACATTTGAAATAGAATCCGTAGCACAGTACGCCGAGGGCGCAGAGCAGCAGGAACAGTACGATTTCATTCATTTTCGCTTCTTTTTTGAGTTAGACATCAATTTTACATAACCGCACAGCATCCGGTCCAACAGCAATAGGGCGCTGCAAAACAGCACGATCAGCAGTATGATTACCAAGGTTGCCATGTTGAATCTTCTGTTTGGTTTCGCTCCATAGCATACGAAGGGAATGCCAGACCCGGAGTTTGTGGCGCAAGCGATTGGCGGATAGTTTATTGCGCTTTTGGCAGATGTGCCGAAAAAGAGGGCCGCCCTATCAAAATGATAAGGCGGCCCTCTCGGAATGAGAATCCGGGGCGGTTATTTCACCCCGTAGCTTTCGAGTTTGCGGTAGAGTGTGGCGATGCCGATGCCCAGCAGGCGGGCGGCTTCGGCCTTGTTGCCCGCGGTGTGTTCCAGCACCCGGAGGATGTGGCGGCGTTCGAGGTCTTCGAGCGCCAGCGAATCGGGAGCGGCGGTGCCGGCCGCTGCGTGGAACTCGGGGGCGAGGCAGTCGGTCGTGAGGCTGTTGCCGTCGGCCATAATCATGCTGCGCTCCACGGCGTTGCGCAGTTCGCGGACATTGCCCGGCCAGGGATGGCGTTCGAGTGCCGCGATGTACCGGTCGTCGATCGTGTCGATGCGCTTGCCCATCCTGGCGGCGAACTGCGCCGCGAAGTGACGGACGTATTCGGGAATGTCGCCCCGCCGTTCGCTCAGCGGCGGCAGCTGGATGCGGAAGACCGAGAGCCGGAAGAAAAGATCCTCGCGGAAATTGCCCGCGGCTATTTCCCGTTCGAGGTTGCGGTTCGTGGCGGCGATCAGGCGCACGTCAACCCGTGTGGAGCGTGTTTCGCCGATTTTGATGAATTCCCCGCTTTCGAGCACGCGCAGAAGTTTGGCCTGCAATTCGGCGGGCATCTCCCCTATTTCGTCGAGGAACAGCGTGCCTTTGTCGGCCTCCTCGAAAAGTCCTTTTTTGTCCTTGGAGGCTCCCGTGAAACTGCCTGCGCGGTGGCCGAACAACTCGCTTTCGAGCAGTTCCTTCGAAAAGGCCGAGCAGTTGACTGCGACGAAAGCCTCCTTGGCCCGCGGGCTGGCGTGGTGGATGGCCTGGGCGAAAACCTCCTTGCCGGTGCCCGTTTCGCCCGTGAGCAGCACCGAGGTGTCGGTGACGGCGACCTTGCGGGCCAGTTCCACAGCCCGGCGCAGGGATTCCGAACGGCCGATGATCCGCTCGAACGAGTGCTGTTCGGACAGGGTGTCGTCGATGCGGGCCAGCCGTCGCTGCATCCGGGCCTTTTCGACCGCACGGCTCAGCAGAGGCAGGATCTTGTTGTTGTCGTCGCCTTTGGTGATGTAGTCGAAAGCGCCGTTTTTGATGGCCTGCACCCCGTCGGGGATGTTGCCGTAGGCTGTCAGCAGGATCACTTCAGCCGATGGCGCAGCTTCCTTGATTTTCGCCACCATGTCGACGCCGTTGCCGTCGGGCAGCTTCACGTCGCACAGCACCACGTCGGGATCGCAGCGGCGGAGCGCTTTCAGTCCCGAGGTGCAGTCCGCGGCCTCGGTCACGTCGTATCCTTCGAGCGAGATGATCCGGGCCAGCAGTCCGCGGAGTTGCTGTTCGTCGTCGATAATCAGAATTTTTGCCATAGTTTTCACAAGTCGTTCCCGGCACAAAGATATATCATTTTGGCGGTACCCGCTATCGGCCGGGCTGAAAAACGAAAAGAAAAACGGCCGCCTGCAGGAGTTGTATCCGCTGCAGGCGGCCGTTGAGAGTATGTTGGGCAGCTTTATCGGGCCGGGGTGGGCACGGCAGCGACCCCGCCGCCGGGGGTGAGATGCGCCGTCAGGGATCCGGAGGTCTCTCGCGTCATCTCGGCCGGTTGTCTAAAGCGCACTGAATCGGACGGGTTGGAGCCCGGCGGAGCTGCCGCCGATGAAGAGCTCAAATTCTCCGGGGTCGGAGACGACCGAGCCGTCGGCCAGCACGTATTCCAATTCGGCGCGCGTGATGTCAAATGTCACGTCGGCCGACTCGCCTTTTTTGAGGAAAATCTTCCGGAAGCCTTTCAGTTCTTTCACCGGGCGGGTGATCTGCGCTTTGAGGTCGCGGATATAGAGCTGTACGACCTCCTCGCCGTCGTAATCACCCGCGTTGGTGACCTTCACCGTTGCCGTGATGGTGTCGCCGGCGGCCATCCGGTCGCTGCTGAGCGTCGGTTCGCCGTATTCGAAGCGTGTGTAGCTGAGTCCGTAGCCGAACGGGTAGAGCGCGTCGACCGGGGCGTCGATGTAGTGCATTACGTAACGCTGGTTGGGTTCGAACGGGCGTCCCGTATGCTTGTGGTTGTAGTAAACCGGGATTTGGCCGACGTTGTAGGGGAACGACATGACCAGTTTGCCTGAGGGGTTGTATTTGCCGAACAGCACGTCGGCGACGGCGTTTCCGGCCTCGGTGCCCAGAAACCAGGTCTCGACGATCGTCTCGATGTTCTCCTTCTCCCACGCCAGCGTCAGCGGGCGGCCGTTGCTCAACAGCAGGACGATGGGTTTCCCGGTCTTTTTAAGTTCTTTCAGTAGTTCCTGCTGGACACCCGGCAGTCCCAGTTCCGAGCGGCAGTAGCCCTCGCCGCTCATGTCGGCGCTCTCGCCCAGGCAGGCAATCACCACATCGGCGCTGCGCGCTGCGCGGACAGCCTCCGCAAAGCCGCTCCGGTCGCTGCCCGTCACGTCGCAGCCCTTGGCATGGGTGACGCGTGTGCCGGCCCCGGCGGTCTTTTCGATACCCCGAAGGATCGTCACGACCTCCTTCGGATCGCCTTTGGCCCTCCATTCGCCCAGCATGTCCACCGGACTGTCGGCCAGCGGTCCGACGACGGCGATGGAGCGGGGTTTGCCGAGGGGCAGCACCGACTTGCGGTTTTCCAGCAGCACGATCGACTTGCGGGCCATGTCGCGCGCCGCTTCGCGGTGCGCCGCCGAGAGGGTCACCTCTTTTTCCCGCTGTTCGTCACAGTAGCGGTAGGGATCGTCGAAGAGCCCCAGCTCGTATTTCAGCCGGAGGATACGGCGAACTGAGCGGTCGATCTCCTTTTCGGAAACCTTGCCTTCCTTCACCAACTCTTCGAGCGAACTCGGATAGCAGTTGCCCTCCATGTCGATGTCGCACTCGTTTTTCACGGCCAGCAGCGCGGCCTGTTTTTTGTCCTCGGCGATGCCGTGGGGAATCATTTCGGCCACGGAGCCCCAGTCGGAGACGATGACGCCGTCCCAACCCCACTCGTTGCGTAGGATCTGCTTCACGAGGAATCGGTTGCCGGTCGCCGGAACGCCCGAAAGTTCGTTGAACGAGTTCATGAAGGTCGCGGCGCCTGCATCTGCGGCGGCTTTGAACGGCGGCAGGTAGAGTTCGCGTAGCCGTTGGTCGGAGATGTCCACCGTGTTATAGTCGCGGCCACCCTCAGAGGCTCCGTAACCCGCGAAATGCTTTGCACAGGCGAGGATGGTGTTCGGAGCCGAAAGATCATCGCCCTGGAATCCCCGGACACGGGCCCGGGCGATGTGCGAACCGAGGTAGGGGTCCTCCCCCGCTCCCTCCATGACGCGGCCCCAGCGCGGGTCGCGGGCGATGTCGACCATCGGGGCGAAAGTCCATTGCAGACCCGCTGCCGAGGCTTCGACGGCAGCCATCCGGGCCGAGGCTTCGATGGTCTCCATGTCCCACGAACAACTCTCGGCGAGGGGTACGGGCGAAATGGTCTTGTAGCCGTGGATCACATCCAGCGCGAAGATCAGGGGAATGCCCAGCCGGGTCTCTTCGACTGCGATCCGCTGAAGTTCCCGTGTAGTGGCGGCTCCCGTGACGTTGAGCACGGTCCCGATCTTGCCCTCGCGGACACGTCCTTCGATCGATGAATATTGTTTCAGGACGCCGGTGGGATTGCTCTTGCCCGATACCTGATTCATTTGGCCGATTTTCTCGGCGAGCGTCATGCGGTCCATGAGCTGGTCGATCTCCTTGTCGTAATTCCGAGCGGAGGACTTGTCACCGCCGCAGCCCGCGACTGCCAGACAGCAGCCGAGCCATAAAATTTTGTGAGGTTTCATCATTCGGTATGTGTTGTATTTCGTGTTCCGGGGCAGGCCCGGCGGATAAAGATACGAATTTTTGCCGGAATTTGCTGTCCGGTCCGGTTTTCCAAGGGTGTTCCTATGGCAAACGTCGTTTCGATCATGCCGGCGGACGGGTCGTGGGACTGCCAGACGAATTTCAACCTCGAACGGCGTGCGGACGGATTCCATAAGCGTCGGGCTCCTGCCAGAGGCATGTGCTGGCTGATCGCGACGCGATCCGGGTTTCGATGCCCGATACCTCAAAATACCCGGCACGGACTTTCAAGGTCCGTGCCGGGTTATTATCAGAAGTCCAGAGGCGGCTGCCGGCACCGCCCGCCATAATAACAAGTGTTACCGTTCAGCCCGGATGGGGGTTTTCAGAAAATCCTGATATGAGAACCGGATTCCCTCCTCCAATTCCGTTTTATAGCTCCAGCCAAGCGCCGCAGCTTTCGACACATCGAGCAATTTGCGGGGTGTGCCGTTGGGTTTAGAGGGGTCCCAGCGGATTTCACCCGTATAACCGATCACTTTCGCCACAAGTTCCGTCAGTTCCTTGATCGAAAGTTCCTTGCCCGTACCGGCATTGACCGTCTCGTTGCCCGAATAGTTGTTTATCAGAAAAACGCACAAATTCGCCAAGTCATCGACATACAGAAATTCGCGCAGCGGACTGCCGTCACCCCAGCAAGTTACGAAGGGCAAGTGCTGTTCTTTCGCTTCGTGGAAGCGGCGGATCAGCGCAGGCAGCACGTGGCTGTGGGTTGGATGGTAGTTATCGTTCGGACCGTAGAGATTCGTAGGCATTACGCTGATATAATCCGTGCCGTACTGACGGTTCAGGTATTCGCAGTATTTCAATCCGGAAATCTTCGCCAGGGCGTAGGCTTCATTGGTCTTTTCCAGTTCGGATGTCAACAGACAGTTTTCTTTCATGGGCTGGGGTGCCATACGCGGGTAGATACATGACGAACCCAGAAATTCCAGCTTCTTGCACCCGTTCTGCCATGCAGAATGGATCACATTCATCTCGAGAATCATATTCTCGTACATAAAATCCGCTAGGGCGCTCTGGTTGGCTTCGATGCCCCCGACCTTCGCAGCGGCCAAAAAAACATATTCCGGTCGTTCCTCGGCAAAGAAACGCTCGACAGCCTCCTGGCGCGTAAGATCCAGTTCCCGGTGCGTGCGGGTGACGATATTTACATATCCCTGACGCCGCAATTCACGCACAATGGCAGATCCGACCATACCCCGGTGCCCAGCCACATATATTTTTGCACTCTTTTCCATCCCGCCGCTATTTTACAATCCCTTTTTCGAGATATTCGGCCAGGTTCGTCCGAATCTCTTCACCGGCCCGCTCAACGGCCACTTTTGCCATGTCGGCATCGACCATGATCCGGACCAGCTGCTCAAAACTCGTCCGGGTAGGATTCCACCCCAATTCGGTCTTTGCCTTGGTCGGGTCTCCCAAAAGATTCACCACATCCGTCGGACGGTAGAAATCCGGAGAAACCGCGACCAGCACCTTGCCTGTCGCCTTGTCGACACCTTTCTCGTTCTGGCCGTCTCCGACAAACTCCAGTTCAATGCCGACGTATTTGAATGCAAGATAGCAAAATTCACGCACAGAATGCTGTTCGCCCGTGGCGATGACGAAATCTTCCGGCTTGTCGTTTTGGAGAATCAGCCACATACATTCTACGTAGTCTTTGGCATAGCCCCAGTCGCGGAGCGACGACAAGTTGCCTAAATACAATTTATCCTGTTTCCCTTGTGCGATGCGTGCTGCGGCGAGGGTGATCTTGCGGGTAACGAACGTTTCACCCCGGCGTTCCGATTCATGGTTGAACAGAATGCCCGAGCAGCAAAACATATTGTAAGCTTCGCGGTACTCCTTGACGATCCAATAGCCATAGAGTTTCGCTACGGCATAAGGCGAATAAGGATGGAACGGCGTCTTTTCATTCTGAGGGACTTCCTCCACCTTGCCGTAGAGTTCCGAGGTCGAGGCCTGGTAGATACGGCAGGTTTCAGCGAGACCACACTGGCGCACAGCCTCAAGGATACGCAGTACGCCGGTCGCATCGACATCGGCGGTAAACTCCGGAGCGTCGAATGATACCTGGACATGGCTTTGGGCTGCGAGGTTGTATATTTCGTTCGGTTTGATTTTCCTGACAACTTGCAGGATGCTCATCGAGTCGCCGAGGTCTGCATAATGGAGGTGGAAATGAGGATGACCTTCCAAATGAGCGATGCGCTCGCGGTAGTCTACCGATGAACGACGGATAGTACCATGTACGTCATATCCTTTTTGCAAAAGGAGTTCAGCCAAGAACGAACCGTCCTGGCCTGTAATCCCGGTGATTAAGGCTTTTTTCATTTTTTAAGAAATAGATGTTATGAAATATTGCTGATGATGCAATGGGTAGAGCACAATGCTTTCGAAATTGACATGACGCATTATAGCTCAGGAATGGGAATAGAAAGATGCGCCAGGACTATTTTCCAAACGTCCGCGCCAAATGAAAATTTCTGATTAACACGTATGGACACTGTGCCGCTTACGTCGCCATTCCTGCCACAGAAGGCGAGGCAGCGAACCAAGAATACCTATGCATCGGGACAGTTGTTTACGCGGTTCCTTAAAGATACGGTGCACAAATTCAAGGTGACAACGGATCATCCATTGAGGAGCACGTGAAACCTCTGTCCCGCTGAAGAATTTGAACGCGGCCCCTACGGCAATCATGACACCATGATGCAAATAGGGTTTCAACCGGCTCATGAAGATCTCCTGTTTGGGAGCTCCCAACGCGATCCAAATAATATCAGCGCCATCGGTCTCAATTATTCGGGCAATTCCCGGATAATCGAACTCCTCTACTTGGCGGAACGGCAGTTCGACGAACTGCATATTTACGACATCGGTATTTTCCTTTTGCAAGTTGGCTTTCAGACCATCCAGGATGGCCTGTGAGGTTCCCATGAAAATCATCCGATACTTATGACTGCGGATAATATCCATGAAAATCTGACTGCCGCAATATTGCTCATACCGCTTTCCATAAATCCAGCGGATATAGAGGGGTACATAGCTACTATCGCAAATGGAGAACATCCCGCCATTCACCACCTTCAGATACTCAGGATTTCGATTAGCAGTATTCAATATGACACCATCTGCCACGCAAATGTAATTAGGCGCATTTCTATCCAGTTGATCGTCAATGTGGTTAGCCACCGCTTGTTTGTCAAATTCGTAATTTAGGTTGAAATAGTTGTTCATGGTTGGTGGATTCTTTACCTTATTATTCACCTATTTTGATAGCTTTGTTTATTATGGATTGTAACGATAAATAAATCTGTTCACGAGAATATAGACTGCTTGCCTTTTCATACCCCTTTAATCCATATTTAATAGATTTATTTTCATCTTTAGATAACTCTTCAATGGCTTTTTTCAATGCCCCGGCATCTCCGGGAGGAATAGTAATGCCATTCATTCCATTGTCTATAATGGTTTGCATGGCACCGATGTTGGTCGTAATGATAGGTCTTTTCAGGAGCATTCCTCTAACTATGACATTGGGAAATCCTTCATACCATTTACTTGGCACCACAATAGCCCTTGATTTCCGGTACAAGTCATCTAACTCACGCCCCTTCAAAAAACCGGTAAACTCTACATTCAATGGCATATCCATAGGCTTTTTGAAATTCCCGTCTAAATTCCCCGCTACCTTGAAGGTAAGATACGGGAAATGTTTGGCTGCTTCTATAAATTCATAAATACCTTTTTCCTCACTTACTCTGCCCACGAATGTAAACCAGCTGCCCATCGGGACCTCCCCTTCTTCACATTCAGTAATCATCGGAGCAATACCGGGTAATATCCCAATGTGCTGACTTGGTATGCCTTGTAAAATAAATTTCTCTTTTTGGAATGCAGATTGCACAATAAATATATCCACACCGTCTAAAATGGCTCTGCTTTTTCTTGCAGTGGCATTTCTCACGGCATAGCCTATACTCTTGAAAATACTCGTCTCACAATTTTTCCAAATACACCACCATTCCTTTCCTTTCCCGAAGCATTTCTCACAGATGTGCCCGTTATTATCTAGACACAATCCACCCGGACAAAACAATCGGTAGTTAGGGCAACGCATCACGACCGGCACATGGTTGTCTTTAAGTGGCTTGAATATACTTGGCGATAATAAAGGATATAGATTTTGAACAATCGCTACATCCGGTTTGAAGTGCATCAAATAAGCCCGGAGGCGCTTAGCCTCAAACGGATTCGATATACCGGCGAAAAATGATTTTATTTTTCCAAAAACACTGTCAGCGATTTCCGCAGAACTGCGCGAGTATTTTTCCACCACATGTCCATGCTCTTTCAGTAATTGGATTAGTTCACCGGAGGCATGCTCTTCGCCGCTCGGCTTGGCATAGTCATTGTGAATGTAAAGAATTCTCATTTCAAATGATGTTGTATAAACTATAAAGGCAGTATTTGTGCCGTTTGTTGCTATTACGATTCTTCTTTAGGAAGATGTATTAATTCTCCTAAAACCGAGTTCCACCTATTTGGAGTAAACGTGCCCATCCCGCTCATAGGGTAGAAAGTGACTTCTCCGAAATAGACCTTCCCGCTTACTTCATACAGATCAATGCGGACAAAAGGCTTCCCTTTTGCCAGCTTCCTGCATATTTGGCGCATCATTTCCAGTGTGGCGGGGCGAGCGACGGGTGTCAGCCCGTTGCGAGTGACGGGATTGAGGCCGCAGAACTCCTGATGCTCCCAATTCATGTCATAAAAGTCGATTGTTTCTGTGCTGCGTCGGTCGCGAATCACTTGGCAATACACAGGTTCACCGCCAAAACAGAAGAACTTGTAGTCTGATAAATCTGGCTGGATAGGTTTGAGTAGTAGCTTATGTTGTTTATAATCAATTAAATACCCCCCCCCACCGGTTGAGCTTTATTAACTTACCCAGACGTTCGTCCCAGCCCTCGGGAATGAACGGCCCGAAACCCGAACTGGGGTAAAATGTAATCTCGCCGAAATAGATATCATTGTTGAGATAGTAGAAATCAGTTCTCGCAAACCGCAAAGACTTTGAAAGTTCCTCCGCCAATCCAATCATTTCAGCCAATCCATCGGGTCGTTGCATTATTACCTTTGGATCAGGCGGACAAACCTTTTCTCCAAATTCCAGCAAGTTCCAGTCTTTATCGAAATAGTTGGCGCGGTGCTGTATGAACCGGTTGAAATCGACTTTGAGGAACTTAACATTTCCATCAAAGCAGAAAAGCTTGTAATCTTTTATATCATCCGTCCCGGTTTCATCAACCAAGAGTTGTTCCGCAATGATTCGGCGAGGAACGTTCTTGTAAGGCCATTCTCGTGTCACAGAGTAGAAATCACGTTTCAAAGATTGTTTCATCTCCTCAATGGCCAAGTTGCGGTCTAATGTTGACTTGTCTCTGCAAATGATGACCCGCCCACTATCGTGAGTGGCCTTTAGCACAAATTGGTCGGGCAAAGCGTCAAAATCAATGTCCTCCGCCTTATCCCATACTCCGAGAGTAGGAATAATGTATTCCTCCCCGATGATATCGGCTACATATTTTTTTGCTTCATACTTGTCTACCATGGTCGTATATAGCGGATTGCGGTCGTGAAGTTTCAGCCACTGAATTTTTTCGCTGAATGTGATGGGACTTTTGAGATTCGGAAAACGGCCGAAATTCTTATAGAATTTCAGCATAATATACCACTTGTCCGGCAGGAGGAGCATCAGTTTATAGAATAGTGCCTTCAGTTTACTGTCTGTCTTCATTGTCTGTCGTTTTTGCGTCTTGCTTATTTAAATAATAGTCCACCGCTTTCATCACATTTTTGGCGGTGTTCTCGGGATTGAAGTTATGCTCTATTTCCCGTGAACGCTGCCCAAAACGCTTTATGTCAACATGATGGAAATAGTCGAGGGCTTCCACAACGCTCTTTGGGTTGAGCGGGTCGAATGTAATGCCGTTTTCGTCTTTATGCACAAGCTCGGGATGACACCCGTTATATATAGAGCAGGCGACAGGCAGACCGCATGCCATTGCTTCGGGAACTACCAAGCTCCAATTGTCTTCAAGTGTGGCGATTACAAACACGTCGCATGCCGCATAATACTTGTATATTTGAGAATAGTCGATACCTCCCACAAATACGACTGCCGGATTATTGCCATATTTCTCTTTTAAATCCGGCAGTTCCGGGCCATCGCCCACCAGTACGATACGGTCGTCGGGGTGTGCTTTTAGGTGCTCTAAAAAAGCCTCAAGGAGGTGAAACACCCCTTTGAGAGGTATCATACGTCCTACAAGGACATATGATACCCCGCAAGGTTTTCTGCCGAGGATTTGCTTGCGGAACGCCGAAAGGTCATCTTCGGAAAGGTTGGCGACCTGCCGGGCAAGCCCTTCGCTGTCGGCACACATTCCGCCGGTAAAGATGTTTTTCTCCTTCACTCCCTGCGACATCAGATACTCTTTCGTTAGCCGACCGTTTGCAATGTAGCCATTGGTGAATACATTTATGAACCGGCGGTACAGCCGTCTCCAGAGCGGACAGTTCCGTTCCGTGTGCTTTGTACGCTCATAAGCTATGACAACGGGAATCCTGTGGATTGTCGCATAGAGTATCGGCCAAGGTGAGAACTGAGAATAACCTTCCGTAAGGATGATGTCGGGATTCACCTCTTTTATCGCCCGGTACAGGCCGTGGGGCCAGGTCAGTGAAATCCCGGAGTTGGCGAAGTCCGTTTTTCTTTTTAGAAACAGCCTGTCCTCGGTAACGCTTACTGCGTTGTCGCCTAACGTCTTTTTGATGGCCTCATCACAGCGTGAGGGTATCCGCCGTCTACTATAAATCAAGTAAAAATATCCGTTGCAAATCGAATTAAGTTCCTTGTATAGCGGTATCCTATAGTCAAGGAAAGAAGGATTAACCCATAAAACTTTTTTATTCTTCATCATTGGTCTCGCTTATTTCATCATAATACTTTCCATAAACATAGAAACCGCATATCAGGACCGTTGCGAACATGGTCGGCATCCACCCTCCGAACACGCGCGACCCGATACCGGGATTTCCCATACTTTGGAGAAACGACACGCAGAAACACCCGATGAGGGATGCGCGGTATTCCGGCGATATGTGCCGGCTGAACACGGTTTTCATCATTGTTAAAAAGAATATGAGCATTAACAGAATGCCCGGTACGCCAAGGCTGATGGCTGCACTAAACAGCGAATTGTGCCCATTGATGGCTCCGAGGTTCTTGCTGTAAAGCAGATAGGGCTCGCCGGAAAAGAATCCATATCCGCCAGGTTTCTCCTCCAGTGCCTCCAATGCCACTTCCATAATCTTGTCTCGTCCTGTGGTTTCATGGATGGAGATGGACTGCTTGTCGAAAAACACGGTGCCTTTGATAAAATTGTAGGGACCTATCATCGCGATGACAGTCCCCAATATCAGGGAGACAAGAATCACCGCCACCTTGTATTTCTTATGCCCGAAAAATGTGCTGACGCTTCCTAAAGCCATGCCGATGTAGGCTACTGTCGACATGGAAAAAATGGACATGATGACAATCAGATAGTTCCACCACCTTTTTGGACTTTGAAACAACGCCACATAAAAGAAAGTTGTGGCCATCATCTGTGAAGTCTGTAGCAGCGTCATGACATTCGTTGTATACGACAAGGCGCGCGTCATCGAGAATATTATGTCCACAGTGACATACAACATTGTCCACTGGATGACCGCTTTGCAGTCTCCACGATAAAAGAGGTTCTGGACAACAGCCGCCATAAGCATCGTCATGCTCATGCATTCAAATGCCCGGAAACCCGTCAATTGCAGGTTGACGCTCCAAATCATGCTCACCATTCCCAGAGCAGTATACAATGAGATCCACAAGAGGGGACTGTGAATGAATAGGTCGCGCCCGAATATTTTTTCCTTACGGTTCAATTCCCTTGCGGCAAGAAAAAAACAAATAACGGCATAGAGTATGAATATAGCGGCTGAGGTGTCGACCGATGAATAAGCATTCAGGTCTCGCCGGCGCGCAAAAATTGTATATATCAACGGTCTGACAAGCAGCAGAATTCCGCAGCCTCCGCCCATTGCGGCCAACTCATATAAGGACTGTATCTTTCTCCGACTGATCATATTTAAAGTTCGCTCTGCAATTTGTCGATTATTTCCGTCGTTATCACCTGCTGTCCTTTGGCGTTTAAGTGCAGACGGTCGTGAAACAGTTCATGTCGAGAGGAGTACTCTGGGTTGAAATCCCAGTATTCCACGTTCTCATGGTTGGAAGCGAACTGTGTGAACCAGTCTACCACCATCTCGTATTTCTTCGGCTCATATTCGTTGAGCAAATCCAGGGTCGGCGTGTTTACGAGAACTACCTTGACTCCTCTGTCTGTCAGCATTTTTATGGTTTTCGTAAATTCGGCGATCAGTTCCGGTTCCACTTCTATATGGCGTTCATCGCCGTTCAGCAGCTTTTTTTTGTATGTAGGAATGTCAACGACTCCATTTTTACGGTTACTCCAGTCTTTTCTCCATCCTCTGGCAGCCGCTCCTTTTATGCCGTCATCATTATACCGCGACACCCGGAGCAGTTTATGAAGCCAGTAGTCAGTCGCGGGTGAGCATCCTTTGATATAATCATCAATGACGGCGTTGTCCATAAACGGATAAAACAGCATATAAGAATTTTGACTGAGCTCTTTGCCTGTAAAGGTGCAGAGATCCACTCCATACAGGCAAATTTTCAACGAGTCTGAATACGCTGAGGACAGATATTGATGAACCATTACCTTTCTGTCGTACACGTTCACACCTTCACGGGTATATTTCGACACAGTGGTATTCAGTTCTTTCTCCATGCGCTCCTTATCTGTTGCAAGCATCAGATGCGAGTGTCCCACAAGCAGTATTTTGCTGTGCTGGTCAAGGCCATAAAACGCATTCACGCCATGCAGCATCACCCTGTCGGACAGATAATCAACAAGCAGCGCGGCTATCGAAACTATTAAAAGACTGGCTATTGTCTTTCTCATATCCCTTAGAATTGAAAATACACAAAACTGTTGTTTGAGCATCCGAACAAGGCTGTCATCAGCAAGAGCGAACAGATCCATCCGTACAAAGCGGTCGTGTCACGCGACATCACGGCGTCGCCATCTTCCCTGTTTCTGTACATAATGATTTCACAGCCTCCGAACAGTATTAGGAGCAGGAGATTGATGGCAAATGTCATGGTCGACGCTCCGGGCATGACATCAAACAAACTGGCTGAAGCTATTTTGGAAAAGACCATGAATATCGTAGAAATATCATCTATTCTAAAAAACACCCAGGCAAAACTTACCAGCAAAAACACGCAACATCCGGCTATGGATTTCTGCAACAGGTTCATGTAGCGATGTTCTTTCTTATGCAGTCCGACGGCGTACTCGCTCAAATACAGCATGGCATGAATCACTCCCCATAACAAGAAATTCCATGCAGCTCCGTGCCATATTCCACTTAACAGGAATACCATGGAGATGTTGAATATCCATCTTGCCTTCATTTTCACCCGGTTGCCGCCCAAGGAGAAATAGACATACTCCGTGAACCACGATGTCAGGGATATGTGCCATTTGCGCCAGAAATCCTTTATTTTTGTACTGAAATAGGGAAAGTTGAAATTGTTTGAAAGCCTTATACCAATACAGCGGGCTGTGCCGATGGCCATATCCGAATAGCCGCTGAAATCACAATATATTTGTATACTATAAAAAACAACCGCCAGCGCCAGCGTGCCGCCCGACACATATTCTGCCGACGAATATGCCCAATCGACATATTGCGACAGTCTGTCGGCGATAACGGTTTTCTTGAATAATCCCCATGCGAAGAAACCGACACCGGTCATCACGTCATTGAGGCTGACGCTTTGCGGCTTTTTGAGCTGCGGCATCAGGTTGCGCGCTTTTTCTATCGGGCCGGAAAGGACTGTCGGGAAGAAAGACACGAACAGACTGTAGTCGATAATGTTTTTGCAACATTCTATCTTGCCCCGGTATAGGTCAATCGTGTATGTAAGGGCCTGAAATGTGAAGAAAGATATTCCGACCGGCAATATCAAACCGGCGGTCCAATCCGGTGCAAGCGGCAGGCGCAGCGCCTCATAGAGCAAGAAGTAGGAATATTTGAAAGTGAACAAAGGTAGGAGTGAAAGTATCACAACAAAGCCTGTCAACAGTTTTTTGTTTGACACTTTGTTCAGACACAGCCCGCCGATGTAGGTAACAATCGTGATAAAGAGCAGTATGGATAAAAAACAAATATTGAACGAGCCATAGAATATGTAGCTCGACAAAAGCAAAAACGCATTTCGCACCTGAACCTTGCGCATACGGTTCAGCAGCAGGGTGATGCACCCTACTATAAGAAAGAAAAATACGAAATCAAAACTGTTGAATAGCATTGCGTTGTTTTTATCTGTGATATTCGCGATATATGAGCAAGCCTGACACTATCTTCCACATAATCCGGTTGACAGCACCCATTCTGAAAATCGTTGTCATTAAGCCCTTGGGAAAATCATTCTGATACTTTCTAATTTGGCTGAACGCCAAATCCGTGCGCTTTGACAGCATCATGGAGTAGCACAGGTTTCGCGCTATTTTCCCTCGTGCCTTGACATAATGAGGCGAAAAAGCCGCGCCTCGGACCGCTATCCTTTTTTCCCAGTTCTCCACTGTAGGTGCCGACGCCCATCTTTTTTTGTTCTTCTCCACCCAGCCTATTTTTTGGGTCACTTTCAGCCCGTCACTAACAAACAGCACCTCCGGGATGAAACCCACTGTGCCGTATGTGGCGAGCAATGCCCAATACTCCAGATCCTCGCATATCCGCAGGTCTTCACGCTGTCCTCCCGCCCTACAGGCCGCTTCCGTGCGGATGACGATGCTGCCGGTGCAGATGTGATTGTACTTCGCCCAAAACTCAAAAAAGTCGCCGAGCACCATCGGTCCGTCGAAGTTCTCTATTCCGTCGGGCTTGACCGATTCCCCGCTCATGGTGATGTGCCGCTGGCCTACGCTCACTGCAATGCATTCCCGATGGGCGTGGAGGAATCCCAGCGTCCGTTCCACAAAGTCCGGCATCCAATAGTCATCGGCATCAAGAAACGCGATGCAGCGCCCTTCGGCGGCAAAAATGCCTTTATTGCGGGCACTGGCCGGGCCGCTGTTCTGCTGGGTTATCAAACGGATGGACGTCTCCTGACGACGCTGTATCCGCTCAACGGAATCGTCGGTGCTGCCGTCGTTCACGCAAATCACCTCAATCTGATACTCTCCCCGTTGCGAAAAGATGGAATCCAGACATCGGTCGATCAGCAATGCTGCATTGTAGACCGGTATAATGACTGTCAAATCTTTCATGCTTCGATATGCTTGATTATTTTTGCGGGAACACCCCCTACCACCACATTTGGCGGCACATCTTTTACTACCACTGCATTGGCGGCTATGACAGAATTGTCGCCCACGGTGACATTGCCCAGAACCTTTGCGCCGCAGTAGATGGTCACATTGTTGCCTATCGTCGGACAGTCGGTGGCATTGGTGTATCCTATCGTCACTCCTTGATTCACCCAACAATTCTTACCGATTGAACGCGGGGCGATAATTGTACCGTAGCCATGCTGAATGAAGAGCCCCCCCCCAATATGCTGACTATCAATATCCAGCAAAGGAAGCGGCGATGCGAATATTCCGCAAACCTTGGCTGCATAGGTCCGCTCTGTTTTCAGCCGCGAATATACCAGACTGCGGAAATGAGGGAAAAACAGCAGTAGGTCGACGAAATCATACAGGGTGATGGCAGCTCCGTCTTTCTGCCTTAGAATCTTCATCCAGCGGACGAAATCCTGTTTTATCAGAGACTGCAATTCTGCCGACAGAAGCCTAAAAAAGCACCAGCAGGGCAAAAATCTGACATAATTCACATAAACAAACAGTCGTTTCATTTTTCAAAACATTTTACAATTACGATCGCCTCTCTCTTGTTCTGCAGAACTCTATGATTTCATCAGTGTAGTTCCCCAGAGGGTTCTGGCCGGTGAACATGAAAAGCCAATAAGAGAATGAATTCAGATTATATTCTATCAGCATAGGCTTTGCATCTGCGTTCAGGCAGATATCAAAGGCGAATAACCTATGGTGTATTATCTTTTTCGAGGCGTTGCACACAAATTCCTTGATTTCTTCCCAATGTGGAATGTAGAAATCATTTCCGGCATAGTCCAGCCCATTCCACGACGATGTCGTCATTCCGTATTGATCGAAAAGTTTTTCTCCGACTTTTCCGTTTTCGGCATTGATGCCCACAAACACACCGCCGGCGTGTGCGTTGTCGACAAATGCACCTGTCTTGCCAACTCTCATGATGCTCGCCAGCACATGGGGTTTCTCGTCCTTCCACGACCGGTAGACGGCGATGCGCAAGGTGTTGACCGATGTCGGATTATACCGTGCGATGTCCTTATGCTGCTCTACGGCTTTCTGCAGGACAAAGTTTGCGTTATAGCTCATCAGAAATTCTTTTGTAAGCCGGGAATTGTCTTTTTGAGAGATATATGCGCCTTCTTTTTCCGACCAGGTGAACAAGTGAATGCCCTGACCACTTGAGCTTCCCACAGAGGGTTTGATTATCAGCGGTGTACGGTTGTCAAAATACGCCTTGATGTCGTTTGTTGCCGGCTGAAAGTTACCGTCCAGCAAGGGGCCGCCGTTCATTCGGCACAGAATGGTGGCAGGGACAACGTCCCTGCCGATGAAATAGGGGAACATGTTCTTGTCCTCATACACGGGACGCATCGCTACCGGGTTCAGCTTAGTTTCCAGAAAGCACCGGCCAATGTTCTCTGGGACGATATTGGCACTATCCGTATACCGCGTGAACAGGCGATATGAATAAGGCTCAATTTTTGCATAAAAAGCCCCCCCCCACTTTGATAAATATTTCTTTTCGCCCTTCTGCGAGACGTTGGGAATATGATGCATCTGCAGATACCGCTTAAACTGCCGTCTGTAAAACGAATACACCTGTAAATTATACAGCGGGGGAACATTGACAACAATGCCCATCAATATTTTTTTTAGTTCCATAATTTATATGTGTTGAAATTCCATTAACAAATCACTTTATAAAGCCACACTATGACCGGGTTACTGTGCAAGTAATTACGGTAGTAGATGCAGTTGCTCTGCTTCAGATAGCGGCGGAGCGTCCGGTTGTTCACTTGTTGGGTGGAGCAGCCTCCCAGATGCACAACGTTAGTGTTGGCCGTGAAATAGGAGCGTTTGCCGATGCGTTTCATGCGCTCCGACAATATCACCTCTTCGGAATACAGGAATGTTCGCGGGTCGAAGCCGCCGACAGCGCTGAAATCAGACTGCCTGACTAGAAAGAAGCAGCCGGACACCCAATAGCAATAGCTTGACTGCGGCGGCTCAATTGCCGGGCGTACTGCTACCCTGTTCCGCCGAAACTGGCGGAACAGTTTCCAGCCGATCTGTCTTAATGGGGTAATGATATGGTAGTGTGGCGACTGGTCGCGGTTGTCTTTGCCGACAATGCGCGGCCCCACAATCGCCACGTCCTGCTGCTTGCCAAACTGCAGGAGCATTTTTTCCATCACCCGGCTGTCGCTGATGATGATGTCGTCGTTACTGAACAGAAGATAGTCTACAGCAAAATTACGGGCGAGTATATCTGCTCCAAGATTGTTGCCGCGCGCAAAACCGAGATTCTTCAGGGTCGAAAAGACATATACCCGGCTCTGCTCCTCAATCGCTTCGTCGGGATGCCGGAGCAGGACTCCGCCGCACCTTTCTGCTATTGCTTTTCCCACATTTTCCTGAGGGCTATTGTCGACAACGACGGCTTTCCACGGAACGCCGATCTTCGGCAGCTGCTCGTTGATAAACGCTACAGTGCCGTCTTGATTCTTGTACGATACGATTACGATTCCTATCATTACGGTAAAATGATGATTTTACTTTATCCATGAGGCGGCCTGCCGCTATCGGGACGGCGCACCCCACAAGCACATACAGCGGTGTCCACCACGCCAGATTCTCACCGTAGACAGGGAAATCGGAAAGATGGGCAAATCCGCCTCCTTCAATGAAGACGTGGACTACGGCTACGAGCTTGAAACTGATTAAGTGAAGTGCCATTATCTCAAACGATCGGTCGCCGCAACGGGCGATGGCGCTGGCAATCCGCGTCCGGCTAATCCACTTCGACACGCCGTATACCATAGCGACCCCTACAATAGGGACGACAAAAAAGAGCAACGGGTTATTCGAAATCATCTCCGATGGCTGCAGGCGCACAATGCCACCCAACATATAGAGGCCGACAGTGAGTATTATGCAAGTGAGAGTAACACCCGAGTTGACGTAGCGCTGCAGCAGTTGGTATTTCTTAAAAACTGCACCTAAATGGTAAATCATCACAACGATTATTGCATTCCATATGCAAAGAGGATTCTTGACGTGCAGTTTTATACATAGAAAACCTATAAGGGTGCATAAAATCACCCCCCCCCATGCGGTTTTCAGACCATGCGGTCCGCTGATTTTTCGCACCGCAACGTAGACAACGGACACCGTCAGCAGTGAGGACGCAAACCACATGGCACCCATAAATGGCTCGAACGATACCAGTTGAAAGAGCAGACGCAGCCCGTTGCGAAAGAAATCCCCAGTAGAATAGACAGCATCGGTGCGATAAAGCCCCAGCGAGCAGAATACGTTGTGGAGGAGCAAAAACGCCAGTCCGTAACACACAAAAGGAAGGTAGAGCCGTTTTATTCGTTTCACTACAAAAGATTTCGCATCATCAATGTAGTGAGGGCTGAAAAAATAACCCGCCACGAAATAGAATGTCGCAAGGTGGTATTGGTTGACAAACCCCTCTACAATCGGCACACCGCAATGGCCTGCTACCACCGAGATGATGGCCAGGCCTTTCATGATATCGAAAACGTTGTCACGCTGTTGTGCTGTCATTTCATCAGGCCTATTGTCTTCAAAATATGTTTTACAGTAAATTTCAACCCCAGACGGCTGCAGCCATACAGGCCGAAAAGAATGCGGTGGCCGTTGAAAAGTTTGATAACCCGGTGGGTGTCAGGGTGAACCGTCATGTCGGCCGTCAATTCCAGTTTGGTGCCTTTCGGCATTCTGAGCAGATTTCTTATCAGCACCTTCTGCGAAGCGAGCCGGTACACTTCCGCCTTCTGCGTTAGGCCATGCTGCTTATAGACCTCTATCACGTCATTTGCCCTTGCTATCGACTGGCTGATTTTCGCCGCCGACATCGTTGCCGTAGCTGAATCCGGATTTACATAGTAGAAATACATCACCTCATGTATAAACACGGCTTTCTTGCAGAGAAGGCTGTACGCCCGGGTAAATGCGGTGTCTTCGAACGAACGGTAGATCATTTTCAGCCCATGTTTCCTTATGATGTCAGTCAAATACAGCTTCGCGCAGCTAATATGATCGCTACAATCTTCGATATGCAAACCCTCCACGATTTCGCACTGTGGCTGCGCAATGAGCCGGAAGTCGGCTGTAAAAGCCGAGGTACGCACATAATCGACCTGCGCCATCTGGCAATTGCCACTTTCCATGGCGTTGACGCAGGTCTCCACTATTTGAGGGTGAACATAGTCGTCGGAGTCTACAAACATCACATATTTCCCCGAAGCCATTCCCACGCCTATGTCTCGCACGCTGCCAAGTCCGACATTTTTCTTTAAAATGATGACATTCAGCAGTTTCCCCCCCCCTCCCACCACACTCGTTACGTTGCAGGCCACTTCTGCAGCCATTTCATTCGCTATGACGGCCGACTTGTCGGGGGATGCGTCGCTGATGGCGATGATTTCAACAAGGGGATATGTCTGTGTCAGAAGGGATTCCAGACAACGTCTGATATACTTTTCCACGTTGTACATTGGCACGATTATACTAACCTTTTCCATTATTGAACACTTTGTTGCTTATGATTTTGAATGAATAAATACGCAAGCGGTCCACCGCACAGCAGAACGCAAAGATGGCAATGAACGAGACTACTGCCACTGGGATGGCGAGATAAGGGCCGCAAGCCTCATTGATTCTTGTCCATCCTTGGCTTATCCAACCTCCTATTGCAGGGTGGCAGTGGAACAGATAGACGGAAAAGGCTGAAGCGGCCACTCCGTTGATAAGCGACCGGCTACCGATGTCCATTCTGGTGAAAGTCAGGAACAGATATATAGCCATTACAATTACCACCGGATTCAGATATCCGTATGGGCTACTGTTTATGCCTGTCAGCAACAGTAGTACATTTACAACGAGCAGTGCGAGACCAAGTATAAGATATATGGCAAAGTTGACTTTTGAAGTATGTTGAAACGGCTTAAACTCACATCTGCGCAAATATGCTCCTATCAGATAAAGCCCCACTAAACTCAGTCCACTCATACCGGAAAAGAAGTCTCTACAGCCCATCAGGTATCCGCCTATCGTGCTGAGAAGATAAAATACTATAATGTATCTGCCTAACCCATGCATTCCGCATTTCTCAATAAATGCGTTTATCATCGGAGAGAGTATCATCAGTATAATATATGCCCAAGGAAACCACCCCCACACGATGCCTTTCAGAAACAGGCCGACGGAAACCGGCAGTCCTATCGCAGCGGCTGTCAGCACGCTCGCCCCGCTCCAGAAAAGCATCTGATATAACAGGTTGGCGAACGACTTCCACGAGAGTCGAATGCCGAAGTAGCCGGAAATCAGCACAAAGCAATGTGTGCATACTATAGACAGCGAATGGAGTTCGAGCGTGCACAGTGTTGCGGCTGTACTCTGAAGGAACGTGTCCGCCGACACGCCATCCCGTGTAGGCACATAGTGCGTAAGAACTACCAGAAACATGGAAGCAATTCGCAGAAGTTCGAAGTTGCTCTTTCTCCCAGTACCCCCCCCCATTTTGTTATTAAGCTGCTGATACATATTTACCCCCCCCCACACACATTTCAATGAACGACTCAATGTCCTCGCTGCAAATCAAATGAAGATTTTCATTGATTTTCTCATACGGCTAATTCCACCACGCAATAGCTTCTAACGACTGGATTTGACTTTCCGTGAACCGGCTTTTTACCACCTTGCACGGATTGCCGACAGCGATGCTGTACGGGGAAATGGTTCCGGCCACGACGCTGCCCGCACCTATCACGGATCCGTCGCCGATATGGCTGCCCGGCAAAATCAACACATTTCTGCCTATCCACACATCATTGCCGATGACAATGTCACCGCGCCGCACGCTGTTTCCCTTTCCAAGTGCGGAAAAAGAGGGAAACTTGTCCAACTCTTGATAAAAAGCATAAGTTGAAATCCATTTCGTGTGATGATTTCCTCCTAATACAATCTGACAGCCTGCGGCAATGCTGCAATATCTACCAATATGCAATGTACACTCGTTGTCATATTGATGTATGATGGGAACTCCATGTGTTTCTACACCATCTACAAAAACAGTCTGACCGTCGTCAATGTGGTAGAAGGTACTGTTGCCATATTTTCGCCAGGTTCTTATCTTTTTGTATTTCGCCCACAAGCGATGAATTAGGAAGTTCATATCTTCTTGCGTAAATAGTTTATAATTCCCAGTTTTGAGTTTAAATCCATAAAGGCAATCAGCGAGGTGACAACAACAATAGCGCTGCCTACCGTATACCGGATGATTGATGACGCGTAAAGCGATACAAGACTCGCAGCAATCAGCAAGATCATATACAAGCCGACTTTTATGAGTATTTGTTTGTCGAAATTGAATAGGTAGCAACGGCGGCAGGCAAAATAGGTTTGAAGCAAATAAATTAGATAGGCGGCAAGAAACGAAATGCCAAGACCTGACAATTCGCCATAATGAAACCCTATCATGTTTAGCACCAAGGTATATGTCACGAATGTCAACTGATTGATAAAATAACCTTTGGAGTCGCCTTTTGCAAGAAAAGCTATGCTTATTGTTTTGGCGGGGACGTAAAAGTACATCGACAATGCCGCAAGTACCATAAAACTGCTTGCCAACTGAAATCTCTCCGAATAAAAGACATAAATCACCGCTGGCGCGAAAATGACGAAAACCGCGATAATGGGGGATAGCAGCAACACCAGCATTTCGATTTGCTGATTGATGGTTCTGTTGAAATTGTCCGTATCGCTTTCCATCGAGCATAAGCGTGGATAGTAGTCCTTGTCAATGGCCGAGACAATCATGCCGAGATAGGTATTGACCAATGAGAACGAAGCAGTAAACAGACCTACGATGAAAACACTCGATATCTGTGAAATGAATATACGGATAGTATATCCTGCCAGCGACGACAAGGCACCGCCGAGTGAAATAAGCATCCCCATTTTAAACATTCGTTTCCCCCTCTGCCAGATTTCTCTTACGGAAAGGGCAACCTTGGGAAGGGATATCAACTTTGCATAATAGCAGGAGAACAGCAGGTTTAGCATTGCAGTAGATATAATCACCGGCACAATGGCCTTTACACCCCACAACCAATAGAGCACAACGGTGACAACCAACCCCAAGGTATTCGACCAAATGTTCAGTCGCACCATGAATTTGTACTTTCTCAACCCTGTCAATAATGCACCCTGTCCTGTTATAAGTTGGTTGACAAGTAATGAAAAGCCGGCAAAAACAAACGCAATAGTATAATCTGGATTCCCAAATGCAGAAATGCTCAAGTATTTTGCGCCACATACACATAACACAGTCGCTACAAGTCCTGTGATCCAAACAAAACGATTCAGCGCGCGATATACTTTCGCCACTTCTGTCATGTCGTCCTGGACATGGGCAATATCTTTGACAGAACTTGTGCCGAGTCCGCAGTTTGTCACCATTTCAAGAGACGTAAGGGTGGAGGTAATCAAACTGTATATACCAAAACCGCTTGGACCCAGAAACAGGGCACTGCATTTTGTGCGAATGACACTCAGCAGAATTTTATATATCTGTAATCCGCCAAAAAGTGCAATGCCTTTTGCCGAAGTCTTGTATCCCTTATTCTTATCGACACTATTCATCTTGAACCCGTTATCTGCTTTCAGCGGGGCTCCCGACAGTCAACCCACATATTTTTGTACCATTCCGCAAACTTCCTCAAGCCGACTCTTAGAGGTGTTGCAGGCTTGAAGCCGAAATCTTCTTCCAAAGGGGTGATGTCGGCATATGTTACCGGGACATCTCCGGGCTGCATGGGCACAAACTCTTTGTGCGCCTCAAAATCATAGCCGACAGGCAAAACTCCAGCGCGCACTAACTCTTCTTGCAATATGGTAACGAAGTCCAGTAAATTTTCGGGGCGGTTGTTGCCTATATTATAGACCTTGTAAGGCGGGACAGGCAGGCCGTCTTCGCCGTTGCTCTGTTCGGGTGCGTGCTGCATCACACGCACAATCCCTTCCACAATGTCGTCGATATAGGTGAAATCGCGCTGGCAATTGCCGTAATTGAATATCTTGATGGCTTCTCCTGTCACTAATTTCTCCGTGAAGCCGAAGTAGGCCATATCCGGCCTCCCTGCCGGGCCATATACGGTGAAGAAGCGCAAACCCGTAGAGCGGATGTTGTAGAGCTTGCTGTATGCATGTGCCATCAGTTCGTTGCTCTTCTTAGTGGCGGCATAAAGGCTTACGGGGTTGTCCACCTTGTCGTCGGTGGAGTAAGGCACTTTCCTGTTACTGCCATACACGCTGCTGGAACTGGCATACACCAAGTGTTCCACTCCCGTTCGGCCATTGTCGTAAGAATGACGGCAAGCCTCCAGGATATTGTAGAAACCTGTCAGATTCGACGCGACGTAGGCATCCGGATTAATGATACTGTAGCGAACTCCTGCTTGTGCGGCGAGATTGACAACCACGGACGGACGGTATTCTGCGAAGAGGCTGTCTATTGTGGATTTATTTGCTATATCTCCTTTTACAAACGAAAACGATGGATGGGACGAGAGGTCTTTCAGCCGTTCCTCTTTCAGGCGGACGTCGTAGTAGTCGTTCATATTGTCGATGCCTACCACCCTGACGCCCGCAATATCGCGCAGCAACCTTTTGGATAGGTTAGCACCGATAAAGCCGACCGCACCCGTAACCAGTATGGTTCTGCCTTCCAGTGTTATGTTTTTTGTGAGCATGTTCTTGTTCTTTGTCTGTTTCCGGTGTTCAAAGAGATTTCAGTCTCTTCTGAATATGTCACGGGTATATACCTTTTCCTGCACATCGTCCAAATAGGCATCATAGCGGTTGGCGATAATGGCCTGGCTTTGTGCCTTGAATGCTTGCAGGTCATTTATCACACGGCTGCCGAAGAAGGTGCTGTCATCCTCCAATGTCGGCTCATAAATGATTATTTCAGCTCCTTTTGCCTTGATGCGTTTCATTACCCCTTGGATGGATGATTGGCGAAAGTTGTCGCTGTTTGACTTCATGGTCAGGCGATAGACTCCGATAACGCATTTCTTTTCCTCTTTGGAATTGAAATCGCCCCGATTGTAATAGTCGTAATAGCCGACTTTGTTCAGCACACGGTCGGCAATGAAATCCTTGCGGGTACAGTTGCTCTCTACAATGGCCTGTATCAGATTCTCTGGAACATTCGCATAGTTGGCAAGCAGTTGTTTCGTGTCTTTGGGCAGGCAGTAACCTCCGTAACCAAATGACGGGTTATTGTAATGTGTGCCGATACGAGGGTCGAGACTCACGCCATTGATGATAGCCTGCGTGTCCAATCCTTTCATTTCGGCGTAGGTATCCAACTCATTGAAATAGCTCACACGCAAGGCTAAATAGGTGTTGGCAAACAATTTTACGGCTTCAGCCTCGGTCAGTCCCATGAAAAGAGTATCAATATTATCCTTAATAGCTCCTTCCTGTAACAAGGCGGCGAAAGTATGCGCCGCTTCGTCCAGACAGGCATTGCCCTCCGGCCTCCCCACAATGATACGGCTGGGATAGAGGTTATCATATAAAGCCTTGCTCTCACGCAGGAACTCCGGTGAAAAGATGACGTTTTCCGTATCAAATTTCTTTCGTACACTCTCGGTATAACCAACCGGAATGGTACTCTTAATGACCATAATGGCATTAGAGTTGACGCTCTTTACCAACTCGATGACTTCTTCCACATGAGAGGTATCGAAATAGTTCTTTACCGGATCGTAGTTGGTGGGGGCGGCAATGACGACAAAGTCCGCGTCGCGATAGGCTGTCGCACCATCGAGAGTCGCTGTCAGGCTCAGTGGTCTTTCCGCCAAGTATTTCTCTATATATTCATCCTGTACAGGAGACTTGCGCTGGTTAATCAACTCTACCTTTGCGGGAATGACATCCACGGCCGTCACTTGATGGTGTTGTGCCAGCAGCGTAGCAATGCTCATCCCGACATAGCCTGTTCCTGCTACGGCTATTTTGAGGTCTTTGTCATTGTTCATTGTAATTTATTATTGAATATATGACTGTGAAATATTGAATTGGTAAAGAATTGTTAATTTGGTATATCTTTATCTTCATACATCTCCTTATAGTATTTTTCATATTCACCGGAAGTGATGTTGTCCATCCATTCTTGATTCTCCAGATACCACCGTACCGTTTTCTCAATTCCTTCTTCAAACTGCAAGGAAGGTTCCCATTGCAATTCTTTTTGGAGTTTGGTGGAGTCAATCGCATAGCGGACATCGTGTCCCAAACGGTCGGGCACATAGGTTATCAGGGCCAGGTCTTCGCCTTCTTTACGGTCTAACAGGCGATCAACAGTCTTTATCACTACCTTGATAATGTCGATATTCTTCCACTCGTTGAAGCCTCCGATATTGTAGGTCTCTGCCACCTTGCCTTCATGGAAAATTACGTCGATGGCACGGGCATGGTCTTCCACAAAAAGCCAGTCGCGTACGTTCTCGCCTTTGCCATAAACGGGGAGTGGCTTGCGATGACGGATATTGTTGATGAAAAGCGGTATTAGCTTTTCCGGAAACTGATAAGGCCCGTAGTTGTTGGAGCAGTTGGTGATGATCGTTGGCATTCCGTAGGTATCGTGGTAAGCATGGACAAAATGGTCGCTGCTTGCTTTCGAGGCGGAATAAGGGCTGTGCGGATTGTATTTCGTTTCTTCGTAAAAGAAATCGTCTCCGTATGCCAAATGATGTTCAGTAGAAGATGCTGTGGTGGTAAACGGAGGTTTGATACCTTCGGGATGATTCATCGCCAATGCCCCGTACACTTCATCGGTAGAGATATGGTAGAAACGTTTGCCCTCATACTTTTCCGGTAAGGACTCCCAGTATAATTTGGCGGCTTGCAACAAAGAGAGAGTTCCCATTACATTGGTGCGGGCAAAGGTGAAAGGGTCTTTGATACTGCGGTCCACATGGCTTTCGGCTGCCAGATGGATAATGCCGTTTATGTGTTCCTCCTGCATCAGTTTGTAGAAAGCCTCGAAGTCGCAAATATCCATCTTTACGAACTTGTAGTTGGGCTTATCCTCGATGTCTTTCAGATTAGCCAAGTTTCCGGCGTATGTCAACTTATCCAAGTTAATGATGTTATACTCCGGATATTTGTTAACGAACAGACGCACTACGTGACTACCAATAAATCCGGCACCTCCGGTGATTGCGATATTTCTCTTTGCCATATTAGTTTTCGTTTTTAAGGTTCGTGATGCATTTTTTCAGCGAATCCGTCCAATAAGGAATCCGGATGCCGAAAGTCTTTTTAATTTTTGTCTTATCCAAAACCGAATAAGAGGGGCGTATGACAGGACTGGGAAATTCGCCGCTGTGGCAGGGATGTATATCACAGGCGGTTGTGCCGTTATATCCGGCAATCATTTTGGCGAAATCATACCACGAGCAAACTCCTTCGTTGGAATAGTGGTAGATCCCCGTCTTGCTATACCGTTCATGTGCCATTTCTTGGCTGTAATCAGTCAATATACATTTAATGGCTTTTGCCAGATCGAGTGCATAGGTCGGTGTACCGGTCTGGTCGAACACTACTTTCAACTGCGGCTTAGTAGCTGTCAAGTTCATCATCGTCTTGCAGAAGTTCTTGCCGAACTCACTGTACAGCCATGCTGTACGGATGATGATATACTTGCATCCTGTGGCAATGACCTTTTGTTCTCCGTGCCGTTTTGTCAGACCGTACACGCCCGTAGGAGTACCTTGCTGCTCTTCATTGCAAGGAATATTATAAGGTTCCTTGCCAAACACATAGTCGGTGGAAATCTGGATCAGCAGTCCGTCAACTTCTTTCATTGCTTTGGCAAGGTTCTCCGGAGCCTCTGCGTTAAGTTTTTCAGCTAATGCTTTATTATTTTCGGCGGCATCCACATTGGTATAGGCGGCACAATTCACAACGGCATCTATCCGGTAATCCGTCACCATTTTCCTAATGGCCTCCCGATCCGTTATATCCAGATAGAGGGTTTCTACGCCTTCCGCCTGATTAACATCGGTGAAGAAATACCGATCGTTACTGCTTTGGGCCACTAATCGCATTTCGTTGCCGAGTTGTCCGTTGGCTCCTGTTACAAGTATATTCATCGTTCAAATTCGGGATAAAGATCGATATTGTAATCGAAAGGAGAATCAAAATCCTCCAAGCATATGTGCTTGATATCTTTTTCGGATAGAATGGCATTCTCCATTGGAATTTGCCAATCGATACCCAAACTTTCATCCTTGATATTGATGCCTCCATCCGCTTTTGGGGTATAGAAATTGTCACACTTGTATTGGAAAATAGCAGTTTCGCTTAATACGGAAAAACCATGTGCAAAGCCGCGCGGCACGAAAAACTGGCGGTGATTATCTTCGGTCAGTTCCACTGCCACATGTTGTCCATAGGTGGGACTGCCCTTACGAATATCCACTGCCACATCCAATACACGCCCTTTTACGCAACGTACTAATTTGCTCTGGGTAAAAGGCGGCCGCTGGAAATGCAATCCACGCATCACCCCATAGGAGGACATGCTTTCGTTATCCTGCACGAAGTTGATCTTTCGTACTTTTTCTTCAAATTCTCGTTGCGAGAACGATTCGAAGAAATAGCCTCTTTCGTCCTTAAAGATGCGCGGCTCGATAATCACCACACCCTCTATATCAGTCTTAGTTATATCCATAAGTCAGTCCAGATTTTCCTTGACCGTGTGTGTCACTTCATCGATTACTTTCAATAGATATCGGCCGTATTGGTTCTTCTGCATCGGTCGGGCCAGTTCAGCCATTTTTTCTTTGTCGATCCACCCTTTGCGGTAGGCTATTCCTTCCAGACACGCTATTTTCAATCCCTGTCTTTTCTCAATTACTTCAATGAAAATGGATGCCTCCGCCAGTGAATCGTGCGTGCCCGTATCCAGCCACGCGAAGCCTCGTCCCAAAGTCTGTACTTGCAACCTTTTTTCTTGCAGAAATGCTTGGTTGACTGCAGTGATTTCCAACTCACCCCGTGCAGAGGGGGTGATATGCTTGGCGACATCGACGACTTTGTTTGGATAGAAATAGAGCCCTACGACTGCATAGTTTGATTTCGGGAGTGCAGGTTTCTCTTCGATCGACAGGCAGTTGCCGTCCGCATCGAATTGCGCTACACCATAACGCTCCGGATCGTTGACCCAATAACCGAATACTGTTGCCTGGGCTGCCTCTTCCGCATTCCTCACGGCTTCTTTCAGCAGTTTGGAAAATCCCGTTCCATGAAAAATGTTGTCACCTAACACAAGACATACGGAATCATTTCCGATGAACTTTTCTCCGATCAGAAAAGCCTGCGCCAAACCATCGGGCGAAGGTTGTTCGGCATATTCGAAATGCACGCCGTAGTCAGAGCCATCGCCTAAAAGTCGTCTGAAGCCGGGAAGGTCGTGAGGAGTGGAAATGATAAGTATCTCCCGTATTCCAGCCAGCATCAACACGGAAATGGGATAGTAAATCATCGGTTTGTCATAAATTGGTAGCAACTGCTTGCTGACTCCCTTGGTTATGGGATAAAGACGGGTGCCGGAACCTCCAGCCAAAACGATTCCTTTCATATCGTTAAAATACTTTTTCGGATTTTGTTTTTCATTAGCGTTTGGGAATAAACTGTGCTTGATTTTTCCGAGTGTAAATCACTCCCGATTAAATCATACATCCCGAATTTCAGAAGTTGTTCGGCTTTTTCTTGGATATGTTTTCCATATGTGCCGACTATTGAGAAGAGATTGAGCTGCAACTTCACCCCCATGTCTTTTACCCGTTGGTATTCTTTTTTCTCCATATAGACATACCGTTCCGGATGTGCGAGGACCGGATAGTAGCCTTTTGCTTTGATTCGCTCCAATATGCCGTACAAGTCCATCGGCGGATTGAAATAACTGGTTTCTACCAGTAAATGGTCACCATTCTTGCCCAATGGCAATAGGTCATTCTTTTCCAGCCGTTCCTCGAAGAGGTTATCGAGCATGTTTTCCGCGGCGAGGTGTAGTTCAACGGTTCCCGAATAAGAGGCTTGCAGTTTGGTGAAACGTTTCCGCAGATGAGCGGTGGTATTGGGAATGTCCTCCATGATGTGCGGCGTGAGCCATACAGATTTTATTCCCAGCTTTTCGTATAGATGCAGAATTTCCAAAGACTCTCCCATTGTCCGCACACCGTCGTCCACATCCGGCAGAATGTGGCAGTGCCAATCGGTGAACCCGTTGAAAATGCCGCTGTCCTGCAATGAAACGCGCTTTCTGAACGGCCAGAGATTCATGGTTTCAATCATTTAACGACCAGCCATTTCCCCCCCCCTCCGCTTCTCGTCGGAGCCATAGTGGTATCCTGAGCCGTAACCGTAGTGATAACCGTAACGGTAGCCGTATCTGTATCCGTAACGGCCTCCGCTCTCTTCGGTGCCGTTCAGGATCATGGACATATTCTTGTACTTTTTCTCGTCGTAGATCTTTTCCAGCTCAACGAGCATGCTCCGTTCGAGCAGTCCGGCGCGGATCACGAAGATAGTCCGGTCTGCCAGTTTTTCGATGATCTGCGTATCAGCGACCAGCTCGATCGGCGGACAGTCAATTAGCACGTAGTCGTATTGCTCCCTTACGGTATCGATCGTTTGTTTCAACCGATCATCGAACAACAGTTCGGTCGGATTGGGCGGTATGGTTCCCACGGGCAGGATATTCAGATGCTTGTGGTTCGTGTCGGTTACGATGACGTCGGCAAGACGCACCACGCGCCCGCCCAGATAGTCGCTCAATCCCAGTTTAGGCGAATTGACGTAGGCGGAACTGGACGCGTGGCGCAGGTCGCCGTCGATAACCAGCACTTTCTTTTCCTTGATGGCAAGACTTACGGCGATGTTCATAGTCAGGAAGGATTTGCCGCTGCCCGGGTTGAACGAGGTTATAACGATGACATTCGATTTCCTATCTTTGCCGATCATGAACTCCAAATTGGTGCGTAGCACCCGGAAAGCCTCGTTGATGATGTCGCGGCACCCTTCCCGAACCACGATGGCTTTCACATCGGCCGCTTTGTTCCTGAACAATCCCTTTTTTCGGTGTGTAAAGAGCGGGATCTCGCCGATGAACGGTACGGTAATGCCTTCCAGGTCTTTGCGTCCCCGGATTCTCGTGTTCATATTCTCCCTCAGGAAGATGATGACTACCGGGATAAGCAGTCCCAATGCGATTGCTACCAGCAGGATGTTTTTCCGGACCGGTGCCGTCGGCTGCATACTGCCGCTTGGCGGGGTGACGATGCGGGTGTTGTAAGCCGTGAATGCCTGCGACAGCTCGTTTTCCTCGCGTTTTTGAAGCAGGAACAGATACAGTGCTTCCTTTACTTTCTGCTGACGTTCCACCGAAAGCAGGTATTTTGCCTGGGTGGGATTGGCCGCGATACGGGATGTCGTCTGCTGTTCGCTTCGCTGTAAACTCTCGATCTGTGCATTCAACGTCACGATCTGATTGTCGATGGACTGGACTATGGCATGTCGCATGGCGGTCAAAGCCTGATCCATATCCACGACCAGCGGGTTTTGCGTACTGCTGTTGGCAACCAGACTGTTGCGCTGCAACAACTGTCTGTTGTATTCTGCGATCTGCGATTCTATGTTGGCGCTTTCTATGCCCGAGTTGGCCGGAAGCAGTTGGTTTTTATTGGCGTCGTTAGTTAGATAGTTTCGGATGTAACGCGTCATGTAGAGCTGGTTGTTCAGCGTGAGTATCAGGGCGTTCGTCTGATTGCTCTGCGCCATGTACATACTGGAAGCCGCCTGCACGTCCGGTAGCAGATGTTCGCTCTTGTACGACGATATGTCCTCGTCCACGTTTCCGAGCTCCCGCTCGATCACCCTCAAACGTTCGTTGATAAACATCGAGGTGCTGACCGCGATTTGGTTTTTATCCTTTACCCAGTTCTCGTTGTAAACGGAGATCAGCGTATTGAGGATATCTTCGGCACGCTGGATGGAATGATCTCTGAATGTAAGGTTGACGATCGATGTCTTTTCGCTGCTCAGGGCTACGGACAGGTTTGAGGAGTACTGCCCCACTGTTCCGTGCAGGCTGCTGCGAAAGACATACAACGTATACGGTTCTTTGCTTTTATAGTAAGGTGTGGTCTCTATTTTCAGGATTCCCAGAGGAGTGGTTATCGTGTCGGACAATCTTCCGGAGATCTCGTCGTCGAACTCATTGCCGTTGCGGGTGAAATCGGAAAGCCGGACGGTGCTGTCTGGCTGTACCTGTAAGGTGAAACCGACGGATTCGTTTTCGGACAGACCATTTATCGAGACGTTGACCGGGAGGGTCGGACCATAGGCGACCTGTCGGTGGAATCGGCCGGGAACGGTGTAGTTCATATCCAGGTGCAGGCGTCTCACGACCTCGGTCATCACGGCCGGAGATTGGAGTGCGACCAGTTCATTGTTTACGTTGGTGCTTGACTGGAACAATCCGAATTCTGAGAAAGATTCCAGGTCCGAAGAGACCGATTTGCCTTTCGAATCGTCTTTGATCAATACCGATGCCGTCTGGGTATAAACCGGAGGGGTTCGTAGCAGGTAGAAGACGGCGATGCCGACTGTCACAGCCAGTGACAAAACAAACCATTTCCATTTGGACAGGCACAGATACAATAAATCCTGTACCCGGATGAAATCATCTGTCTGTGTCGGTCTTTTTTGATTGATGGACATATTTTAATCTCTCTTATTTCACGATTAATACGGTGATGGTTGTCAGCAGCGAGGCGAGCGACATCCAGAAAGACGCGGAACGGATGTTGTTTCCATTCACGGTAGCCTGTCGTGCCCGAACGGAATTGGGCTCCACATATACGATGTCGTTCTGTTGCAGGTAATAGACCGGGGATGAGTAGAGGTCGTGTCCCGAATTCAGGTTGACTTTGTAAAGCACCTTTTTCCCGTTCTCGTCGCGCTGGACCAGCACGTTGTCCCGTTTGCCGTAGACCGTGAGGTCCCCGGCCATGCTGATGGCATCCAGCAGTGTCAACCGGTCCTTGTCGATATTGAAACGTCCGGGATGGACGACCTCGCCTAAAACGGAGACGGTTAGGTTCATGAACTCGACCGTTACGACCGGGTCTTTGACCAGGTCTTGCGAGATCAACTCGTTCTTTATATGAGCGGCGATCTCTTCGCGGGTCATTCCGGCCACATGGACTGGTCCCAATACCGGAAAGTCAATGTTGCCGTCCTTATTTACTGTATATCCGGAGATGCCCTGACTATTTGAAGAAGAGGCGGACGAGGTTGTCCCGATCTGTCTGGATACGATGGGAAGATTGAACAGATTGGCCAATAGCGGATCTTTGCTGTTGACCAATATGGAGATCTTGTCTTCCGGACGCACGCGAATTTCCGTGGTGTTCAATACTTCCTTCGCCGTCCCCGGCTGCATATCTTGGAGATAGGCGATTTTCGGAGTGGCGCATGAACTGAACAGCACAGTTGTGGCTGATACCCATAGGATGTTTTTGATTCTCATATTTTTTGTTGAATGATTTATTTTTAATAAGGGAGACATTAAATTCTGTCGATTACTTTCTGTAACCAAATGAAGCTTCTGGTGCGGCTGATGTGGATTCCGTACCCTATCCGACGGATTTTACGCAGCAATTTCGTATTGTGATCCAGATGCCATTGCATGAAATGATACAGCCCGAATGTGGCCAGCAGGCTCATTCCTGCGACAGCATACAACTGTACGTCGATCGTGGCGCCCAACCCTTCCATTAACCACCAGCACAGGACTACCGATACGTTCAGGAACAGAATAGCCAGTGTTGTTGCCATGTGCGAGGCCCCCAATCCGATAAACATGTGATGCAGGTGCGTTTTGTCGGGATGGAACGGCGATGTCCCTTTCAGAATACGTGTTGACATGACGCGCAGCGTATCGAAAACGGGAATGCACAGTACGGCGAGCGTGAAAGGGATCAGCCCCACATTCGCCCCTATGAAAGCCACGCAGGGGGAATCCGTCCGCAGAATCTCGATCACGAAGACCGACATGACGGTTCCCATTACCAATGTACCGCCGTCACCGATGAACATCCGCGATGTTTTCCCGAAGACATTGTGGAAAAAGAACGGGATCAATGCCCCGACCGACACCACGGCCAGAAGCGTCATTTTCATACACCCCGACAGGTAGAACAACGTGCCGAACATTATACAGGCCAGGATGCAGAATCCCGAAGAGAGTCCGTTCACGCCGTCGATCAGATTGATGGCGTTGATGATCCCCACGGAAGCGATGACGGTCAGCGGAACGGCTATCCATCGGGGAATTTGGCCGATGCCCCATAATCCATGGAAATCGTCGATGCAGTAACCTCCTACATGGATCAATAACAGTACGACGAGTATTTCGATCAGAAATCGCAGGGCCGGGGAAAGGTTCAGGATATCGTCCATCGTTCCGGTGTAGAGCATCGCCATCATGGCCATGATGACGATCAGCAACCCCGAGCTGTTTACGACTCCTCCGACGCTTCCGATGCCGATCACAATGCCGAAGAAGATGGCGACACCGCCCAGAACAGGGACCGGAGTACGTTGCAATTTACGAGCGTCCGGATTGTCCACGATGTTTTTCAGTATGGCGATCTTAACCAGGCGGGGATGTATCCAGCCGACCAGAAACAGGGAGATGAAGAATGGAATGAAAATGCTGTAAAGAGGCGACATATATTTAATCTTTATGGGATAGCGGTCAGTTTATGTGCTGCGGCTTTCTATGCCAGTTCTTCCACCTCTACCCTATGCCATTCCCGATAACGCTCGACCGGGAGCTTTTCGGTCATCAGCACCCGGCGGTCCGGTGCAGTGACCCGCAGGATATGACGACGGGAATAAGCGTACAGTTCGGCATCCGAAACTGCGGCCATCACGACGGGGAATGGATAGGTGACGAAACGGATGATCGACGTTTCGCTTTGGGGAAACAACCGGCGCAACTGGTAGGCCGAGTGTTCGAAAGCCATCCAATAGCTTCCGACCCCATAGAGATAGGCGTATCGTTCATTGTCTTTTTCCCGGGCCATGATTTCAGTCTGATGGGTTGACAGAAAGTTCATCAGGCGTAATCCCGGCGCTTCTGCGTCCCGAACAGACTGCTGTCTGTCCGGAATCCCGGCGATTTCGGTGCTTTTCATAAATTGGATGTCGTTGCGGAAGGTATCAGTGTCCCAGCCAGCGGTCATAGTCGTCCAGGCGCCGGATGAGTTGTTGTTTGCTCTTTTTGGGATTCTCTTCCTGCCGCCATTTGTCGATGATCTCGTGCGCCTGGGTGTGGTAAAGGCAATTGTTCGTGCATCCATAGAGCGTCGTGAGAAGAAGTGCGCGGGATTGTTCCGCCTTGATGAGGGGAAGCATCGCCTGAAGAGTCCCGATCAATTTTTTGGATTCCTGACGGTTTCCCGTTATTGTGTAGGCCGGAAGCAGCAATGCGTAGAGTTTACTGCGCATGATGTCGGAATCCATGCGCAGGTTACCGTATTGTTGCACGGTTTCGGCGGCCAGCTGGCGGTCGGCTTCGGTTACTCCGTCTTCCTGACGGCAGAAACGCCCTAATGCCTCGTGCAGTTTTGAGAGCAGACGATCGTTTTCCAGACGGGTATAGATGTGTTTGCCGTCGTCGTTCAGGGCGATGACCTCATATTGCCCGGGTTGTACGCGCAGCAACGGGACCCACATGTAGTTCTCCACGCAGACCATGACATCCCGCTTTCCGGCGCCGGGCTGGATGATGACGCTGGCCTCGGCGCCTTTGAACCGCCCTTCGGTGATGCGTATTCGGTCGCCTTTGATAAGTTGCTCCGGTTTAGGTGTGTAGACGGGGATCACGTTGGAATACGAATCGGCCACCCATTGCAGGTTCGTCATCGCTTCCTCGGAGAGATAGGGATGATATTCGTGTTTTCCGTCTTTGATACGGGGCAGGAAATTGTATTGGGGCAGCCATTGTTTCATCCGGTAGATCTCGTGCTCCGAGGCATGGATGAATACATAGTTATACAACAACGGGCGACGGGTTTCGACAAACCCGCCGTCTCTCTTTTTCATCTCCACATACGAAGGTGCGAAATACTCGAACAATGGCTCTCCGTTTCTGTGGCGGCGTTCGAGTTCCTCTCGCAACCCATTTGCCGGACCTTTGTGGCATGAGGGGAGCACCAGCACATACCATCTGACGACATATGTGTCCCTCATGCGCTCCGGATATGCCGGAGCGGCAGAAACGGATTTGGATTTTTCGAAGGAGCGAGAATCGATTTTCACCGGCTGCACTGGTGAGCCACCCTTTCTCATAAACAATTCAAAGCCATATCGGCGCTGTCGTTAAATGCGCTGATATACAATAGATTAGACGCCCTGTGCGAGAGAATTCTGAAAATATCATCTATTCTCTTCTTTTTTCTAAAAGAAACAAGGTCAAATCCGTGTTCCCATCATTTGACCCTGTCTCGCAACTTAAAGTTATCTCCTTGATTTTAAGGAGAAATACGCAACTTCACTATATGGTTTCTATATAAGAAACCTTTGTTTGAATTAAGTGGTTGATAAATACCAAGATAAGCCTTGCAAATATTTAGATGTGATGCATTTTGTAAACAAAGTGGCTAATTTTCGTACAAAGCACCTGCAGTCTAATGAAGGAATTGGATGCTGAATAGAAAAAACTTATGGAAATTATTTGAAATGGTATCTGGTTGATTTTCAGTGAAATTTCACGAGGGGGGGGGGATTTTTCGAAGAAGATTTAACCAGAATTATTTGGCTGTTTAAGTAAATAAACCTACTTTTGTTGAGTAAAATATGGTCTCTTATATAGAGTCGGTTTTATTCAAAACGGAGCAATTTTGCAATTGGTTTCTGTTTTTTCAAGCATTCTATCGTTCGTTTTGCCGATTCAATCTCAATACTGAGAGCTTTCTGGTATTCACGGGGTACTGACACACCCAAATCGACCGATTTTTACGCCCATCATGGAAAAACAGCAGACATAAGGGCTGGTGTTGTTCTTGTAGATTACGTCCTTGCGGAGTATTACTCTGAAAGTCATTGTTTTGCATCATTAGATGCAGGAGGAAAAACACATTTCCAATGGAGAGTTTTATGGAGAGTCTATGGAGAGTCAGGGCCGTGAAAAGGCTGTTTCAGCCCTCTTTTTCCACCCTATGCAAACAAAAAATCAGCAACCTCATTTCTGTAAGTTGCTGATTGTCAGAGCGGAAAACGGGACTCGGACCCGCGACCTCAACCTTGGCAAGGTTGCGCTCTACCAACTGAGCTATTTCCGCATGGCATGTTTCGTAATTGCGAATGCAAAGGTAGTTAAAAAATCTGAATCTCCAAATTTTTCAATTCTATTTTGCAAATTCTTTACGATCTGCCCTTTCTCCTTTTGCCGTTATTTGAAGACGCGCAGGCGTTCGTCCAGCGGTTCGAAGCTCTTCTCCTGGGGTTCGCCGGCCGGAAGCCCGAATGGCATTTGGGCGATAAGCCGCCATTGTCCGGGCAGTCCCCAGTGTTCACGAACCTCATTGTCGATCAGTGGATTGTAATGTTGAAGCGAAGCCCCGAACCCGGCGTCTTCGAGCATGGTCCATACTGCCAGTTGATGCATTGCCGAGGTGTGCTCGGACCAGACGGGGAAGTTGTCGGCGTAACGCGGGAACTGTTCCTGAAGTCCTTTCACGATCTCCGTGTCTTCGAAATAGAGCACCGTGCCGTAGCCCGATGCAAAACTGCCGTCGATCTTTTTCTCCGTGGCGGCGAACGCCTTTTCTGGGACAATGGCTTGCAGCGTTCGTTTCACCAATTCCCAGAATGCTTTGTGATGTTCGTGCAGCAGCAGCACGAGCCGTGCAGATTGCGAGTTGAATGCCGAAGGGATGTGTTTTACGGCGAAACGCACGATCTCCTCGATCTGCACGTCGTCGATCGGGGATTGGGGCGCCAGTTCGTAATAGCTGCGGCGGTGGCGCAGGGCCTCTTTCAGATTTCTCTCCATAGTCGTATTGTATTAATGTCGAATGCTTTCTTACAAAAATAGCACAACTTCGGGAAAAACGTGCAGAATTCAGGGTGAAATAGTATCTTTGTGTTCGTGAAAAACGCAATTGATCTCTTTTCCGAACTGGGGGTGCGTCTGCGCGGATTCGGCGACGACAGTGCGACGCGGGGCGTTGTGAATGCCGCGTGCCGTGCCAACGGTTGGTTTACGCCTGCCGAGGTTCGTCGTGCTGTCGGGGCGATTGCCCGGGATATGCTGAGCCGCGAAAAACTCGAAGCTTGGTTGGCGAACTACCCTGCCGTGCCGGTCGCCACGCCGCGTCGCGTGCTGGTGGTCATGGCCGGAAATATCCCGCTCGTCGGCTTTTTCGACCTGCTGTGCACGGTCGTCAGCGGCCACTGGTGCCTGATAAAGCCCTCGACCAAGGATACCGTGCTGATGGAGTATATCGTCGGCCTGCTCCGGGATATTGACGATTCGGCGCCTGTGGAATTCTACGACGGAGCGTCATCAGTCGATGCGGTGATTGCCACCGGCAGCGACAATGCCAACCGTTATTTCCGCGCCCGTTATGCCGGGATTCCCTCGTTGCTGCGGGGAAGCCGCCAGTCGGCCGCTGTGCTTTCGGGCAATGAAACGCCGGAGCAGTTGACCGGATTGGCCGATGACATTTGGGCTTACTCCGGACTGGGTTGCCGCAGCGTGTCGCTGTTATTTTTGCCTGAAGGATATGAACCGATGCTTCAGATGCCGGCCGTAAACGGCAAATACAAAAATAATTACCGCCAGGAAAGGGCGGTGCTGGCGATGCAGGGGCATCCGTTCCTCGACCTGGGTGCGGCCGTGGCTGTCGAGCAGCGGAATTTCCCGACAGCCCTGAGCCGGATTTCCTATACGCATTACAAAACGTTGGACGAGGTTGCCGGATGGCTGGCGATGCACGACGAGGAGCTTCAGTGCGTCGTCACCGAATGTCTCCCCCACAGCCGCCGCGCCTCATTCGGGGGCGCTCAGTCTCCCGCGTTGACTGATTATCCCGACGACCGGGATGTAATTGCATGGCTTGCGGGGCTGCATTAAGAAAAAGTATTATATTTGCTATACGGACAAAAAATACATTACTACGATGTCGATGGTTTTCCGATTCCGAATGTTGAGCGACGAGAACGACAACTTCGTGCGTGATTACGAGGTGTTGTACGATATGACGTTGCTCGATTTCCATAATTTCATCCTGCAGTCGCTCGAATACGAGGAGTGCATGGCTTCGTTCTTCACGGCTGACGATCACTGGGAAAAACAACGTGAATTTACCTTCATGGATATGGACGACGGCAGCGAGAATGCCCCCATGGCTATGGAGAAGGTGACGCTGGGGCAAATTATCCACGATCGTCGCGACCGCCTGATCTACCTCTTCGACCTGTTTGGCGACCGGGCTTATTTCCTCGAGTTGACCGGAACCTATGAAGCTGACAAGGATGGCGCTTATCCGCGCGAAATCTACGCACAGGCCGATGCTCCGGACCAGTACGATCCTTCGAAGAACCGCGTGGAGGGTGAAGGTTCGATCTTCAGCGAGGTGATGAGCGATTTCAACGATTTCGAGGGCGACGATAATTACGACGATGCCTACTAAACGGCTGTTGGTCGTCGTCGGTCCGACGGGTTCGGGCAAGACGGATCTGAGCATCCGTCTGGCTCTTCACTATGCCGCGCCGATCCTTTCGACCGACTCGCGTCAGGTTTATCGGGGTATGCCGATCGGTACGGCGCAACCTTCTGTGGAACAACTTCAAACGGTTGAACATCATTTTATTGCTTCGCATGACCTCAAAGACAGGTTGAGCTGCGGCGAATACGAGGTGCAAGCTCTTGGGCGGCTCGAAGAACTCTTTGCCGCGTGCGATTACGTCGTTGCCGTCGGCGGATCGGGACTTTATGTCCGGGCGTTGTGCGAGGGTATGGACGACCTGCCGCAGGCCGACGAAGCCCTGCGGGAAGAGATGAATCGTTGGCTGGCGGAGGAGGGCCTCGGAGCGCTTGCCGAGAAGCTCCGGGAGCTGGATCCGGAGTATTACCAGATCGTCGACCTCAATAATCCGGCGCGTGTGGTGCGTGCGTTGGAGGTTTGCCTCCAAACCGGTATGCCCTATTCCCGGCAGCGCACCGGCGAACGGCGTGAGCGACCGTTCGAAATCATCAAAATAGGCATCGACCTGCCGCGTGAAGTGCTCTACGACCGTATCAACCGCCGGGTGGACCAAATGTTGGCTGACGGACTGGAAGCCGAAGTCCGGGCATTGTACCCTTATAGGGAGTTGAATGCACTCCAGACGGTTGGCTACCGCGAGTTCTTTGACTATTTTGACGGTCGCATCGGCTATGACGAGGCTGTGGAACTGATTAAGCGCAATTCGCGGCGTTATGCCAAGCGGCAGCTCACGTGGTTTCGCCGCGATCCGGAAATCCGTTGGTTTGCACCCGATGACGATGCGGCGATAATCGCCTATGTCGATTCGAAATAGGTAAAACGGCGGATTTTGGATTGCCGCAGCGTTATGTTGCGGATGTTTTGGCAAATCGCAAATATTTTCGTACTTTTGCGTTCGTCTTTCGCCGAAAGACTGCGCCCGGATGGTGGAATCGGTAGACACGCCGGACTTAAAATCCTGTGGCCAGTAATGGCCGTGCCGGTTCGATCCCGGCTCCGGGTACAGAAATCCCGCTTAGTTACTTACTAAGCGGGGTTTTATTATTAAAGGATTCTTTTGATCGGTTTGGCCGGGACTCCGCCGACGATGGTGTCGGGCGGAACGTCCTGCGTGACAACCGCCCCTGCCGCGACGACGGCGTTGTCGCCGATGGTTACGCCTTGCAGGATCGTTGCGTTCGAACCGATCCAGACGTTCCGTCCGAGCGTGATCGGCGCCGGGTAGGTCGTCTTGCGGTCTTCGGGAGCAAGACCGTGGTTGAGTGTGGCGAAGACGACGTTATGCCCGATCTGGCAGTCGTCGCCGATGGTTATGCCGCCGTGATCCTGAAAGTGGCAGCAGGCATTGATGAATACCCTGCTGCCGATATGGATGTTCTTGCCGAAATCGGTGTAGAACGGCGGGAAGACGCGCAGCGTGGGATCGACCTCCCGCCCGAACAGCCGCGAGAGCAGGGCCCGCACTTCGTCGGGCGAGTGGTAAGCGTTGTTCAGCTCGAAGGTGATACGTCGGGCTTGGTCGCTCATTTCGTCCATGAAACGGTGTATGTCGGGCGTGTCGAGCGGGCTGCGCGTCTTCACGTATTCCAGAAAATCGGAGAGTCTCATTCTGTCGCTTATTTCAGATATTCCCGGAAGAAGCCTTCGATCTTGTCGAACGGTATCACCGCCAGGTTGTCGTACAGGTCCACGTGGCTGGCGCCGGGGATAATCAGCAGCTCCTTGTTGTCTCCTTTCAGTTTTTTGAAGGCATCCTCACTGAAATAGCGCGAGTGGGCCTTTTCGCCGTGGATCACCAGCACCGCACTGCGAATCTCGTCGCTGTATGCCAGGATGGGCGTGTTGATGTACGACAGGGCCGAGGTCTTGTTCCAGCCGTTGTTCGAGTTGAGCGAACGGGGATGGTAGCCGCGCGGGGTCTTGTAGTAAGCGTGATAATCCTTCACAAACCACGGAGCATCCTCGGGCAGCGGGTCCACTACCCCGCCGGCAAGCGCATGCGAGCCGTTCTTGGCATCTTCCGTGCGCTGGGCGTTGAGTTGCCGGCGAAGCTCATAACGCGCGTCGGCATCCATCGAATCGAAGTAGCCGTCGGCATTGACGCGGTGCATGTCGTACATCGTCGCCGTTACCGTCGCTTTGATGCGGGTGTCGATGGCTGCGGCGTTGATCGCCAGTCCTCCCCAGCCGCAGATGCCGAGGATGCCGATGCGTTCGGAGTCCACGTCGTCGCGTGTCGAGAGAAAATCGACGGCTGCGCTGAAATCCTCGGTGTTGATGTCCGGCGAAGCGACGTAACGGGGTTCGCCGCCGCTCTCACCGGTGTAGGACGGGTCGAATGCGATGGCGAGGAAGCCCCGCTCGGCCAGCGTTTGGGCGTAGAGGCCCGACGCCTGCTCCTTCACGGCGCCGAACGGGCCGCTGACGGCGACAGCAGGCAGTTTTCCGACGGCGTCTTTGGGCGTGTAGAGGTCGGCAGCGAGCAGAATGCCGTAGCGGTTGCGGAAAGTCACTTTCGAGTGGTTCACTCGGTCGCTTTGCGGGAACACTTTGTCCCACTCACGGGTCAGATTCGGGTTTTCTTTCATGGTCGTATCGGAATGATTGTTTTTGCCATAGCCTGAAAGCGGGTATGCCGCAATCAGGGCCGTTGCCAAGATTAGGATTCGTCTCATGTCGCATTCGTATTGGTTTACGATGCAAAAATACGGAACGATTTCCAATCGTTCTTTACCAAAATTAAAGGTATGCCTACCAAGATTACTGATCCTGTCCGTAACGGCTGTGCCGCGTTTATTTCCGTTTACCCCACTTGGGTTTTATGCCGATGAAGAACTCGACATTCATGCGCGGCATGGGCCGCGAAAGCACCGAGAGGTACTCCTCGTTGAAGAGATTGTTGATCGTTCCTTTGAGCGAAAGGTCGGCCCACCGGAATGCAAACCCTTTTTCGAGCGAGAGATTGTTCATCAGGTAGGGAGTCAGGGAGCCCGTGAGCGTGATATCGTTGCTCGACATGGTATAGCGTTCGCTGTAATAGCAGAACTGGTACAACAGCCCCCAGCTTCGGTATGTCAGCCGCCCGGTCACAGTGGCCGAATACTCCGGCTCATAAGGCAACTGTTTGCCGACGGACTGGTCTGCCGGGGACATCGGTTCGCCCTCGTTGATCGACGGCGACCATGAAAAGGTCCCGTTCAGACCCAATTTCAGCTCCTTCGCCAGTGCCACGGCCAGGTCGGCCTGTGCCTCCACGCCGTAGGCATGGACCTTTTTGATATTCACGGGCGAGAAGAATCCCTTTGCCGTCGGAAGCCACAGAATCCAGTCGTCGATGTGCTGGTCGTACCACGATGCCGAGCCCGACAGCGTATAGGTCTCCTCTTTCCCCACGGCGAACGACAGCCCGGCCTCGTACTGGAAGCCGCTTTCGTTTTTCAGGCCGGGGTTGCCGCCCGGGAGAAAATAGAGGTCGTTGAGTGTCGGGAAACGATAGTTGCGCGACACGGAGGCCTTGGCCACGACATGGCCGCGCTTCGACAGCAGGTAATCGGCGAAGAATGCGGGAATCGTCGCCCACTTCGTGCCGTACATCTGTTCCCGCAGGACCGCCGACAAACCCAGCCGCTCCGTGGGCCGCCATTTGGCCGACACGGAGCCGTCGAGCTCGATGCGGCCTTTGTCGTAGCCGACGATGCCTTTGCCGCCCTCCTGGAGGATGATATTCTTGTCCGTGCTTTTTACGAAATGCTGGTGCAGGGAGACATTGGCTGTAAAGAGCCATTTGTCTCCGACGGAATATTCCCCTTCGGCCTGCCCGTAGAACGTATCTACGTTGCTCCGCGAACGGGTCATCGAGGTCATGACGCCGTTGCCCGGGTCCCGGCGGTAATCGTAGGCCATCCAGGTATGGATATACCCGGCTTTGGCCGCGATTTTCCAATCGTTTCGGTAGTGGTCCCACGACAGGACGCTGCGCAGGGTGTGTTCCCGCTGGCGGTTCTCGACCTGCATGTCGTCGGCATAGTCGGTCGTCAGCAACGGCAGCTCGCGGTTCGAATTGATATACCAGGCGTTCAGTCCGAAGCGGTCGCCGCGCCCGGTGTTGTAATAGACCTCCTGCAAGACATGCACGTCGTCGAACGCGCCGCTCTTGTTGCGTTCCACCGGGTAGTACGATCCGATGATATTCATATCCTCGTCGTAGATATTTTCCTTTTTGTCGCGGTTGCGGTATTTGTAATCGTTGGCCGAAGACTGGTAGACGGCGCGTGTCGATACCTGCCAGCGCTCGTCGCCCCATGTCAGGCGCAGGAACTCGTCGAAAGTCCTGTACATGCCGATACCCTGGATGTATTGCAGCCCGAAGCCGTCGGCCGCCGCCGGTGCGGTCGATAGCTTCACCAGTCCGCCCAATCCGCCGCCGGCCTCGTTCACCGACGAGGTGCCGTGCAGCAGCGAAGCGTCGTCGATGAAGTACGAGGGGATCATCGAGAAGTCGGTCATGCCCAGCATCGGGTTGTTGATGCGCATGCCGTTCCACGTCACCTGCGTGTGCGAGGGGCCCGTGCCGCGGAACGACACGGTCGAAAGCGTTGCGCGTCCGTACTGTTTGACGAAGATCGACGAGTTGAAGGTCAGCACGTCGGCGATCGACAGGGCGATGTTTTCTTTCAGGACGACGGAATCGAATTTCGTTTCCTGCACGCCGATGCTTTTCATCGGACGCTGGCCCCATACCGGAACCTCGCGGATGGCGACGACCCCCTTTTCGCGCCACGCCGCCGCCCCGGTATCCTTGGCGGATTGGTCTGACTGCGCCCGCAGCAGCACCGGAAGCAACAGAAATGCGAACAATATGACTTTGTTTTTCATCTCGTTCCGTTATTTCCAGCAGAATGCGCCGGGGGTCACGCCCACGTAAAATTCATCGACCGGTTCGCCGTCGGCCGTATAGCGGTAGATGACGCCCTGTTGCTGATAGTCGATGGCGTCTGCGACGTAGACATCCCCGTTGCGGGGATTGACCGTCAGTCCATAGTATTTCGTGTCGCGGTATTTCAGGAACGGACGCACCGGAACCCGGTCGGCTTCGACATCCATCGACCAGATGTCGTTGTTGATCCAGAAAAGTTTGTCGCCCTCGCCGTTGATCTGCACCTCCGAAGGGCTGTCGCCCGGTTTGAATCTGAACTGCTTTTCGATCTCGAACCTTGCCGCGTCGATGCGGTATAATGACGGGGTTTCGTAACCGTAGGGACTCTTCTCGTAACCGCCGTCGGTGATGGTCCACAGTTTGTAATTCTTGTCCATCACCAGCGACGTGGGCTGGATGCCCACGACCAGTTCATCGACCACCCGGTCGGTTTCGGTGTCGATTTTCAGGATGCGGTTCTGATACGACCAGCAGTTCACGAAGACGTATTTGCCGTATTGCACCATCTGTTCCGTGGAGCCCGATTCCATCGCCATATTCGGGCACTCGATATATCCCGTTATTTCATAGCGCTTAGGATTGACGATGAAGATGCGGTTGTCCCAGATTTGCGTGACGTAGGCTTTTTCGTCGGAGACGAAATGGATATAGCGCGGTGAGGCGAGGTTGGTGATGCGCCCCACCTCTTTGAACGTATTGATGTCGATGGCGAAAATGACGTGTGAGTTGTTCACCACGATCCAGCCCACGCCGTCGCGGATGGTCATCGACTGCGCCACGTCACCCAGCTTCATGGCATTGGCCCGGTAGAAAACCTCGTTCTCGACGCTTTTCGTTTCGGGATCGTAGTACGACAGCGTTGCATTCCCGTACTGGAACATGCCTTCGTTGGTGATGAACAGTCCCGTGCCCGATGCAGAGAACTCCTCCGTCGTGCCGTAGTCCCATTTCATACAGCCCCCGAGAGCGGTCAGGCATAGTGTTGCAGGCAGTATATAACGTAAAATCCGTTTCATGCGACAAAGATAATGTAAGCCGGAGGCCGCGCCAAATTTATTTGTCCCAGACGACGCTTTCCGCATTGTGGAAAAAGCCGCAGACGAGGAGCAGGTACTCGGGGATACGGCCGTCGGTGCCCCACTTCAGGTCCATGCCGAACAGTTCGGTGGTCGTGCGGCCGATGTCGAACCCGCACGCCTCGAGCGAGGGCCGGACCTTGTCGGGATGGCGGCAGGGCTCTCCCGTGGGGCGTGTGCAGCTTCCTTCGGGGCAGTAGAGGCACGTCCCGACATAGGCGAACGAGCGGCCGCCGTAGAGCCGTTCCATTTCGAGCAGTCGTTCTTCGAGACGCAGCCGCTCGGGAAGGATCAGCCGCTTCGACTCCGAAAGAGGAATGCCGCGCTCCTCGGGAACGATTTTTGTCGCGATGAGCAGTGCCGAGGCATATCCCGAGAGGTATTCCCCTACGTCGAATCCGAAAGGCGGGCATCCCCAGCTGTTTCCGTAATTGGGGCAGGCGCGGCAGTAGCCGCCGATCCGCCCGGCGTCGCGGAACCGGGCTGTGTATTCGCTTGCCGGGAGTTCGGCGGTAAAGTCCCGGGCGGTGTATCGGAGTGAAAATTCCATACGGCAAAAATAGTCGTTTAATCGCTTTGTGGCCCCGTTTCCGGAAAATAACGCGGATTTCCGGACAATTTTTCGGAATAAACCGCTATATTTGTCTTTGAAGCCACTCCCCGTCCGCAGGGATGGGCGGAGTCGGCAGGAGGCTTTTGACGATGACGGACCGAACCAAAACGCAGTGCTTATGAATATTGTATTATATGGAGTTCCGGCGGAAACCGCCCGGCAGATTGCAAGGAAATACGACCTGAACCTGGTCAACACCCCCGATAAATTCAACCCGGCCGGATCGTTGGTCGTCGTTCCCCCGATGACCGTCCCGCGCCAACTGCTGACCTTCTACAATGCCATGCTGCACCACGAAGATGCGGTCGATGCCGTGATCATCTGCGGTTTGGAGACCTGCGATGCAGCCAGCACCGTTCAGTACTGTACGCCTCCGGGTAAATTCTTCTCCCTGAGCGGCGAACTCGAAGCCGAAGAGCTGGAATCGGAACTCATCCTGATCCTCGACTCGCTGTTTGCCGAAGGCAACCGGATCAATCTTTGAGACTATACGCAGGTCGTCGGGCCTTCTGTTGCTGCTTCCGGACGCAAAATTTGCGGACCCGGAGGTAAATCGTTGTATGGCAGACAACTCTTTTACTAATCTCTAATTCTCCGGGTTCCGCAAATCGTGTGTGCCGGCATGGCTACGGCTTGTGCCGGAACCGTTCCGTGATGTCCTCCGTTCCGCCGTCCGGGCCGACCTTGTAGAGCCGCTGGTTGGTCGTCGGCGCCGTCAGCGGACCCAGCTCCTCGACCCAGCCGCCCAGTTTGATGTAGTCGAACGTTGAGATGTCGACGCCCTCCGGCAATTCGTCCCGCCCCGAGTACCATCCCGTGTGCAGCACCGGGTAGGTTTTCCGCACCATCCCGGCCAGCGCCGCGATTTCGTGCGGGGCGGCGTCGCCGCCCATGAAGCAGACACAGGTCACCGAGCGGCCGTAGCGGTCGAGCAGGCTGCGCATTTCCGCCTCGGAGAGTTCGCGTCCGGTGTCGGTGGTCAGATGCGGGCTGTGGCATCCCGGGCAGCGGTTCGGACAGTTGGTGATGTTGATCGCCAGCGTCGTTTCGCCCGGGATCTCCGCGAATACGATGTCGAAATTGTGATACCGGATCATCCTATTCCGCGTTGGCATAAAAGCGCCGCGACGCCTCCTGCTGGCGTGCCGCCGAAAAGTTCGAGATCCGTTTCATATATCCGATCACGCGCGTCAGGTAGTCCAGGTTGTCGCTGTGACATTCGGGACACTCTTTCAGGTAGCGTTTGTCGATGTGCCCGCACTTGTTGCAGACCGTATTGGGGATGTTGAACGTGAAGTAGTTGCACCCCTCGGTCGCAGCCACGCGCAGCAGGTGGCGGTACTGCTCCTGCGAGAGGTGGTCTTCGAGGTTCATGTGCAGCGCCGAGCCGCCCGTGAGGTGGTCGATGTACTTGCGGCCGTGGAGCCGGAACTTGTCGATGACGTTCAGCGACTCGTCCTCCACGACGTAGAAATAGGAGTTGTAGCAGTCGCGCGGCACGGCATAGCCATCCTCGCGGTCCCATTTGGCATGCTTCACGCCGACATTCTCCGCCGGGATCATCTCGCAGTTGAACATCAGCTCCTTCGACCGGTATTTCTTGTTGTAGCGCTCGATCAGTCCCAGCAAATCCTGCACGAACGTAGCGTAGTCGTCGTTGTCGTTGATCGGGATGCCCAGGAATTCCGCGGCTTCGACCAGTCCGTTGACGCCGATGGTCAGATATTGGCGCGAAAGGTTGATGTATCCCGCATCGAACAGCGGCAGCATGCCTTTGGCCTGCAACTCTTTGAGGTTCTCGTTGTAGGCCGTCTGCACCTTATGCACCAGGTCTACGACCTCCTCCAGGTATTTCAGGTAGTGCATGCCGTTCTTCACGGCGTATTGGATGCAGCGGTTCAGGTTGATCGTCAGCACGCTCTTCGAACCGGTCGAGACGCCGCCGGCGCCCAGCGTGTAGCTGAAGCCGTTGTCCTGAATCTCGTTCCGCAGGCGGCAGCACGACGACAGCGAGTCGGCGTTGTCGCTGATATAGGTGAAGAACGAGTGACCTGCGGCATACATTTCGGCGGTGATGTCGCCCCACTCCTTGTCCATCACGTCGCCGTCTTTGGTGAGCAGCGCCATCGTCTCCACGGGGAAAGTCAGCACGGTCTTTGTCCGCTCCTTGTTGAACCACGTCATGAAGCGCTTCTGCAACCACGACAGCGACTCCCAGTGGGGTTTCGAACCGTCCGGGAAGACGAACTCTCCGAAGAGCGACTCGAAATAGTAGCGGTCGTAGTAGGCGACGTTCCAGAATACGGCCTGAAAGTTTCGCGCACCGGTCGGCTGGTTGATCGAGTAGACGATCTGCTCGAAGCAGTCGGTAATCATCTTGTCGATTGTGCGGTGCTTGTTCGAGAGGTCGACGACCTTGTCGGCGTGCTTGTAGTAATCCTCGCCGTACTCCTGTTCGATGAAATAGTTCATGTACATCAGAAACTCCGGTGTGGCGCAGGCGCCCGACAGCATCGACGACACGATGAAGACCATGTTGACGAATCCGCCGCAGAACGATTTGAGGTTCGTCGGGCGCGTCGAGTTGCCGCCGACCGACAGCGTGCCGTTCAGCAGCCACGGATACATCGTGATCGAGGCGCAGTAGTTGGCCATCGAGGTCTCGTCGTTCTTGTAAATGAAGTGGTCTTTCAGCAGGCGCAGATACTTGTCCGACAGCTCTTTGCCATACATCTCCTTGATCCGGTCGGTCAGCAGGCGGCGGTTCAGGCGGATGAAGTTCTGCTTCGGCAGCTCGCCGATCAGCGTGGCGATGTTTTTGTTCTCGACGTTGGCGTTGGCGTCGTACTTCGAACCCGTGGCGGGGTTCTTGGCGTCGCAGTAGTTAATCAGGAATTCGAGTTTCTCGCGGTCTTCGCGGTCCTCGGTGTGTTTCTGCCGGTAGAGCATGTAGCTTTTGGCCACGGCGAAATAACGCTCGGCCATCAGGGCCACCTCCACCTGGTTCTGAATCTCTTCGACCGACATGCCGTCGGCTACATGTACGCGGCTCAGTACCGACGTGAGGTCGTCGTCCGTGGCGTATCCGCCGACCGAAAGAAACGCCTTGCTGATGGCGCGTTTGATCTTCTCGAGCGAGAAAGGCGCACGTTTACCGTCGCGCTTGATGATGTAAAGTTCTGAAATACCCATATTCTTCTGAAATCTGTTATGTGTTCTGCATGTATGCGGAAAGGTGTTCCGGTCCTCTCCGCGTGTGCGGACAAGCCCGTTCGGTCTCTCTCGATATTGCTTAGTAATAATCTGTTCGGGTATCGCCCTATATCCCGAAGGCTGGTACCTATCCCGGCAAGGCAGGTCTTCTGACTCGCTCCGTCCGCACGCCTTCCCGTCCTCACGGACAGTGGCCTAAAGAGTGTGCGGACCGTTATGGAGCTTACAGCTACGGGAATAGTCCCTGATTTTCACAGGAGTTCCCTTTTGATCCCATGCCGGCTGCGACCGGCGGAGAACCTTGCACGGAAACAAAAGTAGACATAGTTCTCCGACGGGCAAGCGGGGTTCCCTTATTTTCTTCAACAAATTGTGAACAAAAACTGCGAACCTGCGCAGCAACCGCTTCCGGACGGGATTCGGGGTGCGCCCGGCTGACGGATGCCGCCGAAAACGAAAACCGCCCGCAGACCTTGCGATCCGCGGGCGGTTCCGTGTCGGGACTCCCCTATTGGTAAATCTCGTTCAGCAGGCGTGCCAGGCGGTGACCGCCGCGCAAGAACTGCTTCTCGATAACGGGTGTGTATTTGAAAATGTAGTCGTACTCGATTTTTGTACCTTCGGGGCTCGAGGCGTAGATTTCTTTGCAGATGTCGTGCGTCTCCTTCACCCAATCGGCGGGCTCTCCGGCCGTGATCTCGGCGGCCTCGTCGTCGCTCAGCCGGTCGATCTGCTCCTTCCATTCGGTGTAACTCCAGTTGTGAACCGCTTCGGGCAGGTTGGTGTCCCAAACCGAGTGCAGGCTGGTCTCGCGGTTGAAGAACCGCACCGGACGCCGGTTGCCGCCCAGATCGCTCAGGCGTCCCAGGTGCATCGGGCAGTGCATATCCCCTACCAAGTGGATCAGCATTTTGAGGTTCAGCGTCTCTTCATCGGGAGTGAGTTTTCCCGATTTGAGTTTTTCGGTGATCTCGGTCACGGCCTTCAGCACGTCGCCTTTGGGGTTCTTGGGCATGGTTTCGGTCGTCTCGCCTTCGTCCACATTGAGGTAGTGCCAGGTCTTCGTGTAAGCGTATTCGGGCCAATGGCTGGCGAAATCGAGCCAGTTCGCGAAATAGACGGGCGAGTAACCTCCCAATGCTTTGTGAACCTTCTCGGCCGCTTCGGGTGTCAGGTGACGTTCGGCGATGTAGGCCGTTACGTCGTGCCCTTTCTGTCCCCACGCAAACGCACCGCGGGCGAAGAGCAGACATAAGCCTAAGAGCAGGTAGTTTTTCATGGATTTGACGGGGTTTGCTATTCCTTTTAGTGGTTCATCGTGGCGAGGAATTCCTCGTTGGAATCCGTGAGGCTCATCTGCTTCTGCAGGAACTCCATGGCCTCTACGGGGGTCATGTCCGAGAGGTATTTGCGCAGCACCCACGTGCGGTTCATCACGTCGCGCGGCAGCAGCAGGTCTTCGCGGCGGGTGCCCGAGGCGATGACATCTACGGCCGGGTAAACGCGTTTGTTGGCTAACTTGCGGTCGAGCTGCAACTCCATGTTGCCCGTACCTTTGAATTCCTCGAAAATAACTTCGTCCATCTTCGAACCGGTGTCGATCAGCGCCGTGGCGATGATCGTCAACGAACCTTTCTCCTCCGTGTTGCGGGCCGCGCCGAAGAAGCGCTTGGGCTTGTGCAGGGCATTGGCGTCGACACCGCCCGAGAGCACCTTGCCCGAGGCCGGCTGCACCGAGTTGTAGGCGCGTGCCAGACGGGTGATCGAGTCGAGGAAGATCACCACGTCGTGTCCGCTCTCGACCATGCGCTTGGCCTTGTCGAGCACCATCTCGGCCACTTTCACGTGGCGCGAAGCCTGTTCGTCGAACGTCGAGGCCACGACCTCCGCTTTCGAGTTGCGGGCCATTTCGGTCACCTCCTCCGGGCGTTCGTCGATCAGCAGGACGATGATGTAGACCTCCGGATGGTTGTCGGCAATGGCGTTGATGATCGACTGCATGAGCACCGTCTTACCCGTTTTGGGCTGGGCGACGATCAGCGCGCGCTGGCCTTTGCCGATGGGTGAAAAGAGGTCCACGACGCGGGTGGACATGTTGTTGTGGCCGTTGCCCGTGAGGCAGAATTTCTCGCTGGGAAACAGCGGCGTCATGTATTCGAACTGGACGCGGTCGCGGATGTACTCGGGTTTGAGGCCGTTGATCTCGTTCACGCGCACCAGCGGGAAATATTTCTCACCCTCTTTCGGGGGGCGGATCGCGCCGTTGACCGTGTCGCCGGGTTTGAGTCCGAAAAGTTTGATCTGCGACGGGGAGACGTAAATGTCGTCGGGGGAATTGAGGTAGTTGTAGTCGGCCGAGCGGAGGAATCCGTAGCCGTCGGGCATGACTTCCAGCACGCCTTCTCCCTCGATTTCACCCGCAAAATCGTCCTTGGTAATGACCTCTTCGACGATGTGGGGAGCCGGTTCTTCGGCCTGCGCTTCGGCTGTCGGCTGGGGAGCCGCCTCCTGCGTCTTGGCCTTGCGGCCGCGGCGCTTGGGTTCGCTGGCTGCGGGCTGTGCTTTCTGCGCCGTCTGCGGAGTCTGTTCTTCGGTCGGGGATGCCGTCTCGGGCTCCTCTGCGGAGACTATCTCTATCGGGAGTTCCGGCTCCGTTTCAACCTCGGGCAGCGGCGCCGGAGCGGCCGTTTCGGTTTTCGTCAGCCGCGGACGTCGTCCGCGCGGAGCTTTCTCCCGGACCTCTGCGCGGGGAGCCTCTGCTGTCGCCTTTTCCTGTTGCTGTTCTGCGGGAGCAGCCTCCTCTGAAGGGGCGTTTCCGGCTATTTTCGCTATCAGTTCGCGCTTCTTGATCATGATATTCTTGAGGCCCAGCGCCTTAGCGATTTCACGCAATTCGGCAAGGCTTTTTCCTTCCAGCGCTTTCAGATCTTGCATATTATTGTGTTGTTCAATGTGATTTTCAAAAACCGGACGGTCGCCCGGTTCGTTCGAATTCGCTTGCAAAGATAGTGCATAATTTTGAAATTCAAAATAAAAAAGCGCATCCCGGTATATCAGGCAGGCGAAACTGCCTCTATGCGGGGTGAAACGCCCGTCGAAATACCTATTAATAGCGATTGTACGGTGCTGGATTTTGCACGACCTTTGTTCCGGAAACAATGAGAACCGGATTTCAGCCATTGCATTGTTTGTATTGTTAATGTTTGTGTGTGAAAAACCCTTCCGCCTGGCGGAAGGGTTTTTAGTGTCAGTTGGCCGTCCGGTATTCGTTGGGCGAACACCCCACGACCTTTTTAAACAGGCGCGTGAAATGCTGCGGGTAGCGGAACCCCAGTGAATAGGCCACCTCGCTGATCGAGCGCGTAGTGTCGAAAATACGCTCTTTGGCGATGTCGATTACTTTCAGTTGAATGTACTCCTGAGCCGATTTCCCGGTCTCCTTTTTCACCAGGTCGCCGAAATAGTTGGCCGAAAGGTGCAGTTGTTCGGCGCACCAGCGAACCGTAGGCACCCCTTCCTGTTCGGGCCGGTCTCCCTGGAAATAATCCCCTAACAGGCGTTCGAATCCCGTCAGTACGTCGCGGTTGACGTCGACGCGCGTGATGAACTGCCGCTCGTAGAAGCGTGTGCAGTAGTTGAGCAGCAGCTCGATGTTCGAAACGATCAGCGTGCGGCTGTGTTTGTCGATCGAGTGGTTCAGCTCCGACTGGATGTTGTGCAGGCAGTCCACCACTACGTTCCGCTCCTGCTCCGAGAGGTGCAGGGCCTCGCTCACTTCGTAGGAGAAGAACGAGTAGCTGCCGATGTTGCGTCCGAGCGACGTCCCGCGCAGCAGATCGGGGTGGAACAGCAGGGCCCAGCCCTTGGGCTGGTAGGTTTGGCCGTTGTCTTCATAGCCGATAACCTGCCCCGGAGCCAGGAAGACGAGCGTTCCCTCCTGATAGTCGTAGTAGTTGCGTCCGTAGCGCAGGTCGCCGCACTTCACTTCTTTGAGGAATACGGTGTAAAAGCCGTAGACCTGTCGTTCGTAGTGTGCAGGACCGCATTTCGAGAAGTCGATCACGCTCACCAGCGGATGCAGCGTCTCGACGCCGCGCGATTCGTTGTATTGGAAGATGTTGTCGTATTTTACCGGGCTGTTCATATCCGTTCGTATTGTTTGACACAAAGATAACACATTTTTCGGAGCCAGATTCGGTATGTTTGCCGAATCGGTAATTATGGTACGACGACCCGTAATCCGGGTAGGCACGGCGGTCGTTTCATACCCTACCTTTGCATTGTGGAAAACCCAAAATTCCGAGAACGATGAAAACAAAACTGATTTTAGCAACAATGGCAACGATCCTCACATCGGGTGCCGGTGCGCAAACGCAGCCCGCTCCCGCCAAAAAAGTGCTGGTGGCTTACTACTCCCACAGCGGCAATACCCGCGAGGTGGCCCGCCAGATTGCCGGGGCTTCGGGCGGCGAACTCTTCGAGATCATTCCCGTCACGCCCTACCCTTCGGATTACCAAACGGTGGTCGACCAGGCGAAAAAGGAGATCGCCGCCGGGGTGCGTCCTGCGCTGAAAAGCCGGGTCGAAGACATGTCGCAGTACGATGTGATTTTCATCGGTTCGCCCTGCTGGTGGGCTACCGTGGCTCCTCCCGTAGCGACGTTCCTCGCCTCGTATGACCTTGCCGGCAAGACCGTCGTGCCGTTTATGACCCACGAAGGCAGCCGCATGGGCCACAGCGAAGCGGATATCCGCAAACTATGTCCGCAGTCCACCGTTCCCGACGGACTCCCCGTTCGCGGCAGTGCGGCAGGCAGTTCGAAGGATGCCGTCGAAAAGTGGGTTCGTTCCCGCTTAAAAAGCGGGCTTTAGGAGGCGCCCGATTTGCTTCGGAACGCCCTCCCTCCCGTTCTGCGCCCGGATAACCTGAACGATTCAGGGGGTCGGGCGTTTTTTATCCGCAGATGTAGATGCACCCGTAGATCAGTCCGGCTGCGAGCGCTCCCGCGAGGGGGCCTGCGACGGGCACCCAACTGTAATCCCAGCCGCTCGGGCCTTTGCCCCGGATCGGCAGGACGGCATGGGCCAGCCGCGGCGGCAGGTCGCGGGCGGGGTTGATGGCATAGCCTGTCGTGCCGCCCAGCGACATGCCGATGGCCATGATGAGCATTGTCACCGGGAAACTCCCCAGGCTGCCCATCCCGATCTCGGGGGTGTTCAGTTCGTTGCCGATCGCGAGGATGACGAACACCAGCAGAAACGTGCCCACCGCCTCGCAGAAGAAATTGCGGGGCTTGTTCATGATCGCTGGCATCGTACAGAAGACTCCCAGTTTCGTTTCGGGCTCGTCCGTGGCGTCGAAATGGTCCTTATAATAGAGGTAGACCAGCACGGCGCCGCAGAATCCGCCCAGCAGTTGAGCGATGATGTATCCCGGGACATATGCCCACGGAAACGATCCCGCGACGGCCAGTCCGACCGAGACCGCAGGATTGAGGTGGGCGCCCGACCAGGGCCCGGCAATCAGCACGCCGCACATCACGGCGAATCCCCAGGCCATCGTGATTACGACCCAGCCGCCGCCGTAACCTTTCGAACGTTTGAGGACGGTCGAGGCCACTACCCCGTCGCCCAGCAGTACGAGCACCAGTGTTCCGATAAACTCGAACAGGCATTTGGTCATCAGTGTCGTTTCCATCACTTAGTCGTTTTCAGTGTGTAACACCCGCCGCACGGCGTCTTCCCAACCTGTGATGGCCTTGTCGATCTGCGTGCGCTCCTCCGTGGGTTCGAAGATGTGCTCTGCCTGCCATTGCTCCTCGATCTCGGCGATGCTGCCCCAGTACCCCACGGCCAGTCCGGCCAGGTAGGCGGCTCCCAGCGCCGTGGTTTCCGTCACGCGCGGGCGGATGACCTTCGTACCGAGCAGGTCCGACTGGAACTGCATCAGCAGGTTGTTGCGCGCGGCACCGCCGTCGACTTTCAGCTCCAGCAGCGTGATGCCTGCGTCGCGCTGCATGGCACCCACGATGTCGAGCGTCTGGTAAGCGATCCCTTCCAATGCCGCACGGGCGATGTGCGCCGCCGTCGTGCCGCGGCTGATGCCGCTGATGGTGCCCCGGGCGTACTGGTCCCAATGCGGGGCCGCGAGTCCCGTGAGCGCCGGAACGAAATAGACGCCGTTGGTGTCGGGCACTGAGGCGGCCAGCGCCTCGACCTCCGATGAGGAGCGGATGATGCCCAGCCCGTCGCGGAGCCACTGCACCACCGAACCTCCGACGAAGATGCTCCCTTCGAGGGCGTAGTTGACTTTGTCGCCGATCTTCCATGCCACGGTCGTCAGCAGGTTGTTCTTCGAGGCGATGGGCTTTTCGCCGCTGTTCATCAGCAGGAAACACCCCGTGCCGTAGGTGTTTTTGACCGATCCCGGCTCGACGCACATCTGTCCGAACAGCGCCGCCTGCTGGTCGCCGGCGATGCCCGCGATAGGCACCTTGTGGGCGAAGATCGTGGTTTTTGTCGCCCCGTAGACCTCGCTCGACGATTTCACCTCGGGCATCATCGACGCCGGGATGTCGAAGAGTTTCAGCAGGTCTTCGTCCCATTGCAGCGTGTGGATGTTGAAGAGCATCGTGCGCGAGGCGTTGCTCACGTCCGTCACGTGCACCTCGCCGCGCGTCAGCCGCCAGGTCAGCCACGAATCGACCGTCCCGAACATCAGCTTGCCCTGCTCGGCGCGCTTGCGTGCTCCCGGGACGTTGTCCAGAATCCATTTGATCTTCGTGGCGCTGAAATAGGCGTCGATGATGAGTCCGGTCCGTTCGCGGATGTACTCCGTCTGTCCGTCGGCTTTCAGGCGGTCACAGTATTCCGAGGTGCGACGGTCCTGCCAGACGATGGCGTTGTAGACCGGCTCTTCGGTCTCGCGGTCCCATACGATCGTGGTTTCACGCTGGTTGGTGATACCTATTCCGGCGATGTTCAGTCCGTTGATGTCGATGGCCGAGATCGCCTCGGCGATCACCGAGGCCTGCGACGACCAGATTTCGTGGGGATTGTGCTCTACCCACCCCGGTTTGGGGAAGTACTGGGGAAATTCCCGCTGGGCCATCGAGCAGATTTGTCCTTTGCGGTCGAAGACGATCGCCCGCGAACTGCTCGTTCCCTGGTCCAATGACAAAATGTACTGTTCCATATCTTTCGGTTTTTGTGATTGCCGCAAAATTCCTGCCCGGTGAGTCCCGGCAGTCCATCAATCACAAATCTACCAAAAAAATGTTAATTTCGATTCAAAACTGAAAAGTTTTTTTTCGAAACTTTACACAAAACGCCCGGAACGACCTTTGTCGCTCCGGGCGTTTACGGCCCGTTTGTTACAGCATCACCGACTGCAGTTCGGTCAGAGCAAGTTTGTAATCCCGTTCGGCGGTCTGCGCTTCTCTATCGTCGTGTAGTAAAGTCCTCTGTTCGGACGATTTTACCGCCTATTCGAGCCTGCACCATTTCAGGAAGGCCGTCTTGTCGGCCGAGGCGCAGCCCGTCGAGGAGTGCCCTCCGGCGAAATAGGGCTCGTCGCGGTCGGGCACGCTGCCCTCGCAGCCCCAGCCTTCGTAATACATGTAGAGCGTACCGTCGAGTTCGAAGACCTCGCCGAACCAGATGCCGCCCTGGTCCCAGCGTCCGGCGTCGCCGCGCTCGAAGAACGGACGGGGGTTCTGCACTTTCGTCCAGGTGAGCAGGTCGTCGGAGTAAGCGACGTGGAAACGGTCCGGGAAATCGAAGTGGCGGTCGCTGCCCTGGTAGACCATAAACCATTTGTCAACGCCGTCGAGGCGGAATATCCGCGATCCGTTGACCGACTTGAGGTCGAAATCCCCGGGGCCTCCGCCCGGCAGCAGGACCGTGCGTATGTCCGCTCCGGCCAGCGTTTCGGGATTGCTCGTTACGGCACAGTCGATTTTCAGTTGGCCGTCGCCATAGCCGTACCCGTAATAGATATAATACTTTCCGTCGTGGTAGACGGCGTCGCTGCACCCTACCCCGTCGCGGAGCATTTTGCCGGCCGAGAAGCCGAAGCCACCGTCCGTGGATTTGCGGCAGGCCAGCGAACCCTGTTTGTTATCGAGTGTCCCGCGCACGGCTTGGTAAAAGAACCACACTTCGCCGTTCGCTCCCACGCAGGGTGCACAGTCGAGCAGGTGCAGTTCGTCGCAGGTGCCGGCCTCGCCGTGAGCGATCACCGGATTGGCAGGATACTCGGTCCACGGTCCGGCCGGTTTGAAATCGTTCATCTCCTGCGTGAACAAGCCGATTTGGTCGTGGTAGAATCCGTAGGGGTTGTAGCCGCTGCCGCGGATGTACATGCGCCATTTGCCGTCCGGAGACTCTGCAGGGGTCAGGATGGCTGCGTTGGCGATATGTTCGCGGCGCCAATCGGGCATATCGGCCCCATAAGTCAGGACGGGGCCGTCGCCGACGCGCTGCATCAGCGTTCCGGACTTGTTGTCCGGGCCCTTGATGTCGTCGAAGTACCAGTCTTCGCCCGATCCGGTCTCCCCGGCATCGAACAGCAGGATGATCTGGGTATATTTGCCGTCGGGAAGGTTGCGTGTCGAGAAATCGAACGTCAGTTCGGTCCACTCGTTGGCGTTTGGCACCACGACGTTGGTGATCTCCTGCGGGGTGGCGCCGTTGCCTTCCAGTTTGAAATAGACTTTGCCGTTGGCCTTGGGCGACCGGACTTTCATCGTGAAAACCGCGCTGCTGCTGAACACCATCGGATCGGAGATCGGGTCGCTCCACAACAGCTCCCACTGATGGCCTCCGGAGACCACATGTCCCACATGGTCGCTCGTGTTGATGCCCGTCTTATAAGGATTTTCGATTACCTCGAAACTCATCGGGCGATCCGAATCGTTGATGTTGAACCGCATGCTCACGTCCTCGAAGTTGCAAAAGTCGATCATCTGCGCCGGCTGGGGTTCGGGTTTCTTCTCGCCTTTCGGACCCGTCACATCGTCGAAATACCACGTCTCGCCCGGGACTGCGACCCCGGCGTCGAACAACAGCAGGATACGGTCGTAGGTGTAGTCGGGCAGGTTCATCGAAGCGAAATCATAGGTGTAGGTCACCCATTTCCCGGTTTCGGTCGAGGTGACCGAGGTGATCTCTTTGGCCTCGGCTCCCGCCGAGCTTTCGAGTTTGAGGTAGATCGACGCCCCGGCTTTCGGCGCATGAACCTTCACCGAGAATTCCGCGCCGTATTTGCTGAATGCAAAGGGCTTTTCCAGCGTCTTGCTGTAAAGCAGTTCCCATTGTGCGCTGCCCGTGACGACGTGCCCCACGTGGTCGCTGTCGTTGCCGTCGGTCACCGGATTGGGGATGACCTCGTATTTCATGTCTTCGCTGCCGGCGATCTGGAATTCGAGATCCGAGGTTTCGAAATCACAGTAATTCTCCTGTCCTTCGCCGGGTGTCGGGCCGGGACCGGGATCGGCGCCCTCGCCTTTCATTTGGAAGATGTCGTCGAACAGCCATTTCTCGCCCGATCCGGTCTCTCCGGCATCGAACAGCAGCACGATCTTGTTGTACTTGCCGTCGGGCAGGCTGCGGTCGGTGAAATCGTAGGTCAGCGTCTCCCAGCGGTTGGCCGAGACCGAGGCCACGTCGGTGATCTCCTGCGCATTGACGCCGCTGCCTTCCAGTTTGAAATAGATTTTACCGCCGATCTTGGGTGAGCAGACTTTCATCGTGAATTTGGCACCGTCTTTCGTGAAGTCGAACGGTGCGGTCAGTTCCTCGCTGTAAATGAGTTCCCACTGGCCGCCGCCGGAGATCACCTGGCCGTAGTGGTCGCTCGTGTTGCCGCCCTGTTTGTCGGGATTCTCCACGACGCTGTATTCGAGTGCGTCGTTGGTCTTGAATCCGAGGTCCGTGGTCTCGAAGTCGCATACGACGATATATTCGTCGCCGGGGTCGGGACCCGGTCCGGGCTCTGAGGGTTCATACCGCACCAGCGGTTCGTCGTTGCCGCAGGCGCTCATGGCCAGCGTCACGGACGAGAGGAGCATAAAACTGTATTTAAGAATGTTCATGGCTGTTGAATTTTAGGTTACAATCTCGGATATCCTTCGTTCTGTTGGAGTTTTTCGTTGGCGAGCAGTTCGTCGCGCGGAATCGGGAAGACGTTCAGATGGGCATCTTCACTTGTGCCCTCGTGCTGGAACCACTTTTTGGTCGTAAAGACCCCGAAGCGGATCAACTGCTGGCGGCGGTGTCCCTCCTGGCAGAACTCCCAGGCATATTCCTGCAGGAACCGTTCGTCGTCCAACTGCGACACTTGCAGCATTTTGGACGACGTGAAATCCGCAAAAGCGCGGCGGCGCACGTCGTTTATCAGCCCCACGATGGTCCCGTCGGCCGTCTTGCCGTTCTGACGCCACAGGGCTTCGGCCTTCATGAAGAGCACGTCGGCATAGCGGAAGATGACGAAATCGTTGCTCAGCAGGTTCTTGGCCTTCTTCTTGATCTCGTATTTGTTCATCCGCACACCGGCTCCCTCGCCCGTCATCGATTCGGGTTTGCCGGGGTTGTAGATCGGAATGTTGCGCGTGTAGACCAGCGGCAACCCTTGGTCCTTCGGGTCCTTCGGGTCGCATAGGATCGGAGAGCCCGGCACGCCGGTCAGCTCGCCCGTGTTGTCGTAGAGCGGACCTTCGGCCCACGAATCCTCGAAACGGGTGTCGGCGGGGTCGTAGCTGTTCGCCAGGTCGGGCGTGGCGCAGCAACCGCCCCAAAAGAAGGTTTCGGTGTCGTGGTGGTAGCGGTAATTCCAGTGATGGGTCCAGAGGTGGATGCGGAACGGCAATGCCGAGTCGTAGATTTCATCGTTGCATCCTGCGAGGATGATCTCGGGCGAATTCTGGTTCTCGGTGACGAATATTTGCTTGTAATCGCTGTCGAGCGAATACTTCTTTGAATCGATAATCTCGTCGCAGAGGTCCACGACCTCCTGCCAGTAGCTCTCCCCCACCCATACCTCGGCATTGAGGTAGACCTTGGCCAGCAGCATCGTCGCGGCATAGTAATCCCAGCGTCCGTAACCCTTTTCGGTCAGCAGGCTGCGGTTGTCCCGGATCTCCTTCACCACGAATTCGAAGATTTCCTTGCGCGGAGCGGTCTCTGGCAGCCAGCCCTTCGGAACGTCGTATTTGGTCACCAAGGGCACATTGCCGTACATATCGCAGAGCACATAGTACCAGAAGGCGCGCGCCACGTGCAGCTCGGCCATTAGTTTCTCCTTGCTTTCGGCTTTGATGTCGGCGTTTCCGAACTCGTACATCAGGCGGTTGCAGGTGTTGATGGCCGCATAGGCCTTGCGCCAGTTGCCCAGGATGTGGGCGTCGTCGATGTTCCACGTGTGGTTGTTCAAGCGCTGGTAGATGCCGCCGTCGTACCACGAACCACCGCGGCTCGGGGTCACCCAGCCGTCACCGGTCTCTTCGTTGGTGTAGAGCCAGCAGCCCTCGGTGTGGACGTTGTCGCCGGCATAGAGCGTCCGCAGGTCGGAGTAGACCGAGCCCAACGCCGCGGGAATGTCCTCTTCGGTAAAGTTGTCGAAGTAATCGTCGGCGGTGAGCTGGTCGTAGACCCGCTCGTCGAGATTGGTACAGGCTGCCTGCACGAGAGCTGCCGCCGTCAGTATGTAGATCAGTTTTTTCATCGTTGCTGCAATTTAAAATCCCAGTTTGACACCGAAAGTAAAGGTCCGCGTGGTCGGATATCCCGCGACGTAATCGACGCCCGGCGTCAGGCCGTTGAAGTTGATCTCGGGATCGACGCCCTGATAGCGGGTGAAGGTGTAGAGGTTCAGCCCCGAGGCGTAGAGACGCAGCGTGCGGATCGGATTTTTGGGGTTTTTGAACCGGAACGTGTAGCCGAGGGTGATGTTGTCGATCTTCACGAAATCGCCGTCCTCGACGTAATAGCTCACATAGGCCGGGGCCGTGGCCACATAGTGGTTGTACTTGTTGCGTAGGATCGACCGCGGGAAATTGTGGTCGGCGCCGCGGGCGAAGTTCTCCCACAGCATCCGGTACTGGTTGAGAATCTGGAAGTCGAACGAACCGCGCAGGGTGACCGAGAGGTCGAAGTTCTTCACCTGCAGGTTGGCCGTCAGCGCCGCATGCATCGTCGGGATGCCGTTGCCGATCACCTGCCGGCTGGCGTTATCGCCGTATTCGCCGCCCTCGACGATCCACGAACCGTTCTCGTTCATGCCGATACTCTTCCAGCCGTAGAAATCGCCGATGCGGCCGCCTTCGCGCACGATGTGCGTGCTCTTCTGTACGGGAGCTCCCGTGGAGCCCAGTTCGAGGAAGTCACGCTGGTACATTTCGTTCGAGAGACGTTTCATCTTGTTGGTGTTGTACGAGAAGTTGCCCGTCATGTCGAAACGTACATGCTTCGTGCGGACGATGCCGCCGTTGAGCATCACCTCGACGCCCGTATTGCTCACCTTGCCGACGTTGGCCAGCGTGGTCGACGCGAGATTGGGCGGTACGGGAACGTTGTATTCATAGAGCAGTCCGTCGGTGGTGCGGTTGTAGAAATCGACCGAACCCGACAGGCGGTAGTTGAACAGCGCGAAGTCGAGTCCGGCGCTCAGTTCGCGCTTCTCCTCCCATTTCAGGTCGGGATTGGCGTTCATGTGCGGGGCTATCGTGTAGACGTACTTGCCGTCGATCAGCACGGGCGATCCGAACGCATATTTCAGGTGCGAGAGATAGGGCGACGAGGGTTCGCTGCCCGTCACGCCGTAGCCGACGCGGAGTTTCAGCTCGTCGACCCAGCGCACGTCCTTCATGAATTTCTCCTTTGAGATGCGCCATGCGCCCGACGCGGCGTAGAAGAGTCCCCACTTATGGTTGGCGCCGAATTTCGAGGAGCCCTCGTAGCGGAGGCTTGCCGAGAAGAGATAGCGGTCGTCGTAGCCGTAGTTGGCGCGTCCGAAGAACGAAATCAGGCGGCTCATGTTCTTGAACCCTCCCATCGAGGCGAAGCCGTCTTTGAGGGCCATACCCGTTCCGATGATGTTCTCGCCGAGAATGTCGGTCGGGAAGTCGTAATTGTACATGTTGAATCCGTCGGTCAGGTAGTCGTTGTAGCTGTAACCGGCGAGCACCGAGAAATCGTGCTTGTTCCAGCGTTCGGCATACTGGCCGTACAGTTCGAGGGTCTTGGTCTGGTTCATGCTGCTCTGGCGCCACGCTTGTCCTTTGTAATTGGTGTCGAACTTGCGGGAGGCGTAGCTGCCGTCGATGTTGCCGAAATAGCGGTAGCCGCCGATCATCGTGAATGTCAGAGGCTCGATCGGCGTGTAGGTCACCTTGCCCGAAGCCTGTATCTCGTTCCAGCGGGTGGTGTTATTGTACTCGTTGATGAGTTTTACCGGATTGGTCGAATCGACGAAGATCGAGTAATCGCCCGTCGGACCGTAGATCGGCTCGGTGGGATTGGTGACCAGCGTGGCGAACAGCACCTCGTCGGTCGATACCGTGTGACCCACGGTGAATACGTCGTTGATGTTGGCGCTGAGAGTCATCTTGTCGTTGAAGAGGGAGCGGTTGAAACCGAATTTGAGGTTGGTTCGCTCCTGCTCCGTGTTGCGGATGATGCCGTCGCGCGAACGATAGTCGACGCTGGCGTAATAGTTCGACTTGGCGTTGCCGCTTTTGAGCGCCAGGTGGTGCGTGTGCGAGAACGCCGCCCGGAACACCTCGTCCGACCAATCGGTCGAAGCGCCCTTGTCGGTCGGCGTGAAGAATCCGTTGGTCGTCTTGCCGAGGTTGCGGTATTCGTCGGCCGAGAAGACGTCGATCTGGTTGGAGATGGTCTCTACCGAAGCGTATCCGTGGTAGTCGACCGAGAACTTGTCCCCGGCTTCGGCTCCCTTCTTGGTCGTGATCAGGATCACGCCGTTCGTGCCGCGCGTACCGTATATGGCAGCGGCGGAACCGTCCTTGAGGATGTCGATCGACTCGATATCGTCGACCGAGATGTTCGACAGACTGCCGCCCGAGATGCCGTCGATGACGATCAGCGGCTCCTGGCTTCCTGTCAGCGTCGAGACGCCGCGCAGCATCACCTGCACCCCGCTGTTGTTGGGGTCGCCCGAGGTCGTATTGACTGCCAGACCGGCTACGCGGCCTTGCAGCAGTTGCAGCGGGGAGGTCACGGCGCCCTGCACGAACTCGTCGCTTTTGACCGAAGCTACGGAGCTGGTCAGCGTGCTCCGCTTGACGGTGCCGTAGCCGACCACCACCACGTCGTCCATGGCGATCTCGGCGTTGTTCAGCGTGACGGACAACTGGGTCAGTCCGGCCGGCACGCTGCGTTCTGCGGACTCGTATCCGATGTAGGAGAAGACCAGCACCGCGGGGCTTTTCTGCAAACGAAGCGAATAACTTCCGTCGGCGGCGGTAGACACGCCGTTCGTCGTGCCTTTCTCGATGACGGTGACACCCGGCAACGGTTGCCCGTCGGTCCCCGACACGATGCCCGCAACGGTTTGCCCCTGGGCCGCTGCCGAAAGCGCGAAGCCTGCGAACAAGGTGCACAGGAACATCCTGAAAGCTGTAAAGTTGTTCATATACAAAATAGGTTAAAGTTTCAACACAAAATTAAGGATTAGCATCTCTGCGGAACAGCACTATTCCGTCAAAAACATGGACAAAACATGGATTCAGCCTTACGAGAGGGCGATTATTCCTTTTCGGGGGCTTCCTGTTCGCGCCATTGCTTGGGCGAGATGCCAAAGCATTTGCGGAAAGCGCGGCTGAAATAAGAGGAGTCGGAAAATCCGACATCGAACGTGATCTCGGAGACGGTCCGCGAGGTCTCGCGCAGCAGCCGCGCGGCGTATTTGAGGCGGATGTTCTGGATAAACTCGTTGGCCGACTGCCCGGCGGTGACTTTCAGCTTGCGGTAGAGCGTCGACTGGCTCATGTTCAGCCCGGCGCACAGGTCGTCGACACTGAATTCCGGGTCGGACAGCCGGTCGAACACCAGCGCCACAGCCCGTTTGAGCCATTGCTCGTCGGAATCGGAGTGCGTGATGTCGACGTTCGAGAGGTCGATGTCTATCTTGTAGGCTTCGCGCGCCTTCCAAGCATTGTATATCAGGTTGCGGATTCGCAGCGTCAGCAGCGAAAACTCGAACGGTTTGACCACATAGGCGTCGGCTCCGGCCTTGTAACCGCGTTCCCGGTAGTTGTTCTCCGACAGCACGGTAGTCAGGATGACGCGGATATGACTGGTCTCGATGTTGTTTTTCACGGCCTTGCATAGTTCGAAGCCGTTCATGCCGTCGCCCAGCATGACGTCTGTGACGAGGATGTCGACCCGCCTCGATCCGATCGTCTCCAAAGCCTGCTCTGCATTGGCGACGCCCTCCATGCGGAACTTTCCGCGGAGCGACTCGACGACCATGTTGCGCATGTCAGCGGCATCGTCGACGACCAACACGACGGTCTGGCGCTCCATTTCGAGATAGGCCGGGTCTTCGATCTCGGTTTCGATCTCAGGCGTCAGCCGCGATTCGTCGAATATCTCGGGATTGTAGCGGGCGATGTCGACGGGGTGCACTTCGCTGACCCCGGCGCGCACGGGCAGCCAGAAGGTGAAGCGCGTGTATTCGTTCTCGCAGGACTCGATCTCGATAGCTCCGTCGTGCAGTTCGACGAGCGATTTCACATACGAAAGCCCCACGCCTGAAGAGTAGCGGTCGTAGGTGTGACCTGTGAAGAATCGTTCGAAAATATGCGGCAGTTTGTCAGCAGCGATGCCTGGTCCCGAATTGGTGACCGTGGTGTATACCCTGCCGTCGCGTTCCGCCGCGGCGATCTCGACATGTCCGCCGACGGGCGTGTATTTACAGGCGTTCGACAGCAGGTTGCTGAGCATCTTCTCCAGTTTGTCGATGTCGGCCCACATGATCAGCCCTGCGTCGAACTCTTGCAGTTCGACGCGGATGTTCTTGCTCTCGAAAAGCCACGTGTAACGTCCGAGCGCCGACTCGACGAACGGCCGGTAGTAGAAGGGCTGGATGCGCAGTTTGAGGTGCTCCAGTTCACGGAAAGCCAGCAGTTCGTTGATCAGCCCCAGCAGTTTGTCGGCGTTGCGCTTGATGATGTTGAAATACTTTTCGCGCAGCGCGGCCGGGACGTTGCCTTCGAGGAAGCTGGTGATGGGGCCGATGATCAGCGAAAGCGGCGTCTTGAACTCATGCGAGATATTGACGAAGAAACGCAGTTTCAGTTCGTTCATCTCCCTGTCCTTTTCGCGGGCGAGACGTTCCAGCTCGAAGGCGTGCCGCGTGCGGGCATTGTTCATCAACAACCAGAGCAGATAGCCTGCGACCGACAGAGCCAGCACCAGGTAAGCGAGCCGGGCCGCGAGGCTCCGCCACCAAGGCGGACGGATGAAAATGGCCAGCGAACGGCTGTTGTCCGAGGGCGTCCCGTCGGGTGCAAGCGTGCAGACCGTCAGCCGGTAACGTCCGAATCCCAGACCCGTGAAATCGATGCGGTGCTGTGTTCCGAGCCGGTGCCAGCCGTCGTCCATGCCCTCCAGCCGGTAGGCGTAGTTCAGGGCGTTGTTGTCGAAGACGTTGCACGTGAAATCGACGCCCCACGAAAGCCGGTTGCTGCGCAGCACCAGCTCTCCGATCGTATTGAGGTCCTCGGGCAGCGCACTCCCCTTCTGCGTGCTTACATACTGTTTTTCGTTGTAGATATAGAGGCTGCCGAACCGGATCGGATGCTCCCCGACGGGCGTTCCTTCGCGGGCCGGGTCGATGACCACGATTCCGTCGGTGCTGCCGAACCAGAGTTTGCCGCCGATGCGTGCGCAGGCGTTGTAGTTGAACCGGTTGACCGGCAGCCCGTCGGCGATGGTGTAGTTGGTGAAGCGCGTCAGCCCGGGGTCGCATTTGTAGATGCCCGAGTTGGACGAGAACCAGACGTTGCCGAACCCGTCCTGCAGGATGCCGTAGACCGTGTTGTCGGGCAGTCCTTCGGCCCCGGTCCAGCGGCGGACGGCCAGATCGTCGATTCCGATGGCCGTCAGCCCTTCCTTTTCGGTGCCTGCGAGGATGCGTCCGTCGGCCAGTTCGCACAGCGTGACGTATTTGCGGGCTTTGGTCTCGATGTGCACGGGCTCGTAATTGCGCGAACGGTCGAGTTTGAAGATTCCTTCGCCGTAGCAGGCCAGCCATATGTTGCCTTTGTAATCTTCGAGGATGTCCCACACGAAGACCCACGATGGCACCGGCTCAAAGCGTTCGAAACGCTCCGAAGCATAGTCGTAACGGAACAGGCCGTCGTAGAAGGTCCCCGCCCAGAGATTGCCAGCGCCGTCCTGCAACAGGCTGTAAACGCTGTTTGAGGGAGTTACGGTGCTCGTTCCGCTTCGGTTGAACGCGCTGTCGCCCGGACGCATGCGGTTCAGTCCGCCGTAAAAATTCCCGACCCAGAGGTTTTTACGGTCGTCGATGCAGACGGCGTGCACGTTGTCGTTGTTCAGTCCGCTGTTGCGGCTGTTGTAGTTTCGGAAATGCGCCGTGGCGGTGTCGTAGACGAACAATCCCCGGTTCTCGGTGCCGATATAGATACGGTCGCCGACCGAGGTGACGGAGCTGACGGCACATCCTTTCAGTTCGTTGCGGCCCGTCGCCGATACCAGGTCGGCGAACATGCCGTAACGGTCGTTCATTACATTGACACCCCCGAAGAACGTTCCAACCCACATCGTGCCGTCGCGGTCGCGGCACAGGCTGTACACTGCGTTGTCATTCAGTCCCCACATGTCGTTCTCGCGGCTGTATAGAAACTCCGTTCCCCGGTCCGAGAAGACCGTGATGCCCTTTTCAGTCCCGGCCCACATCTTCCCGTCGCGGTCCGTTTCCAGGGTGCGGACGATGTCGTTGCTCAGCGTGCCCTGCCGTTCGCTGAAACGTTCCGCCGTGCCGGCCGCATCCACCCGGAAAAGCCCGGAACCTTCGGTCGCGGCCCACAACCGTCGTGCATCATCCTCGGCCAGCGCCTTGACGGCGTGGTGCGACCCGGGGAGCGGAATGCGTACACATTCGCCGCCGTCGCCTGTGCGCCACAAGCTGCCGCCGTTGTCGCCGAACCAGACCGTGCCGTCTGCGCGGCAGATAACGGCCGTGATCGCCGGAAATCCCTCCGACGGGGGCGCGACGACCGTGCAGGTGTTTTGTGACGGGTCGATCCGGTTCAGTCCGTTGCCCGTACCCACCCACAGCGCGCCGTCCGCCGTTTCATCCATGCAGAGCACGTCATCGGACGAAAGACGGCAGGGGCCTTCGTCGCTGGCGGCATAACACGCGTAGGTGTTGTAACGGCGGTCGTGACGGTAAAGGCCGTCGTCGGTCCCGAACCAGAGGTAGCCGGCGGCATCTTCCCTGACGAAGGTTACATTGGCGGCCGTGCCGTTGCGGCGGTTGCTGAAAGCGTACTCCTCGAATTCATAGCCGTCATAACGATAGGTTCCGTACATGGTCGAGAACCAGAGGTAGCCGCGGCTGTCCTGGTCGATGTTCCAGATCCAGGTGTATTTCAGTCCGTTCTGGTTCGTGATATGCCGAAACCGGTAGCGGGAATCCGTTCCGTCCGCTGAGGCACGGGTCGCAGAAAGGCCGAATCCTGCCGGCATCAGCAAGGATGCCAGCAGGAGTGCCATGAACCGGTATGACGAACGAAGTTGCATGGGGCGTTTTTGGGTCGTTATTCGGCCGAGTGCTGCCCCGCCATCGGGAACTCGGTCACGCGGAGGGTCGTGCAGCCGTAGGGGATCAATTCGATCTCGGTCTCTTCCGCTGTGCCAAGACCGTACATGATGCTGTAAGGCAGCGGTCCCGCCATCTGGTTGTATTCTTTCCACGAGGGAACGCGCACGGCACGGGTCCGTATCGTGACCGGTGCGGCCTCCTCGTTCCACGGGTGTGCCGCTGCGGCCTTGGCCGTATCGAGGCTTGCCGTGTAGTGTTCCTCCAATTTATCGTCGGGGCACTGGATCAGGGCGTAATTCCAGGGTGTGGGTGACGTATGTTCGTAATGCCACTTCCCCTGATAGACCGGATCGCTGTCGTTGAGCACTTTCCGGCACTCGGTCTCCATCTTCAAGGCGTACACCAGTGGTCCCCGCTCGACGGTCCGGGCATTCTCCTTCCAGGTCGTCAGCCGTACGCGCGGCGAGAATCTCAGTTCGAACTCGTCGCCTGCGGTCCATTCGCGTTCGACGGTCGCCAGGCGGTCCTTGCCTGTCGAGAACGCCACGGCCTCGCCATTGAGCCGAATCTCCGTGTCCGCGCTCCATGAGGGAATGCGCACCGTGAAGGGGAACCGTGCCGGACGCGTCAGCTTTTCGATCCGGAATGCCACCGTTTCGCCGAACGGATAATTCGTCTGTTCGACGATGTGGACATCGACGCCTTCTGCCACCTTCATCCGCACCTCCGAGGGGGCGTACTGCGTGACGGCCACCCCGTTTGCGGGTGTCGCATACCAGAGGTTCTGCGTGAATTTGGGCCATCCCTGATGCATGTTCGACGTACAGCAGGGGTAACCGGTCAGGATGCCGAAACAGCAGTCGAGGCCGTCGTGATTGACATCGAAATTCCGTATTCCGGCTGTCAGCTTCACCTGATTGACCTGCTGGAAATACTGACGCGTGACGAATTCGTCGTCCACCTGCGCCGGCAGTGCGTTGTAGGCGATCTTTTCCAGCAGCTCGGCGAATTTCGGGTCGCCCGTGATGCGGTACATCGTCTCCAGCGAGAACATATACTCTACGATCGTGCATAGCTCGACGCCTTGTGTCGGGTCGGTGCCGTGGATCGCTTCGTCGCCGCTGAACATGCCCGTCGGATAGCCGTGGTAACGGCGCAGGTCGTCCAGCGCGCGGTCCAGCGCATCGAGGTACTTCTGCTGCGGATCGGCCTGCCAGTAGACGATCGGGGTTTTGATGCCCTGGGCGAGGTTCACGGCGTGGATCGTTCCCACACGCGTCAGCTTGTCGCTTGCGAGGAACATCTCCGTATAAGGTTCCGTCTGCGTATAGAGTTTGTGCCCCAACTCCAATAACGTTTTATCGCCCGTAATATTATAGAGCCAGTATACGGCCATCATGTTGTCGCCGCCGCGGAAACGCGCCCAGAAGCTCCAGTTGTCCAGAGGATACTGGTCGAGATGGGCCAGCTGATAATGGAAATAACGGGTCATGAAATCGATCACACGTTTGTCGCCTGTCGCTGAATGGTACTGCATCAGCACTTTGAGCATCACCATCTTGGGCCACCAGTCGCGGCAGTTGTCGCGTTGCAGGCCGGGTTCGGAGCCGTAATCGGTCACCGGGCCGAAATAACCGTCTTCCTGTTGGCTGGCGAGCGTCCATTCGATCCACGGACGCGCTTTGGCGATCAGCGTCGAATCTTGCAGGATATAGGCCAGCGGCACCAGTCCGTCCATCCAGTACGGACCGCGCTCCCATTGGTCGCCGTCACCGCCCAGCCAGCCGTTGCGGGGCCCCATCACCAATGGATAGAGTTCGTCGAGATGTCCTGTCGCTCCGTCGCGCTGGGACGTCAGCATCTCACGCAGCCATCCCGACGGTGAGATGCTGCCGAGCGGCAGTTCCACGAAAGCCTGCGGTTGCAGGGGTGCGCGTGCGCTCCCGTAATTGACATTCTGTGGAATTTCGGCACCGCTGCCGCATGCGACGAGCGCTGCGGTCAGCATCCCGGCTGCCGTCCATGATCCGATAGTTCGTTTTAATTCCATGAGCAGTTTTGTTGCAAATTTAATTCGAAACAAAAATAATTCATCCCGGGAGATTCTATCGGAACCATCCGGTCAAAACACCGGACAAATCGTTCATCGGCGCGTTCAGTGCATACACGGCAGGTATAAATACCCGAAGATGCGGAAATATACGATAATTTTTCCTATCTTTATTCTGTCGAACAACCTAAAAAATGTGCTTATGAAATTCTTTATCGACACAGCCAACCTGGAACAGATCCGGCGTGCCCATTCACTGGGCGTTCTCGACGGTGTGACGACCAACCCTTCGCTGATGGCCAAGGAGAACATTCGAGGCGAGGAGGCCTGCTGCCGCCATTACATCGAAATATGCAATATCGTGGACGGCGACGTCAGCGCCGAGGTGATCTCGACGGATTTCGGCGGCATGGTCCGCGAGGGCGAACGCCTTGCCGGGCTGCATCCCAATATTGTTGTGAAACTCCCCTGCACGGCCGACGGAATTCGTGCTGTGAATTATTTCTCCGGGAAAGGCATCCGCACCAACTGTACGCTGGTCTTCTCCGTTGGACAGGCCTTGCTGGCTGCAAAAGCCGGAGCTACCTATGTTTCGCCCTTCGTCGGGCGTCTGGACGATATTTCGGAGGACGGCGTGGCGCTCGTGGCTCATATCGTGCGTGTCTATCGCTATTACGGCTACCCGACGCAGGTGTTGGCCGCGTCGATCCGCCATACGCAGCATATTATCCAGTGCCTCGACGCCGGGGCTGATGTGGCGACCTGCCCCCTGGCGGCTATCGAAGGACTGCTCAACCATCCGCTGACGGATCAGGGATTGGCGAAATTCCTTGCCGATCACGCCAAAGTAAACCGATAATGCGAGCCTATACCTACGTTAAACACGGACGATTCGAACTCCGCGAAAAACGGAAGCCCGAGTTGCTCGACCCGCGCGATGCCGTCGTGCGGGTTACGCTCGGTAGCATCTGTACCAGCGATCTGCACATCAAACACGGCAGCGTGCCGCGCGCCGTGCCGGGAATTACCGTCGGGCACGAAATGGTCGGCGTCGTGGAGCAGGTCGGGGCGGATGTCGCCACAGTCAGACCCGGCGACCGCGTTACGGTCAACGTCGAGACTTTCTGTGGCGAATGTTTCTTTTGTCGGCACGGATATGTGAACAACTGCTCCGATCCCGATGGTGGCTGGGCATTGGGCTGCCGCATCGACGGCGGGCAGGCGGAGTATGTCCGGGTCCCCTATGCCGATCAGGGGCTCGACCGTATTCCCGATACGGTGAGCGACGAACAGGCCTTGTTTGTGGGCGATGTTCTGGCCACGGGTTTCTGGGCCGCCCGCATTTCGGAGATCGGCGCGGAGGATACGGTACTTATTATCGGGGCCGGGCCCACGGGCATTTGTACCCTGCTCTGCGTGATGTTGAAACGGCCGAAACGAATCATCGTTTGTGAAAAATCCCCTGAACGCATTCGCTTCGTTCGGGAGCATTATTCCGACGTACTGGTTTGTGAGCCGGCGGAGTGCCGGGATTTTGTGCTTCGCAACAGCGATCACGGGGGCGCCGATGTGGTGATGGAGGTGGCCGGTGCGGCGGATACGTTTCGGTTGGCGTGGGAGTGCGCCCGTCCCAATGCCGTCGTTACGGTCGTGGCGCTCTATGATGAACCGCAGATGCTTCCTTTGCCCGATATGTACGGCAAGAACCTGACATTCAGGACCGGAGGCGTGGACGGCTGCGACTGCACCGAAATTCTGCAACTGATCGAAGCGGGCCGGATAGACACTACCCCGCTTATCACGCACCGCTTTCCGCTGAGCCGCATCGACGAAGCCTACCGGCTCTTCGAAAGCAAATCGGACGGCGTGATTAAGATCGCTGTCGAGTGCGGGAAATGATATCTCACAAAAAAAGAGGTCATTTTGACCTCTTTGGAGCGGAAAACGGGATTCGAACCCGCGACCCTCAGCTTGGGAAGCTGATGCTCTACCGACTGAGCTATTTCCGCATTACGGAGTACAAAGTTACTCCGTTTTTTTTATTTGTCAAGTTTTCGGCGGCTGAAAAATGGGGTCAACCTACGATTTTTTTCAGCGATGCGAGGTTTTCGGGATTTTTCAGCCCGCGGCCTTCGGGGGTGTAGAGGTAGTCGATACGGTTGCGGAAATGCTCCTCGACCTTGCCGCGAACGACCTTCATCGTGCTGTTCACCAGTCCGTTCTGTTCCGTGAATGCTTCGTCGACAATCGCTAATCCTGCGGGCAGCCACCGTTCGGGAAACTCCCCGGCGAAGACGCCTCCGGCCCGGTAACGGTCGATCTCGGCCCCGAGGATTTCAGCAGCCACGGCGGCATGCTCCCCTTCCGGAATTTTGCGGGCTTCCAGCTCACGCAGCAACGCTTCGCGGTTAGGCACTACGATCGCTCCCGTGAAAGGGTCCTGATTGTTGTGGATGATGATCTGGTCGATGTAGGGCGATTTGTCCACGATTGCCTCCTCCATGCCTTCGGGGCTGTACTTTTCGCCGTCCGAGGCGATCAGCAGGCTTTTGAAACGCCCCAGCACATAGAGGAAATCATCCTCCGAAACGTAGCCCATATCCCCCGTGTGCAGCCATCCGTCGCGTACCGTGTCGGCCGTAGCGTCGGGGTTTTTCCAGTATCCGGCCATGACGTTCTCTCCGCGGATGACGATCTCGCCTTTTTGTCCGCGGGGAACCTCCCTGCCCTCTTCGTCGAGAATTTTCAGGTCGAGCGGAATGAGTATCTTGCCCGACGAACCGAAGCGGTGCCAGTGGTAGTTGGGCGAGTTGGTCGAGATGACGGGAGTGGCTTCCGAAAGCCCGTACCCTTGGAACATCGGGATGCCGATGGCGTAGTAGAAACGCTGCAACTCCGCATCGAGCAACGCCCCGCCCCCGACGAAGAATTTCAGACTGCCGCCGAACGCCTCGCGGACCTTGCGGAACAATACGGCGTCGAACAGCGCCACGAAAGGCTTCAGCACGATGCGCCAACCGCTGCCCTTGCTGTATCCGTCGCGGTTGTAGGCGTATGCCGTGCGGAGTGCGAGATGGAAAAGGCCCTCGGTGAATTTACCCTTGGCCCGGATGGAACTCTCGATTCCCTTGCGGAAATTCTTGGCCAGCGCGGGCACCGACAGCAGGAAATGCGGCTTCACCTCGCGGATGTTCTGCGGGATGTTTTTGAGCGTCTCCATCGGAGTCGCCCCGATCTGTACCGTGGCCACCGAGGCGCCGCAGGCGATCATGATGTAGAAGCCCACGACGTGCGCGAAACAATGGTCCAGCGGCAGGATGATGAGTGTACGGTAATGCGGCGGGATGTCGACGCGCGACAGCGCTTGCTCGACGTTGGCCGTGTAGTTACGGTGGGTCAGGATGACGCCCTTCGGGTCGGACGTGGTGCCCGACGTATAGGTGATCGTGGCGTAGTCATCATTCTGAATGGCCTGCCCTATTTTCAAAAATTCCTCCCGGTTCTTGGCCAGGTAGTCGCGTCCCAGCCGTTTCAGCGTCCCGTAAGCCGTCTCTCCGGATTCCAGCGGAATGTGCCCCAGGACGATCACCTGCTCCAGTTGCGGCAGCTCGGCACGGATGCGGCGAATCTTCGGCAACTGGTATTTCGACACGAATACGGCTTTGACCTCGGCATGCTGCAGGCGGAACAACAGGTCGTTCGACTCTTCGAGTTTCACCGACAGCGGCACGCTGATCGCTCCGGCGTAGAACAGTCCCAGTTCGGAGATGATCCAGGCGTTGCTGCCTTCGGCCAGAATAGCCACCTTGTCTCCGGGGCGGATACCCGTCGAGGCGAGCCCCGCTCCGACCTCCAATGCCTGCTCCTTGGTTTCGGCATAGGTCGTGGGTTCAAATTTGCGGTGGCGCTTTTCGAGCAGGAAGGTCTTGGCCCCGTACTGCTCGACGGAGGTTTCGAAGAGGTCGATGATGGTCTTTTTCATGGCTCTAATCCATTTTTAGCACGGCGAGGAATGCCGACTGAGGAACTTCGACGTTACCGATCTGGCGCATGCGCTTCTTACCCTTTTTCTGCTTCTCGAGCAGCTTGCGCTTACGCGAAATATCACCGCCGTAACACTTCGCCGTCACGTCCTTGCGCACGGCTTTGACCGTCTCGCGGGCAATGATTTTGGCGCCGATGGCGGCCTGTATGGCGATGTCGAACTGCTGGCGGGGGATCAGCTCTTTGAGCTTCTCGCACATCTTGCGACCGAAGTCGTAGGCATGGTCCGTGTAGGTCAGCGACGAAAGGGCGTCGACCGGCTCGCCGTTGAGCAGGATGTCCAGTTTCACGAGCTTCGACGGCTGGAATCCCGTGCGGTGGTAGTCGAACGAGGCGTAGCCTTTCGAGATGCTTTTGAGTTTGTCGTAGAAATCGAAGACGATCTCCGACAGCGGCATGTCGAAATTGACCTCCACGCGGTCTTGCGTGAGGAACGTCTGGTTTTTCATCACCCCGCGCTTGTCGATGCACAGTTTGATGACATTGCCCAGGAATTCCGACTTGGTGATGATCTGGGCCTGAATGTAAGGCTCCTCAATCTTGTCGATCTTCGTCACTTCGGGCAGTCCCGAGGGGTTGTGTACCTCCACCACGTCGCCCTGCGTCGTGGTGATGCGGTATGACACGTTGGGCACGGTCGTGATGACATCCATGTCGAATTCGCGGTACAGACGCTCCTGAATGATCTCCATGTGCAGCAGACCGAGAAATCCGCAGCGGAATCCGAATCCCAGCGCCAGCGAGCTCTCGGGTTCGAACGTCAGCGAAGCGTCGTTCAACTGCAGCTTCTCGAGCGATGCGCGCAGGTCTTCGTACTGGTCGGCCTCCACCGGGTATAAGCCCGCGAAGACCATCGGCTTCACGTCTTCGAATCCGGCAATGGCCTCTTTGGCGGGATTCGTCACCGAGGTGATCGTGTCGCCGACCTTCACATCAGCCGAGGTTTTGATGCCCGAGCAGATATATCCCACGTCTCCGGCTTTGATCTCCTGCCGGGGCTGCATTTTGAGCTTCAGCACACCTATCTCGTCGGCGTCGTACTGGCTGCCCGTGTTGAAGAATTTCACGTGATCGCCTTTGCGCAGCGTGCCGTTGAAGACGCGGTAATAGGCGATGATGCCGCGGAAGGGGTTGAACACCGAGTCGAAGATCAGCGCTTGCAACGGCGCGTTCTCGTCGCCCTCGGGGCCCGGAATGCGGTGCACGATGGCTTCCAGCACCTCCTCGACACCCAGTCCCGTCTTTCCCGAAGCCAACAGAATGTCCTCGTCCTTGCATCCTATGAGGTCGATCACCTGATCCTTTACCTCGTCGATCATCGCCGCATCCATGTCGATCTTGTTCAGCACGGGGATGATCTCCAGGTCGTGTCCCACGGCCAGATAGAGGTTCGAAATGGTCTGTGCCTGGATGCCTTGCGTCGCGTCGACCACCAGCAGCGCCCCTTCGCATGAGGCGATGGCGCGGGACACCTCGTACGAGAAGTCGACGTGCCCCGGGGTGTCGATCAGGTTAAGCGTGTACTGCTGACCGTCGCGGGCTGTGTATTCCATCTGGATAGCGTGGCTTTTGATGGTGATGCCCTTTTCGCGCTCGAGGTCCATGTCGTCGAGCACCTGCGACTGCATTTCGCGCTGGTTCAGCGTGTTGGTTTTCTCCAGCAACCGGTCGGCAAGCGTCGACTTGCCGTGGTCGATATGGGCTATGATGCAGAAATTGCGGATGTTTTTCATATATATTTTAAGGGACCGGATTCATTTGGTTGCAAATATACGAAAAAATTTGAATATATCAGGTGCCGGTGACTTGTCGGAATGGTACAAATTACTTATATTTGCGACTTCAATCAAGCAGTTAGGTCACATGTTAAGCAGACAAATCGCATCCAAGCTCCGGGGCTATGAAACCCCGTTCTACCTTTATGACATGGCGCTGTTGCGCCAGACCCTCGAAAGCGTCGTCTACGAGTCGAAGAAATACGGTTATAAGGTACATTACGCCATCAAAGCCAACTATGACGACCACCTGCTCGCAGTCATCCGCGAATACGGACTGGGCATCGACTGCGCCTCGGGCAACGAGCTGCGCAAGGCTGTCGAGGCGGGTTTCGACCCCAAGGGCATCGTCTATGCCGGCGTGGGGAAACGCGATAAGGAGCTGAAATATGCCATCGAGCAGGAGATTCTGGCCATCAACTGCGAGTCGATTCAGGAGTTGGAACTGGTCGATGCCTTCTCGGCCGAAATGGGCAAGGTGACCGACATTGCACTGCGTATCAATCCCGACATCGACCCCAAGACCAACCACTGTATCGATACCGGACAGGCCGACAGTAAGTTCGGCATCTCCTATGAGGAGGTCCTCGAGCACGCCAAGGAGATCCGGTCGCTCAAAAACATCAACATCATCGGCCTTCACCTGCACATCGGGTCGCAGATCCGCGAACTGCACGTCTTCGAAAATATGTGCAACAAAGTCAACGTCATTGTCGAGAACCTCGAGAAACTGGGCTGCAAGTTTCGTTTCGTCGATGTGGGCGGCGGTCTGGGCGTCAACTACGACGTTCCGGAAAACGAGCCGATCCCCAATTTCGCCTCGCTGTTCTCGATCGTCCACAACCACCTGCGCATCGGCGACCGCGAGGTGCATTTCGAGTTCGGCCGTTCGATCGTCGCCGAATGCGGCGAGTTGATTACCACCGTACTGTTCAACAAGACCACCGCCACGGGCCGCAAACTGGTGATTGTCGACGCTTCGATGACCGAACTGGTTCGCCCGGCGATGTACGGATCGTACCATAACATCGAGAATATCACGGCCAAAGAGGAGGAGGCTCCCAGCGAAAAATATACGGTCGTGGGCACGGCCTGCGAATCGACTGACGTTTTCGACGAGAACGTCAGCCTGCGCAAAACGCACCGCGGCGACCTGCTGACGATTAAATCCGCCGGGGCCTACGGGATGTCGATGGCCTCGCGCTATAACCTCCACGATCTTCCCGGAGCCGTTTACAGCGACGAAATCGAATAATTGAAGGCGGCTCCGGCCGCCTTTCCTTTTCCGCAACAAGTTATGTGGCTCACTTTAGCATTTACGTCGGCAGCGCTGCTCGGCTTCTATGATGCGGCCAAGAAAAAGGCTCTCACCGGAAATGCCGTGCTTCCCGTTTTGCTGCTCAATACGCTCTTCTCGACGCTGATCTTCCTGCCTGCAATCTTCTCGGCGGAGTTCGGCCTCGGATGGTTCGACCGTACCGTGCTGGCCTCGGCTCCCGGGACGTTGGAAGCCCATGGAATGGTTATTCTGAAATCGTTCATCGTCCTCACCTCGTGGGTTTTCGGCTATTTCGGCATGAAGCACCTGCCTATCACCATTGTCGGACCGATCAACGCCACGCGTCCTGTGATGGTGCTCGTCGGGGCGCTGCTGATTTTCGGCGAGCGGCTCAATGCCTACCAATGGACCGGCGTTGCGCTGGCCCTCGTGTCGCTTTTCCTGCTGAGCCGATCGAGCCGCCGCGAAGGAGTCGTATTCTCGCATAACATCTGGATTCTCTGCGTCGCTCTTTCGGCCGTTACGGGTGCTGTCAGCGGGCTTTACGACAAATACATCATGACGCGTCTCGATCCGGTCTTCGTGCAGAGCTGGTACAACCTCTACCAATTGCTGATGATGGCCGTGGTGGTCGGCGTCATCTGGTGGCCCCGGCGCAACCGCACTACTCCGTTCCATTGGAGCTGGGCCATTCCATTGATCTCTATCTTTCTTTCGATGGCCGATTTCGCCTATCTCTATGCTCTGCGCGATTCGGACGCGATGATCTCCGTGGTCTCGATGATCCGCCGCGGCTCGGTCGTGGTGTCGTTCCTTTGCGGAGCGTTGCTGTTCCGCGAACGCAACCTGCGTTCGAAAGCCGTCGACCTGGCCTTTATCCTCGTCGGAATGATCTTCCTCTGGTTAGGTTCTCGGCCCGCTTAAGAAGCGGGTCTTAAGTGGGATGGCTGCATCGGGGTGGGCTTTACCGTCATTGCGAGGCATCGCAGATGCCGTGGCAATCTGGTTGAAGGTCGTGACCTTATATCGTTTCCATCGGATTTCCGCGCTCACTCGCGTTCGCTCGGAATGACGCACTTGCGTACATCGAAGCCGCGAGGATGCGTTCCGAAGAGTTCGGAAAGCGGTTGAACCACTTCATCGCCAAAACAAGGGAGAACAGAAAGATAACCGGATTCGGCGGAATTGAAAAATACTACTCGAAATAAAAAAGACGGGCTTTCATGCCCGTCTTTTTCCGTTTAAAGCGCCACCTTAGATAAGGTGCTCCAACTGGTTGACTGTCTTTTTGATTTCCTCGTCACTCGGCGAGAAGTCTTTCAACGCTCCGGCCAAATACTGCTCGTAGGCGTAGAGGTCGATCACGCCGTTGCCCGAGAGGTTGAACAGGATGGTCTTCGACACACCTTCCTCCTTGGCTTTCAGTGCCTCGCGGATCGTTGCGGCGATGGCGTGCGTCGATTCCGGAGCCGGGATGATGCCTTCGGTCTGGGCGAACAGAATGCCCGCTGCGAGGGTCTCGACCTGCGGCATCGACTGTGCCTCGATCAGCCCGTCCTTCATCAGTTGGCTGACGATCGACCCCGCTCCGTGGTAGCGCAGACCTCCGGCGTGAATGTCCGAGGGCTGGAAGTCGTGGCCCAGCGTGTACATCGGGAGCAGGGGCGTGAATCCGGCCACGTCGCCGAAGTCGTACTGAAATTCGCCGCGCGTGAGTTTCGGACAGCCTTCAGGCTCTACGGCGATTACGCGGATATGCTTCCCTTCGGTGAGGTTCTTTTGCAGGAACGGGAATCCGATGCCGGCGAAATTGCTGCCGCCGCCGAAGCATCCGATCACCATGTCGGGCTCCGCATCGGCCATCTCCATCTGCGTCACGGCCTCCTGTCCGATGACCGTCTGGTGCAGTACTACGTGGTTCAGGACGCTGCCCAGGCAGTAGCGCGTGTCCTCCGGACGGCGCAGAGCTACCTCGATGGCCTCTGAGATCGCCAGCCCGAGGCTTCCCGAGCAGTGCGGATCACGCTCCAGCGCCGCGCGGCCCGAGTTGGTCAGCGTCGAGGGCGACGCCACGCATTCCGCACCCCAGGTGTTCATCATCAGGCGGCGGTAGGGTTTCTGGTCGTAGCTGACTTTGACCATGAATACCTGCAGGTCGATGCCGAAATGTTTCGCGGCGAAGGCGATCGAAGCGCCCCACTGCCCGGCGCCGGTCTCGGTGGTCAGGTGTTTGATGCCCTGCTTGTAGTTGTAATAAGCCTGCGGTACGGCGGTGTTGGGTTTGTGCGAACCCGCGGGCGACACGCTCTCGTTTTTGAAATAGATCTTAGCGGGCGTTCCGAGGGCCTTCTCCAGCCCGGTTGCACGCACGAGCGGCGTCGGTCGCCATATCTTGTAGATTTCCTGCACCTCTTCGGGGATGTCGATGTAGCGCTCGGTGGACATCTCCTGGTCGATCAGTTCCTCGGCGAAAATTGCTGACATTTGCTCTTTGGTGACGGGCTGCTTCGTCCCGGGATGCAGCGGCGGCAGCGGTTTGGTGGGCATGTCGGCCACGATGTTGTACCATTGCGTGGGCATCTGATTTTCGGAGAGGCAGAATTTCTTGGTTTTCATTGTCGTTATTGTTTTTTTTGAATTTGATGTGCTAAAGAAAAAGCCCGCTGCTTACTTTTCGTAAACAACGGGCTTGTGTATTTTTCAGTTTCAACTTATACACGCGCGGAACCGCACTCATTGTTCACGAGAGTCTGCGGGCGCCACCACCATGCCTGTATATTGAAATTGTGAATCATTTTTCGGTTTTATGTTTGCAAATATAGACGGTCGGTCCGTAAAAAGCAAATTTTTTACGAATTATTTTCGATACCTATATATGTAAAAAAATTACCGTACTTTGCGGAAAAATTTGTATTTTTGCATGATTATCCGCAAATTCAAAATTCAACGATATGAATATTTCGTATAACTGGCTCAAACGTTATATCGACACTGATCTCCCGGCCGAGAAAGTGGCCGAAGTGCTGACCGACATCGGTCTCGAGGTCGAGGGTTTCGAGAAGATCGAGACCGTGAAAGGCGGCCTTCAGGGCGTCGTCGTCGGCGAGGTCGTGACCTGCACGGACCATCCCGACTCAGACCATCTCCACCTGACCACGGTCGATGTCGGCGCCGTCGAGCCGCTGCAGATCGTCTGCGGCGCCCCTAACTGCCGTGCGGGACTGAAGGTCCTCTGTGCACAGGTCGGTGCGGTGCTCTATCCCGACGGCGGCGACGAGGAGTTTAAAATCAAACGTTCGAAAATCCGCGGTGTGGAGTCGCTGGGCATGCTCTGCGCAGAGGACGAACTGGGTATCGGAGCGTCGCACGATGGTATCATGGAGCTTCCGGCCGACGCCCCCGTGGGCATGACGGCCAAGGAGTACCTGCATATCGAGGACGACTACCTGATCGAGATCGGTCTCACGCCCAACCGCGTCGACGCCGCGTCGCACGTCGGCGTGGCCCGCGACCTGGCCGCTTATCTGCAAAGCCGCGGCGAGCATGTGCAGGTGAAGATGCCCGACGTTTCGGCCTTCGCCCCCGACAACCATGACCTGAATGTGAAAATCCGCGTCGAGAATCCCGAGGCCGCGCCCCGCTATGCCGGCGTCACGGTCACGGGCTGCAAGATCGGCCCCTCGCCCGAATGGATGCAGAACTGCTTGCGCGCCGCGGGCATCAACCCCAAGAACAACCTTGTCGACATCACCAATTTCGTGCTGTTCGAACTGGGCCAGCCCTTGCACGCTTTCGACGCCGCGAAGATCGAGGGCCGCGAAGTCGTGGTCCGCACCTGTGCCGAGGGCACGCCTTTCGTGACGCTGGACGGCGTGGAGCGCAAGCTCACGGACAAGGACCTGATGATCTGCTCCGCCGAACGCCCGATGTGCATTGCCGGTGTCTTCGGCGGACTGGATTCGGGCGTGAGCGATACCACGACCGACGTCTTTATCGAGAGTGCCTATTTCAATCCCGTGTGGGTGCGCAAGACGGCCAAGCGTTTCGGCCTGAATACCGACTCCTCGTTCCGGTTCGAACGCGGCGTCGATCCCAACATGCAGGTCTACGCCGCCAAGCGTGCCGCCCTGCTGATGAAGGAGCTGGCCGGCGGTACGATCTCGAGCGACATCACGGACATCTACCCCGCTCCGATCGCCGATTTCGTCTTCGACGTCTCGTTGGCGCGCGTCAATGCGCTGATCGGCAAGGAGATTCCCGAAAATGTCGTCCGTACGATCATTGCGGCGCTGGAGGTGAAGATCCTCTCCGAAAAGGACGGCGTGCTGACGGTCGCCGTTCCGCCCTACCGGGTGGACGTGCAGCGTGAGGCCGATCTGATCGAGGACATCCTCCGCATCTACGGCTACAACAATGTCGAAATTCCCCAGCAGGTCCGCTCGACGCTCTCCTATGCGCCGAAACCCGACCGCAACAAGCTGATGAACCTCGCCGCCGATTTCCTGACGGCCAACGGATTCACCGAGATCATGTCCAACTCGCTGACCAAGGCGTCGTATTACGAGGGGCTGACTTCCTGCCCCGCCGACCGCTGCGTCCGCATCCTCAATCCGCTGAGCGCCGACCTCAGTGTCATGCGCCAGACGTTGCTGTTCAATATGCTGGAAGCCATCGAACTGAACGCCAACCGCCGCAACGGCGATCTGTGCCTTTACGAGTTCGGCAACTGCTATTTCTACGACGAGTCGAAACGCTCGGAGGAGAACCGCCTTGCGGCCTATTCCGAGGAGTACCGGCTCTCCATCGCTGTTACGGGCGTCGCCACCCCGCAGTCGTGGGACTCCAAGCCCGTGAAGGCCTCGTTCTTCACCCTGCGCGCCGTTGCCGAGAAGCTTCTGCGCCGTTTCGGCATCGACATTTATGCGCTGAAAACCGAGCCGCTCGAAAGCGATCTTTTCAGCGAAGGACTCTCGATGTCGCTCAATGGCAAGGAGCTGTTGCAGATCGGCTCCGTTGCCGCGAAAATCCGCCGCGTGACCGATGTTAAACAGGAGGTGTACTATCTGGAGATGAATTTCGAAGCCCTTGCCAAATCCACGAAGAAGCTGAAGATCGTGGCCGAGGAACTTTCGAAGTTCCCCGAGGTGAAGCGCGACCTGGCGCTTCTGGTGGACAAGCAGGTTACCTTTGCGGCCCTGCGCGACGCTGCCTTCGCTGCCGAGCGCAAATTGCTGAAGAGTGTTTCGCTGTTCGACGTTTACGAGGGCGACAAACTCCCCGAGGGAAAGAAATCCTATGCCCTGAGCTTCATTCTCGAGGACAAGACCCGCACGCTCGACGACAAGACCATCGAACGCGTGATGTCGAACCTCACCCGCCAGTTCGAACAGCGCTGCGGCGCTCAGGTCCGGGCTTAAACTATTTTTTAACTATCGAACCGCCGCCTGACCCCGCAATGAGTCAGGCGGTTTTTATTCAGACCGACGATGCGACGATTTTCCGGAATATTCGTTTTGACGACGCTGCTGTTTGCGGCGGGCGCCGTTGTGTTCTTCACGAAAGCCGCTGCGCTGCCCTATAAAGTCGCCTACCCCGTTCTGCTGTTGGGTTTGTCGACGTTTCTGCTTCGGCGCAAAGAACTCTATTTGATCGGATTGGCATTCCTGCTGTCGGCCGCCGGCGATGTGATGGGCGCCCGGCATTGGTTTATCCCCCAGATGGCGTTTTTTGCACTGGCGCATGTCGCCTATATTCGCTGGTTTCTGCCCCGGGCGCGCCGCACTCCCCGCATCGGGTCGTTGGCTGTCGTCATTCCGCTGCTTGTGTTCTTGTTCGTCGTCATCGTCCCCCGGGCTCCGTTTCCGGCCGAATGTATCGGCGTAGCTGTTTATGGGCTGGTTATTGCGGGGATGCTCTATTCGGTGCTCCAATACGACGGGGCTTGCGCCGTCGGGTTCCGCTGCGCGGCCTTGTTGTTCGTCTTTTCCGACGCGGCGATCGCTTGGAACCGCTTCGTCGGTCCTGTTCCGGCCCATACATGGGTCGTGATGATTACCTACTACCTGGCTCAATATCTGTTTTTCCGGTTCGCCCTCACAACAGCGGCTTCACCTGCGGAGGCTGAATCGTGACGTAGGGCGTACCGTTGTCGTCGCACGTCGAGACGATCCGCACGGCCTTTACCGGGCGGTCGGGATGCAGCATGATGCTGCCCATCAGAAGCTCCCCAGCGGGTTCGAACCGCACTCCGTCGTAGGAGACTTCGGCGTAACCCGTCGTCACGATGGTCTTCGGCAGCTGGCGGTTTCCCGTCTGCAAGTATATTTCGCGGCACCTCACCGGCTGTTCGAACGTGTAGAGTATCCAGTCCTGCTGGCGGCAGGCGCGGCGCGTCCGCGACAGCCCGCGGTAACCCGAGGCGTTCGAATAGGGGAATTTTTCGCTTTCGCCCATAGAGGTCGTGATCGCCACGGGCGGCGTGACGGTCCGCCAGTAGGATTTGTCGGTCACATAGGGGCTTCGGGCCGTCTTGTAACGTGTGAAAAAGCGATACCGATGCGGTTTTCCGGTGCGAACCGGACCCGTATAGCGATGCTCCTCCGCGGAGCCGTCCACAAGGTAGAAGATTTCCGACCCGTCGTCCGCCGAGGCCGTGAACGCCCCCTCCTTGTAGCTCAGGCGCGGCGGGAAGAGCCGGAAGCGAATGTCCATCGCCGCCATGCGGTCGTAATGCTCCCCTTTCAGCCCCTTGTAATAGGCGTCCCAGCCCTCGCCGTTGCCGCTCCACGCGATGAGCGCGAGAGCGCAGACACGCGGGAAAAGCATGTAGTCGAGGTAGTCGGGCTTCTCGGGTTCGTGCGAAATGTAGGCTTCGCTGAAAAACGCCCCCTGCAATCCCGCTACATTGTGCATCTGCTCGGGTGTGAATCCGCTGAAATCGAACCCGTAAACCTTTTTGGCGTCGAAGATCGCCGCCCAGTCGTGCCCGTCTTCGCGGGGCGTCTGGCGCATGTCGAAATAGAAATATTCGCCCGGCATCACCACCGTCCGGTAACCCTTTGCCGTGGCGTCCAGACAGGCTTTCACGCTCTCCCAGCCGTGCACACGGCACTCCTTGGTGAAAGCCCCCGTGCGTACCGCTTCGTTCCACACCGCGGGCCGTTTGCCGTGAGCCGCGAGTATTCCGGCCATCCGCTCCATGAAAAGGTCTTGCAACCGACGCGGATCGTCCGTCCCGAGACGCGCCATCAGCGCCCGGCAGTCGGGACAGCGCGTCCATTGGGTCATTTCGACCTCGTCGCCGCCTACATGGATATACTCCGAGGGGAACAGCTCGCACAACTCGCCCAGGATGTCCTCCAACAGCGCGTAATTCGCCTCGCGGGCCACGCACCACGCTGAACGGTAATCGTATCCGTTGGTCGACACCGTGTCGGGCGGGTAGTTGCAGCGGATTTCGGGATGCACCGAGGCGATGTTGCGGCTGTGGCCCGGGAGGTCGATTTCGGGAATGATCTCGATATTGCGTTCGGCGGCGTAGCGGATCAGTCCGCGCATCTCCTCCTGCGTGAAGTAACCGCCGTATTTCTCTGACCATTTGCCGTATACGGGCCTTACGGGCGAGTCTCCGCCGCGGAATCCGCCGATCTCCGTCAGCTCGGGGTGCGATTTGATTTCGATGCGCCATCCTTCATCATCCGAAAGATGCAGGTGCAATTTATTGATATTATGGTATGAAAACAGGTCTATATAACGTTTTACTTTAGCTTCGTCGATCCACGTCCGCGCCACATCGAGCATCATTCCGCGGTAGGCGAAACGCGGTGCATCCTCGATCTCCGCGCAGGCGACCTGCGTCCCCGCTGCAACGCCTTTCCGGGCATAGACCTCGGGCGGCAGGAGCCGGAACAACTGTTGAAGTCCGTTGAAAACCCCGCCGTAGGCCGAGCCGCCGATGCGGATGTGGTCGGGCGTGATGTCGAGGACATACCCTTCCGACGCCTCCCCGTCTGCCGCGTCGAGCGTCAGCACGACGGCCCCGTCCCCCGCTACGCCGTTGCAGACCTCGCAGCCGAGGTATTCGGCGGCATAACGGGCTAACGGCAACAGTTCGCTGTCGGCGGCGATGGTCGTGCGGGGACCGAAGGTGAAGTGTCCGGCACGGGGCGTCGTCTTTTTCGGTGCAGGCTGTGCCGAAGCGGAAAGGAGTCCCCAGAGAAGTGCCGTGAGGAGCAGCGGAAATCGTAGTTTCATGGCGAATCGCGAAATTTGTATGCAACAAAGTTACTTTTTTGTTACCTTTGTTCCAATAATTGAACGACATTAATGGAAAAAGACAAACGTTTGGCGGCTACGGCCCGTCTTTTGGAGGTGATGAACACCCTGCGCCGCGAGTGTCCCTGGGACCGCGAGCAGACCTTCGATTCGCTGCGGAGCAACACCATTGAGGAGACCTACGAGCTGGCCGACGCCATCACCGATCATAATATGGAGGGCATCAAAGAGGAGCTGGGCGACCTGCTGCTGCACGTGGTGTTCTATTCGAAACTGGGTGAGGAAGAGGGCGCATTCGATTTCGGCGACGTGGCCAACGCCCTCTGCGACAAGCTGGTCTACCGTCATCCGCACGTCTACGGCGACATTCATGCCAACACGCCCGACGAGGTGCTCGAGAACTGGGAAGCGCTGAAACTCCGCAAAAAGAACCGCAAGAGCGGTACGCTGGGCGGTGTCCCGCGGTCGCTCCCGGCGATGGTCAAAGCCTACCGCATGGGCGAAAAGGCCGCAGGAGCGGGCTTCGACTGGGAGAAGAAGGAGGATGTCTGGGACAAGGTCCGCGAGGAACTGGGCGAGGTCGAGGCCGAGATGAAATCAGGCAGCAAGACCGATCTCGAAGGCGAATTCGGCGACCTGTTGTTCGCGCTCATCAACGCCTGCCGGCTCTACGGCGTGGACCCCGAGTCTGCGTTGGAACGTACGAACAAGAAGTTCATGCATCGCTTCAATTACATGGAGGAACAGGCTGCCGCAAAGGGGTATACACTGCACGAAATGTCGCTCGACGCCATGGAGGAACTGTGGCAAAAGGCTAAAAGTAATTAAGAATTAAAAATTAATAATGGCACTTATACGAAAAGTCCGCGGGCATGAGCCCGTGATCGGGGACAACACCTTTCTGGCCGAAACGGCAGTCATTCTGGGCGATGTGACCATCGGCCGCGACTGCTCGATCTGGTACAACGCCGTACTGCGCGGGGACGTGAACCGAATCGTCATCGGCGACCGCACGAACATTCAGGACGGCGTGGTGCTCCACACCATTTACGACAAGGCGAAGCACCCTTCTCAGACGATCATCGGCAGCGACGTTTCGGTGGGCCACAACGCCATCATCCACGGCGCGGTCATCGAGGACAACTGCCTGATCGGTATGGGCGCCACCCTGCTGGACAATGCCCACATCCCTTCGGGCTGTATCATCGCCGCCAATGCGCTGGTCCTTTCGAACGCGAAGCTGGAACCCAATTCGGTCTACGCGGGCGTTCCGGCCAAAAAGGTCAAGGAGGTGACCGAGGAGCAACGCGAGGAGATCATCCGCCGCACGGCCCGCGACTACATGCTGTACGCGTCGTGGTATAAGGAGGACGAATAACGGCCATCCCATGAAACTGCAGCCCAAATACGCCGATCTGATCCTGAACCTGCTGGTTGCCGTGGCGATCAGCCTGGTGGTCAATTTCTCCTACGTGCTGTTGATGCTCGTGGACCTGAACAGCGACAGCCAGTCCCGCTCTGCCGACGAGCGGATCGTGGAGCGGTCTGACGAAGGCGTGCTCGCAGTGCATCCCGACGGGTACGGCTACCTGATTTATGAGAACGGCGACAGCGTCTATGTTCCTGCGCGGCGCATGCGCTGGCTGGGCATTGCCCCCGGTGACCGCATCGTGGCCGACCTGATGCCGCCGCGCTCCGAGAAGGCGCATCCGATGCTGGCGGAAGTTCGCAGCCACAACGGCGAGGAGTTCGATTACGGCAAACTCTACAACGGCCCTTCGAAGAGCATGGAACTGCTGCTGCAACTGCTCTACTACCTTGTCATGTCGTTCGTCATGCTCTCGATCCTCACGTCCGTGCGCCGCGACTACTCGATGGCGCGCTTCGTGCGGCGCTGCTTGTGGTGTTGCGTGGCCGCCGTGGCGCTCTACTGCGTGGCCCCGGTCACCGAGTGGCACACGGGTCGTATCCAGATGAATTTTATGGGCGGACGGATGTTCGACTACATGCTGTTGCTGAAATGTTCGTTCGCCGTGGTGGTGTCGATGCTTTACGGACGTATCTATGTGCTGATCTCGCAGCGGCAAGCCGTCGTCGTGGAGAACGAACGCCTCAAAAACGAGAACCTTACCACGCGCTACAACATGCTCGTCGGGCAGATCAACCCCCATTTCTTCTTCAACTCGCTCAACTCGCTGGCGATGCTCGTGCGCGAAAAGCACGACGAGAAGGCGCTGACCTACATCGACCAGCTCTCGTACACGTTCCGCTACATCATCCAGAACGGCCAGAGCATGCTGATGACGCTCGACGAGGAGCTGAAATTCCTCGAGGCGTACAGTTATCTCTTCAAAATACGCTATGCCGACAAGCTCTTTTTCGACGTCGATGTCGACGGGAAATACCTCGGATGGAAACTCCCGGCCTTCTCGCTGCAACCGCTGATCGACAACGCCGTCAAACACAATTCGATCACCCGCAGCAAGCCGTTCCACATCTCGGTCCGCACCGAAGGCGACCGGCTCGTCGTCTCGAATCCCAAGGTCCCGAAACTCGAACCCGAACCCTCGACCGGCATCGGACTGGAGAACCTGCGTAACCGCTGGCATTTGATTACGGGCAGCGACATCGAGATCGACGACGACGGCGAAACGTTCACCGTACGTATGCCGCTGCAAAACCCCACCGCCGGATGAAAACCCTGATTATCGAAGACGAAACCGCCGCTGCGCGCAACCTCGCGGCGATACTCCGTCAGGAAGAGCCCTCGATGGAGATCGTGGCGACGCTGGAAAGCGTTGCCGAGAGCGTCGAGTGGCTGCGGGCGAACCCCCAGCCCGACCTGCTGTTCATGGACATCCACCTGGCCGACGGCGATTCGTTCCGCATCTTCGACGCCGTGGAGATCACCGCTCCGGTCATCTTCACCACGGCCTACGACCAGTATGCCCTCGAGGCTTTCAAAGTCAACAGCATCGACTATCTCCTCAAACCGCTCAATGCGGACGATGTCCGGCGCGCCCTCGCCAAACTGCGCCGCCTGACCTCCACCGAGCGCAGCGACTATGGCTCGCGCGTTCGCACGATGGCCGTCCGCCGCCGCGAGGATGTCTTTCTGGTGCATGTGCGCGACCGGATCATCCCCCTGCAGCGTGAACAGATCGCTTTTTGTTATACGTTCAACGAGAAGGTCACGGCCTACGGCTACGACGGCACGGCCTACCCGCTGGACAAAACTCTCGAGGCGTTGCAGGCTTTGCTGCCCGAGGCTGAGTTTTTCCGCGCCAACCGCCAGTTCATCATTGCGCGCCGCGCCGTGAAGGAGATTGCCGTGTGGTTCGGGAGCCGCCTTACGCTGCACCTTACGGTCGAAACCCCCGAGCGGATCGTCGTTTCCAAGGCCCGCGCCCCCGAATTCAAAGAGTGGCTGAAATCGGTTCACCCCGTCGAATAGGCGGTTGACCTCGCTGTTCTGTCGTTTCACCCGGAGCCCCGCTCCGGGTTTTTCATTTTGGCTTTACCTTTGTACCAGACCCCGGAAAAATGGATTTCCGGAAACGGGATTACAGTGATGCACAATCTAATTATGAAAGTTATGAAAAGGAAGATTTTTGCGGCCGCCATGGCCCTCTGCCTGATGGCAGGAACGAGTGCTTTCGCACAGCAGAATAAACCCGACGCCCCGAAGGAGCGTCCGACGGCCGAGCAGATGGCTCAGCGCAAGACCGACCGAATGACCGAGCGGCTGAAGCTCAACGAGTCGCAGGCCAAGCAGGTCTATGCAATCAATCTCGCGCAGATCAAAGAGATGATCGCCCAGCGTGAGAAGATGGAGGCCGCCCGCAAGGCCGAGGCCGAGAAGATGAAGTCGATCCTGACGACCGAGCAGTTCATGCAGTGGTCGCAGATGCAGCAACAGCATATGCGCATGCCCGGCCAGCGCGGCCACGGTCCGCAGGCGATGCACAAGGGAAAGGACGGCAAGAAACAGGGCGAATGCAAGGCTAACTGCGACAAGCCGTGTCCGGTAAGGGACAAGAAGGGAAAGGAGTGAGGTTAGGATTCTCTGGCTTGTAGCAGTCGAGGGTGCCGGTCCGGTCGACTGGCACCCTTTTTTTGTCGGTTCACCCGTGCGGCAGGCGCAACTTTGCCGCAAAAAGATTATCTTCGCGCGGGCTTAAAAGCCCGATTCAGGAGCGGCCGGACGATGCTTCGGTTCTGCACCCTGTCAAAACAAGAAACACACATACAGGCAAACATGAAAAAAATACTACTGACTACCCTGCTGACGTTATTTGCAGCGGCGGTTTTTGCCCAGCGAGGCAGCGTGACGGCCACGGTCGTCAATGCCGACACCGGGGAGAGCGTCGCCGGAGCGGTGCTGATCGTGGCGCCGGCCAAAACTCCGGAAAAACAACAGGGCTTCACCTCGGCTTTTAAAGGAGCCGTTTCCATTCCGTCGCTCGCCTACGGCGAATACAAACTTACGGTGTCGTTCATCGGTTACAACAACCTCGACACGACGTTCCGGGTTTCTGCACCGAAGCTCAACCTCGGTGTGCTGAAACTCAAGCCGGGCGTGCAGATCGAGACGGTCGTCAAGGAGGTCAAGGCGCTGCGCACCTCGCAGAAGGGCGATACGGTGAGCTATAACGCCGGAGCGTTCAAGGTCGTGGCCGACGCCGATGTCGAAGGGCTGCTGAAGAAGATGCCCGGCATCACCGTCACCGACGGTACGGTCGAGGCGCAGGGCGAGACGGTCAAAAAGGTCTTCGTCGACGGCAAAGAGTTCTTCGGCGACGACGTTACTACGGCCATCAAGTCGCTTCCGGCCGAGGCCGTCGACCGCGTGGAGGTCTACAACAAACTCTCCGACGCTGCCGAGTTCTCGGGCATGGACGACGGCGAGGGCTACAAGGCGCTCAACATCGTCACCCGTCCGGGCATGCGGCAGGGGCAGTTCGGTAAGCTCTACGCCGGATTCGGCTACGATGCCGACACCAAGACCGAGGACAAGTTCAAATACATCGCCGGCGGTAATGCCAACGTATTCAGCGGAGACAGCCGCATTTCGTTCATCGGGCTGTTCAACAACGTCAATCAGCAGAATTTCTCGTTCGAGGACATTCTGGGCGTTTCGGGCGGCGGAGGCGGACGCCGCGGTGGCGTGGGCCAGTACATGATGCGTCCGCAGAGCGGCGTGGCATCGGTCAACGCCATCGGTGTCAACTACTCCGACTCGTGGGGCAAGCGCGATCAGGTGACGTTTCAGGGCAGCTATTTCTTCAACAACACCAATACCGAGAACCGTTCGACGGTGGAGAAATGGTACGAGGCCCCGATGATTCCCGATACGTTGTCTACCAACGGTTATTCCGACACAAAGGGCTACAACCACCGGTTCAACGCTCGTTTGGAATGGAAGATTTCCGAAAACCAAAATCTGATGATCCGTCCGCGTTTCAGCTACCAGTCCAACGACCCTTGGAGCCGCACGACGGGTTGGCAGTTCGGCGCCCCGGCCGACGGCGGCAGCGGTTATAGTTATACGGATAATTTCAGCGATGCCCTGCGCCACGGCTACAATGTCGGGACGAGCGCCGTCTACCGGGCCAAACTGGGCAAGAACGGCCGCACGATCACCCTCGACGGGTCGTTCAGCTATTCGGACAACACGAACAATTCGAATTCGTGGTCGAATGTCCTGGCAACCCAGCCCGACCGACCGGCGATCGATCCGGAGACCGGAGCCTGGGACCCGACGAATTACACCGAACTGCGCTACCTGCGCAATCTGGCGCCTTCGTCGTCGTACAGCCTGCGGGGCAGTTTCACTTATACCGAACCCGTGGCCAAATATGCGCAGGTGAGCTTCCAGTACCGTGTGTCGTACAATTCGCAGGAGCGCGACAAGCGTTCCTACATCACGGGCGACGACTTCTCGACCGCCGGGCTTACCCCCGACCGATCGCTGTCGAACTCCTACGAGAGCGGCTACCTGACGCAGAGCGTGGGTCCCGGATTCCGCTTTTCGAAGGAGCGCAATACGTTCGTGGCTAACGTCTACTACCAGCGTTCGGCCCTCGACGGACAGATCGTCCGCGACGATGCCGAGAAGATCAAACACGCCTACAACAACGTGACCTATTTCATGATGGGCCAGCTGAACATCAACCGCGAGAATTCGCTGCGGCTCTTCGTCTCGTCCTACACCGACAGCCCGTCGATCACCGACCTGCAGAGCGTTTACGACGTTTCCGACGCCCAGAACATCAGCCACGGTAATCCGAACCTGAAACCGACCTACTCGCACCGGGTGAATTTCCACTACACCAACTCCAACGTCGAGAAGGGCCGGACCTTCATGTGGATGTTCTCGATGAACACGACGCTGGATTACACGGCTTCACATCTGGTGCAGCGGCCCGGTGACATCACCATCGACGGACAGCTCTATACGCCTAATTTCTATTCGACGACCACCAACCTCGACGGTTACTGGCAGTTGCGGACCCACCTGAGCTACGGTCTGCCGATCGGGTTCCTCAAATCGAATTTCAATGTCATGGCGGGCGTCGTCTACACCAAGACCCCCAGCATGCTGGGCGGCACGGTGGACGCTGCGACCGGCATGATTTCGGGCGGCGATCGCAACGACACCAAGAATATGGGATATGATTTCCGGGCCGTGCTGGGCAGCAACATTTCGGAGAACGTCGACTTCACCCTCTCGTGGAACGGCACCTACAACGAGGCGACCAACTCGCTGAATACGGACAAGTCGAAGAACCGCTATTTCAACCACACGGCGCAGGGCAACCTGAAAGTGGTCTTCCCGCTGGGCTTCACCTTTACGGCGAGCGCGGCCTACTCGCAGTATATTGGTTTCACGAACGATTACTCGGAGGACTACCTGCTCTGCAATGCATGGCTGGGCAAAAAGGTCTTCAAAAACAAACGCGGCGAGGTGATGATCGGCGTCAACGACCTTCTCAACCAGAACCGGGCTTTTTCGCGCTCGACGGGCTCGGGCTATACGCAGAACTCCACCAACAGCGTCATCGGACGTTATTATATGGTGCAGTTCACCTACAACCTGCGCCGCTTCGGCAAGAAAGGCTCGCGTAACCTCAAAGATTACGGTATGGAGCAGTCCGGCAGCACTCGCCGCATGGGTCCCGGCGGTCCGGGTGGACCTCCTCCCGGAGGTTTCCGCGGAGGCCCCGGAGGATTTTAAAGAACAAAAAGACGTCAGGTTTTCGCCTGACGTCTTTTTGGTTGATTACCAGACGTTCCTGTGTATTCGGTCCGCCGTGCGGATTTCTTTCTGGTTGCAAATATGCGCATTCTCCGCGGCATAGCCGACGGCGAGGAAACAAGTAAACTCGTATTCGGCTGGAGCGCCGACGATTTGTTTTACATACTCGGACTCGTTACCGATGGGAATTCGGAAAGCACATGCCAGCCCCTCCGCCGTCGCTGCCAGCAGGATGTTTTCCACAGCGGCCCAGGCCGATGCGAAATAGTTGAGCGAACTTTGGTCGGCGGGACGGCACAGCGGACAGTCCTTTTGCCGGAAGAACGGCAGGACGAGGCAGTTGCTTTGCATGAGCATCCGTTGCTGTTTGGGCAGCGCGTCGACGAACATGGCGTGTTCGTCTTTGTCCATCGTTTCTGCGGCGGCTTTCAGCCCGGTTTGCTGAATGGCTTCGGTGTTTTCCGCTACGGGCGATACGAGCCGGGCGATATTTTCCGGTCCTCTCACGACCACGAACTCGAATTGGCGCAAATGGTCGTTGGTCGGGGCTTTGAATGCGGCCGACAGGATCTTTTCCAATACTTCGTCTGTGACTTCCCTGCCGGAAAAGTCGCGGATGGTTCTCCGTTTCTCCAATACCTGATAGAAATCCATAACAATTCGTTTTTAAGTGATACCGCAAAGTTACGCTGTTGTATTGTTGTATATTTGTTAAATTATTTCGAATATTTGTCGCATATTTGCAATTCTATCCATTCAAACCTGCCAACATGGAAGACACCCCCATCCCCTACGAGCTGCCCGAAACGGAGAATCACTCGTTTTTCTTCATCGACCAGCGGGTCGAGACAAGCTTCGAAGCCAAACTGCACCGCCACGATGCATGGGAACTGTATTACGTCGTCCACGGGTACGGGACCCGGATAGCGGGAGATACGTTACAGCCTTTTTCGGCGGGCGATGTGGTACTGATCCCGCCCGGCATGTTTCACCGCTGGATCTACGAGCCGGATTCGGCAGACGACGATGGGCATGTCCGTTATCTGATGTCGGCTTTCAGCCATTCGTTCGTGGAGCGGTGCGTGGAGCTGTTTCCCGAACTGCGCAACCGGCTGTCGGGAGTCGTCTACCCGACCGGAGCATTGAGATTCGGGGCCGAAAGTTCCCGGATTATTCGTAAGATGCTTGCAGAAATGAACGCTCTGGACGAATTGGGCCGCCTTTGCGAAATGTTGCGGTTGCTGCCTGTCGTTTTCACCTCGACCGACCATACTCCGGTCGGCAGCCCCATGCGCATCGAGCGGGACGTGCGGCGGATGCAGCATATCTGCTCCTATGTGATGGCGCATTACATGCACGCCATCCCGCTGGACGAGATCGCCGCGGAAATGGGCATGAACCGTTCGGCGTTCTGTTCCTACTTCAAGCGGTGCAAGGGAATGACCTTCTCGCAGTTTGTCACCCGATACCGGCTCAATACGGCCTGTGAACTGCTGAAACACTCGCAGAAACAGGTGTCGGAGATTTGCTTTATGGTCGGATTCAATGATCTGCCCCACTTCATCCGGGTTTTCAAAAAAGCCACGGGAATGTCGCCCACCTTGTACCGGAAAACAACGATTCCCGGCAGGGCCAATCCTACCGGGAATCGGGATATGAAAGGTTGACTATTTTTCGTTCTCCAAAGTCCGATTTCTAAGCTGGCGTTGTTCGCGCCGGATCACCTGATGGATACCGATGCAGGCAAGCCCGCCGTAAACGACCGTAAGGATCACGAGCCATTTGATCTCGGCAAATACCTCGGGGATCGAGGCCCCCATGCTCTGAATGCGGATGAACCCGTTGACGCCGTGGCTGCTCGGGAACAGCTGTCCGAGATTGAAGAGCCAGTCGGGAATGCCCTCGCGGGGATAGGACACACCGCTGAGCATCAGCACCGGGATCGAGGTCCACAGCAATAGCAACAGCGAATTTTCACGGTAGCGGAACAGCGTCGAAACGGCGATTCCCATGGCGATGCAGGCCGCCAGGTAAGCTGCCATGAAGAGCGTAACGGCCCCTGTCGCGCCGTTCATCGGGAAATGGAACAGCTTGTAATGAAGTCCGAGAATATAGGTGCAGGTCACGGCGTAGATCAGTGCATAGACCAACCCGCGTCCCAGAACGATCGGCAGCGTCGACATCCGTCGCCGTCCCGCGGGACAGAGCTTGTGGTAAAGCCCGAATTCGCGCCACGTGCCGCCGATCATGCCGATACCAATGAGCATCGTCTGCTGGATGATGACCATGATGATCGCCGGCATGACGAACGTTCCGTAACCCAGATAGGGGTTGAAGAGGTTGTGCGACTGGTAGATCACGGGCTGGGTCGTGGCCTGTGCCTGCGGGATGTTGGCCCCTTTGGCGATCAGGCGTTGGAATTCGACCATCGCTCCCGTCTTGCCGATCGAAGTCACGACCTCCTGGAACACCTGGCGGTACATCAGGAAATAGCTGGCGTCGCAGTAGATCGCCACATTGGCCTGCTCGCCGCCGTAGAGCTTCTCCTCGTAGTTGGCGGGAATGTAGACCACTCCGTAAATCTTGCGGCTGTAAAAAAGTTCCTTGGCCTCCTCCATCGAGGGAGGCGTGTAAGCGACATAGGTGTTGGGGCCGGCATTGAAGGTGTCGATCAGGCTGCGGCTGGTCGGTGTACGGCACTCGTCCACCACGCCGATCGGCACGTTGCGCAGCACTTGCGCACCGTAGGCCAGCGAGTAGACCGTGGCGTAGATGATAAGCGCAAAGACCAGGATCAGCATCGCACCGCCGTCTTTGAAGATCGTCAGAAACTCGTTGCGGATGACCGCTCCTAACTGCTTCCAATAGGAGGCTATCTGGTGTGTGAATCGACTCATACTACAACCTCCCCCAGAATTTTTCCTCCGTGCATACCCGTTTCAGACGCGGCAGGCAGAGGAGCGGTAAGACAATGAAGAGCATCATATACCCCAGATCGGGCAGCGAGTAGACCCACGGTGTGCCGCGGAGCATCTGATCGACGAAAATGTCGGTGTAGAACGTGAACGGGAAGATCTTGCTCACCCACTGCATCGGCTCCCACATGGCCATAATCGGGAATGTCAGTCCCGAGAACGTGAAGGCCAGCACCGAATACCCGCCGCCGATCGAGAGCGACAGGCGCAGGTTGGCCAGCAGCGAGACGATCAGCACCGAAATCGACTGGTAGCTGAGGATGAACAGCAGCGTGCCGACCAGGATGACCGTGAGACTGCCGTTCAGGGGTGTTCCCACGATTTTGAAGTTGATGAGGAGCATCACCAGCGAGATCAGGAACATCACCGCCGTGATCGGCAGTACTTTGCCCACAAGGGCCGCTACGACGGAATCGTTGCCTGCGGCCATCCATTCGCGCGAGGTCGCGTGTTTGAGTTCGGTGCCGATGGAGAAGACGGTCACCATCACCACGAAGATCATCAGCATCATGGGCATAAAGCTCGGTGAGAGGTAATACCCGTAGTTGATATGGGGGTTGAACAGCACGTGACGGTCGAAGCGCACGGGCATCAGCTGGGCCATGGCCTGCCGCTGGGTAAGTCCCTGCTTCATCAACACCTGAAGCTGAATGCCGCCGGTGAAGGTTGTCACTGCGGTCTGGATGTCTTTCGACAGCAGTCCGTTGACCGTGATGTTGGTTCCCGAAACGTAGCTTTCCAGATGGGTCTGGCTGTTGCTCAGGATGTTCTTCTCGAAGAAAGCCGGAATCTGCACGACGGCCATGATCTTGCCCTCGCGGATCAGCCGCTCGCCCTCGGCCATCGACTGAATGTCACGGGCGACCAGCGCCGTCGGCGTATCGTCGATCATCTGTGCGACCTTGCGCGAGAGCGTCGTGTTGTCCTCGTCCAGCACGGCGATCGGGATGTTGCGTATGGCGCCCTGATTGAACAGCAGGGCGAAAAACGCGAACGACACCACGGGCAGCACGATCATCAGCACGAAATACATCGGCTGATGGGTCAGCCGGTGCATTTCGCGCCGCATGACGGCTCCGGTATGGCTCAGGAATCCGGGCATCGCCTATTTCTCGATTTTGTCCCAGTCCACGAGTACGCTCATTCCCGGACGCATGTGCGAGACCGGCGAAACGGGCTTGGCTTTCACGGCGAAGGTGCGGATGTCGAAGCCGCCCTGTGTGCGGGTCGCAGCCCACGTGGCGAAATCGGCCTGCGGGGAGATGTAGGTCACCTCGAACTCCACGTCGGCGTCCAGCGCCGGAACATAGCCGCTCATGTGCATCCCCATCCGGATGCCGGGCATCAGCGTCTCTTTGATATTGAAAGTCACCCACATATCGCTCATGTCGAGGATCGCCACCACCGGGTATCCGCTGCCGACCAATTCGCCCTGCTCGGCGATGATCGTCGAGATCTCTCCCGTCACGGGCGAGTAGACCATTGCGTCGCTGAGATACGATTCGACCTCGCTGACGGCTCCTTCGGCCTGACGAACACGGGCCGCAGCGGCCTCCTTGTCCTCCTTGCGGGCCCCGTCCGCCGCCATGTCGTACTGCGCCTTGGCGGCCAGCGCCGTCGCCTCCATAGCCTTGTAGTTGGCCGAGGCTTCGTCGAGCTTCTGGGCGGGCACTACCCCGTCGTTATAAAGGTTCTGCACACGTTCGAAGGTCTTGCGGGCCAGTTCCAGCCCTGCCTGCGCCTTCTCCCACATGTTCAGCGCGGCCTCGATCTGCTGGATGCGCGCACCGGCTACGGCGGCAGCGTCCAGGGCTGCGGCGGCGCTCTTCACGGCCTCGGCCTGCTGGAGTTTGGCGTCCAGTTCGGGCGTAGAGAGCGTGTAGAGCAACTGCCCTTTCTCCACGCGGTCGCCCTCGGCGACTTTCATGTCGTCGATGCGTCCCGGGACCTTCGACGAGGCTTTGTAGGTGGTACATTCCACCGTGCCCTGAATCAGCATCGGGGTCCGTTTGGTGAGGTACCAGCTGATCAGTACGACCGAGAGGACGATGACCGCGGCGGCCGCTAAGATTCCGATTACGTTGCTTCGTTTCATATCGTTTGCTTGTTATCTGTATTTGTATTGTTTGCGGGGGGCTGGCGCAGACCGTAAAGCGATCCTCCCCGTTTATCGCGCTTTCTAACGGGCAAAGTGGATTGCTTGTGCATCGTTGCGGCGCGCGTAAGCCGGGAATTCGTCGCTGATACCCGCGGCTTCGAGCAACTGGGCCAGCAGCAGGTCGTAGTTGTAGGCCGCCTGCAGGCGCTCGGTGCGGATGCCCGCGAGGTTCAGCTCGGCGTCGATCAAATCCGACGAGGAGCTCATGCCCTCGAGGAACGCGGCGTTCTTCATCCGCAGGTACTCCTCGGCAAAGGCGATCGAGGCGTCGATCGAGGTCATCTGGTTGCGGTAATTCATCAGTTGGTTGTAGAGCTTCTCCACCAACACTGCGATATCCTTTCCGGCTTTGTTCTGCAGTTCGCCCACACGGCGCGCCGTCTGCTTGGCTGCCGAGTATTTGTATTCGCGGTTCAGACCGTCGAAAATCTTAATGTTGACTCCCACGCCCACTGCCCAGCGGGGTACGAGACCTGCGACCTGATAGTTGTAGAACGACCCTCCGCCGATGGCCGCCACCTGCGGCAGGAAGTCGGCCCGCTGGACGCGGATGCCCTCCTCGGCCAACTGGCGTTTGAGCGACACCTGACTCAGCAGCGGGTTGCGTATCTGCGCAAGGTCCTGGTAATAGTCCAGTTCCTCGACTTTCGAAAGAATGAACATCGACGTTACGGGCTGCCACTGGTTCTCACGGCCCAGCGTGTTGGAAAGGGCGCTGGCGATGGTTTCGGCCTGCAGTTTGGCGTTGGCCAGCTCACGCTCGGCCTCGGCCATCTTAAACGCGACATAGAGGCGTTCGCTCTGGGCGATCATGCCGTTCTTTTCGAGCGCAACGGCATCCTGCAGGTGCTTGCGGACTCCCTCGACCACCTGCTGGCGAACCTCCACGACCTGCGTGGCGAGAGCCAGTCCGAAATAACGCTCCACCAGTTCCGATATCAATGCGTTGCGGGTCTGGTTGCCCTGCTCCGCGGCGGTCTTTTCGTTGATCTTCGCGGCCCGGTTCGCGGCGTTGATCTTGCCGCCCATCCAGATCGGGAGCGTTACCTCACCGCCCACGAAGCCCAGGCTCCGGTCCTGGACTTTGAGGAACCAGTCGGCGTTCATCATCGGGTTCAGCAACCCCTGAATGCCCTGGATGATCGTCGGGTCGGTAATCATGCCGCTGCCGAGTATCTTGCCCGCGAGGTCCTTGGCCGGGCCTTTCATGTCGTTGAAATCGAACCCGATGTCCTTGGCCATGTAGGCGTATGCGCCCGTGACGTTTATCTGCGGCATGCGGAGACCGATGGCCGCGCGGCGTTCCTGCTGGGCGGCACGCTCTTCATAGGCGGCGGCCTTCATCGCGGGGTTTTCCGTGAGGGTGACGGCGATCGCCTCGTCGAGCGAGATCATCTGACGATCCTCCTGTGCCAGTGCGAGCGCCGGAACCATCGCCGCCGCCACAAAGGCGATCATGACTGCTTTTCTCATAACTTTATTCGTTTATGGGGCAAATATATAAGTTCTTCTGAAATATTCGTCAGCGCATACGTCGTTTAGGACATTTATAGGCCTTTATGGACACAAAATGAGCCGATTTGTCATTGCAGGTGGGCGTTGGCTTCGCGAACCCCGCCCGCCAGCGAAGGATAGACCCGCACCTCGACCCCCGCTTCGCGCAGGGTTCGGGCCCCGCGGCAGCGGACGAAACGGTCGGGTTCGTACAGCGCGAAAACCACCCGCGAAAAACCGTGGCGCAGAATCAACTGCGTACAGCTCTCGGGTTCGCTGCTGCGTTGCGAACACGGCTCCATCGAGGAGTAGATCGCCGCACCGCGCAAATCGGCTCCGGCATCCAACGCCTTGCGGATGGCCTCCTGCTCGGCGTGGTGCGTGGGCGAAGTTTCGTGGGTGTGGCCCGTGAACGTGCGTCCGTCGGGCAGTACGACCACCGCTCCTACACAATAAGAGGTTGCGCTCGGCGTGCAGAGCCGTCCCGCGGCGACCGCCTGAGCCAGATAGCCGAGGTCTTCGGCCGAGGTGTCGGGCCGCAGCGTGCAGGTCGTGACCTCCATGCCGTCCACCTCCTCGTGCCGGCATTCGGCGCCCGGCGGAGGTGTGAACACGAACCGCGCACCTCCCCTTTCGGGCCCGAGCGTCAGCCGCGGATTGACCGCCCGGCGCACCTCGTCGGCCATTCCTTCGGCGAGGAACATCGCGAGTATCCGTGCGCCCCCTTCGACCAGCAGGCTGTCGATGCCGCGCTTCTCCAGTTCGGTGACGATTCCGGCGGCCGTAATTGAACCGTCAGTCGAAATAACCTCCGCAACATCTTTTAGCTCCGTGATTTCTGTTTGTGAAAAGACGTAGCGGTCTGCATCCCCCTCGGTGAAGAACCGCATTGCCGGAGAAAGCCCTCCCGAACGGGTGACGGTGACTTTCGCCAGGTCGGGACGCACTCCCCGCGCCCGTCGCAGTTCGCGGACGGCGGGATCTCGCAACAGCAGTGCGGGATTGTCGCGCCGCAGCGTTTCGGCTCCGACGAGGATGGCGTCGTGCGCGGCGCGCAGCCGCAGCACAGCCTCCCAGTCTCCGGGAGTCGAAATCATAAGCCGTTCGGGACCGTTGTCGTCCAGATAACCGTCGGCTGTCGTGGCAAAGGATAATGTTACTCGCATCGCTTCAAGGTAAAGAGGGTGACTTCGGGCCATGCGCCCAGTCGCATGGGGTATGCAACATATCCCGTGCCGTCGTTAATATAAAGTGTATGGCGGCCCGCGTCGTAGCGGCCGCTCCAATGCGTGTATATCCACGATGCGGGCGACCATCCGCGTCCCCACGGGCGGATTTTGAACTGCATCGAGTGGACGTGCCCCGCCAGCGTCAGGTCGCCGTACCCCATTGCGGTAATCTGCTCCCAGAGCTGCGGGAGGTGGACCAGCGTGATGTTGTAGAGCGAGTCGGGAACCCCGGCGAAGGCTTTGGCGATGCCCGGAGCCGGGAGGTCGCGGTCGTGACGGCGGTCACGCAGCGCAGGGTCGAACGAAATTCCCGTGAGCGAGATACTGTCCGTACCGCGCCGCAGATAGACAGTCGTGTCCTCCAGTACGCGCCACCCGATCGACCGCTGGCGGGCGATCACTTCGCGGGCCTCGGCTGCGGCCGGGAAACTCACCGAATCTTTGATATACGTGCCGATGTCGTGGTTGCCGGTTACGGACCAAACGGGGCCTTCGATCTGCCGCAGGAGCGTCAGGGCGTCTTTGTCGAGCTCCTCGGCGCGGATGTTCACCAAATCGCCCGTGAAAAACACGGCATCGGGCCGCAGGGCGTTGATGCACTCGGCGAGGCGGGAGAGTTCGCGCCCGGGCCGGACGATCGTACCTACGTGGGTGTCGGTGATCTGCACGAAACGGTAGCCGTCGAACGCCTCGGGAATGCGGTCGGAGACGATCTCCACCTCATTCACCCGGATCGACGTGCGCCCCCACGTCGTACCCCATAGGAAGAAGAGCGTGAACCCTGCCGCAACGACATAGCCCGTGCGGCGCAGGTGCACGAAGTTGAAGACGTAGAACGCCAGCCGCGGCAGCACGGTGACGATCCATCCCCAGAACAGCCACATATAGAGGTGCATCAGCCCCGTGCCGTTGTCGGGGCTGATGGCGCTGATCACCGACGAGATGACCGGCAGGGCGTCCGTTGCGGCGGCCCATGCAATCAGGGCTTTGCGCCGCGGAACGTGCCGGCGCCGGTTGCGCCAGAAATGAATGAAATCCGCTGCAATGGCTATCAGGGAGAGAAAAAACGTCATCAGAAAAAGCATACACCTTATATTAATCAGGGACAAAGATAATAAAAAAAGTTGTGCGGCCCCGCTTTTAAGCGGGCGGCCCTTAGCCGGGGCGGAAATGAGGCTTTGGACTGCAATATGATTCAGCAGCTCCTAAATCCCGGCTCTTAGCCGGGGCGGAAATGAGGCTCTGGACTGCAATATGTTTCAGCAGCCCCTAAATCCCGGCTCTTAGCCGGGCGGGTGGCATGTAAGTTGCAGAGATGGCGACTGGGTATTACTCTCTGAATACGAGCAAGAACATTAAAAACCAAATTTATTCAGCTTATGAAAACTTTTCGACTATTGATTGTAGCGCTGCTGCTTGCGGGCACGGCATCGGCTCAGCGTTTCGAACGCAGGGCCATGCGCGGTGACTATTCGCCGACAGTCTACCTGATCTCCGTACGCGAGACGGACACCCTCTACAACTACAATCCCGCCGCTGCGCGGCAGGCTGCGGCGCTCAACCGAATGGCCATGGACAATGCCACGCAGGATTATATCGACACCCACCGTCCCGGCTTCCAGCAGGTCGAGAAACCTCAGTTCGTCTTCGCCTCGAAGAACAACCGCTTCTCCTTCTCGCTGGGCGGCTTCGTCAGCCTCCGTGCGGGATACGACTTCGACGGTATCGTCGACAATATCGATTTCGTGACCTACGACATTCCGGTTCACGGTAATTACAATACCAAGCAGAAGTTGATGATGGATGCTTCGACCTCGCGGATTTTCATGAAGGCCATCACCAACACCCGGGCATTGGGCCGCGTGGTGATCTTTATGGACGCCGACTTCCGCGGAGGCGCCGAGGGCAGCTACACGCCCCGCGTGCGTTCGGCCTACGTGTCGTTCCTGGGCTTCACGCTGGGACGTGATGTGACGACCTTCTGCGACCTCTCGGCAGCCCCCACGACCATCGATTTCCAGGGCCCCAACGCCTATAATTTCAACTTTGCGACGCTGATCCGCTACGAACATGCCTTTGCGGACAACCATTTGAAGTTCGGTATCGCAGCCGAAATGCCCGTGGTGAGCGCTACTTACGGCGACAATTTCAAACCCATGCACCAACGTGTACCCGACGTTCCGATGTATTTTCAGTATGCGTGGGGCGCCAACCGCGACAGCCACATCCGTGCTTCGGGCGTACTGCGCAATCCCTATATGTTCAAAGTTTCGAAAGATTCCAACACCTCGCTGCTGGGCTGGGGCGTGCAGCTGAGCGGCACGATTAAGGTCTGCAAGCCCGTGCGCCTCTTTATGAACGGCGTCTACGGTGAGGGCATCACTCCTTATATTCAGGACCTAACGGGTTCGGGGCTCGACTTCACGCCCAATCCCGAAGACCCTTCGCTCGTGCGCATGATGCCGATGTGGGGATGGCAGGCCGCCGCACAGATCAACCTGACCCGCCGTCTGTTCGTCTCGGGAGGCTACTCCACGGTCCGCGTGCAGCGCAGCCACGGCTACTATACCGACGACCAGTACAAGCAGGGGCAGTACATCTTCGGCAACATTTTCTACTCGCTCACCCCGCGCTGCAAAGTGGCCGGCGAGTATCTCTACGGTTCGCGCAAGGACATGAACAACGACAAGGGACACGCCAACCGCGTGAACGTGATGCTGCAATATAACTTTTAGCTCACCTGAGAGGGCTCTGTAAGACTTTGCACTTCAGATTCTTATTTTCGCCGATTACACCATTATAGGGGCTGCCTTGTAATGGTGTAATTTTTCTTATCTTTGCCGGAGACAAACTCCGGCCTGGATAGGCGGCGCCTCGGCAAACCCGGGACAAGTTCCGGTCCGCACTCGGCTTGCACTATCTTTGTTCCCGGACTAATTGACGAAAGATGGAAGACCTGAACACCCCGATGGCTCAATGGCTGGCTGAAGCCGGATGGAACGAGTCGTATATCACGCTGACCTCCAAAGCGATCATCATTCTAGGCATCCTGCTCGTCGCCTCCGTGGTGACGGTCGTGTTCCGGCGGCTGGTCGTCCCGGCTCTGCAGCGGATCAGCGCCCGGACCAAAGCCACCTGGGACGATCATCTTTTCAGCGACAAGGTGATGCGCCGCGCCGCACGGCTGCTTCCGCCCGTCGTTTGGTACATGCTGCTCGGAGCCGCCTTCTACGACATGCCCGTGCTGCTCGGTATTCTCCACAAGGGATGCCAGATCTACTTGATTGTCGTCTTCCTGCAACTCGTCAGTACGTTCCTCGATACGCTCAACGACATCTCCAGCCAGCATGAAACGCTGCGCAACCGCCCGTTGAAAGGAGTTTACCAGATGATTAACCTGCTGACGATCTGCGTCGGGGTGATCCTCATCGTCAGCATCCTCATCGGTCAGAACGCCACAACCATCCTGGCCGGGCTGGGTGCCTCGGCGGCTATCATCATGCTGATCTTCCGCGACAGCATCCTCGGACTGGTTGCGGGCGTACAGCTGTCGGCCAACGACATGCTGCGTCCCGGCGACTGGATCACGATGGCCAAATACGGTGCCGACGGTTATGTGACCGAGGTGACGCTCACGACGGTCAAAGTCCAGAATTTCGACAAGACTATCACCACCATCCCGCCCTATGCGCTGGTCAGCGACTCGTTCCAAAACTGGCGGGGCATGTGGGAGAGCGGCGGACGGCGCATCAAACGTTCGCTGCTGATCGACGCTAACACGGTGCGTCCCCTGACGGCCGGGGAGCTGGCCGGGCTATGCCGCAAGGGATTGGCGGAAGCCGGCGATCCGGCAGAACCCGTCGTCAACCTCTATGCCTTGCGGGAATATGCGGCACGTTACATCAAACATCATCCGGACATCCACCCCGACCTGATGCAGATGGTCCGGGCGTTGCAGCCCACCTCGGAGGGTATTCCCATTGAGGTCTACTGCTTCACGCGCGACACCAACTGGGTAGCCTACGAGGCCGTTCAGGGGGCTGTTTTCGACCATCTGCTGTCCGTCCTGCCCGAATTCGGCCTGCGCAGCTATCAGCGTTCCTCGGACCGCGATCCGCAGGCGTAATCTATTGAGTGAATTATGGAATTTTTAGCGCAATACAATCTGACAGGCATCGTCATCGGCGTTGCCACGTTTCTGATTATCGGCATCTTTCATCCGATGGTCACCAAGGGAGAATACTATTTCGGCGTGAAAATCTGGTGGCTGTTCCTCCTCATGGGCATTGCCGCCATCGTCGGGTCGATCGCCGTGCGGCATATCCTTTGGTCGACGTTGCTGGCCGTGTGGGGCGCTTCGTCGCTCTGGTCGATCGGCGAGCTGTTCGAACAGCGAGAGCGCGTGGCCAAGGGGTGGTTTCCCCGGAATCCCAACCGGAAAAATTAGCTATTCCTGCGGCTGTGTCGGGATGTCGGCCGGAGGTGCGGAAGGCGTGTGCTGCGTCTGCAGGATGACGATGATGACGGCCGTGACTACGAGTATCAGTCCTGCCGCCGCGTCGAGGTTGAATCGTTCGCCGAAGTGCACCACTCCGACCAACACGGCCGTCAACGGCTCCATCGACCCCAGGATCGAGGTCATCGTGGGCCCGATATGCTGGATGGCCTGTACCAGGGTGTAGTTCGACAATACCGTGGGCAGGAGCGCCAGCAACAGCAGGTTGCGCCACGTCGGCCACGTGTGAACCACCCCGAGGCCCGAGGAGGCGAGGGCGTAGACAAGGAAGATTGCCGCCGAGAAGGTCAGTACATAGAAAGCCACGACCAGCGAGTCGAGCATCGAAGCACGGCTTTTCATCACCCCGATAATATAGACGGCATAGGTTACGACGGTCATTCCGGCGAATGCCAGTCCGCGTGCGGGATCCTTGTGCCCGGCATCGCCCCACGCCAGCAGGGCCACACCCACGAGCGAGATAAAGATGGCGACGACGATCCACACCGAGCTGCGTTCGTGGAAAAAGAGCGTCATGACGATGGCCACCACCAGCGGATAGAGAAAATTGACGGTCGTGGCCACCCCGCTGGGGATATAGTCGTAGGAGCGCAGCAGGCCCAGCGACGTGGCGGCATACATCGCCGCCAGCAGTCCCAGCACCGCGGCGTCGCGGCCCGAAATGCGGAGGTTGCGGTGCGTGAGGAGCGCCATGAGACCCATCATGGCCGCCGAAAGCAGCATCCGGTAGAAGAGTATCGCCGGGGATGCCATGCCCGCCTGCAGCAGCGGAATCGAAAACAGCGGGATGAGTCCGAAGGTCGCCGAAGAGACGACGGCGTAAATTATGCCTTTGAAATTGCGCATGGACATTTTTTTAGCGTAACTTTGCACCGCAATTATCATGCGAATACGTCGAATACATATTTTGGCCGCCGTGGTCTTCGCCGCGGTCTGCTGTACGCCAGCGGGAGGACCCGCGCGGCGCACACCGTCGCAGACTGCGGGCTGGACGGGGCCCGGACAGGTTCCGCCACCCCAGCGGATGAACCTGTGGTTCGGCGGCGACGTGATGCAGCACATGCCGCAGGTCGAGGCGGCGCGCAGCGGCGAGCGGTTCGATTACCAGCCTGTCTTTGCGGCCCTCGCGCCCCGGATGCGGGCGGCCGACCTCACGGTCGTGAATCTCGAAACAACCCTCACCCGCAGGGGACGCTATACGGGCTACCCGCTGTTCCGGTCGCCGACGGCATTGGCCGATGCCCTGCGCGACGCCGGTGTGGACGTTGCCGTGCTGGCCAACAACCATTGCTGCGACGGCGGCGGCGAGGGCATCCGCACGACGATCGCCGAATTGGACCGCTGCGGCATACGCCATACGGGAGTGTTTGCAGATAGCGTTGACTACAAAAACAATAACCCGCTTTACTTAAACTATTGCGGCATGAGGTTGGCCCTGATCAACTACACCTACGGGACCAACGGCATGCCTGTTCCCGCGGGTACGGTCGTCAACCTTATCGACACCGTGCGCATGGCTTCCGACATGGCCGGGGCCCGGGCCGCCGGGGTCGATTTCATCGTCGCCTGCCTCCACTGGGGCAACGAATACGAACGGCGGGAAAATGCCGGGCAGCGGACTTTGGCCGCATTTTTGCGCCGCCACGGAGTCGACGTGGTGGTCGGAAGCCATCCGCACGTCGTACAGCCGTGGCAGGCCGATTCGTCGCACGTGGTGCTCTATTCGCTGGGCAACCTGGTTTCGAACCAACGGCGGCGCTACACCGACGGCGGGTTAGTGGCCGCGGTCGAGGCCGTCCGCCATCCCGACGGACGCATGAGCTACTCGCTCAAAACCACGCCCGTGTGGGTCGCGCTGCCCGGCTACCGCATCCTGCCGCCCGAAGCCGCCGACACGATGGCGCTGCCCGCGGCCTATGATTTGTTCCGTACCGACGTCGGGACGTTGACGGGAAACGGCCTATAAGTAAACCGAATAGCCCTATCGAAAGAAACGATGGCTATTTCTTGGCGATTGTTTCGGGAAATCGTTATCTTTGTAACAGTAAAAACGCACACACTTAAAACATTATAGATTATGGAAAAGAGCATTAAAGGTACCCGTACCGAGCAGAATTTGCTGAAAGCCTTCGCAGGCGAAAGTCAGGCCCGCAGCCGTTACGTATTTTTCGCCAGCAAGGCCAAGAAAGAGGGCTACGAACAGATCGCAGGCGTCTTTGCCGAGACCGCCGAGCAGGAGAAGGAGCACGCTGAGCGTTTCTTCAAGTTCCTCGAGGGCGGCGACGTGGAGATCACGGCCAGCTACCCCACCGGCCCCATCGGCACTACGGCCGAGAACCTGCTGGCAGCTGCCAAGGGCGAAAATGAAGAGTGGGATGTCCTCTACCGCGAATTCGGTCGCGTAGCCGAGGAGGAGGGCTTCACGGAGATTGCGACTGCATTCAAGATGATTTCCACGGTAGAGGCCGAGCACGAACGCCGCTATCTGAAGCTGCTGAGCCGCCTGACGGACGGCGACTTCTTCAAGCGCGACGGCAAGATCTGGTGGCAGTGCCGCAACTGCGGTTTCATCATCGAGGCCGAGGAAGCTCCGAAGCTCTGCCCCGCATGCAAGCACCCGCAGGCATATTTCGAGCCCAAGAAGGAGAACTATTAATCGGTCTCCGACCGATACGGCGAGGGCGGAACCCGGTTGGGGTTCCGCCTTTTTCGTTCCCGAACGGGAGGGTTTGCGCCTATCCGACCGAATGGATTGTATCGGAAAGCGAACCTGCGGAGGGGTGTTTTTTCATTTTCCGAAACGAAGCGGCCGTTTTTTTCTTATCTTTGTCGAACCATGAAAAAAATAGCCTTTATCCATGAAAACTACCCCTTGGGCGGAGCCGAGAAGGTTACTTCGGACCTGTGCGCCTATTTTGCGGGGGGGGGAAATACAAGCCCTGCATTTTTGTAAAGAATTTCCATAAGGAAATCCTGAGCGACCGGGACCGCGCGTCGCTGGAGATCATTGAACTTCCCCGGGAACCCCAATTTCAATCCATGGCGATGGCCAGCCTGATCGCCGGCCTTATTCGGGAGATGTCGATCGACGTCATGGTGATTCCAGTCCATCCGATGAAATACCTGGATATCATCCGCCGGGAGAGCGGCAACAGCTGCAAATTCATTTTTCACCACCACAGCTGCCCGTTATGGGAAGTGGAAAACCGCATTTCGGTTAAACTCCACGCCGCCAGGACAAGCGGTTCGTGGCTGAAGACCCTGGAGTGCTATTTGCTCAGCATCCCCAAGGAACGGCTGTTCAAATCCTACACACGGCGATTCTCGCGCATATACCGTCGGACTTATGCCGCTGCGGACCGCTATCTCGTGTTGTGCGAAGAGTACCGCGGGCAAATCGAACGGATCGTGAAAGCCTCCCCGGCCGACTCGAAGGTCCGGGCGCTGACCAATCCGTATATCAACCGGAGCGCTCCCGAGCTGCACAAGCGCAAAGAGGTGCTCTATGTCGGACGCCTGAGCTATGCCGACAAGCGTGTCGACCGTCTGCTGCGCATCTGGAGTCTGGTCGAGGCGAATTTTCCGGATTGGGAGCTGAAAGTGGTCGGCGACGGACGCGAGCGACGGAATCTCGAAAAGGAGGCTGCCGGCCTGGGATTGCACAGGGTGCGTTTCTGCGGCCATTCGACCCGGGTCGAGGAACATTACGCTACGGCGGCCATCCTGTGCCTGACCTCGTCGTTCGAGGGATGGGGACTCGTGCTGGTCGAAGCGCAGGCTGCAGGCGTGGTACCGATTGCATTCGCGTGTTCCGGAGGTGTCCGTCGTATCGTGGGCAGCGACCGCAGCACGGGTATTCTGATCGAGCCCTTCGACGAGAAGGGCTATGCCGAAGAACTGGCAGCCCTGATGCGTGATGAGGGACTGCGCAGTGCGATGCAGCCCGCAATGATCGCCAAAACGTCTGAGTATTCGCTCGAGAACACGGGCCGGATGTGGGACCGCATGCTCGGTGAACTGACAGGCGAATAGAACACCGAACCCAAGGAAGAAACCCGGAAAAGGAGTGTGCTCCCCTTCCGGGTTTCTTCCGTTAAATATCCGGTGCCGGAGACCCGAAAATCCGGATTTTCGTTGTATCTTTGTCGACATCCTTTTTCGAACAACACAAATACAGATATGGCAGACGAAAAAATCATCTTTTCGATGGTCGGCGTAAGCAAGACCTTCACCAACCAGAAACGGGTGCTCAACAACATCTACCTCTCGTTTTTCTACGGGGCCAAGATCGGCATCATCGGCCTGAACGGCTCGGGTAAATCAACCCTGATGAAGATCATCGCCGGACTGGACAAGAATTTCGACGGCGAAGTGGTCTTTTCGCCCGGTTACACGGTGGGTTACCTCGAGCAGGAGCCCAAGCTCGACGACTCGAAGACGGTCCGCGAGATCGTCGAGGAGGGCTGTGCGGCTACCGTGGCGCTGCTCAAAGAGTATGAGGAGATCAATATGAAGATGTGCGAGCCGATGGACGACGACGCGATGGCCAAGCTGATCGACCGTCAGGGCGAGTTGTACGAGAAGATCGACCAGTGCAACGGCTGGGAGCTGGACAGCGTGCTGGAACGCGCGATGGACGCTCTGCGGTGTCCCGATCCCGACGAGCCGGTGCAGCACCTCTCGGGCGGTGAACGCCGCCGTGTGGCCCTGTGCCGCCTGCTGTTGCAGCAACCCGACGTGCTGCTGCTGGACGAGCCGACCAACCACCTCGACGCCGAGTCGATCGACTGGCTGGAACAGCACCTTCAGCAATACAAGGGTACGGTGATCGCCGTAACCCACGACCGCTATTTCCTCGACAACGTCGCCGGATGGATTCTCGAGCTCGACCGCGGCGAAGGCATTCCCTGGAAGGGTAACTATTCGGGCTGGCTCGACCAGAAGACCACCCGCATGGCCATGGAGGAGAAGCAGGAGTCGAAACGCCGCAAGACCCTCGAGCGCGAGCTGGAGTGGGTGCGCATGTCCCCTTCGGGCCGCCATGCCAAGTCCAAGGCGCGTCTGTCGGCTTACGACAAGATGATGAACGAGGATACGAAACAGAAAGAGGAGAAACTCGAGATATTCATTCCCAACGGTCCGCGCCTGGGCGACGTGGTGATCGAGGCGCACGATGTTTCGAAAGCCTTCGGCGACCGCGTGCTGTACGAGGGGTTGGAATTTTCGCTGCCTCCTGCCGGCATCGTGGGCGTCATCGGCCCCAACGGTACGGGTAAGACCACCCTTTTCCGGATGATTATGGGGCTCGACGAACCTACGAGCGGTTCGTTTCGCGTGGGCCCGACGGTGAAACTGGCCTATGTGGACCAGCAGCACAAGTCGATCGACCCCGAAAAGACGGTCTTCGAGGTGATCTCGGGCGGTCTGGATCTGATGACGCTGGGCAACCGGCAGGTCAATGCCCGCGCCTATGTGGCCCGTTTCAACTTCTCGGGCGCCGACCAGGAGAAGAAGTGCGGCATGCTCTCGGGCGGCGAACGCAACCGTCTCCACCTGGCCCTCGCCCTGAAAGAGGAGGGCAACGTACTGCTGCTGGACGAGCCGACCAACGACATCGACGTCAACACGCTGCGCGCGTTGGAGGAAGGTCTCGAGAATTTCGCCGGATGCGCCGTCGTCATTTCGCACGACCGCTGGTTCCTCGACCGTATCGCCACGCACATCCTCTCGTTCGAGGGCGACTCGAAGGTGGTCTTCTACGAGGGTTCCTATTCGGAATACGAGGCCTGGAAGAAGGCCCAGGGCGGCGACACGCAGCCCCACCGCGTACGTTACAAAAAATTAATGGCATAAATACAATGGCACAGAAACCTTCCATACCCAAGGGCACGCGCGATTTCTCCCCCGCGGAGATGATGCGCCGCCAGTATATTTTCGATACGATCCGCCGCGTCTTCCGTTCCTACGGATTCGCGCCGCTCGAAACCCCTTCGATGGAGAACCTCTCGACCCTGCTGGGCAAGTATGGCGACGAGGGCGACAAGCTCCTGTTCAAAATCCTCAATTCAGGCGACTACGCCGCCGGATTGTCGGACGAGGAGATTCGCTCCGCGTCGAAGATTTGCGAAAAGGGCCTGCGCTACGACCTCACGGTGCCTTTCGCCCGCTACGTCGTCCAGCATCAGGGCGAACTGACGTTCCCCTTCAAACGCTACCAGATTCAGCCCGTGTGGCGTGCCGACCGTCCCCAAAAGGGCCGTTACCGCGAATTCTACCAGTGCGACGTCGATGTGATCGGCACACGCTCGTTGCTGTGCGAGGTCGAGCTGGTGGAGATCGTCGAACGGGTCTTCAAAGCGCTGGGCATCCGCGTCGCATTGAAGATGAACAACCGCAAGATTCTTTTCGGTATCGCCGAGGCCATCGGCCATGCCGACAAGATGATGGATATCACCATCGCCATCGACAAACTCGAAAAGATCGGACTGGACAACGTAAAAGCCGAACTGATGGAGCGCGGATTGGAACAGGAGGCGGTCGAAAAACTTCAGCCGATACTCGAATTGAGCGGCGACAATGCGCAGAAACTCAATCAGCTGAAAGAGGTGCTTTCCGTATCGGAAACGGGCATGAAGGGCATTGAGGAAATGGAGACCGTTTTCGGCTACGTGGAGCGGCTGGGCATCGACCTGACGGTCGAACTGGACCTTTCGCTGGCACGCGGTTTGAACTACTACACCGGCGCGATCTTCGAGGTCAAGGCCCTCGATTTCGCCATCGGCTCGATCTGCGGCGGAGGTCGTTACGACGACCTGACAGGCATTTTCGGCATGCCCAACACCTCGGGCGTGGGCATCTCGTTCGGCGCGGACCGTATCTACGACGTGATGACGGGACTGAACCTCTTTCCCGAGGAGGTCAACTGCTCGACCCGCGTGTTGTTCGTGAACCTCGGAGCCGAGGAGGAAGCCGCCGTGCTGCCCATTCTGCGCACGCTGCGCGGAGAGGAGATCGCGTCGGAGATCTACCCCGAGGCGGGCAAGATGAAAAAGCAGATGGAGTATGCCAACCGCCGCGGCATTCCCTATGTGGTGATCGTGGGCTCGCAGGAGCTCGAAGCCCGGGCTGCAACCGTCAAAGACATGCGTACGGGCGAACAGCAGCAGGTGCCTTTCGATCAGGTAGCCGATTTTGTAAAATAAACCCGGTCCCCTTCGGACCGACAAACGAATTGCAGCATGCGCCGATTATTCGTCATCCTCGCCACCATTTGCGTCCTGCCCCTCGCGGCACAGAACGCGGACGACGCGCAGCAGTTTCAAAAACTGGCGCAGGTTTTCCGTTATCTCTCGGGACTTTACGTCGATGACGTGGACATGAAGCCCGTCGTCGAGGGAGCCATTACGGGCATGCTCGAAGAGCTGGACCCCCACTCGGCCTACATCGGCGCCGAGGAGATGAAGGGCGTGCAGGAGAGTTTCGACGGGGAGTTCAGCGGCATCGGCGTCGAGTTCAACGTGCTGCGCGACTCGGTCATCGTCGTGAACACCATCGCCGGAGGGCCCGCCGAGCGGGTCGGCGTACGTGCCAACGACCGTATCGTGCGCATCGATACGCTCGAAGCCGTGGGCATGGGGCGCGCCGATGTGCCGAAATACCTGCGCGGTAAGCGCGGCACGAAGGTCGAGATCGATGTCGTGCGCCACGGGACGCCGGGGCGGCTGCATTTCGTGATCGTGCGCGACAAAATCCCCCTGAACACCGTCGATGCCGCCTACATGGCCGGCGACGGTATCGGATATATCAAAGCCAACCGCTTCGGCCGTACCACGATGAGCGAGTTTGCGGACGCCTACCGCAAGCTGGGCAAGCCGCGGAGCCTGATTCTCGACCTGCGGGGCAATGGCGGCGGACTGTTGGAACAGGCCGTCGAGATGGCGGGATTCTTCCTGCCGCGCGGCGCCGCGATCGTTTCCACCGAGGGACGCGCCGTGCCGGCGATGACGTTCCGCGCCCAGAGTGACGGCGAGGACCTCAAAGGACGCCTCGCAGTGCTGATCGACGAGGCTTCGGCTTCAGCTTCGGAGATCGTCGCAGGGGCCGTGCAGGACTGGGATCGGGGTATAGTCGTGGGGCGTCCAAGCTTCGGAAAGGGATTGGTGCAGCGGCAGATAGGGCTGCCCGACGGCTCGGCCGTTCGTGTCACCGTAGCCCGTTATCACACCCCTTCGGGGCGCGTCATCCAGCGTCCTTACGAGAAAGGCAAACGCCGCGAATACTACCTCGACCACCTGCGCCGCTACGACGACGCCACGCGTGATTCGCTCGACGCCGGGGCTCCGGCCTATCGCACGCTGCGCACGGGCCGCACGGTTTACGGCGGTGGCGGCATCCGCCCGGACGTGCTCGTCGAGGCCGACACGACCGGATTTTCGGATTATTACGCCGAGCTGATCCGCCGGGGTATCGTGGCCGATTTTGTCGGCGACTGGCTCGACCGTTCACGCGACAGTCTGTCGCGTCTCTACCCCGCTTTCGAAGCCTTCGACGCAGGGTATACCCCCTCGGATGCCGTTCTCGACGGTCTCGCACGGCTCGGCAGCGAGCGCGGCGTGAAGTTCGATGCCGCGGGGTTCGCCGTCTCGGAGCCCGTCATGCGGGCTCAGCTCAAAGCCCTCGCCGCACAGCGGTTGTTCGGGACCGGAGCCTATTTCCAGGTCGTCAATCCCGCCCTGAGTCCGGCCTATGCCCGTGCGCTGGCTATTCTGGAGGCGTGGGACGAGCAGGGGGCTCCCATGTTGGAACCCTGAAAATAGTCCTGTAAGTATTTGGAGATTTGCGTTTTTTTGTGTAAATTCGTTATACAACCATGAATTTACATAGCTAAGACTAACCCTCAAAAACCGACTCCATGCTACCCCAAGTCCAGGTTCGTCGCGAAGGCGAGGACCACGCCGACCAGATTCTCTCCAAAGCCGTGAAAGCGGGCCGGAGGACCTATTTTTTCGATGTCAGGGCCACGCGCGGCGACGATTACTTCCTGACCATCACCGAAAGCCGCAAGATCACGGGCCCCGACGGTTCGGCGATCTTCGACCGGCACAAGATATTCCTGTACAAGGAGGATTTCTCGAAATTCGCCGAGGGTTTCAACGAGGTCGTCGAATTCATCCGCCGCACCAAAGGAACGCCCGAACCGGAGAGATAATCCCGCAGCCGGGTTACCAAATTGTGAAATCCCTGACCGCCGTATCGGCGTTCGGGGATTTTTCGTATCTTTGGTGTCGTAACGACACTTTTATTTGCCGGAAAGTTTTGCCGGACCGTATGCAATTCGGCTTTGAACCCATTCGGCTTTTTTGTATCTTTGTCCAAATCAAAAATACGCAGACAGATTTATGAAATTTTCCCGGTACATCATACTTGCACTCAAAGGGTGCGCCATGGGTATGGCCGATGTCGTCCCCGGTGTTTCGGGCGGCACGATCGCTTTCATTTCAGGCATTTACGAGGAACTGCTCGACTCGATCCGCAGCGTCAACGCCACGGCGTTAAAACTGCTGCTCCGCTTCCGTTTCGCCGAGTTCTGGCGCCATATCAACGGACGCTTCCTGCTGCCCGTACTGCTGGGCATCGCCGTTGCCATCTTCTCGCTGGCGCGGTTGATGACCTACCTGCTCGTGAACCACCCCATTGCCATCTGGTCGTTTTTCTTCGGACTGATCGTGGCCTCGGCGCTGCTCGTCGCCAGGCAGATCGGTCGCTGGGACTGGCGAACCTTGCTGGCTTTCGTCGTCGGTGCCGTCGCGGCATGGTGGATTACGGTTGCAACGCCTGCCGAAACTCCTAACGACTGGTGGTTCGTGATGCTCTCGGGCGCCATCGCCATCTGCGCCATGATCCTCCCAGGCATCTCGGGGGCCTTCATCCTGTTGTTACTCGGCAAATATCAGTATATCATGCATGCCGTTGGGGAGTTCAACATCCCCGTCATCGTTGTCTTCGTCATCGGCGCGGCGGCGGGTATCATCTCGTTCTCGCACCTGTTGTCGTGGCTGCTCAAACATTTGCACGACGTGACGGTGGCTGTGCTGATGGGTTTCATGGTCGGGTCGCTCAACAAGGTGTGGCCGTGGAAAGAGACCGTGGAGACCTATCTCGACAGCCACGGCGTCGCACAGCCCCTCGTGCAGACCAACATCGCCCCCGGAACTTTCGAACAGCTCACGGGGCAGCCCTCGCTGCTCATGCAGGCCATCCTGCTCGGCATCGTGGGATTTATGGCCATCTATGGCATCGAACTTGCCGCCCGCATCATCGTTAAAAAACAGGAGGAATAGACCATGCGGCGTTTCGGATTGATCGGCAGGCCGTTGGGCCATTCGGCTTCGGCTGCCTACTTCACGGATAAATTTATGTCAGAAGGGATAACCGACTGTGAATATTCGCTTTACGAACTGCCGTCGATCGAGGCCCTGCCCGCCTTGTTGGAGCGTCTGCCCGAGCTTTGCGGACTGAACGTCACCATTCCCTACAAACGCGAGGTGATGGCTTTTCTGGATGAAGTGTCGCCCGAGGCGCAGGCCATCGGGGCCGTCAACTGCATTCGCCGCGCGGCAAACGGGAGCCTCACGGGCTACAATACCGATATCATCGGCCTCCGGGCCGCGTTGGACGAGCTGCTGGGCGGCGAACAACCCTCGGCTGCATTGATCCTCGGTACGGGAGGCGCTTCACAGGCCGTGCAATATGCCCTTGCCGAACGCGACATTCCCTTTGCGCTGGTTTCACGCGATGTCTCGAAAGGCAATTACACCTATGATAACCTGCCATGCGAAGTCGTGGAGGAGAGCCGGCTGATCGTCAACGCCTCGCCCGTAGGGACCTATCCCCGTGTCGACGACGCTCCCCGCATCCCCTACGGCTACGTGACACCGGAACACTATTTGTTGGATTTGGTGTATAACCCGCCCCTGACGCAGTTCCTCGCCTACGGGCAACAGCGCGGAGCGCATGTCCTGAACGGCCGGACGATGTTTGTCGGGCAAGCCGAGGGGGCATGGCGAATATGGAATGCTTAAAGCGACACTTTAACAGACTATCTATAAAGCTATGAAAAATAAATTATTGACGTTGTGCTTATTCGTAGCTTTCTGGGGCGCGGCGTCGGCCCAACAGGAGTTGACGCCGCCTAAATTCAACGGCGCGGACGTGGAGTATTTCATGCGCCGTCTGGTGGGCGAATTCGAAAAGGTCGCCGTAGAGCGGCAGATTCCCGCCGCAGAGATCTCGCCGCGCGTAGCGGTGGCTTTCAAAGTGGACAGCACGGGAGGCGTCAGCGAATGGCGGTTCCGCGACAATGCCTCCGAAGGGCGTGACCGCACGGACCTTCCGGCGGCCAGCGACGCGACGCGCGAGGCCATGACAGAGGCGTTCTCACGCCTCAAAGGTTGGATGCCTGCGGTGGACGCCGAAGGATGCAAGACCGACTACACACTGCGGCTGACACTGCGTCTGCCGGTCGAGAAAATCGTCCGTAAGCAGGACCCCGATCCCCTGCTCTTTCTGGGCGAGGACCCCGGCAAGAGTTTCTATGCGTGGGCGTACGACCGGCTGCGCTATGACGAGCGGTTTAAAAATGCAGGCGGCGTGGTTCATGTCCGCTTCTACGTCGAACCTGACGGCAAAATCACCATCGGCGATGTCGCGAAATCGCCCGACGAGCGTCTTACGAAAGAGGTGATTCGCGTAATCCGCAACAGCCGGGGCAAATGGACGCCCCGCAAAGTTCGCGGCGTTCCCCAGCGTACGGCTTATGAGCTGCGGATGAACTTCATTCCCGAGGGGCATTGACCCTCGCCGGCTTAATAAGCTCTTGCTGCTCTGCTTTTGGATGGGTGATAAGGGCCGGAACTTCCGCTCCGGCCCGGCAAGGTTTTTTAACGGTGACGCAGCATTGCGCGGGCCTTTTCGTAGTCTTCCTCACGGACGACGACCTGGGCGGGCATGGTGCCGATAGGATAGATGGCCGACATATATTCGTTGCGGATCGTCGACCAGATGCCGGCGCTGTCGAGCATGGATTTGCTGATCTCGGCTTCCGTGATGGTGTTGTACTCCGCCAGTACAACCAAAGTGTCGTCTTGCATAATTTTCCGGTTTTGGTTGGATATCTAAAGTTAAGCATTTTGTTGATAAAATGCAAGACTCCTGCCATAGAAATTACCGGAAAATAGGTTATCTTTGCATGTATATAAATAGTGACGCAATCATGCCGCAATTCGTACATCTTCACGTACACACCCAATATTCGATTCTCGACGGACAAGCCAGCATCCAGCGGCTCGTCGACAAGGCCATGGACGACGGACAGCCGGGCATAGCCGTGACGGATCACGGCGACATGTTCGGTATCAAAGAGTTCTACAACTACGTCCAGAAAGTCAAAGGCAAGCTTAAGGGCAAAGCCGCCGAATGCGAGGCGCGGATCGCCGCCCTGCGCGACGGCACGGAGGCTGCGGCCGACCCCGCTGGGGAGATCGCCAAGTGCGAAAAGCAGTTGGAGGACCTCCGACGCAAACTGGCTTTCAAACCCATCATCGGCTGCGAGGTCTACGTGGCGCGCCGCCGCCTGCACGACAAGGAGGGCAAGCCCGACCAGAGCGGTTATCACCTGATCCTGCTGGCCAAGAACCTCAAGGGGTATCATAATCTCATAAAGATCGTCTCAAAAGCATGGACCGAAGGTTTCTACATGCGTCCGCGAACGGACCGCGTGGAGCTGGAGAAGTACCACGAGGGGCTGATCTGCTGCTCAGCCTGTCTGGCCGGCGAGGTGCCGCGTTCGATCACGGCGAACGACCTCGAACGGGCCGACGAGTCGATCCGATGGCACAAGAAGGTTTTCGGAGACGATTATTACCTCGAGCTGCAGTTGCACAAGGCGACTGTCGAACGGGCCAACCACGAGGCCTACCCCATGCAGCTGCATGTGAACAAACACCTGCGCGAACTGGCCGCGAAGCACAACGTGCGGATGGTCTGCACCAACGACGTGCATTTCGTGGATGAGGACAACGCCGAGGCGCACGACCGTCTGATCTGTCTCTCGACAGGCAAGGACCTCGATGACCCGAAGCGTATGCTCTACTCCAAGCAGGAGTGGCTGAAAACGACGGCCGAAATGGCCGCGATATTCGGCGAGACCGACCCCGAGGCGATGGCGACGACCGTCGATATCTGCAATCAGGTCGAATGTTATTCGATCGACCATGCGCCGATCATGCCCGAGTTCGAGATTCCCGAGGAGTTCGGCACCGAGGCGGAGTACCGCGCCCGGCTCACGGAGCAAGACCTGTTCGACGAATTTACACGCGACGAGAACGGTAATGTGGTGATGTCGGAGGAAGCGGCCCGCAAGAAAATCGAGAGCCTGGGCGGTTACGACAAGTTGTACCGCATCAAATTCGAGGCCGACTACCTCGCCAAGCTGACGTTCGAAGGTGCCCACAGGCGCTACGGCGAGCAACTGACCGAAGAGCAGGAGGAGCGGCTGCGGTTCGAGCTGCACATCATGAAGACGATGGGTTTCCCGGGTTACTTCCTTATCGTGCAGGACTTTATCCGTGCCGCCCGCGAGGAACTGGATGTCTCGGTGGGTCCCGGCCGTGGTTCGGCCGCCGGATCGGCCGTGGCTTACTGTCTCGGGATCACGCAGATCGACCCCATCGCCTATGACCTGCTGTTCGAGCGTTTCCTGAACCCCGACCGCATCTCGTTGCCCGATATCGACGTGGATTTCGATGACGACGGCCGCGGGCGCGTGCTGAACTGGGTGACGCAGAAATACGGCAAGGAGAAGGTGGCGCACATCATCACCTACGGTACGATGGCCACCAAGCTGGCCATCAAAGACGTGGCACGTGTGCAGAAACTCCTGCTCTCGGAGTCGGACCGACTCTGCAAACTGGTGCCCGACAAAATTCCGGACAAAAAACTCAACCTGCAGAACGCCATCGACTACGTGCCCGAGCTGAAAGCCGCCGAGCAATCGAGCGACCCCGTGCTGAGGGACACGATTCGCTATGCCAAGATGCTGGAGGGCAACGTCCGCAATACGGGCGTCCATGCCTGCGGTACGATCATCTGCCGCGACGACATCACCGACTGGGTGCCCGTCTCGACGGCCGACGACAAGGAGACCGGCGAGAAGATGCTCGTCACGCAGTATGAAGGTTCGGTGATCGAGGACACGGGACTTATCAAGATGGACTTCCTGGGTCTGAAAACCCTCTCGATCATCAAGGACGCCGTGGAGAACGTCCGTCTGACCAAGGGCGTGAAGATCGACATCGACGACTTCACGATCATCAACGACCCGGCGACCTACAAGCTCTACGGCGAGGGCCGCACCGTCGGAACGTTCCAATTCGAGTCCGCGGGCATGCAGAAGTACCTGCGCGAACTGCAGCCCTCGACCTTCGAGGACCTGATCGCGATGAACGCACTCTACCGTCCGGGCCCGATGGACTACATTCCGGATTTCATTGCCCGCAAACACGGCCGCAGTCCCATCGAGTACGATATCCCCGTGATGGAGAAGTACCTGAAGGATACGTACGGCATCACGGTCTACCAGGAGCAGGTCATGCTCTTGTCGCGTCTGTTGGCCAACTTCACCCGCGGCGAGTCGGACACGCTGCGCAAGGCCATGGGTAAGAAGCTCAAGGACAAGCTGGACCATCTCAAGCCCAAGTTCATCGAAGGCGGCAAGAAGAACGGCCACGATCCGAAGGTGCTCGAAAAAATCTGGGGCGACTGGGAGAAATTCGCCTCTTACGCGTTCAATAAATCGCACGCCACGTGTTATTCGTGGGTGGCTTACCAGACTGCCTACCTCAAAGCCAACTACCCTTCGGAGTACATGGCCGCCGTGCTGAGCCGAAACCTGACGAACATCGAGCAGCTGACGCTCTACATGAACGAGTGCAAGCGAATGGGCATCAGCGTACTGGGTCCCGACATCAACGAGTCGATGCGGCAGTTCTCGGCCAACCTCGCCGGCGATGTCCGTTTCGGACTGGCCGCCGTGAAGGGCGTCGGGGAGGCCGCCGTGGAGAGCATCATCGCCGAGCGCAAGGCCAACGGTCCGTTCAAGGACGTTTACGACTTTATCGAGCGGGTGAACTACTCGCTGGTCAACCGCAAATGCCTCGAAAACCTCGCCTACGCCGGAGCTTTCGACTCGATTGCGGATTTCTCGCGCTGCAAGTTTTTCGGCGTGGATGCCCGTGACGCCAACGGCATCACTTTCATCGAGCAGTTGATGCGCTACGGACAGCGGTTCCAGACCGAGCAGAACAATGCTCAGCAAAGCCTGTTCGGCGGTGAGGGCCATGTGGATATCCAGCGTCCGGTGCTTCCGGCGTGTGCCGAGTGGAGCCAGCTGGAGAAACTCACGAAGGAGCGCGAAATGGTGGGGCTTTACCTCTCGGCACACCCGCTGGACGATTATAAAATCATCATCGACCACATGTGCAAGACCCAGCTTTCGGAGTTGGAGAACCTCGACGCCATCAAAGGGCAGGAGGTCGCCGTGGCGGGAATGGTCGTGAGCGTGCAAAACCTGATGACCAAGACCGGAAAACCGTGGGGCAAATTCAAGCTGGAGGACTATAACGGCGCACACGAGTTCGCCCTCTTCGGCAAGGATTATGAGAATTTCCGGAAATACCTCTTCGCGGACTACTTCCTGTTCGTCCGCGGCAAGGTGCAGCCCAAACCTTATAACGACAAGGAGTTGGAGTTCAAGATCATCTCGATGGTCCAGCTGCAGGAGATGCGCGAAACGATCAAGACGATGGTCGTGCAGCTGCCGATCGGGGACGTGACCGAAACGCTGATCCGCGACCTGACAGAGAAGGTCCGGGAGTCGAAGGGCGACACGCTGCTGCGCCTGAGCGTCTACGACCGCGAGGCTCAGGTCTCGCTGAGCCTCTTCTCGAAGAGTCACAGGGTGAGCCTCACGCAATCCCTGGTCGGATATTTGGAGGAGAACCAGATACGCTATTCGATCGCATAATCGTACATACATCAATAATCAACAAAAAAACACAAAGCAATGGCATTGGCAATCAACAAAGACAATTTCGAAGGGCTGCTCGCAGGCGACCAGCCGGTAGTCATCGACTTCTGGGCCGAATGGTGCGGTCCCTGCCGCACGATGTCGCCCATCGTGGACGAACTGGCGACCGAATACGAAGGCAAGGCGGTCATCGGTAAGTGCGACGTCGAGGAGAACGACGACATTACGATGAAATACGGCGTAAGAAACATCCCGACGATCATCTTCCTCAAAGGCGGTGAAGTTGTGGACAAGCAGGTGGGCGCCTGCTCGAAGGATGCGCTGAGAGAGAAGATCGAAAAACTGTTCTGAGGATGCTGCGTACCGTCGACTTCCACGGCCTGAAAGCCGTCGAATTTTCCAAGGGAGATTACACGGCGCTGCTGGTGCCGGAAATGGGTGCGAACCTCGTGCGGCTGGCCAATACGCGGCTGGGTGCGGAGATTCTGCGCACACCCGGGGCCGACGAGATCGAGGTCTTCAAAAGCCGTCCGCAGGTATTCGGACTGCCGATCCTCTTCCCGCCCAACCGCATCGCCGACGGCCGTTACACCTTCGAAGGCCGCACCTACCAATACCCGATCACCATCGAAAAGGAGCAAAACTACCACCACGGGGTGCTCAAAAGCGAGGCTTTCATTGTTTCGAAAGCCCGCGAGACAGCCGAGGAGGTGATGGTCGAGTGCCGTTACTACGCCAATGCGGGTAACGACGCCGTGTTCCGCGACTTTCCGCACGAATTCAAATGCAAGATCACCTACTGGCTCTCGGCCGACGGGCTGGAGCAGGAGGTGATGTTTTCGAACCGCAGCAAGATGCGGATGCCCATAGGCGTGGGATTCCATACCCCGCTGTGCATTCCTTTTGCCGGGGGCGACGCCGCGGATTACGTGATGCGCGTGGCCGTCGGCGAGCAGGTCGAGCTCAGCGAACGCAACCTCCCGACAGGTCGCAAGCTGCCTTTGTCGGAGCAATTTTCCAAATTGCGTCACGAAGGGCTGCAAGTTACCGACTGTGAACCGATCGAGGCGGGCTTCACACTGAAAGAGATCGACGTGGACGGCAAATCGTTCCGCGGGGCGCTGGTCGAGAACCGGCGCACGGGTGCGCGGATTTTCTACGAAGTGGATTCCCAAACGACCTATTGGACGATCTGGAATAACGGAGGCCAGGTCCCCTACTGCTGTCCCGAGCCGCAGTCGTGGACCACGAACGCCCCCAACCTGCCGAACCCCTCGGCCGAAGGCTTCCGGGCCGTCGCCCCGGGAGAGTCATGGCGCATGGTGTTTCACCTTTACGCGCGATAGGTTTTGCAGGGCAATGAAAAAGGGAATCGGTTATCGATTCCCTTTTTTGTTTCAAAATGTTTCGTAGAAAACTGTTTTGTCGAGCGGCTTGCGCAGCGTGTCGTGGCGGTCGGGATCGGCCGGGATGCCGTCGCCGTAGCCGATCAAAAGGATGTTCACGGGCTCCACGTGCGGAGGCAACGAAAACTCCTCGCGCACGGCCTCGGGTTTGAACATGCAGATCCACAGCGTGTCGAGGCCCAGCGACGTAGCGGCAAGCATCATGTGGTCGGTGACGATCGAAGCGTCGATGTCGCCGATCATCTTGTCGTCGTATTTGCGGGTCCACGCCTCGGAGGTGTCGGCGCAGACGATGACGGCCAGCGGAGCCCCGAAATCGCGCGTGCAGCGCGCAAGGCGTTCCATTCCCTCTTTCGACTGTACGACCACCAACCGTTGGGGCTGCCGGTTGGCGCCCGTGGGGGCTATGCGCCCCGCTTCGAGGATTCGGGCCAGTTTTTCCGGCTCCACTTGTTTGTCAAAATATTTGCGGCAGGCGTACCGCTTCTTCGCCAGTTTCAGAAAATCGAATGTTTCCATTGCCGATAAATTTATATTTACGCCGGATGCGCGGATCGGGTCCCGAATCCCGGAATTGTCCCGCGCCCTGAAACCGGCGTCTTACGCCGGCAAAGATACTAAAAAATCGTGCCGTTGTGCAAGAGACCGCCCGGTTTTGGCAGTCCCGGCTGACAGAATGGCAGAAAAAAATCACTGGCACACCGTTTGTTGACTATCCCGATGGAAAATCAATAAAACAACAACGATAAGACAATGAAAAACGGAAAAATCGGAGTTACGACGGAGAACATCTTCCCCGTCATCAAAAAATTCCTTTATTCGGAGCATGAAATCTTCCTGCGCGAGCTGATCTCGAACGCCGTGGATGCTACCCAAAAGTTGAAGACCCTCTCGTCGATCGGTGAAATGAAGGGCGATTTGGGTGACCTGACGATTCATGTGGCCGTGGACAAGGAGAAGAAAACACTGACGGTCACGGACCGCGGTGTGGGCATGACGGCCGAGGAGGTGGACAAGTACATCAACCAGATTGCGTTCTCGGGTGCCGAGGAGTTCATGGAGAAGTACAAGAACCAGGCGATCATCGGCCACTTCGGACTGGGATTCTACTCGGCGTTCATGGTCTCGGACAAAGTCGAAATCTTTACGAAATCCTTCCGCGAGGGGGCGAAGGCCGTGCATTGGAGCTGCACCGGAACTCCCGAGTTCGAAATGGAGGAGACCGACGAGGCCCGCGACCGTGGCACGACCATCGTGCTGCACATCTCGGAGGATGCACTGGAGTATGCCGAGGAGTCGAAGATCGAAGGACTGCTGAAGAAATACTGCCGCTTCCTGCCCATTCCGATCGCTTTCGGCAAGGTCAAAGAGTGGAAAGACGGCAAGTATGTCGACACGGACAAGGACAACATCATCAACAACATCGAGCCGCTGTGGACCCGCAAGCCGGCGGATATCACCGAAGAGCAGTACAAGGAGTTCTACCACGAATTGTACCCGATGGGCGACGAGCCGCTGTTCTCGATTCATCTGAACATCGACTACCCGTTCCACCTGACGGGTATCCTCTACTTCCCGAAAATCCGCAACAATTTCGAAATCCAGAAGAACAAGATACAGCTCTATTCGAACCAGGTTTACGTGACGGACCAGGTCGAGGGCATCGTGCCGGAGTACCTGACGCTGCTGCATGGCGTGATCGACTCACCGGACATTCCGCTGAACGTCTCGCGCAGCTACCTGCAGAGCGATTCCAACGTGAAGAAGATTTCGAGCTACATCACCCGCAAAGTCGCAGACCGGCTGCAGGAGTTGTTCACGACGATGCGTGCGGACTATGAGTCGAAATGGGACGATCTGAAGGTATTTATCCAGTACGGCATTCTCACCGACGAGAAATTCGCCGAAAAAGCCACCGGTTTCATGCTCTGGAAGAACACCGAGGGCCAGTATTTCACCCCGAAGGAGTACACCGAGAAGGTAAAGGAGAACCAGACCGACAAGAACAAGACCGTGGTGTTCCTCTACGTGGACGACCCCGTGGCGAAATACACCTCGCTGGAGGCCGCCAAGGGCAAAGGCTACGACGTGTTGGTGATGGACGGCCAGTTGGACAACCACTACATCAACTGGTACGAGTCGAAAGAGAAGGAGACGTGCTTCGTGCGTGTGGACAGCGATGTCGTCGACAAACTCATCCAGAAGGAGGAGAACGTCAAAATGTCGCTTTCCGAAGCGCAGCAGGAGGTGCTGGAGCCCGTTTTCGAGAGCCAGATGCCCAAGGATGACAAGATTCACTACAACATCTCGTTCGAAGCCATGTCGCCCGACGAAGCGCCGGTAGTCATCACTCAGAACGAATTCATGCGTCGTATGAAAGAGATGGCTGCGATGGGCGGCGGGGGCATGAGCCAGTTCTACGGCCAGATGCCCGACAACTTCACCATCGCAGTAAACGGCAACCACCCCATCGTCATCGATATCCTGGCTGACGTGGAGAAAGCTTACGGCGACAAACTGCGGACCGTCACCAAGAAGATCGACGCCGCGGTAGCTGAGGAGAAGCGCTTCGACGAGGTTGTGAAGGGTAAGAAAGAGGAGGAACTGACACCCGAGGAGAAATCCACCCGCGAGGAGCTGTCGAAGAAGATCGTCACCCTGCGCGACGAGCGCAACGAGCGCCTGCGCGAGATCGGCGGCGAGAACCGCCTCGTCAAGCAGATCATCGACCTGGCGCTGCTCACCAACGGCATGCTGAAAGGCAAGAATCTCACGGATTTCATCCAGCGGTCGATCTCGCTGATCGAGAAATAAGTTTCCAGCAGTTTTATAGAGAGGAGAGCCGCACCCGAAAGTGCGGCTCTTTTTCAATCGGATAACGACGACGACCGCCCCGAAAGAGGCGGTCGTCGGTTGTCGGGAACGGCCGTTTATGCCTTGCGCCGCTCTATCTCGCTGATATTGTCGATCTTCTTTTTCCGGAGGAAGCCGTAGACGCCGTCGAGGTGCTCGGTGACGCGACCGTGGGAAAATTCGTAAATCTTGTGCGTCAGCCCGTCCAGGAAATCGCGGTCGTGGGAGACGACAATCAACGTTCCGTCGAAAGCGATCAGCGCCTCTTTGAGAATCTCCTTGGTTTTCAGGTCGAGGTGGTTCGTCGGCTCGTCGAGGATCAGCAGGTTGACCGGTTCCAACAATAGTTTAATCATCGCCAGACGCGTTCGTTCGCCGCCCGAGAGCACTTTGACCAGTTTTTCGCTGGCCTCCTTGCCGAACATGAACGCTCCGAGGATATCGCGGATGCGGGTCCGGATATCCCCCACGGCGATGTCGTCGATGGTTTTGAAGACGGTGATCGTCTCGTCGAGCCCTGATGCCTCGTTCTGCGCGAAGTAGCCGATTTTGACGTTGTGCCCGATCTGTACCGACCCTTCGAAATCAATCTGTCCCATGATGGCTTTGACCATCGTCGATTTGCCTTCGCCGTTACGCCCCACAAAAGCCACTTTGTCGCCACGCTCGACGGTTATCGAGACGTCGCTGAAAACCCGGTGATCGCCGTAGGCCTTGCCCAGCTCCGAAGTGATGACCGGATAGGCTCCCGAGCGCGGCGCGGGTGGAAAACGGAGGTTCAGGGCCGATGTATCCTCTTCATCCACCTCGATAATATCCAGTTTTTCGAGCATCCGCACGCGCGACTGCACCTGGTTGGTCTTCGAATAGGTGCCTTTGAACCGCTCGATAAACTCCCGGTTCTCGGCGATCATCTTCTGCTGGTTTTCATAGGCCGCCTGCTGCTGCTCGCGGCGCTCCTTACGCAGTTCCAGATAGTGCGAGTAGTTGACTTTGTAATCGTAGATGCGTCCGCGCATGATCTCGATCGTGCGCGTGGTGATGTGGTCGACGAAGGCTTTGTCATGGGAAATGACCATCACGGCCTTGGCGTTGTTCATCAGAAAATCCTCCAGCCATTCGATCGATTCGATGTCGAGGTGGTTCGTCGGCTCGTCCAACAGCAGCAGGTCGGGTTTCTGCAACAGCAGTTTGGCCAGCTCGATGCGCATACGCCATCCGCCCGAGAACTCGGAGGTCTGCCGCGTAAAGTCCGAGCGCTCGAAGCCCAGTCCTAGGAGGATGCGCTCTACATCTTCCTGGTAATTGGTGAGGTCCACGGCATAGAATTTCTCGGAAATGGCCGTCACCTCCTCGATCAGGCGCATGTACGACTCGCTTTCGTAGTCGGTGCGGGTCGTGAGCTGTTCGTTGAGCGATGCAATCCGCCGTTCGATCTCGAACAGGTGTTCGAAAGCCCGTGATGCCTCCTCGACGAGTGTCCGACCATCCTCCACGGTGAGATGCTGAGGCAGGTAACCCACTTTACCGCCCTCGCCGATAGTCACACGGCCGCGTGTGGCCGAACGCACCCCGGCGATAATCTTCAGCAGGGTCGACTTGCCGGCTCCGTTCTTTCCCATCAGGGCGATCCGGTCCTTGTCACCGATGGTGAAAGAGATGTCTTTGAAAAGTGTCGTGCCGCTGAACTCTACGGTCAGGGAGTCTATTGAAATCATAAATTATTGCAGATTGAGCGGCAAAGATACGAAAAGTCGAGAGCAGAAGCAAACGCCTGTTCGATTATGCCGAGCGGGAGTATCTAAGGCGAAGCCAAAGATACGAAAAAGCCGCTTCGCTCTCCGAAGCGGCATGAAAAACAGACCCGAAACAGACCGTCTTATTCGGCCCAGTCCTTTCGGATCAGGTCGAGGAACCATTCGGGACAGCGGCAGGGACGGCGCGAATCGCTGTGAATGAATCCCAACTGGGTCATCCCCGTATTCAGCAGGTCGCCCTGCTCGTTGAAAATCTCGTAGTAGAAATTGATGCGCGTCGAAGGAATTTCCCGCAATGAGATGCGCACCGTAAGCAGTTCGTCGAAATAGGCCGGCTTGCGGTATTTGGACTGCACTTCGAGGATCGGCATCATGATGCCCCGCCGCTCGACTTCGGCGAACGACATGCCCAGCGCGCGCAGGAATTCGCTGCGGGCGGCTTCGTAGTAGCAAATGTAGTTCGAATGGTGGCAGATGGCCATCTGGTCGGTGTGCTTGTACCACACCCGTATCTGACAATCGTGGCTTAACATGTTTTCCTTATTTATTTGTTTTCAGTTTGGCAACGCAGGTCAGGATCAATCGCCCTAAAGCCCGCTTTTTAAGCGGACGCCTCTTAGGCGGGCGGCTTCCTCGGTCTTTCCCTCTTCCAGCAGCCGGCGGATCAGCGTCGAACTGACGCGCACGCCGTCGACCGTGCACGGCCCCACTTTCACGACTTTCAAAGGGCCCGTCGCCGCAAGCGCGTCGCAGTCGACCCGGTCGTGGCCGAAGCGGTGGTTATAGCCTGCGACGAGTGTCTCGGCGCCGACCTTTCCAATCAGGTACTCCTCGACGAACTCTGCGCCTGTCAGGGCGCTGAAAGCCCGGTCGAAAGGGATGACGATCACATTGTCCACGCCCAAATCCCCGAGCAGGGCGATCTTCTCGTCGAGGGTCGTCAGCAGTCGCAACCCCTCGCCACGGCCGAGCGTGATGCGCGGATGCGGTTCGAACGTCAGCACGATGCTCTCTCCCCCTGCGGCGCGGGCTTCGGCCACGAGCCGCTCGATCAGCGCCCGGTGCCCCCGGTGCACGCCGTCGTAGGAGCCGACGGTCACGGCCGGATGGACGAAGTGCGGAAGTGCGTCAAAACCGTGAAATACCCGTATACCGTTCCGTTGTTTCGTTTCAGGCATTGCTGATCTCCTCGTTCTCCTTGACGAAATAGGCGACTTTTTCCAGCAGCGTCGTAATGTCGTAGTTCTCGACGATGATTCCCTGCGGGAAATTCAGCGGCGTGGAGGTGAAGTTCAGCACGCCCTTGATGCCGGCGTTGATGATCGGCAGCACGAGCGTCGGGGCCACCTTCGTCGGCGATGAGACGATGACGATCGAGATGTCCTTGTCCTCGACCACCTCCTCGAACGTGTCCATGTGGTAGCACGGGATGCCGTCGATGGTCTTGCCGACCTTCTCGGGGTCGACATCGAACGCTGCGGTGATCTTCAGTTTGAGGCCCTTGCCGTTGAAATACTTGGTGATGGCCTGTCCCAGGTGACCCATACCCAGCACCGCGATATTCATTGGCGAAGGACTGTCGAGGATCCGGCTGATATATTCGATCAATACCTGCACGTCGTAGCCTTTCTTCGTGTCGCTCGAGAAGCCGATCAGCATCAGGTCTCGGCGCACCTGCACGGCCGTAATGCCGTGAATGCCGGCCAGCACGTGTGAAAAGATGTGCGTAATGCCCTGCTTGTGGCTGGCGAGCAGCGTGCGGCGGTATTCGCTCAGGCGCTCGATGGTTTTCTCGGGGATCGTATTGGTCAGAGTTGCCATGATTCTGCTATTCAATGGTTATCGTGAAGTCACTGTTGTAGTTGACGCGCATCCAGTTGCGGTTGATGTGGTTCTCGCGTCCCTCACCCTGGCCGAACCGGTACACGGTCTGCAACGGCGCATAGCGGCGGTCTTCGAGGTCGTACTCGATATCGCCGTACATGGCCGGGGCGAAGATCACGGCTGTGTCGTAACCCCGGTAGGAGTAGAGCGTCGGCAGTGCTCCGAACGCCCGGATGTAGGCGCTGTCGAATGTCCGCACAATCTCGGAATCACGCTTGGCGTGGTAAGCCGAGAAGAAGACCACGCGGTCCTTGAAGTAGATGGCACGGTCGATAGTGTTGAACCGGTTCCAGCGCGGGTTGCCCAGCACCACGAAACGGGGCGCCGTGCGTCCGCGGCTCGTGATGCTCGTATCGGCAGACGCCAGGGCCGCAAGGATGCGCTCTACGTCGACACTGTTGTCCGAGAGGATGATGAAAACATTGTCCTGCCCGTTCTCCAACAGCGGCGTGAGGTCGCTCGGGCTGTTCGACGAGCGCACCGTCGGATGCTCATACTTATAGGTGTACCGGGAATATTCCGAATCCCCCAGCAACGCCAGTATCTCGCGTTCGAACTCCTTGTCGGTCGATGCGGTGTAGATCAGCGTCACACGCTTGCCGCCGTCCACCAGATCCCCCGCTTTCTCATATTTGAGCGACGGATCGGGAGCCAACTGGAACAGCACGTCGCTGTTATGGTCGGCGATATGGGCCAGCGGCGATACCACAGGCACCTTTTTCTCCTCGGCGAAGCGAATCACCGGAGCGAGTCCCTCTTCATAGATCGGGCCGATAATCAGGTCCGATTTGCGGAACGCCTCGTCCCGCTCGACGATCTCGCGGATGCGGGCCGTATCGCGGGCCGTGTTGTAGAGATGGACGTTCACCGAGATGCCCTGCCGGATCTTAATGCTGTCAATCCCCAGCAGGAAACCCTGGTAGAACTCCAGGTAGTTGCCGTTGGCCTCGCCGCCCGTAGCAATGGGCAACAGCAGCGCCACATTGAGCGGCTCGCTGCGGCGCAAGGCCCGGAATTCGATAGGAATGGCCTGCGGTTCCGCAGCGACCACGCTGTCCCGGTGCAGGCTGTCGGCAACTTCCGCCGTCACGGCGCCGTCCAACTGCGGGATTTTGATCATCGCTCCGGCCTTGAGATCCGCGGGTTTCAGCCCGCCGTTGAGCTGGCTGAGTTCGGTCTCGGAGATTCCGAAACGCCGCGAGAGCGAATAAAACGTCTCGCCCGGGTGGACGATATGATATGCCGTGCCCTCGTCGGCGACGCTGTTCAGCGATTGGCGGTACTCCTCCCACTGCTCTTTAGTCCCGGCTTCGTCCTCCGATCCGATCTGCTTCTTGCGGATCAGAATGCGCTCCCCGAGGCGCATGTGCAGCGGATCGAGGTTGGGATTGTCTTCCAGGATGGTCTTCACGGGAATTTCATACTGCCGCGAGATGGCGTAAAGCGTCTCGCCCTTCGACACGAAATGGAAATCGAAGGTCTTGCGCAGCTTTTTATCCGACTTCGGCTCGGGAACATCGCTCACAAAAGGAATCTTGATGTTCTCGGCCGTCTTCAGCCCGCGGGCGATCGAGGGATTGTTCTCTAAGATCACCTTTTCGCCCACGCCGTAGGTCTTCGAGAGCCCGTAGAGCGTTTCGCCCGGCTGGACGGTATGGATGTAGAACTTCGAGCCGTTGATGTAGACGATCGTTCCGGACTTCTCCGCCGCAAAAGCGCAGAGGGCCCACACGATCATCAGGGCTGTGGCACAGAGTTGTTTCATCGTCATTTCAGTTTATCGCGCATCCGGATTTCGGTGATGACCTTCTTGGTGTAGAGCGGGAAATCGCCGTTCATCATCCACGCGTAGTAGCTGGGCTCGATGCGGAACACTTCGGCCACCGAACGTCCCTTGTACTTGCCGAATCCGAAAACTTCCTCGCCCTTTTCGTTGAAGAGAATGCGCCCGGCATAGTCCGCCGCCTCGGCGCGGCACGAGTATTCGGCCAACTTGTCGATGTCGTTCTCCAGATCGTCATAACGGTCCAACTGCGCCATCAGCACTTCGTAGGTAGCCTTCGTGTCGGCCTCGGCCGAGTGGGCGTCCTCGAGGTTCTTGTCGCAGTAGAACTTGTAGGCCGCCACCAGCGTCCGCTGCTCTTTCTTGTGGAAGATGTTCTGCACGTCGATGAACTTACGGCGCTTGAAATCCACGTCGACACCCGCCCGCAGGAACTCCTCGACCAGCACCGGCAGGTCGAAGCGGTTCGAGTTGAAACCGCCGAAATCACAGCCGCGGATGAACTGCTCGAGCGACTTGGCGACCTGCGCGAACGTCGGGCAGTCCTTCACATCCTCGTCCGTGATGCCGTGTACGGCCGTGGCCTCCTCGGGAATGTGCATCTCGGGGTTTATCCGGCGGGTTTTGGTGATCTCCTCGCCGTCGGGCATGACTTTGACCATCGAAATTTCGACGATCCGGTCCTTGGCGGTATCTATGCCGGTGGTTTCGAGGTCGAAGAAAATGATCGGGCGTTTGAGGTTTAACTTCATCTGACAGCCGTTATGCGTTGATCATCATCGGCATCAGCAGCATCAGCGTCGCGCTGGTCTGCTTGTCGTCGTAAACGGGCTTGAAGACGCCGGCACGGGTTGAATCGGCCAGCTCCACCACCACCGTCGGGGTCTCCATGTTCGAGAGAATCTCGACCAGGAACGTCGACTTGAAGCCGATCGAGATGGCTTGTCCGTCGTAGCTGCACGAGATCGTCTCGTTAGCCGACACCGAGAAGTCGATGTCCTGGGCCGTGAGGTTGATCTGGTTGCCGGAGATGTCCATACGGATAAGGTTTGTCGTGGGATTCGAGCAGACAGCCACGCGCTTGATGCCGTTGACCAGTTCGATGCGGTCCACCAACACCTTGTTGGGGTTGTTCGCCGGAATCACGGCATTGTAGTTCGGATAGTTGCCCTCGATCAGGCGGCACACGAGCGTATGGCTCTTGAGCTTGAACAGGGCGTTCTTCGAATCAAATGCCATCTCGATCGCATCGTCCTCCTTCAGCAGCACCGACTTCAGCAGGTTGGCGGGCTTCTTGGGAAGGATGAACGAGGCGGTCACCTCGTTTTCGGTCTCGGCCTCGTATTTCACGAGTTTATGCGCATCGGTACCCACGAATGTCAGTACATTAGGGGCCAGGTTGATATAGATGCCGTTCATCACCGGACGCAATTCGTCGTCCGCCGTGGCGAAGATGGTCTTGTTGATGCCGTTCACGAGCGTGTCGACGTTCAGGCTGAGCTCCTTTTTCTCGGCACTGAGCACCGGTACGGCGGGATAGCTTATGGCGCTGGCGCCGGGGATCGAAAGCGAACCGCTCTTCCAGTTGATCGTGATTTCCCAGTTCTTGTCGTTGACCTCGATGGTCAGCGGCAGTTCGGGGAACTCCTTCAGGGAGTCGAGCATCAGTTTGGCCGGCGCGGCGATCGTACCTTCGCGCTCCACGCTGTCCACCTCGATCTGTCCGACGAGCGTCGTTTCGAGGTCCGACGTGGTGACCTGCAGCGTGTTGCCGCTGAGTTCCAAAAGGAAGTAGTCCAGGATAGGCAGCGTGTTCTTATTGCTGATAACCTTGCCGGTGGTAGCCAGCAGCGAAAGCAGGGCCGAGCTTGATACGGAAAATTTCATACGTTTGTCTCTGTTTTTTTCTGTTATGGTTTCTTACTCTAAAATTGCCAGTTTGTCGAGGGCCGTTTGAATCATCTTCTTCACGAACGGCTTGTAGTCCGTGTTGACGTCCTGCGCGATGCGCTGGGCGATGATCGTACAAATCGTGGCGGCGCGGTGGCCCATCAGGGCTGCAAGACCCGCCAGCGCCGAACCCTCCATTTCGAAGTTGGTGATGCGGCGGCCTTCGAAGCTGAACGACTCGATCTTCTCGTTCAGGTGTGCGTCATGCGGTTCGAGACGCACCCAGCGGCCTTGCGGGGCATAGAAGCCCGGGGCGGCGATGGTGATGCCCTCGCGCGTGACGTCGCTGAAATGCTCGAACAGCGTCTTGTCGGCATTGACGAAATAGGGACGCGGCATCTTCTCGTACCAGCCCGTGTGCTTCACGAAAGCCTCCTCGAGCGCCAGGTCGCAGACTCCGTCGCGGCCCTTGTAGTAGCTCAGCAGGCCGTCGAAACCGCACGAGGTGCGCGAAAAGACGAACTCGCCGACTTTGATGTCGGGCTGAATGGCGCCCGACGTGCCGAGGCGTACCAGCGTCAACTGCTTCTTCACGGCCTTCTCCTGCCGCGTGGCGAAATCGACGTTGGCCAGCGCATCGAGCTCCGTGACGCAGATGTCGATGTTGCCGATGCCGATGCCGGTCGAGAGGACCGTCATGCGCTTGCCCTTATAGGTACCCGTCACGGTTTTGAACTCGCGGTTCTCGACCTCGCACTCCTTTTTGTCGAAAAATCCGGCCACGAGCGCCACGCGGCCGGGATCGCCGACCAGTATCACGGTGTCGGCAAGTTGTCCGGGATGCAGGTGCAGGTGGAATATCGAACCGTCGTCGTTGATAATCAATTCGGAAGCGGGGATCGTTCTCATAATAGTGGTTTTTTAATTTCCATAATTGGCATAAAAGTAATATATTTACCTCGAATATCAAAACTTCGAAGCGAATATTTCATAAATATAAGTATATCCAAAACCGAATAAAACATGACTCTTATCAAATCCATTTCGGGCATCCGCGGCACCATCGGAGGTCCCGCAGGAGAGAACCTGACGCCGCCCGACGTCGTGAAATTCACCACGGCCTACGTGCGTCTGATCGCCCGCCGTACACCGGGCAAAAAACTTACCATAGTCGTAGGACGCGACGCCCGGATTTCGGGCGAAATGGTCTCGAACCTCGTCGAAGGCACCCTGCTGGCCTGCGGAGCCGACGTCATCAACGTCGGGCTGTGCACCACCCCGGGAACGGAAATGGCCGTCATCACGAAAAAAGCCGACGGCGGCATCATCATCACCGCCTCGCACAATCCCCGTCAGTGGAACGCCCTGAAACTGCTGAACTCCGACGGCGAATTCCTGAACGACGCCGAGGGCAAGCAGGTATTGGCGATGTCCGAGGAAGAGGAGTACGACTACCCCGCGATCGACGCCATCGGGCATGTGCTGTCGCGCGAAGATTTCAACGACGAGCATATCCGCCGCGTGCTGGCGCTGCCGCTGGTCGATGTTGAAGCCGTGCGCAAACGCCGCTTCAAAGTGGTCGTCGACGCCGTGAACTCGGTGGGCGGTATCGTCATGCCCAAACTGCTGCGCGAACTGGGCTGTGAGGTCGTGGAGCTCAACTGCGAGCCCACGGGCGAATTCGCCCACAACCCCGAGCCGCTGCCGCAGAACCTCACCCAGATATCGGAGGCAATGGTGCGCGAGAAAGCGGATGTAGGCATCGTGGTCGACCCCGACGTGGACCGGCTGGCGTTCGTCTCGGAAGACGGCTCGATGTTCGTCGAGGAGTACACGCTGGTAGCCGTCGCCGACTATATCCTCTCGGAAAATCCCGGCAACACGGTTTCGAACCTCTCCTCGTCGCGTGCCCTGCGCGACGTTACGGAGCGTCATGGAGGCAAATACTACGCTTCGGCCGTCGGCGAAGTCAACGTTGTAACGAAGATGAAGGAGGTCGGCGCCGTAATCGGCGGCGAGGGCAACGGCGGAGTCATCTACCCCGAGTTGCACTACGGACGCGACGCGCTGGTGGGAACGGCACTCTTTTTGACGTGGCTGGCCCGGAAAGGCATGACGATGACCCAGCTGCGTGCCACTTATCCCTCGTACTACGCTTCGAAGAACAAGATCGAACTGACGCCGGCCATCGATGTAGATAAAGTGCTGCGTGAGGTAAAGAGCCGTTACGCCAATGATAACGTGAACGATATCGACGGTGTGAAGATCGACTTCCCGGAGAATTGGGTTCACCTGCGCAAGTCGAACACCGAGCCGATCATCCGCGTCTACACCGAAGCCAAGTCGATGGACGAGGCCGACGCGCTGGCGCAGCGGTTCATTGCCGAAATCAAAGATATCTGTAATATTTAAGACAATGAAGAAGAACGTATTGATCCTCGCCGCAGCGCTCGCGCTGGTCGCCTGCGGCGGAAATGCCCCGAAAAAGAAAGCTGCCGCCGAAACGCAGACTACAACCGCGGCGGTGCCCGACATGCACACTGCCGAAACGTCGCTCGACTACCTGGGAACCTACGAAGGAACCCTCCCGGCGGCGGACTGCCCGGGAATACAAACGACGCTGAAGCTCAATCCCGACAGCACATACGAGCTGCACATGAAATACATCGACCGCGATGCGGAGTTCGACGAGACGGGCGTTTTCACTGTTAAGGAGAACCTGCTGACCCTGTCCCAACTCGACGACGGCTCGGAAGAGTACTACAAGATTGAGGAAAACCGACTGCGCATGCTCGACGCTGAAAAACACCCCGTCTCGGGAGCGTTGGCGGAGAATTACGTACTGCAAAAAATCAAATAGTCCAATGGATAAAGCAAAAGTTTACATAAAAGAGAATAAAGAGCGGTTTATCAGCGAGTTGTTCGATCTGCTGCGTATTCCGTCGATCAGCGCGCAGAGCGAACACAAGCCCGATATGCTGCGCTGTGCGGAGTTCCTCGCCGCAGCACTCGCCAAAGCCGGCGCCGACCGTGCTGACGTGCTGCCTACGGAAGGCAATCCGGTGGTCTACGCCGAGAAGATCGTCGACCCGAAGGCCAAAACGGTGCTGGTCTACGGCCACTACGACGTGATGCCCGTGGACCCGCGCGACGAATGGCGCACCGAACCGTTCGAGCCCGTCATCAAGGAGGGCCGCATCTGGGGCCGCGGGGCGGACGACGACAAAGGCCAGTTGTGGATGCACGCCAAGGCTTTTGAGGCGATGTGCGCCACGGACACGCTGCCCTGTAACGTAAAATTCATGCTCGAGGGCGAGGAGGAGATCGGTTCGCCGAGCCTCTACCGCTTCTGCGAGGAGAACAAGGAGATGCTCGAAGCCGATATTATATTGGTGTCGGACACTTCGATGATTTCGATGCAAACACCCTCTATCACATGCGGTTTGCGCGGGTTAGCTTATATGGAGGTTGAAGTGACGGGCCCCAACAAGGACCTCCACTCGGGGTTGTTCGGCGGCGCGGTGGCCAATCCGGCCAACGTGCTGACGCGGCTGGTGGCCAGTTTGATAGATAACCAAGGCCGTGTGACGATCCCCGGCTTTTACGACGATGTGCGTGAGCTGACGCCCGGGGAACGCGAAGCGTTCAACAAGGCTCCGTTCAGCATGGAGGACTACAAGAAATCGCTGGAAATCGGCGACGTGGAGGGTGAAGCGGGCTACACGACGCTGGAACGCACGGGCGTGCGTCCGTCGCTCGATGTCAACGGCATCTGGGGCGGCTACACGGGCGAAGGCACCAAGACGGTGATTCCCGCGAAAGCCTCGGCCAAGATCTCGATGCGCCTGGTCCCGAATCAGGACTACCGCAAAATTTCGGAACTTTTCGAGAAGCATTTCAATGCCATCGCACCCAAGAGCGTGAAAGTGGTGGTGAAGTCGCTCCACGGCGGCATGCCCTACGTCTCCCCGACCGATATGCCGGCCTACAAGGCGGCTGAAAGGGCCGTCGAGGCGACTTTCGGCAAAAAGCCCCTGCCCTTCTATTCGGGCGGTTCGATCCCCATTATCAGCGGATTCGAGTCAATCCTGGGCATCAAATCGCTGCTGATCGGCTTCGGACTGGCCGAGGACGCCATCCACTCGCCGAACGAGAGCTACGGGCTCGAGCAGTTCGACAAGGGCGTGGAGACCATTCCGCTGTTTTACAAGTATTTCGCCGAAAGCAAGTGACGATGTACGAAGAACTGCTGGAATTTGCCGTTCGAATGGCCCGGGAAGCCGGAAGGATCCACCTCGCCTACTTCCGGAGCGACAAGCTCGCCATCCGGACCAAATCCAACGTCTACGACGTGGTGACGCGCGCCGACAAGGAGAGCGAGGAGCTGATTGCCGGGATGATTGCGGAACGCTATCCCGACCACGCCGTTCTGGGCGAGGAAGGCGGCAGCCGCGGCAGTGCGGAAAGCGACTGGCGCTGGGTGGTCGATCCGTTGGACGGCACGACCAATTACAGCCAGGGATTGCCCGTCTTCGCGGTCTCTATCGCCCTGCAGCACAAGGGCGAGACGGTCGTGGGCGTGGTCTATGCCCCCTATCTGAACGAGTTGTTCACCGCCGTAAAAGGCAGCGGGGCTTTCCTGCAATACGCTTCGCGGGAACCGGAACGCATCCGCGTCGGGGAAAAGCAGGCGCTTGCCACGTCGGTAATCGCAACGGGATTCCCCTATGACAAGGACGTGAATCCGGACAACAACAGCGACAACGTCGCCCGAATCATCCCCTACGTGCGGGACGTCCGGCGACTGGGATCGGCGGCCTACGACATCAGTTGTGTCGCGGCAGGGCTGCTGGACGGTTACTGGGAGCTGGCGCTCCACGAATGGGACGTCTGCGCCGCCGAACTGATCCTCCGGGAGGCCGGAGGCGTCGTTTGCGACCTCCGCCGTGACCGCGGCATCTCGATCGTCGCAGGCAACGCCGGAATCGTGGAGGAGATGCGGAAATACGTCAGGTAACCGACTGAAAAACAGCTTCGTTTCCAAAAAATCGACAGGGCGGGTGTAAATTCCCGCCCTTTTTTTGCGAATATTCGTAAAATATTTTACTATTTTTAACCCGGACAAATACCGAAAAAGCAGATGTGCGGAATTGTAGGATATGTCGGCCGGCGTGATGCCTGTCCGATTCTGGTGAAGGGTCTGCACCGCCTCGAATACCGGGGTTACGACAGTGCGGGAATTGCGCTGGTCAACGCAACGGGGACCCTCCACGTTTTCAAATGCAAAGGCAAGGTCTCGGACCTGGAACATTTCCTCGAGGGCAAGGACCTCGGCGGAACCATCGGCATCGCGCACACGCGCTGGGCCACGCACGGGGTTCCGAACGATGCCAACGCCCATCCCCACTACTCCGAATCGGAGAGCATCGCCCTGATACATAACGGCATCATCGAAAACTACCGTGTGCTGAAAGATGCGCTCGTGGAGAACGGCTACACGTTCCGCAGCAGCACCGACTCCGAAGTATTGGTGAACCTGATCGAATATGTCCGCGAGACGAACGGCTGTTCGCTGTTCGAAGCCGTGCAGCAGGCGCTTCGCCAAGTGGTCGGGGCCTATGCCATCGCCGTCGTCGAAAAGGGCAACACCGACCGGATCATCGCCGCACGACAGAGCAGCCCGATGGTCGTGGGCATCGGCGAGGGCGAGTATTTCCTTTCGTCCGATGCCGCGTCGATCATCGAATACACGCAGGATTTCGTCTACGTGGGCGACGGGGAGATCGCCGTGATCGAGCGCGACAAGCCCCTGAAAGTCGTGACGCTGGACAACCACGATGCAAAGATCGACATCCGCAAGCTCCAGCTCTCCATTTCGCAGCTCGAGAAAGGCGGCTATCCTCATTTCATGCTCAAAGAGATTTACGAACAACCCTCGACACTCGTGGACTGCATCCGCGGACGCATCAATCCCGACACCTGCGAGGTGAAGCTCTCGGGGGTGATCGACCACCGCGAGAAGTTCGTGAATGCCCGGCGCATCATCTTCGTGGCGTGCGGCACTTCGTGGCACGCCTCGCTGATCGGCGAGCACCTTATCGAGTCGATCTGCCGCATTCCCGTCGAGGTGGAATACGCCTCGGAGTTCCGCTACCGCAATCCCATCATCCGTGAAGACGACATTGTGATCGCCGTGTCGCAGTCGGGCGAAACGGCCGACACGCTGGCCGCCGTGGAGCTGGCCCGCAAGGCCGGGGCTTTCGTCTTCGGCATCTGCAACGTCGTGGGATCGTCCATCGCCCGGGCGACGGATTCGGGGGCCTACATTCACGTCGGACCCGAAATCGGCGTCGCCTCGACGAAGGCTTTCACCGGGCAGGTGACCGTGATGGCGATGCTGGCGCTGGCCGTCGGCCGCGAAAGAGAAACCGTTTCGGACGCATATTACCACGAAGTTTCGAGCGCCCTGCTCTACCTGCCCGAAACGCTGGAGGAGGTGTTGAAGGTTGCGCCGCAGGTCGCCGACCTGGCGAAGATATTCACCTATGCCCACAATTTTATTTACTTGGGCCGCGGATACAATTACCCTACTGCATTGGAGGGCGCCTTGAAACTCAAAGAGATTTCCTATATCCACGCCGAGGGCTACCCCGCCGCCGAGATGAAGCACGGCCCCATCGCGCTGATCGACGCCGAGATGCCCACCGTAGCCATCGCCACGCCGGACCACACTTACGAGAAGACCGCATCGAACATCGAGGAAATCCGGGCCCGTGGCGGCAAGATCATCGCCGTCATCGCCCGCGACGACCGACAGGTGCGCCGCTCGGCGGACTATGTGATCGAGGTTCCGGTCATTGCCGAGTGCCTTATGCCGATTGTGGTGTCGGTACCGCTGCAACTGCTGGCTTACTACATTGCGGTGTACAAGGGCCGCAACGTCGACCAGCCCCGCAACCTCGCCAAATCGGTGACCGTGGAGTAACAATAGGAAAGGTCGGCCCCGCTGGGTCGACCTTTCTCAATGATATGCGGAAACGCTTACATCATTTCGTCGTAGGCGTACTGTATGGCGCGGTTCAGGATGGCAACGAACGGCTGCGTGCGGCGGAACTCCTCGACCGTGCGGTCCAGCAGGTCCGGAGCGAGCAGGTATTCCTCGGTGATCGGCTGGTCAATGTAAAAATCTTTCAGCTTCAGCATCTCGGCATATTCGCTGTCGGCAGGAAACCCCGTCGGAACCCGCTTAAGTTTGTTTCTTTCGCTCAGACGGAAACCCTTTGCCTTTTTGATAGCCGCTTCGATCTCCGCACCGTTGTCGAGAACCTCCTCGCGGATCGAACGCAGGACTGTCGGCTCGATGCAGACGGCACCTGCCGAGAGCAGATTGCACCACACCAGCGAATCGGCACAGGGTTCGATGTGGAAGTAGTATCCCGCAAAGCCCGATTTCTTGCCCTTCGGGGCGATGTAGGCGCCGATATAGGTCTTGTAGGGCGACTTGTCGTTCGAGAAGCGCGTGTCGCGGGCGATGCGGTAGGTGCAGTCCTGCGGACGCAGGCCCCGCACCGTGGGATCGAACGACGCGATGCCGTCGATCAACTGTCCGGTGAAATCCGCAAACCGCCCCTTCACCCGGGTCCATTCGGCGCGGTTGGCGTCGAACCACTCCCGGGTGTTGTTGTCGTGCAGGCGGCGGAAGAAGTCGATGACCTCTCTCATCTTACCACGCGAAAAGCGGATAGTCGGCCATCAGGGCGTTCACGTCCTTGCGGACGGCGGCGATATTCGCCTCGTTCTCCGGATCGTGCAGCACGCGGTCGATCAGCTCGACGATGTAATCCATCTTGTCCTCCTTCAGGCCGCGGGTCGTGATGGCCGGGGTTCCGAAACGCAGACCCGAAGTCTGGAACGGCGACCGGCTGTCGAACGGCACCATGTTCTTGTTGGTGGTGATGTCGGCGGCCACAAGGCATTTTTCGGCCAGCTTGCCCGTCAGCTCGGGGAACTTCGTGCGCAGGTCGACCAGCATCAGGTGATTGTCCGTACCGTCGGAAACGATCTTGTAACCGCGCTTCACGAAAGCGGCGGCCATCGCTTTGGCGTTCTTCTGCACCTGTGCCTGGTACTCCTTGTAGGCGGGTTCCAGCGCCTCGCCGAAAGCCACGGCCTTGGCGGCGATGACGTGCTCCAGCGGACCGCCCTGGATGCCCGGGAAAACGGCCGAATTGAGTATCTGCGACATCATCTTCACTACGCCCTTCGGCGTGGTCTGGCCCCAGGGGTTCTCGAAGTCCTTACCCATCAGGATAATGCCACCGCGCGGTCCGCGCAGGGTCTTGTGAGTCGTCGAAGTGACGATATGGGCGTATTTCACGGGATTCTCCAACAGCCCGGCGGCGATCAGTCCGGCCGTGTGGGCCATGTCCACGAGCAGCAGCGCCCCCACCTTGTCGGCGATCTCGCGCATGCGCTTGTAGTCCCATTCACGCGAGTAGGCCGAGGCGCCGCCGACGATCAGCTTGGGTTTGCATTCCAGCGCCTTGCGCTCCATGGCGTCGTAGTCGATCACGCCGGTGGCCTCGTCCAGCTGGTAGCCCACGGCATTGAAATATTTACCCGACATGTTGACCGGCGAACCGTGCGAGAGGTGTCCTCCGTGTGCCAGATCGAGGCCCATGAAGGTATCGCCCGGCTGCATGCAGGCGAAGAAAACGGCCATGTTGGCCTGCGCGCCCGAGTGAGGCTGCACGTTGGCGTATTCCGCGCCGTAGAGCTTGCAGATGCGCTCGATGGCCAGCGACTCGACCTTGTCCACGACCTCGCAGCCTCCGTAGTAGCGGGCGCTTGGATAGCCTTCGGCGTATTTGTTGGTCAAAACCGAGCCCATGGCCTCCATCACCTGGTCGCTGACGAAGTTCTCCGAGGCGATCAGCTCGATGCCGTGCATCTGGCGGCTGCGCTCGGCGGCAATCAAATCGAAAATCTGGGAATCTCTTTTCATTATCGTTAGGGATTTTGTGAAATGCTTTTACAGCGGGTAAAGATAAGCAAAAATGCCGAAAATGGGTTCGTCGAAAAACGGTTTAAGATATTTTTCCTATATTTGACGGGGCAAAACCCGGTCTTGGACAGGCTGCGCCTCGGCAAAACCGCAAACTCCGTTTGCATTTGCCCTCGGCTTGTAGTATCTTTGGCTTCGCCTTAGATAGGCTGCGGCTCGGGAATGCCCAAATAAATTTGGCATTCCTCTCGCCTTGTACTATCTTTGTGCCGCAAAATCGACAGATATTACCTTAAAATATAAGTATTATGAAATTACTGGATGGAAAAGTGGCCGTTGTGACCGGCGCCGCACGCGGCATCGGCAAGGCCATCGCACTCGAATTTGCCAAAGAGGGCGCCAACGTGGCGTTCACCGACCTCGTGATCGACGAGAACGGCAAAGCCACCGAGGCTGAGATCGCCGCGCTGGGCGTAAAGGCCAAGGGATATGCTTCGAACGCCGCGAACTTCGAAGAGACGCATCAGGTCATCGACCAGATCGTGAAGGATTTCGGACGCATCGACATCCTCGTCAACAACGCCGGCATCACGAAGGACGGCCTGATGATGCGCATGTCCGAGGCTCAGTGGGACGCCGTGCTGACGGTGAACCTCAAATCGGCGTTCAACTTCATCCATGCCGTGACGCCGATCATGGCGCGTCAGAAAAGCGGCTCGATCATCAACATGTCGTCGGTGGTGGGTGTCAGCGGCAACGCCGGCCAATGCAACTACTCGGCATCGAAGGCCGGTATGATCGGATTAGCTAAATCCATTGCAAAAGAGATGGGTCCTCGCGGTATCCGCGCCAACGCCATCGCCCCGGGCTTCATCATGACCGAGATGACCGACAAGCTGCCCGACGAGGTGAAGGAGGGCTGGTACAAGCAGATTCCGCTGCGCCGCGGCGGTACGCCGGAGGACGTAGCCAAGGTGGCGCTGTTCCTCGCTTCGGACCTTTCGTCGTATGTCAGCGGTCAGGTTATCCACTGCTGCGGGGCGATGAATTGTTAAGAAACGATAGACAACAAACGAGTTGTTGAAAAAATGCCGCAAGGCATCGACTGGAAATAAAAACGTCCGTCCAAGCAAACTTGGCGGACGTTTTTATTTCCGGTCGGATTCCCACGGGGACTTTCGGCGACTCGTTTACTGTTATCGCGCCGCCAACGATCACCGAGCGAAGCGAAGGTAACTGCGCTCCGCCCTACATAACTTGCATCTTTTTTGCACCCATTCCGCTTTTTACTATCTTTGCAATTATGAAACGACTCATAACCTTGCTTGCGGCCCTGGCCGCACTCCAGACATACGCCCAGAGAATTGAGGCGACGCTCCCCAGCCCCGACGCCAAGGCGATCGGCATGGGCGGCGTGATGATGACCACCCTTTCGGGCTCGCACGCCATCTACAACAACTCGGCGATGGCTGTCTTTTCGCGCATGCCGTCGCAGATATCGTCGTCCTATTACGGACAGAAAAATTTCGATTACTATGCCGTATCGGGATTCTGCCGCTTCGACAACGTCAACCTCGCACAGGTCGGCTGGCGTCAGTATCTCCGCGAGCACGGCAACAACGACATGGCCGTAGACCTGGGCTATTCGCGCCGCATGGGCGACAACTGGTCGCTCGGCGTCGTGGCGCGCTACATGCACCTGAAACGCCCGGATATTTCGGCCGATGCGCTGGCCGTGGACCTCAGCGCCGCCTACCAACTGCCGCTGGAGAATGTCGGCAGTTATTCGACGCTGCGCGCAGGCGCCAAACTGGGCAATCTGGGCGGCTATGTCGACGATACGGATTATACGCTTCCGATGGATTTCACCGTCGGTGCGGCTCTCGACACGTTCCTCTCCGATGCACACGAGATCACCGTCGGCACCGACGTAGGCTACTATTTCTCCCCGAAAGCGGTCCGCGGATTCCAGATGTCGGTGGGTGCGGAATACAACCTCATGCAGTTGGTCCAACTGCGCACGGGCTATCACTACGGCGAACAGCGCGACTACTATCCGAGTTACTGGACCGTCGGCGCCGGCGTGCGCATCCTCCACCTGCGGTTGGACTTCGCCTACCTCTTCGCCAAGAAAGACACGCTCCTGCGCAATACCTACAGCATCAGTTTCGGGCTGGATTTCTAAGATATTCCATAATCCCCTCGCATCCATCCTCCAGCATGTCGAGCACCAGCTCGAAGCCCTCGTGTCCCTCGTAATAGGGGTCGGGGACATAGGTGCGGTCGGGATGTCGGCGGCAGAACTCCGCCATGCGGTATATTTTGCGGGCGGCCTCGCGGGAAGGCGCCAGGCGGTTGAGCGTCTCGTAGTTCCTGTCGTCCATAGCGACAATCATGTCAAAACGGTCGAAATCCTCCTCGCTCACCTGCCGGGAGCGATGTGTCAATGCATATCCCCGGCGCGAAGCGGCGCTGCGCATGCGTGCATCGGGCAGTTCGCCCCGGTGACCTCCATAGGTGCCTGCCGAGTCGATCGTGAACCGGTCGGCGACTCCCTGCTTCTCCACCATGTCGTGCATGATGCCGTCGGCGGCCGGAGAGCGGCAAATATTGCCCAAACAGACGAATAAAATCCTTGTTTTCGATTCCATGCCGTAAAGATAACGATTTTTTCGGAACGCGAATTGCAGAATACAGGGGCATGGAAAAGAAAATATCTGATCGGATCGGACAATCCCGCTGCATGGACTGGGCCGTGCTTTACATGCGGCTGTTCGCGGGAGCCATGATGCTGTTTCACAACATCGGCAAAATACAAAATTACAACGAAATAATAGCTTCATATCCAACGGTGCTCAACATCAATCCCGCCGTCGTATTTGTCGTCGTGTCGGTCGCAGAAGTGTTGCTGGCCGTGCTTGTCATCATGGGACTGTGGGTGCGTCAGGCGGCGTTCCTGATGGCGCTGGGTGTCCTCCTGACATTCGTCTGGGGCGGACTCGGCGCCGGGGAGCCCGAGTTCGTATGGCTGGGTATCTATGTCTTTCTGATCGTTTCCGGAAGCGGATTTTACGGATTCGACACCGCCCTCGCCGCTGCAGGCGGAAAAAAGAGACCAATCGAACAATAATAGGACTGCCGACATTCCCTATGTTCGAAGAAATGTCGTATCTTTGACGCGATTTGTTTTCGTTAGACACCACAAAAACAGAACGTAATGAAGATGAAAGTAATCGTGATGCTGGCAGCTTTCGCGCTGACCGCATCGGCAGCCTCGGCGCAGGAGTTGCCCCGCAAGGTGCAGAACGTCGAAGTGCTCGACCTGGATGGCAAACCGGCCAAACTGCCTCATTTCGGCGAAAAGAACCTGATGATATTCTACGTGGATCCCGACCGGCACAAACAGAACGAGGATTTCACCATCGAACTGGAGAAGAACGGCCGCGCGGCGAGCGAAAACATCTACGGCTTCGGGGTGATGAATCTCAAAGACGCTCCGATGGTTCCCAACGGCATGGCCCGCAGCATGGCCAAGAAACGCACGGCTTCGAACGGCGCCACGGTGCTGGCCGACCAGGACCGCATCCTGAGCACGGCGTGGAAGTTGGGCGACTGCAATAATCAGTTCGTGCTGATGATCGTATCGAAGGAGGGCGAGTTGGTGTTCCTGCGCAAGGGCATCCTCTCCGACGCGGACAAGGAGGCCTTTTACGAGACCATCGAGCAATATAAATAGGTCTCGATGGTGCGCAGAATCGTTGTCCTGATCCTCGTGCTCTCAGGTTCGGTCCTCACGGGCCGGGCCCAGGAGGAGGGCACCCGTATTGCAGACGGCGACACGCTGCACTACACCTACACCCCGCTGCCGCAGGAGGCTCCCCGAAAGAAACCTTTCCTGCGGCGCGTCGTCGATTATTTCGGCGAGTCGACCATCGACAAGACTTTCGAGAAGAAAATCGACTTCACGTTTGCCGGAGGTCCCAGCTATTCGAAGAACACGAGTTTCGGCATCGGTCTGCTGGCTGCGGGACTCTACCGCCTCGACCGTACGGACTCGATCACGGCGCCTTCCGACGTTTCGATCTTCGCCAACGTCTCGGTTTCGGGATTCTATGCGCTGGGCGTAACGGGAAACAACATCTTCGCGCATAACAAACGCCGTATAAACTATACGGTGATGTTCGCTTCGGCGCCCCGTAGTTTCTGGGGCATCGGCTACAACGCGGGGCGTGACAACTCCGAAAGCACCTATTCCGAGAAACGCTACCTGGTCGAAGGGCGCTACCTGCACGAGTTCCTGCCCCACACCTACATCGGCGGACTGGTGAGTTTCGAACACACGCGGGGTTTGAAGTTCACCGAACCGGCGTACCTCCGCGGAGAGAAGATGAAATACACGGCGACGGGTATCGGGGCGATCCTCGAATACGATTCGCGCGACTTCATTCCCAATCCGTTCCGGGGCCTCTATGTGAGTTTTCAGGAAACGCTCTTCCCGAAAGGGCTCGGAAACTGCGGCAAAACGCTGTGGCGCACGACCTTCACGGCCGACGCCTACCAGCGGGTGTGGAAAGACGGTATCCTCGCCGCCGACCTCTATGCGGTGTTCAATACCGACGGCACGCCGTGGCCGATGCTCGCCCGGCTGGGCGGCAGCCAGCGGATGCGCGGCTATTACCAGGGCCGTTATACGGACAACGATATGATTACCCTGCAGATCGAGCTGCGCCAGCGCATCTGGCGGCGGATCGGATGTGCGGTCTGGGGCGGTGCGGGCAACGTGTTTCCGTCGCTCGGCGAGTTCGATTGGTCGCAGACGCTTCCCAACTACGGCATCGGCTTCCGGTGGGAGCTCAAAAAAAGAGTTAACGTTCGCCTCGATTACGGATTCGGCAAGAAAACAAGCGGTTTCCTGCTAAGCATAAACGAGGCATTTTAAGAGCTATTTGGTTTATGAGTGCTGATACGAACCGGAAAAACAGACGGCGGGTTGTCAAAACCCGCAGCCGTTTCACCACGCTGCTGACCGTCTATTTCTTCGTGGCGCTGATTATCCCCAATTGTGTGTTGGCCAACACCGAGCCCTACTCGGTGTGGACCGTCGAGTCGCTGATCCTCATGCCGCTGGGGTTCTACATGATGTGGAGCGTAGCCCTGCGCCGTTCGGGCGTGATGATCTGGCTGGCGTTCCCGTTCATCTTCTTCTGTGCCTTCCAGATCGTGCTGTTGTACCTCTTCGGCAATTCGATCATCGCCACCGATATGTTTACCAACCTTCTGACGACCAATCCGGGCGAGGCGGGCGAACTGCTGGGCAACATCTATCCTTCGGTGGTGCTGGTCTGCGTGATCTATCTGCCGCTGCTGTGGTTCGCGGCGCGCGAGATAGGCCATAAACGCTACATCACCCGCACGGCACGCATGAACATCGGCCTGACCGGCGCGGCGCTCTTTGCATTGGGACTGCTGGCCCTGTGGCCCGCCTACCACGTGAGCGAGGACCGGCACGTGCTGCGCGACGAAATCTTCCCCCTGAACATCCTCTACAACCTCGGGCTGAGCGGCTCGGAGTTCCGCAAGTCGTTCAATTACGAAAAGACCTCCGCAGGTTTCACCTACGAGGCCCGGCGCACGGCCGAAGCCCCCGGACGCGAAGTCTATGTATATATTATAGGTGAAGCCGCGCGGGCCATGAACTGGCAGTTGTACGGCTACGAACGCGAGACCAATCCCTTGCTGTCACAGGAGAAGGGACTGGTGGTGTTCCGCGATATGCTCACCCAGAGCAACACCACGCACAAGAGCGTGCCGCTGATCCTCTCGTCGGTAGCCACCGACGAACACGAGGAACTGTACCGCCGCAAGGGACTTCCGGCGTTGTTCAACGAGGCGGGCTTCGATACGTGGTTCATCTCCAACCAGTCGCGGCAGGGCGCCATGATCGACCACCTGGCCCACGATGCCAAGCACCTGATTTACATTCGTTCGCCGCGCCACGACACGCAGTTGCTCGACGAGATGCGCAAAGTGCTCGAAAGGAGCAGTGAGCAGAAGATCCTTTTCATCCTCCACTGCTACGGGTCGCATTTCAGCTACCACCAGCGTTATCCGCGGGAGTTCGCCTATTTCCAGCCCGACGACGACGTGGCGATCGCCAAACAGCACCGCCCGATGCTGGTCAACGCTTACGACAACTCGATTCGCTATACGGACTACGTGCTGTCGCAAATCATCGACTACCTCGGGTCGCTCGAAAACACCTCCTCGGCGCTGCTCTACTGTGCCGACCACGGCGAGGACCTGATCGATGACGGCCGCGAACGCTTCCTGCATGCCTCGCCCACCACCACGGCCTACCAACTTTATGTGGCATCGCTGGCATGGTTCTCGGAGAGTTACCGGGAGCATTTCCCCCGGAAAGTCGCCGCCGCCGAGGCTAATGAAACGGCTCCGGCCACGACCCATGCGTTGTTCCACACCATGGCTGACATGGCTTCGATCCAGGGACGGTTCCTCTCGACGAAAGTTTCGCTCGTGAGCCCCGACTTCGACCGTCAGGCCCCGCGCCGCTATCTGAACGACCATAACGAGGCCGTACCCTACCGCAAAACGGGACTCCGGCCCGAAGACATGGAGGTGTTCCGGCGTTACGGAATCCAACCTTAGGTTCCGATTTCATGCGTCCATTTCCGCATATCCCCCGGACGGACGGGACAAACAAGAAACAATAAAGGCTGCCCGAAAAGGCAGCCTTTATTGTGAACCGAGTTCGAATTATTTCGCAGCGTCTACGGAAACCTTGCGGAACTCCTTCATCAGCTTCGAAAGCTCCAGAGCCGATTTACGGGCACGGGTGCCGGCAGCTTTGTTGTTCTTCTCAACCTGAGCAGCTGCATTGGCTGCAAATACCTCAAACTCTGCGTTAATTTTTGCTACTAACTCTTTCATAGTTTTATTTATTAAATTGGGTTTGTTATCAACGCAAAGATATAAAAATATTCTAAACTCAATCGCCCGGAGAACGAAAAAACAGCATTTTTTCACCAAAAAAGTCCATTTTACGGGGGCACCGGTACGTTTTTTGCCCTTACCCGGGGGTAAAACATACCCTATATGGATAAATTCTACCTTACAGCAGGCCTCTTTGCAGCGCTTCTCACGGGCTGCGGAAAACACGCTTCCCGGCAGGCGATGCCTCCCCTGCGGGTCGAAGTGGCCGAGGCCGCCGTGGACTCCGTTCCCAACCGGATGAGCTTTATCGGCTACCTTGCGAGCAATTTCGACGCCGTGATCCAGCCGCGCGTGAACGGTTACCTGTCGTCGAAACGCTACGGCAACGGCATGCCCGTCAAACGGGGACAGTTGCTCTTCACCATCGATCCCGACCAGCTTTCGACCTCGATGCTGGCTGCCGAGGCCCAGTTGGAATCGGCCCGTGCGCAGGCCATCGAGGCACGCAACAACTACGACCGTGCGGTGCCCCTGGCGAAGATCGACGCCATCAGCCAGTCGCAGCTGGACCAGTATACCGCACAATGGAAAGCCGCCGAAGCCTCGGTGCGCGCGGCCGAACAGACGCTCAGCAGCGCCCGGATGAATGTCGGCTACGCCGAGCTGCGCTCCCCGATCGACGGCATCATCGAGCATACGGCGGCGCATGTCGGCGACTACGTGGGACCCGGTACGCAGTTCAGCGTGCTGACGACCGTGTCGAACATCGACACGCTGACGGTCGACGTGGCAATCCCGATGTCGCAATACCTCCGCTATGCCGGCGACCGCACGTCGATCTACGACAACGAGGGGCTGCTCTCGGACATCCGCCTCGTGCTGGCCGACGGCACGCAATATCCCCACGCAGGGCTCTACGACTATACGCGCAAGGACGTATCGTCCACCACGGGGACGCTCGTGCTGGTGGTGATGTTCCCCAATCCTGACGAGACGCTGAAACCTGGGCAGTTCGCCCGTGTGGAGGCCAACGTAGGCCCCGTGCGACCGCGCGTCGTCGTGCCCCAGCAGGGCGTGAGCCAGGCCCAGGACCTCAGTTCGGTGTGGGTCGTCACGGCCGACAGCACGGCGCAGTACCGCCGCGTCACTCCGGGCGACACTTACGGCGCGCTGTGGTGCATCGACGAGGGGTTGGAACCGGGTGAACGGATCGTGGTTTCCGGGCAGCAGAAGTTGCGCAACGGCGCGAAGGTGATTCCCGAAAAGAGGTAGCCCTATGGAGAAATTTTTCGTTTCGCGCCCGATCTTCGCCATCTCGCTGGCCATCGTCATCGTGCTCGTGGGGCTGATCTCAATCACGCAACTGCCGATCGAGCAGTACCCCGACATCACGCCCCCGGTCGTGGAGGTCTCGGCGACCTACGACGGCGCCGATGCCGAGACGGTGAACAACGCCGTGGCGACGCCCGTGGCACAGGCCGTGATGGGTGTCAGCGACATGCTCTACATGCAGGCCACCTCGGCCAACGACGGGTCGATGACCCTGCAGGTTACGTTCGACATCGGCTCCGATCCCGATCTGGACGCCATCTTCACCCAGAACAACGTTTCGTCGGCCACGGCCGAGCTTCCGGCGACGGTCACCCGCCAGGGAGTCACCACGCGCAAGACCATGACGGGATTCCTGATGGTCTACTCGCTCCACAGCGACGGCCGCTACGACGGGGAGTTTCTCTCGAACTACGCCTACATCAACCTGCAGAACGAACTGCTGAAGATCGACGGCGTGGGCAAGGTCTCGATCATGGGCGCCGGAGAGTACGCCATGCGTATCTGGCTGCGGCCCGACGTGCTGAAATACTACGGCATCGCCGTGGACGAAGTGACGGCGGCCATCGAGAAGCAGGGCGGCATCTACCCTGCCGGACAGTTCGGAGCCGAGCCGGCTCCCGACGGCGTGGCCTATACCTATACGGTGACCATGCCGCCGCAGATCTCCACCGCCGGGGAGTTTGCCGACATCGTTGTGCGCACCACCTCCTCGGGCGAGCAGATCCGCCTGGGCGACATCGCCGAGGTGTCGCTGGGCAGCCAGACCTACGGCGTCAGTTCCTCCTACGAGAGCGATCCGACGGCCATGATCGTCGTCTACCAGCAGCCGGGCAGCAACGCCGTGGCCGTCGGCGGCAAGGTCAAAGCCGCGATGGAACGGCTCGCGGAGCGTTTCCCCGACGGCATCGAAGCCGCCACGATTGTCGATACCACGACGAGCATCGACGCCGGCGTGAAGGACATCTTCCGCACGCTCATCATCGCGCTCCTGCTCGTCATCTTCATCATCTACCTCTTCCTGCAGGACTGGCGGGCGACGGTCATCCCGCTGGTGGCGATCCCCGTGTCGCTCGTGGGAGCTTTCGCGCTGTTTCCCCTGCTCGGATTCTCGATCAACATCATCTCGCTGCTGGGGCTCGTGCTGGCGATCGGACTTGTGGTCGACGACGCCATCGTGGTCGTCGAGGCCGCGCAGGTGAATATCGAGCGGGGCATGAAACCCCGTGCGGCGGCACTGGAAGCCATGCGCAACGTGGCCTCGCCGATCGTCGCCACGACCGTCGTACTGCTGGCCGTCTTTATTCCCGTGTCGTTCACGGGCGGCATCACGGGACGGCTGTTCCAGCAGTTCTCCGTGACGATCGCCGTGTCGGTGGTCATCTCGGCATTCAACGCCCTGACCCTCTCCCCGGCGCTCTGCGCCCTGCTGCTCCGCCATCGGGAACCGTCGCAGAAAGGGTTCTTCGCGGCTTTCAACCGCTGGTTCGCCCGGCAGATGGACCGCTATACGACCTTCACCCCGACGCTGATGCGCCACGTCGCCCGCACGGGCGTCTTCGTGGCCGTGGTCCTGGGGGTGATCTTCGTCGTATGGCGCAAGCTACCCGCGGGATTCCTGCCCGAAGAAGATCAGGGCTATGTGATGGTGATGGTCTCCACGCCCGAAGCCTCGTCGCTGCAAGTGACCCGAAAAGCCATGACCGACGCCGATGCCGTGATCCGTACGCTTCCCGAAGTCGCCTCCACGTCGTTCGCCGCAGGATTCAACATGATGGCCGGCATCGCCTCGACGTCGAGCGGCATCATCTTCGTCAAACTCGTCGACTACTCCGACCGCAAACTTTCGGCCATGCAGATCGCACAAAAACTCACCGACGAACTTTACGTAGCGGTCGCCGGGGCCGAATGCTATGCTTTCATCCCGCCCTCGATCCCGGGGCTGGGCGTCACCTCGGGCGTTTCGGTAGAGGTGCAGGACCTCGAGGGGCGCGGCACGGCCTACCTGCTGGAAAACGCCGGACGGCTGATGGACTCGCTGCGAAAAAGTCCCTCCATAGCCTCCGTCACCACGCAGTTCAACGCCGGAGTGCCCCAGCGGCGGCTGCGCATCGACAAACAGCAGGCGTTGGCCGCAGGCGTGGACCTCGGAACGCTGTACGGTGAACTGACCACCCTGCTGGGCGGCGCCTACATCAACAATTTCACGCGCTTCGGCAAGCTCTACCAAACCTATATGCAGGCCGCGCCCGACTACCGCCTCGACCGGCGGTCGTTGGACAGCTACTATGTCACCTCGGCGTCGGGCGAAAGCGTCCCCGTGGCGTCGCTCGTCGAGGTGGCCGACACCGTGGGCGTGGAGTACGTCTCGCAGTTCAACCTCTACCGCTCCATATCGCTTACCGTCACCCCTGCCGCACGGGCTTCGACCACGACCGTCATGCAGGAGATCACCGCGACGGCCGCCGACGTGCTGCCCGACGACATCGGCACGGCGTGGAGCGGCACCTCCTACCAGGAGGCCAACGCCTCGAAGACCGGCGGGCTGGTCTATGCGCTGGCGCTCGTGTTCGTGTTCCTCGCGCTGGCGGCCCTGTACGAATCGTGGGGACTGCCGCTGGCGATCCTGATGAGCGTCCCGGTGGCGGTGCTCGGCGCCGTGCTGTTCGTCGGCGGGACGCACCTGATGAATGCGCTCTATGTCAACGACATCTACATGCAGATTTCACTCGTCATGCTGATCGGGCTGGCGGCCAAGAACGCCATTCTGGTCGTCGAATATGCCGACCGGCTGTTCCGCGAGCAGGGTGCGTCGCTGATGGACGCGGCCATCGGGGCCGCGAAGCTGCGCGTAAGGCCGATCATCATGACCGCCTTCGCCTTTATCCTCGGCGTCATGCCGCTCGTCTTCGCCAGCGGGGTCTATGCCACGGCCCGCAACATCATGGGCGTGGCGCTCGTGGGCGGCATGTTGTTCGCCACCCTGCTGGGCATCTTCGTCTACCCCGCGCTTTACTATTTCGTCGGGAAGATCGGTCGCTTCGAACAGCGCCGCGAACGTCAAAAAACGGAGGAAGCACAATGAAAACGAAACTTACGATAACCGCCGCCGTCGTGATGCTGGCCGCCTGCACCCCGAAATTCTACCCGCCGCAGGTCGCCACGCCCGACCGCTACATCTACGGCGAGGGTTTCTCGCAGGACACGACGGGCGTGGGCGAACGCTGGTGGGAGCTGTTCGGCGACACGACGCTCAACGCCTTCGTGGAACGGGCGCTGACGAACAACCGCGATGTGGCCGCTGCCGCCGCACGGGTCGAGGAGGCCCGGGCCAATCTCCGGAACGTGCGGGCGCAATACCTGCCCCAGATCGGCGTCGGGGCTTCGGCCGGGGGCGAATACACCCCTGAAACCAAAATCGTGCAGTCGTATGCCGTCGAGCCGACCCTTTCGTGGGAGCTCTCGCTCTTCGGGGCCCTGCGCAACGCCAAACGCGCTGCCAAGGCTGAAATAGCGGCTTCGGAATGGGCTTTGGCAGGCGTCCGCCTCTCGCTGGCCGCCGAGGTCGCCACGACCTACTTCACGCTGCTGGAATACGAGCGCGACCTCTCGATAGCCCGGCAGACCCTCCAACTGCGGCGTGAATCGGCCGCGCTGATCGATTCGATGTTCCGCTACGGCATGTCCGACGGCGTCGCGCTGGAGCAGGCCCGGAGTTTGGTCTACACCGCCGAAGCCGACGTTCCGCAATACAGCCGCGCCGTGGAGCAGACATGGCTCTCGATGGGCATTCTGCTGGGCGAAACGCCCTCGCGGGTGCAGCTTTCCGGGGCGGGCCTCCGCCTGCTGACCGACTACCGGCCTGCGGAGATTCCCGTGGGCCTGCCGTCGGAACTTCTGAAACGGCGTCCCGACATCCGCGAAGCACATTTCAACATGTTGCAGGCCGCCGCACGGGCCGGGCAGGCACGAAGCGCCCGGTTTCCATCCATCTCGCTGACTGCCAAAGGCGGAGTGGCTTCCGGCTCAATCAAAGGTTTAACTGCGGCAAACCCCTGGGCGTGGGACGCACTGGGGTCCATCGCCGAACCGATCTTTGGCTTCGGGAAGCTCCGCAACGCCGAACGGGCCGCGATGGCGGCCTACACGCAGTCGGCCAAGACCTATGAACAGACCGTGCTCACGGCTTTTGCCGATGTCGAGAAGGCGTTGGTGGCCATCACGACCTATCGTGACCAGACCGGGCGAACAGGCGAACTGGTGCTCTCGAACGACCGCATCGCCACGATGACCCGCGCCCTCTACCGTAGCGGACTGTCGGACTACCTCGACGTGATCGATGCCGAGCGCAGCCTCTACCAGACGCAGATGGAGCTGGTAAACCTCGTGGCACAGCAGTATATCAACTATGTCACGCTTTGCAAAGCGCTGGGCGGCGGCTGGAGCGGCAGCGGAAATCCGGATTGAGAGCGCGACAACGGCAGGAGGCCCCTAAAACCCGCCTTTTAGGCGGGTACCTACAAATTGGGATTGCACATATCGGCGTAAAGTCGTACCTTTGGACGCAAAACAGAAGAAAATGCGTCTATCCGAACTTAAAACCGGTGAATCGGGGACAATCGTCAAAGTGATGGGCCACGGAGGCTTCCGCCGCCGCATTATGGAGATGGGATTCGTCCGCGGACAGCGGGTCGAAGTGCTCCTGAACGCGCCCCTGAAGGACCCGATCGAATACAAGATCATGGGTTACGACATCTCGCTGCGGCGCAGCGAGGCCGACATGGTCGAGGTGCTCACCGACAGTGAGGCCCACGAATACCTCGCAGGCGGCGGAGATCAGCGTCGTCATCGCCACGATCATCACCACGAGCCCGTCGGAAAACCGGAACAGGACGAGGAACTCACGGCCACGGAACCCGACGCAGGATGCTGCACGAGCATCGACGAGGTGGTGACACGCCGCACACGGACTATCACGGTGGCGTTGGTGGGCAACCCCAACAGCGGTAAAACCTCGCTGTTCAACGCCATCTCGGGCGGCCACGAGCACGTGGGCAACTACAGCGGTGTGACCGTCGGAGCCAAGATCGGCAACCGCATCTACCGCGGCTACCGCTTCGAGGTCACCGACCTGCCCGGCACCTACGCCCTCTCGGCCTACACGCCCGAAGAACGTTACGTGCGTCATCACCTGGCCACGCACACTCCCGACGTGGTGATAAACTCCGTAGTAGCCTCTAACCTAGAGCGTAACCTCTACTTAACTACAGAATTAATCGATATAAACCCGCGCATGGTGGTGGCTCTCAATATGTTCGACGAACTGCACGCCAGCGGCGCCACGCTCGATTACGAAAATCTGGGCCGCATGCTGGGTGTGCCGATGGTGCCCGTCGAAGCACGCAACAACCGCGGCATCGACACCCTGCTGGACACCGTGATCGATGTCTATGAGAACCGCGACGAGCGCGTGCGGCATATCCATATCAACATGGGTCCTGTGATCGAGGAGGGGCTGCGCAGGCTCAACGGCGACATGAGCGAACACCGCGGCGAGCTGCCCAAGGCTTTCCCGCCCCGCTACTATGCGATGAAGATGCTCGAAGGCGACGCCGAGGCTGAAAAGAGCCTCCGCGAATGCAGCCGCTATCCCGAGTGGGCCGAAATCCGCGACCGCGAAGCCCGGCGCATCACCGAAGCATTGGGCGAGGATGTCGAGACGGCTTTCGCCAACCAGAAATACGGATTCATACAAGGGGCCCTGAAAGAGACCTTCACCCCCGGGCGGCGCGAGGAGGTCACGACGACAGCCGTGATCGACACTTTCGTGACACACAAGCTGTGGGGGTTCCCGATCTTCTTCGCACTGATGTGGTTCATGTTCTGGTGCACGTTCAGCCTCGGGGCTTATCCGCAGGAGTGGATCGACGCACTGGTGGGATGGATCGGCAGCGGAATGGACGCCCTGCTGCCCGCAGGACCGCTGCGCGACCTGCTGGTCGACGGCATCATCGGCGGCGTGGGCGCCGTCATCGTCTTCCTCCCGAACATCATGATCCTCTACCTCTTCATCTCGTTCATGGAGGATTCGGGCTACCTGGCCCGTGCGGCGTTCATCATGGACCGCGTGATGCACCGCATCGGGCTGCACGGAAAATCGTTCATTCCGCTTATCATGGGATTCGGCTGCAACGTGCCCGCGATCATGGCCAGCCGGACCATCGAAAGCCGCAGCAGTCGCCTGATAACCATACTTATTACACCGTTCATGTCGTGCAGCGCCCGCATCCCGATCTACCTGCTGCTGGCGGGAACGTTCTTCGCCGCGAACGCCGGGTCGGTAATGCTGGGGCTCTACGTGCTGGGCATCGTACTGGCTGTCGTCACGGCGCGGCTGATGCGGCGATTCCTCTTCCCTGTGGACGAGACGCCGTTCGTAATGGAGCTTCCGCCCTACCGTCTTCCGACGTGGAAAACGACCCTTACGCACATGTGGGACAAGTGCGCGCAATACCTTAAGAAGATGGGCGGCATGATCCTGATCGCCTCGGTGGTCGTCTGGTTCCTGAGTTACTACCCCCGCACGGAGGAGAGTGCCGGGACCGAAGCCCACTATGAAAATTCCTACCTGGGACGTCTGGGCAAAGGGTGCGAACCGGTGTTCAGCCCCCTGGGATTCAACTGGAAAGCCAGCGTGGCGCTGTTGTCGGGACTCCCGGCCAAGGAGATCGTGGTCTCGACGCTGGGCGTGCTCTATTCCGAAGGCGCCGCGACGACGCCCGCCGGAACGGAAATCATCGGCGGTGCGGACGGCCCGACCGAAATCGTCATCGCGGAATCTGTCACGGAAAAGTTCGCCGAACCCACCGGGGAGGAGGAAACGGCCTCATTGTCGCAGCGATTGCTGGCGAGCGGCGATTTCTCGACCGCCTCGGCGCTGGCATTCCTCGTCTTCATCCTGCTCTACGTCCCCTGCATCGCCACGGTGGTGGCCATCGGAGCCGAAGCCGGGTGGAAATGGGCCGCGGCATCGGTCATTTACAACACGGCGCTGGCGTGGTTCATGGCGTGGATTGTCTACCGTATCGCTTTGATATTCTAAGCAATGGGCTGGCAGGATTATATCGTATGGGCCATCGGGATCGCTGCGGCGGCAGTCGTAGCAGTGCGGCTTTGGCGGTTCGTGTGCGGCAAGCGGCGAGGGGGTTGTGCATCGTGCCCCTCGGCACAATGTCCGCATAAAAAGTTCAACCGAAAGAATTAAACCCTATCTTTGCGGCCGCAAACAAGAACGAAACGTGGTCGGACTTTTCTACATCCTGCTTTTCTGGCTCATCGGCAATGCGCTGAGCCTCGCGACCGGAGGGTATGTCTCGGGAAACATCATCGGCATGATCCTCCTCTTCGCGGCGCTGTGCCTGCGCTGGGTGCGGGCCGAGACGGTACGCCCCGCGGCGCGCTTCCTTTTAGGGGCCATGGCCCTCTTCTTCGTGCCCTACGGCGTAGGACTGATGGACTCCTACCGGGTGATCCTCGAAAACCTCGGGGCTATCGTGGTCTCGGGAATCGTCTCGACAATCATCGTGCTGCTCATCACGGGCAAGACCTTCCAAAGCCTGAACCGCCGCATTCGCCTGCGGCATATCAAACACCTCCGCCACGATGCCTGACACCTCATTCCTCACCTCGGACCTCTTCCTGCTGACCCTCACCGTGGGGCTTTATTGTCTGGGCGGCATAATCTACCGCCGCACACGGCTGCCGCTGCTACATCCCGTGCTGCTGACATTCATCGCCGTGATCGTCTTCCTGCGTTGCGCCGGAATCGGTTATGCACGCTATCAGGAGGCGACCGGAATACTCAATTTCGCCCTCGGCATGTCGGTCGTGGCATTGGGATACCTCCTCTACGAACAGTTGGAACGCCTGCGCGGAAGCCTGCTGCCCGTGGCCGTAGCCACGCTCGCAGGATGCGTCGCGGGGGTGCTGAGCGTGGTCTATATCGCCATGGCGTTCGGCGCCGAACGGCAGATATTGACCTCCATCGCTCCAAAATCGGTGACGGTGCCGATCGCCGTATCGGTCTCGGGACCGCTGGGCGGCAACGTGTCGGTCACGTCGGTGGTGGTTTTCTGCGTGGGGATTTTCGGTAGCATCTTCGGCGAATGGATACTGCGCCGCTGCGGAGTCCGCGACCCCGAAGCACGGGGATTTGCACTCGGAGCCGCGGCCCACGGCATCGGAACGGCCCGGGCCATCGAAATGGGAGCCGCCGAAGGGGCCCTGAGCGGCTTGGCAATGGCCCTGATGGGATTGGCGACGGCGCTGCTGATGCCGCTGATGGAGCGGTATCTGTATTGAGGAAAATTCTTTTTCCGAAAAGTTTTTTAAATTCTGCAATATGTAGTAATTTTGCGCCCGACTCGACAAACAGCACAAAATTAGGTTAATATGGAGTGGTTGTATACCCTGTTCTTCGGCAACGGCATCGCTCATGCCGTACTTATTTTCGCGTTGGTAATCACTATCGGCATCCTGTTGGGAAAAGTCAAAATCGGAGGCATATCGCTGGGTGTCACATGGATATTGTTCGTCGGCATTCTTTTCAGCCATTTCGGAATGACCGTCGACGGTGAAGTGCGCCATTTCGTGCAGGAATTCGGACTGATCCTTTTCGTCTTTTCGATCGGCCTGCAGGTCGGTCCGGGATTCTTCGCGTCGTTCAAACACGGCGGAATCACCCTCGTGGGATGTGCCGCGGCGATCGTCCTGCTGGGCGTCGCAACAGCCTATGTCATCCACGTCGTGACCGGGACGCCCATTCCCACAATGGTCGGCATCCTTTCGGGCGCCGTGACCAACACCCCCGGGCTGGGTGCCGCGCAGCAGGCCTATGCCGACGCTTCGGGGTTCAGCGACCCCAACGTTGCATTGGGCTATGCCGTGGCCTATCCGCTGGGCGTGGTGGGCATCATCTTCACGATGATCTTCATCCGTTACGCACTGCGTGTGAAATTCGAAAAGGAGGACGAGGCATTGGCTGCGCTGGCCAAGGAGCAGAAATTCGCCGAAAAGGTTTCCGTGGAGTTCACCAACTCGATGCTCGACGGACGCACGGTGGAATACATGCGCGACCTGGTCAACCGCCAGTTCGTGATCTCGCGCATCCGCCATGCCGACGGGGAGATCACGATGGCCGACGCCGACAGCGTGCTCCGTCTGGGCGATAAACTCTGGATCATCTGCCAGGCCGAGGATGTCGAAGCCGTCGTGGCCTTCTTCGGACACCGCGTGGAGCTCACCGACGAGGATTGGGGCAACAACACGCCCAACGCCGAGCTGATCTCTCGGCGCATCCTGATCACCAAATCGTCGATCAACGGCAAGAAATTCTCCGACCTCCGCCTGCGGACCAAATACGGCATCACGATCACCCGCGTCAACCGCGCCGGCGTGGACCTGATCCCCTACCAGGGGCTCGAACTGCAGGTCGGCGACCGCGTGATGGTCGTGGGACCCGAGAAGGCCGTGACGCAGGTGGCCGACGTGCTGGGCAACTCGCTCAAAAAACTCAACCAGCCCAATCTGGTGACGATCTTCGTGGGCATCGCTCTCGGAGTGCTGCTGGGATCGATTCCCCTGATGAACGTTCCGCAGCCCGTGAAGCTGGGTCTGGCGGGCGGTCCGCTGATCGTGGCTATCCTGATCGGGCGCTTCGGAACCCATTTCCACCTGGTGACCTATACCACCATGAGCGCCAATCTGATGCTGCGCGAAATCGGCATCGCGCTGTTCCTTGCGGCCGTGGGAATCGGCGCCGGGGACGGATTTATCGACGCCATCGTCGGAGGCGGCTACCGCTGGATCGGCTACGGTGTGATAATCACGATCGTACCCCTGCTGATCGTCTCGTTTTTCGCGCGGCTGAAACTGAAAATGAACTACTATACGCTGATGGGACTGATCGCCGGCGCGATGACCGATCCCCCGGCACTGGCCTATGCCAATGCCACGGCCGGGAACGACATGCCCGCCGTGGGCTATTCGACGGTCTATCCGGTGGTGATGTTCCTGCGCGTTTTGACAGCACAAATATTCATCTTGTTTGCATTATAACAAAAAGCGGCTCCGGCCGCTTTTTTTGTTCCTATAATTTTTTAATATTTCCATTATTTCCCTATCTTTGCCCGGAAAGCATAATCCCAAACATAATTTCAAGCTATGGCAAAAGCAGTTAACATCGCCCGTTCGCACCGGCTGGACGGCATCGGAGAGTACTATTTTTCGCGCCGTCTGCGCGAGATCGCCGAGATTGAGGCGGCAACCGGCCGCCAGATCGTCAAACTGGCCATGGGCAGCCCCGACCTTCCGCCCCACCAGTCCGTGATCGACCGCCTCGCAAAAGAGGCTCAGCGTCCCGACGTGCACAAGTACATGTCCTATCAGGGCGAACCCATCCTGCGCAAGGCTTTTGCCGACTGGTATAAGAAATGGTACCGCACCGACCTCGATTTCAAATCGGAGGTACTGCCCCTGATCGGCTCGAAGGAAGGCATCATGCATATCTGCATGACGTTCCTCAATAAGGGCGACAAAGTCCTCGTCCCCAACCCCGGCTACCCCACCTATTCGGCGGCCGTACGCCTGGCAGGCGGCGAGATGCTTCCCTACTCGCTGAATAAGCAGACCAATTTCTACCCCGATTTCGACGCCATCGAAAAGGCAGGGCTCGACGGCGTGAAGATGATGCTCGTCAACTATCCCAACATGCCGACGGGACAGACCCCCTCGATGGAGCTGTTCCAGAAGATCATCGACTTCGGCGCCAAGCACAATATCCTGATCGTGCACGACAACCCCTACAGCTTTATCCGCAACGCCGAGCACCCGATCTCGATCATGGAGGCCGAGGGCGCGAAAGACGTGGCGCTGGAGATGAACTCGCTGTCGAAAGGCCACTCGATGGCCGGCTGGCGCGTGGGCGTCGTAGTGGGCAAAAAGGAGTGGATCGACTCGATCCTCACCTTCAAGTCGAACATGGACTCAGGTATGTTCTACCCCATCCAGGCCGCTGCCGACACGGCACTGGCGCTGGGCGAGGAGTGGTTCAAAGAACTGAACGACATCTACTACGGCCGGGAGAAGCAGGCTTACGAGCTGCTCGACGCTCTGGGATGCCGCTACCGCAAGGGTCAGGCCGGCCTGTTCGTATGGGCCGAGCTGCCCGAGGGCTACGAGGGCGACAGCTTCGCATTCTCGGACGAGGTGATGGAGAAGACCGACGTGTTCCTGACCCCTGGAGGAATCTTCGGATCGGAAGGCAAGCACTACATCCGCATCACCCTCTGCTGCCCCGAGGAGCTGCTGAAAAAGGCCACCGACAAGATCAAGGCCGCTTTCGGCAAGTAAACGCCACGACATACAGAACGAGAACAGCCGCCCCGAATGGAGCGGCTGTTTTTATCGGCAGAAACGCAGAACCGGCCGAATATAGCATTATAACAGCCCGTCGTCCCTAAACCCCGCCTCTTAGGCGGGGGCGGGTGAGCCACTCGCGGACGGGCAGGTCGTAGAGTTTCAGGCAGGCCCAGGCCAGTCCGACAGACATGATGAATACCGAGACGCTGACGAAGATATGTGTGCCGAGCGGAGCTTCGGGATTGCTTGCCGCCCACGCCATCTGCATATAGACCAGCGGATAATGCGTGATGTAAAGCGGATAGGATATTTCGCCGAGGAATTTGCAGACGGCAACGGATCTGGCATCCGTGACGCGGCTTCCGGCGCCCATCGAGACGATCAGCGGAAAGACGAGCAGGATCACCAACGCCTGATAAACGCCGTTGAACCACGGTGTCGAGGGGTCGCCGACATGGGGCATGACCAGTGCCGCCGCAACCAGCAGCGAACACCACCAGAACGCACCCCGCACCCGGATCAGCGCCCCGAGGCGCGAGAGCAGCAGGCCGGCGAAGAAGGGGTACAGCAGGCGCGAGAAGCCGATGTAAACCTGTTCCGGAGTGATGCTCCAACCGCCGATCACAGTCCATGCCACGGAGCGGTCCGCAGAGAGCAATCCGAATAGATTGAGGTTCAGCGTGAGATCGACGGTCAGCACCGCGGCTCCGGCCACGAAGACGCCGAGCAGGAGTTTCGAAAAGCGGCGGATGACGAGTGCATAAAGGATATTGGCGATGTACTCGTAGAGCAGCGACCACGCGGGACCGTTCAGCGGACTGGTTTCGCCCCACCCGCGGATGTCCCACGCCGGAGGCGCGGGGAGGATTGTGCAGGCCAGCAGGCAGACGAGCAGCACTTTCCACCAGGCCACGTCGGCGATCATCGGGAAAGCCGCGGCCTGGAAGTAGAAGAACAGCGCCCCGATGACCGATCCCATGACCACCATCGGATGCAGGCGTATGAGCCGCCGCTTAAAGAAATCCCTGAGCGACATGCGGTTCCAACGGTCATCATAGGCATAGCCGATCACGAAGCCCGAGAGCACGAAAAAGAAATCGACAGCCAGGTAGCCGTGGTTGAGAATCTGGAAAGCCTGACCTTGGGAGTAGGTCTCGAACAGGTGGAAACCCACCACGATCAACGCCGCAACGCCGCGCAGTCCGTCGAGGATTTCGTAGCGGGGTTTGGAGGCCAGATAGCCGGCGGATACAGCGGACATGGGCTTATTCCTCGACGATGCGGATGGAAAGTATTTTGTCCCCGGGACGGATGTCGTCGATCACGTCCAATCCTTCGACCACCTGACCGAAGCACGTGTGGCGGCCGTCGAGGTGCTGGGTGTTCTCGCGGTTGTGGCAGATGAAGAACTGCGAACCGCCCGTGTCGCGTCCGGCGTGGGCCATCGAGAGCACCCCGCGGTCGTGACGCTGGCGCGGGGCCGACGTCTCGCATTTGATGGTGTAACCCGGACCTCCCGTGCCGTCGCCCTTGGGACAGCCGCCCTGGATGACAAAGTCGGGGATCACGCGGTGAAAAGTCAGCCCGTCATAGAAATTGTGTCCGGCCAGCTCAACGAAGTTGGCCACGGTTCCGGGGGTCTCGGCAGCGTAAAGCTCGGCCTTCATCACCCCTTTTTCGGTCGTAATGATCGCGTAAGTTTTCATATCGTTCGGATTAAAATGGTTTTACTTGTTTTTTGCCCGCAGCAGGTGCCTCGACAGGAAGCGGCGGACAGGTTCGTCGTACAGTTTCAGGCATCCCCAGGCCAGCAGGACCGAGCCTGCGACCAGCGCCGCAGCGCCGGGCAGGGACTCGGAGAAAGTGAGGTTCTCGTTTTTAACCCACGCATAATAGAGGTATATGAAGGGATAGTGGACCATATAGAGCGGATAGGAGATGTCGCCCAGGAATTTGCAGACCCGCGCGGTTATCCGGTCGGTGGTCTTGCCCGAAGCCGCCAGCCAGACGACCGCCGGGAAGAGCACGATGGCGCAGAAAGCGTCGTAAATTCCGTTCATCCACAAGTGCTCGCTGCCTCCGAGGCGCGGCACGGAGGAGATGGCGACGATGGCAACGCTGCCGATCCAGAAAGCGCCCCGCACCTTTAACGGCCTGAATATCCGCGCCAGCAGCAGACCTGCCGGGAATGCGAACAAAAGGCGCAGGGAGCCGCCGAGGATATTCTCGTCGGTCAGCGCGAACCCGACACACAGGTCGCCGAGCGGTCCCCAGACAGCGAAGCTTGCCAGTCCGCACGCGGCCAGCAGGACCAGAGCGGCGAGCGCACGGGTCGGAAGCAGCCGGATGAAGAAGGCATAGAGGACGTTGCCGATGTATTCGAAGAACAGCGACCAGCTGGGGCCGTTCAGCGGGAACATCTCCCCTACGCCCCGGATTTCGGCCCCGGGGGTTGCGGGGATCAGCAGGGCGTTCATCAGCGTGGCGAGAAGCAGCGCCCCGACCGAGACCCTAGAAACGTCCCAGACGGAGCAGCCCTGGAAATAGAACATCACGGCGCCGATCAGGGCCCCGATGACGACCATCGGGTGCAGACGTATGACGCGCCGTTTGAGGAACTCCCAGACGGTCATCTTCGTCCAGCGGTCGTCATAGGCATAGCCGATGACGAACCCCGAGAGAATGAAGAAGAAATCGACGGCCAGATAGCCGTGGTTGATCCGCTGGTCCAAGTGACTGGTCGCATAGGCCTCGAACAGGTGAAAGCACACCACCGTCAACGCCGCAACGCCGCGAAGTCCGTCGAGAATGTGGTAATGCGGCTTGGTGTCCGCAAATGCAGCCGCCGAAATGTTTGACATACTATCTGTTTGGGGTTAGTCCTTGCCCGCGCGCCGAAGCGCCCTTTTACCTCTACTCCGTCACCTTCACTTTTGCGGCGGCGGCCTTCACACGGTCGCGCAGGGCGTCGAGATCGCTGCCCAGCGGTTCGTAGCCCACGACGACGCCCATGCGGCGGTTCACGCGCGCCACGGGTTTCCCGAAGATGCGGATGTCGGTACGGGGATCTTCAGCCACAGCCTCCCCCACGCCTTCGTAATGCGGCGTCTGCGTCGCCACGGGCGAGAGGATCACGGCGCTGGCACCCAGACGCTCGAACGTGACGGCCGGGATCGGAATCCCCAGCACGGCCCGCAGGTGCAGCTCGAACTCATTGAGGTTCTGCGTCCCAGCCAGCGTCACCATGCCCGTATCGTGCGGACGGGGCGACAACTCGGAGAAATAGACCCCGTTGTCGTGGCTCAGGAAGAACTCCACGCCCCACAGCCCGGCACCGGTAAGCGCCTCGGTGACAGCCGCCGCCATACGCTGCGCCTCGGCGAGATGCTCGGGAGCGACATGGGGCGACTGGAAGCTCTCGCGGTAGTCACCGCCCTTCTGCACATGGCCGATCGGCGGGCAAAAGAGTGTGGGACCGTTCTTTTGAGTGACGGTCAGCAGCGTGATCTCGCTGTCGAAGCGGATGAACTCCTCGACGATCAGTTCGCGGATGTCGCCGCGCGAACCCTCGCAGCCGTACTGCCATGCGTGTTCCAGCTCCTCGGGAGCCTTTACCAACGACTGCCCTTTGCCCGAGGAGGACATCAGCGGCTTCACCACGCAGGGAAAGCCGATCTTCGCGGCGGCCTGCTGCAATTCCTCGAGCGACGTGGCGTAGAAATAGCGGGCTGTTTTCAGCCCCAGTTCCTTTGCCGCCAGATCGCGGATGGCCTTGCGGTTCATCGTAAAATTCACGGCCCGGGCACTCGGCGCCACCTGCACCCCGGCCCGTTCGAAATCGTAGAGACGTTCGGTCCGGATGGCCTCGATCTCGGGAACGATGATGTCAGGACGGTGTTTGGCAACCGCTGCCGCCAGCGCGTCGCCGTCGAGCATGTCGAAAACCTCAAAGGCATCGGCCACCTGCATCGCGGGTGCACCCGCATACTTGTCGCATGCCACGACGGTCTGGCCCAACCGCTGGGCCGCAATCACGAACTCCTTGCCCAGTTCGCCCGAACCCAGGAGCAATATCTTTTTCATATAAGGTATGTATTAAAAAAACGACAGAATCCATTTTCCGCCTGCCGGAATATGAATTCCGCCGACGTTTTGCAACGCAAAGATAACCTTTTCAGCCGAATTTCCTGCTTTACATCGCAAATTCCCGTAAAACTTACGTCTGAAATTTGCATCGGCATCTTTTTTTCGTACCTTTGCAGTGCATTAACATTTCAGCTCTTTTTCTAATCAAATCGGCCTGAAATAAGAAGTCACACTCACTCCATACAATAATGAAAAAACTTATTTTCCTGCTGGCTCCGGTGCTGATGACAGCCTGCGTCAAAAGCGCGTCGGACTACGACACGCCTGAAAATCCGGAAAAGCCGTGGAACGAATTCGATTTCACGACCAGTGCCGTGACCTCCCTTTCACTTGATTACGCCGCGGATGCAGCGGTCTATTTCGAGATCTACGACACGGCGCCCGTCCGTGAGAACGAGTCGGGAACCGCCTACGAAAAGGTCGAAGGGATAGAGCCCCTCTATGCCGGCATTACCGACGAACAGGGCCGTTTCTCGGCACAAATCGAGCTTCCGACCTACCTCGACAAAGCCTATGTCTACACCCCGAACGTCCATGCACAAACGCTGCTCACCGCCGAAAAGAAAGCCGGAGTGCTGACCGCTTCGGCGGCCGAAGAAGCAGAAGCTACGACCTTGTCGGCGACACGCGCCGGGGGGGGGTACGAATCGGATGCCGTAACCAAGGACGGCTGGAAAACATGGCTCGGCACCTATGACAACACCTATGGCCGGATCGACTACGCCTACAAAGGCGATGAACTCCGTGAGAAGAACTGGAAACAGCTTTTCAACGCCGCCAACAAGGTCTTCGACACGTCAAAAGCCTGCCCCAAGGAGTATCGCTCGTCGAGCGACCTCTATCTGGAGAAGGATGCCGAGGTAGCCATCACGTTCCTGATGAGCAACACCTGCTGGAACTGCTCGATGGGATACTATTATTACGATGCTTCGAAACACCCCGCTTCGCTGGCCGACGTGCATCCTGTCATGATCTTCCCCAACACGCAGGACGGCAAATGGAGCAACGATCCCAAAAAGGCCAACAAATACAAAGGCGTAAACCGCGGAACCGCCGTGCAGCTGATATTCTACCCCAATATCGCTGAGGGCAGTATGGAAGGAGCCACTACAATCTTCCCCAAAGGCTACCGCATCGGTTTCGTGCTGGCGACAAACGCCTGGGGCAACCGGCTGCCCGGATTCACCGGAACTAAGAAATACCGCGCCGCCACATCCGACGGACTGAGCGTCAATGACAAGGGCGTCGCCTACAAGCAGCCCCGCACGGCCGTCTACCGCTATACGAACAACGCACTCAACCTCAATTCGGTCATCTGCTCGTTCGAAGATTATACGACGGACCAGAATTTCAGCGACGTGATCTTCACGATGAAATCGAATCCCGTAGACGCCGTGGTAGACATCCCGTCGGTCGAAGAGAAACCCGGCGCCGAGGAGAGCAAAAAGGAGGTTCGCCTGCTCAAAGGCATCTACGCCTTCGAGGACCTTTGGCCCAGCCAGGGTGACTATGACATGAATGACGTGATGGTCAAACTCGACTACGAAAAAACCTTCGGCGACAAGGGCATTTACGAAGAGTCATACCTTTTTAAAACCTTCAACAACATCGCCGGACTCGAAAACGGACTGGCTTTCACGCTCGGGGGAGACGCCGCATCGGCCGAGCTGGAGTTCTCGATACTCCGCCCCGCTTCCGAAAAGAATTCCGCACCGGAGTACGAGGTTTATACGCCGGAGCGCGACGGCAATGTGATCCTGCTGACGGACAATGTGAAAGGCGACATGGGAGCCACGTATAAGGTGACGGCAAAATACGCTTCACCGATCTCCGACGCGAGGGCCGCCGTGGTAAAACCCTTCATCTACCGCACGACCGACAAGGACCTCGCTCCCGGCAAACGCAAGGAGGTGCACCTCCCCTTCGAAGCCCCGACCGGCAAAGTGGACATGAGTTTCTTCGGCACGAGCGACGACAAGTCCGATCCGAATGCCGAACGCTATTACGTACGCGCCAACAGCTACCCGTTCGCCTTCTATCTCGCGGGCGCCACGGAAATCGACCTTGCAAAACTACTCGATCCGAAGAACGAAAAAACGCCTGTCGACCAGCTCTACCCCGCCTATTCGGGATGGGTCTCGTCAAACGGCGGCAGCAATACCAACTGGTACAAATAACAGCCGCAAAGACGGTCCAAAGAAACAGGTTCCTTTCCGGGAGCCTGTTTCTTATTTTTTCAGGAGGGTTTTCTGCGCGACGGTCTGAGGTATCAGCCGCACGATCAGGGGCGTCAGCAGCAGACATACTCCGAGCGTCACCGCCAGCAGGACGATCGACTGCGCCCATTCGTTGTGCAGGAAACGCGAAACAAGGGGCCGGAAAAAGAAGAGCAGAGGTCCGTGGATGCCCAACGTAATGACCGAGAAACGACCCAGATAAGTGACGACAGGCGCTTTCTTCACCTTCTTGCACAACAGCATGATGGCAAAAATACCTGCGAAAGCCGCCAGGTAGACCTGGATGAAATTTCCCGGATAGTTATTGGTCCGCATACCCAGCGGTGTGGCCGTGAAATACATCGTGACCAGAGCCACCAGGATGAATAGCGGGATCAGTTTGTCGAAACGGTGGTGCGGAAAGAGGAAAAAATTATAACGCCGAATCCAGAATCCCGCAAAATAAAACGGCAGGGCCGTCATGGCAACATCAATGTAGAACGGCAGTTCGATCCGCTGCTTGCCCAGCCAGAAGCCCGTGGCGCCGATCAGCAGCGTCACAGCGAACATCGTGGGAATGTGTTTCCGGCGCAGGTAGTGGACGACATAAAACAGCATGTTGCAGTTGAAAAGGGCGACCAGAAACCAGATCGGCGGGTTGAAACGGATCAACTCGTGGTTCCGGAAGACCAGCAGCAGCTCGTTCCAGCGCACCGGAAGGCGGAATGTTCCCGGCACCGCTTTCGAGATGCCGTACATCAGCAGGAACGCCCCGAGGTAAAAGATCAGAAAGGGCACGAGCAGTTTATCAACCTTGCGGGCGAGGAATCCGCCGAACCCCTCGTAGGACTTAAAGAAAAGGCCCGAAACGAAGAAATAGAGCGGCATGGTGAAACTCGACAGGACGGGCCCGGTGGCGAGACCGTCAAATGCGCCCCCGACATGCATCATTACGACAAGCATGATACAGAGACCTTTGGTAAGGTCAATGAACTCGATCCGCCGATTTTCCTGTTGTTCCATCGCACAAAGATAACGATTGCATGCAACAAAAAGAAGCCGCAGACGGAAATTGACTGATCATATATGTAAAAACGAGTGGACGGAATCGTCCATCGAGCTACAAAAAAGACGAGCAATATTGCTCGTCTTTTTTGTGGAGGTGGCGGGAGTCGAACCCGCGTCCAAACAGGGAACCCGAAAGCTTTCTACACGTTTATCCGCAATTTAATCCTTCTCCCCGTGCCTGGCAGGCGGCAACCGAACGCGGGGCCCAGTTCCTAAAATTTCGCACGACGACCGGAACGCTCCGTCGCACTATCTCTAAATGAATGATACCCCGTATGAAGAGCCGTTAAAGAGCGGAACGTCCCTTCGGGATACTCGTCGCCAAAGCGCCTGGGCTCCGGCGATTAAGCCAATTTTCCTTGAAAATTAGGCAGCGAGTGCAAGGCGATTATTGCCATTTGTAGTTTGAGCATCGGGATTAACGAGCCGCCGCACAGCGCTCGACGTGCTTACAATCAAACTCTGCCTGCTGTCAAAACCGGGCACCCCCAGTCTTTCCGGCACAAAGCCTGTCTAAGTCGGAAGCAAAGATAGCTATTTTTTTCGGAATCCCAGCCGTTCCCTGCGGAAAATCGATTGCCTGCCCTGCAACAGCCGACGAAGCTTCTGCCGTATCTATTCGCCCGAAAGCAATCTGCGCAACGTCTGCCGCAGCGTGTCACCCGTGAGGGGCTTGGCAAGATATTCATTACAGCCGGCCTCGAGGGCTTTCTGACGGTCCCGGTCGTAGGCGTAAGCCGTCACGGCAATGATCGGCACCTGACTTCCGTTCCCGCGAATTTGCCGCGTGGCCTTCAGTCCGTCCATCACGGGCATCTGAATGTCCATCAGCACGGCATCGGGCTGAACCTGCCCACAAAGCCGCACCGCCTCTTCGCCGTTGCCGGCACGGATCACTTCATATTCCTTTTTGAGCATCAGCGACAACAGCAGGTAGTTGCTGTCCGTATCTTCAGCGATCAGCAGTACGGGACGGCGTCCGCCGCGGGCTGACGACGGTGCGAACACCTGCTGCGGATGCGCTGCGTCGGCCTCCGGAAGCTCCTCGGGGATTCCCATCGGCACCGTAAACCAGAAGCAGGCACCCTTGCCCAATTCCGACTCGACACCGATCCGGCCGCCCATCTGCTCGACGATCGATTTCGAGATCGACAGACCGAGGCCCGTGCCCTGCACAAAGCTGTTGAGTTTGACGAATCGTTCGAAGATGTTGGCCAGATGCTCCTTGTCGATACCCGAACCGGTGTCTGCAACCGCAAAGCGTATCTGATCTCCTTCGACCGCATAGCTCAGCGTTATGCTGCCTTCGGCTGTGAATTTGACGGCGTTGTTGATGAAATTGGTGATGACCTGCGTCAGGCGGCCCTTATCGCCCAGGATGAAACAGGGCCCGCCGGGACCGACGAAGCGCAGCTCGACGGGACGTCCCTGTACTTTGAGGCTCAGCGAACGCACCACCTCTTCGCACATCTGGTTCACGTCGACCGACCCATAGTTGAAGTCGAACGTTCCGGCCTCGATCTTCGAGAGGTCGAGGATATCGGATATCAGCGTGAGCAGCAGGTCGTTGTTCTCTTCGACCACGCGCAGGTAATCGCGCCGCTCTTCGGGGTCCTCGGCTTCGGTCAGCAAATTCGAAAATCCCACGATGGCGTTCAGCGGCGTGCGTATCTCATGGCTCATGTTGGCCAGGAAAGCCGATTTGAGCCGGTCGCTGACCTCGGCCTTGTTCTTGGCTTCGATCAGGTTCTTTTCGGTCATCTTCAGCTCCGAGATATCGTAGTTGACGCAGACCATCTCAATCTTCGACGGATCGTTGTTCATCGGGTTGCGCACCACGTTGATACGTGTCCATTTCTCCGTGCCGTCGTCGTTCAGGATATGCAGGTCGAGGTTGAAGCTGTCCGACGTTCCGGCTTTGACGCGGCCGATATTCTCGAGGATCGCCGCCTTATCGACGGGATCGACGTGGTTGTAGACGCCGAGAATCTGGTTGAGCGGCGTGTCGGGATGCTCCCCGAGGTTGCGGTACCACTGGGGCACCCCGCTGCCGACCCGCTCCAGCAGGTCGAAACGGCAGAAGCCCATCTTGCCCAGCTTGCTCACCAGTGCGAACGAACTCTCGAACTCCGCCAGCCGCGTATGGGCACGGTTGATCTCCGTGTTGTCGATATTTATCAGCATGAAGTTGGAGATGTTCCCCTCGATGTCGTAGAGCATGTTGACCGTGGTGTAAATCTCCAGAAATCCGGTCTTGGCCGAAGTATAATAGCCGTTGAGCCGGTCGAAAGGATAGTTGATCCGGAATGCCTGTTCGTGCCCGGCGCGTACCCCCTCGCGCGCCTCCAGCGGCACGAGCGGATTCTCGAAGAAATTGAGTCCGAGGGCCTCCTCGCGGGTCACGCCGAAGATCTCCATGTCCTTGTTGTTGATGTCGACCAGCGTGCCGTCCGGAGCATAAAGCTCCACCCCGACCTGAATGTTGTCGAAAATGTTGCGCAGGAAACGTTCATTGCGGTAGATCGCCTCGTGGGCCTTGTGCACCTTGGCCCGGTCGGCCTGCGCCGCCTGCTCGGAACGTTGCAGATCGAGGCACAGCCCGATGATATTGACCAGCGACGCGAACCACTGGCAGTCCTCGTCGGTCCACTCACGGTGTTCGTCGACGATGTCGATGCCGGCATAGCCCCAGACTTTGTCCCGCGAGGCCAGCGGCATGATAAGCAGCGACTTGATATCCTGCGCCGCCAGCAGATCGTGTTCGCCCGCCGCCTCGGAAGGCAGGTCGCTGATGTCGGAAAGAATAATGGAATTGCCCTGTGAGACATGCTTCGTCCACCACGGAAAATCCTCCATCGGAATCGAACTGAGCCGGTCCTGCTCGCTGGAAACGCCGTTCGCCGTCACTTCATAGGTGCAGTTATGGGTGCGTTTCTCCCAGTCGAACTCGATGATGTAGGCCCTGTCGCCGCGGAACATCGTAAGCACTTCATAGAGAATCTTGTTGACCGTATCGCGGGTCCTGTCGCTGTGCAGCAGCGCAAGCAGCGTATGCGAAATGCTGTTGAGCCGATAAAGCAGGTTGTCTATCCGGGCGCGGTCGCGCCCGTTCTCCGTGGACTGTTCGAGCTCGGTCTGCTGCACATAGCCGGTCATGACGTCGCGTCCGTCGGGAGTCGTTTCCCGGTTGAGCACCTTCCATTGCAGCCACAGCCGGTGCCCGTCGGGAGCGATCAGCGGAATGGCGCGTTTGAGCGTATGCGCATCCTGCAACAGGCAGTTTCCCGGTCCGGATATTTTCGCATAGGCGTCCGGGATCAGACTTTTGATCTCGTCGAATCCCACCTCCGGAGTGGAATATCGGAGCAAGTTCTGTAAAAAATCGGACATGCGAAACATCCGTCTCGTCATATCCGCTTCCCACCAGCCTGTCTTGGCATCCTTCAATACCGCCCGCAGTATCTCTTCTTCTTTCATCAATAATTCCCTCAATATTTGGACAAATGTAGGTATCCGACGCCGGATTTACAAATAAAAACGCGCGTTTTTCCATACAAAAACGTCCAACAACAACCGTATTCAGTCCTTTTACCCGAGCCAAAGGCATACAGAAGTCCCGGCGGCGCTTTTTTTGCGCCGGGATGTTTTGCGGGACGATATTTTGCGTATCTTTGGTGTCGCAACGACACTTTAATATCAGCATGCAGACAGATAACAAATATGTTGTCCGACTCCGCGACGCGGCGATTTACCACGCCGACGATCCATTCGGCAGCCGTCCGGAAAAGAAACTCCTGCGACAGGGCGAAATGGTCCTTTCGGAAATCAACCTCTCGGTCGCCCCGGGCGAGTTCGTATACCTGATCGGTCGCGTCGGAAGCGGAAAAAGCTCCCTGCTCAAAACCCTCTATGCCGAAGTGCAGCTACTCACGGGCGAGGGGCACGTCGCCGGGTTCGACCTGCGCCGCCTCCGCCGCCGGGACATCCCCTACCTGCGCCGCCGCATCGGCATCGTCTTTCAGGACTACCAGCTGCTCACCGACCGCAACGTCTTCATGAACCTCTATTATGTGATGAAGGCCACGGGCTGGAAGCGCGAGCAGGAGATCCGCGAGCGCATCGACCGGGTGCTGGGGCTGGTGGGACTCGGCGCCAAGAGCTACAAGATGCCTTTCGAACTCTCGGGCGGCGAACAACAACGCCTGGTGATCGCCCGCGCCCTGCTGAACGAACCGCAGGTATTGCTGGCCGACGAACCCACGGGCAATCTCGACCCGGTGACGGCCGACGGCATCATGCAACTGTTCCAGAAGATCGCCTTGCAGGGCTGCGCGGTGGTGATGTCGACGCACAACACGGCACTGATCGAGAACTACCCCGCCCGCGCCGTCCTCTTCGCACAGGGCAAAATCCGCGAGGTGGACCTCAAGGCCGAGCTGGCGTAGATTCCGCACGCATCGCAAAGCGAATAAACAGGCGAAAAAATCGAATATAAAGGCTTTTCCGGACGCTTGTTTTATCCGGAAATATTTCGTATATTTGTACGATATTTTAAAGACTACGATGAGTACCGAATTAGAAAACGTTAAAAAGCAAGAAGAAGAATATTCCGCGTCGAACATCCAGGTCCTCGAAGGCCTCGAAGCGGTGCGCAAGCGTCCTGCCATGTACATCGGCGATATCGGCGAAAAGGGTCTCCACCACCTGGTTTACGAGGTCGTGGACAACTCGATCGACGAGGCGCTGGCGGGCTATTGCACCGATATCGACGTGACGATCAACGAGGACAACTCGATCACCGTCAAGGACAACGGCCGCGGTATCCCCACCGACTTCCACGAGAAGGAGGGCAAATCGGCACTCGAAGTCGTGCTGACGGTGCTGCACGCCGGAGGTAAATTCGACAAGGGCAGCTACAAGGTTTCGGGCGGTCTTCACGGCGTGGGTGTATCCTGCGTCAATGCGCTTTCGACACTGCTGATCGCCGAGATCCACAGCCGCGACGGCAAGATTTACCGCCAGACGTACAGCAAAGGCGCTCCGACCTCGAAAGTCGAGGTTGTAGGCGAATGTTCGGACCGCGGTACGATCATCACCTTCAAACCCGACGGCTCGATCTTCACCCATACCACCGAATACAAATACGAGATTCTGGCCAACCGCCTGCGCGAACTGGCGTTCCTGAACAAGGGCATCAGCCTGAACCTCTACGACAAGCGTTCCGACGAGGAGGGCAAGACGCGTGAGGACCATTTCTATTCGGAAGAGGGCCTGAAGGAGTTCGTGAAATACCTCGACGCCACGCGCGGCACGCCGATCGTCGAGCAGATCATCTACCTCGACACCGAGAAGAACGGAGTCCCGGTGGAGGTGGCCATGCAGTACAACGATTCGTTCTCGGAGAACGTGCACTCCTATGTAAATAATATCAACACCATCGAGGGCGGTACGCACCTGACGGGATTCCGCCGTGCGCTGACCCGCACGCTTAAAAAATACGCAGAGGATTCGGGTATGCTCGCCAAGCTGAAATTCGACATCAACGGCGACGACTTCCGCGAGGGACTCACGGCCGTCGTATCGGTGAAGGTGCAGGAGCCGCAGTTCGAGGGACAGACCAAGACCAAGCTGGGCAACGACGAGGTTTCGGCCGCCGTCGATCAGGCCATGGCCTCGGCGCTGGGACAGTATCTCGAAGAGAACCCCAAGGACGCCAAAGCCATCGTGCAGAAGGTGATTCTGGCCGCCACGGCACGCCATGCCGCACGCCATGCCCGCGAACTGGTGCAGCGCAAGACCGTGCTGTCGGGAGCCGGACTCCCGGGCAAGCTGGCCGATTGCTCGAGCCGCGACCGCTCGATCGCCGAGATTTTCTTCGTCGAGGGTGACTCTGCAGGCGGTACGGCCAAATCGGGCCGTGACCGTAACTTCCAGGCCATCATGCCGCTGCGCGGTAAGATCCTGAACATCGAGAAGGCCCAGGAGCACCGCATGTGGGAAAACGAGGAGATCAAAAACATGTTCACGGCTCTCGGCGTCACGATCGGCACTGAGGAAGACTCCAAAGCCCTGAACCTCGAGAAGCTGCGCTACGACAAGATCATCATTATGACCGATGCCGACGTCGACGGAAGCCACATCGCCACGCTGATGCTGACATTCTTCTTCCGCAAGATGAAGGAGTTGATCGAGAACGGCCACGTTTATATCGCCACCCCGCCCCTCTACCTCGTGAAGAAGGGCAAGCAGGAGCGTTACTGCTGGACCGAGAAGGAGCGCGACGAGATCACGGCCGAATTCGGCAAGGGATCGCACGTGCAGCGTTACAAAGGTCTCGGTGAGATGAACGCCCACCAGTTGTGGGAGACGACGATGAACCCCGACACGCGCATCCTGCGTCAGGTGAACATCGAGAACGCCGCCGAAGCCGACCGCATCTTCTCGATGCTGATGGGCGACGAGGTTCCGCCCCGCCGCGAATTTATCGAGAAGAACGCGCATTACGCGAATATCGACGCATAACCCGCTTAATAAGCGGGGTTTAAGGGCAACGGGCGGACGCAGCGAATCGATTCGGATTTTGCGCTTCCGCCCGCCTGTGGAAGAGGACTGAACAATAGCAAAACCTACTGATGACCATGGACGTAACGGTAATTGGAGTCGCCGGAGGAACCGGCTCGGGAAAGTCGACGCTCGTCAAACGTCTGCAGGAGGCGTTCGTGGGTGACGACGTCGTGACGCTCTGCCACGACTATTACTACAAGGCGCATTCCGAACTCAACTACGAAGAGCGCACGAAGCTCAACTACGACCACCCGCAGGCTTTCGACACGGAGATGCTCGTGGAGCATATCAAAGCGCTGAAAAACAACGTGCCCATCGAGCACCCGGTCTACTCGTTCGTGGACCACGACCGCACCGCCGAAACCGTCTGCGTAAAACCCTCGAAAGTGATTATCGTCGACGGTATCCTGATCTTCGAGAACCGGGAATTGCGCGAACTGATGGATATCAAAGTCTACGTGGATACAGACGCCGACATCCGCCTGGCGCGCCGCATTCTGCGCGACGTCTGCGAACGCGGCCGCACGATGCAGTCGGTCATCACACAGTACACCTCTACCGTGAAACCGATGCACGACGAGTTCGTCGAGCCGTCGAAGAAATACGCCGACGTCATCATTCCCGAAGGCGGCTTCAACTCGGTGGCCGTCACGATGCTGATCCAGAACATCCGTTCGCTGATCGTAGGCAGCCGATAGGTCGTTCCACTGGCAAAAAAACAAGCCCCGGACTTCTCGAAAAGAGGTTCGGGGCTTTTGGTATATCCGACTTCCAGCATCGCTTTATCAGATACCGGTTATCTTTTTGATTTCATTGAGTTTATTGAGCGCCTCGATCGGCGTCAGCGAATTGATGTCGAGGCCTTTGATCTGATCCCGGATCTGCACCAGCACGGGATCGTCCAACTGAAACATCGACAACTGCATGTTCTGGGGACCGGCACTCTCGGCGGCTTCCTTCACGGCCTGCGCCGTGGGCTTACGCCCCCGCTCCTTAAGACTGCGGCTCGGCACGATCTCGTTGCTGCCGTAGACCAGCTCGAGGTTGCGCAGGATTTCGTCGGCCCGCGAGACGATCGACGCCGGCATACCGGCCATGCGGGCAACATGGATACCGAACGAATGCTCCGTGCCGCCGCGTTCCAACTTGCGCAGAAAGACGATTTGATTGCCGATCTCCTTGACCGAAACGTGGTAGTTCTTCACCCGCGGACACATCTGCTCCATCTCGTTCAGCTCGTGGTAATGCGTGGCGAAGAGCGTCTTGGCATGCGCCGTCGGATGGTTGTGCAGGTATTCGACCATTGCCCAGGCAATCGAAATGCCGTCGTAGGTCGACGTTCCGCGGCCGATCTCGTCCAGCAGCACGATACTGCGGTCGGAGATGTTGTTCAGGATGCTGGCCGACTCGAGCATCTCGACCATGAAGGTCGATTCGCCCTGCGAAATGTTGTCCGAAGCTCCGACGCGGGTGAAAATCTTATCCACAACGCCGATATGGGCCGACTTCGCGGGCACGTAACACCCCATCTGGGCCATCAGGATAATGAGCGCCGTCTGGCGGAGCAACGCCGACTTACCCGACATGTTGGGACCGGTTATCATCATGATCTGCTGCTGCTTATCGTCGAGCAGCACGTCGTTGGGAATGTACTCCTCCCCCACGGGCATCAGAGTCTCGATCACCGGGTGGCGGCCCTGCCGAATGTCGATGCGCTTGCCGTCGTCCAGCACCGGACGCACGTAACGCCGCTCGCAGGCCAGCCGCGCAAAGGATTGCAGGCAGTCGATGCGGGCCACCACGGCAGCGTCGCGTAGCATCGGCGTCAGCGAGCCGCAAATGAACGCCATGATCTCGGCATAGATGCGCTGCTCCAAAACGAGCATCTTCTCCTCGGCGCCGAGGATTTTTTCTTCGTATTCTTTGAGTTCCTCGGTAATGTAGCGTTCGGCATTGGCGAGGGTCTGTTTGCGAATCCACGTCCCGGGGACCTTCTCCTTATGGGCGTTGCGGACCTCGATGTAGTAGCCGAAGACATTGTTGTAGCTGATCTTCAGCGACGGGATGCCCGTTGCCTCGCTTTCGCGCTGCTGGATGCGTGCGAGGTAATCCTTGCCGTGGAGGGCGATACGCCGCAGGTCGTCCAGTTCGGGATCGACCCCGTCGGCAATCACGCCGCCCTTCTGTATCTGGTTGTTCTGCGGGTCGGGATAAATCTCACGGGCAATGCGGTCGCGGACCTCCGTCAGCGGGTCGATCTGCCCCGCCAGCGCGTGCAGGCGGTCGTCGTCGGTGGATTCCAGAGCGGCTTTGAGGGTCTCGATGGCTCCCAGCGAGTTTTTGAGCTGCACCAGTTCGCGCGGTGTGACCCGCTGGGCCGCAATACGTCCCGCAATGCGCTCCAGATCACCCACCAGCGCCACCTGCTCGCGGATGACATCAGCGAGGTCCGCATCTTTCAGGAAGCGTTCCACCACGTCCAGACGCTCGTTGATCCGCGCAGGATCTTTGATCGGCATGGCGATCCAGCGTTTCAGCAGACGCCCGCCCATCGGGGTCAGCGTGCGGTCGATCACATCGGCGAAACTGCACTTCTCACGCGCACCGTTCGACGAAAAAAGTTCCAGGTTGCGAATCGTGAACTTGTCGACCCACACGTAGTCGTCCTGGTCGATGCGCGCGATGGAGGCGATGTGCCCCGTCTCGCGGTGCTCGGTGAATTCGAGGTAGTAGAGAATGGCCCCGGCGGCCGAAATGCCGCTCGTGAACTGCTCCACACCGAATCCTTTCAACGATTTGGTCCCGAACTGCTTGCAGAGCTTCTCGCGGTTGACATCCTCCGAAAAGACCCATTCGTCGAGGCGGTAAGTGTAGAGCTTCGACCCGAACGAATCGGAAAAGCGGTCCTCGTAGCCGCGCTGGTAGACCACCTCTTTGGGCTGGAGGTTCGAAATCAGTTTGTCGACATAGCTGTCCGAACCCTCGGCCACGTAAAACTCGCCCGTGGAGATGTCCAGAAAAGCCACGCCCGTGGTCTGCCGGCCGAAATAGACCGACGCGATGAAGTTGTTCTCCTTGTTGGCCAGGATGTTGTCCCCCAGCACGATGCCCGGGGTCACCAGCTCGATGACGCCGCGCTTGACGAGACCCTTCACGCTCTTGGGGTCCTCCAGCTGTTCGCAGATGGCCACACGCTCGCCGGCCCGTACCAACTTGGGCAGGTAGGTGTCAATGGCATGGTAGGGAAACCCGGCCAACTCGACATACGTCGCCGAGCCGTTGGCCCGGCGCGTGAGCGTGATGCCCAGAATGCCGCTGGCCTTGATCGCGTCGTCGCCGAAGGTCTCGTAGAAGTCGCCTACGCGGAACAGCAGTATGGCGTCGGGATGCACCGCTTTGATGGAGTAATACTGCTTCATCAGGGGCGTCTCGACATATTTTTTATCGATTTTCTTGTCTGAGGCCAAAATAAAAAATTGTATAATTTATAGGGCAAAGATACAAAAAAATAAGACCCTTGCAATAGCCGATTGCCTGCGACCGCGTAAAATCATCCGGCAAGTAAAAGTGTTGTTACGGCTCCAAAGATAGACTTTTTTACATGCCGGGCAAAGCCGGAACCCTATTTTTTCGTTCTCCTCGCGTGCTTCTTCGGAAGCTGCCTATATGATCCCGCTTTCGGAGAAGACTTTCCGGTAAAATTCGGCTTTCCACTCCACGGGACGCGGATAGGCCCGCGACGAAGAGGGCATGCGCCACAGTTTCAGATCGCGGCCGGCAAAGTGCATCGGCACCCACTCGCCCACCGCCGGCTCGTCGCAGCCCGTGACGGCGCGCAACGTGTCGGTGGCTTTCTGCCCCGTGGTGACGATGTTCCCGCAGGCGGGAATGCGGGCCAGCAGGGCCTCTAAATCCACCTCACGCACCACTTGAAGAAAATTATCCGAAGCATTGTCTTTCAACCGGATAACCTCCACGGCCGTGTCGTACAATGCAATACCCCGTTCGCGGCAGAACGCCTCGATGCGATCCTTGTCGAAACGCCTTCCGCCGGGCTCCAGGAAATGCATCCTGTCACCCGCGGCCAAATAGCCCACGATGCGCCACATGTCGTTTTGCAGGTTGGGATAGAAGAACTCCATCGACCAGCGGATACGCTTGGGCGGAAAGCTGCCCAGCATCAGCAGGCGGGCATTTTCAGGGAGGAAAGGTTCGAGGGGATGCTGTTCGCTATTCATAGAATTGATCGTCGAAATTTACCAGGTACAATTTATCGGTAGCACGCGTCAGCGCCGTGTAGAGCCAGCGGAGCATGTCGCGCGTCATGGGCTCGTCGCCGAACAGACAGCGGTCGATGAAGACCGCCCGCCACTGGCCGCCCTGCGCCTTGTGACACGTCACGGCGTAGGAAAACTTCACCTGAACGGCATTAAAGTGCGGATTCTCACGGATTTCCTGAAAGCGTTTGATCTTGCTTTTGATATCGAGGTAATCCTTCTCGACCTCGTAGAACAACCGCGTCGATTCGTCGCGCGTGAGCGACGGGGATTCCGAGGCGATGGTGTCCAGCAGGATTTTGCACTCGATTTCCGCATTGTCGTAGTCGGGAAATTCGAGCACGGCGTTGGCGAAGCGGAAGCCGTAGAAATCCTCGAAACGGCGCAGGCGCTTCAGCCGCGCGATGTCGCCGTTGGCAATGAAGTTCATCGGGCAATCCTCCGTATGCTCGGGAAAATAGTAGTTGTTCTTCACGACCATCAGCATATCGCCGCTCTCGATCTCCTCCTCGGCACAGAGCACATTGCGGCGAATGCCCTCGTTGTAGCGGTTGGCGCGCTTGTTCGACCGCGTGACGACGATCGTCTCGTCGCGGCCGTAGAGGGCATAGCAATCCTGCAGTTTTTCGAGGAACTCGCCGCCCTCGACCTGCTCGACATCCGGAAAATCGAGCCGGAAGCGGGGAATCTCGTAAAGGCCGTTCTCGAGCATGCATCGTACCACCGTGGCGTTAAACAGGATGCCCGACTGCGCCTCCTGCCGCACCACCTCGTCCATCGTGCCGTAGACGATGTCGCCGTAGGCATCCATCGACGCAGGATCGAGCGCAGGGCTGAAATCGGCCCCCACGGGCGGGAGCTGGGCGCTGTCGCCTACCAGCACCAGACGGCACCCACGGCCGCTGCGGACATATTCCACGAGGTCCGAAAGCAGCGAACCGCTCCCGAAAACCGCCCCGCCGCCCGACGAATCGGAGAGCATCGAAGCCTCGTCGACGATGAACACCGCACCGCGCTCCTGGTTGAAATTGAGCGAGAATTTCGATTCGTAATCGGCATTCGTACGCTGACGGTAGATGCGTTTATGGATGGTAAAAGCCTTTTCCTTAGCGTATTGAGCCAGCACCTTGGCGGCCCGGCCCGTGGGCGCCAGCAACACGGGTTTGATTCCCAAATCCTTAAGCGCCCCGACCAAGGCCCCGATAAGCGTCGTTTTTCCGGTGCCCGCATAGCCGTTCAGCACGAAAATCTTCGAAAAATCGTCGTCTGCAAGATATTCGGACAACTTTTCTATGATTTTTTTTTGTCCGGGAGTTGTTTCGAAACAAATTTTAGCGTAAATTTGGGTCGCGATACGTGTGCTGAACATGCGTCGGTTTTTAATTGGTGCAAAATTAATAACAAATATTTATTTAAAATGAAAAAACTCTTTCAAATCATTCTTGCCGTAGCTATCGTGGGCCTGATCTACGTTATCTATGTCCAGATCTCCACCCCGATTCGTTTCGACGATGAAATGAAGGCGAAGAAAGCTCAGGTTATCGACCGCATCAAGGATATCCGTACTGCGCAGCGCGCCTTCAAGTCGAAATACCAGCATTTCACCGCCAGTTTCGACACGCTGACTGCTTTCGTGCTTTCCGATACGCTCGAAATGGAGCGCAAGATCGTGGACGAGGATGACTCAGTGGCTATGGCCATGCTGAAGAAGGCAGGCAAAAAGAACGTCGAGAAATTCAAGGTGGCCGTGATCGACACCATTTTCGCCCCCAAGAAAGTAACCCGTCAGGCAATCGAAAACCTCCGCTATATCCCCGGAACGGACAATCAGGCCCAGTTCATCATGGAGGCTGGTGTCATCACCACCGAGTCCAAGGTCGTGATTCCGGTCGTGGAGTGCCGCGCCCCCTACAAGATGTTCCTCGACACGGTCAACTACCGTCAGGAGGTCATCAACCTGATCGACGAGGAGGAGAACAACTTCAACCGCTATGCCGGTGTCAAGTTCGGTTCGATGGAATCCGGAAACAATGAGGCCGGTAACTGGGAGTAACACGCCGCAGGCAGGCAATATGGTGTCCATTCAGCGCTCGTTGGATGGACACTCTTTTTCGATCCCTGCACTGTCGGACATACCCGCAGGATACGATCCCGTGCAGGTCGAAGTGCTGCTCCCCCACACGATGCTCATCCCTGCGGAATTGTTCGACGAGGAGCACGCCACAGAACTGCTCGCGGCGAACGGCATGCCTTTGACTGCGGACGAATGCGCCGTATGCTGCGGCCGGGAGGAGCAATATGTGGCCGTCGCGGCCATAAGCAGCGAAGCCCTGCGGCTGGTGAAGGAAAAACTGGGCGACAGGGCCCGGTTCACCACCCCGCTGCTCCGTACGCCGAGCAAAGCTGTCGGGACCGTATGGATGTGTCGCCGCGCAGAACTGCTATATATAAAGGTATACGACGGCAGCGGCGTCCTGCAATTGGCCGAGGTAGTACCCGCAGAAACGGACGACGACCTAGTCTACTTTTTCGAACGATTGAACGGGTGTTTCCCGCTGGCGGAGTTCGGGCTGCATATCACGGGAGACGCCCCCAAAGCGGCGCGCAAACTGCTGGGAAAACGTTTCAAACAGGCTATATGCGAATAGTAAGCGGAAAATACAAGGGCCGGGCGATCAACCCGCCCCGCAACCTGCGGGCGCGGCCGACGACCGATTTCGCCAAGGAGAACCTTTTCAACGTGCTGGGCAACCTGGTGGATTTCGAGGAATGCGACGTGCTCGACCTATTCGCCGGCACGGGGTCTATCAGCTACGAATTCGCGTCGCGCGGGGCGCGGAGCGTCACCTCCGTGGAGATCAACAGCGTCCATTACAACTTCATTCGTCAGACCGCCGCACAGCTGGGGATCGGGAACCTCTATCCGGTGAAAGCCAACGTGTTCCTCTACCTGAAAAGCTGTCCGAAGCAATTCGACATCATTTTTTCGGACGCCCCCTACGACCTGGAGGGCAGTGAACAGGTCGTGAAGCTGGTCCTCGAAGGCGACCTGCTGCGCCCGGGCGGCATCCTCATCTTCGAACACTCGAAAAAAATGGATTTTTCGGCTTATCCCGAGTTCTGGCAATTAAGGAGTTACGGCAGCGTGCAATTTTCTTTCTTCAAAAAGCTGTAAAAGCATTTGCCGATTAAAAAAAATCCATTATCTTTGCACTCGCAATAACCGGAATGGTGCGTTAGTTCAGCTGGTTAGAATACGTGCCTGTCACGCACGGGGTCAGGGGTTCGAGTCCCCTACGCACCGCAAGAAAGGGTGTAAATCAAGCAATGGCAAGATTTACACCCTTTTTCGTATTCAGTGATATCCGACGGTTCGAACACCGGCCCGCCCGTCAGTCGTCAACGCGCCGCAGGAATGCGGCATCGGATGAAAGTTTCGTGGAAGTGTTCCCATCCGAAGACATGATATTAGTATCATAACTTTCGAAACCAAAGGTGAAATAGTTGATATCGAACCCGTAATAGAAGTCATTATCATTGGTGGATGTGGAAGGTTTTCCCGCTTTAAGACTCCGCAAACCGTAATAATAAAGAGCCCCCGTGCTTGTATAAAGATCGTAGAAACAAGGCATTGTCATGGCTTTCCCTTCGTCCATCTCCTCTGCACGGTTGGCGTACTTCAACACGCCATTTCCTCTCAACGGAGTACTCGTAGTAGTCTGATCCTTATGCTTGCGCCGCCCGTAGCCGGTGTTGCCAATCGGGAAAAAGAGATGCTTATGCGTCTTAGTGTCATAGACGAAACAGCCTCTCATTCCGCGTTCCTGGCCTACGCTGGTATAGGTATTCGTAACCGTATTGGCATCGAGCGTATGGGTGCACTCATCCCCATAGAGAATTCCGTAATAACGAATGAACTGCGTCGGATTCGACAACGATTTCCAATCGTCGGCGGTGGCTACATGGCACGCTTTGTTTCCGTTTTTGATATCCTGCTGCATTCCAGCCTCCGTGAAGCCGTTCCGATAGGCGGGGATCGCTTTGAATGTTTTCGAGCTTTTCCCTCCCGAAGCATTATAAATGTCGAATGTTTTGTCATAACAGGAAATATCGAATCCGTATCCATCCTTCAAATTGTTGGTGGATGCGATCGCATCAGTCGAATTGCCGAACTTGAACATAGAGCCTTCGAGCAGCGGATTGTCCGTGTCGGCACCGCAGTATTCGACATTGGTCATGTGCCACTTGCGTCCCTCGATCTCGACCGGTCCGAGGCCCTGGCTCACCAGCACGACGTGGGTGCAGGTATTGTTATGGAACGTGATTTCAATTCGGCCAAAGCGGCTTCCGTCCCGATATTCCGTGTCGGGTTTGTAGTCGAACTCAATATTCGAACCCGTACCTCCCGTAACCGGCTCCGTACCCCACACGGCAGACTCCGTATCTTTGATACGCACCCAATCACTGCCGTCGAGAATCCTCGCAGTCCAAGGTCCGTCGGAAGGCAGGGCTTCGAATTCATGGGCCACGTTGGGGCTGGAATCGGAGTTCTTCAGCGTAATGCGGAAGGGCTTGGTCGACGATCCCTTGCGCCAGATACCTTTGGGATTGACCAGTCGCCGCGACTGGATCACCTCGACGACCTTTTCCGTCAACTTCGTCTCGCCGTTCCACGCCGTAAACCGGACCTGCGCATAGCGTCGGCGTCCGACATAATAGTTGTTGCCGGAGAATCCGCTGCCAAGCGTCATCGGACGCGTGTAAACGGGAATATCGAACCGGTAGCGCTTGTCGTCCACGCTCACCGGGCTATTGTAAGTCTGCGTGCCTGTATATTCTTTCGTCCGATCGCCTACCGAAGTCTTATCAATGAAACCCAGCGAGAGGAATCCGTCGGTCAAAGCGTTGGCGGCCTTATCAATATAGGGATGATCGTAATAGCCCCAGTCGTTGCCGATAATCTCGGCCGTAACCTTCGTGACCTCCGTGATGTTTTTGTCGTAATAGACCGTCAGCGGAATCGTCAACTGCTGATTCGAGAGATAGGAAATGTACATCGGACTGGCCACGACGATCTCCGGCGGCTGAGGAACATAATCATAGTCGATATGCCAGTCGGGGTTATTGGCGTCCTTGTTGAACACCAGCGTCAGTTTGTAGTGCGTATTGCGCTCGGCGTCGAAATCGTCCTCCATGTTACGCCCCAACATACAGCGGTAGGTGATGTTGCCGTAGGAGGGGTTGTCGACCGAACGGTTGATGTAGTAGCCTTTGACCTCGAGGAAAGTGCCGTTGAGCACATTGTCCTTGTCAGGGCCCTGATACAGATGCTTGTCGGGATGCTGTCCCTGCATATTCTCGTAGAAGAACAGCGACGGAGCGTCCTCGGCATGGTTTCCGAAGGTGTTCACGCCGCGGCCGCACGAAAGTTTCGGCCACTCCGTGTAGTCGGCACCCTTTCCGTAAAGGATCATATCGCCTTCGGCAATCAGTTCGTCGGCAGAAACGGGCGTATTATCATCGACGAGCGAACAATGCGAGGGAATATCCCTGATCTGTGCCGATTTGAGATAGATAAAGATGTTTTCGTTGAGATTCTCCGCATCGAACGATACGGTGACCTTCGACGCCGCACGGCGGACCCATGCATGGAGCGACACGCTCGGCCGGTCTATCGTCACCAATTGCGGCTTGCCTTTGCCGTAGGCCGTGGACGGCTCCTCGGTAAAATACCCCGACATCTGGCAGTTTTTCGTCACGTCCTCCCCGATCCACTTCAACGGGATAGCCCGAAAGCTCTTCTCGGAACGGATGGCCTCGTCGTCGCTCAGATCGCCCATATTGGCCACGGCATAGATACGATAACGCCCGAAAGGCACTTCGCAGGAGAACTCCGCATGTTTGGTTTCGCGCTCCGTCTTGCTCTCTGAACGCGGCACATCGGTCAGCGTCAGTTCGCCGCCGGAAAAATACCGGCATCCGGCCATCACGCCGTTCTCCAGATACCACACGACGAAGATATCGTCGATCTTTCCGATGGCATCGCCTTTGGCGCTGCGCGTCTTTCCGAGCGAAGCGTCCCTCAGCGGACGGAACATCGCACCGAACGTAACGACGCTTTCGCCTTGTCCCGGCGAAGCGCCGTCCGCCAGCGGATCGTCCGCACATGCAGACAACCCGAACAGCGCCATCCCCGCCCAAAATATATAGAGAATAGTTCGATTCATTTTCTGCGTATTATTCGCCTCAGATACCGAATCCCGGCTCCAAGAGCACCTCATCGTACGGGACGACATCCACCTGCCACTCCACCGCCCCATTCCCGTACCGGGGGATGCGGGCGTTGACAACCACATGCGTATTGCGCGGCAACTGCGGCAACGAAGGGAACGCTTTGCGCTGTTCGATGCCATTGATCGAAAGGCTCGTCGCATACGGCTCCGCAGACTTTCCCTCCAGCAGATAGATCGCCGGCAATTCCACCGTTTTTCCGTGCGGCAGTGCGATGCCGGCATCGGAAATTGCGTCGTCGGCATAAACGAACGTATAGTAATCGGCCGGTACGGCATCGTACTGCACGATCTCCCGGATGCCGTCCTCATTGTCCGCGTATACGGTCCCGTGAGGCAGATAATACTCCCTGCGGGCCATCCGGTCTATGGCAAGCCCGGTCAGTACGAGCTTCCGCTCACTCTGATTCGTAATCCGATAGGTGAACTTCACCGCCGCGCGCGTCACGAAGAGTTCGAAACTGCAATCCGTCGCCCCGACCTCGATCTCGTGGCTCTCGTTCATGGGCAGCGCTCCGGAGAGCTGCGACGAATCGCCCTCCAAGCGAATGACCAGCGAGGCCAGCACGTCCGCAGGGAACGAATCGCCCACCCCTATCGCCGTAAGATATTCCGATAGCTTTCCGCCGGCCGATACCGGCGTCCCGTCCATCGTCTCGACCATGGTATTGCCTTCGTTCACGAAGAGATAGACCCGTTTTTTCTCGCGGCCTACGACTTTGAACCGTTCCTGCCGGTCGTACACCAACGCCACGGAGGGTTTGACGAAGCGGTTGGCCTCTACCGTTCCATCGGGCCGGACGACGATGATGCGCAACGTCTGCATCTTCTCGTCGTCATTCGCCGGAGCCGCATCCGAAGAAACCCGCGACCGGGGGATGGCGATATCGGACAATGCGACGTTCAGATCGAGATTCACCAGAAACGGCTGCTCTTCGGCAGATACGTCCGCACTCCGCCTGCATCCCGACGCCAGAAGCGCAAGACACACCCATACGACAACATATACCGATCGTCCCATTCCGTAAATTGCTCGTTACATCTCCGCATCGTTGATCCGCACCACCCAATCGTTCACGACGATCCGCGTATCGATCCACGAACCGTCGGGCCGCAGGAAGAAGAAGAGCACGAAGTCGCACTCCCGATCCAGGTACTCCTGATCGTCCATGTCGTCGTAACGATCGCTGCGCAGCATAAGCAGGTATCGCTTCAACGGCATGTCCACGACCGCCCCGCCGTCGGAATGCCGACGAACGACGAGCCGCGGAGCGCTCTTGGTCATCAGCCGCGAGGTGCTCAGCTCGGCATAGGCCACTCCCACGGCCTCGGGAACGACATTGTCGCCCACGATCGTCACGCCGGTCTGCGCCTGCCCCGTCTTCCACGGCGTGTAGGTCACCGTGCCGGCGGAGAGAAGATCATTGTCGGAACCGAACAGCGTATTGTCGTCGGTAATCTCGAAATCGAAATCATCGGGCGACAGCGTCCCGCCGTTCTCCTGTTGAAGTACGATGCGGATATTGTTCGTGTTCTTCATCATCCTGACAGTGCCTTCCGCATAGAGATCGGCGGTCGAAAGCGCCAGCGTGCCCCAATAGAGACCGTGCAGCCGTTTCCGATCGGGATTCGACAGACAATCGGCCTCCATCCGCACCCGCAGGTCGGAAAAACACGCTCCCCGCACAGGCACAGACATCATCGAGAACGAACGCCGCCCGCAGGCAAGACCTCCGTAAGCCACGAATCGGTAGGTCCCCGCTTCAAGGTCGAGGGTCATCCGGTAGTTCTCGTCGCGCAACTCATCTCCCGTGACCGTCCGCGTCGCAACGTAGCGGTCTTCATCGTCGAAAACCAGCAGCGTCAGACAGTCCACCTCCCGGGGGAAAGCGTTGGCATACGCCATGTTGTAATCGTAGACGAAACGCAACGACACACCATGAGGACACGGTTGAAGGTCCTCGTAGATGTTCTCGCACGCAGGCAAAGCGGCAATCATCAGCGCGGCGCCGAGCGCCGCACCGATGAACCGTAAAACCGGATTTCGTCTTTCGGTCCGCATTTTCAGAATTCGATCTCGTTCACACGAACCACCCACGGCAACACCTCGACGGATACCGAGATATAGACATCGCCGGTCTCGTCGGGATCTTTGGGATCGACGGGATCGGGATCGTTCTCCGAGAGACGGGGATGTCCGAGACGGTTGATCTTCGTCACGGCGAGTTTGTAGACGTTGTTACGCACGACGGCGAACTCCATGTCTCCCATCACGCCTGCATTGTCGTTGTTGTCGTGACGGTTCCAGTAGAAATAGTAGCAGTAGTAGCCCCAGTCGCCGTCGTCCTCACTGGACTGGTAGAGCGTGATGCCGTTTTTGGTCGCGGCCTTTTTGAACAGTTGAAGTGCATCGTCCGTCTTTTCTTTGTCGTTCCACTCATGCCACAGATAGTTGGGACTATCCACATCCTGTCCTTCGCCTTCGTGGGCACCTTTGCCGAACACCGCTTCGTAGAAACTGTTGGTCGTAACGATCGTGCCGTCCTCCAACGTCGCAGCCTTCAATGCCGCCTTAGCCACATTGGGCCAACGCAGATAGAGATTGCCGCCGAACGTGTAGAGAATGGGATCGGTATTGGTGTTGTGACCGAGCTCCAGCGAGGCATCACTCATATCGTAGTCGAGCACTTTGGCCAGTGCTGCGATCTGCTCGTCGGTCGAGTTCCGCGCAGCATCCGTAGGCACCATCCGGCCTTTGAATACGACTCCCGTCGACAGGCCGGCGGTCATACGCTTGGTTTCGTTCACCGTATTCTCAGTCACATAACGCCAGATTTTGTACGATGTAGAGCCATCGCCCGTGTAATTGTCGTCCTCCTTATCCGTACCCAGCACCTCTGCGATCGACGAGGTGTACCACTGCTCGCGGGCTACCGGATCGATGACGCCGTCACCGCTCTCGGTGCCCACACGGAACAACGGGAAATTGTAAGCCGACAGACCCGGCGCTTTCGTAGCGTAGTCTACATCGACGACATAGTTGCCCGGCGTCGTTCCCCACGGAATCTCAGGACGGCAAACGCCGCCCTCTATGGAACCGGCATCGGTAACGCGGCGGAAATAGTAGAACTTGTTGCTCATGTTGACCAACGCCATGCGATTGAGCTCGATATCGACGATGTCGACGGGGTTCGTCGCATCGTCGGTCAGCTTCGCGGCAACCACATGATACTTATTACCGCCCAGCTCGCTGCCGTCGCGGAAGTCGAAGCGTGCCACCGAACGCTCGACACGCACGGGACCGTTGTTTTCGAGGCGGTCGCCGCTGGAAGTCGAAGAGTTGATCGAGAAATCGAGGGGCTTGGAAGCCGACGAATAGTCATCCCACTCTTTGAGCGTGCGGGGCAGCATCTTCGTGGCGATGGTGGCATTGGTCATCAGCATCGCGCCGGGAGCCCAGATTGACGTGTTCTTATTGTCGGTTTCCTTGTCGGTTTCCGACACCTCGCAAACCTTGTCGATCCACGACGTATCGCCGAGAGCGAAGCCGCTCTGACTGTCGTCCGAGGTTCTGAAACTCGTCAGCAGATCGTCGGTATAGTTGCAGATGACGAAGACGTTGACCCGCTGATCGGAGAGAGGATTGTTGTTATAATAAGCGGCCAGTGCGGTCTTCGAGAGTTTGGAGGTCGCCCTGACCGAAGTCTGCGACATTTCGAGACCGGTATCTACCGTACCGGAAGTGATGTAGCCGTTGTCGCTGGGACGGGCCAGTACGATAAGCATGCGATTGACCGTGTTCTCATGATCCTTGCCGATCTCGGTCTTACCGTCGCTTGCCGAAGAACCGTCTTCGGGATCGACGGTAGTGCTTCGCGTACCCTTGCCCGCAGTAGGCAGTGACACGGATACAGACACATAAACCTTGTCACCCGGATTAACCTCACTGCCGCCGCCGACAGTGTCCACAACGTCATCGTTGCTGCACCCCATTGCCATACCCACGGCGAAAAGGGCTGCTAAAAAATTGTTCAGAAGCTTCATTGCATATATGTATTAAGTGATCTATTTCGGTTCATTCGCCAACTCTCCGACCTGTCGCAAAGCCTCCTCCGCTTCAGCGATGCCGCGACCGCGGGCCTCCTCGAAGATTGCCGCCGCCGCATCGTACCTTTCCGACAGCGCCGCCAGCACGCCCCTGGCATAGAGCGCCTCGGCCCGATCGCCGGCTTTGGACAAATAGCGTTCCGCACGCTTCAAATCGCCGCGCATCATCGCCGTCGTGGCGGCATTGAGGTTGGCCGTCGGATCGTCGGGGAACATGCGCACGGCGATTTCGAACGTCTCGGCATACTCGTCACTGCCCGGCTCCATCTCCTGTGCGGCCATATACATCTCCTGCAAACTCAATTTCTGCGGCTGCGTCTTCAACAGACGCCGGATCTCGGCCACGTCGGTATAGGCGCGAACCTCGTACTTCACGGCATAGTCCGAATGACGCAACCCCGGGTAGACGTTTGCAAGCAGATAGGCGTATGCTTCGGGATAATTCTTTTTGATCCGCCACTCTTTCGCGTCGGGCGCCAGATCGCTGCGGATCACCGCAAGAATCGCCGTCCGGTCGGCAAGCCCCGATGTCTCGACAAAGCGTTCCAGGCCGGCCCAATCTTCCGGTTCGTAATCGGTTGTGAGCAGCGACTCGGGAAAATCGTATTGCCGCTGCACATACTCCCTGAGCGTCTGCGTACGCCCCTTCGCCAACCGTTCATTGTTGGCATACGTGCCTTCCGGCGAAGCGTAACCTTTGATCGTCACACCGATGATCTTAGTGTCGGCGTCGGCTTTGACGGCATCAATCGTGGCGAGAATCTTCCGCAACTCAACGGGGTTATTACGATAGGTGTCGTAGATTTCCGTGCGGTTGACCGGAAAATCAATGTTCGCGGAACCTTCCACCGTAAGGATTTTCGCCTCCGCTTCGGGACGGACATAGACCGGAACCGGAACAAAATACCGTTTCTCCGGTTCGAAACCGAGCGCCGTCAGCCGCTCATCGGCATCCGACAACGGAGCGCCACAGCAACCGCGCACCTGGCTCCTGGCGCTGAGCGTCGCCGTATTCATCCACGTTTCGTAAGGAATCACCGCCCGGTACTCGATCACCCCGATACACCCCTCACGGTAGAGTGTCGCATCGTCCGGCGTCAGGCCATTGCGCAAATGATGGTAATAGCGGTTACGGCCGGCGATCAGCACCGGCGGCAACGTTACAATCGCGTCACCCTGCGTCAGCGTCGGGGTCAGCAGCATCTCCAAATTGGTTTTAAGATCCAGCGCCGAAACATCGATGTCCATCGCTACGAACAACTTCTCGTCGGCACGCGACACGGCCAGATTCGATACAGTCACCCGACCGTCGAGGATCGGCTGCGCCTTCGTCGGCTGTTCCGCAAGCAAAAACGACAATCCGAAGAAAAGAATTTTCGAAATATTATTTGCCTTCATGACTGCATGAATTAAAAGGTATAGACCAGATTAACAGCCGCTTTGGTCGGCCCCACATAATGATGCGGCCGGTCTTCGGCGAGCTTTCGTCCGCATCTGGCGCACGGATAACTGTCGAATCGCGTATAGATCCATCCGACGCCCAACTCCGCTTCCAGATTCCAGTGCGTACCCAGAATCCATGCGTAGCCATAGGCGACGCCAGCACCGGTGAACCAGCCCTGATAGCGACGCTCCGAGATTTTCGAGAAATCGGTACCCAGAAACGAAATGCCGTTTTTCAGTCCACCTATATTATATTTACCGCCCAATATATGCATTCCCAGAAAATGTCCTGCAAATCGGTCGCAAAACCAATAGCGCGCTTCGGGCTGCACGAGCCAATGTTTCCACCTGCGTTCATGCGACAACGTCCAGCCGTTGTAGTTGCCCGACACGTCGAGTGTCCACCGCGGCGCCATTCCGACCTCCACGCCAAGGTTTACAGTGTAAAGAGCATCGTAAAGCAGATTGGTTTTAACCGCGACACGCTGCCCCTGTGCACAAACGCCGCAAAACGTCAGGCCCAGGAACAAGAGTCCTTTCATCAAATTTTTCATTTTCACAGCTGTTTCACATCCGATATTTCAATATAAACCTCTTTCATCACTCTTACGAATGAATTGAATCTTCGGCGGGAGTATATCGCAACCATGCCAGAATGCATTTATATACTCTGATATTTAGCCATACACCAAGCCGTCCCAAGTATTTCCCGGAACAATTCTCACTCTCGATAATCTGACGCTGATACTGGAAATACGAGTATGCTATGTATGGTTTCTTCCTAAGAAACCATATATGGCTGCACAAAAATATATTTTTTTGTTTAAAAGACCAAACAAAAAAAGCGCATTTTTCAAATAAAAAAATCCCCCCCCCTCGCAAAATCGCATATAGATCAACAACTTACACAACCATCCATATTTTTAGATTCTTCAAATAAATCTTTTATTCCGATGCCTCAGATCGGTCATTCTACGATGCACCAAAAAAGGATAATACCAAAATGTTTATCATAACATGGGCGTAGTATGCACCTATGGATAGATAATCGTTGCTTTAGTCGGAGCTGTGGTTTCTTAGGAAGAAATCATATTACCAACTCACCCCGCAGACGCTTTATAACCCCATCCCTCAGCACGATCGTCGGATTTTGGTACGGCAAACTAAAAAAATATGCCGCAAATATTTGCAGTTTTCAGAAAAAACGGTATCTTTGCACTCGCAATAACCGGAATGGTGCGTTAGTTCAGCTGGTTAGAATACGTGCCTGTCACGCACGGGGTCAGGGGTTCGAGTCCCCTACGCACCGCCAACCAACAGCAATCCCTGCTCCCCTATCGGAGCGGGGATTTTTTGTTATGCAACGGTTTTTACCCCTGCCGACTGAAACCTTCGACTGCAATTTTACGTATTGTACTATGATGAACTACGATTTCGATGAACTGATCCCGCGGCGGGGCACACACTCCGTGAAATGGGACGAACAGCCCGCACCGGACATACTGCCGATGTGGGTGGCAGATATGGATTTCAGGACGGCACCGGCTGTCATCGAGGCGCTTCGCCGCAGGGTCGAGCACGGTATTTTCGGCTATGCGAAGGTCCCGGAAAGCTACTATGCGGCAATCACGAGGTGGTTTTCCCGGCGCCACGGCTGGGCGCCGGAGCGCGAATGGATACATCCTGTGACCGGCGTGATCCCGGCCCTGGCGGCCATTCTCCGGGCACTGACCCGGCCGGGCGACAAAGTGCTGGTGCAGACTCCCGTCTACAACCATTTCTTCATCTCTGTCGCCAACAGCGGTTGTGAAGCCGCCGAATGTGAGCTGGTTTGCCGCGACAACACCTACACCATTGATTTCGAAGCCCTGGAACACACAGCAGCCGATCCGGACGTGAAGCTGATGCTGCTCTGCAACCCCCACAACCCCGCAGGGCGCGTCTGGACACCCGAAGAACTGCGGCGCATCGGAGAAATCTGCCTGCGCAACGACGTTTTCATCGTCGCCGACGAGATACACTGCGAACTCATCATGCCCGGCTTCCGCTATACGCCTTTCGCATCGCTTTCGGAGGAGTTTGCCCGGCACTCGGTCACCTGCACCTCCCCCAGCAAGGCTTTCAACCTCGCGGGATTGCAAGTCGCCAATATCTTCGCCGCGGATGGCTCGATCAGGGCGCGCATCGAGGAGGCGCTCGGCCGGAACGAAACGGGCGAGATCAGCCCCTTTGCCATCGACGCCCTCACGGCGGCTTACAACGAGGGGGCCGAATGGCTCGACGCGCTTAACGCCTATCTCCATGAAAACTACCTTTTCCTGCGGGACTACCTCACCCGGGAACTGCCCCGATACCCTGTGCTGCCCCTCGAGGGTACCTACCTGGCATGGATCGACTGCCGCGCCGCAGGCATGACCTCGGAGGCGCTTGCCGACCGGCTGCTCACGGAAGGACGTCTTTTCATCAACCCCGGGGCGATTTACGGCCCGGCAGGCGAAGGATTCATCCGTCTGAACATCGCCTGCCCGCGAACGCTGCTGATCGACGGCCTCGAACGACTGAAAAAAGCACTAACTCTATGATAATGAAAAGAACCGCACTTCTGCTGCTCCTCGCAGCCTGCTTTTCCATGCCGGTATTTGCCGGCGACGGCCCGCAGCCGATCAAACTGATCTCCTACAACCTGCGCAACAGCGGCGCCCGGGACGGCGACAACGCCTGGATGAAACGCCGCCATGCCACACCGCAGATGATCCGCCAGGAGGCACCCGACGTATTCGGCGTGCAGGAGGGACTGATCGACCAACTGCAATACATCGACACCGAATGTCCGCAGTACGCCCGCGTCGGCGTGGGACGCGACGACGGGTCCGAAGGCGGCGAAATCATGGCCGTTTACTACCTCCGCGACCGTTTCGAACTGGTGGACAGCGGCACGCTCTGGCTCAGCGAAACGCCCTCCGAAGTTTCGCGCGGCTGGGACGGCGCCTGCAACCGCACAATGACATGGGCCGAGTTGCGCGACAAGGCTTCGGGCAAGGAATTCTTCTATTTCAACACGCATCTCGACCACCGCGGCAAGATCGCCCGCGAAGAGTCGATAAAACTCATTGTCAACGAAATCCAGCGCATTGCGGGTCCGAAAGGCACGGCAGTTCTGGGCGGAGATTTCAACACTCCGGTCGACAGTCCGATCTTCAAACCACTGACCAAATACATGAAGTCAGTCCGCGACAAGGCTCCGGAAACGGACCACAAAGGGACCTTCAACGGATTCGGATCGGCTCCCGACACGATCGTGATCGACCACCTCTACTACCGGGGCAAGCTCAAATGCCTGACCTTCTCCACACTCGACGGCAACTACGGGGCACCTTTCATTTCGGACCACTACCCGATCGCCATGACCTTCACGCTGTAAGACAAAAAATCCCGGAGCGCCGAACTCCGGGATTTTTCATATCGTCCATACCCTACGCCTCAATCCCTGTGAGGGCTTTCAGCAGGTAGCCGATCAGGAAACTGATCCCCGCCACCGTAAAACTCAACACAGCCATTTCGGTAAACCGGCGACGGAAACTCTCGGCCCGCGCCACGGCATAATAGTAGTTGAACAGCGCAATAATCAGCAGCGCGGCGGCCAGCATGACGCCCAACGCCGCAAGGGCATTCGAAATCAGCACGAAAGGCATGACCAGCGCCACGACCGTCACAACATAAGCGATGCCGGTATAGATCGCCGCTTTGACCGGCCGCTTGCCGGGCTCCTTGTCCGATTTGGTCGACAAGTATTCCGACGAGGCCATCGAAAGGGCTGCCGCAATTCCCGTGATGCTGCCCGTCAGGGCGATCAGGCGCGAGTCTCCCAACGCCAGCGTGAAGCCCGCCAGCGCTCCCGTGAACTCCACCAGCGCGTCGTTCAGTCCCAGCACCACCGAACCCATGTAGGCCAGCCGCTCCTCATCGATCAGGCCGATCAACTCCTGTTCGTGACGCTCTTCGTCGCGGGCCATGCCGACAAAATCCTCCATATCGGGATAATTCGCATAGAGCCTGCCCGCATCCTTCTCGCCCAATTCCATCCGCCGCACGGCAAACGTCACGCCCAGCACACGCGCCAACAGCACGTAGAGCCAGGCTTTTCCCCGCGCGGGTCTCACGTCGCGTCCCGTGCGGGTCCGCAGCAGGGCGTAATGCCGTTTTTCATCCGCGGCAATGCGCAGCAGCACATCGCGGTTCGCAGGACCCTTCTCCACCTGCGAGAGTCTGCGATAGACTTCATAACTGGTCGCCTCGTCACGCTGGAGGGCCATCATGTTTTCCATTCTGATATCCATATATCGAATCATTTTACGGTCGCCGGCTGCGCAGGACAACCATCGTCACCGCCGCGACAATCAACAAAATACCTCCCGCCCCCTGCACCGTGAAGGGCTCGGCGAAGACGCATACACCGATCACCACGGCCGTCACCGGCTCCATAGCGCCGAAGATCGAGGTCAGCGTCGGCCCGATGCTTTTGATGGCCTGCACCAGCGCCATGTTCGACAGAGCGGTCGCGGGCAGGGCGATGCCGAGAATGCAGAGCCACGTACGGGGATCGGTCTCGAGACGGATGCCGCCCGTGAAGCACCCTCCGATGATGAAGAACAGCGCCCCGAAAGCCATCACATAACAGGTCAGCACCGTGGAATCGATCTCCACGGCCCGGCTCTTGCGCACGCCCACGATGTAGCCGCCATAGGCAACGACCGACACCACCGACGATACGATTCCCAGCGTCGTGTCCCCGCGCGTGAATCCGGCGTTGCCCTGCGAGAGCAGCACGGCCCCGACGATCGACAGGGCGATGGCAGCAAAGGTCCACACCGAACCGCGTTCGCGGAAGAAGCACATCATCACCAATGCCACGACCAGCGGATACATGAAATGGATCGTCGAGGCCATTCCGCTGGCGATATTCTGGTAGGCTATCACCAGGCTCAGCGACGTGGCGGCCCGGAAAATGCTCAGCAGGAACACCGTGCCCAGTTCGTGCCGGCCGAGGCGGAAGTTACACCCTGCCATCAGTCCGTAGGCGCCCAGACAGAGCGACGCCACGCCCCAGCGGTAAGTCAGCACCTCGAATGACGAATATCCCACGCCGATCAGCAGCAGGGTGAACAATGGAGCCAACCCGAAAGTCGACGACGAGAGAGCCGCCCAGAGAATTCCTTTGACGCGATTCATACGATTCCGTTTACGACCGCAAAAGTAAACAATATATCCGCATTCCGCACCGCCGGAGGGCAGAAAAGGGGCAGAAAAGCAGCCTCCGGGGCTGTTTTTGCACACAGCCTGCCCCGTACCGCCGGTGCACCCCGACGAAAATGTTTGGCAGAGCAGATTTTTATGTTACTTTTGTAGAATCAAATCCGCACACGCATGAAATGGTACGCCAAATTTCTCCCCGTCTATGAAAAGCCTTTCGCCGAAGCTCCCGCGGCAGCCGTCGCCGAGGTGCGCGCGAAACTGGCCGAACGGCAGTCGGACAAACCGCTGGTAACGGTCTCCGTCATCGCCTATAACGAGGAGCGGCGCCTGCTGGCGTGTCTCTGGTCGCTCGCCGAACAGCAATGCCGCTACCCGATGGAGATCATCGGCACCGACAACCTCTCGAAAGACCGCACGGCGGAGGTTTTCGAAGCCGTCGGCCTGCCGTGGAAGCGCGAGACGACACCCGGATGCGGGCATGCGCGGCTCTGCGGACTGGGCCGCGCCCGCGGCAAGTACCACATCAACATCGACGCCGACACGATGTACCCGCCGCGCTATGTCGAGACGATGGTCGACGCGCTGGAACGCCGGGACGTCGTGGCCGTCAGCTCGCTCTGGAGCTACATTCCCGACGCTTCGCACTCGGCTTTCGGACTCTGGTTCTACGAACTGGCCCGCGACACGCACCTGTGGCTCCAGTCGTTCAATCGGCCCGAACTGAGCGTCCGCGGACTGGTCTTCGCCTACAATACGGAGTTGGCCCGCAAGGTGGGCATCCGCACCGACATCATCCGCGGCGAGGACGGCTCGCTGGCCCTCGGGCTGAAACCCTACGGCCGCATCGCTTTCGTCCGCAAACGCCGGGCGCGCGCCGTGACGGGCTACGGCACGGTTTCGAAGGACGGGTCGCTGATGGACAGTTTCCGCGTGCGGGCCGTCAAAGCCCTGAAAGGTCTCGGCGGGATATTCTCCAAAAAATCGGAATACAAGGACGAAGAGGACAACCTGTTGAAATGAAAACTCCCGGCCGCATGGCCGGGAGTTTTCATTTCAGAAACGCTTGGTGTATCCGTGGCAATAGGGCTGCGTGCCCTTGCGGTCGTAATAATCCTGATGGTACTCCTCGGCAGGCCAGAAAGTCGTGGCCTGTGTAACCTCGGTCACGACATCGTAGCCCTTCGCGCGCAGTTCGGCAATCAGCTTTTCGGCCGTTTCGCGCTGAGCGGGCGTGGTGTAGAAAATTTCCGAACGGTACTGGTCACCGATATCGGGCCCCTGCCTGCCGACCTGCGTGGGGTCGTGAATCTCAAAAAACAACCGCGCCAGCTTCTCGTAGGAAACTTTCGCGGGATCGAACGTCACACGCACCGCTTCGGCATGCCCCGTGCGATGGCTGCACACCTCCTCATAGGTAGGATTCTCGGTATGGCCTCCGATATAACCGGACTCGACATCGAGCACCCCGGGCTCTTTCGAGAGCAGGTGCTCCACACCCCAGAAACAGCCTCCGGCGAAGATCGCCGTCTCGGTCTGCTCCTTTATGTCCGCAGGCACAAACTCCAGCGAAATGGAGTTGACACAGTGGCGCGTATTCTTGGGCGTGAATCCCTCGCCCGCAAAAACATGCCCCAGATGGGCTCCGCATTTGGCGCAGGTGATCTCCGTGCGCCGGCCGTCGGCATCCGGGGTCCGTTTCACGGCTCCGGGAATCTCGTCGTCGAAACTCGGCCAGCCGCATCCGGCGTCGAACTTGTCCGCCGAGCGGTACAACGGCGCCCCGCACTGGCGGCAGACGTAGGTCCCCGGCTCCTTGTGTTTGTAATAGCGGCCCGTGAAAGGCGCTTCAGTGCCCTTGTCGACGATCACCCGCTTCTCTTCCGGTGTCAACGGTTTCATATTCTGTGCATTTACGGCCCCGCACACGGCAAGGCAGATTATCAACCAAGTATTTCGCATACCGCCAAAAACCTCAAAAACTAAGCCATTCCGAAAACTTCGCCGCCTTTTAAAAACACTCGCCGAATCAGCGGCGTCTGATAGGCATAGGAGAAGAACTCGACGGATGACATAGGCTTCGTGATGAAGAAATTGGCGACTTTACCTAAAGTGATGCTTCCGTAGTCGCGGCTCAGCCCCATGGCATAGGCGCCGTTGAGCGTCGCGGCATTGATGGCCTCCGCAGGAGTCATCTTCATACGGATCGAGGCCAGCGAAACGACCATGCGCATATTGCCCGAGGGTGACGACCCGGGATTGTAGTCCGAAGCCAACGCCACGCCCAGCCCCGCACCGATCATCTCCCTGGCCGGGGGATAACTCATACCGAGAAAGAAAGCCGCACCGGGCAGCAGCGTCGGCATGGTCACCGCACCGTGCAGGGCCTCGATTTCCGCCGCGCCCATACGCTCGAGGTGGTCGACCGAAAGGGCGTCGTACTCCACTCCCACCTGCACACCGCCCGAGACGGCCAGTTCGTTGGCGTGAATCTTTCCCCGCAGGCCCAGCTTGCGCCCGACCCGGAGGATGCGGGCCGTCTCTTCGACGGTAAAAAATCCCTCATCGCAGAAAACATCGACGAAATCGGCCAGCCCTTCGGCCGCCACGGCCGGCAGCATCTCGTTGCAGATCAGGTCGACATACTCCCCCTGCCGGCCCCGGTAGGCCCGAGCCACGGCATGTGCCCCGAGGAACGTGGCGCGGACCTCCAGCGGCGACGTTTCGCGGATGCGGCGGATGACGCGCAACATCTTCAGCTCGTCCCCGGTCGAAAGCCCGTAGCCGCTTTTGATCTCCACGCACCCCGTACCCATCGCCGTAATTTCGCGCACACGCTCCATTGCCTGCGCATAGAGCTCATCTTCGGAGGTTTCGTGCAGCAGGTCGGCGGAATTGAGGATTCCCCCGCCCCGCCGGGCGATCTCCTCGTAGCTCAGGCCGTTGATCTTGTCCAGAAACTCCTGTTCACGGCTCCCGGCATAGACCAGGTGGGTATGCGAGTCGCAGAACGACGGAAAGAGCATGCCCTCTTCGGCATCAACCACCTGGTCGGCGGCGATCTCGCCCAGCTCGTCCATGCGCCCGTAAGCCGCAAAACGATCGTTGTCAACCAGCAGCCACGCATCGTCGAAGCATTCCAGCCGGTCCATCTCCGCACCGCAGACCCGGAGACGGCCCGTCGATTCGATGCCGACGATGCGGCCGATATTTTTCACCAGCAGCTTCATAGCGTATGCAGGAATTGGATCGAGGCTTCGATATGGGGATACATCACCTCGTCGTTGTCGATGAACGGCACCCGCTGCCGGTAGTCGGCCAACAAGCGTTCCAGCGCAGGCGACGTGCGTGCCGGGCGGCGGAACTCGATGGCCTGCGCAGCATTGAACAGTTCGATGGCCAGCACCCGTTCTGTGTTACAGACCACGCGCCAGAGCTTCGTCGCAGCGTTGGAACCCATGCTCACATGGTCCTCCTGCCCCTGCGACGAGGGGATCGAGTCGACCGACGCAGGCATGCAGAGTCCCTTGGACTGACTGACGATCGAGGCCGCAGTGTACTGCGGGATCATGAAGCCGCTGTTCAGTCCGGGATTCGCCACGAGGAATTTCGGCAGCTCGCGGGCTCCCGAAATCAACTTATAGGTGCGGCGTTCCGAAATATTGCCCAGCTCGGCCAGAGCTATGGCCAGAAAATCCATTGCGAGGGCGATCGGCTGGCCGTGGAAATTGCCCGCCGATACGACCATGTCCTCCTCGGGGAAAACCGTCGGATTGTCGGTCGTGGAGTTGATCTCGGTAGTCAGCACGCTCTCCACATAATCGATGGTGTCCTTCGAAGCCCCGTGCACCTGCGGCATGCAGCGGAACGAATAGGGGTCCTGCACATGCTTCTTTGCACGGGCGATCAGTTCGCTGCCCTCCAGCAAGCCGCGGATGGCGCGGGCCGTGGCCAATTGCCCCCGGTGGGCACGGATGAGATGCACCTCGTCGCAGAAAGGCTCGATACGCCCGTCGAAGGCGTCCAGCGCCAGCGCCCCGATCCTGTCGGCCCACTCGCTCAGCCGGCGGGCCCGGATCAGCGACCAGACACCGTAAGCACTCATGAACTGCGTGCCGTTCAGCAGGGCAAGTCCCTCTTTCGACTGCAGCCGGATCGGCTCCAGCCCCACCTCGGCCAATACGTCGGCCGCGGGGCGAACCTCGCCTTTATACTCCACCTCCCCGAGCCCCAGCAGCGGCAGGCTCATGTGGGCCAGCGGCGCAAGGTCGCCCGAAGCGCCCAGCGATCCCTGCTGGTAGACCACGGGCAGGATGTCGCGGTTGAAAAACTCCACGAGACGCTCGACCGTCGCCAGCTGCACGCCCGAATGGCCGTAGGAGAGCGACTGGATTTTCAGCAGCAGGATCAGCTTCACGATCTCCGAGGGCACGCGCTCTCCGGTGCCGCAGGCATGCGACATCACGAGGTTCTGCTGCAACCGCGACAGATCGTCGCGCCCCACCGAGATATCGCACAGCGACCCGAAACCGGTGGTGATGCCGTAGATCGGCCGCTCGGTGTTCTCCATCTTGCGGTCGAGGTACTCGCGGCAGCGGACAATGCGCTGCCGGGCATCGTCGCTCAGCGCGAGCAGCAGATGTCGTTCAATGATTTCGCGGACCCGGTCAATCGAAAGATGATCCGCTGTGATATGATGATGTTCCATTTGAAATAACCGTTTTTTAATCATTATCATTCAATGCATTGCGAATGACTTCATCGTCAGCGAAGCTGGGCAGCGTCACACGCAGTCCCGGCGTGCGCTCCATCTCGCGGCGAATGGCCTCGACGGCCCCCTCGTTGCGGGCCCAGCTGCGGCGGGCAATGCCGTTGTTGACATCCCACAGCAGCATTTCGCGGATATGGCGGTCGGACTCATCCGAACCGTCAATCACCATCCCGAAACCGCCGTTGATAACCTCGCCCCAGCCTACACCGCCGCCGTTGTGGATCGAGACCCACGTGGCGCCGCGGAAAGCATCGCCGATGACGTTCTGCACGGCCATGTCCGCCGTGAGGTTCGAACCGTCATAGATGTTCGAAGTCTCACGGTACGGCGAATCGGTGCCCGAAACGTCGTGATGGTCGCGTCCCAGCACCACGGGAGCCGTGATGCGCCCGTCGGCGATGGCCCGGTTGAACGCCTGCGCGATCTTCGTGCGGCCCTCGCAGTCGGCATAGAGAATGCGGGCCTGCGAACCCACGACGAGCTTGTTGCGCCCGGCCTCACGAATCCAATGGATGTTGTCGTCCAACTGGCCCCGGATATCGTCGGGTGCCGTCTTCCGGATCTCCTCCAGCACTTCGGCGGCCAGCCGGTCGGTCGTTTCGAGGTCCTCGGTGCGCCCCGAGGTGCAGACCCAGCGGAAAGGCCCGAACCCATAGTCGAAAAACATCGGCCCCATGATATCCTGCACATAGGAGGGATAGCGGAAGCGTCCGCCCTCGCCCGTCACCGCCGCCCCGGCCCGCGAGGCTTCCAGCAGGAAGGCATTGCCGTAGTCGAAGAAATACATCCCCCGGTCAGTCAGTTTGTTGATGGCATCCACCTGCCGCCGCAGCGACTCCTGCACACATTCGCGGAAACGCCCGGGCTCTTCGGCCATCATCTTGTTCGACGCCTCGTAGCTCAGCCCTACGGGATAGTAACCGCCCGCCCAGGGGTTGTGCAGCGAAGTTTGGTCCGAACCCAGATCGACCGGAATCTCTTCGGCGGCCAGCCGCTCCCAGAGGTCCACGACATTGCCCACATAGGCCAGCGACACGACCTCTTTCGCTTTGACAGCCTGACGAATACGAGGTATCAGCTCATCCAGCGCTTCATGCAGTTCGTCGACCCACCCCTGCTCGTAGCGCTTCCGCGCCGCTTTGGGGTTGATTTCGGCAACGACCGACACTACGCCCGAAATGTTGCCCGCCTTGGGCTGGGCGCCCGACATGCCGCCGAGACCCGACGTGACGAACAGCATCCCGCGGGTATCGGTGCGCCCCGCCGTGAAACGCTTGCGCGCGGCGTTCATCACCGTGATCGTCGTACCGTGGACGATACCCTGCGGACCGATATACATATACGACCCGGCGGTCATCTGTCCGTACTGCGACACCCCGAGGGCATTCATCCGCTCCCAGTCGTCAGGCGACGAGTAGTTGGGAATCACCATGCCGTTCGTCACCACCACACGCGGAGCATCGGGGCTCGACGGAAACAACCCCAGCGGGTGTCCCGAGTACATCACCAACGTCTGACGGTCGGTCATTTCCGACAAATACTGCATCGCCAGCCGGTACTGCGCCCAGTTCTGGAACACCGCACCGTTGCCTCCGTAGGTAATCAGTTCGTGGGGATGCTGGGCCACCCGCGGGTCGAGGTTATTCTGGATCATCAGCATGATGGCCGCAGCCTGCCGGCACCGGGCGGGATATTCGTCAATCGGCCGCGCATGCATCTCGTAATCGGGACGCAGGCGGTACATATAGATACGCCCGTAGCGGCGCAGTTCCTCGGCAAACTCTTTCGCCAACGCGGCGTGGTGTTTGGCGGGGAAGTAGCGCAGGGCATTTTTCAGGGCCAGCGCCCTCTCCTCCTCCGTGAGTATCTCCTTGCGCCTGGGGGCATGATTGACCTGTTTGTCGTAAGGTTTCGCAGCGGGAAGCCGGTCGGGAATACCTGCACGGATGTCGTTCTGGAATTCTTCGCGTGTCATATCATCCTATTTTCTGTTCGACAATTTTCAAAACCTCCGCTTCGAGGCGTTCGGCCTCGGCGGCCAGCGCATTCGCTTCGGCGACAAGCGCATCGGCTTTCACCCGGTCCTTCAGCCCCGCGGCGTTAATCTTCACATTGAGACAGGCTCCCAGCACGGCGCTGCGGGCCGCCAAAGCCCCCACACCTGCGTCGGAAACCGAATTGGGATTGCCCTCCGAAGCCATGGCGCGCACGATCGGGAAAACCCGCGACGCGGCCTTCATCGTCCGCAGGGGAACCTCCGTGGCATAGAGCGTCGCCTCCTGCAAAGCCGCGCTGCGGGCGGCTTTCTCCTCATCGGTGGACTTGGGCATCGCGAAGACCGCCATGATGCGGTTGAACGCCGCGGTGTCCTCGTCCACGAGGTGCAGAAGTTCGCTCAGCACCGACTGCCCCTGCTCGGCCCAGTCGGAAAACTCCTCCCAGCGGTCGTCCCACCCCGCCTTGTGCGACGAAAGGTTGGCGACCATCGTTCCGAGGGCCGCACCCAGCGCACCCATGTAGGCCGCGATCGAGCCGCCGCCCGGAGCGGGCGATTCGCTCGCCGTCTCCCCGGCGAACGCTTTACAGGTCATATCGATAAGGCGTTTTTCCTGAACTTCCGCTTTAAGCAGGTATTCGATGACTTTTTCGGCGGGATCGAAGGGTTTCAGATCGTCGAGCCCCATCGACTTCACGGCGATACGGACGATCTCCTCCTCCGAAATACCCGTAGAACGCCGCTGCTTCCTCAAAAAGTATTTGCCGGCCTCGATCAGCGCCCGCTTCGGGACCAGCCCCACGATCTCGGTGCCCGTGACACGCACACCACGGGCGTCGGCCTTGCGGCACACCTCGTCGAAAGCCACATGCAGGGGCGTTACGGCGATGTCGGTAATATTCATCGAAACCTGCGCAATGCCGTACTCCTCGATAAACCAGCCGATAGCTTTCGTGGCCTTCAGCGTGCCGGGCTGCATCAGGGGATTTCCGGCGGCGTCCTTCACCACCTTGCCCACGGGAGAGCCGCCCTCGCGGACGGGACGCCCCTTCTCGCGCACATCGAAGGCGATGGCGTTGGCGCGGCGCGTGGAGGTAGTGTTCAGGTTGAAATTCACGGCGATCAGGAAATCGCGGGCCCCGACGGCCGTGGCGCCTGTACGGGCGACACTCTCGTCAAAAGGCCGGGCCCCGAAATCGGGTGCGGACTCCCTGTGTGCCAGCTTCTCGGGCAGGGCCTCGTACTCTCCGGCACGGCAGACGGCGAGATTTTTCCGTTCGGGGGTAAAGGCGGCGGCCTCGTAACAGTAGGTCGGAATGCGCAGCTCGGCGACGATTCGTTCGGCCAACCCACGGGCCAGCGCGGCGCACTCCTCGAGCGTAACGCCGGCAATCGGGATCAGCGGCAATACGTCGGTGGCTCCCATACGGGGATGCGCGCCCTTGTGTCGGCGCATGTCGATCAGTTCGGCGGCACGCTTCACCCCTGCGAAAGCGGCCTCCACGACCGCTTCAGGGTCGCCGACGAAAGTGACGACCGTGCGGTTGGTCGCTTCGCCGGGGTCCACGTCCAGCAACTTCACGCCCCCGGACGCCTCGATGGCCGCGGTGATCTGTCCGATCACGTTCCTGTCGCGTCCCTCGCTGAAATTGGGGACGCACTCGATGATGCGATTTGTCATAAAATCATTGCTTTGGAGTTCTTATACTTCAAAGGTAACAAACATTCCGAATTTTTCCGATAAAACTGTAACAAAAAAGACCCGTTTCACCAAAAAACAGAAAGGGTCCGGTGCGATGCACCGGGCCCTTGGTTGCAGCCGGAAGAGACGTGTCCGCGTGGGACTACGGTCCGAAAGGGATCACCTGCCGATCGTCAGCACCACCCCGCCCGTGCACCAGAAACCCGGCAGGCGGAGGCCGCCGATGTCGCAGTAACGGGCGTCGGTGATATTCGTGGCATCGACATAGAGGCGGCAGATGCCTTTTTCCCACGACAGACGCCCGTCGAGCAGAAAATAGGGCTTGTAATCGCGCACCTCGCTGACGGAGGAGTCGCCAGGCCGGGGATAATCGGTATAACTGCCGTTGCGGTCGTAGACCGAACCGGTCAGCACCAGCGACATCCTTCGCAGGAAACACACCTCGACGGACAAGGCCGCTTTGTGGCGCATGAAATCCATGGCGCTCTTGGCCACGATATCCGCATTCCTGTCGGTCGTGATGTAGCCGTAAGAGAGCGCGGCACGACGCAGGAAGCCCTCCGGAGCGGCATAGCCGCCCGAAAGCTCGACGCCATAGGTATCGAGGCGGCTCGACTGCTCCGAATGCCATTTGCCGTCCATATCCTCGCGCCACACCCAATCGATGATGTCGCGTCCGGCCCGGTAGTAGACCTGCGCCGAAACATTCCAGCGACGCTTTAAGTAATCCGCTCCAAGACGATAGGTAACAGCATGTTCCGGCACTAAATCGAGGTTGTTGATCTGAGCCGGCGAGGTGTAGTAGAGGTCCGTGAAGGTCGGCAGGCGCATCGACTGCCACACTCCTGCCCCGACACGCAGCCCCTCGGCGGGCGTCCATCCGGCCGAGAGGCTCCACAAGGCCGAAGTGCCGTAGGGCGTAAGGCTGACACCCGCCGAAGCGGCCATGTCGAAACGTCGCCACGCCTTCGCATGCCGCAGCCAGAGATTGCCCGTATGGCGCGCCTTGGCGTGGGTGTAGTGCCCTTCGGGAACTGCGAGTTTTTCGCCCAGATTCGTGCTGTAAATGTGGTTGAAAGCCCAGTCGGCGCCCAGCGAGGTTTTACCCGCCGCCCAGTCGCAGTCGGCCCACGCCTTTGCACCCGCATTATCGGTGTTATGACGGTTCATCGGCGTACCGCGCGTCCAGTCGTAGCGGTCGAAGTTCTTGCGGTAACTCGCGGCAGTCCCCAGCGAGAAGCGCCCCGCAGATTTGATCCACCGCAGCGATGCCAGCGCCGTCGCGGTGTGTTCCCATTGATCGGGATTGTAAGCCGCATAGAAGCCGTTGGAGCCGAAATCGCGGTCCTGCCACCCGGCTTGCAGGTCGAAGAACCCGGCCCGGCCGCCGTCGCAGGTCACCCGCACGAAAGCATTGTAATTGGAGAAATCGGTGTTGTGCCGGTAGCCGTCGCTGCGACGGCAGGACGCCGCCCCGAGCACCGAAAAACGGCCCGAGGTCACCGCTCCCGAAAGGTTGGCACAGACATAGCCGTACTGGCCGCCCGAGCCTTCGAAGCGCAGATACGTGGGCCGCAAGGGCGCGGTGCGAATATTCACCGCCCCGGCATAGGCGCCGACGCCCGGCACGCCGTCGATCAGTTCGACGGACGAGATGCAATCGAGATCGACGGGCAGCGCGTGGGACTGGTGCCCGGTGCGGGCATCGGTAAAATCGATGCCGTTGAGAAGGACCATGGTCTGGTCGAAAGAGCCTCCCCGGATGAAGATGTCGGCCTGCGTCCCCTTGCCTCCGCGTTCGCGGACATCGACCGAAGGTGCGAGGCGCAGGGCGGCTTCCAGCGTATGGACAGGCGCCTGGGCCTGGGCTTTCCGGTCGAAAAGCGGGGTGTGCGACTGGGCGTTGCGCGCGGGAGCCGTCTGGCTCGCCGTGATGCCGACCTCCCGTATCCTCCATGTTTTGAGGACAGCGGCCGTATCGGCATTCTGCGCGGACGCACCTTGCGTCGCAAGCAGCAGGATCGACATCCCGGCAGAGAGAACCCCGATGGTCACGTAGCGGCGGAGACTCGCAAAGACCGACCAGCCCTTGCGGTTCCAGCGCTTGAAGCAGGGATACTGCTTTGCTTGGATGTTTTCCATGTGTTTGAAATTTGAGTTGATAAAAAACAACGGTCTGAACCGGGTCCGGCTGCAAGCCCCCGGGTTCAGACCGCAGGTATCAGATGCCTGTTTTGCAGGCGAATCTTAGTTGAACAGCGCCTCGACCGTCTCCACCACGTTCGCGGGATCGGGTTCGAGCGGGAAGACATGGCTCGGCTTGAGGTACCAGAGCTCCTTACCCTCCTTAAAATGCTCCTCGCCGCCGCCCGTGATGTTGAGCATGACGGTGGCGTCCTTTTCGATCCTCCCGGCGGCAACGGCGTTGATGAGCGATGCCGTGGCGACGCCAGCCGCCGAATAGATGTCGACGCCCTCGAGGTCGTGGAAGAGTTTCCGGGCCTTGCGGGCCATGGCGTTCGTAGCCACGAAGAAATCACCTCCGGTAGCCTTCAGCGCGTCGTAGAGTCCGCCGGCAATGGCATAGGGCGGACGGCGGTTCGACAGCACCTTCGCGTCGATGATCTCCGCGTCGCGGCGCGCCTTGTCGGCGTCGTAAGGCAGCATCTTGCGCGAATCGGCCCGCCAGGCGTCGTACATCGGAACGAACGGCGCGTTCTGCGACACCATGATCTTCATGGTGTTCGAGCCGAAGCGGCCGTCCTCGATCAGGCGCATGTTGGCCTCCCAGGCGGCAATGGCTCCCGTACCGCTGCCCACGGCCTGGAAATAGTAGTCGGGAATACGGCCGATGGTCGTCACGGCCGAGAGGACCGTGCAGGCCATTCCGTCGCGGCGTGCGATGTTCTTGGCCCCGCCTTCGGCATAGAAGCCCGGGCCTTTCAGCGCCAGGTCGCTCAGGTAGATGGCGTCGAAATAATCGCCCCCCTTATCGCACGAAATGAGCTTCACGCAAGGATTCAGCGGCTCGTCGAACCACAGCGCGTCGATATTGTCGAAGGGAACCGACAGCAGCAGTTTGATATTGTTGTCGGAGCAGACCTTGGCGAAAGCACGGGCCGTATTTCCTGCCGAGGCTACGACCAGCACACGCTGTTCGTCGGCAGCGGCACGACCGCAGACCGAGTAGGCCTCGGTCTCCTTGAACGAGCAGGTGGTCATCGTGGCCCCGATAGCCGGATAGTAACCGTTGAAGGTGATCCAGAGGTTTTTCAGTCCGAGATGCTCGGCCAGTCCCTTGCTCTTGTAGGTCACGGGAGCCGAGGAACCTTTGAGGATGCGCCGCACGGGCAGCCAGTCCGCAAAGCGGTAAAGGCCCCAGTCGGCGGGTTTCACGTCGAGCTGCTTGCTGGCATACCTGGCGCGGATGAGCGACGGCTCCTTGTACTGCGGGTCGGTGAGCATCCAACCGGTATCTTCGAATTGACGCCCCGTGGCGACGCACTCCAAAGTGTAAGGTGTAGGTGTAAAATCTTTCATTTATCGGTGTTTGTATTGTTTACGACATGCGGTTCCTGAAATCTTCGTAGCCGAACTCGCGGATGATGTCCGTGCGACCGTCGCGGCGCGCAATGACGATCGCGGGATGCTGAACGCCGTTGAACATCGTGGTTTTGACCATCGTGTAGTGGATCATGTCCTCGAAGACGATGCGCTCCCCCACTTTCAGGTCGTGGTCGAAAGCCCAGTCGCCGTAAAAATCGCCTGCAAGGCAGCTCGTGCCGCCCATGCGCCAGCGTTTCTCCCCATCGGCAGGATCGTGCGCCCCGACGATGGCCGGTTTGTAGGGCATTTCGAGGCAGTCGGGCATGTGGCAGGCAAACGACACGTCGAGCATGGCCGTATGCACCCCGCCGTTCTCGACGATATCCTCGACGGTCGATATCAGGTAGCCCGTGCGCCATGTGAAAGCGCTGCCGGGTTCGAGGATCAGCCGCAGGTGCGGATGCCGGGCTTTGAAATCTTTCAGAACGGCGATCAGTTCGTCGCAGTCGTACCACGAAGCGGTCATCAGGTGGCCGCCTCCCATATTGAGCCACTTTATTTGATCGAGGCAATGTCCGAAATGCCGCTCGACGGCTTCCAGCGCTTTTCGCAGATGTTCCGGGCGCGATTCGCAGAGAACGTGGAAATGCAGCCCCTCGACGCCCGCCGGAAGTCCTCCAAACGCCGCCAGCTGTTCGGCTGTGACGCCCAGCCGCGAGCCGGGTACGCACGGGTTGTAGAGGTCGGTCTCGACGGGCGAATACTGCGGATTGATCCGCAGGCCGCACGAAAGGCCGCTGATAAGCGCCCGCTGGCCGAAGCGTTCGAACTGGGAGACGGAATTGAAGGTGATATGATCGCTGCAACGCAGTATCTCGTCGATATTGCGGTCCGTGTAGGTCGGAGCGTAAGTGTGGGCGGGCTTTCCGAACTCCTCGAAGACGAGACGCGCTTCGGCTGCGGAACTCGCAGTCGCACCGTCGGAGTGCTGCGCCAGTTCGGGAAAGATGCTCCACATGGCGCATGCCTTCAGGGCCACAATAATTTCGGCGCCCGATTCCCGGCGCACGCGGTCGACAGTCGCCAGATTCCGGTCCAGCAGTTCCTCGTCGAGAACGTAGCACGGCGAAGGCATTTTCAGAAAGTCAATCATCGAATCGTTTTTAATAAAAACAGTTGCAAAAATAGCAAAAACCTCTTGAAAACCATGCTGCGCGGAATTGCTTTTCGGGAAAATACGCATTTATACTTAGCTTGACGCAGTGCCGGACTTTCGATCAGTGCGATACAGCGGTCATACATCATAAAAATCCCCGAACAGGAGTACTCTAGTACATCCCATTCGGGGATTTAAAGAATGCGGCAGGCGCCTCGCAGCAATCGGAACCTACACCTCCAGGTTCACATCGAACAACTCGTGCCACGGAAGCCCCTGCTCGCCCAGCTCGGCGAGGAACGGATCGGGATCGAACTCCTCGACGTTGAACACGCCGGCGCCGCGCCACAGCCCCTTGGCCCACATCGAGGCTCCCAAAGCTGCCGGGACGCCCGTCGTGAACGATACGGCCTGCGTGCCGGTCTGGCGAAACGCCTCCTCGTGGTCGCAGTTGTTATAAATATAGTACGTGCGCTCCTTGCCGTCCTTGACGCCCTTGATGCGGCAGCCGATCGAGGTCTGTCCGTGGTAGTTGGCGCCCAGCGACTTGGGATCGGGAAGCACCGCTTTGAGGAACTGGATGGGTACGATCTCGACGCCGTTGTAGATGATCGGGTCGATACGCGCCATACCGATATTTTGGATCACGCGCAGGTGCGTCAGGTACTCCTGCCCGAAGGTCATCCAAAAGCGCGCCCGGCGAATCGTGGGATAGTTTTTCACCAACGATTCCAACTCCTCGTGGTAGATGACATACGATTCGCGCTCACCGATGCCCGGATAATTGAGCGGCCGGTGAATCTCGTGCGGTTCGGTTACAACCCACTGCCCGTTCTCGTAGTAACGGCCTTTCTGAGTCACCTCGCGGATGTTGATCTCGGGGTTGAAGTTCGTGGCGAAAGCCATGCCGTGGTTGCCGGCGTTGCAATCGACAATGTCGAGGTAGTGAATCTCGTCGAAATGATGCTTGGCGGCATAGGCCGTGAAGATGGCCGTAACGCCCGGGTCGAAGCCGCAGCCGAGGATCGCCGTGAGACCTGCGGCTTTGAAGCGGTCCTGATAGGCCCACTGCCACGAGTACTCGAAATGCGCCTCGTCCTTGGGCTCGTAATTCGCCGTATCGAGGTAGTTGCAGCCGCACTCGAGGCAGGCGTCCATGATCGTGAGGTCCTGGTACGGCAGCGCGACGTTGACCACAATGTCGGGTCGGAACGAGCGGAAGAGTTCGCAGAGCTGCGGCACGTTGTCGGCATCGACCTCGGCGGTCTTCACCCGATTGCCGCCGATGGCGGCCGCCACGGCATCGCATTTGGATTTGGTGCGGCTGGCCAGCATCACATCCGTAAATACGGGATTGGCAGCGATCTTTTGGGTTACCACGGTTCCGACGCCTCCCGCACCGATAATCAGCGCTTTACACATAGAGTTATTTGATTTTTAAAGTTAATTTCGCGTTAACGCCTACAAAAATATCTTTTTATTTCGGCAAATCAAAATCAACGCCGTATTTTTCACGACCCGGCGAAGCGAAAAACAAAAAAGCAGGTTTTACACAAATTTTGCAGGTCAGGTGTTGCAAATTAAAAATAATTCCGTACATTTGCACCACCAAAACGGAAGCGATTCCTATTGGCACACGGAGATTCCGTAGCTCAGCTGGTAGAGCACAACACTTTTAATGTTGGGGTCCTGGGTTCGAGCCCCAGCGGGATCACAAAACGAGAAAACGAGGCACTTTTGTAAGTGCCTCGTTTTTTGTTGTATATCCGCAATCGAGGCTGTTGTTCAAACAGTTACCCCACTCCTCAAGTCCACATAAGTCTTCGTCCGGCAGGCGCCGGGAGGCGAAAAGCGACATTCAAAGCCGCTTATTCGTAACCAAAGTGTAACCACAGGCTCCGCAAAGTGTAACCTGTCCGCGAATGACTTCCGCGCGTCTTTCATTTGTCTTTATTTATTTGTTTATCAAAAAGTTGCAAGAACTAATTTTGTATAACCAAATAAGCAAAACAATGGGAAAAAGTACGTTCAACATCATTTATGTCATCCAGAAAGGCAAGGCGAAGGCCGACGGTTCGGCCCCGGTGGTCGCCCGAATCACGGTCAACGGCGAGAAAAGTCACTTTGCAACACGCATTTACGTCGACCCCGCCTGCTGGCTGCCGAAGGAGTACCGCACGACAGGTATGACGCGCGAAGAGCGGAAAGTCAACGAAGCCCTGGACGAACTGCGGGTGCTCATCAAACAACGGTACGACGAGATGCTCCGCCGCGCGGAGGCCATCACAGCCGGAAAACTCAAGAATGCCATCACGGGACTTGACGAAAAAGCGATGAAGCTGCTCGACCTGTGTGACCGGTTTATCGAAGATTACAAGGGGCTGGTAGAGGCCAAAGTGTACGGTCGGAAGACACTCACCCGCTACGTTTCAACCCGCAACCGTCTGTCGAAATTCATCACCGAACGATATCGTTTACAGGATATTCCGCTGTCTGACATCAACCCCAAGTTCGCCAAAGATTTCGATCTCTGGCTCCGCACCACAAAGCGGCTGGCCAACAACACATCGATGAAGTTTATCCGGCGTCTGAAGCCCATCTATCACATGGCGGTGACGAACGGCTGGGTGCAGAGCGACCCGCTGGCGCGGTGCGGATTCGGATGGAGAAGGTCGACCGTGGCTACCTTACGACCGAGAAGCTGAAGCGTCTTCAGGACAAGAAGTTCAGCAATAAACGGCTGGAGCTGATACGCGACCTGTTTCTGTTCTCCTGCTACACGGGTTCGGGTATGCCGATCTGAAACTCCTGTCATCGGACATGCTCCGCCGCTGGCCCAACGGGAATATGTGGATTGACACCGAGCGCATCAAAACCCACGTGGATGTGCACGTGAGGCTGTTGGATGTTCCGCTGATGCTGATCCGTAAATACGAGGGGCAGGCGAAAGACGGTCTGCTGTTCCCCGTCCCCTCGAACCAGAAAATCAACGAATACCTCAAGGAGGTCGCCACGCTCTGCGGAATCGACAAGGCCGTCACCTCGCACATGGCCCGTCATACCTTCGCCACGACCGTCACGTTGGCCAATGGCGTGCCCATCGAAACCGTCAGCAAAATGCTGGGGCATACCAATATTCGGACGACGCAGATTTATGCCCGCATCATCGACCAGAAAATCAACACCGACATGGAGATGCTGGCGCAGAAGCTCAACAATAAGATGAATCAAGTGGGGACAACAATCTAAAATTCAAAGCTATGGAATTGCAAATTATACAGGAGAAGATTTACGAGATACGCGGCGTGCGGGTGATGCTGGATTTTGATCTGGCAGAAATGTATCAGGTGGAAACAAAGGTGCTCAAGCAGTCTGTCCGCCGAAATATAGAGCGATTTGAAGGTGATGATTTTATGTTCGAATTAACAGCCGAAGAATATAACTCTCTGAAAGCCAGTTTGAGGTCACAAATTGTGACCTCAAACAAGGGAGGTGTCCGCTATATGCCTTTTGCATTTACAGAAATGGGCGTGGCGATGCTTTCGAGTGTTTTGCGCAGTGAGATTGCCATTCGGATCAACCGGGACATTATGCGTGCTTTTGTAGCCGTGCGTAACTATATTCTTGCGAAGGCATCGGATTCGGTTGAATTGGCCCTGCTTCGAGAGCGTGTTCTGAAATTAGAACAGACGACAACCGACGCGCTGGAGGGAGTCAATGATCTATCAGAAGATATGCGGCAGGAGATAGAAACAATATACGAGGCGATCGGGGCTTTGTCTGTCAAGTTGCCGAAAGCCGTCGGCACGCCTCGGAAGATAGGATTCAAATAGTCTTGACTTTAACTTAGCCGCAGAGAGATAAAAACAGTTGGCTACAAATTGTAGCCAACTGAAAAGACTGTTCGCCCACGACAAATAGCAAGTAACATTTGGCTGTGAACTGTACGAATAATTCATGCAATTGAGAACTACCATCTATCTGCGACAAAGTATCCGGTCTGTCGCAGAAACGACCTCTACCTTTACTGCAAAGCAAAAGGCAGGTGGCGGTATTTGGACTGAAATATTGAGCAGAGCTTCGCAGCAAATACAAGAGCGTCCTTTGGCGGGTTGAAATCGCTGAACGGGGCTACGAGGGTACTGCGGAGGAGATGTCGTTTGATGGCAACAACCCGCTTACCATTACATGGGAGAAGCGCGGGGATGAGTTCCATGTCCCGGTCAAGGCATCGGAGGCCACGATCAATATTCTGTGCCGCGAGAACTTTCATTACCTCTCGCTCTTTACCTCTGATCCCCGGCAGTTCCGGGTTTCTGTTTTCCGCAACCGCCAGCTCTATTGGCGGGGGGGGGTATGTGACGGCCGATCTCTACTCCGAGAATTTCACTGCACCGCCCTATCAGGTCAGCATCAAGGCCGTCGACGGATTCAATCTGCTGTCGAGCATTCCGTTACGCGATCTGATGGGCATCGGCATCACCGGGCATTGTTCGTTGTGGGCATTGCTCTCGGCCTGCATAGACCTGCTGGAGTTGGAGGTCGATGTAGCCGATTGGATGGACTTGTATGCCGAGGGAATGCGGGACGATCAATCCCCGCTCCGGCAGACCTATATCGACCTTGCACGGCTCTACTTCGTCTATGAGAATCCGACCTACCAGGATGTGTTGGAGCTTTGTCTGCGGCCGTTTGCGGGGCAGATTTTCCAGAGCAACGGAACGTTGCATATTCGTCGGGCGGTGTCGCTCTACCAGACCTCGCGTCCGATGAGTTTTTACCGGGTCGGTACAGAATATCCTATTGGCCGAATCATCACGGGAGGCGGTCTGCGGCTGGTGATCCATCCCGGAACACAGGTCGTGACCTCTGCCGCGCGGGAGCGCGTGGAGGATATGTGGGACGGTGATCTGCACGTGATGGGCGAATCGGTCATGGATATTGTTCCCGCCCTTCGGAAAGTCGAGGTTGGCGTCAAGAACAAGAGCTTAAGCAATCTGATCGACTACTTCGAATTTTACGATCTCGACTCCTAGGGTGATCCGCACACCTTCCTCTCCCTGCGCAATGCCACCGAGTTGTATTTCAGCGGCAATGACGACTATCAGAGCGAGGTGATCCGCACAAAGGGATTTCCGGTCGAGCAATGCAACTATCCGCCGACGCTGGAGTACAGCGTTCAATCCTACAGTAGTGAATGGAATGTTGGAGTAAGGCCGAATTCGGTCAACTCCGTTATAGTTACAATACGTTACGGCATCCGCATCGTTGGCGAGAAAGCGACATGGAGTCTTGCCGATACGGGAGGGTACAGGGAGAACATGAGATTGTAAGCGAGATCAAAGTTAATTCCGAGGAGAATAAGAAGATCGAAATGCAGGGCATTCCCTGCGACGGCAAGTGGCAGTTCTGGTTCCGGCAGACATTAAAAGGTAAAGTAACCTCGTATGGCAACGGCGGCCGCTCGTCCGGTTATCATGAGGGCTGTGCCTTTCGGAAGATGACGCTGACGATGGATGCCGACGACATCTACGACAAGGGTCTGAAATACGAGTCGCTGGTCAATCCGGCCAATAATGTCGACATGAGTGTCCAGCTCCCGATCTGCGACATCCCGGCCATCCCGAACGATCATCTGCTGTATGCGCTCTATTTTTTGAATGGGCAGAACAAACCTACACGCCTCTGGCATACCAAAGGCCGCACCGATTACGACACGCTGGTCGGTCATATCGTGCAGGGGGCACTGCGGTTCAAGCAGCTTCCCAGCCGCCGGATCACGGACGAGATCTTCACAGGCCAGCATGTGGATATGAATTCGATCATGTAGGACGAGAAGTTCCTGCATGCGGAGTTCTCGGTGAACTCCATTGAGCTGAACGCGCTGGACGACTCCTACAACAGCGAGCTGGTCGAGATGCCGGGGCTGATCCGCACGGAGTACCCGTCCGAAGGCGACGACTGCATCGTCGCGGCCGAGCTTTCGTTCACGGTCGCCGCGATTGTCCGCTGTCAGAATCTGCTGTTCCTGCTCTCACCGGATCGCCGGGTGTATGCCTTCGATGCGGCAACAAAGCGTGTGCGGGAGATTTATCGGTACAGCTTGTCCTTTGATATCTATCCGGCTGATAATGGATTTGCGATTGTCGACGGAGCTGCGCTCTATCTGTTAGACTTCCGGGGTACTGTCAAGCAAATGTACTACCTCGAAAAACCGAATAATGGCCTCTCGACCTATATGGACGGATATTTCTATGTTCTGAAAGAGAGCATCTACTATCCGATGGGGCCGCGCTCGACACGAGCCTCTGAACCCATTATATCCCATTATCTCTTTCGGCCGGAATTCAAATATGAGAATGAGAATCCATCACAAGGTTCTGGCAGCCGTGGATCGGGTGTCGGCGGGACAATCATGTCTGGAGATATTCTCCGGATGCTCCGCACGGAGAATGCCATCGTGGTAAACACCTCGAAGATGGCTTACCTGCATGACAAGCGATTCCACAAACCTTGCTATATGCAGGCTCTTGATGCGAGTTCTCGGATCGTGACCATTTCAGACAACTTTATCGGGCTGAATCTTGACGACCAGTTTCTTATCTACCGCCGTGACGCGATTACCGAGCGCACGTTGATCCACCGCGCAGGCCGCTGTACCGATTATGCAGACCACACCATGAGGAGTTCGCCCATTGCTATAACGATGGAATCTATGTGTGGAATATCCATAACAACTCCACTACGAAGGTGGAGAATATCGCGGGACTTGGGCAGACGATTCAGGGGCTGTTCTTCATCCTCGGCAACCTGTATATCGTGCGCGACAATACCATTTATAAATACATCCCATAGCCTATGGAAACAATCAGCATCATCCTGAATTTTCTGCTGGCCAGCGGCCTTGCCGGAAGGCTCCTGTTCTTTCGTTCGAAGCGGCGCAAGGAGGAGGCCGAGGCAGACTCGGCCGAGATCGACAACACAGAGAAGATCGTCAGCATGCAGTCGGAACACATCACACGGCTGGACGGCCGCGTCGAGAAGCTCGAAGAGAAGGTCGACAAGTTAGAGATCATCATCGAACACAAGGATGTCGAGATCGACCGCAATCACACCATCATCCGGCAGGCATACAAATGCCCGACACCCGCAGATCAATGTCCGGTGTTGATCAAACGCTCCAAAATGGACAAGGGCAGAAAGGAGGCGAAAAATGAGTAGAGGGCTCTCCAACTGCAATCCCGGCAATATCCGACAGTCAAAAACCCGCTATCAGGGCGAGGTCGTTCCGTCACGGGATAAGGCATTCAAACAGTTTCAGACGATGGCATGGGGCTACCGGGCCATGTTCGTGCTGTTAGATTCTTACTACCGGAATGGCTACACGACGATTCGCAAAATCATCGTCCGTTATGCCCCGCCCATCAAAAACCACACCGAGAACTACATCCGCTGGGTGTGCGAATGGTCGGGGATCGGGGCTGACACCCCGCTGAACCCACAGCGCGGGGAGTTGATGCTCCCTGTTGTCGCGGCGATGAGCCGTGTGGAGAACGGCATCCCGGCCGTGCTTGCAGATGTGCAGGCCGGATGGAATCTATACCTAACTCATAAACCCTAACCGCCATGTCACGCCGCATTGCCGATCTGTTGGTCAAGATCGGAGCAGACTCCTATGAATTCCAGCAAAAAGCCCAACAGGTCGAGAAGAGCCTCGACGGGCTGTCGAAGAAGGTCACCTCTGTCGGCAAGGAGCTGTCGCTCAAGTTGACAGCCCCGCTTGCGGCATTGGGCGGGGTGTCGCTCCATCTGGCCGATGTGCAGGCCAAAGTCGAGGCGAAGGTTCAGCAGGCATTGAAAACGACCAATAATGCCGTTGGACTCAACTTCAAACAGCTCACCGACTACGCCTCGCAGTTGCAAGGTAAGACGATCTTCGGCGATGAGAAGATCCTCAATGACTCGACGGCACGCCTGCTTTCCTTCACCAATATCACGGGTGAGAATTTCAAACGCACGCAAGCTCTCGCGCTCGATCTGGCGACCGTGCTGGAGATGGACTTGGGGTCTGCGTCGATGCAGTTGGGCAAAGCCTTGAGCGACCCGGCGACGAAGCTCTCTTCGCTGGCCAGAGCAGGTATTGTTTTCTCGGAGGAGCAGAAAAAGGTCATCAAGAAGATGGCCGAGACCGGGCAAATTGCCAAAGCGCAAGCGATGATCCTCGACGAGTTGGAGAAGAAGTTTGGCGGTCAGGCAGCAAAGGTCGGCCTCGGCCCGATCCAGCAGTTGAAAAATGCGTGGGGCGATTTTCTGGAGCAAATCGGCGCGGCGATCATGCCCTTTGCTGTGAAAGTTGCGGGTGCGCTCTCGACGGTTGTCGCGGCTTTGCAGTCGATGTCGCCCGAAATGAAGCGGGTGATTGTCATTGTGGCTGGCATAGTCGCCGCCATCGGCCCGCTTACGTTAGGTGTGGGCGGTATGATCCGGCTTCTGCCGCTGTTGGCGACGGGGCTTACGGCTCTGCTCTCTCCTGTGGGTTTGGTTGTCGCGGCCCTCATTGCATTGGGTGCGGCGTTCGCCTATGCCCGAATTCAGAAGCAGAAGATGGTCGACGATCTGGCCGAGAAAAAGTCACTCGAAGAACTGCAAGCGGAGCTTGATGCCAACACCGCAAAACAGCGGCAGATAAAAGACTGCACCACCAAATGGCGGGTTGTTCCGAATGCGATAACCGCAGGCTTCACCTTTCAGAAGCGACCTGACGAGGCTTCGCTCAAACCGCTGCGCAAGGAGCAGGAACTGCTCACGGCGGCCATTCAAAAGAAGCCGGAAGCTTTGGCGGCCGAGGCGCGGGCGCAAGAGGAGGCTAACCGCGTGACTGCGGAAGCAGACTGAGAAACTGATGCGGTCAATGACGGCCGCAACAGCAACAGTCCTCCGGGTTAATCGGCAAGCTCACGACGCAGATCGAAGCCCTCGAAAAGAAGAAACTCCTGCCCGATGCGACGATTGAGGATATTGCAGCCGCGAATGCCGAAATTGCACGGTTGAAGGTGCAGTTGACCGACCTGCAAAACATCATGCCGGAAAAGCTGAACCGCAAACCGCTGGATTCGATTATTCCGGCTGGCATGGAGATCAAGCTCCCGGAGTGGAAAATTAAAGCTCCGGATCTGAAGCCAATCGCCGCACAGATGCAGCTACAGATGAAGGCAATCCACGAATCGGTGCGGAATGGCATCTATGGCTGGGCCGACAACACCAGCTCATTCCTGTCCGAAAATCTGATGGGAACGGAGCAATTGGTGACCGACTATACCGAAGCATTAACCGCGAAAGGTTGGAAGTTCTCGGAGGCCCTCGACCATGTTTCGCAGACGATCCGGCAGGTGACGGAAGGTTTCCAAAACTCGGTCAATCAGTTTCTGACCGACGGCATCGCGGCCACGGCTGAGGCTCTGGGCCAGATGATTGCCGGAGATTTGGGATTCGACGGACTGCTCAAGGCCATTCTCAAGCAGTTCGCAAACTTCCTGAAGCAGATCGGTACGCAGTTGATTGAATTCGGCATCATGATTATCGCGTTCAAATCAGCTTTGAAGTCCGTGCTGTGGAATCCGCGGGCCGCTATCGCCATCGGCGCGGCGATGGTGCTGGCGGCTGGCGTGATGACCTCCCTTATATATAAAAATGCGGAGAAGAGCGTCCCAAAGCTGGCAAAGGGCGGGCTGGCCTATGGCCCGACCTATGCGATGGTCGGCGACAACCCCAATTCATCCGTCAACCCGGAGGTGATCGCACCGCTCTCGCGTCTGCAAGCCATTCTCCCCGCTGGCGATAGTTCGCAGAACTTACAAATAACCCTTGGCGGTCAACTGACTGCCAAGGGTCGGGATTTGGACTATATTCTCGGAAAAGAGAACTTTAAGATTGATGTGCTGGGTGGGTAGATCATAGATTATGTACTGGCCAAAGTGTTTCGATTTTAGTGTAATTATCCATTAGAAGAAATTTTTCTCGTCCAATAGCATCTTTTAATTCTTGTGGGAACTGAGCCATGTCTTTGTAATTTTCAAGCACTATGAATTCGATATCATTGTAGTCAAATGTTAAATCATGAGGTATTCGCCATTCTCGCTCATGAGTGTAATCACATAGTGGAAATGTAGTTTGTTCTTTTTGTTTTTGAGATGCATATTTTGGCCAGAACGGCGTCACAAAAGTCATTGCATTACCACTCCATTGTTGATGATCGAAATAATCTGCTCTGACATAATAAGCAGGGCCTCCACCTGCTACAATATATAAATTTCTTGTTAAATCCAATTCCATATGATGAGTATTGTTTAGTATGTTCAACTAAACTGGTCCAAGGACATTCTGTTAAGCATACGGCTTTTTTCCCAGACCAAGGAAGAACAGAAGCTATAATTTTTTTCTCTCGAAGAATATTCTCAAGTCTTTTTATAGCTGGAGTGCGCATATATTCATTGGTTGGATTGCCATCATTTTTATATCCTTTCGGGAATTTATTAGATGTAAAATGCGCTAAATAAAAAGAAACGTCAGGTCTGCTCATAATTTTTTCAAGTTTTATCAACGACATTGTTTCTATAAATGTAGCAATAATAAATTTACTTTCACTTAATATAAAAAAAGGATGAAAAATAACAAAAAGACCATTGTCCATTAGAGATAACTATGATTGACTTGGCGAAAATAAAATAGCCCTCGGCGGTCAGTTGACTGCCAAGGGTTAGATTTGATCTATATTCTGAAAAAAGAGAACTTTAGGATTGATGTGTTGGCTGGGCAATATTATTTTGTCAAAATTTCAGCCTCACCATATTTGCCGTTCTCGCTATATAAACCAAGTTTTCCATCACGTTGTATTATAAAATATTCACCGTGATTATTATCATAATCGATCCTGGTTTCTTCATCTATCAAACTTGATTTGACATCTTCAATAGATTCTCCTCCAGCGCTATATATAGTTTTCATTTTTTCAATTTGATTTGCATCTTTAAAATAAATCACCGTGAAGCCGAATTTCTCGGTACTCCATCGACCTATAATGGTCATATCAGCAAGATCCTCTTTATTATGCTCATCTTGTTCCTGTGTAAATCCCAGAATTGAAATTTCGAGGTCTGGATCAAAATGCGAAGTTGCCCAAGTGCCGGGAGTGTTTGGTAACTCGTAAAAAATATAAAATCTCTTTTGGCGAGGTTTGCTCTTAAAAACTTCATCTGCTAATGTTGCTAACTGCTCTACAGATAACTTTTCACTAATATTGATAACCAGTTGATTCTTATCTAATACAGGATTACTATTATCTTCAGCCACAGAATATGTAAAACTGTCAGGCAGCGGCTCTTTTTTATATTTCCCTTCGGCACATGATATAGCCAACATCATTAAGATGCTATACAATAATATTTTCAGTTGCATATTAAAAAAGTTAGGTGACATTATTTTGAATAAAGATAGTCATAATTTGGTTAAGTTCATCGCCAAGATTGAAAAACATATAGACTGGTCGAATGAAGATGGCAAACTTGCAGACCCCAAAACAGCCTAATAAGCAGCTAAGGCTATTTTTAGTCTATGATTCTCAGCAACGTGAATGCTAAGATCGATAAGCTTAATGCCTGATTTTACTCGTAGCATTAATATACTCCCGACACACACGGGCCACAATATCTCGGAGTGATCTCAATTTCGCAAGGCAGTTCTGATAATCCTTTTCATAGACCTTAAAGGTCGGCAGATTTCGGGAATACCGAAGATAATACAACAACTGACCATACCACATTCTATTGTTGTTCTGTGCCGGATTGAAGGACTCGGCCAAAAGCCATGAAAAATGGCGGACTCTGAAGTAGCTGTATTCGAGATGCGAGCATCGTATGACATCGCCATAAAATACAGATTCTATGGCCTTAAACAACATGTCTGCGGTGTAAAACAGATTTAAGGCGGCCATCCGGGGTTGGCCGTCCTTCCATGCAGACTCGGCTCTATTCAGAAAAACTTCGGCGAAGTCAGCGAAATACTCATAGGCCGCTTGGTGCAATGCCGGATTATACGGCTGCCGCTCTATGGGGTAATGGCATTTTTTATTATCATAGACAAGGATACCTTCGTTGCAAATTGAAATAAAAAAGCAGTTGCCTTTCGAACAGTTGCTTTTTAAGGACGACAGAGAACAGGAGTGCAGGAATATGTTTTCTTCTTTGCGATTTGGGCGGCAGAAAGCGGCGTCCAGAATTTCCGTGATTTTGAAGGTGTTGATCCAGCATTCCTGCTGGCTCACAAGCAGTAATTCGTATCCGCCCAAAACACTCCTCATAGATCCATTGGCGTATTTCCCGAACAATATGATAAGGTCAACCTCCGCATGCCTGCGGATGATTCCGACAATGCGCTTGAGCTCCTGCCGGTTGATTTCGGGGATATCGGCTATGGTGGTTCGTTCCGCCTGGTTCATGCTGGGGAGATTATTTAGATATTTTATTCTCGTACATGATTAATCGGCGGTTGCACACCAGACTGATGATCTTTTTCATTTTTTCGACATACGCGATATCTGTCGTGACGGTATGCGGCGAGACCGTGAAGTTGTAATCAAAGCGGGCGGCATCCAGATAGTTCCTCAACCGTGGAATTGTGCTCATTGCCGTGTATTGCCCGGAGTCGAACATGACCATCAAATCCGCCGAGAGTGTCCGCAGGCTGACATAAAGCTCCTCGATATTCTCACTGTCGGTTTCGAAGTGGTAAAATACGAAGAAGAGCGTTCTGAAATACAGCAGGGCGGCTTGTGCGCACAGAAAGGCGGCCCTGCGGAAATCGCAGGTGATGGTGGCCTCTCCCGCATTTTCCAACAGTTGATTGCCCAGTCCGTAGATATGCAAGAAATAATACAATGCATCGTTCCGCGCCGCGCCGAAGTCACAGCAGGTCTGCGTCGGAACTCGGTATCGTTTATGGCAGTACAGCACCGTGCCTTCCGTTTTGGCAAGATGGAAAACGGGCGAATGGGTGTGCGACGCGATGAATTTTTGGTGTAGATATAAGGGTTGATATAACCTATCCCGCGATGCTTGGGCGGCATTTTGAGTTTGAGATACCGCCTTGCCGCCTGCTCTCCGGTCAGGTGAATCTCATCGGTAATGATCAGCAGGTCGTAGGCGGCAATATCGCTGTGGGGAGTTCCTCCGGCAAGTGAGCCAAAGAGGATGACGGCTTCGGGGCGATAAACCGAACTTCGGAGGATGTCAACTATATGCTGAGCCTCCCGCGTATCATACAGAGTTGACTCTACTGTCTGCTGGCTTACGGCCGCTGGATTCATGACGATTTCGACCGACTGCTCCAGTCCCGTGTTATTTATATTTTCCATTTTTTTTCGATTAATTACAGGTAATACATATACGATCCTTGCTGTGGGCAAAGACACAAAAATCAGTAATAGAATGACTTGTAAAAAATGGTTAATCGGGAGGATGGGAGTAGACAGAGTCTGGATTGTTGCAGGGCAGGAACTGCCCGCATGCCGGCTCATGGCCAATCAGCATCGTGATGCCGATAAAATATTGCGTTCGCATAAAAATAAAAAAAGCGCAGCTGCGAACACAATATTTTGCTTTTGGAAGCTCAAAAAAGGTGTCACTCGCGGGCCGCTAAACCCCAATGACTCTGTACATACGTTAGTATGTACTTTTTTGAGAATCATCACAAAAGCTGTTTCTTATTATATTCGCACTGCAAACATAAGAAAATATTTCTTATATCCGCTTAATTATTCGACATTAATCGAATGATTCTCAATGCGAAAGATCACTTTGTAATGAATCTCAATCTATGTTTCGGAGTATTAGCAAATTGCCGTTCTGAATATCTTGTCGTCAACAAAGATATGAAGAATTTTTGAAAGCTGATTTTGCCCCAAAGAGACATTGTATCCGCTGTGATCGCCTGCGGCTGTCTATTTTCACAGCGACAAGTGAAATCAGATGGACGAAATTCGCATAAAAGACCTGCCGAGCGCGAAGGGGCAACTGGATAGATTCGATCAGTTCGAGTTTATTGTCGATATTCCGGCGGCCGAGGCGTCGCTGAAGGTGTCGGGAGCCGATATCAAAGGGGTAATGTCGCCCAAACAACATACTCACGCAGTTGCTGAGGTGACGGGGCTTGCGGGTGAGTTGGAGAAGAAGTTAGACCGAAAGGGCGGCACGGTTACGGGCGACCTTGCCGTAATGGGAACCGCCTATATGCGCAGTCTGCGGCTGGAGGAGTTTCTGGAGGTCCCTGAATTTCAATACAACCGCGTCGAAACCATTGTCGGCGACCGATGGTCGGCTCCGGGCGGCGGAATCGTTGAACGAGTATCCGACGACAAGCGGTCGCTGGTCGTCAAATTAGAGGAGGGCGAAATCGGGACGCTCCGCGAGAACGATCTCTGCATGGGTGTGTTCCTCAACGCGGCGATGGACGAGCCGGAAGGCAACACGGAAGATACGGACGACAGTTTCGACAATCGCACCTATGCGGGTTTTACGACCTGTTATTTCCGGCTGACGAAGTGTCTGGACCGGGCGCGGTACTCGGAATGGGAGTATGAACTGCGCGAGGGGTATCCCTGCCGTCCGCAGGCGGCGATGAGCATTGTGGCTTTTGGCAATACGACCGATAAGGCTCGACAGAGTTCGCACTACGAGACGCGCACCTATCAGCGATTTTTAGTGGGGATGGACTCATGGGAGATTGGCTTGGAAAATATCGCCACGCAGTTCGGACAGTTAGACAATCTGATTGCGCATGGCCTCAACATGAAGGGCTATTCGGCCTATCTGAAAAATATCTATCTGCAGGGCTATCTCTCCGACCGTCTGGGCGATAGCTGGTTCGACTCGGCTTCAGGCAATCTTCAGCTTTATAATCGAGCGACGGGTTGCGGATTGAGTTTCCGAGATGGTATCTTGCGGTTTGGCCGGATAAATCCGGCAAAGCCAGATGCGGGGACGGACTTGGAAGGTCTGCTCCGGAGCGTGGCCGATACGCTCGAAACGCTGTCGCGCATCAATTCGGATGAATATGTATCTCCCGTCAAAAAGTCGTTTCTGCGGGAACGGTTGCAGGATATTCGAATGGAATACGAGCAGCTTCGGGCGAATGCTCAGTTTTGCATCAGTACATTGGGAGTTCTCATGGTGAATGGGAAGATTCGAATGGTAAATGGTCGTCAGCGCAATGTTCGTGTATTGATTGGCGAGTGGACTCCTTACGAGGAGGCGTATCTGGCCACTGTCGCCGCATTGGAGAAATACACGCAGGTAGCCCCGGAGTTTATCCCCACGGGCGAAGATTTCGGCCGTATCGAAGCCTACTACGCGTCCCGGCGGCAGATTGCCGAGGTGCTCGACAAAGCGTCGAAGTCCGGCGGGAGTGAATTGGAGTACCTGAGGCAGAATTTCAAAGATATAACCACGAATTAGGCATCCTCTGGCGGTATCGATATCCACTCGTAGGTCATGCCGCCTTCGAGCAGCAACGGGAGGTGAGCCTTATGCAGTCCGATGGATTAGGCGAGCAGATCCTTTTTCAATCGCTCGTATGCCTCCGGCTTGAGTGTCGAGAGGTATTTGAACACTCCGGACATATTGCCGCCTTGATTGAAGAACATCTCGCCGTACTGCTGCGCCGAGACGGAGAGCGCGAGGTTGTCGCGGTGGACGGCAATCGGACTTTTGCCCTTGTAGCCGTTGGTCGAGAGGCCCTTCAGGTGGATCATGTCGTCAGCGGGGAGTATCTCGCCGCTATCCAGCCGGTAGAACAGTTCTTCGTTATCGGTCAGCACAGGCTCGACCTTCGCCGGATAGTAATATTTGAGCCTCAACGGGCGATATTGCTTATCCCGGTAGATCCGCGCATAGTCGTTTCCCCACAGCGAGCAGAAGATCATCAGAAAATGCATCAGGTCGAAGCGGGTGGAAAAGCTGTTCGGCGTTTGGAGTATCCCGCCCGAAGGGTGGCCCTTCTGTCGCTCCCGCCCATGATCGGTTGGCGGTACAGGTGGATCGGCAGAATGCCGACGGTTTCCGAGAGGATCCGCACGCAGGCCCAAACTGCGGTCAGCGCCAGCGAGGACTCCTGAGTGATGGCCGGGCTGCTGGTCTTGTCGGCAGTCAACGCTTTATTGACCGCGTTCTCAAACTCGTCGGAGAGTATCCGGCTCTCGTCCCGTGGTATCCTGTTTGTTCTTTCGGCAAACATAAGATGCGGATAAACTGTAGTCATGAGACAATATCCCTGTTTCAGATACGCTCCAGCGGCGTCATCTCAAAGTCGGTGTCCGAGGTCATGATCTCGAACTCTACCTTCTACAAGCTTTGGGAAACCCTCATAATTATCAAGCAGAAGCTACACTCATTCTTTTTGAACATAGCTGATAAATGATGTTTCTGCTTTACTTAAAAATCGTCAGATTTTGTGGATGTATTAGCAACTGTATGTCTATCTCCTACTATATTAACTCGTTAAGACTATCCTCAAATTCATTCATTTTTACTTGGCTATTAAAGAACGGCATCCCCCAAACAATATATTTTTGATCCTTCCAAAGTTGCTCTAATTGATGTTCTTCCTTTAATGAAAGCAAGAACTTTTCTTTCCATTCATCTCGTAGTATAAGATGCTGTCCTTTGGGCTCAATGAAGATTTGGTAATGAACTGCTTCTCCTGAATTATGATTTAGAAGAAATAAAACGAAATCGGGTTCTAAGGGTCTGCCATCTTCAAAATTGTATATTTTGAAGAATCTCTCGTTTCTCACAAGATATATTTCATCGTATTGGAGTTTGAGATTTTCATACACCTTATCGATGTATTTTATCAATAATTTTTCTTCGGATGTGCCAAAACAATCATCGAATACATACCAGTTTTTGCTGCTTAAATCCAAGTAATAGTTAGTCTCTGCCGGATTGATCATAGACCGGCCAAATTCTGCGTCACCGTTTTCATTCAGAGAAAAGTTTAAAACTTTATCCTTAATGCGGTCTTTGAGCATATACGGTTTAAACTCTTTACTTCCTTTAAACTCTATTCTATCTGAGGCTAATATTGGAGCAATCTCTTCCAATACTTTTATAGAAGCTTCTAATTTTTCCTCTTGTGATAGATTCTTAATTTGCTGCGGCAAACCAGAAATATCTAATTTGACTTTACCTAAATAATCATTAGAGGTAATAAATTCAGTAACAGAATTCAAGTTAGGCAGTAAGGTTTTGAGATTTGAAAATTGGTAAAACTCCAATCTATTCAGGGCTTTACGAATAATATTCTCTCCGAAATCTGCTAATTTGTATTCTTTCTCTTTCCTTTCTATCAGGGCCGCTTCAGTATCACTGAAAACCACACTTGATTTAGAGTAACCCGTTTTTAAATTAACTTTGTGCGTTTGCTCTATTATACTCGATTTGAGGCTGAAAATATCCTCACGATTATATTTCTTTTGCTCATTGAGAAAGATAAATCCTACCTTGTAGAAAGGTGTATCTTTAAACTCCGGCTTAAGTTTAAGGGGGCGCTCAATGGTTTGTTTTGCTTTGATACCGATTTCTACGAGCGCAGTATTTAACTCTTGAATATACTTAGGATTATATGCACTGTGATAATATAGTTCTTCGCAAATTCGCAGTTCGTTGGTAGTGTCATCATCGAATTTTCGACCAAAGTAAGGTTGGTCTTCGGTTATTTGAAAAGGACAATATCTTGCGCCTCGACCAATTAATTGAGCTTCGGCCATTGTCGTTTTCCCCGGCTTCCCGGCTTTTGCATCACGAGTATCGTATAAGCGGACAATATCAAACAGATTTAATACATCCCAGCCTTCATTCAGTTTATCTACCGCAAAAACGGCCCGGTACTCGTTGGACTCGTTTTCTAATGAGTTTACTGCTAATTGCTTTTGCTCACTTTCATCTTTGCTATTTACCGAAATCAATTTCTCTTCAGAAAAATCTTCTTTTAATTCGGTTATAAGATTATCTAAAGTAATATGATTGGCGTCTAAATATTGAAAGACTCTCTCGATTACTTCATCGGGCTTGGACTGTTTTATTTTTTCTAATTGAGAAACTTTCAGGTTTTTGATGCCATTTTTAAATTCCTCGAAAAACGACCGGCTTTCATTGATCGTTTTCGATTTGAAGAGAATAACCGGCTTGATGAGCTTTTTGTGTTTTTGGAATATCTTACGCCTATACTGGCTTAACAAGACCCCTTGCAAGGCCCTGTCAAATTGAGAGATATCGGCTTGGAGTACTTTTACTTCTTTGGAATAACCGTCTTTCCGGAATTGCTTTAATGGATAATCAAAAATTAGCTTGTCGTTGTATTTTTTGGCGATCTCCGGCAGCGCTAAATCGACGGTAGCGGTGAACTCTAATAAGATATTATCGCGATTCGCATTGAAAATGCGGTTCACGGTTCCTTCCCAGCTGATAATTTCTTCGGCCTCTTCAGCACTCAATTCCCCTTTCTTCGTTTCTGCATTGATATGGTGGGCTTCATCGGAAATGAGAACTATTTTTTTATCTTCAAAATCATCGTAAGTAAGACTGTTTTCTTTAGGGGTATTAAGTCTTGTATGAAGTCCTTGTATGGTAGAGAAAACAATATTAATATCGTCCTGATTAGCTGTCTGAAAGTTCTCTACTTCCTTTATGTTGATTTGTTTGTCGCCAATAGTTACCGTTTCAGAAAAGAGATATTTTGATGATCCGGTATTGAAAAAATTATCCTTGGTTTTTTCAATGATGTTGGTGCTATTCACGAAGAACAGAAAGTTACGGTAGCCTTGCTGGTATAAGTACACGATAAGCCCGGCCATGACAAGCGTTTTTCCGCTACCGGTGGCCATATGATAAAGCAACTGGGTGGGAACACCTCTGGGGCGGTCATGGTATTCGGTCCAAAAATAAACAAACCGGCCAAAAGCTTCCTGCTGGTATGGGCGTTGCCCGTAACCATTTTTCAAATTGGAATATATGTATCCGGGAACTCGATTCCTGTAAAAATCGGGCCCACCAAATTTCAATGCCGCACTGAGTGTGTCATTTAACGTCTGTAACATACTGTCATACTTCTTTAAGTACAGGAACAAGCGAGCTTAATTCTTGTAATTGAGCGATTGTGACATCCCATTTTGGATAATGTACTGGTCTGTTCTTTAAAATGGTCCCTTTTGCATGAAATTGGGCATTTTGCATGAACTCAATTTTGGTCATCCAACCAACAATATATAAAGTTCGTTTACCATTATTTGTTGTGTGCATTTTTGAAAAGACATAAATATCTGCAGGTCTTGGTATTTGCTCCTGTGTCACTTCGCATCGCCAATCGTCTTGGGGTATATAAAATACCTCTTGAGTTTTAACATCAATGACCTGATTATTGCAACCTGAAAAATCACCATGATCAGGAGTATTCCCAATCTCCTCGCCTAAATATTCTATTTCAATCTCATTTTGCCGACACCACTCCTTAAAAGCAAACTCCCCAATATATCCAATTGCTATCTTCTCTATTCGTTGTTTATCATCTAGACGTATGTCTCGCTTATATTCTGTTTTAATACGGATTTCAGCTCTTCTGTTCGCTTCAGCCCAGCTTTCTGCAGAACATGCCCATTTAAAAGCATTTACAAACGACGCCATTATTTTATAATTTGATTGTAAAAATTATGATTTTGCTTGATAGTTTCAGAGGTAAGGCCAAAATCCGTATCTGCGATTTCAGAATAATTAACATACAAATTATTCAAATCGAAACATTCCAATAGAAATTGATAACAATCTTCAAACGACACCTCATCAAATGCATTCTCAAATGCTTCTATATGTTTTCGCTCTATTCTATAACTTAGGAAAGACGAGTTTCTGAACATAGCGTATATTCGCCACAAATCCTCCTTTGTTTTGGCAGTGGTTAATGCCGATAATGCAAATTTCTTATTTTCCAATAATTCTATATAAACAAAAGAACTGCATTTTTTCAGCCTTTCTTTTGCAATATCTATCGTGTTATCCATTTGCTCGATCGTAATATATCTCCTACCCAGAGAAGATGCCACATATGCTGTACTTGCACTTCCTCCGAAAAAGTCCATCACGATGTCGTTCTCATTGGAAGTGGCTTTAATAATCCGTTCCAATAATTTAAATGGCTTTTCGGTATTGTATCCTGTTCTTTTTAAACCATCAACTTTGAACCGTGAAGTTACTGCAAACTCCCACCAATCTTCGGGAATTTTGCCTTTATTGGTGTACCCTTCACTGACATTTTTATTCATTTCCCCATTAAATCCACCGGAATGTACTTCAGATTCCACCCTAATATCATCGCTATTAAAAATCCAGCTATCACCCTTACCATACCAAAGTATATTATCATGTTTACGACTGAATTGTCGCATTCCTGGGGATCCAGGGCCTGTATAACACCATATAATCTCATTAATGAAATGTTCTCGACCAAAAATCTCATCCATTAATATTTTACAATAATGAGCTTCATTATGATCTAAATGGACAAATATAGAACCATCCGGCGCTAAGAGTTCTTTTGCGATCTCCAGGCGGTTTTTCATAAATGTCAACCATGTAGAATGGGTAAATTTGTCGTTATAGGAGAAAGTGTCGTTACCTGTATTGAAAGGAGGATCAACATAGATTAATCGAACTTTATTCGCATATACTTTTTTTAAACTATGCAACGCCAGCAAATTATTACCCCGAATTAATAGGTTATTCAATCCATTGAATGTGTTTATTTTCTCCGTCTTGTCTTTATTATAAAATTCAACATGTCCAATAGCTTTGGGCTGTAGAAGTCTATCTATCTGGTCTGGAGCCAATGTCTCGTTCCAAAATAATTCATCTCTTTTGGCATCCTCTTTAGTTTGCCCTCCTTCAAGAACACAATCTTTATAGGGCCATGCCAAGACCACTTCGTTGCCGCCGGAGATAAATTCATCGTCATCTAATAATCCAACCTTATTTTTGAAAGCAGTGTAACTGTCGGGTAAAAATGCTTTGTTGCTGACAAATTTTTGAAATCTAATCTTATCGAAAACTTGCACTTTGTTTACCTCTTGGAAGAAGTGTTTTTTTATGCTCGCATGGGAAAGCAGCATTCCTATTAATGTGGGATCGAGTTGTAATGCCAATTCGATAATCTTGTTCTTAAGTAACTTCCCTTCTACAACTAACCTTTCATCGTGCTTCAGTAGACTTGTCAATTCGGTCAAAAGATTTTGCATATATTTTTATTTTTTTAGTTCATAAATAACCATGGCCATCTGCATAAATTCCGACGTAATCGTTTTGCCATTTTATTTTTGTCTTTTAATAATTTCAAACTAAAAATATGTAGTTACCGCAAACTCAAACTGATCAATGAATATCTGCTTAAAGACTGATATGTTATTTTGCTCATAGAAAACCAGCATTGCTTTTTTGTATTCCACTGAGTCAATTGTACGAAAAGAGATTGGGCAGTAATAATTTGCCATAAGTTCGGCATTACTTACTATACGAGCCGTCCGCTTATTTCCATCGTTGAACGGCTGGATGTAAGATATCAACACAAGCAGCAGAAGAGCCTTTTCAAATATATCTTCGCGGCGATTCACCAGATCGCAAACATCATCCAATGCCTCTCGGATCTGAAATTCATTATCCAACGGCCGATAATTCGTACCTGTAATACCTATACGCCTGGTGCGGATGTTCCTGTCCGCATCTAAATCATGTATCAGTATGCCGTGTATGTTCTCAATTTTCGCTACGCTCAGCGGCTGGAGATAATTCGGATTCTCGATCAGATAATCCAATGCCTCTTTGTGGTTGAGAAGCATAGTGGCTTCTCCCAGCGACTTGCCGGATGCTGTTTCTTTCTCCAACAGCAATCGCTCTGTTTCCAGCAATGAATATGTGTTTCCTTCGATCTGCGAGGACTTCCAACTCAAATCCACCGCCAAACGTTCCATTTCCTTTTTATATTGCGCCGGGGTCAGTTTGGCCACATTTTCCCGAAACTGCTGTTGCAGCCCGATAAGTTTCTCATGCTCACGTTTGGTAAACAACGGGGCATCTTTCAGAATGCCGAGTAGCTCAAAATTAAAATGATCTATAATTTTACGCTGGTCAATCTCTTTTTTGAAATACATTTCAACGTCTATTGGCGCTAGCATATCATAGGTCGGCGAGACAAAATATCGTGTTCCTTTATTCTGCCCCTCGACTGAGAGCTTGTTATCTGCGACCAGTAAAGCGAGATCCCGTCGTAAGGTTGCCGGCGAAATATTCAGTCCAAGCCCTGTTATTATATCGGATGAAGATACTCCTGGATGCTCCCGAACATACTGAATAATACTGTCTGTTCTTCCGTTTTTCATGCTGATAAATTTTTATCGCTCACAAATATATGAAAGACTGTTTAAAGATCACCTCTTTTGAGCGATATTTTAGAAGTTTAATGAGCGATATTTTTATTGGCCAACCCTTTTGCTTCTTTTTCAGCCGCCTGTCCAGTACCTTTCTAAAGGAGTCAAATTCGGAGTACCGTCGACGGCCTGTTACCTGAATGTGGAAATTCTCCAGCCGTTCGTAAGCCTCCATCTGCGAGGGATACAGGTCTTGCATTTCGAAGTAGTAATCCGCGAAACCGTCAGCAGAGAGCAACTTCTGCATGGCCGGATCGATGTGGAGAATAGCCGACAGCTCCGACTCGATCTTCTCGCGCCGGGCCACCTTATGCGGGGCATCACATAGCCGCACCTTAGGCTATCTTTCCGTTTCCTCATTACAACAGTCTAAGCATTCCCCGGTCGTTGTACGGGTTGGATTCGTTTTTCGCCTGATCGGTCAGCCACTCACCGAGGACCATGATCGAGGCGACGATGCTGTCGATCTTCTGCATCGACTTGCGCTTGTCCAGTTTGATATTGCCTGCCGGATCGGTCTGCACCACCGTTGATGCCAGCATCCACCTCAATACCGGATTCCCGAAGTGTTCCAGTTCTCCGGTCAGCACAAGTGCCTCGAATTGTTTGGTCGGAGCCGACATCGAGCCGAACCCCTGCCCAAACGGAGAGAATTCCATCCCCTCGTTTTGCAGGTCTATGATCGTCTACGAGGCGTTCCAGCGGTCGTAAGAGATGGATTTCAGGTTGTAGCCGGCGGTTACGCGGAGGATATCAGCCTTCACGAAGTCATAATCCACCACGTTGCCGGGCGTGACGGTCACATACCCCTCGGCCACCCACTTGTCGTAATTGATATTTTCCTTCTTTACCTTCTCCAACGTCTTGTCTTCCGGAATCCAGAAGAACGGCAGGAGCTGGAAGCGGTCGTTTTCATGGAAGAGCAGCACGAATGCGGTCACATCGCCCACGTTCGACAGGTCGAGTCCACCCCAACAGTCACAACCCCGCAGGCTGACCGGATCCGTCTGGCCAACGCAACGCATCCATGCATCGTCGAATATCCATGTCAGTTCGGCATCCACCCACAGGTTGACGTTCTTAGTCATCACGTTGCGCACAGCCTCCGGACTTGCCCCTCCGCGTAACCAATTGCGTCACGGCAACGTCCATCGGCAAATCTGTTGTATAACCTGTGTGTGACCTGCGGTAATTTTGAGGGCATTAATTAGGGTATAAACGAAGAGGGATAATCCGCCAAAAGCCCCTGTAGCCCATATATAGCACGGATTTGGAGGTAAACCCCAGACGGATCACTTTTGATTCCAGCTGAATCACAAAAGATTCCAGCGGGATCACGGAAAGAAGCGGCAGTCACACGATTGCCGCTTTTTTTGTCTTTATACCCGGTTTGTACTATCTTTGCTTCAATTAACGGAAACGAACCATGGCAGACAACTATCTGGAACGGAAAATGGAGGAATACCGGGCCCGGACGACAGCGGGACAAGGCAGCCGCAGACCCCTGGCGACGCTCGGCCGACTGTTGCTGAAAAACCGCAGCCACCGCGGCTACGACGCGAATTTCATCGTCCGCGAGGACCAGCTCCGGCGCATCATCGCAGTAAATGCCAAAATCCCCTCGGCGCGGAATCAGCAGGTATTGCGGTTCCGTCCCGTATTGTCCGGCGAAGCGCAGAAAGTACTGGAGCACATCCGTCTCGGAGGGGCCCTGCCCCACCTGCACCTCCCCCTGCCGGGCACCGAGCCCAATGCCTTCATCATCATCTGTTCGACCGCAGCGGAAGACCGTTACGTCGACATCGACCTCGGCATATCGGCTCAGAGCATGCTGCTGCAGGCGGCGGAGATCGGGCTGAACGGCATCTGCATCGGAGCTTTCGACAAGGAGCGCATCCGGCAGGAGTTCGGGCTGGAATGGGAGCCGCTGCTGATCCTCGCCATCGGCCGGGGCATCGAAAAGATCGAACTGGTGCCGATCGGCGCAGACGGCGAACGCGCCTACTACCGTGAAAACGATACGCACTACGTCCCCAAGGTCCGCCCGGAGGATTTGACCATCAAATAATGGAAACGACCGACACGCTATACATTCGCAACATGGTGTGCGACCGTTGCCGGATGGTCGTGCGGGAGTTGTTCGCCGAGCTGGGAATCGAGCCCCTTTCGGTCGAACTGGGCGTGGTGCGCACCGCGGTTGCGGTGGAAGATGAACAGCGGAAGCGGCTGGACGCACGGCTGCGGGAATTGGGGTTCGAGCTCATCGACGAACCCCGGCAGCAGATCGTCGAACGGGTGAAAGCCGAAATAATCCGGCTGGTGCACCGCGACAACGGGGCCCTGCGGGTCAACCTCTCCGACCGGCTGACTGAAGCCACGCACCATGAATACAGCCAGATCAGCAAACTCTTCTCCGAAACGACCGGAACCACCGTCGAAAAATACTTCATCGCCCAGAAAATCGAGCGGGTGAAAGAGTTGCTGACCTACGGCGAGCTGTCGCTCGGCGAGATCGCCGACCTGATGAACTATTCGAGCGCCGCCCACCTCAGCGCGCAGTTCAAAAGCCTGACGGGAATGACCCCGACCCGCTTTCGGGAACAGGCCGCGGGGCATCGGAAACCCCTCGACAAAGTATAACGGCCAAATCTTGTAAATCTATTCCATAATTCTGTAACGGCCCTGCGGCCCCGCGGCGTTACCTTTGCAATGAAGCAAAAAGGTAACGGAACCATGGAAAATCACAGCATCAAACAGACCTTTCCGGTCGCCGGCATGAGTTGTGCGGCGTGCGCGGCGAAGGTGGACAAAGTCCTGAACCGTGTTCCGGGCGTAAGCCGGGCTGCGGTGAATTTCGCGGCGGCGACCGTTCTGGTGGAATACGACGCCGCGCAGTGCTCACCCGCCGCACTGCGGGAAGCCATGCGGCAGGCCGGGTACGACCTGATCGTCGGGGCCGGGGATGCCGCCCGGGAAGCGGAAAAGGCCGCCGGAGAACGCTACCGCACGCTGAAACGCCGCACGGCGTGGGCCATAGCCCTGTCGGTGCCGGTAGTCGTTGTGGGGATGTTCGGGATGGGGATGCCCTATGCCGACGAATTCATGTGGCTGCTGTCGACCCCGGTGGTATTCGTACTGGGGCGTGATTTTTTCATCAATGCCTGGCGGCAGCTCCGCCGCGGCTCGGCCAACATGGACATGCTGGTTGCCGGAAGCACCGGAGTAGCCTATCTTTTCAGCGTGGCGAACATGCTCTTTCCCGGATTCTGGGAAACCCGGGGCATTCATCCCCACGTCTATTTCGAGGCGGCGAGCGTCATCATCGCCTTCATCCTGCTGGGGCGCCTGCTCGAAGCCCGCGCCCGCGACCACACCTCGGAGGCCATCCGCAAACTGATGGGACTGCAACCCGCAACCGTGGTCCGTATCGGTGCGGACGGACAGCAGCACGAAACTGCGGTCGGCGAGATACGCCCCGGCGACCTGCTCCTCGCACGTCCGGGCGAACGGATCGCCGTAGACGGAACGGTAGCCGAGGGCAGTTCGTATGTCGACGAAAGCATGCTCACCGGAGAACCCGTCCCGGCGGCCAAAGGTCCCGGCGACGCGGTGTTCGCCGGAACCGTCAACCAACGGGGAAGTTTCCGCTTCACGGCCGCAAAGGTCGGCGGCGAGACCCTTTTGGCACAGATCATCCGGCTGGTGCAAGAGGCGCAGGGCAGCAAAGCCCCGGTGCAGAAGCTCGTGGACCGCATTGCGGGCATCTTCGTGCCCGTGATTATCGGCATCGCCCTCGTCGCGTTCGCGACATGGATGCTGTTCGATCCGGAGAACGGGTTCTCGCACGGCCTGCTGGCGTTGGTCACGGTGCTCATTATCGCCTGCCCCTGCGCCCTGGGGCTGGCGACGCCCACAGCCATCATGGCCGGAATCGGCAAAGGGGCCGAGAACGGCATCCTGATAAAAGATGCCGAGAGTCTTGAAACGGCCGTGAAAGTGGATGTCGTAGTATTGGACAAGACCGGGACGCTGACCGAAGGGCGCCCCGAGGTGACGGACCTCGTATGGGCCGGGGACGACGATTCGCACCGGAATATACTCTGCGCCCTCGAAAAACGCTCGGAGCACCCGCTGGCCGAGGCCGTCACCGCGCATCTCGGCGCATGCGCCCCGGTGGCAGTCGAAGGCTTCGAAAGCATCACCGGAAAAGGCGTAAGCGGCACAGTCGGCGGCGTCAGCTACTACGTCGGAAACGAAACCCTGATGCACGAACACGGCATCGCCATCGACGACAAGCTCCGCACGGCAGCAGAGCAAATGGACGGGGAGGCCAAGACCGTCATCCGGTTCGCCGACGGGGAGCGGGTGCTGGCCGTAGCGGGTATCACCGACCGGCTGAAAGAACATTCGGCGGAGGCTGTCCGGGAGTTGCGCGAACAGGGCATCGCGGTCTGGATGCTCACGGGCGACGGCGAGGCGGCGGCCCGCGAAACGGCCCGCAGGGCGGGCATCGACAACTCCCGCGCAGGGGTGCTCCCCCACCAAAAGGCCGAATTTATCGAAGCGCTTCAGGCCGAAGGCCATACGGTGGCCATGGCGGGCGACGGCATCAACGACAGCGCGGCGCTGGCCCGTGCCGACCTCGGGATCGCCATGGGGCGCGGCAGCGATATTGCGATGGAGGCGGCCCCGGTGACGATCATCTCGTCGGAGCTCACGAAGATCGCCGAGGCCATCCGCCTCTCGCGGCTCACGGTGCGCACCATTCGACAAAACCTCTTCTGGGCGTTCATCTACAACCTGATCGGCGTGCCCGTGGCCGCCGGTGCGCTCTACCCGCTGCTGGGGGTCCAGCTCGACCCCATGATCGCGGGGGCGGCAATGGCGATGAGCAGCGTCAGCGTGGTGGCCAACAGCCTGCGCCTGAAACGCGCGAAACTGCACAAGGAAAAAACCAATAAAAAACAACGGATTATGAAAAAGTACCAAGTGGAAGGCATGATGTGCAACCATTGCCGCATGCACGTAGAGAAAGCGCTCAACAGTCTCGAAGGCGTATCGGCGTCGGTGACGCTCGATCCGCCGGCGGCCGAGGTCCGGTTCACGGGCCGCACGTACTCCGACGAGGAGTTGCAGCGGGCTGTCGCCGAAGCCGGCGACTACCGATTGAGGGCCCTGTAAGGCACTTCCGGAAACAAACGATGGCGCAAAGGTGCGGAAATCCCGAAATTATCCGTATCTTCGCGCCATCACCAATAATTACTGCGATGAGAATACAACAATAAACGGGTCGGGTTCAGTCAGACCGACGCCGTATCCGCTCGGAACGAAACATCGGTTTAACCGGTCTTCACGCAAGACCCCCATTTATTGTGTATCTATGCATATCATCGTCAGTGATCTCTCCTATCACTATACCAACCGGCAGTCGCTTTTCGAAGCGATCCGATTTTCCGTGCCGCCGGGCGGAAAGGCAGCCGTCGTCGGCAACAACGGAACGGGAAAATCCACGCTCCTGAAACTGCTCGCGGGCGAACTCACACCCGCGTCGGGCAGCGTCGCCTGCGCCGCACGCCCCTATTATGTCCCCCAACAGCCCGATCTGGCCGGATTGAGCGTCGCCGGGGCGCTGGGCGTCGCCGAAAAACGTGCGGCCCTGCACGCCATCTGCGCCGGAAGCACCGACCCGGCCCATTACGACGCCCTGGGCGACGATTGGGACATCGAATCGAAATGCCGTGCGGCGCTCGACGGCTGGGGACTGCATCACGTCGGTCCGGATAGCCCGGCCGACGCCCTGAGCGGCGGGGAGAAAACCAAGCTCCTGTTGGCGGGAGCGACGCTCTGCCAGCCCGAGATACTCCTGCTGGACGAGCCGACCAACCACCTCGACGAGGCGGGGCGGCGGCAGCTCTACGCCTTCGTCCGCGACACGCGGGCTACCGTAGTGGTCGTGAGCCACGACATCACGCTTTTGAACCTGCTGGAAACGATCTACGAACTCTCGCCGCTGGGACTGAAACGCTACGGCGGAAATTACGATTTCTACCGTCAGCAGAAACAAATCGAACGGCAGGCCCTCGAACAACACCTCGACGCCGCGCAGAGTGCTCTGAAACTGGCCCGCAGGCGGGCGCAGGAGGTCCGCGAACGGCAGGAAAAACGGGTTGCGCAAGGCGAGAAAAATAAGGACCAGGCGCCGCGCATTCTGCGCAAGGGACTGAAGGACAGCGGCGAGCGGACAGCCTCGCGGCTCCGGGACCAACACGCCGAGATCATCGGCCGCGACCGCGAAAAGATCGCCGGACTGCGCGCCATGCAGCAGCGCGAATGCCTGTTGCGAATAGATTTCGACGATGCACAGCTCCACGACGGCAAGCTGCTGGCGGAGTTCCGGGGCGTCAATTTCGCCTACCCCGGAGGCACGCCGCTCTGGGAAGGACCACTCGACGCGACGATTCGCAGCGGGGAACGCATCCGCCTGCGGGGCGGCAACGGAACGGGCAAAACCACCCTCGTAAAACTGCTGACCGGGGAGTTGAAACCCACCGAGGGAGAAATCCGCCGGAACGGGTTTTCCTATGTCTGTCTCGATCAGGAATACAGCCGCCTCGACACTCCGGCGACCGTGCTGGAAGCCGCGCAGGCGTGCAACCGCAACCATCTGGAAGATCACGAACTGAAAATGCGGCTCCACCGGGCGCTGTTTCCCGCGGAGACGTGGGACAAGGCGTGCGACACGCTCAGCGGCGGCGAACGGATGCGGCTGAGCCTCTGCTGCCTGATGATCGAGAACCACGTGCCGGACCTCTTCATCCTCGACGAGCCGACGAACAACCTCGACCTGCAGAGCCTCGGCATCCTGACCGACACGATCCGCAGCTACCGGGGCACGGTGCTGCTGATCTCCCACGACAGCCGTTTCGCCGAGGAGGTCGGCATCACGAGGACGATCGCGCTGTAAACGACACGGGGCCGGTCATGCCGGCCCCGGTCGTCTTATGCGGAGATGGATTTCGGACGTTTCAGGTGCACCCGCACGGAGTTCACGAAAGCTCCGCCAAGGCCCTCGTCGTAGACGATCCGGTGTTTCCAGCGGTTAGCCCACCAGCGGCGGGTTTTGAACCACATGTTAGGCAGCAGTCCGGTCGGCTTCGGGACCGAAAATTCGGGTGAGAGAATCTCGTTCAGCACCCGCTCCTTCAGTTTCGGATCGACGGTAAACGGCGGAAGCAGGGAAGGATCGAGCCCCAGGTCTTCGACACAGATGGCATTAAGACACCCCAGGAAACGGTCCATATTCGCCTCGCGGGCCAGCGCATAAAGCTCCTCCCAGCCGATCTTACCGGCATTGCGTTCGATGAAGACATACCAGTCCAGCACGTGCCGGAGCCCGATGTTGACGGCGGCGAAATGCACCGCGGCATGGCGCAGCAGGAACAGCGCGTTGAAGGGCCCCGAAGGCAGTCCGACCGGCACGCCCCCGAGTTCGACGGACTCCCCGGGCTGCGCCGCGAAGCGTTTGAGCGGCTGTTCGATCCGACGATTGGAACTATGGGTCTCGTTGTTGACGAGATCGTAATGGTTTTCGACCATAATGCCGTCGAAAAGAAAGGTCGTATGGTGCTCCTTGTCCTCGTCGATCCGCAGGCCCAGCTCGCGGGCAACGACCCGGTCGGCCTCGGGCTGACGCCCGTACAACCAGATGTCGATGTCCCCGAACGGACGGTGCGACGGAACGGGATAGGAAAGGCTCAGTCCGTAACCTTTGAGGAGCATCATCGGAAAGCCGTGTTTGTGGTAGAATGCCGCGAGGCGCGTGACGGCCGCCTCGTGACGGCGGTAGCGTTTCTCGATCTGCTCGACGTTGAAAGCCCACTCCAGCAGCAATGCCCGCGGCGGACGCAGCTCGCCGGGCAACATCTGCAATCCATCCCAAGCCACCGCCAAGACGCCCTGCACCGACGAGCGGCGGTAAATCTCGCCCCAGCATGCTTCGTCGCATCGTGCGAAAAGCGCCGTATCTTCCATCTTCCCGTGCAGCGTCGCCCGCAGCAGGGCGAACAAGCCGTTGGTCGCCGTATTCTTCATAGTCAAAATAAATTGTTGGTAAAGATAGCGATACTTTACAAAAAATCAGGCCCGGGATACCGGAAATTCGCAAAAAAGCCGTACCTTCGACTGAAATTTCCCCGTGCGGAAACCGCAGGGAGGTATCAACACACAACGATATGAAAGGCATTGTCTTGGCGGGAGGCTCGGGAACGCGCCTCTATCCGATAACCAAAGGGGTCAGCAAACAACTGCTCCCTATTTATGACAAACCGATGGTCTATTACCCGCTGTCGGCGCTGATGCTCGCCGGCATCCGCGACATACTCGTCATCTCGACCCCCGCCGACCTGCCGGCTTTCCGCCGCCTGCTGGGCGACGGCTCGGATTACGGCGTACGGTTCTCCTATGCCGAACAGCCCTCGCCCGACGGACTGGCGCAGGCGTTCCTGATCGGCGAGGAGTTCATCGGCGGCGACTCGGTATGTCTGGTGCTGGGCGACAACATCTTCCACGGCTCGGGCTTCACGGGAATGCTCCGGGAAGCCGTGCGGACGGCTGAAGAAGAACAGAAAGCGACGATCTTCGGCTACCGCGTCGAGGACCCCGAGCGTTACGGCGTGGCGGAATTCGACGCCGCAGGCAACTGCCTCTCGATCGAGGAGAAGCCCGCGCATCCGAAATCCAATTACGCCGTCGTGGGTCTCTATTTCTACCCCAACAAAGTGGTCCGGGTGGCCAAATCGATCAAACCCTCGGCACGCGGCGAACTGGAGATCACTTCGGTAAACCAGGCGTTCCTCGGCGACGGGGAGTTGAAAGTGCAGACCCTTCAACGGGGTTTCGCATGGCTCGATACGGGCACGCACGACTCGCTGGCCGAAGCCTCGATCTTCGTGGAGGTGATCGAGAAGCGTCAGGGACTCAAAATCGCCTGCCTCGAAGGCATCGCCTACCGCAACGGCTGGATCACGGCCGGCAAGGTCCGCGAACTGGCTGCGCCGATGCTTAAAAACCAGTACGGGCAATACCTGCTCAAACTCATCGACGAACACAAATGAAAATATACCGAACCGACATCGAAGGGGTGCTGATCCTCGAACCCGACCTGTTCGGCGACGCCCGGGGCTATTTCTTCGAGAGCTTCTCCCGGCAGCGTTTCGAAGAGGCCGCAGGCGCGGTGGACTTCGTGCAGGACAACGAATCGAAATCCCGCTACGGCGTAGTCCGGGGGCTTCATTTCCAGCGCGGAGAAGCCGCGCAGGCCAAGCTGGTGCGCGTAGTCTCGGGCACGGTGCTCGACGTGGCGGTAGACATCCGCCGCGGATCGCCCACCTTCGGGCGGCACGTCGCCGCGGAGCTCTCGGGCGAGAACCACCGCCAACTGTTCATCCCCCGCGGATTCGCCCACGGATTCGCCGTGCTGAGCGACGAAGCCGTGTTCCAGTACAAATGCGACAACTACTATGCCCCCGCGAGCGAGGACGGCATCGCCTGGGACGACCCCGCGCTGGGTATCGACTGGCGGCTTCCGGCCGACGCCGTCGTGCTCTCGGAGAAGGACCGCCGCCGTCCGACGCTGGCCGAAGCCGGAAAACTGTTTGAATACCGAAAACCATGAACATATTAGTAACGGGCGCCAACGGACAGTTGGGCTGCGAAATGCAGCGTTTGGGCGCCGTATCGCCCAACAATTACATCTTCACCGACGTGGCGGAACTCGACGTCACCGACGCCGTGGCCGTCCTCCGGGCCGCGGAGCAGACCCGCGCCGAAGCGATCGTCAACTGCGCGGCCTACACCAATGTGGAGCGCGCCGAGGAGGACGAGGCGACGGCCGACCGCCTGAACCGCCTCGCCCCTGCGAACCTCGCGGCGGCGGCAGCCGCCACGGGAGCCACGCTGATCCACATTTCGACCGACTACGTCTTCGACGGAACAGCCCACACACCCTACACCGAGCAGGCCCCGACAGCGCCGCTGGGCGTCTACGGACGCACGAAGCTCGCCGGGGAACAGGCCGTCGAGGCATCGGGATGCAGTTACCTGATCCTGCGCACGGCATGGCTCTATTCGGCATTCGGGAACAATTTTCTGAAAACGATGCTGCGGCTGACGGCCGAACGGGAGTCGCTGAACGTGGTCTTCGACCAGATCGGAACTCCGACCTATGCCGGGGACCTCGCGCTGGGGATCTTCTCGGTGATCGAGGGCCAACAGTTCCGCGGCCACGAGGGGCTTTACCACTTCTCGAACGAGGGCGTCTCGTCCTGGTACGACTTCGCCGTGGAGATCGCCGCGGCGGCCGGGCACGACAAATGCCGCATCGAGCCGTGCCACACGGCCGAATATCCGTCCAAGGCCCCCCGCCCGGCCTATTCGGTCCTCGACAAGAGCAAATTCAAAACGACGTTCGGCATCGAAATTCCCCACTGGCGGGAGTCGATGCTCTACTGTCTGAAAACAATGCAAGCATGAAACGCACCATCCTCATAACCGGCGGCGCCGGATTCATCGGCTCGCACGTCGTGCGGCTGTTCGTCACGAAATACCCCGACTACCGGATCGTCAACCTCGACCTGCTGACCTATGCGGGCAACCTCGCCAACCTCCGCGACATCGAGAACGCCCCCAACTACACCTTCGTCCGGGGCGACATCTGCGACTACGACGCCATGCGCGCGCTGTTCGCGGAATACGCCGTCGACGGGGTGATCCACCTCGCGGCCGAGAGCCACGTGGACCGCTCGATCCGCGATCCGTTCACCTTCGCGCGCACCAACGTCATGGGGACGCTCACGCTCCTGCAGGCCGCGAAGGAGGTCTGGGGAGGCGCCTGGGAGGGCAAACGGTTCTACCACATCTCGACCGACGAGGTGTATGGAGCTCTGCCGCTCGGCGGCGGACTCTTCACCGAGACCACGCGCTACGATCCCCACAGCCCCTATTCGGCGTCGAAGGCGTCGTCGGACCATTTCGTAAGGGCTTTTCACGACACCTACGGGCTTCCCGCTGTGGTCACCAACTGTTCGAACAACTACGGGCCCTACCAATTTCCCGAGAAGCTCATCCCGCTGTTCATCAACAACATCCGTCACAACAAGCCGCTGCCGGTCTACGGCCGGGGCGAAAACGTCCGCGACTGGCTCTATGTCGAGGACCATGCCCGGGCCATCGACACGATCTTCCACCGGGGCCGCGACGGCGAGACCTACAACATCGGGGGATTCAACGAATGGCGCAACATCGACCTCATACGGGTTGTCATCCGGGTCACCGACCGCCTGCTGGGGCGTCCCGAGGGGACTTCGGAGAAGCTCATCACCTACGTCACCGACCGTGCGGGACACGACCTGCGCTACGCCATCGACTCGCGCAAGCTCAAAGAAGAACTCGGATGGGAACCCTCGCTGCAGTTCGAGGAGGGCATCGAAAAGACCGTCCGCTGGTATCTCGACAACCAGCCGTGGATGGACAATATCACCTCCGGGGAATACGAAAAATATTACGAAGAGATGTACCGGCTTTAGAAGCCGGATTTAGGGGCGACGGTGGCTTCGGAACGCTTTCCATCCTCTTCTGCGCCGTTCCTGTCATTGCGAAGCATCGCAGATGCCGTGGCAATCCGATCGGGAATCGAGACGCTGCAGATCCAGCGTGGATTGCCGCGTCGGACATGCGTCCTCCTCGCAATGACACGACTTATCGGACCCGCCCCGGCCCGGTTTTAACGTTCACCTCTCCTGCTGATTTCGGCGAACGCCGCCCGCACATAGGCCGCCAGGTCGGCGGGTGCGAGTTTGAGCTGCAGGCCGCGGACCCCGGCGCTGATATAAATAAAGGGGTGTTCGGAAGCCGATGCGTGGATATAGGTCGGAAAGGCTTTCTTCATGCCGATCGGCGAACAGCCTCCGCGGATGTAGCCCGTGACGGGCAGCAGCTCCTTCATCGGAATCAGGTCGACCTTCTTGTTGCCCGAGACTTTCGCCGCGGCTTTCAGATCGACCTCGTGGTCGCCCGGCACGACGCAGACGAAACAGCCCGTGCGGTCGCCTCTCAGCACGAGGGTTTTGAAGACGCAGGCGATCTCCTCGCCCAGTTGTTCGGCGACGTGCGTGGCAGCGAGGTGCTCCTCGTCCACCTGATAAGGTATCAGTTCATAGGCGATCTTCGCACGGTCGAGCAACCGCGCGGCATTTGTCTTTTCAACCTTCCCGTGTGCCATATTGTTCCTTTTATCGGCTAATTTGCCGCAAAGGTAATTCAAATTACCCGAATGTGTACATTTTTGCTACATTTGCCGCGGTATGACGCAAAGGACGATTATCACGTTTCTGCTCGGAATTCTCTGGGCGGCAGGAGCCTCGGCACAGACCACACGTGTCCGCGGGCAGGTGACCGACGCCGCCGACGGAAAGCCGCTGCAATTCGTCAGCGTCGTATTCCCCGGCACCACGACGGGCATCATCACCGACGAACAGGGCATTTACGCCCTCGAGACCCGCGACACGGTCAGCCGCGTGCAGGCCTCGATGGTCGGTTACGCCACGCAAACCCGCCCGGTGACACCCGGGACCTTCAATCACGTGGATTTCGCCCTCGAAACCGTGGAGTTCGGCATCGGACAGGTGGTCATCACTCCCGGCGAGAATCCCGCGCATCCGATCCTCGACGGCGTGATCCGCAACAAGCCGCAGAACGACCCCGACCGGTACGATACGTACAGTTGCCGCACCTATACCAAAATGGAACTCGACCTGACGAACATCAGGCCGCAGTTCCGAAGCAAGCGTCTGCAACGCAATTTCGGTTTCGTATTCGATTACGTCGACACCTCGGCGCTCACGGGACAGGCCTACCTGCCGGCGATGATTTCCGAATCGACGGCCGACCTCTACCGCAGCCGCCGTCCGGAGTTCAAACGCGAGGTGATCCGCGCCAGCCGCGTCTCGGGCGTCGAGGACAGCTTCGCCGTGGCCCAGTTCACGGGCGGCATGCACGGCGACGTGAATTTCTACGACAATTTCATCGACATCTTCAACGTGCGCTTCGCCAGCCCGCTGGCCGACGGAGGCCGCGCCTTCTACAACTATTTCCTGGTGGACAGCATCACGCTCGGAGGCCGCAAGACCTACAAGATCCGCTTCCACCCCAAACGCCTCACAACCCCGGTACTCGACGGCGAAGTCAACATCGACTCGGCGACCTACGCCCTGCAGTCGGCGTCGGCGCGCATGCCCAAAGGCGTCAACGTCAACTGGATCAAACACATGATGCTCGAGAACGAAAACCGACAGACCGACGACGGCTGCTGGTTCCGCAGCCGCGACCGCGTGTCGGCGGAGTTCTCCATCTCGGAGGCCGACTCGTCGAAACTCACCTCGTTCATCGGCACGCGCGAGGTGGCTTACAGCGACGTGCGGATCGGCGAACCGATCCCCGATGAAGTTCTGCGCATGGACAACAACGTCGTGGTCCGCGACGAACAGCCCGCCCGGCACGACGAAGCCTACTGGGAACGGATACGCCCCTACGCACTGAGCGAAAAGGAGAAGGGCATCTATTCGATGGTCGACTCGGTGCAGCACGTGCCCTTGTACCGCAACATCTACACGTTCATCAACACGGTGATCGTCGGCTACTGGAACACGAAATACATCGGCATCGGTCCCTACTACAAACTCGCCAGCTTCAACAAGCTCGAGGGTTTCCGCATGCAGTTGGGAGGGCGCACGACCACCAACGTCAGCCGCACGGTGCGCATCGGGGGCTACGTAGCCTACGGCACGCGCGACGAGGACGTGAAAGGCGGCGGAAGCATCGAACTGGCCTTCAACCGCCGGCTGACGCGCAAGCTGACCCTCTCGGCCCGGCACGACGTGATGCAGCTTGGCGCCGGACAGAACGCCCTCACGGAGAGCAATATCCTCTCGTCGATCCTCTCGCGCGGCGACCAGCGGCTCTCGATGGTCAACCGCGGCGAAGCGGTCTACGAGCACGAGTGGTGCCACGGCGTGAGCTCGTTTGCCGGCGCGCGCATGCAGCGCATCTTCGCCAACCGCTATGTCCCGATGCTGAGGCCCGACGGCACGCCGGTCAACTCGGTATCGGACGCCGCGGTAAGCGTCGGCCTGCGCCTCTCGAAAAACGAAACGGTCTACCGCATGCCTTTCGACAAACAGTCGATGGGCTCGGTCTACCCCATTCTGACGCTCGGATTCACGGCAGGCATTCCCGATGCGCTGTCGGGCAGTCACGAATACTACCGCCTCGACGCCGGCATCCGCTACCGGCCAGAACTGCCGCCGCTGGGCTATTCGGACATCACGGTGCAGGGCGGCCGCGTCTTCGGCAAGGTCCCTTACCTGCTGCTGAAACTCCACGAGGGCAACGGCACCTATTTTTACGATCCCTACGCCTTTTCGTGCATGAATTTCTACGAGTTCGCCTCGGACGCCTGGGTGGCGTGGTTCTGGGAGCACCATTTCAACGGCATCCTGCTGGGACGCCTGCCACTCATCAAAAAGCTCAAATGGCGCGAGGTGTTGGTCTGCAAAGGGGTCTGGGGCACGCTGTCGAGAGAGAACAACGGCTCGCTGGCCGGGACGCAGGCCGACCTGCTGTTCCCCGTGGGCATGACCTCCGTATCGGACCCTTACGTCGAAATGGGATTCGGCGTGGAGAACATCTTCAAACTCTTCCGTGTGGACTGCATCTGGCGGCTCACCCACCGCGCCCCCACGCCCGGGCAGGAGGTGCAGAATTTCGCCGTCAACCTCAGCCTGCGGCTCAAATTCTGAACCGCAGCCAATCCGATTTTGGAACCGTCAGGCTTTTTTTCTACCTTTGCGTTGCCAAAACAAAAACAACGATGAAAAAAGCAGCCCTGTTCGATATGGACGGTACGCTGGTGGACAACTCCCCGGTGCATGTCCGTGCCTTTGAGATATTCTGCGCCCGTTACGGCGTCACCGACTGGAAAGCGAAACTCGCCGACAGTTTCGGCATGGGCAACGACGACATCATGCGTGCAGTCATGCCCGCAGAGATCATTCGCGAAAAGGGCCTCGCGGCGCTTGCCGAGGAGAAGGAGGCCATCTACCGCGAAATCTACGCCCCCGACATCCATCCCGTCGAAGGACTCGTCGAACTGCTCGAACGGCTCCGCGCAGCGGGTGTCCGTTGTGCCGTGGGTTCGTCGGGCTGCAAGGCCAACGTCGATTTCGTGCTCGAAAAGTGCGCCATCAGCCCCTATTTCGACGCGAAGGTCTCGGGCGACATGGTCACGCGCTGCAAACCCGACCCGGAAATCTATCTCACAGCGGCCGCCGCGCTGGGCATCGTCCCTGCCGACTGCGTGGTCTTCGAGGACGCCAAGGCCGGCTTCGAATCGGCCAAACGGGCGGGTGCGGGCCGTATCGTGGCCCTGACGACCACCCTGCCGCGCGAGGCGCTGGAGCGCGAAACCCCTGCCGACGTAATCGTCAACAACTTCGCCGAACTGACCGACCTCGGCGCCCTGCTGGCTTAGTGCACCATGTTCAAAGGAATCGCCACCATTCTGCTGCTCGTCGTTTCCAACGCCTTCATGACGCTGGCGTGGTACGGACATATCGCCTTCAAATCCAAGCTCGAACGCTTCGGGATTCTCGCCATCGTCCTGCTGAGCTGGGGCATCGCACTGTTTGAATACTGTTTCCAGGTCCCGGCCAACCGCATCGGAAGCGCCGAATTCGGCGGTCCGTTCTCGATCTGGGAGCTGAAAGTGATCCAGGAGGTCGTGTCGCTCTCGGTCTTCACCGTCTTCGCACTGGTCTTCATGAAATCCGACACCCTGCGCTGGAACCACCTCGCAGGGTTCCTATGCCTGATCCTGGCCGTCTATTTCATTTTCCGCAAATAGCGCCAGTTCTTCGGCCTTCCCGCCGCGGATTAGCGGCAGGGCCCGGCGGATCGTCTCCGCAGGCCACTCCCACCATTTTATCGCAAGCAGGCTTTCGACCGTCGCCGGGTCGAAGCGGTATTTGATGACCCTGGCCGGAACGCCTCCAACGATGGCATAGGGTGGCACGTCGCGCGTCACGACGGCCCGCGAAGCCACAATAGCCCCGTCACCGATCGTAACGCCCGCCATCACAACCGCTTCGTAACCGATCCACACGTCGTTGCCGACGACGATGTCGCCCCGGTTGTCCCACGCCGAAGCCACCTCCGACTTGTCGATGCCCCACTCCTCGCCCCAGAAAATCGGGAACGGATAGGTGGACAGCGAATCGAGCGTATGGTTGGCGCTGTTGAACAGGAACCGCGCGCCGCAGGCCAGCGAGCAGAATTTCCCGATGACCAGCCGGTCGCCGTTCACCGGATAGTGATACAGCACGTTGTTGCGTTCGAAATCGACGGGATCGGCCGCGAAATCGTTGTAGATCGTCCACTCCCCCACCTCGATATTCGGATCGCTGACGACCTCTTTCAGATAGACCGTCTGCCGGTCCCCCTCGCGGGGATATATCTTATTTTTCATCTCTTTTCAATTCTATGTTGGGTAAAAAGCCCGTGATAACGCCCAGCAGGGGCAGCAGCGTGCTGACCCGGAAAATAAATTCGATGCTCGTCCGGTCGGCCAGCCACCCGAAGAAGGCCGAGCCGAGGCCGCCCAGTCCGAACATCAACCCGAAGAAGACCCCGGCGATCATGCCGACCTTGCCGGGCATCAGGTCGGTGGCATAGACCAGAATGGCCGAGAAGGCCGACGAGATGACCAGTCCGATGATGACGGCCAGCACGATGGTCCCGGTCAGGCCGGCATAGGGAAGCATCAGCGTGAAGGGCGCCGCACCGAGGATCGAGCCCCAGATCACGTATTTACGTCCGATGCGGTCGCCGACCGGCCCGCCGATGAAGGTCCCCGCCGCCGAAGCCGCGAGGAAAGCGAAAAGCGCATACTGCGCTCCCTGCACCGACATCGAGAATTTGTCCATCAGGAAAAAGGTGAAATAGTTGGTCATCGAGGCGATGTAGAAATACTTCGAGAAGACCAGCACGCCCAGGATAATGAGCGCATTCCGAATTTTACGTTTCGAGAGTCCGGGTCCCGTGGTATCCGCCGCAACGGCGGGCCTGCGGGCCGCCAAAGCCAGTTGCCGTTTGTACCAGTTCCCGATCTTTACGAGGATGAAGATGGCCAGCAGCGCGGCCAGTGCGAACCAACCGATCGAAGCCTGCCCGAACGGAATCACGATCAGCGCGGCCAACAGGGGCCCCATGGCGCTTCCGGCATTGCCGCCGACCTGAAAGATCGACTGCGCCAGCCCTTTGCGACCTCCCGAGGCGAGCTGGGCCACGCGCGAGGATTCGGGATGGAAGACCGACGAACCGCAGCCGATCAGTCCGACCGACACCAGAATCAGGGCGAAGCCGGGAGCGGCGGCGAGCGCAAGCAGTCCGCACAGCGTGAAACACATCCCCGCGGCCAGCGAATAGGGCCGCGGATGGAGATCGGCCAGCCGCCCGGCGACAGGCTGCAGAAGCGACGAGGTTAGTTGGAAAACCAGTGTGATGAGGCCGATCTGGGCAAACGTGAAGCCAAATTTCTCCTTAAGGAGCGGGTAGACCGCCGGAATGACGGACTGCATCATGTCATTGAGCAGATGGGTGGCGCAGACCATCAGCAGGATCGGATAGACCGTCCTGCCCGCCCGGTTCATTTCCCGCGGTCTTTTCTCCATATCTGATACGAATTCACGAAGTTCTGCCAGACAATATACGCCGTGGGGGCGATCGACGAAATGGGGTTCAGGAACGACTGCGCCATCCACACCGCCAGCACCGTATTTTTCTGCCCGAGCGACTGCCCGCCTGCGGCGGGATCGCCGTAACGGCGGCCCAGCATGCGCCCCACTTTGAATTGTACGAGACATATCACCAGCGCGGCGAACGCCAGCCACAGCTCCGTGGAGAGCGACGCGTCGTGCAGGTCGATGATGAAGGCCGTCGTGCGGCCGATAATCACCAACAGCGACGCCAGCCACATGTAGAACGAAATCTGACTGTGATCCCCGACCCACTGCGCCGCCTTCGGAAATACGAAGCGGCAGAACTGCGCCGCAGCGAAAGGCATCACCAGCAACGGCGCGATGCGGGCCAAAATCTGCGTGAAAGTGCACATCCCGGTTCCCGTGAAGGTGAGGATCACCGGGGCCAGCAGGGCGATCGCCATGTTGCACAGCAGGCTGTAAGTGGCCATCGTGGCGACATTGGCTCCCAACATGCCGCCGATCACCACCGCAGCCATCGCCACGGGAGCCAGCACGCAGATCATCGCCCCCTGCGCCACGATGTCGTTCAGGGGCAGCAGCAGGAGGTAGACCCCGATACAGACCACTGCCTGAAACAGCAACAGCCAGACATGCAGCATCGAGGGCTTCATCTGCCTGGGTTTCACGCGGCAAAAGGTGACGAAGAGCATCAGGAAGATCAGCGTCGGGGTGATCATCTGGTGCGTCCACGCTTCGAGCGCCGAGATCGGACGGCACAGCAACGCCCCGACCACCATGGCCGCCGGCATGGCGACTGTCTTCACATTGCGGTGCAGGTGTTCCAGCAGGCGCATCTTACGACAGCAACTCCTTCACCTTAGCCGAAATATCCTTGCCGTCGGCGCGGCCCGCGAGCTTCTTCGAAGCCACACCCATCACTTTGCCCATCTCCTTCATCGACGTGGCGCCGACTTCGGCGATCACGGCTTTCACCTCGGCGGTCAGTTCCTCCGGGGTCAGCTGTTTGGGCAGAAACTCCTGGTAAACGGCTACCTGAGCCAACTCCTCCGAAGCCAGGTCCGCACGGTTCTGCTCGGTGAAGATCGCCGCCGAATCGGCGCCCTGCTTGGCGAGTTTCGAGATGATTTTCAGCACGTCGGCATCGGGCAGTTCGGCGATCTCCGGACCTGCGGTCTTGGCTTCGATGATATATTTCTTGGCATTGCGCAGTGCGCTCAGGCGCACCGTATCCTTGGCCTTCATGGCCTCCATGATCCCTTTCGAAATCTGCTGTTCCAGCGACATAACACTCTAATTTTAAGTTAACTATACCGTTTATTTAATATTTTCATTCAATAAGAATCGCAGGGCGTCGCGCATCATCCGGTCGCGCTCCGTGTGGCTGAGGATCGACTCGAACGGAAATCCCACGACGAAGGTCCTCCCTTCGGCCTCGCAGGCCACACCCGCCGTGCGGCCGCTCTCGACGTAACGCATCACGGCAAAAGCCCCCTCGCCCACGGGTTTCAGCGCATCGGGCGACTCGACAATGTAGCGGTCGGGCCGGTATTCGTCGTTGAAGCGGTATTCGCCGCGCGAAAAGTCCTTGTGTGCCGTCATGACCCGCACCCGCCCGCGCTCGGCGGCCCGCCCGGTGTCGAGCGCACAGTGCAGGACCTCTTCGGCAAATGCGCGCCCCGCATCCGGAGCCTCCTCCGCCCAAAGGTCCGAAACCACATAGGCCCCCGAAGCGAACAGCGCTCCCCCGTCGGCCAGATAACGCCGCAGGGCGCTCTGCAATTCGGGCGAGAAGGTGGCAAACGCCGGCTCCTGCACCCCGCGGCCGATCGTCGTCGTGCGCTGCTTGCCGAGGATCAGGTCAACGGCCGGATATTGTTCGAGCGCCGCCTCGCCACGCTCCACGGCCTTCAGCGAAGCCGAACAGAAGGAGTACCCCGCCGCCGCCACGGAACGCCCGTGCAGGGCCGGATAGTCGAATGTGTTGCCGCCGATCACGTCGGTCTCGAAATCGCACCCGCAGGCCCCGAGAGCGATGCTGTCCACATTGCAGCGGGCCTGCGCCAAATCGAAGACATGCTGGGCCCCGACGAACGAGATGTCCTGACGGTCGGGAACCCCGCCGTCGATCTCCATGCGGAAGCCCGCGAGCGAATCGCTGCGCTCGCTCAGCGGGGCACTCACACGGTCGAATCCGTTGACGATTAGCACACGGCCCTTTTCGTCCGCCACGCGGCATGCCGAGAGCGTTTCGCTCGGGAAGCTCTCACCGCCCTCGTTCACAGCCGTCACCCGGTAACTGTAAATATGGCCCGGCTTCTGCTCGACGATCAGATAGGGTTTGTCGACCGGACGGCCGTTGTCGAACCCTCCTTCGTCCACACGCGTATAGACCACATAACCCGTCGGCGCAGCGCTCTTTTCCAGCGGGTCCATCACCGGACTCCACGACAGCGCGACGTTGTCGGCCGCCGTAAATTCTGCGGAGAACGCCTCGACGGGCAACGGCTGCACCACATAAGGTAATCCGTATTGCGAACTGATATACTGCAAGATGCCTTTATAGACGGCGCGGCTCACGAGGAATTTGAAACGCGGGTCGCTGCCCAGACGCATGTCGGCGAAATTCTGGTGCGAGAGCAGCTCCAGCAGCATTGTCGGAACGCCCGGCACCCGTGCTTCGTAATAGGCGCGGTTCCACAGCCCGCGGCGCTGCCAGCCGGGTTCGAACGTGCGGCGGATGTCCTCGACGACCTGCGTCTGCACAAGGTCCGTGAGGTCACGCGAACGGTAGCGGTCGGTGCCGCCTACGAATTTACCCCCGTTTTCGCGGGTGTAGCAGATGCCCAGCGTCCCGACGATCCCGTCGCCGTCGCGGACGCCCGCATCCGAGTGAAACGCCAGCGCCATGTCGACAGGTATGCCCAGCCCTACGGAGTCGGGCAGACGCTCCGAACCGCCCATCAGAGCGTTGACCCAATGTGCGCGCGACATATAGTCGTCCTTGTAATCGTCGGTATTGTTCTTCGGCGTGTAGACTTTCTCGGGAAAACCCGCCCACTGGAGCCAGTAGCGCGCGCCCTCGCAGAAGCGGGGATAGCCGCTGGTCTCCTCGATATACTCCGTGTCGGGCCGCCGGAGCGAGTCGCAGGGCGTGCGGGCGATGTTGCCGTAACCGCCGCCGATCTTTACGGCATCGGCCGAAACGATGCGTCCTGCCGTGCGCGAACGGTTCGAAAGGGTCACGATCTCCTGACGCCCCGGAGCAAGGGTGAAGCGCCCCAGATAAATCCACGTGCCGCCGCCCATCGTCTGGTTGACGGCATATTCCGTCTCGCCGCCGAGGTGGTGCACCGTATAATGCGCATCGTCAGCGCTTTCGGGCGTCGATTCGTAACTCACATAGACCGCATATTCACCCTGTTCGGGAATGTCGGCCCGCCAGACGGCACGGTCCGTCGCATCGCCCGCCACAGTCCGCGTGCGGCGCGTCGTACCCTCACGGAAAGGGTTTTCCCCCGTATGATAGACTTGCCGCAGGTGTGCGAAACCCGGACCGCCGAGTTCCCAACTCCCCGTCTCGGCATACTGCCCTGCGGCGTCGTTGTCGGCCAGCACCTCGAATTTCTGCACGTCGCGTTCGCGCGGCAGCATCACGCAGGCCCCGGCGTTTTCGAGCATCGGGACCAGGTATGGCAGCACGTAACTCTGCGTGTAGAGGTCCTCGCAGGTCTGCCACAGCATCGAACGCTGCCATTTCCAACGGTTTTCGGTCTGGTCGAAATAGCGTCCGTGGCTCTGCCAAAGGGCGATATGACGTCCCGAAAGTCCTTTCGACGGGGTCGCGGCAGCCGAGAGCCGTGCGACCAGCGGCCGCTCGGAGCGGTTGGTGAACGGCACGATCTGCCGTTTTGCAATCTGCTTCTTCAGCTGTGCGGCGTTGCGGTGGGCCAGCGGCACCAGTTCGCCGATCTCGCGCCGGTCGGTATAGAGCTCGATGCGGGCCTTGCGGAACTCCTGCGGCAGCAGTGCGCGCACCGAGTCACGCAAAGCCCGCACGTTGTCCTCGCGGAAAGGATAATAGGACAGCCCGATCGTGGCGTAAATCTGCACCCGGCTGCGCGAAGCCTTTATGGCCTCGATCCGCACGGTGGTCGGCTCGGCTTTCTGGTAGCCTCCCGTGATCTCGCGGGAGACGATGCGCGACAGCGTCCGGGCGATCTCGGTACGAGTGGCCGTACCGACCTCGGCGGCGGATAGCCCACCTAAAGTAAAAATTGAAACAAGCAGGTATAAAATTCTATTTTTCATGTCGTTCAGCAAGTATTAACATCCCGAGCATCGTAAACGCGGCATTATAAATCAACAACTCGAATCCGATCCGGTAGTCCCATGCCTCGCGGGCCCACCACTGCACCAGCGCACTCAGCACGGGAGCCGCGACGGCGATAAACGGAATCCAGCGGTCACGGACCTTGCGGCGCGTGAGCATGCCGAAAGCAAACATGCCCAAAATCGGACCGTAAGTATAGCTGGCGACCTTATAGACCAGGTTGATGACGCTGTCGTCGGCCCAGTATTCGAAAGCCAGGATCACGGCGGCCATGCCCAGCGCCATCAGGATATGAACCCCTTTGCGGAGGCGCGTAAGACGCTCCTCGCCGTAGCGTTTCGTGCCCTCGAGGATATCGACCGTGAAGGAGGTCGTCAGGGCTGTGAGGGCCGACCCGGCAGCTGAATAAGTGCTCGAGATAAGTCCCACAACAAACAGGATTCCAACAACAAGCGGAAGTCCCCCATCGACAGCGACCAGCGAAAAGACCTGATCGCTCTTGGCGGGAGGCGTCATGCCGCTGCGCTCCATGTAGAGGTATAACAGCACGCCCAGCACCAGAAAGAGGAAGATGACGAAAATCTGGCTTACTGCCGTCAGCACAATATTCTTCTGCGAGTCGCGCGGCGTGGCGCAACTCAGGTTGCGCTGCATCATATCCTGATCGAGCCCTGTCATGGCGACCAGCAGGACGATGCCCGCGGCGAACATCTTCCAGAAATAGCGGTCCGAAGCGGGATCGTCGAAGAAAAAGATCTGCGACATCGGCGAGGCGGAGACCTCACGGGCCGTATCGGCGAACGAGAGGCCAAGGCCCTGCATGATGAAGACGATCGACAGCAGGAGGCTCGCCACGAGACAGACGGTTTTGAGCGTATCGGTCCAGATCAGCGACTTCACGCCGCCCTGCTGGGTATAGAGCCACACGAAAAACATCGTTATCAGGGCATTGGCCCAGAACGGAATGCCATAATGCGAAAAGACCAGCAGTTGCATCACGGCGCAGACGACATAGACCCGCAGCGCAGCCCCCAACATCTTCGAAATGAAGAAAAACCACGCCCCGGTGCGGTGCGAGGCGACACCGAAGCGGTCATCGAGGTATTCGTAGAGCGAAACCACCCGCAGGCGGTAGAACGTGGGAATCAGCACGAAAGCCACGATGAGCTGCCCCACCGTGAAGCCCGCTACCATCTGCATATAGGAGAACGAATCGACGGCGACGGAGCCCGGGACGGAGATGAACGTGACGCCCGACATCGCGGCGCCGATCATGGCGAAAGCCGCCATATACCACGGTGTACGGCGGTTGCCGGTAAAGAACCCGGCGTTGTCGGCACGGCGGCCCGAAGCCCACGCGACGGCGAACAGGACGGCTATATAGCCCAAGACGGTGGCAATGACGGCTGCGGGTGTCATGATTACGGATTTAGACAACAAAGATAGAAAAAAGAACGGACGGTGCCAAAACCGAAATGCGCCCAATCCGCCAAAACAGACCCGATCCTAAAAAGCCGTTACTCCGGAACGGCAAAAGGTCGTATATTTTATTGAAAAATTGAAAAAAAGCCCTATTTTTGCTTTCAATATCCTAACATAAATTCTGACAGATATGGCTTTTTTTAAAGAATTCAAAGAGTTTGCCCTCAAAGGCAACGTGATGGACATGGCCGTCGGCGTCATCATCGGCGGCGCGTTCGGCAAGATCGTATCGTCGCTCGTGAACGACATCCTCATGCCCCCGATCGGCGCACTGCTCGGAAACACCGACTTTTCGCAGCTTCGCATCGACATCTCGAAGGTGCGCGACATCACGTCGAGCGCCGTGCAGTCCGTGGAAGGCATGGTAACCAAAGGCGACGCCGCGCAGGCTGCAGCCGCCGCAGAGCCGATCTACTGGAACTACGGCGCATTCATCCAGCAATGTGTGGATTTTACGATCCTGGCACTCTGCGTGTTCCTGATGGTCAAACTGATGAACCGCCTGATGAAGAAGAAAGAGGAGGCTCCGGCGCCCGCTCCCGAACCGCCCGCACCGACTAAGGAGGAACTGCTGCTTACGGAAATCCGCGACCTGCTCAAAGAGCAGAAAAAATAGGCGCAAGGCTCAACCCTGCGGCGATCCGGCTCCCTCGGGGAGCCGGATTTTTTCGGTACATTCGGGCTCATTCAAAATCAAATGAAACACAAAATCGAAAGAAAATATTGTTTTACGGCGGGAATTTATTATTTTTGCGAAACACAAACCCTTAAAAACGAAACCCAACCATGAACAGGGAACTCAGAACGGCAGGGCTCGGCCTGCTGGCAGTTGCCGCCGCGGGATGCACTCCGAAGCAGGAGACGCGCCCCAACATCATCCTGATACTGGCCGACGACATGGGCGCCGAATGTCTCGGATGCTACGGAGGCACCAGTTACAGGACACCGCATCTCGATGCGCTGGCCGAACGGGCCATCCGTTACGAAAACATGCACGCGACACCGCTCAGCACTCCGTCGCGCGTGCAGTTGATGACGGGTGTTTACAACGACCGCAACTACGTCAATTTCGGTTACATGAACGACGACGAGCACACGTTCGCCCATCTGGCCCGACAGGCCGGCTATTCGACGGCCGTGGTGGGAAAATGGCAGCTCGGACGGTCGCGCGAGATGGTCGGCAAACTCGGATTCGACGAGTGGTGCCTCACCCAGCTGCAAATCTACAAGGAACTGGCCGGAGAGCGGGCGACGGACCGTTACGCATTCTCCTACGTCGACGACAACGGCCATTACGAATTCAGCTACTATGCGCCGGACGATTTCCAGCGTTACGCCTTCGAATACATCGACCGGCAGACCGAAGCCGGCAAACCCTTCCTGCTCTACTATCCCACCCCGCTGGTACATACGCCGCACGTCGCCACGCCCGATTCGGAGTGCTGGACCGACGATCCGGACACACGGTTCAGGAAAGACACCCGCCATTTTCCGGATATGGTCGCCTATCTCGACAAGCAGGTCGGACAGTTGGTGGCGAAACTCGAAGAACGCGGCATCTGGGACAATACGATCCTGATTTTCGTCGGCGACAACGGCACCTGTCACATCATCACGTCGCAAACGGAAGACGGACGGCAAATAGCGGGCGGAAAGGGCTCTCCGACGGTTTACGGAACGCATGTCCCCCTGCTGATCGCATGGGGCGACAAGTACCGCGGAGGACGGGTCAGCGACCGTCTGGTGGACCTGACGGACTTCATGCCGACGATAGCCGACGCCATGGGGATCGAGATTCCCGAGGAGTGGGGCGCGGAAGGCATATCGCTCTACCCGGAGCTCTGCGGGCAGGAGCCGCTCGAAAGGGAGTTCTCGCTGTTGCACTTCAACCCGCTGTGGCCCCATATGGCCTATCCGCGGGCTGCACGGTGCGCCTACGACAAGGAGTACAAATATTACTGGGACGGAAGGTTCTACCACTACGCCGAAGACCCGCTGGAAGAGCATCCCCTCGACATTGCAGCCTGCCCGCCCGAGGTGCAGGCCCTCCACGCACGGCTGAAAGCCCGGGTCGACGAACTGCCGGGATGGTATCCGGACAAGCCCGGGGCGCCGCGCCACGGCGACTACAAGAGTTTCTACGACGCCAAACCGAAGCAGTGACGCAAAAAGTCCGGCCTACTGGTCGGACTTTTTGTCCGGGGCATATTCCTGCAAAACGTAGGTCGTGAAGATCGGGAAGAACATCATGCCCAGCGACGGCAGCAGCACGCAGAAGACCTTGCCAATGGCCGTGACGGGGAAGATCTCGGCACCGACGGTCGTGACGTTCATCCACGCCCACCAGAGCGCATTGCCGAAGCCGTGGAGCTTGGGGTTGACAAGCACCTCGTAGTCATAGAAGACGAGGCCCGAGATATAGGTAAAGACCACCACGGTGAAAATATAGGCGACGAACACCCGCCGTATCTTGTTGCCGCGGACCAGCCACCGCACGATGATAACCATGGCCAGGAAAGCCCGCAGCAGCGGAACGAGTCCCACAAGGATGGCCCAGTCGTGGGTCATGTGCACACCGCTCCACGCGAGGATGTTCAGGTAGGGAACCGACAGGAGCAGAAACAGCAAATTGCGTCGAAAAAAGCGGGCACGGTGTTCGGCAGCGGTCCAGCGAACGAAGAAATCGCACAGGAAGACAAGGCAGACAATGAACTGAATGGTCAGGTAAGTGCCCGACATATGGACATGGTCGCCGGCGATGATCTCCCACGAAATGGCAGCGAGGAGCACCAGGCCTGCGGCGACTTTGACGGCGCCGAGCGTATTGGCAAGGTCAGCGCGGGCGGTATCGGTAAGGAACATACGTTTGTAATTTTCACGCAGTAGGTTCAAAATCAATGCCACAGCCCCTCTCGATGAATTTTTCCAGCGATTTTTTGCCCAAAGATTTTGCACGATTAAAAATTTCTATTACCTTTGCACTCGCTTTCAGCAATGGCGGGTTAGCTCAGCTGGTTAGAGCGCATGATTCATAATCATGAGGTCCCGAGTTCAAGTCTCGGACCCGCTACGAAAGGGGTCGATATCGAAAGATATCGGCCCTTTTTGCATTCATGACATAAAACATCGTATATTTGACACTTGTATAACCCGATACAGCCACGACAATGAAAACAATCGGAAAAGTCTGCTTGGGTGCAGCCGCAGGGCTCGCACTGGCGGGATGCTCGCAGGGATTCAGCGCTGCCGAACGGGAAACGATCCGCTCCGGCGGGGAGGGTATCATGCGCGTCCTGACGGTTGACGACCGCAGCGACTCGCTGACGCTGCGCCGCAAATCGGCCCCGATGGTCGAGGGCATGGAGCGTGCGGACGACTACGAAACGCTCCGCCGCCGGATGCTCGCCACGGTACAGGACCCGGAGAACACCGGTGTAGGAATAGCCGCCCCGCAGGTGGGAATCCTGCGGCGGATGATCGCCGTACAGCGGTTCGACAAGCCGGGAGAACCTTTCGAAATCTACCTGAACCCGAAGATCGTCGAATACTCCGCGGAAACAGCCCCGGGACGCGAGGGATGCCTCTCGATCCCCGACCGTTCCGGCGAGGTGAAGCGCGCGCAGCGGATCACGCTGCGCTACCGCGACGAACAGTTCGCCGAGCGGCTGGAACGCATCAGCGGCTTCACGGCCGTCATTTTCCAGCACGAGATCGACCACCTCGACGGCATTCTCTACACCGACCGGATGGAGAGAGAACTCCGTCAGGAGGAATAGCGCCGGCTCAGATCAGTTCGCGGAGGTGTTTGAGGTTGCTCTTGGCCGTGGCGACAACCTCGTCGGTACGGCCCGAGAGGATCAGTTTGGTCATGGCCAGCGCAAAGCCCTTCATCTGCCCGAATTCCACCTTCGGAGGCATTACCAGCGCATTGGGATCGGTCTGGACACTCACGAGGACCGGCCCCGGGGTGTCGAAAGCCTTCAACAGCGTAGCTTCCGCCTGCGCAGGATCGTCGACCGAAAATCCCGTGATGCCCATGGCCCGGGCGATGGCTTCGAAGTCGGGATTGCACATATCGGTTTGACAATCGGGAAGCCCCGCAACCTCCATTTCGAGCTTCACCATACCCAGCGAACGGTTGTTGAAGACCACGATCTTCACCGGCAGCCGATATTCCACGATCGTCGCCAGATCGCCCAACAGCATCGAAAGACCGCCGTCGCCGCACAGCGCCACGACCTCCTGTCCGGGACGTGCCAGAGCCGCGCCGATAGCCATCGGAAGGGCATTGGCCATCGAGCCGTGGTTGAACGACCCGAGCATCCGGCGACGTCCCGTGGCGTGGAGATAACGGGCGCCCCAGACACAGCACATGCCCGTATCGACCGTAAAGATCGCGTCGTCGGAAGCCAGCCGGTCGATCAGCGTCGCCACATATTCGGGCGCGAGGTTGCCCACACTTCCCGGCTTCGAAGCTACGGCGACCATGTCGTCGCACAGTTCCCGGTATATTTTAAGCTGACGGTCGAGGAACGACCGGTCGGTGTGCTCCTTCAACATCGGGAGCAATGCCTGCAGGGTGTCTTTCACATCTCCGGCCAGCCCCAGCTCGACGCGGGCCCGGCGACCGATACGCTCGGGACGGATGTCCACCTGCGCAATGCGGCACTCCTGCGGCAGGAACGACTCATAGGGAAAATCGGTGCCCAGCAGGATCAGCAGGTCCGATTCGTGCATGCTGCCATAAGCCGACGGAAGCCCCAGCAAGCCCGTCATGCCGATTTCAAAGGGATTGTCGTACTGCACCTCCATCTTGGATTTGAAACTGTAAGCCACGGGGGCTTTCAGCAGGCTTGCCAACTGCACTACCTCGTCGTGGGCCTCGCGGGCGCCGATGCCGCAGAAGAGCGTGATACGCTCGGCCGAGGCGATCATCCCGGCCAACTGGCGGAGCTCGCCGTCCTGCGGGCGGAAAATGCTGTGCGACGGCAACGGACCCGGAGCCCCGGGACTCTCGGCACAGGGACACGCGGCCACGTCGCCCGGAAGCCCTATCACGGCGACCTCGCGTTTGTGAAGGGCGTGCTGCAGGGCGGCAGGCAGCATCCGTGCGAACTGTACGGGCGTAACGGCCATCTGATTATAACCGCTGCAATCGTCGAAAAGGCGGATCGGACTGGTCTCCTGGAAATAGCCCGTGCCGAATTGGTCCGAAGGGCAGGTCGAGGCGATGGCCAGCACGGAGCAATTGCTCCGGTGGGCGTCGTAAAGTCCGTTTATCAGGTGTACGTGTCCCGGGCCGCTGCTGCCCGCGCAGCAGGCGAGTCCGTTGAGTTCGGCTTCGGCGGCGGCCGCAAAGGCCCCGCTCTCTTCGTGTCGCATGTGTATCCACCGGACGGTTCCGGCACGGCGCACGGCATCGTTGACTTCGTTCAGGCTGTCGCCCGTAACCGCATAAATGTGGCGGATACCCGCGCTGCAGATCGTTTCGACCAGCTGGTCGGCTACTTTCTTTCCCATAATATTTGGATTTTCAAATGTTTGCATCACCCCCGGAAGCGTCCAAGATCAATACCAAAGTTACCGAAAAAAAGTTCCGCCCGCAACGCGTTCGGGCGCTGCGGACGGAAAAGTACGCGGAAAGAATGTTACTGACTATTCGATCTCTATCAGGACGGCGTCGGTGGCGACCGTCTCGCCCGGAGCGACGAGAATCTGTTTTACCTTACCGGCAAAATCGGTCGCAATGGCATTCTCCATCTTCATCGCCTCGAGGATCAGGACCTCCTGTCCGGCTTTCACCTCATCCCCTATCTGAACCTTGATCTCAATCACACGGCCCGGCAGCGGAGCCGTCACGGTGTTACCCGTGATCGAGACCTTCGCCTCTTCGGTGTGCTTCTCCTCGGCTTTGACGACGGGTTCGGCGGGTTTCGAAGCCTCATAGGCCTTCACTTTCATGTCGGTGAGGAACGTCTTGGCCACGAGCGGGAACAATTCGAGCAGCAGCACCTCCTTCTCGTTGGCCGCGAGCTTCACGCCGCCGGCCTCGGGCAGTTCGGGATTGGGCTGCATCTGGTATTTCGAGGTGTCGTAGGGAGTCTCCTCGCGGACACCGCAAATCTTAAAACGGAATTCGGGATCGATCTTCACCGGCGTCTTGCCATACTCGCCCTTGACCAGTCCCACGAACTGCGACGACTTGTTGGTGTACATCGGACGTCCGGCCTTCTCGTCGAGGGCGCAGTTGACGGCCTGGGCACCCACGATCTGCGAGGTCGGGGTCACCAGCGGCGGCAGGCCCGCGGCCAGGCGCACCGTCGGAATCAGCTCCATGGCGCGGGGCAGAATCTCCTCGGCCTTGAGCTGTTTGAGCTGGGCGACCATGTTCGAATACATGCCTCCGGGGATTTCAGCCTTCTGGACCAGCTCGTTGGGAGCCGGGAAGCCGAAATAGGCTTCGATCCTGCGGCAGGCGTCGAGCGTGGCATCCTCGTCGTCACGCTGGGCGGCGGCAATGGCCTTGTCGAACAGCGCGTCGATCTCGTCGGGCAGCGTGTCGGTCAGCGGATTGAATGCTTTGGGTTCGGGTTTCTCGACACCGAACACCGACTGATTGAGCTCCTTGCGGATATCGCGCAGCTGGGTGTTGATCTTGGCGACGGCCTCCATGTTGACACCCGTCTCGATGCCCAGTTTCTTGCAGAAAACGTGGATCAGCTCGATGGCCGGAGCACCGGTGCCTTCAGCGAAATACCAGCAGTTTGTATCCACGACATCGACCCCGGCGATAATGGCCGAGAGCACCGAGGCCAGTCCGTAACCCGGCGTGCAGTGGGTGTGGAAATCGACGGGAATCGAAAGGTTCTTTTTAAACAGCCGCACGAGCGTGGCGACACGGCGCGGCGGGATGAGTCCCGACATATCTTTAATGGTAATCATGTCGGCGCCCAGCGCGGCCATCTGCTTGGCCTTGTCGAGGAAATAAGCGTCGGTGAAGACCGGCTTGGGATTCGACTTGCCCGTCAATTTGGCCCAAAAGCCCAACTCGGGATATTTCGGATCGACGGTGTAGCAGACCGCGCAATCGGCGATGCCGCCGTACTGTTTGACGTATTTCACGGTCGACTTCACGTTGTCCACATCGTTCAGAGCGTCGAAGATACGCATGATTCCCAAACCGCTCTGGATCGAATTGCGGCAGAAGCCGTCGATGATTTCGTCCGTATAGGGCGAGTAGCCGAACAGGTTGCGGCCCCGCGAAAGCGCCGTAAGTTTCGAGACATTGCCCACCGCCTTGTAGATCGTTTCGAGACGCGTCCAGGGGTTCTCGTTGAGGTAACGCATCACCGAGTCGGGCACAGCGCCTCCCCAGACCTCCATCGCATAGAAGTTGGCATCTTTGTAGAACGGCAGGCAGCGGTCGATCTGCTCCTGGTTCATACGCGTTGCAAAGGACGACTGCTGGCCGTCGCGCAACGTAAGGTCTCTGATTTTGAGATTTCTCGCCATTTTTGTACTATTGATTTAAGGGTTCTTTGGCACAAATCTATTGTTATTTCAATAACAAAGGTAATAAACCCTTATGAATATACAACTATTTTCCGGGAAATTTTCAGCGAAATCGACACGTTTGCTTACTTATTGTGACGAAAAGTCCGGAAAACCGCCTCAGTGTTCCGAACCGTCGTCCGGAACGAACAGTTCGCGGTCGGGTTTGCCGTCGAGATACCTGCGTTTGAAAAGGTTGACGCAGAAGACGAACATCGCCAGCATCAGCGGCCCGAAGATGACGCCCATGAACCCGAAAAGCGACAAGCCGATAAAAACCCCGAAGATGGTGATGAGCGGATGCGTGTCGGCCATCTTCTTCTGCATGACCATACGCACGAGGTTGTCTACCTGCGTAATCACCAGCCCGCCGTACATCGCCAACCCGATCCCCTGCCCCCAGTCACCGTCGAGCCCCATATAAACGGCGAGCGGCAGCCACACGAGAGCAGTGCCTACGATCGGAAGGATTGTCGAAAAACAGGTCAGCACACCCCAGAACAACGGTGCGGAGACCCCGAAAACCAGGTAGCCGACATAGGCTACGATGCCCTGAGAGACGGCCAGCAACGGAATGACGATGGCGTTCGAACGGACGATCATGTGGATTTCGCGCATCACGTTGCGCGCCATGCGGCGGTTGAAAGGCAGGAGCTCCCGGCAGTAGGTCTCCATGCGCAGGCCGCCGATGAGCATGAAATAGAGCACGAACAACAGCACGACGATATTGACGCCGAAGTCGAAAAGGCCGCCGACGATCCACTGCCCCATCCGGGGAATGAAGGCCATAAGCGACTGGACGTTGCTCTTCTGGAGCATGTCGTAGCCCGTCTTTTCGCGGATCAGCCCGGCAACGTGTTTCACGGGCGTCAGAATCGAGTCGGGATCGAGCGCGGCGCCCTGGATTTTGTCGACGACCATCCAGACAATCAAACTGATCGGGATCAGGAAGAACAGCACGGCCTCGCCCAGCAGCAGCGAGGCGGCGAGGCTCCGTCTCCACCGCCGCCGCTCGCACAGGAACCACATCTGCCGACGCAGCAGCACGTAGATCGTGACGGCTCCCAGCAGACCTCCCAGAAAGGGCGTCAGCTCGACGAAGATCGTCACGCCCAGCCCCACGATCAGGACGAAAAGCGAGTAATGCCAATATTTCTCACGGGTCGAAAGCATACCCCGCCCCAGCGCAAGTAACGTGCCGCAGGCTTCCGAAGCCGATTCTGCAAATTGTTGAAATATTGCAAAATAAAAACGCATGTTCTGTTGCGGCTCAAAAATATTTGATTTATATTTGCGTCGTGGAAATTATGGTTGGCATTGTCCATATATCGGCTCATCGTAAATCCGGGTACCATCGGAACATGGTTCCCTTTTGGCGAAAGCGGAGGTATATGCAAGAATAGAAATACGAGGGATATTCCTGTGAAAGGGAATGTCCCTCATGCTTTTACAATATAGTTAAATTCCGGGTCCCGCAATGGAAACGAGCGAAACAGAATTACCTTTGCGATGAACAAAAAATGCATATTTTAACCCAATTTTTCAATTAAATTTCTAAGTGTATGAAGAAACTTTTTCTACTCATGCTCACGATTTTCGCCTATTGCGCAGTGAATGCGCAGGTGACGACGTCGGGAATGAACGGTACGGTAGTCGACCAGAACGGACAGCCGCTCGTCGGCGCCACGGTCATTGCCGTCCACACCCCTTCGGGTACGCAGTACGGTGCCGTGACCGACAAGAACGGTAACTACAACCTGCAAGGCCTGCGCACGGGCGGTCCGTATTCGGTGACCTTCTCGTTCGTAGGCTACCAGTCGGTCGAGTTCCCGGGACTGATGCTGTCGCTGGGCCAGACCCTCAAACGCGACGCGTTCTTAAAGGACAGCCAGGAGCTCGAGGCCGTGGTCATCAAAGCCGACGGCCGGAACAGCTCGATGAATGTCAACCGTGCGGGTGCCATCACCAGCATCTCCAACGAGCAGATCGAGCTGATGCCTACGGTGAACCGCAGCATGAACGACATCATGAAACTCACGCCGCAGGCTTCGTCTACCACGTCGGGTCTGGCTATCGGCGGCGGTAACTACCGTCAGTCGTATGTGACGGTCGACGGTGCCGCGTTCAACAACATGTTCGGTATCGGCGGCAACCTTCCCGCAGGCGGCTCGCCCATCTCGCTCGACGCTCTGGAACAGGTTTCGGTATCGGTAACCCCCTTCGACGTACGCCAGAGCGGCTTCACGGGCGGTGCCATCAACGCCGTCACCAAGTCGGGTACCAACGACCTGAAAGTATCGGCATACCTCTATTCCAAGAGCGACCAGCTCCAGGGCGACAAGTACGACGGAGGCAAACTGTCGCTGAGCGAAATGCGTGACAACACGCTCGGATTCAGCATCGGCGCCCCGATCATCAAAAACAAGCTCTTCGTCTTCGCCAACTTCGAGCGCGAATGGAACACCACCCCGGGCACGTCGCGTCTGGCGCGCACCAGCGACAGCCAGGATTTCGGCGGCAACACACAGTACAACCGTCCGACAACCACAAAACTCGACGAGATGAGCAAGTTCCTGATCGACACCTACGGCTATAACCCCGGTGCTTATCAGGACTATTCGGTAAAGACGCCCGGCTACAAGCTTATGGCCCGTGTGGACTGGAACATCAACCGCAACCACGCGCTCAACGTACGCTTCAGCCGAACCCAAAACAAATATTCGGCGGCCCCGTCGTCGTCGATCTCACCGTTCGAAGCCGGAAAAGTATACGACAAGGATACCTATGGTCGTCTCTCGAACTACGCCATGTATTTCGAAAACTCGCGCTACTACCAGGAGCAGAACTTCACGTCGGTAGCCGCCGAACTGAACTCGCGTTTCCTCGACAGCCGTCTGACCAACACGCTGCGTTACACCTACTCGCATCAGTATGAGCCGCGCAGTTATGACGGCGGCATCTTCCCGACGGTGGACATTCTGGAACCCGCTCTCATCTCCGACAACAAGAGCGTCAGCGCCTTGTACGCTTCGTTCGGTCTCGATCCCTTCACCGAAGGTAACCTGCGTGAAGTATCGACGCATATCGTGACCGATGAGATCGGCTACACGATCGGTAAAAACCGACTGGTGGCAGGTCTGCAGTTCGAGCACAATTTCACAACCAATGGATACCAGCAGGGCGGCGCAGGTTATTATGTTTACGAAAGTTGGGACGATTTCAAAAACAACAAAAAACCGCTGGCGTTCCGTATTGCCCACGGCAACAACGACGGGCTGGAGCAAGCATATCCTTCGTTCACCCACATGCAGTACTCGATTTACCTGCAGGATGAGATCAGTTTCAGTGACCGTTTCAAGGCAACCGTCGGTGTGCGTTTCGAAGTTCCGGTCTATCCGTCGATCGCAGACAACGAGAACAAGGAGTTCACGGAGAAGTTCGCCGACTACGGCGGCTACAAGACCTCTGACATGCCCAAGGCACGTCTGTCGGTAGCTCCCCGCGTGGGTTTCAACTGGGACATGACCGGCGAGCGCAAGTATATCCTCCGCGGTGGTACGGGAATTTTCACCGGCCGCCTGCCGTTCGTATGGCTCGTATCGGTTGCCGGAAATAGTAACTGCATCCAAAACGGTCTGACGCTTTACAAAAGCGATGTCGGTGAAAACGGGATGCCTTCGTTCCACACCAACGTCAGCGACATGCTGAAAGACGTATATGGCGGAGCCTATCAGAAGCAAGACCTGCCGGCCAACGCATCGCCGACCATCCTGGACAAAAAACTCAAGATGCCTTCGACTTGGAAGAGTTCGCTGGCGCTGGACCTGAAACTGCCGGGCGATGTCAACCTCAATATCGAGGGTATCTACAACAAGGATATAAATTCCGTGACCGTGAAAAAACTCGGCATGGTCGAGAAAGAGGGCGGCATCCAGCTTCCGGGCGAACCTGAGGCACGTACGTATTGGGTAAGCCAAGGTATCAAGAACAGCGAGCCGAAGCCCAAAGATATCAACCCCTATTTGATCACCAACACAGACGATGTAGACGGTTACTATGCTTCGATCTCGGCACAGGTGTCGAAAACCTGGGGCTTCGGTCTTTCGGTGATGGCTGCCTACACCTATTCGAGCGCCAAGAACGTGATCGACGGTATCGGCGACCAGGTAACCTCGGCATTCAGCACCAACACGTTCAACAAGAATGGTTCGAACGTGCCCGAAACCGGTTTTGCATCCTACGTATCGCCCCATCGTATCCTCCTCAATGTAGGTTACCGCCTTGCCAACAAAAACGGCGCCTCGAATTTCGGTCTCTACTACGAGGCAAGTCAACTCGGTTACATCGGCAACTACTCCTACTCACGCTACTCTTACACGATGTATGTGCAGAGCGGCAACTACCAGAATGCCGTAACGAACGATCGCGGCGCTGTGAATCTGCTCTACATCCCGACCCGCTCGGAACTCGACGGCATGCCGTTTACGTCAGACGAGAACAAAGAGGCGTTCTGGAACTTTATCCAGAAGGACAGCTATCTTTCCGACCACGTCGGTGAATACTCCAAGCGTGGAGGGGCTGTGATGCCGTGGTATCACACGCTGAATTTCCGCTTCTCGCAGGATTTCTATGTCAACGTCAAAGGCAAGCGCAACACGATCTCCCTCGGCCTCGATGTCACCAACCTGGCCAATATGCTCAACCGCAACTGGGGTAACATCAAGCGCATGAACACCAGTTCGATCCTGGCATGGGACGGCACCAATTACACATTCACCGCACCCAAATGGTCGAAATACGCCAGCACGGTATCGACCTGGTCGGCGATGTTCAGCATCCGCTACACCTTCAACTAATCCTTCGGGATCGTATAATATAAGGAGGGCAGGTTTTCACCTGCCCTCCTTTATTTATAGATTAAATTACAGCAACCGGCTCCGCAGGGCGTCGCACGCGGCCTCGGGATCGCGGTGATCGAAAACGAAACCGTGGATGCCGAGAGCGGCAGCGGCCTCGATATTGGCTTCGCGGTCGTCGATGAACAGCGTTTCCGATGGCGTCAGGCCATAGCGTTCGAGCAGGATTTCGTAGATGCGCGGTTCGGGCTTCACGGTGTGCTCCTCGCATGAAACGACCTCACCGTCGAAAAGCCCGTAGACGGGGAAACGGCGCAGGAAGTCAATGAACTCGCGCGACATGTTCGAAAGCACATAGAGCTTATACCCCGCCGCTTTCAGGTCGCCGATGAGCCGTTCGGTGGGTTTCACGGGTTCCTGCAGGTCGATGGCCAACTGGAGGATGGCGGAGCAGGCCTCCACGGACCGTCCGGTCATTTCGCTGACGGTGACGGTCACCTCGTCCAGCGTCGAGGTGCCGCGGTCGTACTCCTCCCAGAAGAACGGCATCCGCGGGGCGCGGAGGAAGCTGAAAAATTCGATCAGTTCGGGAGTACACTTGCTTTTATCGCGGGCGAACAGCACGCCGCCCAGGTCGAAAACGATGTTTTTCATGCCGTAAAGATACGAAAAAACCGGATGAGCGCAAAAACCGATCAAAACGCTTCGGTAAAACGTTCCGGCCAAGAAAAATGTCGTTGCGACGCCGAAAACAATTAAAATCCCGGTTGGTGCGGGATTTGCAGGGGCTCCGGAAAACCTTATCGCTATGAATCACGGTATAAGCATTCTTTTCCGGGCCATCCCGCTCGCAATGGCCGCCTTCTGTTTCGCATACGGAGCCTATATCTTCTCGGCCGGGACCGATACGGCGCGTCTCACGGCAGGTCCCGTGGTTTTCTACCTCGGGGCGATCTGCATCGCGCTCTACTGCACCGCGGCGACGATCATCCGGCAGATCATCGGCACCTACACCGCCGCCGCGAAGTACCTCTTCCCGGCAATCGGCTATACATTCGCCGTGCTGACGCTCGTCAGCGGCGCCTTCATCATCTCGTCGCAGTGGACCGGGGCGCTGGTCACCGGACACGTCGTCTGCGGACTGGGACTCATCACGACCTGCGTGGCCACGGCGGCCACCTCGTCGACCCGTTTCAGCCTGATCCCTAAAAACTCCGCCGACGACACCTTTTCGATAAACCCTGCGGGATTCACCCGGGCACAGTCGTCGCTGCTGATCTTCATCGTCTCGGCCGTCGCCGTCGTCGCCTGGATCTGGTGCATCCTGCTCTACGTGTTCGGAACGCTCCCGGCACACATCGTCGCAGGCAGCGTGATGTTCGGCATCGCCTGCGTCTGCACGTCGCTCATCGCGCTGGTCGCCAGCATCGCCCGGCAGGCCCGCGGCAGCTATACGATGACCGAAAAGCGCAAATGGATGAGTCTCGTGCTGACGATGGGCGCGCTGGCCTTCGTGCTGGGACTGATCCTGATCTTCGTCTTCTGGGGTGAGACGATCAATTTCGTGGGATTCGTGCTGATCGGACTGGCGCTGATCTGCTGGAGCATTTCGAGCAAGGTGATCCTGCTGGCAAAGATCTGGCATGCCGATTTCCCGCTGGCCAACCGCATCCCGATCATCCCCGTACTGACGGCCCTGACGTGTCTTTTCCTCGCGGCGTTCCTCTACGAAGGGGCTTTCTTCCACGCTAAATTTTTCGTCCCGGCGCGCGTACTGTCGGGCTTCGGAGCCATCTGCTTCACGCTCTACTCCATCGTCTCGATCCTCGAGAGCGGAGCCGGCAAAAAAGCATAGCCCGACATAATAACATAACGGCCAAGAAGTTAAAGCCTAACAGCCGGCATCTTTTCACGATGCCGGCTGCTTTTTTACGATTTTGTCACAGGAAAGTATTCCGTCTTTGTGAAAAACTTTCTTATCTTTGAACCGCAGGCCGGCGCACGGCACGCTCGCAAACCCGAACAAACGCCCATGAAATTCACTTTCGGCAGACAGCAAAACGACAGCGAATTGATCTCCGCGATCATTCGGGGCGATGTCGGCGCCTATGAACAGCTCTTCGTGCGCTACTACCCCACGCTCCTGCATTTCATTCGCGGCATGCTCAAAGACGACCACATGTCCGAGGACATCGCCCAGAATATCTTTATGAAGCTCTGGATACACCGCGAAAAGCTCGACAGCACGCAGTCGGTCAAAAACTACCTGTTCGTACTGGCCAAGCACGAAATATACAACATTTTCAAAGCCAAGCGCACCACCATGCTCTCGCTGCTGCCCCAGCTCAGCGACCGCGACGTAGCGGACCGCGGGGCCTCGGCCGAAGAGCAGTACAATTACATGGAACTGAACGCGCTGCTGATGCAGGGCATCTCGAAAATGCCGCCCCAGCGGCAGCTGATTTTCCGCATGAGCCGTTACGAGCACCTCTCCAACCGCGAGATCGCCGAACGGCTGGGGCTCTCGGTACGCACCGTCGACAAGCACATCGAACTGGCGCTGAAAGACCTCCACAGCACCCTCTGTTGATTTTTCCGTTTTTTTTCGATTTTTTTGCAGTTCCGGTTACGCAATCGGGACCGTTCGGTTGTTCTTTATACAGCAGGATGACCGGAGGAAGGCTCCGCATCCGGCGGCGAACAGAGAAAAAGGACCTATGACCAAGTTAAACGAATATTTCGACAATGAACTCTCCGCGCAGGAGCAGCTCGAAGTCCAGATGTGGCTCGCCGAACACGGGGATAACCCGGATTCGGAGGCACAATTGGCCGAGCTTTTCGACAGCCTGCACGTTGACGACGACGCAGCGGCCCGTGCGGCTTTCGGACACGTCGCCCACCGGCTCGGGATCGCCGGAGGACAGCAGTCCGCACCCTCGCGCCGTGCGCATATCGTCACCTGGAGCCAGCGTATCGCCGCTGTGCTCGTCGTTCCGCTCCTGTGCGCCGTCTGGCTTCTCTACGCCGACCGCAAGCCGGAGGTGGAATGGCTCGAGCAACAGATTCCGTACGGTGAAACTGCCTCCCTGACACTCCCCGACGGCACGCAGCTACACCTGAACTCCGGCAGCCGCATCACCTATCCGTCGGCTTTCACGGGCAAAGAGCGCCGCATCTTCGTCGAGGGCGAACTGTTCGCCGACGTGGCGAAAAATCCCCGCCAACCTTTCGTCATCCAGTCGGGCGAAGTCGGCATCCGCGTTCTGGGAACCCGGTTCAACTTCAAATCCTACGCGAATACCGACTGTATCGAGGTGCTGCTGGTCGAAGGCTCCGTCCGGTTCGACATCAACACGCAAACGCGCAAACAACAGTTGATGATGAAGCCCGGCGACATGGTGCAGTACGACCGCGCCACGGGTGACATCGACTTCACGACGTTCCAGCCCGAACATTTCAAATCCTTCGCCGACGACCGGGCCATCCATTTCTTCAACCTGCGCATGCGCGACATCGCCTCGGACCTCGAACGGCTGTTCGGCACGCACATCGTCATCCTCGACGAAGCGCTCGCCCAGGCCCGCTATTTCGCCTATTTCACCAACAACGAAAATCTGGACCAGATACTTTCAGCCATCAATTCCGATCACAAAATGCAAATCCTGCGCCGCGACGGAGTCATCTACCTCTCGTCGAACCGATCCCGTTGAATTTCTTTCCCCGAAAACAAACCTGACACATAAACCCGAAATGCCTATGAGAGACTGACCGACCCTCCCACCGCTTTCCTTTTTCTGTTCCTTTTCTGTGACCCGCCCGGATGCCACTGACCCCGGCATGCCCGCCTTTAACTCGAACCTAAAATAAACCTATCATGGGAAACGACTACAATCGTCGGGGAACTCGCTTTGCGAGACTCCTCTACCTGGTTATTCTCTGTATGTTACTCAGCCCTGCCGCGGTGTTCGCCCAGGCGAAGAGAATCAACCTCGAATTGAAGAACGTAACCGTTCAGGAGGCCATAGCCACGCTGAACCGTACGGAAAATTACTCCATCATCGTCAGTTCGGACGAGGTGGACCTCACCAAACGCATCTCCGTTTCGGCCAAAAACGCCACCATCCGCGAAGTCCTCGACCAGGTATTCGCCGGGCAGGAGGTGACCTGCACCATCGACGGACACCGCATCTCCGTCACCAAAAAACAACCCGCGGCAGCGTCCAAACCGACTGCCGCACCGAACTCCGTGCACGGACGGGTGACCGATGTCAAAGGACAGCCGATCATCGCCGCCACGGTGGCCGTCGAGGGCACCCAGAAAGGTACGCTGACGGGTGTGGACGGCGATTTCGAACTGACGGACATAAAGTTCCCCGCCAGGCTCAACGTATCCTACCTGGGTTATATCTCCCAGATCGTAGAGGTTAAGGGGGGGGGAAATTCACCGCTTGAGATCGTCCTGAAAGAGTCGGACAACCTGATGGACGAGGTGGTCGTCGTGGGCTACGGCACGCAGCGGCGGGCCAACCTCTCGGGCGCCGTGGCGACCATCAGCGGCAAGGATCTCAACGCCCGTCCGGTGGTCTCGGCCGCCAACGCCCTGCAGGGCGCCGACCCTTCGGTGAACATCACCTTCGGAACGGGTTCTCCCGAATCGTCCTACGCCATCAACATCCGCGGCTCGATCTCGCTCAACAGCGGTTCGCCGCTCGTGCTGGCCGACGGCGTGGAGGTGAGCCTCAGCCAGATCAACCCCAACGACATCGAATCGGTGTCGGTGCTCAAAGACGCCTCGTCGTGCGCCATCTACGGCGCCAAGGCGTCGGCCGGCGTGGTGCTCATCACCACCAAGGCGGGCAAGAAGGGCGACCGTGCGCGCGTCTCCTACAACGGCCGCTTCGGCTGGGCCAGCAACACCACCTCGACCGATTTCATCGACACGGGTTACGACCACGTGCGCATCGTCAACCAGTTCATGAACGACTCGTCGGACGGCACGATGAACATCTTCCGCTACACTGAGGAGAACGGCGGCCTGCAAAAGCTCTACGACCGCCGCAACGACCGCACGGAGCATCCCGACCGTCCGTGGGTCGAGGTGGGCGACGACGGCAAGTACTACTATTACGGCAATTTCGACTGGTACGGCTATTTCTACAACCGCGTGCGTTCGCAGCAGGAGCACAACCTCTCGCTCTCGGGCGGAACCGACAAGGTGACCTACTACGCCAGCGGCCGCTTCTACCAGCAGTACGGCATGTTCAACATCAACAAGGACAAGTACACCGACTACGCCTTCCGCACCAAGGTTTCGGCCCAGATGACCCCGTGGCTGAAATACTCGAACAACATCAGCTTCGACACCTCGGGCTACAAATACGGCGGCCACTCCGACTACGAGGGTACGATCAACGCCCTGCAATCGAACATCTGCGCCGCATTCGTCCCCTACAACCCCGACGGCTCGATCGTGCAGTACGTCAACCAGCTGGGCAAGAACTCCCCGATCGGCGCCGGACGCGGCGGGCAGATGACTGCCGACCGTTCGAAGAACTCGAAGGAGAACCGCTACCTGACGCTCTCGAACCAATTCGACATCACGATCGCCAAGAAACTCGTACTGACGGCGGCCTATGACTACCGCCAGCGCGACCGGCTCTACAAATACCGCAACAACACGTTCGAATACTCGCGTCAGGAGGGTGTCATGGAGACCTTCACCTCGGGATCGGTCGAGAACTCCTACCGCGAAGTGCACTACGGCTACAAGGGCCACAACGTCAACATCTACGGCACCTACGAGAACTCGTGGGGCGGCCACCACTTCAAAGCCACCGCCGGCGGCCAGTACGAGGATTACCGCTCCACGTCGCTCGACGTGAAGCAGACCGACCTGTCGAGCGACAACATCGACTCGTTCACCGTGGCGACGGGTCCCATCACCCTCTCGCAGTCGATCTCGGCCTACCGCACGCTGGGATTCTTCGGCCGCGTGAACTACGACTACGAGGGGCGTTACATCTTCGAGGCGAGCGCCCGCGGCGACGGTTCGTCACGCTTCGAGCCCGACCACCGCTGGGGATTCTTCCCCTCGGCATCGGCCGCATGGCGCATCAGCGAGGAGTCGTTCTTCGAACCCGTGCGGGACGTGATGAACAACCTCAAACTGCGGCTCTCGGTGGGCAGCCTGGGCAACCAGCAGGTCTCCAACTACGCCTACATTGAGCAGATCAGCACCGACAACCAGATGAGCTACACCTTCGACGGACTGGAAAAGGCCTATTACGCCAACGTCTCCGACCCGCTGTCGTCGGGGCTCACGTGGGAGACCGTGACCACCTACGATGTGGGCCTCGACATGGGCCTGCTGAACGGCCGGCTCAATTTCACGGGCGACTACTACATCCGCGACACGAAGGACATGCTCACCACCTCGCTCACCCTGCCCGACGTCTTCGGCGCCAAGACCCCGAAGGCCAACTGCGCCAACCTGCGCACCAAAGGCTGGGAGATCACCCTGAGCTGGCAGGACGAGTTCCAACTGGCCGGCAGCCCCTTCTCCTACAACATATCGGCCTCGGTGGGCGACTACATCACCAAGATCACCAAATACCACAACCCCGACCGGCTAATCTCGGACCACTACGTAGGCAAGACGCTGGGTGAAATCTGGGGTTATCACGTCGAAGGGCTGTTCAAGACCGACCGCGAAGCCGCCGAATACCAGGCCACGATCGACGACAAGGCGGTCAACAACCGCGTATACCAGTGCAAGGGCCCCGCCGGCAACTACCTGCGCGCGGGCGACGTGCGCTTCGCCGATCTCGACGGCGACAACGTCATCTCCGAAGGTTCGGGCACGGTGGACGATCCGGGCGACAAGCGCATCATCGGCAACTCGCTGCCGCGTTACAACTACTCGTTCCGCGTGGGATTCAACTGGATGGGCTTCGACGTGTCGGCCTTCTTCCAGGGCATCGGACGCCGCGACTGGTATCCGGCCGCCGGACAAGCATCCTACGATTTCTGGGGCCCCTACGCGTTCCCGCCCACCTCGTTCATCCACAAGGATTTCTATGCGGACTGCTGGTCGGAGGACAACCGCAACGCCTACTTTCCCCGTCCGCGCGGCTACAACGCCTATGCGGGAGGCTCGCTGGGCGAGAAAAACGACCGCTACCTCCAGAACCTCGCCTACCTGCGCCTGAAAAACCTCACGATCGGTTACACCGTGCCGCAGAAACTCACGCGCAAGATCGGCATCGACCGCGCCCGCGTCTATTTCTCGGGCGAAAACCTCTGCTACTGGTCGCCGCTGAAAAGGCACAACAAGACCATCGACCCCGAGCTGGCCGGATCGGGCAGCACGAACAAAGCCGATTCCGGAACGGGATACGCCTATCCCAAGACCCTCTCGGTAGGCGTCGACATCAGCTTCTAACGCATAAAGAGAACGACAGATGAAAACACTGCACAAAATATTGGCAACCCTGCTGCTGGGCGCCGCCTGCTCGGGCTGCGACCTGACCCTCATACCCGAAGATACGGTCACTCCGCAAACCTACTTCCAGTCGGAAGTGGACCTCCGCCTGTGGACCAATCAGTTCTACACGCTGCTCGACTCCCCCGACAGCGCCTCGGGGCTCAACGCCGACGACATGGTGGACAAGAGCATGGGCGACGTGATCTCGGGAACCCGCATGGCCTCCGACGAGAGCGGCTGGACCTGGACCTCCCTGCGCAAAATCAACTACTACCTGCAAAATTCCCACAACTGCACCGACGAGGCAGCCCGCACCAAATACGACGGCGTGGCCTACTTCTTCCGCGCCTATTTCTACTACGTGAAGGTGCGCCGCTACGGCGACGTGCCCTGGTACGACACGGTGATCGGCTCCGCAGAGGAGGACCTGCTGAAAAAGCCCCGCGAGGACCGCGGCGTCATCATGGACCACGTGATGTCCGATCTCGACGACGCGATCGACATGCTCCCGCGCGACAAGGACGTAGCCCGCGTGACCCGCTGGGCGGCGCTGGCCTTCAAATCGCGCGCCGCACTCTACGAAGGCACGTGGCGTAAGTACCGCGGCCTGCCCGACGCCGACAAATACCTCCAGCAGGCGGCCGACGCCGCAGCGACATTCATCGCCGAGAGCGGGTACTCGCTCTACAAGGAGGGAGCGGAGCCTTACCGCGACCTCTTTTGCAGCGACGACGCCAAACAGAACGAGGTCATCCTCGCCCGTCTCTACAATTTCGAAGGGCTGAACCTTTCCCACAGCGTACAGTTCAACATCCGCAATGCGGCGGCTGGTTTCACCCGCCGTTTCATGAACCACTACCTGATGGCCGACGGCTCGCGTTTCACCGAAAAGACAGGACACGAAACGATGTTCTACACCGAGGAGACCGCAGGCCGCGATCCGCGCATGGCGCAGACCGTACTCTGCCCGGGATACGTCGCCAAGGGCGAAAGTTCGGCCACGCCGAACGACATGACCTCGATGACGGGTTACGAGCCGATCAAATTCGTCTCGACGGCCGCCCACAGCGGCGCCTCGAAAGGCACGGCGGACTGGCCGCTGCTGCGCACGGCGGAGGTCTATCTCAACTATGCCGAAGCCAAGGCCGAGCTGGGTACGCTGACGCAGGACGACCTGACCGTTTCGATCGACAAGATCCGTGAACGCGCCGGCATGGGCGGACTCGACATGGAGGCCGCCAACGCCGATCCCGATCCGTTCCTCCTGGCCTGCTACCCCAATGTCACGAAGAGCGCCAACACGGGCGTGATCCTCGAAATCCGCCGCGAGCGCACCGTGGAGATGGTCATGGAAGGCCTGCGCATGTGGGACATGTTCCGCTGGAAGGAGGGTGCGCAGATGGTCAACGAGACGGCACCCTACTACGGCATCTATTTCCCCGGTCCGGGTCTTTACGACATGGACGGCGACGGCAAAAACGATCTGGAACTCTACGCCGCGCAGCAGACCAGCACCCCGGCCGACGGGCTGACGGTGCTGAAAATCGGTTCGGACATCGTCCTCTCCGAAGCCGCCGACAACCGCGGCTACGTCGTGGCATGGAGCGCCCTGAAATACACCTGGAACGAAGAACGCGACTACCTGTGGCCCATTCCGGCCGACCAGCGCGTACTGACGGGCGGCCTGCTGACCCAGAATCCCGGATGGACCGACAGCACCAATTTCGACTGATGCTTACTGCAACCCGATAAAAACAAACGGCAATGAAACGAACCATGATAACAACGCTTTTGGCATCGGTCCTCCTCTTCGCGGGCGGGTGCAGCGACAACTTCGACGACTCCGCGCTGTGGAAAGGCGTCGACGAGATATACAACCAACTCACCGAACTCGAAAAACAGGCCGACGAACTCAACGGCCAGGTGCGGCTGCTCGCGTCCGTCGTCAACGGCGGGGTCATAACCTCGATCACGCAGGACGCCGAGGGTAACGATGTCGTCCGCTTCAAAGGCGCCGACAACGTCGAACACAGCGTCACCGTCGCCACGAAGGACGACGTGACCACGGCGCCGATCCTCGGCACGAAGGAGGATGGCGGCGTGCTCTACTGGACGACCACCGCCGGAGGCAAAACCGACTTTCTGAAAGACACCGACGGGGCCAAAATACCCGTCGCCGGACGTACGCCCGAAGTGGCCGTCGACAAGGAGGGCTACTGGACCGTCAACGGCCGGCGGCTGACCGACGCGGCGGGCAGCCCGCTGAAAGCCGAAGGCAAGGAGCGATCGCTCATCACGGGCATCTCGCGCGATGCCAACGGCAACGCCGTCTTCACGCTGGGCGACGGCTCGACGGTGTCGGCTCCGGTCTTCGACGCCTTCAACATCGTCCTCAAAGTCGGCGACACCGTACTCGGGGACGAATACGTCGTCGAGGACGCCTCGCAGCCGCTCACGATCGGCTACGAAATCACGGGCGAGAAGGCCGGCGAAACGATCCTCAGAATCATGCGCGCCGAAAAGCTCACGGCCACGGCCGACACCGCCGCCGGAACCATCGCCGTCGCCTTCGGCAATGCGTTCGAGGAGGGCAGCTTCGCCGTGATGCTCTGCGACACGGAGGAGAACGTTCTGATCCGCGTCGTGCGCCTCGCGGCCAAAAGCGCGAAGCCCGAATACTACGGCATCAAAACCGCCGAGGATCTGCGCAAATTCGCCGAGGCCGTCAATTCCGGACGCAGTTACGACCGCTACCGCGACGAGAGCGGCGACGTGGTGCTGCTGGGCGACATCGACATGACGGGCACGACGGAATGGACGCCGATCGGCACGGCTGAAAATCCCTTCACGGGCAAATTCGACGGCAAAGGTTATGCCCTCAAAAACATCGACTGGACGGCCGACGCCGCGAAATCGACGGCACACGGCCTGTTCGGCGTGCTGAACCGGGCCACCGTCCGGAACCTCACGGTCGGCGCTGCGGGCGACAAGCTCACCGTCCGGGGAACTGCCGGAGCCGGTACGGCCGTAGCGGGTGTGGCGGCGTTCGCCACGGAATCGGTGATCGAAAGCGTGACCAACAACGTCTCGATCTCGTTCGAGGCCGAAGACCCCGCCGGAACGCTGGTCATGCTCGCGGGAATCGCCGGGCAGATGACCGGAACGACCATCGGCGGCACCTCCGCCGCGGTGAAGTGCGCCAACAACGGCGACATCACCACGGGTCCCATCGCCAACACCGCCAACGGCGGTACGGGCATGCAGGTCGGAGGCATCTGCGCCTACATCAAATCGGCGGAGAACAACCTCATCGGCTACTGCACCAACAACGGACGGGTGAACGCACCTTCGGGACGCGGCGGCGGACTGGCCGGAACCTTCGAGAAGGGAACCATCGCCAACTCGCTGAACAACGGGCTCGTCGAGGACGATGCCGCCGGGCAGTACGCCGGGCAGAAGGACAAATACGGCATCAAACGCATGGGCGGTCTGGTCGGCGGTTCGACCACGACGGGCTGCGTCATCGAGAACTGCAACAACCTCGGCAACGTCATCACCCATCTGGGATGCCGCACGGGCGGTTTCTCGGGCCACAACCTCGGCACGATCCGCAACTGCAAGAACACCGGAGCCATTATCGGCAACGTGACCGTCGACGGCACCAACCTGCACGGTCCCGGCTGGGCCTGCGGCTACAACCAGAGCGCATCGCTCATCAAAGGCTGCATCGGAAACGGCTTCGTCGGCGACTACGACACCTACAAGGACGCTCCGACGACGGCCCCCGCGGCCATGCACACCACGGCCGTCTGCCACAAGCAGTCGAACTACGACACCGAGGAGAACACCGTGGACTGGTCGCTGCCGGCCTACTACGACTGGGAACTCAAACAGAGCGTCCAGCTTCACCCGGGCGTAAAATACACCTACTACGAATTCACCAACCTGCCGCGCAAGATGCACGTGCTGGAACTCGACCTGACGAACGACGCCGTGGAGATCTCGACCTCGATGGCCGACGACATCGTGCCCAACCCCAACGGTAACAACAACAGCAACAACGGCAAGAACATCCGCGAAACCCTCTCGGAGAACTGCGCCCGCAAGCGTGCCGAAGGACAGGAGATCCTCGCCGGCTTCAACACCGGGTTCTTCAACTCGCACGACGGATTCCCCCGCGGCCTGCACATCGAGGAGGGACGCCCCGACTTCGTCAACAACAAGACCGTGCGCACGTCGCTGACCAACCATGCCAACGCCTTCACCGTCTTCAAAGACCGCACGGCAAGCTGCGGCAAGAAGGTCTTCACGGGCAAGATCGAGGTCGGCGGCGCCGAGTACGAATACTACTCGATCAACGACACGATCCTGCGCCAGGGCAGCGTCTCGCAGGAGGCCAACCTCTACACCGCACGTTACAAGAAGACACCCCACCCCGGAACCCCGTCGCTGACCAACCCGCTGCTCAAAAAAGCGCTCTACGTCGTTGCGAAGAACACCTCGGGGAACCCCATGACGGTCAACGACGGCTGGTTCGAAGCCACCGTGACACGCATCGACGACGGCCGCACGACGCCGCTCGCCGAAGCTCCCTACCTCACGACTCTCGACGAATGGGCCGTGCAGCTCACCGGAGCCACCGCCGAAGCGTTCGCCGCGAAACTCTCCGTGGGTTCGACGCTCCGCATCCGCGCCGACGTGGCGGTGGACGGCGTTACGAAACCCATCGTCACGCAGAACTCGACGATGTACCACCTGCTGGCCGACGGCGTGGACAAGAACCTCTCCTCGTCGGTCTACGACCCGATGACCTATGTGGGTGTGGACCAGGCCGGAACGAAAGTCCACTTCTTCGTCATCGACGGCCGTCAGGACTGGGTTTCGATGGGCGTGAAGTTCTACGAAATGGTCCGCATCGCCCAGAAATTCGGCTGCTGGAACGTAACCCGTTTCGACGGCGGCGGCTCGACGACCCTGTGGCTCTACACCGACGGTGCGGGCAAGGTGGTCAACAAGCCCTCCGACTCGAAAGGCGAACGCAGCTGCATGAACTATATGCATGTGCGGATCAAACAGTAACCCTTAAACCGAGAGAACAATGAGAAAGTTATTGAACATCATACTGCTTACCGCCGGTTTCGTCCTCCTCTGGGGATGCGACGAGTACGACGACGGGGAGCTGCGGAAAAACATCGACGCCATCGAGCAGGAGCTTACGGCGGCCGAAAAGCGCGTCGCGGAACTCAACGACGAGATGAACTCGCTCACGGCGCTCGTCAACAGCAGCTTCATCTCCTACCTCAAACAGGACGACAAAGGCAATTACGTCGTCTGCTACCGCAATCACGGCGGCGAGACGAAGACCGTCACCCTCGCCACGCAGAACGACGTGGTGACCGCCCCGATCGTCGGGGCCGGGGAGTTCTCCGACGGAAAACTCTACTGGCGCACGACCGCGGACAACGGCGAGACCTATGAATGGCTACTGGACACCGCGGGCGAGATGATGCCCGTGGGCGGCGTGCCCCCCACAATGGGCATCGACGCCGAGGGTTTCTGGACGGTCAACGGCGAACGGTTCACAGGCAAGGACGGCAAACCCGTGCTGGCCGACGACGTGAGCAACACGCTGTTCCAAAAGGTCGAGACCGACGAGGAGAGCGGCAGGGTCCGCTTCACGCTCGCCGACGGCAGTTCGTTCGAAATTCCGGTTTTCGAGGCCCTGAGCATTACGTTCGACGCCGCCCCCGTGACGGCCATCCCCGACCGTTCGGCTCCGGCTTACATCAAATACACCGTGTCGGGCACCGAAGCCGAAGAGGCGTATGTGGACTACTTCACGGCCTGGAACGTGACGGTCGAAATCGACAAGTACACCCGCACGATCTCGGTGAAACTGGACGAGGGAGCCGAAGAGGGCAACACGGTTATCCTGGTTTCGGCAGGGGGCAACACCGTGCTCAAACCCCTCTTCTTCACCTACGGAACGGCCCAGATCGCACCCCCGACGTGGGACCCGCAGTTCGGAACCGGAACCGAGGTGGCGCTCGAAGGCGAATTCACGGAGTTCGACATCAAAGTGTCGGCCGACATCGCATACGACGTAACGATCGCCGAGGAGTGCCGGTCGTGGCTCAAACCCGCCCCTGCGACGCGCGCACCGATGGTCACCACGACCCACTCGTTCGTGGCCGACTACTATGAGAACGACAGCGGCGCCGATCGCAAGGGTTCGATCACCTTCTCGAACCGTCCCTACGGCGTAACCGTAACGCTCGGCGTGCGCCAGTCGCCCGTCATTCCCGACACTCCGACCGACCCGGGCATCGCAACGGGCGCCGACCTGGTGGCATTCGCCAAAGCGGTCAACGCGGGCGGCAGCACGAGCCGCTGGGAGAACGCCTCGGGCGAAGTGGTGCTGCTCAACGACATCGACCTGTCGGGACTTCCCGAATGGACTCCGATCGGAGCGGGCAAAGCCACGGGAACGCCCTCGTACAATACGCTGGTCAACCCGTTCACGGGCGTATTCAACGGCCAGGGCTTCACGATCAGCGGCATTCAGTGGACCTTCGACGCCGAAAGCGAGGCGACCCACCTCCACGGTCTGTTCGGTGCGCTGAAGGGCGCCACGGTCAAGAACCTCAAGCTGGGCGCCGCGGGCGACCAAATCACCGTCACGGGCGCCAGTCCGAACGTCGTGGCCGTCGGCGCGCTGACAGGATATGCCGAAGGTTCGACGATCACCAACGTCACCAACTACGTCTCGGTGATCCTCACGGGCGACAACCCCGACGCGACGCTGATGATGCTCGCCGGCATTGCCGGATGCGCCAAATCCACGGTCATCGGCGGCGAAACGAAGGCCGACGCCGTCATCAACAACGGCGACGTGAAGACCGGCCGCATCACCAACACGGCCAACGGCGGTACGGGCATGAACGTCGGCGGAATCTGCGCCTTCACGCTCGGCGGAGGCATCAAGATCAACTACTGCACCAACAACGGCGAAGTGAGCGCCCCGACGGGACGCGGCGGCGGACTGGTCGGCACGCTGGGCGGCCCGACGAGCGAAGAGAGCGGCACGGCGGTCAGCAACTCGGTCAACAACGGCACGGTGCAGGACGACGCCGTGGGCCAGTACGGCGGCAGCAAGGACTACTACAACTACAAGCGCATGGGCGGTCTGGTGGGCGGAACGGTGACGAACAACAACCTCCGCATCGAGTACTGCACCAACAACGGCAACGTTTTCTCGCAACTGGGATGCCGCACGGGCGGTTTCGTGGGCCACAACCAGGCCACGATCGTCGGCTGCGTGAACAAGGGCACGATCCTGGCCAACATCACCTACGACGCCGGAGCGCCGCAGCACGGTCCCGGATGGGCCTGCGGTTACAGCGCCAAAGGGCTCGTGACGCAGTGCGCCAAGGGCGGCCGTGTCGGCGAATGGGATGCACACAAGGAAAATCCGAGCGGCGCTCCCGAAGCCACGAACGACAACGCCCTGTGTTACCGCAACAGCGAATACTTCGATCCGTCGCAGAACTACTAACGCTTAATCCAGACATTCATGAAACGATTCCTATATTTCTTGCTTCTGACGGCGGCAACCCTCGCCGCCGGATGCGGCGACTACGACGATTCGGAACTCGGCGGCCGCCTCGACGGCATCAGGGAGCGCATCGCAAAGCTCCAGAGCCGCATCACGTCGCTCAACGACCAGCTCGCCGACCTGAGCGAGCTGACCTCTGGCAACGTCATCACCGCAATGACGCAGGACTCCGAAGGCAACTACGTCATTACCTACAAGGACAACAAGAACGAGGAGAAGAGCGTCGTGCTGGCCACCGTCGACCAGATGCTCAACGTTCCGCTGCTGGGCGTGGAGCCCGATCCGGACAGCGGCCTCTACTACTGGACGGTGACGGCCGACGGCCAGACCGCCCCGCTGCTGGACAAATCCGGCGAACGGGTTCCCGTGAGCGGCCACACCCCCGTGGTGTCGGTCGACGAACAGGGCTGCTGGACCGTCAACGGCGAGCGGCTGAACGACGCCGCAGGGCGTCCGATCGAGGCCAACGACGGCGAAAGCTGTCTGTTCCAGGGCATCGCCCGCGACGCCAACGGCAACCTGTCGCTGACGCTCGGCAACGGGGAGGTCGTCACGCTGCCCATTCAGCAGGTGCTCAACCTCACGCTCTCGACGGCGATCAATACCACGGTGGTCGATGCGTCCGCCCCGATGACGGTCAAATACACGCTGCACGGCGAACATGCCGCCGACGCGCTGGTCGGCATCGCCGCAGCCGAGGGCATCGAAGCCGCGCTCGACAAGGAACAGCAGCAGATCGTCGTCACGTTCCCGGCCGGATTCAGCGCGGGACACCTGATCGCAGTGGCCTACGACATGCTGGAACACACGGTGCTGCGCCCGGTCTTCTTCGCAAAGGCTACGAGCGACCGCATCGAGATCCGGACGGCCGCCGAACTGGTGCAGTTCGCCGCCGACGTCAACGCCGGCACGGGCGCACAACAGATGAACGCCGTACTGATGAACGACATCGACCTGAAGGACGTCGCCCGGTGGACGCCTATCGGTGACGCGACCTTCACGCTGGCCAGCAACGTACTCACGATCAGCGAAGAATGCTATCCCTTCACAGGCCGATTCGACGGGCAGGGCCACACGATCAGCAATTTCAGGATGGTGTGCGACAACGCAACCCCCAACCGCGCCTGGGGACTCTTCGGCGCGCTGGGCGCCGGAGCCGTCGTCGAAAACCTCGTCTTCGACGCCTCCTGCTCGCTGGAAGTCACGGCCTCGAAAGCCACCGACTGCGGCATTCTGGCCGGACTGGTCTACGACGCCACCGTACGCAACGTCACCAACGAAGCCCCGATGTCGTTCAACGGCTCGGCAGGCAACGTCCGGATGACGATGGGCATGATCGGACTCGCGTTCGCCAACGAAGGGGCCGAGATCGACCGCCTGACCAACGAGGCCGACCTCACAGCCGAAAGCGGCGGCAACACCAACAACAACGCAAACGGCGTGCAGATCGGCGGCATCTGCGGATTCAGCAGCAACCTCGCCGGCTCTACCAATGCCGTCGCATTCACCGGTTGCGTCAACCGCGGCAACCTCACCACCAAGGCCGCCCGAGCTTCGGGCATCGTCGCGGCAGCCAACCGCTACACCCATCTGACCGACTGCACCAACTACGGCAACAATTTCAACGAGTTCGCCACCGCAGGCGGCGCCCGCATCGGTGCCATCACCTGCATCACAGGACAGGGATGCAGACTCACCGGAGTCGTAAATCACGGCGATGTGATCTGCAAGAACGAAGGGGGCTGCGGCAGCATCGTCTGCCTGGTGAATCATGCCGACAATGAGTTCGTAGAGTGCGAGAACTACGGCCGCGTCATTTCCGACCGCGAGAACAACAAATACAAGGGCAGTTTCTTCGGGCAGTGCAACATGGCCGCCAAGTTCCGCGACTGCATCGCTCAGGGCGACGTGGGAACCTACAATAACGGCAATTACGTTATGGTCGGAATCAATGCCGACAACTACATGGACTACCTCGGGGCCCATAACACCGCGGCAGTCAACGTCACGCGGGAGAACATCCTCTACTACCCCGCCGGGTCGACCACTCCCGCCGAAGCGACTTTCAGCGTCGCTCCCGGATCGGTCGAACTGAACGCCCTGGGAACCAACGCCGCCGTCGTAAGCCTCTCGGCCGCCGACTACGACTGGACCGTAAGCACGGGCGGCAGCGAATGGGTGAAGATCACCGACCTGAACGACATGCCGCTCACAGCGGGCACGAAAAGCCCTTACGTCCAGCAAATCCGCATCACGGCCGACATGAACCCCCAAACCGAGCCGCGTCCCGCGACGGTCACCTTCACCTCCACGGACCAGACGCAGACGGCGACCGTTTCGGTCATGCAGGAAGCGGCGGGCCCGGCGTTCCCCAGCCAGTGGATCTTCTCGGCCTCGACCGTCGGACAGTACAACTCCTCGTGGAGCGCTTCGAACATGCTTCCGTCGACCTCGGGCAGCTCGGGTTACATCTCCGTCGTGCGCGGCGACGCCAATGCCGGACGGGAGTTCACCCGCACGGTCAGCTCCTACAAACCCTCCGTTTCGACGATGGTCGAGGGAGACTACTGGCTCTATACGCTGCCCGTAAAGCGGCTCGAAGCCGGCACGGCCGTGGAGTTCGACGCCACGATGGCCGGCGAAGCCAATTCGCCCAAATACTTCATCGTGGAGTATCTCGACGGAGGTGTCTGGAAGAGCGTCGAAGAGGACCTGCTCACCGCACCCGAGGACCCCTCGATCCGTTATTCCTACAAGTGCTCGGGCGTGGCCACAGGAACCAACTATCAGCACGCCAGCGTCATGCAGACCATCCGCTTCACCGACCCCGTCGAGGGTGCGGTGCAGATCCGCTGCCGCGCCGTAGGACGTTACACCTGCGCGGGAGGCACGCAGAACATCTCGGCGAGCAGTTCGGCGAGCCTGCTGCCGCCCTATGGGTTCTCAGGCTCCTATGTCCAGAACCTCGGCACGGCGGTCCCGGGCGACACGAAAAAGGTGCTCTGCCTCGGCAACTCGTTCTCCTATTACAGCAACCCGGCGTGGATGCTCAAAGAGATCGCCTGGAACGAAGGCCACTATCTCAATATTAAGGGTCATTTCAAAGGCTCGCAGAATTTCGGGCAACACCTGGGGCTGTCGTTCTCGACCGACGCCATCGACATCGGAGGCTACGACTACGCCTTCATCCAGGACCAGAGCCAAAATCCCGCGACCTACGGACGCGACGGCACGGCCTCGATCGCGGCCAACTGCACGGCGCTGGCGGACAAAATCCGGGCGAAATCGGCCTCCTGCAAAGTCATCCTCGAACAAACCTGGACCTTCTCAGCCGGCACTTACGGCGGATTCACCGACTTCGCAACCTTCGAAAGCTACAACGCCGCGGGCGCACGCGCCATGGCCGAAGCCGCCGGAACGTGGGTATCACCGATCGGCGTGGCGTTCCGTATCGTGCGCGAAGGCTCTTCGGGCATCAACCTCTACCACACCGACAACAAACACCAGTCGGTCTACGGCGCCTACCTGAAAGCCTGCGTCAACTACCTCGTGCTCTACGGGGAGGCGTTCGGCAGCTCGCCCGCCGACTGCGGCATCGAGGCCCCGAAAGCCGCCTACCTGCGCAGCGTCGCCGAACAGGTCGTACTGGGACATGAAAACGAATACCTAATCCAACGATAACCGATGATACGAACAATCAACAAACTGCTGATCCTCGCAGCGGCGGCTCTCTCGGGAGCCGCCTGCGGGGAGCAGGCCGGCGCGCCGGCTGCTGCGGACCGTGCTGCCGCCATCGTCGCCGAGATTCACAACCCCGCATCGAAAAAGGTGCTGGTCGCCTCGCACCGCGGCGACTGGCGCAACTACCCCGAAAACTCGATCCCGGCCATCGAATCGGTGATCCGCATGGGGGTCGACATCATGGAGCTGGACCTCAAACTGACCAAAGACAGCGTGCTGGTGCTCTGCCACGACCACACCATCGACCGCACCACCAACGGCAAAGGCCGCGTCCGCGACATCACTTACGACTCGATACGCCGCTGCAAGTTGCGCCGGGCCCACAACGTCATCACCGACAGCCTGCGGATGCCGACGCTGCGCGAAGCGCTGGAAGCCTGCAAGGACCGCATCGTGGTGAACGTCGACCAGGGTTACGAATACTACGACCTGGTACTGGCCGTCACCGAGGAACTGGGCGTCACGGAACAGATACTCATCAAAGGCAAGCGTGCGCCCGGAGTCGTGGCCGCGAAGTTCGCCGAACACCCCCGCAACATGATGTACATGCCCATCATCGACATCCTCAAACCCCAGGGCAAAGCGCTCTTCGCCGAATACCGCGAGGAAGGCATCGTGCCGCTGGCCTATGAAATCTGCTGGGACCGCCCGGCGCCCGAGGTCGAAACCTGCATGCGGGAGGTTGTCGCCGGCGGCTCGAAGCTGTGGGTCAACTCGCTCTGGGCGTCGCTCTGCGGCGGACTGGACGACGACAGGGCTTTCGAAGGCAACCCCGCCGCCGTCTACGGAAAACTCGTCGACATGGGCGCCACCATGATCCAGACCGACCGTCCCGAACTGCTGATCTCCTACCTCCGTGCGCGCGGACTGCACGATTAACCCCAAACAAATACCGACATGAAAAAATTACTGCTGCTGTTGCTGTGCGCCGGATTCCTCCACACCGGGCCCGTCTTCGGGTGGGGGCGCGAGGGGCATGAAACCATCGCCAAGATCGCCGAGCGCAACCTGACGAAGAAAGCGAAAAAACGCATCGAAAAATACCTCGGGGGACACTCCGTCGTCTATTACGCCAAGTGGATGGACGAATACCGCAAGACCCCCGAATACGCCTTCACCGACGGCTGGCACACGGCGCCCGTCGATGCCGGACTCCGCTATGCCGACGAGCTGCTGAACCCGAAACGGGGCAACGCCGTCTACGGACTGGAACTGGCCGTCGAAAACCTGAAAAACTACCGCAGCCTCACCGATTCGGCCGTAGCCGTCAACCTCAAATACGTCATTCACCTGGTGGGCGACATGCACTGTCCGGCGCACATCAAATACACAACCCACGATATGAAATACGACGTGCTGTTCGAGGACAAATACCACAAGCCGCACAAATTCTACGTCCACAGCGTTTGGGACAACGAGATCATCACCACCACACGCATCTGGTCCGTCAGCGAATGGGCCGATGAACTCGACCGGGTTTCGAAGGCCGAACGGCAGGCCATCGCCGCCGGAACGCCCCGCGACTGGCTGCACGATGCTGCCGTATGCTGCGAGGTGCAGTTCGAATGGGCGAAACCCGACCAGCAGTTGGGGCAGGATTTCCTGAACAAGGCGCTGCCGCTGGTCGAAAGCCAGATCCAAAAGGCCGGATACCGGCTCGCCCGCATATTGAACGATCTTTTCGATTAAACGACGACGAATCCGAACCCCATGAGCCGCCTCACCGATTTCTACCGCATCAGCCCTCCCGCCCCCGGGCGCGAGATGGACGACGACGCCCGCTCGAAGTACTACCGTCGTCTGCGCCTGCAGGCCTTCGTCGCCGCAACGCTCGGATACAGCCTCTACTACGTCTGCCGCACGAGTCTCAACGTCATGAAGAAGCCCATCCT
>NZ_FNRI01000004.1 GCF_900107675.1 Alistipes timonensis JC136
AGGATGGGCTTCTTCATGACGTTGAGACTCGTGCGGCAGACGTAATAGAGGCTGTATCCGAGCGTTGCGGCGACGAAGGCCTGCAGGCGCAGACGGCGGTAGTACTTCGAGCGGGCGTCGTCGTCCATCTCGCGCCCGGGGGCGGGAGGGCTGATGCGGTAGAAATCGGTGATGCGGCTCATGGGGTCAGTCGTGCAGTCCGCGCGAGCGGAGGTAGGAGATCAGCAGTTCGGGGCGGTCGGTCTGGATCAGGGTGGCGCCCATGTCGACGAGTTTGCCGTAGACGGCCGCCGGGTCGCCTTCGAAGGCCGCATCGTCGCAGAGACCTCCGCAGAGCGAAGGCCACAGGGAGTTCACCCACAGTTTCGAGCCGCCGGCCAGCACTTTTTTCATGCAGGATTCGACTGCGGGGGTGTATTCCGACCAGCAAACCTCGTAGGCAAGGGGTACGGTGTCCGTGCCGAGGTATTCGGCGAAGAGCGCCTGCCCTTTGGGTTTGAGGATGTCGATGATGGGCATGTACATCATGTTGTGCTCGTAGCGGGAGAACTTCGCGGCGACGTCCGCGACGGGGCTTTTGCCTTTGATGAGGAGCTGCCCGGTGACCCCGAGTTCCTCGGAGAGGCGCTGCACGAGGTCATAGTACTGGTAGCCCTTGTCGATATTGACGACGATGCGGTCCTTGCAGAGTTCCAGCGCTTCACGAAGCGTCGGCATGCGGTGCGACGTGGCCACGCCATGGCCCGATTTGAGGAAACACCGTTGGATGGAGTCGTAGGGGATTTCGGCGATGAGGCCCTTGCCGGTGGTGGTGCGGTTCAGCGTCCGGTCGTGGCAGACCACCAGCACGCTGTCCGAGGTCAGCGCAAGGTCGATCTCTACGATGTCGGCGCCCATGCCGATCACCGATTCGATGGCCGCCAAAGAGTTCTCGGGCCAGTTGCGCCAGTCGCCCCGGTGGCATGCGACAAGCACCTTGTTCGAGGACGGATCGTGAATCTCCGAAACAACCCGTTCGGCACGGGTGCCGGGAATGGATTCGGTGTGTGAACAGGAGGTTTGTAAAAGCAGCAGTCCTGAAAGAAGAATAAGCAGTTTTTTCATGGATTGTTTGGGTTGGTGTCAATGAAATGCAAATATATGAAGAAAATCGTGTATTCGCGTGGACATACACGATTTTCTGCCGGAATCCGCTCCGCGTTACCAGTTCATCACGCGGACCTTGTACATGTCCAGATCGGGAACTTTGATCGTTCGCGTCTCCGTCGAAGCATTCTTGTCCGTGGAGTAGCGGATAGTCTGTGTCGACCAGCTCTGCGAGCCCTCGGGTTTGGTGGAATCCGTGTACCACAGTTCGCCCGTCTCGTCGTTGTAGTTGATCGATTTGATAGCCGTCGATGCGCTGAAGAGCGTCATTTCGGTAAACTGGTTGGCGCCGATGTCGTAGAGATAGGCCCGGCGTCCGCCGATGCAGAGCGTGTTCGAATTGACGTAGCTCATGTCGTGCAGGCCGCCCTGGGGCGTCTGTACGGTCTTTTCCAGTTCGAGCGACGGGGTTGCCGTCTCCCAGTCTTTGAGTTTGTAGATCTGGAGGCTCTGGCCGCCGATCGCATAGAGGCGCTGGGTCGTTTCGTTCCACACGACGCCGTGCGCCGAGCCGAGCGCCGACTGGTAGAGAATCCGGTTGGGCTGCGAGATGTCGTAGAGCTGCACCGAGTTATTGCCCGCGCCGCTGCCCTCCGAGCAGGCCACGACGATGCGGTTGCCGGGAAGCAGTTCCGCCGAGTGGGCGTTGGGAGTCGCCGTGGTGTGGAACAGCACCTCCTTCGTGGCGATGTCGAGCAGCACGCACCAGTTGTAGGAGCTGGTGCACAGGAGTTTCTTGCCGTTGTCCACCGGCTTGCAGTCGTCGAGGTGGTTGCAGCGGCTCTTGTCGAGCCCGAGCACGGCGGCGGCTTCGGTCGCGTCCCAGCTCCATGTGACCGCATCCTTGTAGGTGGTTTCGTCGGCCAGTCCGGCGTCGATCATGTAGACCATGTTGTCGCCGCAGAAAATCAGTTCGGTCACGAAATTCGAACGGGCGTCGTCGGTTTCGTGCTTGCCTCCGGCCTCCAGGGTCACGGACTCCGTCTTTTCGACCGAGAACGAATTGCCGTCGGTGTCGGTGAGGGTCACGGTGTAGCCTTGCGACAGGGTTACGGGAGCGACCATGACGGGTATCAGCTGCGTCTCTTTCGAACAGTCGAGGGGTGCGGGCAGCGTCACGGTGATCGTCTGCGCCGATGCCGATGCCGACCAGTCGTCGATGCCGACCGTGAGGTCTCCGGCGATCCCTTCGCCGCCGTTGGCCTTCACGACCGCCTTGCTGACCGAGTAGTTGCCCTTTTTAACGCTGACGTACATCGTGCAGAAGAGATTTGTGAGCTCCATGCTGCAACCCTCGTAGGCGTTGAGCCGCGCCGTGGCCTTGCCGGCGAGGAGCGGGGCGACAGCGCCCGTCTGCGCCGTGGGGACGACGGTTTTCAGCGTGCCGTTCTCACAGCGGAGATCGGCGTCCGAGGGCCAGAAAGCGACGACCGTCGAAGCGGCGTGCTGCGGCGCGCTGAGCGTGAAGAGAAAGAGCGATTTCTGCGATCCCGGCTGGATCGGCGCCGCATAGACGGCCTCCGGGGCGCTTTGGTCCGCGGTGAACAGTCCGGCCTTGTCGTTTCTGCCCCAGGTGGGCAGCGTCGTCGCTCCCTTGTCGTTGTAGTATTTCGACAGCGTCAGGGTGGTTTTCGAAGCGAGTTCCCGGGGCGAATCGTCGTCGTCGTTCGAGCAGCCCATGGCGAGGAATCCCGTTCCGACGCAGAGCAGCAGGACCCGGAACAGATGGAATTTTATGTTGTTCATGGCTTTGTACATTTAGGGTGGGTTATTTTTTCGTTTTGCCGAGAATGACCTCTTTGTAGGCTTTTACGACATTCCCGGGCGTGGCGTTCTCTCCGGCGCGGACTTCGTGCATGAAGACCCCCTTGTAGCCCGACGCACGCAGGCGGCGGAGGAAGTCGGGCCAGTCGATGACGCCTTCGCCCGGCAGCCAGTGGCGTTCGTCACGACGGTCGTAGTCCGAAGCGTGGATCGTGCCGATGCGGCCGCCCACGTTCTCGAAGAAGCGGGCGTGCTCCTCCTGGAGCAAGTGGTTCGAGTCGAAGCACACCATCACCTCGGGGAAGTCGCCGATCAGCCGCATGAGCTCGTCCGAGTTGCGTCCCAGGCAGGTGCGGGGCAGGTTCTCGATGCAGAGCACCGCGCCGATCCCTTTGGCGGCCAATGCGAGGCGGCCGATGGAGTTGGCGGAGTTTTGCAGGCGGGTTTCGCGTTCCTCGTCGGCGATCGGCTCCGAACTGGGATGCAGCACCAGCCGTTGCGGGTGGAAAATCTCCGCCAGGCGGATCATCCGTTCCATCAGCAGGACGTTCTCTTCGCGCCGCTGCGGATCGAGTACCGAGATGTCGAGCGTACGGCTGAAAGGCAGGTGACACGACCAGACTTCGAGCCCGGCCTCGTCGAGCATCGCCCGGACGCGGTAGGCGCGGGTGTAGCACTCGTTCTCGGGGGCGTTGCGCCAGAAATAGTTGAAGACGACCTCCACGTGGTCGATGCCCGCGGCTTTGATCTGCGCGAGTTTTTCGGGCTCGGGCACTTTCACCATGCCGAGCGATACGCCCACGGGGTATTCGGCCCGGGCAGCCCCGGCGGCCAGCAGAAAGGCTATCGTTATGAACAGTAGTTTTTTCATCGTTTTGTCCTATTTTACGCAGCACGATCCGCAGATGTCGCCGCCGTGGGTGCTCCAGCTCGAAGCACGCTCGCCGCCGACGTATTTGCCGACGAACATGCCGTTCTGGTCGCCGCTGCCGATGAACGCCGAGTAGAACACGCCGTCGAGGTAGTTGTTTCCGCCCATCTGGCGCTGCGCCGCGGCGGTGGCTCCCGTATAGCTCCACGAGTCGAGGACGTTGCCGTTGGCATCGAAGATATAGGACGTGTTGGTGGGCTGTCCCGCCGTGATGTAGAACCGGTTTTCAGTGTCTACGCACGGGTGGGAGTAGTTGTAGGTGTTGCCGACGGCCTTTCCGGTGTGGACATGCACCCAGTTGACGGCCGAAAGGTCGCCCTTCACGTTGTAGACCGAACCGTTCTTCGAACCTGCGAAGACCGAGCCGTTGGGGGCCACGACGGGCTCGTAGATGGTGTTGGGATTCGTGGTTTCCGCCAGCAGCGGGGTTTTCGCCGTGTGCGTCGTCAGGTCGACCGCGCCGATGTAACCGCTTGCGGCCCCGAAATAGGCCAGCGTCTTGTCGTTGCTGACGGCGAATCCGGTGATGTCGCTCATCTTGCAGCCCAGCGCCACCTTGGCGATCTGCTCGCCGGTTTCGATGTTGACGAAGAAGGCGTTGTTTTCGGCTCCGATCAGCAGTTCGCTGCCGTTGACCAGCAGGCCGCCTCCGGCGACGCCTGCGGAAAAGTTCCAGATCTTCTGACCCGAAGAGGCGTCGATGGCGAACGTGCTGCCGCTCTTGTCACAGATATAAACCACCGTTCCGGCGGCGTTGACGGCCGGGGCGGCGCTCTGCATCGAACCCGCTTCGGCGAAGGTCCACTTCAGCTTGCCTTCCTGCGTGACGGCGTAGAAATGCCCGTTGCTTGTCGTACCGTAATAGATATCGCCCGTCACGGGGTTCACGGTGAGCATGTTGTAGCTGCCGGTGTTGGCCGACGGCACGTAACGCCACTTCTCATTGCCCGTTGCGACGTCGAAGGCGTAGAGGGCGGAGACTTTGTTGAAGGTGACGATGTAGACGGTCTTTCCGTCGGGCGAGAACACCGGACAGGTGCCTTTGAATCCGTTGTAGGTTGCGCCGTCCTGCGCCCAGTCGGTGCTGTAAATAACGTATTCGCGGATTTCGACCTCCAGGGTCCACGAACGGGCGTTGCCGTCGATCATGGCGTTCAGCTTCACGGTCTGCGTGCCGATTGTGCCCAGTCCGTACTTCACGACGGTTCCCTCCTTCACGACGTTGCCCGGGAAGGTCCACTTTACGTCGGTGGCCGTCGGGTAGTCCTGGGTGTTGAACGAGAAGGTGATCGGCTGGTTCTGGGCCGCCTGGTCGCGGTCGAGGATGTAGGGGATAGCCAGCGTCGGCATCGCCTTGGCGGTGGCCGGTTCCGAGGCGCCCTTTTCGTAGTTGGCCGTCAGCGAGAAGTAGTAGTTCTTGTCGTTGGTCAGCTTGTCGAGCGTCACGCTCGTCGCGTCCTTGTCGAGCGTCTGCTGCTCGACGTTGTCGGGTGCGTCCTCGTTGTAGTAGGAGAGCGTGTAGGAGAGCACCGTCGTCGCGGGCTTGGTCCACGCGAGGCTCACGAACGAGTCGCCCGCATCGACCGTGAGGTCGGTGACCGGGAACCGCGTCGTGGCGGGTCTGCCGACGGCGGCGACGTAGTTCGAGACGAGTTTTCCGTAGACAGCCTGCACGTAGAAGGTGTACTGCGTGTCGTTGACGAGTCCGCCGACCGTGCAGTTCATCTCGCCGCCCGTGCGCAGGGTGACCGTTTCCGAATCAGCGTCGGTGTAGTAGACGATGAAGTCCGTCGGGTTCCAGCCTTCGGGCAGGCTCCAGGCGAGCAGTACCTCCTCGTCGCCCGGCGTGGCGGTGAGATCGGTGACCTGGTGGCGGGCCGCTCCGGCTTCGGGGATATCCTCACTCCAGCATGCGGTGAGGCCCGCGGCGATGAACGATATCAGCAAAAGGTTGATTATCTTTTTCATGCTTGTTATGACTTAAGTGGTTGGTTAATTGAAACCGGGATTCTGCCAGAGAATCGACGGGTTGTTCACGATTTCGATCTGGTTCTGCGGGATCGGGAAGATCAGGTTGTGCGAATCGAGCGAGTAGCCCATTTCGCGGAAATAGTCGACGGCCAGCCCCAGCCGCACGAGGTCGAACCAGCGGTGGCCTTCGAGGGCGAACTCACGGCCCCGTTCGGCGGCCAGCTCGCGGCGGAACTCCGCCAGGCTTTTGACCTCGTCGGTCGTCAGTTCGTCGAGCCCGGCCCGCGTGCGGGTCTTGTTGAGCCACTCCAGCGCATCGCCCAGGCTGCCGCCCGATTCGGCCAGCGCCTCGGCGTACATCAGCACCACGTCGGCATAGCGCAGGTGCGGGAAATCGTTGCCCACCTGCGTCGTGTAGGTTGCGTCGTAGGTGTCGTACCATTTGGTCATGGCGTAGAGGTTGCTCGAAATCTTGGTGTAGGTGCCGATCAGCGGCAGGCGGTTGTCCTTCTCGCCGTCGTAGATCGCTTTGAATTCGGGTGTCGGGTTCCGGATGTCGGCCAATACCTCCGTGTTGGCGCTGTACCAGTAACCGTGGCCGTTGTCGTTGGTCTTGTTGTAGTAGAGCGCGAAGATGATCTCCCGGTTCATCTTGTTACCCACGTCGAAAACCTTTTTCGTCGTCGATTCCAGTCCGTAGGAGGTGTTCTTCATCGCCTCTTCGAGGGCCGTCTTGGCCTCGGCGGGCTTGCCGAACGTGAGGTAGACCTTCGCCAGCAGCGTGTAGGCCGCGATGTTCGCCACGCGGGCCTTTTCCGGACCCGGTGTCGACGGCAGCAGCCGGGCCGCTTCGGCGAGGTCTTCGGTCAGCAGCGTGTACATCTCCTCCTCCGTGCAGCGGGGAATGAGTTTGGCGGCCGCCGGGGCTGTCACGGTGCGGGTGACGGGCACCACGCCGAAGACCCGGTAGAGGTTGAAATACCACCACGACCGCAGGAACAGGCATTCGCCGCGGTATTTGTCGTAGTTGGGGATCTTGGCTCCGGCCATGTGGTCGAGCACGTCGTTGCAGCGGTAGATGCCGTTGTACCACGCATCCCAGATGTCGCTCAGGATGCCGTTGCTGGGCGTCTCGGCGAAGTGGTCGATGTCGTAGCGGTCCTGTGTCGACACGGCCATCGATTCGAGGACGTTCTCGTCGCTGCGGTAGCCGATCTCCGTCAGGTGGAAGCTCATCTGCGTTTTGAGCTTGGCATAGCACGCCACGACTCCCTGGTTGAAGTCGTCGTCGGTCTTGTAGAAGTTGCCTTCGGTGATGTTGTTGCTCGGGTACTGTTCGAAGAAACTTTCGCCGCACGAGCCCAGGCCCAGTGCGAGGAGTCCCAGCGCAAGGAAATATTTCGGTTTCATGGTCATCGTCATTTTTGATTACAGGTTAAAGTTCACACCGACGCTGAACGTGCGCGACAGCGGGTAGGAGCAGTAGTCCTCGCCCGGACGCAGGGCGTCCGTCGAGCGTTTGTTGACCTCGGGGTTGTAGCCCGAATAGTCGGTCCACGTGAAGAGGTTCGTGCCCTGCACGTAGATGCGCAGCTTCGAGATGCCGGCCTTGCGGGTCCAGCGGTCGGGGAAGGTGTATCCCAGCGAAAGGTTTTGCAGGCGCAGGTAGGAGCCGTCTTCGAGGTGGAACGTCGAGGTGCAGGCGCCGTTGTTGCCGCTCGATTTGCGGGTCGCGCGGTTCAGTTCGCCGTAGGGATAGCGTTGCAGCGACTCCTTCATCATGTTCGACGAAGCCTCCATGTTGAGCAGGTAGCGGCGTTCGAGGTTCAGGATTTCGTTGCCGTAGACGCCCTGGAAGTTGGCCGCCAGGTCAAAGCCCTTGTACGAGAGGTTGACCGAGAAGCCGTAGTAGAAATCGGGCATGTAGTTGCCTACGATCACGCGGTCGGCGTCCTTTTCGAGAATGCCGTTGCCGTTGGCGTCGACGAAGCGGAAGTCGCCGATCGTCGTGGTGTCGAAATGGGGATAGGAGTCCAGCTCCTCCTGGTTGTGGAAGATGCCGTCCTGCACGAGCAGGTAGTAACAGCCGACGGGCTGGCCTACGCGCGTGAGGTAGTAACCGCCGGCGTAGGAGGATTCTTTGATGATGTCGGCGTTCTCGTCGCCGAGGCTCAGCACCTTGTTGCGGTTGAGCGACCAGTTGGCGGCAAAGGCGTAGGAGAAGTCGCCGAAACTGCGCCGCGAGGTGAGCGCCAGCTCGATACCCCGGTTCTGCATCGACCCGATGTTGACGTTCGACGAGGTGAAGCCCGACACGGACGAAACCGGAACGTCGAACAGCATGTCGGTGGTCTTCGAATAGTAGTAGTCGGCGGTGAATCCGAGGGTGCCGCGCCACAGGCTGACATCCAGACCGACGTTGTACTGCGTGTTCTTCTCCCAGCCCAGGTCGTTGTTGGCGATCTGCGTGGGATAGACCTGCGAGGTGAGCCCGTTGCCGAGATCGACGTTCGTCATGCTGTAGAGCGCCAGGTATTCCGAGTTGCCGATCTGGGCGTTGCCGGTCTGGCCGACGCTGGCGCGGAGTTTCAGGTCGTCGAGCCATTTCACGTTGCGCAGGAAGCTCTCGTCGCTCATGCGCCAGCCCACGGAGGCCGCCGGGAAATAACCCCACCGGGTGTTGGGGGCGAAGCGCGACGAACCGTCGCCGCGGATCGAGGCCGAAACCATGTAACGGCCCTTGTAGGAGTACTGCGCACGCACGAGCCACGAAGCGAAGGTGTAGGCGTACTTGTTGTTGTAGGTCTCCGCCAGGTCGATGGTCTTGCCCTTCGTGGTGCGGATCTTGTCGTCACCGGCCGTGCCGGTGCCCACGATCTGCGAGGTCTGGATGCTCTGCTTCTCGGCTTCGTAGACCGCCACGGCGTTGACCGAGTGGTCGCCGAAGGTGCGGTTGAAGGAGAGCTGGTTGGAGATGGTCCAGTGGAAGTAGGACTGCATGTTGTTCTGCGCCTTGGGGTCCGACGGGGCGTCGAGGTATTTGAGGCCGCGCAGGGGGATGTACGACGGACGGTAGTAGTTGCGGATGTAGGAGTAGTAGTCGCCGCCGGCCGTGAATTTGTATTCCAGCCCTTTGATGAACTCATAGGAGACATAGGCGTTGCCCAGGATGTTGATCTTCTCGCGCACGTCGTCGATTTCGAGCGCCAGCGCCACGGGGTTGAGCACCTCGTTGGTCTGGGTGTCCCAGCTGTTGACGCGCAGGAATCCGTTCATGTCCCAGTTGTAGGAGCCGTCGGCGTTGTAGACCGGGAAGACCGGGGGCGCCATCAGCGCCGAGGCGATCACGCCGTCGCTGCCGTACTGCGTGTCGGAGGAGATGTAGTTGGTCTTCGAGTAGGAGGGCGAGAAGCTGACGCCGTATTTCAGCCGGTTGCGCTTGCCGTCGATGTTGGCCCGCAGGCTGTAACGTTCGAAATCCGACCCGATGATCGTTCCCTCGCGGTAGAGGTAGTTGGCGCCGATGTAGTAACCCAGCGTCTTGGTGCGGCCCGAGACCGATACGGAGTGCTTGGTCGAATAGGCCGTGCGGAAGATGGCGTCCTGCCAGTCGGTGTCGGTCATCGTGCCGGTCTTGTCCTGCAGGTAGGCCGTGATGAGCGGGTCGACGCGGTGGTAGGTCTGGGGACGGTCCTCGTAGGGGTCGTCGATCGAACCCGTCGGGACGTTGAACAGGTAGGCGCCGTCGCGGGCCTCTTTGAAGATTTTGGCGAATTCATAGGCATTGAGCATGTCGATCGTCTTCGAGACGTTCGAGACGCTGAACTGGCCGTCATAGCTCACGACGGGGCGTTCGCCCTCGCCGCGTTTGGTCGTGATGAGGATGACGCCGCACGAACCGCGCGAACCGTAGATCGCCGCCGCCGAGGCGTCTTTGAGCACCTCGAGGCTCTCGATGTCGCTGCTTTCGAGGTTCGAGAAGGCCCGGGCGTCGCACGGAACGCCGTCGATGACGTAGAGTGGGTCGTTGCCCGACGTGGCCGACTGGATGCCGCGGATGCGGATCGAAACGTTGCCGTCGGGCTGTCCGCCCAGGGTGAGCACCTGCACGCCCGGCATCTTGGCGGCCATGGCGTCGCGGAAATCGGCCGTCGGCATGGCGGCGAAGTCTTCGGCTTTGATGGACGAGATGGCCGTCGTCACGTCGCGCTTGTTCTGCACGCCGTAGCCCACGACCACCACGTTGTCCATGGCGATCGCCTCGCTTTTCAGCGTAACGTCGGCCTGCGTCTGGCCCTCGGAGAGCGCCACCTCGACCTTGTTGTAGCCGATGAGCGAGTAGACCAGCACGGCGTCGGCCTGCCGGATGTCGATGGCGTATTCGCCCGTGGCGTTGGTCGCCGTGCCGACCGTGGTGCCTTTCAGGATGACGGTGGCGCCGATCACCGGCGCGCCGCTTTCGTCGGTCACACGGCCCTTCACGGTGCGGCCGGCGTCAGCGGCCGGGCGGGTCTGCGATTCCCCCCCCCGTTTGGCCGTGAGGACGATTTTCAGCCCCTTAACTTCCATATTCACATTGGGAAGCACCTCGGCGATGATCGAGGCGATGCTGCGGTTGACGGCCTTCACCGACACCCGTTTGTCGGGGTTGATGTCGGCGTCGATGTAGGCGAACGTGTACTGGCTGTTGGCTTCGATGCGCTGCAACAGCTCTTTGATGGTAACGTTCTTCGCATCGACGGTGACGGTCGGGACCTGGGCCGAAGCCGTGGCGGCCGACACCGCGCAGAGGAGGACCGCCAGGAACAGATGCCGGCAGATCCGTTTCAAAACGTTGAGTTCATTCATGATAGTTTCGGTTTGTGTTTGATTCGGTTTTTCAAATGAAAGGGTATGCCGGAGCCTCTTGTTGCGGGAGGTTTCGGGACAGACCGTCTATGTTACAGGGTTTATCTCTGGGTGATCAGGACGCGGTTGCCGTCTATGCGGTAGCGGATCGACATCAGCGAGGACATTACCTCCATGAGGTCTTCCAGCGGTTCGTGGCAGACGACCAGCGACAGTCGTTTTTCAGGCGAGATGTTCGAAGAGAGGGAGATTTCGATATTGTACCTCCGTTCGAGGTTGATGATGATGTCTTTCAGCGGCGTGTTGTCGAAGATCAGACGCGGCGAGAACCACTGGCTGTAATTCCGCGCGTCGACCTTTTCGACGCAGGCGCGTTTCGAAAGCCGGTTGAGCGAGAACCGCTCGTCGGGACGCAGCGTCACGGGGCTTCGGAGATGCTCCCCGGAGATCTTCACCGAGCCGGTTTTGAGCACCACCTCCTCGCTCGATCCGAACGCGTAGTTCATGGCGTCGAACGAGGTGCCCAGCACCTCGACCTGCAGGTCGTTCATGCTGACGCGGAACGGCCGCAGCGTGTCTTTCCGGACTTCGAAGAACGCTTCGCCCGTCAGGGCCACGTCGCGGGTCCTGCCCGAGAATTCCGCGTTGTACTTCAATCGGCTTTCGCCGTTGAGCCACACCTTTGTCCCGTCGGGCAGGGTGAACTCCCCGACATGTCCCTTGGCAGTCAGCAGCGTGACCTCCTTTTCGGGTGCGAGCGTCTGCGTGGCGGCGAAATAGCCTCCGAGGAATACCAGCACGACGGCGGCGGCCATGCCTGCATAGCGCAGGACGCGGCGCGGAAGCGTGCGGACCCGGCTTGCGCGGAGCGATGCCCGGAGCCGTTCGAGTCCCCTGCGGTCCTCCTCCTCCGAGGCGGGCGCCGCATGGTGTTCCCAGATATCCCACAGGATTTCGTCGATCCCGGAGTCGTGCTCCCGGGCCAGCATCCAGCGTTCGAATTGCTGCCGGATGTCTTCCGGGGTGTCCGGATGGCGGAATATGTAGTCGATGATTCGCTTGCGTTCCGTTTTGCTCATCGTGTGCCGGTTTTAGAGGGGCTGCGGTTTATTGCGCTTTCTGCGTCAGGGTGTAGGTTTCCGAATAGGTCCCGGCCTCGAAGACGACCCGGCCGGTGCGCAGTGCGCCCGTGTCGTTGGCCCCGAAGCTGAGGTGAACGGCGAAAATGCCCTTTTCGCCTCCCGAAAGGGGGTCGATCGTGATCCAGTCGTCGCCGGTGGCCTTCCAGCCGCAGGTGGTGTAGATCGTCACGGACTGTGTGCCGGCAGCGGCCTCCACGGTTCCCGACGTGCTGTGCATGTAAAGGCTGTCGGGGGCCGCCGGATCGTCGTCCTTGCAGCTGCCCGCCAGACATGCGCACAGCAGGACCGCAATGAATAGTAGCTGTTTTTTCATGTTGAGTTTTTCAGGTTAAATAGTTGTTTTCGGAGCCGGTTCCATAAATAAGACAACTTGCCGGCGGCGATGGCCAGTCAGTTCGTACAATTTTTTTTATATTTCCGCCGTTCCGTTAAAAAATCGTGAAAAAAGGAGAAAAGATTTTTAATTTATTCGCTTAAAATCTATATTTGCACCGACCGACTATGGATTGCGACGAACATATCATCCTGAAAAAACTCCGTGACGGGGATTCCGAAGCGTTGGATATCCTTTACCTGCGCTATGCCTCCAAGGTCCGTGATTTCGCCTTCCGGCTGCTCAAAGACCGGACCGACGCCGAAGATGTTACGCATGATATTTTCCTGAAAATCTGGGAACAGCGCCGGGGACTCGGGGCCGTCCTTTCGTTTCGGGGCTATCTGTTCCGCATGACGCGCAATGCCATCTTCAATGCCTACAAGCACCGGCAGGTGGAGTCCAAATATCAGGCGGAAACCGGAGCTGCGGAGAGTCCCGCCGTGCCCCAGGCCGACGAAAGCGTGTCGACGGACGACCTGTTGGAGATGATCGACCTGGCCGTCCGCAACATGCCCGAGCAGCGGCGGCGGGTTTTCTGCATGAGCCGTTACGAGAACATGTCCTACAACGATATCGCCGAGGCGCTCAACATCAGCCCCAAGACCGTGCAGTACCACATCTCGGGAGCGCTGGCCGAATTGCGCAAACTGCTCTCGGCGATGGCGTTTTTCATATAGCCTGCAAAAACGAAAAGGGCGGACCCGCAACGGGTCCGCCCTTTTCGTTTCAGGTGCGAATTACCGGTTCAGGACCGGTTTGATGTCTTTGATACGGAGCTGGGTGGTCACCATGCCCCGGTAATGGTTCTCGACGATCTGGTAGCAGACGTCGACCGGACGCCCCGAGCGCACCCATTCGTAATGCGTGGGCTGCTGGAAGGCGATGGCCTGAATCTTCGTATTGGGTTTCTGGCGCTGCATCAGGTCCATGCGCAGGTGTTCGCACTCCACGCCGACGAGTTTGGCGTCGCCGTGGTTGCTCACGCCGCACGTGGCGAATACCGGCGCCGTGTTGCCCGGTCCGAAAGGTTGGAAGCGGTTCAGGTCCTTGCGGAACGTCGGCGTGATGTCCGAGAAGAGCAGTTCGCTGTCGATGTCCACCTGCGGCACGAGCATCTGCGGGTCGATGTTCTCCTCGACATAGGCGTTGAACCGCCGGGTGAACTCCCCGACGTTCTCCGGACGCATCGTGAGGCCCGCGGCGTACATGTGGCCGCCGAAATTTTCCAGCAGGTCCGAGCACGATTCGACGGCCTGATAGAGGTCGAATCCCGGCACCGAACGCGCCGAGCCGGTCACATAGCCGTTGCTCATCGTCAGCACCACCGTCGGGCGGTAGTAGGTCTCGATCAGGCGCGAGGCCACGATCCCCACGATGCCCTTCATCCAGCGCGGATTGTAGATCACCGTACTTTTCAGGGCCTTCATGGCGGGATTGTGCTCGATGAAATCGTGCGCCTCCTGCGTGACGGAACGGTCGATCGACTTGCGGTCCTGGTTGTAGGCGTCGATCACGCTGCCGAACTCCTCGGCGATCGACTCGTTGCCCTCGATCAGCAGCTCGACGGCGGCATGTCCGCCCGAGGGCGAGGCGTTCTCGTCGTTTTCATCCATCCGCATCCGGCCGGCGGCGTTGATGCGCGGCCCTATTTTGAAGACGATGTCGTCGATGGTGATGTTGTGCTTGTCCAGCCCGCAGATTTTGATGATCGACAACAGCCCCTTCGATGGCTCGCGGTTGAGGTATTTCAGCCCGAAATAGGCCAGAATACGGTTCTCGCCCACCAGCGGAACGATGTCCGAGGCGATCGACACGACCAGCAGGTCCAGCAGCGGCACGACCTGCTCGAAGGGAATGTTGTTTTTCTGTGCATAGGCCTGCACGAGTTTGAATCCCACGCCGCAGCCCGACAATTCGTCGAACGGGTAGGAGCAGTCGACCCGCTTGGGGTCCAGAACGGCTACGGCCTTGGGAATCTCCTCGGCCGGGAGGTGGTGGTCGCAGATGATGAAATCCACGCCTTTCGTTTTCGCATAGACAACCTTTTCCGTGGCTTTGATGCCGCAGTCCAGGGCGATGATAAGCCCCACGCCCTTGCGGGCTGCGAGGTCGATACCTTTGATCGAAATACCGTAACCTTCGGTATAACGGTCGGGGATGTAGAACATCAGGTTTTTGTGCCCGATCTGGCGCAGGAATTTGTAAACCAGTGCGACGGCCGTGCAGCCGTCCACGTCGTAGTCGCCGTAAACCATGATCTTCTCATTGTTCGCGACGGCCCGTTCGACCCGTTCGACCGCCTTCTCCATATCCTTCATCAGGAACGGATCGTGCAGGTCGGCGAGGTTCGGTTTAAAGAATTTCTCCGCCTTCTCTACAGTGTCTATGCCTCTTTGTACGAGCAGATTGGCCAGCACGGGCGAGATCCGCAGAGCGGCAGCCAACATGGCTACCGTCGCGGGGTCGCCTTGTGGCTTCACTACCCAGCGTTTTTCTATAGGCATACGAATTATTATTTATATATTTTAACATTTAATTTCCGTTTTGAAGTATTTTTCTTCGTCTTGGCGCTTTTTACCGCCGTTTTCGCGGCCTGTGGCCGCGTTTACAAGTGCTGACCCCTCCCCGGCCCTCCCTCGGGGAGGGAGATGGCGTACGTTTCGCAGGGTCTTCACGGGCTGCGCGGCTTAAAGGGCTGTTGCGATTTTACACCGCAACACTTTGCTTAAGACCTCGACGACGGTTCGTTTCACTTCCTGCATTGGTGGCAGCAATCCCGTTTCCGACTCGATCGAGGTGACGCCCCGGTCGGTAAATCCGCAGGGGTTGATGCGCGTGAACCACCCGAGGTCGGTCGAGACGTTCAGCGCGAACCCGTGCATGGTAATAAAACGCGACGAGCGTACGCCTATTGCGCAGATCTTGCGCGGACGCCTGCCTTCGGGGTCGATCCAGACCCCCGAAGCCCCTGCGATGCGTCCCGCCGTGATGCCGTATTCGGCCACCGTGCGGATCACCGCCTCCTCCAGCGCTTCGATGTACCCTCTCAGCCCGATGCCGATACGCTCCAGATCGAGGATCGGATAGCAGACCAACTGCCCGGGGCCGTGGAAGGTGATGTCGCCGCCGCGGTCGATGTGAAAGAACTGTGCGCCCATTCCTTCGAGCGCTTCGCGGGTCACGAGCAGGTTTTCCGTATGCCCGCTTTTGCCCAGCGTGTAGACCGGAGGATGCTCCACCAGCAGGACCGTGCCCGCATCGTCCGGGGTGTTTCCGGTGCCCGGGACAGGGCTCGAACCCGCACTTTTCCGGGCCGCCAGCGTGTCGAACAACGACTGCTGCAAATCCCAGCAGTCCTTGTAGTCCATCGTTCCGAGGTCCCGGCAGGAGACTTTCATCGTTACAAACTTTTTACACTTTGCAGGGCCTCCTCAGCCATGTACGACGAGCGGACCAACGGTGCGCTCGCACAATAGCTGAAGCCCATTTCCAGCGCTCTGAGCCTGTACCATTCGAATTTTTCGGGAGTGATATACGCCGCAACGGGGTAGTGCTCCAGAGTAGGCCGAAGGTACTGACCGAGTGTTACAATCCGTACGCCCGCTTCGCGCAGGTCGTGCAGGGTTTGCAAAACTTCATCATCGCTCTCGCCAAGTCCGACCATCAGTCCGCTCTTCGTTACGACACCCTGATCGCTCAGGTACCGCAGGGTCTCCAGGCTCGTGCGGTACTTGGCCTTGGAGCGCACCACGGGGGTCAGTCGCTCGACGGTTTCGATGTTGTGCCCGATGATACCGGGCTTCGACGCAATGACCACGTCCAAAAGGTCGGGCCGTGCGTCCAAATCGGGAATAAGGAGCTCAATTACGGCGTCGCTGTTCTGCGACCGGATGGCCTCCACGGTTGCGGCCCAGTGCCGGGCCCCGCCGTCGGGGAGGTCGTCGCGGGTCACGGAAGTGACGACGACATACCTCAGTTTCATCAGGGCGACGCTTTCGGCCACCTTCCGGGGCTCTTCGGCGTCGGGGGCAAGGGGGCGTCCGGTCTTGGTTGCGCAGAAGCGGCAGCCCCGGGTACAGATATCTCCCAGAATCATGAAGGTTGCAGTTCTCCGGCTCCAGCATTCGGCCTGATTGGGACACATGCCGCTGCTGCAAATCGTGTGCAGATTGTGCTTTTCGACGATCTGCCGCACTTCGGACCATTCGGGAGTGCGGTGGAGACGGATCTTCAGCCATCCGGGTTTTTTCAGTACATCTACCTTGTCATAAAACTTCGGCATTTAAGTTCATTATTTTCCAATTGATGCAAAAATAAGAAAAAATAATTGAAAAACCCCGTGAAATCTTCAATTATTGTTCCGATGCGCGCCCCGGATACGCCGGAGGATGCCGATTTTTTTGGAGGGAGCCGAAATTTGCCGTATATTCGTCCCCGCAACGGTTGTCTCCGGCACAGTCCGGGCCGGTTGCATTTTTTACGGCTATGTGATTCTACCTGTACATCATTCGCACATTTGAAAATCGGCTGTCTGTCGAAGACCGTATCGACGGGGACATTACGCCCTGTCGCGTTCTTTGATTCACTTCGGCAGGCTCCGGCATTTGTCTAATTTCAAATTGTGCTTGTATGAAAACAATGCAAACCGGCAAGGCGAATTATCGCCTTGCAGCTCGCCTGCGCGAAAATGAATTTTGGCTCGCTTCTGATGTCCGCAAAGCGGTCGAGGACGAACATTTGCGGGCTGTCCGCCGGGCGGAGGGGCTGCGATGCCTCGCCGACCGGCGCGCCTTCGCCGAAAGCGTGGAGTGGGAGCGCTTAGGCGACTTCTTTCTCCGCATCGGGTCCCGCACGTCGGCCGTGCGGGCCTACCGGGACGCGGCGCTCGCCTGTCTCGACGGAGATTATTACGACCACGGGACCGAGATGCTCCCCTGCCGGTTCCTGCGGCTCCGCTATCTGCGGATGGCCGAGACGGCGGCGGCCTGCTGCGGCAGCGATGCGCGGCTGCGCGCCCTGCTTGCAGACGACTCCCTGTTCCGGGAAGAATACCTCCGCTTCGCGCCCGTCTAAGAGACGGGTTTTTTGCACCCATCTCCTTCCGCCAAATAGAAAAGAGGTCGGACACCTGCCGGTATCGGACCTCTCTGGTTAGGTTAGTTAGGTTAATGAGAGTGGGAGAATCCCACGTTTGTTACACAAAGGTAAAACGAAATTTACGAAAAACCAAATGTTTTGTAACATTTTCCTAAAACCTGACGCTATTTTGTTAATAGATTATAATTAAAATTTTTAAAATACCCCTGAATTTATAAGTTTTTGATTAAAGCGCCTCGCGCATCTCCACGGCCTCCTGCACGTCCTGCAGTGCGGGCTGCTCGGCCGTCAGCGACGAAATGTGGCGGTGACGGTAGGTGGCGGGGGTCATCTGGTACTCCTTTTTGAAGAGTTTGATGAAATGCGACGTGTTGGGGAAGGTGCACTCGTTGCCGATTTCCGAGATGGATTTCGACGTGGAGATGAGCAGCAGGCGCGAGTGCATGAGCCGCTGGCGGATATACCACTTGTGGGGCGGCATCTGGAAATGGCGGCGGAATTCCTTTTTGAACGACGTCAGCGAACGGTTGGTGAGTTTCGAAAGCTCTTCGATCGAGATATCTTTGAAGATGTGGTCGTAAACGATCTGTTCGAAGTTCTCCTTGGCGGAGTCGACGTTGCTGAGCAGCTTGCTTTTGATGCAGCAATCCTCGTGCGAGGCGAGCAGGTAGATCAGTTCGGTCATTTTGATGTTCTCGGCCGTCTCGTCGTGACGGAAGTCCTCATCGCGCAGATAGTTGTTGGTGTTGATGAAAAAGTTGCGCAGCGAGTTCCAGGCAGGCATGGCCACATGCGACCGGTTACGGCAGTTTTCGCACGAATGTTCGTTCGAAATGTTCAGTCCGTAGGTGATGTTCAGGTGCATGAGGATACGTTGCAGGTCGTCCGGCGTGTAATAAAAGAGCACCTGCTCGAAAGGCTGGCCCCCTTCGGGGAAGTTTTCGATGTAGTGGTGCCCGATGCCTAGGTAGAATACGTCGCCGCGCGAAAGTGTCTGACGCTTATCGCCGTCATAGATGTACTTCGTGCCGCGGAGGATGTATCCGATGGCATAACGTGAAAGAGCCTGCGATTGGATTCCGTTGTGAAGTGCCTCTACATACTTCACGATCATCGGCTGCTGCACCGATGAAGTCAATGAATTCTTCATAGTAATTGTAATTTAAGTTTTTCTGAACAAAGCGTTGCGTCACTCATGTTCGTCCTCAAATATACAATTAATACTTTTTAATCTACTATATAAAATAGCATATTTGGACATAATTGCCCAAATAAGACTGTTTGTGGCATGGTTTGAGCTAAATAGAATATTGTAATGCTATGCCGATTGTAGCAGAGGCGAGCAATAGCAGGTAGAGAAGGAGGGCAATGCCCCGGTGAATTCTTACGAACATGAAGGGTAATAGCACGGCCGAAGGGACGGCTGCGAAAGCCACGGCGCCCGGGGTTGCGGTGGGGCCGCACAGCGCAGCGGCGGTCAGGACAAGGACGCTTATATTATATATAAGGATCGTCCGGGATTTGGTCCCGACGGCATAGATGTCCGAGAGGAAAAAGAGCAGCGCCAGCAGGTCGAGGACGAAAATGCCGCCCAGCAGGATGAGGTTCCCGAACGGGATCGAGGTGAACAGCGCGAAGGGCTTTCCGGTGATGAACAGGTTGCCCAGCGTCGTGAGCGGGGCTATGAATTCGCCTCCGGCACCCCAGTTGATGTAGCAGATTATAAAGGCCGGGAGCAACAGTCCCGCTGCGGCTACGGCGACTTCGCGCAGCGTGCGCCGGAACAGCAGCACGGCCAGCGGCAGTATCAGGAGCAGCGGCAGAGAGGCGGGGCTGACGAAAGGCAGCAGACCGAGATAGAGCGACGCCCGGAAGATGGAGTCGAATCCGTATCCGTTGCAGAACGAACGGGCGAAATTTTTGACCGAGAGCACCAGCAGGGCCGATGCCGTGAATGCCGGCAGGTAGTCGTCCCCGATTGCAAGTCCGCATACGATGGCGCCGTAGAGCGGAATGGCGAGGCATGTGCCGACCGAATAGAGGTTGTAACGGATGGCCATCCGACCGGCGCACATGCCCGTAAAGACGATCAGCAGTCCGGCAATCCAGCGTGCCCATCCGGGATGCGCCGCCTGAAACTGCAGCAGCAGTTCTCCGGGGGACGCCGTGGTCAGGGCCCCTTCGGGCAGGATGGCTGCACTGCCGGTCAGCAGCGTCGGGTCACAGCCACGTCCGGCCGCGCCCCACATCGCGGCGACGGCGAGTGCGGCGAGGGTCAGAAAAGCCGGAACGAGCGGCTGCCGGGCGATGTCGAATTTCATATCGGGAATTTTCCTTGTCGCAAAATTAGCGAAAAAAGCCGGAATATTATGTAACTTTGCGTCGATGTTGGAAAACCAGTACCAATACGAGCTCCGGGAGGCCGGATGCGACGAGGCCGGGCGGGGATGTCTGGCCGGGCCGGTATTTGCTGCGGCGGTGATCCTGCCGCCTGATTTTCACGACCCGCTGCTCAACGACTCGAAGCAGATGACCGAGCGTAACCGCGACAAACTGCGGGCGGTCATCGAGCGTGAGGCCGTGGCATGGGCTGTCGAGGCGGTTTCAGCAGCCCGGATCGACGAGATCAACATCCTGAACGCCTCGTTCGAGGGAATGTCGCTGGCTGCGGCGCGGCTCGATCCTGCGCCGGAATTCCTGGCCATCGACGGCAACCGGTTCCGCACGCGGCTCGAGATCCCCTATCGCTGCATCGTTAAGGGCGACGGCAAATACGCCGATATCGCCGCAGCTTCGGTCCTTGCCAAGACCCATCGTGACGAGTATATGCTCCGTCTGGCGGAGGAGTTTCCCCAATACGGCTGGATTAAAAACAAGGGCTATCCGACGCGCGAACACCGGCTGGCGATTCGCGAATACGGGCTTACGCCCCACCACCGGCTGACGTTCAATCACGCGATCGACCAGTTGGAATTTCCGTTCTGAAACAAAAAGAGCAGGCCTTGAAGCCTGCTCTTTTTCGAATGAATCCCCCGGATCAGTAACCCAGCGACTTGGAAGCCGCATAGGAGATTTTCAGGGCATTGGCCCGGCGAAGCTCCTGCTTCACGTCGGTCACGATACCCATCTTGGTAGCCTGGTCGGCCTTGAGACAGATAGTCATCGAAGCACGGTCGGCCTCGCTGAGCTTATCGCGCTCTGCGGCAACGAAATCCAGGATGTCCCGGGTGGATTTGTACGAGTCGTTCAGCTGGATGCGCGGCGCGGTACCGAACTTTGCTTGCATCGTCATCGACGGGGGGCCGATGTGGATGAAGCTGACGAGCGATTTCTTCTCGAGCTTCTGCACCTCGGTGGCCTCCGGAAGTCTGTATCTCACCAGCAGTTCCTGATCGCGCATGGTCGTCGAGACCATAAAGAAGAAGAGGATCATGAAGATCACGTCAGGAAGCGATGCGGTCGAGATAGCGGGCACCTCTTTGTTGCCCTTCTTTTTCATTACTGCCATGGCTTACTTCTTTATGTTACGCGGTTCGGCCTCCGAAATCTTCAGAGGTACGGCCTTTGAGACTACATTGCGCTGCTCCTCGGGAAGATCCGAGAATTTGGCGCCGAATTTACGCTGTGCCACTTCGTCACGCACCTCGTTAAATGCGCGCGTGAGTTCGTTCTGCACCATGATGTAGGACTGGTAGCCCGTATCGCGGGTCGTTTGCAGAGAAACGACGCCCTCGCTCACGGGATAGACCCATTTGCTGCCGTCGGGAAGCTCGATCTCTCTGTTCACCTTTTCGGGAAGGTTCTCGTCGTCCAGCGGGTTTATGATGAACTCCTTGGTCCTCTCCGTAAGTTGATGCAGATCGATCGGCTCCTGCTTGCCCGAAGCTCCTGCCATGATGTCGCCCCTGCCGTTGATGAAGACCAGGAAAAGGTTGCGTTCCTTGACCTTGATGTCCTCCTGTTTCTGATCCTCAGGGGGCATCGGCGGGAGCATACGCACCAGACCCGTGTCCGTGTTCATGGTAGTGGCAACCAGGAAGAAAATAAGCAGCAGGAAGGCGATGTCGGCCTGCGAGTCGGCTCTGACTTCCGGTGTTTTTCGATTATTTCTTGCCATCGTTGTTACTGTTATTTAAAGGCACCCAAAATCTCGGTGACGACAGCCGTCACGAAAGCGGCGACCATAGCTACGTATGTCACGATGATGCTGGTTTCGGTGAGTACGGTCTCCCCGGCGCCGAAGACGCCGCCGTTGGCGAGGTCGGGAATCTGGATCGAGTGGCCGGCGGAGATGAAGTAGGCGATACCGACAACGACGATGATCAGAGCGAGTGACATGATCGTACCCTTGATTCCGGCCGGATTCTGGATCATGCCGAAGACGGCGCAGAAGAGTGCCGTGCAAACAGCGAACACCAGCAGGAAGTACCCCCATATCAGGTTCAGATTGATCGAAGCATCGGAACCTCCGGCGGCAATCGCGTAGACCAGAAGGACCGCGGTGATTGCCAGCAGAATGCCCAATAATATGTTCAATATCTTTTTCATATCGAGTTTAACTCTCTTTTAAAGCGTTGGATTATTTCTTGTTGTAAGCCGTCAGGATATCCACCAGCGTGATGGACGAATCCTCCATATCGTTCACCAAAGAGTCGATCTTCGAAACGATATAGTTGTAGAACAGCTGAAGAATAACCGCAGCGATAAGACCCATGAGGGTCGTCAGCAGGGCGACCTTGATACCACCGGCAACCAGCGTCGGGCTGATATCACCGGCAGCCTGGATGGCGTCGAACGCCCCGATCATACCGACAACGGTACCCATGAATCCCAGCATGGGCGAAAGAGCGATGAACAGGCCGATCCACGTCAGGCCCGACTCCATCTGGCCGGTCTGAACCGAACCGTAGGAAACGACGGCCTTCTCGACCGAATCCAGACCCTGGTCGTAGCGGTCCAGCCCCTGATAGTAGATCGAAGCGATCGGGCCGCGGGTGTTGCGGCAAACCTCCTTGGCAGCCTCGATGCCGCCGTTTTTCAGGGCCTCTTCGACCTTGGCGATGAATTTCTTCGAGTTGATCGTCGAGAGCGACAGGTAGAGGATACGCTCGATAGCTACGGCGAGACCGATGACGAGGAACACCAGAATCGGGAGCATCCATGCCCAGCCGCCCTCGAGGAACTTCTGCATCATGACGTGGTGCAGGCTGTCGCCAGCGAGCTGAGTTTCGGCAACAACCGTTTCGGTTGCGGCAGCAGCATCCTGTGCAAACGCACTAACGGTACCCAGTACGGACAGGGCAGCCGACGGAATCAAAAAAAGTTTTTTCATAGTTGTGTTAGATAAAATAAATTTGATTAGTTGAATTTTTATTTTTGTTAAGTTTTCCGGTATCTTCTCTTTGCGGCGGTTCCGCGGTTTGATCGTTTATTTTTTTACTAAAATATTTATTTTTTTTGTCTTTTGCGACCGCTCCGGGGGCCTTTTGTAATTTTAAACGCCGGCGGAGAGTCGTTTTCACGCACATAACCGAATCCCGGACAATACACCCCGAATTCGCTCAATCGTTTGTAGTTCAATCGTTTTGCCTGTTTTTGCCGCCTTTGGCGCCCGGCATTCCGGGCGGAAAGGGACTATTAGCAGTGCGAAATATAGAAAAAAAAATTGTTCCGTGCAACGTCTCAGGCTGTAAATTCTCCGCGCAGGGGCTTCCGGAGCAGTGCGCGCGTCTCATCGTCGGAAAGTCCCAGTCCGAGCACGTACATCAGCTTGGTGACGGCGGCTTCGGTGGTCATGTCGAAGCCGCACAGGACCCCGGTTTTCTGAAGTTTCAGGCCGGTTTCATAAAGCTCCATCGAGACCCGTCCGCCGCCGCACTGCGTGATGTTGAGGATGATGATTCCGCGGTCGATGGCTTCCTGCACGACCCGGATGAACCACTCGGAGGTAGGGGCGTTGCCCGCGCCGTAGGTTTCGAGCACCACGGCCCGCAGTCCGGGTGCCGCGAGCATCGCCCGCAGGATCTCCCCGCCCATCCCCGGGAAGAGTTTGATGAGCTCGATGCCTCCGGAGAGCTTTGTGGCGATGCGCAACTCCTGCGAAAACTCCGCGGGTTGCAGGATCGCCGGCAGGTTGTAGGCGATGTTGACCCCGACCTCGGCCAGCGGCGGGTAGTTGTACGACCGGAAGGCGCTCAGGGCTTCGGCGCTGCGCTTGGTGGTGCGGTTGGCGCGGAAGAGCCGGTTCTGGAAGTAGAGCGACACTTCGGGGACTTCGGGACGGCCATTGAGGTGCGCCCCGGCGATCTCGATGGCCGTGATGAGGTTTTCGCGCCCGTCGGTGCGCAGCACGCCGATCGGGATCTGGCTTCCGGTGAAAACCACCGGTTTGCTGAGGTTTTCGAGCATGAAACTCAATGCCGACGCCGTGTAGGACATGGTGTCGGTGCCGTGCAGCACCACGAAACCGTCGTAACGGGCGTAGTTGTCGCGGATCAGTTCGGCCAGGGCGATCCAGTGGGTCGGCTCGACGTTCGACGAGTCGATTACGGGCGACACGGTGTGTACGTCGATGTCGACGTTGAGGCGCTTCAGCGAGGGAAATTCGTCGTAAATGGCGCTGAAATCGAAGGGCACCAGCGCCCCGGTGACGGCATCGGTCTTCATGCCGATGGTTCCGCCCGTGTAGATAATCAGGATGGATGAACGCATAGGATCAGATTCCTTTGAAAATTCGTTTTGCATTTTCGGTCGTTGCGGCGGCCACCTCCGCAGGTGTCAGCCCTTTGAGTTCGGCGACTTTCTCGCAGACGTAGCGCACATAGGCCGATTCGTTGCGCTCGCCCCGGTGGGGTGCGGGCGTCAGGTAGGGACAGTCGGTCTCGAGGACGATGTCCCGCAGCTCCATTTCGCGCACGACCTCGGCCAGTCGGCTCTTTTTAAAGGTCACCACGCCGCCGATGCCGAAGACGAAATCGCCCAGTTGCTTCAGTTCACGGTAGGTCTCTGCCCCGTCCGAATAGGCGTGGAAGACGCCCCGGACACCCCGGCCGCGAAATTCGCGCATGAGGGCCACGGTCTCGGGCCAGGCATCGCGCGTATGCACGGCGATCGGCAGCCCGTATTGCAGCTCAAGCTCGATCTGGCGGCGGAAGACCTCGGTCTGCTCCCCGTGAAAATCGCGGCTCCAGTAGAGGTCGAGTCCGATCTCGCCCACGGCGCAGAACCCGGTGATCCCCTCGGGGGGAGTTTGCAGGTATCGTTCGACCTGCGCCAACTCCTCGCGCCAGCGGGGGTTGTCGTTGACCGACGTGGGGTGCAGTCCCATCATCGGGATGCACTGCTGCGGATGGCGGCGGCAAAGTCCGAACAGCCTCTCATGGCTTTCGGAGTCGATGGCCGGGAGCAGCAACAGCCCGACGCCCTCGGCCGCAGCCCGGGCCAAAGCCTCGTCGCGGTCGGCGTCGAACGCTTCGTCGTAAAGGTGTGAATGGGTATCGATCAGTTTCATAGTTTCATATATCGGTTTCCGGGCAGTTGCCGCACGGCGCCGGCCAGTTCCAGCCCTACGAGCAGCGTCGCCAGTTCGCCGGGATTCAGTCCGCTGAGCTCCCCGAGCGTCTCGACCGACAACGGGTCGTCGGTGCGGAAACATCCCAGCAGCCCCGCTTCGTCGGGTGTGAGCTCCGGCGTCGGCGGCTTCGTCCGCAGCGTCGCGGGATTCTCCCCGAGGTCCCACATCAGTTCGCGGACCACGTCGTCGGCCGTCAGCACCAGCTGCGCCTTGCGGTTGCGGATCAGGTGGTTCGTGCCGGCCGATGCCCGGTCGGTGATACGCCCCGGCACGGCCATCACCGTCCTGTCGTAGGCATCGGCGCAGTGGGCCGTGAAGAGCGAACCGCCCGTGTCGGGCGATTCGACGACGATGCATCCGGCGCTGAGCCCCGCGATGATGCGGTTGCGGGCGAGGTAAAAATTGCCGTTCTGCTTCGACTGCGAGTGCAGTTCCGTGACCAATGCACCTCCGTGGGCGAGGATGTCGCGCGCCACGTCCGTATGCTGTGCAGGCGTTACGGCGGGCAGCGGGTTGGCCACCACGGCGACGGTCGGAACTCCGGCCGCAAGCGCCGCACGGTGTGCCGCAACGTCGATGCCGAAAGCCAGTCCGCTCACGATCGAGAGCCCCGGAACCCGTTCCGCGAGGCCGCTGACCAGCCGGTTGCAGACTGTCTGTCCATAAGGCGTTGCCTCGCGCGTGCCCACGACCGAGATGCAGCGGGCCGAAAGTGCCCCGATGCTGCCCCGGACATAGATCACATGGGGATAGTCGGGAATTTCGCGCAGCAGCGGCGGGTATTCCGCGTCGGTCGAAGCAATGGCCGTGATGCCGTTGCGGCGGCAGTGGTCGAGCTCTTTTTCAGCCGCCGAAAATCCTTTCCGACGGAGGATTTGCTGTGCCGCTTCGGGCCGCAGTTCCGCATCGTCGGTCAGTTCGCGGGACGTGGCTGCGAAGATGCTCCGCGCATCGCCGAACTGCTCCAGCAGGTGTACGGCGCCTTTAATGCCGATACCCGGAGTCATCTGAAGGGCAATATCCTCGATGGTCATACCGCGAAAAAGGATTGTTTTTGAAAAGTAAAGTTAACGATTTTTAACGAATAACGTAAATTTATTTGCGAAATGGCGTAAAGTTGGGTGGAAGTTTTGCAAAAATTGGAAATGTTTGTATATTTGCACTCCCGATGCGTCTGAGAAGACCTCGAATGGTTTCGGGTCAGGGAAGATGGATTTGTTGGGAAAAATGGTCTGATGGCCGAGTGGCTAGGCAAAGGTCTGCAAAACCTTGTACAGCGGTTCGAATCCGCTTCAGACCTCACAGAAACCGCGTTGTAGATATCTACAACGCGGTTTTCGTTTTGTTTTGTCATACATTTGTCATACGGGGCGGGCGGATGATACTTTTGAAGCTGTTTGCACCTACATCATGAATCGCTCCAACTTGTCTTTCCAACGCCGCCAGTCGGGCATTTCGGTTTCGAGCAGGGTAAAGAAGGCTGCAGTATGGTCGGGATGCAGCAGATGACACATCTCATGCGTGATAACATACTCAATGCAGGGGCGCGGCGCCTTGATGAGTTCCGTATTCAGAATGATTTTCCCCTTGGGGGTGCAGCTGCCCCAACGGTTTTCCATCTCCTGAACATAGAGTGAGGTTGGAGCAACTCCGTACCGCGCAAATCGGGAAATGATAGGCTCCGCATACTCGGTAAACTTGAGTTTGGCGTGTTCGCGGTACCAGGATTTCATCAACTCCCGGGCCTTGTCCGGAGAGGTGCATACCACTTCGAAGCAGCGGCCCTTGTAACGGACGCTGTTGGTTTTGCCTTCCGAGACCCGGAGCAGGAACTGCTTTCCCAGATAGTAGTGCGACTCTCCGCTGACATATCGTTTTTCCGGACTTCGAATCCCAAAATCCTTGAAATAGGCCTGCTGCCGAAGAATCCACGGCGCCCGTTTGTGGAGTTTCTGCTCGATAACCTCTTCCGGCGTCCCTTCCGGAGCCAGCAGAACGACCTCGCCGGATGGATATACCTTGATTCCGAGTGTCCGGCGGGCGGAAAAGAGTACGCTGTAGGGAATCGTCTCTTTCCCGAAGACGAATATCTGCTGCATCACCGGAACCATTTTTGAGCCACGTCGACCGCCCGGTCGATGATGGCATCCATGTCGTCGAAGGTCATCGACAGATCATACTTGCGTTTGACCTCGTCAATCAGATAGTCCTCGATGTCGAGCTTCATCATGCCGACCAACCTGTCCTTGAGCGGCCAGTCGACAATGAGCGTCCCCTTCTCGAAGATGTGCTGACGAATGATGGCGTCGATCCGGTTGGCCGTGTCGAGTGCTATTTGCGTCAGATCGAGTCCTTGTTCGGGCTTTATGACTGACTTGTAGACCTCCAGACTCAATCCGAAGTAGGCCCGCGCGGCATTGTTATCCTTCAGCACGTCGGGAATCTCGCTGTCGGTATGATTCAGCGCCTTGTTCATCAGGTCCGTCGCCTGGGTCAGATACTCCGCCTCGTCGATTCGCCCCTGTTCGTACTGCGAGATGGTCTCCTTGAGCATCTGCGAGAACTTCTTGTAGAAGGCCGGGTCGGTATCCATGTTCTCGGTGATGTACTTGGCCGTTCGCGAGGCAATCGTGTCCGCTTTGGCCGCTTTTCCGGAGATTTTCTCCACCTCTTCGGCGAACCGCTCCTTGTCGAAGATGTTCACCAGGTCGGTGATGACCTGCACCTCGCCGCTCTCGATGTGCGTGTCGATCAGCTTCTGAATCTGCCCTTCGTATTGCTTGTAGTCCACCGTGTCGGAGTAGCGCTCCTGCACGGCATTACGGAGCTTCATGAAGAAGGCCAGATCGTGCTTGTACCGTTCGACCTCTTCTTGAGGCGTGTTTTGATGGAATACGATGGACGAAAGCGCTACCTTCAGCGTCCGGGCAAAGGCCCGCAGCTTTTCGTAGAAGAGCGTGCGCCGGTCCTCCTCGCGCAGAACATTGCCGAAGGCCTCGAAGTCGGTCGTGTTGCGCACCTCCTTGAAGAGGTCCCACAACTCGGCATGCTTCTGGGGCAGCTTGGCAACCTCCTCTGAGATGTCCGTATAGGTTCCTTCCAGATCCTCCTTGTCAAAATCGGTGTAGAGCTCCAGCGCCGAATTAAGTGATCCCAATACGCCGTAATAGTCGATGATATATCCGAACTCCTTGTCTTCGCAGACGCGGTTGACGCGGGCAATGGCCTGCAGCAGCGTGTGGTCCTTCAACTTGCGGTCGAGGTAGAGCACCGTGTTGCGGGGTTCGTCGAATCCCGTCAGGAGTTTGTCCACGACGATGATAATCTCCGGCTTGTCGCTGTTCTTGAAGCGGTTGATGATGCTTGCCTCGTACTTTTTGGCCGTGCCGTATTCATCCATCATGCGCTTCCAGAAGGCCACCTCCACGTTCGAGGTCTCGCCGAACGCTTCGTCTTCCCCCTCCCGGGTGTCGGGCGAGGTGATGAGCACCTCCGACGAGACGATTCCGATTTCGTCGAGATACTGCTTGTAGAAAATTGCGACGTGTTTGCGCGGAGCCACCAGTTGTGCCTTGAATTTCGACCCCTGCCAGTTCTCCTTGAAATGCTGCGAAATGTCCCACGCAATGGCATAGATGCGCTGCTGCGTCTGGTTGAGCTGATCCGCACGGCTGAATTTCTTCTTCATGTCGGCCCGCTGGGCGTCGCTCATCCATCCGCAAATCTTGTCGAAATAGCGGTCGATCGTCTCCTCGTGCACCACCTGCGGCACCATGCGCCCCTCGTAGAGCAGCGGCACAACGGCCTTGTCCGCCACGGCCTGGTCCACCGTGTAGACCGGCTGAATGATGCCGCCGAACTTTCGGGCCGTGTTCTTCTCCTTCTTCATCAACGGCGTGCCGGTCATGGCGATGAAGCAGGCATTCGGAAGCGTCTTCTCCATCTTGATGCCCATCTCGCCGTACTGGCTGCGGTGCCCCTCGTCGATCAGCACGAAGATATTAGGGTCGGTCAACGGGGTGCGGATGCCGCGCACGGCCGTCTCGAACTTGTTGATAATCGTCGTGATGACAGCGTCACTCTTGCTGTTGAGCAGTTCGACGAGCTTGCTCCCCGTCGTGGCGTTCTCGACGCGAATCTGACATTTGCGGAATGTTCCCGTAATCTGCCGGTCGAGGTCCGTGCGGTCGGTCACGAGGATGATTTTCGGGTTGCGAATCTCTTTGTCGAGGATGATGGCCTGCGCCAGCATCACCATCGTCAGCGACTTGCCGCTTCCCTGCGTGTGCCAGATGACTCCGCCGCGCCGCCGCCCGCCCTCGATGTGTCGCATGCGCCGCATCGTCTGTCGCACGGCAAAATACTGCTGGTAGCGGGCCACCTTCTTGGTGCCGTCGTCGTAGAGTGTAAAGCCGTACATCAACTGCAGCAGCCGCTCGGGCCGGCACAAGTTGTAAAGGTATTCATCCTGCACCGACGGCGTGACAGGCTGCTTGTAGAGATCCTCGAAGTTGCGGCGGACATAGCCGAACCGCTCTCCGAAGATCTTGTCGTCCAACAGCGGTTCGTTGACCACCCGCTCCAGCTCCTGCCGGTAACGGGCCTCCTCCTCGCGGTCGGTAAACTGCTCGCGCCACCGCGCCCAGAACTTTTCGGGCGTGGCCGTCGTAGCATAACTGCCCTCCTGGCGGTTGATGGCCAGCAACAACGCAGAATAGAGGTACAGCGAACGGATGCCGTCAGCCTTCTGGTTGCGGAGGTGCTGCGAAATGGCCTGTTCGATGGAGTCCTTCACGTCGGGACGCTTGCACTCGATGACGCATAGCGGAATGCCGTTCACGAAGAGGACGATGTCGGGCCGGTAGGTGTCGGTCATCCCCGTGCGGCTGACGGCAAACTCCTCCGTGACGTGGAAGACGTTGTTGCGAATGTCTTTCCAGTCGATGTACTGCATCACGAAACTCTTGCGGTCGCCGTCGACGATCTGTTCGAGGGTTTTGCCCGAGGTGAGCAGGTCGTAGATCGTCTGCGAAGCCTCCATAAATCCTTCGTCCATCGGGATGTTGCGCAGGGCCTCGATTCCGGCTGTAATGTTCTGCTCGGAAAATACGGTGGTCCGCGTCGAGCTGACTTGCACGACGTTGATAGCTGCCAGCTGCTTGCGCAGCACGGATTCGAGCAGCACGTTGGCGGGATTCCCGCCACGCAGGGCCAGCGCCTCATCGGGTGTGAGGTATGTGTAGTCGAGCTTTTCGAGCATCAGCAGCGCGGGAATCTGGCTAATATGGTCTTCTTTGAAAGAGATGGACATATCTTATTCTACTCCAAATCGTTTGACATTTTGTTTTTGCAATTCGTTAAAGTTAAAATTTGATTTAATCTGTTTGATAATTGCTTTTACAATATTGTAGATTTCGCCATCTTTGACGTAGTTTGCGGCACATGCAAAATTCACTCTATCGTCTAATACAAGTTTTTCGGCACATGCTTTTTTCTTTTTATTACGAGGTTTGTAAACAGCGATAGAGTTTCCTCCTTGTTGTTTTATTAGCTTCATACATGGTATATCGGTTTCACCATCACCAAAATATATCATATGTTTAAAAGGGATAGGCCTATCTTCTTCTGCTTTATATTCATTTATTTTTGCATTTTCACTTATTTTAGTAACCCCTTTATTTATCATAAATAGAAATTGGGTTTTTGTTGTGAAATCTACAGCTACTGCAGGCCAAACAGCAACCCCATCTTCATACATAAATGTGCAAGCATATATTTCTTGAAACTTATTCCCTATTTTAGTCCCTTCTATCATTTCTTTTAATCCGGATGAATTAATATAATGTTGGATTATAACACCTTCCTCTTGCCCTAATTGGTTGATTAAATCAAACCATTCTTTTACTCCCTCGTATAGTTCAATACTTTTCCCAAAATCAACGAATTTTTGACGTTGAACACTAACTCCTGCAGCACGAGCCTTATCCAGCATTAATTTCATATAACATAAAATATTACTGGCTTCGTGTTTTTCTATAAGTTCATTGTTTTGACGCCAAAATTGGGCTTTATCTTTGATGCCGATAGCTTTAAGAAAATCATATTCTTGCATATTGGCAGGAGATAAAGTCCCATCAAAATCATAAATAAGTGCGACTGTTGGTTTCTTACGTTTTGCCATATTCTTAGATATTAATTTTTACACGTTTTTTGCTGGAGAGGAGTTGTTGCATAAGGCCGCGTTTCTGACGGCGGAGCCGTTCAAGCTTTTCTTTGGCCAGCTCAATCTCGCGGTCGGCCGCGGTCAACACCTTCGCAATGGCGGTTTGCTCTTTCAAAGATGGAATCTTGAAAGTCCATTCATAAAGCATCTCTTTATCCAAATTACGCCTTACAATGCTTGCGCCTATGACAGAGCATCCTTGTAATGCTTGCAGGAACATGGACGAGCGAACGAAATCTCTGATAAAGTTGATATTGTTGTGTTCGGTAACCTTAAAAACCTTGTAGGCAGGGGAGATTATGCCTTCATTGAAATTCGTCAGAATATGACATGAACCCATCCAAAAATTAAGCCCGCTCATGGCTAAATCTCCTTGTTCTACTACAATGTATTTAGAAGTGTCTTCGCTTGCAATATCCTTATTAAAATAGGATTTTTGAGCGACAATCCCCTCTTTTGTGACAGATAGCACTTCGTATTTCGTAAGAGGGTCTGCCGTTTTTATACTTTTGGTAAACAGTTCACAAAATTTAACTTTTTGCCAGGGTTCGGAGAAACCAGGAAGACGGAGTTTGGCGGAGAGGAGTCGCTGCATCAAACCGCGTTTGCGCAGGGCGAGTTTTTCAATCAGCCGCGCCTGCTTTTCAATCGCCTCATCCCACACGCGCAACACCTCCGCAATCTTCCGCTGCTCCGCTAGGGGCGGAACAGCAATTTTTACTCTTTTCAAATCGCTGGTGCTAATACTGGCTTGATTGACAGCGGGCTTCGCTATTACTTGAGCCATATGCCGCATATGTTCAGTTAGCAACGTATAATATAAATATTGCTTATCAAGGCAATCGTTGGCTCTAAGCAAAAGCAGGTTCATACCATGATAAATTTCTTGATCACCTTTGTAATAAGCAACCTTCCCGATTTGAGAAAGACTATTTATGTGGCTATACAGGATGTCGCCTTTTTGCATTCTGAAGGTTTCATATCCACTTTCATTGGGGATATATCCGACCTTCGCATAATTTATTTCTCCTGTAGAAATGGTTTCGATACGAGTAACAGGAATCCCACAAGTGATGGAGACATCATATGTAAGACCATTGGTACATCTCGAAAGGAGATCGCCTAAAAATTTCACCTCCCACTCCTGCGGAATAATCCCCAGCGCCGTCGCCTTATAACCTTGTGGTAGGTCGGTATCGTGTGTCATTGCAGTAATTGGCTTTACCATGTTTTTTCAAATCGGAATTGAAGAATTCCTCCCAGTATGTTGTTAAGATTCACTTTATCGACACTATATATGCCAGCTGGAACCGATTGTCGGATCTTGTCCAACTTGTTGTAGGTTTCCTCGGAGATTGGAGAAGAATCAAGATAATAGACCGTATGGTCAATATGATACACGTCTTGATACTTAATAGCAATCAAGTCGGACTCTCGGACTATTACGGAGGTCATGTAGGGTAGCTTGGGTATCAGCTTTTCGCTATGGACAAGACTGTTCCATATTTTTGACGTGATATCGTGCAATTTGGTTCGATCTTCTTCCACGAACGGGCATTTGGCAACGACTCCATCCAGCTCCTCTTGGCAGCGACAGTCCTTGTATATATTGATAGGACAGCAGTATACGAAATTCTTTAACCCGTCTGGAAGAAACATGGAGGATTGTACATAAATCATCGAACCGATGGTAAATTCGATGGGGCGATTCAATTTTGTTCCACTATTGCAAATCGCCAAATGATCCTTTCCTCGTTTGAAGAAAAATAGAGGCTGGTGCTCCATTTGTTGGATTTTTAGCTTTTCCTGTTCCAGTTTGTGCTGCTTTTGTTGCAGTTTATGTTGTTTGCAAAGTACGATTGCAGTAACAATAGCTGTGAATAGGGAACTAATGCCAAGAATGATATTTCCGATATCACCCCAAGTCGAAAGAGTCATATTGAGGAACATACTCATAGTGTAATTACTTTGGTGGTTACGTTGTCCTGCCCGGATTCATCGTCCCAAATCAGTTTGAGCGTTAATTTTTGGGGACAGCCAATCGTTAGATAGAGTTTGAGTTCGGCATCGTCTTGCGGGTTCATAATCTCGTATGGGAATATTTCATCGTTCATGACGATTAGACCTTCAACATCAAGCCCTTCAACTCGAATATTCCGAGCTACAGCCCGGCCATTGTTCCATATTCGAAGCGTCCGGGGTCCTTTGGTATTCTGCGAAATCTCCGCGCGGATATCGGCTTTTTTGTTTGCCTGCTCCTCTTCCTGCAGCTGTTTCAGTTGATAAGAGTTGATTAACCGTTCTTGTTGTTTCAGTTTCCGGTCGTGCGCGAAATAGGTATACAGGCTGACGGCAAGAGCTGCGGCCGAAATAATAAATGTCCAAGTCTCCATATTGGCCTTTTTAATATCCCAACTCCTTCAGATAACCCTCCATCCGGACATGCACCTCGACAAGCTCCTTTTCCAGGGCATCAATCTCCTGCTGCACGGCCGCAATGTCGATTTCGGGCTCCTCCTCGAAGGTGTCCACATAGCGCGGGATGTTGAGGTTGTAGTCGTTGTCGGCAATCTCCTCGCGCCGGGCAACGTAGGCGTAGCGCTCCTCGACGATGCCCGGCGCGAGTTCCCCCTGCGCAAAGCGGCGGTAGGTCGTGACGATGTGGTCGATATCCTCGTCGCGCAGCCGGTTCTGGTTCTTGCCGTTCTCAAATTCGCGGCTGGCGTCGATGAAGAGCACGTCGGTCGTCGTCTTGGCCTTGTTGAAGATGGCGATGGCGGCCGGGATGCCCGTTCCGTAGAAGAGGTTGGCCGGGAGTCCGATGATGGCCTCGACGAGGTTCTCCTCGATGGTCTGCTGGCGGATTTTTCCCTCGCTTGCCCCTCGGAACAGCACGCCGTGAGGAACAACGACGCCAACCTTGCCGTGTTCGTTGGCTACCTCAATCATGTGGCATATGAATGCCCAGTCGCCCTTGCTCTTGGGCGGAATGCCGCGCCAGAAGCGGTTGTAGGGGTCGTCGGCCGCCTCGTCGGCGCCCCACTTTTCGAGCGAGAAGGGCGGATTGGCCACGACGGTGTCGAACTTCATCAACGCATCGCCCTCCTTGAGCTTCGGGTTGCGCAGCGTGTCGCCCCAGCGGATCGTGGCGCTGTCGAAACCGTGGAGCAGCATGTTCATCATGGCCAGCGCCCAGGTGCTGCCGTTGAGCTCCTGACCGTAGAGCGAGAAGTTATCGGAGCCCACCTCGCGGCCTGCCTTGATGAGCAGTGAACCCGAGCCGCACGTCGGGTCGCAGATGCGCGAACCGGGGGCGCTCTTGGTCAGTCGTGCCAGCAGGGTCGAGACCTCCTTCGGTGTAAAAAATTCTCCAGCCTTCTTCCCGGCATCGCTGGCGAACTTCTCGATAAGGAACATGTAGGCATCGCCGATGACGTCGTTGTTCGCGAGGTGTGACTCGTCGAACTGCAGCCGCTCGTCCGAGAAGTCGATGAGTAGTTGTTTCAGCCGGGCGTTGCGCTCCTTCGTTTCGCCGAGGTTGCTGCTGTTGAAGCTGATGTTGCGGAAGATGCCGCTGCCGTCCTCGCTGCTCAGCTTTTCGCGGTTGGCAAATTCGAGGTCGGCCAGCGCAATGTCAATCAGTTCGCCGATATTGGGCTCGTTGCGGTGCTCGAAGAGGTAGTCGAACGAACTCTTCTCGGGAACCTGGAACCGTTCGCGGCGCATGGCTCGTTGGGCACGCTCCGTGTCGCCGTCGTAGCGCTGGAGATACTCCTTGTATTTCGCTTTGCTGACATCGCTGACGTACTTCAGGAACAGCATCGTGAGGATGTAGTCCTTGTACTGGCTAGGGTCGATAACGCCCCGGAATGTGTCGCAGGCTTGCCATACGACTTTGTTGATCTCTTCCTGTGTAACTTTACCGTTCATCTTTATATATTTTTGTTAATTTATAATCGGTGATTTGCCGGCGGCGCTCCGCGATAGCCTTGTAGAGGGCCTGTTCGCGGCGATGCAGGCGGGTGAGGGCGATGCAGGCCCGCTGTCGCTCCAGCGGGGGGAGTGGTATCTCGAACTCCTCGAGGTCAGCCTTGCTGAGCGAGGCGATGGCCGACCCTTGGGCCTGTGCCGTCAGCAGCTGCCGGGTGGATGGCAGGTTGAGGAATCCGCAGAGGTATTCGGGCAGGATGCGGGTCTGGTTGTCGATTCGGATAATCAGAAACGAGGGAGAGGCCACGCACGGCCCGAGTTGCGTCGGGGCGATGGCGCAGAAATTCTTGCCACCCTTGGCGGCGAGCAGCAGGTCGCTTTCTGTCAGCAGGTGGCGGGCAGCCTTGGAACTGACGGAGGTTGTCGGTCGGACGGTCGGACGGATGTTCCCCTCCTCGTCGAAATCGTTCACCTGAAGGTAGCAGGTGTCGGGCGAAGGGGCGCTTTTCAGGTAAACTCCCGTCTGGATGGTGGCAATATCTTTCAGTTTTACCATTTTTTTCTTTGTAGGTTTATTACAAAAATATGTGTTTTGCCCGAGAAAAGCAAATTATTTTCGAAAAAAATCGCAATACAAACTCTACAAATGTTTCGATTAAGCGAGTTTCTTCACAGAGTGAAGAAAAATGTCCGGCTGTTCGACCGGATATTCTCTTTGTCTTTCGGGGCGGGCTTTACCGCTTGATGGTGTTGCGTCGGATGATGGGACGTTCGGGGCGGACGGGGTAGCCCAGGCGGGTCATGAGCTCCACATACCGTTGGCGGAACCAGGCGTGTGCGGGCTGGCGGTCGATGAGCAGCTGGAAGCCTCCGGGACCGTTCGGGTTGCGTTGCAGGCGGATCTCGGTATTCGAGACGTCGAAGCGGCGCGAATACTCCGGAGCGCGGAGTTCGCCCGAGACGTAGAGGGGCTTCATGGCGATAATTTCGCGGGCGCCCGACTCCGAGATCCCCATGTCGCGGCAGTATTCGCCCCAACTGATGAGCGTCTGCGTGTCGGGCAGCCAGTGTTCGATGCGGTCGAGTTTCGCCTGCAGCTGCTGTTCGGCCTGCTCATGCCGGGCCTTCTCCTCGCGGTTGGCGCGGTTCAGTGTTTCGGTCTGCTCGTGCAGGGCGGCGTTCTCCGCGTTGAGGCGGTCGATCTCCTGCTGCTGCCGCTTGACACGCGAGGTGCCGATCATCGCCCCGATCCCCTCGACGATGTTCGACCCGACCTCCGCCGCGGCGTTTTTCAGCCTGGCACCCTTCAACTCCCCCTTCACACTCTTCAGTTCGGCCTCGGTGCGGTTCAGCTCGGCGCTCTTCTGCGCCTGGAGCGTGGCGGTCTGTTCATACTCGGTGCGCACCTGCCGCTCCTGTTGTTTGAGCTGCTCGACGGCCTTCCGCTTCTGCTCTTCAAGGCGGAGCAGCGCGTCGATGTTCTCCTGCAGATCCTGCTGCTGGGAGATGGCCTGGCGGTAGAACTCCTGCGTGGTGATGTGGCGCGCCTCCGAACCGTCGATGCCGCGCTCCAGTCCGTATTTGGACATCGCCGCAGCGTAGCTGTCCTGGTACTGCTTGAGGCGGACGCGCGACATGACGTCGTCGGCGCAGAGACGGGGCCGGGCAGCGGGTTTCGGGCGGTAGTGCCGCTTGCTCGGGGATTCGGATGCGACGGTGCGGGCCTTGCGGCGCTCGCCCGTGACGATGGGCACCACGGCGGCGTGGATATGCGGGGTCGATTCGTCGCGATGCACGACGGCTGAGACGACATTCTCTGCTCCGAAGGTCTCGCGCAGCCAGGCGAGGTTGTCGGCACACCACTCCGGAAGCCGCCCCTCCTCCTCGATGCGCTTCATCGCGTCGTGCGAACCGGTCAGCATGACGCGGATCACGCGCACCTGGTTCGTTCCGATCTTGCGCGTTAGACCTGCGTGTTCGAGTCGGTAGTTGATCGCCTCCGTGCGGTCGGCCACCTCCTCGGGGAACTCGATGAGCTCCTCGTTGAGGCAGGTGCGTTCGGGCGAAGCGTTGGTGGGTATCTTTGTGCGGGCGATGTGGGCGGTCATGGCCGCCTCGTTGCCCGGGGCTTTGTCGAGATGCAGGACGGCATATCCCATGGTACGGTCGTTTTTCGGAGGGTTGTGTGGTTGAAGAAGGGACCGCCTCGGCGGTCGGCGTGCGCAGCACGACAGGGGGTGTCCAGAGGGGCCTGACCCTTTGGCCTATTGGGGCTTTTTCAGCGTCGGCGGGCCGATGCGTCGGAAAAAGCCCTAATAGGCTATGGCTTTTTCCTTGGGGGAAAAGCCGCGGTCGCGAAGCGGCCGATGGGTGGGCGACGGTTCCGGTGTCATTCCGGGTGACGTTACAACTTGCGACCGCGACGACGCGGCGTGCGGGAAACCTTCGCGGACGATCGGAGTGATTCGTTCAGATCCTTGTGGGCACGGTAGCCCTCCGCACGGTCGATGACGGTCGCACCGGGCAGGGTGCTGCGCAGTCGTTCGAGGGTGAGGCGTCCCGCCTCGTCGTTGTCGAGGAAGGCGTGGATCGTGGTGTGGCGTGCGAGAAACGGAAGGGCGCGGGGAAGGTTGACCACGGAGTTAAGCACGGCGGTGTCGGCGGTTGGATCCGACTCGTGTTGCAGCGTCAGGTAGGAGAGCAGGTCGAAGAAGCCTTCGAAGAGCAGCGCCGTGTCGCCGTGCCGGTCGAAGGTCGTGATATTTTTCGGGGCGCTGCTCCCCTTGAACTGTGGATTGCGCAGCTCCCAGCCTCCGGCGTCGTTGCGGAAGCCGATGGCGAAGAAGCGCCGCTCGCCAACGGCGTAGTGAACCTCGCGGCACAGCGCTCCGGCCACGGCGGGGTCGATGCCGCGTTCGCGCAGATAACCGATCAGCGCCGGGTGGCGAATCTCCCCGACGCAGAGAATCCGCAGCGGGGAGTCTTTGCGCGGTGAGGTGGTCGGGAGGGGCTGGAAGGGGACTTCGTCTGCTGCCCCTTTGCGCAGGTGTCGGATAGCTTCTGCCATGCCGCACCCTTCGAGGCGCATGACCAGCTGGAGGAGCGTGCCCCCTTCGCCCAGCCCGAAGTCGTACCAGAGCCCCTTGTCGTAGCGGACGCTGAAACTGGGGGTGCGCTCTTCGCGCAGCGGTGAGAGGAACATGCCATGGGTGGCGGTTTCGCGGTGGGGGTGCAGTCCCCGGCGGAGGAGATACTCCCGGATGCCGATGCAATCTGTTGTCGTCTTCATGGCTATCGGCTTTTGATGGGGACGATCCGGTGCAGTGCTGCTTCGACGTCGCTGTCGCGGAACAGCACGCGCCCGCCGATCTTGTGGGCGCGGATCCGGCCGCGGTTCACCCAGTCGTTGAGCGTCACGAGCGAGATGCGCAGGCGGCGGGCCGTCTCGCGGCGGGTCAGATAGTTCGGCGTCTCGGCGGAGGGTTCGGGGTGGAGCTGCCGCAACTCGTCGCGCAGCGATTCGCGAATCATCTCCGAGAGCTGGTCGGCGGTCATGCCGCTCAGAAAGATTTCCTTGGTCATAACGATTCGAATTTGGTTGATGACGCAAAGAAAGGCTTTCCGAACCCCTCCCGAAAACGGCGAATGGCGTTACAAATCAGCGCCAACCGATGCCAACCGGTGCCACACCGAAGACATGCCGTCGGCCGTTTCCGGACTTTGGCATTCGTTTGCTTGGGTTGGCACTGCCGTGTAATTGGATTCTGTTCTGGCTAAAAAAAGAGGACGGCACCCGCCGTCCTTTTTGGTGATGTGGTTTTTGAACCTATCGGAACCGTTCCAATACCTCCCGAACGGCATTGGCCGCAAAGAGGGTGTCGCCGCTGCTTGAGATCTGAACGCGGCACGGCTCCAGCCATCCGTTCGTAATCCACCGGTCGAGCGTCGGACGTGCGACGCCCAGCGCCTCGGCCAGCTCCTTTTTGTTGAAGAGCCGGCTGCCGTTTACCATCAGATAGCGCTCGCCCTTGTGCACGCCCAGCCAGTAGTCGAAGCGGCGAAGGATTGCGTCGGCATCCTTCAGCTTCGGCTCATACCGTTCGTAAGCCCAGACGTGCAGGCTCGACGGATCGAATCCGGCAAACTCCGGCCGCTGGTGCAGCTCCCGGACGAGCGTTTCGAAGCTCTCCAGTTCGGAGGCCCGGATCGTTATTTTTCGGCGGCGCGGCATGGCTGGTTATCTCTTTTTTGCACGGTATCGCTGGTGGGGATGTTTCGGCATATTGGGATATTCTCGTTCCAATAACCCTTCAGCAACCATGATGGGTATGGCTCTGTTTTTCAGGTATCTTAGACTCTTTCCTACTTTGTTAGCTATGGTTTCCAGCGATTCAAAATCAACACATGCGAGCAGAATGGCTGTGTGCAATTCGCTGGATGATAATCTTCTCCGTCTCTCTCTACCTGGAGAACTAGCAACATTACTAGCAACATTACTAGCAACATTACTAGCAACATTACTAGCAACATTACTAGCAACATTACTAGCAACATTCCCGGGGAGTCCCCCCTCCCGGACTTTTTTATTGATTCTGTAGTGCGTGCCGCGGCCGATTCCCTCGGGAATGAGATATCGGTCGTTGCATAACTCTTTGAGCATCTTTGTGATATCGGCACTGTGCTTGTCCAATACCAATTGCATCCGATAGTTGGTGACCTCGCCCTCGCTGCAACAGGTTGCCAGTGTCATCAACTTGTTGTGTTCTATGGACGTTATATCCTCACCGAACAGGGATTTCAGATAGGAGATGACCTCATCAGACAACAAACTGACAAGGGGCAATGTCAATACGACTTTGTCGGGATGAGTGATCTCCTCGATTCGCGGGTTGCGGTAATTTGCCTTTTTCCAACCTTGCATGATCTTGTCGGCACCGCTTCCGGCCTTTTCCGCTGAGCCGATCAGCATGAACATCGTTTGCAGGGCCTTGTTGCGGCATACGCTGTTGCCTCCCTGATAATATTGGGCAATGGAGAGCAGCAGGGAGCCTGGATTGGAGAATATGTAACAATCCTTGTGTAGCTCGATCGTAATGTTTGAGTCAACCGAATAGTCGCAATGGACCAGTGCATTGATAAACGCTTCGCGTAGAGCCGTATGTGTCGGTGTTTCGTCCTCTCTGATGCCGTCCTTCAGGGCGAAAGGCTTGGGTAGGGCTGCGGCCAGCTTGGGATAGACCCGGTAGTAGAATTGAAACAGATTCGCCTCCCAGGTGCCGTCCGGGCAGATGCGGTCTGTCCAGCGGTCATCGGGGTTGGAACTGAAATATTCGCGGTAATCGGGAAAGTATTGCGGACATCCGTAGGCGTCGGTGATGCTGTCCGTTTTGCCAAACATCAATAGACCGGCAAGCGTCAGTCCCTCGATTTTCTTTCGTCGATCGATCTGATAACCTTTCAATTTCATCAGGAAATGTTTGTCGTCCAGCAGCAGCCACGGATGATCGGGGCTTTTGGTTGCGACCAACCGGCGGTATTGCTCAAGAGTTGCCTTGTCAATATCCTGCTCGATGGTAAATTCGGGCAGAATTTTGTAATCACGGGGATGTTCCGTGCTATCGGCATCGGCGAACATACGCTTGATTTCACTTGCATCGCACCGATAGTCTCCTTCGTAATTCCGCTTGAATGTATTCTCGGGGTTGTTATGCAGATATACGGGAATCATGTTGCTAGGAGCCCGTGGCACATTGAACACCAGGACATAGCTCCCGTTGTATTCGCCATCCTGCACGTCTTTCTCCTGCAGGACGTTTGCACTGCAATGAGCCTTGTTGTTTACGTTGTCCCAAAACTCTTTTTTGTATTTGCGCGCCTGCTCCAGTGTGATGCCGTCAAGTGTGAATTTTCCGTCCTTCTCTTTGACGCCCAATACGATGACTCCACCTTGCGTATTGGCGAAAGCGGAGTAGGTCTCCCATAAGCTGCCCGGAAACCCGCCCCTAGCGGATTTGAACTCCACCTCGGCCGATTCACAGTCGGCCATCAGAGATTCGATTTTTTCTATAAAATCGTAGTTGTCGAACAGTGTTAATTCCTTCGTATCGTCTTTCATTGCATCAGTCTGTTTGAACAAAGTTAAGAAAATTCCCGGACAACACTCTTTCAGATTATCGTGTTGTGTTGCTTGCCCCCGAAAAATAGGGGTGGCTCATCAACTCCATGGCGGTCTGCTCCTCGGTGATCTTGATGTACTTCATAAACTCCCGTTCGGTCTTGTGACCCGTAACCTTCATGATGGCGATGGTCGGGGTCCCCGCCAGATACATGTTCGTTGCGCCGCTGCGCCGCGCCGTGTGGGTCTTCACCAGGTCGCACTTCTCGACCAGCCGGCTCTTCTTTTCGCCATTCTCGATGTAGGAGACCTCGACCTTCTCCGTGATGCCCGCCTCGCGCGCAATCTCCTTGATGAGGTGGTTCACCTTCTGTTCGTAGGTTCTCGGCAGCCGGTTGTCGTACTTCTCCAGGATGGCCTGCAGCTCGGGCCGGACCGGAATGACGACGTGGTTGCCGGTCTTCTGCTGCTTGAGGTCGATGACCTGCTGCCCGTTCTCCAGCGTGCGGATGTTGCCTTCGTTGATGGTCGAGTAGTCGCTGAAGCGTTGCGTTGTGTAGCACCCCACCAGAAAGATGTCGCGGGCAACGTCCTTGTGCCGGTTTTTCGAGAGGTCGAGCGCGGCGATGGCCCGGATCTCCGACTCCGTCAGATAGATGTTCTCCACGTCGGCCGTCAGCACGCGGAACTTGCGGCTCTCGATGGCTCCGTTGTCGTGCAGACCCTCCTCGCGGGCCGCGCGCATGATGATCTTCAGCTCCTTGACGTGGCGGCCGATCGTATTGACGGAGTAGTTCTTGGCGGTGAACCAGGCGACGAAGTCATCGTAGAACTTCAGGTCGATGTCGGCAAAGTCGAACTGCTTGCGTTTGGCTTTGCAGTACTCGTCGAACTGCACGACGAACCCCTTGTAGTTCTTGATGGTCGAGGGGCCGTAGCGGAGTTTGTGGATGTTCAGCCGGATGCCCTCCTCCATCTCGCGCGTGAAGCGGGCGATGTAGTCGCCTAGCGATTCACGGGTGCGGACGCGGCGGCCTGTGGTGAGACTGCGCGGGTGGTGGAAGCTGTAGATGATCTTCTCCAACCGCGTCTTCGTCATTGCGTGCTCGGGATCCTTGGCAATCTCTCCGAGGATGTGGCTGCGCAGTTCGGAGAGATTCTTGGTCAGCTCGCGCCCCTGCTGTTCGGTGAAGTCGTCGGTAAAGGTGAAGCGGCTCTTGACCGTCTGCCGCTTGTTGTCCCAGGCGTCCGTCAGCACCATATATTGGCTGTCGACGTAGAACTGGTTGCCGCGGCCAACCGTGAAGAGAATTTGGATTTTGACCAGTTTGTTTTTCTGGGTCGAGCGGATGCGATAGCAGAATGAAGCCATAGGTCAGGAGGTTTTATCTGCTGCAAATGTAATCATTTTTGTCATACATTTGTCATACATCGGCCGAATTTTCGAAAACTTCCAGACCTCGCAGTTTATGAAAAACGGCTGTAAAATACTGATATATAGATAAAATAAAATTAAAATCGGTAAAATTCGATTCGAATTTATGGCGTCCGCTTCAGACCTCAATTTGAGAGCGAAAGTCCTTAGAAGCTAATAACTTCCGAGGACTTTTTCTTTGTCAGGCCCGTGCCGGGATCATCGGAGCGTTATGAGCTCGTACTGCTGCGACCCGAGGCCGATCGTTTCGCCATGTTCGAGCGTATGGATGCCGTGGCGTGACTCCATGCGTTCGATCAGGTGCACTTTCCCGGGATCGTCCGACGCATAGACCATATCCACACATGCCTTGTCGAGCGCCACCGGGTCGAGCGACGCCAGGATGCCGATGTCGCCCATTCGGGGGGCCTCCGGATGCGCGTCGCAGTCGCAGTCGACCGAGAGGTTGTTGGCCACGCTGATATAGAGGATCCTGTCGCCGCAGTGGTCGGCGACGGCTTTGGCGGCCTCGGCCATCGATTCCAGGAAATCGTCCTGCGCCGGGAGGTTGCCCCACATCTCATTGGCGTTCTTCGTCTTGCCTGCGGAGTGTATCCACGCCTTTCCGGCGGATGAGGCGATGCCGATCGAGATGTTTTTGACGGCACCTCCGAAGCCGCCCATGGCGTGGCCTTTGAAGTGCGAGAGAACGACCGTGAAATCGTAATTCAGGTAGTTTCTGCCGACGAAATCTTCTTTGAGGTGCTTGCTGCCCCTGACCGGAAGCGCCGTTTCGCCCTCGGCATCCATGATATCGACTGGGGCGATGGCCGTGAAGCCGTGGTCGGCGGCTGCTTTCAGGTGATCGGCGGTGCTCGCGTGGCCTCCGCCGTAGGCGGTGTTGCACTCCACGATCGTGCCGTCGACCTTTTTCACCAGCTCGCCGATCAGCGCCGGCTGGAGGAAGTTGCTGCCGCCCGGTTCCCCGGTCGAGAGTTTGACGGCCACCCGGCCTTTGGCTTCGCGGCCGAGGGCCTCGTAGATTTTGACCAGATTTTGCGGATTGATCTCCCGGATAAAATAAACCCTGGCCGGGGCCTCCGGCGTGCGGTTCGCACTGTTCGCCTGCCCGCAGGCGGCGGACAACAGCAGGACGGCGCTTGTCGTGATTGCTATTCCCAGTTTTTTCATGGCGGTTCCGATTTTAATTGCCGATTCGTTCACGTTACAAAATTAAGTGCGGACAACGGTTCTTTCCTTACCCGTATTACCGGGATTGCTACCCCTATTCCGGTTTTCGGGGCTAACCGTTCCTGCGCATGGTCAGCGAGATGCGGTTGCGGACGGTGTCGATGCCCGTGACCTTTACCTCGACGTGCTGGCCCAGGTGCACCACGTCCGCGGGCGATGCGACGTAACGGTCGGCCAACTGCGAGATGTGCACCAGTCCGTCCTGTTTGACACCGATGTCGACGAAGGCTCCGAAGGCCGTGATGTTCGTCACGATGCCCGGCAGGAGCATTCCTGCGCGCAGGTCGTCGATCGTGTGCACGTTGGGGTCGAACGAGAAGACCTGTAACTGCTCCCGCGGGTCGAGGCCCTGCTTGTCGAGCGCTTCGAGAATGTCCGTCACGGTCGGCAGCCCCACCTCTCCGCTCACATATCGTTCGGGCCGGACGGCCTTGCGCAGGGCTTTGTCCGCGAGCAGCTGCTCGACGCTGACGCCCGCATCGGCTGCCATGCGTTCGGCAATGTGGTACGATTCGGGATGCACGGCGCTGTTGTCCAGCGGGTTCGTGCCGCCCACGACGCGCAGGAATCCGGCGGCCTGCTCGAAGGCTTTGGCTCCCAGCCGCGGCACCTTGAGCAGCGCCTTGCGGCTTTTGAAATCCCCGTTCGCGGCGCGGTAGGCCACGATGTTTTCCGCCAGTGCCGGCCCGAGTCCCGAAATGTAGGTCAGGATGTGTTTCGAGGCGGTGTTGATGTTCACGCCGACCCGGTTGACGCAGCTCTCCACCACCGTGGCCAAACGCGCCTTGAGTTTCGACTGGTCGACGCTGTGCTGGTACTGTCCGACGCCGATCGACTTGGGGTCGATTTTGACCAGCTCAGAAAGGGGGTCGATCAGGCGGCGTCCGATGCTCACGGCTCCGCGCACCGTCACGTCGTAGTCGGGGAATTCCTCGCGGGCCGCGGCCGACGCCGAGTAGACCGATGCGCCGTCTTCGCTCACCATGAAGACCTCGACACCCTCCAATCCCAGCCCGCGAACCAGTTGTTCGGTCTCGCGGCCTGCCGTGCCGTCGCCGATGGCGAATGCCTCGGCTTTGTACTTCGCGGCCAGCGCCCGGAGGGTCTCGGCGGCCTCGGCATAGTGGTTTTGCGGAGGATGCGGATAGATGGTCGTGTTGTGGAGCAGGCTTCCCTGCGAATCGAGCGCCACGACCTTGCACCCCGTGCGGAATCCGGGATCGAGGGCGATCACGCGCTTCTGGCCCAGCGGCGATGAAAGCAACAACTGCCGCAGGTTCTCGGCGAAGACCCGGATTGCCTCGTCGTCGGCCTTCTCCTTGGCCGCCGCCAGCTGTTCGGTCTCGATCGAGGGACGCATCAGGCGTTTGAACGAATCCGCGGCTGCCGCCTCCATCCAGGTGCGTGTCGTCGAACCGGGGCGAATGAACCGGCGGCATAGCCCCTCGATGCAGCGGTCGGCGTCGACGTCGACCGTGATCTTCAGAATGCCTTCGTCGGCTCCGCGGCGCATGGCCAGGAAACGGTGTGACGAGATGTTGCGCAGCGGTGTCGCGGCGTCGAAATAATCGGAGTATTTGGCTCCCTCGGCCTCCTTGCCTTTCACGAGTTTCGTGTGCACGACCCCTTCGCGGGCGAAGGTGCGGCGCAGGCCGTTGCGGGCCTGTTCATCCTCCGAAATGCGTTCGGCGATGATGTCGCACGCTCCGGCGAGGGCCTCCTCGGGCGTCGGCACTTCGGCCGAGATATAACGCCGGGCCTGCTGCGCCGCGTCGCGGGCCTGCTGGGCCATGATGAGGTCGGCCAGCGGCTCCAATCCCCGCTCGCGGGCTACCGTGGCGCGGGTTCGGCGCTTGGGCTTGTAAGGGAGATAGAGGTCTTCCAGCTCCACCGAATCCCAGCACCCCTCGATGCGCCGACGGAGCTCCGGAGTCAGTTTTCCCTGTTCCTCGATGGTTGAGAGTACGGTTTGACGACGGGCTTCGAGCTCGGTGAGACGTTCCAACAGCTCTTTGACGGCGCCTACCTGCAGTTCGTCGAGCGAACCGGTCGCCTCCTTGCGGTAGCGGCTGATGAAGGGAATCGTCGCGCCGTCGCGCAGCAGGCGTACGGTGCCCTGCACTTGCGGCAGGGTGATCTGGAGTCGTCGGGAGATGATTTGTTCGATCATGTTCGGAAATCTTTGGATACAAAGATAGTGCAAGGTGAGCGGCAAACCAAACTTGTTTGAGTTTGTCCGAACCGCCGCCTATCTAAGGCGCAGCCAAAGTAGTGCAAGGTGAGCGGCAAACCAAACTTGTTTGAGTTTGTCCGAACCGCCGCCTGTCTAAGGCGCAGCCAAAGTAGTGCAAGGTGAGCGGCAAACCAAACTTGTTTGGGTTTGTCCGAACCGCCGCCTGTCTAAGGCGCAGCCAAAGTAGCGCAAGGTGCGCGGCAAACCAAAATATCCGGCAACCCGCAAGGGCAGCCGGATATTATTGATATAACCGAATCGGTTATTTTTGGTATGATGCTTTTACGAAAGGCGCTTCCCGGAGGTATTCGATACATTCGCGGACGCTGCGGACGATGTCGTTGTAGCTCGATCCTTCGATCTCAACGATGATGTTCTCGACGCCGGCGGTTGCAGCATTTGCGAAGATGGCGTCGAATCCCACCATCCCGCTCTGGCCGATCTCACGGCGGTCTTTGATATGCAGCAGCCTGAACCGCCCCGGATACTTTTTGAAATAGTCCACCGGGCTGGCTTTTCCCATCACGGTCCAGTAGACGTCCATTTCGAAGAATACCTTTTCGGGATCGGTGTTCTCGAGCATGTAGTCGAGCATCACCTTGTCCTCGATCTTCTCGAATTCGCGCGAGTGGTTGTGGTAGCCGAATTTCATTCCGGCGGCCTTGCAGCGGGCTCCGACCTCGTTGAAATAGCGGCAGTAGGTCGCCAGCTCTTCGAGCGTCGAAATCTTCCGCATCGACGGGACGACGATGTACTCCGCTCCGGCGGCCTTATGCGCCGCGATGCACTCGTCCCACCATGCGAGGGCCTTCGAGAAGTCGCCTGCGGCCAGCTCCTCGTCCGAAAGATTGATCGTGCAGTGCGTGGAGAGCACCTTCATGCCGGCCTCCTCCACGTCCTTGCGGAACTGTTCGGGGGTCTGGCCGTAGATTTTGCCCTCCTTGTAGCTGGCCGCCTCCACCGAGGTGTAGCCCATGTCGGCGAGCTGTTTCAGCACGGGTTTGTAGTCTTCCTGATTGTTGCCGAAGGCCCCGATCAGGCTCCGTACGGAGTAGAGCTGGATGCCGACCTCCTTTTTCGGCGCCTTCTCCGCCCCGGCGGAGCATCCGCCGAGGAGCACCGCCAGGGTGAGAAGTGCGCAAACCGTTGTCAGAAAACGGGTCTTCACGGTTGCGGGAGATTAGTCGAGGACTTTGATGCGGATGTTGCGGAACCAAACGTCGTCGCCGTGGTCCTGGAGCCCGATGTAACCTTCGTGGTTCTCACCGCCGCAGTTGTTCAGCAGTTCGAACGCGAGGGGCCATTTCTCGGGGCTGAACTTGCTGTTCTCGAGCATCTCGGTCCACTGGGGCGTCCAGAGGTGGTATTCCAGGACGTTCTTGTCGTTCTGTCCGTGTACGACCGTGCCTTTGTAAACCATAATCTTGGCCTTGTTCCACTCGCCGAAAGGCTTTTGATTCTGCGGAACGGCCGGGATCATGTCGTAGAGCGATGCCGACTGGCGGTTTCCGTCGACGCCCAGTTTGGCGTCGGGATGGTTCGCGTTGTCGAGCACCTGGTACTCGGGGCACGAGATGTAGATCGGCTCGTATTTGGTCTTGCCGTCCTTCTGGGTCGTAACCTCCTGGGCCAGGTAGAAAATACCCGAGTTGCCGCCCTTCGAGACTTTCCACTCCATTTCCAGCTCGAAGTTTTTGAACTTCTTGGCGAAGATCAGGTCGCCGCCCTCGCCCGTCTGGGCCTCGCCGCCGCCCGAGCCGTTGAATTTGATGGCGCCGTTGTCGATGGTCCAGCGCGAAGGCACGGCGTCCTTGCCGTAACCGCGCCAGCCGTTGAAGGTCTTGCCGTCGAAGATCACGTAATAGCCGTCCTTGTCCTTGGGGAACGACGCGAGGTCCACCTGCGCGTTGTCGACGACGGTGTATTCGGGAACGGTTTTCTTTGCCGTTTGGGCGTCTGCCGTTTCAGCGGTCTTGGCGGTTTTGCCGCCGGGGCCTCCGCATGAAACCAGCGATGCGGTCAATGCCGCGCATGCCGAGAATAAAAGAGTCTTTTTCATATTCGTAAGTTTTTAGGTTTTGTTAAACGGGTTTTGTTCAGAGCGGCATGGCCGGGAGCTCCCAGCCTTCGCGGTAGGTGTGGCGGATCAACTCCTGCGCGAACTGCTGTGCGTTCACGGGATCGGTCCAGGTCTTGTCGAAGGTCGGGTGTCCGTCTTTGATGTGGAATCCGTCTTTGATGACCGTCTTAATCATGGCGTCGTCGGGAATGTTGGTGAAGCGCATGTTCTCACCGTCCCAATGCAACTCCTGGTTGAGGCCCTGCAGGCGGACGGCCAATACGCCCATCACGACCATTTCGTTGAACGGTCCGGCCTCGGAGAAGTCCGATGCGGACAGGATGCGGTCGTCGGCATCCTCCTTGCAGGCGCGCACCCAGTCCATCTGGTGCGACTCGGTGATCTCGCGCAGCACCTTCGGGGCGTCGGGCACGCGGCCCGAAACCAGGTAGGGATCGCGGCCGTAGCATCCGCAGATCAGCGTATCCTTCGTGCCGTAGAAGATGGCGCCGCCGCCGCTCATGTTGAGGTCCTTGCCTGCGGGCAGTCCTTCGGGACGCTCGGGCATCAGTCCTCCGTCGTACCAGTGCACCTCGACCTCGGGCATGGCCACTTTGGGCATGTTGTCGCGGGCCGGGAATACGAACTTCACGCGCTGGGCCGTCGGGGCCGACTCGTTCAGGAGCAGCGTCGAACTGCCCTGCACCTTGGTGGGATAGCCCAGCTTCAATCCTTTGAACACGGGATGGAGAATGTGGCAGGCCATGTCGCCCAGCGCCCCGGTTCCGAAATCCCACCATCCGCGGAAGTTCCAGGGGGTGTAGGCCGCATTGTACGGACGCCAGGGAGCCGGACCGATGAAGGCGTCCCAGTTCATCGTCTTGGGAACGCGCATGTCCTCTTCGGGACGGGCGAGTCCCTGGGGCCAGATGGGACGGTCGGTGAAGGTGTCCACACGGCGCACCTCGCCGATCTCACCGTTCCAGATCCATTCGCAGACCTTGCGGACACCCTCGCCCGAGGCGCCCTGGTTGCCCATCTGGGTGGCTACCTTGTGCTTGGCGGCGAGTTTGGTGAGCAGCCGGGACTCGTAGACGGTATGGGTCAGGGGCTTCTCGACGTAAACGTGCTTGCCGGCGGCGATTGCTTCGGCGGCGATGATGGCGTGCGTGTGGTCGGCCGTGGCTACCATCACGGCATCGGCCGATTTGAGCAGCTCCTTGTACATCTTGCGGTAGTCGTTATACTTCTTGGCCGCGGGATAACGCTGGAAAACGTGGTCGGCATATTTCCAGTCCACGTCGCACAGTCCGATGATATTCTGGCTCTCGAGGCCTTTCAGCACCGAGGCGCCGCGTCCGCCGACGCCGACGCCCAGGATATTGAGTTTGTCGCTGGGTGCCGGTGCATGTCCGAAATTCTTTCCCAGGACCGTGCCCGGCACGATCGCCAGCCCGAGGGCCGCTGTGGCTCCTGTTTTCAGGAACGCTCTTCTCGACATTTTGTTTGCCATCGTTTTGGAGGTTTAAGTTGGTTTGTAGTGGTGGTTATTTGATGTTTTTTTCGATACTGTCGATCTCGTCTTTGAAAACCTTGTAACCTTTGCCGAGACCCTTCATCAGTTCGGGTATTTTCGTGCCGCCGAAGAGCAGCAGCACGACCAGGGCGATGACGACGATCTGTCCTACGCCGATAAATAGCAGATGGTTCATAGTTCGGGTGTTTTAGGGGTTTTTGAGTTTGTCATACGTGTTTGCGCAAGAGACCGTAGCCGTTCTTCATCGTGCGGCGGCGTTCGCGGATCTGCTGCAGGGTCTCCAGTTCGCCGATGGCCGGGAGGTCGTGCCCGCGGGCATCCTGCAGGAAGCGCCAGGCGTACTCCGAGGCGATCGCTGCGTCGCGGAACGTCGGCAGCGTTTCGCTGCGCGCTCCGGTCTCGATCTGCTCTGCGAAGAGCTTGCACAGGGTGTCGATGTTCTTGCCGCCGTAGGGCTGGATAAGGCGGTGGGTCTGCGTCACACCGTGCAGTTCGACGATCGCCGTTTTGAAGTCGTGGGTCATGCGGGCGATGCCCTTCGTGCCGATGATGTCGACATAGGCGTTGTGGGTCTGGGTCTGGGCCAGTTGTCCGTAGACATGCCCCTGGGTGATGTCGAACACGATGCCGTTTTCGAACGTGCCGTGACACTGGAGCCACCAAGGGTCCTTGTAGTTCCACATGCGTATGGCCTGTGCGTTCCAGGTTTTGAATTTGGAACCGGCGTACCAGCGCGCGATGTCCACGTAATGCATGCCGCAGTCGTGGAACGAAGGCCCTTCATACTCGTGCCCTTCGCCCGGAGCGAGCCCGGGCGTCATGTGGCAGACGCGCACGATGGCCAGTTCGCCGATCTCGCCCTGAGCGATGAAATCCTTGATCGTATTGTGGTACCAGGAGTTGCGCAGATAGAGGTTCACCGTCGAGAAGAGCGGTGTGCTTTCGGCCATCTCCACGGCTTTCCATTCGTTTTCGACACTGTCGGAGATGGGTTTTTCGGCAATGACGTGTTTGCCCGCCGCAAAAGCCTTTTCGATCTGTGTTTTGCGCGAGTCTGCCAGGGCGAAGAGTCCTACGACCTGAACCGTGGGATCGTCGAAAATGAGCTGCTCGTCGGCAACGATCCGTGCCTCCGGAGCGAGTTTATGCGCCAGGTCGCGGGATTCGGCGCAAATGTCGCAGATGTAGGCGACCTCCCACTTTCCGCTTTTGCGGAGCTCCTCGAGATAGAAGCCGCCCATGCGGCCGAAGCCGATCAAACCGATTCTGATGGGGTTCATTATTTATAGTTGGTAAAGGTTGGTTAAGCCGGTTCAACTTTACAACGGCTGCATTCCGGAGTCTATGCTCCGGGATTTGCAGTCTGTCTTACAAAAATAACCCTAATCGGTGTAGGTCCGGAAAACTATACCTGAAAATGTAGTGCCTGGTTTGATTTATAATTTTGTTATTCAGTGGTTTGTGATTTTTTAACCCCGAAAAAATGTAGTGGTTCTGGAACATTTTACGAGTCGTTTCGGTGTATGCTTCCGATCTTCATGACCGTTTTTTCGAAATCCTCCCGCGATACGGCGGCCCGGTTTCTCATTTTGGTCCGGTAGTTATAGACCGTGCTCAGCGAGCAGCGCAGGAACGAGGCGATTTTGATGCTGTCGGTAATGCCCAGCCGGATCAGGGCATAGATACGCAGCTCCTTGTTGAGCAGGTCTCCGGATTTGGGTGTGATCCGTTCGGTCTCGACCAGCAGCGCATTGAAATCCTCGATGAAGGTCGGATAGAGGTTCAGGAAGATTTCGTCGAAATTCCGGAAGAGCTCCTCCTGCTCGTCCTCGAGCATGGAGGTCGATTTCAGACGGCGGTAAAGCTCGTCGGGTTTCCGTTCCTGCGCCAGTTTCTTCAGCGACTTGCGGTAGTTGTCCATCTTGTCGATGTACATCGAGCAGAGGTCGAAGAAGCGGGCGATGTATTGAACTTTGACGGTGTTCGTATCGGACAGCTGTTCGTTGATTTCGCTCAGCTCGATGTTGAGCCGTGCGAGTTCCGCATTCGTCCCGGAGAGTTCTTTCCGAACCCGGGAGAGCTTCCGGACCTGCTGGTAGGCATAGACGAACAGCAGGATGAGCACGACCGAAAGGACGCTGATCAGAATCAGGTAGTGTTGCAGTTTGACCTTGGTTTTGGCCTCTTTGTCCTGATGCGAGGCGATGATGATTGAGGAGAGTTCCGTCATCCGCACGATCCGGAACTGCATGTTGCTGCAAAGGGCGTCCTCGATGGCCGACTGGGTGTATTTGTAGGCCCGCGAATAATCCTTGTGATCGAAGTAGAGTTTCGCCAGGGAGAGGATCGCGCTGTTTTCCTTCGTGGCGTTTTGGATGTCGGCGATCGCCGAGAGGGTGTAGTATTTTTTCGCCAGCCAGTCGTCGCCGTGCGCCCGGTAGTGGTCGCCCAGGGAATTGGTCGTCTTGGCATACTCGGGGGTCCCGGGCGGGATTTGTCCGAGCCGCTCCAGCAGCCGTTGCTCGGTCTGCTCGCGGGTTTCGGAGTTGCTGGCCGGGATTCCGAGGTGTCGCCGGAGCGAATCGCGGTAAATCTTCCGGTTGTTCGCCGGCCGGCTGGAGCCGGAGAAGACCTCGTAGCAGTCGTAAAAGAAAATGTAGGTCTGGTAGTAGGGTTCGAGGAAACTGCGGGGAAGTTCCCGGCGGACCGAGTCGAGCAGCTGCCTGGCTTCGATGCAGGCGCCGCGGGACGAATAGAACCGGGCGAGCCGGATTGCCGCGGAAGCGGACCGGTTCCGGTCGCCGATACGGCGGGCGAGTTCCAGGTTGCGTTCGCCGTAACGGATGGCGGAGTCGAGGCGGTATTTGTAGAAGACCTCGCTGAGGCTGTCGTTGAGCGCGTACTCTTGTTCCGGGGTCAGGCTGGTCACGTGCAGCATGCGCCGGAAGATGTCGATCCGTTCCTCTTTCTTTTCGTCGAAAAGCCGCTTGTTCCTGATCATGTAGTCCAGCTGCTCCGAGAGCGAGGCGGAGTCGTCCCGGCCGCAGGCGGTCAGGAGGATCATGCCCGACAGCAACAGGAAACATCGTTTCAGGAATATGGGCTTTCGCAGGTTCATGGAGCCTCTACTGCGCCTTCAGGATGAATACGGCGCTGTCGTATATCTTTGACAGATGGGGGTTGATGCCGGCATTCATGAGCAGTTCGCCGCTGAGGGTCTTTCCGTCGAACCAGAAGCGGGGTTTGTCGACGTTCAGCTCCCGCACGGCGTACCCGGCCTTGGGGTCGAGCCCGTCGAGACGGAATTTCGGGATCAGCGAACGCCCCTGGTAACGCAGGCTGTAAGCGAAGAGCACGGCCTGCCGCTTGTCTTTCGAGACGTACAGCACCCCGTAGCAGCCGCTCTCGTCGTAGGGCGAGCCGATGCGGTAGAGGTCGCCCTGCATCACGATATCGCGGTACTCCTTGTAGCTGGCGATGGCCCGGCGGGCGAAAGCCTTCTCGGCGTCGGTCATCTGTTTGGGCTGGAGTTCCATGCCGAGGCGTCCGGCGCAGGCCATGTCGAAGCGGAATTTGATCGGCGTGACATTGCCCGTCTGGTGGTTGGGCACGGCCGAGACGTGCGAACCCATGGCCACGGCCGGGTAGAAGAGGCTCGTGCCGTACTGGATGCGGGCCCTCGAAAGCGCTTCGGTGTTGTCGCTGGTCCAGAACTCGTCGAAATATTTGAGCGCCCCGTATTCCACGCGGCCGCCGCCCGAGGCGCAGGCCTGGATCAGCACGTCGGGGTATTTGGCCCGGATGCGCTCCATCACGCGGTAGAATCCCTGCGCATAGTCGATCCAGAAGCGCGACTGCCCGTCGGCGGGCAGATAGGCCGAACCCACGTTGTTGGCGTTGCGGTTGGCGTCCCATTTGATGTAGTCGATCTTGTCCGAGAGCTTCATCGTGTTGTCGAAGACCTCGAAGACGAAATCCTGCACCGCGGGATTCGAGAGGTCCAGCAGCCATTGTTTGCGGGTTTCGGGCGCTTCGCGCTTCGGCGGCCGCACGATCCAGTCGGGGTGCTTCTCGGCCAGTTCGCTCTTGGGGTTGACCATTTCGGGCTCGATCCAGATGCCGAATTTCAGCCCCTTGCGGTGGGCGTAGGAGGCGATGTCGTCGATGCCTGCGGGGAGTTTCTTCCGGTTGACCTGCCAGTCGCCCAGTCCGGCGTTGGCGGCGTTGCGCGGGTACTTGTTGCCGAACCAGCCGTCGTCGAGCACGAACATTTCGAGACCCATCGATGCGGCGTCGTCGATCATCTGTTTCAGCACCTTGGCGTCGAAGTCGAAATAGGCTCCCTCCCAACTGTTGAGCAGCGTCGGGACCACCCGTTCGGCATGGTAGACGCCGTAGTTGCGGCCCCAGTCGTGGAGGTTGCGCGAGGCGCCTCCGGCGCCGCGCATCGAGTGGGTGTAGATCATCTCCGGTGTGGTGAACGATTCGCCCGGACGCAGCCGGTACTCCGAAGCATTGGGGTTGGCCCCGGCCAGGACGGTCAGCGCGTCGTATTCGTCCACCTCGAAGTTGAGGCGGAAGTTGCCGCTCCACGCCAGCGCCCCGGCGATGACCTCGCCGCAGTTCTCGCTGAATGCGTCGCTCCCCAGCGTGAGCATGAAGGAGGGATTTTCGGTGTGCGTGGTCCGCACCTCGCGCATCGACTCGATGCTTTTCGACCCGTGGGTCAGCAGCGTGTGGTCGACCTGCGCTTCGCGCGCCCAGGCGCCGTAGAGGTGTGTCAGCAGGTATTTCTCGGCTTTTAGCGTCACGGCCGAGGAGTAGAAACTGTGGAGCGTGACGGGACCCTGCTCGCGGTTGCGGATTACCGTATGCGTGGTGATGACGTTTTCCCGGGAATAGGCCGTGAATACCAGCTCGACATCCAGCGCTTGACAGCAGTCGGTCATCTTCACGACGGTTTCGGTGACGTTGGGGTCGGCCAGCTGCCGTGACGAGTGCGACACATAACGCAGCTCGGTATTCATATCCCCGTCGGCGTGGGTGACGCGCAGGGCCGGTTCGCGGAAATTGCGCCCGCCCATTGCGGGATAGGCCAGGTCGTCGGTCCCGTGGTCGGCGCGGCGGGAGCTTTTGTAGCCGGCCAGCGGGGCCGGGTCGTCGATGCGGCCTCCGAAGTGGCGGAAATAAACCTCTCCGCCCGGCTGGGCGGCAAGCACTATCGACACGTCGTCGGTGCGGATGTCGATGAGCTGTTGCGGGGCGGCGGCGGACACCGCACCTGCGGATAAGACGGCGGAGAGCAAGGTCAGCAGTCGGTTTTTCATAGTGCGTTTATGGGGTTAGGCCCACAAGATACAAAAATATCCGGACATATCCGAAACAATCCGAAATCATTCGTATTTCGGATCGGTTTCATTCAGAATGTGTATGCCATGCGCAGGTAGCCGTAACGGCCCAGGTAGGAGACCGAGGAGGTGCGCATGTAGTCGGTCTCGAAGACCGTCGAAGCATAGTCCGGGCGGTTGAGGATGTCGACGACGCCCACCGAAAGTCCCAGCCGGTTCTCCTTGCCGAATTTGCGGCCCGCGGCGGCGTTGAGGATCACGTTGTGGCGCGTGAGCGTATGCGAATTGCTGTTGCAGTAGAATTCGTAGGCGTTCGCCACCGAGGCGAAATACTTTCCGAAGCGCAGGTCTAACCGGGCGCGGACCGTCTCCTGCAAGTCCTGCGTGTTGCTGTTCTGTGCGGAGTAAGAGCTCATCGAGGTCACGGAGGAGACGGAGATTTTGACCTTGCTCGAGAAGCCCGATTCGAAGCCGGCGCGGAACGAGAGCGCATGGCGGCCCGAGTGGTAGAGCGTCTCGTCGAGGAAATAGGGGGTCTGCTGGAAATTGTAGTTGATCCCGGCGTTCACCGTCGAGCGCAGCGAGGAGATCTGTTGGGAGAAATTGACTGACCCGTTGAGGCTGTAACAGCCTTCGACGTTGGTCTGCGTCGAGAGCTGCGCACCCTTCTGGGCCGTGTAGTCGTACTGGGGCAGGTAGGTCTCCTCGAGGAAGAGCTTACGCTGCGAGGTGATGTAGTTGAACGTGTACCCGCCGCCGAAATGGATCGAAAAGGCGCGGGCTTTCGGGGCGTTGTTGAACGAGAGTCCCGCTGATCCCATGAGGTTGTTCGGCAGTTTGAGGTCGGGATTTCCGGCCCGCAGCGAGAGGGGGTTCGTGGCGTCGAGCGTCGAGCGCAGCGACTCGGTCGGGATCATCTGCGGCATGGAACTTATGTTCAGGTGGAACCGCCGGGCGGATTTACCGGCCGTGAGGCTGAACCAGGGGTTCAGCTGGTAGAAGGTCCTCGGGAAACGCCGCTTCTCCGGGAAGCGTTCGTCGCGGGCGACCTGGTGGACTGATCCCGTGAGGGTCGCCATGATCCAGAGCTCGTCGCGGCCGTAGTGTAGGCCGGTTTGCAGGTTGTGGGAATAGCTGTCGTTCGTGTAGTTGTAGGAGTTCACGGGGTCCAGCGCTCCCTGCGGGTCGCCGAGGAAATCCACGGCCAGCATCTTCGAACGGTCGTAGCTGCGTTTGAAGGAGTAGGCGGCCGAGAAGCGGACATTTTCTCCGATCTTGTATCCGTAATCGACCGATGTTTCGAAACCGTACCGGCGGCCGTCGCCGTTGTTGCGCAGTTTGACCTGCAGACCTTGGACCGAGGCCGTCGTATCGACCTGCCAGCCGTCCTGGTCCTGCGTGCCGTATTGGCCGTTGACGGAAAATGCCAGCGACGATCGCCTGGAAAGGGCGAAGCGGTAGGAGAGTCGGGTGCTGAACCGGATATTCCGGTTGTCAGAGTCGTTGTTGAGGTGCGTGCGGGTCTCGTCGTCGTCGATACGCCGGGAGGTGGCGCTGCGGCTGTGCGAATCTCCGCTCTCGAACCGGATGTCCGTCATGGCGAAAAAAGTGTTCTTCCGGCGCTGGATGCTGGTCTGGTTGGAAAGGCTTCCCGAGAGGTTTTTGGAGAGGGATTCCCCGGAGCTCTCCTCGGTGCGCAGGGCATAATCGTCGGTCGGGAAATACTCCGTCATCGAACGGGAGACGCTGCTCTGGCGGCGGCGTTGGAAATCGACCGTGGTCGAGATCGAGGTCGAGTCGCCGCGGCGGTAGGTGTATTCCGCCCGGGCGTCGGTCTGCTTCGTCGGCGTGAGTTTCGAATTGAACGAAGCGTTTTCCGCCTGGGAGTTGTCGTCTTTCAGGTTGGAGGCTGCGAACCGCCAGTTGCCCTTTTCGTTGTTGCGGTAGTAGGTCCCGGCTTCCGAATGGCGGATTTCTCGACGTCCGGAGTAGTCTTTTTCGAGGCTCGCTCCGATCGAGGCCTCCAGGTTGCCGCCCTGAAGGACGCTGCGCTTCGATTTGGTCTCCACGTCCATCACTTTCTCTTTTCGGGCCGTGGTGTTGCCCAGCCGTTTCGCCTCGGGGCTCAGCTCTTCGTAGACCCGCACGCTTTTGACGTCCGAGGCTTCGAGGTCGGTCAGCGCGTACTGGGATTTGTTGCCGAAAAAGTTTTTGCCGTCGATCAGCACCCGTTTGACCTCCTCGCCGCCGGCGAGAATCCTGTTGTCTTTGATCTCGACCCCCGGAAGCTGTTTCAGGAGCTCTTCGAAACGGTCGTCGGCCATCGTTTTGAACGCCCCGGCGTTGTAGACCGTGGTGTCGCCCTTAAAGACCATGGCGATCTGCTTGCCCACGACCACGACCTGGGCGATCGACTGCTCGTCGACCTCCATTTTGACCTCGATGCGGCTCCGGAACTCGGCCGCGGCGAACCGCTCCTTATAGGGCTTGTACCCGAGGTAGGAGACCTCCAGATCGACCGAATCGCGGAAGATGCGGTCGCACTTGTAGACGGCGAGCGTGCGGTAGAAATCCTCCTTGGAAGTGGTGCCCCGCAGCGTGTCGGCGCCGCTCATGATCGAGACCGTGGCCCCGATCAGCGGGTCCTTCGTCTCTTTGTCCTCGACGGTGATCGTGACCCGTGCAGGGCGGTAGCTGCGGTATACCTGCGGCGTTCCGCTCCGCACGGTGCGTGCGGAGACCAAGGGGGAAAGGCCGAAAAGGGCGGCGAGCAGCAGGGCGTAACGTGTCAAGCCGGAAGCAAAAAGGGATTTTACGACGCAAGATAGCAATTTCTGCCCCAATCGCACAATCCGGCTGCAAAAAAGTCGGTTCGGACATCGGGGCGGAATCGGGGCCTGCAGGTTATTTGCCTTGCAGGGCATCCATGACGGCGTTGCTCTGGCGACGGTAGAGGCGCAGGTTGTAGGTGAGTTGAAGCGACACGTAACGGCCCACGCCGAGGTTCGTCACGTTGCGCAGCGTGGTGCCCGTCACCGTGCGGCGGAAGGTCGTGCCGTTCTGGTCCAGCAGGTCGTTCACCCCGACGCTCACCTCGCCCAGCCGGTTGCGGAAGAGTTTCACGCCCAGCAGGGCGTTGCAGATCAGGCGCTCTTCGAGGAACGTGTCGGTAATGCCCTTGTAGTAGTTGTAGTCGGCGTTGGCGCGCACGACGAGGCGTTTCCACGCCACGAACGTGGCTTCGGCCCGGGCGGTCTGGCTGAAATAGGTGTTGTCCAGCGTGCGGACGTGCGACGTGCTTTTGCTCACGTTGTAGCGTCCCGTGTAGCTGACGCGGAAATCGACGCTTTCCGAGATGTTGCTGCCCAGCACCACACCGGCGTTGTAGGAGCTGTTCGACAGTTCGTTGCGCTCGCCGTTGATGATGCTCGGGATGCGTCCCGTCGAGACGCCCGCCCGGAAATTGAGGTTCGAACGCAGCCTCCGTACCGGCATGCCGTAGTTGACGCTGGCGCGCAGGCTCCAGTATCCCGGGAGGTTCACCGGCTTGGTGAACTGGTTGCCCTCGCCCAGCAGCGTCCCCTCGTCGTCGATGACGAAATCCGGCGTGTCGATCACCAGCGAGTCGGTGATGGTGTTGGGGCTGAGGGCCGCCTCGGCCGAAACGGTGAACGTGCGTCCCCGTTCGGGACTGGTGCGGATGTACTGCCCCGTCAGCCGGTGGGTGTAGACCGGGTCGAGATGCGGGTTTCCGGCGAAAACGTTCTGACGGTTGGTGGTGTTGACGATGCCTTGCAGGTCGGTGGCGCGGGGATTCGACGTGCGGCCCACGGCCGTGAATTTCAGGGTGTTGTTGCGGGTGATGCTGATGTTCGACACCACGTTGTAGGTGAGGTTGTCGAACGACGCGCCGGTCTTCTGCCGGTAGGGAAAGGCGTAGTCGCTGTCGAATTCGGCGTGCTGGTAGTAGAGCGTCGCCGCGACCTTCGTCTTTTTGAAATAGTATTGGTAGGTGCTGCCGACGCGGTGGGTCAGGAACGCATAGTCGTACTCCGTGGACTGCTTCGGGTTGCGTTCGTCCGGAAACACATTCTCCTTGGTGAGCACGAACGTACTGCGGTCGACGCTGTTGTCGGTGTAGTTGATGCGGTATTCGAGGCTCAGGCGCGACCGTTTCGAAAGCGCCCGGGTGTAGCTCGCGCTGCCGTTCACGTCGTAGCCCGGCTGGTCGCGGTCGGTGCGCGAGACGTTGCGCGAGGAGTAGTCCGTGGTGTCGCACTCGATGTCGTCGGGGTCGCGGAAGGTGTACTGCCGCGGGAAACTGAACTGCTCGTAGGAACGATAGGTGCCCCCGAAGCCGAACGTGAGGTTGTGCGACTTCTTGCCCGGCAGGCGGTAGCGGTAGATCAGGTTGTTCGAGACGTTGAATCCCTTGCTGTCGCTCAGCCCGAAGTTGCGGCGGCGGTTGACGAAGCGGATGTCGTCGTCGGAGAACTTGTTGTCCGTGCGGCTCAGGAGTTCGTTGCGGGCGTTGTTGTCCTGCAGGCTGAACGACGTGCGCATCATCATCGAATGGCGTTCCGAGAACCGGTAGTCGATGCGCGAATTGAAACGGTGGTTGAGGTTGAGCGCCTTCGAACGGTTCTCGTCGTTGTAGAGCACCAGTTTGTCCGATGCGGTGAAGGTCTGTTTGTCGCTCCGGCTGGTGTTGTGGTTGTCGGTGCGGTTGAAGAAGTAGCTGGCCGTGACCTTGCCCTTTTTGCCCCAGTCGTCGCTGTAATTGACGCCCACGGCCTGCACGGTCGAGATGCCGTCCATCGGGCGTACCATGAAATTCTTGTTCGAGGTCCGGGAATTCGATTCTTCGGTGGTCCCGAGGATGTCCTCGAACGAGAAGTTCTGGCGGCTGACGTTGTTCACCAGCCCGATCACCGAGATCCGGCGGTCGTTGTTGAAGATGTTGACATTGCCCCCGCCGATGTACTTGTCCGGGATGCCGTAGGCCCCGAACACGCGGCCGAAAGCGCCCCGCCGCTTGTCGGGAAGCGTCACGATGTTCAGCGCCGTGACCCCTTCGCCGGTGTCCACGCCCGTAAACTCCGATTGGTCGCTCTGCGTGTTGTAGATGTCGATGCTCTCGATCATGTCGGCCGGGATGTTGCGCACGGCCGACATCACGTCGTTGCCGAAAAATTCGCGTCCGTCGACATAGACGCGCTGCACGCTGCGGCCCTGCGCTTCGATTGCCCCGTCGGCGATCTCCAGTCCGGGCATCTTCGAGATCAGCGATCCGGCGTCCGAGCCGAACGACACCTTGTAGGCCGAGGCACGGTAGGAGAGCGTGTCGCCGCGGACCGACGACCGGAGTGCCGGGACCTCCACCACCACGTCGTCGATGGTCTCGGCACGGGGCGCGAGCCACAGCGAGTCGAGCGCCACGGCGGTCGTTCCGACCCGCAGGTCGGTGCGCAGCGAGTCGTAACCCAGCGAAGTGACGGTCAGGCGGTATTCGCCGCGCGGCACGCGGGGGAAGAGTCCCCGGCCGTCGATGTCCGAAGTGGTGTAGAGAGCCGCGGCCGCGGTGTCCGTGCGGCTGCGCAGCTCGGCGACGGCGCCCACCACGGCGTCGCGCGTCGTGCGGTCGGCGACCCGGAAACGCACGGCGACGGGCTGTGCCGCGGCGGTCGCGGCGCAGAGCGTGCAGAACAGCAGGAGCAATGTTTTTTTCGGGTGCATCGGTCGGTAGTCGTTCGATGTGCAAAGATAAAGGTTTCCGGTGCTCGGAATTTCGTTTTTTCATTATATTTGTCAAAATAATTCCGTTCACTCCCCGAGACGTTATGAAAAACAAGGATATCTTCACTTTCCGCGACGCGGAGAAACAGGCGGGCCCGGTCGCCTTTTCGACGATGCTCAAACCCGCCGGCTCGGCGTGCAACCTCGACTGCCACTACTGCTATTACCTCGACAAGGCCGTGCAGTACGGCGGCAAACAGGCCGTGATGAGCGACGAGCTGCTGGAACTTTACGTCCGGCAGTATATCGAGGCCAACGACGTCGATACGGTGCAGTTCTGCTGGCACGGCGGCGAGCCGCTGCTGCTGGGGGTGGATTTCTACCGCCGGGCGATGGACTTCCAGCAAAAATACGCCGACGGCAAGCGGATCGAGAACACCCTCCAGACCAACGGCACGTTGGTCGACGAGGCGTGGTGCGACCTCTTTGCCGGGAATAATTTCCTGGTGGGCATTTCGCTCGACGGTCCGCAGGACATCCACGACGCGTTCCGCCTGACGAAAGGCGGCCGGCCGACCTTCGAGCGCGTGATGCGGACGATCGGAATGTTCCAGCGCAGCGGCGTGGAGTACAACACGCTGAGCGTGGTGAACCGGCTGTGCGAAGGGCGCGGCGGGGAGATCTACCGTTTCTTCCGCGACACGGTGCACAGCCGTTACATGCAGTTCCTACCCGCTGTGGAGCACGTCGTCGACAAACCGGGTTTCCATCGTCCGCTGATCGTGTCGCCCGAGAGGGAGGGGGCGCGGCTGGCCGAATGGTCCGTCACGGCCGAGGGCTACGGGCAATTCCTGTGCGACCTCTTCGACGAGTGGGTCGTGAGCGACGTGGGGCGCTGCTACGTGCAGCTGTTCGACGCCACGCTGGCCCAGTGGTGCGGCGTGCAGCCGGGCGTCTGTTCGATGGGCGAGACGTGCGGCGACGCGCTGGTCGTGGAACACAACGGCGATGTCTACTCGTGCGACCATTTCGTCTATCCCGAATACAAGCTGGGCAATATCCGCGAGACGCCGCTGGCGGAGATCTACCGCTCGCGCAAGCGGGTGGATTTCGGCCTTGCCAAGCGCAATGCGCTGCCCGCCGAGTGCCTGCGGTGCAAATATTACTTCGCCTGCCGTGGCGAGTGTCCGAAACACCGCTTCGAAACGGGGTCCGACGGATGCCGCAAGAATTCGCTCTGCGAGGGGCTGTACCGTTATTTCCGCCATGCGGAACCCTATATGGACTACATGCGCGAGCTGTTGTCGAAGCAGCAGGCCCCGGCGTGGGTCGTGCCCTTCGCCCGCAAGCGCATGGGGCTGATGTAAAAATGCGACGATCCGGATTTGTGTACAGGGCTTGCGGGTCCTGTTTTTTTATGTTTTGTTCCGGGGCGATCCCGCCTTTCGGTCTTTCCGGCCGGGCCGAATAATTAAAATCTTTTAGTTTTATTTCAGGCGGGTTTAACGATTAACCGACAACGCTTTAGCCGTCGGGCGGGGCTCTCCTGCGGTCCGGGCCCGGGGTGGGCCGGTGCAGTCAAAGCGGGCGTTTCCCGTTTTAACTGTGATGCTGTACACAGAAAATATCCGATTATTTCCCATTATTCTTCAGGCGTTTATCGTTTCCTATTACCGTTTGCTGGATGACGTTCCCTTGTCCTGACATCCCCTCTTTCCTGGACGTCATTACTCATTTTTGAGGCCGTAACGCCGGCTTTGTCCGCGTCAAACCGAAGCTAACATTCCAGGCACCATCTGCAAAACGTGCCTCACCGTCTCCGCATTCCTGCGGGGCGCCTGTGGCACCATACCCGTCCGGATCGTTCGGAACCGCACCCGTCATACGAGTTTCTCAGCGCTTAATTCATTGTCTTTTATACCTTTGTGCGCACCTGAAGTCACTTGTTGCGTAAGTGCCGTCGCCGGATATGAACGGGTACGGCCGCCCCCGTCATGTCCGGACCGGACATTTTCTTCATTTTTTCTTGGGACAAAACATCCCTGACCATCTCTACACTAATAGAAGACAATATGGATCAACAATTTTGGAATTTGATCCGCGAGGGCGATGAGCACGCCTTCAGGACACTATACAATCTGTATGAAAACAGATTATTCCGGTATGGAATGGGAATCGCGTATGACGAAGAGTTGATAAACCATGCCATTCAAACGCTGTTTACCTATCTTTTCGAGCGTCGGAAAAGCATTTCCGTGCCTGTATCGCCGTTCGCCTACCTGGCCAGTTCGCTGCGCCGGCTCGTTCTGAAAGAGGCGGGAAAACGCCGGAACGACTGCCTGTCGATCGACGATGTGCAGGTCGCGGGTTATGATTTCGGCCTGGAGGTCGATGCCGAGGCCACGATGGTCCGGGCGGAATGTACCGAGCAGACGGTCCGGGCCCTGCAGGGCGCCCTGAACGGACTTACGAATATGCAAAGAGAGATAATATACCTGAAATATTACGAGGGATTGGACAACAAGAGCATTTCCGAAATCACGGGGTATGCCGACAAGACAATCCGCAATGTGGCCTCCACGGCACTTGCCCGCTTACGGAAAGACAAGATGCTGGGCCGGGCGTACGGATGATCGTTCCGGATATTTTTTGAATGGGCGTTGAATAAAACAGGAGGAAAAAGGAGATGGAGCAAACTGATATGGACGACTTGTTGTCGAAGATGGTATTGAAGACTCCGATCAACAGACACATGGAGGAGATCGGCGAGATTCTGGCCCGCAAACGCGCTGCCAGCCGCCGCCATGAGACTTTTCGCCGCCGGCTGACGCAGTGGAGCGTGGCGGCTTCCATCGTCGTGATAACGGTGGTGAGCAGTCTGATTCACTTCTCGGAGACCTATTTCGAGAGCGGGGGACAAGAGCTGGTCCACCTGCTGCCCGACAACTCCGAGGTTATCGTCATGCCCGGTTCCCGGGTGTCGTACAACCGCTTTACCTGGCTTTTCAACCGACGTGTCACGCTCGAGGGCGAGGCCGTGTTTTCCGTCACGCACGGACCCCGCTTCAGCGTGGGGACCCGTTCGGGCGAGGTCGTCGTTCTGGGAACGCGGTTCCGCGTGAAGCAGCAGGAATACGACCTGCTGGTCGTGTGCTACGAAGGATCGGTGCGGGTCGTCGTTCCCGTCGGGGAGTTGGTGCTGCAACCCGGCCGGAAGGTCCTTTACGACTCGGCCGGCGTCCGGCTTTCGGACGTTTCCGAGCCGTTGCCGGCCGTCCTGTCGTTCAATGCCGTTCCGCTCGAGGAGGTCATCCGGAGCATCGAGGAGATTTTCGGCGTCACCGTGACCGGGCAGGAACCGTATGAGGCCATCGTATTCACCGGATTCATAACCACCTCCGATCTGGACGGGACGCTCGAGGCTGTTTTCCGGGCCTGCGGTATTCCCTACCGGGTTTCCGGGAATGAAATATCGCTGAAATGATGGGACGCCTGCTGTGTACGCTTGCGTTCGTGATCGTTTCGGCCGTGCCGGGTTCCGCCCTTTCGGCCCGGCCTGCAAACCTCACACACCTGCTGGAACGCCTTGCGGTCGAGCGGAATGTTCACATTGCTTTCAGCCATATGCTGACCGATCCCGTCGTCGTGCGGGACCCCTCGTCGGAGGGGGATGTCCCCGCCGTGCTGGAACGCTGGCTCGAAGGCACGGACCTGCAGTTCAAACACCTGGGCGAAAACTACTACATATATAAGGGGTACCGGCAGGATACTTTGCCCGGAGTCTCGGCCGCACCTGTTTCCATGCCTGCCCCGGCGTTCGACCCGTTGCCGGTCGTCGCGCCCGTCCCGCTCCCGCAGTCTGTGCAGAGACGATTTTACGAATCCCTTCGGGCGGCCTCCGTGCCGTTGCCTGCTCCGCACTCCTCCTTTCGGCCCGTCCGGTTGGAGCCGGTTCCGATATTTCGCCCGGCGGCCGCCCTGCCGACGCCCGGAAGCGGGTATCTGCCGGCGTGGGCGGTCAAAACCAACCTGCTTTACGACGCGACCCGGACGCTGAACCTGGGCGTGGAGTTCGGCCTTACGCGCCGGTGGTCGCTGGACGTTTCGGGGAACTACAATCCGTGGACCTTTTCGGAGAACCGGAAGATGAAACACTGGCTCGTCCAGCCGGAGGTCCGCTGGTGGAGCTGCACCCGGTTTTCGGGGCACTTCGTGGGGTTCCACGCGCTCGGCGGCGGATACAACTGGGGCGGGATGCTGCCGTGGGGAATCCGTCCGGGCGCAGGGCTCCGCGGCCACCGCTATCAGGGCTGGCTCGCCGGCGCGGGCGTGAGCTACGGCTACCATTGGGTGCTGGGCAACCGCTGGGGCCTCGAGGCGACGGTCGGCGCGGGCTATGCCTACCTCGATTACGACAAATACCCGTGCGCCAAATGCGGCCGGAAGATCGGCAGCGAGACGCAGCACTACTTCGGCCCCACCAAAGCAGGTATCACGCTGATTTTCATGGTGAAATAAATCTCAGTCCGAGTTCGCGCGGAAAATAGTCCTGAAATTCTTGGGACAAAATCGGGATTGGCGTCTCTTTACTTACAGAGCGACTTTTCCGGAAGACGGGTTTCCGCAGCGTGCGTTCGCACGTGGGATAAGAAGACGCAGTAAAACAATACGAGAAAAAATGAGAAAAGCTTTGATGCTGGTCCTTGTGGCGATATGCTTCGGCTGTTACGGGTCGTATGCGCAGAAAGCGGCGGTCAAAACCAACCTGCTTTACGACGCGACCTCGACGCTGAATCTGGGCGTGGAGTTCGGCCTTGCGCGCCGGTGGACGCTGGACGTTTCGGGGAACTACAATCCGTGGACCTTTTCGGAGAACCGGAAGATGAAACACTGGCTCGTCCAGCCGGAGGTCCGCTGGTGGAGCTGCACCCGGTTTTCGGGGCACTTCGTGGGGCTCCACGCGCTCGGCGGCGGATACAACTGGGGCGGGATGCTGCCCTGGGGCTTCAACACGGGCAGGATGTTCGGTTCGATCCGCAACGAAAATATCCGCAACCACCGCTACGAAGGCTGGCTCGTCGGCGCGGGCGTGAGTTACGGCTACCATTGGGTGCTGGGCAACCGCTGGGGCCTCGAGGCGACGGTCGGCGTGGGCTATGCCTACCTCGATTACGACAAGTACCCGTGCGCCAAATGCGGCCGGAAGATCGGCAGCGAGACGCAGCATTACTTCGGCCCCACCAAAGCGGGGGTCACCCTGATATTCATGATCAAATAATTTGCACTTCCTGACTATGAAAAAGATACGCATGATCTTGTTGGCGGCATGTCCGGCACTGGCCTTCCCCTTTGCGGGCGGCATGGCCCAGGTGCGGCAGGGCAATGTCACCGTGCAGGTGAACGAACTTGCCCAGCGCGGCGATTCGCTCTACGTCGATATGGCCGTGACGACCCGGGGACGCAGCGTCCCCTCGCGGATGAGCGCGGATTTCATCCCGGTGCTCGTCTCCGGTGAGCGTTCGCTGGCCCTGCCTGCCGTTTCGCTCATGGGACGCCGCAGCTATAAGAACCACCGCCGCGCAATGGCGCTGATGAGCGCCGGAGCGCGCGCGGCCTATGAAAAATCGGCCCCGTATTACGTGGTGCCGGATTACAAAGGCGACAGCCGGATGGACTACCGTCTGACGCTGCCTTACGAATCGTGGATGTCCTCGGCACGGCTGAACCTGCAGCGGGACGACTGCGGCTGCGGCAAATCCGCCGTAACGGACGTGCGGCTGCTGGCCGGCAAGGTGGACCTGGAAGAGGTGATCGTCGTCGAACGCTACCTCGTCCAACCCCATCTGGCCTACGTACAGCCCGAAGCCGAGGCGGTGAAGAGCCGCGCCGAGCAGGGCGAGTCGTTCCTCGACTTTGCCGTCGGAAAAACCGTCATCAACCCCGAATTCGGCCGCAATGCCGCCGAGCTGGAGAAAATCCGCCGGATGATCGACCTCGTGCAGGGCGACAAGGATGTGACGATCAACCGTATCTCCATCACGGGCTACGCCTCTCCCGAGGGTTCGCTGGCGATGAACGAACGCCTCTCCGAAGGGCGCGCGAAGGCCCTCCGGGACTATTTGCAGAGCCGTTATCCTGCGATTCCGGGATCGCTCTACTCGGTCCGCTTCGGCGGCGAGAACTGGGAGGACCTCGTGAAGGCGCTCCAGACCTCCGACATGCCCGACCGGCAGGCCGTGCTCGACATCATCGACCGCTATTCGATCACCGAGGGCCGCGAGGCGAAGCTGATGGCCCTGAAGGGCGGCGCTCCGTGGCGTTATATGCTGCGGGAGATGTTCCCCGCCCTGCGTAAAGTGACGGTCACGGTGGATTACGACGTGCGGAATTTCGACGTTGAAGAGGCGAAGACCGTGGTGAAAACCCGTCCCCAGAATCTCAGTCTGAACGAGCTCTATCTGGTCGCCAACACCTGCGAACCGGGTTCGGCGGATTTCAACAACCTGTTCGAGACGGCGGTGAGGCTCTATCCCGAGAGTGTGACCGCGACCGTTAACGCGGCCGTCGCGGCGCTGGAGCGGCGGGATTTCGTCGGCGCCGAAAGATACCTCCGGAGCGTGAAGTCCCCGGACCGGATTCCCGAATGCGACAATGCCTGGGGGCTGCTGCTGATGCTGCGCGACCAGGATTACGACCGCGCCGAGCCCTATTTCGAAGCCGCCCGGGCGGCGGGTCTGGAAGCCGCGCAGCGAAATCTCGCCGAGATCGCACGCCTGCGGGAAAACCTCGACCGGATACGCGAAGCCGAGCTGAAGAACCGCAAACACGGAAGATAGAGAACCCAAATAGTGAAAACGCCTTATTTATCAATAAAAAATTCAAAACTATGAAGATGAAAACTGTTTTTGTCGCCTCTCTGGCGGCGATGGCTCTGGCTGCATGCAGCAAGGACGCCGATTCGGGGGCTCCGGCTCCCGCCGCGAAGACCAACTTCGCAGTCTCCCTCCCGGGCAATCTGGAGACCTATGCGGTCGAGGACCCGCAGGCCGCAGGCCAAATCACGCCCTATTACGACAATGTGACCGTTTATCTGGTCGATGCCGGTGAGAATGCAGTGGGCTATGCGTGGACCGATGCCGAAATCAAGGCCCGGCAGAAGCGTTTCGAGCAGATCGTCGAGCCGACTTTGGTCGGAGTCATTGTAAACTCGGGCGACGTGATGCTGCCGACGGGGGCGATTTCGCTCGCCGATCTCAATGTGGTCATGCAAACACTGGCGGTCGCCGATCAGAACAAGCCGATCAAAACCCTTGCGGCCGAGGATGCCAAGGGCAATGCCGCCGGGGATTACCTTCCCATACAGCAGGTGATCCTCATGGGCCAGCAGACGACCTTCACGGACGAGACTTCCGATGACGGCCATACGCTGAAGAAAGCTGCTGTGGAGCTCGAATCGCTGGCAGCGCGTTTCGAGGTGGGCACCGTAAAGCCGGGTACCGGTCTGGATGCGCTGACCGTCGAGGCCGTCTACATCAACAATTTCCACAACAATTACGGCGGTTCCGCCACCACGTCCTATACCGAGGCTTCCTGGCCGTCGACTTATGCCCCCTCGTGGGCGACCGACGCCTACAACGCGGCCGTGACTTCCACGGACGGAACGAAGGTGTATGCTTATCAGGTATTTGCGAGCAATCTGATTCCCCACATCGTCTATAAAGTGAGCGGCACGGTTTCGGCCGGCTATAAACTCGCCGACGGCACGGGTGATGCGGACAATCCGACTCCCTTCACCGGTAAGTTTATCACGGTCAAAGGTTTCAAGGAGAATGGGGTTACTCTCAGATCTATCGCGCCGCACAAGATTTACAAGATGGGGCTGGACGGTAGCGGCATCGAGATCACTCCCGACAAGATCACCGACAAGCCCGAGAAGAACAAGATCGACTTGGTCGTTGCCATCACGGTTGCCGATTGGACGACAGCCAACGTCATCCCCGAAATTTAAGTTTTTCCGAATCACCCCGGGGGAGGGGAAATCCTCTCCCCCGGATTTTTACTGAATGATCCATGAAAAAAATGCATAAAATCCTCTGCGTCCTGACCGCGCTGGTCCTGCTGGCAGCTTGTGACAAAGATGCCGAACAGGGCGGCATGCCCGCCGCCGGCAAGACCAATTTCGAGGTCTCTCTTCCGGCCGCTTTGGAAACTTACGCGGTCGAAGACCCGCAGGCCGCAAATGCAATCACTCCGTTCTACGACAACGTTACGGTTTATCTGGCGGATGCCGGCGGCAATGTGACACACTACGCCTGGACCGACGCCGAAATCAAGGCGAAGCAGAAGCGTTTCGAGCAAGTCACGGAACCGGCGCAGGTGCTCGTTATCGTGAATTCGGGAAGCGTCGTCCTGCCGACTGGAACCGTTCCCCTCAGCGAGCTTACGGCCGCAATGATGAGAAGCAGCGTGGCGGACCAGAACCAGGCTGCCAGAACCCTTGCGAACGAGGATGCCAAAGGCAATGCCGCCGGCACTTACAACTCCGTGCAGCAGGTGATGCTCGCCGGCGACCAGTCGGTCTTCACGACGGAAACGGCTGATGACGGCCACACGCTGAAGAAGGCGTCCGTGGAACTCAGCTCGATCGTATCCCGCTTTGAGATCGGAACCGTGAAAAAAGGGACGGGACTGGACGTCCTGACCATCGAAGCTGTTTACGTCAATAATTTCCTGAACTTCAACGGCGGCATCTACAATAGCACCGTCCAGAACTACGACGAATCCACCTGGCCTGCAACGTTCACTCCCGCCTGGGCGACCGACGGCTACAATGCGGCCGTGACCTCCGCTGCCGGGACGAAAGTTTATGCTTATCAGGTTTTCAGCGGCAGCGTGGTTCCCCATATCATTTACAAGGTGAGCGGGACGGTTTCAGCCGGTTACAAACTTGCCGACGGCACGGGCGATGCGGATAATCCGACCTCCTTCACCGGGAAGTACATCACGGTGAAAGGCTTCCGTGAAAACGGCACGCTGCTCTCATCCACCATGTCCCACAAGATCTACAAGATGGGTCTGGAGAACGGCGGTATCGAGATCACCCCCGACAAGATCACCGATAAGCCCGAGAAGGACAAGATGGACCTGATCGTAGGCATCACCATCGCCGACTGGACGACAGCCAACGTCACCCCCGAAATTTAAGTTTTGCCGAATTACCCGGAGGGGAGGGCTTCTTCCCTCCGGTTTTTACCCCAAAAAGCAACACATGAAAAAACTATCGAAAACCCTCTGTATTCTGATTTCGCTGGCATTGCCCGCTGGTTGTATCAATGAGGATATGAGCGATTGTCCGTCCCCGTACAATACGGAGCTTACTTTCAGCTACTCCGGCGATCGGCAGGACCCGGCGATGTTCTCCCGGACGATCGACGGGGTGACGCTTGTCGTTTTCGATAGGGCGGACGGACAGCATATTCTGGACAAAGCGATCGTGAAGGCCGACCTGAACCGGTTTCAGGGTACGGAGCTCGATCTGCCGGCCGGCGATTACCGGATCGTTTGCTGGGGCAATGCCTTCGACGACACGGAATTGCTTTCGGACAACCTCTCCGAAGGCCGCGTGCACGCGCCCGCCTACGGCTCGGGCGGGAAAATCGCCACCAACGACCACCTTTATTACGGTGAGTACGACATAACGGTTCCGACGGCCGCGGATGCGTCGGGAAAGGTGACGGGAGACATCCCGTTCCGGAGTGCGCATATCGACATGCGCATCTATATGAAGGGTTTGGACGGGCTGTCCGATCCGGCCGCGTGGCCGGAGCTCGAAATCGGGAATCTGATGCCCCAATACGATCTCCGGATGAACGCCATACAGCCTTTCGGCACGACGTATCATCCCGTGCTGGCACAAGACGACGAAAAAAAGGCGCTGGCGGCCTGCTTCCAAGTGCTGCGTTTCGCCGACGACAATCCGGTGACGGTCACCGTCCGCGAGGCCGCACCGGGCAATGCGGTCAGGGCCGCGGTGAATCTCCGGGAATACATGGAGAAGAACGACATATCCGTGGACAACCTCCACGAAGCGGCCGTCGAAATGCTGATCGAATTCACCGATCTGGGCGTCTCCATTACGATCCCCGACTGGAATTCGAGCATTACCGACCCCGAAATATAAGAACAGAAAAAGAAAGATTGAGCGATGAGAAAATATACTGTATTGCGGACCTGGGCCCTGTCCCTCCTGTTGTCGGGCCTCCTGTACGGCTGTGCCGAGGACCATACCGACGGCGGCGTCAGGACAGTGGACCTGCAACTTGCGCTGAACACCTATGCGGCGTCGGACGATCCGAATGCCTCGGCGAACGAAACCGCGGTCGGATCGGCGTGGGTCTATATTTTCAATGAGCACGGGGCGCTCGAGAATCCCGGCAGGACCGCCGTGTTGCCGGGGCCTTCGGGCTCCGCCGCCGACGGGAGCGGCCGCCTGAACGATACGTGGCGCGTCACCGTGGGACGGAAGGATATTTACGTGCTGCTCAACGCCGGACACCTGACGCGCGGCGGCACGGCGGTCGATCTCGCCTCCTACAATCCCTATTCGAAAACGGAGCTGGAGACGCTGATGACCGATCCGGCGAATTTCACGGCGGATTTCCCGGCTGCGGGGAGCGCCGGGATGCTGATGAGCGGCAAGTTGAGCACGAATGTCACCCCCGTCGCTTCGGTGGCGACGGTTCCCGTGGAACGCCGCTATGCACGCGTCGATCTGCGCCTGCGTCGCAAGGCCGATCTGACGGGGGCTGGCGTCGTCGTCAAAAGCACGACGTTCGAAAACCGCCGCGAAACGGCGCATGCCTTCGCTCCGGCGACCGAAAGCACGGGGGCCGACGCCGTGTGCCTGAACAGTCACGGAGATATCGCGCTCGGAGCGAGCACGACGGATTATACCGCCGTCACCTCGTTCTACACCCTGCCGCGCACCGGTGCGTCGAAAGCCGCCTGCCTGAAGCTGGCGATCAGTATCGACGGCAGGGATTACACGCTGCCCGTCTACATCAACAGCGGGGCGCTCGGCGGCAATACGGCCAATAACGAAAACCTGCCGCTGGACATCACGGCGAACAAGGTCTACAAGGTCGACGTGTCGCTCGACCGGCAGAGCGTTACGGTTGCGATGGACATTCTCGAATGGAACGAAGAATCGGTGAACGGCGACATCCAGGGTTCGTCGCTGGTTCTGGATTCGGTGGTTTTCGTCCGTGCGGGGCGTGAGACGCTCGTTCCCGTCGTCACGAAGGCCGATTCGGTCTATGTGAAACTCTCCGAGGCGGCCGTGACGGCCGGCTATTCGCTGACGGACGCCGATGCCGACGGTGTTTTGGGAATCGAGACCGCCGGCGGCAACGCCGCAATCCCCGTCACGGGCCCGGCCGCCTATCCCGTCGGAACCCAATACGGCATGACGGTCATGGCCGGCGACATCCGCCGCACGGCGCAGCTCCGGGTCGAAGGAACCCCGGTGCTGGAGGTGGCCGACAAGGTCGTTACGTTCGGTTATGCGGGTGAAACCAAGCCTTATCAGGTGACGAGTTACGTGGACCTCGGCGACGATGCCGGCACGAAGATTCCGGTGGCTTGGACGGCGGAGTTTTCGCTCGACGAGGGCCGGACCTGGACGGCGCCGAAACCCGCATGGCTGACGCAGTTCACCGATACAAACACGGGCAGCACGGTCCCGGCGGCGTTCGATGCACAGCTCGCGGCGGTAACCGGGGTCACTACCCCGGCACCCCGGGAGGCCCTGCAGGCCGCTGCTCCGGTGAGTGATTTCGACCTTTCGATGACGCGCTCCCTGCGCAATACGGCCAACTGCTATCTGGTCAATGCCTCGGGAACCTATACGCTTCCGCTGGTCTACGGCAATGCCGTTAAGAACGGCGGGTCCAACCCGGCGGCCTATACCTCGACGAAGAGCGGAGCGAACGTCCTGACCGGATTTGTCAACCACCTGGGCAATGCGATCAGCGATCCGTATATCTACAACAATCCGGGCTGTACGCCCGCCGACGCCTGCCTCGTCTGGCAGGATGCCGAGGGGCTGGTGCGGAACGTGGCCCTTACGGCTGACAAGCAGAGCATCGCGTTCGAGGTGCCGAAGGCCACGATTCAGCAGGGCAACGCCATTGTCGCCGTGCGCGACGCTGCGGGGGCGATCATGTGGAGCTGGCATATCTGGGTGACGGATTACAAACTGGGCGGCGATTTGCGTCCGGTGACGAACTTCCAGTCCATCGAATACTACCTCATGCCCGTCAACCTGGGTTGGTGCGACGGTCCGACGACGGCTTATGAAGGCCGCCGCGTGTCGGTAAGGCTCACGCAGGAAGGAAGCGGGCTGAGCAGGACCTTTACGCTCGATCAGCCCGGGCAGACGATCGTCGGATTCGGAAGCAATCCCTACTATCAGTGGGGGCGCAAAGACCCGATGCTTCCGGGCGTATACCTGGGGACCGGAACTACCGCTGTCGACAAGAGCTGCTATACCGACAGCGACAAAACCGGATACGCCTTCAATAAAACCGGGCTGACAACCAATGCGATCAGCGAATATATCGGGAATCCGCATTGTTTCAATACAAGCACCACCATGGACGAGCTGTACTACAACCTGTGGAGCGCCGACAATACGCAGACGGTAGCCAATTACGATCCGATTGTCAAAACGGTTTACGATCCGTCGCCCGTGGGATATTGCGTCCCGCAGGGGACTGTGTTCACGGGATTTTCGTACAACGGAGCCTCCATTTCCTCCGGCGGTTACGGGACGCAGATCAATTCTCCGTACCAGTCCGCAGGCGAATTCACGGCCGTCCGGGGATTCCGCTTCTATTGCAACAGGATGAACGGCGAGGGCGTTTTCGATCCCAATGGCGGTACGGTTTTCTTCCCGGCGACAGGTTACCGCAGCACAGGCGGAAGATTGTCCTCTTACGGCACGGACGGTGGTTATTGGTCCGTGATTCCGGTTAACGCGAGACTTGGCCGCAGCATACTGTTCAATAAGGATCGGATTTTACTGGCAAACAACCAGGACCGCTATACCGCCCATTCGATACGTCCCATTCTGGAACAATGATATTTTTGAATTACGGAGTTATGAAAAAGATACTTATATACGGGTTTTACCTGCTGGCGGCCGCCGCGCTGCTGGCCGGCTGCATCAGGGACGAAGCGGTGGCTCCCGCCGCGTCCGGCGACAGGCTGATCCTCCGGATGCCCGATGCGCAGGAGGTGGCCCTCACCCGCGCCGCTACGGAGGCCGAATGTCGGATCGGCAACCTCTATGCACTGGTCTACCGCGGCGGATCGCTGGTCTATAAACAGACGGCGGCTGCGGCTGCGGTCACCGGCAACGGGACGGCGCAGCCATCCGTCGACCTGAACTATAAAGTCCGTCCGGGCGATAAAATCTATGTCGTGGCGAATTATCCCGCATCGGTCGGGACTTCGCTGCAGGGCCTCGGTACGGGAGCTGCCGAGAGCGGCCTTTCGGCGCTGCTCGTCTGTGACAATCCCGTCTACGGCCGTGTCATGCAGCGTTCCGAAACGCAGCCGATGTACGGGTCGGTCATCTGGTCCGCAGGGTCGAACACCTGCGAGCTGGTGCGTTCGCTGGCCAAAGCCTCGGTCGTGCTGGACGATTCGGGCCTCTTCGCCGGAAAGACCCTGAGCTTCATCCTGGCGGGCGCTCCCCAGAAGACGAGCATGGAGGTCGTTTACGACACGGATGCGGACAAATACGAAATCCCGAACGTCGACGGACTCGGCGGGACGTGGAGCACGGCGGTCAATACCGACGACATGATTCCCCTGACGGGTGAGAATTACTGCGCTCCCTATCCGATTTCGATTGATGCCGGCGGGGTGTCGGTCGACAGGAACACGTTCGACAAACGCCGCTCGGCGCTGATCCTGTGCGCCGCTGCTGGGGAGGCGAAAGAGTACTACCGGCTCGACTTTTCGCGGCAGCTTTCCTCCACGACCATCCTGGGCGACGCCTCGAACGAATATATCGACATCGATCCCAATACGCACTATGCCTTCCATATCAGGAGCGTGAAGAGCGGCGGTTACTCCACCGCCGCCGAGGCGTGGCAGAATCCCGGCAGCAACATCGAATATACGGTCACGGTGTCGGGCGACGGGTGGAAAAGCTCCACGGGCAACGGTCAATACCTGGTCCGGACGGACCGGGATACGGTGCTGGTCCTGAAAAACGTCGCGGCGGCTTCGGACCTCGTGAAATTCGCCTGCCAGATGCCCGACGCCGGGCAGAAACCGGGTGGCGAACTTCCGGGATCGGTCGACACGCGGGTCGTGACCCTTGTCGGGCCGGACAAGGAGACCCTCGTTCCCGTTGAGAATATCCAGCTTTGCACGAGCGACGGCACCCCCGTTGAGAACAACATGTTCGACTTCTCGGGCGAGACGATTCCCGCCGACGGTTACCCGCTCAAATACATTGCAGGAGCCAGTGTCCCTGCGGGTCACGTGTATCTGAGGATTCGCTACGGCAATATCGACCATTACGTGCCGCTTGCGTATGTTACGCTCTATGTACGGGCCAACGTGAACACGATCACTTATCAGGGGAGGAAGGACGCCACCCTGGATGTTCGGAGCTATTACCAGGCTTCGGGTACGTCCGCCTGTTCGCCCTGCCCCTGGACGGCGGAGTTTTCCGTCGACGGCGGTGCGAGCTGGACGAAATCGGCGCCCGACATGCTGTCGGGATTTCCGGAGAGCGGGCGGGGATCGTATGATGCTCCCGAGGAGGGTTTCCCGAATCTGTTTAAGTTCGACGTGACGGCGCAGGCCGTCGCCGAGGACAATCCGCACAACGAGGTGCTGCGTGCCACGCAGAACGTCAGCGGCGTTTACGACCTCTCGACCAAGGGCGGCCGGACGGCTATGAACACGGCGAACTGTTATCTGGTGAGCGCCCCGGGCAGCTATACTTTTCCGCTGGTGTACGGCAACGGAGTAAAGGACGGTGTGCCCAATGCTGCGGCCTATGCCGCTGCGGGCGGAACGAACATTCTGGACCTGTTCCTCAATTATCAGGACGCCCCGATCGACGATCCCTATATCTACAATGATCCGGGCATCCAGTTGGCGGACGCCTGCCTCGTCTGGCAGGATGCGCCGAACCTGGTCAGCGGCATCGCACTGGCGGCGGATAAACAGTCGATCCGCTTCGAAGTCGACCGCAGCACGATCCGGCAGGGCAATGCCGTTATCGCCGTGCGCGATGCGTCGGGCGAGATCGTGTGGAGCTGGCATATCTGGGTGACGGATTACATCCTCGGCAGCGACCTGCGGAGGGTGACGAACTTCCAGGGCAATGAATATACGGCGATGCCGGTCAACGTCGGCTGGTGCGACCGGGAGGTCATGGTGAGCGAGGCCCGCAGCGTGATGGTGCGGATCACGCAGGACAGAACCGGCGTGAGCCAGACTTTTACCATCGATCAGACGGCCTATTCGAACGACCGTCCCGGCCATAACCCCTATTTCCAGTGGGGACGCAAGGACCCGATGCTGCCGGTCGTCGGAACTATGAAAGACAAGGATTTTTACACCGATCTCCCGGAATATGCCTTCGACAAGTCCGGAGCGGGCAAGGTCTCCGTCAGCGAAGCGATCCGGCATCCGCATGTATTCTATAACTACGGGTCCGAGGGTCCGGTGTTCGACTGGTGCACGGAGCGCTACCTCAATCTCTGGGGAACTTCCGTCAGCGGGATCGAACATGCCGTCGGGGTGAAAACCATCTACGATCCGTCGCCCGTCGGCTATATAATGCCTCCTGCGGGCTTTTTCACGGGGTTCTCGGCGACGGGCGGTACGGTCAGTTCGGTTTCGCAGTTCAATGTGGAGGGCGGTTTCGATGCCGGCTGGAACTTCTATGGTGAAAAAGGCGGAAAGGGCGGTCTTATTTTCCTTCCGGCGGTCGGTTACCGCACTTACGTGTCCGGTCACGGACTAACTTTCGGCAACACCGGTTACTGTTGGTCGTCCTCCACCTACGATTATGACAGCGGGTCCTCTTATAATTTCACGCTTTCCGAGGGCAAGCTGACGCCGACGTCCACTATAAGCCGTGCTGCCGGGCTTTCCGTAAGGGCTGTCAGGGAATAACGCCATGGGAAGAATCCGTTGCATACTGACCCTGCTGCTGCCTGCGGTTCTCGGCTCCTGCATCGCCGAGGATTACGAGGGGCCGGACCCGAATCTGCCCACGCGGACGATCCTCGTCTGGCTGGGCGGCGACAACAACCTCTCGGACGAGACGGAGCGCAAGATCGAGGCCCTGCGGCAGGGATGGACCTACACCGGAAACAAATGCCTGATCTACCGGGATTCCCGCGACGGGGCGCACCTGCTGCGCCTGCGCGGGGGTTGTCGGACGACGCCGACGCCCTATGTGGAGACCGTCCGGGACTACGGTGCGGAAAATTCCGCTTCGCCGGAGACCTTTGCGCGGGTGCTGCGGGAGGTTGCGGACGCTTATCCGGCGGACAGCTACGGGCTGATCTTCTTTTCGCACGCCAGCGGTTGGCTCCCGTCGGGGACGCTGCAAAATCCGCAGAAACGCTCCCGTTCGATCGGTATCGACGACGGGGGTGCGGAACGCGCTGAGATGGAGATAGCGGAGTTCGCCGCGGCCATTCCCGACGGGATGTTCGACTTCATCGTCTTCGAGACCTGCCTGACGGCGGGTGTCGAGGTGGCTTACGAACTGCGCGGAAAGAGCGGCTGCATGCTGGCTTCGTCGGCCGAGATCGTCTCTCCGGGCTTTACTCCGGTCTATCCGTCGGCCCTGCGGCTGCTGTGCAATACAGCCGTGGAGACGCGAACGGCCCTCGGGGCTTTCGGGCGGGCGTACATGGATTATGTTGCGGAAAACTATACCGGGGCACGCCGTTCGGCGACCCTGAGTTTGATCGATATAGGTGAAATATCCCCACTGGCTGCCCGGACACAGGCTGCGCTTCGGACTCGCTCAGCCGAAGCGCCCGACTTATCCCGTCTTCAACATTTTGATCGTCCGGGCAGCTATGGGGATTCTCCGGCTTTGCCGCGGTTCTTCGACCTGGACGAGTGGCTGGAGGAAGTGGCCGCCCCGGACGAATACGAGGCATTCCGGGTCCAGTTGGAGCGGACGGTGGTGTGGAAAGTCGCGACGGAGACGTTCATGGCGGGACAGAACGGATTCATGGTCCGCCGCCATTCGGGCCTTACGGGTTATATCGAGCAGGAGGCATTGCCCGACCTCAACCGCGCCTACCGCCGGTTGTCCTGGAGCGGGACCGTATACGGATATTGATGTTTAAAGCGTGAAGAGACCATGTCCGGAGAATCCCATCCCGAAAGAAAGCGCAGCCGCCTTACATGGGCGGCGGCATTTCGGGCTTGTATGGGCACCCTGTTCCGGATGTCGCTCGTGGGCCTGCTGGCCGTGTGCATGTTCGTTGCGTTCGTCGTCTGCCTGCCGTTCACGGGCATCGATTCCATCCGCAAACGGATGAACGACCCCGCTAACGAAGAGATTTAGGCCCCGCATTGCGGGGCTTCTTTTTTCGGCGGATCGCCCCGAGCAGGGGGAGCGCCGCTGCCAGCGTGATCCATACCACGACTGTCAGTGCATCGGTGACTCCCTCGACGTAAGTCTGGGGAGTCTGTTGCGTTTCGTGTGCCGCGTGGAAGGCCGTGCGGGCGGTGAATACGACCGTCAGGAGGGCGATGCCGAAACTGCCGGCGAGCTGTTTGATGCTGTTCGAAATGCCGGCCGCCGCGGCCATGTCCTGCTGGGTGAGGTTTTTGAGCGAAAAGAGGTTCAGCGGTGCGAACGTCAGCCCCATGCCGAAGCCCCGCAGGTAGAGGACGAACAGGATATGACGGTGGGTGGTGTGGATTGTGAAGCGGCTGGCCAGCCAGAAGCTCAGGGCCATGGCGAGAATGCCCGCGACGACCGGCAGGAGTGGTCTCACGTAACGGGTCATGTAGCCCGAGACGGCCGATAGCACCCCCTGGATAAGCCCTACGGGCAGGAAGACGCTGCCGGCCATCAGGGCCGTGTAGCCCAGTCCGCGCTGCATGTAGAGCGGCAGGAGATAGGTTCCGCCCAGCATCCCGACTGCAAAGAGCGTCAGCACGCCCATCGAGATTCCGAAATTCCGTTCGCCCAGCAGGCGTATCTGCAACAGGGGCGTCGGGTTGCGGAGTTCCGTGACGATGAAGAATGCGAATGCCGCCGCCGCTACGGCGAAACAGGCGATCACCGTCGGCGAGGCCCAGCCTTCATGGTTGGTGGCGGAGTTTCCGCGGGCGAGGGCGAAGATCGTGAGGGGCATGAACAGCACGATGGCGGCGAATCCCTTCCAGTCGAAGGGGTGGCGCACATCGCCCCGCCACTCCTTCTGGATGAAGACCGAGAGCAGGATGGCCAGCAGGCCCACCGGGACGTTCACGTCGAAGATCCTGTGCCAACTGTATGCGTCGACCAGATAACCGCCCAGCAGGGGCCCGAACGAGATCGAGGCCGCCGCGGCCATCGACCACAGGCCCAGCGCCAGCCCCCGCTCCTCGGGTTTGAACTCGCGGGTGACGATCGCCAGTCCCAATGCCTGGATGATCCCGCTGCCGAGGCCCTGCAAGGCCCGCGAGGCGATGAGGAATCCGTCGCTCGGGGACTTTCCGCAGAGCCACGACCCCAGGGTGAACAGCGCCATGCCGAGGATATAGACGCGTTTGTTGCCGAAACGGTCGGCGAACCACCCGGCCGAGGGAAGCATGACGGTCATCGTGATCATGTAGGCCGTGATGACCCATTCGGCCGTGGAGATGCCGATTCCGAACGAGGACATGATGGCCGGGAGCCCCACGTTGACCACCGTCACGTCCAGTACGGCCATGAAGGTCCCGAGCATGATCATTCCCAGGATCCACCATTTGTAGCCGCTGCTTTGGCGGATATGTTCGCGGAGGGTTGCCATCGGCGGGGCGGGGCTCAAAAAAAGTGCCAGTTTCCGGAAATGCACGATTGAAAAGGTCGTTGCGGGCGAACGGCGGTGAGCGCGGCAATCTGAACGGGAGTCGTGAGGTTGCGACAGGCTTATCGGATTGCCGCGCCGGGTTTGCGCATTGAAAAAAGGCGCCGCATCGTGCGGCGCCTTTGTGCGTGCAGGCCCTATAAGCCGGGTTCTGTTCCCGGGGCGAACCCCGGGCCCCTGTCATTTATCTAGGACGGCAGTCTCCTGCTGCCTCGAGCAACCTACCCCCCGGCATCGGGCGAGCAACCCTTAATTGCCGGTATACACGGTCTTGCAACCCACGGGACGTACTGCCGGGCGACATTGCTGCCCCCGCGGTGGGCTCTTACCCCGCCTTTTCACCCTTACCCGCAGTCGCCTGCGGGCGGTCGTTCTCTGTTACGCTTCCACAACCTCACGGCTGTCAGGTCGTTAGCCTGCGTGGCGCTCTGTGTTGCCCGGACTTTCCTCTCCCGGCCTGCGGCCGGCAGCGACAGAGCGGGCCTGCCGCGACAAAGGTAGGGAATTAAAAATTAAGAATTAAAAATTAAGAATTAAAAATTGCAGGCGGCAGGCCGGAACCGTTTGCGGCCGCTTCCTACAATATCTTTTTGATCCAGCGAAAACCCTTGTAGGGCGGGTAGCGGAACGGCAGGTCGGTGCGCTCCGGTGCGATGACCACGCCCCGGCGGTGCGAGAAGGCGTCGAAACTGTCGCGGCCGTGGTAACGGCCCATCCCCGAGTTGCCCACGCCGCCGAACGGCAGCCGGTCGTTGGCGATGTGCATGATTACGTCGTTGAGACACGCGCCGCCCGACGAGGTGCGCAGCAGGGCTTCGTTTCCCGTTTTCTCCGGTCCGAACCAGTAGAACGCCAGCGGTTTTTCACGCGCGTTGACGAATGCCAGGGCTTCATCCGTGTCGTCGAACGGCAGCATCGGCAGTACGGGGCCGAAAATCTCCTCCTGCATCACGGGCCATGCGGGATCGACATCCCCCAGCAGCGTCGGTTCGATGTAGCGGTCCGCCGCGTCCGTGCGGCCTCCGATCAGGATTCTGCCTTGTGAGAGGTAGCCGGCCACGCGCTCGAAGGCGCGGTCGTTGACCAGCCGTACGTAATGGGGACTTTGCTGTGCGTCGTCGCCGTGGAGCCGTTGCAGGGCCCGGGCGAACGTTTCCGTAAACCGGTCTTGCAGCGAACGGTGGATCAGTAAATAGTCGGGCGCGATGCAGGTTTGCCCGGCGTTGAGCGTCTTGCCCCAGGCGATGCGGCGCGCCGCGACCTCGATGTCGGCCCCGCGGTCCACGATGCAGGGGCTCTTGCCGCCCAGTTCCAGCACCACGGGGGTGAGGTTTTTCGCCGCGGCGGCCATCACGACGCGTCCCAGCGCGGGGCTTCCCGTGAAGAAGATCACGTCCCAGCGCATGTCGAACAATCGGGTGTTGACCTCCCGGCCGCCCTGCACGATGGCGACATACGCTTCGTCGTAGATTTCGGCGATCATCCGTTCCAGGGTCTCCGCGACGTGCGGGGTGTAGGGCGAGGGTTTCAGCAGGGCGGTGCATCCGGCCGAAACGGCCCCCACGAGCGGATTCAGCAACAACTGTACGGGGTAGTTCCACGGCGAGACGATCAACGCCTGCCCGAGCGGCTGGGAGAGGATGCGGCTTTTCGACGGCAGGAGTTTCAGCGGCGACGGACGGCGCTCGGGGCGCATCCATTTGCCGAGGTTGCGCAGGTGGTTGCGGACCTCGTCCCGGACGATGCTGATTTCGGTGAGGAAAGCCTCTTCGGGCGACTTGTGCAGGTCGAGCCACAGGGCGTCGCACAGGCGTTTCTCCCAGTTGACGAGGGCCGCTTCCAGGCGGCGGAGCATCGTGCGGCGAAACACTTCGGGAAGTGTCGCTCCCGAGTGGAAATAGGCTTTCTGGGCCGCTGAGAGGGCTGAAATGCGTGCGGCAGGGGTGTTTTCTAAAGGCATAGGCCGTTATTTTGGGGCTTTGGCGGAAACGTTGCAAAGCCGCTGCCGCACTCCGCGGCTATTTTTCGCGGAAGATGTTCAGGTGCGCCAGCAGCGGGTTGCGGCGGTCGAGCATGAGGAACTCCAGCAGCAGCAGGACCAGCGCAGCGATAAGCAGGTATTGATACTGTTCGTTGAACTCCTCGAAGCGGACCATCGACAATTCGGTCTGTTCCATCTCGTTGATCGTCCTGACGATCTCGTCGAGACCGATCGACTGCTTCGACGAACGGACATAGGCGCCGCCCGTGATGTCGGCGATCTTGGCCAGCATCTCCTCGTTGAGTTTCGAGACGACCATCTCGCCCGTCTCGTCTTTGATGAACTCCCCGCCGATCTGGATCGGGGCGCCTTCGGGCGTTCCGATGCCGATGGTGAAGATTTTGACCCCCATCTGAGCGGCGCGTTCGGCGGCGGCGATGGCGTCGTCATCGTGGTTCTCGCCGTCGGTAATCAGGATGATGACCCGTCCGTGGCTCTCCTCCGTATCGCCCGAGAAAGACAGCAAGGCTTGTCCCAACGCCTTGCCGATGGCCGTTCCCTGCACCGAGACCAGCGACGGGTCGATCCGCCGCGCAAAGGCCCGGGCCATGCGGTAGTCGGAAGTGATCGGCAGCTGGACCTTCGGTTCGCCTGCGAAGACCACCAGTCCCACGCGGTCCTGCTGCAATCCTTCGAAGAGCTTGCCGATGGCGTATTTGGTCCTTTCGAGGCGGTTGGGCTGGAAATCCTCGGCCAGCATCGAGTTCGACACGTCGACCGTGAGCATCATCTCGATCCCCTGGGCCTTCTCCTCGCGGAGTTTCGAACCGAACTGCGGACGGGCTGCGGCCAGCACCAGCAGCGTGACGGCAATGCAGAAGAGGATGAATTTGAAGGCCACGCGTCCGGTCGAGACCTCGGGCATCAGCTCCTCGAGGATGCCGGGGTTCCCGAAGCGTGCGAGCCGTTTGCGGCGGCTGCGCGCGGCTAAGCAGTAGAGCGCGACGAGCGCCGGGACGGCCAGCAGCAGCCAGAGATATTGCGGATTTGCGAAGCGGAACATAAGCAAATATTCTTTACGGGATTCGTTTCAGGACGAGATTCGCGAAAAGGAACTCGGCGAGCAGCAGCCCCAGTGCGGCCAGCACCCATGCGAGGTACAGTTCGTGGTAGGAGACGTGCTCGGTCACTTCGACCTTGCTCTTTTCGAGCTGGTTGATCTCGTCGTAAATGGCCTTCAGCTTGGCTTTGTCCGTGGCGCGGAAATACTGCCCTCCGGTCATGTCCGAGATTGCCGTCAGCGTCTTTTCGTCGATCTCGACCTTCTGGTTGACGAACGTGATGTTGCCGAACATGTCCATGGCCGGGTAGGGGGCCATGCCCTCGGTGCCTACGCCGATCGTGTAGACGCGGATACCCTGCGCCTTGGCGATTTCGGCAGCCGTGCGCGGGGCGATTTCGCCCCGGTTGTTCACGCCGTCGGTCAGCAGGATGATGACCTTCGATTTGGCGTCGCTCTCCCGCAGACGGTTGATCGCCGTGGCCAGTCCGTTGCCGATGGCCGTGCCGTCTTCGATCAGTCCGCTGCGGATGCGGGCCAGGAGGGTTTGCAGGGTGCTCTGGTCGGTGGTCAGGGGGCTTTGCGTGAAAGCTTCGCCGGCGAACGCCACCAAGCCGATGCGGTCGCCGTAGCGGTCGGCGATGAACGATCCGGCGACCTCCTTGGCGGCCGTGATGCGGTCGGGTTTGAAGTCGCGGGCCAGCATCGAGCCCGAAACGTCGATGGCCAGCATGATGTCGATACCCTCGGTGTTGGTGCGGACGTTCTGCTCGACGTCCTGCGGACGCGCCAGCGCCACCACGAGCAGCGCGAAGGCCGCCGCGCGCAGTACGAACGGCAGGTGACGCAGGTAGTAACGCACGGTCCTGGGGGCGCGCACGACGCCGGCGACGCTCGAAATGCGGATCGCGGCCCCGCCCTGCAGTGTCCGCCACACGTAGTAGCCGATCATCGGCACGAGCAGCGTCAGCAGCCAGAGGTAATATGGTGAAGCAAAGTGCATAATCGTTTACGTTTTACCAGTTTTTCTTTCCCCGGACCACCACGCCCTGTTTCTCCTTCAGTTTCTCCTGGGTCTTGTCCTCCTGGGCCTGGATGGCGTCGAGCATCTGCTGCTGTTCCTGCGGCGAAATGCCCGAAGGCGTCGGCTGACCCTGCCGGTCGCCCTTATTCTCCTGCGGGTCCTGTTTCCGGTCGCCCTGCCGGTCCTCCGGATCGCCCTTTTGGTCTTTATTCTGTTGGTCCTTGTTCTGTTGATCCTGGTTTTGCTGGTTCTGGTCTTTGTCCTGATCCTTGTTCTGGTCCTTGTCGTCGTTGCCGCCACCGCCGCCGCCGTTCTTGTCCTCGTCGAGCAGGCGCTTGGTGTAGGCGTAGTTGTACTTGGTTTCCATATCCGAGGGGTTCAGGCGCAGCGATTGCTTGTAGCTTTCGAGCGCTTCCTTGTACTTCTGCTGTTTGAATTGGGCGTTCCCGAGGTTGTAGAATGCCTCGGCACGTTCGTCATCCGTGCGCAGCGAGTCGGCTGCGGCCTGCTGCATGGTCTGTTCGGCGCGGTCGAACCGCTCGGCCTTGTAGAGTGCGTTCCCGAGGTCGTAAGTCGCCTCGAACTGTCCCGCAACAGCCTGCAAGGCCTGCTCGTAGCGGCTTATCGCCTGCTCGTAGTTGCCCTTGTTGTACTGCCGGTTGCCCTTGCGCACCAGCGAACGCTCGGGCATGCTCTGTGCCGAGACGCCGGCGGCGGCCAGCAGGAACGGAAATATATACAGGAGTTTGTACATCGTTGCGATCGTTTAGTTTTGCATCGGGGAGTCCTCTTCGGCGGGAATCTCCTCTTCGACGAGTTTGGTCTCCTCGACGAAATAGTAGGCTTTCAGGTAGTCGGCCTCGTTCTGCTCGGCCTCGGGCGTCGCCTTGGCGAATTTCACCAGGTCGGCATCCCGCAGGATAGCCGTCAGGTCCATCCGGGCCTTGTCGGGCAGCTCCTCCTGCCGCATTGCTTCGATGATCTCGTCGGAGGTCATCTCCATGGCTCCGAGGCCCCAGCGTCCGGCGATGTAGGTGCGCAGGATGTCCGTCAGTCCCGAATAATACTGCTTGTGGCGGTTGTTCTGCCACAACTTCTGGTTGTGGAGCGCCTCGAGCGCCTGGATGGCCGCCACGTGCGGAGGCAGCGGCGGGGCGGGTTTGAAGAGGTCTCCGAAGCCCTTGCCGCGGCTGGCGAGCCAGCGTTGGAGCGCATAGGCTCCGGCCAGCAGGATCAGCAGGATCAGGATGCCCCACGTCGCGTAACCTTTGATCTCGAGGAAACGGAACGGAAGGTTCTTCTGCGGTTTGAGGTCGTAGATCGACTGCGACGTGGAGTCGATCTGGAACGTGGCGACCTCCAGATAGACCGAGTCGCGGCTGCGGAGCGTGTCGAGAATATTCTTGTCGGCGTAGAGCACCTGCGCCGCGCCGAGGTTGTACTTGCCTTCGTCGAAAGCCGCCAGCCGGTAACGCTTGCGCAGTTTCAGGTGGCGTCCGTCGCGTTCGAGCGTATCCACGGGGCAGTCTTCGACCAGTTCGATCTTGCCGTCGCGGGGGTCGAACTCGGGGAACTCCACCACCTGCACCAGGTCTTTTTCCACGTCGATGATGTAGTCGAAGCGGTCGCCGATCAGGATGCTGTCGGGTTCGACGCGCGCCGTGACGGTGGGCGTGTCCTGCGCCCGGGCGGCGAGGGCCGTGAAAAGAAGCGCTATTGCAAAGAGTCGTTTCATCGCTGTTTGAACAGTTTCATTAATTCGGCCACGTAGTCGCCGTCGGTCGAGATCATGGCCGTGTCGATGCGGTTGTGTTTGAGCGTTGCGCCGATGCGCTCGCTGCGTTCCTGCCACGAGGCGGCGTAATGGTCGCGCACGGCCCGCGAGGCGGTGTCGACCCACACCTTGCGGCCGCTCTCGGCGTCGCGCAGTTCGACGATGCCCACGTTCGGAAGTTCCGTTTCGCGGGGATCGTAGACGCGGATAGCCACCAGGTCGTGCTTGCTCCCGGCGATTTTCAGGGCGTCGTCCAGCGCCGATTCGTCGCCGGACGAATCCATGAAATCCGAGAGGATGAAGGTCGTGCAGCGTTTCTTGTTGACGTTGGTCAGGAAACGCACCGGCTCGGAGAGCTTCGTGCCTGGCGACTCGGGCTGAAATCCGATCAGTTCGCGGATTATCATAAGGATGTGGCTGCGGCCCTTCTTCGGGGGAATGAACTTCTCGACCCGGTCCGAGAAGAAGATGCAGCCGACCTTGTCGTTGTTCTGCGAGGCGGAGAAGGCCAGCACGGCGGCGATCTCGGTGATGATGTTCTTTTTCAGACGGTCGGTCGATCCGAACATGCGCGAGGCCGACACGTCGACCAACAGCATCATCGTCAGTTCGCGCTCCTCCTCGTAGACTTTGATGTGGGGTTTGCGCGAACGGGCCGTGACGTTCCAGTCGATGTCGCGTACGTCGTCGCCGGCCCGGTACTCCCGCACTTCGGAAAACGACATGCCCCGCCCGCGGAAAGCCGTATGGTACTTTCCGGCGAAGATCTCGTTCGAAAGACCGCGGGTCTTGATCTCGATCTTACGGACGCGTCTGAGAATATCGTTCTCGGTCTCCTGCATCGTTAGGGTACGATTACGTTGTTGAGGATGTCGGTGATGATCTCTTCGGTGGTGATGTTCTCGGCCTCGGCCTCGTAGGTGAGTCCGATGCGGTGGCGCAGCACGTCGTGGCAGACGGCGCGCACGTCTTCGGGGATGACGTAGCCGCGGCGGCGGATGAAGGCGTAGGCGCGGGCGGCCTTGGCCAGCGAAATCGACGCACGGGGCGAACCGCCGTAGGCGATCAGGTTTTGGAGCTTCTGGAGGTTGTACTCCGCGGGCTCGCGCGTGGCGAAGATGATGTCGATGATGTATTTCTCGATTTTCTCGTCCATGTAAACGTCCTCGACCACCTTGCGGGCTTTGACGATGTCGTCGGGCGTGATGACCTTGCCCACCCGGGGCATGCCGGCTCCCGAGAGGTTCATGCGCACGATGTCGCGCTCCTCCTGCTTCTTGGGGTAGGAGATCTTGGCTTTGAGCATGAAACGGTCGACCTGCGCCTCGGGCAGCGGGTAGGTTCCCTCCTGCTCCAGGGGGTTCTGCGTGGCCAGCACGAGGAACGGCTGGGGCAGCGGATAGGTGTTGTCGCCGATGGTCACCTGACGCTCCTGCATGGCCTCGAGCAGAGCCGACTGCACCTTGGCCGGGGAGCGGTTGATCTCGTCCGCCAGCACGAAATTGGCGAAGATGGGGCCTTTGCGAACCACGAAATCCTCGTTCTTCTGCGAGTAGATCAGCGTACCGATCAGGTCGGCGGGCAGCAGGTCGGGGGTGAACTGGATGCGCGAAAATCCGGCGTCGACGGCTTTGGCGAGCGTGGTGATGGCCAGCGTCTTGGCCAGTCCCGGCACGCCTTCGAGCAGAATGTGGCCGTTGGACAGCAACCCGATCAGCAGGGTGTCCACCAGATGGCTCTGTCCCACGATGACCTTGCCCATTTCGGTGCGGAGCGTATCGACGAAGACGCTTTCGCGTTCGATACGCTCGTTGAGTTCTTTGATGTTGATGACTTCGCTCATTGTTTTATTATTGTTGTAGTATTGTCGGAGTTAACCTTTTAACGTTTGCAATGCAAAGATATTATTTTCTTTGGAAAATTCTTGCTCATTTCTTATTAACTTTGCGGTCATGGAATCCAACGAATCACCGATATTACGGGGCCTGAACCCCGCCCAGTACGATGCCGTCGTGAACTACGACGTTCCCTCGCTCATCATCGCGGGAGCCGGCTCGGGCAAGACCCGCGTGCTCACCTCGCGCATCGCATACATGATCGAGCAGGGTGTGGCGCCGTTCAACATCCTGGCCCTGACCTTCACGAACAAGGCCGCCGAGTCGATGCGTGAACGCATCGCGCAGATGTTGCCCGACAACCGCAGCCGCTATATCCGCATGGGTACGTTCCACTCGGTCTTTTCGCGCATCCTGCGGGAGAACGCCGAGCGGATCGGCTTCACCAATTCGTTCACGATCTACGAGCCCTCGGACTGCAAGAACCTCCTGAAGACCATCGTCCGCGAGCTGAACCTTCCGGACGAGAAGTACAAGCCCAACCTGCTGGCTTCGCGCATCTCCTATGCCAAGAACTGCCTCGTGACGCCCGGCGCCTACCAGGCCAACACGGTCTGCGCCACCGAGGACCGGCAGGCGCAGATTCCCGAATTCGGCAACATCTACAACATCTACTGCCAGCGCTGCAAGCGCAACGGCGCGATGGACTTCGATGATTTGCTTTTGCAAACCAATATCCTGCTGAGGGATTGTCCCGATGTGCTGGCCCGCTACCAGGAGCAGTTTCGCTATATTCTGGTGGACGAGTATCAGGACACCAACTATGCGCAGTACACGATCATCCGCCGCCTTTCGCAGACCCATTCGAAGGTCTGCGTCGTGGGCGACGACGCGCAGTCGATCTATTCGTTCCGCGGGGCCAAGATCGAGAACATCCTCTCTTTCAAAAAGGATTACCCCTCGGCGATGGTCTTCAAACTGGAGCAGAACTACCGTTCGACGCGCACGATCGTCGATGCCGCCAACTCGGTGATCGCCCGCAACTCGAAGCGCATGGAAAAGCACTGCTTCTCGGACGGGGATGTGGGCGAAAAGATCCGTATTCTGAAAGCCTACACCGACCGCGAGGAGGCCGAGATGGTCGTCACGGACCTGCGCGACAAGGTCCGCGCCGCGGGCGACGACTGGTCGGAGGCGGTGATCCTCTACCGCACCAACAACCAGTCGGCCGTGCTGGAGGACAACCTCCGCCGCCGCGGCATCCCTTACCGCATCTACAAGGGTTCGTCGTTCTACGACCACAAGGAGATTAAGGACATGATGGCCTACATCCGGCTGGTTATCAATCCCCGCGACGACGAGGCGTTCAAACGCATCGTGAATTATCCGGCCCGCGGCATCGGCGACACCACCGTGCAGCGCATCGCGCAGCTGGCCGCCGAGCGGGGGCAGTCGATGTGGGAGGCGGTCGACGCACTGGTCGCAGAACCCGTCACGGACCCCGTGCAGAAGACCATCGCCCGCAAGGTGACGGATTTCGTGGCCATGATCCGGTCGCTGTCGCTCTCGCGCAACGACAAGGGGCTTTACGATTTCGGTCTGGAGATCGCCTCGCGGTCGGGCATCATCGCCGCCTACCGGACCGAGAACACCCCCGAGGCGACCTCCGCGCTGGACAATATCGAGGAGCTGCTCAACTCGATGCAGGAGTTTAAGGAGCGCTGCGACGCCGAGATACGCAACGGCGAGCGTCCCGAAGAGGAGGTGGCGACCATCGAGGAGTGGCTGCAGAACGTGATGCTGATGACCGACATGGACAAGGACAACCCCGACGACAACAACAAGGTGACGTTGATGACGGTCCATTCGGCCAAGGGTCTCGAATATAAATACGTGTACATCGTGGGGCTGGAAGAAAACCTCTTCCCCTCGCAGCGGGCGGCCGAATCGCCCGACGGCATCGAGGAGGAACGCCGCCTGTTCTACGTGGCCCTGACCCGTGCGAAGGTCTCGGCGACGATCTCCTACGCCGAGATGCGGTTCAAATGGGGCAACATGGAGTTCTCGCGTCCGAGCTGCTTCCTGCGCGAGATCGATCCGCGATACGTCGAGTCCGACGCCGATTTCGCGGAGGTGCGTCCGCGCCGCCGGGACGACGACGGGGAGGCGCCTTCGGCCATCGACGAATTGCGCCGGCGTTTCGACTACCGCTTTCAGCAGAAACAGCAGGGCGGCAGCCGTTTCGGCGGCAGCGGCGGCAACGGAGGGGGCCGCAGCGGCTCTTACAGTGGCGGTTTCGGCCGTCCTGCCGACGGCGAGTCGGGTCCTGCGCGGCGATTCGCGCGGGCCGCGCAGCCCCAGCGTTCCGGAACGCCCGATCCGGCCCTCGTGCAGACCCCGCGGCCTTCGACCGACGGCATGCGCCGCGTCGGGGTGCGGCAGGCGATGGACGGCGGGCTCTCCGCCGGGAGTGCGGCGCCCGTGAGCGGCGAATATGCCGTAGGCCAGCGCGTCGAGCACCCGAAATTCGGCGTGGGCATCGTGCAGCGCATCGAAACCCTCGCCACGGACCATAAATTGGTGGTGGCCTTCGACAATGCGGGCGAAAAGACCCTGTTGGCGAAGTTTGCCAAACTGACGAAACTCTGACCGCGATGGAGACGCCGCTCGTATCGGTCTGCATGACCACCTATAACCACGAGGCCTGGCTCGCCCAGGCCATCGAGAGCGTGCTGGCCCAGCAGACCGCGTTCGGCGTGGAACTGGTGCTGGGCGAGGATTGCAGCACGGACCGCACGGCGGAGATATGCCGGGCCTATGTTGACAAATACCCGGACCGCATCCGGCTGGTAACCTCTCCGGAGAACGTGGGCTGGCGCGCCAACTACCGCCGGACGTTCGAGGCCTGCCGCGGGAAATACGTCGCCTACCTCGACGGCGACGACTGGTGGTGCGATCCGCTGAAGTTGCAGAAACAGGCCGACCTGATGGAGGCCGACCCGGAGTGCGGCATGTGCTACACGCGCGCTTCGAACTACTGGCAGGCCACGGACCGCACGGAGCCCGACCATCCGGACCATTACACCGACTTCGACCGCCTGCTGTGCAGCCTGACCATCGCCAACTGCGCGACGCTGGCCCGCCGCGAACTGATCGCACGCTATTATGCGGAAGTGCGTCCCGAGGAGCATCCCGAGTGGAAGACCGACGACGCCCCGATGTGGCTCTGGTTCTCGGTGTGCAGCCGCATCAGCTATCTGCCCGACATCACGGCCGTCCACCGGCGCCTGCCCGACAGCGTGAGCCACAGTACGGCTTACCGCCGGCGGATCGCCTTCTGCGACTCGCTGATGGACATCAGCCTTTGGTTCGAGGCGCACTACGGCACGGGCGCCAACCGTTTCCGCATCCTCCGGCGGCGCAGTTCGGTGGCCCTGTGGGTGCTCTCGTGGGAGGGACCCGTGCGGGAATACCTTGCCCGCTGGCGGCGCGATGTCCGGGGATGCCCGCGGCTGATGTTCTGTCCCGAGGGGCCCGGGCTGCTGGTGAAAAAGATTCTTTTCCGACGTAAAAAATAGAGCCATGACAACGAAAGAGCGTTACGACGGCATTATCGCCTGGTTCTCGGAGCACATGCCCGTGGCCGAGAGCGAACTTCATTACACCGATCCCTATCAACTGCTGGTGGCGGTGATCCTTTCGGCGCAGTGCACCGACAAGCGGGTCAACATGACCACCCCGGCGCTGTTCGAGGCTTTTCCCACGCCGCACCACATGGCCCGCGCCACGGCCGAGGAGATTTATCCCTACATCAAAAGCATCTCCTATCCGAACAACAAGGCCAAAAACCTCGCGGGAATGGCCCGGATGCTCTGTTCGGAGTTCGGCGGGGAGGTTCCCTCCGACCTCGAACAGATGCAGCGATTGCCCGGCGTGGGGCGCAAGACGGCCAACGTGCTGGGGGCGGTGCTGTGGCAGAAGGAGGTGATGCCGGTCGATACGCACGTCTTCCGCGTCTCGGAGCGCATCGGACTCACGACCCGCTCGAAAACGCCGCTCCAAACGGAACTGGCCCTCGAAAAAAATATCCCCGGCCACCTGCTGCCCCTAGCCCATCACTGGCTGATTCTCCACGGACGCTACGTCTGCGTGGCGCGGGCCCCGAAATGCGACGAGTGCGGCATTGCGACCTGGTGCCGCAAGTACGCCGCTGACCACCGACAACCCAAAACTTCAGAAAAATGATAAAGATCGCCTTACGCCTTTTGCTGATTCTGCTGCCCCTGGGCGGCATGGCCCGGACCCAGCAGGACTCCCTGCGGGTGCTGTGGGTCGGTAACAGCTTCACTTACTACAATGATCTGCCCGCGATGGTGCAGAAGATCGCTTCGACCCAGAAGATGAAAATTTCCTGCACGCGCTTCCTCAAAGGCGGCGAACGCTTCTCGGGACACCTGAAAAACAAGGAGTTGCTGCAAGCTATTGCCGACGGCGGCTGGGATTATGTCGTCCTGCAGGAGCAGAGCACGGCTCCCGCGATGCCGACCGGGCAGGTGGCCCGCGAGGTCTATCCCGCGGCCCGGACGCTCGACAGCCTGGTGCATGCCGCTTCGCCCGACGCCCGGGTGATCTTCTACATGACCTGGGGACACAAGTACGGCAACCGCAAGCCCGTGGCGGAATACCCGCTTATGAACGAATACGAGGGCATGCAGGAGCGGCTGAAGACCAGCTACCTCGAGATGACTTACGACAACGACGCATGGTGCGCTCCGGTGGGTATGGCGTGGCGGACGGTGCGCCGCGAGCGTCCCGACTGCATCCTCTACCGTCCCGACTGCTACCACCCCGAGGTTCCGGGCAGCTACCTGGCGGCCAACGTCATTTTCACGACGATTTTCCAGCGGCCCTATCAGACCGCCTTCACCGCGGAGCTTCCGGCCGAACAGGCCGAATACCTCCAGCAGACGGCCCAGCGGAGCGTTCTCGACAACCTCGTGCTGCTGAACATCCGGTAGGCCGTTGGTATATCCCGCGTTTTTTCGTACCTTTGGCTTCGCCGAAGATACTGCCGCTCGGCAAAATGCAAGCGAACTTGCTTTTGCCCTCGCTTATTCGTATCTTTGCCGAATCCACCAAAGCGGAGGAAACCGAATGAAGCTATCGAAAGAACATATCGAACGCCTGCGGGAGATGCTCGGGCGTCCCCGGCAGCGGATCGTCATCGTTTCACATACCAATCCCGACGGCGACGCCGTCGGGTCGTCGCTCGCGTGGGCCGAGGTCCTGCGCACGATGGGGCACGAGGTGACGTGTGTCGTTCCCAATAAATTCCCCTATTTCCTCGACTGGATGCCCGGCATCGACGAAATCGTGGTCTTCAAAACCGACACCGAGGGGCGTGCCGCGCGGGCCATTGCCGAGGCCGATATTCTTTTCTGCCTCGATTTCAACGCTATTTCGCGGCTGGAGATTCTCAGCGCCACCATCGAGGCCAACACCACGGCCCGCCGCGTGCTGATCGACCACCACCTCTCGCCCGACGAAGGGTTCGACCTCTCGTTCTCGCATCCCGATTCGTCGAGCACGTGTTTCCTGGTTTACAGCATCGTCGAGGCGATGTGCGGCACCGACGCCATTACGCGCAGCATGGCCGAGACGCTTTACGTGGGCATGATGACCGATACGGGCAATTTCGCCTTCTCGTTCCTCACCCCCGAGCTGTTCCGTGCCGTGGCCGTGCTGCTCGAGAAGGGCATTTCGATCCCCGACATTCATAACAGCGTCTACAACGCCTATACCGAGGGCCGTGCGCGGTTGTTCGGCTACGCCATCAACCGTAAGATGGAGGTCATTCAGGACGGTACGGTGGCCTACATGTCGCTGATGGAGAACGAGATGCGCCGCTTCCAGTTCCAGCAGGGCGACAGCGAGGGATTCGTCAACTACGCCCTCACGATCAAAAAGGTCAAAATGTCGGCCATGTTCCTGGCGCACCGCAAGTTCATCCGCGTCTCGCTGCGTTCGCGGGGCGGTGTCGACGTCAACCTCTTCGCCCGGAAATATTTCGACGGCGGCGGTCACAAGAACGCCGCGGGCGGCAAGTCGTTCGTTTCGATGCAGGAGACCATCGACCACTATGTCCGCTCGGTGAAGGAGTTCGCCGCGGAGGGACACCTGGGCTGACGCCATGGACGATTTCCGCCTCAAAGTCTTTATCACCGCGGCCCGGACGCTGAGTTTCACCCGGACCGCCGAACAACTCTACATCTCGCAGCCCGCCGTCAGCAAACACGTCGGCGAGTTGGAATCCCGTTATAAAGTACAGCTTTTCGCCCGCCGCGGCAGTCGTCTGGAACTGACCGACGCCGGACGCACGATGCTCGAAGCCGCCGAACGGCTGGCCGACGACTACCGCCGCCTGGAGTACGAAATGAGCCTCTGCGCAAGTCTTACGGAGGGCGAACTGCGGCTGGGAGCCAGCACGACCGTTGCCCAGTATCTCCTGCCGCCCATCCTCGCGCGTTTCACGGCGCGTTTTCCCGGGGTGCGGGTCTCGGTCCTTTCGGGCAACAGCGCTGAGGTCGAGCAGGCGCTCGGGGAGCATGCCGTCGATCTGGGCATGGTCGAGAGCGTCAGCCGCCGGCAGGGGTTGCACTATACCTTCTTCGCTCCCGACGAGCTGGTGCTGGTGGCCCGCACGGGCGGAAAATATGCCCGCACCGAGTCGCTGACCCCCGAACAGTTGCTTTCGACGCCTCTCGTACTGCGCGAGAACGGCTCGGGAACCCTCGAGGTGATCTCTGCGGCGCTTGCCGCAAAAGGCATCCGCCTCTCGCAGCTCGATGTGGTGATGCGCCTCGGCACGACCGAGGGCATTAAAGCCTTTGTCCGCAACAGCGATGCCCTGGCCATCGTGTCGGTGACCTCGGTGGTGGACGAACTGCGCAGCGGCGCGCTGCGGATCGTCGACATCGAGGGACTGACTTTCTCCCGCGATTTCAGTTTCGTGCACGCAGAGGCCGAGCCTGCGCGGCTGGTCCGGCAGTTCATCGACTTCGCCCGGGCGAACCGCTGATTCTTTCCGTGTTATAACTTCAGGTTATTTCGTATAACGACTTTTTGTTTCATATCCCGATAAAAGATACGATCTTTGCCCCGTTGGTAGAGAAAAAGTTATCGTATCACGCATTATAGAATTGAGGATATGTTGGAAAAAGGCAACCGGGCGAATACGCTCCACGGAATTCTTCTGATCGCGCTGTTTTCGTTCGCGGCATTCTACATCGCCGAAGTTCCCGTCGTCAGGCGGCTTTCGTTCAGCCCGCTGATCGTCGGCATCGTGCTGGGCATGCTCTATGCCAACAGCCTGCGCAACAAACTGCCCGAAACGTGGGTTCCGGGCATCAAATTCTGTACGAAGCAGGTGCTTCGCTGGGGCATCATCCTTTACGGATTCCGCCTGACGCTGACCGAGGTGGCGGCAGTCGGCATCCCGGCCGTCGCTGTCGACCTGATCGTCGTCGTGGTCACCATTCTGGGCGGCGTCCTGCTGGGACGCCTGCTGAAGATGGATCGCGATACGGCGCTGATGACCTCGACGGGCAGCGCCATCTGCGGAGCGGCGGCCGTCCTGGGCGCCGAGCCGGTCGTGAAGTGCGAAGGCTACAAGACCGCCATCGCCGTCTCCACGGTCGTTATCTTCGGAACCCTCTCGATGTTCCTCTATCCCGTCATGTACCGTACGGGCATGCTCGACGGACTGACCGATACCGGCGTGGCCGTCTATACGGGCAGCACGCTGCACGAAGTGGCTCATGTGGCCGGGGCGGGCAACGCGATGGACCCGACCGATGCGCTCGGAATCGCCGGGACGGCCACCATCACCAAGATGATCCGCGTCATGCTGCTGGCCCCCGTGCTGGTGGTCATGGGATTCGTGCTGGCGGGCCGCCGGAAGAGCGCCGGGGGTAAAAAGGAGAAGAGCAAGATCGCCGTGCCGTGGTTCGCTTTCGGATTCATCGGGGTCATCTGCCTCAATTCGCTGCTGCAATACCTTTTCGGCGTGGAGAGCGTCCGGGAGATTCCGCTGAACGGCGCCATCGAATATGCCGATACCTTTATGCTGACGATGGCCATGACGGCGCTGGGCACCGAAACGAACCTCGCCAAATTCAAACAAGCCGGGGCCAAGCCCTTCGTGCTGGCAGGGCTGTTGTACGTCTGGCTGCTCGTGGGCGGTTATTACGTCACGAAATACCTCGTCGGCATGCTGTAACGGCTGTTTTTACGCCAACCGGGGCAGCGTCGGGGCTTCATGCTCCGAATAGCGCAGCACCCGCTCCCGCACGAAGTCCGCGAAATCGCGGGCTTCTTCGTTCGTGAGGGGTCCGGGACGGCTCATCAGCACGAGCCGATGGGCGTGGAACGGCTTCCGGAACGAGGGATGGATATACTCCTGGGGGTTTTCGACGAATCCGAGCCGCTGGTAGAAATGCAGGCGCCGGATGGATATTTCGTCCTCCGGAGGGTCGATCTCCAGGATGACGCGTTTGCCCTCCGCAAAGGCCGCGAGGGCTTTCGAACCCATGTTCTGACCGCGCAGGCGGGGCGATACGGCCAGATGCTCGACGTAATGAAAATCCCCGGCCTTCCAATGGAAGAGGATGCCGATGAACTCCTCGCCGCGCCAGATGCCGTCGGCTTCGAAATGCGGATCGCCGAACGCGCGGTCGTAGTCGGCGGCATTCCAGCGTTCACAGTCGGGAAAAGAGATTTCGTAGAGGTCCCATGCCTCGTCCCAACCCTTGTCGGAGCGGGATTTGAAGGGTATGAATTGCAGTTGCTCGGTCATAATCTCGAATTTTCGGCAAGATACGGCAAATTTCGTAAAAAATCCAATCCGCCGCCGGAACGTCATTTGGGGACCCTATGAAAGTGAAGAAACTGTTTGTTTCGTCGTCAGGGTGCCGAGCGCTGTCCAGTGAGGAGGATTTGAGGCTGTGCCTCAATTCCCTCTGACGCTGTTCCGGTTGTCCGACCGCGGGATTCTCACCCCTTGGCGAGCAGTTTGCGTAAATATCGCAGCGCCTTCTTCATCTGCGCTTCGACGGTATTGACGGAGATTTCCATCCGGAGGGCTATTTCGGCGTTGGAGAGCTCTTCGCTGCGGCTTTTGAGGAACACTTCCCGGCAGCGGTCGGGAAGTTGGGAAACGGCTTCGGCGACCAGTTCGAGCATCTCCTCGGTCTCTATCTGCGACTCCCCCGGGCCTGCGAAAATATCCCCGAGTTCTTCGAAAGGAACGTAGGAAAACCGGTTGTCGCGGATATGATTGAGCGACCGGTTGCGCACGGCCCGGAACAGGTAGGCCCTGACCGAGCCCGTCACCCGCAGCTTTGCCGCATGCTGCCAAATATGGGTGTAAACGTCGAGCACGACCTCTTCCGCCGATGTACTGTCGCGTATCCAGAACTCCGCGAACCGGCACAACGGCGCATAGTAGCGGTCGAACAACTCCTGGAAGGCTGCAATTTCCCCCCCCCTCCTTCGGCGATGCGCAGCCACAATTGCAGATCGTACTCGTTCTTGGACATGATGTCATGCGAAATGGTACAAAGATAGTGATTTTCGGGGGAAAACAGCGGACCGCAGTCTATCCTGCGATCCGCTGTTCCGCATCGGAACTATTCGATGTCAAGGAAAAAGTATTTCGCGTAATCGAATCCGGCTCGATCGTAGAGGCCGGGCAGCAATCGTTTCGCCCGGCGCCGGAAATCGTCGTAATCCTTTCGGTCGTACGCCCAGGCGATTTCGGCTATCGCCGCCATCCTCGGAAGGGTCATTCGCTGCACATGTCCGAAATCCGCGATGTACTCGGTCCATAGGTTTCCCTGAATGCCGAGAATGTTCCTGTACTGGTCCGGTTTGAGCCGGTCGTAGGGATCGAGCCGGTATACCTGCCTCACGGAGAGGTATCGGGTCGGTCCGATGGGTTCCAGCTTTTCGGGGTGCGATGTCTGCGCGTAGTCGAGGTAGCAGTTCCACTTCGGGGTCATGATTACGCGGTTTCCCTTTTTCGCGGCCTCGGTGCCCCGGAACTGGTCGGTCCATGCCATGATAACGGCCGATTTCGAAATCCCTCCGGACATGATTTCGTCCCATCCGATGAGTTCGCGGCCGTGCTTGTGAAGCCACTTTTCGACGCGGTGCATGAAATAGCTTTGCAGTTCGTCCTCGTTTGCGAGCCCCTCTTCGCGGATGCGTTTCCGGCAGGCCGGACACTCCTTCCAGCGATCCTTGGGACATTCGTCGCCCCCGACGTGTATGAGCTTCGAGGGGAAGAGCCCGAGAACCTCTTCGAGAACGTTCTCCACGAATTCGAAGGTCGCCTCTTTCCCCGCGCAGAGCACGTCTTTGGATATTCCCCAATGGGTCCATACTTCGTATCCCTCTCCGCGGCATCCCAGAGCCGGATATGCGGCCAGCGCCCCGAGCATGTGCCCGGGCATGTCGATCTCGGGAATCACCTCGATATAGCGCTCTGCGGCGTAGGCCACGATGTCGCGGATGTCGTCCTGGGTGTAGAAACCTCCGTAGGGAGTTCCGTCGTAGCGGTTACGGCTTTCGTCGGTTTTGTCGTATCGTCCGATGACGGTCTCTTTGCGTATGGACCCGATCTGTGTCAGGAGGGGATACCGTTTGATCTCGATGCGCCATCCCTGGTCCTCGGAGAGGTGCCAGTGGAACCTGTTGAGCTTGTGCATGGCGAGAATGTCGATAAAGCGTTTCACCTCGTCCACGGTCCAGAAATGGCGTCCGGAATCGAGCATTCCCCCGCGATGCGCGAAGCAGGGTTTGTCGGCGATTTCGACGGCGGGGACGGTTCCGTCGGGAGCGACGAGCTGGCGGAGCGTCTGCAAGGCGTGGAATACGGCCTGCGGGGAACCTCCGCCTATGCGGATGCCCTTGGGCGTGACCGCGAGCGTGTATTCTTCGGGTTGCAGCGCATCGTTTACGGCGAGGGACAAGGCTCCCTTTTCGGCCACGGGCAGGCGATACCCGACGACGGGCTCGATGTCGGCGGCGAACACTTCGGCGGGGCGCCGGAGTTCGGGAAGGGCTCCGATCGTGGTTTTGGCGGTGATGCGGAACTGTCCCTTTCCCGGGATGAGAGATTCGGGGCGCGGAATGATGTCGATGTTCCGGGCGCAGAGCGCGGCGGCGGACATCAGGGCGGCGAAAGACAGGAGAATGTGTTTCATAGGTCGGGATTTAATGGTTTGAAACCGCCTGCGGGAGAATTCCCGCAGGCGGAGTGCTGTCAGTCGAGATCCAACTCTTCGAGGTTGCCCCAGACTTCGAATTCGGCGAATGTACCGCCCTTGTAGGTCATCGGAATCGGCCTTACGCTCGATCCGCTGTTCCACGACATGTGAAGCGTGAAACGGATGTAGCGGGCCCGCTGGATTTCGCCCAGATAGACCGAGTTGTGGAGCGAATGGGACATGAACGCCCCGTCGGGACTCGTGCCGGTGAACCGTTCGCCGTACGTCCAGTCCGCGTCGTTTTCCATGCCGTCGCCCGTGATGGTTCTGGCCGTTTCGATCGTGATGTCGCCCGGAGGATTGTTCAGGGCGCCGTCGGCTTTGGTGCGGGCCGTGATGCGGACGCCGCGCACGGTCACTTCCCTGCCCATATCGAAAACGAAATAGAGCGGAACGTAGACCACCGGACCGACGGATGCCTTGAAATTGTAGGTCCAATAGCTTGCCGGATTGCCGTCGAGCACATCCTTGGCCCAGCCCGTTTTGGGATTGCCTTCGCCCGGCGTGTACTCCGAGGTGCAGTGGACCACCTTCCAGCCGGTGCGGTCGAGCAGTTCGGCGGGCGGCAGTACGCGCTTGTTGAAGAGGATGTAGTAGACGCCGCCCTCGTCGGAGGTCCGGGCCCCGGCGTCGCCCTTGATTTCGTCGATGGTGACCGGCAGCAGGTATTGTTCGCCGTCGGGCATCATCTCGCTGCTCAGGGTTACCTGTGCCGTCGACGAAACGTCGTTGTAGCGGGGCAGGATCACCTCCTTCTTCGAAAATTCATAGGCCTCGGCGGGTACGAGTTCGTAGGACGTGCCGTGGGCCTTGTTGTAGGCCTCGACCAGCGTGCGGTCGACCTTGAAGGTCACCGTGAGGTTCTCGGCGCTGACCGATCGGGCGACGGCCCGGATGTCGACGGTCTGGGTTTTGGGTTCGAGCAGTGAAATCTCCAACGGCTCGTTCCCGGCGTTCTGGATCGCCAGGACGGCCGGTCCGTTCAGCCCCGATCCCTTGTCGTCGTCCTTGCAGCCTCCCAGCGCGATCAGTAGCGCGGCGGCCGCCAGAAGACGGATGGAAGCGTATCGTTTCATAAGTCGTGTTCGTTATCGGTTATGGATACTGTGATTATTACTGCCTGGCCGGGAGTTTGATGTCGAGCATCACCGGCAGGTGGTCCGAGGCCTTCGTCACGTCGCCCGATTTGAACCAGCGCAGGATTTGTGAGCCCACGACTTCGCATTTCGGGGTTCCTTTGAGCTGCATGATGTAGTCGATGCATTTCGTGGGATTGTCCGACGGAAAGGTGCCGAATCCGGTGATGGTCAGTATCTCCCAGTCTTTTTGGAGGAGTTTTCCGGTTTCCGAGTTCGGCGTGGCGTTCATGTCGCCTCCGAGGAAGACGGGCTTTCCGGAGTTGCCGTACTGCTCTTTCATCGTTCGGGTGATCAGTTCCACCTGTCCCACCTGGGCTTCGGCCGAAACGTGGTCTAAGTGCGAGGTGCAGATCACATAATCCTTCATCTCCATGACCACCAGTACGCGCGGTTCGGCGCCCACGCCCTTGGGCAGGGCCACCGAGAATTTCCGTACGGCTTTTTCGCGGGTGGTTACGCCTTCGCCGTATTCGCCGCCGTCGTAAGGCATGGCCGCTCCGTATTCGAAATCCCAGCTGCCCATCAGGGAGGCGAAATGTTTGAGCTGATAGACGTGGCGCGTACGGTTGGTGTTGTTGTCGAGCTCGTTCATGCAGATGGCGTCGGCCTCGATCTCCTTCATCATGTCGGCGATGAGCTGGTAGTCGTCTTTGATGTATTTGTTGAAGACGCCGACGTTGTAGGTTACCAGGCGCGTCACGCCCTCGCCCTTGGAGTTGTCGACCGAGACGTGGGGCGGGATTGCGGGGTTGTAGAACGGTTCGTTCTCCATACATGCTGCGGCGTTGAACGCCAGTCCGAGCAGCGACAGGGTCATCAGGTATTTTTTCATGAGTTTCAACATATTTGAGGTTGTTTTTCGGTTAAAAATCGAGTCCGTCATTCCATCCGGGATTTTGGGTCAGGGCGCCGCCTGTCAGCGAACGGTCATCGGTCGGAATCGGATAGAAATAGTCGCGTGCTTCGTTCCAGATGCCCGGATTGTTTTTGTGCGGCGAGATGTAACCGTGGTCACCGTCGGAGAAGAGGATGTCCTGGTCGATCACCAGTGTCAGTTTGGCCGTGGTCGACGGCGTTTCGCCTTTGGCGGCGAAATAGACGTCGGGCGTTCCGTCGCCGTCGATGTCGTATTCGCCCTTGGACGGGATGTAAAGGCCCAGCAACGGCTGTTCGAACGTTTTACCTTCCTTCCAGCGGATGATGTCGTAGTAGCGGAATCCTTCCATGGCCAGTTCGACGGTGCGTTCGCGGCGGATTTCGAGGATCACACCCTTGTTCGGCCCCGTGACGTTGGGATAGCCGGTCTTCGCGGCCGACAGGTAGGGGTCGGGGGCGGCGTTGGCGTCGTCGAGGATCAGGTTGGGCATGCCCGCGCGGTCGCGCAGCCGTTTGACCGACAGGTTGATGTCCTCCTGCGTCAGGGTTCCCAGTTCGGCCTTGGCTTCGGCATAATTGAGGTACACCTCCGCCGACCGGAAGATCGGCAGGTCGTTGAACGATTTGTTGTAGGCGTCCTGGGCGGTTCCGGTGACGAATTTGACGATGTGGTAGCCGGTGATCGAATTCGCCAGGTCCGGCGCCAGTTTCGCCGTGGCTCCGATGCGTGTGTAGCCCGGCGTGCGGATGGTCTGGGCCAGACGCGGGTCGCGGTTCGAACACTGCTGCTTGAATTCCATGGTTTCCCAGCCGGCCTTGTCCGTGAACCGCGAGCCGTCGGCCATCAGGTAGCTGTCGACGATCTTGCGCGTCATGCCCGGTTTGCCGTACGAGGCGCTGATGGTGTAGAAATTGGCGTTGTGGAAGACGCCCAGCGCCGAATTATAATCGCGGGCGAGGATGACCTCCGTGTCCTGGGCGTTTTCCGAGGCGAACAGGTCGCGGTAGCTGGTCGCCGTGCCGGTTGCCGTGTAGAGCGAGTAGCCGCTGTTGGTGATGAACTCCTCGGCAGCGTCGGCGGCCTGTTCGAGATACCATTTCCAGTCGTGTTCGTAGCCGTCGATGCCGTGGTACTTGCGGAACGTGCCCTCGAAGAGGCAGAAGCGCGATTTGAGGGCCAGGGCGGTCCATTTCGTCACCCGATAGGTGTCGCGCTGGGCCGGCAGGTGCCGGACGGCGAAATCGATGTCCTCGATCATGCGCTGCATGACATACTCGCGCGAGTCGCGGGGTCGTTTGAGCTCGGGATCGGCCGAGCCGAGGGGCTTGGCGTACCAGGGTACGTCGCCGAAGCGTTTCACCTTTTCGAAATAGAAATAGGCGCGGAAGAACCGGGCCACGGCGTCGTAACGGTTGCGCACGTCGGTATCCTTGCAGTTGCCCGAATATTCGAGCAGCGTGTTGAACTTGCGCAGGTCGGTCCACGTCCAACCGCTGCCCGAAGCGGGGATGGTGCGGCCGTCCCGCATTTCGGCGGCGATTTCGTTTTTCACGATGTTGTCGTAGCCTTCGTTGTAGAGGCCGTCGCCGGGGAAGATCGTATAGAACGTGTTGCTGAAAGCCTGCAGCTCGTTTTCGTTCGAGAAGAAGGTCTCGGGCGACATCTGCGCCAGCGGGTATTTGTCGAGCCAGTCCTCGCACGAGGAGAGCGTCAGGATGCAGCTTGCGGTCAGTATCGATAGAATCTTTTTCATGGCTGTCTCGTTTTAGCGGTTAGAAGGTGACGTCCACGCCGAACATGTAGGTCCGCTGCCAGGGGTAGAGGCGCAGGTTGCCGTTCGTGGCGGCCATTTCGGGGTCGATGTAATCCGAGTGGATGCCCGACCAGGTAAAGAGGTTTTCGCCCGTGAAGTAGATGCGCAGGCTCTCGATCAGCGCCTTGCGGGTCCATTGTCTGGGCAGCGTGTAGCCCACCGTGAGGTTTTTCAGACGGCAGTAGCCGATGTTTTGAAGATAACGGTCGTTGACGGCCGTCAGCTCGCGGTTGGTTCCCTGCAGGGCGGTGTAACCGCGCGGACGCGGGAAATAGGAGTCCGGATTCTCCTCCGACCAGATTTCCCGCACGAAGTTCTTGGGGATGTAAGTCGCGTAGGGGCGCGCGTAAGGACCCCAGAATGCCAGCGCATTGGCTGCCGGATACCAGTCCCGGCGGCCGATTCCCTGGAAGAAGATCGAGAAGTCGATGCCTGCCCACTGCAAAGCGAGAGTGGCTCCGTAGTGGTAGCGCGGCTGGCTGTTGCCGATGATCTCGCGGTCGCCCGGATCGTCGACGGTATTTTTGCCGAGGGTGATTTCATTGTCGCCGTCCAGGTCGCGGAATTTCATATCGCCGGCGCGGAGTCCCTTTTCGGCGCCTGCCGAGGCGTTGATGATCTCGTTCACGGTCTTCTGATCGACGGGATAGTTGCGGGCTTCCTCGTCCGAGGCGAACAGTCCGTCGATGCGGTAGCCCCAGATTTCGCCCCAGCGCATGCCTTCGTAATAGGTTTTGGCGAACGTGCGTTCGGGGTTGTCGAACCTGGTGATGTCGGTGATGTAGTCGTTGAAGGTCAGCGTCACGCTGTACGAGAACGGGCGGCGCAACAACTGGAACTCGTCGCGCCAGTTGAGCGAAAGTTCGTAGCCCTTGGTGCGCAGGTCGGCGCTGTTCATTTTGGGTGAATCCGCACCGTAGGTGGCCGGCAGCGCGATGCCTGCGGTGAGCATGTCCTTCGTGTCGCGGATGTAGAAGTCGGCCGAGAACGCCAGGCGGTTGTTCAGGAAACTCATGTCCAGACCGAGGTTCTTGTGGATGCTCCGCTCCCAGGAGAGGTCCGAGGCCACCGGAGCCGAGATGGTCGCCGTGGTGGGTTTGTCGCCGCCGAACAGGTAGCTTTGGTTGCTGATCGAGATCTTGCGGATGTAGTCGTAGTAACCGACGTTCTGGTTGCCTAACTGTCCGTACGAAAAACGCAGTTTGAGGTTGTTGAACTGGTCGCGGATGCCGTCGAAAAACGCCTCTTCCGAAATGCGCCATCCGAGCGAGAACGAAGGGAAGAAGCCCCAGCGCTGTCCGCGTTTGAAGCGCGACGTGCCGTCGTAGCGGCCGCTCGCCTCGACGAGGTACTTGCCTTTGTAATCATAGTTCAGACGGCCGAAGAAGCCCATCAGGGCGTATTCGTTCTGGCCGCCGCCGACCTCCATGCGCTTGTCGCCGTCGGAACCCTGTCCCACGAGATTCAGGTCGTTGAGCGTCTCGGAGAGCAGGTTGTAACCCGTCGCAGCCACGTCTTTGAGGTATTTGGTCTCCCAGTTGAAGCCGACCATCGCCTTGAAATTGTGGTCTTGGGCGAACGTGCGTTCGAACGTGCCGTAGAGGTTGGCCTGGTAGTAGGTGTGGGTCATGCTCTTTTCGTAGAGCTTGTCCTCCATCTTTCCGGACGTGAGCGTGTTTATTTCGCCCGGATACTGCGAGTACTCGGTGTTGACCTGACGGTTGGTGTAGCGCGTGGTGTTGAACATGTAGGTGAAATTACCCTTGATTTCCAGTCCTTTGACCGGAGTCCAGGTCAGCTCCGTCGTGGTCGACATGTTGTCCGTGTGGTCGTCGTTGGTATGGCCGTCCTTGTTGAGTATCGTGGGCAGGCCGTCCATGATCTGATAGTTCGAGAACGACGTGTTGTAGACGCTCGTGCCGTCGGGATTGACCGGGACGAACGAGGCCAGGGCATGTACGGTGCTCCAGGAGAAGGCCGTGTTCACGTCGCTCGGGCCGGGGTAGAAGTACTTGTAGTTGTAGTAGCTGGTGTTGTTGCTGACTTTGAGCCACTTGTTGATGTCGAACGAGATTTTCGACCGGAAATTGATCTTTTGCAGTTTGTCGGGATGCTGGCGGAAAAGTCCCTCCTCGCTGTAATAGCTGCCTGAAAGCAGGTAGTTTACGCGGTCGTTGCCGCCTGACAGCGAGATGCTGTGGCTCGTGTTCGGATGTTCGTCCTTGAACAGGTAGTGATACCAGTCGGTGTTGCCGTAATACACATAGGTGTCACGGCCGTCGCGCTGGTCGATCTTCACCCACGGCCGGTCGGGATGCTCCGTGCGGTCGTTGCGGCGCGCCCAAAGTTCCATCATGTCCTGCTCGGTGTAGCGCGTATAGTTGTTTCCGGCGTAGGAACGCCAGAAGAGGTCGTTGAGATAGACCGAGTAATAGCCGCGGGTTTCATAGTCGGTCGAGGTCGTAGGTTCGTTCCAGCCCCAGCGGCCGCTGTACGTTATGCGGGTTTTGCCCGACGAGTCGCCGCTTTTGGTCGTGACGAGTACCACGCCGAACGCCGCGCGTGCGCCGTAGATGGCTGCCGCCGAGGCGTCCTTGATGACCGAGATCGAGGCTACATCGTTGGGATTGATCTTCATCAGGTCGCCTTCGGCCCCGTCGACCAGCACCAGCGGCGAACCGCCGTTGATCGAGGTGATGCCGCGGATGTTGAGCGAGGCGGGATTGCCCGGCCGGCCGGATGAGGTCGAAACCGTGAGTCCCGGAACCGAACCTTGGAGCATATGGGCCACCGAGGGTGCCGAGCGGTTCTGCAACTGCTTCTCATCCACCGTGGCGATGGCTCCCGTGAGGTTCACCTTCTTTTGGGTTCCGTAGCCTACAACCACGACGTCCTCCATGTTCACGGCGTCCTCCGTGAGGTATACTTTCAGGTTGTTCCGCGAGGCGGGCACGGGGATTTTCTTGCCGACGTAACCCAGGTAGGTGAAGTCGAGCGTTACGTCGGAGTCGGGAACCGTGAGCGAGAAGCTGCCGTTGGCGGCGGTTATCGTGCCGCGGGTGTTGTCTCCGACGAGTGTGACGGCGACGCCTGCCAGCGGGGCTTCGGACGAGTCGTGGACTGCGCCTGTGACCGTGCGGGATTTGGCAGGGATTTTACGGGCCGGGATCAGGACGATCTGGCGTTCGGTGATGGTGAAGTTGAGTCCGGTCGGGGCGAGCATCTCCCGGAGGGCCTTCGAAATCGGCGTTCGTCTGGCTTTGAGGCTCACATGCCGGGTAAGGTCGGTTTGTTGGGCGTCGTAGAAGAACGTGTATTTGCTGTTCTTCTCGATCCGGGATATGGCCTCCGAGAGCGGAATGTCCGAAAACTCCATGTCGAGAGTCGGTTCCTGCGGCTGGCCATATACAACCGTGCTGCCGGCGACCAGCAGCAAAAGGATTGCAAACAGTCTGAAATGCGTCATAATGGAAGTTTTAAGTTTGTGGTAAGTTTGCAGGGCATTGGTCGGATGCCGTTGCGGGGTGGTCGGAATCAGGTCGGAGGGTTACTTCATAGGCATTCGTTTTTAGGGTCCGTACGGAATTATTCGAGTTCGGAAATCGATACCGAGTTGTCTTTGGAGAAGGTATAGACGATGGGATTGATGCGGCTCATGATGCGCAGGATCTCTTCGAGCGGTTCGTCGGTGATGGTGAACGTATAAGCGTAGTCGTGGGCGATGGCCCGGTCGATATGTATTTCGGTGCCGTACCAGCGGGCCATGTAACGGCATATCTCGCCTAACGACTGCTTCTCGAACGTGAGTTTCCCCGCGGCCCAGCACGATTCCATCGCCACGTTGCCGTTCCCGATGTCGATTCTGCGGGTGGCGGTGTCGTACCGGGCGATCTCTCCGGGGTGGAGCCGCCTATGGCTGCCGTTGCCGTCGTCGAGCGAAACCGAGCCTTCGATCAGCGAGACCGATACGGTGTTGTCGGCGGCTGAGGTGCGGACGTTGAATTTCGTACCGTGGACGCGGACTTTCAGCCCTTCGACTTCGACGGTGAAGGGACGTTCGGGGTCTTTGGCGATGTCGAAGAATCCTTCGCCGCAAAGTTTCACGCTTCGGTCCTTGTCGTTGAAACGGGTATCGTAAGTGAGTGTCGAGCCGCTGTGGAGCCAGACTGTCGAACCGTCGGCAAGCCGGGCGTGCGACTTGCCCTCGAAGGCGCAGAGCTGCTGTTCGGCCGGGGCGGCTGCGGACCGGAACAGGTCGGGGCGTGCGATGAGGAGGGTTACGACGACGGTCGCGGCGGCCGCCGCGACCATACGCAGCAGGGAGGTTCCGCGACGGTATCCCCACGGCGTTGAACGGGGATTTTCGGGTGTGCCGATGCGCTGTCGCAACTGTTGCCACAATTTGTCGCGGTCAGGCTCGTAGTCTGCCGCCCGTTGTTGTATTTCGCGCCATACGCGGGTCAGGTTGTCGTAGAAACGGCGGTTTTCCGTTTCGGCGATCCACGTTTCGAATCGGAACTTTTCGGCGGCGTCGAGCGAGCCTTTGAGCGCACCGATCAGAAGGTCCCAGGTCTGTTTGTCCGGCTTCATAGAGCATGATGTGTTTTTAATAAGACACGGAAAAAACGGCTGACCGTTATGGAGCCGGCCGTTTTTTTGCGGAAAAAGCGCGTGCGTGCCCGCCGTCCGTTTCGCCGGATTAAAGTCATGCGTGTGGCGGGATTGTCAAATGGCTGTCAGTCAATGTTCTGATCTGATTCGGCGGTGCGTGTTCATCGCATTTCATCAAATTAATTCGACCGGTGCGTTGCATGTAACCTTTTTTTGTTTAATTTTGTGTATTCGGCTCGAATAGGGTGCGAAAAGAAAAAATTGGTTAGCCAATAATAACCTGAACGAAAAGGAATGAAATTTTCTTGCTGCCGCTTGTTTGATTGTTTCCGTTCGTATGCGATGCAAAACGTGCATGGTACGAATGGGAAAATTCCCCCCCCCTCAGCGACGGTAGCTTAGAGAGCGATCCTTTAACTAACATACCGACTTACCGTGTATATATTGCCTTTCCGGCAATGTATGCACGGTTTTTTTGTGCCCTTCTCCAACCCTGAATCCGATTCGATCAACCCCTAAAACCATACATTATGATCTTAAATTTCCAAAAATTGTTGAGTTGTATCTTAGGGTCGGTCCTGTTATTGACCGGTCCCAGTTGTAGCGGCGGTGAAAAGGGCGTCGACGATCCCGGCGGTCCCGAGAATCCGGGCGGCGGTTACGAGGATATTCAGGTGGTGGACGGCAAAGTCCGGTTCTATCTGACCGAGTCGGAAAATGCGGCTCGCAGGTCGATGGGCGTCGGGGATCGGGTCTGGAAAAAGTCGGCCGTTCAGGTCAACGGGAAATCCTATCCGGTCGTGACCGACGATAGCGGACGCTGTTACATAGAGGTCGCTGCGTCGGGTTCGGGTGCGTATAACGCCGTTTTGACCGCCTCGGGTTCTCAGGATTGGTACGGCTCGTCGGCCTATACGGAGGTGAAACTGCCTTATTCGCAGTTCTGGGAGGCTACCGCCGCATCGTTGCAGTCGTACCCCATGTACGGCTCCTACACCAAGGAGAACGGCAACAAGATGGTATTCGAGGATGCCTTCGCCGTACTGGACCTGGCGCTGACCGGTTCGGCCAAAATATCCTCCGTGAAGGTCAGCGGTTCCGCAACGGACGTTCTGGCCGGATTTGCGAATTTTCTGCCGTCGCAGGGAGGGTTTAAAATGACCGGAGGCGTCGGTTTTGCCGTGCTCAACTGTACCGACGGCGGCGACTGCGTGCCGCTGAGCAGCAGTACGCCCAAGCACTTTTACATTATGCTGGCTCCGGGCGATTATGCGTCGGGGCTGAAAATCACCGTGTCCGATTCGGAGCACCGCTCCATGGAACATACCCTGTCGCCGGCCCGGCTCGAAGCGGGCAGAGCTACCGCTGTGGCGTTGCAATACGCTCCCGACGCCGATCTCTTGTTTTCCGAGAGCTTCGATAATTTCGTATGGGGCGGCAATATCATGGCCGGTCAGGAATCGACGGGATATGCGCCGACGGCCGAAACCATCACGGCCGCTACGGGGACGGACCGGGACGGCTATGCGGATTCTTTTGAAAAGGTGTCCTGCAACAATCCGGGTTCCGCTTTCATCCAGTCGAATACCTGGGACGAAATCAGCGGCAAGACGGTCGGCACGTCGCACCTGATGTCCGATACGTATGTCGCCAGCCGCAATATCGGCGATTATACCTATATGTTCCGCTGTCAGGAGTATCAGGGCTTCCTCGCCTGCGGTGCGGGCAACACGGGACGCGGCATTTTCCAGACCGCAGCCCTGAAGGCCATCGACGGCATCCGTTCCGTCAAGGTTTCGTTCGATTTCTGCTACCAGTACGGATCTACGGACCTGCTGCTGTTTCAGGTCGTCAACGGAGGCATGATCGCATCGGCTTCGGTCGACGGCAAGGAGATACCTCTGACAGCAGAGAATTCGGGTTATCTGAGCGCTGCGGGGAAATATATCGTCGAGAAGAAGCACGTCACGCTTCCGTCGGGCGAGTCGGCGGCCAAGAAGTGGCACCGGGTGGAGGTCGTCGTGAACAATGCCACCGACGGCACGATGCTCTACTGGGGCGGCAACGACACCGGCAGCGGCGTTCACGGGTTCTATCTCGACAATATCGAGGTCCGCTCGCTGGGTGAAATGGCGCGGGGCGCCGACAACCTGCGCGTTCTCTATTGGAATATCCAGAACGGCATGTGGTCCGATCAGGGGAACAATTACAGCAATTTCGTCGCCTGGGTGAAAAAATACGATCCCGATGTCTGCATCTGGTGCGAGTCGGCATCCATCTACAAGAATAATACGAACTCGGGAGCACCGGAGTCCGAAAGGTTCCTGCCGGCCGGATGGCCCGCACTGGCCGCACGCTACGGCCATTCGTACACGGCCGTCGGCGGCCACCGCGACAACTATCCGCAGACCGTTACCTCGAAATATCCGATCGAAACGCTGTTGAAGATAACCGATTCGGACCAGGCGGGCAAACCGATCTCCCACGGCGCCGGCATTCAGCAGATCACCGTGAAGGGGCGTAAAATCAACCTCGTGACGCTCCATACGTGGCCGCAGGCCTATGCCTACGGGGTTACCGGCACGGCGGACCGCGAAGCGAGTGCCGCCAGGAAGGAGGGTGACAAGTACCGCGAATTCGAAATCGAGTACATCTGCGCGAAGACGGTGAACGATCCGGCATACGCCGCTCAGCAGGACTGGCTGATGATGGGCGATTTCAATTCCCGTTCGCGCCTCGACAACTGGTACTACGGCTATCCCGCCGACGATACCCGTTTGCTGGTCCACAACCACATTCTGGACCATACCGATCTGGTGGATATCATCGCCGAGCGCAATCCGGGCTGTTTCGTATCGTCGACCTACGGTAACGCCCGCATCGATTACATCTATGCGTCGCCTTCGATGTACGCCCGTATCGTGAATGCGCTGATCGTCGTGGACAAGTGGACATCGGCGACCAAGAGCCCCTATGTATCGAACTTCTACGACCCTTCGGACCACCGTCCGATACTGGTCGATTTCGAACTGAAATAACCGATTCAGAGAACATACAACCAATCGCTAACCTTTTTACTTATGAGAAAAACAGTTTTGACGGAGAGTTTCATCCGTTTTTCACGAAGGTTGACCGGTCTCGCGCTTCTGGTGGCGGCAGCGGGCATTGCATCGTGTGAAACGCATTCGAACTCCGAGCGCAACGAGTCGATCGCAGTCTATGCGGAACCGACCGGAGGGGAGCCCATCGACGCCGCTTACGTCGACGTAAGAGGCGGGCTCGCCCGAATTTATGTGGATTCCAACGTCGATTTCACCGCGTCGTGGCAGGACGACGCCACGACGCCCTGGGTCACGCTCCTGCCCGATTACTCGGTGGAGCCCCAGTCGGGACGCCGTGTGGTAACCCTGAATGTCCAGCGTCGCAGCAAGACATCCAGTTACTATACGCGCCGCACGGGCATGCTGATTTTGGCGGCGGCCGACGGCGGATTGAACTACAACCGGATTATTCCGGTCCACCAGGGCTCCACGGCCCGGGTAAGCAACGATTTTTCGTCCATGAAATACGGAAAGGAGGACCCCCGCTTCACCGACGGCGAGACTTCGATCGACAATTGGACGACCGCTCAGAAAAACTACGGTTTCTCGTCCACGAAAATCGAAGGGGAGACCGTCACCCACTGCTACGGCAAGAACGGTTACCTGAAACTGGGTGACGACAAGGGGCACGGCGCCGACCTGATCTCGCCTTACACCAATACGCTCCGGAGCGATTCGATGCTCATGGTTTCGTTCAGGGCCGTGGCCTACACCGATTATTACACCGGAACCAAGGACGATAACAAGATCCGGGTCGAGGTGCTCGACGGCGGTGTGATTGCCGATTTCGCCGATTCCGAAAAGACTTCGATCGATCTGGAAACCGTCTACTACGATCCCAGAAGCGATGAGTTTCCCGAAAACATGTGGGAGGGAAGCGATTTCCTGATCTTCGTGGTCAGCACGAAGGCCAACCCGATTACGGTCAATACGCGCATTCGCATCACCTGCGGGTCGCTGGCGCAGCCCTCGGCGGCCAACAGCCGTATTTTCCTCGATAATTTTTACATCCGCCGTTTGGAGGCGGACGGGCAGGACTATTTTACCCAGAACAACGGCAGCGGCAGGGATGTCATTCTCGGGGCGCCTTTCGAGGAGTAGCAAGCATGGAAATGGAATAAGTCGTTTTACCTAAAAAAGCCTAAAATGAATAGATTTTTTCAAATAATGAGAGCATCCGTCCGAGTGATGTCGCTGGTGGCGGTAGTGACGCTGCTTGCGGCGTATGCGGGGCCGGCGGCCGCTCAGCAGCAGGCCCGTACGGTCAGCGGAACCGTTGTCGATTCGGACGGCAGTCCGCTGACGGGTGCCACGGTGGTACTGTCCTCCGGTAAACAGGGGACGATCGTCGATGCGAAAGGCAAATTCAACATCAAAGCCGGGCCTTCCGATTCGCTGCACGTTTCCTATATCGGTTACAAGCCGCAAACGCTGAGCGTGGGCTCGCGGACGAATTTCAATATCCGGATGGAAAAGGATTCGTCCACCGACATCGACGAGATCGTGGTCATCGGTTACGGCCAGGTCGCCAAGAAGGACCTGACGGGTTCGGTCGCCACGGTCAAGATGAACGATATCAAGGACGTGCCCGTACTTTCGGTAGACAACGCCTTGCAGGGCCGTATCGCCGGTGCCGACTTCATGTCGACCACGGGTGAGCCGGGCGCTACCACGACCATCCGTATCCGCGGTACGCGCTCGATCAACGCCTCTAACGAACCGCTGATCGTCGTCGACGGCGTGATGGATGCCATCCATGACCTGAACGACATCAACTCCGATGATATCGCCGCCATTTCGGTGCTGAAAGACGCTTCGTCGACGGCCATCTACGGCTCGCGCGGCGCCAACGGCGTTATCCTGATCACGACCAAGCGGGGCCTCGGCTCCCAGGGCAAGACGAACATCACGTTCAAGACCGATATCGGGTTCTCCCAGCTGCCCCGCCGGCTCGATATCATGAACGCTTCCGAGTTCGCGCAGTATCGTAACGACTACGCCTATTTCGGCGGCGATGCCAATCACCCCGATGTAGGCAGCGACACCCCGCTTTCCGGTTCGGTGTACCCCGACCCGCTGTCGCTGGGCGAGGGAACGGACTGGATCAAGGAGATCACCCGCACGGCGGTTTACTCGAACTACGCCCTGTCGCTTTCGGGCACCAACGACAAGTCGTCCTATTACGCTTCGTTCTCCTACAACGACACCCAGGGTATCATTCAGGACAGCGGACAGCAGCGTTTCACGGGGCGTATCAACCTCGAACGCCAGTTGTTCAAGTGGCTGAAAGTCGGTTATACGGGGTCGTATACCTGGCGGCACAACGACCAGAACAAGGCCACGATCGGCGGTACGGCCTGGTACAGCGGGGCGCAGTACCTCTCGCCGATGCTCAAGCCGAACGATTCCTACAACCCCCTGTACTACAACGGACAGAAGGTGAACACCCCTCGTGCGCTCATCGACCAGAACACCTATTACCTCGAACGTCATTCGAACAACCACGCCTTCTCGCTGAAACTGGAACCGGTGAAGAATTTCACGATCAACAGTACCTTCTCGTATTATCTCTATCAGCGCCATACCTACCGTTACTACCCGGGAACTCTGCCCAAGAAGGGCGAGAATGAAGGCGGCGAAGCCTATCGTGCCGACTGGGATGAAAATTCGTTCTCGTGGGAGACCACCGCGGGATACAAGTTCGAAAAGAACGATCATTCGCTCGATGTTCTCGGCGGTTTCTCGGCTTACCGGTTCGCTTCGCATGATTTCAACCTCTCCGGCAGCGGGTACATGGACGACGCCATCATGTGGAACAACATGAATGCGGTTCTGGACAAGGAGACCTATTCGGCCGGTACGTCCTATTCGAAGAAGACCAAGATGTCGGTCTACGCACGTCTGAATTACAACTGGAAATCGCGTTATTACCTGACCGTGACGGGACGCTACGACGGCGCTTCGAACTTTGCGGCCAACAACAAGTGGGCCTTCTTCCCTTCGGCCGCTTTCAAATGGAACCTGGCCAATGAGAATTTCCTGAAAAACTGCCGGTGGATCGACGACCTTTCGATTCGTATGAGCGCCGGACTGACCGGTAACGACGCGATCAGCACCTACCGTTCGCTGGCCACGCTTTCGTCGACGACGGGCGGCTACCTGTTCGCCGGATCGCAGCCCGTTGCATTCTACCGCAGCCGCCTCGATTCGCCGGACCTGACGTGGGAAAAAACCGCCGCATACAATATTGCGCTCGACTGGTCCATGTTCAAGGGCCGTCTGAATATCACGGCCGAGGCGTACAAGTCCAAAACGACCGACCTGCTGATGTCGCTGGCCGTTGCGAGCCAGACGGGCTACACCTCCCGCTGGACCAATATCGGCTCGACTTCGAACAAGGGCGTCGAACTTTCGATCGAGAGTCAGAACATCATCCGTCCGAAGTTCCACTGGTCGACGACGCTGACCATGTCGCACAACGACCAGATGGTCGACGACATCGGTTCCGAGGATTTCATCTCGGCCTACAACTCGCCGGGCAACAACCCCTACATGATGTATGGTTACGTCAAGGGCTATCCGCTCAATTCGCTCTGGGGTTTCAAATACGGCGGAACGTGGAAAAATGCGGAGGAACGGGCGGAAAACAAGATTACGAAAACCTATGTCAGTCCGTCCAACTCCGACGGCGGTCCGCGCTACTACGACATTAACCACGACGGCGTGATGTCCAAGGAAGACCTGATCTACCAGGGCAACGCCGACCCGTATCTTTACGGAGGTTTGCAGAATACGTTCTACATCTACGGCCTGAAAGTGGGTGTCTATTTCGCCTATTCGCTCGGCGGCAAGATCTACAACTATTCGGAAATCTACATGGCGGGGTCCCAGTTCTCGAACCAGTATCGCTATATGCTCGATGCGTGGCATCCCGTCCGCAACCCCGATTCCGATATTCCGCGCGCCGGAGCCAAGAGCGACGCCGCCCTGCCGAGCGATTTCATGATCCACGACGCGTCGTATCTCCGGTTGAAGAACGTCACGCTTTCCTACACGTTCGACCTGAGGAAAAAATGCTCGTGGCTGAAAGATCTGACACTGAGCGTCTCGGGCGAAAATCTCTATTTGTGGAAGAAATACAACGGCTTCGATCCCGACGTTTCCAGTGAGGGTACGTCGTCGACGCTGCGCCGTATGGACCTGGGAGCCTATCCCAAGCCCCGCACCATCATATTCAGCCTTCAATTGAGATACTAAATTTAACAGCATGAAAACGATGAAAATCAAACATATGATCTTTGCGGCCGCCGGCTTTGTGCTCCTTTTGTTTCAGTCGTGTTCGCTGAACGAGGATACGTCCGGAATTTCCAGCCCCGATGACTTTTTCCGTAAATTCTCGGAATGTCAGTCGGTTGTGAACGGCTGCTATATTCCGATCAAAACGATCTACAACTATACCTACATGATCGCCACGGAGTGTGTCACCGACATTGCATATTGTCCTTCGGGTACGCTCGATGCCAGTCTGGACATCTCTCCCTCCGTGCCGCGCCTCGGTTCGACCGTCTGGACACAGGGCTATCTCGGCGTTCAGCGATGCAATTTCGCCGTCAACGGGATCGAACGGGCCTTTCAGAACGAAGTTCTCAGCGAGCAGCAGTACTATCAGCTGCTTTGCGAGGCCAAAACCCTGCGCGCATTCTTTTACTGGACGCTGACCAGTTTTTTCGGTGATGTCCCGTTCTATTTCGACGACGTTACGGACAACGAAGTGCTGAACCGGATTCAGGTGTTGCCCCGCATGGACGCCGGCGAAACCCGCGACAAGGTTATCGAGGACCTGCTCTCGATAGCTCCCCTCGCCGCCCAAACCCGTACTTACGATAACGAGGCCAACCGTCTGGGGGCTGCCTGTGCCTATATGCTCGTCGCCAAGATGGCCATGTGGAACAAGGAGTGGGATACCGCTCTGGACGCTTTGGAGAAGATAGAGACGATCTACGGCTCGCTGTCGCAGTACGACTATGCGGAGAACATTCTGTTCCGGAACAAGAATACGCCGGAATCCATTATGGAGATTCAGCATGTTTATACCCAGGGCGGACTGACCTATACTTCCAATGTGGCCTGCATCTGCCAGCCTTATCCGCGTTCGGCCAATTCGGCCATTTACGACGGCGTCGAGATTCCCGAACTCGGCGATCAGGCGACCGTATGGGCCGCCATGCGTCCGAACGTCTATTTCTGTCAGGGGCTCCAGTCCAAAATGGGCAAGGACATTCGCGCCAAATACAACATGGCCTGGGGCTACGGGGACAAGACGTTCAACAGCACGAACACCCGTCCGTGGTGCGGGCCGAAGTTCTGGAGTCCGAACATGCAGGCTTCGGCCGACGGCAACAACTACAAGGTGTTCCGTTATGCCGATGCCCTGCTCATGATGGCCGAATGCTATTTCTACAAGGATAATTACGAGAAGGCGGTCGAATACCTCGATATGACCCGTACGCGCGCCGGTCTGGCCAATTACACTTACCGCACTCCCGCGCGTCTCGAAGAGGAGATCCGCAACGAGCGGGCCCGGGAGCTCTTCGGCGAGTTCCAGCGCAAGTACGATCTGGTTCGCTGGGGCATCTGGTACGAAGCGGTGACGGATAACAGCGATTACGGCTATTTGCAGCTCAACACGGCGACCAGCCGCATCAAACCGTGCCACCGTTACTATCCGATTCCCGATACGGAGGTTACCTATTCGAAGAACAATCTCGATAATAATGAATACAAGGCTTACGGCTTGTAAAAATCCGAAATTTTCAGACTATGAAAACAATATTCGATAAACAGAAAAGATCGGTCGCCGGTCTGCTGACCGCCGTCATGGCGTTTGCGGCGGTCCTGACCGGTTGTCAGAAGGACTTCGAACTGGAACTGCCCCTGGCGGTTTCGGCGCGGGAGCTGTCGCTGACCAAGGATGCCGGATCGACGCACGTGCTGGTCTATTCGACCGGTGATTGGAAGGCCCGCTTTACGCGCAATGTGAAATGGGCGTCGCTCAACAAACTCGAAGGGTACGGCAATCACGAAATCGTGTTCACGTATGCGGCCAACTACGGCCTTTCGAGAAAAGTCGGCGTCATCTTCGAGAAAGGCGCTCTGGCCGACACCGTGATGTTCATGCAGGCCGGGACGGTCACCGATCCGTCGATTGCATTCTCGAAACCCGCCGTCACGTTGCTCAAAGCGCAGTCGCGGATCATGGCTCCGATCAGCACCAACCTGCGTTACAGCATCGACGATATGGAGGCCTCCGTTACCTATTACGACGAGAACGGCCTGCCCAACGAGCCCGTTCCCGTCGTGACGCGTGCCGGGGAGGACGAGGGCGAAGAAGGGGACGACGGGCCGCAGGCGGAGCCCGTCGCACCCTGGATCTCCAATGTTTCGATTACGCACAAGGGCGTTCAGTTCGAAGCCGCGGAGAATGAAACAGGCTTCGTCCGGTGGGCCGACCTGACCGTTTTCATCGAGAACGTCGAGGGCGACGTTTTCAAATCGGTGCTGACCGTTACGCAGGGCAGCGCCGTCCCCGTGTTCAAACTGGACAGCGAGGCGGAGACCTACGAAGGATACGGCCAGCAGTGCGTCGTTCCGGCCATGACCAACAACCTTGTGCCCTATTCCGATCAGGTCGAATACGATGTAGTGTACGACGTGCCTGTCGGGGAGGGCGACGAGTGGATTTTGAAGCCCGAGATCACCGACGAGGGGCTGGCGTTCTCGCTGACGATGAACGAGGGCTCGGCGCCGCGTACCGCCACGATCAAACTCAGCTTTACCGACGCCTCGGGGGCATCCGCTTCGGCCCTGTGCAAGGTTACTCAGAAACCCTATCCTGCTGCTGCCGACTTCGCGACCGTGCGCGCCCTGACTCCGGGCGAGATCACGATCGCGCAGTATATCGAAGGGTACGTCGTCAGCGATCCCGCCAGCAAGAACATCGTTTCGAGTCCCCAGACCAAACAGTTCTTCTTCGACCGCGGCGAGAACGACCGGACGGTCTACATCGAGAGTCTCGACGGGCAGTACGGTTTCTGCCTGAAGTTTGCGACCGCCGAAGACAACACGCTGGCCCGTTTCTCGAAGGTGCGGCTTGCAATCGCCGGTGCCACCCTCGAAAAGAAGGCCGATCCCGAATGCTATACCATTTCGGGGCTCACCGCAGCGAACGTTCTGGAAACGTCGGTTCCCGACGAATTCAAGATTCCCGTAAAGACCAAAAGCATCGCCGAACTTACCGATGCCGATATTTACACGCTGGTTTCCGTGACCGGTTTGGAGATTATGTGCAAGGACGGCGCCTATACCAACTGTACCGACGGCTATTCGTTCAAGGATGCGCTGAACGCAATCGGTACGGCTACCGCACCGCGCTGGGACGTGGCGCCGCTGATGTGCTACGACAAGGGCGGCAACACCATCTTCATGCTGACCAATGCCGCCGTGTCATGGCGACGCCACAGCTCGGGACGCGATCTGGATTTCTATTCGGTCGTCGCACAGGGTTCGGGTACGTTCCGGGGCATCGTCGTCGCCGACGATGTCGCCCCCGTCCGTTACGGCGATCTCGGCCGCTATCAGCTGCGCGCCATGACCAAAGAGGAGATCGCGCTGAACGACGAACCTTTCATGAAGACTGTCGTCGAGTGGAACTGGAACGATCGCAAGGTCGACCTCGTTCCGGAGATCGGTGCGGGCGAGATCAACAAATACGGCGCTGCGCAGGCCGCTGCGGCGGACTTCAACAACGTAGTCTGCTCGGGTAACGGCGGTTCGACGACCGAACAGAAAGGATTGGTGTCGAACGGCGGAATCATGTTCACCCAGCAGTGGTGGGACTTCACGGCTGACGAAGGCAGGTATTTCGACATTTCGTTCTCGACGCAGGGCATCAGCGGGTCGAACCTGATTTTCGGTATCACCTGGGGGCACGGCTCGATGAGCAATACCACGCTTTCCGGTCCTGCGCACTGGAATCTGCTCTACTCCGTCGACGGCGGCGGGACGTTCCTGCCCGTTCCCGACTGCCCGGTCATCAAAAAACGTTCGATAACGTGGTGGTCCACCACCTCCCAGGATTCGACGCCGGGCTTCACCGAGCACCTGCGCAGGCTGCCTGCCGACTGCTTCGGCAAGGAAAAGGTGGTGCTGCGGCTGCAAGTGGCCGACAAAGTTACCGACATCGATCCGAAAGCTACGGCCTCGAATTACCTGACGGCTCTGGGTATCGAGAAGGGCACGCTGACCTCGTCCGTCGCGGCGGGCAACAGCCAGGCCCGTATCGGTACGATCACGGTACGTTATAACTAAATGTCTTCGGTCCGTGCGGCAGGTTGGCTGCCGCACGGACGGGGACCAGACAAACAACGCATAAAATTCAGACTATATGAACTGTCGTAAACCGATAATTAAGTTTTTAAGCATCGTGGCCCTGTCCGGGGGCATGGTGGCTTGCGCCAATGCGGATGCCGAGGACATCGACCTCGTCAAACTGGGTGCGCTGGAAAAGGAGTTTGTCGTCGAAGCCGATGCGAATACGTTCGATATCGACATCTATACAAACAGCTCGTATCATATCGAGCGCATCAATCAGGCCGACTGGCTCAGCCTGACCTGCGGGGCGACGGAGAATGGCAAAGCCAAGATCACGGCCGAATGCGAATTCAACGAGGACTTCAAGCGCAAGGCGGGATTCGTGCTCTGCTCCGACGTGGATTCCCGCCGCGATACGCTCTACGTCAAACAGAAAGCGCTCATCGACGCGCGGATAGAGTTCGACAACTCGTCGGTCACCGTTGCCGGAGCCGGGGGCGAGAACAAGTCGGTCATCACCACCAACGTTCCTTTTTCGGCAATCACGGTCGACACCGAATATTCCGATCCCGAGAACGCCGGGTGGATCGAGCGAATCGAGATCGTGGATTCCGACAGCGAAAAGCGCGAACTGGTCATCGCTACCGAGGCCAATTCCGCGGATGAGATTCCGCGTTCGGCAGCCGTGTCGCTCTCGTTTACCGACGGCTGGGACGAAACTGTCTCCGTCGAGTTCAACCTGTTGCAGCGCACCGCCAGGGAGACGCTCGGACGCGAAATCACGTTCGACGAATTCCGCCGGACGTACGCCGCCAACAAGAAGATCGAAGATTACGTCATCGTCGAGGGCATCGTGGTCAGCAACACGGCGAACCGCAATGCCGGCGAAAACACGCAGCTCACGACTTCGACGATCGACTATACCGTGTCGGAAAGAACGGTCTATCTCGAATCGTTCGACGGACAGTACGGTATTGCCGTGCAGACCGCGACGGCCGAGGACAATGTGTATGACCAGTACGATCATGTGCAGATTCTCATTCAGGGCGCGTCCGGCTATCTGGTTGAGAATCCCGACCGCTACGAACTGCGCAACGTCACCAAGGCCATGGTCATTTCGCGTGTCGCGGGTTCGGCTTCGGACGTGCCCGTGAAGGAGAAGTACATGGGCCAGCTTACCGACGACGACATCTATACCTACGTTACGCTCAAAGAGGTCGAGTTTCCCGTGCGCAAAGGCGCTATCACGCCTATCAACGAGGGTTATGCCATCGGAACGAACGCCCACCGTATCAGCAAATACCCGCTGCTCGTCCGCGATGTCAACGGCGACGACATGTATATGCTGACCAACACCAACTGCGCTTATCGCAGCGACGGTACGCGTCTGCCTTACGGTTCGGGCCGGATTTCGGGCGTGATCGTCCATGAGCGTTTCCCGCGTTTCGACTGGCGCGACGGAGCCGACCCGGCTGAGATGGACGATGATCCGACGCTCGGGTTCATCGGCCGTTACCAGATCCGCCACCAGACCAAGGGCGACATCTGGGACAACATGCAGAACAGCGTCGAAGACAGCTTCTCGGCTCTGCTGACGGAGTATCGTTACTGGAATCCCGACAAGGAGAACCGGGTCCAGAAACCCACCTACGGCACGAACGGTTACCTGACGCACACCTATCAGCAGAAGTATTCGGGGTCGGAGAGCAAGGAGTATTTGCAGGGGACCTACAATCAGCACATGTGGGGCGGCGGCACGTATGAGTATCTGGGCCCGATCGGCAACAATGCCGGCTATCTTTTCGGAGCCAATTTCGGCAACAAGAACGGCATCGGCATCGTGATCGACCCCTCGAAGGAGAGTTGGAATCCGTTGATGAACGACCTCGTAAGCCGCAATCCCGATGGAACGGTCGAGTGGTGCGGTCCCTATGCCGCCGACAAGAACGCGGCCTGCGGCACGGGCGGCTGGACGAGCAATGAGGCGATCGCCACCAATTCGCCCCAGATCAATTACAGCGGCAGCACGGGCCTGCGCGGCAAGGGCAACGTCGGCGGAAGCTGCTATACCTCTTTCGCCAACCACTTCTGGTGGGACGACGACACCGACCGTCCCTATGCGTGGCTGATCAACTTCTCGACCGAGGGGATCACGACCTCGCACATCTCGATGCAGATTTCCGTCATGAATACGCAGCAGACCTTCTATTCGCCCCGCTTCTGGTGCGCCGAGTGGGCGCTCACCGATTCGCAGGCCGAGAAGGACGACGCCCAGTGGAACCTGATCGGCGAATACACCATTCCCGACGTTTCCGTCTGGTCGAATACGCTCTATTCGTCGTGCGTGGCCTACAAGAGCATCAATTTCGAACTGCCTCAGGAGATTCTCGGACACGAGAACGTTTACATCCGCCTGCGTCCGACGAGCGACCTTTGCAGCGACGGCAGCGACTACGCCAATGCGCGTCTGAACCAGAGCAAAAGCGGTGCGGCGCTGGCCGCCGAACATTCGAGCAACCTCGAATATTTTGCGATCCGTTATAACAAACAGTAAATTCATCGAATAACCCGGGGCTGGCAGGTGAAGAAAAAGTCCGGAACCTGCCAGCCCCTTTTCAAATGCTCTCTGAATCCATGAAACTGAATATTACGATGCTTCTGGCGGCGCTGCTGAGCTTTGCGACCGGGTATGCCGGTATCGGCATCATTCCCCGCCCGCTCGCCGTCACCGAAGGGAAAGGTTCGTTTCCGATCACCTCGCGAACGGTTGTCGTAACTCCCGAACCGTTGCGGACCTCCGCGGAATTTTTCGCCGAAGACCTTGCACGGGCGCTCGGCGTAAGGACGACCGTCGCCACGGATGGAAACGCGCGCCGGGCGATACGGCTTGCCGTAGATCCTTCGCTCGGAACGGAGGAGTATCTGCTCGCTGTAACGCGTAAAGGCATAACGATTCGCGGCGGTGCGCCGCAAGGCGTATTTTACGGGTTGCAAAGCCTGCTGCAACTGGCGGTGGCGAATGCGGGCGACGTTCCTGCCGTGGTCGTGCGGGACAAGCCGTGCATGGCTTATCGGGGAGCCATGCTCGATGCCTGCCGCCATTTCTTCCCGGTCGAAGATGTCAAACGCTACATCGACCTGCTGGCGCTGCACAAACTCAACCGTTTCCACTGGCACCTTACCGACGACCAGGGCTGGCGCATCGAGATCAAACGTTATCCCCGGCTGACGGAGATCGGCTCCGGCCGCCGGGAAACGCTCGTAGGTCTCATGCCCAAAAAGGGCGGGGAGATGCGGTTCGACGGCCGGCCCTACGGGGGTTACTACACGCAGGAAGAGATTCGCGAGATCGTGGCGTATGCTGCGGCCCGCTATGTCGAGGTGATTCCCGAGATCGAAATGCCCGGTCACGGAATGGGTGCATTGGCGTCCTATCCCTGGTTGGGATGTACGGGCGGCCCCTACGAAGTCTGGACTCGATGGGGGATCAGCGAGGATGTCTACTGTGCGGGAAAGGAAACGACCTACGAATTCATCGAGCATGTGCTCGAGGAGGTGATCGGGCTGTTTCCTTCGCGCCTGATCCACATCGGGGGCGATGAATGTCCCAAACAACGCTGGAAGGAGTGTCCGGCCTGCCGGAAACGCATGGCCGAGGAGAATATCAGGGACGAAAAAGCCCTCCAAAGTTATTTTGTCCGCCGGATTGAAAAGTGGCTGCAGGCGCACGGCCGCGAGATAATCGGCTGGGACGAGATCCTCGAAGGCGGAGTCTCCCCGACTGCGACGATCATGGTCTGGCGCGACCAGCAGCACGGCGTCGAGGCTGTGCGGAAGGGTAACAGGGTCATCATGACCCCGAAATGGAACTGTTATCTCGATTACAGCCAGACCTCCGATCCGAAACGATGGGAGCCTCTGTGCAATCTCCGGTATTTGCCGTTGCAGCAGGTCTACCGCCTCGATCCCTACGACCGGCTGCTCCCGAAAGAACGGGCGAACGTGCTCGGCGTGCAGGCTAATGTCTGGACCGAATACATGCCGGACATGCAGTGCGTGGAACGGATGGTTCTGCCCCGGCTGGCCGCACTGGCCGAAACGGCCTGGGCCTGTGACCGCAAGGATTACAATGATTTTGTAAGACGGTTGAGGGACTTTGTACGTATATACGATTTACGGTCCTACCGGTATTCCGATTTTGTATTTCGAGGGATAGAGTAGCGTTCAAAAAAGATGATTATGAATAGATTCGTTGGATTTCTGGCGCTGTTCACGCTGCTGTGCGGCGGTATGGCGTCAGGGCGTGACGATGCGGCTTCGAAGAGAGCCGCCCGGAGGGAGTTGAAGCTGATGTCGTTCAATATTCGTTATTACAAGCCTGGGGTCGACGGGGACAACTGTTGGGAAAACCGGCGTGAGGGTGTGCTGAAAATGCTGAGGGCCGAGGACCCCGACATCATCGGGTTTCAGGAGCCGCACCGTCCGCAGGTCGATTTTCTCCGGGTCAACATGAACGACTATGCTTCGCTCGATATGGGCCGCGACGCAGACACCGACATCGAAAAGCGGCCCGACGGCGGCGAACACCTGATGATCCTCTACCGCAAATCGCGGTTCGTTCTGCTCGACAGCGGATTCTTTTGGCTGAGCGACACGCCGCAACGGGCCTCGCGCGGCTGGGACGCCGTGTGCCGCCGCGTCACGGTGTGGGGTAAATTCCGCGACCGCAGGACGGGGAGGGAATTTTACTATTTCGACACCCATTTCGACCACAAGGGGGTGAATGCGCGTAAGCAGGAGTCCCGGATTATGATTGCGAAAATGAAAGAGATTGCCGGAGAGAAGGCCGCGGTCATCATGTCCGGTGATCTGAATGCCGTATTCGGCAACGAGGCCCTCGCTCCGCTGCGCGAATGGATGTCGGGAGCGCGCGAGACGGCTCCCGTGACCGACTCGCTGCCTACATTCAACGATTGGGGAGCGTGCGACCTTTGGATCGACCACATCTTTTATCGTCGGTTGAAGATCGTGGGGTATGAAAGTTTGATGAACGATGCCGGGCGGTACGGCGTTCCCTATTTGTCGGATCATAATCCGATTGTCGCCCGGTTTAAACTCTAAAAATTGCAAAGATGAGAAAACTGTTGATATTGTTCGCCGTGTCGTTCGCCGTGACGCTGTTCGATGCGGGCTGCGGAAAATCGGAGACGGGTAACGGTCAGGAGGAACCCTCCGGGCCGCCGACCCCTGCTCCCGGCGATGAAACCGACTGGTCGAAAGTCGATCCGGCGGCTACCGTGCGCGGCGTCGTGACGTGCGGCGGCGCGGGGGTGCAGGGCGTCGTCGTGACCGACGGCGTGAATATGACGCGCACCAACAAACAGGGTGCGTACGGACTGCGTACGTCGGCCGGGAAGTCGAATCTGGTTTATCTGACCGTGCCGTCCGGTTACGAGGTCGAGTCTTCGCGGGGCTTCATTCCCCGTTTTTATCGCCGGCTGACTTCTCCCGTGAGTGTCGAGGCGGTCCAGCAGCACGATTTCACGCTTAAAAAGGTGGACAACGACCGCCATATTATGATCGTGTCGGCCGATATGCACATTCGTAACCGCGCGATGATAAAGTCTGCGTCGGCGACGACGCCGTCGATTTGTCCGCCGAAGGGCGAGCTCGATTCGACGACGTTCCGGCGGACGTATCTCGAAACCCTGCGCGAATACGTGCGCGGCCTGCCTTCGGGCGTGCCGGTTTACGGGATGAATCTGGGCGATATGACGCAGGAGTCGCACTGGACGAATGCCAATAAGGCGACGCTGGCCAATTTCGTCAACGTGTGCGAACGCGGAGGCATGCCCATCCAGACCTTCCACCTGATCGGCAACCACGACCACGACATGGCGGTGCAGAACATTGCCGGCGAAGACGATTCGGAGGCCGAACTCGCATACAACGCGGCTTTCGGCCCGACGTATTATGCCGTCAATATCGGCAAGGTGCACTATGTCGTGTTCGATAATACGCAGTACATCAACAACGGGGGCGACAGGTCGTATACCGTCCGTCTCAACCGGCGCCAGCTCGACTGGGCGCAGAAAGACGCCGACTATATGACCGCCGGCACCGAGCGTATCGTGATCGCCTGGCATTGCCCGGCGTTTCGCCGCAATCCCAAGGCTTCGACGCCGACGCCGATGGACAATGCGAATGCGCTGCTCGACATATACAAGGATAAAAACCTGCCTGTGACAATTTGGTCGGGACACAATCATATCGCCGAAACGGTGACTGTGCCGCGCAGCGACATGACCGTGACCGAATATACCCATCCCGCCGTTTGCGGCGCCTGGTGGTATTTCCCGCTTTGCCACGACGGGGCGCCTGCGACTTTCACGCGTTACGATTTCAGCGGCGGGACGATAACGAACCGGCGGAGCGTGAATTTCAGCGATGAAAACGAACAGTATTACAGGGTATATAATTCGGGACAGAAGAATGTCGAGGGGAAATCGGTGGTACGCATCAATGTCTGGGACTGGCATTCGACGTGGAAGATAGCGTGCCGCGAGAACGGGGTGACGGTGCCTGCGTCGCAGCTCAAAGCCGTGAACGTCTACGACGATCGTTACGTCGCCGTTCATGAAGCCTGCGGCAACGGCATTTCGTCGTTCGATTTTCTGAACAAGTACAGCACGGACCATATGCTCGAATACACGCCTGTCACGCCGGCGGCCGATATTCAGCTGACGGCGACCGACGAGTTCGGCAACCTGCTTTTCGTCATCAACACGAAAGTGGTAAACTGATCCGTCGTAAACGGCCCGTGGAAAAGGTGAGCCGGGATTTGATGCGCGGATAGCGATCTTCTGGTTATCCTTGTAAATGAAAAAGGCGCTGATCATCAGCGCCTTTTTTGTGCCCAGGACAAGACTCGAACTTGCACGAACGTAATTGTTCACTACCCCCTCAAAGTAGCGTGTCTACCAATTTCACCACCTGGGCATTACACTCCCGAATCAACTTTCGGGAGTGCAAATATAGATACTATTTTGCGATTCGCAAAATTTTTACGCGAAAAACGTCAAAATTCGCCAAATGGCTGTGCAGGACCGCCTGCACAGCCGTTTGAACCGTTCTTTATTTAAGTTTCATCTCTTTGAGCAGGTAACCCGCGCCGCCGATGCGGTCCACGACGAACAGCACATAGCGGATGTCCACGGCGATATTGCGGCAGATCGAGGGGTCGAACGCCACGTCGCTCATCGTCGAACGCCACGTGCGGTCGAAGTTGATGCCGATCAATTCACCCGAGGCGTTCAGCACCGGTGACCCGGAGTTGCCGCCCGTGGTGTGGTTCGTGGCCAGGAAGCAAACCGGCACGGTCTTGTGCCCGCCGATCGTCGCCGCCCAGCGGCCGTATTCTTTCGAAGCGTAGCGATCGCGCAGCGTTTGCGGAATGTCATAGTCGTATATCTCGGGGTTGTCCTTGGCGATGATGCCGTCGAGCGTCGTCTGCGGCTTGTGGTACTCGCCGTCGGCATATTCGTATCCGGCTACTGTGCCGTAAGCCACGCGGAGCGTGAGGTTGGCGTCGGGGTAGAAAGCCCGTTCGGCATCCCATTCGCGCAGCCCTTTGATATAGGTGGTGTAGAGCTCGTTGAGCCGCTTGCTGTTGAGGTTGCGCAGCGATTTGGTGCCCGTGAGCCACGTGATGTGGTCGAGCATGCGCTTCGTTCCCGAGCGCAGGGCGGTTGTCGCCGTGGTGTCGCTCCCGTTCCATACCTGCGTGAAAATTTCTTCGGCAAAGGCCTCGGGCGAGCCGTACCGGGCCACGCCGTCGAGGAATTCCGGAATCTGGAACTGCGCCGGACAGCGGCGGGCATACTCCCCGAACTGCAGGCTGTAAAGGGCGCGTTCGGTCGCCTTGCGGTGGGCGAAGACTGCCTCGGCACGCTCCTTGGCGGAGTATTTTATCGGAAGGGCGCCGAGCGTCTCGAGCGTGATCTCGCGGGCGAAATAGGGGTCGGCAATGCGGGCGTATTCGGCTTTGAGCTGCGCCACGACGTTGCGGTATCGGAGTTTGTCCTGTGCCCAGGCGTCGAATGCCTCCTCATAGGCGCGTTTCGAAGCCACGGTGCCGCGGCGTTTGATGCCCAGCACCTCGCCCTGCCATTTCTTCCAGGCATTGGCGATCGAGGCATGCCGGGCGGCGTAGAAGATGCGCAGTGCGGGGTCGGATTCCTGCGCCTTGGAGATGATGTCGAGGCGGCCTGTGCGGATGGCGATCTTCGCCGGGTCGGAACGCTCGGCGATGTAGGCCACGGCATCCGAGAGGATGTACTCCTGCGTATTGCCCGGGAAACCGTAGATCATCGTGAAATCACCCTCTTTCACGCCTTTCGTCGAGATGGCGAAGTGTTTCTTGGGACGGTAGGGGACGTTTTGGGGCGAGTAGGCCGCGGGTTTGTTGTCCTTCGAGGCATAGACGCGGAACATCGAGAAATCGCCCGTGTGGCGGGGCCATATCCAGTTGTCGGTGTCGCCGCCGAACTTGCCGATCGACGAGGGCGGCGCGGCCACCAGGCGCACGTCGTCGAACTGCTCGTAGACGAACAGGAATTGCTGGTTGCCGTAGTACATCTGCTCGACGGCGGCCTTGTAGCCCGGACCCTCGGCTTCGGCTTTTTTGACGATCTCGTCCGCGGTCTCTCCCGCGGCGATGCGGTCGGTCACCTCCTCCATCCGGACGAGGAAGCGCACCCAGAGTTTTTCGTTGGGAAGCTCCTCGGCGCGCGACATGGCCCAGAATCCGTCGGTGAGGTAGTCGTGCTCGACGGTCGAGTGTCGTTGGATGGCGCCGTAGCCGCAGTGGTGGTTGGTCAGCAGCAGGCCCTCGGGCGAGATCAGTTCGCCCGTGCAGCCGCCGTTGAACAGCACCACGGCGTCCTTCATCGAGGCCTGGTTGACGGAATAGATGTCTTCGGCGGTGAGCCGGAATCCCTTGGCGCGCATGTCGTCGATGCGCGAGGAGATCAGGCTCGGGAGCCACATGCCCTCGTCGGCCAGCGCAGGCAGAATAAAGAGAGCTGTCAGCAGGGTCAGCAGGGTTCGTTTCATTGGTCTAAAAATTTATCTAATTCAACATATACTTTCTGGATGGGAAGGCCCATGACGTTGTAGAACGAGCCTTCGATGCGTTCGATGGCGGCATAGCCGATCCACTCTTGGATGCCGTAGGAACCCGCCTTGTCGAACGGACGGCAGGTGTCGACGTAGTGTTCGATCTCCTCGGCGGAGAGCGTGCGGAACCATACGCTGGTCCGCGCCTCGAAGCTGTGCATCCGCTCCGCCGTGCGCAGCGTGACGCCCGAGACCACCGTATGACGGCGTCCCGACAGCCGACCGAGCATCCCGACGGCCTCCTCGCGTCCGCAGGGTTTCCCGAGGACCTCGCCGTCGAGCACCACTACCGTGTCGGCGGTCAGCAGGATCACGTCCGGTGCGAGCGGTCCGGGCCAGGCCCGGCTTTTGAGCTGCGAGAGGTAGAGCGGCACCTCCTCGGCCGGAAGGTCGGCGGGATAGACCTCCTCGCAGTCGTATTTCGGGGCGGGTTCGTAGGGAAGCCCGCAGCCGGTCATCAGTTCCCGCCTCCGGGGCGACTGCGACGCCAGCAGCAGGCGGTAGGGTTTGAGTTTGTCGTTGAGCAGCATGTTATCGTATGTCGAAATTCAAAAGTTCGCGTCCTTCGAGCGCCGCGCACAGGTTGTCGCCGGGCGCGACGGGCCCCACGCCTGCGGGCGTTCCCGTGTAGAGCAGGTCGCCCATGCGCAGTGTCACGTACCGCGACACCGAGGCGATGATCCGGTCCACTGTGAAGAGCATCTCCGCCGTGTCGCCCGTCTGGCGGCGTTGGCCGTTCACGTCGAGCGTGAAATGCAGCCGTTGCACGTCGCCGCCCAGTTCCGCGAGCGGGACGAATGCCGGCGAGATCGCCGCCGAACGGTCGAAAGCCTTGCAGCTCTCCCACGGAAGCCCTTCGGCAATGGCCCGTCGCTGGAGGTCGCGGGCCGTGAAGTCGATGCCCAGCCCCACCTCGTCGTAATAACGGTGTGCGAACCGCTCGGAGATGGCTTTGCCGACGCGGTTGATCCGCACGACCAGTTCGCATTCGTAATGCACCTCCTGCGAGAACGACGGAACATAGAACGGGTCGTTGTTTCGGAGCAGCGCCGTGTCGGGTTTCATGAAGAACATCGGTTCTTCGGGGAGTTTTCCGCTGTCGTTCAACTGTTCGTGCAGTTCCGCCGCATGTTCGGCGTAGTTGCGGCCTATGCAGATGATTTTCATTGGTTTTCCTTCTTTAACTCCTCTGCCATCCGCGCCGCGAAGCGGTCGCTGGCGCCGGGGCCGCCGATCACGGTGCGCAGTTCGTCGAAATCGGCGAGCATCTTTTCGCGTTTTGCGCCTCCTGCGACGATTGCCCGCAACTCCTGCTCGGCCCGCTCGACCGAGAGGTCGGACTGGATGAGTTCGGCCACGGATTCGCGCCCGAGGTTGAGGTTCACCAGCGACACCCACGGCACCTTCAGGACATAGGGACGCAGCCACACCTGCCACCACACCGTGCGGTAGACGACCGCCTCGGGGATTCCCAGCAGGGCTGTTTCGAGCGTCGCCGTGCCCGATGTCACCACGGCCGCTTCGGCCGCCGCCAGCGTTTCGTAGGTCTGGTCGCAGACATAGCGGATGTCGCTGCCGGCCATATGCTGCTCGTAAAGCGCGCGGTCGATCCACGCCACGCCCGCCACCACGAACTGATGTTCCGGGAATCGTTTCGACAGCAGGGCCATCAGCGGCAGGTTCGCGCGGATCTCGCCCCGGCGGCTGCCGGCCAGCAGGGCGATGATCGGCCGGTCGTCCAGCCCGTTCCGGCGGCGGAATTCGTCGGGCGCCGGGAGCGATGCGCGGCGGGCTTCGATGGCGTCGACCAGCGGATTGCCTTCGAAAACGGGTTCGATGCCGTGCTTCGGGAAATAGGTGCGCTCGAAGGGGAAGATGATGAACAGCCGGTCGACATATTTGCGGATCGCCTTCACCCGCCATTCGCGCCACGCCCAGACCTTCGGGGCGATGTAGTAGAAAGTGCGGATGCCGCGCTCTTTGGCCCAGCGGGCCATTTTCATGTTGAATCCGGGGTAGTCCACCAGGATCAGCACGTCGGGGGCGAACTCCGCCACGTCCGCCTGACACTCCCGCATCTGCCGCCGGATGGTCCCGAGGTTTTTCACGACCTGCACGATCCCGAAGAACGAGGTTTCGTTGTAGTGCTTCCGCAGGTTGTCCCTGCCTCCTGCGGCCGCCATAAGGTCTCCTCCCCAGAAACGGAATTCCGCTCCGGGGTCGGCCTTCAGCAGCCCTTTGATCAGGTTTGCGCCGTGCAGGTCGCCCGAGGGCTCCCCGGCAATCAAATAGTAACGCATGGCTTTATTCGTTTAAAAGGTCGGGGCGCAGGCGCTTCGTGCGTTCGTAGGCCTGTTCGTCCTGCCATTTTGCGATTTCGGCGAAATTCCCCGACAACAGCACGTCGGGAACCCGCCAGCCCCGGAACTCCGCGGGCCGCGTGTAGACCGGGGGCGCCAGCAGGTTGTCCTGGAACGAGTCCGTGAGGGCCGACGCCTCGTCGCCGATGGCCCCGGGGATGATCCTCACGACCGAGTCGGCGATGATGCAGGCTGCCAGCTCGCCGCCCGTCAGCACGTAGTCGCCGATCGAGATTTCGCGCGTGACGAGGTGCTCGCGGATGCGGTGGTCGATGCCCTTGTAATGGCCGCAGAGGATGATGATGTTTTCGAGCGTCGACAGCCGGTTGGCCTCGTGCTGGTCGTACCGCGCGCCGTCCGGCGAGGTGTATATGATTTCATCGTATCGCCGCTCGCTCTGGAGCTTCTCGACCAGTTCGAACACCGGTTCGCATTTCATGACCATACCCGCCTCGCCGCCGAACGGATAGTCGTCGGTGGTCTTGCGGCGGTCGTGGGCGTAGTCGTGCAGGTTGTGTACGACGATCTCCACCAGACCCTTCTCCTGCGCCCGCTTCAGGATGGATTCGTGAAGCGGCGAGGTCAGCAGTTCGGGGACGACCGTCAGGATATCAATGCGCATATCTGAAAATAATGTCTTTTGTGGAATTTTCCGTCAGGGGCGCCTCCTGCCCGTGTTCGAGCGTGTAGCCCCGGTATCCTAACTCCGTGAAGAGCGCGACGATCTGCGGACGGTTCGCACCGCCCGTCTCGATCAGCACCGCGGGGCGAAACTTCTCGAGCAGCGGACGCATCTCGTTCATCACCACTGCCTCATAGCCTTCGATGTCGCATTTCACGAAATCGAGGCGTTCCAGTTTGCCGAACAGCTCGCTGCCGCGGCGCATCTGGGCCGTGAACTCCACGGCGGCCTTTTCGCCGCCGTCGTTGACGAAATTCTGTCCCGTGCCGAAATAACCCGTCTCGCGCGCCGAATCGTTGGCCATCGTGATCGGTTTGTTTTCGGTCCCGAGGGCATAGGGTATTATCTCGGTGTTCCCGCAGCGGCGGAGGTTGCGGCTCAGCACCTTGCGGATCGGGGCCACGGGCTCCACGGCATAGACTTTTCCCGCGGGACCCGCCAGCCGCGAGATCGTGCGGGCGTAGTAGCCGAGGTTGGCGCCGATGTCGATGGCGGTGTCGCCCGGGCGCACCAGCTGCGGCAGGTGGTAGACATACTCCGTGGCCGGGGCATAACGTCCGATGCCGAGCCGCTGCCAAAGAAAGAACAGCCTGCTCACGGCCCGCAGATAGCCTTCGAGCGGCAGGGTCCGGTAGAGAACTTTATGGATCAGGGCCTTCATCACTCCTTGTAGTTCACCTCTTCGTTCAGCACTTCGACGATGAAAGGGTTGTAGAGCATTTCGTGGCCGATCGTCGATTCGGGGCCGTGGCCGGGGTAAACGTGGACCTCTTCGCCCAGCGGGACCAGGGAGTCGAGGATCGAGCGCATGATCCACGAGTAGTCGCCGCCCGGCAGGTCGGTGCGGCCGATCGACTCGCGGAAGAGCGTGTCGCCCGTGAAGAGCGATTTCGACACGGGTTCGTACAGCGCCACATGGCCCGGGGTGTGGCCCGGGGTGCGGATCACGCGCAGCGCGGTCTCCCCGAAGCGGACTTCGGAGAGCGTGTCGAGGTCGATCTCCGCCGCGGGCATCTGTCCGATCTTCACCCCGAACACCGAGCCGCTCGTCGCGGCGTTGTCCAGCAGGAATTGGTCTTTCGACGAGAGGGCGAAGGGGATGCCGTAGCGCTGTTTGAGGTGCTCGACGCCCAGCGTATGGTCGAAATGGCCGTGGGTGTTGACCGCCATGACGGGCTTCAGGCCGTGTTCGGCGATGAAGTTGTCCAGCGCGGCGTCCTCACGGGGGTTGCTGTTTCCGGCGTCGATAATGACGCACTCTTTCGTATCGTCCCAGACGATGTAGGTGTTTTCCTGTATCGGGTTGAATTGCAGGCAGGCTATTTTCATAATTTACGGCTGTTTTGGTGCGGTCTGTTTCGCAAAGATAGTGCTTTTTGCGGGATTTTACCTACCTTTATGACCCAAAACCTCGATCTCTTATGAAACGATTTCTGCTGTTTCTTTTTGCGCTGACCCTGCTCTGCCCGGGAGTCACGGCCCGGACGGATGCTTACCGGACGGAGAAAAATATCGCCTACCGCGATGCCGCGGGCGACAGCTATGCCGATTCGCTCTGCCGGCTCGACATTTATTACCCGGCGGATGCGAAGGGCTTCCCGACCGTCGTGTGGTTTCACGGCGGCGGCCTGACGGGAGGGCGTCGTGAAATCCCGAAGGCTTTGTGCGAAAAGGGGTTCGCCGTCGTGGGCGTGGATTACCGCCTCGTCCCGCGCGTGAAGGTCGCCGACTGTGTGGAGGATGCCGCGGCGGCGGCCGCGTGGGTGGTGAAGAACATCGCTTCCTACGGCGGGGACCCGAAGCTGGTCTTCATCGCCGGGCATTCGGCGGGCGGCTACCTGACCTCGATGATCGGCATGGATAAACGCTGGATGGCGCCCTACGGCATCGACCCCGACACGGCGTTTGCGGCGCTGATCCCTTACAGCGGGCAGGTCGTGACCCACTTTGCGCGCCGCCGCGAACTGGGCATTCCCGATACGCAGGTGGTCGTGGACGATATGGCGCCGCTGAACCACGTGCGCCCCGACTGTCCGCCCGTCCTGATCCTCTCGGGCGACCGCGAGCGGGAGATGCTGGGCCGTTACGAGGAAAATGCCTATTTCTGGCGCATGATGCAGGTGGTGGGGCATCCCGACGTGCAGATCTGCGAATTCGACGGATTCAACCACGGCAATATGCCCCAGGCGGGTCATTACGTTGCGGTGCGCTACATCCGTGACTTTGTGAAAAACTGGAAGGATAATTGCGTGCCGGAGCGATAAACGGAATCGTATGAACGGATGGATGAAACTGGCCGCTGCGCTTTTCGCCGCGGTGTCGCTGACGGGATGTTCGCTGCTGAAAGTGGCCGTGGCCACGGGCGACCCCTTGTCGAAAGAGGAGATGAACGTGCGGACCATGACGCGCGGTTTTTACTACGACATGGCGGGCGAGGTGGCCCGGGCGGCCGATTCGATCGCATCGCTGTCGCCGGACGTGAATACGCGGGTGGCCGCCGTGCGGTGGAAAATCCGCGCCACGCGCGCCGGGGTGAACGCCGCAATGCAGGGTATTCCCGACGTGGCGCTGGCCGACATGTGGATTCTGTGCCGCCGCATGAACGACGCCTTTTCCGCGGCGCCCGATTCGCTGCTGTTCGGTCCCCAGAGCGGTATCGCCCGCGACGCCGTGCGGCGGCTCGACCGCCGGGCCGGACGGCTGGCCCGGCAACTGCTCCCGGCGGACCGTTACGACCTGATGGCCTCTTTCGTTGACGACTATATCCGTAAGAATCCCGCTTCGGAGGGCGACGAGACCGACAATACGACCCTCGCGTGGCTCGAATACCTCGGGGACAACGGTGTGGAGCACGCCTATGCCACGGGGTCGATCGCCGAGGTGCTGGCCGATGTCAACGACCGCCTGAGCGGCCAGACCCAGCAGATGTCGAACAGCATCGGGTGGTCGAAGGACATTTTCGAGATGCGTCTCGAACAGGACAGCCTGCGCCTGCAGGTCGGGGCGCAGCTGGACTCGCTCGAACGCAGTTTCAACCGCATCGTCGTCGTCGCCGAACACCTGCCCGAGATCACGGACAAGATGCTGGAGGAGCTGAACCGGCAGGTTGCGCAGTTGATGGGGACGATGAACGCCTCGGTCGACAACGCTTTTGCCGATTTCGACCGTCAGCGCGACGAGTTGCAGCAATATGTCTCCCGCGAACGCGAAGCCCTTGTCGGGCAGCTGCGGCAGACGGGCGACGATCTGGTGCGGACGGTGCTCGACGCCCTGCCGGGGCTCGTCGGAGAGATTCTGCTCTATCTGGTGCTGGCGCTTGCGGTGCTCATCGGCGGACCTTTCGCGCTGGGATTCTGGCTCGGAGGGGTGCGCCAGCGGGCGAAGGGGCGCAAAGCGGAAAACCGGTGATTTTTTATACCTTTGCAACCCGAACTCGAACTTATGGCAAGAATGGCAAGGAAAAAAGCGAATTATCCCCTTATCGAGGGGCTCGAAATAACGACGCTCGCGGCCGAGGGCAAGGCCATGGGGCGTTGGAACGATGTGGTGGTCTTCGTCCCGATGACCGTGCCGGGCGACGTGGTCGACGTGCAGATACGTTCCAAACGCCGCCGCTTCATGGAGGGCTTCGTGGTCAACTATGTCAAAAAATCGCCGCTGCGCTCGGAGCCGTTCTGCGAACATTTCGGCGTCTGCGGCGGCTGCAAGTGGCAAAACCTGCCTTACGACGAGCAGCTGCGCTTCAAGACCGAACAGGTCCGCGACCAGCTGACGCGCATCGGCAAGGTCGAACTGCCCGAAATCGCCCCCTGTTTCGGCTCCGCGCAGACGCGGTTCTACCGCAACAAACTCGAATTCACCTTCGCCGACCGCCGCTGGCTGACACGCGAGGAGATCGAGACCGCAGGCGACATCGGCGACGCCCCGGCCGTGGGATTCCATATCCCCTCGATGTTCGACAAGGTGCTGGACATCCGCAAGTGCTGGCTGCAGCCCGACCCGTCGAACGGCATCCGCACCGAGGCCCGGCGTTTCTGCATCGAGAACGGCTACACGTTCCACAACGCCCGTTCGCACGAGGGGCTGATGCGCAACATGATCGTCCGCACGGCCTCGACGGGCGAGGTGATGGTGATCGTGGTCTTCAACAGCGACGACCGGCCCCGGATCACGGCTCTTCTGGACCATCTGGCGGAGGCGTTTCCCGAAATCACGTCGCTGTTCTATATAGTCAACACCAAATTCAACGACTCGGTCGGCGACCTCGATCCGGTCTGCTACCGCGGCAAGGACCATATCATCGAGGAGATGGAGGGGTTGCGCTTCAAAGTGGGACCCAAGTCCTTCTACCAGACCAACTCCGCGCAGGCTTACGAACTCTATAAGGTGGCCCGCGACTTCGCGGACCTCAAACCCGGCGACGTGCTCTACGACCTCTACACCGGCACGGGCACCATCGCCAACTTCTGCGCCGCGCGCTGCGGCCGGGTGGTGGGCATCGAGTATGTTCCCGAAGCCATTGCCGACGCGAAGATCAACTCCGAACTGAACGGCATCGGCAACACGCGGTTCTACGCCGGCGACATGAAGGCCGTACTGGATGATGATTTTGTCGCCGCGAACGGCCGTCCCGACGTCGTCATCCTCGACCCGCCGCGTGCGGGCGTCGACGAGCCGGTGATCGGCGTCATCCTGCGCGCCGCGCCCCGGCGAATCGTCTACGTGAGCTGCAATCCCGCCACGCAGGCCCGCGACCTGGCGCTGCTCGACGCCGACTACCGCGTCGAAGCCGTGCAGCCCGTCGACATGTTTCCCCACACGCACCACGTGGAGAACGTCGTGAAACTTGTGCGGCGATGACCCTCCCCATGCAGTATTTTCGGTTTCCGGCGTTTTATTTGCAAAGGACAACCTTAAAAAAGAAAATTATGAAACGATTCATTTTAGCAGCGGCGGTCGTGCTTCTGGCCCTCCCCGCAGCAGCCCAGGTTCAGGAGGCATTCCCCAGCTACATCCAGGTCAACGGACGTGCCGAGAAGGAGATCACGCCCGACGAGTTCTACCTCCAGATCGTCATCAACGAGCGCGATTCGAAAGGCAAGATCTCGGTAGAGAGCCAGCAGCGCGACATGATCGCGGCCCTGAAACGGCTGGGCGTCAATGTCGAAAAACAGCTCAAAGTGGCCAACCTGTCGAGCGAGTTCTTTAAGAAGAACACCTCGGTAGCCACGGCCAAGTATCAGTTGCAGCTGGGTTCGTCGGCCGAAGTGGGCAAGGTGTGGCAGGCGTTGGACGGACTGGGCATTTCGAACGTCTCGATCCTGAAGGTGTCGCACACGCAGCTCGAGCAGTATAAGGCCCAGGTGCGCATCGAAGCGATGCGGGACGCCAAGCAGAACGCCGCAACGCTGGCCGAAGCCATCGGACAGAACATCGGCAAGTGTTTTTATATATACGACTCGAACAGCGACATGATGCCGCGTTTCTACAACAACGCGGTGGTCATGCGCAGCATGAAGGCGTCGGCCGACATGGCCGAGGGCGCCGTTGCGGACGAACCGCTCGACTTTAAGACGATCAAACTGGAATACAGCGTGCAGGCTAAATTCGTCCTGGAGTAGTTTTCGGTTTCAGACGGCTGTTTCCGCACATTCCTCACGCGGGGCGAACAGGACGTACTCCGGTACTGCCCGTCCGCCCCGTGTTTCACGATGCACGAAATTTGCCTGCCTGAAATCAAAACCCGTCATGGCCCGGTGATGCGGACCGCGACGGAAAAAACGGTTAATAAACCGAAACGGATTCGGAGAAAACCGCAAAGTTTCATTATCTTTGACTTTGCCGAAGATACTTTCGCTCGGCAAAATGCAGGTAAACTTGCTTTTGCCCTCGCTTATTCGTACTTTGGCTTTGCCGAAGATACTCCGCCTCGGAAAAAATGCAAGCGAGCTTGCTTTTTTCTCTCGGCTTATTCGTATCTTTGTAATTCACCCCTGTAAAAAAGGAGGAGTTATGAAAAAGCAGTTTTGTTTCGACTATGAACACTATGCGGCCCTCGCGGAGCTTCCCGAAGCCGACCGCAAACTGGTCGCCGAAGCCGAGCGGGCCACCGCCAATGCGCATGCGCCCTACTCGAAGTTTCACGTAGGGGCCGCCGCGCGGCTGCGCAGCGGGAAGATCCTCTACGGCAGCAATTTCGAAAGCGAAGTCTATCCCGCGGGCCTCTGCGCCGAGCGGACGCTGTTGTTTTACGCCCAGGCCAACTACGCCGACGACCCGATCGAGACGCTGGCCATTGCGTCGAACCCTTCGGACCGTGAATGTTATCCCTGCGGCCAGTGCCGGCAGGTGATGGTCGATGTCGAACGCCGCCAGGGCTCCCCGATGCGGGTCATCATGAGCGGCCACGGCACGGCGACGGTGCTCGATTCGGCTTCGCGGCTGCTGCCTTTCACCTTTATTCTGTAATACCTGCGATGTTCACTCCCGACGATATTCTCTACGAGGACAATCACCTGCTGATCGTCAACAAGCGCTGCGGCGACCTGGTGCAGCCCGATCCTTCGGGCGAAAGCGCTTTGGAAGACCAGATCAAAGCCTTCATCAAAGGGCGCGATGCGAAACCCGGCGAGGTGTTCCTCGGCGTGGTGCACCGCATCGACCGTCCCGTGAGCGGGGCCGTTATTTTCGCCAAAACATCGAAAGCCCTCGCAAGGCTCAACGAAATGATCCGCGAGGGCCGCATCCATAAGGTCTATTGGGCGCTGACCGAGGCCACGCCCGATCCCGAGAGCGGCGCGCTGTGCCACTATATCCTGCGCGACGGCAAGACCAACCGTTCGCGGGCTTACGACGCCCCGAAGGGCGACGCCAAGCAGGCGCGCCTGCGCTATGCGACGCTCGGAGCGGGTACGAACTACACGCTCGTGGAGGTCGAACTGCTGACGGGACGTCATCACCAGATCCGGGCCCAGCTCTCGAAGATCGGGTGTCCGATCCGTGGCGACCTGAAATACGGCGCCCGGCGCTCCCTGCCCGGAGGCGGCATTTCGCTCCATTCGCGCCGTGTCGAGTTCGAGCATCCCGTGCGCCGCGAGCCCCTCTCGGTCACGGCCCCCGTGCCTGCGGGCGACAACCTGTGGTCTTATTTCGAAAACCTGTAACCCGTTTGTAGTATGCGATTGCTGATCCAGCGTGTGAAACACGCATCCGTCGCCATTGACGGAGAAGTCCGCTCCCGGATCGGCGCCGGAGTGCTGGCGCTGGTCGGCGTCGGGAACGACGACGGTGCGGAGGATGTCGAATACCTGGCGGGAAAACTGGTCCGGCTGCGCATCTTCGACGACGAGGCCGGAGTGATGAACCTCGACGTGGTGCAGACCGGCGGCGAAGTGCTGGTCGTGAGCCAGTTCACGCTTCAGGCCTCTACACGCAAGGGCAACCGCCCGAGCTATATCCATGCGGCTCCCGAAGCCGTCTCACGGCCCCTCTACGAGCAGTTTGCGGCCCGTGTCGCGGAGCTGCTGGGGCGGGAGGTCGCCACGGGCCAATTCGGGGCCGACATGCAGGTCGAGCTGGTCAACGACGGCCCGGTGACGATCTGGATGGATTCGAAACACAAAGAATAAACGCGATGCTGATGAAAAAGATTTTTGCGCTTCTGATTGCGGCCCTTTCCGTGGCCTTTGTCGCCTGCGGGGATGAAAAGACGGATAACGGGAACGACTGGTTCCTGACGCCCGAATACTCGGTTGACGGCACGACGGTCGAGCTGACCTGCCTGACGCGCTTCGGCGACGGGGTGCTGGAGGGGCTCGGCGCGGGATTCTCCTGCGCGGCGCTGACCGGCGAGTCGCTCGGCGGATTCGTCGATTATCCGGATGTCACGATCGACGGCAACCGCCTGTCGGCCCGGGTGAGCGGTCTGCAGCCCGAGACGACCTACATTTTCTACGCCTATGCCGACCTTCCGACCGGGCGCACCCGGAGTGCTTCGGCTGCGTTCGTGACCGGCAAAAGCTCGGGCAACCCGACGTTCGGAACTCCTTCGGCAACTGATGTGACGACGACGATGGCTACGCTGAAATGCGGAATCACGTTCGACAGGGATGCGACCGACTATGCCGTTTATTTCCGCTATAAAACCGCCTCGGCGGACGATTATACCGTGGTAACGACTACTGCCGGTTCGGGCGAGAAGAGCGTGACGCTGACCGGACTGACGCCCGGCGTGGATTATGAGTTCCAGCTGTGTGTCGGTTGGGTTGGTGCGACCTACGCCAGCGCTACCGGACGCTTTACGACGCTCCAGCTCGTAACTCCCGGGAAGACGCGTTATGCCGGCTGGGCCGAGCTGCCGGCCGAAGCGGACCATAAAGACGGCTATTACTATGCCTACCATATGCGCGCCGACCTGAAGACCATGCGCAATTATTCGGTCTGCTACAGCGCCGATAAGCGCACGGGCATGTGGTCGGCATTCCCGCTGCACGAGTGCTACCGGGGAGATCAGGACCGGACGAAAAAGTGGTACTATGATCCGGCCGTTCCCCAGGCGGTCCAGCCCGACCTGATCGACGGATCGTATCAACCGCAGCCGGGCTATTCGAAAGGTCACCTGATTGCTTCGAACGACCGGACGATAAGCTACGAAGCGAATTCACAGACATTCTATGTGACCAATGTGGCTCCGCAGTGGCAGAACAGTTTCAACGGTGGGGTCTGGTCGTTGCTCGAGGAGGATTGCTGGAAGAATATCTGCGCCGACACGCTGTATATAGTGTCGGGCGTCTATTTCGCCAATGACGATACGACCGTCACGGACCAGAGCGACGATACGTGCATCGTGCCGACGAATTTCTACCGCGTGCTGATGCGTTCGAAGGCCGGCAATACGGGAAAACCTCTCTGGGAGCTCTCCGCCGACCAGATTAAGTGCGTGGGTTTCTGGTTCGAGAACCGTGCTTATTCGGGCGGCAAGCCTTCGTCGGGCATGATGTCGGTCGCCGACATCGAGCAGAAGGTGGGCTTCGAGTTCTTCCCGAACGTTCCGCTGGCCCCGAAGGATACCTATAACAAGTCTGACTGGACATTTCGATGACCTATCCGTGGGGTGATGAGCGGCGGTTCAACTCCTATGCGGGGTATTTCCGCCGGATGTTCGGCGGCCGGGTCCAGAAACTCTCGGTCGATGCGGGTTTTACCTGTCCCAACCGCGACGGAACCATTGGAAAAGGAGGGTGTACGTTCTGTGACAACGGGGCGTTTACACCCTCTTACTGCACCCCTGCGAAAAGCGTCCGGCAGCAGATCGACGAGGGCATCGAGTTTCACCGAAACCGTTACCGCACGGCACGCCGATACCTGGTCTATTTCCAGTCGTTTTCCAACACCTATGCCCCGCTGGAGCGTCTGAAAGAGCTGTACGGCGAGGCGCTGGCGCATCCCGAAGTGGCGGGCATCGTCGTCGGCACGCGCCCCGACTGCGTGGACGAGGAGAAACTCGACTGGTTTGCCGAACTGGCCCGCGACCGCTATGTGGCCCTCGAATACGGCATCGAATCGACTTACGACGCCTCGCTGCGGGCCGTCAACCGCGGTCACGATTTCGCCTGCGCCCGCCGGGCTGTGGAGATGACCGCCGAGCGGGGGCTGCCCGTCGGGGCGCACTTTATCCTGGGGCTTCCGGGCGAGACGGACGAGATGCTGCTGGCCCAGACGGAGCGGATCAACGCCCTGCCGCTCACGACCGTGAAGTTCCACCAACTGCAGGTTTTCCGCTCGACGCCGATGGCCGCCGAGTACGACGCCGACCCCGGGCGTTTCCGCTTCTGGGAGCCCGGCGAGTACATCGACCTGTTCATCGAGATACTCCGCCGCCTGCGTCCGGACCTGGTCGTCGAACGCTTCGCTTCGGAGGCTCCGCCGCGCTACCATTACGGCCGTAACTGGGGGCTGATACGCAACGAGCAGCTGCTCGCCCGGCTCGAGAAAAGATTGGAGGAACGCAATGCATATCAAGGCGAATTTTTTACTATCTTCGCCGAAAATAATTCTTAATAAAAATCCGTCGCTATGAAATCCATTTCTCCGGATATCGTGCTGAAGCCCGTCAAGGAGTATATCCTGATGGCTGTCGGCATGTTGATGTATTCTTTCGGCTGGATTGGCTGTATCCTTCCGGCGGGCGGTGTCGGCGGCGGTGCGGCAGGTCTGTCGCTCGTGCTGTGCAACGCCCTTTCGACGGTGGGGATCAACCTGCAGATCGGTACGATGGTCTTCATCATCAATGCCGCCCTGCTGCTCGTCGCCGGGTTTATCGTGGGGTGGAATTTCGGTGTCAAAACCATCTATTGCGTGGTGGTCATCTCCCTGGGCATGAACTTCTGGCAGGAGGTGCTTCCCGAGGGCAATTTCCTCGGGGTCGACAACCTGCTGGCGATCGTCATGGGCGGCATCCTGGCCGGCGCGGGCATCGCGCTCTGCTTCTCGCAGGGCGGTTCGACGGGCGGCACGGACATCGTGGCCATGATTATCAACAAGTACCGCACGGTCAGCTACGGCAAGATACTCATCTACTCCGACTTCGTCATCATCGCTTCGGCCCTGCTGGTGGGCATGGGCATCAGCGCCGTGATCTACGGCTACGTGATGACGGCTGTCGTGGGCTATACGGTCGATATGATCATGGCCGGGAGCCAGCAGTCGAGCCAGGTCTTCATCGTCACGCACGACTACGAGAAGATGGCCCAGGCGATCGTCGACAATGTTCACCGCGGGGTCACGCTCATCGACTCGCAGGGATGGTATTCGAAGAAGGGGTCCAAGATCGTCATGGTGGTCTGCCGCAAGCGCGAGACCTCGATGATCCTCAAATTCGTCAAAACCATCGACCCCGAAGCCTTCATGACCGTCGGCTCGGTCATGGGCGTCTACGGCAAGGGATTCCAGGCAATCGGCAAGGGCTGATGCTCCGTTATGCCGACATAGTCCTTCCGTTGGCGCAGCCGGCCTATACGTTCGCCGTGCCCGAGGGGGCGGCGGTCGCGGCCGGGCAGGCCGTGGCGGTGCAGTTCGGCCCCCGCAAATTCTATACGGGCATCGTGTGGCGGGTCCACGACCGGAAGCCCGATTTCAAACGGATCAAATCCATCCACCGCGTTCTTTACGACGCACCCCTGCTCTCGGCGCAGCAAATGTCGCTCTGGGAGTGGGTCGCCTCGTACTACATGTGTTCGGTGGGCGAGGTGATGCGCGTGGCGCTGCCGTCGCTGATGAAGCCTTCGGGCGACACGGAGGAGGAGTTTTCCGATGACGAGTTCCGGCCCCGGACGGAGTGTTATGTTGCATTGTCCCGGGAACTTCACGATGAAACGGCGTTCCACGAGGCGTGCGAGAAGCTCGAGCGGCGCGCTCCGAAACAGTACGAAGCGCTGCTGGAGCTGGCTGCGGCCGGCGACGAGACGCGCATCTCGACGGGCGAGGTGGCCCGCCGTCTGCTCCGGGCCGATTACGCCGTGCTGCACGCTTTGGAACGTAAGAAATTGATCGTCTGCACCGAGCGCGAACGCACCGTCGAGCGCGGCGGCTCGGCATTCCGGCTGCCGGAGCTCACCGCCCACCAGCAGGCGGCGCTCGATGCGCTGCGCGGGGAATTTGCCGCCGGGAAAACCACGGCCCTGTTGCAGGGAATCACCGGCTCGGGCAAAACCGAAATCTACATCCACCTGATCGCCGAGGTGCTGGCACGCGGCGGCGACGTGTTGCTGCTGGTTCCCGAGATCGCCCTCACGGCCCAGCTCATCGCGCGCATGGAGCGCATCTTCGGCAGCCGTGTCACACCCTACCATTCGAAGCTCACCAACCGCCGCCGCACGGAGACCTACCTGCGGCTGAACCGCTCCGAGGGGGGCGAGTTCGTCGTCGGGGTCCGCTCGTCGATCTTCCTGCCGCTGAAACGGCTGCAGCTCATCATTGTCGACGAGGAGCACGACGCCAGCTACAAGCAGACCGAGCCTGCGCCGCGCTACAACGCCCGCGACTGCGCCGTGGTGATGGCCCGCCTCGTGGGGGGCCGCACGCTGCTGGGCAGCGCCACGCCGTCGCTCGAAACGTGGCTCAACGCCGCGTCGGGCAAGTATGGTAGGGCGGAACTCTCGGAGCGTTACGGCGATGCCCGGCCGCCCGAGATCCTCGTTTCCGACACCCTGCGGGCCGCCAAGCGCGGCGAGCGCAAGGCCCATTTCAACAAACTCCTGCTGGACAAGATCGGCGAGGCCCTCGACCGGGGCGAGCAGGTGATGCTGTTCCAGAACCGCCGCGGCTTCTCGCCCTATGTCGAGTGCACCGAGTGCGGCTGGACAGCCCGCTGTCCCCATTGCAACGTCACGCTGACCTACCACAAGAGCGGGCGGAAACTCGTCTGCCACTATTGCGGCTACACGGCTGAGGTCCCGGCGAAATGCCCTTCGTGCAAGGTTACGGACGTGATTCCGATGGGCTTCGGCACCGAGAAAGTCGAAGAAGAAATTGCCAAAATCTTCCCCGAAGCGCGTATCGCGCGGTTGGACCGCGACAGCGTGACCTCCGAAAAGGCTTTCAACGCCATCATCGCCGACTTCGAAGCCCGCAAAACCGATATTCTGGTCGGCACGCAGATGATTACCAAGGGATTCGATTTCGGGGGCGTCTCGCTGGTGGGCATCCTCAATGCCGACAACCTGGTGAACAACCCCGATTTCCGGGCCGCCGAACGGGCCTTCCAGCTGATGATGCAGGTGGCGGGACGTGCCGGCCGCCGCGCCGAAGGGGGCGAGGTGGTGATTCAGACCTCCGAGCCGGGGCATCCCGTCATCCGGCAGGTCGTGGCGGGCGATTTCGGGGCGATGGCCCGCGCCCAGCTCGCCGAACGCGAAGCCTTCTTCTATCCGCCCTATGCGCGGCTCACGTCGCTCACGCTGCGCCACCGCGATCCCGTGGTGCTGCGTCAGGGGATCATGGAGCTGGCCGCACGCCTGCGGGTCCGCTTCGGACGCCGTGTGCTGGGGCCCATGACTCCGCCCGTCGACCGCATCCGCGGCGAATACCTCGCGGGGCTGCTCCTGAAGATCGAGAGCGGCGCCTCGTCGGCCCGGGCCCGCGAACTGCTTGCCGCAGAGCTGAAAACTTTCTCCGAAAACCCGGCTTTCAAAGCCGTCACCGTCGTCGTCAATGTCGATCCTCAGTGATTTCGTGCACGATATCGCGTCGCTGTTGTTCCCGGCCCGCTGTGCGGTCTGCGGCGAGCCGCTTGCGCGCGGTGAACGGACGGTCTGCACGTTCTGCCGCGCCACGGCGCCCCTGACCGGCTACTGGGACGAAGCCGACAACCCTGTCGCCCGCAAATGCTGGGGGCTGGTGCCCGTCGAGCGGGCCTCGGGGTTCCTCTTCTTCGTCCATGCGAGCGGCTGGCGGCGGCTGATTCACGGCTTCAAATACCGCGGGGCGTGGCGCACGGCCCGGGAGATGGGCGCGTGGTACGGGCGGCACCTGAAACAGAGCGGGCTTTACGACGATGTCGAGGTCGTGGTTCCGATGCCCCTGCATCCTTTCCGGCGGTGCCGGAGGGGTTACAACCAGTCGGAATACCTCGCCGAGGGAATCGCCTCGCAACTGGGCGTCGGGGTCGACCGCCGCAGTGTCCGCCGCAGGCGCAATACGCCCAGCCAGGCCCTCAAATCACGCCGCGACCGGGCCCGCAATGTCGAGGGAGCCTTTGCGGTCCGCCGTCCCGAGCGGCTCGCCGGGCGGCATGTGCTGCTGGTCGACGACGTGATGACCACGGGCAACACGCTCCTCGCCTGCGCCGCCGAAATTCTCCGCGCCGCACCCGGCTGCCGCGTCAGCATCGCCGCCTTCGCCGTCTCGCGTCACGAAATGGGCGTGAAGGAGTAATTAAAAATGAAAAATTCTTTTTCAACAGGCCGTTTTCGGATGCAGCGGGAGTTGTTTGCGGATGAACCGTGTTATTAACACGGTTTTCGACAATAACTTTGCCGCGGCCGTTTTGTTTTCTCCGGCCGAATCGCTACTTTTGAAGTCTGAAAGATTCCGATACCAAATGGCGAAAGATTTTACCCCCTCCTCCCGCAACCGGGAGGCATTCGAAGCGATGACCGACACCGTCGGCAACGTACCCCCGCAGGCGATCGAACTGGAGGAGGCTGTGCTCGGTGCGCTGATGCTCGAGAAAGACAGCATCATCTCCGTACAGGAGTACGTGACCCCCGAGGCGTTCTATACCGAGGAACACCGCCTGATCTACAAGGCGATCAACGAACTGTCGATGGAGCTCAAACCCATCGACCTCTATACCGTGACCGAGCGGCTGAAGGTCAAAAAGGAGCTTAAGAAAGTGGGCGGGGCCTCGTACCTCGCGCAGTTGACCCAGAAGGTCGGTTCGGCGGCCAACGTCGAGTTCCACGCCAAGATCATCGCCCAGAAATATGTCCAGCGCGAGCTGATCCGTTCGGCCACGGAAATCCAGAAACGTTCGTACGACGAGTCGACCGATGTCACGGAGCTGATCGGCTATGCCGAGGGCGAGATTTTCAAAGTCGCCGAGGGGCACGTCAAGCGTTCGGTGCAGTCGTCGAAGGACATCCTGGCCCGTGCGCTGATGCAGATCGAGGAGGCGTCGAAGAACACCAGCGCTTTCAGCGGCGTGCCGTCGGGCTTCATGGCCCTGGACCGCGTGACGCTGGGCTGGCAGTTGTCCGACCTCATCATCGTCGCCGCGCGCCCCTCGATGGGTAAGACGGCCTTCGTGCTCTCGATGGCCCGCAACATGGCCGTCGACCATGAGCAGGGCGTGGCCTTCTTCTCGCTCGAAATGTCCTCCGTGCAGCTGATGATGCGTCTGATCATCGCCGAGACGGGACTTTCGGGCAATGATGTCAAATCGGGCCGCCTGACGCCCGAGCAGTGGCGCCACCTCGAGTCGGCGACCAAGCCGCTGGGTTCGGCGCCGTTGTTCATCGACGACACCCCGGCCCTTTCGGTCTTCGAGTTCCGCTCGAAAGCCCGCCGTCTGAAGATACACAGCGATATCAAGATCATCATTATCGACTACCTCCAGCTGATGACCGGCAACCAGGATACGAAGGGCAACCGCGAGCAGGAGGTGGCCTTCATTTCGCGTACCCTGAAAGCGATCGCCAAGGAGCTGAACGTGCCGGTGATCGCCCTTTCGCAGCTGAGCCGTGCCACGGAGATGCGCGGCGGCTCGAAGCGTCCCCAGCTCTCGGACCTCCGCGAGTCGGGCGCCATCGAGCAGGACGCCGACATCGTGGCCTTCATCCACCGTCCGGAATACTACGGACTGACGACGACCGAGGATGGTATGCCCACGGCGGGTATGGCCGAGATCATCCTTGCCAAGCACCGTAACGGCGCCGTGTGCGACGTGCCGCTGCGCTTCATCAAGGAGCAGGCGCGGTTCGCCGATATGGACGACGTGATGCTGCCGCCCGCGCAGGCTTCGGACAGCCAGCAGGCCTACGACGACTATGCCAGCGGGTCGAACGGCCAGCCGGCGGTGTCGGGACTGGGGGCCGCGATGGGCGGCGAGTTCGACGTGAACCGCTCGGTGAACCTCAACGACGAAGCGCCCTTCTGACCATGTTCGTTCGCACTTATGCAGGCGCACTTGTCGGGATCGACGCCGTGGCGGTGACCGTCGAGGTCAACATCACGGGCGGCGGTCTGGGGCTGTACCTCGTGGGACTGCCGGACAACGCCGTGAAGGAGAGCGAACAGCGTATCCGTGCGGCGTTCGAGAACTCCGGGGAGCGGATGTCGGGCAGGAAAGTGGTTGTCAACCTGGCTCCCGCCGATCTCCGCAAGGAGGGCTCGGGCTTCGACCTGCCGATCGCCGTGGGGATTCTCGCAGCGATGGGCCGCATCGACGCCGAGGCGGTCGCCGACACGATGTTCGTCGGCGAACTGTCGCTCGACGGATCGGTCAAACCCGTGCGGGGCGTGCTGCCTCTGGCGGTCCGGGCGCGTTCGGAAGGACTGCGGCGGCTGGTGCTGCCGGCCGGGAACGCTGCCGAGGCGGCGGTCGTGGAGGGGATCGATGTGATCGGTGTCACGACGCTCCGGGAGGTTGTCGCCTGCCTGAACGGCGAGGCGGAGATTGTTCCGGCAAAGCCGGCCGACGGCGAACCGTTCGATGCGGAGACGTTGCGGTATGCCGAGGATTTCGCCGACGTGAAGGGTCAGGCGCATGTGAAACGGGCGTTGGAGATCGCTGCGGCGGGCGGCCACAACGTCATCATGATCGGTTCTCCGGGCTCGGGCAAGACGATGCTCGCGCGGCGTCTGCCGACCATCCTGCCGCCGCTGACGCGCGGGGAGGCGTTGGAGACGACCAAAATACACTCCGTGGCGGGCGGCATGACGGGCGGACTGATGACCCGGCGGCCGTTCCGGGCTCCGCACCACCTCGCCTCGCAGGTCGCCGTGATCGGCGGCGGGCAGTCGCCCCGTCCGGGCGAGGTGTCGCTGGCCCACAACGGGGTGCTGTTCCTCGATGAACTGCCCGAATTCGGGCGCAGCGTGCTCGAAGTGCTGCGGCAGCCGTTGGAAGAGAAGCGGGTGGTGGTTTCGCGGGCCAAATACAGCGTCGAATATCCGGCCAACTTCACGCTCGTGGCGGCGATGAACCCGTGTCCGTGCGGCTACTACAACCATCCGACGAAGGAGTGCACCTGCTCGCCGGGATCGGTGCACCGTTATATGAGCCGCATTTCGGGTCCGCTGATGGACCGTATCGACCTGCATGTCGAGGTGACACCCGTGGCTCCGCAGGAGCTTTCGGCGACGGCTCCGGGCGAGCCGAGCGCGGTGATCCGGGAACGGGTCGTCCGGGCGCGGGAGGTGCAGGCGGCGCGTTTCCGGGATGCGGCGGGCGTGTATGCCAACTCGATGATGAACAGCGCGATGCTGCGCGAATACTGCCGCCTCGACACGGCTTCGGCGGCCCTGCTGGAGCGGGCCATGGAGCGGCTGTCGCTCTCGGCGCGGGCTTACGACCGCATCCTGAAGGTGGCGCGCACGATCGCCGACCTGGCGGGACGCGCCGGCATCGTTCAGGCGGACATCGCCGAGGCGATCAACTACCGGTCGCTGGACCGGGGCAACTGGGGCAGGTAGCGGTTTTGTGGTGTTATTCCGGTCGCATGCGATAAGCCCCTCCCGAGGGAGGGGTTTGGGGTGGGGTCAGGCTTGTAAACACGGCCAAAGGCCGTGAATAAGAACCGTGAATAGCAATGGAACGATAGAATAAAATAAATATACGATTATGAAACGCATCATTCTTTCCGGCGGCGGCACGGGCGGCCATATCTACCCGGCCGTGGCGGTCGCCGAGGCCCTGAAGCGGCGCTTCGGAGACGAGGTGGAGATCCTCTTTGTCGGCGCCGAGGGCAAGATGGAGATGGAAAAAGTTCCCGCGCTGGGTTACCGCATCGCGGGACTGCCGATTGCGGGATTGCAGCGGCGGCTGGACTGGCACAACCTCGCCGTGCCGTTCAAAGCGGTGAAGAGCATCCGGATGGCGAAGCGGATCATCCGCGAATTCGGGGCCGATGCGGTCGTCGGCTTCGGCGGTTATGCCAGCGCCCCGGTGCTGTGGGCCGCGCAGCGGATGGGCGTGCCGACGGTGATTCAGGAGCAGAACTCCTATGCGGGGGTGACGAACAAAATCCTGTCGAAAGGTGCGAAACGCATCTGCACGGCCTACGAGGGGATGGAGCGCTTCTTCCCGGCGGGCAAGATCACGCTGACGGGCAACCCCCTGCGGGGCCGCTTCTCGAAGGAGGGCGCCGACCGCGCCGAGGCGCTGAAATATTACGGCCTCACGCCCGACCTGCCGGTGATTCTGGTGGTCGGCGGGTCGCTCGGCACGCGGTCGCTGAACGAGATGATGAAGGCGTGGATCGTCGAAACGGGCGGCGAAGCCCCCGTGCAGGTGATCTGGCAGACGGGCAAGTACTACGAGCGCGAGATGCAGGCCTTCCTGGCCGCACATCCGGCCCGGCACGTCTGGCAGGGGGCTTTCATCGACCGCATGGACTATGCCTATGCCGCGGCCGATCTGGTCGTGTCGCGCAGCGGCGCCGGGACGGTCTCGGAGCTGTGTCTCGTGGCGAAACCGGTGCTGTTCGTGCCTTCGCCCAACGTGGCCGAGGACCATCAGACCAAGAACGCCCGGGCGCTGGAGACAAAGGGCGCCGCGGTCGTGGTCGCCGACGCCGAGAGCCGCACGAAAGCGATGCCGCGGGCCCTGGAGCTGCTGGCCGACCGGGAGGCGCTGGCGGCGATGAGCCGCAGCCTCGAAGCGCTGGCCAGGCCGAACGCTGCGGAAGATATTGTGAATGAGATTGTAAAGGTAATGAAGTGATGGAATACAGGAACGTCTATTTTCTGGGTATCGGCGGTATCGGCATGAGCGCCCTGGCCCGTTATTTTCTGCACGAAGGCCGCCGAGTCGCCGGGTATGACCGCACGCGCTCGCGCCTCACCGAAGAACTCGAGGCCGAAGGCGCTGCGGTCCACTATGAGGACGATGTGCGGCTGATTCCCGGGGAGTTCCTCGACCCGAGGGAGACGATGGTGGTCTACACCCCCGCCGTGCCGCAGGACCACAGCGAATACCGCTATTTTACGGAGCATGGTTTCCGGATCGAGAAGCGGTCGCAAATGCTGGGACACTTGGCCGAAGGCAAATATGTGATGGCCGTGGCGGGCACGCACGGCAAGACCACCACCTCGACGATGGTGGCGTGGCTCAACCGCGTTCTGACGGGCGGCGGTTCGGCATTCCTGGGCGGCATCTCGAAGAATTTCGGGGGCAATCTGGTGTTGGGCGGCGGCGGGAGGCTGGCCGTCGAGGCCGACGAGTTCGACCGCTCGTTCCTGCGCCTGTATCCCGACGTGGCGGTGGTGACCTCGGCCGATGCCGATCACCTCGACATCTACGGCACCCACGAGGCGGTGAAGGAGGCCTTTTCGCAGTTCGTGCGGCAGATTCGTCCCGACGGATTCCTCATCGTCAAACAAGGGGTCGATATCGTGATCGACAACCCGGAGATCACCGTTTACCGCTATGCTTACGACACGCCGTGCGACTTCTACGCCCGCAATGTGCAGTTGCTCGAGGGCGGCCATTACCGCTACGACATCGTAACGCCCGGCGGCGTGATAGCGGGGTGTACGCTCGGCATTCCGGGATGGATCAACATTGAGAATTCGGTGGCGGCGGTGGCATCGGTGTGGTGCGCCGCGCAGGCCGAGGGGACGGAGCCGGACGCGGACAAACTGCGCGAAGCGCTGGCGTCGTTCTCGGGCGTCAAACGGCGTTTCGAGTTCTATGTGAACACTCCGAAACAGGTCTATATGGACGACTATGCCCACCATCCGCGCGAACTGGCGGCGACGCTGACCTCCGTGCGCGGGATGTTCCCCGGGCGGCGGATCACGGCGCTTTTCCAGCCCCACCTCTACACCCGCACCCGCGATTTGTATGCGGAGTTCGCCGAGGCGCTGTCGCATGCCGACGAGGTGGTGCTGCTGCCGATTTACCCGGCGCGGGAGGAACCGATTCCGGGCATTGCGTCGGAGATCATCGCCGACCGGGTGGCGGTCCCCTGCCGGATCGTGGAACGCGAACGGCTGGCCGACGCGGTCGCCGCAATGGATACGGACGTGGTCATCAGTTTCGGGGCCGGCAATATCGACGCCTGCTGCGAAGCCATTGCCGAAAAGCTCCGCGTGAAAAGTTAGACGATGAACCGCTACCTCCGATACACGCTTCTGGGCCTCATGTGGGCCGCCGTTGCCGCCTATGTTATCTGGGCGGGAGCTTCGGCACGGCGTGTGCGTACGGGGAAAAAGGTGGCGGGCGTGGAGATCGAGGTCGTGGACAGCTCCTCGCAGGGACATCTGGTCTCGGCGGCGATGGTCCGCGGATGGATTTCCCACAGCGGGATCAAAACGCTCGGCGAGGCTGTCGATGCGGTGGACCTCGCGGGCGTCGAACGCCTGATCGCCCGCAACGGTTTTGTGGACGAGGTGGTCGCCTATGTCTCCTACGACGGGGTCATGCACGTCGCTATCAGCCAGCGCAAGCCCCTTCTGCGGATGCTGACCGACGGCATGAATGCCTATGTGACGCCCGAAGGGTATGTTTTCGCCGCCCCGCGCGCCTCGTCGCTCTACGTTCCGGTCGTTACCGGTTCGTACCGCCCGCCTTTTCCGGCATCGTATGTGGGGAGTGTCCGGGAGCATATCGACCAGCGGTTGCAGGAGATCGAAAACCGGATCGCCGAACTCGAACGGGAGAAGTATCCCCTCTACCGCCGCGAGCTGGAGAACGACCGCAACACCTCGGCCCTGCGCCGCATGCGCATCAAACGGCAGTGGTGGCGGCTGGAGAGCTCCAAGGAGTTCGATGCGCGGGTCGATGCGCTGCGCGAAAAGAAGGCCAAACTGCGCCGGACCTACCGCTACCGGGCGCGTGTGATCCGCGAGGAGATCGAGCGGATCGCCGGGCGGCAGGAGGCCGAGCGGGCGAAGCAAAAAAAGTTGGAGAAAAGCTACGAAGATTTCATGAAACTCCTTACCTTTGTGGAAAGTGTCGAGAACGACGATTTCTGGAGGTCGGAAGTGGTGCAGATCGCAGCGCGCACGACCCCCAGCGGAGCATTGGAAGTGGAACTGACGCCCCGCAGCGGTCGTTTTACGATTCTCTTCGGCCGGTTGGAGGAGGTTGAACGCAAGTTCGGGAAACTGCAGCGGTTCTACCGTCATGGACTTTCGTCGATCGGCTGGAACGAATACCGCACAATAGACATCAGATATAACGACCAGGTGGTCTGCAAGAAGTAAAAGGAGTATACCGTGGAAAGAAAGAATTATACCGTTGCCGTCGATCTGGGCAGCTCGTCGGTCGTGGTGGCCGTCGGCGAGAAGACGCCCGAAGGCGCCGTTGACGTCGCTTGCGTCGTCTCGAAACCCGTCGAGGGGGTCAATGCGGGCCGGATCGAGAACATCGAGCTGGTGAGCCGCGCCATCCGCGAAGCCGTGTCGGAAGCCGAGGAGCAACTCGGAATCCGCATTACGGAGGCTTATGCCGGTATTTCGGGCGATTTCGTGCGCTGTGCGCGCCACACCGACCATGTCTTCGTTTACGACCCCCAGAACGGCGTCAACCAGAAGGATGTCGATGCGCTGTTCGACCGCATGCGCAACGTGCAGGCTCCCGACGACGAGACCATTATGGAGCGCGTGCCCCAGAACTATCTGGTCGACGACAGCCAGGAGGTTCGCAACCCCGTGGGGTCGTTCGGCAAGAAACTTTCGTCGACGTTCAACTTCATCCTCTGCCTCAAAACCCCGATGCAGCGTCTCGATATGGCGCTGAAACGCTTGGGAATCAAAATGCTGGGCGTCGTGTCCGACGCGCTGGCGGTGCCCGAATCGGTACTGCTGCCCGATGAAAAAGAGGAGGGCGTGGCCGTGGTCGACATCGGCGGCGGCGTTACCGACGTGACGGTCTATTACCGCAACGTGGTGCGCTACATCGCCTCGATTCCGATCGGCGCCTCGGCCATCAACCGCGACATCCGCACGATGAGCGTTCCCGAGAAGCACGTCGAAAGCCTCAAACAGAAATACGGTTCGGCGGTTGCCGAACTGGCTCCCGAAGACAAGCTGATCCGCGTCAACGGCCGCACGGCCCGCGAGGCGAAGGACATCCTGCTGCGTAATCTGGCGACGGTGGTCGAGGCCCGCGCCACGGACATCGCCGAGTTCGTGCAGCAGGAGATCAAAGACTCGGGTTTTGCCGGGAAACTGGCCTACGGCATCGTGCTGACGGGCGGTTCGGCGAAATTGAAGGACCTCGACGAATTGTTCCGCCGGGTGACGGGCATGGATGTGCGCGTCGCCGTTCCCGAGGCGGGCATCACCGAGGAGTCGAAGGAAAAGGTCGCCGATCCGGCCTATTCGACGGCTGTGGGCATCCTGCTGAAAGGTGCCGAGCAGGGCGGATGCGCTTTTGTAGAGCGTCCCTCGACTCCGGCGTCGACCGCAGTGCCGGGAGCCGCGCCGCGGACGGGTTTCATCCCTCCGCAGCAGCAACCGGGGCCGAAGTTTACCTCGGTGCCGCCCCGTTACCCGCAGGCCGCGCCGGCGGAGGAGCCCGCACCGGCTGAGACCCGGCCCGAGATTCCCGGACAGGACGAAGAAGCGGACCGGGAGGACCCGGTGGTGGTCGAACCCAAGCGCAAGCGTGGTTTCGGGTCGATTGTCATGAGTGCGATCGACAAGATCAACAAGGGTTTCTCGGCTGCCGAAGACGAAGAGATATAGGGGTCGGAACTGGTGCAGACAATTCCGTCTGCATTCCGGTCGAAATTTTGGCTGAATCCCCGGTTGCGTCGCGACAAGCCCCCTCCGAGGAGGGAATTTAGGAGAGGGGCAGACTTGCATACGCGGCAGAAGGCCGTGAGTGACTGACCTTCGACAGCGAGACGGCGATTAATTAAGTGATTAGGATAAAAAGCGAAATAACGATATGACAGACGAATTGATGTCGGAAATCAAGGCCCCGCGCACGAACGGCTCGATCATTACGGTGGTCGGTGTCGGCGGAGCCGGAGGCAATGCCGTGAACCACATGTGGAATCTCGGCATCAGAGGGGTTACGTTCATGGTCTGCAATACCGACCAGCAGGCGCTCGACAAGAGTCCCGTCGAGCAGAAGATACGCCTCGGGGCCGAGGGTCTCGGAGCCGGCAACGATCCCGAGAACGGGCGTCGCGCGGCTGTCGAGTCGCTGCCCGAAATCCGGCAGGTACTCGAAGAGGCCGGTACGAAGATGCTCTTCATCACGGCCGGTATGGGCGGCGGCACGGGCACGGGCGCTTCGCCCGTCATTGCCAAGCTGGCCCGCGAGATGGGGTTGCTGACGGTGGCCATCGTCACCTCGCCGCTGGCCGTCGAGGGTAAGATACGCTACGAGCAGGCGTTCCGCGGTATCGAGGAGCTGCGTCAGAATACCGATTCGCTGCTGATTATCAACAACGAGAACATTCTGGAGATTTACGGGCGACTTTCGCTCAAGCAGGCGTTCGGCAAGGCCGACGACATTCTGGCCTCGGCGGCCAAGGGCATTGCCGAGATCATCACCGTCGAGAGCGATCTGGTGAACGTCGACTTCGCCGATGTCTCGAAAGTCATGCGCGACAGCGGCCGGGCCCACATGGCCGTCGCTACGGCCGACGGCGACAACCGCGCCGAAGCGGTTGCCGAGGCGTCGCTGCGTTCGCCGCTGCTGGATCACAATTTGATATCGGGGGCCAAGAACATCCTGCTGAACATTTCGGTATCGGATGCCGACGCGCTGATGTACGAGGAGGTGGTGCGGATTCTGGAGTATATTCAGGCCCATGCCAGCGTGCAGGACGATCACGGTGTGATCCACAATGCCAATATCATCTGGGGTACGAGCGAGAAGCCGCAGCTGGGCAATTTCATCGAGTTGGTGGTTGTCGCCACGGGATTCGAAGGCGATGCGCAGCACGGCGTGATGAAGCAGATCATTCCCCCGGCGCGCACCGTCGAGCCGGTCGCCAAGGAGCCCGCCGCGGCTCCCGTGCTGGAGCCGATCAAACCCGTGCCTCCCAAGGTCGCGCAGCGCCAGCCCGAGCAGGTGATGCTCGGGGCCAAGCCGACCCGCTACAATAATATCGAGACCCTGCTGGCCAAACCCGCCTACCAGTCGCGCAACTCGAAGTTCGTCGTGCAGATGCCCGGCGGCCGCAAAGAGGTGCTGAAGGACGACGCGGCGGAGACTCAGGCTCCGAAGGAGGAGACGCAGGGCGGCTCGCTGTTCGATTAACAAATTGATTGTCAGTTTGGAAGAAGCTCATTCCTGGATCGCGTTCAACGGGTTCGAAGCCCATATCGCCGTGCTGTGCGCGGTGACGTTCTGCCTGCTGTGTGTTTCGGCGCTCGTTTCGGGGGCCGAGACTTCGTTTTTCTCCCTTTCGCACAACGACATCCGCCGCCTGCAGAACAGCAGGAGCACGTCGGCTGCCGCCGTGCTGCGCCTGCTGACCGATGTCGACCTGCTGCTGGCCACGATCCTGGTGGTCAACAACCTGGTAAACATCTGCATCGTCATTCTGACAGCCGGCATTATCGATTCGCTTTTCACGTTCCTGCGTTTCGAGTTTCTGTTCAAAACCGTGCTGGTGACTTTCCTGCTGCTGCTCTTCGGCGAAATACTGCCCAAGGTGCTGGCGCAGACCATCCCCGTGCGTTTCGCCTCGATGGTGGCCCGGCCACTCGTGCTGCTGCGGTGGATTTTCTACCCGCTCTCGTATGCGCTGGTCCGCACGAGCAGCCGCATCAGCGAGAAAGCCGCCCACAAGAGCGAAATATCGCTCGACGAACTGGCCGATGCCGTGGATATGACCCAGGGGTCCAGCCCCGAGGAGCACGTGATGCTGTCGGGGATCGTCAACTTCGTCAATACCGAGGTGCAGGAGATCATGAAGCCCCGCGTGGACATCACGGCGCTCGATGCCACGGATGACTATGAGACGGTCAAAAAGACGATCATCGAATCGGGCTTCTCGCGTATTCCGGTCTACGAGGAGGATATCGACAACATCCGCGGCACGCTCTACGTCAAGGACCTGCTGCCTTATATCAACAACGGCAGCGATTTCGCCTGGCAGCAGTTGGTCCGCAAGCCCTATTTCGTGCCCGAGCACAAGAAGATCAACGACCTGCTGGCCGATTTCCAGTCGAACAAGGTCCACATGGCCATCGTCGTCGATGAATACGGCTCGACGCTGGGATTGGTCTCGCTGGAGGACATCATCGAGGAGATCGTGGGTGAAATTTCCGACGAGAGCGACAACGACGAATCGTTCTATACGTGCCTCAATCCCAAGTGTTACGTATTCGAGGGCAAGACCCACCTCGGGGATTTCGAACGCATCCTCGGCCTGGGCGAAGACACTTTTGCCGATGTGCGGGGCGAGGCCGAGACCCTGGCGGGACTGATGCTCGAGCTCAAGCGCGACTTCCCGCGCAAAGGTGACGTGTTCACCTCGCACGACATCCGTTTCACGGTGCAGGGGATGGACGGGCACCGCATCGACAAAATCCGCATAGATATCCAATGATTCGGAAACTGCTGGTCGAGCCGCCGATGACCGCCGAAGAGGCGGTCCGGTGGACGACGCCCGAAGAACGTGCCGAGGCTGCGGCATTCGGCTCGGAGCGTCGCCGCGCGGAGTTTCTCGGCTGGCGGGCCCTCGTGCGGCGCGAACTGGGGACGGATGTGCAAATCGGTTACGACGCCGTGGGGGCTCCCGTGCTGACGGGTTCGGACTGCTGCATTTCGGTCGCGCATTGTGCCGGCCGCATCGCCGTCTGCATCTCCCCGGAGCGTTGTGCCGTGGATATCGAACCGGCGTCGCGCAATTTCAGCCGGGCCGAAAGCCGTTATATGACTCCGTCCGAACAGGCTCTTTCCGACGATCCGCTGTGGCCGGGGATCGTCTGGTGCGCCAAGGAGGCGCTCTACAAATACGCCGGGCGCCGGGCGCTGGATTTTCAGAAAGACCTCCGCATCGGGAGCGCGGACCTTGCGGCCGGTATGCTGACGGGCCGGATCGAAAACGGAGAGCCCGTGGAGCTCTCCGTGCGCCGTGAAGACGGCTTTATCCTTGTCTGTATTCTTTAGAATGCTTCGGAAGCGGTGAAGAGGAATGCTGAGGAGCGCTTGCGGTCCCACGGCAGGTTTTGGTTGCCGAAATTGCCCCATCCGTAGTCGAGGCGGATATTCATGCGGTTCTTAAACTCGAAGCGGTAGCCGCACCCGAAACTGCACAGCGTGTTGCCCCAGCGGAACCGGTCCGTACCCCAGACCTGCCCGCCGCCGATCCATCCCACGATGCCGTGGCGTCGGTAGATCTTCTGCCGCAGTTCGAACTGCGTCTCGATGAGCCGTTTGTCGCGGTAGCGTCCCTCGTAGTAACCGCGCATGCGCTCCATGCCGCCCATCTTGGCGTACATGTGCCATGACGGGGTTCCGGCCGTGCCGTCGGCGTAGAGGTCGTAGGCCAGCACGGCCCCTTTCCAGAGCCTCTGGTAGAAGTTGAAGGTCAGCGTGAAGCGTCCGAACGTGCGGCGGGTGTTGCCCAGCCATTCGGGATACCATTTGGCTTCGGCTTTGATGAAGATGCCCTTCGAGGCGTTGAACGTCACGTCGCGTGTATCGTATTGGGCGAAAATCCCGAGACTGGTGTTAAACGCGTTGGGCTTGTCGCCCGTCGTGGCGATGAAGTTCGAGAAGGGGTCCTGCTTCTCGGGGTCGTAGCGTTTGCCGTCTTTCCAGAGATCGTACATTTCGCCGATCTGTCCGCCCGGTTTCGGGATTTCGTTGTTGTCGATCCGCTGCATGTATTCCACCATGCCGGAACTCTTGTATTTGGCTCCGGAATAGTCGATGCTGCCGCTGACGCCGACATAGAAACGCCCCACGAGAGAGGTGCAGTAGGAGATGCGGAAAGCGCCCATCGTCGTGGTGAGATCCTGCGCGTAACCCTCTTTGCCGGCCTGGTAGCCCACGCCGTAGAAGGCCCCGGGGAAGTAGACGAAAGCTCCCGAATAACTCAGCCGTTGTTTGTTCTTGTTGTAGATGTTGTCGCCCGAGAAGCGCAGCAATACGAATTTCTTGGTCGTGAAGTTGCCGTAGATCGAAATGTTCGACGGAGCGGTGACCGAGTCGGTGCGGTCGAGCCTGTAAAGGCCCGCCAGCAGGAAGCCGATGCCGAACCCGACGTCCGACGAGTAGTTGGGGCCGGGAGCGATGCTCCAGTCGATCTTTTTTTCGAAAGTCCGGTCGACGTTCGACCGGCTGTAGTAGTCGATGATGCGGCGGATGAGTCCGGGGCGTTTTACCGGAGCGGCGAGTGCCGACGTGTCGGCCGGTCGTATGTGTTTGGCGTTCGGGTGTGCTTCGGCCTGTCCGATTTGCAGGAGCGTCGTCTCGGTCGAAGGGAAATTCTCTTTCGAGGGCTCCGTGTTCTGAGCGGATGCCGGGCGTGCGGCTGTCAGCAGGAGAACTGCGGAAAGAAGGAGTGCGATGGTCTTTTTCATAGCGTGTTGGGTGGGAGCCGAATGCAAAGATAACCCTAATTTTTCGGTTGTGCAAAATGAACAATCGGAACCCTTGCGGGAGGCGACTGATCCGGGAAAAATTCCTACCTTTGTAGCAATTCAAACAATCTTCGTGTATGGAAATCGCCCGTCCGCAACTGCCTGCCGAGCCTGAAACGGCTGCCGACCCCATCCGGATGCACCTCGACGAGGAGATCGCCGACGCTGTATTCCGCGGTGCGGATTTCGGCGCACCCGTCCGTGAACACCTCTCGGTGCAGGGCTGTCGCTTTACCGGCTGCGTCTTCGCCGGAAGCGCACTCGGGCACTCGCAGTTCTCGGATGTCGTTTTCCGCAACTGCGACTTTTCGAACGCCGATCTGCTGGGATGCAGTTTCCATCGCGTGGAGTTCTCCGACTGCAAGCTGACGGGGACCAACCTTGCCGAGACGACCTTGAATCATCTGTTGTTCGACCGTTGCAAGGGCGAATTTGCCAATTTCGCCTTTTCGCGTCTGCGCACGGTGCGCTTTGCCGGATGCCGGATGCGCAGTGCGGCCTTCGGCGACTGCCGTTTCGAACGCGTGGAGTTCGCGCAGTGTGAGCTGGCGATGGCCGAATTCTTCGGGACGCGCCTGCGGGGCGTGTCGTTCGCCGATTCGGACATCCGCGGGATACGGGTCCGCGAGATCGACTCCTTCGAACTGAAAGGCATGAAGATAAGCGTGCTTCAGGCCGCCGAACTGGCCCGTCTGCTGGGCGTAGAGATCGAGGAGTGAGCCGGCTCCGATAAATGCACAGCCCGGACTCCATCGAAGCCCGGGCTGTCGTTTCGTGCGGTGCATGCGCTTATTTGAGTCCGATCTTTTTGAGTATCTCCTTGGGTACGCCGTTCTTGTTGACCAGCACGGTCATCGTCTTGTAGGCGACGAACGGACGCGAAAAGTACCAATAACCCTCGTAAGGTCCCGCCAGGGCCCACGAGTTCTTGACCTTGTAGTAGGGCGTGCCGTTCTGGTCGACGGCCGTGCCCACGATCTGCATGCCGTGGTCGTCGGTGCTCTCGTAGTTGTCATAGCCCTCCTGGCGAAGTTCCTGCGTGATGGTGCGCTCCTTGCCGGGTTTCTCGAAGGTGTAGAGTGCGGCGTCCTTCTCCTTCTGGGTGAGTTTGCCCCACTTCTCGGCCTCGGTGCCCTCCATGCCTTCGAGGTCGGCCTCGGGAATGATGCCCAGGCCTTTGGTGCGGCTGAAGCCTTTTTCGCTGACGTCCGTGCCCCAGGCGATGGTGTAACCTTTCTCCAGCGAGTTGTCGATGATTTGCATGAACTCGTCCAAGGGGACGTTCCACACCTTGTCCCAATTCCAGTTGTCGGGGACCTCCATGGCGAACTCCGTGTAGAAGGGATGGTGGGTGAACGACGAGAACTCGATGTAATCGTTCATATCGATCGGCAGCGAGGCGGCGAACGAGGCGGGGGTGTACTCCTTGCCTGCATAGGTGAACTTTTCGGGCATGGCGCCGAAATAGGCGTCGAGAATGCCGTTCAGTCCGGCCTGCCAGGCGGTCGTGAGACGGCTGTCGCTGCGTTTTTCGCCGGCATTGATCACCGCGTCGGCATAGGCTTTGATGACGGCGTCGATCTCGTCGAAATTGGGCTTGTCATAGCCGTAGTTCAGTCCCGGATAGACCTCCTCGGGGACGATGCCGTAGCGCTCGATGCCGCCGATCACGTCGTGGGCCTGACCGCCGACGGCGAGGTTCAGCGAACCGTGCAGCCGGACGTATTTCACAGCTTTCTCAAAGTAGACGTTGCGCACAATCCACATCTCCGAGAGGTCCAGTTCGGGACCTCCGGCGCGGAGGATTTCGCTCTCGAGGAACGAGAGGGTCGAGTAGCACCAGCAGGTGCCGCTGCGGCTCTGGTCTTTGACCGAGGTGACGGGCAGGATTTTGACATCGGTGAACCGGTAGCCTTCGGGGGCGGTCTTTTCGGTCGTTTGTGCCGCGGCTCCTCCTGCGAGACAGAGCGCGAATACGGTGAGAACGAGGTTTTTCATGGTATGACGGGTTTTTGTTGTCCTTATTTCTTCGATCCGGCGACGATTTTCAGGCATTCGTCGAGGGTCAGTTCCTCGGGCTTGGCCCCTTTCGGCAGACGGTAGTTCTTGCCCTTGTAGGCGATGTAGGCGCCGTAACGGCCGTTCTTCACCAGCATGTCGGGGTCCTCCGGGAAACTTTTGAGCGGCGTGTTGGCAGCTACGGCGGCCGCCTGATGTGCGCGCACGACCTCTACGGCCCGGTCATAGGTGACCGTATAGGGATCGTCGGTTTTAGCCAGCGAGGCGAACGACTTTCCGTAGCGGATGTAGGGACCGTATTTGCCGATGCCGACGGTCAGTTCCTCGCCGTCCAGCTGCCCGAGGCCGCGGGGCAGGGCGAACAGCTCCAGCGCCTCTTCGAGCGTGATCGACTCGATCAACTGGCCCTTTTTGAGCGATGCGAAGCGTCCTTTCTCGCCTTCGTTGCCTTCGATCTCGACCATCGGGCCGTAACGGCCGATGCGGGCCTTCACGACGTGGCCCGTTTTGGGGTCGTTGCCCAGAATGCGCACCTCGCGCGTCTTGGGGTTCTGGGTTGCGATGGCCGAATCGACCATCTGGTGGAAGGGACCGTAAAATCCGTCGATCATCTTCTCCCACGTGATGTCGCCCTCGGCGATGCGGTCGAACTCTTTCTCGACGCTGGCCGTGAAGTTGTAGTCGATGATCGGGCCGAACTGCTCCTCCAGGTAGTCGTTCACCACCATGCCGATGTCCGTCGGCGAGAGGCGGTTTTTCTCCTTGCCGTAGTTCTCCGAGAGGTTCTTCTCGGCGATCCTGTCGCCGGTAAGCGTGAACTGCACGTAATTGCGCTTCTGTCCGTCTTTGTTCTGTTTGACGACGTAACCGCGGTTGATGATCGTGGTGATGGTCGGGGCGTAGGTCGAAGGACGCCCGATGCCCAGCTCCTCGAGGCGCTTCACGAGCGATGCCTCGTTGTAACGGGCCGGAGCCGACGTGAAACGCTCCGTGGCGGTGATCTGCGTCGGGAGCACCCGGTCGCCGGCCGCCAGTTTCGGCAGCAGTCCCTCGCCGCTTTCGGCAGCCTGGTCGTCGTCCGTCGATTCGGAGTAGAGGCGCAGGAAGCCGTCGAAACGGACCACCTCGCCCTGCGCCACGAACTGGTTCGACGAACCCGACATGTCGATCGTAATCGTCGTGCGGTCCAACTCGGCACAAACCATCTGCGAGGCGACCGTGCGCTTCCAGATCAGGTCGTAGAGTTTCTTCTCGGCGGGCGTGCCCTCGATCGACTGCCGCTCGATATACGACGGCCGGATGGCCTCGTGGGCCTCCTGGGCGCCTTTGGTCTTGGTCTTATAGTTGAACCAGCGGGAGTATTTCTCGCCGTAGAGCTTCGTGATCTCCTCCTTGCACTGGGCCAGCGCTTGCTGCGAGAGGTTCACCGAGTCGGTACGCATGTAGGTAATGAGACCCTGCTCGTAGAGGTGTTGCGCCACGGACATCGTCTGTGAAACGGACATGCCCAGTTTGCGCCCTGCTTCCTGCTGGAGCGTCGAGGTGGTGAACGGCGGTGCGGGGTATCGCTGCGCGGGTTTCTCCTCGGATTTGGCCACCGTGAAAGTAGCACCGATACAACTTTTCAAAAACTCCTCAGCCTGTGCCGCGGTTTCGAAACGCGATCCGAGTTCGGCTTTGAAGAGCGTTTTTTCGGGATCGCCGGCGGCGTGGAACTGCGCCACGACGCGGAAATAGGCCGCCGAACGGAATGCGATGATCTCGCGCTCGCGCTCGACGATCAGCCGTACGGCCACCGACTGTACGCGTCCCGCCGAGAGCGACGGACGCACCTTTTTCCACAGGACGGGCGAGAGTTCGAAACCGACCAGCCGGTCGAGTATGCGGCGTGCCTGCTGGGCGTTTACCAGGTCCATATTGACCGTGCGCGGTTTTTCGATGGCTTCCAGGATCGCCCGCTTGGTGATCTCGTGGAAGACGATGCGCTTGGTCCGGTCGACGGGGAGCCCCAACACTTCGGTGAGGTGCCATGCGATGGCTTCTCCTTCGCGGTCTTCATCGGACGCCAGCCAGACGGTTTTCGATTTGGCCAGCTTCGTGAGTTCGTCGACCACCTTCTTCTTGTCGCCCGGGATTTCGTAGACCGGTTTGAATCCCTCCGTGATATTGATGCCGAGGTCCTTTTTGGCGAGGTCCCGGATATGGCCGAAGCTCGATTTGACGATGAAGTCCTTGCCGAGGAATTTCTCGATGGTCTTGGCCTTGGCGGGGGACTCTACGATAACTAAATTTTCCTGCATTGCGTTTTTTTGATAGCTTTTCAGAAATGCGAAAACCTAAGCATTACACTTAGGTTCCGCATGAGGATTGTCTGTCGTTTATTTAATCAGGTTATAGGTCAGGTCGAAGCGGATCGGGGCGTTGTTTGTGCCGGCTTCCGCCATGCCCTGCAATACGCCGAACGACGTGGAGTAAAGACTGTACGCTTCGGGGCCGATATAGACCGTACGGTTCGTTACCTTGTCCCAGTCGATGTCGGCGATCACGCCGCCCGCGGCCTCCTTGGCCTTGTTGTAGCTGTTCCACAACTGCTGCATGTAGCCCGTGATGTCCATCACGTAGCATCCGCGGCTGCGGTTGATCTTGCCGCCGTAGGAGAGCGTCGTGTTGTAATTCTGCTCGTAGGAATAGTTGTAGTCCGAGATCGGCGTCAGCGTCTTGAAATTGGTATACATGCCCAGCCGGCTCGGGAATGTGTTCATCTGATCGATCATCGTCGGTTTGACCGGGTTGAGCGCTTCCCAGTCGTAGTCGCTCTCATCGAAATAGACCGACATGCGCGCCTGGCTGAATGCCAGTGTCTTGAAATCTTTGCCGTCCTTGTTGCCCTCGGCGATTTCCTCTTCCAGCCGTGCGAAGAACTCCGGCGTGAAAGTCATCTCGGTAACCACGCCGCCCATGCCTTCGACATAGACGCGGGGATTCAGTTCCCGGTTCTCGTTGATGCTTCCGTCGGGATTGACCTCGCGGGCTTTGGTGATGTCGATCTTGGCGTCCGAAGTGGCCGCATCGTAGTTGTGGCTGATCGTGTTCACCGAGACATTGCCGAACTCGGCGCCGGATTCGTAGAAGTAATAGACCATGCCGATCGTGTCTTTGATCAGTGTGGGGTCGTCCTTCACGCGGTTACGGCCGAAGACCGCCAGTCCCGAGTAGTCGAGCGATGTGGCGAAGAGCGTACCCGTCTCCTTGATGCCGTCTTGTTGAATCGGTGTATCCGGATCGGGGCAGATATAAAGTCCTTTGAACCGCTGAACCCAAAACTCGAGACTGTCCGGGCTGTAAATCGAATAGTCCGGCTTACCGTCTTTGTACTCGCTTTCGTCCTGAAGCATCAGGCGTTTGATGTATTTTTCTCCCTCCTCGGTCGGAGTCAGCGTGACAGCCGTTGCCGTCGAGGGAGTTGTGCCTTTGCCGCCGAGCTTGAAGGTGAAGAGCTTCTTCGAGGGATCATAGACGGCATCCGCATATTTGTTGCCGCTGGCGTCTTTCGGTCCCGTGGGATCGAAATTGATGTAAAAAGTCGTGTCGGCCTGCGATTTGCCGGCCGAAATCGGTTTTTTGGTGATGTAGTCGTTGCTGGTGATCTCGTAGATGGCAAAGGTCTGTTCGGTCAGCGAGTCGCGGCCTATGCCGGTGATTTTGAGCATGATCTGCGCCGAGTCGAAGATCGGCATGTATCCGAAATAACCCGAATCGACCTTATAGTAATTAATCATCTGCGAGAGGAACCCTGCCTTGCGCTCGCCGAGCGTGTCGTTGATGCAGGTTCCGAAATAGCCGTAGGAGATGTTCGAGCCGATCAGCGAGTCGCTCTGAAACAGCCGCGTCTCGACGTATTTCCGGGGGTTCACCTTCTCGCCGAGGAGTTCGACGTATCCGGCCTTCATCTGCTGATTGTCCGGAATGAGGTTTCCGCCCAGCGTATCGTCTACCTTGGTGCAGCCCGCGAACACCGCAGCGATCACGGCGGCCAATGCTGCGACCGGGAGCAGCTTGCGGCGGAAATTATTGAATTGCTTCATAGAATCGGTTGTAATTATCGAAAAAGTCCTCCGCCTCGGGTGACTGGTATTCGAGCATGGGCTTTCCGCTTGCGCGGGCCATATCGAGCACCTTGGGGTCGACATCCGGAGAAGCCGCCACCACACCGTCGGCATATTCCATAACGAAGCGGCAGAGATTTTCGTATGACGGGGCGTCGAGAATCGAGAGATTTTTATCTTTGACCCCTTCGCCGGCGATCTTCGCGCCGAACCCCGGATCGAGCTCCCCGGGGAATCCGTCGCCGTAGAGCGACACCACGACCTTGACGTCGCGGAAGATCGGATCGTCGGCGAAAACCCGCTTCAGGTAGACGGGAACCACGGCCGTAAACCACCCGTGGCAATGCACGACGGTAGGCGTCCAGCGCAGTTTTTTGACGGTTTCCAGTACGCCGCGGGCGAAGAAGATGGCGCGTTCGTCGTTGTCCGGGAAATAGCTGCCTTCGTCGTCGGCCAATACGGCCTTGCGCGAGAAATAATCGTCGTTGTCGATGAAATAGATTTGTACGCGTGCTGCCGGGATCGAAGCCACCTTGATAATCAGCTGGTGGTCGTTGTCGTCGATGATGAGGTTCATGCCCGAGAGGCGGATGACTTCGTGCAGTTGGTGCCTGCGTTCGTTGATACAGCCGTAACGGGGCATGAAAGTGCGGATCTCGTTTCCGTGTTCCTGCATTGCCTGCGTCAGTGCACGGCAAAGCCGGGAACCCTCCGTTTCGGGAAGATAGGGGGTGATTTCCTGACAGACGTACAGAATCTTGCTTGCCATGTTTTAAAGGGGGTTTATGCTTGCAAAGATAGTGAAAACCGCGTGCAGAACCAAATTTATTCGGATTCCGCCGAGGTGCATCCTATCTTCACGGGGTCGCTTTTGTTCCGTAAAGGTAGTGAAATTTTTTTAAAGAATCAGCATTGCGTCTCCGTATGTGCCGAAACGGTACCCTTCCTCCTTGGCTATCTTGTAGGCATTCATGACGGTTTCATACCCGCCGAACGCTGCCACCATCATCAGTTGCGTGGAGTAGGGCAGGTGGAGGTTGGTCACCATGGCGTCGGCCACCGTGAACTCATAGGGCGCGAAGATGAACTTGTTGGTCCATCCCTCCATGGGTTTTATCAGGCCGTTGGTCGAGACGGCGGTTTCGATCGTGCGCATGACCGTCGTGCCGATGGCCACGACCTTGCGTCCGGCGTTCTTGGCCTCGTTTACCGCGCCGGCGGCCTCCTCGGTGACGAAGAACTGCTCGGAATCCATCTTGTGCTTCGAGAGGTCCTCGACATCCACCGTGCGGAAGTTGCCCAACCCCACGTGGAGCGTCACGAACGTCTTGTCCACCCCTTTGATCTCCATGCGTTTCATCAGGTGCTTCGAGAAGTGCATGCCGGCCGTCGGAGCCGCCACGGCGCCCTCCTTTTCGGCGAAGATCGTCTGGTAGCGATCGGCATCCTCGGGCTCGACCTTTTCGCGCACCCACTTGGGCAGGGGCGTTTCGCCCAGTGCGAAGAGCGTCTGTTTGAACTCCTCGTAGGAGCCGTCGAACAGGAAGCGCAGCGTGCGGCCGCGCGAGGTGGTGTTGTCGATTACCTCGGCCACCAGCAGGTCGTCGTCGCCGAAATAGAGTTTGTTGCCGATACGGATTTTGCGTGCCGGGTCCACCAGTACGTCCCACAGCCGCAGTTCGCGGTTCAGCTCGCGCAGCAGGAAAATTTCGATCTCGGCGCCGGTCTTCTCCTTGTTGCCGTAGAGGCGTGCCGGGAAAACTTTCGTATCGTTGAAGACGAACAGGTCCTTTTCGTCGAAATACTCGATGATGTCTTTGAAAATGCGGTGTTCGATGGTGCCCTTGGCGCGGTTAATGACCATCAGCCGGGATTCGTCGCGGTTGTCGGCCGGGTATTTGGCCAGCATTTCGGGCGAAAAGTCGTACCCGTATTGCGATAGTTTCATAGATGAACGCTCTTTTTTACGTTTGAAAAAATACACAGATTATTTTCTATACGCAAAAAGAGCTATTTTGTTTCAATTTTTTGCAGATTTTCCAGAAAATCATCCAGTTCATACGCTTTTTCGAGCGTGAATCCGCCGCTGCGCGTGCGGCGCAGGGATGAGAGATGGGCTCCGCTGCGGAGCGCCTGTCCGATCTCGTGGGCCAGCGACCGGATGTAGGTGCCTTTGCTGCATCGCACCCGGATGCGCACCCGCGGAAGGGCGTACTCCACGATCTCCATTTCGTAAATGGTGATCAACGCCTGGCGCACGGCGACCTCCTCGCCGGCCCGGGCCAGTTCGTAGGCGCGCGTACCCTCGATCTTCTTGGCCGAGTAGACGGGCGGGGTTTGCAGCCGCTCGCCGGTGAGCGAGGCAAGCGCCTCTTCGACCGCTTCGCGCGTGATGTGTTCGTAGGGATAGGTTTGGTCGATCTCGTGTTCGAGGTCGTAGCTCGGGGTCGTGGCGCCCAGCATCACGTCGGCTATATACTCCTTCTCTTCGGCCTGCAGGGCGTCTACCAGTTTCGTGGCGCGGCCGATGCAGACCAGCAGGATGCCCGAAGCCAGCGGGTCGAGCGTTCCGGCGTGTCCGACTTTGATCTTGCGGTAGCCGAGTTTGCGCAGGGCGAATTTGACCTTGCGGACCACGTCGGTCGAGGTCCAGCGGAGGGGTTTGTCCAGAACGGCGATGTAGCCGTCTTCGAAGTTGATGCCGCGGAAATCCAGCGGTTCTCGGGTTATGGGCATGGGCGTCAGAGGATGGAGAAGACGATTGAAACGAGCCCTGCGAGGCAGCAGTAGAGGGCGAACCAGATCAGCTTGCCGCGTTTGACCACCTCGATCATGAATTTGCAGGCCAGCGTTCCCGAAATGAAGGCCGCGAGGAATCCGCCGACGAGGGCTCCCGCCGGGATGTCCATGGCTGCGACCTCGCCCGAACAGATGTCTAACAGCATCTTGCCCAGGATGACCGGGATGACCATGATGAACGAGAAGTTGGCGACCTCCTCCTTGCTCTTGCCGAGCAGCAGTCCCGTGGCGATGGTCGATCCCGACCGTGAAAGGCCGGGGAGCGTGGCCGCAGCCTGTGCGAGGCCGATGACGAAGGCGTTGCCGAAGGTGATTCCCTTCCTGGCGCGCGGTTTGGCGAAATAGGCGAAGGTCAGCAGTTGCGCCGTGAGCATCAGCATGGCGCCGACGAAGGTCAGCGATGCGAAGAACGTTTCGATCTGTTCGGCGAAGAGCACCCCGACGATGCCGGCCGGGATCATCGAGACGACGATTTTGAGGATGTAGGCCTGCTGTTCGTTGAAATGCCGCGAAAAGAGTCCCTGCAACAGGTGCAGCAGTTCGCGCCACAGCACGACGACGGTGCTCAGCACCGTGGCGGCGTGCAGCATGACGTCGAAGGTGATGTTGTTTTCGAGCTCCACGCCCAGCACTTCCTTGGCGATCTGGAGGTGTCCGCTGCTCGATACGGGAAGAAATTCGGTGATGCCCTGCACGATGCCGAGCAGGATAGCTTGCAGTGTGTCCATTTAGTACCTCTTCATGATGGCATATATCTCGATGACGAATCCGCCGATCACCAGGATCGGGGCCAGCGTGATGCGCCGCCACGAGAACATCGCGTAGTTGAATTCATCGGGCGAATCGCTGCCGCCGCCGGCCATCAGGACAAAGCCCAGGAGGATGACGGCGAATCCGATTGCCAGCAGGACGTAGTTGCGCCGGGTCAGCGGCATGCGGGTATCCTCCTGCGCGGGGTCCTGCGTTTTTTTCTGCTCCTTTTTCATTTAATATAGGTATATCTTGTTCGACTTCATGTTGACGAATTTGTTGAGGGCCGCGAAGGTGAAGAGCCCCGATATGACGATGCCGCCGACGACCATCGACCCGAGGATGATGGCGATCTTGCCTGCTTCGGCAATGGTCATCAGCTCGGGCACGGCTTCGTTGAGCCCGTAGACCGCGAGGACGAACAGCGCCGAGGCAGCCACGCCGGCCAGTATTCCCTGTGTGACGCTGCTTCCGAGGAAGGGCTTCATGATGAACCATTTGGTAGCTCCGACCAGCTTCATCGTGTTGATGAGGTAGCGTTTCGAGAAGATCGCCAGCCGGATGGTGTTGCTCAGCAGGATCAGCGAGATGACCAGCAGCGCCCCGCCGAACATCAGCAGCACGAGGCGGATCTTGTTCACCGTGGCGTGCAGCCGCTCGGCCATCAGCGCGGGGTACGACACCCGGTCGACGCCCCCGATGCGCCCGACGGCGGCGATGAACGAGTCGAGCAGCTCCTTGTCCGCCGAGGCGGAGGTCAGCGTGAGTTCGAACGAATCCAGCAGGGGATTCTCCTGCAGAATCTCCTCGAACGAACTGTTGAACATTTTGCGGAACTCCTGGTCGTCGATTTTCTCCTCCTTGGGCGAGTAGGCGATCGTCGCGACCATTTCTTCGGCCGTCAGCCGTTTGTTGATGGCCTCTTTCTGCTCGTCGGAGAGTCCGTTCTTCAGCTCCACGGTGACGGCGATGCTCTCCTGCAGCGTGTCGGCGACCTTCAGCGCCGCCACCATCAGGTAGCCCACCGATCCCAGCAGGAACAGTACGAGCGTGATGCTCACCGTCGATACGATGTAGGAGTTGCGGACCTTTCGTTTCAACCGCTTGTCATCTTTCATAACCTTACGCTTTTTTCTTCCTGAAACAATAGACCAGCGCCGCGACGGCTCCCAGCAGGATTGCGAGCGACGCCGTGAGCGTCACGCCCTCGACGGCCGTCCAGCTCGGTGCGCGGAACCGCCATTCGACGGTGTGCTTTCCGGCGGGGAGCTTCATCGCCCGCAGGACGTAGTCGGCCCGGAAGCAGGGCATCTCCTCGCCGTCGACACAGGCCGTCCAGCCGTGGTCGTAGAAGATCTCCGAGAAGACCGCCACGGCCTCTTCCGGCGCCGTGTATTCGTATTTGAGGTAGTTCGGGCGGTACTCCGTCAGCGCGATCGAGCGCACGAGCGCCGTATCGGCCCCGGTGCTTCCGGCCTGCCACTCTTCGGCGAAAGCCTTGTCCCGGGGATTGACCACCGCCGTCGTTTTGAGGTCGGTCGTGCCCAGCAGGTCGATCTCCTGCTGCGGGGTTTCTCCCGCGACGAGGCGGTCGACGAACCACGCCGCGCCGTTGGCCGTCGTCCGCAGACGCGGCTCGGGCTGGTTGTCCTGCCCCGGAACGATCAGGTAGCGGGTGTTGAGCATGTCCAGCACTCCGTCGTCGATGTTCGACAGATAACGGTCGATCAGGTCTTGGTAGCGGGCCAGTTTGGCGCCGTGGTATCCGCCCACCGAGCGGTGGAAATAGCTGGTCGTGGCGTCGTTGAACGGGCTCACCGTGAGGTTCAGCACCCGGTAGCCCAAATCCTTGTCCTGCATGATCGCCTTGTCGGCTGCCGAGGCCGTCACCTGTCGGCGGCGCGCCGATTCGAATTTGTCGTGTCCGAGGAACCGCAGGTCCACCGGCACGAGGTCCAGCAGCATCACGCCCGCCAACAACCCCGTCAGCACGTATTTGTTGATCTTCCGCAGGGCGAACAGCGCCACGCCGCCCGCCGCCAGCAGGATCATCAGCAGCGAACGCCACGCGTCGGCCTGCATCATCGCCGCACGGTCGGCGGCCATGGCGTCGGCCGTCGCTTCGGCCCATTCGACATCCATGCCGCGGTCGATGTACGACTGCATGTTGTTGCTTTCGAAAATGTGGCGGAACGTGTCGGTCATCATCGCGGCGCTCTCTCCGCGCCCGAAGTCGAAGAACGCCCCTCCGGCCACGGCCAGCAGCAGGCACAGCCCGCCCGTGACGCCCGCTGCCCAGGCCAGCGCGCGCATCAGCCGCTCACGCGGAATCTCCTCTTTCCAGAGCCGCATCAGTGCCAGCGCGCCCAGCAGCGGCACGGCCCATTGGACGACGACGAGCGTCATCGAGACCGTGCGGAATTTGTTGTATCCGGGGAGGTATTTGAAGGCGAATTCGGTGAATCCCATCAGGTTGCGGCCCCAGGCCAGCAGGATCATCACGACGCATGCGGCGATGATCCACCATTTGTTGCGTCCCCGGGCCAGTGCGATGCCCAGCGCCGCGAGGAACACCGCCGCGGCCCCGAGGTACGTCGGGCCGCCCGTGTAGGGCTGCGTGCCCCAGTAGGCGGGCAACTGCTGCGCCGCGCCGCGCAGTCCGTATTCGTTCAGCACGGCGGCCGTCTCTCCGTCGGCCGGGAAAGTCGTGGCCGACTCGCGGCCCATGAAATCGGGGATCAGCAGGTTGAAAGTCTCGGCTTTGCCGTAGCTCCACGCCGTAGCGTAGTCGAGTGCGAGGCCGCTTTTCGAGGTTTCGGCCGTCGCCGCGAGTTCCGAGCCGCCGCGGATGGTCTCCTTCGAATGTTTGGCCGTGTACCACAGGGACGAGAAGTTCGACCCCACGGCCAGGATGCCCGCCGCGGCCAGCGCCGCTGTGCGCAGGGCGAAATTTTTCATCCGTTTTTCCCGGAAGGAGACGATGCCTTCGCTGACCCAGAAAGCGGCCATCGCCACGAGGAAATAGTAGGTGATCTGCGGATGGTTGGCGCCGATCTCGAGCGACGCCGTGAGCGCCGTGAGCGCCGCGCCGCACCAGATGTTGCCCCTCAGCGTCATCCACGCGCCGCCCATCATCAGCGGGGCGTAGACCAGTGCCCACATCTTTGTGACGTGCCCCGCGCCGATAATCAGCAGGAAATAGGTCGACAGTCCGTAGGCCAGCGCCGCGACGATCCCCACCCAGGGGTTGACACCGAAAACAAGCAGCATCAGCCACATCGAGACCATGGCGAAGAAGAGGAATGCCGCCGGAGTGTCCATGATCTTCACGAGCTGCCCGACGGTGCGCTTCACCAGCTGGGCCGGGTAGGCGACGTTGATCAGGTAGGCCGGCATGCCGCCGAACATGCCGCCCGTCCACTGGGGGTCTTCGCCCGTTGCGGCGCGCATGTCGCTGATGTCCTTGGCCATGCCTTCATACTGGATGACGTCGTGCTGGGGGAGCACCTCGCCGCGGAACTGCGGGGCGAAGTAGAGCGCGCTCACCACGAAGAAGAGCACGAGGGCTGTTGCCGTCGGCAGCAGCTTGGATCGTATCGTGTTCGAAAATTCCATTTTACCGGGTCTTAACCAATTAACAAAAAGTACGAGAACGTCGGACGGGGCCAAAGCCGAATCGCGCATGGCTCGACGAAATTTTCCGCTCTTTTTCCGAAAGCGCCGTTACGGCACCGGCCTCAAAGGTACGAAAAAATAGTTACTTCCCGAGTCGTGATTGCGAAAAATCACTATCTTTGTCCCTATGATTACACTCGATGACATTCACAAACCCGTGACTGCCGAACTGGAGGCTTTCGACGAATTTGTCGACCGCCAGTTCACGGCTGAGGGGGAGTTGCTTTCCGATATGTTGCGTTATGCCCTTTCCACGCGCGGGAAAGGTATCCGTCCCATGCTGGTGATGCTTTCTGCGGCGATGAATGCTCCGGTGAAAGGCGCCGCGATGGGTCGTCGGGCCTGTCTGGCCGCCATGCTGGTCGAAATGATCCATGTGGCGTCGCTGATCCACGACGATGTGATCGACGAATCGGACATGCGCCGCGGGCAGCCTTCGGCCAACGCCCGCTGGCAGTCGCATAAGGCTGTGATCCTGGGCGACTATATTCTTGCCAAGAACATGAACATCGGTTTGCAGAGCGGGCAGTTCGACCTGGTGACCCACGTCTGCGGCTCGATGGCCGCGCTGTGCGAAGGCGAGGTCCTGCAGGACGATTGTGCCAGGAACCGCACGATGACCCGCCAGGCCTACCTCGATATTATATATAAGAAGACCGCCAGCCTGCTGGGCGTCAGCGCTTCGGCCGGGGCGCTGGCCGTAGGGGCCACGCGCGACAAGGTCGCCACGATGCGCCGTTTCGGCGAAGCCGTGGGCATGGCTTTCCAGATACAGGACGACATCCTCGATTATACCCCCTCCGCACATACGGGCAAACCCGCCAACAACGACCTGCGGGAGGGTAAGATCACCCTGCCGCTGCTCTCGGTGCTCGACCGGGCTTCGGACGAACGCCGCGCCGATCTGCTGGCCCGGCTGGCCCGCTGCCGCGAGGACGACGACGCGGTCGAATACCTGCGCTCGGTGGTCGAGAACGAAGGCGGCCTGACCTTCGCCGCCGAAGTGATGCAGGGCTATATTACGCGGGCCGTGGAGATGCTCGCCGATTACGAAGATTCCGAATACCGCTCGGCGCTGATCAACCTCTGTGCCTACATTGCGGAGCGGGACCGCTGATACGAAGAAACTTATTAACCTAAATTGATAAAAATGGAGACAAAAAAACAAAATTATGTTTTGCCGATCGTCGTGATGATCTTCCTCTTCGGTATGATCTCGTTCGTGACGAATCTGGCTTCGCCGATGGGTGACATTCTGAAGTATCAGTTCAACGTTCCGAACTGGATGGGTACGCTGGGCGTATTCGCCAACTTCATCGCCTATGCGATCATGGGCTATCCTGCAGGCAACATGCTTCAGAAGTACGGCTACAAGAAGACCGCGCTGGTCGCCATCGCCGTCGGTTTCATCGGTGTCGGCATCCAGACGTTGTCCGGTACGGCCCAGAGTTTCGGCGTTTACCTGCTGGGCGCTTTCATCGCAGGTTTCTCCATGTGTCTGCTCAATACGGTCGTCAACCCCATGCTGAACAAGCTCGGCGGCGGCGGTAACAAGGGTAACCAGTTGATCCAGGCCGGCGGGTCGTTCAACTCGCTCTGCGGTACGGCCGTGATTATCCTGACGGGCCTGCTGATCCCGGAAGGTATCAAAAACGCGCAGATCAGCAATGTGTTCCCGCTGATGTACGCCGCGCTGGCCATCTTCGCGTTCGCTTTCGTGGTAATCAGCCTGACGAAGATTCCGGAGACCAAGAAAGAGGTCGGACTGAAGAGCGCCGAGGTTTCGAAGTACGGTCCGCTGTCGTTCCGTCACTTCATTCTGGGCGCCGTCGCCATCTTCGTCTATGTGGGTATCGAAGTGGGTATTCCCAACGTGCTGCAGAAGTGGCTGCAGAATCCCGACCTGAACGTGCTGGGCGGCGGCGTGAATGCCGAGGCCGTTGCCGGATCGGTTGCCGCTACTTATTGGTTCCTGATGCTGGTCGGCCGTCTGCTGGGCGCCGCTGTCGGCAGCAAGGTATCCGCCAAGAGCATGCTGACCGTCGTTTCCGGCGTAGGCCTGCTGCTTACGCTGGGAGCGATGTTCCTGCCCGCGGTGGCTGTCAATCTCCCCGTCTTCAACGGTTCCGAGGGCTTCGGACTGGTGAATGTTCCCATTAACGCGGCTTTGCTGGTGCTTATCGGGCTTTGCACCTCGATCATGTGGGGCGGTATCTTCAACCTCGCTGTCGAAGGACTGGGCAAGTACACCGAGAAGGCTTCGGGTATCTTCATGGCGCTGGTTTGCGGCGGCGGTATCCTGCCCCTGCTTCAGAACGCGATCGTCGACGTTACCGACGGCGGCATGGGTTATCTGACCAGCTATTGGGTGATCGTGATCGCACTGGCCTACCTGCTCTACTACGCGCTCGTGGGTTCGAAGAACGTCAACAAGGACATTCCCGTAACGGAATAAATTTCAGCGGGCGTCTTCGCCCTGCCTTGTCCGGCCCGGATGGATTTTTTCATCCGGGCCGGATTTTTTCGTTCCGGGTGACCATAAAGAAAACAGGGTGTCCCGTCGGGACACCCTGTTTTTCTTCGCACCTTTGCGGATTATTTCTTCTCCGTGCGGGTAATACGCTTCTCTTTGATGCGGGCCTTCTTGCCGGTCAGGTCGCGCAGGTAGTAGATACGTGCACGGCGTACGACACCGACCTTGTTGACCTCGATCTTCTCGATGTGAGGCGAGTAGAGGGGGAAGATACGCTCGACACCCACGCCGCCCGAAATCTTGCGGATGGTGAACATCTTGGTCTTGCCCGATCCCTTGATCTGGATCACTACGCCGCGGAAACTCTGGATACGCTCCTTGTTACCCTCGACGATCTTGTAGGAGACGGTGATCGTGTCACCTGCCTTGAACGACGGTACGTCGGCGTCCGTCTTCGGCCACATCTGCTCGTTGACGAGCTTGATGATTGCGTCTTTGTTCATTGTTGCAACAAATTTTTGTGTTTCGCATTCGACATTTCCGCTGCGTTCCGGCTACCATACAAGCCCTTTGCCTGTAATCCCGCGGGAGCCGCGTCCGTCTCCGTCCGCGCCCGCATCCGCCGTACCGCCCAATGAAAGAGGTTGATATACGCCCGAAAGGGACTGCAAATATAGGAAGAATTTTCGGAACGGTGCAACTATTGCATGAAAAAAGCGCGATTTGACTATCTTTGCAGGAAAACAAATGGGAAAGATGAACGAAAGACTGATACTTGTCACCAACGACGACGGCTACGATTCCAAGGGGCTGGCCGCAGCCGTCGAGGTGGCCCGGGGCTTTGGCCGTGTGGTGGTCGTGGCCCCCGAGACGACGCAGAGCGGCATGAGCCAGGCCATCACAATGTACAATCCCCTCTACCTGCGGCGCGTCCGCGAGGAGGAGGGACTCGAAATATACGCCTTTTCGGGAACCCCGGTCGACTGCGTGAAGATGGCCTTCGACTACCTGCTGCGCGACGAGCGCGTCGACCTGGTGATTTCGGGCATCAACCACGGTTCCAATTCGGCCGTCAACGTGCTCTACTCCGGTACGATGGGCGCCGCCATCGAGGGTAGTTTTTACAGCTGTCCGGCCGTCGGGCTGTCGCTCGACGACCACCGTGACGATGCCGACTTCGACGCGGCCGTCGTCTACGGCAAACAGATCGTCGGCGACATCCTCGCCGCGGAGGTCGAGCTGCCGCTGTGCCTGAACGTCAATGTCCCGGTCGGACGCCCCGAGACGATAAAGGGAATACGGCTCTGCCGCCAGAACCGCGGTTTCTGGCGCGAGGAGTTCTACCGCCACGAAGACCCCCGGGGCCGCGAATATTTCTGGCTCACGGGCGAGTTCGTCAACGGTGAACCCGGGGCTGAAGACACCGACGAATGGGCCCTTGCGAACAGCTATGTGGCGGTGGTTCCCGTGCAGACGGACCTGACCGATTACCGCCAGCTGAAAAATCTTGGCAATGTGCTGAAATAGTCTTATATTTGCCGTAAGACAAATCCGAAGCCTATGCTGATTAAAATCCTGCTCGTCATCGCCATCGTCATCCAATGCGTCGCCACGGGCTACGCCCTGCGGCTGGTGCGTACCACCAAATACAATTCGGTGTGGATTCTCTTCATCGTGGGTTTCTCGCTGCTCTCGGTCGAACGCCTCGTGCAGCTGCTCCTTGCCTCCGGGTTCGAGGTCATTCCGCGCTGGTGGTTCGGCTATCTGGGCATCGTGATTTCGGTCTGCCTGTCGATCGGCGTGATGTATGCCCACAAGCTCTTTAAATACATCGACCGGCTCAACCGTCAGCGGTCCATGCTGAACAAGCGTATCCTGACGGCTGTGCTCCGTACCGAGGAGAAGGCCCGGTCGCGCTTTTCGAAGGAGCTTCACGACGGCCTCGGACCGCTGCTTTCGTCGGCCCGGATGTCGCTTACGGCCCTTTCGCGCGAGGAGCACAATGCCGAACAGCGCGAGATCATCGACAACACGACCTATGTCATCGACGAGGCGATCCGTTCGCTGCGCGAGATTTCGAACAACCTTTCGCCGCACGTGCTCAACGATTTCGGCCTGGCGCGCGGGGTGCAGAACTTCATCGACAAGAGCGCCGCGATGCACGATGTGAAGATCCGCTTCACGACCAACCTGCGCTCGGAGCGCTACGACACCGATATCGAGGTCATCCTCTACCGGGTGATCTGCGAGTTGATCAACAACTCGCTCAAACACGCGGCCTGTACGGCCGTCAACCTCTCGCTGTCGCAGAACGGTCCCGAGCTGACGCTCGATTATACCGACAACGGCCGGGGATTCAATCCGCAGGCGATGATGGACTGCGGCATGGGCCTTTCGAACATCGCCTCGCGCATCAATTCGCTGGGCGGAACGTTCGACATCTCTTCGGCCAAAGGCAAGGGAATGCGCGCCGCCATCCATGTCAATACGCAGCAGGCCCCCGTGCCGGCCAAACACCGCAAACGCCGCCGGTAATATGGAACGCCGAATTCTGCTTGTAGACGACCATTCGCTCTTCCGCAACGGACTGCGGGGGCTGCTCGAACATTGTGCCGATTGCCGCGTGGTGGGCGAGGCGGCCAGCGGCGAGGAGTTTCTGGCCATGCTCGACGATGTCGATGCCGACATCGTCTTCATGGATTTCTCCATGCCGGGGCTCGACGGCGCACAGACGACCGAGCGGGCGCTGGCGCGGCGTCCGGACCTGCGGATCATCACCCTTTCGATGTTCGGCGAGGAGAGCTACTATTCGCGGATGGTCGAGGCCGGGGCCCGGGGCTTTCTGCTGAAAGATTCCGATATCGGCGACGTGATCGACGCCATCGAGGCGGTGACGGGCGGCGGCAGCTACTTTTCGCCGCAGCTGTTGACCTCGCTGACGGGGCGTATGCGTACGCGCGAGGACGCCGCCGACGAACAGCTTTCGTCGCGCGAACGCGAGATTCTGGTGGCGGTCTGCCGGGGGCTGTCGAATCAGGAGATCGCCGACGAACTCTTCATCTCGAAGCGCACGGTCGACAAGCACCGCGCCAACATCCTCGAAAAGACCGGCTGCAAGAATACCGCCTCGCTGGTGGTCTATGCCATCCGCAACGGCATCGTCGACATTTAGATTTCGATTCTCACGGGCGCTTTTTGCACTTCCCTTGCGGTCCGGGACAGTCACATACTTCGGTATGCTCCTGCCCCGGACCACTTCACGAAGCCCAAAACCTCTGCGCCGTGATAATCAAAAACCCGCCTTTTAGGCGGGCGGGGTTATAACAGCGGGGAGAATACCCGCATGAGCGACTCCGCCCAGCGGCGCGGCCGCGGACGATTGAACCATTCTCCGGGTGTCAGGGCGTGGCAGCGCGTGGCGTCGTTCCGGAACACGGCGTCCATACGGGCCGTGAATTCCGTGTCGTAGACAAAGGCGTTGATCTCGAAATTATGCTCGAAACTGCGGAAATCCATGTTCGCAGAGCCGATCACGGTCAGCATGTCGTCGATAATCAGCAGTTTGGAGTGCAGGAACCCGGGCTTGTAAAACAGAATTTTAACCCCCGCTTTCATCATGTCGTCGAGGTAGGAGTGCGATGCCAGGTCCACGATCTTCGAATCGGAGCGTGCCGGAAGCATCAGCCGCACGTCGACTCCGGCCAGCGCCGCCACCTGCAGGGCCGTGTTCAGCACGTCCGAGGGCAGGTAGTAGGGGGTCTGTATCCAGATCCGCCGCCGGGCGTTCGAAACGGCGTAGCTGTCGGCCTGCAGCAACGCCCGCCATTGCCCGAAGGGGCCGCTGGGAACCATCTGGAGGATATTGTCCGTATGCCGTTCCGACAGGGGGAAGTAATCCGCGCCCGTTATGTGCTGCTTGGTGGTCGCCGACCAGTCGCTCAGGAACGACACCTGAAGTCCTGCCGCGCCGCTTCCCTCGACCCGGAAATGGGTGTCGCGCCACGAACCCCACTCCGTACCGCGGACATAGCGGTCGGCGATGTTCATGCCGCCGATGAATCCCACGCGGCCGTCGATGACGGCGATCTTGCGGTGGTTGCGGTAGTTGACCTTGCTGGTGAAGAGCGGGAATTTCACGTGCAGGAACGAGAAGACCTCGATTCCCTCGCGGCGCATCCCCTCGAAAAAGGCCTTTTTAACGCCGCTGCACCCCACATCGTCGTAGAGGATGCGCACCTCGACTCCCTGCCGGGCTTTTTCCACCAGCGCATCGCGCAGGCGGCAGCCCGTTTCGTCGTCGCAGAAGATGTAATACTGGATATGGATGTGGCGCTTCGCCCGGGCGATCTCCGCCAGCAGGGCCTCCATTTTCGAAACACCGTCCGTGTAGGGGGTGATGCGGCTGCCGTAAAGCGGTACGGAATGGGTCGTGCTGTAAAGAAGCGTGGCCAGCTGCCGGTGCTCCTCGGGAATTCCGGGATGTCCGGCGTCGCGGGCCTCCTCGAGCTGCATGGTGATGCGTCTGCGCGTGCGGCGCGAGATGATGCGCCGTTTGGAGAGGTTCTGCCCGAAGAAAAAATAGAACAGCAGCCCCACGACGGGGGCGAACACGAGTACGATGATCCACGGCAGGGTCTTCAGCGGGTTCCGGTTGTCGGTGATGATGACCAGGGCTATGCTGAGGATCGTGACCGTATAAAGAACGAGGAACGTATATGTCAGTATTTGCTGCATATTGTCGGTTTCGTCGTTTCATGCGGCGCCGTATGCCGCGGGCTCCCGGCTACTCCGCCTGTTTGGGGAACTGCACCGAGTAGAGCAGGTGCTCGACGCCGCGCATGTAGTTGCGCTTGCGGGGTTTGTTCAGGTCGGGGGCGTAGACGTAACAGTCGAGCGTGAAGACGCGGTTGGTGGCCGTGTCCACGGTCGAGTAGCTCACGAACGGACCGCCCATGAAGTCGCCGTGCACGTCCCAGAACCCGCGCAGCTCACACCACAGGCGTCCCTCGAGGCGGAACATGCGGTATTCGGGCTCGAAAGCGTCCGAAGTGATCATGTACGAGCCGTCCGACGGACCCGGGATCAGCGCCGCAAACTTGTTGCGGGCGGCGATCAGGGCCTTGGCCGAGAGCGATTCCGGGCCTTTGTAGGGATAGGAGTAGACGAAGAATCCCTGACTGGCCGTGGGGTATTCGTTGCGGGCCCAGACGAAGTTATCCTTCTGTGCGGCCAGCAGGTAGCCTTTCGGAATGCGCATTTCGACGCCGAACGTCTTGCGGACGGCCGCTTCGACGCCGGGGTTGTTGTAGATTTCGTTGGCTTTGACGGCGCGGTCGCGCTCGGCCTGTTCGAGGACGTGGACGAGGTCTCCGCGGTGCTGCGAGAGATAATCCACCACGGCCTTGTCGTCGGGTCCCTGAAGCGTCAGCACGATCTGCGGGTCGGCCGTGACGTTGTATTGCACGGCCGTCGCGGTCTCCTGCAGCGAGGGATCGACGATCACTTTGAGGATGTTGCGGTGGTCGGCGACCATGCCCGTGAAGCCGCGTTCGGTGACGCGCAGCACGTCGAAAATCGGCTCGACCTGGTTCAGGTAGGGCACCGGGGCGGTGAAAATCGCGCGCAGCGAATCTCCGACCTCGCCCGTCCATTCGGCCTGGGGGCATACCACGATCAGCTCGTAGGGTTTTCCCTGCGCGCCTTTTTTCGATTTGTTCAGGGTTTTGAAAGCGTCGCAGCCCGTCATCGTCGCGATGACGGCGGCAACCAATGCGATACGGAGGATAGTTTTCATGCTGCGGTCTGAAATTGAATCTACTACAAATATAGGTATATTTTTTCCAAATGGCCCGGATTTTCACTATTTTTGCGCCGACATGCGTTTTAAACCACCGAAAATAATCCGGCGCCTGATGCCGGACCTGATCTGGGAGATCGACGACGGGGACGGGGTGTTCCTCACTTTCGACGACGGTCCCACGCCGGGTGTCACCGAGTGGATACTCTCCACGCTGGACAAGTACGATGCCAAAGCGACCTTCTTCGTGCTGGGCAAGAACGTCGAGATGTATCCCGACCTCTACAAACGCATCCTCGACGCCGGGCACAAGGTAGGCAACCACACTTACTCGCACCAGAAAGGCTGGGGCATGAGCCTCGAACGTTATACGGAGGATGTCGATTTCGCCAACGACCTGGTTCACAGCGAACTGTTCCGTCCGCCCTATGCGCGTATCACCCCGGCGCAGGCGCGTTTTCTGGGGCAGCGTTACAAACTGGTGATGTGGGACATCATCTCGCGCGACTACAACCGCCGCCTCTCGCCCCGCACCTGTCTGAAAAACGTCACGAAATACCTCGCGCCGGGCGCCATCGTGGTGTTCCACGACAGCGAAAAGGCTTTCCGCAACATGCGTTATGCGCTTCCTCGCACGCTGGAGAAGATCAGGCAGATGGGCCTCAAATGCAAGGCGATAGAGCTCTGAGCCCGTTCTGCGCGCGTTTGCAGCAGGCTGTGGTTCGGAGAATAGGAATTTTCGGATTTTTTTCGTAACTTTGCGCCGCGAAAAAACAACAATTATAAACTATATTCCTATGACAATTACTGCAGCTGACATTAAGATCGGCATGTGCATCGAAATGGACGGCAAGACGTTCCTCGTAGTCGATTTCCAGCACTGCAAACCGGGCAAGGGCCCTGCCTTCGTCCGTTCGAAACTCAAAAACCTGGAAAACGGCCGCGTGCTGGAGAACACCTTCTCGTCGGTGGGCCAGAAGATCGAGCAGGTGCGTGTCGAGCGCCGTCCCTATCAGTTCACCTATGAGGATGATCTGGGCGCGCATTTCATGCACACCGAGACCTTCGAGGAGATCAACATCGACCGGAACCTGATCAACAACTACGACCTGATCACCGACGGTCAGATCGTCGAGGTGATGTTCCACACCGAGAAGGAGTCGGTCCTTTCGGCCGAGCTGCCTCCGATCGTCGACATGGAGGTGATCTACACCGAGCCGGGCATCAAGGGCGACACGGCTTCGACCAACTCGCTGAAACCCGCGACGGTGAATTCCGCGACGGCGAAAGACGGCGCCACGATCCGCGTGCCGCTGTTCATCAACACGGGCGACAGGATCCGTGTCGACACCCGCACCCGCGAGTACTACGAGCGCATCAAATAAGCGAATTGCGGCTTCGAAAGAGGGGAGGACTGTGCAGTCCTCCCCTTTTTGCTTCCCCTCTTTCCGGGTTACTCGATGTTGAGGCTCCGGCCCTTGGGATATTTCACCGCGTAGCGCAGCTTCAGCTCGCGCTGTTCGCCGGGTTTCAGCTCCAGCCGCCAGGTGACCGTTCCGGTCTCCTTGTCCAGCGTTCCGCCGCTCAGCTCCTCCTCGGTGACGGTGATCGAGCTGTTGCGCGATACGGGCAGTTGATCCGTGAGCATCAGCACCACGGGTTCCGTGCGGGTGTTGCGGACGGTGAGTTTCCACCCCATGGTCTGGGTCTGGTTCGATCCGACGGCCCGGCGCGCCGAGTAGTCGCTTTCCTTCGTGCGTTCGATGCGGATGCCCCGGTCGCGGCCCATCGAGAAGCGGAGCGTATCGCCGGCCTCCCGGGGGCTGAGGATGCTCTTGCCTACAAATGTGTTCTCGAAATAGACGTTGGCCTCGCCTTCCAGCAGGTTGAGTTTCGCCCAGTCGGTAGTCTCCGCCACGAGGAAGGCGTCTTTGTCGATCTTCGGCGTCGATCGGTAGGTGTACACCGCCGGGAGGCGGTAGCGACCGATCTCGGCGGCCACGCTTTTGCCGTCGGAGGGGATGGTGTAGGGCTGCCTGATCTCGAACTCGTAACCCAACTGGGTCTGCGTCTGTCCGACCTCCATCACATCGCTTTCTTCGGCAAAGTCCGCAAACTCCATCTCTACCGTCCGGGTTGCCGCTTTATTGCGGGCCTGTACGCCTGCGACACGGCCCGTGAGAGCCGCGGAAGGAGCGCTGCCGTATCCCGTGACGACGACTTCATCCAATTGTGCATTGTCCTCCTGCATCACGACGTTCATCGTGTTGCCCGCGATGGCGCGTGTCTGGGACTTGTAGCCGATGTAGTTGAATTGCAGGCTCGAAGCTCCGTTGGGCACGGTGACCGAGTAACGCCCCTGCACATCGGTCGAGGTCCCGACGGTGGTGCCCGGAACGAGGACGCTGGCGCCTATGAGCGGTTCGCGCTGTTCGTCGAACACCGTTCCCGACACGGTGTTGCTCGTCAGGCTGGGGTTGTAGCGCGGCGGCGCCATCCCGTAGTCGAGCCACCAGGTCTTCAACTGCGGGGCGATGCTTCCCGTCGTGGGATTCGACGAAGAGAGCGTCAGGGCGACGTTTTTCCACTCCTCTCGGGTGTTCTGGAAAATATTGGCTTTGTAGGAGATCTCCACGGGCTCCGACAGCCCGCCCGAACGGATGTCGTAGGAAGGGAACCACCCGGCGTTGCGGACATAGTAGGTCAGCGTGAACACCCCTTTGCAGGCCGCCGGGGATTCGATCCGCACCTCCACCTCGCTCATCGGCGCCGTCTGCCTGCCGCCCAGTTGGGTCAGGTCTGCAAGCACCTGTTGCTCGCGTTCGCTGAGCGTTTTTAGCTGCCCCTCCAGTTCGAGCGTCCGGCGTTTGAGCTCCTCCATCCGGGAGGTGTAATATTCGTTGAGCTCTTTGATCGCCGTCAGCGGGGTCGCCGCGTTGCGGTTGCCGACCGAGCAGTTGACCTTCAGCAGATCGCTCTCCGCATCGATCACTTCGCGTGCGGCCTGCTGTTTTTTTTGTTGTTGCCGGATGTTGGCGAGCTCCTGCTCCAGCGCTTGCTGGCGGGCCGAGCGTTCGAGGCTGTCCGTGTGGTTGAAGAGCCGGTTGACGGCCGTCACGGTGAATCGCCCCTTGGCGGCGACCTGCATGCTCTTGTCGTCGAGGTAGGGCGAGAGTCCCGTGAATACGAGCGTGGAATTTCCGGCCGGAATGTCGACCTGTTCGGTGCGCGTCACCTGCGCTCCGTCGATAAAGAGAGTGACCTTTTCGACGGAGGTCTTCACCTTCGTCTGCCCCGAAACCGGAGCGGCGGCCGCTGCGCAGATGCTTAGCAGCAGCCATGCGATGCAATTCAGACGTGTCATAACATGGTCCGTTTGGGTTGGTTTCAGACGAATTCTTCCAGCACGCGTTCCATCTTCTGCCGGATTTCGGCGGTGCAGAGGTTGCCGATGCTGCCTTCGTGGGTGTGGTGCACTTCGCGGGTGGGGGTGTACGCGCCCTTTTGCACGGCCATGCCCACCTCTTTGTAGGCTTCGCGGAAAGGCGTGCCCTGCAATACCAGGCGGTTGACATCCTCCACCGTGAAGAGGTAGTCGTATTTCCGGTCTTCGAGGATGTGTTCGTTGACGCGCATGTGCGCCAGCATGAAGTCGCACATCCGGAGCGTCCGTTTGATCTCGGTCGTCGCCGGGAAGAGGATGTCCTTCATCAGCTGCAGGTCGCGGTGGTAGCCCACCGGGAGGTTGGTCGTCAGCAGCGCGATTTCGTTGGGTACCGACTGCAGGCGGTTGCAGCGTCCGCGCATGATCTCGAAGACGTCGGGATTCTTCTTGTGGGGCATGATGCTCGATCCGGTGGTCAGTTCATCGGGCAGCGAAATGAAGCCGAAGTTCTGGCTCATGAACAGGCAGGCGTCCATCGCCAGCCGGCCGATCGTCGCGGCCACGGCGGCAATGGCGGCCGCTGCGGCGCGTTCGCTCTTGCCGCGGCTCATCTGTGCCGCCACGACGTTGTAGTGCAGGTCCCCGAAGCCCAGCAGGCGGGTGGTCATCGTGCGGTCGAGCGGGAACGACGAGCCGTATCCGGCGGCCGATCCCAGCGGGTTCTGGTTGGCGATGTGCCACGCCGCGGCCACCAGGCGCATGTCGTCGACGAGCGTCTCGGCATAGGCCCCGAACCACAGCCCGAACGACGAGGGCATGGCGATCTGCAGGTGGGTGTAGCCCGGCATCAGCACCGCCTTGTAGCGTTCGCTGAGCTCCTGCAGCCGGTCGAAAACGGCCTTCACGGCGTCGGCGGTCTGCCGCAGTTCGTCGCGCAGGAACAGTTTGAGGTCCACCAACACCTGGTCGTTGCGCGAACGCCCCGAGTGGATCTTCTTGCCTGCGTCGCCCAGTCGGCGGGTGAGCATCAGCTCGACCTGCGAATGTACGTCCTCCGTGCCGGGTTCGATCTCGAAGCGCCCGGCCTCGATCTCCGCGGCGATCTCCCGGAGCCCCGCCGTCAGCGTCGTGAGCTCCTCGGCAGTCAGCAGTCCGATCTTCTCCAGCATGGCGATATGGGCCAGCGACCCCTCGACGTCGTAGCGCGCCAGCCGCATGTCCAGCTCGCGGTCGTCGCCCACGGTGTATTCCTCGATCATCTTGTCGGGTTCAAACCCCTTATCCCAAAGTTTTGCCATATTCCAAAGCTAATTTTTCGATGTAATTTTCGTAGACGGCGATTCCCTCCCCGATCTCCGTCAGGAGCACGAACTCGTCCGCCGTATGCGAGCGCGATGACTGTCCGGGACCCATTTTGAGCGACGGGAAAGGCATCAGCGCCATGTCCGATGTCGTGGGTGACACGTACGAGGTGCGCCCGGCGGCCCGGGCCGCCCGCATCAGCGGATGTTCCGCGCCGAGGGCCGAGGCCCGGATGCGCGTCGAGCGGGGCACGGCGTCGGATTGAATCGTAGCCCGCAGGATTTCTACCGTCTCCTCGTTGGTGTAGGCGTCGGTCGTGCGGATGTCCGCGACGAAGCGGCAGGTGTCGGGCACCACGTTGTGCTGCGTTCCGGCCTCGATTTGCGTCACCGCGATTCCGATCGGGCCCAGCAGTTCCGACTCCCTCTCGAAGCGGAACGAGCGCAGGCGCGCGATGTCCTCCAGGGCGATGTAGAGGGCGTTGACTCCCTCGCCGCGGGCCGCATGCCCGCTCTTGCCGTGCGCCGTGCAGTCCAGCACCACCAGCCCCCGCTCGCCTGCGGCGGCCTGCATGCCGGTCGGCTCGCCGACCAGCGCCATGTCGATATGCCCCAGCGCGGGCAGCAGGGCCCGCATGCCGTTCTCACCCATACACTCCTCCTCGGCCGAGACGGCCAGCACGAGGTTGAAAGGCAGTTTCCGCGTGCGGAAAGTCAGGAACGTCTGGATCAGGCACACCGCCGAAGCTCCCGCGTCGTTGCTTCCGAGGCCGTAGAGCCGGTCGCCCTCGACCGTCGGCGCGAACGGGTCGCGCGTGTACGAAGCCGCCGGACGCACCGTGTCGTGGTGCGAGTTCATCAGCAGCGTCGGCCGCGTGGGGTCGAACCCGTCCGACCGCACCCAGACGTTGTTCGCAAGCCGTTCGGGCGCGGCGCCGTGCTCCGCCAGATATCCGGAGATCAGCTCCGCGGTGCGTGCTTCGTCGCGCGAGAGCGAGGGCGTTGCGATCAGCCTTTTCAGCAGTTCGACGGCATCTGTAACAGCTTTATTCAATTCTGAATTGTGAATTTTGAATTATGAATTCCGGATCACCGTTCCTGTATCGTTCAGCAGATTATCGGAATGTTTGATCGTGACGCTCCGCACGCCTTTCTCGATGGCTTTCAGGGCGTTCTCGATCTTGGGGATCATCCCCTTGCTCACCGTTCCGTCGGCTTTGAGCGGGGCGTATGTCGCGGCGGTGATCTCGCGGATCAGCGTCGTGTCGTCCTCCGGGTCGCGCAGGACCCCGGCTTTCTCGAAGCAGAAAACCAGCTCTGTCGGGGCGATCTGAGCCGCGCCCAGCGCGATGGCTGAAGCCACGCTGTCGGCGTTGCAGTTGAGTAGCGTTCCCTTTCCGTCGTGCATGATGGCCGAGAAGACGGGCGTGATGCCCCCTTCCAGCAACCGGCGCAGCAGCGCGGAATCCACCCGCTCGATGTCGCCCACGAATCCGTAGTCCACCGGATGCGGGTTGCGGCGGCGTGCCGTGACGGCGTTTCCGTCGGCTCCCGACAGCCCGAGGGCGTTGCATCCCGCGGCCTGCAGTCCGGCCACGACCTGCTTGTTGATAAGTCCCGCGTAGACCATCGTCACCACGTCCAGCGTCCCCTTGTCGGTGATGCGGCGTCCGTCGACCATCTGCACCTTCAATTCCAGCCGCTCGGCCAGCCGCGTGGCCAGCTTCCCGCCGCCGTGGATCAGGATTTTCGGACCCTCCAGCGCCGCGAACTCTTTCAGGAACCGTTTCAGCGCCGCGGGATTGTCGATGACGTTGCCGCCGATCTTTACGACTGTGATCCGTTCCATCATTCCAGCCCCTCCAACAGTCGTTTGAGTACCACCTGGGCCGATATTTCGCGGTTCGCCGCCTCGGGAATCACCAGCGAACGGGGCGATTCGATCACCTCGTCCGTGACGATCATGTTGCGCCGGACGGGCAGGCAGTGCATGAAGTAGGCGTTGTTCGTGAGCGCCATTTTTTCGGCGTCCACCGTCCACGCACGGTCGCGCGACAGCACTTTGCCGTAGTTGGGGTCCGCGTATGCGGCCCAGTTCTTGGCATAGACGAAGTCGGCGCCCTCGAGGGCCTTGCGCTGGTCGTACTCGACGCGGGCCGTGCCGACGAATTTCGGGTCGAGCTCGTACCCTTCGGGATGGGTGATGACGAAATCGTAATCCGCGGCGTTCATCCATTCGGCGAACGAGTTGGGTACGGCCTGCGGCAGGGCGTTGGGGTGCGGGGCCCAGGTCATCACGACCTTCGGGCGCTCCACGCTCTTGTACTCCTCGATGGTGATGAGGTCGGCGAAGCTTTGCAGCGGGTGGCGCGTCGCGGCCTCCATCGAGAAGACCGGGCGTCCCGAATAGCGGATGAACTGCTCCAGCACGCGCTCCTCGTAATCCTCGGCCTTGTCGTTGAAGCGTGCGAACGAGCGCACGCCGATCACGTCGCAGTACGATCCCATCACGGGGATCGCTTCCAGCAGATGCTCGGCCTTGTCGCCGTCCATCACCACGCCGCGCTCGGTTTCGAGTTTCCACGCCCCCTGGTTGACGTCGAGGACCATGACGTTCATTCCGAGGTTCATGGCGGCCTTCTGGGTCGAGAGCCGTGTGCGGAGGCTCGAGTTGAAGAAGAGCATCAGCAGCGTCTTGTTGCGCCCCAGTCCCGTGAACTGGAAGCGGTCGCGTTTGATCTCCATCGCTTCGGCGACGGCCGTCTTCAGGTCGCCGATATCTTGTACGCAGGTAAACTTATCCATAATAATACGGTCGTTTCAATTTGTTTTTCTGTCCGGGTCTCGTTCCGGGCGGTCGTTGTTGCGGCTTGCAGCCGCGTTCGCAAATCTGACCCACCCCCAAACCCCCGCCTCGGCGGGGGCTTTCGGCTGTCGCCTATGCGAGTACCTCTTTGAATGCCGCCAAAAAGCGGTCCGCCATTTCACGCGTGAGGCACAGCGCCGGCAGCAGCCGTACGGTCGAGGCTCCCGCCCCGCCGGTGAAGATGTGTTTTTCGAAGAGCAGCCGCTTGCGGAGCTCCGGGCCCGAACCGTCGATCTCAATGCCGATCATCAGTCCGCGTCCGCGCACCTCTTTCAGCCCGTCGATTTTGTGCAGTTCTGCCAGCAGGTATTCGCCGATCTTTGCGGCGTTCTCCACGAGCCCGTCGCGTTCGATCACGTCCAGCACGGCGGTCGCCGCCGCGCAGGCCAGGTGGCTGCCCCCGAAGGTGGTGCCCAGCAGTCCCGGACGCGCCTCGAAGTGGGGCGCGATCAGCACGCCGCCGATGGGGAATCCGTTGGCCATGCCTTTGGCCGTGGTGACGAGGTCGGGACGGATGTTCGCCGCCTGATGGGCGAAGAAACGCCCCGTGCGGCCGTATCCCGACTGGATTTCGTCCAGCACCAACTGCGTCCCGGTTTCGGTGGCCGCTTCGCGCAGCCCCCGCAGGAACTCGTTCGTGGGGCAGTGGATGCCCGACACGCCCTGGATGCCCTCGACGATCACCGCCGCGAACTCCCGCGTTGCGAGTTTCTGTCGGGCGGCTTCGAGGTCGTTCAGCGGCGTGAACTCCACGTTGGGGGTGCGGTTGAAGGGCGATGAGATCGCGGGGTTGTCCGTCACGGCGACGGCTCCCGACGTGCGGCCGTGGAAGGCCTTCGCGATAGCCAGCACTTTCGAACGTCCCGTGTGGAACGAGGCCAGTTTCAGGGCGTTCTCATTGGCCTCGGCCCCCGAGTTGCAGAGGAAGAGGCGGTAGTCGTCGTAACCCGAGATGCGCCCGAGCTTTTCGGCAAGCCTTTGTTGGAGCGGATTTTCGACCGAGTTCGAGTAGAATCCGAGGCGTCCGACCTGCTCCTGTACGGCCCGCACGTAGTCGGGCTGCGCATGCCCGATCGAGATCACGGCATGTCCGCCGTAAAGGTCGAGGTACTCGGTGCCCGCCTCGTCGTAGACGAAGCAGCCCTTGCCCCGGACGGGTTCGATCGGATATAGTGAATATACGTTGAATAATTCCATCTTAAAATGCGTTTGCTTTGAGTTGCAGGCCCACTTTTTCGTCGAGTCCGAACATCAGGTTCATATTCTGTACGGCTTGTCCCGAGGCGCCTTTCAGCAGGTTGTCGATCACCGAGGTGATGTGCACCTTACCGTCGTAGACGGCCGCGTGCAGCAGCGCCTTGTTGGTGTTTACCACCTGTTTCAGGTCTACGTCGCGTTCCGTGACGCGGGTGAATGCCGCCGGGGCGTAGAAATCGGCATAGAGCTTCCGGACGGCTTCGCCGTCGAGCGGACACGCCGTGTAGACGCTCGCCAGAATGCCCCGCGTGAAGTCGCCGCGCATCGGCACGAAGTTGATCGCGCTGTCGAACGACGGCTCCAGCAGCCGCAGGTTGCGTCCGATTTCGATCAGGTGTTGGTGCGTGAAGGCCTTGTAGACCGAGATGTTCGACGCCCGCCAGCTGAAATGGGTCGTGGCCGAGGGTTTTACGCCCGCGCCCGTCGATCCGGTGACCGCTGTTACATGCACTTCGTCCTGCAACAGCCCCGCCGCGGCCAGCGGCAGCAGCGCCAGTTGGATCGCCGTGGCGAAACAGCCCGGGTTGGCCACACGCTCCGCGCGGCGGATGCGTTCGCGGTTCAGCTCCGGAAGCCCGTAGACGAATCCTTCCGACTCATCGCGGAAATCCTGCGCCAGGTCGATAATCTTCACGCCTGCGGGAATCGTGTTTTCCGCCAGCCATACCTTGCTCTGCCCGTGCGCTGAGCAGAGGAACACGACATCGGCCGACCCGAGGTCGTACGAGTCGCAGAACCGCATGTCGGTGTCGCCCTCCAGTCCTCCGTGTACGTCCGCGAGGCGGTTGCCTGCGTTCGATGTGCTGTGGACGAAGACAATCTCGACCTGCGGATGGTTCACCAGCAGGCGGATCAGTTCGCCGGCGGTGTACCCGGCTCCTCCGATGATGCCCGCACGGATCATTGCTTGTTGCGCTTCTGGACGTTATAGAATATTTTGATCTGGTTGCCGAGGATCTTCGTGAATCCCTTCACGTCGTCCGCCGACCACGCCTTGTTGACCTCGCCGTATTCGCCGAAGTCGGTCTTCATCAGGTCGAACGTCGAGTCGACGCCCACGAGCGTGTAGTTGCGCGGACGCAGGATCAGTTCCACGGTGCCCGTCACGTTGCGCTGCGACGAGAGGAGCATCGCCTCGATGTCGCGCATCACGGGCTCGAGGTACTGCGCCTCGTGGAGGAACATGCCGTACCACGTAGCCACCTGCTCTTTCCAGTAGATCTGCCACTTGGTCAGCGTGTGCTTCTCGAGCATCTTGTGTGCGGCGATGATGAGCATCGGCGCTGCGGCCTCGAAGCCTACGCGGCCTTTGATGCCGATGATCGTGTCGCCGATGTGCATGTCGCGGCCGATGCCGAATTTCGATCCGATGGCCTCCACGGCGCGGATGGCCTCGACTTTATCCGCATAGGGCTTGCCGTTGACCGCCGCCAGTTCGCCCTCCTCGAACGTGAGTTTGAGCCGCTCTTCGCCTTCGGCCGTGATCTGGCTGGGGTAAGCCTCCTCGGGAAGCGTCTGCTCCGAATGGAGGGTCTCCTTGCCGCCGATCGAGGTGCCCCACAGGCCCTTGTTGATCGAGTACTCCATCTTCTTGTAGTCGGCCGTGATGCCGTGCTTGCGCAGGTAGTCGATTTCGTATTCGCGCGTCAGGGTCATGTCGCGCGTCGGGGTGATGATCTCGATCTCGGGGGCGAGGATCTGGAACGTCAGGTCGAAACGCACCTGGTCGTTGCCCGCGCCCGTCGAACCGTGGGCCACGGCGTCGGCGCCGATCTGCTTGGCGTATTCGATGATGGCGATGGCCTGGAAAATTCGCTCCGAGCTCACCGAAATGGGATAGGTTCCGTTGCGCAGGATGTTGCCGAAGACCATGTAGCGGATGCTCTTCTCGTAATACTCCTGCTCGATGTCGAGCGTGGCGTGGGCCACGGCGCCGAGCTCCACGGCGCGCTGTTCGATCTTTTCGAGTTCGGGCTTCGAGAATCCGCCCGTGTTGGCGATCGCCGTGTAGACGTCGTATCCTTTCTCCTCGGAGAGGTATTTTACGCAAAACGAGGTGTCCAGACCGCCGCTGAACGCCAGAACCACTTTCTTCTTTTCCATTTTATTTCGGTTTTTACTATTTCAGGTGAAACAACTTCTTTACTTTGTTCCTCAGGAACATCCGGTAGGGCGCCAGGCGCGACTGCTTCTCGGGCGGCTCCTTGGCCGGGTCGTAGAGCATTCCCGTGCAAAGGCACATGCGGCGGTTGTTGCGCTGCAGGATGTCGTAGTTGCAGCAGCCTTCGCAGCCGCGCCAGAACTCCTCGTCCTCGGTGAGTTCCGAGAAGGTCACGGGGACGTAGCCCATCCGCGAATTGAGCTTCATGACGGGCAGCGACGTGGTGATACTGAATAACTTGGCAAACGGGAATCGTCGTCGGGCAAGCTCGAACGTTCGTCGTTTGATCTGTTCCGCGAGTCCCATGTGCCGGTACTCCGGATCGACGATCAGTCCCGAGGTGGCGACGAAGTCGCCGTGACCCCAGCACTCGATGTAGCTGAACCCGACCAGTTTTTCACCGTCCAGCGCCACGACGGCCTTGCCACCGGTCATTTTTGCGGCGATGTACTCGGGCGAACGCTTGGCGATGCCCGTACCCCGCTGCAGGGCCGACTCATAGATCAGATCGCAAATACGCGGTGCGTAATGTGCGTGTGACGAGTCGGCGAATACGACGCTGATTGTGTTGTTATTCATTTATCGTTTATGTGGGTAAAAAGTTGTGTACGGATTAATTGATGCGGTAGGCGCGCTGCACGCCCTTGATGCGCATGATCTGATGAATCAGCGTGTCCACGACGGCTGCGCCGGGCACCTCGACCGCGACGGTTCCCGCCAGACAGCCGTTTCCCGCCGGGGCGAAGTTCATCGAGCGGATGCCCAGTTTGAGGTCGCGGACGATGACCTCGGTGATGTGGTTGGCCATGCCCGTCGTATCCGCCGCCACGATGCGGATCGTCACGCGGAAAGCCCCCTCGGCGTTCTGCCGCCAGCGGGCGTCGATCACCCGGTAGGGATAGTTTTCGCGCATGCGCTTGGCGTTGGGACAGTCGCAGCGGTGGATCGTGATGCCCGCATTGATCGTCACGAAGCCGAACACGTCGTCGCCTTTGATCGGGTTGCAGCACTTGGCCAGCTTATATTGTATTTTCGAAATGTCGTCGTCGATCACCAGTGCGTCCTGCGGCGCGTCGCTCTCCCGTGCGTTGTGCTGCGCGGCCTTCTGGCGCTCGATTTCGGCGGCCGCGGCGCGGCGTTCCTCCTCGGCCTCGCCCGAGAGGTGGCGGGCCAGTATCTCTTTGATCGACCCGAAGTCGAGCTTCTGGGTGGCGATCAGGGCGTAGACCTCGGTCCCGAGGCGCAGTTTGAAGTATTTGGCCAGGTAAGCCACCGCCTCGTCGATCGTGATGGCGAATTTCCAGTTTTTGAGCTTGCGCTCCAGCTCCTCGCGCCCCATGCGCGTATGCTTGGCCTGCTCTTCGCGCAGGTAGGATTTGATCTTGTTGCGGGCCTTCGACGTGATGACGAACGTCAGCCAGTCCGACTTGGGCGTCTGGTTCTTCTGGGTGAGGATTTCGACGATGTCGCCGTTGCGGAGCGTTTCGCGGATCGGCACCGAACGGTTGTTGACCTTGCCGCCCACGCACGTCGAGCCCAGCGAGGTGTGGATGTCGAACGCGAAATCCAGCAGCGTGGCCCCTTCGGGGAGTTTGCGCAGGTCGCCGTTGGGCGTGAAGACGAATATTTCGCCCGAGGCGGGCTTGGCGTCGAAACGCTGCGCCAGCGAGTGGGTCGTATCCTCCATCAGTTCGCGCAGGTGCCCCAGCCACATCTCGCTGGTCTGCGCCCCCTGATTGACCCCTTTGTAACGCCAGTGCGCCGCGATGCCGCGCTCGGCCACGGCGTCCATGCGCTCGGTGCGTATCTGCACCTCGACCCAGCGGCCTTCGGCCGATACGGTGGTGTGCAGCGACTCGTAACCGTTCGACTTGGGGATCGAGATCCAGTCGCGCATGCGGTTGGGATTGGGGGTGTAGAAGTCCGTCACCACCGAATAGGCCGTCCAGCACAGTTGTTTTTCGGCCTCCTTGTCGCAGTCGATGATGATGCGGATGGCGAAGATGTCGTAAACGCTCTCGAACGGAACGTGCTGCTTGTGCATCTTGGTCCAGATCGAGAAGATCGACTTGGTGCGGCTTTTGACGTGGAATTTGATGCCGAGGCGGTGCAACCGCTGCTCGATGGGCACGAGGAAGCGGGCGATGAACGCGCGGCGTTCCTCGGCGCTCTCTTCGAGTTTCGCGACGATGTGCTCGTAATCCTTCGGTTCGAGGTATTTCAGGGCGATATCCTCCAACTCGCTTTTGATCGAGTACAAACCCAGCTTGTGAGCGATCTGGGCGTAGAGGTTCATCGACTCCCAGCTCTTCTTGCGCCACTTTTCGCGCGGGAACATCTCCAGCGAACGCATCACTTCGAGGCGGTCGGCCAGTTTGATGAGGATCACGCGCGGGTCCTCGGAGTAGCTGACGATCAGGTCGCGGAAATTGTCGGCCTGCTCCTTGGCCACTTTGAGCTTCAGCTCCGAGATGTTGGCCAGCCCGAGGGTGATGCCCACGACCTGGTCGCCGAAGCGTTTGCGGATGTCGGCGCTCAGGGCGAGGAACTCCTCGGCCGGGAGCTGTTTGTGGGCCAGCCGCACGACGTCGTGGAGGATGGACGCAACGGCGGAGTTACGGCCGAGGCCGACCTCCGAGATCACGATCGAGGCCACCGCGACGGCGTGGTCCACGAGGGGCGAGCCGTCGTAACGCACCAGTCCGGCGAGCTTCGCGTCGGCATACTCCAACGCTTCGTCGACGAGGCGTTGTGTCTGCTCCGAGAAGTTCGCGCTCACGAGCGTGCGGAGTTTTTCGTAACGTGAAAAGTCCATTTTTACCTAACCAAAAGCCTATGCTCGCAAAGATATGAAAAAAAATTATAAATTTGTAACATTGAACCAATACGTTCCGTTATGGCAAAGAAAAAGGAGGCATATGTACCGACCGTGGGCGAGGAGATCGGCAATGCGGTGTCCCACGGCGTGATGTCGCTGCTGTCGCTCGCGGCCCTGCCCTTCGCTGCCGTGTGGGCCTATGCGCATGATCCCGACGGAGTTCTGGCGTCGGTTTCGGTCTCGGTTTTCGTGATCTCGATCTTCCTGATGTTCCTCGCTTCGACGCTCTACCACTCGATGAACCCGCAGTCGAAGCACAAGGACGTATTCCACATCCTCGACCACATCTTCATCTACGTCGCCATTGCGGGCAGCTATACGCCCGTCGCGCTGATGGTCATCGGCGGCTGGCAGGGGGTCTTCATCACCATCCTCCAGTGGGCGATGGTCCTTTTCGGCATCTTCTACAAATCGCTCTCCCGCAAGTCGATACCGGCCGTCAGCCTGACCATCTACCTGGTCATGGGCTGGACGATCGTCTTCTTCCTGCCGCTGTTCGTGCGCCGGGCCTCGACGCCGCTGCTGGTAATGATCGCGCTGGGCGGCCTGCTCTACACCCTCGGGGCCTATTTCTATGCCAAGAAGGGATTTCGCTACCACCACATGGTTTGGCATATTCTGATTAACCTCGCGGTTGCGGCGCATTTCGTCGGGATCGTCTTTTACCTCTGCTGACATGGCCGCTATCGATCTGCACATCCATTCCGAATACAGCAGCGACGGGGAATTTCCCGTCGCCGATATCGTCGGCAAGTGCCTCGGGGCGCAGTTGACGCTCTTTTCCCTGACGGACCATAATTCGGTGCGGGGTGTCGGCGAGGCCGCCCGACTGGCCCGCGAACGGGGCGTCGGATTTGTCCCGGGCATCGAGATCGACTGCAACTACCGGGGTACGGACCTCCACCTGCTGGGATACGGCATCGACTGGCAGTCGGCGGATTTCGCGCGGCTGGAAGAGGAGGTTGCCGCCAAGGTCATGGCGTCGTTCGGGGGCATGGTCGATAACCTGCTGAAACTGGGTTTCTCCGTGGATGCCGAAGCGGTGCTGGAGGCCGCTGCCGGGGGACTGCCGACAGGCGAACTGATCGCCGAGGTGATGCTCTCCGACGCGAAATACCATACGCCCCCGCTGCGGCCCTATATGGAGGGCGGCGCGCGGAGCGACATGCCTTACATCAATTTTTACCTCGATTATTTCGCCCAGGGGCGCCCGGCGTTCGTCCCCGTCGAATACATGGACTACCGTGATGCCGTCGAACTGGTCCGCGACAATGGCGGCACGCCCGTCGTGGCCCATCCGGGGTTGAATTTCCGGGGCCGCGAGGAGGTTGCCGAACAGCTTTTGGACCGCGGGGCCGCGGGACTGGAGGTCTTCAACAACTACCACACTCCCGAACAGGCCGTCTATTTCACCTCGCTGGTCCTTTCAAAAGGAGCTTTGATGACCTGCGGGAGCGATTTCCACGGCAAGACCAAGCCCCGCATCGCCGTCGGGCGATTTCCCGCTGACAGCCGTTTCGACGGTCGTCTGTCAGACTTTGTAAACCACGTAAATAGGATCGGCGGGCAGGGCGTATAGCCTGCGCTCCTCGTCGGTGAAGGTCGCGGCGTAGTCGATGTCGGCGGCTTCGAAGCCCGCCTCGCGCAGACGGTCGGCATAGTCGGCGCCGTAGATGCGCCGGTGGTCGTACTGCCCGAAGATGCGCGTGCGCTCGTCGGGATCGGTGATCGAATCGTCCTCGTAGGTCTGTTCGTAATCCCTGTCCACGGGCGAGAGGACGATGCCCCAGCCGCCGGGTTTGAGGATGCGGTGCAGTTCGCGCAGCGCCTTCCGGTCGTCGGCGACGTGTTCCAGAATGTGGTTGCAGATCACCACGTCCACCGAATCGTCGGCCAGCGGAATCTGCTGCACGTCGAAATGGATGTCCGCCAGCGGGCTTTCGAGGTCAGCCGTGACGTACTGTCCCGGATGCGGGCGGAAGTGGGGTTTGAGGTGGCGCATGATACAGACCTCGGGAGCGATGTGCAGCGTGCGCGGAAAGGCCGTCAGGAGGTCGGTTTCGCGCGTCAGGTAGAGCCACAGCAGGCGGTGGCGCTCCAGCGACAGGCACTTGGGGCACAGTGCGTTGGGCCGCGGATGCACATAGCCGTAGGGCATGAATTTCCGGTATTTCGCGCCGCACACGGGGCATTCGACCCCGCGGCCCTTGTAGAAGAGTCCCGCTGCGGGCACGGCCCATCCGGCGATGCGTTGCAGTACGGGGCGCGGAATGTGGTTCAGCGACCAGCGGATCAGTTTTTTCATCCTATTCCAGCACTTTGTTCACGTCGGCTTCGGCCTTGCGCAGCCGCGCCTTGCACGAGGCGATCAGTTCCGTGGCGCGCTTCACCTCCGCCGCGAGGCTGTCCACATCCATCTCTTCGCTGCGCAGCCGCGTCAGTATTTTTTCGATCTCGGCCATCGCCTCGGCGTAGGCCAGCTCTTTCTTTGCCATATTTTTCAGGATTTTACGGTTGCATTTATCTTGCCGTCGGAAACCTCTATTTCGATGTGCTCACCCGCCGCGACCGCCGCGGCCGAGGTCACGGCCCTGCCGCCGCTCCGCACCACGGCGAATCCCAGCCGGAGGATGCGCTCGGGCGACCGTCCGGCGATCAGCTCCGCGGCGTTCTCCAGCCGTGTCGTCTGCCGCGCGAGGAAATTCCGCGCTGTTTCGGGCAATAGTGTTCCGAGGTGTTCCAGTCGCAGCGATTGCCGCGTGAGGAGTTCGCCGCTCAAACGCCGCACCTCGCCCGAGAGGCGTTCGAGACGCACCTCCGAGGCGTGCATCGCCGCGGTCGTGGTATCGTGCAGTTGCAGTGCGGCGCAGTCGAGCCACCCGTCGATTCCGGCCATCCGCTCGACGAGCCATCCGGCCACCGCCGTCGGGGTTTTGAGCGCCGTGTGCGCCACCATGTCGGCGACGCTGGTGTCCTTGTCGTGTCCGATCCCCGTCAGGACCGGCAGCGGGAACTGCGCCACATGGGCGCAGAGGCGGTAGGCGTTGAAGCAGTTGAGGTCGCTCCTCGATCCGCCGCCGCGGATCAGCACCACGGCGTCGAATTTTTCCAGGTTGTTTGCGACGTTGCACAAGGCTTCGACGATCGACTCCTCGGCCGCTTCGCCCTGCATGAAAGCGTCGAACAGCGTGAGGGAGAACCGGTAAGGACTTTTATCCAGCTCTTTGCAGAAGTCCTGGTAACCCGCGGCGTTGACGCTCGACACGATGGCGATACGCTGCACGACGGCCGGCATCGGCACCTCGCGGTTCATCTCCCAAACCCCGTCCTGCTGCAGCTGTGCGATGGTCTGCTGCCGCTGCCGCTCCATGTCGCCCAGCGTGTACGAAGGGTCGATGTCGGTAATCTGCAGCGAGAAGCCGTAGAGTTCGTGGTAGGAGACCAGCACCTTGGCCAGTATTTTGATGCCCGCGGCGAGCCGCTGGCCCGTTTCGGCTTCGAAATAACCCGAGATGCGCGGATAGTGCGACCGCCACACGACGGCCCGGGCCTGTGCCGTCGGCACGCCGTTGTCGCCGCCCTTTTCGACCAGTTCGAGGTAGCAGTGGCCCGAGTAGTTGACCTTTATTTCGGAAATTTCGGCGCTCACCCACACGGGCAGGGCGAACTGCCCTTCGAGCGCCGCCTTCACGCGGCGCTGTAATTCGCGCAGGGTTATATGTTGTGTTTCAGCCATCAGCCCAGCAGGATTCCGACGGTGAACAGGGCTCCGAACAGCAGGATGTTGCGGGCCGTCTCGCCCAGACAGACGTTCAGCTCCTCGCCGTGGTCGATGCGCACCATCTTGCGCCACGTGGCGGTGTGTGCCGCGAGGTAGGCGAGCGGCAGCAGCGCAGCCCACGGGCGGCCTCCGGCCAGCAGCGTGAGGCAGAGTGCGACGGCGGCGGCCCCGAGGGCGAAATAGCCCCAGCGGCCGACTCCGGCTCCGAGGCAGACGACGACCGTGCGCTTGTTGCAGCGGGCGTCCTCTTCGCGGTCGCGGAAGTTATTGACCATCAGCATCGTGTTGATCACCAGCCCGCAGGCCAGCGCCGCGACCGAGACTTCCCATGTCCACGTTCCGGTCAGGATATAGTAGGTGAATCCCACGGGGATGAGTCCGAAAAAGAGAATGACCGCGATGTCTCCCATGCCGTGATAGGCCAGCGGCCAGGGTCCTGCGGTGTAAAAATAAGCGAAGACGACGCAGGCGGCGCCCACGGCGACGAGTTCCCAGCCGCCGTAGCGGAGGATGTCGGCGTGGAGAGCCCAGGCGAGGATTCCGGTTCCGGCGGCGCAGGCCGCGAGGGTGAATCCGGCGATGCCTGCCTTCATGGCCCGAAGGGTGATGTATCCCTTGGCGAAGGCGCGGTCGGGACCCAGCCGGTCGGGTTTGTCGGCTCCTTTCATAAAGTCCCAGAGGTCGTTTACGAGATTGGCCGTACACTGCATCAGCACGGCGAACAGCAGGCACAGCAGGGCCGGCAGCCAGTGGAATGCACCGTCGGTCCAGGCCAGTGCGGAGCCGACGAGGATGAGGATTACGGAGTTGCCGAGGCTGTAGGGCCTCACGGCGAGAATCCATGCGGGAAGCGAGTTGGTTTTCATGTATGAGGGTTAATTCTTGGGCGGGGGATTAGCGGAAAACGAGCTCTACGGGCCGCGGGATGCTTTTGCCCTCGGGGAGCTGGATGCTCAGCACGCCCTCGGTTTCGATCGGGCGGCCGTTCTTCCGGGCCGGCTGCCAGCGCGGGGCGTCGGCCACGGCTTTCAGCACGCGTCGTTTGAGGCGGTTGTCGGTCGATTCGAGCTCCTGGTGGACGACGGTGTCGCCCTCGGGGGTGATTTTGTAGCGCAGGACCACGCGGGCGGCGGGTTCGCTCGCATCCCACCGCACCCGGCTGGCGATATAGTGCCCGAACGTGGAGTCGGCGGGGAAAGCCGCAGGCTGGTCGTAGCGCAGGGTGATGAGCATCACGCCGTGCGCGGCCCGCTGGCCGTAACGGGCGATGGTCTCCTCGTCGGCGGGGAGCATCTCGACGTTCTCGATGTCCTCGGGCGGGATCGAGCGGATCTCCTTCATCTCCTTGCCGTTGACGATATACATCGGCGTAGGTTTCGGCGTCGCGGCTCGGACGGCTGCGGCGAAGCACAGGAGAAAGAGAAGTATGACGTATCTTTTCATAACCGTGAACATTTTATAGTCAGAACGGTCGGAAGGTGCGGGATATTGCCCGCTGAAACCCGTCTATACAGATGCGGGGGACCGGATAAGAAACGTTATGTCCCGCCGTCGCCCCTAAAACCCATCTTTAGATGGGCGGGGACTGGATGGGAAACGTTGTGTCCTGCCGCCGCCCTTAAAACCCGTCTATCAGATGGGTGAGGTCTGCGCAGCCGTTGCGCCGGAACCGCACCCCTTCCGCTTCGAGCAGCTCCCGCTGGGCGGTCCATCCGGGGGCCGTGCGGCCTGCGGCGTTGACGACCCGGTGGCAGGGAATTCCCGCCGGAGCCGCGGCCATCGCCCGTCCCACGCGGCGCGCGTATCCGGGCATGCCGGCCAACCGGGCCAACTGCCCGTAGGTCGCGATCCGCCCCGCAGGTATCTGCGCGACGATGTCCCAAATCTCGGCGTCGAAATCGGCGGGAAGGTGCATCAGAGCTCGCTCTCCTTCAGGCGTTCGGCGTTCTCGGCTACGATCAGGTGGTCGATGCAGTCCTGAATGTCGCCGTCCATGAAGGCCGCGAGGTTGTAGATCGTATAGTTGATGCGGTGGTCGGTGATGCGCCCCTGCGGGTAGTTGTAGGTGCGGATCTTGGCCGACCGGTCGCCCGTCGAAACCATCGTCTTGCGCTTCGAGGCGATCTCGTCGAGGTATTTCGAGTATTCGAGGTTGAAGACGCGCGTGCGCAGCTCCTCGAACGCCTTGTCGAAGTTCTTCAGCTGCGATTTCTGGTCCTGGCACTGCACGACGATACCCGTCGGGATGTGCGTCAGGCGGATGGCCGAGTAGGTCGTGTTGACCGACTGGCCGCCGGGGCCGCTCGCGCAGAAGATGTCCTTGCGGATGTCGTTCATCGAGATCTCCACGTCGAACTCCTCGGCTTCGGGCAGCACGGCCACCGAAGCGGCCGAGGTGTGCACGCGGCCCTGCGTCTCGGTCTGCGGCACGCGCTGCACGCGGTGCACGCCCGATTCGTATTTGAGCGTTCCGTAGACGTTCTGGCCCGAGACCTTCAGCACCACCTCTTTGAAGCCGCCCACGGCGCCCTCCGACGACGAGGTGATCTCGTAACGCCAGCCTTTCGACTCGATGTATTTGGTGTACATGCGCAGCAGGTCGCCGGCGAAGATCGCCGCCTCGTCGCCGCCCGTGCCGCCGCGGATTTCGACGATGGCGTTTTTCGAGTCCTGCGGGTCCTTGGGGATCAGCAGCAGTTTGATCTCCTCCTCCATCTGCACCAGCTGGGGCTCCAGTTCGGCGATCATCTCGCGGGCCATTTCGCGCATCTCCTCGTCCTTGTCCATAGCCAGCGTGTCCTTGGCTTCGGCGAGGTTGGCGACGGCCGTGCGGTAACGTTCCGAGGTCTCGATGATCGGTTCCAGCTCCTTGTACTCCTTGGTGAGCTGGATGAACTGTTTGACGTCGGCGATGACTTCGGGGTCGGTGAGTTTCTGCCCCGTCTCTTCGTATTTGAGCTTCAGACCGTCCAGGCGGTTCAATATGGTGTTGTCTGCCATGAATGTTTTATTTTGGCGGTAAAGATACGTAATAATCGGCAAACGGCAATGCGCGTCCCGAAAAAACGAAAAGAGGGACATGCCTCAGGCACGCCCCTCCCGTCTTGTCCTATCGGTTGATCTCCCGCAGCCAGTCCAGCACGGCGGCCTTCCAGATTTCGTGGTAGGGAAAGGTCGTGTGGAATCCCCAGCCGTGCTCGCCCATCGGGTAGATGTGCAGCGACGCTTTCACGCCGTGGGCTTTGAGCGCCTCGTAGTAGAGCGCGCTGTTGACCGGGGGCACGCCCGTGTCGTCGTCCGAGTGGAACAGCAGGGTCGGGGGCGTGGCTTCCGTCACGCGGTTCTGGAGCGAGTAGTATTCCGACTGTTCGGCCGTGCGGTCCTCTCCCAGCAGGTTGTCGAACGAGAACTGATGGCCTTTTCCGGGCTCGGCCGTGATGACCGGGTAGACGAGGATTGCAAAAGCGGGTTTGAAAGCCCCGAGGGTCGAAGCCGTGGCGGCCAGGTGGCCTCCGGCCGAGAAGCCCATGATGCCCACCTTGTCGGCGGTGAATCCCGTGGCGCCGGCCTCGAGGCCCGCCATGATGCGCAGTGCTTGCTGGACATCTTCCAGCGGCACCTCGGGGTGTCCGTTGGGCATGCGGTATTTCAGCACCGCGGCCGTGACGCCGTTCTGCGACAGCCAGCGGGCCACGTCGTGACCCTCGTGTCCGATGGCCAGCCCCAGGTAACTGCCTCCGGGGCAGATCACCACGGCCTGTCCGGTGGCGCGGGCCGGGTCGGCGGGGTAGATGCAGAGTTCGGTCTCGGTCGTGCGGATCGTGCGGGCCGGGTCGTCCTCTCCGGGGGCGAGGACGATGCGGTTGCTGTGGGGCGCCGTGGCGTTATCCCAGATTTTCAGCGTCGCGGCGGGTTCCTGCGACGTTGCGGCGAATGCGAAGAGGACCGCGGCTGCGGCCGGGAGTAGCTTTTTCATCGGGCGCGTGTTTTAATGTCTGCGGAGCCAGTCCAGCACGGCGTCCTGCCAGGCCTCCTTGTAACGGAACGATTTGCGGATGCCCCAGCCGTGGCCGCCTTTGGGATAAATGTGCATCGAAGCCTCGATGCCGTGCTCTTTCAGCGCCGTGTAATAGCACGTGCTGTTGACCGGCGGCACGCTCTTGTCGTCGTCCGAGAGCAGCAGCAGCGTCGGGGGCGTGGCTTCGGTCACGCGGTTTTCCAGCGAGTAGGTCGCGTCCTGCTCGGGGGTGCGCTCCGTGCTCAGCAGGTTGATAAACGTTCCCTGGTGGCGTTTGCCCCGTACGGCCGAGATGACCGGATAGAAGAGGATCGAGAAATCCGGCCGGACGCTGCCGATCGTCGAAGCCATCGCTGCGAGGTGGCCTCCGGCCGAGAATCCGGCGATGCCGACCTTGGGGCAGGTGAAGCCTTCGGCTCCCGGCACGTCGCCGCGCAGGATGCGCAGGGCTTGTTCGGCATCTTCCAGCGGCACCTCGGGGTGGTGGTTGGGCATGCGGTATTTCAGCACCGCGCCGGTGATGCCGTTCGCGGCGAGCCATTGCGCCACTTCATAGCCTTCGTGGTCGATGGCCAGCAGTCCGTAGCCGCCTCCGGGGCAGATCACGACGGCCTGACCGGTGGCTTTCGACGTGTCGGCCGGGAAGATGTAGAGTTCGGCGTCGGAGGTGTTTCTGAGCCGGTTGGGCTCTGTTTCCGTCTCCGGTGTGTCGATGCCGTTGCTGTGGGGCGCCGAGGCGTTGTCCCAGATGCGGACCGTCAGGGCTTGCCCGTAGTCTTTGGCGGAAGCGGATGTGCTCATAAGCAAAAATGCCAGGAAAAGTTGAAAGGTTTGTTTCATAATAGGACGTTTTTTGTCGGGTATTGTTTCCCGAAGGGGAAGCCCCTCCCGGGGACCGTTTAAGAAACGGTTTTTTAGAGGTGGAGGCGCGGACCCGGATCCGAGACCCGGCGACCGTGCACCGCCCCTAAACCCCGGCTCTTAAATTACGATGTTGATGATCTTGCCCGGCACGACGATGATCTTCTTCGGAGCCTTGCCGTCGAGCCACTTCTGCGCCTCGGGGGCCGTGACGACGTCGGCCTGAATCTCGGCGGGCGTCATCGACATGGCGTACTCCTTTTTGAAGCGGAGCTTGCCGTTGACCGACACGGGGTATTCGAAAGCGTCGAGCACGAGGTGCTTCTCGTCGAAGACCGGATAGGCGGCCGTGCAGACCGATTCGGTGTGTCCGAGCGCGGCCCACAGCTCCTCGGCGATGTGCGGGGCGAAGGGGGCGAGCAGCACGGTCAGCGGTTCGAGCACTTCGCGCTTCGAACACTCGCCCAGCTCGTTGAGACAGATCATGAAGGCCGCGACGGAGGTGTTGAACGAGAAATTCTCGATATCCTCCGACACCTTCTTAATGGTCTTGTGCAGCGTGCGGAGCTCTTTTTCGGTCGCCTTCTCGTCGGTGACGCACAGTTGTCCGTCGCGGTCGAAGAAGAGCCGCCAGAAACGGCGCAGGAACTTGTGCACACCGTCGATACCGTTCGTGTCCCAGGGTTTCGACTGCTCCAGCGGACCGAGGAACATTTCGTACATGCGCAGCGTGTCGGCGCCGTAGTTGTCGACGATGTAGTCGGGGTTCACGACGTTGTAGAACGACTTGGACATCTTCTCGATGGCCCAGCCGCAGACGTATTTGCCGTCTTCGAGGATGAACTCCGCGTCGTTGTACTCGGGCATCCACGCACGGAAGGCGCCGAGGTCGAGGATGTCGTTGCGGACGATGTTCACGTCGACGTAGAGCGCCTGCGTGTCGTACTGCTCTTTGAGGCCCAGCGACACGAACTTGTTGGTCCCCACGATGCGGTAGACGAAGTTCGAGCGTCCCTGGATCATGCCCTGGTTGACGAGCTTCCTGAAGGGCTCCTCCTCGCACACGGCTCCCAGATCGTAGAGGAACATGTTCCAGAAACGCGAGTACATCAGGTGTCCCGTGGCGTGCTCGATGCCGCCCACGTAGAGGTCCACGCTGCGCCAGTACTCGTCGGCCTCGCGGCTCACGAGCGCCTGGTCGTTGTGCGGGTCCATGTAGCGGAGGTAGTAGGCCGACGAGCCGGCGAATCCGGGCATCGTCGAGTATTCGTAGGGATAGCCTTCGGGCGTCGCCCAGTCTTTCACGCGGGCCAGCGGCGGCTCGCCCTGCTCCGTGGGGCCGAAATTCTCGATGGGCGGCAGCTCCAGCGGCAGTTTGTCTTCCGGAAGCGGGTAGGCCGTGTCGTCCTTGTAGTAGATCGGAAACGGCTCGCCCCAGTAGCGCTGGCGTGAGAAGATGGCGTCGCGCAAACGGTAGTTGACGAGTTTCTTGCCCAGTCCGCGCTTCTCGACTTCGGCGAACATTACCTGAATCGCCTCCTTTACATCCATCCCGTCGAGGAAATCCGAGTTGATTACTTTGCCCGATTTGGCGTCGTAAGACTCTTTCTCGATGTCGCCGCCCTCGACCACCGGAACGATCTCCAGCCCGAAGTGGCGGGCGAAGGCCCAGTCGCGCGAGTCGTGCGCCGGAACGGCCATGATGGCGCCCGTTCCGTAGCCTGCCAGCACGTAGTCGGAGATATAGATCGGAATGGCTTTTTTCGTGAAGGGATTGATCGCATACGACCCTGTGAATGCGCCGCTTACGCGCTTCGTGTCGGCAATGCGGTCGCGTTCCGAGCGCTTCTTGGTCTGGCAGATGTAATCCTCCACGGCGGCTTTGTTCTCGGGCGTCGTCAGCTCGCCGACCCACTCGTGTTCGGGGGCGATGACCATGAACGTCACGCCGAAAATCGTGTCGGGGCGGGTGGTGAAAATCTCGAGTTTCTTCGCCGAGTCCTGAATGTCGAAGAAGACCTGGGCGCCTTCGGAGCGGCCGATCCAGTTGCGCTGGATCTCTTTGAGCGAGTCGCTCCACTCGAGCTTGTCCAGTCCGTCGAGCATGCGCTGGGCGTAGGCGGTCACGCGCAGGAGCCATTGTTTCATGCGTTTCTGCTCGACCGGATAGCCGCCGCGGACCGAAAGTCCGTCGTGTACTTCGTCGTTGGCCAGCACGGTCCCCAGCTTCGGACACCAGTTGACCATCGTGTCGGCGCGGAACGCCAGCCGGTAGTTCTGGAGAATCTGCTCCTTTTCGGGTTCGCTTTTGGCCTTCCATTCGGCGGCCGTGAAGTGCATCTCGGTCGTGCAGGCCGCATCGACGCCCTCGGTGCCGCTCTTCTCGAACGCCGCGACGAGCTCCGCGACGGGGCGCGCCTGCTGCTTCGAACGGTCGTACCAATGGGAGAACATTTCGAGGAACGCCCACTGCGTCCACTTGTAGTAGCCGGGGTCGCACGTGCGCACCTCGCGGTCCCAGTCGAACGAGAAGCCGATCTTGTCGAGCTGCTCGCGGTAGCGGGCGATATTCTGCTCGGTGGTGACGGCCGGGTGCTGGCCCGTCTGGATGGCATACTGCTCGGCGGGCAGGCCGAATGCGTCGTATCCCATCGGGTGCAGGACGTTGAAGCCTTTCAGCCGCTTGTAGCGCGAGTAGATGTCCGAGGCGATATAGCCCAGGGGGTGTCCGACGTGCAGGCCCGCTCCCGACGGATAGGGGAACATGTCCAGCACATAGAATTTGGGCCGCGCGGGGTCGGCCTCCACCTTGTAGGTCTTGTCCGCCCGCCAGCGGCTTTGCCATTTGGCCTCGATCTCCTTGAAATTGTACTCCATATCTTTGAACGTTTTGTATTTTCGCTTCTCAATCCCGGTTCTTGGCCGGGTCTGCAAAAATAACAAAAGTTTTCCGATTTGTCATGCTTTCTGTTTTTGAGGGCATAAAAAACGGAACACGCCCCGAAAGGCGCGTCCCGTCATTGGACTGTGTGCGGAAGCCGGTTACTTGTAGAGCGGCACGACGCTCATCGAATAGGCTTCGCCGTGGCCCGTGCCGTCGGTGAGCGTGTGGAGTATCTCCTCGCCGTGCCACACGACGGCCGTGCGGGACGTTCCGAAGAGGGTTCCGGCGCTGAAAACGTCGTCGCCGTAGACGGCTATGGCGTAGGGCAGCGACCCCTGGGCCGAGCCGTCCGAAAGGTCGTAAAGTTCCCGTCCGTTTTTCCAGACGACGCCCTCGTTCTCGAAGCCGTCGACCTGGTAGCCCGCGGCGTAGAGCGCGCTCCCGGAGCGGCAGACGGCGGTGGCCTCGGCCGAGGAGGAGCCGTCGGTCAGCGTGTAGAGCAGGTCTGCGTCTTTCCAGACGACGGCCTGCGTGCCCACATAGCCTGCCGTGTAGAGCGTGCGGCCGTCGGCGCAGAGGGCGATGGCCCCGGCGTCGGTCTGTCCGTCGGTGAGCGTGAAATGCGCCTTGTCGTTCTTCCAGACCACGGCGAGCTGCTTTTCGAGACCGCTCTGGAGGCTGCCTGCGGCATATACGTCGCTTCCCGAGACGGTTACGGCCCGGGCCTGCGATACGGCGGGGCTCACCGAGTAGGCGTAAGCCTCCGCGCCGTCCTTCCAGATTTTGGCCGTCAGGGCGCCGTTCGTGTCCTCGCTGCCGGCGACATAGAGGCTGCCGTTCGCGGCCGATATCGAGTAGAGGTAGGCGCTGCCCGAAGCCGGCGCAACGGTGTATTTCAGCGCGCCGTTCACCCAGATCTTACCGACGATCGCGTCGCCCTGCTGTTCGTAGCCCGCGGTGTAGACCGTGCCGTTGTCGACCGAGACGGAGTAGGCCCAGGCGTTGTTCGTGCCGTCGGTCAGGGCGTAGAGTTCCTGCCCGTTTTTCCAGACTGTCGCCACGGATTTTCCGGACGGGGTTTTGTAACCTGCCGTGTAGATGTCGTAGCCCGAGGGCTTCGGCTGCCTGTCGTTGTCGTCGTCGCTGCACGCTCCCGAGCAGAGGGTTACTGCGAAGAGCGGCAGAAAAAGGTTGTGTAATAGTCGTTTCATGGTGTTTGCGGTACGGGATGTTCGGCGCCGGGGCATTCGGCGCTCCGGTGGTCCGTACCCCGCTTGGATGGCAAAGTCCGTGCCGCGGCGGGCGGCGGTTGGCGGTGGTGTATGACGTTGAAGATAAACCGGTTGATGAATTATATATAAGCAAAATGATTTATTATTGAAAATTCCATAAGCAAAAAGAATAGCAAATGGCGTAAATTCCTGTAAAATGGCGAAAAAAGATGCTCCTATATATTGTATTTCCGAAAAAATGCGTACCTTTGCAGTCCATTTTGGACAATGGAGATAGATTTTTTAACAATTAAAGGACAGTTTAAGCAATGCCAACTATTCAACAGTTAGTGAGAAACGGCCGTGTGAAGATGGACGACAAGTCGAAGTCTCCCGCACTGGCCGCGTGTCCGCAGCGCCGGGGCGTATGTACGCGTGTGTACACCACGACCCCGAAGAAGCCGAACTCGGCTATGCGTAAGGTAGCACGTGTGAGATTGACCAACGGCAAGGAGGTCAACGCCTACATCCCCGGAGAAGGCCACAACTTGCAGGAGCACTCCATCGTGCTCGTCCGCGGCGGTCGTGTGAAGGACCTCCCCGGTGTACGTTATCACCTGGTGCGCGGTGCGCTCGACTCGGCAGGCGTCGACGGACGTCGTCAGCGTCGTTCGAAGTACGGTGCAAAACGCCCCAAGGCAGGCAAGTAGTCAGAAGAATTTTTTAACAGATCATTTTTAAATAGCAATGAGAAAAGCTAAGCCAAAAAAGCGAATTCTACTTCCGGATCCGAAGTTCGGAGACGTGGCTGTGACCCGTTTCGTGAACAACCTTATGCTGGATGGTAAGAAGAGTATTGCCTACACGATTTTCTACGATGCGTTGGATATCGTCGGCAAGAAGATGAAGGATGCTGATAAATCTCCCCTGGAAGTCTGGAAACAGGCCTTGGAGAACATCACACCCCAAGTCGAAGTGAAATCGAAGCGTATCGGCGGTGCGACGTTCCAGGTTCCTATGGAGGTTCGTCCGGAGCGCAAGATTTCTATTTCCATGAAAAACCTTGTCCTCTATTCCCGCAAGCGCGCCGGCAAGACGATGGCAGACAAGCTTTCAGCTGAGATACTGGATGCCTTCAACCAGCAGGGTGCCGCCTTCAAACGTAAGGAGGAGATGCACCGCATGGCTGAGGCCAACAAGGCATTCGCACACTTTAGATTCTAAAAAGAGAGGATTGACAGATGGCAACCAGAGATTTAAAATATACTCGTAACATCGGCATCATGGCTCACATCGACGCCGGTAAGACCACCACATCCGAGCGAATCCTTTTCTACACGGGTAAGACCCACAAGATCGGTGAAACGCACGAAGGAGCAGCTACCATGGACTGGATGGTTCAGGAGCAGGAGCGCGGTATCACGATCACCTCGGCCGCTACGACCGCATTCTGGAACTACAAGGGCAATCAGTACCAGATCAACCTGATCGATACCCCGGGACACGTCGACTTCACGGTCGAGGTGGAGCGTTCGCTGCGCGTGCTGGACGGTGCTGTCGCTACGTTCTGCGCCGTGGGCGGCGTCGAGCCTCAGTCGGAGACGGTATGGCGTCAGGCCGACAAGTACAACGTTCCCCGCATCGGTTACGTCAACAAGATGGACCGCACGGGCGCCGACTTCCTGTCGGTGTGCGCGCAGATCAAAGAGCACTTCGGTGCTACGGCCCTTCCGGTCGTTCTGCCTATCGGCGCTGAGGACAAGTTCGAAGGTCTGGTAGACCTTATATATAATAATGCTATCTATTACTACGACGACAAGACCGTCCGCGATAACTTCGAGCTGAAGGAGATTCCCGAGTCGATGAAGGCTGAGGCCGCCGAGTGGCGCGCCAAACTCATCGAGGAGGTGGCTTCGACCGACGATGCGCTGATGGAGAAGTTCTTCGAGGATCCCGATTCGATCACCGCTGAGGAGCTGCTCGAGGCGATCCGCAAGGCTACGATCTCGATGCAGGTCGTGCCGATGCTCTGCGGTTCGTCGTTCCACAACAAGGGCGTGCAGAAATTGCTCGACTACGTGATGGCTTTCCTCCCCTCGCCGCTGGACCTGCCCGCAATTACGGGTATCAACCCCAAGACCGAGCAGGAAGAGACCCGCAACGCTACGGAGAGCGATCCTTTCTGCGGTCTGGCGTTCAAGATCGCTACCGACCCGTTCGTAGGCCGTCTGGCTTTCGTGCGCGTCTACTCGGGTAAGCTCGATGCAGGTTCCTACGTCCTGGATACGCGCAGCGGCAAACGCGAGCGTATCAGCCGTATCTACCAGATGCACGCCAACAAGCAGAACCCGATGGAGACCGTCGGCGCCGGAGACATCTGCGCAGCCGTAGGTTTCAAGGAGATCCGCACGGGAGACACGCTCTGCGCCGAGAACGCACCTATCGTTCTGGAGCAGATGACCTTCCCCGAGCCGGTGATCGGTTTGGCCGTAGAGCCCAAGACCCAGAAGGACCTCGACAAGCTCGGCATTGCCCTGGGCAAGCTGGCTGAGGAGGACCCCACCTTTACGGTTCACACCGACGAGGATTCGGGTCAGACGGTCATCAGCGGTATGGGTGAGCTTCACCTCGACATCATCGTAGACCGTCTGCGCCGCGAGTTCGGTGTGGAGATCAACCAGGGTGCCCCGCAGGTGAACTACAAGGAGTCGCTCACCAAGACGGTTCAGCACCGCGAGGTCTTCAAGAAGCAGACCGGTGGTCGCGGTAAGTTTGCCGACATCATCTTCGAAATCGGTCCTGCCGACGAGGGCAAGATGGGCCTTACGTTCGTCGATCAGGTGAAGGGCGGTAACATTCCCAAGGAGTTCATTCCTTCGGTTCAGAAGGGCTTCGAGTCGGCTATGGCCAACGGTGCTCTGGCCGGTTACCCGATGGACTCGATGAAGATCACGCTGCTCGACGGTTCGTTCCACCCGGTGGACTCCGACCAGCTGTCGTTCGAGATCGCTGCCCGCAACGGTTACCGTGCTGCCGCTCCCAAGGCAGGTTCGGTGATTCTGGAACCCGTGATGTCCGTGGAGGTCGTTACCCCCGAGGAGAACATGGGCGACATTATCGGCGACCTGAACAAGCGTCGCGGCCAGATTACCGGCATGGAGTCGAAGGGCACCGCCCGCGTGGTGAAAGCCAAGGTTCCCCTGTCGGAGATGTTCGGCTATGTGACCGTGCTGCGTACGATTTCGTCCGGCCGCGCCACTTCGTCCATGGAGTTCTCGCACTTCGAGGAAGTTCCTGCCGGTCTGGCCAAGGAGATCATCGAGAAGTCGAGTGGTAAACGTAAGGAAATAGAATAAGCAAACAATATGAACCAGAAGATTAGAATCAAATTAAAGTCATTCGATCACAATCTCGTGGACAAGTCGGCCGAGAAGATTGTGAAGACTGTGAAGAGCACGGGTGCCGTCGTGAGCGGCCCGGTGCCCCTTCCTACGCACAAGCAGATTTTTACGGTCAACCGCTCGACTTTCGTCAACAAGAAAGCCCGCGAGCAGTTCCAGCTCTGCACCTTCAAGCGTATCCTCGATATCTACTCGTCGACGCCCAAGACGATCGACGCGCTGATGAAGCTCGAGCTTCCCTCGGGCGTCGAGGTCGAGATCAAGGTGTGATAGTTTGAGCGACCTCCTGCCGGCCTCCGAAATGCCGTTTACGGCGTTTCGGACCGGGAGCCGGCGGGAGATAAACGTAACATCACTTTATACTATTTTATAACAAACAATTGACAACAAATGTCAGGACTTATTGGAAAGAAAATCGGAATGACTTCCGTTTACAGTGCCGAGGGTAAGAACATACCATGCACTGTCATTGAGGCTGGTCCGTGCGTTGTTACGCAAATCAAAACCGTCGAGAAGGATACCTACGAGGCGGTTCAGATTGCCTATGACGAAAAAAGTGAAAAGCACTCCACCAGCAGTTTGTTAGGTCACTTCAAAAAAGCCGGCACGACCCCGAAACGCAAGCTTGCGGAATTCAAGGACATGCCCGAAGTGGCACTCGGCGACACGCTGACCGTAGAGCTCTTCTCGGAGGAGGACTGGGTCGACGTGACCGGGATTTCGAAAGGTAAAGGCTTCCAGGGCGTCGTGAAACGTCACGGCTTCGGCGGCGTAGGCGGCCAGACCCACGGCCAGCACAACCGTGCGCGCAAGCCGGGTTCGCTGGGTGCGTCGTCCTATCCCTCGCGCGTCTTCAAGGGCAAACGTCTGCCCGGCCGGATGGGCGGTGAGCAGGTGAAGGTTTTGAACCTGCGTGTATTGAAAGTAATTCCCGAAAACAACCTGATCCTCGTGAAGGGGTCGATTCCGGGAGCTAAAGGTGCTTATTTAACGATTGAAAAGTAGTATGGAATTAGCTGTTTTAAACACACAAGGAAAAGAAACGGGTCGTAAGGTAGTCCTTTCGGATGCCGTTTTCGGAGTAGAGGCTAATGACCACGCTATCTACCTCGACGTGAAGCAGTACCTTGCCGATCAGCGTCAGGGTACGCACAAGTCGAAGCAGCGCAATGAAGTTGCCGGTTCGACCCGCAAGCTCAAGCGTCAGAAAGGCACTGGCGGTGCACGTGCGGGCAGCATCAAATCGCCCCTGTTCCCGGGCGGCGGCCGTATCTTCGGTCCCCAGCCCCGCGATTACAGCTTCAAACTCAACAAGAAGCTCAAGCAGCTGGCCCGCCGCAGCGCGCTGACTTACAAGGCTCAGGCCGGCGTCATCAGCATCGTCGAGGCCATCTCGATGGAGGCTCCCAAGACCAAGTCGGTAGTGGCTCTGGCCGAGGCGCTGAAGGTCGACGACAAGAAGGTTCTGCTCGTTCTTCCGGAATCGAACGTGAACCTGCAGCTGTCGTGCCGCAACCTTACCTACGTGAAGCCTGTGCTGGCTCAGAACGTCTGCACGTACGACGTGATGAACGCATCGGCCATCGTAATGGTAGAGGGCGCTGAGAATGTATTGAATACGATGTTAGCTTAAAAACGCAAGTTACAATGAACATTATTATTAAGCCGGTTTTGACCGAAAAAATGACGATTCAGGGCGATAAGTTGAATCGCTACGGTTTTATCGTTGACGTAAAGGCTAACAAGCTGCAGATTCGCAATGCCGTAGAACAGATGTACAACGTCGTCGTTACGGACGTGAACACCGTGAACTACATGGGCAAACTCAAGAGCCGCTATACCAAGGCAGGTCTTCTGGAGGGTCGCGCCAATAACTTCAAGAAGGCTATCGTCACCTTGAAGGACGGAGACAAGATCGATTTTTACAGTAATATCTAACGAAGATGGCAGTAAGAAAATTTAAACCTGTTACCGCAGGTACGAGACATAAAATTGTCGGCACGTTCGACGAGATAACGACGAACAAGCCGGAGAAGTCGCTTCTGAGCCCCAAAAAGAGCTCGGGCGGCCGTAACAGCGCCGGTAAGATGACGGTTCGCTATATCGGCGGCGGTCACAAGCAGATGTATCGTAATGTCGACTTCAAACGTGCGAAGGACGGCATGGCTGCAACGGTAAAATCGATCGAGTACGACCCCAATCGTACCGCACGCATTGCACTTCTGGTTTACGCTGACGGTGAGAAGAGCTACATCATCGCACCCAACGGACTCCAGGTTGGTCAGACCGTCATGAGCGGCGCAGGCGTTGCTCCCGAGGTCGGAAACACGCTCTTCCTGAGCGAGATTCCCCTGGGTACGGTCGTGCACAACATTGAACTCTACCCCGGTCAGGGTGCCGCCATGGCACGTTCGGCCGGTTCCTACGCCCAGTTGTTGGCTCGTGAGGGCAAATTCGCCATCATCAAGCTGCCTTCGGGCGAGACTCGTATGGTACTCGTAACTTGCCGTGCTACGGTGGGTGTTGTGTCGAATGTCGACCACAGCCTCGAGCAGTCGGGCAAGGCCGGACGCGAGCGTTGGCTCGGTCGTCGTCCCCGCACCCGTGGTGTCGTCATGAACCCGGTGGATCACCCGATGGGTGGTGGCGAAGGACGTGCGTCGGGTGGTCACCCGCGTTCGCGCAAGGGTCTGCTTGCCAAGGGTTATAAGACTCGTAACCCGAAGAAGACGACCTCGAAGTTTATTATTTCCAAGAAGAAAAAATAATTAAATAAGAGTACATAATGAGCCGTTCATTAAAAAAAGGACCGTTTATCGACCCCAAGCTCGAGGCGAAAGTCATCGCCCAGGCCGAAGGGAACAAAAAATCGGTAATCAAAACATGGTCGCGTGCAAGTATGATCTCGCCTGATTTTGTAGGTCAGACGGTAGCTGTCCACAACGGAAACAAATTCATTCCGGTGTATGTAACAGAGAACATGGTAGGTCACAAACTCGGTGAGTTTGCTCCCACCCGCAACTTCCGCGGTCACGCAGGTAACAAGAAAAAATAGGTAGAAAATGGGTGCAAGAAAAGCAAATATGGCCGAGAAAATGAAGGCCGAAAAGAAGCAGAAGGCAATCGCCATTATGCGTGACTGCCCGACCTCTCCCCGTAAGATGCGCCTGGTGGCCGACATCATCCGCGGTGTGGAGATCAACAAGGCTCTGGGCATCCTTCGTTACTCGAAGAAGGAGGCGTCGATTCGTATGGAGAAGCTCCTCAAGTCGGCGATCGCCAACTGGGAGACCAAGAACGAGTCGGAGCGTCTGGAGGACACGAAGCTCTGCGTGAAAGAGGTATTCGTCGACTGCGGTCGCATGCTGAAGCGTATTCAGGCTGCTCCCCAGGGTCGCGCACACCGTATCCGCAAGCGTTCGAACCACGTGACGATCGTAGTTGACAAAATGGTAACCGTAGAAAACAAGTAATCAGATGGGACAGAAAGTTAATCCGATAGCAAATCGTCTTGGCATCATCCGCGGTTGGGATTCCAACTGGTTCGGAGGCAAGGATTTCTCCGACAAACTCGTCGAGGACGCCAAGATTCGCAAGTATCTGAATGTCCGTCTGGCCAAGGCGAGCATCTCGAAGATCATCATCGAGCGCACGCTGAAACTCGTGACGGTTACGATTTCGACTGCCCGTCCGGGTATCATCATCGGCAAGGGCGGCCAGGAGGTCGACAAACTGAAGGAGGAGCTGAAGAAGCTCACCGGCAAGGAGATCCAGATCAACATTTTCGAGGTGAAGCGCCCCGAGGTGGACGCCGTGATCGTCGGTCAGAACATCGCCCGCCAGCTGGAGGGCCGTGTATCGTTCCGTCGTGCCGTGAAGATGGCCGTGGCTTCGACCATGCGCATGGGTGCCGAGGGTATCAAAATTCAGGTTGCCGGCCGTGTGGGCGGCGCCGAGATGGCCCGTACCGAGACGATCAAGGAAGGCCGCATTCCGCTGCACACGTTCCGCGCAGATATCGACTACTGCCTGACGGAGGCGCTCACCAAGGTGGGTATCCTGGGCGTGAAGGTCTGGATCTGCCAGGGCATCGTCTACGGAAAGCGCGACCTGTTCGAGATCGCAGGCGCTTCGGCGCAGGCTCCCTCGGGTGACCGCGGTGAGCGCGGCGACCGTCGTGGCGGACGCGGCGACCGTGGTGACCGTCGCGGTGGCGATCGTCGTGGCGGAGACCGTCGCGGAGGACGCGGAGACCGTCGCAACAACAATCAGTAGTAAGTAGGACCTTTTTAAAGCAGAACTAACATGTTACAGCCGAAAAAGACCAAATTTAGAAGAATGCAGAAAGGCCGTATGAAAGGTATCGCTCAGAGAGGAAACCAACTTGCATACGGATCGTTCGCAATCAAGGCACTTGAATCGACCTGGATCACAGGTCGTCAGATAGAGGCGGCCCGTCAGGCCATTACGCGTTACATGAAGCGTGAAGGTCAGCTGTGGATCCGCATCTTCCCCGACAAACCCATCACGAAGAAGCCCGCCGAGGTGCGTATGGGTAAGGGTAAGGGTAATCCCGAAGGCTTCGTGGCGCCAGTTACGCCCGGCCGCATTCTCTTCGAGGCCGAAGGTGTGCCCCTGGCAATCGCCCAGGAGGCGCTGCGCCTGGGAGCCCAGAAGTTGCCCATTACCACCAAGTTTATCGTAAGACGTGACTACGTCGAAACCACAATTTAAGGGAACGCAAAATGAAAAGTGCAGAAATCAAGGATATTTCGATCAAGGACCTGCAGGAACGCATCGAGACCGAAAAGGCCCAGCTCGGGAAGTTGAAGGTGCAGCACGCAGTGTCCCCCGTCGAGAACCCGTCGATCATCAAGAAGAACCGCAGAGATATAGCTCGCATGCTGACCATTCTGCGTCAAAAAAACGCTAAATAAGTAACAACTATGGAAAGAAATCTTAGAAAAGAGCGTATCGGTGTGGTTGTCAGCAACAAGATGGAGAAGACCATTGTGGTTGCAGTAGCACGTAAGGTGAAGCATCCTATCTACGGCAAGTTCGTGAACAAGACGACGAAATTCGTCGCCGAGTCGCTCGACGAGACCTGCAAGGAGGGTGATACCGTGCGTATCATGGAAACCCGCCCGCTGAGCAAGACGAAGCGTTGGAGATTAGTACAAATCATTGAAAGAGCTAAGTAGTTATGATACAACAGGAAAGTAGACTCATTGTAGCTGATAACAGCGGTGCGAAGGAGGTCCTCTGCATCCGGGTGCTCGGCGGCACGAAGCGCCGTTACGCATCCATCGGCGATAAGATCGTCGTGGCTGTGAAGAGCGCGACTCCCTCGGGCGATGTCAAGAAGGGAGCCGTATCGAAGGCTGTAGTCGTGAGAACCACGAAGGAAATCAGGCGTGCAAACGGTTCGTACATTCGTTTCGACGACAACGCCGTGGTGCTGCTTAACAACCAGGGTGAAATGCGCGGTACTCGTATTTTCGGCCCCGTAGCTCGCGAGCTGCGCGACCAGTATATGAAGATTATCTCCCTCGCACCCGAAGTACTGTAATCATAAAAACAATTTCGGATATGTCAGTGAAATTACATATTAAGAAAGGGGACCAGGTTCAGGTCATCGCCGGCGACGGCAAGGGCCAGACGGGTAAAGTCCTGAAGGTCGAGGTTTCGAAGCAGCGTGCTATCGTTGAAGGCGTGAACCTCTGCAAGAAGGCCACCAAGCCCAATGCCCAGAATCCCCAAGGCGGCATCATCGAGAAAGAGGCTCCGATCCACGTCTCGAACCTGATGCTCATCGACCCCAAGTCGGGGAAACCCACCAAGGTCGGCCGCAAGCTCAATGCAAAAGGTAAATTAGTTCGTTTCGCTAAAAAGTCAGGGGAGGAGATCAAATAATGGGATACGTACCTACACTCAAGACACGGTATAAGGAGCAGATCAAGGCTGCCCTTATGAAGGAGTTCGGCTACTCGAGCGTTATGCAGTGCCCGAAGCTCGAAAAGATCGTCATCAATCAGGGTATGGGCCAGGCCGTCGCCGACAAGAAACTCATCGACGTGGCTGAAGCCGAGCTGACCACGATCACCGGCCAGAAGGCTGTCCAGACCCGCTCGCGCAAGGACATCTCGAACTTCAAGCTGCGTAAGGGCATGCCTATCGGCGTGCGCGTGACGCTGCGCGATACGAAGATGTACGAGTTCCTGGAGCGTCTGATCGCAGTGGCGCTTCCCCGAATCCGCGACTTCAAGGGAATCAACGAGAAGTTCGACGGCCAGGGCAACTACACCCTGGGCATCACCGAGCAGATCATTTTCCCGGAGATCGACATCGACAAGATCACCAAGATCTTCGGCATGGAGATCACGTTCGTAACGACGGCCAAGACCGACGAAGAGGCTTATGCCCTGCTCCGCGAGTTCGGCCTTCCTTTCAAAAACGCTAAAAAGAACAACTAAGCTATGGCAAAAGAATCGATGAAAGCCCGCGAGGTGAAGCGTGCGAAGCTTGCAAACCGCTATGCTCACAAGCGCGAGGAGATCGCTGCCAAGGTGAAGAGCGGTGAGATGGACCACGAGGAGGCATGGCAGGCACTTTCGAAGCTGCCCCGCAACTCGAATCCGATCCGTCAGCACAACCGCTGCAAGATCACCGGCCGTCCCAAAGGCTACATCCGCCTGTTCGGCATCAGCCGTATCCAGTTCCGTGAGATGGCCTCGAAGGGCCTGATCCCGGGCGTTACGAAGGCCAGCTGGTAATTATTTTCCGGGGAATTTATCCCCGGAAAATCAATTAAAAATTGGGAATGGAAAATTAGAAATTATTTTCCATTCTTCAGAGAGGTCTCTGCGTCCGAGAGTGCATAGCTCGTGGCAGTAAAGTGAAATTTTTCATTTTTCATTGCCGAAGGAACTGAGGCAGATAGGGGTGTTTAACCCGTGTAGATACGTCACAGTGTCGGGGAAAGTGCCGCCGCAAGCGGTAACTTCCCGATATGTGGGACGTAGGCGAAGGGTTGGACACTTGGTTACAAATTTCTCGGACCGAGGGGCCGGAGGGTTGAGACCGGAACTGCGTGAGGCAGTGAAGGGGGATGCCGGACGGTCGCTGTGTGGCCGCAGGGAGTGACCGGGGCGGACCGCGGAGGCGGAACGCCCGGGTGATTTCCGAAGGCACTGCCGGTTGCTGAACGGGAGTTTTGTGCGGGCTATGTTAGCAACATACTGGGTGCTAACATTGTCTGCGTTCCGGGAGCAATGGCAAAATCGCTAAAAATCAGGCGGTAATCTTGGTCGTTTGGGAAATAATGCGTATATTTGCGCGCTTTGTGCCCTCGTGTGCGTATGCGAACGGGGGTGGAAGAGAAGAGGCTGTAAAGGGGTAGTTGATAGACAACCTGCTGAAAGCCAAAATGTTAATTAAACCAATTTATTAATTTTTAATTTCTATTCGTTATGACTGATCCTATTGCGGACTTTCTGACCAGAATTAGAAACGCGGTGAAAGCCAACCACAAGGTGGTTGAAGCTCCCGGTTCAAAAATTAAGCAGGAGATGACCAAGATCCTCTACGAGCAGGGTTACATTCTCGCTTACAAATTCGACAAGGACGAGAAGGGCCACCCGTCGATCAAAATCGCTCTGAAGTGGGATGCCGCCACCAAGACCAACGCCATCAAAGACCTCAAGCGCGTCAGCCGCCCGGGTCTGCGTCAGTATGCGTCGGTTTCGGACATGCCCCGCGTACTGAACGGTCTGGGCATCGCCATCGTTTCGACCTCGAAAGGCATCATGACCGACGCCCAGGCCCGCAAGGAGAACGTGGGCGGCGAGGTGCTGTGCTACATCTACTAATTGGAAATCATTAAAGAACAACACAATGTCAAGAATTGGTAAATTACCTGTAAACCTGCCTGCCGGCGTTACCGTAGAGGTATCGGCCGACAATACGGTAAGCGTGAAAGGGCCACTCGGGACGCTGAGCCAGAAAGTTGACTCGGATATCACGGTAGAGGTCGGCACGCATACGGACACCCGCACGGGCGCAGTAGTTCCCGCCGTCCTGGTGAGCCGTCCCACCAACCAGCCCCGCCACCGCTCGATGCACGGCCTGTACCGTGCGCTGATCAACAACATGGTTGTCGGCGTATCGAAAGGCTATGAGATCAAGCAGGAGCTCGTGGGCGTCGGCTTCAAGGCCGAAGTCAAGGGCCAGGTGCTCGAAATGAGCCTCGGCTATTCGCACGATACGCATTTCCTGCTGCCCAAGGAGGTGACCGCCACGGCCGTTACCGAGAAGAAGGGCAATCCCATCGTAACGTTCAAGTCGATCGACAAGCAGCTTATCGGCCAGGTTGCCGCCAAGCTCCGTTCGCTGCGCAAGCCGGAGCCGTACAAGGGCAAGGGTATCAAGTTCGTAGGCGAGCAGATCCGTCGCAAGGCCGGTAAATCAGCAGGTGCTAAATAGTAAATAGTCTGAAGTTATGTCACTGAACAAGATAGAAAGAAGAGAGAGGATCAAGATGCGTATCCGCAAGATCGTGAGCGGAACGCCTGCACAGCCTCGCATGACTGTATATCGTAGCAACAAGCAGATCTACGTGCAGTTCATTGATGATCTCGCCGGTGTAACCCTCGCTACGGCTTCCTCGCTGGACAAGGAGGTCGCCGAAGCCGCCGCCGGAAAGAACAAGTGCGAAGTAGCCGCCCTGGTGGGCAAACTGGCCGCCGAGCGCGCCGTCGCCAAAGGCATCTCGGCCGTCGCTTTCGACCGTAACGGTTACCTGTATCACGGAAGAGTTAAACAGCTGGCCGAAGCAGCACGCGAAGGCGGACTTAAATTCTAAGCGATTATGTCAAATACCAACATAAAGAAAGTACGCACGAGCGATCTCGAACTCAAGGACCGGCTCGTCAGCATCCAGCGTGTTACCAAGGTTACGAAGGGTGGTCGCACGTTCAGTTTTTCGGCCATCGTCGTCGTAGGTAACGAGGACGGCGTGGTAGGCTACGGCCTGGGCAAGGCTTCGGAGGTACAGTCGGCCATCGCCAAGGGCGTGGAGGATGCCAAGAAGAACCTTGTCAAAATCCCGGTGATCAACGGTACGATCCCCCACAAGCAGGAGTCGCGTTTCAGCGGTTCGCTCGTGATGATTCGTCCGGCCGCTCCCGGTACGGGTATCATCGCCGGCGGTGCCATGCGTGCCGTGCTGGAGTCGGTGGGTATCAAGAACGTGCTTGCCAAGAGCAAGGGTTCGTCGAACCCCCACAACCTGGTGAAGGCAACCATCGCGGCGCTCTGCGAACTGCGCGATGCTCACAGCATCGCCCGCCTGCGCGGCATCTCGATGGACAAGGTGTTTAACGGTTAATTCTCAAGAAGAACATGGCAAGATTGAAAATCACCCAGGTCAAAAGCCGCATCGGCTCTACGACGCGCCAGTGCCGGAATCTCGACGCACTGGGTCTGAAGAGGATCAATGCGAGCGTCGAGCACGACGACTCGGTTATCATCAAGGGTATGATCGAGCGCGTGAAACACCTCGTCAAGGTCGAGGAGGTTGCAGCGCCCGCGAAGAAGGCAGCTCCCAAGGCCAAGAAGGCCGAGGTAAAGGAAGAGGCCGCTCAGAGCGCAGAATAAGTTTAACTGCTAACGGATTATTTTAAACATGGAACTCCATAATCTCAAACCCGCAAAGGGTTCAACGCACCACGACAAGCGAATCGGCCGCGGTGCAGGTTCGGGTCACGGTGGCACCGCCACCCGTGGACACAAGGGTGCACAGTCGCGTTCGGGTTACTCGCGTAAGCTCGGCTTCGAGGGTGGCCAGATGCCGCTGCAGCGTCGCGTTCCCAAGTTCGGATTCACCAACCTGAAGCGAGTTGAATTCAAGGCTATCAACCTCTCGACGCTCGAGGAGCTGGCGGCCAAGAAATCGCTCACGGAAGTTACGGTGGATACGCTCGTGGCCGCAGGTTTCATCTCGTCGAACGACAAGGTGAAGATCCTGGGCAACGGCACGATCTCGAAGGCGCTCGCTGTCAAGGCTCACGCGTTCTCGAAGAGCGCCGAGGCGGCCATCGCGGCAGCCGGAGGCAGCGTCGAAAAACTGTAAGCAACCTTAGAACCCAAAAATTATGAATCAGTATCTCGTTGTTGGTATCGTCTTTTTGGTGGTAATCGCTCTTTTGGCGACCAACAAGAAATTGGTAGAAACGCTCAAGAATATCTACAAGATCGAGGAGCTGCGCAAACGTGTGATTTACACGATCGGGCTGCTGCTGGTCTTCCGCTTGGGTAGTTTCGTCGTGATTCCGGGCATCAACCCCAACGCTCTGGGCGAGGGGTCGGAGTTCGCCAGCCAGCTCGAAGGCAACGGACTGCTGGGCCTGCTGAACGTCTTCTCGGGCGGCGCCTTCGGCAACGCCTCGATTCTGGCGCTCGGAGTCATGCCGTATATCACCGCCTCGATCATCATCCAGTTGATGGGTATGATGATTCCGTATTTCCAGAAAATGCAGAAGGAGGGTGAGAGCGGCCGCCGCAAGATGAATCAGTGGACGCGCTTCCTGACGATCGGCGTCCTGCTCCTGCAGGGCCCGGCGTACATGGCCAACCTGTATCATCAGGTTCCCTCCGCCTTCGTCTACGGCAATTCGTTCGGCTTCATTGCCTATGCGACGACGATCCTGATCGCCGGTACCATGTTCATCATGTGGCTGGGCGAGAAGATCACCGACAAGGGTATCGGTAACGGTATCTCGCTGATCATTATGATCGGTATCGTGGCACGTCTGCCCCACGCGCTGTTGGCCGAGGTCAACGCCCGTTTCCAGACGGCCACCGGTAGCGCCATCATGCTGATCCTCGAGCTGATCCTGCTGTTCCTTGTCTTCATGGCAACGATCGCCCTGGTACAGGCAGTCCGCAAGGTGCCTGTGCAGTATGCAAAGCGTATCGTCGGAAACAAACAGTACGGAGGTGTGCGCCAGTACATCCCGCTGAAGATGAATGCTGCGAATGTGATGCCTATCATCTTCGCGCAAGCTCTGATGTTTATTCCGGCGCTGTTCTCCGGTACGGCCTTCGCGGCTGCTTTCAGCTCGATGACCGGTTTCTGGTACAACTTCACGCTTGCAGTGCTGGTAATCGCCTTCACCTACTTCTACACGGCGATTATCATCAATCCTCAAATGATGGCCGATGACATGAAGCGAAACGGCGGCTTTATTCCGGGAGTGAAACCGGGTAAGCAGACCGTGAACTACATCGACACCATCATGACGCGTATTACGCTTCCGGGTTCTATCTTCCTGGCGATCGTGGCAATTCTGCCCGCGCTGGCGATGAAGTTCCTGGGCATCCAGCAGGCATTCGCTTACTTCTACGGAGGTACGTCGCTGCTGATTATGGTGGGCGTGGTGCTCGACACTCTGAAGCAGATCGAGAGCTACCTGCTGATGCGCCATTACGACGGTCTGATGAAGACCGGCCGTATTCAGGGTCGTCATTAGGAGTTTTCCGAAGAGTTCTTAAGCGAAGAGAATGATATATTTAAAGACAGACGAGGAGATAGAGCTGCTCCGCGAGAACAATATCCTGGTGTCGAAGACACTGGCGGAGGTGGGTCGCCACATCCGTCCGGGTGTCACCACTAAGGAGTTGGACTCGATCGCCGAGGATTTCATCCGCGCGCACGGAGCAGTTCCCGCCTTCCTCGGGTATCAGGGATTTCCCGCTTCGTTGTGTATATCGGTAAACGAACAGGTGGTTCACGGTATCCCATCTTCGAAATGCGTCCTCAAAGAGGGCGACATCGTTTCGGTCGATTGCGGTACGTTTATGAAGGGGTTTGTTGGTGATTCGGCATATACGTTTGCCGTCGGAGAGGTTGCCGCGGAAGTAAGGCAGCTAATGGAGGTCACCAAAGAGGCTCTTTATAAAGGTACGGCGCAGGCCAAGGCCGGCAATCGCGTAGGCGACGTGTCGGCGGCCGTGCAGGAACACGCCGAGAGCTTCGGCTACGGCGTGGTGCGCGAATTGGAGGGACACGGACTGGGTCGCAAGATGCACGAAGACCCCGGTGTTCCCAATTACGGCGCACGCGGCAGAGGACCGCTGCTCAAAGAGGGCATGGTCATCTGCATCGAACCCATGATCAACATGGGGACCAAAGCGGTAGTTTTCGAACAGGATGGCTGGACGGTCCGCACGCGGGACCGCAAACCGGCGGCGCACTATGAGTTCGCCGTTGCGGTTCGCAAATCGGGTCCCGATGTCCTGACGGACTTCAGTATCATTGAACAGGCAATAAACAACTAAGACTCTATGGCAAAACAAGCTGCTATTGAACGGGACGGGACGATCATCGAGGCGCTGTCCAACGCGATGTTCCGCGTTGAGCTGGACAACGGCCACGTGCTCACGGCCCATATCTCGGGGAAGATGCGTATGCACTACATCAAGATCCTTCCCGGAGATAAAGTAAAAGTGGAGATGACGCCCTACGACCTTACGAAGGGGCGTATATCTTTCCGGTACAAATAATTAGATTGCTTGAAAATCATGAAAGTTAAAGCATCCATCAAGAAGAGAAGCGAGGATTGCAAGATTGTGAAGCGTAAAGGCAAACTTTACGTCATTTGCAAAAAGAATCCTAAGTTTAAAATGCGCCAGGGTTAATGTTTTTTAAACAAGTCAAAAAAGAAAAAGTATTTATATGGCACGTATAGTCGGTGTAGATTTACCGAAAAACAAAAGAGGCGAGATCGGCCTGACCTACATTTATGGTATCGGTCGTTCGACGGCTCGCAAAATTCTCGAGAACGCTGGCATCAGCTACGATCTCAAAGTACAGGACTGGTCGGACGACCAGGTCGGAGCTATCCGTTCGACGATCGCCGACATGGGCATCAAAGTCGAGGGCGAATGCCGTTCGATGGTCCAGATGAACATCAAGCGCCTGATGGATATCGGCTGCTACCGCGGCATCCGTCATCGTCTGGGTCTTCCGGTCCGCGGTCAGTCGACCAAGAACAACGCGCGTACCCGCAAGGGCCGCAAGAAGACTGTCGCAAACAAGAAAAAGGCAACGAAGTAATCTTTAGAGAATTATGGCAAAGAAAACTGGAACAGTTAAGAAAAAGGTTGTTAAGGTCGGTGCCCTGGGCAATGTCTATGTACACTCCACTTTCAACAACGTAATCATCACCATCACCAACGAGGTGGGTGACGTCATCAGCTGGTCGTCGGCCGGTAAGATGGGCTTCCGTGGTTCGAAGAAGAATACTCCGTATGCTGCACAGACCGCTTCGCAGGATTGCGCGAAGGTCGCTTACGACATGGGCCTGCGCAAGGTGAAAGTTTATGTCAAGGGTCCGGGTGCAGGCCGCGAGTCGGCCGTGCGTACCATTCACGGCGCAGGTATCGAGGTGATGGAGATCATCGACGTTACTCCGCTGCCGCACAACGGTTGCCGTGCTCCTAACCGCCGCCGCGTATAATTTCGGTGTGAGGTAAGGAATATTCAACGTTTTTTTAATAAGTTAAGACAATGGGAAAATACATAGGACCTAAATCGAAAATCGCCCGCAAGTTCGGCGAAGCTATCTATGGTGCGGACAAGGTGCTCGAAAAGCGCAACTATCCTCCCGGACAGCACGGTCTGGCGCGCAAGCGTAAAAAGGTGTCGGAGTACGGCACGCAGTTGAGCGAGAAGCAGAAGGCCAAATATACGTACGGCCTGCTGGAGAAGCAGTTCTCGCGCACCTACGAGCAGGCTGCCCGTATGGGCGGCATCACGGGTGAGAACCTGCTGAAGCTGCTGGAGTGCCGTCTGGACAACGTCGTTTACCGCTTGGGTATCGCCCCGACGCGTGCAGCTGCCCGCCAGCTCGTTTCACACTGCCACATCTGTGTGAACGGCAACGTCGTGAACATTCCGTCGTACTCGCTGCGTGCGGGCGACGTGGTCTCGGTTCGCGAGAAGTCGAAGAGCCTGGAAGTGATCTCGGCATCTCTGGCCGGCTCGTCGAAGAGCCGTTACGCCTGGTTGGAGTGGGACAACGCTTCGATGAGCGGAAGGTTCCTCCAGCGTCCTGAGCGTGAGGAGATCCCCGAGAACATCAAGGAGCAGCTCATCGTCGAGTTGTACTCGAAGTAGTAATCAAACAAATTCACTATTATGGCAATATTAGCATTCCAGAAACCTGAGAAGGTTATTATGCTTGAATCCACTTCGTCGTTCGGAAAGTTCGAGTTCCGGCCGCTGGAGCCCGGGTTCGGCAGGACTGTCGGTAACGCTTTACGTCGTATTCTGCTCTCCTCGCTCGAGGGTTACGCGATCACGACTGTCAAGGTAGCCGGTGTCGATCACGAGTTTGCCGCTATCCCCGGTGTGATGGAGGATATGTTGAACATCATCCTCAATCTGAAGCAGGTTCGTTTTATCCGCACAGTCGACAATCAGGATGCAGAAAAAGTATCCATTAACGTTGCGGGTGTGACGGAGCTGACTGCCGGATATATCTCGAATTACCTGTCGTTCTTCAAGGTGCTCAACCCCGACCTGGTGATCTGTCACCTGGCCCCGGGCACCAAGATGCAGATGACGCTCACGATCGGCAAAGGCCGCGGCTATGTGCCCGCGGAGGAGAACGCTCCCGCCGAGAGCGAGTTCGGAACGCTTCCGATCGACTCGATCTTCACGCCCATTAAGAACGTGAAGTACTCGATCGAGGACTACCGCGTCGAGCAGAGGACCGACTACGAGAAGCTGAATTTGGAAATTACCACCGACGGGTCGATTCACCCCAAGGAGGCTCTGAAAGAGGCCGCCAAGATTCTCATCCAGCACTTCATGCTCTTCTCCGACGAGAAGATCACCGTCAACATGGAAGACACGAACGGTGCCGAGGAGTTCGATGAGGATGTTCTCCACATGCGTCAACTGCTGAAGACCAAGCTCTCGGACCAGGATCTTTCGGTCCGCGCCCTGAACTGTCTGAAGGCTGCCGACGTGGATACCGTGGGGGATCTCGTGAAGTTGAACCGCAACGACCTGCTGAAGTTCCGCAACTTCGGTAAGAAGTCTTTGACGGAGCTCGACGAGCTGCTGACCTCGCTGAACCTGAAGTTCGGTATGGACGTATCAATCTACAAACTTGACAAAGATTAATTAAATGAGACACAATAAGAATTTCAACCACCTCGGCCGTCAGGCGGGACACCGCAAGGCGATGCTTTCGAACATGGCATCGTCGCTGATCATGCACAAGCGCATCGAGACCACCGTTGCAAAGGCAAAGGCCGTACGGCAGTTCGTGGAGCCTCTGGTGACCAAGTCGAAAGAGGACACGACCCACTCGCGCCGTGTAGTATTCTCGTACCTGAAACAAAAGGAGGCCGTTACGGAACTGTTCCGCACGATCGCCCCGAAGATCGCCGAGCGTCCGGGCGGTTACACCCGCATCCTGAAGACCGGTTTCCGTCTGGGCGACGCTGCCGACATGTGCATCATCGAGTTCGTCGACTTCAACGAGGCTTATACGCTGGGCATCGCTCCGGCAGCCGCTTCGGAGGCGAAACCCAAGACGCGCCGTTCGCGCAAGCCCGCAGCGGCGAAGAAGACCGACGCTGTCGAGGAGGCTACCGTTGTCGAAGGCGGTGAGGCCAAGAAGGCCGCAGCGCCCAAGAAGGCGGCTGCCCCGAAGAAGCCTGCAGCTCCGAAAGCCGCTTCGGCCAAGGTTGCCGCTCCGAAGGTTGCCAAGAAGACCAACGTAGGCAAGAAAATGTAACATTTCGATGATTGCGGCACTCCTGCCGTACATCGCTCGAATCCCCGAACGGGACGTACTTCGGTACTGCCCGTCCGGGGATTTTTCACGAAGCACGACATTTGCACCTCACGGATCGAAAATCAACTCCGATTTGAAAGGCATCTTTTGTCCGCCCATACCTGCCCCGGATAAAATCCGGGGCAAATTGCGTTATGGTCGAATATGATCCGGCCGACCGCTCCGGAAGCTGGATTTGTGGGACGGACCGTAAAACAGGAGCCTTTTTCGATCGGCAGTACTAAAAATGAAAAATCACTTTTTTTGGGTATCCGCCCGATTTTGCTATTACGAATTAATATTATATCTTTGTCACGACCTCTCCGGGCCGGATACTTGCCCGGAGTTTATAAAATTCAACTGAATTCCGATCTGCCGGAGCCGTTTCTCCGGTGGGTAGAAACGCTCCGAATCTATGAAATTGCGACACCTGTTGCTGCTGTTGTCTGTGCTGATTTCCCCCCCCCTCCTGCTTGCACAGAATAGCGCTTCCAAACCCGGCCGGATAATAACCGGCAATGTCAAAAACGAGAAAGGCGAGTTCATTGTCGGCGCCTCGGTCTATGTGAAATCGACGCCCCGGATCGGTACTGCGACGGATGCCAAAGGCGAATTCCGACTGCAGGGCATTCCGTCGGGCTCACAGACCATCGTCTTCACCTTTATCGGCATGATCCCTTTCGAGGTGGAGTATGCCAATCAGCGGGATATGCAGGTCGTGCTCAAGGAGGACGCCACGCAGGTCAATGAAGTGGTGGTGACGGGTATCTACAGCCGCGACAAGAACAGTTTCGCCGGTTCGGCGAAGACCTACACGGGCAAAGAGCTGCGGGCCATCGGAACGAAGAACGTCTTTCAGAGTCTCAAAACCCTCGAACCCGCTTTGACGCTTGTCGAGAACCGCGCTTTCGGTTCCGACCCCAACCGGTTGCCCGATCTGGAAATCCGCGGCAAGACCAGTTTGGTGGGTGATCTCACCACCGAGTACGACAACACGGCCAATCAACCGCTCTTCATTCTCGACGGTATCGAGGTGGAGATCGCCCAGATTCAAAACCTGAGTATGGATCGTATCGGCAGCGTCACGGTGCTCAAGGATGCCGCTTCAGCCGCCATCTATGGTTCGAAAGCCTCCAACGGTGTGATTGTCGTCGAGACGGTCAAGCCCGAACCGGGGCAGTTGCGCATCTCCTATACGGCCGACCTGCGGTTCGAGTTCCCCGACCTTTCGGACTACAACCTGATGAATGCCGGTGAAAAGCTCCGCTATGAAGTGTTGGCCGGACGCTACGTCGGCGAGGACCAGGATCAGCTCGATGCGCTTTACAACTCGCGGTTGGCCGAGGTGATGCGCGGTGTGGATACCTACTGGCTTTCGGTCCCCCTGCGCTCGGTGCTGAACCATTCGCACAGCGTCTATATCGACGGCGGCAGCGAGGCCATGCTCTACGGCGTGGGGCTGAATTACAGCGATCAGAAAGGTATCATGAAGGGCTCTGAAAAAGGGGTCACCGGCGGCAACATCAACCTCGTCTACCGTACCGACAAGCTGATCTTTTCGAACGACTTCAGTTTCGATTTCGTGAAGAGCGAACGCGAGCCCGTCTCCTTTTCGACCTTTGCTCAGGCCAATCCCTATTACCGCAAGTACAACGAAGACGGGGAAATCCCGGAGTTCCTGGAGCCTTATTCCGTGGCGCAGGAGTTCATCTACAACCCCCTCTATCAGCTCCGCAAGGTGGTCAACTCCGACGTGACGAAGGATCTCGGACTGCGTAATAATTTCACGGTCATCTGGCGTCCCGTGACCTCGCTGCAGGTCCGCGGGCGTCTTGCCCTGAACAAAACGATCTCTGAGCGTGAAGCGTTCAAGTCGCCCGCACACTCCGATTTCAACGGCTCGACCTCCAAGGGCTCCTACACGACGGAAAAGACCGACATGATGAGCTACAACGGTGATCTCACCGTCACCTACGGCCGGCTTTTCGGTCATCACCAGATCAATGCCGTCGGTGGCTGGAATTTCAGTTCGCGCACGCAGAAGAATACCGGCTATGAGATTTTCGGATTCACGAGCGACCTGCACCAGAACCCCTCGTTCTCCGAGGGTTTCCAGCAGGGCGACAAACCGAGCTACACCGACCGTATCAGCCGCAGTACGAGTTTCTACCTCAATGGCAACTACTCCTACCGCAACCGCTACCTGTTCGATGCCAGCCTGCGTATGGACGGGTCGTCGGTTTTCGGTTCGGAGAACCTTTTTACGACGACGTGGGCCGTGGGCGTGGGATGGAACATCCACAACGAGGCGTGGTGCAAAGCCAAGTGGCTCGACCTGCTGAAACTGCGGTTCTCGATCGGTAACCCCGGAAACCAGAATTTCGATGCTTACACGGCTTCGGGAACCTACATTTACAACTCCGCTTACCAGAACCTCTTCGGGACCAGCGCGATCCTCGAGAAGTTCGGCAACCCGAATCTCAAATGGCAGAAAACCATCGACAAGAACCTCGGTCTCGATGTCGACATCTTCGACCGCGTGAAGTTCTCCGTGGATTTTTACCACAAGAATACCGACCCGCTGCTGGCTCAGATCCCCGTGCCTCCGTCGCTGGGTACGACGCGCATCTACACCAATTTCGGCGGTCAGATTTCGAAGGGCTTTTCGGGCAGTCTCAATGTGGTGGTCATGAAACGGCAGTACTTGCGCTGGAGCGTGAACGCCTCGTTCAGTCAAAACAACTCGGAGTATCGCAACATCGGTGATAAGCTCGACTTTATGAACGAGAAGGGCAGCGCCACGACCTTCAAGCGTTATTACGACGGCGCCAGCCCCGATGACATCTGGGCTGTGCGTTCGCACGGCATCGACCCCTCTTCGGGGCGCGAGGTCTTCATCCGCAAGGACGGCCGCTATACGTTCAAATACGACGCCAACGACGAGGTGGTGGTCGGCTCGTCGGCTCCCACCCTGGAGGGCGTCATCGGAACCTCGGTCTACTACAAAGGCTTTTCGGCCAGTGTCAACCTGCGTTACAGCTTCGGGGCCGATGTTTTCGCTTCGGCGCTCTACAACAAGGTGGAGAACATCTCCGAAACGGCGCTCTACTACAACCTCGACCGGCGCGCGCTGAGCGACCGCTGGCAGAAACCCGGCGACAGGGCCCGTTTCAAGGCCATCAGCATTGACGATACTACGCCCATGTCCTCGCGCTTCGTGCTCCGGGAGAACTACATCGCCGGGGAATCAATCACCATCGGTTACGAAACCTCGGCCCGCTGGCTGCATGTCGTCGGCGTCAAAGGCGCTTCGTTCCGCTTCTATATGAACGATATCTTCCGCCTGGCTTCTTTCAAAGAAGAGCGGGGTACGGACTATCCCTTTTCGAAAAGTTTCTCACTCTCGATCAGCCTGCGTTTCTGATTCGAACCCCGAAAAACCGGATGCTTATGAAAATTATCAAACTATATCTTCTGCTGGCGCTGGTGTTGCCGCTGGGCGGCTGCAAGGGCTGGCTGACGATCGATTCGTCGGACCGTATCATGGAAAACACCCTGTTCGAAACCGAGGAGGGATTTTTCACGGCGCTCAACGGTGTTTATGCCGAGCTGCCGCAGTCGGATCTCTACGGCAAGTCGCTCGCGGCCGTGACGTTCGACGTGCAGGCTCAGTATTTCGACACCACGCAGCCCTCGACCCACACCTTCAACACGCTGGGCGCCTATTCCGCCGAGGCTCGTAAAACGGCTGTTGCCGGGATATGGGACAAAGCCTATTTCGTCATCGCCAACGTCAACAAGATACTCGAACACTGCGAGAGCGAACGCGATGTGCTTTCCGACCGTGCCTACCACATCATCCGCGGCGAGATGCTGGGCATGCGTGCGTTGCTGCACTTCGAGATGCTGCGCATCTTCGGGCCTATTTTCGCGGAGGCTCCCGTCCGCGTTTCGATTCCTTACCGCACGAGCAGCGAACTGACTGTCACACCGTTGCTGCCGGCCAACGAGGTGGCCGAAAAGATCGACCGGGACTTCACCGACGGACTCGCCGAACTTGCGGAGTGGGACCCCGTGCGCACCGAAGGCCGGCTGAACGGCTCGGCGACCGGTTCGGTGCGTTACCGGAGCCGGCACCTGCGGCTCAACTATTTTGCCCTGAAAGCCCTGCGGGCGCGTCTGGCCATTTACGTCGGCGACCGGAAGCTGGCCGGACAACTGGCCGGGGAGGTGATCGACGAGGCCGGGGCGTTCTTCCCCTTTGCCTCGCGCGAGGATGTGACCGGGCAGACCGCCGTCGGTGTGGCTACGCAGAATTCCGAGGACCGCATCTTCTCGTCGGAGGCGCTCTTTTCGGCGGTCAACTCGAAACGCACGAGCGACATTCACGACAAGTTCTTCTCGAACAAGCTCGAACAGGTCAACCTGCTCACGATGAATGATCTGGCCGTGCATAACCTCTACGATTCGGAGAGCGACCTGCGGACCTATCAGTGGCAGACGCTCAAGAATACCGAGGGCGTGGATCAGCGGTTTTTCGTCAAATACGGCCAGGTGCAGGACATGGAGCTGGGCTATGCTTCGATGGTTCCCGTCATCCGCATGTCCGAAATCTACCTGATCGCCGCCGAGTGCGAGGACTCCAAGAAGACGGCTTATGAGTGGCTCAATGCGCTCCGTTCGGCTCGTAAGGCGACCTCGCTGCCTGCAACGGGAACGCTGGACAATGACCTGACGGGAGAGTATATCCGCGAGTTCGTCGGCGAAGGACAGCTCTTTTGGTACTACAAACGCCTGCGCAAGACTTCGATCCGGAAAATCTACAGTAACAACGGCGGCTATTTGGAATTCGATCCGGCGAATTACCTCTTTGCGTTGCCCGAGAAGGAACAGGAGCACCATAAATAGCGATCGACATGAAAAATTACAGATACGGACTGATTACGACGTTTGCAGCCGCAGCCCTCGGACTTGGGGCCTGCGACGAATCCATCCGGACCTATGACGGCCGGACGGGCGTCTATTTCGCCATGCTGCAGTCGGGCAGCGACGAGGAAAATCCCCGCTATACGGCCGATTCGAGCGTTCCGTTTGCGTTGTTGCCCAGCGGGACCGATGAGCAAACCCTGCAATTGCGGGTCAAGGTCATTGGGGCGGTGGCTGACTATCCGCGTGTCTTTGCTTACCACACCGTTGCTGACCGGACCACGGCTGAGGAGGGGCGCGACTATGAGCTGCCCGAAGGCGACTGCGTCGTCGAAGCAGGGGAGGTTTATGGCTACATTCCGATCCGTTTCTTCCGCCGGGCTTCACTCGACGGAAAGGAGTTGACGCTCACGCTCGAACTGCTTCCCAACGAGCAGTTCGACCTGCCGCTGAGCGAATGGCTCCCGGTGACCGGGACCGAGACCGAAGGCACGGACATCCTGCGCCATACCGTTACGGTGAGTGACAAGTATGTGCGGCTCGAGGGGTGGTCGGACCAGTTTTACGGGACCTATTCGGACAAGAAGATCAAACTCATGTGCAGCGTCTTCGATCTGACGCTCGCCGATTTCCAGCCGGACGCCTTGTCGTATATCGAGCGCAAGGTGCTGGGACAGAATTTCCGCCGGTACCTCGACGAGGAGGAGCTCGCCGGGCGGACCGTCTATGAAGATTACCTCGACGGGGAAGGCAATCCCGTCAAAATGGAATCCGGGCCGGATTCGGCCAAATAATGATTCAGAGTCTATGAAAAAGAGCTGTTTGTTTGCGGCGTCCGCCCTCCTTCTGCTGCTGGGCGGCTGCTACGGCGACAAGGGGAATTACGATTACCGCGATATCAACGAGATCGTCATCGGGGCCCGGGGGTTCGAGGGCGTGGAATATAAATTGCGTTCGGGCATCGACGAACTGAAAATCAGCCCCCACATCACGGCGTCGCAGGACCCGGAACTCACGGGGACTTACGAATACGAGTGGGTGGTCGTCGGCCGGGTCCGCAATCCGGGTGAGCGCACCACGATCGCCCGGACGCGCGACCTGGACTATGCCGTGAATCTGCCCAGCGACGACTATTCGCTGTTGCTGCGCATCACGGACCCCGGCACGGGGCTGATGTTCAGCCGCAGTACCGAGATTTCGGTCAGCACGGCCTATACGCGCGGCTGGCTGGTCGCTGCGGAGGACGAGGCGGGCGGCACCGTCGTAGACATGGTGTCGATCAGCCGCGATACGCTGCTCCAGCGTGATGTGGTTAAGGACGATACCCGTCACAAGAATCCCCTGCGCATCTGGTGCGACAACGATGAGTACACCTCGCTGGCGCATGGCCGTATCTACCTCTCGACTGGGGAGGGGAGTTTTCTCTATGACCGCGAATCGTTCGGCACGGACGACTACACCGTGATGCGGAACTATTTCGCCAATCCCCAATACCTGACGGAAACCGCCGCTTCGGACATGATCCAGATCGACGACAAATTCCGTGTCTTCCTGGTCGATGGCTACGCTTATGTGTACAGCATTTCGTCGATCAATACGGGCTATTTCGGCAATCCGGTCAACCGCTATGCCGAGAGTTACGACTACGTGCGCATCGGCGACAGGATGGCCTACAACCTGAGCGGCGGCGCCGGTGCCGGATCTATCACTACCGTCATGCTCTATAACGACGACGATAAGCGTTTCTGCTACCTGATGCGCAACAACGAAACCCTGCGCAACGCCACCGACACCGAATCGGACCTTGCGCTGTTTCCCTGGCGAACCGGGTTGGATTATGTGACGACCGTCAATTCGCGATTTCTTTCGGGGCAGTCGGCGACGATCCTCCACGACTCCCGGATCGGGAAATACTGGATCTACACCTACGCCTGTCTGCGTTCCGGTCCCAGCAAAGGGGCGCGTTACGAGATCGACGCTTCGGTCCCCGTGGCAGATGCCGCGAACTGGTGCATGACTTCGCAGCACGGCTATATGCTCTACTCGGTGGGCGGGGTGCTCTACGGCTATGATTTCCGCAACGCCCGGAAACCCGTGCAGCTTTTGGATTTTTCGCCCGCGGAGATTACGCAGGTCCACGGCGACATCCACACCGTTTCCGAAGGCAATAAGGACTATGTCTATATCTGCACCTATGAGGCGGGCGTTCCCGACAGCGGCCGCATCCGCAAGTATGCGGTGGCGGATACCGCCGACCGGATCGAACTCCAGGCAGACAAAAACACCGATTGGACGGGATTCCAGCGCATCCGCTCGCTGTGGTTCAAGGAACTGTAATATATACACAACACCCGATAAATATGAATAAACAATTGATTCTGGCTGCTACCGCCGTGCTCCTGGCATGCAGCCCGTTGCATGCGGAGCAGATGTGGCCTTTTTCCAATAAGAAAAAGAAGGCCGCGAAGATGGAAAAAACGGATTCCGTCAAAAAAGAGGACAAATTTGACAAGGCTGTCAAGGGCGCCCAGAAAGGAAGCGGTCTGTTCGACTACTACCTGACGAAAAAGGGCGAGTTGCTGCTGGCCGTCACGCCCCGGAATCTCAAAGCCAACTACCTGCTGGCCAACCGGATCTCGGAGATCAGCCAGAACTCCAATTTCGTGGCCGGACAGATGTTGGGCGATCCGTTCATGATCCGCTTCTCGGCCGACACCTCGAACGTCTACCTCCACAAGGTCAACCACTGGGAGCGCGTGGCTCCGAACGATCCCATCGAAAAGTCGTTCCGCCGCAACGTGCAGGACCCCATCACCCGGACCTTCAAAATCAAAGCTTCCCGCAACGATACGCTGCTGATCGATGTGACCACGTTCTTCGTGTCGAACGACAAGCTGCTCACGCCGATCCGCCAGAGTCCGATGGTTCCGGGCGAGATGAGTGCGACGTACGATGCCTCCGGGTCGAAACTCAAAGAGGTCAAAGTTTTCGAAAAGAACCTCGAGATCACCAGTATCCTCAATTACACCTCCGAGCCGGACGGCTATACGGTGACCGTGCGGCGGTCGATCCTCGAATTGCCCGAGGAGCCGATGAAGGTTCGCTGGCAGGACAACCGCGTGGGCTATTTCAGCTCGAAATATTACACCTACACCTCGTCGAAGGACAAACTGCTGACGCATGAGATGATCCATCGCTGGCGTATCGAACCGAAAGAGGGCGAGTGGGAGAAATATTACCGCGGCGAGCTGGTCGAGCCGGAGCGCAAGATCGTCTTCTACGTCGACAACGCCTTTCCCGACAAGTGGCGCGAGGTGGTGAAGCAGGGCGTCGAGGACTGGAATACGGCTTTCGAAGCCGCCGGTTTCAAAAACGTGATGGAGGCCCGCGACTATCCCGACGATCCGTCGTTCGATCCCGATGACATTCGCTACAACTGCATTCGCTATGCCGTTACCGACGTAGCCAACGCCATGGGACCGAGCTACACCGATCCCCGCACGGGCGAGATCCTGGTGGCCGACGTCATCTGGTACCACAACGTTATTTCGCTGGTGCACAACTGGCGTTTCGCCCAGACGGGAGCCGTCGATCCGCGCGTGCGCAAGCAGGTTTTCGATGACGACGTGATGCGCGAGTCGCTGCGCTACGTGGCCGCTCACGAGGTGGGCCACACGCTGGGTCTGATGCACAACATGGGTGCGAGCTACTCCTTCCCGGTGGACTCGCTGCGCAGTCCGTCGTTCACGCAGAAATACGGCACGACTCCCTCGATCATGGACTATGCGCGCAACAACTATGTCGCCCAGCGCGGCGATTTCGAGCGCGGCGTGCGGATGGTGCCGCCCCTGATCGGTGTTTACGACATCCACGCCATCAACTGGGGCTACCGTATCTTCGAGAAGACGCGCGATGCCGAGGAGGAGCTGCCGCTGCTCAACGACCTGCTGGCCGCGAAGCGCGACGATCCGATGTACGAGTTCGGCGCACAGCAGATTTTCCTGACGCTCGACCCCACCGACCAGTCGGAGGACCTGGGCAACGACCATATCAAAGCGGGCAATTACGGTGTCGAGAACTGTAAATACATCATCGCTAACATCTGCGACTGGTTTGCTGAGGAGAACCGCGACTATAAGGATATTCAGTCGATGTACGCCGCTGTGATCGGCCAGTACACACGCTATTTGATGCACGTGATGCCTTATCTGGGCGGCGTGGAGTACAAGGACCTCGTGCAGGACGGACGCCAGCTGCGTGCCCTGAGCTATATCCCCGCTGAACGGCAGAAGCAAGCCATGAAATGGCTGGTCGATCAGGTGCTTACGGCACGTGCGTGGCTGCTGCCCCAGGAGTTGATGGACAAACTGGGCCAGCCCTCCACGATCCTCGACAACGCCACCTCGGGCATTGCCGGCAAGATTTTCAGCCCTGCGACCCTGGGCAGCATCTATCAGGGCGAGCGCTCGGGCCAGAAAGGTATCTACCGCGTGGACACTTACCTGAGCGATGCCTACAACACGGTCTTCGCATCGGCTGTCCGGGGCGGTTCGCTGACCATCGAAGAGATGAATCTGCAGGGCGCCGCCGTAGCCGCACTGCTCAAAAACAGCGGCCTGACGGGCCCTTCGGGTACGGCGCTCCAACTGGGCAAGGGACTCACGGACGACGGGACCGACCTGTTGGTGCGCATGGCCGACGAGGCACTGCCTCCGTTTGTCTGCAACCATCCCGAATGCCGCCACGACCACGCTTCGGCCGGAGAAATCTCCTATTACCGTCACGACATGAAGGGGCCTTCGCTCTCGGCACAGGTCGGACAACCGCTCTATACGGCTACGCTGCGCCGGGTGCTGAACCTCTATAAGCAGCGCCGGAGTTCGGGCGATGCCCGCACGCGTGATTTCTACGAATACCAGATCTTGAAGATCGAGGCGGCGTTCGACAACGTGAAATAATTTGTTATTCTATCAATATTTAATATTCGTTAGGTTATGAAAAAGGTAAAATTCCTGATCCCGGCGTTCGCACTGGTTGCGTTGACATTTGCCGGATGTTCCGATGACGACGGGGGCGACGACCAGCCCGTTGTGACCAAACTTGCGCTGGCTGATCCCGCACAGGCTGCGCTGACCTTCGTGGCGACCTCCCCCGAGGCGCAGGTCATTGCGCTCGACACCGACGCTTCGACGGTCACCGTCGAGCAGGTGTTGGCCGAGGGCGAATCGAAGGCCGAGTGGTGCGTGGTGACGATCCAGAGCGCCTCCCAGATCAAAGTGGCTCCCGCAAACAATCTGACCACTGCGGTGCGTACGGCCAAATATCGCATTTCGGCCGGAACGGTAACTCCCGTTGAATTTACCGTGACGCAGGATTTCCCCGAACCGGTGGATGCAACCCTGTCGATCGACCTGGAGGGAGAATATGGTTATTTCTTTACCGCTCCTGCAGCGGGCGGGGATGTAACCGTAACCACGGTAACCACCAATGCGCACCTTTGGACCGCCGAGCTCGACCCCGGCTATGGCGACGAACCCTATTGCACACTCAAAACCGCTTCGGGTGGCAGCGGGGATGCTCTGGTAGTCACTTTCCTGCCCAATACGCAGGGTATGATGCAGAGCGGCGCTTCCGTGACTGTCTCGGCAGGCAATGCGGAACCCATTACGATCTACATTAGTCAGGATGCGCCTTTGGCAACATCGGTTACAATCTATGATGCTGATTGGGCAAATGTGCTGACGTCGCCCTATGGGGTCAATTTTGCTAAGGATGAGTTCAGCTCTGCGAAAAAGCAGGAGTTCGGTGTCGAAGCGAACGGAGAGTGCTCGGTGAAGGTGGTTGCTGTAGGAACTGAGACCGAGGTGACTGACGCCTGGATAGAATCTTACTATGGTAGGGGAGCATGGGTGATTTATGCCGTCTCGGAGAACAAGACCGGTGCAGAACGCAAATTGGATGTGATCCTGGTGGGAGAGAATGACAAGGAGTTGTTCCGTATGAAAGTGACGCAGGCCGGAGTATAAGCACCCCGTACCTGAAAGTAGGCGGGGGCGGTCGTATCGAACGACCGCCCCCGCTTTGCGTTTGTCTGCTTTACAGGAAGAGCAGGAACAGTATCGGCACGGCAATACCCGCTGCGAGTTCGATGCCGCCGCGGCCCCGCAGTCCGTTGCGGCCCGGGACCATCACCAGCCCCGTGAGCGTGATGATGAGCAGCGATGCGGCGAACAGGTCGGAAAAACGGGTCCACCACCGGCTGGGATTGTAGTGCAGGCGATTCATCGAACTGATGACAGGCCTTTTTGTCAGTTTTTCGTAGACGGCACGGCCGTTCTGCATATCCACTTCGAGCACGGAGCCTCCGGCTACAAAGACCTTTACCCGATGCTCACCACTGACGTAGTGTTTTGCGTAGCGCGCTTCGGTATCGGCCGTGCGGAGCAGTTCCTCGGCTTGTTCACGACTCGTTTCAGCCGGGGCGGGATAGACGCCCGGCATCTGCAACTCGGTCCGGCGAACCGAGTAGTTGCTGTTGAAGTCGCGTTTGTGGTTCAGCACAATACCCGATACGGCATAGACAACCACTACGCCTGCGAAGAAATAGGAGAGGTCGCGGTGAATGATCCGTGCCCACCGGCGAAACAATGGGCCTCGTTTAGCGCCCGGCTTCGTCGTCGATGGCATGGCAGGCGAAAGTTTCGATGCGGTAAATGCTCCAGTACTCCTTGCCTTCGCGTGCACGGCGGGAGGTGATCGAGTCGCGGAGTTCGCGGATTTGGTCTTTGAGCATCGCTACGGCCTCGGGATTGCCCTTGCCGCCCTCGATGCTGGCGTCAAGGCGCATTTCCCAGTCATCGAGGAACGGCAGCTCGACGCGTTGTTCCGCCACGACACCCTCGACGGCGACCGTGCGGTTGGAGATCATCGGGTCGAATGACTGCATGTGCTCGTCGGCCAATGCTTCGACCATCTGTGTGGTGTCGCTGCCCATCAGGGTAATGTGGGTGCTGCCGTGGCCGCAAGTGCTGACGCAGAGACCTTCCACGCGTACGGTGTCGCCTATTAGCGCATCGGCCGTGGCGAGCAGTTCGTCGACCGTCAGGGTTTCGTTTCCGGCATTGCCGGTGCGGTTGCAGGCCGTTACGGAGAGTGCGGCCAGCAGAAGGATGAAGAGGTGTTTCATTTTTATGAAATCGGTTTTGGCCGGGAGGAGAGGAACCCGGAGGAATCCTCCGCCCGAGCGCAGGTTTAAAATACAAAGATAACGATTTACGGCCGAATGCACAAGTTGGAACCGTAGCTTTTGAGGGCTCGGCCTGTTATTTTCCGGCTATTGGAAATGGTAGAGGAATACGACCGTGGCTTCGAAGGCGTTCTTGGGGCGGTCTTTGATCTCGAGCGACACCCGGATTTCGGTTTTGATGACCCCGCGGAGGTTCGAGATCGACTGCAGGGCGGCGCGCAGCCGGACCTCGTCGTTGACCAGCACAGGCTGGTTGAAACGCAGTTTCTCGATGCCGTAGTTGACCATCATCTTCACGTTGTTCACCTGTACGACCTGCGCCCAAAGGTGGGGAAGGACCGAGAGCGTCAGGTATCCGTGCGCGATGGCGGAGCCGTAGGGACTCTCTCGCCGCGCCCGCTCCGGGTCCACATGGATCCATTGGTGATCGAGGGTCGCATCCGCGAAAAGGTCGATCTGCTCCTGCGTAATTTTCAGGTAGTCCGAAACGCCCAACTCCTCTCCTTCGAGTTGCGCGAATTCTTCGAAATTGTTGATAATCAGTCGGCTCATGTCGAATAGTGTCGTTACGGTACCAAAGATACGAAAAATGTTCGTTCCGCCCGCCCGTGATGCGATATTGAACACTTTTGCGGGCAGTATGAAAAATCCCCGGTCTCGGTGGAGCCGGGGATTCGATGGTGCCGGGGTTACAGATTCACCTCGATTCGGGGATGGTCTTTTTCGGAGTGCCACATGTTCTCGACGGTGAAGCGGAGCGGTTTGTCCCGGCCTACGGTCGTCGTGATGGCTGAGAAAGGTTTGAGCACGACCGGATTCTGTCCCGGGAAGCGGAGGTAGTACTGTACCGAGGTGTTGTTCGTGAGGCTCACTGTACGTTGGCCGTTTTTCGGATCGGTGTAGAGTACCTTCGTTTTGACCGATGCCGCGAAAAGATCTTTCATCAGCTGTTCGTCGCCGGCAATCGTGTCGAACGAATAGGCCAGCGTGCGGTGCGCCTCGATCGCCTCGCGCAATGCCTCGGGCGAGTTGTCACGGGCGAAAATCAGCGTCATGTTGCGGCGGTGGCCCTGTATGCGGTAGGTTTCGGCCGCAGAGTCGTGGATGTCGGTGTTCGCCGAGACGAACAGCTTCCGGGTGTGTGCGCGTGCGATGGCCTTGGGGTAGAACTCCGCGCCGTTCATGATCTCGATGCCGTCGATCAGCCCTTCGCCGTAGGCTTTGACCTCGAATTCGGGGTGCTCGAGGCTCTTGCGCCGCCAGCCCGGGTGGTTGTGCATCACCAGCGCTCCCTGCGCTTTGGCGTTGCGGAGCGATTGCAGGGCGTCGACGTCGTAAAGGGCGTTGTTGTCGGCGGTGAAAAGAGCGTTGTAGTGGCCGTAAGCGAGCGGTTCGCGGGTGATTTCAGCGCCCGGGATGATGGTTATGCCGTATTTCACGGCTGTCTCCTGTGCCAGCCTTACCGGGAGGTTCAGGTCGGTCTGGATGCCCCGTTCGTCGGCCGCTTTCCGGATGACGTTGTTGTTGAAGGCCTCGGTGCCTTCGGGGACGTAGCCTTTCAGGAAGTGCAGCATCTTGCCTTCGTGGCGGCGGTATTCGACGTGATCGGTGATCGCCAACACGTCCAGACCGTCGTACCACGCTTCGCGCACGCGGAACTCGGGCGTGCAGTCGCCGTCCGAATAGATCGTGTGGGTGTGCAGGTCGGCTTTGTAGGCGGTGTAGCCGTTCACCTCGGGCAGCACGAATTCCATACGCTGCGGGGCGATGCGCTCGGTGTGGCGCGTGATGTCGGGATTGTGGGCGTCGGTATAGTAGCCCTGTGCGCTCACGGCGCATGTTGCCGTGAGGGCGATGATGAGAAGCAGCGGTTTTTTCATGGGTTGGTAGTTTTCGGTTGGTATAAAACAAGAGAGGTCCTTAATGAAGGGCCTCTCTCGGTGATTGTTCGCTGTCGCGGAATTACTTCGAGAATCCCTTGCCGATGGCGAGGAAATCCTCGGCTTTGAGGGCTGCACCGCCGATCAGGCCGCCGTCGACATCCTCCTTGGCGAAGATCTCGGCTGCGTTCGAAGGCTTGCACGAACCGCCGTAGAGGATCGCCGTCTCCTGGGCTGCGGCGCCGAACTTGGCGGCCAACACCGTGCGGATGTAGGCGTGAATCTCCTGTGCCTGCTCGGCCGTTGCGGTCTTGCCGGTGCCGATGGCCCATACGGGCTCGTAGGCGATCACCAGCTCCTTATACTGCTCTTCGGTGAGGTTGTAAACCACCTCCTCGATCTGGGCTTTCACCACGTCGAAGTGCTTGCCGGCCTCACGCTCTTCGAGGTTCTCGCCTACGCAGTAGATGGGAACCAGTCCGTTGGCATAAGCCTGCGCCATCTTCTTGTTGAGCGTTGCGGAGGTCTCGCCGTAATACTGGCGGCGCTCCGAGTGGCCGAGGATCACGTACTTGCAACCCAGTGCGGCGATCATCGACGCGGCGATTTCGCCCGTGTAGGCGCCTTTGGCCTCCGTTGCGCAGTCCTGTGCGCCGAGTGCGATGTCCGAACCCTTCAGGGCCTCGGCCACCATCGACAGATGGGTGAACGGCGGGCATACGATGAAGTTCACGCACGAGCAAACCTCTCCGCGGCCTGCTACGACGCCTTTGGCCAGTTCGACACCTTCGGCGGGAAGCGTGTTCATCTTCCAGTTGCCGGCAACAATTTTCTTTCTCATTTTCCTGAATGTTTTATAGTGAATTAGTTCTCTTCAGTACACCATTTCTTTACCTCGTCGATCGAGGGGGCTTTCAGCCCGAGCTTGTTCTTCTTGTTGAACCCGCACAGGTCGTTGAAGAATTTCCCGGGGGCGAGTTTTTTCAGCGACTCGACCGTCAGGTAGCCCATCTTCTGAATCACCGGAACCCACTCTTCGGGGACCCCGATGGCGGTGTAGGCCTCCACGGGATCGCTCACGACCTTCTTCTCGGGGCGCATCTGGGGGAAGAACAGCACGTCCTGGATCGACGTCTGGTCGGTCATGAACATCGTCAGGCGGTCGATGCCGATGCCCATTCCCGAGCAGGTCGGCATGCCGTATTCCAGCGCGCGCACGAAATCCATGTCGATGAACATTGCCTCGTCGTCGCCCTTTTCCGAGAGCCGCAGCTGCTCCTGGAAACGCTCCAACTGGTCGATCGGGTCATTCAGCTCGGAGTAGGCGTTGCAGAGTTCCTTGCCGTTGACGAACAATTCGAAACGCTCCGTCAGGTCGGGATTCGAACGGTGGCGCTTGCAAAGCGGCGACATCTCGCGCGGATAGTCCGTGATGAAGGTGGGCTGGATGAGCTCCTCCTCGCAGTACTGCCCGAAGATGGCGTCGATCAGCTTGCCCTTGCCGTAGGTCTCGTCGACCTCGACGTTGAGCTGCTTGCAGGCTTCGCGCAGCTCCTCTTCCGAGCGGCCCGTGATGTCGTAACCGGTCTTTTCGCGGATGGCGTCGGTCATCGTCAGGCGGCGGAACGGGGCTTTGAACGAGACCGCCTTGCCGTCGATCGTCAGCTCCGTGGTGCCGTTCACGGCCACGGCCACCCGTTCGAGCATCTGCTCGGTGAACTCCATCATCCAGAGGTAGTCCTTGTAGGCCACGTAGATCTCCATGCACGTAAACTCGGGGTTGTGCGTGCGGTCCATGCCCTCGTTGCGGAAGTTCTTGCCGAACTCGTACACGCCGTCGAATCCGCCGACGATCAGCTTTTTAAGGTAGAGCTCCGTGGCGATGCGCAGGTAGAGGTCGATATCGAGCGAGTTGTGGTGCGTGATGAACGGACGCGCCGAGGCGCCGCCCGGAATGGGTTGCAGGATCGGGGTCTCGACTTCGATATAGCCTTTCGAATTGAAAAATTCACGCATCGTGGCCATGATTTTGGCGCGGCGGACGAACGTATCTTTGACCTGCGGGTTGACAATCAGGTCGAGATACCGCTGGCGGTAGCGCACCTCGGGATCGGTGAAGGCGTCGAACGTCCTGCCGTCCTTCTCTTTGACGACGGGCAGCGGGCGGATCGACTTCGACAGCACGGTGAAACGGCGGCAGTGCACCGACAGTTCGCCGGTGTTGGTGAGGAACGCGAAGCCCTCGACGCCCACGAAGTCGCCGATGTCGAGCAGTTTTTTGAAGACCGTGTTGTAGAGCGTCGGATCGCCTTCGGGGCAGATGTCGTCGCGGCGGATGTAGACCTGAATACGGCCCGTGTGGTCCTGCAGTTCGAAGAACGAGGCGCTGCCCATGATGCGGCGCGACATGATGCGTCCGGCGATGCGCACCTCCTGGAAATTCTTTTTGGCGTCGTCGTAGTTGTCGGCGATCTCGCGCGCCGTGGCCGTCACCTCGTAGCGGGCTGCGGGGTAGGGTTCGATGCCCAATTCACGGAGCGCCGTGAGCGACTGTCTGCGAAGCTGTTCCTGTTCGCTGAGTTCGAGTGCCATATCGTATGTTTTTGATGTTTTCTCGTGTAACCCTGCAAAATTAGTGAAAAATAGGCAAATTAGCAACTGTTTCCGCATTCTGCCTCATCATCCCGGGACGGGTTTCGAAAAAGGACGTATGATATTTGTTTATTTCCGGTTTATGACTAATTTTGTTAAACTTGTCTAATTTAAATCCGGACTATGAAACAACTCGACTCCTTTCTGCGCTGCATGCTGAAATACCCTCCCCCGCGGGTTTCGGGGATTCTTTTAGCCTGCCTGCTTCTGTTCGCCTCCTGCGGCGGTGACGACTCCTCGGACGAATCCTATGCCGCCATCGAATCCGGGTCTTTCACTTTCGATGAGACCGACGACGCCAACAATGCGGTCCGTGTGATGGCCAACGGTGCGTGGCAGGTCTACTGGGAACCTGCCTCGGCGGCCGTGACGGCCGATCCTTCGTCGGGCGTCGGCAACGGAACCTTCCGGGTGAAGGAGATGCCCCGGGGAACGTCCGTCAAAATCGGGGTGCGCACCGCTTCGGGCAAGGTCTCCGGCAAGACCATCACCGTGACCCGTGCCGCGGCTCCTGCCGAAGTGACGCTCTCGCTCGCTCCCGCGGAGCTGCGCTTCAACCCTGCGGGCGCTAACCGCATCACGGTAACTTCCAACGCTTCGTGGAGCGCGTCGTGTCCCAATTCCGCATTGAAATTCGCGCCGGCATCCGGCACGGGCGACGGCACGATCACCGTTACGGCTGCACCCGAAGGGGTGCGCTGCACGCTCACCGTCACGGCGGGCGAAGGCGCCGGGGCCAAGACGCAGCGTGTGGAGATCACCTGCGCCGGTACGGCCGGATACCGCTGGGCCGAACTTCCTGCGACGCCCGCCGACATGACCGGCAAGAAAATCCACACGTTCTGGGCCTCGACCGTGACCACCAAACAATATTTGCGCAATTATACGTATTGCTACGATACGCAGCGTCATTGCCCGTTGTGGATCGCCCATCCGCAGCACGCCTGCTATCAGGAGGGCGGCACTACGCGCCCTGCTACGGACCCGTGGGCGCGCGATCCTTCGATGACCGAGACGGAGCAGGCGATCATCTATCCGTTGGCGGTGAACAACAACCGGGCGATGTCGCTTTACTCTGAGAGCATCGACAAGCAATGGATTCGCGGGCACATGCTGGCGTCGAGTTACCGGGGATGCGGCGACAAGAACAATCCGGCGGAGATCAATACGCAGACTTTCTATCCCGGTAATATCTCGCCGCAGGGCCGCACGGCTTTCGACAAGGTGTGGGGTGATGCCGAGAAGCGGATATTGGATAGATATGTCTGCTCCGATACGCTTTACTGTGTTTCGGGAGCCTATTTCGAGAACGATGACATGGTTGCCCGCGATGCGAGTTGCTGGAATGGTTCTGGCGATACGCGGGTGCGTTACTATGTGCCCGGATACTCGAAAGAGTGCATCGTGCCTACCCATTATTACAAATTGTTGTTGCGCACCCGCAGCGGCAACCTCAGAAAGCCGATTCAGGAGTGTGCAGCTTCGGAACTGAAGGCTGTGGGCTTCTGGTTCGAACATGCCGATCAGATCGGCGGTTCTTCGTCGCCGACGCTCGATAAGAGCTATCTGCGCTCGGTGAAAGAGATCGAGGAGAAGACCGGGTTCACCTTCTTCCCGGATGTGGACGAGAGTGTCAAAGCCTCCTGCAATCCCGCCGATTGGGGATTCTGACCCGGTCGGCGAAAACGAAAAGGAGCTGCTATTGCAGCTCCTTTTTTTGGGTGAGTTTCCGGTAGGCCTGATAAGCGGCCCATCCCAGTATCGCCCCGACGAGCGTGCCCCACACGAGGTCCATCGGGAAATGTTTGCCCAGGTAGATGCGCGAATAGCAGATCAGTACGGTGCAGAAGAGCATCAGCGCCGTGAACCACCGCCGCCGGATCACCGAGGCCGACAGCACGGCCAGCGCGACGATCGTAGCCGCATGGGCCGAGACGGTTCCGAAACGGCCGCTCACGGCCTCGACCGGGACGTGCACGGTCCAGTTACCGGGCGTGCCGGCCATGCGCAGCGCCCGCAGCGAGTCGGGGGCGATGTCCAGCCCTTCGAGCGAGGGGGTGAACATCGGCCGCCAGCGCGGTTCGAAGCCCGGCAGCAGGTCACCCAGCACTCCGTTGCCTTTGAATATGCCCGAAACCATGTCCGAGAGGGCCAGCGCCGCGATCATCAGCACCGTGAAAACGATGACGTTGCGCCATCCGCCGCGCCGCCAGACGAGCCAGAGAATCAGCGCATAGAGCGGAAGCCACATCGCCGTGCCCGAGACGGTCAGCATCAGGCGGTCCACGACGGGGCCGCCGTCGAAATTCAGGCCGAGAAACAGTTGATGGTCAAAGTCGTACATCGCTTGCCTAAAATTGGAAGTAGATAAAGGGCTGTATGTCGCTGGATTTGATCTGCATGACGCACCAGATCATCGCTGCGGCCATCACGACCTGCAGCACCAGCGACGCATGGACCACGATCCTTTGTGCCAGGGCGTCCACCCGGCCCGGGAGCAGGTGGAGGATATATCCCGCGGCGATCAGCGCAAAGGCCGCGGCATAGCCCGTCAAAACCTGCGGGATCATCGCGGCGTTGAAATTCTCGAAAATCTGGTGCAGCATCAGCGAAACCGTCTGCATCGACTCGGCGCGGAACATCAGCCACCCGAAGCAGACGATATTGAACGTGAGGAAGATGCCTGCCGCACGGCTCCACCAGTGCATCTGGGCCCCGGAAGCCTTGGCGCCCGGGACGACCGACATCCACAGCTTGTGCAGGGCCAGGGCCGTGCCGTGCAGGCCGCCCCAGAGGATGAAGCGCACCGCCGCGCCGTGCCACAGTCCGCCCAGCAGCATCGTCAGTAGCAGGTTGCCGTAGGTCCGCAGGCGGCCTTTGCGGTTGCCGCCCAGCGAGATGTAGAGGTAGTCGCGCAGCCACGACGAGAGCGAGATATGCCACCGCCGCCAGAATTCGGTGATCGTCGCCGATTTGTAGGGGGCGTCGAAGTTCTTCGGGAAGCGGAATCCCAGCAGCAGGGCGATTCCGATGGCCATGTCGGAGTAACCCGAGAAATCGCAGTAGATTTGCAGCGCATAGCCGTAAATACCCATCAGGCACTCGAATCCGGAGTAGAGCAGCGGTTCGTCGAAGATGCGGTCGACGAAGTTAAGCGAAATGTAGTCCGAGATGATCGCTTTTTTGAACAGGCCCGTGAGGATCAGGAAGACCCCCGTGCCGAACATCTCGCGGGTGACGACGATCGGATTCTGCCGGATTTGCGGAATGAAGTCCCGGGCCCGGACGATCGGGCCGGCCACTAACTGCGGAAAGAACGACAGGTAAAAGAGATAGTCGAACCAGTTGGACAAGGGTTTCAGCTGACCGCGGTAAATGTCGATGGTGTAGCTCATCGACTGGAAGACGAAGAACGAGATGCCGACCGGCAGAAAGATGTTCTGGAATTGCAGGAATCCCTGTCCGAACAACTGGTTGGAGATGTCGATGAAGAAATTGGTGTATTTGAAATAGCCGAGCATGCCGAGGTTGACGGCGACGCTCAGTACCACCAGCCAGCGTTTCAGGCCTTTGAAACGGGCCCGGTAGATGCCCTGCGCGATCAGGAAATCGCTCGCTGCGGCGAAGATGAGCAGCAGGAAATAAATGCCGCTCGACTTGTAGTAGAAGTAGAGCGAGAAGGCGATGACATAGACGATACGGGCCGTCGGCGCACGGCGGAAAGCGCTGTATATGAGCAGAAACCCCGCAAAAAGGAAGAGGAACAGCCCGCTGCTGAAAATCAGCGGCGACGAAGCGTCGTAGGCCAGCAACGCCTGCACCTTGTCCCAGAATCCGTCTGTCGCGGGGAGTGTCATCGTGTCGGTGTGTTAAGCGGTTGGGAGGCGACGGCCGGCAGCAGCCTGCGCTCGATGCGCGCCGTTTGCAGGGAGTCCAGCACTGCGGCTTCGGCCTGCCGGCGCAGCTCTGCGGCCCGCTGTTCGGCATGGAGCGCGCAGGCCTCGGCGTTGAGGGCGTCGAACAGCGCCCACGCCACGCGGCGTCCTCCGGCGTAGTTGATGTGGGTGTAGTCCTTCCCGGCCCAGCCGTTCTTTACGAACTGCTCCATGCCCCCTTGTGCGCGCATGGCGTCGCACGTGGGCCAGAAGGCCGCGCCCGTGTTCCGGGCCGCCTGGCGCTGGAAGTCGAGCATGTAAGGGATGGCGTCCATCGGTTCGAAACCCGCGTCGGTCTTCGTCGAGCGGTCGCTGACGCCCAGCACCAGCACCGCGGCGTCGGGGAAACAGCTCCGGACGAAGGCGACCATCTTTTCGATCTGCGCCGCATAGTTGGTGTAGCTCTTTACGCCCGACTGCATGATGTTGAGCCCGTATTGGAGGATCACCAGGTCGTAACCCGTGAGGGCGTTGATCTGGGCGTTGACCGACGGGTTGGTCCAGAACATCGCCTGGCCGTTGTTGCTGCGCACCGAGTAGTTGTCGACGACGACTCCGCCGCCTTCGAAGACCGCGCCGTAGCCGATGAATCCCTCCGTGCCGGAGAGCACTTTGAAGGTGAGCGAGCGGATGTGCGGGGCCGAGATCTCGATCTGGCGCACGGCGTTGTCGCCCGAGATGTCGAACTCGCGGCGTTCCGTGTCGTTGAGCGTCACCTCGACGCGGCTGTCGCGGGGCGAGAGGAAGAAGATGCGCGCTCCGTTGCACGAGTCGAGCAGTTTGCGGTAGTCGGTGTTCTCCCAGCGGGTCGATGCGCCCGCCGTGGGTTGGCAGACCCAGCCCGAGACATAGAAATTCCCGCGCAGATTGGCCGGGGCGCTCTTGCGCTGCATGATGTTGTAGGCTGTCCAGCCTTTCGACTGGGTTTTGATCGTGCGCCGGAAGGCCGTCAGCGGCGAGGCCATCGGGGCGAATCCCGCGCCGCCGCCGGGCCGTCTCCCGAAGGCCGTCTGGAGCCGTTCGCGCAGGTCGGCGGTGAGGATGTCTCCCTCGACGAACGAGTCGCCGAGGAAGGCGATGCGCACCGGACGCCGGGCGTTGAGCAGCGTGTCGCAGAAGGCGCGGATACGACCGCTGTCGCTGTAATCCTCGATCGGGACGGGCGTCGCGGTGAAGCGCGCCGAGTCGGGCTCGGGCCGTTGGCCGCGGAGGCTGTCCTGAGGGATGAGCCATGTGTAGGTGGTCTGCGCCTCGCGCGGGGCGGTGTCTGCCTCGATGCGTTCGGCGACGGCTTCGAGGTCGACGTGGAAATCCTCCTCGTCGAAAAGGACGGGTTCGGCGACCGGTTCGGCCGCTGCCGCATCGTCGAAGGCGAGGACATCCGAGAGGATGTTGGCACGGCGCAGTTTGACGCCTCCGACGCTCTGCGGGGGAATGAAGCCCACGGCCACGAGCACTGCGATAAGCGCCGCGGTAGCCAGCCAGCTGCGGTGGGTGTAGTCTTTTTCGGGGGAGTTCATTGCCGGTTTAGTCGCGCCTTCCGAGGATCAGGAAGACGTAGTAGAGGACCGAGGCGATGGCGCTCAACGCCGCCACGAGGTAGGTGCGGGCCGCCCATGAGAGGGCTTCCTTGGCCTGTGCGAGCTGTGCGCCCTGCATCGTGCGGCTGGTCTGCAGCCACTCCACGGCGCGGGCCGAAGCGTTGTACTCCACGGGCAGCGTGACGAGCGAGAAGACCGCCGACATGGCGATCATGCCCACGCCGATCCAGCAGAGGAGTTCGTTCTGCGTCGAGGCCAGGATCACCAGGCCCAGGATGATGACCCACGTGGCGGCCGACGAGGCGAACTGCACGACGGGAACCAGCTGCGAACGCAATACCAGCGGCGCATAGCCCTGCGCGTGCTGTACGGCGTGGCCGCACTCGTGGGCGGCTACGGCCGCTGCGGCGACGCTCGTCGACGAGTAGACCGAGTCGCTCAGGTTGATGGTCATCGTCTGCGGGTTGAAATGGTCGGTGAGATGACCGCCGACGTGCGTCACTTTTACGTTGTGGATGTTGTTGTCGCGCAGCATCTTCTCGGCTACCTCGGCACCGGTCAGTCCGCCCGGGAACTGGACCTTCGAATACTTTTTGAACACCGACTGCAGGCGTGCCTGCACGATGAAGCCGATGACGCCGATGGCGATAATCAGCACGAACATGCCCATCGTGGCGGCCGAGTAGCTGATTCCGGCGCTCTCCTGGGTGTAATAGCCTGCCTGGAGCAGTGCAATCATAGGAAATGTCATAGCGTTTTCTATTTTGTTTTGCGGTACGTGTAATAGGCTCCGGCCTGTTGGGCGGGCATCAGTACCATATCATTAACGTTCATGTGCGCGGGTAATTGTGCTGCCCATGCGATCGCTTCGGCGATGTCGTCGCCGGTGAGGGGCTCGACGCCCGTGTAGACCGCGTCGGCGCGCTCCTTGTCGCCGTGGAAGCGGACCTCGGAAAACTCCGTCTCGACCATCCCCGGACGGATTTCGGTCACTTTGATCCCGGCCGACAGCAGGTCGGCCCGCATCGACTGCGAAATGGCGTGCACGGCGTGTTTCGAGGCGCAGTAGACCGCGCCGTTCTCGTAGGCTTCGGTCCCGGCGATCGAGCCGATGTTGAAGATATGCCCGCCGCCCGCGGCGACCATCTTCGGGGCGATGACGCGCGTGACGTACAGCAGCCCTTTGACGTTGGTGTCGATCATGGCGTCCCAGTCGCGGGTGTCGCCTTGGTCGATGTGTTCCAGTCCGGCGGCCAGTCCCGCGTTGTTGACCAGCAGGTCGACCCGTCCGAGTGGTTCGAGGTTCCGGCGCACCTCCTCTTCGGAGCGCACGTCGAACACGAGCGTCGTGCAGCGGCCTCCCGCGGCTTCGATCTCGGCTTTCAGCGCCGCGAGACGTTCGGCACGCCGTCCGGTGACCGTGACGGCATATCCTTCTTTCGCAAGCCGGAGCGCCGCGGCGCGTCCGATGCCCGACGTCGCACCCGTAATAAGAGCTTCCTTTTTCATATCGAACCCTTTGTTTGCCGCAAAGATAGGAAAAAACGAGCGGTTTCGAAATACTTCCCGGATGATAAAAGTGGTGTTACGATGTTAATCGGTACAAAAAAGCCGGACTGTTCCAAAACCGGATTGCAGGGGCTTTGTAAAACCTTCCGACTCATAAAAGTGTCGTCACGACACCCGAAATACGAAATTTATATGTTACTTTGCATAAATTTTCTGCAAAACAACTGCCATGAATCTCGCCTTTTTCATCGCACGCCGTATGGCGAAGCCCTCCCCGGAGAACAAGCCCGGGGTGATGGAGCGCATCGCCGTGGTGTCGGTGGCGCTGGGTGCGGCGGTGATGATCCTCGCGATGGCCGTCATCATGGGGTTCAAACGCGAAGTGGCGCACAAGATGACGGGCTTCGCCGCCCACGTCTCGGTGACCGACGTGCGGGGTGTCAACGCCCTCGATTCGGAACCCGTGCACCGCAGCGCGCACCTCGAGGAGCTGATCCGCGCGACCGACGGCTTCGAGGCGATGGCTCCCTATGCCGTGAAGGGCGGCATCGTCCGCACGGCCGACGCCGTGGGCGAGGTGATGCTCAAAGGCGTCGAGGGGGATTACGACTGGTCCTATTTCCGCGAATGGCTTGTCGACGGCGAGCTGCCCCGCGTGGGCGATTCGGTGCGCACGAAAGACATCCTCTTGTCGCGTTCGCTGGCCGACAGGCTGCTGCTCGGGGTGGGCGACAAGGTCGAGATGCTCTTCGTCGAGCCGGGCGAAATGCCCCGCCGCGACCGCTTCAAAGTGGCAGGCGTCTACGCCTCGGGGATGGAGGAGATGGACGGCATGGTGGTCGTCACGGACATCCGCAACGTGCAGCGGTTGTCGGACTGGGGGCCGGACGAGATATCCGGTTACGAAATCCGGACCCGCGACCTGCGCGACGCCGCGGCCTTTGCCCGCACGCTCGGGCGGACGCTGCTCTACGACGACGAGGAGGGGACCGAGAACCTCGCGGTGACGAGTGTCACGGAGCGTTATGCCAACATTTTCGACTGGCTGAAGGCCCATGACGTGAACGCCGCCGTGATTATCGTCATCATGCTGGTTGTGGCCTTCTTCAACATGGCTTCGGCGCTGCTGATCCTGGTGCTGGAACGCACCCGCATGATCGGGCTGCTGAAAGCCCTCGGAATGCGCAGCGGCGAGCTGCGGCGCATCTTCCTCTGGCGGGCGGGCTTCGTCACGCTGCGGGGACTGGCGTGGGGCAATGCCGTCGGACTGGGGCTGTGTCTGGTGCAGAAGTGGACCCATTTAATAAAACTCAGCTCGGAGGGCTACCTGCTCTCGGAGGTGCCCGTGTCGCTGGGGTGGGGATGGTGGCTGGCGCTGAACGCCGGGTTCATCGCCGCGATCGTCGCCCTGCTGATGATCCCGACGGCCGTGGTGTCCGGCGTGAAACCCGAAGAAACGATTAGATACGAATGAAACCCTACAACACAGATCAGACCAAAAAGGAGGAGGTCCGTGAGATGTTCGACAACATCGCGCCGCGATACGACCTGCTGAACCATACGCTTTCGGTAAACATCGACCGCATCTGGCGGCGCCGCGCGGTGAACGAGGTGCGGCGCGCGAAACCCCGCCGCATTCTCGACGTGGCGACCGGCACGGGCGATCTGGCGATCGCCATGGCGCGCCGGATCGAGGGCGTGCAGGTGATGGGGGTCGATCTCTCGGAGGCGATGCTCGCCGTGGCGCGCCGCAAGGTCGAGGCCCGGGGGCTGGACAACCGCATCGTCCTCGAAAGGGGCGATGCCGAGCACCTCGCCGTGGCCGACGCTTCGGTCGATGCGGCGACCGTCGCATTCGGAGTGCGCAATTTCGGCGACCTCGCGGCCGGACTGCACGAGCTCGCCCGCACAATAAAACCCGGGGGCAAAGTCGTTATCCTGGAGTTCTCGCGGCCCCGCAACCGGGTGTTCCGGGCATTGTACGAGTTCTACTCCTACAAGATTCTGCCCCGCATCGGCGGGCTGGTGTCGCGCGACAAACGGGCCTACGAATACCTGCCGGCCTCGGTCGGGGAGTTTCCCGCCCCGGCGGAGTTTCTGGGAATGATGGAAAAGGCGGGGTTTCGCAATTGCCGGGCGAGAAGCCAGAGTTTCGGGATCGCGCAAATATATATAGGAGAGCGATGAGAAAATTTTTGTTATACCTGTTGCTGCTGGCGGCGGCGGTGTCGGCGACTTCGTGCCGCAGGGCCGTCGAGAAGGCGCAGCGCAACATCCGCTTCGAGGGGATCGAGAAGATCGAGCGCCAGGGGTTGACCGGCGCCGAGATGGTCGTGCGGGTGATGAACAACACGGGCTACAAGCTGCAGCTCGGCATGGCCGAGATCGACATTGACTATGCCGGAGGTCGTGTGGGGACGATCGTGCTGCGCGAGCCGGTCGAAGTGCCGCGACGCACGACGGGCAGTTTCCGGACGCTGTGGCGGGTGAAAATATCCGACCCGCTGGCGCTCTACGTGCTGCTCCGGAAAGTCGAGGCGGGGGACCTTTCGCAGATCGGCGTCGCCTATGCCCTGGAAGGGCGCGGAGGCCCGGCGCCCGTAAAAATTTCGCACGACAGGATGCCGTTGTCGGAATTTTTGAATACCTTTGGCCTTACGTTGCAGGATGTTAAAAATCAATTGAAGTGATGCGCAGATTGTCGATCCTTACCCTGATGCTCCTGTGTGCGGCCGTTTCGCTCCGCGCACAGTCGCTCGACGCTTTCAAACAACGGCTGGCCGAACCCGTCGCCGGGGCCGCGCTTTTCGGCCGTGCCCAGGTGACCGTCACGGAGCACGGCGATGCCGCGCGCGCCGTAGCCGACGCAACACGCGCCGGACAGCAGTTGCAGATACGCGGCCATCGCGTCTGCATCTTTTCGGACAACGGGCCCGAAGCCCGCAACGGGGCTTTTGCCGCCCAGAAACTTTTCGAGGAGACCTATCCCGACGTGAAGGTTTACATGGACTACAAGATTCCCTATTTCGTCGTTTCGGTCGGGGACTGCCTGAGCGAAGAGGAGGTGGTGATGCTGAAAGGCCGTGTGACGGGAACCTTTCCGAAAGCGTTCCTGAAGAATGTGGAATTTCCAATTTCGAACCTTTTGGACTAAGAAATGTCCGTTTTCGAAAAATATACGTTTTTTCTTTGCTTATTTCTGGCGAATATATATCTTTGCGGCGTTACTGAACAACTAATTTCTAAACATTTAGCGCTATGAAAAAGATTTTCTCTTTTGTTGTCGTTATGGCTGCCGTCGCTATGGTAAGCTGCTGCGGTAATTCGAACAAGAAGGCTGCTGAAGGTGCTGCTGCCGAGGCTGCTGCCGCCACGACCGAGGCTGCCGCCTGCTGCGCCGAGAAATGCGACTCGACGAAGGCTTGCTGCGCCGAGAAGTGCGATTCGACGAAAGCCTGCGCCGAGAAGCCCTGCTGCGAGAAGGCTGAGTAATTTCCGGTTGGGTTTGAGAGTGAGGGAGGTTCGAAAGAATCCCCCTTTTTCATTATAGATAAAAGCCGTGTCTCCGGCGCGGTAAGTGCAAGGAGTGTCCTTATTAAAAATAGCTGCCATGAAAGTATTGCTTATCAACGGAAGCCCCCGGCGCGAGGGGAACACCTTCATCGCGCTTTCGGAAGTGGCCCGTACGCTCGAAGCCGAGGGTCTCGAAGCTGAAATCGTATCGATCGGTGCCAAAGCCGTGCAGGGGTGCATCGCCTGCGGAAAGTGCACGGAACTGGGCCGCTGCGTCTTCAAAGACGCGCTCTACAACGAAGTGCGTGAAAAACTCGCCGGGGCCGACGCCCTTGTGGTCGGGTCGCCGGTCTATTATGCCGGGCCGAACGGATCGCTGTGCGCGCTGTTGGACCGGTTGTTCTACTCCTGCGGGAACCTGCTGGCCTACAAGCCCGCGGCTGCGGTGGCCGTCTGCCGCCGGGGCGGGGCGAGCGCGACGTTCGACCGGCTGAACAAATACTTTACGATCTCGAACATGCCCGTCGTCTCGTCGCAGTATTGGAACTGTGTCCACGGACGGCTTCCCGGCGAAGCGGCGCAGGACGCCGAGGGACTTCAGACGATGCGGGTGCTGGCGCGCAACATGGCGCGCGTGCTCCGGGCCGGACTGCTGGCCGGGGCGGGGCTTCCGGAACCCGAGGAACGGGTGGTGACGAGCTTCATCCGGTAGGAATTTGCGCCGCTCCCAAAACAAAAAGGGTTGCACAAAGTGCAACCCTTTCGTTTGGAAATCAATTTTGCGGAAAGAAGGGGATTCGAACCCCTGAAACCCTTTAGGGGTTTACTCGCTTTCCAGGCGGGCCAGTTCAACCACTCCTGCATCTTTCCGAAAGGTGCCCCAAAAGTACGCAATATTTCCCGATTCTGCAAATGGCGACCCCGATTTTCTGCGGAAAGCCCTGTGTCGGACCGGTTTTGCTCCCGGATTATCGACTGTGCGGGTCAGAAAGGATAGCCGATGGCCAGGTGGAAGCCCAGGCCGTCTTTGAAACTGGAGATGTTGTAATAACCCTTTTTGTCCGGATTCGGGTAGGGGGTGTGCAGACCGATGCCGAGGTCGGCGCGGATGACCAGGACGCTGATGTCGTAACGCAACCCGAAGCCGGTGCCCAGTGCGATCTCGTTCAGGAAGCCTTTCCATTTCAGCTCCGCACCCGGGCGCTTGGGGTCGTTCTTCAGCAGCCAGATGTTGCCGGCGTCGAGGAATACGGCCCCGCCGAGCTTCCCGAGGAGCCCGAAGCGGTATTCGACGTTGGCTTCCAGTTTGAAATCACCCGTCTGGTCGAGGTAGCCGTTGCGGTCGTCGCGGGGCGGGCGGTAGCTGCCGGGGCCCAGCGAACGCACCGTGAAGGCCCGGATGCTGTTGGCGCCGCCGATGTAGAACTGTTCGCTGTAAGGCATCACCTCCGAATTGCCGTAGGCATAGCCCACACCGACGAGCAGGCGCGTCGCCAGCCAGTTGTTGCGGTGGCCGAGGCGGTGGTAGAATTTCAATTCGCTCACCTCCTTGGCGAACTGCGAGAAGCGGTTGCCGAAGAGGTGCTGGGGCTGCCGCTCGCCGAAGGCCCGCAGGATGCCCGAGAGGAGGTTTCCCGCCGAAGTGACGCTGTTCTGCCAATAGAGGCGGCGGTTGCCCGTGGCGCCGTAGGTCTTGTCGAACGTGTAGGTGTAGCCGATCGACGGCACGAACTGGTTGCGGAAGCTCATGGCGATAGCCGGATTCTCGTCCATCGTGCGGTCGAAGGATTCGGTCGTGTGCAGCAGTTTGTTGTAGGTGAGTTTGAAGACCGTCAGCCCGTGGCGGCTGTAAGGCGAAGTCTGGAAATTGTAGCCCGCCGAGCCGCTGAAGGCGATCAGCCGGAAGAAGCTGGGGCGGTTCATCAGGTCCACGCCCAGTTGGAACGAGGTGCTTCCCGGATAGCGCAGGCGGCGTGTCATGGACTCCGGCAGCAGCAGTCGCGGGATGTTGAGGTTGGCGTTCAGCCCCAGTTCGTAGGAGTTCAGCCGCGAGGAGCGGCCTCCGGAATTCCGGTTGCCCGTCTGCCATTCGTAGGAGCCGTTGAGTTTCAGGGCGAGGACCTCGCCGCCCCGGAAGAGGTTGTTGTTGCTGAGTTTGAAGGTGATGCCCGGACCGATGAAACTGTTCGACTTGGTGGTCACGTCGGTCTCGAGGGCCGCTTCGAGGGGGTAGTCGAACTGCGCTTCGAGCGTGACGTCGAGCGTGTCGGCGCCCCGCAGGGAGTCGAGCGGCGTGACGCTCAGGTTGACCGAACGGAAAATACCCAGCTTGTTGAGACTGGTCTGCGTGCGGCTCTGGGCATCGACGGTGAAGAGCTGGCCGGGTTCGAGGGCGAGCGCCCGGGCCAGGATTTTGGGGCGTATCTTCATCGGTTGCTGGGCGATGACCGTTGCGTTGCGCAGCCGGAGGGTGTCCGTCGGGCCGGGGCGGATGTTGGTCAGACGGACGGTGATGTCGCCCACGCGGTAGGGTTTGAGGGCCACCGCGGGGATGTTCGGTTTGAGATTCAGCCGCACGGCCACCCGCTGCGGCGAGATCGTTGTGTCGGCGAGGTATTCGAGGTATTCCGGACGGAAATAGTAGTAGCCCCGGTTGCGCAGGAGCCGCGCGATGCGCTGCCGTTCGAGCGTGAGGGTGTCGAGGTTGTACTGCGCGCCCGTGCGGAGCAGCGAGGTAGCGTGCATGCTGTCGACCAGGGGTTTCAGCCCGCCCTCGACCGCCGGGTAGGAGATCTCCGCGTAGCGGAACGGCGGCGCGATCCGGAGCGTGTAGTTCACCTTGGCTTTGCGGCCGTGCTTGCGGTAGAGCAGGGAGTCCGAGGCCCGGGAGCCGAAATAGCCGTAGTTTTCGAGAACCTGCTCGGCGACCCGCGTGCGCAGTTCGGGCTGTACTTTGGAGATCAGCACGGGCTGTTTGGCCAGCCGCTTGTAGAACCAGTATTTGAATCCCTTTTCTTTCGGCGTGTAGAAATAGTTCCACGCCCACAGGCCGACCGGCAGAGGCGTACGCAGGTAAGGGCTGTAAAGCGGGTTGTTCGGAGCCACGGAGAGGGGCTCCTTCACGGCCGATTCGGCGGCTGCCGAGAGCACGACGCCCGAGTCGGGTTCGATGCGGATTTTCTTCACACCCGTGTACAGAACCTCGTCCGCCCCCAGGCGCCGGGTGGTGGAGCAGGCCGCGAGCAGCGCGGCGGCGGCAAGCAGGACGATGCTATTTCGGATGTTCTTCGGATTCATTGCGTTGCTGTTTTTCGATGCTGCGCTTCGTCAGCCGGAACAGGTCGCCCAGCCGCAGCAGCTTTTTGCGGATGACGAAGCCCACGCCCGTCTCGGTGATCTCGCCCTCGAGGATGCTCTCGTAACCCGTGTGGCGGAACAGCCGCAGGTACATGTTGTCCCGTTTGGTGAGCATGTATTCGAGCGATATATCGTCGATCAGGTTCTCTTTGAGGTTCTGCGACGGGTCGGCGTCGGTGCTGATCTTGCCCCCGATCACGGCCCGCACGCGGTTGCTGAACAGGCTCTTCGAAAGTCGGTAGGAATAGTCGGTGCGCTGGCCGTTGGGGTCGTCCTCGCCGTAGGAGTTGATGCCGAACGAGAGGTCGACGCCTTTCAGGTTGTTCTGCGCCCATTGGTTGAGCTCCTTCTGGATGAACGAGTTGAGCGGGTTTTCCGAGGAGGCTTTGCCCGTCGATCCGGGACCCGTGTAGGTGTTGTAGATCAGCAGGTTCATCGCCTGTGTGGCGCGCTGTTCGGCCGTGAGCGAGTTCAGCTCGTTTTGCAGCGTGAGGTCCTCGGGGGCCGCGAGGTCGAAGCTCACCGCGAGGTCGTTGAGCGTGTTGCGAATGTTGATCGAGATGTTGAAATTCACCGGGCGCGCATCCTGGTCGTTCGAGGAGACGTTGGCCCGGACGGTCTCGACGGCCGTGATGTTGAAGGCCGGGTCGGCGATATTCCCCACCCACTCGACATAGCCGTCGGGCGTGATGCGGAAGATTTTCTGCGAGATGACCGGCGGGTTGTAGCGCACGGTGCCGCCCGAGAGGACGTATTTGCCCGAGAGGCTCACATCGCCCAGCGGATTCATCGTGTAGGTCAGGTTGCCGCCGCCCTGGAGGTCGATGCGGTTCTCGCCGTTGGTCGAGAGGTCCACGCCGGCTTTCACGTCGCTGTTGATGTCGACGTTCAGCAGCACGTCCATCCCGCCGATCCGGACTGCCGGGGCCGCTTCGGGGGGCTCCTGCGCGTCGAGGTCGCGGAACGAGACGAACGTCACGACGTTCTGCGGACGCTCCTTCACGTCCATCGGCGAATCCTGCATGACATAGCTGATGTCCGTGCCGCCCAGCAGCGCGAGGCTGCCGCGGACGACGAGTTCGTCGAGCGGTCCCCGGGCCGTGGCGTCGAGGTCGAGATAGGCTTTTCCGTAAACCGGGGCCCCCTCCTTGCGGGCGACGTTCACGAACTGGAAGTCGGAGGCGCGCAGTGCGAGGTCGGCCTTCATCTGCGCGAAGTCCGAGAGGTCGACGCTGCCCCGGATCGTCAGCGGGTTTTTGTTCGGGGCCGTGACGGCGTAGTCGTTGAACCGCACGCGGCTGTCGGCAATGCGGATGGTGTCGGACGAGAGCCGGAACGAGGTGCCGATCATCGGCACGCGGACTTCGGTCTGTGCGAAGCGTATGCCGCCGTTGAGTTTCAGGCGGTCGGGGGTGCCCTGTACGTGTACGTTGGCCTGGAGATCGCCCGAGAGGCGGAGCAGATCTTCGGGCAGGAAGATGTTGACCGGACGCAGGGGAAGCCCCGGAACCGAGACCGTCAGGTCGAGCGGGCTCTCACGGTCGGTGCGGTAGTCGCCCGCGACGGCCAGCACCTCGGCGCCGTCCAGCATGAGCCGGGCGTCGGCCCGGTGTCCCCGGCCTTGGCCGTAGAAGAGTCCGAAGTCGATATTCCCGAAGCGTTGCTTTTCGTAAGAGAGTTCCGACACCGATACGTCACCCCGGACGCACAGGCTGTCGGGCGCGAGGTTCAGCGTCACGTCCGCGCCCAGCACGCCGTCGACGGGCGGCGCCGAGGGGAGGAGTTCCAGCATCGAGCCGATGTTCAGTCCGGCGATGTCGAGGCGGATGCCGTCGGGCGCGCCGGGGGCGGAGACGCTCCGGAGCGCGAACCGCTGATTGCCGTGGGTCATGTCGAGGTCGGCTTCCACGTGTTTGTCGAAGCGGTAGACGAGGTAGTTGCCGGGGTTGACCTCCCAGGGTTCGAACCCGAACAGTGGATTGCGGGGCGTGACGCTCGCACGGACCAGGCTGTCGGTCCACGCCGCGTCGAGCCCGAAGCGGAACCCTTCGCGTCCCGAGCGGTTCTTCTGCCAGAGGTTCACCGTGACCGTGTTGCCCGCGAGACTGCCGTAGAGGGCGGCTTGCGCCACATGGTCGAGGTTGCCGGGGGCGTTTGCCGCACGGAGGCGGTAGGCCAGTCGTTTTCCCTGCTGCGCGACGCCGAACTGCACGGTGTCGAGCACGATGCCGCCCGAGGCGAGACCTTCGACGCGCATTCGGAGCGAGACGGGCTGCGGGCCGTGGTTGCCGCCCCGGATTTCCAGCGCTTTGAAAGAGGCTTTCCGGCTTTTCAGCAGGTTGTTCAGGATGTTGTTCCGTCCGGCGGTGGCTTGCAGGTCGAAATCGGGAAGCACGGGTTGCAGTTGCTCCATGTCGACGTTTTGGAGACGGATTTGCCGCGCCAGCGTGTCGGCGCTCCGGGTCAGGGCCGCGATCAGCGAGTCCAGCGGATTGCGGGACGAGAATTGCAGCGACAGGTCGCCGGACGACACCCCGGCGCGGGTCGAAGCGGTGTCGGATGCGAACGAGACGCTGGTGGCGCGGATGCGGTCGGTGCGGGAGCCGTTCCGGATTTCGATGCTGTCCAGTCCGATGCGGGCGGCATAACAGCCCGGCCGGGTGGCCGAGGCCGAGGCGTCGAGCAGGAACGATCCGCCGATCCGCTTCGGGGTGAATCCCATTTGCGCAAGGTCGAACCCGGCGACTTTGCCCGCGAGGCGCACCTCCTGCCGCTCCCCGGTCAGTGTGCCGGTGAGGAGCAGCGACAGCCGCAGGGCTTCGTTCCGGTCGGAGAGGGCGCCCGAAAGCCGGTGGTCTTCCAGCTCCGCGTCCAGGGCGATGCCGCCGAAGTCGCGGCCGCGGTACTCCGCGCGGTCTATCTGTGCCCGGAGGCTCGTCCGGGTCTGCGGTTGGAGCGGATCGAACCCGGCGCCCCGGGCCGTCAGCGCGAGGTCGAGCATCCCCAGCGAGTCGGCCGGCAGGAACCGGTAGACCGGGAAACTGTCGCACCGGAACTCGGCGTCGTAGCTCTCCTTTCGGGGGTCGAGACGGCCATTCAGGACAATCCGGCCGGCATCGACGGCAAGTGTCGAGGCGACCGAGAGTGCGCCCCGGTCGGTCCCGGCCGAGCCGTGGAGCCGGATTTGGTCGGGAATCGTCACACGGCGGCGCAGGGCCGAGTCGGGCAGCAGTTCCACGAGGAAGGCCAGGTCGCGGAAATCGCCTTCGAAGCGGGCGGAGGCGTTCAACGACTCGGGGTCGAGCAGATTTTGCGCCCGGCCGTCGGCGGTGAAGTCGAGGTGTCCGGGCGACGATATGTCGAGCCCGAACCGACTGATGTCGGCCAGGGTTCCCGCTGCGGTCAGGTTCATCCGGACCGTGCGGTCGTTCAGCACCGGAGGGACCGCCGCCGGGTAGAGGGCGGCGATCTCTTTCGTGTTCACCGCGGCCGAGAGGTCTGCCGATAGGGGTGTGGCAGGCTCCGTGTGCAGGATGCCGGGGCCGGCCGAAACGTCGGCCCGGAGCCGGGAATAGGGCGTTTCGAGTTCGAATCCGGAGAGCGAAATGCCTGTGGAGTCCATTTCGAACCGGCCGCTCGCGTTACGCACGGAGAGGCCGCTGCGCTCGGTGAACCTCATCCGGCGAAGTTGCAGGGCGATGTCGGAGCCCCGGTTGTAGACCGAGTCGATCGTAAGGTCGAGGGCTGAAAGGGCGATGAGTGCCGGATCGAATCCTGCGGCGGGGCGGTGGCCCAGCGTGCCGTACTCGGCCCGGTTGTCCGTCAGCGCGACGCTGCCCGCCCGTACGGTCCACGGCAGGGAGGGCGCCGTGTCGCCGGAGGGTGCGGGTTCGGGCGACGGTTCCTTTTCGGGATCGGCCGGGGCGGTCAGGTAGGAGTAGGTGCCCCGGTCCAGCAGGATGCTTTTCACGTCGACCTGCTGGCTGTCGAGCCGGACGCGGCAGGCCTCGACTTCGCCGTCGGCGAGGCGCACCGTGAGTTCGGTCACGGCGGGGGAGGTGTGCATCCCGAAGGCGGTGTTCAGGATCGAGATCTTTCGGATGTCGAGCGACCACGCCAACGGAGCGGTGCTGTCGGCTTTCTCCGCAGGGGCCGATTCCGTCAGGTCGAGGAAGATGTCGCCGTCGGAGAGGGTGATCCGGGCGATGTCGGCCCTCTGGGCCCGGAGGTCGGCCCGGGTTTTCCCGAGCGAGAGCAGTCCGGCGGCGAGGCGCATTTCCAGTCCTCCCGTGGAGTCTTTGTAATGGGCCGCGATCCGGTCCAGTTCGAAACTGCGGACGACGACCTCTTTCCGGATCAGCGGCCACAGGGCCACGTCCAGCGAGAGCCGGCCGCAGTCGACGAGCGTGTCGGCCCGGTCGACCAGCAGCGTCTCCTCGACCGTCAGCCGGAGCGGGAAGGCGAGGCGGATGCGACCGACCGAGAGCTCCATGCCGAGCGCTTCGGAGGCGTAGCCGACCGCCTTGCCCCGGATGAAGTCCTGAACGGCCGGGACGTAGAGCAGCGCGGGGATCAGCAACGCCGCCAGCAGGATGACGAGCAGCGTCCGGAGTGTATATTTTACGATCTTTTTCAGCATTTGTAAAACGGACCGTTTCGTCCGCTGCAAAAGACAAGCCATTGAAATCTAATCGTTTATTGGCTTTCCGGGTGCGAGGGACGAAATTCCGGTCGCAAATTACTAAAAATCGGGAGATTACGCAAATGTCCGGACTCGGATAAACGGTCTCATTCAGGACATTTACGGTCTTTTCCGTTCGTATTTTACGGAAGGTCGGGGAGGGCCGTTCCCCGTGCCGGGCTGTTCAGACGCTTACGATTCGGTAAAATTGTTCCATGTCGGTGCTCCGGCGCACATGGTCGGCCAGCAGGTCGTATTGCTGCTCCTTGCAGGTGCGGGCATCGACGGCTTCGGTCCGTGGGAGCCGGTCGGCGAAGGGCCGCAGCAGGCGGTCGATGAACGGGGAATTGTCGGCGATTCCGTGCAGGTAGGTTCCCAGGCAGTTCCCGGCGACGCAGCCGTCGCCGGTTCCGTCGGCGAGGCGTGCGAGCGGTTCCGCCGGGTGTCCGGGAAGCGGTGCGGTGCGTCCCATGTGAATTTCATAGGCCGATCCCGTGCGGTCGTCCCCGGGAAGGGTGAACCGGACCTGCCGGGTGATCTTTTCGCCGGTCAGTACGGTCCCGACGGGCAGCAGCCCCAGTCCCGGCATCGTCTCGGTGTCGCTTTCGATGCGGTGCGGGTCGCGGATGGTGTGCCCCATCATCTGGTAACCGCCGCAGATGCCTGCGACGGTGCGTCCCTCCTCGGCCAGCCGGACGATCTTGTCGGCCAGCCCTTTGCGGCGGAGTTCCGCCAGGTCGGGCATCACGCTTTTGGAGCCCGGCAGGAAGATGATGTCGGCGTCGTCGAGCGCTTCGGGCGAGTCGGTGTAGTAGAGGCAGACGCCGGGGCGGCGTTCCAGCGTATCGAAATCGGTGAAATTCGAGAGGTGGCGCAGCAGTACGACCGCGATGTTGACCTTTCCGGGTTCGGCCCGGCGGTGGCGCCGGTCGAGGGCTACGGAGTCCTCGGCTTCGATGTGCACGTCGCGCAGGTAGGGGATCACGCCCAGCACCGGGATGCCGCAGAGCTTTTCCAGCATCCGGCGGCCTTCGTCGAAAAGGCCGAGGTCGCCCCGGAACTTGTTGATGAAGATGCCTTTGACCAGGCGCCGCTCCCACTCTTCGAGCAGTTGCATGGTCCCATACACCGAGGCGAACACGCCTCCGCGGTCGATATCGGCCACCAGGAACACGTCCGCCCCGGCATGGGCCGCCATCGGCATGTTCACGAGGTCCGTGTCGCGCAGGTTCAGTTCGCTGATGCTCCCGGCGCCTTCGAGCACGACGGGGTTATGGCGGGCCGCCAGCCGGTCATAAGCCGCGCATACCTCGCGCCGCAGCGCCTCCCGTTGGGGCCCGGCGCGGAAAAACTCGGCGGCGGAGCTGTTCCCGACGGCCCGGCCGTTGAGGATCACCTGGCAGACCTTGTCGGTGTTGGGTTTCAGCAGCAGCGGATTCATGTCCGTGTGGCACTCCACGCCTGCGGCCTCGGCCTGTACGACCTGCGCCCGGCCCATTTCGCCGCCGTCGGCCGTCACGAAGGAGTTCAGGGCCATGTTCTGGGCTTTGAACGGCGCGGGGTCGTATCCGTCCTGCCGGAGAATGCGGCAAAAAGCCGCAGCGAGCAGGCTCTTGCCCACGTCGCTGCCCGTTCCGGCGAACATGATCGGGTGCAGTCCGAAAGCGGCGGTCGTCTTGCCTTTGCCGTTTCCGGTGTAAATGTGGGGATAGCCTTTATTCATGGTACAATATTATTTCTTATTTTTGTCTTTTCAAAACCTCGTTGCCCATGGATCCGAAAATACCGGCCGTTTTCAACTGGAGCGGCGGAAAAGATTCCGCACTGGCCCTTTACCGCGTCCTGCAGGAGGGTGTCTATGAGGTGGTCTCGATGCTGACTACGGTCAGCCGGGACACCCGTCGTTCCCCGATGCACGGCATTCCGATCTGGCTGCTGCGCCGTCAGGCCGGGAGCATAGGGCTACCGCTGGAGGTGGTCGAACTTCCGGCCAACGGCTCGATGGAGGAGTGCGAAGCCGCCATGTCCGAAGCCGTCGACCGTTTTAAGGAGCTCGGAGTCCGGCACTTTATCTTCGGCGACATCTGTCTCGAGGATGTGCGTGCCTACCGTGAACGCCGGTTGGCTCCCTGCGGCATTACGGTCGTCGAGCCGCTGTGGGGATGCGATACGAAAGCCGTTGCCGAGGAATTTTTCGCCTCGGGGCTGCGGACCGTCGTCGTGACGACCAACGCCGCACTGCTCGACGAACGCTTTGTCGGCCGCGAGTACGACCGGGCCTTTGTGGCGGAGCTTCCGGAGGGAGTTGATCCCTGCGGTGAGAACGGGGAGTTCCACACGGTTTGCTATGCGGGCGGGATGTTCCGTATCCCTGTCGAATTTTCGCTGGGGAAACCCATGCGCCGCACCTATTCGGCCAAACTGGAGGACGGCACCGTGCAGAAACACGCCTATTGTTCCGCCAACCTCATTCTGCCGGAGAATTCCTGAGGTCGGAGCAGCCCGTTGTGCTGTTTCGCGTATCTGTTTTTGTCGGTACGCTCAGGAGCGGACTCTCTATCCGGACAAAAGAAAAACACACTATCTTTGGAATAGTGTGTTTTTGATGTGTGAAACGTGTAAATTTTTCAGCGGAGAGAGAGGCTTCATAACCTATAATTCACATTGATTCGGATTAATTGATAAATAGTACTGTATTAAAGTGATTTATATTTGCATAGTTCAGAATAGTTTTTTGTAGTTTATCGTATTTTATGGAAAAGTGTGCTTATATTTGTGCGTAACTATTTCATGTAGAATATGGCGGTAAACTTTTATCTGAACAGCAGAGGCGATAAACACGGGGATTTCCCGATACGTGTTTCCATAGCCATCGGCGGAATAAGGCTTCTTACGTCCGTAGGGTACAGTATCAACCCTGCGAAATGGGACAGTTCCAAGCAGAAGGTCAGGCAGGGGGCGTCCAATGCGAAGGGAATAACGTACAACGTCATCAATTCCCACCTCAATAATATCGTTCAGCAGAGTATTGATTTCGAGAATAAATGCCTGACTGAAAAACTGAAGGTTACCAAGGAGCTGATTCAGCAAAATATCAACACCAACAAAAACAAACTGGATGACGTGGGTGAGATACGTGAAAAAACGCTGTTCGATGTCTTCGATGAGTTCATTAAGGAGATAGGAAATATAAACGGGTGGACGCACGGTACGTATGAAAAATACATCGCCCTGCGGAATCATCTGTATATCTTCTCGCCAAACTTGTCGTTCGACGATCTGACGGAAAAGGGACTTGCGGATTTCATTACTCATCTTCGGGACGAAAAAGGGCTTCGCAACAGCACGATAGGAAAGCAGTTGGGGTTCTTAAAATGGTTTCTGAAATGGTCTGCGAACAATGGTTACCACAAGAATATGGCTTACCTCTCCTTTAAGCCCAAATTGAAAACGACCGAGAAACGTATCATTTACCTCACTTGGGATGAACTGATGACCGTTTACAACTTTCCGATACCGGAGAGTAAGAAATATTTGGATCGGGTTCGGGATGTTTTCTGCTTTTGCTGTTTCACTTCGCTGCGTTATTCGGATGTCTATAATCTGAAACGGTTTGATATCAAAAACGGGGCGCTTCATATTACAACGGTAAAAACAGCGGACAGCCTTACAATCGACCTGAATAAATACAGTCAAGCAATACTCGATAAATACGACGGGGTTCCGTTTGAGGATAATAAGGCATTGCCCGTAATATCGAATCAAAAGATGAACGATTATATCAAGGAACTCGGCCAATTGTGCGGTCTGGATCAACCCGAAACGGTTACCTATTATGTAGGGAACGAACGGGTCGATGAGGTTTATCCGAAATACGAACTGATGGGTACACATACGGGGCGGCGGACATTTATAAGCAATGCGATAATGATGGGCATACCCCCGCAAGTGGTGATGAAATGGACGGGGCACAGCGACTATAAAGCGATGAAGCCCTATATAGCCATTGCGGATTCGGCTAAAGCCGAGGCGATGAAATTGTTTAATGAAAAATAGTTAGGATATGGATGATAAAATTTATTTCATCAGAGATAACGAACAGCAAATACCTGTTTATGATTTTATTAAAGCGATGGATCCGGATGCTCCGATAAATCCGACTCATAATTTTGAGCTTTTGAAAGCACGCCGTCTGAAAATGTACGACAAGGCGGAGCAAGAATATATCGCAGAACGAACTATAAATCGGGTGGAAGCTGGCGATCTGGAGAAATCCGTACTCTATTATGGGTGGTTGAAGAATGAACTTCAAATTATCGCGCAATGGTTATCGGACACCTATCCGAACGGAGAGAAGAAACGAATTAAAACATCGTCAGCTATTCAGATGGAAATACTTAAATACGAGCGATACGTTAAAACAGAGATGGAGCGGATTGAGGAGCTTGTGAATGGTCGTTCTGATGAAAGTATTTCAAAAAATGCAGGAATACCGCCGCATTTGTTCGAATTTGATCCTGCCCAATGTCAATATTTATATGGGAAACTAACTAAAGACGGTCACTTCCTGCCGGAGAAAACGAATCAGACGCATTTTAACTATGTGTTCGGCGGCGGTCTGTATCCAGAAGATTTCAAGCCGCTACGCTGGAATAGAAGCAAGCAAGCTATCGGCGAATTAATTTTACTGCTTACAAGAAAGCCTTCAATTTCTCGTGGTAAGAAAAGGAATGCCCGAAATCTTTTTCTAAAAAACAATAAAACTATAGGTGAATTGTCGAATCCAAAGAAAGGAGAACCGACAAAAGATTATGGAATCTTGGAAGAGATAGCGAAAAGCATAAATACTCGCTCGGTGTAAATGCTTTATTTTCAGATACCCGCTCACTACCCGCCCATTGGAAGATGGGTGGGTAGTTTGTTTGGAATCAGTTGATTATAGATTTATCATTGTGTAGTTTTGTTTCCGCAGAGCAGTATACTGGCCAGATACGTCGATGCAAAAATTAAAAATTATACAATGATACACGTACTATTAAAGAAACCGGTGTGGCAGATGAACGGGGAGGAACTTTTGGAACTCCAACGTTTAGCCGCACCCCAAAGAGTTGAATCCGCCGAGGTAAAGGAGCCTCGATTGGTCTATGGTCTGCGTGGGTTGTGCGAACTACTCGGCTGTTCGCGCACTACTGCGAATAAGATTAAGCACGATCCTCGTTTGCGGGGATGCTACTCGCAGGCAGGGAAGAAAATCGTATTCGATGCCGAAAAGGTACTTAAAGCGTTAGGAAGGGAATAAGTATGGGAACGATTAATTATGCAGAACTACAACAGGATATACTGAATACCTTGGTGAAACAGGTAACTCCTGTCAATTTCAAGAATTTGGCTTACCCCGAAGCGAAGCTGCTCCAAAAACAGCTTGCCGGATGCGCCCCTGACAGCGATATGGCGCAGAGCATTCAGAAGAAACTGTTGAAAATGAAAGTCAATGAAAAACACTACGTGATTTTCACCATTGAGGAGATTGCGAGGTTGGCCGAAAAAAACGATTGGGGGCTGTGCCGCAATCAGAACGAAATATACCTGTATAACGGGATGTTCTGGTCGAGGCTCGATGTCGATGCCTTCCAGAAATTTCTGTTGAAAGCCTCGGAGCGGATGGGCGTTCCTATCGTATCGTCCAAATACTACCAATTCGGGAAGAAACTGTTCGAACAGTTTATGATGCAGTCCTATTTGCAAAGCCCGGCGGCCAATTCCAATGTGGTGCTTATAAATCTACTGAACGGAACGTATGAGATTAGAAACGGTCAGGGGAAACTGCGGAAATTCTGCAAGGATGATTTTCTGACGCATCAGCTCCCTTTCAAATACAATCCAGATGCGGCGGCTCCTCTCTTCGACAAATACCTGTCCAAAGTACAGCCGGATGAATCCGCCCGAAAGGTGCTGGCCGAATACATCGGCTACCTCTTTATAAAGACGGGCAATACGATTCTGAAAGAGGAAAAGGCATTGATGCTCTACGGCGGCGGCGCGAACGGTAAGTCGGTGTTCTTCGAAATTGTAAACGCCCTGCTCGGCGCTGAAAATGTCATCTGTCATTCGTTGCAGGATTTGACCGATGGGAGTGGATATTACCGGGCGCAGTTAGCGAATAAGTTGGTGAACTATGCGAGTGAAATCAATGGCAAATTGGAGTCGTCCATATTTAAGCAACTTGTTTCCGGTGAGCCTGTGTCGGCCCGGTTGCCCTATGGCAAGCCGTTTCATCTTACGCACTATGCCCGGCTTATTTTTAACTGTAATGAACTTCCGAGAGGTAACGAGTTTACGGATGCTTATTTCCGTCGGTTTCTGATTGTCCCTTTCGATGTAACGATTCCGCCCGAAGAACAGATTAAGGACTTACATAGCCGGATTATCGAAAACGAGCTTGCCGGAGTATTCAATTGGGTGCTTCGCGGACTTGCAAGACTTCTGAAACAGAATGGATTTACCGAATGTATTGCTGCGCGAAAAGCCGTTGAAGATTACAGATTGCAGTCCGACAGTTTGAGGCAGTTCCTGAACGACGAGAGGTATAAATCGGATGTCAATGTGAAAACAAAAATTGTCGATTTATATATCGAATATAAATACTATTGTCAGGAAAACGGGTTTTACCATTTGACCAAACCCAATTTCATCAAGCGGCTTAAATCATACGGTATTCAGGTTTCGACGATAAACGTGGGTAATGTTGCGTATTTGAAGAAACATAAATCCGATGAAGAATAAATTTCATTCTAAATCTTCATAAAATTAACCTTCTTAACCATTCGGCCAACCTTGGGCCGAAGTATTAAAAGTTTTCGGCATGAAAAACAGACTGGATGTAGCTGTCAGCTACTACGAGCACATCTATACAAAATTCCCGGTAAGAGCGACTCTAATCGACCTCTTGACCACAAATCGCTACAAATCCTGTGTTCTGGCTGTCCGGACAGAATTAGACGCAAGGAAGAAAAAGGAGTTGAAAACTCGACTGCCTGCATTCACGCCGTCAGGTTTGTTCCGGGGCGGGGCGGCAAACACGTTGCTGAAACCCACCGGACTGATTTGTATGGACATCGACAGGAAAGATAATCTGCAGATCGAGGGGTATGACAGGTTGAAAGATCAGCTCGGTAGACTACCTTATGTCGCATTTTGCGGACGGTCTGTCGGCGGTGAAGGATACTATGCGATTGTCCCTATAGCGCAGCCTAACAAGCTACTGTTGCATTTCCGGAGTTTGCAGACCAAGTTTTCCGCGATGGGGATTACCATAGACCCGTCCTGTTGTGACATTTCCCGAAAACGGTTCGTGTCTTACGATCCGGAGCCATATATCAACCAAGAGGCTGAAATATACGAGGGATTGACGGACGGCGCGGCTGTGCCTGACATTACCGGGAACGCAACTCTACCCGGAACGGACAGCGAAGACGAACCGCTGAAAGAGGTGCTCAAGTATATCCAGATAATCGAGCAGAAAAAGGTAGATATTACCGCAGGTTATGCAAATTGGCTGCGGATAGGCTATGCGTTGCATAACGCCTTCGGGGATTTCGGCCGGGAGTTATTTCATCGGGTCAGCAGTTTCCATCCCCGGTACAGCTATGTCGAAACGGATAGGTTGTTTAGCGGCCTTTCGAAAGGAAACTGCGCAAATCAGGTAACCATTCGCTCGTTCTTCTATTTTGTTCGCCAACATGGGTTGGATGCGGCTGCTGACTTTGGGGTTAGTGATGAGAAAGGTTAAAAATATGAACCTGTCGAAAATAGATTTAATTTTCATTCTTTTATTTGAATAGACCATATATGCGCATTTTAAATGGTCAGGTAATGGATTTCTTTGGGTTGAAGTGTTTTGTTGTCCTATAATGAAAGAAAACGGCCATTTCGCATGGGGTATGATATCTTTTCGGAATAGGGTTCGATAAAATGTGCATAAAGACCATGTTTCTGTACGCGGAATTGTCGCGCGCAGTGCTGACGCCCGCGCGATGTCCTGCGAATACGACAAATACAGTTGAAGTACTGGGCTTTTATCTGTCGGAATTTTCACTATCTTTGCAGTTACATAGCGTTACGCTATTGTTGCTCGCAGAAAAACGACCAATTTTTTAGGCAACTGAATAGACGATAATAGATGGAAACGCCTTCGCTTGGCGCGGGCTTTTCTTATTCTATTCAGGGTGCTTGGTCGTACCTTCTGCAGATAGGATTAGACCTGCGCCTTTTTTATTGGTGCGGTTCAACTCTAATTACAAGGACAGACCAAGCCAATATGGATTACAGCCGCTGCAAGCAGATACTACACGACTTCTATTCCGAGAATGGAATAATCGACCGTTTCGAAAGGAACAACCTCTATTTGGAAAAAGCTTTTCACGAGATTAACGAAATGTGGTTTCGAAATCTGGAGTGTATAAAAGAGGTCAAATACCTAATGATAGCCGAAGCCCCTTTATGGGGTAAAGACAAAAGCTATATCTACAATCCCGAAACGAAAAATACGTCGTTTTTCTACAAGAGCGACTTGGAATATGTACTGAATATTCAAATCGCCGACAAGCAGGATTTTATAAACTATTGCAATGAAATAGGGTTGCTTATCATTGATATTTCGCCTTTTGCCCTCAACACAGAGGATACGATTATTAATTATCGCAGTATTAGTGCAAGTCAGTATCGTAAACTCGTAAAAAATACCTTCCCATTCTATTTTGAACAGAAATTAAAGGCAGTCAGTAATAAAAAATCAGACTCTATTAAGGCATTCTTCCGGTACGCAAGAGTGAAGAAACGATTCCTGCCATTAATCTCAGAAGCCCTAATCGATTACCATTTCATTAAATCGGCAAATGAGATTTCAGACATATCAAAACGGGGATGGAATGTGGACAAAAATAAGATCAAACAATTATTAGTTTTGTGAGAATCTATTCATCAAAGCATTCTTTATAGATTTTTTCTGCTAATTTATTATATTGACTTGATTTAAACTCTTCGAAATTAATAGTTGCGATGGGAGCTAGTTTCTTTAAGTAAAATTCCGAATTGCCAGTTTTATTATTTGCAATCAATTTTCTTAAGCAAATTATAAATCCATTTATTACTGTTGTTGAAAGGACTCTGTTTGGATTGTTTCTGTCTGAGGTCCAATTACCTGCATTACTTGTGATTATTTTTATAGGTAAAAAGAATTCGTTAATCTCTTTTACACAAAAACTCTTATATTCATCTAATAATCTTATCTCTTCCCCTTTTAATAACCCAGATTTATGCGGATTCGCCCATAAGCAATATAAACTATCATTTCCACTTAATTTTACTAGCGATTTTACACCAAAACTTACAATAGAGGTTGTTTTGACTTTATCCTTGTCAAAGAAACTAGTTTCAAAGACATCTAGCAATGGTCCCTCTTCATTCAATTTCATTATGACAGACCTAGCTATTGATTCGGACGAGAATGGGCGTAATAATAGTCCTATCTTCTGTTTTAATTCAGTCTTCGCATTCGCTTGATTGGAATTAATCTCTAAAAATAATTTTGCTTCAAATTCTGTTTTCTCTTGCGTCGATATACTGTCTGGGTAGATAATGCCACTAACCAGCATATTCTGCTGGTCTCGTAAGAGACTTATTATTTTCTCACTGGACGAATTTGGATTATCTTCGTGGTAGGCATATACTCTATGTTGACCATCAATTAATCCAATAGTGTTGTATCTGTTGGGTATTTGTATTTCTACAGGTTGAGTTTTATTTAATTTGGATGGATCTACAATTTGGCCTGTGCTTTTATCTATCAATTTTGTATCCGACGGAAGTGTGACTAGTAAATTATTTATAAACACTCTACGTTCATGAACCAGATACTCACGGATCGAAGTCATTTTTTTGGCAACCAGCATCCTTTGATAAACACCCAATGAATCATTCCATCCATCTTGTCTCAATACATACGACTTTTCGAGTAGTTCTTTAGGTGCTATATAAAAAGAAACAACTTTATATCCTCTTTTAAAGTTACTCGCCGATTCAGGAAGAACTGTGCCTGCTACTTTGCAATATTCGGATAAATTCGAAAAAACATTCTGACCAATATCTTCTGTTTTTAATCTCATAAAGTTAAATAACTCATATTTAGCTGACAGTTTAATGCGATTAACAACTTCTTGAAAGTATTTTACAATGGGATAGTCCAAGTAGATCAGATATGGTAAGTGCTGTTTATATTCTTTGTTAAGATGATACTTTGAACAATAAATCTGTATAACCCTATAATGATCAATTCCATAATAATTGCCCAATGCTTCTTTGAATGAGCTGAAATGCTCTTTCAGGTATTCAATAAATCCCTGTTTGTCTCCTTGGATTAAGTCATATAAAACTTTTTTAGGGAGCAGGTGCTCACCCAATTCTTTAGATTTCACAGTATATTCAACGAGTACTATGATATTCTGATAAACAAAAACATCATCAAAATCGCCTTTTCTGCCTTTGAATTCTATTTCTTTGTCAGCAATGTTAGGTACCCTAGAGAATCCGGCTTTAGTGAAAATACTTTGAATCTCTTGCGTGTGTTTTTTCTTCTCAATTTGATGAGTAGTTAGCTTGACTTTCTTCCGTTTCTTTATTGTTGCCATACCTCGCACCTTATTATTCATAATCTTTTTCATTAAGAGCGACCATTATTTCACTGACGATCGGATGTAATAATGCCGTTGTATTGTCTAATATCACATTAGTAAAACAATGTGTAGATTTTAATGAATAGGCATACAACTTTTTATCGGCTATTATTTCTGTAAATGCGATTTCATCATTGGTAATTTGGAATTCTGGAGCTATCCCGAACTTTGATAAGGGTGCTTTGGTAATCAAAGTATTTATTTCTGCTTGCAACTTATCTGTATTTGCATCCGCCGTTACTAGGAATCGATATGTAGCATTTACTAGAATGGTGTGTTTTTGAGAAGTTTTCTCTGCCTTTTGAACAAACACACATCTAATGTCATTGTTATTTTTCTTTTGTAATCCAAGAAGAATGATTTTTGCATACTTTAGTATTCTCAAATCCAAGATTAGCTCTTGGAATTTGGTTTGCTTTAAGCACGTTGCAGATTCTTTTTCATATGCGCTTATTCGTTCAGCAGATAGATCCGTGATATATTTCTCAAACATTTTAATATATTCCGGATTTAGTTCAAATCCAAGATACCGTCTTTTCATAAAATGGGCAACTGCCGGAACAGTACCAGAGCCAGCAAAAGGATCCAATACCACAGAATTCTCATCCGTTGTAATTTTGATAATCTGTTCTATCATTCTTTCTGGCAGAGGACAGAAATGGCTCCTATAGCTATTGCCCCACGAGCCTTGAGTTGGGATTTCAAATTTCCAAATACCCGTAGGTGTTTTACCTTTAGGGTTGTATCGCTCAGGGTATTTTACCCACCACTTTTTTAAGTTCTCATAATCTCGAACCCGGTCTATATGGAAAGTGTATTCTTTTGACTTGGAAAAGAATAAAATGTATTCAAATATATTTCGCATCTGTCCTTGATGTGCCCAAGGGACAGTTTTATCTTTCTCCCATATTATTATTTCTTGTAATTTCCAGCCTATTTCAGCCATCTTCTTTGAGAAATCAAATGGCAATGGGATTACTTCATCATTTCTTCTAAATGCGTCAATAATTATCCATAGAGTGCCATTGTTTTTTGTGCAATGGTAGACGTTTTCGAATACTATTTTTAAGTCATTTAGATATTGATCATATTGTTGTCCATATCCAATTTGTCCTTCGTAACCATAATCTTTTAGATCAAAATAAGGTGGTGAAGAAATGGTGACGTCAACAATTTCGTCATTTAATATTGTCGAAATCTGTCTTGCATCGATGTTGTATATGGTATTCATCAAGTTAGGAATTCAAAATGATAAACAAATTTACAATATTATTTTAGATATACAAAGAAAACAAAAGCACACAGTTTCTACGTTTGTGTGCGTAAAACTGTGCGCTTTTTCTGCAATTGATTGATAATCAATACTTACTGCGGAGAGAGAGGGATTCGAACCCCCGGTACAGTTGCCCGTACACCGCATTTCGAGTGCGGCCCGATCGACCACTCCGGCATCTCTCCTTTTTCGGTCGCGGGAGAAGGACTCGCAGTCCCGGACTCCCGGCTCCAAAACCGTTGTTTTGGGACTGCAAATATAGACATATTTTTTATTTCCGCACATTTTCATGCGGAAAAAATTGAAATCTGTTGAAAAAAAGCCTCGGAGACTCCTCCGGTTCGCATTTTTCCGGATATAATTTCTATCTTTGAAGGCAGGAGTTCCGCCGCGCGCGTGCAGTATTTCCGGCGCGGAACCGTTTATAAGAATGAAATGATACTAAAAACGGTATGGTTTTCGTTTTTAGATCAAAGACTAACGCAAACAATATCTTGTGCGCTATGAAAAAGTTGAAGATTTTAATCGGAACCGTCTTGCTGTCCGCCGGTCTGGCCGGCTGCTCGTCGGCATATTACGCCTCGACGGGGTACGCCTCCGACGACCTTTACGCCGTGCATGACAAGACGCAGATCGCCCGCAGGAAGCAGGCCGAGGCCGAGGCGCAGCGTGCTGCCGCCGAAGCCCGCAGGGCCGAATGGGAGGCGAAGATCGCCGAGGCGGAGGCCGCGGCTGCCGAGAATAACTATTACGAATACCAGGCTGCGGATGCGAATCCGTACCAGAGCGTGTTGGCCGACGACTACGAAAGCGCCTATGCGCGCCGTCTGCGCGGCTTCGAGTCGCCGAGCTACAAAATGCCGTCGAGCTATCTCGACGCACGTTACAGCAGCGCGTTCAACTACGCTTCGGCTTACGATCCGGCGTTCTACAACATCGTGATCTCGGGCGACCAGGTATGGGTTGAGCCCAAGTACATTACGTCGATGTTCGGCTCGTGGGGAACGGTGGTCTACGGCGATCCGTGGTACTGGGGCTGGAACCGTCCGTGGGGACCCAGCTTCTCGATCGGAAGCTGGGGATGGAGTTTCGGATGGAATTCGTGGTACAATCCCTGGTACGGTCCGTGGGGACCCTGGTACAGCTCGTGGTACGATCCCTGGTACCGGCCCGGATGGGGCTGGGGGCCCGGATGGCACGGCGGACACCACCATTATCCCGGTCCGGGATGGGGCGGCGGACACGGACGGCCCTATCATTCGAACATCGTACGGCGCCCCAATCCCTACACCTCGCCTTCGGGGACCCGCTACGGGGTGGGATCGCGCTTCGGAAGCCCGTCGTCGGGATCGCTGCGGGGCAGCGGAAGCAACCGACGGAACAATTTCGGCGTGCGCTCCAACAACAGCGGCGGTTCGTCGAGGAACCGTTACGATTCGGGCAGTTCGTCGCGCGGAAACCGTTACGACGATACCTACCGTAATTCCGGCGGGAACTCCTACAACCGCGGTGGCAGCTATAACAGCGGCAGTTCGTCGTCCTACAACCGCGGCAGTTCGTCGTCGGGAAGTTCCGGAGGCGGCTCGCGCGGCGGTTCGGGTACGACCTCTTCGGGCGGAAGCTACCGGAATTCGGGCGGACGGTAACGGTTCTCTGATAAATGTGAAAATACGATGAAGAGAGTGATTTTATTGCTTGCGGCCGTCGCAGCGACGGCCGCGGCTTCGGCTCAGAACCCCGACAGGGGATGGGGCGGCCTGCTTATGGATAAGGATGTGATGATGCCCGGGGATATGGCCGAATTGTCGCAGACCCAGTTCAATTTCGGGACCGCGCGGGCCATGGCCATGGCCGGGGCGTTCACGTCGCTGGGGGCCGACCTTTCGTCGATGTCGATCAATCCGGCGGGGCTGGGTATGTACCGCCATAGCGACATTTCGATCACGCCGATGATGTCCTTCGCCCGGAGCAAGACCAACGCCCCGGAGTACGGACGCAATTCGCGGGATCGTTTTTCGATGGCCAATATCGGTGTGGCGATCAATGCCTATGAGGGCTCCGGTTCGCTGGTAAGCCTCAATATCGGTTTCGGGTATAACCGTCTCGCCGATTTCAATTACGACTATTCGTTCCAGAGGGGCGGACAGCGGGCGACCGTCGGCGATGTCTATTCGCGCCAGCTCTATTGGGGCGGTGTTTCGAAGAACGATTTTTACAACGCAGGCGGTTCGGGCAACTGGAACTGGGACAATATCGCCCCCGAGTTATGGAATGCCGCGCTGGCTTACCGCGGATTTCTGATCGATCAGGAGGACCCGAAGAATCCCAAAAGCTGGAAGCCGACCTGGATCGGGAACAACGCCGAGATGGGGCATTTCACGGAGTTGCAGAGCCGCGGTTCGGTCGGGGAGTACACGCTGTCGGTCGGCGCCAACATCAACAACAAGATCTATATCGGCGCGTCGCTCGGCATTCAGAGCGTCTACCAGCGCAAATACATCGATTACGGCGAAGAGTACTACTATCCCGGCACGGGGCCCGACGGATACGGCAATTCCGGACTGGATTATCAGCTCCTCTGGTGGAAGCTCAACCAGAGCGTGATCGTGGAGGGTACGGGCGTCAATTTCAAGGCGGGTATCGTCTACCGTCCGACGACCAATCTGCGTCTGGGTGCGGCGATCCACACCCCGACCTATTATTCGCTCGACCGGAAATTCCAGAGCGCCGCGGCCGGACTGGCTTACGCCAACAACCATGTCGATCCGAATGTCACGCCCGACGACGATGGATACATTTCCACGGCGAACGATCCCAACATGACCTCGCCGGTGCTGCTCGACGACGGTCCCAACAGTTGGTCGTTCGTCTCTCCGACGCGGCTGATGTTCGGCGCTTCGTACACCTTCGGGCAGCGGGGCGTGATCTCGGTGGATTACGAGCGCGACTGGTACAACGGCATTCGCATCAAGGACAATCCGTCGGGACTCGACTCGCAGTCGTGGTACAACGATTCGTTCCGCGACAATTACAAGGGGGCCAACATCGTGCGTGTGGGCGCTGAGTTCAAACCCCTGCCGGTGCTGGCGCTGCGGGCGGGCTTCGGGTACAGCGGTTCGATGTTCAAGGACGACGTGTCGCCCTCTTCGCCGATGTTTGCGAAGACCACTTATTACGGAGCCGGCGTGGGATTCGTGCTGGGCCGCGGAGTGTTGCTCGACATCGCTTACCAGTATGTATCGTCCAAAACGCCCGATTATTACCTGTTCTACGTGTGGGACGAGGACGGCGCGGCCGACAGCGCGGTCTATTCGACCGAGGTGAAGCGTCACAATGTGGCGCTGACGCTGGGATTCCGCTTCTGAAAAGGCTTTTCGGATAATATAAAGGTGCGTCTTTGTGACGGACCTTTATTTTTTTGTATATTTGTCGTCCGAAATAAAAGTAAAAACCGAAATAATATGGCAAAGGAACTTAAAGACCTCACGAAGTCCGACGAAAACTACTCGCAGTGGTACAACGAGTTGGTCGTGAAGGCCGGACTGGCTGAGAATTCGGCCGTCCGCGGGTGTATGGTCATCAAACCCTACGGCTATGCCATCTGGGAGAAGATGCAGGCCGCGCTGGACCGGATGTTCAAAGATACGGGGCATCAGAACGCCTATTTCCCGCTCTTCATCCCCAAGTCGTTCTTCTCGAAGGAGGCCCATCATGTCGAGGGTTTTGCCAAGGAGTGTGCCGTGGTGACGCACTACCGCCTGAAAAACGATCCCCACGGCAAGGGTGTCGTGGTCGATCCCGATGCCAAGCTCGAAGAGGAGCTGATCGTGCGTCCGACATCGGAGACGATTATCTGGAACACCTATAAGAACTGGATTCAGTCCTACCGCGACCTGCCGATCCTCTGCAACCAGTGGGCCAACGTCGTGCGCTGGGAGATGCGTACGCGCCTGTTCCTGCGCACGGCCGAGTTCCTCTGGCAGGAGGGCCATACGGCGCACGCCACGCGCGAGGAGGCCATCGAGGAGGCTGAAAAGATGATTCATGTTTACCAGAAATTCGCCGAGGAGTGGATGTCGCTGCCGGTGGTCGTGGGTCACAAGTCGCCCAACGAGCGTTTCGCGGGTGCCGAGGACACGCTCACGATCGAGGCGCTGATGCAGGACGGCAAGGCGCTGCAGAGCGGTACGTCGCACTTCCTGGGACAGAATTTCGCCAAGGCGTTCGACGTGCAGTACGTCAACAAGGAGGGCAAGCTCGAGTACGTGTGGGCGACTTCGTGGGGCGTTTCGACCCGTCTGATGGGCGCGCTCATCATGGCCCACTCGGACAACAACGGTCTGGTGCTGCCCCCGAAACTCGCGCCGATTCAGGTGGTGATGGTCCCGATCTACAAGGGCGAGGACCAGCTGACGGAGATTCGCGCCCGTTTCGAGGCTATCGCCGCGCAGCTCCGGGAGAAGGGTATTTCGGTGAAGATCGACGACCGCGACAACGTGCGTTCGGGATTCAAGTTCGCCGAATACGAATTGAAGGGCGTGCCCGTGCGTCTGGCGATGGGACCCCGCGATATGGAGAACGGCACGATCGAACTGGCGCGCCGCGACACGCTCGAAAAAGAGACCGTTTCGCAGGAGGGGCTCGTGGAGCGTATCGAAGGGCTGATGACCGAGATTCAGGAAAACATCTTCAAGAAAGCCTTGGCTTTCCGCGAGTCGATGATTACGAAGGTCGATACGTGGGAGGAGTTCAAACGGGTGCTCGACGAGAAGGGCGGCTTTATCCTCGCCCATTGGGACGGCACGGTGGAGACCGAGGTGGCGATCAAAGATGCCACGAAGGCCACGATCCGCTGTATTCCGGTGGATGCTCCGGACGAGGAGGGCGTCTGCGTCTTCTCGGGAAAACCGTCGCACCGCCGCGTATTGTTCGCCCGCAGCTATTAGTTTCCGATTTCAGGCGGATATTTCCGCACATCCCTCGAGCGGGACGAATGGAATGTACCTGAGTACTATCCATCCGTCCCGTTCTTCACGATGCCCGAAACTATCTCACCTGAAATCAAAAACACGCCGGGCTGCATTTCATAAATATACTCCTCCGAGAGCAAAAACAACGCATTTTGAGGGAGTGATGCTATGAATTTTTTTCGTATTTTTAACCGCTAACTTTTATCTATGTCAGACACCGCAGAAATACGGAAACGCCGCATCTATCGCGTGACCTTCATCGGTTTCGTGGTCAATCTCGTATTGTCGCTCCTGAAGCTCGCCGCGGGCATCCTCGGGCGAAGCGGTGCGATGATCGCCGATGCCGTGCATTCGTTCTCCGATCTGGCCACCGATGTCGTCGTGATCGTCTTTGCCCGGATTTCGGCCAAGCCCCGGGACGACGGGCATGATTACGGCCACGGCAAGTATGAAACCCTTGCCACAATCCTCATCAGCATTGCGCTGGGCATTGTGGGCGCCGGAATCCTCGTCAACAGCATCGGGGCCGTCCGGGTGGTGCTCGACGGCGGGCTGCTGCCCCGGCCCGGACTGGTCGCCCTCGTGGCGGCGGTCCTTTCGATCGCGGCCAAGGAGATTCTCTACCGTTATACCGTGCGCGAGGGGCGTGCGATCGACAGTCCCAGCGTCATAGCCAACGCCTGGCATCACCGCAGCGATGCCCTTTCGTCGCTCGGAACGCTCGTCGGCATCGGATGCGCCTATTTCCTGGGCGACCGGTGGCGCATCGCGGACCCGATCGCTGCGCTGATCGTGGCGGTGTTCATCTTCAAGGTCGCCTTCGACCTGATCCGCACGGGATTGGGCGAACTGCTCGAAAAGTCGCTCCCCGAGGAGACGGAGCGGGAGATCCTGCGCATCGTGACGCTCGATCCCGCCGTTCGGGAGCCGCACAACCTTCGTACACGGCGCATCGGAGCCGCCATCGCCATCGAGGTGCATGTCCGCGTCGACGGGGCGATGTCCGTCGCCTGTTCCCACGCCCTGACGGTCGGTATCGAGCGCCGCCTGCGGGAGCGTTTCGGCGAGGAGACGATGATTGCCGTTCATGTTGAACCGTTGAAATAAGGGTTTGTTTACGGCACGGAATTTGTATTGTTCGGCATGAAAAATTGTGCCGGCAAATTTCCGGCAGAGTAGAAAAAATTTGGTTTTTTCGGAAAATGTGCTTACCTTGCCAGCGTGAAGCCTCCGGAAACGCCGACGTTTACCAGGCCCGAACAATGATTATTAACGCCATCAGTAACTCTAAAAGGATTGCCTATCGGGAAAGAAATCTACTCTTAGTAACTAATTGAGACAAGAGTATGAACGTGCAAGTATTAAGTGACCAGGTATTGCTTAATCACTACCTTTCAGGTGACCGGAGTGCCATATCCAAACTCATCGAACGCCATAGCAGACGCGTGCGGGACTACATCAGCATGATGGTGAAGGACCGCGACGTGGCCGACGATATTTTCCAGGAGACATTCATCAAAGCCGTCCGTGTGATCGACGAAGGCCGTTATACCGATAACGGCAAGTTCCTGTCGTGGATACTGCGCATCGCCCACAACCAGGTGATCGACCACTTCCGCGCACAGCGGCAGAACAAGTCGGTCAGTGAGTCCGAGGCGGGCTACGACGTGCTGGGCACGCTCAAGCTGGCCGAACGCACCGTCGAGGATGCGATGGTCTGCGACCAGATCGAGCGCGACGTGCGCGCGCTGGTCGAACTGCTGCCCGCCGAGCAGCGCGAGGTGGTGATTATGCGTTATTTCTCGGGGCTGAGCTTCAAGGACATCGCCGAGCAGACCAACGTGAGCATCAACACCGCGCTGGGACGCATGCGCTATGCGCTCATCAACCTGCGGAGGATGATCAAGGAAAAAAATCTGATTCTGAGCTGATGCCGCACAATAATCCCCGGAGGGGTTGCGTTATATGAATAAAGCAAGCTAAAACACGCAAAGCCTATGGAGGACATTGACAAAAACGAGGTTTCAGACAACGGCATCTCTGAGGACGAGGACTTAATGATGCGGGAGGTGGTACAAGGTGATGCGGATTTGTGTTATTTGCATCATTACCTCTCGGAAGTTTTCCGAAACGGGGATAATTTTTAAGGGTTAATTTTTGATGGGGAAGGGCGCCGGGAGGCGCCCTTCATTTACCCTCCGGGCGGTCTGTTTTTTGCACTTCACACTCTAAAATCAGCTAATTATGAAATTCAGCAATGTACGGCTATTGGTCAAAGACTACGACAAGTGTTTCCGGTTCTATACCGAGAAACTCGGTCTGGAACCTGCCTTCGATATCGAAGGCTGTTACGGCAGCTTCAAAGTCGCCGAAGGCATCGAAGGGCTGGCGATATTCACCTCCGACCTGATGGCTCCGGTTGTGGGCAATGCGGACAAAGGCCAGCCGGACGGCTGCCGGGAAAAGATGATGGTGTCGTTCGAGGTCGACGATGTCGATGAAGCCTTTGAGACTCTTGCCGCAAAGGGCGTTGAGTTCGTCAATCGGCCGTCCGACATGCCCGCTTGGGGAATGCGGGTCGTCCATCTGAGAGATCCGGAAGAGAATCTGATCGAGCTTTTCACCCCTTTGAAGTGACTCCATGACACGCATACGTATCAAACGGGTTTACGAAGCGCCGGCGCCGGACGACGGCTGCCGGGTGCTGGTCGATAAACTCTGGCCGCGCGGCGTCCGCAAGGAGGCCCTGCCGTACGATATCTGGGCCAGGGACATTGCGCCCTCGGCCGCCCTGCGCACGTGGTATCACGCCGATCCTGCGGCGCGGTGGCAGGAGTTCCGCCGCCGTTATACGGAGGAGCTGCGCGGTTCGCAGGCCGTGCGGGATTTTGTCTGCGAGATTGCGGATGCAGGGACCGTGACGCTGCTCTACGCTTCGAAGAACGCCGCCGAGAACCATGCGCTCATCCTGCAGGAGTACTTGCAGCATGCCGCGGAAGAAGCGGCCGGTTAATGAAAAACGGGACGTTACTTCGGTAACGCCCCGTTTTTCAAAAAGTGCGGATCTTAACGGCCGCTGCCGAGGCAGCGGTGGGCATTGCGGAGCTGGAGGGCCAGCGAGAAGGCCGCGACGCCTGCGAAGAGCAGCGTGATGCCGACCCAGACGACGACGGCCGTGGTGCCGAACACCAGCGGTTGGAACAGTATCCACAGCGAGCACAGCAGGAGCAGGACGCCCGTGAAGACGGTCCAGCCCGCGCCGGGAATCTCCATGGCGCTCATGTCGCCGCCCAGTCCGATGGAGCTGAATCCGCGCATCATCAGCCAGAAACCCAGGAAGATAGGCAGCGTGGCCGCCGACAGCGCGACGTTGAAGATCAGGATGATGCCGAGGATGATCTCGATGATGCCTCCGGCCATCATCCAGCCGCGGCCGGTGATGAAGTGGCGGTTGGCCGACGAGAGCACCACTTCGAGGATGCCCGAGATCAGCATCAGCCAGCCGAAGACGAGCGACATGCCCAGATAGCTCTGGGCCGGGTAGACGAAGGTCAGCACGCCGACTGCGAACAGCGCGATGCCGACGATCAGCAGCAGCCACCAGTAACGGACGGCTTGCTTCGAATTTTCGATCAGTGTGGTAAAATTCTTCATGGTATACGGATTTACCGTTTCCCGAGCAATTTGCGTACCAGAACGGCGTGTTGCGACTGCTCGAATCAGCGGATTCTCAGCGGTTCGCGGCTGTGGAATACCGGGGCCGGGAATGTGTGCCGGCGGGTTTTCGGGACCGTTCGGACGGCTTTTGCCGGCGGCGGGGGTGGATTTTTGCCTGAAATCGGCTGTTTTGGCCGTTTTAGTAGTTTAAATATGTTATTTTTGTATTGTATCCGACAAAGTTTTATACATTTGCGGTTGATTATTGTAATAAGTGACGCCCCTTATGCATTATTTATTTAATTTGCGGCCGGGACCAACTGTGGGATTGGTGTTTGTCGCACTCTTTACCGCGTGGTTATGCCTGGCTCCCCAAACTGAAATTTACGCCCGGAACGACGTCGGCAAGACGGAGATCAGGGGGCGTGTTACCGATGAGGCGGGGATTCCGCTGGTCGGGGTCACCATTGTGGAACGGGGCACTCCGAACGGTACGGCGACACACTCCGACGGACGCTTTTCGATCCGGGTCACAACCGGAGGAATCCTCGATTTCTCCTATCTCGGCTATGCCGCGCGCAGCGTTGAGCCGGGCACCCGTACCGAATTGGAGGTGGTGTTGAAGGAGGATGTGAAGGCCATTGCGGAAGTGATCGTGACGGCCCTCGGCCTCGAGCGCAACTATGCCGACCTGACCTATGCCGCCGACAAGATCAAAGGTACGGAGCTGTCGGCCGTCAAATCCCCGAACATGATTCTGGCGCTGGCCGGGAAGTCTGCCGGCGTGCAGGTCAACGCGAGTTCCTCGGGAGCCGGCGCTTCGGCCAAGGTGAGCATGCGCGGAATACGTTCGGTGGCCAGCGACAATCAACCGCTGTATGTGGTCGACGGGATGCCGATGCTGAACTCCTCGCCCGAGCAGTCCTATTCGGCCATCGGCGGCATCGCCGATGCCGGCAACCGCGACGGCGGCGACGGCATTTCGAATCTCAATGCCGAGGACATCGAGAGCGTGTCGATCCTCAAAGGGGCCCCTGCGGCGGCGCTGTACGGCAGCCAGGCCGCCAACGGCGTCATCCTGATCACGACCAAGCGCGGCAGTTCGGAGAAACAGCAGGTGACGTTTACGTCGAATCTGACCTTTCAGCGGCCTTTCTGCCTGCCCGAGTTCCAGAATCGCTACGGCGTGAGCGGCGGGGTCGAGAGTTGGGGAGCCCGGGGCGGCGTGACGGCATACGACAACGCCGGGGAGTTTTTCCGGACGGGCGTAACGTCGGTGAACAGCGTGTCGGTCTCCACGGGCTCGGAGCTGATTCAGAGTTACTTCTCCTATGCCAATACCGCCGAGCGGGGCATCGTCGGGACAAACCGGCTGATGCGTCACAATTTCAACCTGCGCACCACGTCGGATATTCTCCGCAAACGGGTGAAACTCGACGGAACCGTCAGTTTCATGCGTCAGACGGTGAACGACAAACCCGTGCCGGGCGGTTTCTACATGAACCCGCTGGTAGGTCTGTACCGTTTTCCGCGCGGCGTGGACATCACTCCCTACCGGGAGAATTTCGAGGTCTACGACGCCGACCGCAAACTCTATGTGCAGGACTGGATCGCTCCGAGCGACGATTTCGAGCAAAATCCCTATTGGGTCGTCAACCGCATCCGCAGCAAGAGCCTGCGCAACCGCATCATGGCCTCGCTGTCGGCGGACTGGCGGGTGACCGGGTGGCTGCACATCAAGGCCCGCGCCAATGTGGATCATTTCAGCGACAAGGTGCGCCAGAAATTCTGGGCTTCGACGGCGCCCGCGCTGGCCGGCGCCAACGGACGCTATGTGGAGAGCAGTTTCGCGGAGACGCTTTTCAACGGCGAGGTGCTGGCGCTGTTCGACAAGCGCCTCTCCGACGACTGGAAATTCAGCGCGACGCTCGGCACGGGGCTCAACGACCGCACGGTCAATTCGCTGCGGATCGATTCGAAAACCGCGTCGCTCTACTATCCCAACATCTTCAACGTCGCCAATATCGTCATGAACAGCTCGGCGTACGTCGATGAGCAGATCGACGCCCGGCGCCAGACTCAGTCGTTGTTCGCAACGGCTTCGTTCAAATATGCCGAAAGCCTCAATCTCGAGGTCACGGGGCGTAACGACTGGGCCTCGACGCTGGCCTACACCGACCATGAGAACAGCGGTTTTTTCTATTATTCGGTCGGGGCGTCGTGGGTGATCGGCAAGTTGTTCAAACTGCCCGAGTGGGTCTCGATGGGCAAGGTCCGCCTGACCTGGAGCCGTGTGGGCAACGATATTCCGATGTTCATTACAAACCCGGAAGCGCACATCTCGGCGGGCGGAGGCGTCAATGCCGCCGATGCGGCTCCCGGAACGAACCTCAAGCCCGAGATGACCAACGCTTTCGAAGCAGGCGTCGAGTGGCGTTTCTTCGGCGACCGGCTGAACGTCAACGCCACGTATTACAAGACCAACACCCACAACCAGTTTTTCAAACTGCCGGCCCTCTCGGGCGAGGCGTATGCCTTCCGTTACGAGAATGCCGGAAACATCGAGAACGAGGGCGTGGAGATCGCGCTGAGCGCCTATCCGGTTTACGGAAAGCAGGTTACGTGGTATTCGGCGGTGAATTTCTCGCACAACAGGAATCGGGTGGTCAGGCTCCACGACGAGCTGCGCGAATATGTTTACGGACCTTCGAGCTTCTCGTCGTCCTACGCCATGAAGCTCGTCGAGGGCGGTTCGATCGGCGATATCTACGGCCGGGCTTTCGAGCGCGACGAACAGGGGCGGATCGTTTACGAGACCGAGGGCGACTATGCGGGGCTTCCCCGCACGGTCGGCGACGGAAACACCGTGAAGGTCGGCAACGCCAATCCCCGCTTCTCGCTGTCGTGGAACAACACGGTCTCCTATAAAGGGGTGTCGCTGGCGCTGCTGGTGGACTGCCGCTACGGGGGACGGCTGCTGTCGCAGACGATGGCCGATATGGATTCCTACGGCGTCACGAAGGCGACTGCCGATGCCCGCGACCGCGGTTACGTGACGCTCGAAGGGCGGCGGATCGAGGATGTGAGGGGATTCTACAAGCTGGTCGGAGGACGCGCCGGCGTGACGGAATATTACATGTACGATGCGACGAACATCCGCCTGCGGGAGCTGTCGCTCTCCTATGCGCTGCCCAAGCAACTGGTGCGCCGCACCCGGGTGTTCAGTGCGGTGAGCGTGTCGCTGGTGGCCCGCAATCTCTTCTTTATCTACAACGCGTCGCCGTTCGATCCCGACCTCGTGCTCTCGACGGGCAACGACAATCAGGGCATCGACGTCTACGGCATGCCGACCGTGCGGAGTGTCGGATTTAACATCAAACTGGAATTCTGAGGATATGAAACGCTGGCATACATATCTTTTCGCCGGATGCTGTGCGCTTTGCCTCGGGGCATGCACGGGTAATTTCCGGGACATCAACGACGATCAGTCGGGTACTACGGACAAGGAGTTGGAGGCCGACAACAACGGCCTGGGCTACCGGCTGAAGATCGTCCAGCAGGGAGTCTATTTCAACTATGACTACGGCAAGGGCAAGAACTGGCCCTTTCAGATGACGCAGAACCTCAGTGCGGACATGTTCTCGGGGTATATGCACGATCCCAAGCCGCTGCAGGGCGGAAGCCATAATTCGGATTACAACCTTCAGGACGGCTGGAACAGCTCCATGTGGCAGTTCACCTACTCCTACATCATGCCCGAGATCTACCGGCTGGAACAGACGGCCGAAGAGCTGATGCCGCCGTTTTACGCCATTACGAAAATCCTGAAAGTGCTGGTCATGCACCGCGTGACCGATTTTTACGGACCGGTGATCTACTCCCGTTTCGGCAGCAGCGGCGCCGAATATGTGCCCGACAGCCAGGAGGAGGTCTACGGACATTTCTTCGCCGATCTGGACGAGGCCGTGCGGATACTCTCGGAGTATGTCGCACAGCATCCTGCGGCCAATGAGTTTGCACGGTTCGACCTGTTGCTCGACGGCAGTTATGTCTCGTGGCTGCGGTTCGCCAACTCGCTGCGCATGCGGCTGGCTGTGCGGATCGCCTCCGTGGCTCCGGAGCGGGCCGCCGAGGAGTTTCGGACAGGGCTGGAAGACGCTTATGGCGTGATCGAGTCGAATCCGGGAAATGTCGCCGTAGATGCCTCGGGCGTCTTCCTGAATCCGCTGGGAGCAATCAACCGCAGTTGGAACGAGGCGGTGATGAACGCCGCGATGGAGTCGATTCTGGGCGGATTTGAGGACCCGCGCATGGAAAAATTCTTCGAACCCTGCCGCGCCGACCTGGTCGTCACGGAGGAGGGCGGAAAAACGATCGAAATTGCCGGAGAGTTTCATGGAATCCGGCAGGGAACCGCGTTTTCGCACAACTATTACGCGGCGTTTTCGCGTCTGACGGTCGAACAGACGACCGATGCCGTCCTGATGACGGCCGCCGAGGTCTGGTTCCTGCGCGCCGAAGCGGCCCTGCGGGGGTGGACCGGCGAGAGCCCGGAGAACTGTTATCGGCGGGGTGTGAGCCTTTCGTTCACCCAATGGCAGGCGGCGGGTCTCGAACGCTATCTGGAGAGCGGTGCGACGGCGGCGGACTACCACGACCCCGTCGATCCGCAGAACGACATTGCAGCCCGGTGCCGGGTGACGCCCCGGTGGGACGAGTCTGCGGACGACGAGCTGAAACTCGAGCGGATCATCACCCAGAAATGGATCGCCATGTATCCCGAGGGGTGCGAGGCATGGGCCGAACAGCGGCGCACGGGTTATCCGCGGCTGTTCCCGGTGCGCTTCAACCACAGCAAGGGACAGAGCATCGACACCGAGACGATGATCCGGCGGCTGCCTTTCCCTGCGACCATGGCTACCTCTGATCCCGAGCAGTACAATGCGCTGACCGGCGTGCTGGGAGGTGCGGACCACGGCGGCACCCGTCTGTGGTGGGACACCGGAACGAATTTCCGGTAGACGGTCCGATTACCGTTGCTCTGCGCCGTCGTTCCGGCAGATGCAGCCGGTCAGGTGATCGTTGATAAACCCCGCGGCCTGCAGGTGGGCGTAACAGATCGTGGACCCGAAGAATTTGAATCCCCTTTTTTTCATGTCTTTGCTCATGGCATCGGATTCGGGCGACGATACCGGGATCTCGCTCAGCGACCGGAAGGTGTTGACGATCGGTTTCCGGTCGGGAAAGAACGTCAGGGTGTAGTCGTAGAAACTGCCGAACTCTTTCTGCAGGTCGAGGAACAGCCGGGCATTCGTGATTGTGGCTTTGATTTTCAGCCGGTTTTTCACGATGCCGTCCGTGTGCATCAGCCGTTCGACATCTTCGTCGGTCATCCGGGCCACCCGTTCGGCATCGAAATCGCAAAAGGCTTTGCGGTATCCTTCGCGCTTGCGGAGGATCGTTATCCAGCTCAGTCCGGCCTGGGCGCTCTCCAGCACGAGGAACTCGAACAGCGTCCTGTCGTCGGTCACGGGTTTTCCCCACTCTTCGTCGTGGTATTTCACATACAGCGCGTCGGTTCCGCACCAGCCGCAGCGTCCGTTTATCATATCCTGCATAATAGGAACAAGTTTAGTATGGAGTAAAGATAACGGATTCGCTGCGTCGGGCCAAATTTCGGCGGCCTTATTGTGCGGCAGTGCGGATTTCGTCGGCCGGAGTGCTGTTCCACACGCAGAACCTCCGGATGCAGGCCCTCCGCGCGGCCTGCCGGCAGAGTTCGGCTTCGCGTTCCGTCAGGGCGTGGGGCGTGTCCTCCAGGCGGCACCCGTTGTCCGCGACGCTCGTCCCGAAAGCCGGGGCCACGAGCGACTGGAACCAGGTGCAGGCCGCCGTGTAGCGTCCCGCTTTCAGGCTCAGGTGATAGCCGTCGCGCGTCAGGTCCAGTGAGTCGCACAGCTCGGTGGCTCGTAGGTCCTGGATCGCTGTTCCCGAGGGAATGACCACCTCGACGGAGGTGTCGTCGAGGAGCTGCTCGACCGAGGCCACGATCGCATCGTACATCAACTGCTGTTTTTTCTCGTAGCGGCCGAAATCCTTGTGTTCCGAAGTGCGGGCGTAGGCCCAAGTCTGCTGCCAGGCGATGCAGGCTCCGGCGTTGGGGCAGTGCCACCGCACGATTTCTGCCAGCCGGTCGAACCAGGGGCGGTAGGTCTGGTACATGCCCGATTTGCCCGATGACTGTTGAAGCACCACGACATCCCACCGCTCGTCGGTGAGCCCGTCCAGCAGGGTGGCTTTCTTCGAGACGGTTTCCCAGCGGTTGTCCGTCGATTTGGAATAGGTGTACGAAGGTTTGTTGCCGGCATACTCCCTGCAATGGCGTTCGAGCGAACAGCCTCCGATATAGAGGCGTCCCAGCACGACGTTCCTGATGCCGGCGGCTTCCAGCAGTTCGGGCAGGTACATCATGCCGTCGTCGGTGAAGCTGTTGCCGATGCCGAGGATGCGCAGCGTGTCGGGCTGCTGCGGGATCGGGTAGTTGGGGAGTTTTTGGGCGTACAGGCTGACGCAGACCAGAGACAGTCCTACGGTCAGCAAAAGGCGCAGTGTGTGTTTCATAATCGTATGGTTGGTTTATCGGGTTTGTTGCAGATGGGTGATTCGCAGCAGCCGGTCGAATTTGTCCCGGGAGAGTTTCGTCGAAACCCCGACCGTGCGGCCGACGCCCGGCAAGAGGTCGAAATAGTTGTCTTCGAAGTGTTCGTTGCCGTCGAGCGACAGCCATGCGGCGCGAACGAACCGGTCGCTCGTGAGCGTGACCGCATAACCTTCCGCCGTCGGTTCGGCGCTCCACCGGATGTCGGCTTCGGGCAGCGCAAGCTCCTTTTGGGGTGCGAAATAACCGATGTTGGAGTAGCGTCGTCCGCCGGTCGTGAATTGTGTCACGACGATGGCTTCGCCGGGGGAGCAGCCGTGCAGCAGCCCGGAAATGTCGGCCGAATGGACCTTTCGGACGGCATTGGGGCCGAGGGTAACCCGGCGGGAGTTTTTCGAGAGGACGGTGCCGTCCATCTTCAGGACCGTCGTTTCGAGTTTTCCCCGGACGGTTTCGCGGCGGTCTGAAACGAGGAAGACCTCCAACCGTCCGTTTGCGGTGCAGGGCGATACGAGCAGGTCGTCGAAGGCCGGCCGGGCGAAGTAATGCTGCGCTTTCCAGCGGCCGTACCAGTCGCGGCTGGCCCACGAAGCTACGGGCCAGCAATCGTTGTGCTGCCAGAAGAGCGACCCCCAGCAGTAGGGTTTGTCGCGCCGGTGCGCTTCGATGGCGGTTTTGATGGCGTCGCCCTGCAGGACATGGCTCATGTAGAGGAACGTGCGGAAATCGCGTGCGGGCCAGTATTCGTCTTCGAGATACTGGCGGATGCGCATGTTGGCGAAACTGCCTCCGCGCTGGTGGGCCATCATCACCTCCGATTCGATGTCCCAGTCGCGCTCCTCGGGAGCGAAACACAGGACGGAAGCATATTCGGGGAATGACTGAAAGCCGTATTCGCTGAAGAAGCGGCTGCGCGTGGTGTTGTAGTCGGCAATCGGTGCGCGGCTGTGCCATACTTTCCAGAAATGCGTATCGCCTTCGCTGTTTTCGCTCGTGCCTTCGTAGCAGGACCACGGTGACGAAGGATGATAGGGCGTTCCGGGCGAGAACGCGGCGACGGCTTCGGGCAGCACTTCGTAGTATTGGCGTTTGAACTGCGTATCGATGATCTTATCGTATTCCGGATGCCCCTGTTTGGTGTACCGGGCGTTCCATCCCCAGCCGAACCAGGCGTCGTTGCACTCGTTGTTGCCGCACCATACGGCGATCGAGGGGTGGTTGCGCAGACGGCGGATGTTGTCTTCGGCTTCGAGCCGGACGTTTTCGAGCCATGCTCCTTCGGCGGGATAGATGCTGCATGCGAACATGAAATCCTGCCATACGAGGATGCCCCGTTCATCGCACAGTTCGTAGAAAACATCGTCTTCATAGACGCCTCCGCCCCAGACGCGCAGCATGTTCATATTCACGGCTGCGGCGTCGTCGATCGTCTTTTCGTAGACGGCGCGCGTGACGCGGGGCAGGAAAACGTCGCAGGGGATGTAGTTGGCGCCTTTGGCGAAGAGCGGCTCTCCGTTGAGTTCGAAGCGGAAGGTCGTGCCGTCCGAGACCTTCTCGCGCACGAGACGCAGCGAGCGCAGGCCGATGCGGGTCGTGCGGCTGTCGGAGACGTCGCCCGCCGCGACCGAAGTCCGGAATTCGTAGAGATGGGGCTCGCCCAGTTCGCGGGTCCACCAGCGTTTCGGAGAGGCGATGTCGAGCGGAACGGTTACGCGGTTGACGCCGGGCCGGAGCGGGGTCGTGACCGAGGCTTCGATCCCTTCGCCGGGAGCCGTGACCGTCACGACGGCCCGGGGCTGTTCCCGGACGGCGTCGATCTCCACCTCGACCTGCACCCGGGCCCGTTCGGCCGTGACCTCCTCCTGACGGTAGAAAACGTCGCTGATGCGGATGCCGTTCCAGCCTTCCAGATAGACCGGACGCCAGATGCCCGAGGTCACCAAGCGCGGCCCCCAGTCCCAGCCGTAGTGGTAACCCGCCTTGCGGGCGAAGACGCTGACGCGTTTGTCGAAGAGTCCGCCGTTGGCCGACTGATCGTTGATGGCCTCGTAACGGTAGGGCAGCGAGTCGTATTTGGGCAGGTCGACCTTGATCGGCGAATGGAAATAGACTTTCAGCGCGTTTTCGCCGGGACGGAGCAGCCGTTTGACCTCCGTGCGCCAGCGGCGGAACATGTTGTCGGTCGTGAGTATCTTTTCGTCGTTGAGGTAGACGTCGGCATAGGTGTCGAGTCCTTCGAAGACCAGTTCGATCCGTTCCCGGGCGAGCAGGTCGGCGCCGGCTTCGAAATGCGTTTCGTAGATCCAGTCTTCCTTGTCGACCCACTGTACGCCGCGTTCGTTGAGGCGGAAATAGGGGTCTTCGATGATTCGGTTGGCCATCAGGTCGGTGTGCACCGTGCCGGGGACCGTGGCCGGATACCAGTTGTTGAGCCGTGCCTGGCGGAACTGCCAGTCGTCGTGCAGCCGTTGACGGACGGGGCTTGCGGCAGCGGCGAGGGCCATGCAGAGGTACATAGCGGTAAGAATTTGTTTGAGGTTTTTCATGATTTGCGGAAACAGGTCAGTATTTGATAAGCATCTGGGAGATGTATTCGCGGTATTCGATCGGGGTCATGTTTTTCTTTTTGGTGAAGATACGGATGAAATTCGATTTATTGTTGAAGCCGCAGGCGTAGCAGATCTCCGAAGCGCTGAGCGTCGTGTTGGCAAGCAGCTGGCAGGCCTTGGAAATACGCATGTTGTTGACGAAAGTGATGTAGGAGATATTCGTGCGTTTTTTGAAGAAGTGCGAAAAGGCCGATTCCGACATGTTGACCAATTCGGCTACGTCGGCGAGCCGGATGTTCTGGCAGAGGTTTTTTTCGATGTAGTCGCAGACTTTGGCGATGCGGCGCGATTTGGAGGTATGGACGATGTTCTTCGAGTCGCAGAGATTGCTCATGAGCACCTTGCGGTTGGCCGTGGCCAGGGCATTGAGAATGTCCAGAAAAGCGGTCGCCGACTGAAATCCCTGCATGCGGGTCAGTTCAAGAATCCGGTCGCGGACGCTCAACTGTTCGGGACCCGTGAACGAGAGTCCCTGCCGGGAATCGAGCAGCAGTTGCCGGATGGGGAGAAACAGGCGTTTATTGACGATCGGGAAGTCGATCAGGTCCCCCGAGAACTGGATGGTGATGACATGGTTGGTCTTCAACGGCGATTTCCATACGTGGGGCACATAGGGGCCGGTCATCACCAGGTCCAGGGGGCCGAAATCCTCGGTGGAATCGCCTACGATGCGCGATCCCCGGGTGTTCATCACCAGGTTGATCTCGTATTCCGGATGGCAGTGGATCGGATAGTCGAAATGCGCGTTGGGGTGGTTGAGGATGATGAAAAGGTCCTCGTTCGTGATCGGGGTGATCTCCTGCTGTATCTCTTTCATGTCCGGTAGGGTTTCGGGTCCGGTACAAAAATAGGAATAATTCAGAAAGCTCCATGAATAATTCAAAAAAGTATACTTGTTTAGCCGACTTATACAATCCGGTAAATTTTAGGGTACATATCTTTGCATTAGTAAAAAAATCCTAAAACGACTTACATGAATTCGATTGCGATTAATTTTGTCGACTGTGCGATTATCGTCCTTTACCTTATATTAATAATCTGGTGGGGGCTGCGCCACGGCAAGAGTTCCGACGCCGGGTCTTATTTTCTGGCCGGCCGTACGATGCCGTGGTGGATCGTGGGGCTGTCGCTTTTCGCCGCGAGTATTTCCAGTACGACGCTTATCGGCCAGTCGGGCGACGCCTACCATACCGGTGTGGCCGTGTTCAATTACAACCTCACGGGGGTCGTGGTGATGGTGTTTTTCGCCACGTTCCTGCTCCCGCTCTATATCCGTTCGGGGATATTCACCATTCCCGAGTTTCTCGAACGACGCTTCGACAAGCGGTCGCGTTACTACTTTTCCGGGATCTGCATCGTGGGCAACATCTTTCTCGATGCGGCCGGGGCGCTGTATGCCGCCGCGCTGATTATCAAACTGTTGTTTCCGGATGCGGACTTGCAGCTCATCATCATCGTCTTCGCCGTGCTGGCGGCTTCGTACACCATTCCGGGCGGTCTTTCGTCAGCGATCAACGCCGAGCTGATTCAGGCGGTGATCCTGATTGTCGGGTCGGTGATCCTGACGGGAGCCTGCTTCGCCAACGGCGGTTTCGACTACCTCGCGTCGCTGTTCGAAAGCGGCGACATGAGCGTCAAACTGATTCGTCCGCTGACCGATACGGCCACGCCCTGGCTGGGGCTGATCGTCGGCATGCCGGTGCTGGGCATCTATTTCTGGGCCAACAACCAGACGCTCGTGCAGCGCGTGCTGAGCGCGCGGAGCGTCGACGAGGGCCGCAAAGGGGTGATGTTCGCCGGAGCGCTGACGCTGGCCACCTTCTTCATCATCGTTTTTCCGGGTGTCATAGCCCGGCACCTCTTTCCGGGTATCGAGAAGCCCGATATGATCTATCCGACGATGGTGCTTCGTCTGTTGCCCACGGGGTTGCTGGGCATCATGCTTTCGGCGTTGCTCGCGGCGCTGACATCGACGCTGAGCGCCATTCTGAACTCCACGTCGACGCTCTTCACGATGGACTTTTACGCCAAGATCGACAAGCGGGCCGACGAGCGTAAACTGGTGCGCGTCGGCAAGCTGGCTTCGCTGGTTATCATCGTGATCGCCGCCCTCTGGGCTCCGCAGATCGGCCGTTTCGGTTCGCTGCTCAAATATTACCAGGAGATGCTCTCCTACATTGCGCCTCCTGTCGTGGCGGCCTTCCTGATGGGCGTTTTCTCGCGCCGCGCCAACGGACGGGGAGCCTTTGCCGGGCTGATCGCCGGGTTGGTCGTCGCGGCGGCGATGCTTCTCTGGCGCACGGAGATCTTCGGCGGGATGCACTTCCTGCTGATCGTGCCGTTCCTGCTGGCGTTCAGTCTGTTGGTGATTTGGGCCGTAAGCCTCACGGCCCCGCTGCCCCCCCCCGATAAACTGACCGATACGACCTTCTCGGCGGCGGATTTCCGGGCTGAAACCCGCTCGCTCGCGGAAGTTTCCTGGTGGCGCAACTACCGCGTATGGGGTGTTGTGCTGTTGGTCCTGTGTGTGTTCATTCTTATAATTTTCTGCTGATATGAAACTGAAAAAATACGAAAAGAATCCGATTGTCGCTCCCAATCCCGCGAATGCCTGGGAGAATCTCGTGACCTGCAATCCGGGGGTCATCTACGACGACGGCAAGTTTTACATGCTCTACCGCGCTGCCGGCGACGATGAGGAACATGTCATCCGTTTGGGGCTGGCTGTCAGCGAGAACGGCTTCGATTTCCGCCGTGTCGGCGATTTGCCGGTGTTCGGACCCAGTGTGGACGGCCCCGACGGAGGGTGTGTCGAAGATCCGCGCATCGTGAAGTTCGACAATGAGTTTTACATTACCTATGCCTACCGCGCCTATGCTCCCGGGCAATACTGGACCTTCGCGCACGATGTGGTGCGTCTGCCTGAATGCGGGGCTTATGCGCCGGCCGCCATGGCGCATAATCTGGGAAATACGGGGCTTGCCGTGACGACCGATTTTCGGAATTTTCGCCGGCTGGGGCGGCTTACGTCGCCTGTGCTCGACGATCGGGATGTGATCCTTTTCCCGGAGAAAGTGGGCGGCCGGTTCGTTATGATGCACCGCCCGAAACAGTTTGTGGGTGAGCGCTATGGCGTGAAATACCCTTCGATCTGGCTGAAGTTCTCCGACGACCTGCTGGCCTGGGAGGACAAGCCCAGCGAACTGCTCATCACCGGCCGCGAGGGGACCTGGGAGGAGAAGATCGGCGGCAGCACGCCGCCGATCCTGACCGAGGCGGGATGGCTGACGCTCTACCACGGGGTCGCCGACGGCGGTACGGCCGAATACCGCGTCGGGGCGCTGCTGCTCGACCGGGAGAATCCGCTGCGGGTGTTGGCCCGGACGCCGGAACCGATCCTCGAACCCGAGTTTTTCTATGAAACCGAAGGTTTTTACAGCCATTGCGTCTTCCCGACCGGCAATGTGGTCGTCGACGGCGTGCTGTACGTCTATTACGGCGGGGCGGACAAATATGTAGGCGTTGCGACCTGCCGGTTGGAGGAATTATTAAATTATTTGACGGAGAAGTGCCGTTGCGAATAGCTCTTTTGCAATCTGTTTTCATAAAAGTATAATCAATCAGCGATTTTCTAAAACAGTTCCTCCGCTGCGGAATGTTACTTTGCAGTGTCCGGTGAAGTTCCCGGAACCGCACCGGACCGTATCGATAAACTACTCTAATCTAAAACGTATGAAAATGAAATTTTACCTGATCGTTCTCTCCCTGCTGGCGGTCTGCCTGTGGGGGACGGGAAACGTCCGCGCCCAGTCCGCATCACGGAGTATGACCGTGACGGGCAAGGTCGTGGATCAGAACGGCGCCGCCGTGACGGGCGCGTCGGTCGTCGTAGCCGGTACGACGAAGGGCACCACGACCGGTGCCGACGGGGCTTTCTCGCTGACCGGAGTGGCGGCGGACGCCCGTCTGACCGTCAATTTCATCGGTTATAAAACGCAGACGGTGGAGATCGGCGGCCGCACCTCGTTCAATATCGTGTTGGTGGAAGAGGCTACGGCGGTGGACGAAGTGGTGGTCGTGGGTTACGGACAGGTCAAGAAGAGCGACCTGACGGGCTCCGTGGCCTCGGTCAAGGCCGAGAAACTCACCGACATTCCCGCCAACTCGATCGACGGACTGTTGCAGGGCCGCGTGGCCGGCGTGCAGGTGGTCAACTCCTCGCAGGATCCCGGAGCTTCGTCGACGGTGCGTATCCGCGGCAACTCGTCGCTCAACGGTTCGAATGCCCCGCTGGTGGTCATCGACGGATTCCCCTGGGGCGACGCCGGCGATTTGAAGCAGATCAACCCGCAGGACATCGTTTCGATGGAGGTGCTCAAAGATGCTTCGGCGTCGGCCATCTACGGTTCGCGCGGAGCCAACGGCGTGATCCTCATCACCACGCGCAAGGCGCAGGAAAACGTGACGCGCATTACGCTGCGTCAGCAGACGACCGTTTCGGGATTCAGTTCCGAACTGAATCTCTGGCGCGATCCGGTGCTGATGGCGATGCTCTCGAACGAAAGCAGCATCAACGCCGGACTGACGCCGACCTACATCGGTGCGACCAATGCCAACGGCGTCTATTATCCCTCGATTGCGGAGTTGCAGACGACCTGGACGACCAACACGCGCTGGGATGACCTGGTGTTCCGCTCCACCCCCGTGTCGAACAACACCACCGTGCAGGTGCAGAGCAGCAACGACCGCACGATGTTTCAGGCCAGCGCCAACTACTACCTCGACAACGGTATGTATATCGAGGACACCTACCGCAAATACGGGGGAAATTTCTCGGTCGAGCACAAACTGCTGGACAACCTGCGCATGAAGGCCAGCGCCAATATCACCAGCAACAAACGTCACAACAACGGCGGACTGGCCTATTGGCGCAACCCGATCTTCCCGGTTTACGACGACGAGGGCGATTACTGGCTTTACGGCGCCCAGGACTATTCGCATCCGCTGGCCCTGACCGATTTGCAGAAGAACGATTCGAAGGGCCTCGACATCATCTCGTTCGCTTCGGTGAACTGGGACGTGCTTCCCTGCCTGAACGTCATGGCGCAGTTCAACTACAAGCACGGCGAACAGATCACCGACAAATATTTTCCGAAGAAGTATTCCGAGAGGGGCGTGTTCAACGACGGTTACGGGTCGATCGACAACTGGAAGGACGACAACATCGTTTTCGAGGCTTACGCCACGTTCGATCGGACCTTCGCTGAAAAGCACCGGCTGACGGTGATGGGCGGTTACTCTTACGAGAACTATCAGTCGCGCAGTTCGTCGCTGGCGGCCAAGGGCTTCATCAACGAATCGCTGGGCAACGAGAACTTAGCTGCGGGCGATTCGGAAACCTATTCGATCGGCAACAGCTTCTACAAGACCGAGCTGGTATCGGCCCTCACGCGTATCAACTACACCTTCGATAACCGGTTTCTCTTCACCTTTACGGCCCGCGCCGACGGTTCTTCGAAATTCGGCTCCAACAACAAGTGGGCTTTCTTCCCCTCGGGGGCGTTCAGTTGGAAGATGCACGAGGAGCGCTTCATCCGGAACCTGAACGTTTTCGATGTGCTGAAAATCCGCGCCTCCTATGGTATTTCGGGTAACCAGGGCATTTCGGCCTACCAGACGTTGAGCCGTTACGGACAGCACAAATATTTCAACGGAGGCAAGTGGGTGACGGCCATCGGACCCGGCTATCAGTCGGGCACCACGGGGCAGGACGGCATCTATGCGCTTTGGAGCGGCATTCCGAACAAGGGGCTGAAATGGGAGACCACCGCGCAGGTAGACCTCGGATTGGACATGTCGTTCTTCGGCAACCGTCTGAACGTGACTTTCGACTGGTATGACAAGCGCACCTCGGACCTGCTGCGCGAGCGCAACATCGCGCCTTCGTCGGGTTACGACAAGATGTGGGTCAACGACGGCGAGATCCGCAACCGCGGTATCGAACTGACGATCGACGGCGTGGCGTTCCAGAACCGCGACTGGCGCGTGGGCGGCACCTTCGTCTTCTCGCGGAACCGCAACAAGGTGCTCAGCCTCGGAAACGCCGTGCAGACCGGGCTGAAAACCGACCTCCGGACCGGCATGCAGTATGAATATTACGGCAACCAGAGCGAACAGTTCCGCGCCTATACGAATATCCTCGCCGTAGGGCAGCCGATGTATGTGTTCTACGGTTACAGGACCGACGGCATCGTGCAGTCGTTGGCCGAGGGGCTGAGCGCGGGACTTTCAGGCGATGATGCTCTGCCGGGAGAGTTCAAATACGTCGATCTTTACAATGGCGACGGATTGGAAACCGTCGACGAGAACGACATGTGCATCATCGGCGACCCGAATCCCGACTGGATGGCTTCGCTGGGCATCGATGTTTCGTGGCGCCGTTTCGATTTCAGCATCTTCTTCAACGGCGTCTTCGGCAACGACGTGCTGAACACCAAACGCTTCGACCAGCCGAGCAACATGCCGATGCGCTGGACGGCCGACAACCCGACCAATTCCTACCCGCGGCTGAACGCCAACCGCCAGACCAAGCTCTCCGACTGGTGGGTCGAGGACGGCTCGTTCGTGCGCATCCAGACCATGACGCTGGGTTATTCGATCCCCTTCTCGAAGAAAGATGCGGCTCGCAAGGTACGCCTCTACGTCAGCGCCGACAACCTCTATACCTTCACCGGCTTCGAGGGCTACGATCCCGAGGTGGGGATGACGGGTATCTATTCGGGCGGCTATCCGCGCCTGCGCAAATGGACGTTCGGAGCCGATTTCACCTTCTAAACATTGCCAACCATGAAAATCAAACACCTTATACTTGCGTTCGGGGGGATCTCTCTCCTCGCGGCCTGCAACCTGGACGAGTATCCTTACGGCTTCTACTCCGAGGACAACTTCTACAAGACGGAGGCGGACGCCGAGTCGGCCGTGAACTATATCTACGACGCGATCAATTATATCGAGTATTCGCGTTCGATCGTCTTCCTGGGCGACATGAACACCGACGACATGGAGCCGAAAGGCGACGCGGCGGCCGCCAACAAGGAGCTGGACGGATGGAAGATCAACAATTTCAGGACCAACACCACGCTCGGCAATTTCTACAAGTACTCCTACATCACGATCAACCGGGCCAACGCCGTAATCAAGAAGGTGCCGGGGATGAACATTGACGAGGGCCGCAGGAACCGCTTCCTCGGTGAAGCCTATTTCATGCGTGCCTATTCGTATTTCAACCTCGCGCGCAACTTCGGCTGCGTGCCCGTCCACACGACGCCTGTCGAGACGCTCGAAGATACGGCCGTCCCCGCCGCCGAGTCGCTCGACGCCATGTGGAAGCTCGTCATCGAAGACTTCAAGACCGCCGGTACGCTGCTGCCGTTCTTCGCAGCGCCCGAAACGGGCCGTGCGGACCGCGCCGCGGCCTACGGAATGCTGGCCAAGGCTTATCTCTACATCGCGTCGGCCAAGGAGCACGGCGTGCCCCAGTACGCCGCCATGTCGCACGACGTGGACGAATACTATGCCGAGGCGGTGAAATACGCCGGTCTGGTGGTCGACAATCCCGAGCAGACGGTTTTTCGTTTCGACGACAACCTGCTCGATATTTACGACGTCGAGCGGCCGGCCGGACCCGAGCATATCTTCATCATGTCGATGGACCGCACGGGAGAATCGGAGGGGCAGTATTCGAAGATCTCGAAGATGTACCTGCCCTATGTTTCGGGGGCCACGATCTATCTCAAGCAGGGCGATTCCGACGAGATGGTTCCGACCCATGACGGCTGGGGCGAGTACCGGACCGCGCTGTCGTTCTACGACGCGTTCGCCGCGGGCGACCGTCGTCACGACTGGCTGATCGTCGACAAGGTGTACGACGCTGCGGGCAATGTGGTGGCTTCGACGGCTGATGGAAAACTGAGCTATCCTTTCTGCCGCAAGTTTATCGACCCGAACTTCGCGGGGGACAAGACCTCCACACGTCCCTATTTGCTCCGCTATTCGGACGTTGCATTGACCTATGCCGAAGCCGCCGGACCGACGGCCAAGGCGTATGAACTGGTGAACTTCATCCGCAATCGCGCCGGTCTGGGCGATTTGGAGCCGGGACTGGACAAGAAGACGTTCCGGGAGCGGGTGATGGACGAGCGCCGTTTCGAACTGGCTTTCGAGGGGAACCGCTGCTACGATCTGCGCCGATGGAACCGTCTGCATACGGATATTGCAGAAGCGAAGGGGCAAGGGCTGACAGCCGAGCAGATGGTATTTTATCCCATTCCCTCCGTCGAATCCGACCTGAACCCGAATCTTTAACCTTTCAAGAAAACGCAGAATTATGAACAAGCTGAAATATTTGCTGAGCGCTTTCGTCCTGCTTTGCTTCGCATCCTGCAAGGACGATCCGTGGGAAGATGTCGCCGACAGCGGCTGGAACCACGAGCGGTCGATCATCGACGTTAAGTTCGAGGGTCAGGCCGGAACGCCGACCATCACGGAGACCGATTCCGAAACGGGTGTCATCGAACTGCAGCTGGCTTCGGACATGGTCGCGGACATGTCGAAGGTCCGGGTCGAAACGCTGACGCTCTCCTATAAGGCCACGGCGAACGTCGCATCGGGCGGGACGATCGACTTCACGAAGGGCGATCCGCAGATCGTCGTGACCTCTCCCAACGGCGAGTCGCGCACCTATACGCTCGAAATGACCGAGTTCACGGAGACGCTGACCGGTACGTATACGATCAGCAACCTCTGGGTCTACGGAGGCACGGGCGCCGCTTACAACTGTACGAAGCTCTATAAGCCCGCCGACAAGTCGTGGTGCTGGAACGGCGAAGGCCGGGGACCTGCCGCCGAGATGGACAACTACCTGGTGTTCACGCTCGGAGAGATTCTTGCCGACGGCAATACGACCGGAACCTGCATGAACTGGGCCGGCGAGGACGCTAAAAACTGGGACTGCGTCTTTGCCGGGGCGTCGAACCCCGACACCGGGAAGCCGGTCGATCTGACGCAGTTCTACCGTCAGATTCCCAAGGGCGAGAGCACCTGGCTGCGCAACTATTCCGACGGGACGATCACCTTCACCGATGCCGACGGACACAAGACCTCCTGCACGCTCGTGCCGAAGGGCACCTACCAGATGCCCAACGTGCCGCCGATTCCGCTGACGCTCGAATCCGAGGCCTTCAAGTTCAATCTGAAAGGTACGGAGGACTGGAACAACACCTACAACGATTACGGGGTCTTCGCCCGCAATCCGGTGACGTATTACATCGAGATCGTGAAACAGCCGGCCGGGTTCGAGGTTCCCGAGGCGTCGAAGACGATCGAGGAGCCGGTCGATCCCGAACCGGAACCGGAGCCCGATCCGGAGGAGACCTCGCTCGCCGGAACCTACTCCGTAGGCCGCCTGACGGTGTACGGCGGTTCGGCCGATCCCGCGTTCGTCAACCCGGTGGACAAGAGCTGGGTGTGGGACGATTCGATCGGGAAGGAGTCCGACAACATCCTGGTGATGACCGCCACGGGCACCGACGCCGCCGGCCGGGAGACGGGAGAGTGCGAATACCTGCCCGGTGAGGACGGCGGGTACTGGAATTACATCCTCAAAGCCGATTATAACAAGGAGGGAACGGGGGCTCTCGACCTGACCAAATATTACGGCCTGCTGCCCCACGGCAAAAGCGCCTACGTGTATGACGCCGAGGCCGGAACCGTGGTGTTCACCTCGGGAATCGTCTCCATCACGGCGAAGCTCCTGCGGGAAGGAGACTATACCTACGGCTCCTCGACGCTCAGTGTTCCCGGTATCGCCTTCGACTTTGCACTGCCCGGGCAGACGACGCAGGGGGCTTATCCCTGGACCGATTACGACCGGTTCGCCGTCGGGCCGCGCAACTATGTGATGCTCTTTAACAAGCAGGCGGAAGCCGGCGAGTGATCCGATAACGTCCGCATGCAGGTTCGGCCTGCATGCGGATTTATAACCGATGCCTATGAAAAACTTCGGAAACCTTCTGCTCGCATGCGTGGCGGCGCTGCTGGGGGCCTGTGCGGGAGAATCCGCCGGGAAATGCGACGTTGTGGTGCGTATCGATGCCGACAGCGTCGTCAATCGCGGCTACATCGGCAACGGGGTCCAGTGGGACCCTTATGCGCTCGACTACGGAAAGGGACGCGTCGAGATCAGCGATGCCGACTGGGAGAAGCTCTATGACCGCCTCGATTTCATGCGGCCGGCCTTTATCCGCGTGATGACCAACACGACCTCGGTCGTACGCGACGGGCGGCTCGATCCCGGGCGCGGATTCGAACACCTCGCGCATATTCTCGACTACTGTCGTTCGCGCGGCGTGACGGTGATGTTCGGCGATTGGGGCGGATCGCTCATGGACGCCCGGGCCGGGACGGTCAACTACCCGCTGCTGGACCACGCCGCGGCCTATGTCGCCTGGCTGGTCGGCGAAAAGGGCTATGACTGCATCCGTTACTACAACCTCGTCAACGAACCCAACGGCTTCTGGTCGGCGGCCGACGGCGATTTCGACCTGTGGGCGAAGGCCGTGGGCTATTTCCGCGGGCGGCTCGACGCCGAAGGGCTGGACGGGAAAGTGGAGCTGGTCGGTCCCGACGCTGCGATCTGGGGACCCGAAGAGGCGTGGTGGGTGAGCCGCAGCCGCGATGAGCTGGGCGGCTGTATCGGGCTGTACGACATCCACACCTATCCGTCGAAATGTACGGTCAACTCGGGAGAGTACGCCCGTATCCTGCAGGCTTACCGGAAGGAGGTGCCTGCCGGTCGGAAGATCGTGATGGGGGAGATCGGCTTCAAATTTGTCGAGCCGGCCGATTCGCTCTTGCAGGCTGAGAACCTGCGCCGGGCCGCGGCGCATCCGAATGCCTCGACGGACGATTCGCAGATGTTCGTCTACGACTGGATGTACGGCACGGACATGGCCGACGCCTTGTTTCAGACTGTCGAAGCGGGTTATTCGGGGTGTATCGCCTGGATGCTCGACGATGCGATGCATTGCAAGGAGGCGCCCGACAAACTCAAGATATGGGGTTTCTGGAACATCTTCGGCGACGAGATTTTCGGAGCCGGCGAGGAGTGCGTGCGGCCGTGGTATTATGCCTGGTCGCTGTTGTGCCGCACGCTGCGGCCGGGAAGCGATTTCTGTGCTGTCGATGTGCGGGGAGCCGCCGGGGTCAGGGCTGTCGCCGCCGTGAAAGACGGACAGCGCACCGTCGCCGTCGTGAACGTGTCGCGTGAACCGCGCCATGTGCGGATCGAGTCTTCGGGCTGGGGCCGGCTGGAGGGTGTGGTCCGCTACCGTTACGGCGAGGGGTTGATGCGTACCGAGGGCGACCACGTGCTGCTGCCCGACGCCGCGGACCTGAAGATCGACCTGGCGACCGGCGCCGAATATGAACTGCCCGGAGAGTCGATGATTTTACTGACCGAACAAAATAACTGATTATGAAAAGATTGCTGATTTCACTGGTCGGCGCGGCGGCTCTGTTCGCCGCCTGCAACTCCGGGCGGGCGCTTCGTATCGAAGTGACGGACCGGGTCGTAAGTGCGGATTACATCGGCAACGGCGTCGAGTGGGACCCTTACGATGAGGCCGGAGCCTGGGGCGCTGAGGTGAGCGACGCCGATTGGGGCAAACTGTTCGAACGCCTCGATTTCATGCGCCCGGGCTATGTGCGCTGCATGATCAACAGTCCGTACCGCTATTACGACGCCGCGACGGGCCGTTACGACCGGATGCGCAACCTCGCGTCGCTTCGCCGTTTGCTGCAATACTGTCAGGACAAAGGCATTACGGTGGCCTACGGGGAGTATAATCCGCCGACGTGGGCGATGAAGGATTCGCAGCGGTGGGTGGAGATGTCGGTCGATTATCTGAATTTTCTGGTCTGTGACCTCGGGTTCGACTGCATCCGCCATTTCATTATCTTCAACGAGCCCGACGGGAGCTGGGCTTCGACCAACGGCGATTACGACCTGTGGCGCTCGATGGCGCGGCGTTTCGATGCCGAAATGGCCCGGTATCCGGAATTGAAACGAAAAGTGTCGCTTGCGGCGCCCGACGTGGTGATGAGTTATAAGAATCCGGCGTCGGAGTACGATGCGGCGGGATGGGTGGCCCGGAGCGCGCAGGACCTCGGTGCGCAGATCGGCGTCTACGACGTGCATGCCTATCCCGGTCAGCACGAGGTGCGCAGCGGGGCTTATGCCGAAAAACTGCGCCGCATCCGTGCCGAGGTTCCGGCCGGGAAAAAACTGATTCTCGGCGAGGCCGGATACAAGTATTCGTCGCCGGAGGATTCGCTGCTGAAAGCCGAGTACGACCGTCGGGTCGTCGGGCATCCCTTCACCAAAGGCTCGGACTGCAACATGCTCTGCTACGACTATTTCTACGGGCTGGATATGCCCCTGCTGGCGATGGAGGTGATGAACAACGGCCTTTCGGGGGTGGCGGCGTGGATGCTCGACGACGCCATGCATTCGAACGGCGATTCGGGCCGCACGGAGGACGTGAAGATCTGGGGCATGTGGAACATCCTCGGCGAAGAGGTCTTCGGCGACGCTTCGCAGGAGGAGCTGCGTCCCTGGTACTATACCTGGTCGCTGATGTGCCGCTGTTTCCCCGCCGGGTGCGACATCCTCGCGTGCGGGGTTCCGCAGCGCGATGGGGTGCGCGTCGCGGCCGCCCGCAAAGACGGGGCGTACAGCGTGGCGGCGGTCAACTTCTCGCAGGAATCGTGCGACATCGAGATCGCTCTGCCGGGCGATTTCGCCGGAGGCGTGTTGTATCGTTATACGGAGAACGGCCGGGCGTGCGACGAACGCGGGCTGCCCGTGCCGTGCGAACGCGGTATTGCGGGACGAAGTTTCCGCACGACCCTTCCGGCTGAGAGCTTTGTCTTGCTGACGAATATCGAATAATCCAAATACCTGAAACTATGAAAAGAATTCCATTTATGCTGTTGGTTTCGCTGCTGTTTTCCGTCGTGGCGTGCAGCGATGACAACGAGGGGCCGAAAAAGAAGGGTGAGAGCGATCCCGTGACCCTCACATTGTCCGATCCGAACGCCACCGAAGAAACAAAAGCGCTCTATTCGAATCTCTGGGCCATCCAGAGCAAGGGGTTCATGTTCGGTCATCACGAGGACCTGATGTACGGTCGCACGTGGTACGGCACCCCAGGCGGTTCGGATACGAAAGCGGTCTGCGGCGATTACCCCGCCGTATACAGCTTCGATCTGGCTGAACATATCGACGACCGGTATGCCGCCGACCCGGATGCTCAGGAGTTGCGGCTGCGCTGCTGTAAGGAGGCGTATGATCGCGGGATGGTGCTCATTTCCTGCATTCATATCAACAACCCGCTCACCGGCGGCGATTCGTGGGACAATTCCAGCAATCGGGTGGTTGCAGAGATTCTGACGGAGGGTAGCGCCACGAATAAAACGTTTAAGGAGTGGCTCGACCGGCTGGCGGACGTCGCGCTCAATCTTCGGGGGAGCGACGGTAAGTTGATTCCCGTGATTTTCCGCCCGTTCCATGAACATACGCAGACGTGGTCCTGGTGGGGCGCGTCGTGCACGACGACCGAAGAGTTTATGAACTTGTGGAAATTTACGGTGAAGTATTTGCGCGACACGAAGGGCGTGCATAATTTCATTTACGCCATCTCCCCGCAGATGGACAGTGCGAAGACCGTGGACGACTTCTATTTCCGCTGGCCGGGCGACGAGTGGGTCGATTTCGTGGGTATGGACTGTTACCAGGGTATCAACAATGCGGTTTTCGTGACCAACCTGAAGGCTATTTCGAAAGTTTCGATGGCGAAGCGCAAGCCGTGCGGCGTGACCGAAACGGGTGTGGAGGGTTTCTCCGCCACGGATTATTGGACGACGAACATCCACGCTCCGCTGACGGGCCGCCGGGTGAGCATGGTGGTGACGTGGCGTAACAAGTACGATCCGATGGAGAGCGGGACGCACTATTTTTCAGTATTCCCCGGGCATCCCTCGGAGCGCGATTTCGTGAAGATGTATAATCAGGAGAATTCGTTCTTTTGCGGGGATTTGCCCGACATGTACTCCCCGGCAGAAAATGTGACGGTGCAATAAGCGTCTGTCTGCAACGAACGTGAACCGATTTGCGCCCTGCGGGAAACAGCTTCCGGCGGGGCGTTTTCGTGGCGGTCGTACGTTATTCGAATACGAGGTATTTCCAGCCCTCTTCGGTGAAGCAGCGCACTTTGTCGGCGTTCCGGTCGTAGTAGAGCGTTCCGACCGGGATCGACTTGCCGCCTAACTGCGCATTCTCATACGAGGTGTCGGCCGGGGCGTCGTCCAGCGCGGCCAGGGAGAACGGCACGAACGACACGGCCCAGCGGCGGCCGAAATCCACGCCTTCGTTCCGGTCGTCGGAGCCGAGTTTGACCCATCCGAAGTGCCGGGCCGGACGGTAGAGCCCTTTCGGGGAGTAGACCTGGATGCAGGCGATGTCGGGGGCCTGTTTGCCGATCAGCATGGTCAGACGGCAGGTTTCCGTGCCGTTCCACCCTTCGAAGAGGTGGCCTCCGTCGACGAACGAAGTGCGGGGCTTCGCCGCCTTGTTGTGCCAGCGTCCCCGGCCGCCGCGCACCGAGAGCATCGTGGTGGATTCCAGAATGCCGTCCACCGTATTGTATACGGGTTGCTCTTCGGGGTCGAAGCCGTAGTTGTAACGCACGTCCTGCCATTTTTCCCAGGCGGGGTCGATCTCTTTGCGAACCGGAACGCATTTCCGTTCCAGGGCATCGACGACGCCTTGCAGGCTGTCGATTTTTGCAGTCAGGGCCGCGACGGCCCGTACGAGCGCTTTACGATTCGTTTTGGTCTTCTGCCGGGCCGAAACGGGCAGGCAGATCGCAAGGGCCAAAAACAGCCCGATGATTTTTTTCATGATAGAGGTGTATGTCGGATGGTTGTTCATGCGTTTTTTTATACGCCGTGACGGGTGTCGAACCCGCCACGGCGTATGAGTCCGGTTAATAGCCGTAATTCTGTTCGAGGTTCTTGTTCACGAGCACGTCGGTTGCGGGCAGCGGCCAGAGATAGTGTATCTCCGGATTGAACACCCGGTTGTACAGCGCGGTGATGTGGGGGCGGTTTTCCCGGCTGAACGTGGCGTCCATCTCCGGGCATCCGCTCTCGTCGATCGCGGGCGTGGGAATGAACCACTGTCCGTCGGTCATCACCTTTTTCAGTACGTTGGCGCCGGCGTTGTACTTGATCGTCCAGTCGCTATAATTGAGCACCTTCTCGGCGATCCGCCAGCGCAGGAGGTCATAGATGCGCAGCCGCTCGAACGCGAACTCCATCCGGCGCTCGGTGCGCAGAATGGTGCGCAACTCGCTTTGGCTGCGCGTGACGATCGCCGGATACTGGTCCGTTTCGGTGTACTGAACCCCGTAGGCGCGGGCGCGTACCCGGTTCATGGCCTCGAGGGTCGCATCGTCGATCTCGTTCAGCTCGATCTTCGATTCGGCATACATGAGCAGTACGTCGGCGTAGCGCATGATGATCTTGTCGGGATCGGCCTGATAGTCGTCCGTCCAGTCCTTGTCGATGCCCTTGCGCTGCACCAGTCCGGTGCGCGACGGAAGACGCGATTCGCTGGCCGTCACGATGTTGTCGGGGTTGGTGATGTTGCGTCCGGCGTTCGAGTCCCAGACCTGGCTGACATCGAAACGCGGGTCGTAGACCACGCCGCAGAAGTCCGTGCCGAACTCCACGATGCTCTCCGCCAGGCGCGGGTCGCGGTTCTTGAACGGATCGGCCGGATCGTAGAGCGGCGATTCGTCGATGGGTTTGCCGTCGGTGCAGAGGAACGCGCAGAAGAGGTCCCAGGTCGGGAATTCCGAAATGGTGCCGCCCAGTCCGATGGGGATGTTGGCCGTGATGCTCGTCCCCTGGAGGTACTGCCGTTTGTTGTCGGCGGCGTAGGCCAGCGAACGGGGGATGCAGAAGACCGACTCTTCGGCGTTGTGCGTCTTGTTCAGGAACAGTTCGCCGAAATCGGCATGGAGCTGGTAGACGTTCAGGTCCATGCACGCCTTGGCGGCGTCGCGGGCGATGCCGTAATGATAGGCGGCTTTGTCGGCGTCGCGCATGGCGGCGTCATAGGTGTAGAGCGAGGCGAAATAGAGCGCTACGCGGGCCTTCATGGCGTAGGCGGCGCCCCGGGTCGCCCGCACAACGGCTCCCTGATAGGTCTCCGGGCAGTGGGCGGCGGCATAGTCGAAATCGTCGTAGACGTATCCGAGAACCTCCTCGCAGGGAGTGCGGCCGATGTCGTAGGCCTCTTCGAGCGGAATGTCGCGGGTGAAATAGACCGGATCGCCGAAGAGCATCATGATCCGCGAGTAGAAGCAGGCCCGGTAGAAGCGTGCGCAGCCTTCGTAACGTTCGTACAGTTCGGGTTCGACGCCGGCTTTGGCTTTGGGCATGTTTTCGAGGATGGCGTTGCAGCGCGTGATTCCCTTGTAGGTCAGGCTCCACATGTTCGTCGTGGCGGCATGGGTGGCGGTGAGGGTTCCGGCCTTGAAGGCGACCAGCGCGTTGCGCCGCATCAGGTCGTCGGTGATCTCGTCCATGTCCATGACCCCCGATCCGGTGAATTCGTAGCGTTCCTGGGGCCAGAACTGATGGAGCAGCAGGGTGTTGAGCGACATTTCGATCTTCGGACCGTCGTCGTACCACGTTTCGGCCGAAGGGTTGTCGAGCGGATTGAGATCCAGACTCGTGCAGGCCGTGCCGAGCAGTGCGGCGGCCGTGCAGAGCGCGATGTATTGTATGGATGTTTTCATGAGCGCGGGAGATTAGAATTTGATGGAAGCCGTGAAGATGACGGATTTGGTGATGGGGTAGCCCGTCGAGCTGACCTCCGGGTCCCAGCCCTTGGGAAAGTGGCTGAACGTGAAGAAGTCGGACAGCGTGGCCGAAAGACGCAGGTTCTTGACGAAGATTTTCCGCAGCCATCTCTGCGGCAGGGTGTAGCCCAGCGTGATGTCCTTGATGCGGAAATAGGAGCCGTCGATGAGCCAGTAGTCCGACACGGCGTAGTTGGCCGTCGTGGTGCCGCTGTTCTGCGAGTAGCGGGGATAGCGCACGCGGCGGTTCTGTTCGATGGTGTTGAAGACGCTCCAATGGTCGTTGACCACGAATTTCGGCACGTTGTACCAGCCCGTGCGCAACGGCTGGACCATTTCGTCGGTCAGCAGCGCGTCGCGTTTGGCTACGCCCTGGAACGTGCACCCCAGGTCGAAACCCTTGTAGGCGAGGTTGATGCTGCCGCCGAAGTTGTAGCGCGGCATCGAGCTGCCGATCACCGTGCGGTCGTACGTCGCCGAGATCGTGCCGTCGGGCGTGCCGTCCTTGCCGCTCAGATCGACGTAGCGCACGTCGCCGGGCTGGTTCGACGACGAGACCTTCGGACTGCCGGCCACCTCTTCGGCGGTCTGGAACAGTCCGTTGCTCCGGTAGCCGTACCAGGCTTTATATTCCGTGTTCGACTGGATGATTGTGCCGCCGCTGAGCTGGTAGTCGTTGCCGATGTAGCCCATCATCGACTTGTAATCCGAGAGATTCACGGCGACCGAGTAGCTGAAATCCTCGCCGATACGGTCGCTCCACGCGACGGAGAGGTCCCAGCCTTTGGTGTTCATGTCGCCCGAGTTCTTATAGGGGGCCGTGTAGCCCAGATAGGAGGGGATGTCCACCAGGATAAGCATGTCGCGCGTGGTCTTTTTGTAGTAGTCGGCCGTGATCCGCAGGCGGTCGTCGAAGAAATTGGTGTCGATGCCCACGTCATAGGTTTCGGTGGTCTCCCAGGTGATGTCGTCGAGGACCATCTGATAGGCCGAGAACCCTTGAAGGGCCTGCACCAGACCTGCGGAGCCGATGAATCCCACCGGGTCGTTCGACGAAAGGGTCGATTGATAGGGATAGTTGCCGATGCGGTCGTTGCCCAGTTGTCCGTAAGAGGCGCGCAGTTTGAGGAACGAGAGCACGCTGCGCGCTCCCTCCATGAATTTCTCCTGCGTGAGGACCCAGCCCGCCGACACCGAGGGGAAGAATCCCCAGCGGTTGCCTTTCTTGAAGCGGCCCGAACCGTCGTAGCGGAAGTTCGCCTGGGCGTAATATTTCGATTTGTAGTTGTAGTTCACGCGGCCGAACACCGAGACATAGGCGTTTTCGTAGGGCGAGTTGTTCACGCCGGCTCCCATCAGCTCGGTGGAGCCCATCGACAGATAGGGGTAGTAGCTGATTTTGAACTGGTCGCGGGAGGCGTAGATGTCCTCGTAGTATTTGTAATAGTCTTCGACGCCGGCCATGGCGCTCAGGTGATGGTCGCCGTTGCGTCCCAGGTCGATGTCGTAGTTGGCGAAGAGCTGGGTGGTGTGCGTATAAGTGTCCGTACGGCTCTCTTTGAGGTCGGTGGTCGTGGCGTCGGAGAGGTACGAGGGCGTGACCGTGGGATCGTTCCACGGCGTGTAGGGAACGGCGATGTTGAAGTCCTTGTCCTTTTCGAACACGTATTTGGGAATGAACGCACCCGTGATTTTCAGACCTTTGACGGGCGTGATCTCGACCTGGAACTTGCCGCCTCCGAGCCACGTCTCGTTGCGCTTGGTTCCGCCTTCCATCATCTTGCCGTAGGGGTTGATACCCTCTTTTCCCGAGGCGATGCGGCCGTCGCTCCACTCGGCCGCGAACGTCGGCGGCATGTAGCGCATCGATCCCGACGGGCTGTAATAGGGATTCACCGACTTGGTTTTGCGCATGTTCAGGTCGAGCGATACGTTGAGCCATTTGGCCAGCCGGATATCGTTGTTGGCCCGCACGGTGAAGCGTTTCCACGAAAGGTTCTTCCGGAAAAGACCGTCCACGTCGTCGTACCCCAGGCTGATTTTCGTACGTGTGGTCTTGCCGGCGGAGGTGATGCTCAGCGCGTGCGACTGGCGCAGGGCGTTCTTTTTGAGGATCATGCCGAGCCAGTCGGTGTCCGGATAGAGATCGGGATTCTGCGCATGGAATTTCCGGTAGTCGGCGATCTCCTCCTGCGTGTAGACGCTGTACAGACCGCCCGACGGCGTGTCGTTGTACATCTGTTCGTTCTGGGCCTTCATGTAGCCTACGGCGTCTTCGTATTCGGGCATGCGGGTCGGATAGTCGAGCGAAACCGAATAGGTGTAGTCCACTGAGGTCGGTTCGCCGCTCTTGGCGCGTTTGGTGGTGATGAGGATTACGCCGGCGGCGGCACGCGCTCCGTAGATGGCCGCCGATGCGGCGTCTTTCAGCACGGAGATATTCTCCACGTCGGCCGGATTGACATCGCCGATCGTTCCGGGGGCGCCGTCGATGATGACCAGCGGCGAGCTGTCCTTCATCGAGGTGATGCCGCGGATGCGGATGGTGGCGTTGGCGCCGGGGGCCGAATTGGTCCTCGTCACGGTGACTCCGGGCAAAGCCCCTTGAAGGGCGTTCGAAATTTGGTTGGTTTTGCGGGCGGTGAGGGCGGCGCCGTCGACGCTGGCGATGGCTCCCGTGAGATCCTTTTTGCGCATCGTGCCGTAGCCGACCACCACCACGTCGTCCATTTCGTTGACGGCTTCGCGCAGGATTACCTCCACCCGCGTTTTGCCGCCTGCGGGGACGGTTTGGGTTTCGTAACCGATAAATGAGATTTGCAGGACGGGCTGGACGCCTGCGTCGAGTTTGATGGAGAATTTTCCGTCTGCGTCGGTCGTGGTGCCGAGCGTGGTGTTCTGAACGATGACGGTGGCTCCGTAGATGGGTTTACCTTGCTCTGTTTGCACGGTCCCTTGGATTGTCCTTCCCTGGGAGAAGGCGGAAGTGGAGAGAAAGAGGGTTTCGATGAGAAATAAAAGAGATGCTAAAATGAAATTGCTGAATCTCCCCCCCCCGCATTAGAAAAAAATGTCGGAAGTTTTTTCATAATAATTAAATTAGTAGTATATTTGTGACGCCTACCTGCCCACACGGAACAGAGTTGGAAGGCTGAAAACCGTGTGGTAGATAATGCGAATATACGTGGATATTTTGTAAAAAGCAAAGAAACAGCCGCGTTTTTTGCAGTTTTCAGTTTTTATATTTCAGTGTGTCTCGTCCGGTGATTTCCGGTTCCGGCCGGATTCTTCGGCAACGGGCATTGCAGTTCTCAACGGGGACCGGCTCCCTGTCGGATAGGTGTTCGCGGTCGAAACCGCCATGTTTCGTTGTCTTTCGGTGTCGGATGCATATTATGATCCGAAAGTTTGAAACGGAACGGCGGTTTGATCTGCAACGGCGCTCCGGCGGACGGCCGCGCTCCGCAAACTCACTTATTAAAACCACAGATTCTCATGAAACGTTATTTTATAGGTATTTTCCCGGCAGCGGCGATGGCCGCCGCTACGCTGCTGCCCGGATGTGAAAATGAAAACAATGTGACCGGAGGCAAGGCGAATATCTCGGTCCCCTCGCAGGTGGCGCTGGATGACATCGCCGGGGACGGCGAAATCCGCACGTTCGATGTCGAGAGCGACGGCTACTGGTCGGTGATTGCCACGGGGGCGGACGGCGATGCGGCTCCCTGGATCTCGGTCGAGCCCGCACAAGGTATCGGCGACGGGAGTGTGGCCCTCTCGTTCGCCAAGAATCCCAGCAATAATGTTTCGCGGTCGGGACAGGTTTGCGTGCAGTTGCGGGACGAGTCGAAGAATGTGTTGCTGCCCGTCGTGCAGGGAGCGGCCTCCTATCCGACCGGATTCCAGCCTTTCGTACACCTGATCGAATTCGCCAAGGGCGACATCGTCAACTGTGTCAGCGGCAGGGTCAACGAGGCGAAGAACGCTTTCCTGTTCAATGACGGGGCGAGCATCGCGCTGACCGGGGCCGGCGATATGACGGTGGCCGGCCTGACCGCGGACCGCTATTACATCGGCGTGCTGAGGGCTTCGGGCTGGGATGCGGAAAATGCCGCGTGGACCGTGGCGGTTCCCGTGACCGGCGAATTGTCGGGGACGCTTTCGTTCGGCTTCGGCATGCTGACCAACTCCTCTTCGCTTTGCGCCGTTCCCCGCGATTGGAAAGTGGAGTGGAGCGCCGACAATGCGACCTGGCACGATATCGACGCGTTCTATGCCTGGAACGGCAAGAATGCCTGCCCGGCGGAAAGTTCTGTCAGTGCCGACAAGTCGGTGTCGTTCGCGCTGCTGCCCAACATCAATGCGGATGCCTACAACCACCGTCAGGCGGTCTTCACCGTTCCGGCTTCCGCGCCTCTCGCCAAGGGGAGCACGCTCTACGTGCGTGTGGCCAAGGCCGGCGACACGCCTGTCAAGGGTACCGCGATCGACCCGTCGCACATCGTCCGTTTCACGTTCGGCTGCTGCGTCTCCCAGTTCGAAAAGAAGGCCTACCACACGACGACGATGCCCGTAGGCGAGCAGGTCGTACTGGCTCAGGGATTCGACGACTGCCTTTCGGGACTGGATTACATGTCGGACATCGGCCACCTGGCCTATGTGACCGGGGCGGCTTATGACGCTCCGGAGGGTTGGAGCGTTTCGGGAACCGTGACCGCCTCCATCGGATATGTTCGCCTGGCGGCCAAGGGCGTGCTGACCACGCCGGCGCTCGCATCGCTCGGCACGACGCCGACCGACATCGTCGTTTCGTTCAAAGCCGTGGTCCGGTGCAGTTCCACGGATGCTATCGATAAGAAGGAAATCACGGTGCAGGTGGCCGAAGGCGACGGTACGGTCGAGGCGCAGCCCGATATGACCGGAGAGTTCTCGAAGCGCGACGACTGTTTCGCGTGGCGTACCTTCACGGTGCGCGTGACCGGGGCGACGGCTTCGACCAGACTGGCGTTCAGCAACACGGGGCAATGGTTCCTGGATGACGTTGTCGTAACCAAATAACCGGCGGAAGCTATGGACAGAAGGGATTTTCTGAAAAAAGCGGGGGTTGCGACGTTGTTGCTCTCCTCGGGAAATGTGCTTGCCGCGGCAACGACGGTAGAGGACTCCATGACTCCGGACGGGAACGTTGCGGAGAAGAAACGCCGCGTGCCGGTAAGCCGCACGGCCGACGTGGTGGTTTGCGGCGGCGGTCCTGCCGGTATCGGCGCCGCTATCGAGGCGGCCCGTTCGGGTGCCCGGGTCGTGCTTATCGAGCACGCCGGGTTTCTGGGCGGCACCTGGACGGCCGGACTGTTGGGCGTCATGCTCGACCACGAGAACAAGACGGGCCTGATGCAGGAGTTGAAGCAGACGCTCACCGAACGCAAGTGGCGCAATACGAAAGTTTGGACCGACGAACTTTTTACGTTCGATGTCGAGCGGATGAAACTGCTGCTCGACGAACTGTGTGCCGGGCATAAGATCGAAGTGCTGCTTTATACGTCGGTCGTGGCGACCGTTGTGGACCGGGGACGCATCACGCATGTCGTCACCGAATCCAAGTCGGGGCGCGAGGCGATCGCCGGAGAGGTCTTTATCGATGCGACGGGCGACGGCGACGTCGCTGCGCTGAGCGGCTGCGGATTCGACTGGGGAGATGCCGAAGGGCATACCCAGCCGATGTCCATGCTGGGACTGGTGACGGGCGCCCGGTTCGAGGAGATCAAAGACTGCGTGCTGTGGGACGGTCGGAAGACCCGGAGGGCTTCCAAGCGGAACCTGATTGCCGAAATCCGTCGCAGCGGTTTCGAGGCGAGCTACAAGATGCCGTGCCTGTTCCTGCTCCACGACGATCTCTATGCGCTGATGGCGACGCACCAGTACGGTGCCAGGGGCATCAGCCGCGATGACCTGACGAGGGCGAGCATCGAAGGCCGCCGCGAGGTGCACCGGATCGTCGATTCGCTCCGCTCGCTGGGCGGCCGCTGGGAAGGGCTGAAACTCGTGGCCACGGCGTCGCAGATCGGATGCCGGGAAGGCCGGCGCATTCACGGACTTTACACCGTTACGGAGCAGGACTTGGTCGAAGGACGCCGTCACGAAGACGCCGCCTGCGAGGTGCGCTACGGAGTCGATGTCCATTCGGTGCACCTCGAAAGCGAAGGCAAGGGTGGCTCCTATACGCGCGGCATCAAGTCGAAGCCCTACGATATTCCGCTGCGGGCCCTGATCGCCCGGGATGTCAAGGGGCTGATGATGGTGGGCCGTTGCATCAGCGGCGATTTCATCGCCCATTCCAGCTACCGGGTCAATTCCAATTCCGTCATACTGGGCCAGTCTGCCGGACGGGTGGCTGCGACGGCCGTGCGCGAGCATAAGGCGCCGCAGGAGATACCGTTCCATTACAGGCAGTTGTGAATGGACGGTCGAACGAATGCAAATTATTAAAAAAGAACGAAAATGAAAAAATTACGATACCTGTTTTATGCAGCGGCATTTTTCGCCCTGGGATGTTCCTCGGGCAAATCGGAGGGCGAGGAGCCGGCGCCCGGTCCCGAAGGACCCGCTTCCGGCGTGTTTTCCCTGAAAGTGATGTCTTTCAATATCCGTTACAGCAATACGACGGATCAGGGTGAGAAATCCTGGTCGCAGCGCCGGAAGCCTTGTGTCGATATGATCAAGGATGTGAATCCCGGAGTGATCGGCATGCAGGAGTCGCGCACCGAGCAGCGCAATTACCTGAAAACGATGCTCACGAAATACGAACTGCTCGAAGTGCCGAACACCGGAACGGGTTCCGGCGGAAATTCGACGGTGCTTTACCGTACCGATCTCTTCACGCGTGTCGATTGGGGGTATTTCTACCTGAGCGACACTCCCGAGAAGCCTTCCGCACCGTGGGATGCGACCAATTCGGCGCGCCGCTCTTCCGTGTGGGTGCATCTGAAAGACAATGCTTCGGGGCGGGAGTTCGTCTTCCTTTCGACGCACTTTCCCGAATCGAACACCTCGGCTGCGGACAACGAGGCGCGTTTGAAGTGTGCGCAGCTCAATGTGAATAAAATGAAGGAGATCGCCGGGACTCTGCCCGTCTTTATCGTGGGCGACATGAACTGCTCCTATGCTGCCGACGATACGCGCCGGTCGGCGCTGGCGCCTTACTATGCGTGGATGCAGTCGGGCCGGGAGAAGGCTCCCGACCGGGACGGCGCTTACAGTTATAACAATTTCGGCGGCGGCACGCCGTCGGCCCGGTGGAATCTCGACCATATATTTTACAAGGGCGTTAAGCCGGTCCGTTTTCAGACGGTCACCACGCCGAACTATGGTGTGGCTTATCTTTCGGATCATTATCCGATCACGCTCACGGTCGAATAACCATAGATCGCCGGAAAAAGATTCCGCTCCTGCTGCAATATGCGGCAGGAGCGGATTCCATTTTTGTTGCAAATTATTCCGTGTGGTCGGAAGGTTCGAAGTCGCATGCGGGCGGTTTTTCGACCGAATATGCGAACAAAAAGAGGACGGATTCGAAAATCCGTCCCCGGGAGTTGCTTTGTGCGGATAAAGGGACTCGAACCCCCACGCCGTAAGGCATCAGATCCTAAGTCTGACGTGGCTACCAATTACACCATATCCGCATCGGTAAGACAAAGGTATGCAAAAATTCACAAATAGCAATCGGTGACGGGGATTATCCGGGTTTTTTGGTTATTTTTGTAGACAAAATTCTATAACATGCCGCAGCAGATTACCCTCACGCTCACTCCCCGGCAGGCTGCCGATGCGAAATTCTACACCGCGCAGGCGGCTCGTCGCATGGGTATCCGCGAGACGGACATCGCCCTGGCGCGGGTCGTGAAACGGTCGATCGACGCCCGCCAGCGGCAGGTGAAGGTGAATCTCACGCTGGATATCTACGCTGACCGCGAGCCGCAGCCCGGGCCGGTGCATTTCGACTATCCGTCGGTCGAAGGCCGTACGGAGGTGGTGATCGTGGGCTCGGGGCCTGCGGGGTTGTTTGCCGCCCTGCGGCTGATCGAACTGGGGCTGCGGCCCGTGATTCTCGAACGCGGCCGCGATGTCTCGGCCCGCAAGCGCGACATCGCGCAGATCAACCGCAACGGGGCCGTCGATCCCGATTCGAACTATGCCTTCGGCGAGGGCGGGGCCGGGACTTTCTCCGACGGCAAGCTCTTCACGCGCAGCAAGAAGCGCGGCGACTACAACAAGGCGCTGCAAACGCTCGTATTCCACGGCGCGACGCCCGAGATACTCTACGAGGCGCATCCGCATATCGGCACCGACCGCCTGCCGGGCATCATGCAGCGTATCCGGCAGACGATCGTCGATGCGGGCGGCGTGTTCCGCTTCGGGAGCCGCGTCACGGACCTGAAAATCGAAAAAGGCCGCATCGGCGGCGTGTGGTGCGGCGACAGCCTGATCGAAGGTGCCGCCGTGGTGTTGGCTACGGGGCATTCGGCACGCGATATCTATGAACTGCTTCACCGCCGCGGCGTGCGCATCGAGGCCAAACCGTTTGCCATGGGGGTGCGCATCGAGCATCCGCAGGCGTTGATCGATTCGATTCAGTATCATTGCGAAACGCGCGGCGAATACCTTCCGGCAGCCTCCTATTCGCTGGTGAGCCAGGAGAACGGCCGCGGGGTTTACTCGTTCTGCATGTGCCCGGGCGGCTTTATCGTCCCGGCCATGACCGACGCTGCGCAGTCGGTGGTCAACGGCATGTCGCCCAGCGGCCGTACGTCGCCTTATGCCAATTCCGGACTGGTGACCGAGGTGCGTCTGGCGGATTTTGAACACCTGCGGAGCGAGTGGGGCGAACTGGCGGGGCTGAAATTCCAGCAGCAGTTCGAGGAGCTGGCCCGCCGGGAGGGCGGGGAGCACCAGATCGCTCCGGCGCAGCGGGTCGCCGACTTCGTGGCGGGGCGCGCGAGCGGATCGCTGCCCGCGACCTCGTATATTCCCGGTGTCACGCCCTCACGGCTCGACCGCTGGATGCCCGGTTTCATTGCGCAGGGGTTGCGGCAGGGGCTCACGACTTTCGGCCGCCGGATGCGGGGCTATGTGACCGGTGAAGCGCTCATCGTGGGCGTGGAGTCGCGGACTTCGACACCCGTGCGCGTGCCGCGCGATCCCGGGACGCTGATGCACCCTGAAACGGAGGGATTGTTCCCCGCGGGTGAGGGGGCCGGTTATGCCGGCGGCATCATCTCTGCGGCGCTCGACGGCGAACGAATCGCCGAAGCGGTAAAAAATTATATCCGATAGCCGATGGAACCGAAAATCAGTGTTATCATTCCGGTCTACAACGTCGAGCCGTTCCTGGCCCGATGCCTGGACAGCGTGGTGGGACAAACCCTGCGCGACATCGAGATCATCTGCGTCGACGACGGAAGTCCCGACCGTTCGATCGACATCCTGAACCGCTATGCAGCCGAAGATGCGCGTATCCGCGTGATTTCGCAGGAGAACCGCGGGCTGGGCGGCGCCCGCAACCGCGGGTTCGACGCGGCGGCGGGGGAGTTCGTCCTCTACGTCGATTCCGACGACTGGATCGATGTGGCCTACTGCGAGCGGCTCTACGAAGCGGCCCGGGAGACGGGGGCTGACGTGGCCTGCGCTTCGATGCTGAAAATCCGTCCGTCCTATTCGAAATGGACGATCCGTTACACCGAGCGGCAGGTGGTCGCCGGGACGCAGGAGAAGTTCCGCCTCTGCCGCTGTCCGCCCGACTTCTACGTGATGAACAAGCTCCTGCGCCGGGAGATGCTGCTGCGGCTGGGGCTGCGTTTCCGCGAAAGGGTCTGCTACGAGGATGTCGAATACACGATGCGCGTGCTGTGTGAGGGCGGGGACGTGGTGACGGTGCCCGGCGTGGTTTACCGGTATGCGGTGAATGCGACCTCGATCACCAAGAGCCGCCAGACGCCGAAAAAACAGCAGGATAAATATTTGGCCCACAAAGCGTTTGTCGATTATATGGCGGCGCACGGGCTGCATCTCGACGCGCGGTTCCGGCACATCACCCGCCGCACGTACGACCGTTGGGGAATCACGTGGTTGAAACTCAAAGAGTGCGGCGACCGGCAGACTTTCCGGCTGTTCGACCTGATCCCGGTCTGGCGCCGCCGCGCCGCCGACAAATAAGTACGACTATGGAGATTGATCTGGTATACCTCTGGGTCGACGGCAACGATCCCGTGTGGCTGGCGAAAAAGAACGCTTACCTGCCTGCCGACAGGCAGGTGGACCCCGAAGCGGCGGGGGAGTGCCGCTTCGTCGAGAACGACGAGCTGCGCTATTCGCTGCGTTCGGCCGAGCGTTATGCGCCGTGGATACGCCGCATCTACATCCTGACCGACGACCAGACGCCCGCATGGCTCGACACGTCGAATCCGCGTGTGCGGGTGGTTTCCCACCGGGAGATTATGCCTGCCGAAATCCTGCCCGTCTTCAACTCCTGTACGATCGAGCTGTTTCTGCCCCGGATTCCCGGTTTGGCCGAGCATTTCCTCTATGCCAACGATGATATGTTTTTCAGCCGTCCCGTCGATCCCGGGTTCTTTTTCGACGAAGGGGGACGCCCTGTCGTGCGGCTCAAAAAACAATCGCTGAAACGGCACGACGACGACATTTACTGCCATACGATCCTGCGTATGCAGGAGTTGGTGCGGGCCTGCTGCGGTCGTTGCTCCGAACTGGCGCCCCATCATAACGTCGATGCCTACCGCCGCAGCGATTTCCTGACCGCCCTCGAAGCGTTCCGCGACGAGCTGGCGCCCACGGAGTCCCACCGCTTCCGCTCGCGCGACGACTGGCAGCGCTCGCTGGTGCTTTATTACGCCCTTGCCCGCGGGGAGGCTTCGCTGCGCGAGGTCACACGGTATAACAAACTCGAAACTCCCGTGCAGCGGCTTCGCGCCCTCTTCGGCGTCGGCTGCGGGAGCGACTCGCGCTGCATTCCCGCCTATACGCCGGATTTGGATTCGGTGATGGAGAAGTACGATCCGTCGCTGTTCTGCCTGAACGACGACGCCCGGATGACCGGCGAGGACCGCCTCCGGGTACGACAATTTCTCGGGAAGCTGTTTCCCGAAAAATCATCGTTTGAAAAGTAATTTGCAGAGGAAGTGCCGGCCAATCAGCCTCCGACGACGGCGGCAGACCCCCCCCCGAGGTAGGATATTTTCGGGGTAAGGTGCCGGTCGAGGCCCTTTTCGCAGCGCATGCGGTGTTCGCGGATGCTCTCCAGGTAGCGCAGTTCGTTGATGGCGCAGTTATCACGGGAGGCTTTGTCGTGATGGAGGTGGAACGCGACGCCCTGGAATTTCATGCGCCGCTGCTGTACGCCGCTGTTGTTCAGGCGCAGTCCCAGTTCCGTATCTTCGTATCCCCATCCTTCGAATGCCTCGTCGAATCCGTTGACGCGGATGAGGTCCCGGCGCCACAACCCCAGGTTGCAACTTCTGGGCGCCTGCGAAGGCGCGATCATGCGGTAGACGATGGCCATGATGGGTACGCGCATGACGTTGTTGCTGTTGCGCACGCCCTTGGTCAGCGCCGTCAGCGAGGTGATCTCGCCGCTGAGGACCTTCTGGGTCAGCATTTCGGTGATGATGCCGCGGGAGCCCGAAACGTAGCAGCCTTCCCGGGCGAAGAGTATGTGGTCCTGAATGAAATTGCGCTGCAGGATCAGGTCGCCGTCGACATGGATGACATAGTCGCCGGAGCTGGCGGCGATGGCCTTGTTGCGGATGGCTGCGACCCGGAATCCCCGGTCTTCATGCCAGATGTGGTGCACGGGAACAGGAGAGATGTTCTGGAAGTGCCTCACGACATCGCGGGTGCTGATGCCCGATCCGTCGTCCGCAACCAGGATTTCGGAAGGCATGACGGTCTGCTGCATCACGCTGTCGAGACACAGGTAAAGCGCCCGCGGCCAATTGTAAGTAGTAATGATCAACGATACAGTCATCGTACTGGTATAAATTGGTTAGGTTGTAGGGTAAGGCACTGTCGATTCCGCAAAATCTCAGCCGGGATTTTGCCGGAAAGCGCGGTTGCAATAGAGGCTGTCGAAATCATTTGGCAAAAGTAGCAATTTTATCTGTTACGAGCAGCATATAACAATTTTATTCTTTAAATGCCGTATTTCCGAAATACTGCACGCTTTCCGGCGAAAAATCTTTCGGATTATCGCCGGAACGGTTGTCGGCGTTGATTATCAAACACTTGTATTTCGCTGATGCAGGGCGTTATTAAAAAATATCAATAAATTTGAAAATTATTTTAATAAAAACTTGCAAGGTCTGTTTTTTCGTCTTATCTTTGCAGTGAAGTTTTAAGGTTCATTTAGGTTAGTAGTTTTAGGTTGGTGAGGAAACTGTGGAAGAGGAACTCCGGTTCTGATTCCGGGTTTCCTTTTTTTATCTCTGTTCTCAGGTGTCCGGCTATTTCGTCCGGTGTGGTTTTCCTTCTTTTGTTTTTGCCCTTTTTCGGCATTGTTTTTCCGGATTTCACCCGGGCGGGAGTTTATTTTCTAATCGTTTTGCATTTTCCCCGCGGACAGGCTTTCCGGCTGGTTTTCCAACCGGAAGTGGCTTATCCATAATTGCTTGCGAGAGTGGTTGCTTAATCGGGTAAATATCTTTGTTGGGCATCCAATGTTACCAAATTGTTAAATATATTTAAGATATTCGTAAAATATTTGCAAAAATGGAAAATGCCCCTTATCTTTGCAGAGAAGTTTTAAGGTTCATTTAGGTTAGTAGTTTTAGGTTGGTTGAGGAAATCGGCAGGTTGCAGCGGAATGATTCGTTGCTAAGACTTAAGAACGGTACTCGTTTGATGAGTCGAATACCTCCGATTGAACCTCATTTTCGGAGGGGGTGGTTCCCCGCCGAAAAAGAAGGTCCTAGTCGTGAGACTCGGACCTTTTTTCATTTTTGCCGCTCAGGCCGGCGGGAGCTATTTTCGGAGTTGTCCGATCTCTTCGTTCGTAAGGCTGACTTCGATGCTTCCCAGGGCGTAGCATCCGATCTCATAGGGATTGAAATGGAAGGTCATGCCCTCCGGCGTGAGGATGAAGTTCTCGGTCGCGGCGATGTATTCGGGGAAGAACCCCGCTTCGCTCAGCGCTTCGTCGTCCGCGGCTTCGTACTCCTCGCAGAGTTTGGCGTGGATCGCTGCCGCGAGATTTTGCTGTTCTTCTTCGCTGAAAAGGTCCGCGAGCTCGTATTCGTAGCCGTCCGCAAGCGAATAGGTGTGGCATTCGGTGCCGTACATTCCGTGGGCGCCGCCCAAGTAACTCCAGCGGTTGATGACGCACGTCAGAAGGGTGTCGGTGACGGAAATTTCGCTGTCGATCGAGTATTCATAGGTGTGGCTCTGTTCGGGAATATCCTGAAGGTATTCGGCTGCGATTTCGCGCAGGGATGCCTGAGCGGCCTCTTCGGGTGTTCCCGAGAATCCCTCCAACAGGAAAAAATAGCCGATGTTCGTCTGTTCGATCGCTTCGAGGGCGGGGGAGGCTGCGGCGTTGCGGATTGTAGCAAAGCGGTATTCGACTTTGCAGGCAAGGCCGTTGTTGCTGATGAGCGTGTCGATGGCGGTGGTTCCGAGGTCGGGGCGTACGGGGCGTTTCGTGCAGGAGCCGACGGCAAGGAGCGCGGCGGCGAGAAACAGGGAAATGCGGATTTTCATGGCGGAAAGGATTTTATCTCAGGTAAAGATAGTCAAAAAGTGGGTTTGGAGGGCTTTTTGCGAAAAAAAACGCAGTTTTCGGCGGAAAATTTTGCAGATTTAAAAGAAGGCTTTATCTTTGCACCACAAAACCGGTGGATTCATCTAAGGGTTAGGATACATGCCTCTCACGCATGACATAGGGGTTCGAATCCCCTATCCACTACCAAGTCGGACGGCTGCACGCAAGTGCGGCCGTTTTTCGTTTAATCCGGTGGCGGGGATGAGACCTCCTGTCCACGACCAGGTCGGGCGGCCGCACGCATGTGCGGCCGTTTTTCTGTTCCGGATTTCCTGCGTTGATAAAATACGCTGTTTGGTTGGCAGAATATGCCGTTTCGTTGAATTTATTTGCCGTCGTCGTCCCCGGAGCCTAATTTTATGGCGACTATAATTTTTGGGATTTTTTAATTAAGTGATTATGAAGAGAGTATTATGCCTGTTCATGGCTGCGGCCATGACTATGAGTGCTGCATTCCTCACGGGCTGCAACGATGACGATGACAACGGGGATAAGCATGCCGCGCCGACGCTTACGCTCAAAGGCGGCGACATCAAAGCGGTCCACGAGATTCAATCGACCATGTCGGTTGTGGTGGACGTGACGGCGCCCGCCGGCATTTCCGACCTTACGGTGAAGATCGAATCGCCCTGCCTGACGGCCGAGGTGCTCGGTGAACTGGGGCTTGCGCAGACGATGAATCTGGTGAACCCGGCCACGGCGGAGATGGCTGCGGGACTCAAAGAACTCGGGTTTCCCGTGGGAGACGAGGTGAAGAACAAGACTTCGCTGTCGATCAATATCTCGCAGCTGGTGCCGATGATCGCGATGATCTACAATCAGGATTCGAACCACAATTTTGTGCTGACGGTCATTGACGCCGATAAACAGAAGAGCGTCGAAACGCTGAAATTCCACCTGACGCCGGCGCAGTAGCCCTTCTCCGTATTGCCGGTGATCCGGCCGGCATGAGTATTCCCGGGACGAGACCCGCAGGGAGCGGGGTGGTGAGTAGGTTAGGTAATTTCGTCCCGGGATTTTTTCGCCCGGTTCCTGAAGAATGCGACGGCCGCCTTTTCAAAAGGCGGCCGTCGCGGCGTTCAGTTAGTTAAGGTTAAGGTTGGTGGGGTTTATTTCTCAGTTTTCGCTTTGAATTTCTCCAACTGGCGTTTCAGGGCGTCGATGGCTTCGTCGACCGACTCTTCGAAGGCTTTCGACTGGTGGCAGGCCACCAGGTCCTCGCCCGGCATGTGCAGCGTGATGGTTGCGAATTTGTTTCCTTTTTCGTGGTCCTTATCGAGTTTGAGAATGACCTCGGCTCCTGTCGAGCGCTCCGCAAAGCGGTCCAACTTCGCCATCTTGGCATTCACGAATTCGATCAGCCGCTTGTCGGCGTCGAATTTCACGGATTGAATCTGTACGTTCATAGCCTTATATTATAAAAGTTAATCACTCGCCACCCTTTTCACGGGGATGGGCTTTTGCATAAATCTCCCGGAGCTTGGCAATGCTGTTGTGCGTATAGACCTGCGTGGCCTGCAGCGAAGCGTGTCCCAGGAGTTCCTGTATCTCGCGCATATCGGCTCCGCCGTTCAGCAGGTGCGTTGCGAAAGTGTGGCGCAGCACGTGGGGGCTTTTCTTTCCTTGTACACCCGCCTTGTCCAGCTCTTCCTGCACCGTCCGGTAAACCGCCGTCCGGGATATGCGTTTTCCTTTGTGTGTTAAAAATAGCGCTTTTTCCGGTGAAATGCAAATATTTTGCCGCTCAATTAACCCGATGTAGTGCAAAATCTTTTCGCGGACGAATTCCAGAATCGGTACGATGCGCTCCTTGTCGCCTTTGCCCCGGACGCGCAGCGAGGTGTAGTCCGCCGAGAAGTCCCCGCGGTCGATGCCGACCAGTTCGGCCAGCCGCAGGCCGCAGGCGTAGAAGAGCAGCACGATGAGCGAATTGCGTTCGCGGATGAAATCTTCGCTGTCCTGTTCGCATTCGCTGACGATCCCGCTCATGCGGCTTTCGGGAACGAACGCGGGCAGGCGGCGCGAGGTCCGCAGCGACGCCACGGGCTGTGTCACGTCGCGGCTGACGGCGCCCGTGCGCAGCAGCCAGCGGAACAGCGCCCGCAGCGACGAAATCTCGCGGTTCATCGAGGCGGCGCTCAGATGTCCCTCCTCGGTGCGGAAGAGCATCCACTCGCGGATATCCTCCGTGGTCACCCGGCACGGGTCGAAATCGGCGTCGCCGACCCCCAGCCATGCGAGGAACTGCTCGACGTCGTGGCGGTAGTTGCGCACGGTGAGCGGCGAGTAGCGGCGTTCCGCTTCGAGGTATCGGGTGAAATCGGCGAGCATACGAAACAAAGGTACATAAAAGCCGGACACGCTGCAAAACCGGATCGCATTCGTGCCGTTATGACGCCAAATATACGCAAAAACCGTTACCTTTGTCCCGAAAAACGAATCGAGATGAAACAGAACTGGAAACCGGGAACGGTGCTTTATCCCCTGCCGGCGGTGCTGGTGAGCTGCGGCGCGACGCCCGACGAGTACAATCTGCTGACCGTGGCATGGACCGGCACGGTCTGTTCCGATCCGCCGATGTGCTATATTTCGGTGCGCCCCGAACGCCACTCCTACGAAATCATCCGCCGCACGGGCGAGTTCGTCATCAACCTTACGACGCGCCGGCTGGCGCGAGCCGCGGACTGGTGCGGCGTGCGCTCGGGCCGCGATTACGACAAGTTCCGCGAGATGGGGCTCACGGCCGTTCCGTCGGAGAGGGTCGCCGCGCCGGTCATCGCCGAGTCTCCCGTGAATATCGAGTGCCGCGTGCGGCAGGTGTTGCCGCTCGGGACCCACGATATGTTTCTGGCCGAGGTGGTCGGGGTGCAGGCCGACGAGGCCTATATCGATCCCCGGACGGGCCGTTTCTGCCTCGAACGCGCCGATCCGATCGTCTATTCCCACGGAGAGTATTTTGCGCTGGGCGAGGCGTTGGGACATTTCGGATGGTCGGTCCGCAAAAAGAAAACAGCGCGAAAAAAGCGGTGATTTTCAGGGGTTTTTACTGCCTTCGCCGAATGATGTTTCGTTCGAAGAGCTCCCTGTCGCTCGTTTTCGCCGCCGCCGTGGTGCTGGCGGGATGTATTAAAACGCCCAGGGCCAACGGGACGGAGCCCGGCGGTCCGGACAGCCCCGCCCCCCCCCGCGGAATACGCCCGCTTTTTCGTTTTCCGGCACGGGATTCTGCGGAATATTCCGTATCTTGCATCCCGAAACAATCAACACTTTCCGACAATGAAAAAACTCCTTTTCTCGCTGGCCGGGCTGCTTTTCTCGCTGGCCGCCGTGGCGCAGGATTTCAAAATCACGCACGGTCCTTATCTCTGCGATATGACCCGGGACGGTGTCACGGTCGTCTGGACCACCAGCAAACCGGCCCTCTCGTGGGTCGAGGTCGCGCCCGACGACGGGCGGAGCTTCTATGCGCAGGAGCATGCACGCCATTACCAGACCGTCGCGGGCCGCAGACTGGCTGACAGAACCCTTCATGCCGTGCGGCTCAAAGGGCTGAAACCCGGCACCGACTATTGTTACCGCATTTTTTCGCAGGAGGTTACGGCATGGCCGCAGCGCGGCAAAGCCACTTACGGGAGTGTTGTCGCAAGTGACGTTTTCCGTCGCAAGCCCTATCCGTTCCGGACCTTTCCCGACTCGGGCGCCGACTGCTCGTTCATTATGCTCAACGACATTCACGGCAGGGCCGACTACATGAAGGACCTCTGTAAGAAGATCGATTTCAGTGAGATCGGATTTGTGGCCTTCAACGGCGACATGTCGAGCAGCGTCGAGAGCGGGGAGCAGCTTTTTGCAGACTATATCGACGCGGCGGCGGCGCTGTTCGCCTCCGGGACGCCGATTCTCTACAACCGCGGCAACCACGAGACGCGCGGCGTTTATTCCGACCGCCTGAGAGACTATTTCCCGACCCGCAACGGGGAGTTTTACGGCATTTACCGCTATGGCGACGTCTGCATCCTGATGCTCGACTGCGGGGAGGACAAGCCCGACAGCGACGTCGAGTATTACGGGCTGGCCGATTACGACGCCTACCGCATCGAAGAGTGTGAATGGCTGAAAAAGGCCGTGCAGTCGGAGGAGTTCCGTTCGGCCTCGGCGCGGGTCGTCCTGCTGCACGTGCCTCCGACGACGGGGACATGGCACGGGAACGTCCATCTCAACGAGCTTTTCATGCCGGTGCTGAACGAGGCGGGCGTCGACCTGATGCTCTGCGGCCACGAACACCGCTGTTCGGTCCATCCTGCCGGGGAGCGGGGCGCGCGGTTCCCGATCGTAATCAACGACAACAAGAGCTATGCCCGCTGCGACGTTTCGGACAGCCTGATCCGGGTGCAGATCGTCGGTCCCAAAGGCAAGGTCGCCCACACGCACGAATTTCCGCTGAATCGCCCGGCAGCCGATTCCGAATAGGATTTCTCTGAACGAAAAGCGCCTGCTCATTGCAGGCGCTTTTCGTTATCGGCGGATGAAGCGGGCGACAGTTCCTCCGTTCCGTGGCAGGTCGAGCGGGAGCAAGTCTCCGGCTGCGACGGGGCGTTCCGTGCGACGGAGTCCCCCTTTGCCATCCTCTTCGAGCAGGACCATCGTGTAATTCCCTTCGGCGAGAAAGTCTAACTTAAACGTCTCCTGGGCGGCTTCTGCGGCAGCAATGGCCAGATACCACGTGGCTCCGCTGCGGCGGGCGAAGGCGGCGAGACTGCCGATGCGGCTTTGCGGCAGCACGACGGTTTCGTTCCAGCAGACGGGGAGTTCGCGCAGGAATTCCAGCGCCGGACGGAGGCGCTCCTCACGGAAGAGGTAGAAGGGATTCTCGGCCAGCGTCATCAGCGGCGAGGTGATCAGGTAGGCGCAGGCCAGTTGTTGGGCCGGAAGAACCTCGCCGGGCATCGAAAAGCCCACGGGCGTGTAGTCGGCGGGACCCGCCACGCAGCGGGTGAAAGGCAGCGCGGCATTGTGGGAGGCCGGGATGTTCTGGTTTTCGTTGCCCGGGACATAGGGACGGTCGGCGACGGATGTTCCCGCGGCGTGCATGCGTGCGAGGTAATTAGCCGTGATTCGGTTGAGTTCCATGCCCCGGACTCCTTCGCGGGTGAGTTCGTTGGGATAGGTGCGGATCTCTCCCGAGGGCTTCTGACATCCGTGGAAATTGACCAGCAGACGGCGGCGGGCGGCGTTTTCGAGCACGGCCGTCGTAAAGCGGATCTGACGGAGCCCTTCGCCGTTCATGAAGTCGATCTTCAAACCCTTTACGCCGCAGCCGGCGACGCTGTCCATGAACGAACGCATCTGGAAGTAATCTTCCGCCGGATCGTTCAGCTTCTCCCAATGCCGCCATACGAAGAGCCCGACACCCTTTCCGGCCGCGTAATCCGCTATTTCCCGAAGCGTCGTCCATTTGTCCGCAAGGTTCTCCCATCCTTCGTCGAGCGTCGAATATTCATATCCCATTTCGGCGGCGAGGTCAATGACGGCCTGTTCTCCCTCGACGGTCATGTAACGGCCGTCGAGGCCGCTCCACCAACTCCAAAGCGACCGCCCGGGGCGTATCCACGACATGTCGCCGAAAAGTTCGGGGTCGGGCGCCGGACTGAGGTTGGTGACGATGTCCGTTGTGACCAATCGGTCGAGGTTCTCGGCGACGATCAGCACGCGCCACGGCGTAGTGACGGTGTCGCGGAGGTCGAATCCCTCCTTTTCGGTAAAATCGGCGTGCAGACTGCCGTCCTTGCCGGCGCGCAGCCGCATGCCGCTGTATTCGTAGAGTGCGGCCTCGGTGACCATCAGACGGAGTCCGTCCGCAGTTTCGTAGAGCAGCGGCATGGTCTGTACGGGTCCCTGAGAGGATACCGTGGCCAGTTCCGGAGCCGGGGCAGAAGTCCATTCGCCGGCATAGGTCAGCAGTTTCCACGCCGAGTTCCGCTCGGCGAACCAGACCCGGCTGTCGGCAGGCAGCCGCCACTCGGCCGCTTCGCCGCCGATGTGGCGGACACCCTGTCCCGGGAGGATGAAGCGATAGGCGAATCCGTCGTCGTAGAGCCGGGTTTCGAGGGTGTAGACGTATCCCGTGGGGCGGTGCGTCACCTCCCAGATATATTCGCGGGCATGGTCGCGGGCGAGGTCGTGTACGCCCCGCACGGGGTAGCTTTCGTTGCGTTCACGGCTTGCGGCAAGCCGGAGCGATGCTTCTCTGAAGGTATCGATTCCGTCGATCGTGACGCCCATGGAGGAGGTGTCGCAGACCATCCTGCCGTCGTACGACACGGTGTAGGCCAGGGAGCCGTTCGGTGTGGTAAAGACTTCGGCGGAGAGTTTTCCCGCCGGGGCGGTCATCGCTCCCGGGGAGCATCCTGCCAGCAACAGCAGGCAGCCCGGTATCCAGTGTTTCATTTTTCGGTCGTGTTTATCGGGTTACACAAAGGAAGTTGCGTCCGGCGCGGAAACGTCCGAAGGAGGAGAGTTCTCCGGTCGTCGAGATGAAGGCGACACGGCGGATGACTTCGTCCGAATAGCCCTTCTGGTTGATATACCAGCCCTGCGTGGCGGAGGTGTTGCCGTTCTCGTCCAGATTGGGGTAAAAATAGGGCTCCGGCGCTTTGGCGGCATCGGCTGCCGGGGCGCACCATACGCTGATGGCGTCCTTGTCGTATTTGCCGCGGGCGGCTTTGGCCGTGATGCGGCAGACGAGCAGCGTCTTTTCGTTGTCTTTGACCAACTGTTTCCCCTGCACGACCGAGGCGGCCGCCTTGCTCGACGTGAGGCGCGTGATACCGGTCAGCAGCGATCCTTCGGCATCGACGATCACCTTGCCCACGGGGGCATTGTCCGTGTCGGTGAAAGTCAGTGTCAGCTCTTCGCCCGGTTTCTTGGTAATTTCCGCGCTGAAATAGATGCATCCGTCTTCGGCGAGGCTGTAAGTCTTGTCGAGGGCGATTTCGGCGCGCGGTTCTCGGAGGTCGGTGTCGGGTGTCGGGTCGAGCAGCGCCTCGGGTTTGTAGATGCGCACGTAATCCACGGCCATCCACGTTCCGTCGGCTTCCTCGTCCACGAGCGGCGACCAGGCCGACCCCCACGGAATATTGGCCAGGATGATGTGCATCTTGTCGCCGTTGTAGCCGCCGAGGTAGTTCCAATCCTCCTGCCCGTATTTGCCGTAGGCGCGCTGTTCTTCGAGCGGATTCCATACGGGGGCTTTGCCGACGCCCGTGTAGTACTGGTCGGGATAGGTCTTGCTGGTCCTGCCGCGCCAGAGCTCTTCGCCGTCGAGATAGTAGATCATTTCGTTTTCGCCGTACCACAGTCCCCAGACGTGGTATTTGTCGAAATCGTGTTCGACGGCGATTCCGGCGGCGATATCGCACTTGTTGCCGTTCTTGTCGAGGGCGTAGGGATAGGTTTTCCAGTCGTGATAGGCCAGATGGCCGTTGCCCTTTCCGGTGCGGACATCCTTGCGGGCCTCCACGATATCGACCTCGTATTTGTTGCACCAGGTATTGTTGGGCGGAGTCTTGCAGGCGAGCCAGAAGGCGTTGTTTACGCCCGACGAGGCCCCCGAACGGAACCGGCATTCGATGTAGACGTTGTTCTCCAGCGGCTCTTTGAGATAGACATAGCCCGCGATCCATTTGACCTTCTCACTGCGGTTGACCTTGCGGACATTGAGGCGCAGCTCTCCGTCGCGCACCTCCACGGCTTCGGGGCCGCGGCTGGTTTCGTGCTTGATGTTGTCGGGATTCTCGGCGGCCCAGATATTCCAGTTCATCTTTTTGCCGTCGAACTCGTCCGAAAAGATCAGGCGGTAGCCGCTCAGGTCGATGGTCTTGTAGCCCTCCTCTCCCGGGCGGGCGGGTGTTTCCGGAGTCTCTTTGGCGCAGGAGGCCAGCACCGCGAAATGCAGTGTCGCGATCAGCAGAAATGCTCTCAGTTTCATAAGGCGGTTGTTTTAGTCTTTCGATAGTTTGAACGTTCCGCTGCGCACGAGCCGTCCGTCGGTGGTGACGCCTGAAAGCTCAATGACGATCTGTCGGGCTTCGGCCGGAACGGGAGCGGTGAATTCGAAGGGGTAGGAAGTGTCGTTCAGCGCCAGAGGCCGCCCGCCGTCGATGCTGTAGGTCATCGATACGTTGCGGAAGCGGCTGTCGTCGTCCTGCAGGTAGATGTAGCAGGTCTTCAGTTCCCGGCCCAGGTTGAGGAGCATGGCCCGGGCGCGTCCGAATTCCAGTTCGCCGTAGTCGTGGCGCCATCCTTCGGTATCACGGTCGGTCAGTTGTTGCTGGAAGCGGGGGCGAATATCGACTCCGCGGACGATAAGGGCCGTGATACCTTCGGGCGATACCTCGATGCGGGTTTTGCCGTCGGTGACGGTCTGCTCGCCCGTCCGGCGGTTGTCACGCCATACTTCGGCAGTAAAACTTTTTCCGACAAGCATCGGCAGCAGTTCGGGATTGAATGTGATTTCAGCGGATACTGCGCGGGCGCTCTGGTTCGTGAAAGCCACCAGCAGTTCCCCGTCGCCCCGGGCCGCGAGGTAGTTCAATTCCACGTCGGAGGTGGCGAGCAGGCGGCGGGGCATCCAGAGCCAGACATTCTCCCGGCCGTAGAAGCGTCCCGGACGACTGCCGTAGAACTTGGCCTGCAGGTAGCCGTAGCCTTCGATGTAGTCGCCGCGGAAAGCGATGGCGCCTCGGGACTTGTTCGTCGCGTCGGTCACCAGATAGTCGTACAGGACCGACAGCAGCGGGAACTGGTGGTTGTAGTGGAACGAGTTGACGCTGATGCTGTCGTGCGGACGCAGCGGAAAGTCGGGTTTCTCGTAAGCCGTCGTGCGTTCGGTGTTGATGTGATAACCCGGGAAATTGGCGTAGCGTCCCACGATGGCGCTGCGGGCGATGTCACGGAGGAATCCGTCGCCCGTGAGGTCGGCGATGCGCAGCATATAGGGGGCATGGTGTGCCATGAATACCGCGCGGTGGCCGATGCAGGTGGTGGAGCTCTCCGGTACGAGGCCGATCTCCGAGAACCGCCATGCGGGAACGCTCTCCTCGGGGCAGTGCTGCCGGGGAATGCCGCGGCTTTTGAGGTACCAATACCACGGGGCCAGACCTCCCTTGTTGACCGTGACGTTCTCCTGCGGGATGGAGGGAACCATCCAGACGAACATGGCATATTCGCGGGCCCCTTCGTGGGCGGCTTCGAGATAGCGCCGTTCGCCGGTCTCTTCGTAGAGCTCCAGCAGGTTGATGTAGAACGGGGCGTAACGGTTCCAGAAAAAGGCGTTCTGGAATTTCTCGGGCTGCGTGCGGATGAATTTTTCGATATAGATGTCGGCCTGTCTCTTCGCATGGTCGAGGTAGGCCGTCTCTCCCGTTGCACGGTACATTTCCAGCGCGTCGTACCAGTTGCCGCCGGCTCCCGGGATGCGTTTTTCGGCGGGTTTGTGCTTGTAGTATTTCTCCTCGGCGAAATAGCGCAGCACGGGGCTTTTGCCGCCCGAGAGGCGGTAGAGCCCGGCCAGTTCGCTGACGGGCGCGCAGGGACCCGCCAGTTCGCGCGAGGGCGACTGCACCTTCTGCGTCGTGTCGAGGCAGAAGAGCGTGTTCTTGCGCGAGAGCATATATTCGACGATCGGGTAGGCCCGGCGGCGGTAGAGTTCCCCGTCGTCGGCGACCAGAGCCACCGAAAGCGGGTTGAGCGAGCTGACGTTTTTCGTCGAACCCGGCACGTCGGTCGAGTAGGAGCAGCCTTTCAGACTGTCGATGAAGTTGCTGTAAGGGCTCAGTGTGTAGTCGATGATGTTGTCGATGGTGTTGTTGAGCGTCGAAATGGCGTTGCTGCGGTAGTCGTGGAAATCGTAGAGGTTGCGGGCCATGGTCTGAAAGGCGATGTTCAGCGGTTTTTCCTCGACCCACAGCCGCATCCGGAAAGCGAAGGGTTTGCCGGGCTCCATCTTCGAACCGGCGTGTCCCAGCACCGGGGCGAAGAGCATCGGCTGGACCTTTCCTTCGGGGTTGTGCAGGGCCACGCCGAAGCGGTTGTTGTCGCGTGTGGGCAGGGGTTGGAAGGGCATTTCCCGGCTGTCGGCCGCAACGCCCGCCGTCGCGCCGCCGACATGGACGAGCGTGGCGGGAATCGGGCAGGTGAAGGCCAGCGACATGTAGGGCTGCGAGGGGAAGATCCGCCGCTGCCAGACCATCGGCTGCCACAGCGCTTCTACCCGGCCCAGGTCGAAGGACGGGGCGCCGAGATATCCTACCGAATAGTAGCCTTCGCGCGTCGGGGTGAATCGGAACTCCATGCCCGGCGCCGAGCCGTCGACGGCCCAGACGCGGCATTCGAGCGTTCCCCACACCGTGGCGGGGTAGCTGAAACGGATGGTGTCGCCCGCCATTTCTGCTTTCGAGGGGGTGAGGTCGGTATACGGGGCCGCAGCGAAAAGATCGAACGTGCGGCCTTTGACCGATCCGCTCACCGAATCGTCGATGCCGTCGCCGCCCATGCTTTTGCTCTGTTTGATCTGTGCGATAGCTTTCTCCGGTGCGAGGTTGTCGGCTATCCACGAAGGGGCGAAAAAGCGGCAGTCGGGCAGGGTGCGAAGCTCCATTTTCGGGTCTTTGTCGGTCCGGAACAGGCGGAAGTCGGCGCGGAATGTGAACCGGGCTTTGCCGTTCGTGACTACGACAGTGTCTTTCTGCAAGGTGGCTGTCATCTGCTGCGGCTCGCGGGGTGCGGCTTGCAGGGTCATCGCTCCGGCGATCAGGCCGGTTAAGAGGATGATTCGTTTCATCGTTGTACGGTGTTAACAGGATATACGGGGCTCCAATCGCTGGCGTAGCCGTAACGAAGCCGTTTGCGGATGCGCAGATAGTGCTGTGCGTCCGGTTCGACGACGGGCAGGTTGCAGGCACCCGTCACGGTCGTCAGGATATGTCGGTCGAGTTTTTCGGGGACCGTCCCGTATTCGAATTCATAGCAGAAATCTCCGAAATCGCAGGCATAGCCGACCTGAATGTTCCCGCCCTCCTGAGCCAGGTGACGGATGACGGGAGGCAGTTCGGCGGCGCGGGTCCGGACCCGGACGATCTCGGCGGCAGGAGTCTCCCCGGCGTCGTTCACGGCGACCAGCTGGATCTGATACTCGTTGCCGTATTCCAGTTTCGGCAGTTCGATGAATCCGTCGATGGTCGGGGCGCTTCGGTTTTCGAGCCGGTCGGTGCCGTAACGGACATACCATTCGTCGGCCGTGAATCCGCGGTCGAACCAGATGCGGATGATCTCCTGTCCGCTTTCGGTCCGTGTGACGACTGGGGAGGCGGGCGTGGCGAGGCTCTGCACGGCGTCGTGTACGGCATAGCCCGTCGGGGTGACGAGTTCGGCGCTGATCCTTGCGGCTCCGGCGGTCGGGAGTGGAAGTTGCAGGCTGAACGCTTTGTCGCCGGGTTGGATGACGGGCAGCGTCCGCACGGCGCGTTGCAGGGTGTCGCCGTCTGCACCGAGTGCGCTGAGCCGTACGGTATACCCCTCCATCCGGAAAGCCGGCAAATCGAGCCGTCCGCGCGGAGTCAGGGCGATTCCGGCGCCGTTTTCGGTGAGCGTCAGGCCGAATTCGGCGAGCGGGGAGTTTTGGCATTGAAGTTCGCGGAAACCCCGTTTCGGCGTGCCGTAGACGTCCACGATACCCCAGGGACGGTTGCCTGTAGCCGCCGTGCCGCTGTCACGGTAGTTGGTGCGGTAGTCGTTGAAGGTCCAGACCGAAGCGCCGATCAGGTGCTCGCGCCCCCGCATCGAGGAGAGCATGGCGGCATAGTCCGAGAGCGTGTTGTTGGGGTCCTCGCTGTTGGCTTTGGTGCCGTACTCGCTGTAAAAGATCGGTTTGCCCGGGTAGCGGCGGTGCACCTCGTCGGCCCGTTCGCCGTGCGCGCCGTATTGGTTGAAAAGGATCATGTCCGACAACAGCACCGGTTCGTCGTATTGCTTGGCGGCGGTGTGTGTGACATAAACCGCCAGGCGCGTGGAATCGAGCTCGCGGATGCGGCGGAAGGCCGAGGCGAGATAGCCTTCGATGTCGGGGTTGTCGCTCAGGCGGCCGATCTCGTTGCCTGCGCTCCAGCCGATGATGCAGGGATGGTTGTAGCGCTGGGTGATAAGTTCCGTGAGCCAGCGCATCGGCACGGGATGGTCGGCTTCGACATAGTGGTTCTTGTTCCAGAGCGGGATTTCCTCGAAGATGAGCATCCCCTTTTCGTCGAGGTAGTTCAGCACCTCTTTGGGCAGGGCCAGGTGGCTCAGGCGCGCCATGTTGACGCCGCAGCTCTTCATCCGGTCGATGTCGCGGCGGTAGATTTCGGGAGGCAGCGTGTTGCCGTGGAACGGATCGTAGGGAACCCAGTTCGCGCCGTTCAGCCGCACGCTCTCGCCGTTGAGCAGCAGGCGGTAGCCGTCGATCTCGATTTTGCGGATGCCGAAACGCTCGGTGACGGGCTCTCCATCGCCGTAGGTAGCTGTGACGGTGTAGAGATGCGGGTGGTGGAAGTCCCAAAGCCGGGCCTTGCGGATGCGGAGCGGAATGAGCGCCTCACTGCGTCCGGCGGCACGGGCTTCGCCCCGGGCCACGATGCGGCCCTCGGGATCCGAGATCGAAACCCGGACGGTACCTTGTTTCGTACCGTTGAGAAGGACCTTTACGCCGATTTCGGCGCTGCCTTTTTGGAGGTCGGGTTCGGCACTGACGAACACGCTTTCAATACGTTCACGAGGCACTGTGCGCAAGGTGACCGGACGGCGGATGCCGCCCCAGTTCCATGTAGCGCCCAGTTTGAAACTGTTTTCCGCACGGACGACGAGGCGGTTCACAGCGCCCGGCGCGATACGGCCGGTGATGTCGAATCCGAAGGAGGTGAACCCGAAGTCGTGACTGCCCAGGTGTTTGCCGTTCAGCCAGACGTCGGCGTCGGCGTAAACCGCCTCGAAGTCGAGCAGAATATCGTATTCCGCGGGTTTCTGGGGCAGGACGAACGTGGTGGCATACCACGCCGCACCCGTATAGTCGGCGTATTCGAGGCGGGTGTTCCAGCATCCCGGAACCTCCGTTTCATCCCATCCGCTGCGGTCGTGCCCGGGTGCGTACCATGCCTCCCGGAGACCTGCGTTCAGCGGGTCGGTGCAAAAACTCCATTTTCCGCCGAGCGGCGTTTCCGCAGCCGCAGCCGCGGAACAGCAGCAGAGCGCAAGCAGTGTGAGCAGTCGTTTCATGGCCGTTTAGTATCTGAGCAGTGTTTTTACGGGATAGAAGATGATGTCGCCCGATTCGAAGGATTTGTCCAGACGAACCCGGTTTCCCTGCTTGTCGGTAAGGTATACCTTGCCTTTTTTGACTGTTACGGTCAGCGGATGGCTCGGGAAAAGGGTGTAGAGCGTCTGCCCGTCCTGGAAGGATTCGGGTGCGAATTTTCCTTTTATGATGTTGTATTTTAGGGTATTGCGCAGGCGTGGGGGATTGCCGTTGGCATAGCCTTCGGTCCGGTAGTAGACCTCGATACCGGTGTTGTCGGGGACGATCACCGTGTACTTTTTGCCGTCGGTCAGGTAATCGGCGAACGAGTTGTCGCCGGCGTACATCGCATACATGCGTTTGTATTCGGTGACATAACGGTCGTATTTTCCGTTGTCGGTCCGGGAGAGCAGTTGCAGCGCTTCGCCGCCTATCTCCCCGGTTTGCTGGGCCTGGACCGGCGGGAACGAGCAGAACAGCGCCAGCAAAGCCGTGATCGTGAAGGTTTTCATCGTTTCTTGGTTTTAAGTTCCGTATCGAAGGTGAAGGGCGGCAGCGGAAGGCCGCTCTTGTGGTAGATCGTGAGGGTGTTGACGTTGCCCCAGGCATAACGCGCTCCGGTCGGGACCGGTACTTCCGCGGAGGACAGTTCCAGCAGGTTGCCCCGGATGTGCAGGTCGGCTTTATGCCAGTTTCCTTCCGTATCGCGCAGCTCGAATCCGGACTCCCCGCCGCGCAGGGTAAGACCGTTGCGGATGCCGCCGACGGAAATTTCGACCCTGCGGCCCTCGACCGAGGCGGGGCCGGGTAATGTCAGCGTTCCGGGGTCTTTGCCGCCGTAGACGAGTTCTTTGGCTGCTGCGGCGAACCGTATGCCCACGGGGTATTTGTTTTTGGGATGGATATTCTCCGCATCGCCGCAGTCGGCCGTTACGACCATGGCCGTATGGGGGACCGTGCGGGCCGTGTTGAGCTGCGACTGGCGGAGGCGGGCCCAGCGTTCGCCGCTCTTGTCGCCCGGAACCCGGTAGGAAGGGAGCTGGGCGAAGATGAAGGGCAGGTTGTCGTTGCCGAAAAAGCGGCGCCAGTCGGCGATCAGTCCCGGAAACAGGGTGGCGTACTGTTCCGGAAAATAGCCGTTGCTCTCGCCCTGATACCAGATGACGCCGCGAACGGTCAGGCCGCGAAAACGGGCGAGCATCTTTTCGTAGAGCACCGAAGGATTTTTGTAATGGCTTCCGATGCCGTCGTAGACCTTGCCGACGGCGGCTTTCAGCGCCGGATCGGATGCGAACGCTTCGGGACTGATCCATGCTTCGGCCGTCGAGCCGCCGTGCGAACAGTTGACGATGCCTACCGGAACGCCCAGTTCACGGTGCAGCTCCCGGGCGAAAAGGTAGGCCACGGCGCTCCAGTCGTAAATGTTCCGTCCGTAGGCTCCCGACCAGGGACGGTCGGAGGTGTCGAGCAGTTTGCCGCCGCTGACGACGTTGGCCCGGTAGTAGCAGCGGATGTCGGAGTAGTCGGCATCGCGGATCAGGGCGAGGCGGTCGTCGAACTCCATGCCGCGGACTTTGAAGGCCATGTTCGACTGTCCCCCGGCCAGCCAGACCTCGCCCACCAGAATGTCGCGGATCGTCACGGCCTCGCCGCCGGACCGGATCTCCATCGTGCGGTTCCGGCTGCTGGCCTCCAGAGCCGGAATCGTGACCTGCCATACTCCCTGTGTATCGGCTTCCGTCGTGACGGTATGTCCGGCAAATGATACCTCGACGGTGCTTCCGGGGGTTGCCGTGCCTTCCAATGGAAGCGGTATGCCGCGTTGAAGTACCATGCTGTCGCAGAGGTAGGGCGCCGGAGCGAGTTTCTGGGCCTGTACGCCGAAGGCGGCGGAGAGCAGGACGGTCAGGATGAGAAGACGGAGCGGTTTCATGGCAGGCTATTTTTCGAGCGTGAGGGTTTCCCATTCGGTTATGGAGCCGTCCTTCTTCCGGGCCGAGGTCCGGATTTCGAGATGTTCGGCGTCGGCCGGGAACGTGAACTCGTAGGGATAGGTCCCCGAACCGAGGCGTTTGCCGTTGACCTCCGCTGTTGCTGAAGCGTATTCCGTGTCGCTGATGTTGAAGTAGATGTAGGCGTGGCAGTTGTCTTTGCCCGTGTTGAGCACCATGCAGCGCACACGGTCGTCGCCGCTGGCCGCATAATCCTTGCTCCATGCCTCGGGAACCGCCAGAAGACGCTGTTGGACGGCAACTTTCGGCCGGACGCCTTCGATCTTCACGGCGGTCAGCGAGTTGGGTTTGACGGTGACTTCGAATTCACCTCCGTGCGCGTCTTTGCACGAGCCTTCGGGACTCAGCAGGCGGACTTTGCAGGTTGTGTTCCGGCCGATGCCCAACCGTTCGGTGTCGAGTCGGACCGTGGAGACGACCTCGCGGCCGCATTGGTTCGAGAAGGCGAGGTAGAGGGCATCTTCGCCGCGGGCGGCCACGTAGTTGAGTTCGATGTCGGAACTTTCAGCCAGTCCGTCAGGCATCCACAACCATGCCTGCTCGCCGTAGAACTCGCCCGGGCGATGTCCGTAGAATTTGCTTTGCAGGTAGGCGTAGGCCTCGATGAACTCGTCGGGAAACCGGATTGCGCCCCGGCTGCGGTACAGTGCGTCGGTGACGAGATAGTCGTAGAGCAGCGATACCTGCGGCATGATGTGGTTGTAATGGAACGAGTTGACCCCTAATTCCTTGTGTCCGCGCAACGGATAATCCTCCTTTTCGTAGATCGTCGTGCGGGCCGTGTTGATGTGGTAGCCCGGGAAATTGCGGTAACGCCCGACGATGGCGTTCTTGGCGATTACGGCCAGGAAATCGTCACCCGTGTAGTGGGCCAGTCGTACGAACCAAGCGGCGTAATTGGCCATGAAGATAGCGCGGTGTCCCGTGCAGGTCCCCGACGATTCGGGGGTGAGTCCGATTTCGGAGAGTCGCCAGGCGGGGGCCTCTTCCCGCGGGGCGTCCATCCGGGCATGCCCTTTCTGTTTCAGATAGGCGTAATGCGGGGCTTTGCCGTCGGGGTTCACGACGATATGCGTGTCGGGAACCTCCGGGCAATACCAGATATACTGGGTGTAGAGCCGTGCGCCGCGGTGCGCCGCTTCGAGGTAACGTTTTTCGCCCGTCGTTTCGTAGAGTTCCAGCAGGTCGATCCACTTGGGAGCGAAACCCGTCCAGAAGAAGAAGCCTCCGGCCGCCGGGTCCGAAAAGTCGGCCGCCGGGGTGTCGATGCGGGCTGCGATATAGGCGTCGGCGCCACGCATGGCTTCGTTCAGATAGACCGTGTCGAGCGTGGCCCGGTAGAGATGCAGGGCGTTTTTCCAGGTGCGGCCCTCTTCCCGGACATCGAGGTTCCGGACGCGGCTCTTGCCGTATTCCTGTCCGGCGAGGCGCACGAGGAACGGGTTTTTGCGCTGGAAGACGTTGTAAAGTGTCGTCAGTTCCGAAATAGGTGCGCAGGGGCCGTCGAGCTTGCGCGACGGGTACTGGATGCGCTGCATCGAATCGGCCGAAAAGAGGAATTTTTCGCGCGAGAGCATGTATTCCAGAATGGGGTAGGCGCGTTTTTCGTAAACGGCTTCGTTGTCGTTCAGCAGGGCGATCTCCAACGGGTTGAGCGCCGAGACGTTCTTCACGGCGCCCGGCACGTCGGTCGAGTAGGCGCATCCTTTCTGTTCGTCGATGAACCAGCTGTAACGGCTCATCGTGTAGCCGATGATGTTGGCGATGGTGTTGTTGAGCGTCGAGATGTCGTTGTGGCGCAGGTCACGGAAGGCGTAGATGCGCTCAGCGGTACGCTGTACGGCGTCGGTTGTGTTTCCTTTGCAGGCGAACAGCAGTGCGTTGAAACGGTAGGTGTCCCCTGCCGCCATTTCCGACTCCGTGCCGCCCGGAACGGGGGCGAAGAGCATCGGTGCGGCTTTGCCTTCGGCGGTGCGGAGTGCAACGCAGAAGCGGCTGTTTTCCGCGGTGGGCAGCGGGTCGAAGGGAAATTCTGCGGGATGGGCCACGATGCCGCGGCTTACGCCGTCGGTGGTGACGAAGGCCGAGGGTACCGGACAGCGGAACGCCAGCGTAGCGTAGCTGCGGTCGGGAAAGCGGCGCTCCTGCCAGATCATCGGCTGCCACAGCTCCGTGACACGCGCCGTGTCAGCCGCTTCGTAGCCGGTGAAGCCTACCGAATAGTAGCCGTCGGTCTTGGGCCGCAGCGTGCAGGAGAGCATCGGGTAGCCCGACACGGAGTCGACGCCCAGTTCGGCTTCGAGTGCGAAAAGCTCGTGTTCGGGGTAGGTGAAGCGGACCTTTGCGCCGTCGGCGACGGCTCCGGAGGGACGCATTTCGATATTTTCGCCGGTGTTGAAGAGCGAAAAGGTCCGGGATTCTACGGCGCCTTCGAGGATGCTCGCGTCGAACCCGTCGCCGACCTGATCGTCGGTGCGCTCGACGCGCCGCACGTCGCCGTTTTCCGAACGCCAGGTGGCGGCGTTGTAGAGTACGTTTTCGATTCCTGCGGGGCGCATTTTCAATTCCGGGTCGCGGGGCGTGCGGATGATCGTGAAGACCGGGACATAGCTGTTTTTCGTGCCCTCCGTCCGGAAGGTGATCGTGCCGTTGGGTGCGACGCTGACATCGCCGTCCGTCGCCGGAAGGTGTATCGAAGAGCCGCAGCCGGCGAGCCATAAGGTTGCGGCGAGTGCCGCTGCCATCAATCTGTATTTCATCTTATTTGCGTGTTATCTCCCATAGTTTAAGTCCGAATCCGTCGATCGTGCAGTCGGTTGCTTCCGTGTCCGAGAGCCGTTCGGTTTCCGGTGTCAGGGCACGGACCCGGTCGATACTCTGCCAGCCGAGTTTCGTGACATCGAGGGTGATCCGGCCCCGGTTTTCGTGTGCCGAACTGCCCAGCAGAACGATGTAAAGCCGTCGGCCGTCGCTCGAAAGCGCCGTCAGGCAGTCGAGATCGGGACACCCCGTCCGGACGAGTCCCGGGCGGAGGATCAGGTCGGCTTCGTGTTGCCCGATGCGTCCGGGTGCGAATCCCGTGATGCGCTGCGGCCCGACCTTGGGCGTCACGAAGCCCCGTGGGAAGGCGATCAGCCCTTCGCTGCGGCATTCGGCTTCGCAAAGCAGGTAATCGACGATCCATCCCAGCTGCCACCAGGCATGATGCGGGAAAGGTCCCGGGCCGCGGTCGAACTGCGACCAGTAGTAAGTGGCGATCTTCGTGTCGGGGTTGAGGAACTCCTCCCGGGCGATGGCCGCCGTGCGCGCCAGATCGACGAAGAGGCTGTCGCCCGTCATTGCCGCCAGCCGGGTGTAGAGTCCGCAATGGCTCGTCAGCAGAATGGGACCGCTCTTGGTTGCCGATCCCGTGCTTCCGCCGTGTTCGAAACAAAGTCCCGTCTGGCTCAGCTGCCAGTCGCGCAGTTCCCGGCCTTTCCGCCGGACGGGTGCATTCTCCGACCGCGGGTGGGTGTATACGGAGCAGGCATAGAGCCGTGCCGCGCGGACGGCTGCTTCGAGATAACGTTCGTTCCCGCTCGCTTCGTATGTTTCGAGCAGCGCTTGGGCGCTTTGCACCGTGGCGAAGTCGTTGATGAAACGGGCATCGCCGCAGACGCCGAGGAACCGTCCCCGGTCGACGGCGTGCCCGACATACCAGTCGGCGCCGCGGAGCGCCGCATCGAGGTATTTCCGTTCGCCCAGGATGCGGTGGGCGACCAGCAGTCCGTAGAACGTGGGGCGCAGGTCTTCGAGGTCGGTGAAGAGCGCCTTGCCCGTGAGTTTGTCATAGGCCACGTTGAAACTGCCGTCCGGATGTTGCAGCGAGAGCAGCAGATCGGCGCCTTCGCGCAGTTTCTCGCGCAGCAGTGTGTCCTGAGGCTCGAAGAGCAGGATGTTGCCGATGTCGATCAGCGTGTAATAGGTGATGCCGATCGGCTCGATGTGGTTGCCCCATTCCTCGACGAACGTCCCCTTTTTCGAAAGGTAGTACTGTCCGAGCGCCGCGCCGCGGTTGCGGTCGCCGTGTCCGCCCTGCTGCATGAGTTTGAAATTGCGGATGTAAGGCAGACGGCCGTGCCGGAGCAGGCTGTCGCCGGTCATCGCCGCGAGCATCCACACCGCCCCGGCGTCGGCGTTTTTCATGGCGTCTTTCTCCGAGCCGACGACGCTGCCCAGATAGGCCTGTGCGCCGATTTCAATTCCTTCGCAGCGTTCCGTGCGCCAGAGCGAGAGCGAGTCGTCGCAGACATAGCGGTAGATCGCTTCGAGCCGGTCGGTGAGCGAGAAACGGGAACGCCGCAGGGCGAGTTCCTCTTTCAGCCCGTAGATGTCGTAAACGGCGTGTTTGAAAACTTCGTACCAGTCGGTGCGGCGCAGCGTGTAACGAAACGCAAAACGGGTTTGGCCGCCTGCTTCGAGCCATGAACCCTCCTCGCCGAGCACCGGGTGCCAGGCCGTGGGGCAGAGCCGTCCGTCGCGTGTCATGTGCGAAAGTCCCGTGCTCCAGCATTCTCCATGCGTGCGCCGGTCGCCCGCGTAGGGTTTCCGGTCGTAACCCGGCTCGGGAATGACGGCCAGCGTGAGCCCTTGCCTGTCGGTCAGCAGCGAGGCCATTGTAGTCACGGTGTTTTCGTTGCAGACCATCGGCAGGTGCGGCAATCCCTGGCCGTACATGTAGGCCCGGTGGAAGTCGGATTCGATGGCGTCGCCCTGGAAGAATCCCGGGATGCATCCCCACGCCAACTGTTCTTCGGGGAGTGTGGCCGTGGCCGGGGTTGAAAGGGAATAATAGCCTGCCCGTGCTGCGGTGAAGGTCATCCGTACGCACAGGTCGCCCGGATGGGCCGCGTCGGCCCACCATTCGGCCGTGAGTCGTCCGGGTTTACCTGTGGCTTCGAAACGGAGGGTATCGCCGCTTCGGTGCATCTCCTGCGGCACGAGCCGGAAGGCTTCGCCCGCACGGTTCAGCGGTACGGAGGAGGTGGCTTTACGGTAGCTCGGGGCGATGCAGTGGAAACGGTCGATGTCGAAGCACAGCGTGTCGCCGCCCCGGTTGACGACGATCTCGCCTTCCGTCGGCGGCCTTTCCGGTGTGTAGAGCACAGTGTATCCGCCGTCGGGAATGCCCCAGACGAACGTCTGCCCTTCGTCGCGGAGCTCCATTTTCCGGGGCTTCCAGCCTTCGCCGCTTTTCTGCCACGAAATGCCGATCCGGGAATCGCCGATGCGCGGACCGTTTCCGAAGAGGGTCAGCGGGCCGAGGAGGGCGAGTATGCAGAGCGCTTTTTTCATCGTTGCGGCTGTTCGGGTTTATGGCAGACAAGCAGCCGGGTCGGGACTGCTTGTCTGCGCGTTCGGTGAGGCGGCGTTTAGTAGCCGGGATTCTGGTCCGGGGCGTTGATATAGGGATTGGTGTTGATCTCGTTTTGCGGGATGGGCCACAGGTAATCCCGGTTGGGATTGAACGATCGCGTGTCAACCTTGTAGGGGATGTACTTCGGCGGGTTGAGGCGCACGTCCTGGTATCTGTAGCCATAGGCGTCGGTCATCATTTCGGGACCGATCCGCCAGCGGCGGATATCCGAAATGCGGGTGCCTTCGAACGCGAACTCGACGCGGCGTTCGTGGCGGATGATGGCCCGCAGCGCATTGGCATCGAGCTCCGTGCCTTCGACGTCCTCGACCTTCGGCATCATCACCGAAGGACGCTGACGTACGCGGTCGATCAGCCCGCGGACTTCGGCCTCGTCGAACGTTCCCGATTCCACGAGCGCCTCGGCACGCATCAGCAGCACGTCGGCGAAACGGATCAGGATGATGTTGTGTTCCGAGTTGTTCTTCTCGGTCTCGGTGTAGTCGTTCCACTTGCGGATCTTCATGCCCGTGTGGTTTGAAGAGCTCGGGAGGAAGATCGTGCCGCGGCCGTTGTCCGTGCCCGGCATGATGATCGACTGGTCGAGACGCGGGTCACGGTCCTTGTAGGGGTAGGTCGGATCGAAAGCCGGGTCGGCGCTCTTGTAGAGCTGCGTCTCGGCGTCCCAGCTTACGGGATAGCCGTTCTTGGTGTAATAGCATTCGGCGAGTGATGCCGTCGGGCAATAGGAGTTCCACTCGTAGGTAAAGGTATAGAGCTGGTGCGAAAGCCCCTGCGAATAGGCGTTCTTCATGTACTGGATGTCGAAGATCACCTCGCAGTTGTTCTCGTTCTGGGGCAGAAACAGCTCCCGGTAGAGGGGATAGAGGTCGTAACGGAGTGCACCGTTCTCGTCTTTGAGGTCGATCACCTCTTTGAGAGTCTCGGCTGCCTGGGCGTACATTCCGTTGTAGAGCTCGATCTTGCCTTTGAGGGCCAGTGCGGCGCCGCGTGTGGCGCGCCCGGTATCCTCGGCGGCATAAGTTACGGGCAGGTATCCGGCCGCTTCTTCCAGATCGCCGAGGATCTGTTCCACGATCTGCGCCTTGGGGGTGCGGGGTTTGCTGTCGGCCAGGTCGACCTGTTCGAGGTACATCGGCACGTCTCCGAAGAAGTCGATGAGCTCCGAGTAGAAATATGCGCGCAGGAAGAGCGCCTCGCTGCGGAGCCGGTCCTTGATGTTGGTGGCCGGGACGGTTATTTCGTAACAGTGGTCGAGCCAGGCCAGCAGGGTGTTGGCACGCGAGATTCCGCGGTAGCCGCGGCTCCAGAAATTCAGGGCATAGATGCTCGACGAACCGTGGGTGCCCTGTCCGAATTCCTGCGTGTTCTGGTTGCGCGAGTAGTTGTACATGTTGTCCGACATGCAATCGAAGTCGATGGCGTAGGTGCGGCCCTTCACCGGTTCGAGGGCGGCGTTGTAGATGCCGTTGACGGCGATGACGGCGTTCTCCTGCGAAGAGAAGAAGGTGGCGGGGTCGAGTGCGTCCTGCGGCTCGCGTATCAGGTAATCCGCGCAGGAACCCAGCATGAGCGCCGAACCGACGAATGCGACTATTTTATGATAAGTTTTCATCTTTGTCCGTGTTTAGGGTTAGAAACCAATGTTGAGGCCGAAGTTGTAGATGCGTATCTGGGGATAGACCTCCGACGCGATGTTGGTCGAGGGGCGCTCGGGGTCCCATCCCGGGAAATTCGTGAGCGTCCAGGCGTTCTGGATGCCGGCATAGATGCGCACTTTCGACATGTGCAGTTTGGCCGTCCAGCGTACGGGGAGCGTGTAACCCAGTTCGATATTTTTCAGGCGCAGGAACGAGGCGTCGTAGATATAATAGCTCGAACGGGTGTTGGCCGTCTTCGAATCGTAGTTCATGCGCGGGTGGCGGTTGGTCGGGTTGTCGGCCGTCCAGCGCTTGTCGACCATGTCTTTCCAGACGTTGCCGTTGTCGTTGTAGAACGGCACGACCATCGGACCCTGGTTGTACATGTCGCGGCCCAGCACCGTCTGCCAGAACATATTGAAGTCGATACCCTTCCAGCCCCAGTTGAGGTTCAGCGACATCGAAACGTCGGGGAACGGGTCGCCGATGATGGTCCGGTCGTAGTCGAGGTCGATCTTGCCGTCGGGCTTGCCGTCCGGGCCGGAGAGGTCGGCGAATTTCAGGTCGCCGGGACGCGGGCTGCCCTCGCTCGGCACGGGCCGTCCATCTTTGAGCTTGTAGACACGGTCCTGCAGGGGTACCGAGGGGTCGCTGTCGTTCTGCCACGTGAAGTCGTCGAACTGGTAGACACCGGCCATCCGGTAGCCGTAGTAGGCTCCCACGGGGTGCCCCTCCATCTGGACGATGGGCAGCGAGGCATGGATCACGGGGCTGACACCCTTCAGGTCGAGGATCTTGTTGCGCAGGAAGGTGGTCGTGAACGTGGCGTCGACGTACATCTTGTTGCGGTAGGTCTGACGGTAGTTGAGTGTCAGTTCGAGACCTTTGTTCTCCATGCTGCCGGCGTTCTGGTAGGGGCCGCCGTTCACGTTGCCGATCAGCGACGGCGGGATGGGCAGCTTCATCAGAATATCGGTGGTCTTCTTGTAGAAAATGTCGGCCGTCAGCGAGAAGCGGTTCCAGATGCCGATGTCGAGACCGATGTTGGTCTGTTCGGAAGTCTCCCACGAGGTGTCTTTGTTCGAAAGTTCGGTGATGGCGGCGCCGGCCACCTGCGTACCGTTGAAGTCGTAGTAGCTGTCGGTCGAAAGGGTCGGGTAACCCGTGTAATTCGAGGAGATATACTCGTTGCCGAGGCGTCCCCACGATACGCGCAGTTTGAGGTTGTTGATATACTCGGTCACGCCGGAGTTTTTGAAGAAACTCTCCTGGGAGATGCGCCATCCGGCGGCCACCGACGGGAAGAGCCCCCATTTCTTGTTGTAGAAACGCGACGAACCGTCGTAGCGGACGTTGACCTCGAAAAGATAGCGGTCGTCGTAGGAGTAGTTCACACGGCCGAATAGCGAACGGGTCGCACGTTCGTTGATGGCATTGTCGTTGACTTGTGTGGCGGGGTCGCCCATGTTCAGCGACGGGGTGAATGAGGACATGTTGTCACGGCGCGCCATCTCCCATTCGTTGCGCCACCAGTACTGTGAAGCGCCGACGAGTACCGAAAAGTCATGACGGTCGATGCGTTTCTTGTAGTTGGCCGTAAGTTCGGTGGTCGTCGAGAGGGTCGTCGAGTTTTTGATCTCGATGAAGCTGGCCGCTTTGTTCTGCACGTCGCCGTAGAGGTCGCCCACGGTGTAGATCGGGGCAACGAACTGGTCGTTGCGCGAATTGAAGTAGACCGTGGCGAACGAACCTTGTATTTTCAGTCCTTTGACGGGTTCGACCCCGGCGCTGATCTTTGCTGTCAGCTGGTTGGAGACGTTCTTCGTGCGGCCTCCGGCTTCGAGCTGTCCCATGTGGCGTCCGTAGAAGCCGTAGAGGCCGTTGTAGGCCTTGAAGATGCTGGTGGGGCCTGCGCGGTGGATGTCCTGGATGGTCTGGTTGGTGCCCATGGCCGTCGAGGTCATGTCCTTGCGGTAGCCCGAGAGGTTGAGCGTCGTGAAGAACTTGCGGTTGGTGGAGTACATGCTGAGGTTCGAGCGGAACGAGATCTTTTCGTTGTCGGTGCCCTTCAGCACGCCGTCCTGGTTGCCGTAGCCCAGCGAGACGCTGCCGTTGTAGTTCTTGCCGCCCATCGACATACTCAGGTAATGGTCGTGCATCGGGGCGATGCGGAAATGGCGGAGGTAATAGTTCACGGACACCTTCTCGCCCGAGATATATTTTTCGCGGTCACTGTCGTAACTTTTGATCTCGCCGTTGTAGAGGAACATCTCCTCTTTCAGGTCGAGCCATTCGAGGACTTTCACCGGCTTGGGCAGCGCCGTGGTCTCCTGCAGCGAGAAACTGCCGTTGTAGCTCACTTTGAGTTCGCCCGAGCCTTCGCCCGACTTGGTCGTGATGAGCACGACGCCGGCAGCCGCGCGGTTACCGTAGATGGCCGCCGACGAGGCGTCCTTCAGCACCGACATCGATTCGATGTCCTTGGGGTTGATCTGGTTGATGTCGCCCTCGACACCGTCGATCAGCACCAGCGGCTCGTTGTTGTTGGCGATGGACGACACGCCGCGGATGCGGATCGAACCCTGGTCCTGGCCCGGCTGTCCCGAGTTCTGGACCACGTCGATACCCGAGATTGTTCCTTGCAGGGCCATCGAGGCCTGGGTGATGGGGCGGTTTTCGAGGTCCTTGACCGACACGTTTTCGGCCGACCCCAGCAGGTTGACCTTTTTTTGCGTGCCGTAACCCACCTGTACGACTTCGACGGCGTCGAGCATCTGTTGGTCGGGCAACAGTTTGATGATGTCGAACCTGGCCTTGGGGTCGTCGGCTTTCAGTTTGAGTGTCTTGTAGCCCATGAACGAGAAGGTGATTTCGCTCTTGGGACCCGGAATCTTGATCGAATACGTGCCTTTGCTGCCGGTGATCGTTCCAGCACCCGTTTCCTGCACGTACACGGTGACGCCCGACATGGGTTTGTCGTTCTCGTCGTGCACTACACCCTTGATCTCCCTGGGCTGTGCCATGGATGCCGCGATCGCGAAAAGCATCACCAGGGTCATGTAGATTTTTTTCATAGGTTCTGAAGTTGGTTGGTTTATTTCGTTGTTTTCGATTCGATGACAATGCCCATCAGTGCCGGGCAGACGTCGCCTTCCGGACGCATGAGGCGTAGGTGGATTTCCTGTGCCGTTACCGGCTCCGGGAATGTCAGCGTGTTGACGGTCTGGTGGTTGCCTTCGACGCGCACCAGTTCGCGTCCCGCGTCGTCCGAAAGAATGTAGTCGCGGATGCAACAGGGCATTACGGAGTCGTAGTGTCCCATCTGCACGTTCTCCATCGCGTGATCGGCGTCGGTGTCGAAGAAGAGCCGGACCTGCGAGAAAGTCCGGGGCTCGTCCCAGGCGATTTCCAGCTCGGGTGCGGTGTCGTTGGCAGCGGCGGCCCAGCCGTTGGGAGCGAGGTAGGGGCGGAAATAACTGTTCCGCAACTGCTCCGCGCCGAAGGCGGCGAGACCCGGGGTGAAACGCAGGGCGAAATTCTTCCCCTCGGGGCGGCGCTTCGGGCACCAGAACTCGAACGCGTCGACGCCGATGCCCTCGGGAGGCGTCTGGCGGCCGAAGTTCGAGACAGCGGGGTTGATGTGGTTGAAGACCGACGTGAGGCCCGTCACGAGGCGTCCGCTTTGCGGCAGGCGCACCTTGTCGTTGGTCATGAAGCAGACGAAGACATAGCGAGGCGTATCGTATTCGATGCCGAAGTCCAGCGCGATGCGGTTTTCTCCTTGGACGAGTTGCACGACCTCGACGGCGTCGGTACGGTCGGGGGTGTAGTTTTCCCGGCGCAGGGAGCTGCGCAGTTCGACGCGGAGATCGGTGGCCTCCTCGGCTTCGACGACGGTGTCGATGCGGGGCATGCGTCCGTTGACGGGTAGCAATTGCGCGGCCGGGTATTCGAGCCGGAACCACGTGCCGTCATGCGGCAGTTCGTCCAACTGAAGTTCGCTCGACACGCGCAGCGAAGCCTTGTCCAGCAGGTTTCGACCGTCGGAGATGTCGAGCCCGGGGATGAACTGTCCCAGTTTGACGAGTTCGGATTGCAGGCGTACGATCTTTTCGGGGGCTGCATAATCGGCAGGTTTGCAACCTTCTTCGAGGCAGAGCGCTGCGGCCATGCCGATAGCCTGTCCGCCGAGTGCCGCCGTACACATGACACGGGTCGAACCGTTGGCCACGTGGCTCGACGACATGATGCGGCCTCCGACGAAGAGGTTGTCCAGGTCGGGGGTCACGTAACAGCGGTAGGGTATCTGGTAGACGCCCTTGCTGTGCCATTGGTTGCAGCCGTTTCTGGGGCTGAATACCCCGTCCGACGGGTGCAGGTCGATGGACCAGCCGCCGTAAGCCACGGCGTCGTAGTGGGTGTGCTGTTCGATGATGTCCTGCTGGGTGATGGTGTAGAGTCCCGTGAAGCGGCGGCTTTCACGTTTGCCGGGGAAGAGTCCCGCCCACTCCAGCGTGAGGTTTTCAGCCTGCGGGAACTTGCCGGAGTTCTTGATGTAGTCCCAGACGCCGTAAACCACGCGCCAGAGTTCGAATTTGATCTGCTCGGTGTCGGTCACCGTGTCCAGACGGCCGCCGTATTCCAGCCACCAGTATTTGCAGCCGTGCTGGGCCGGGTTGAAATAGTTGGGATTCTGTAATTTGGGGATATGCCGCTCCGCATCCTTGATGGCGAAATCCGGCGCCGTGTATTTCACCGGGCGGCCTGTGTCCTTCATGTAGAAAAGGATGCTGTGTCCCAACAATTCGCCGTATTCCTGTTTGTCGGGGGCGAATCCTTCGCCGTACTCCTCTTTCTCCTCGGCGCCCATGCGGAACGATGCCCCGGCGAGGTAGCCCAGCGTGCCGTCGCCCGTACAGTCGGCGAACAGATCTCCTTCGAGCGTGTATTCCGTGCCGTTCTGGGGATTGATGGCTGTGAGACGGCTGATCGTGCGGTTGTCGTTCTTCTCGACTTTGTAGACCACCGTATTGAGCAGCAGCGTAATGTTGGGTTCGGCGAGCACTTTGTCCATCAGTACCATGTCGAACAGCACGGGGTTGCCCTCCTTGTTGCGGAAAGTGTTCTCGACGAGGATTTCGTCCAGTACGCCGCCTTCGCGCGACCAGCGGTTGTTGTTGCCCATATGGGAGGTGGCACCCAGTACCCACAGGCGCACCTCGCTCGAGGCGTTGCCCCCGAGCACGGGTCGGTCCTGGACCAGGATGACCTTGACGCCGGCCCTCGCTGCGGTGATGGCGCTGCATACGCCTGTCATGCCCCCTCCGGCGATTACGTAGTCGGCCCGGAGCGAGATGTGGCGAAAAGCCCTTTGTTTTTCGAAATTGCAGGTAAGCATAGTTGGATCAGGATTTCTTTTTGCTGTATGAATAAGCTGTGATACCGATTGCCAGCAACAGCAGTCCCATGCCCAGCGGGATCATCTTGTGCTCGTTGGCCAATGCTCCCAGTACGGCGATGAACAATCCTGCGAGGATGGCGCCGATACCGATGACCATCACACTGAAACGGTTGTTGGCAGCACCCTCTTCTTCGACGGCGGCAGGGGCTTTTTCGATCATCGGAACCTGCTCGCCGGGACGGCGTATGCGGTGGTAGATTTCGTAGCCTGTCAGCAGCAGAGCCGGAACCAGTACGCCCACGAGCATCTCTTCGGCGCGGTCGAGCGAGAAATCCATGAGCGGCGTGACAAATTTGAACAGCGCGTTGATCGCAAGGCTCGCGACGGTTGTCGTGAGGATGACCCGCCCGTTGAGGTTGCGCGAGAAGAGCGACCAGATAAGCGGCAGGTAGAGCGGTACGCCCGTGAGGGCCGCGACGCTGATGACGACGTTCACGATACCGCCCATCAGGGGAATCAGCAGCGCCACGACGATAGCCAGCACGCCGAAACCGATGGTGGACCAGCGTGCGATCCGCATCAGCCCTTTCTCCGAAGTGGAGGGGGAGAGGCGTTTGAAAATGTCATTGGTGAAGACGCCTGCCGAGATGTTGAGCGTGGCGTTAAGCGAACTGGCCGTGGCGAAGATCATGCCGCCGAGCATCAGGCCCAGCAGACCCGAGGGCATCGCCTCCTTGCACATCAGCAGATAGGCATTCTCGGCTTCCAGCCCTTCGAGGCCGGGGTTGTAGACGCGGTAGATCATCGGCGGCAGCATCCAGAGGATGGGGCTGACGAGGTAGAGGATGCCGAACAGCCATCCCACCTTGCGGGCGTTGCGGGGTGTGCTGACGCTGGTGTAGCGCTGTACATAGGCCCAGTTGCCGCCCAGGAAAAAGAGGTTGTAGAACATGAAGGCGATGATGAACACCCAGGTATAGTCGCCCGATACGGTCTGGAAAAATCCCTCCGGGACCTTTGCGAGGAAAGCCTCGGTTCCGCCGACCTTCATCAGCGACAGCGGAATGACGATGATGACGGCGGCGAACAGGATGAGGAACTGCAACACGTCGGTCACCACGACGGCGCGCAGGCCGCCGATCGTGACGTAGAGGATGCTGAAAGCCCCCAGCAGCAGGATACTCGTGTTGAGCGGAATGTCGGCCGTGACCTCGATGATCTTGGCGATGGGGTAGAGAAAGGCTCCGGTGGTGAAGAGCGAGATGAAGAGGAACAGATAAGTGTACATCTTCTGCGTCGACACGCCGAAGCGGCGGGTGATGTATTCGGCAGCCGTGAGGCAGCCCGTGCGGTTCCAGCGCGGGGCGATGAAGAATCCGACGGCGAGGCCCGCGGCGGCCATCGTGAGCTGGATGGTCACCGACACCCATCCGTGGGAGTAGGCGATCGAGCCCCACACGACGAACGTGCCGGCCGAGAAGAATCCCATGAACAGCGAAAGGCCGCTGATCCACCAGGGAACGTTACCCCCCCCCGCGAAGAAACTCTTCATATTTTTGCCCGTAGAGGAAAAGGAGACGCCGGCGAGCATCACGCCCGCGGCAAACAGCAAAATGGTTACATAGTCTAAAGTACCCATGGATCGGTTCTCATTTAGGTCGTTTTCGGGTTAGCCCAGAACAAATATATCCCATTCGGACCGTTTCCGCCCCAGTCGGGGTTCATAAAATCGTCGGGAACGTTTTCGGGAACGCTCCCATTTTATGCAACCGCTCCCATAGGCGTTCCGGTTCATCTTTTGCGGTTCGTGGAAATACGGAATTACCGGGCATGGAATTTGATTTTTGATATAAACTGTGTATCTTGCTTCAAATTTTTTCGTATCCATGGCACAAAATACCACGATAAAAGACATCGCCCGGGCGCTCGGAATTTCCAAGTCCACCGTGTCGCGTGCGCTTGCCGACCGTTTCGATGTCAAGCCCGAAACTAAGAAGGCGGTGATGGAGATGGCGGAGAAGATGCACTACCGGCCCAATCCGTTCGCCCAGAACCTAATAAAACGGCGCACGAAGATTATCGGAGTCGTAGTTCCGGAGTTTATCAACTCGTTTTTTGCCCGGATCATCATTCAGATACAGCAGGTTTTCGAACGTGAAGGTTTTCACGTGCTCATCACCCAGTGCAACGAATCCGCCGAGGCCGAACGGCGCAACCTGCAACTGCTGGAGGAGAGCATGGTCGAGGGTATCCTGATCTCGGTTACCGAGAAAGGACGCAATACCGATTATTATAAGGAATTGATCGGCAGCGGCATTCCGCTGGTGTTTTTCAACCGCGCGGCCTCGGACGTCGCGGCCAGCCGCGTTGTCATCGACGATTATAAGTGGGCGTTCTTTGCCGTGGAGCACCTGATAAACATCCGCCGCGAGATGGGCCAGCCGATGCCGCGCATCATGCATTTTCAGGGTCCTTCGGAGATCGACCTCTCGGGACTGCGTTACCGGGGTTATGCCGATGCTCTGCGCAAGCATGGTCTTCCGGTCGATTCGTCGCTGGTCATTCGTTGCGAATCCATTACCCGTGAAGAGGGCCTCCGGATGATGAACCGCTGTATCGTGCAGGGAATGGTGCCCGACGCCTTGTTCGGATTCAACGACCAGTTGGCTATCGGGGCTATGAAGGCACTCAAACGCAAGGGATTCCACATTCCGCAGGAGGTTTCGGTGATGGGGTTCACCGAATCGCAGTCGGCGTTGGTCACCGAACCCATGCTGAGCTCCGTGGCGCAGCCGTTGGATAAGATGGGGGAGACCGCAGCGCGGCTCCTGCTGGAAAAGATCCAGGACCCTGCGTCGGAAAATCGAACTGTCGTGCTCGAAGGACTGCTCAACGTTCGGGGTTCGAGCGATCCCAAGATGCTCGACGGCGAGTAGTTCCGTTCTTTCCTTCCACCTCCGTAACGCTCCTTTTCGGGAACGATTCCGAAAGATTAAACCGTTCCCGAAACCGTTCCCGCTGATTTATTGCCGCCGCCGGCTCCCGAAAAAGGTTTATTCCGAATATATTTGTTTCTGCAAGGCTCTTGCAGGGCCTTCCGATCGGAATATTAACCTAAACCAACCGATATGAAAAGATTTTTCTGTCTATTCACGGCATTGACGGCGGTCTTGCCGCTCTCGTCTTGTATGGAGAAGGAGGATACGCCTCCGCATTTCGTGCATGTGGAGAGTGTAAGTTTCGACGTTCCGACGCTCAGCCTTCCCGAAACCAAAACGTACAGCTTGCAGATTATCTTCACTCCCGAAGACTGCGGCAACAAGAAAATCACCTGGTACAACACCAATCCCGACGTTGCGACGGTCAGTTCCGAAGGTGTCATCACGGCTAAGGCCGAAGGTGTGACCACCATCGGCATCCAGACCAGCGACATGCGCCGTACGGCGGAGGTGGAGGTGACGGTTACGCCGTTCATCGCCGATGTGCCGATTACTTCGATTACGCTCAGCTCGATCTCTCACGATTTCCTTGTGACCGACGGTCCGATCACCCTGACTGCGACCGTTATGCCCGAAAATCCGTCGATCCCCACATTGGAGTGGATTTCGTCCGACGAAGGGGTGGCCCGCGTATCGCAGGAGGGTGTCGTTACGCCTGTCGGACACGGACGCGCCGTCATTACGGCCAAGGCCAACGACGGCAGCAAGCAGCAAGCCGAGTGTAAGGTGACGGTATCCGGAGTTAAGGACCGCAACTATGACGGTCCGGATGCGTATTATAAACTGATCTACTTCCCTGTAAATATCGAAGTGACGCTTCCCGACGGAACGAAAGCGACGCAGACTTGGCTCGACCGCAATCTGGGAGCGAAGAAGGTCGCCGAATCGAAAGGCGATTACGAGGCTTACGGTTCGCTGTTCCAGTGGTCGCGCAAGGCCGACGGGCATGAAAAGACCTCATGGTCTGATGCTGCTGTAGGGGCCTTGGTGAATGGTATCACTCCGATTAATGAGCGTGTTCCCGACCGGGCGAATGCTGGGCATAACAAATTTATTCCGACGAATGCAGAACCCAATGACTGGGCTTCACAGTCTTCGACGCAGGAAACGGGGCTCTGGGGCGGAAAATACACCGATTATGAATGGCATGCGCCTATGGCCGATGAAACGAACATGAACAATCCTTGTCCGGACGGTTACCGGGTGCCGACTGTCAACGAATTCTTGTCCATGGCGGGAGCGATCCTGAATACGAAGTTGACCTATAATACTAAATATTCGATCAGTGACCCGAATACTGTATTCGCAGAATCAGACCTGCATTTGCCTTCATCCGGTGATATGCTTTACTCGTCATCGTCCGCAAATACGGAAAACGGAAATTTGCGCGGTGTTTATTGGACGAACTCCTCTGCTGCGAAAAAAGGCGATAACTACAATAATGCGAACCGCTTGCTTTTCATGAGCGGACAGGTTATCGTGAATCCTTACCAGCGTACCAATGCGTACAGCATCCGCTGTATTCGCGATACGCCTCTTGAAACGACCTCTCTGGAGGATTGACCTTAAAATGTAACTTCAAAAAGGGGAGGGTAGGTTGAGAAAAAACCTACCCTCCCCTTTTGTAGACATGCGTCCGTTATTTGGTCACGCGGAAGCTGTTGAGCCAGAACTGCTGGGTCACATTGGCGACTTTCACGCAGGCCAGGCGGATTTGCGTGGTCTGATCGGCGCCGTAGATTGTCAGCGTCTTGGTCTCCCAGCCCTCGAAACCTTCGCCGGTGGCTCCCGAACTGGCGTTGGGCATGAATCCGTCGAGTTGTACGGTGGTTTCCGTCATGCTTTCGGTCGCTGAGAAGGAGCCGGCGCCCGTAATCTTAAAATAGACGCTTTGCTTGTTGGCGGCATTGCCTGTAAGCTGCGCCTCGACGGTGACGTCGGTCGGTGTCGCACCCAGTTCCGTCAGGGCATGGGTCGTGATGCCAGCCTCGTAGGAGCCTGTGCCGAATTGGAGACAGTGGTACTTGGCATAGACGCGGCCGTCGAATACGGCCCAGTTATCTTTGTAGGCTTCCAGTTTGTTGGCCCAGTCCACTGAGGTGTTGACCCAGTCGAACGTATCCTCGAAGACGACCGTAACGGGTTTTACGCTGCTCGGGACGACCTCGATGTCGTCCACCTCGTAGCGGGCCTTGCCGCCTTTTTCCGTGCCGTCGACCGTGGCGTAGATAATCAGGCGGTCGGTCGGTTTCACGGCAGGCACCTCGAACGATACGTCGGTCCACGTCTGCGGAGTCGCCGATACAGGCGCTTCGTCGGCCGTGAAGGGGATATTGGTCGTCAGCGTATAGCCATCCGCATAGCTTTTGAGGTTGGCGTCGGTGACGTTCTCCGGCACGATGCCGACCCGGATGACCGCCTTGTCAACGGTGAAGACGGAGCCGTCGGCATTGGGCTCGTTCCAGTTGCCGAGGCGGAACGAGATGCGCACATCCGTAGGCTGGCTCAGTCCGCTCAGTTTCGGCGTCACGAGGAATCCGGCCTTCGAGGCGGTACCCAGTTTGATGTAACCCGGATATTCGTAGGCGCGAAGTCCGTACCAGCCGCTCACCCCGCGGTCGGCCCGGAAGGCGTCGCTGTGGGTGTTGAAGACATCGGATGAGCCGCCCGTGTTGGCATTGGTCAGGGCATCCGCTACGGCATCGGGAGCGATGGTGCCGCCGACGCTCGCCGGACGCAGTCCGTATGCTTTGAGCAGGTGGTCGCCGCACCATTTCAGCCGGTCGAAACGTATCGAGACCAATGCACCCGGCGCGGCGGTCTGCGCGGCGGTCGTGCGGCTTTCGAGGAAGACGTAGGGCGAATCCTCCACGCCGTCGGTGGTGCTGATCGTCTGCACGGCCAGTTGGTAGGTTGTCGAGGGTTCGAGGCCGCCGAAAGTGAAGATCGGCGCGGGGAATTTCGCATCCAGCGTGAACTCCGGCGACTGCTGGACGGGTTCGCCCTCCTTGTCGGTGAACAGCGCCGCCCGGTATTTGTGCGTCGCTTCGGCGGGTTCGTCCCAACCGAACGTCAGCACGGTGGCCGACGCGTCGAGTTCCGTGAGATTGAGGGGCGACGGGGCGTACTGAATCTCCTCGCCGCTCTGCTTCACGCCGAGCGTTGCGATCACTTCGCCGTCGATGAGGAACTCGACCGTCGCGGGGCGTTCGGCTCCGGTCTGGTTGCGGCCGGCGGTGATCGTCACCGTCGAAGTGCCTGCATCGCCGCCTTCGGGCGCGAACGACAGCCATGCGGCCTCGCTGCGGACGCTCCAGGCGGCGTTGGCCGTCACCTTCACCGGTTTGTCTTCGCCTGCGGTGACGAATTCGAGCGACTCGGGGTCGGTCGTGAGTTCGGGTTCGAAGTCGCCGGGTTTCTCGGTGATGTAGATCAGCCGGAAGCGGTCGATGAACCAGCGGTTGTTGGCCTCGGCCGTCGAGCCGATGTAAATCTGCGTCGCGGCGGTGGCCCCGAAGATTTCGAATTCGTGGACAGTCCACTCGTTCCAGCTGCCGACGCTGAAGACCTGCTCGGTGTTCGAGGCGTTGCCGACGGTGCCGCCTCCGAGGACGCGGATGCACAGCTGGTCGTTGTCGGGTTTGTTGTTCAGCGTCCAGCTGGCCAGCGTCAGTTCGACCGTGACGTCCCTGGCCTCGCTGCCGATGGCTTCCAATTTGGGTGAGAAGAGTCCCGCGCCGCCGTCGGCCCAGCCGCTTTTGAGGAATCCGGTTGCGCTGGCCGAGCCTGCCGAACGCGGATAGGAGGTCGCACGGCCCGATTCGATCGTCCAGCCGTTGGTCGAGGAGGGATAGTTGCTCCATTTGTCGATGCGCGTGCCGTCGGAACCCGTCCAGGCGTCGCTCTTCACGTAGGCGGCGTTATTGGCCCACGCGAAGTCGTCCTCCCAGAGCACGGTCCGGATGTAGTTGACGACATCTTCGAGGAACGTGATCGTTTCGCCCGTTCCGTCGCCCTCTTCGAGTGCGGGATCGTCGATGCGGTAACCTGCCGAGGCGCTTTCGAAGCGGAAGAAGACCGCCGGACAATCCTCCTTAATGAAGAACGGAATGCGCACCATGCTCCATTTTCCGGCTTCGGTCGCCGAGGCGGGAAGCGTGTACTCCACGGGAGTCCACTGCGCTCGGTCCTGGCTGATGCAGAGTTTGAGCTCGTCGGCGGAAGGCGCTTTCGTGTCGTTGCTTACGCCGAACGAGAAGATGAAGTTGTAGTCGCCCTTGGTGGCGATGCCGCCCAGCGTGAACCAGCCGTCGTCGCCCAAAAGGACGTTGTTGCCGCCCGACGCCCCGTCGTAGGTCGTCGAGGGCGAACCGGCGTCGAGGGTGGCGTTCTGACCGTCGTAGTAGGTCTCGTCGACGCCCATGCCGCGCAGGTTCCAGCCGTCGAACTCCGCGACGGAGGCGCCTGCACCCCCGGTGCCGAAGTCGTCGCCGTAGAAATAGACCAACTCGCCGATTCCGGCCTGCGAGAGCGTCACGGTCGTCGATACGTTGCGGTTGGTGACGAGTTTCAGCTCGGCCGAACGGGCGTTGCCGTCGTTGCGCTGCACCGTCACCGTGAGGTCCGCGCTGCCGTTGCCGGCCTCCTGCGCAAGGGTGAACCAGGGCTCTTCGAGCCCGGTTCCCTTGTCGTAGGTGACCATCCAGTAGGTGTTCGATTGGATGTGGATGACCACCTCCTCGCCGTTGTAGGTCAGGCCGCGCGCATTGGCGCTGTAATAGGAGGCGTCGGTTTCCAGATAGACGTCGCTGAGCGTCTTGTCGTCGTCGGCGCAGGCGCCGAGCGCCGCCAGCAGCAGCACGGCGACGATGCCCGAGAGATATGTTTGCAGTTTTTTCATCGGTTACTCGCTTTTACAGGTTTTCGATCTGCGCGGCGAACTCCTTGGGACGCGACATCGTCTCGGTGTACTTGTTGCCGAAACGGTCGGTCACCTCGATCGTGAGCGTCGAGGTGGCGCTCGAGGCGTTCGCTGCGAACAGGTGGTAGTTGTTGCTCGATGTCAGCACCTCGGTATAGGTGTTGTTCGAGTTCTTGTAGACGCGCGTGGCGTCGTAGGCGTAGGTGTGCAGCGGGTCTTTCATGTAGACGCGCGTGGGGTTGAGTTCCACGCCGTTCTCCTTCACCGAAACCTTCCACTCGGGGTCCCAGCCCCAGACGTTGATGTAGACCACGTTGTTGCCCACGTTGACATAGTCGTTCCGGTTGGGGTAGTAGCGGATCATGTTGCGGATGACCGAATTGTTGGCAAAAAACGTTTTGACGTTGTTCATGTCGTAGGTCCGCAGCTGGAAGTCGCGCGGCTCGCCGTAGCCCTTGTAATACCATTCGAGGTCGGTGTCCCGGAATTCGTAGACTCCCATGCCGCCCGGCGCGCCGTCCTTGCAGATGTGGCCGTTGCTGTAATAGCCCGTCCACCACCACGTCGCGCATGAACCGCCCGTATTGTGCTCCATCAGCCCTTCGCGGACCTTCATCGTCGTGTTGTTGTGGGTGTGTCCCGAGATGATGTGCACGTCCGTGAACTCGGTGAGCAGTTGGTCGAGCATCGTCGAGTGTCCGTAGGCCATCGAGGGGGTGATGTCGAGCGACGAGTTGTAGTAGAACACCTGGCAGTGGGTGCCGATCACCAGCGGGGCGTCCTTGTCTTTGACGGTCGCCAGGTCGGCCTTCAGCCACGCGAGCTCCATCTCCGTAAAGGCGGAGTTGTAGGAGTGGTCGCCCGGCGTCCGGGTTGCGGCGTCGGCCCCGGCGTTGAGGTAGACCGTGTTGTCGAGCATGATGAAGTGCGCCTTGCCGATGTTGAACGAATAGTAGGTCGGCCCGAGGTTGTCCTTGTAGGGCTGTTCGGCGGAGTAGTCGTCCTTGGCGTACTCGTCGTTGTCGTGGTTGCCCGGGACGTGGTAGATCAGGGCCGGGATGGCCGAGTCCTTGAGCGTGTTGGCGTAGTCGCCCAGGTTGTACTTGTTCGAATTCCAGTAGAGGTCGAAAGTCATGTCGCCCATGTTGAGGATGTAGACCCTCTTCGGCGAAGCGGCGATGTAGCTCTTCAGCTCGGGCAGCATCAGCTCCTTGTACTGGGCGATGTCGCCCAGGCGGTTGGCCAGGTGGATGTCGGCCAGCACCAGCAGGTCGAAATCATCCTGTCCCGGGGCTTCGAGCAGCTCGAAATCGACCTGTTCGCACGTCTCCTCGCCGGGGGTTACCGGACCCCAGATCAGGGGCACGGAGTTTTCCGACTGGGGTTCATAGCCCGAGGGTACGCTCATGAAGACGTAGCCGTGGTGTTTCTTCGAGGCGAGGTAGTAGCAGCCCGTGTCGTCGGTTGTCGTGACGGCCTCGCCGTCGGAGACGACCACGCCCGCGACGGGCAGCGAGCCGCAGAAGACTACGCCTTTGACGTTCATGCCCTCTTTGTCGGGAATCTCGATGTCGAGGCTGCGGCGGAATTTGAGGATGCCCAGCACTTGACTCTCCCGGCCGCGGTGCACGATGAGGCGGTAGGAGCCCGTCGGGATGTCCTGCGGCACGACGAAGGTGACATAGGCGTGGTCGACCTCCTTGAGCGTGAGCGGGATTTCCGCACCCGTGGCGATGTCGGCCAGTGCGAGCGCGTCCCCTTGGGCGAAGCCCTTGCCCTGGATGGTCAGCTCCTTGGTGGTCGAGGTGTAGAAGGTCGATCCGGGAACCAGCTGGTCGGTGACGAGCCGGTCCTTCCGGGCGGTATTGACCGTCGTGTCGTCGCTGCATCCGGCCGTCAGGAGCGCCAGCACGGAGAGGAACGTTGCGATCCGGTATCTGATTTTATGTTTAATCATGGTTCATTGCGTTTTTGAGGTTCTTATATCTCGGCGATCTGCCAAAAGCTGATGCGCGGGGCTCCGCCCTTGGCGACGGTCGTGCTCTCCGTCGAACTGCCGTTCACCATGCCGTTGCCGGCGTTCCAGTTCTCGGTAACGCGGAAGCGGATCGTGAACTTCTGCTTGTTTTTCATTTCGTCGGGGAGTTTGAGGATGAACTGCTGCAACTGGTGGCACGAATACCAGTCGGGCGAGATGATCTCGCCGATCTTGGTGTACGCCGACAGCGGGCCGTTCTCCTCCTCGCCCCACTCGATGTCGAAGTACATCGGGCCGGTCTGCGAACTGGCCAGGGCGAAGGTGAGGTAGAGGTCTTTCGACGCGTCGGGCGTGAAGTCGTTCACGTGGAAGACCCAGCACTCGCCCTTGTAGCCTTCGGGAGCGTCGGTGCGGTTCATCGTCGAGGCGGTGCAGTCCCAGAAATACTGGCACGAAACGCAGGCGAGGATGTTGAAGTTCGTGTAGCTGTTCGACAGCGCCGGGGAGATGCTCTGCGAACCGTTGTCTTTGACCGTCACCGTAGCCGGGGCCATGCGGGCGTAACTCCATCCCCAGTCCATCGAGATGCCGCCGGCGCCGGCCTGCACGGCCGACCACATGGTCGTGGTGAGCTGTCCGCTGCCGATGCGCGGCGTCAGTTTGTCGTAGGTGTTCGCGTCGTCGAAGGGACCGAACTGGATCAGCGTTTTGGACATGCGCGTCGAGGCGTCGGCCGAGACCCGGTTGTCTTCGTGCTGGCGCAGGCGGATGATGTAGACCTCGCCCGTCGACTGCTTGTAATACTTGGTGACGATGCCCGTCAGCGGACCCGAACCCTCGGGGATGAGCGTCGCGAAGCGGTCGAGGAACCACGTCGTCGTGTAGAGCTTGCAGGTGTTGCCCTCCTCGTCGCGCAGCAGGTGGCCGTAGAAGTCGTTGCCGTCGCAGAAGGGCATCGCCGTGGCGTTGTAGGCGATCGTCGCGTAGGAGGGCGTCGACTGCGTGTAGCGTTCGTCGATGTTGCAGTAGGTGCCCGCAGGCTGGGCGAACTCGACCTTTTTGAGCGTCACGAGCGTATTCTCATAGTTGGCGAGTTCCGAAATGCTCTCCAGCTCGACGGGGGCGATGCCCGTTCCCTGGTCGTCGCGTTCGAAGACGGAGTTCGACGTAAAGGCCGCCACTTTGAGCGAACGGGTCGTCGCGTCGGTGACCAACTGCTGGCCCAGCAGGTGAACCTTCAGACGCTCGTTCATCTTGTATGTGTTGTCGTTCGTCGAGGCGAACTCGAAGAGCAGGCCGCGGCGGCTGTCGTCCTGGAGCGTCATGACGTTGAGGTCGAAATTGCGCTTCTCGCGGTTGCTCGTCACGTAACCCTCGACCCAGACGTTGTCGGTGATCTTACCCGCATTGGCGTAACGGGCGACGGCGTCGGCAATGGTCAGTCGTTGGCCGTTGTTGGGGTCCTGCGCCGTGTTGAACTGCACGATTGTCAGGTCGGCATAGAGCTTCTCCAGGTTGGTGCCGATGGCCTGGAAGCGCACTACGCCCGTGCGTTCGTCGCCCGTGTTGGGCGAGACGACCAACTCCTGTGCCTCGCCGGTCGATTCGCCGAAAGCGATCCATCCGGCGGAGCTCTCCAGCGTCAGGGGCTTCCAGCCGACATTGGCCTTCAGCGGAACGATGATCGTGCCGCCTTTCGAGGCGGCGGTGATGTGGTCGGAACCCATGTCGAGGGCGATCGAGGGCTCGACGCCCGACTGCGTGACCTCGAAGGATTTGACGACCCGGCCGCCGATGACGACGTTGACCGTGCTGTAACGCGTGTAGGCCCCTTCGTTGGCCGAGACGCTGACCGTGAAGCGGCCGCTGTCGTCGCCCTCGTTGGGCCAGATGTCGATCCACTCCTCGTCGCCCGTATAGGCGGGTTCGATGACCCACGGGCCCATGTTCGAATACATCTCGACGGTCAGCGAACCTCCGTTGACCGTGTAGGAGAGCGACTCGATCTCCTCGCCGAAGTAGAGGTAGGGTGCATCGGTGTCCTCGTCCGCGGTGCATCCCGCCGCCAGCAGTGCAAAGGCGGCCAGAAGCCCGGCGAGACGGTATTTCGTATGCGATATGATTCGTTCGATATTCATGTTTCGGTGTTTTTCGGGGTTACTGCTTGCGTGCCCACCAAAGCCGGGTCTTCATGTTGTCGGGACCCTGGTTGGCGATCGCTTTGAGGTAGTTTTCATGGTTGGTGTCCACCGTGGTCACCGGGTAGATGAAGCGCGTGGGAAGCACGCCGTCGTTGGCCGTGCCCTTGCCGATTTTGAGGTTGGGATAGCCCGTGCGGCGGTACTCGTGCCAGGCTTCGTAGCCCTCCCAGAAGAGGGCGATGTACTTCTGGTTGAGGATCTGTTCCAGCGTGTTGTCGAAGGCCACGATCTGCATGAAGGCGTTCTTCTGCGCCTGCGTGATCTCGTAGGTGGGCGAGGGGTTGATTTCGTCCCAGTAGTCGATCGACGCCAGCACGGCCTGCTCGTAATACTGCTGCGCCGCGCCGCTGCCGCCCGGAACCATGCCGCGGAACGCCGCCTCGGAGAGAATGAACAGCACCTCGTCGTAGCGCATGAACGTATAGGGCGAGGTGTAGTCGCCCAGCACGTCCTTGTTCAGGTAGGCGCAGTTGGTGGCGTTGGTCTCCGTGGTGGGGTAGCCGCTGACCAGCCCCGTCCATTCGTTGTTCTGCTGGACGGCGTAGATGCCCAGCCGCGGGTCGTTGGTGTTGTTCATCATGTTGACCAGGTGCTCGGCCATGCGGTGCGAGTTCGAGGTGAAGTTTTGCAGCGTCATGGTGCCGAAGCGTCCGATGAAGGGGTCGACGTTGGTGTAGAAGAGCGCCGCGTTGTCGGCGTTCGAAGCCATGACGGGGTAGAGCGTGGGGTTCGAAACGATCTCGCGGAGCTTTTCACTCACGCCCATCTCCGCGTCGCGGTTCTGCAGCCGCATCAGCAGCCGCATGTGGAGCGAGTTGGTGAACTTGCGCCACTTGGCGATGTCGCCGGCGTACATCAGGTCTTTGTTCGGGTAGCGCAGCGCCCGCGACGAATCGTAGAGCGAGTTGGCGCGTTCGAGGTCGGCGAAGAGCTGGGTGTAGATCTCCTTCTGGGTGTCGAACTTGGGTTTGAGGACGTTGTTGCGCCCCTGGAAAGCCTCGCTGAAGGGGATGTCGCCGTAGATGTCCGTCCAGTTCGAGACGAACAGCGCGCGCATCGTCAGGGCGATGGCCTCCGAGTTGGCGTCCTCGTTCTTCACGGCCTGCTCGATCATGTGGTCGGAGTTGGCCGCCCAGCGGGCGAGGTGGTTCCACGTGCCGCTGTTGTAGCTGTCGCGGATCATGTAGCGGTGGACGTTCTCGGTGTACATCTGCACGGTGTACTGGACGAGCTCGTTGTTGAGCAGCCACGTGCGGTAGACCATGCCGTCGGCTCCCGTGAAGAGAATGTGTTCCAGCAGGTTGAGCGGGTGTATGTCGCCCATCTCCATCTGGTTCTGGTTGGTGTTGTACTCGTCGAAATTCGAGGTGCAGGCACCCGAGAGGAAGCCCGCCGCGCAGATCGTCAGAGCGTATCGTAGTATGTTTTTCATTGCCGGGTCGGTTTTAGAAGTCCAGTTTCAGGTTTATGCCGTAGGTACGGGTCATCGGGTAGGCACCGGCTTCGATACCGCGCGAAATGGACGATCCCACGGCGTAACCCGCCTCGGGGTCGTAGAGCGGGAAGTTCGTCCAACAGAAGAGGTTGGTGGCGTAGACGCCGATGGTGATGCCCTGGAAAACCCGCGTCTTGGTGCAGAGGTGCCGCGGAAGCGAATACTCCAGACGCAGCTCTTTGAGTTTGAGGAACGACGTGTCGAAGACGTTCTCCTCGGCGTTCTCACGGGCGTAGACGTAGTTGGTGTAGTGGTCGACGATATCGGTCGTGATGGTGGTGTTCTTCGAATAGGTGCCGTTCTCGTTGAGGTTCACGCCCGGGACGATCATGCCGGCGTAACGTCCTTTGAGCGAATTCTTCAGCTTGCCCTGATAGGCCAGTGCGAAGTGGGTCATCGAGTAGGTCCTGCCGCCCCACTGGGCGCTGAACGACATGCCCAGCCGGAAGCCTTTGTACGAGAACGCGTGGCTCATGCCCGCCGTCCAGTCGGGGTAGATGCTCCCCAGGTCGAGCAGCTCGGCTTCGGTCGAGGTGAGCCGGGCGCTGCCGGTCTGGGCGTCCACGACGATCTGGTTCGAACAGTCGACATAGGAGCCGTCCGCGTCGACGTAGAACGCCCCCTCGGGAGCCCGCTCGTAGCCGCGGCCGTAGAGGCGTCCCAGCTCGGTGCCGGGGTAGGCGCGGATGTAGATGTTGCCGCCGACGGTGATGTTGGGGTTGAGGTTCCACATCGCCACGCCGTCGGCCAGTTCGACCAGCTTGTTCCAGTTCTTGGACCAGTTGGCGTTGATCGTCCATTCGAAATCCTTGGTTTTGACGGGCTGGAAACGCGCCGAGATTTCGACGCCGCGGTTGCGGACGCACCCGGCGTTGACGACGACCGACGTGGCGCCGACAGCCTGGTCGATCGGTACGGTGATGATCTGGTCGGTGGTCTCGCTGTGGTAGTAGGCCACGTCGAAATTGAGGCGGCTTTTGAAGAACTTGCCTTCGAGGCCCACCTCCCAGCTCTCGACGTTCTCGGGTTTGAGGTAGTAGTTCTGGATTTCGCTGCTCAGGTAGTACGAGCTGGGGAAGCTGCCGTTGGAGTAGACCGAGACCAGTTTGTTGGGCGAGGTGTCGTTACCCACGTTGGCCCACGAGCCGCGGACTTTCAGCAGATCGACCCACGGGGCGTGTTCTTTGAAGTTGAACACCTGGTCGAGCAGCACGCTGGCCGAGACCGAGGGGTAGAAATAGGAGTTGTAGCCCGGGGCGAGCGTCGACGACCAGTCGTTGCGGCCCGTGATGTCGAGGTAGACCATGTCGCGCCACCCCAGCGACAGGAAGCCGTAGAACGAGTTGATCGACTTGGTGTAACGGTAGGAACGGTAGACGGGCGAACTGATCGAGTTGGCCATCTTGTAGACGTTCTTCTCCAGCAGGCCGTCGGCCGTCTGGGAGTAGACGTTGCGACGCTTCCAGAGCATGTTGTTGCCGCCGAACGAGGCCCGCATGTCGAAGTCGCCCATTTTGCGCGTGTAGGAGAGCAGGAAGTCGCTGTTGACTTCGAGCGAGGTGACCGTCTGTTCCTTGTAGTAGCCGTAGGGGTAGCCGTTCGAATACCACGGCTTGCGCTGGGTGCGGAACTCGTTGTTGAAGTCCATGCCGGTCCGCAGGTCGAGGGTCAGCCCTTTCATAAGGTTGATGTTCAGGGCCATGTTGCCGAACACGCGGTCGCGGTTGAGGGTGTTGAGCTGCTCGTAGACCTGCATGTAGACGTTGTCCGCGTAGGTCGAGTTGATGAGCAGGTGGGGTGTGCCCTCCTCATACATTTGGTCGATGCGGCCGTAGGCGTATTCGCGGTAGTAGGACGATACGTCGACCACGTTGGGGTTCCAGATCAGGGTGTAGAGCGGCGAAGCGGCGCTGTAACCCGACATGGGCATGTTGTCCGAGTTTTTGCGGTAGTAGGTCACCTTGCCCGTCATGCGGAGCCACTGGTTGAGCTGGCTGGTGACCGACATGTTGAAGTTCTGGCTGTCGGAACCCGTGTTGGGGACGATCCAGTTGTTGCGCGAATCCTTCACCGAGAAGCGCGCCGAAGTGCCTTTGCCGTTGTTGTAGGAGAAGGCGATGCTGTTGTTGTAGGTGACGCCCGTGTCGAAGAAACCCTTGTACCAGTCGCGGTACTCCCACGGCAGGCGCCGGTACATGTCGGTGTCCCAGTTGCGCGATTCGTACTGGTAGAACTGCTGCCCGTCGAACTTGGCGCCGAAGGCCACGCGCGAATAGATGCGCCCGGTGCTGGCGATGCCGTCTTCGGCGTTGGCCGCGGGGACGCTCCAGTAGTTGTAGTTGCGCTGCTGGTCGAGGTTCGAACTGTTGCCGTTGCCGGCGCCGTACTCGCTCTGGAAATCGGGCCAGAAACCGGCCTTTTCGAAAGTCACCGACGAGTTGAACGAGATGCCCAGACCCGGGGTCTGGCGGCCCGACTTGGTGGTGATGACGATGGCGCCGTTGGCCGCGCGCGAGCCGTAGAGGGCCGTCGCCGCGGGGCCTTTGAGCACCGAGACCGACTCGATGTCCTCGGGGTTGAGGTCGCTGGCGCCGTTGCCGTAGTCGATCGGGGCCGTGGTGTTGAAAGCCTGCGAGCCCGAGTTCGACGACTCCATGTCGCTCGAGATGGGCACGCCGTCGATGACGAACAGCGCCGTGTTGTTGTCGTGCGTGAGCGACGACTCGCCGCGCAGCGTCACGCGGATCGAACCGCCGGGACCCTGCCCCGCCTGATCGAAGTTCAGGCCGGCGACCTTGCCCGCCATGCCGTTGAGCCAGTTGCTCGAAACGGTGTTGTTCAGCGCGTCGCCGCCGAGTTTGGTGACGGCGTAACCCAGCGATTTCTCCTTGCGGGTGAGTCCGAGGGCCGTGACGACAACCTCGTCGATCTGCTCGGCGGATTCGCGGAGCGTGATGTCGAAGCTGGTCCGCGAGCCGATTTTGACGACGGCCGGTTCGTAACCGATGAAATTGACGTGCAGTTCGTCCGTCTCTGCGGGTGCGGGGATTTGGAGCGAGAAGGCGCCGTCGAGCCCCGTGCTGGTGCCGAGCGTCGTGCCCTGGACGACCACCGAGGCCCCGACGACGGGTTCGCCCCGCGTGTCGAGCACCTTGCCGTTGATCCGCACCGGTTTGGAGGCGTCGCGCTTGACGACCGAAAGGTAGATGTTTTGCTGATAGACCCTGTACCGGGTGTCGGTTCCTGCGACCAGCTGGTCCAGCACCGTAGTCAGCGGTTTGTTGGTGACGTTGATCGTGAGGGTGCGCTTGATGTCGACCCCTTTGTCTACGATGAAATAGTAATTGATTTGTTTCTCGATTTCATTCATAACCTGCTCCATGCGGACGTCGTGCAGCTTGAGCGTCAGCTTGGGATTCTGGGCCAGCACTTCCCCCCCCCGGGCGGAAAAACAGGAGCAGCTTATGAGTAAAATTTTAAACAGGCATTTAATTTGCTGAATAAAAATTTTATTCATAAATTTGTCAATTAGTGGTTGTTAGGATTGGTTCGAATTCTATTGGCCGCGGTGCCTGCGGGTGGTTGCAACGCCTGCGGGCTTTTTTATGCGGCATACCGTGGGTCAGCTGTCATTCATGGGCTATCTTTGTTTTTAAGGTTTCAGGATTCACCGGATGGTGATCGTGCCGTTGTCCGCCGAGTCGTATTCGAACGGGGTGATCTTTTGCAGCGCCCGCAGGGCGTAGTCCAGCCCCATGGCGACGGGAATCTTGCCGCGGATGATGTTCAGTTGGGGGCTCGCCGTCTTTTCGACGGTGATTTGCACGCCGTAGAGGCTTTCGAGCCGTGCGATGATCTCCCCGAAATTATGTCCCGCCAGGTTGAAGATTCCCTCCGGCCAGAGATAATCGTCGGTGTTCTCGATGCTCCGCAGGGCGAGGCGGTCGCCGCTGAGGCTGACGAAGTCGTTCGTGTTCATCGTCATTTCGTCGCCACGGGTGAGCTTGTTGGTGACCCGGAGCTTTCCCCGCAGCAGCGCCGTGGAGAATTCGCGGGCGGCTTCGTCGGCCGCGACGTTGAACTTCGTGCCCAGCACCTCGACGTCGCAGGCGAAGGTCTCGACGACGAACGGGCGCGCCGCGTCGTGGTCCACGTCGAACATCGCTTCGCCGGAGAGTTTCACCCGGCGGGTCTTGCCGAACCGCACCGGATAGTCCAGCCGGGCCCCGGCGTTCAGGCAGACGGTCGTGCCGTCCTGCAGCGTGATGTCCACCCGCTGTCCGGCGGGTGCGGCGATCGAGAGGTATTGTTTGGCGGCGTTTTCGATGACCACGCTCCGGGAGGCGTACCAGGTCCCCGCGAGCAGCAGCAGGGCTGCGGCGGCCTGCATGCAGCGGCGCACGGCCGGCAGGCGGTACCAGTGCGGCCGTGCGGCGGGCATCGGCCGGCTTTCGGGGCGCTGTGCGTTGACGAGGGTGGTATTGTGGACAAACCACAGGGCGTTCAACTCCTGCTGGTGTCCGGGATCGGCCTGCAGCCAATCTACGACCGCCTGTTCCTCTGCTTCCGAGGTTCGGCCGTCGATATATTTGTATAACAACTCTTTCTCCATACGTCCATAAGGTGCGTGAGCGCGCCGGATGGACACGAAAAAAGGGAGGTTCGGGCTAAATAAATTTTATTAAAAACGTATCTGGTTGATAAACAGCGCAATCATCCAGGCCGGAAGATAGTCTTTCAGAGCCTCCCGCATGATGCCCAGCGCTTTCTGGATGGCGGCTTTGACGTTGCGGATGCTGATGCCCGTCGTGTCGGCGATTTCCTGATAGGTCTTGCCCTCGAAACGGCTGGCGACGAATATGCCCCGCATCGGCTCGGGCATGCGGCCGATTTCCTCCTGCACGATCGCGGCGACCTCCGAGGCGAAGAGCTGTCCGGGGTCGCAGGCCTCCAGCGCCGCGATGCGGGCCTGGATGCTGTGGTAAGCCGTCGTGTGGATTTTCTGCCGGATGTTCAGCCGGTTCTTTTCGTTGCGCAGCCACTCCAGGCAGCCGTGCTTCACGGCGCCGAGCACGTAGGCGGGGACGCTCGTGGTGATCGTCAGCTCCGCGCGGTGTTCCCAGAAATAGAGGAAACTGTCGGTCACGATGTCCTCCGCCACCATGTCGTCGCGGACGTATGACCGGGCGATGCGGATGAAACGCGGCTTGTAATCAGCGTACAAGCCGTCGAAAAATTCGCGGGTTATATGTCGGGCCGGGAGCGTCATTCAGGCGTATGATTATCCAAAGATATAATTTTTATCCGCATGAAAAAAATCATTTTGCAAAGTGCAAGGATAAAAACTTCCCGGTTTGAAGCGCGCTGCGGTTATTCGAGCCGCTGGTAGTAGTACAGCTCCCGGTCGTTGTCGGCCAGCACCTCGGGGTGCATGATCGCGATCAGGTCGTGCAGGACGACATCGGGGCGTACGACGCCCGATTCCCAGTAGTCGTTGCCTCCCGCGGCGTTGAGCCGCTTGTTGCAGTTGTAGACGGCGCCGGCCTGCACGCACCGCGTTCCGGCGAATTTCGGGTATTGCGATTTCAGCTCGCCGAGCGACGACGCGCCGCCCGCATTGAGCCACATGTCGGCCTGTGCGGTGAGCAAGTAGGCTTCCTCGAGGTCGATCGGCTGGGAACGGTTCGATGTATTCTTCTTGTAAATGTAGTCCCCGCCCGCGTCAGCGATCAGCCGTGCGACGTAACTTTCTGTCGAGGCCATGAACCACGATCCGGCATAGGGCGTGTTGATCATCACCTTCGGATCGGGGGCCGAGGCTGCGGCGACCCGTTTTTTGAGCGCATTGTAGCGTTCGGGAATCGGGGTGAAAACGGCTTCGCCTTTTGCCCGGCTGTCGGTGATTTCCGAGACGGCGACCAGCCATTCGGCTTTGCCGAGCGGCGACTCCTCGAGGTATTCGCCGATGTAGACGAACGGGATTCCCATTTCGCGCAGTTTCGGCTCCATGCCGCTGGCGCCGCTCACACCGAACAACAGCACGAGGTCGGGCCTTTGTGCAAGCAGCAGTTCGTAGTCCACATTGCCGTCGAAGCCCACGTCGGCCACCGCGTCGGGGTGTGCCGTGACATAGGTGTTGGTGATGTAGTCCCGGCCGGAAACCCCGGTCACGCGGTCGGCCTGTCCCAGGGCATCGAGCATCGCGACATAGGTCGAAGACATGCAGACAATGCGTTTCGCTCCGGCTTCGACGGTCTGTCCCGTGAATCCGGCCGGGGCCTTTTCGCCGTTGCGGGCGATGAAGAGCATCGTTTCGGTGTTCTCGGCGCCCTGCCACGGGTTGAAGACTTTCAGCAGGGTGCTTTGCCGCCCTTCGGCGCCGACGATTTCGAAGCCGGAGGCATGCGACGGGGCGTAGACGGTGAGCGTATAGTTTTTCAGGTCGGGCGTCTGCGATCCGCAGGCCGCTGCCAGGACCGCCAGGAGCGGCAACAGGGATTTCAGGAGTTTTTTCATCGCCCGAATATACAAAAAAACGGTGAAATCCGGAGCTAATCGTTGTCTGGCAGGCAATTTTTACTGATCCCTGACTCTCCGGTTTTCGGGGCTTATGTGTTTGTGCAAGTGTAAAAACAAGAAACCCCGACTGATTTTCAATCAATCGGGGTTTCTCTCCTTGGTGCCCAGGACAGGAATCGAACCTGCACGCCTTGCGGCACACGCACCTGAAACGTGCGCGTCTACCTATTCCGCCACCTGGGCATTTCTGGAATTGCGGTGTGCAAAAGTAATACTTTTTTCTGAATTGCCAACTCTTTTTCCGAAAAAAATCTACTTGCTGAAGAATTTATATTGAAACAGAAGCAGATAGACCACAGCTATCGAGATGTAGGTATCGGCCAGGTTGAATATGGCGCCGAAAAAGTAGTTGTTGCTGTCGACCAGAAAGCGCAGCAGACGCGGCACGCCGTTCCACTGGAACAGCGGGAAATAGAACATGTCGACCACCTTGCCCATCATAAAGCCTGCGTAATGGCCTCCGAAATGCGCTACGGTATAGGGAGTCGATTCGGAGAAAATCAGTCCGTAAAAGGCGCTGTCGAGGATGTTGCCCATGGCTCCGGCGAAGATCAGCGCGAGTCCCGCGATCACCCCTTTGGGCGTATCCCTGCGTTTGCAGGAGAGGTGGTACATCAGCCATCCGATGAATCCGACCATCACGATCCGGAAGACCCCCAGCAGCAGTTTGCCCCAGTCGAAGCCGCCGCGTGAAGCGATGTGCATGCCGAAGGCCGCGCCGTTGTTCTCGATGAACCGCAGTTGAAACCAGTCGGGGACGACCATGATCGATTCGTCGAGGTGCATGTGGGTTTTGACCCAGATTTTGAGCGCCTGGTCTGCAACGAGCAGCAGCAGGATAAGCAGTGATATTTTTTTGAAATTCATAATACGTGGTATTCCGTCGCAAAGATCGTATATAACCGGTCCGCCGCCGGGCATGGTCCGGATTTTACCGGAAGTGCCTCTCGGGGCCGGGGTTTGTCTTGGCAAAAGTAGTAAAAAATCTCATTTTTAACGGCCTCGGGTCGATTTTATCATTCGTGTGACACGCTTTTGACAGAAAAACTATATCTTTGAAAAATCTAATATTTGATGGATTATGAAGAGATTGCTACTCATCGGGTGCCTGTTTGCGGCGTTTGCATGTACGAAGGAACCGGCGGAACTCTCCGGCGGCGACTCCGGACCGACCCCCCCCCGGATCGTCGGAACCCCTACTTCCGGACTGGCCCTGAAAGGGGCGATCTCCATAAAGCTCACGCCCGAAATGGCACAGACCGTTGCAACGGCGCAGGCACAGCTTCCTGCCACCCGCGGCGGGGCCGTGACGCGTTCGGGCGTCGGTACGATCGACGACCTGCTGAATGAGATCGGCGCGGAGCATTTCGAACGGATCATCACCTATAATCCCGAGTGGGAGGCTATTTACGATGAGACCGGCATCAACCGTTGGTACAGCGTTTCGTTCGACGAAGACGCCGACCTCGGCCAGATCGGCAGCCGTTTTGCCGCGCTGCCCGGCGTCGCTGTCGTGGAGTATCAGATCAATCCTCAATATATCCGTCCGATGAGCGTCGGCCCGGTCATCCCGGCTTCCGGAGCTAATCTTCATAAGACGGGCGAAACGCGCGCTGCGACGACGATGAACGATCCGTTGTTGGATTATCAGTGGCATTTCGATAATCCGGGGCCGGATAGGTATTTCGATCAGCCGAAAGCGGGTGCCGACATCAATCTGCTCGATGCCTGGCAGCTCTGCACCGGCAGTGAGGATATTATCGTGGCGGTGATCGACGAGCCCGTGCAGACCGACCACCCCGATTTGAAGGCCAACATCTGGAGCAATCCGAAAAATTTGCAGGAACACGGCTTCAATTTCTGGGACAACTCTTCGGTGCTCGACTGGAAGACGCCCGCCAAGGAGGAGGACGGCACGGAGAGCTATGCCGATCACGGGACGCATGTGGCCGGTGTGATCGCCGCCGTGAACAACAACGGACGGGGCGTCTGCGGCATTGCCGGCGGCCGGAGCAATCAGGGCGGCGTGAAAATCATGTCCTGTCAGATCATGGGGAACAGCGAGGGCGCCCAAACCGGGAATAAAAATATCAAGGCTTTCGAATATGCCTGGACCAATGGCGCAATAATCGCGCAGAACAGTTGGGGGTATCTCCTTCAAGATAAAGATGGCAATCCGATACCTCCGGAACAATTCGAAAATGAATGGAACGGTCAGAATTTCAGCGCGATGCGCGATGCGATCGACACGTTTATCCGGGGAGCGGCGGCCAAGAATCCGGATTCCCCGTTGCAGGGCGGACTGGTTATCTTTGCCGCCGGCAATGATGGAGACGTTTATGGGGACGCTGCGATCTATCCGGCAGCTTACAGTCCGATTATCGCCGTCGGTTCGATGGACTGGGGCTTCCGACCGGCCTACTATACTGATTACGGTTCGTGGGTCGATATCACAGCTCCCGGCGGGGATGCCTATACAGCCCAAAGTGTTATCGACAAGAAATATTATACGAACGGGATGGTGATGAGCACCATTCTTTGCGACGATACGATGGATTATCAGGACGGCCGTAAAGACGACGATTATTGGTATGGATACGGCTTTATGCAGGGGACGTCGATGGCCTGCCCGCACGTCTCGGGCGTGGCGGCGTTGGGGCTTGCCTATGCGGCCCAGAATGGTAAGAAGTACACGCCTTCCGAGTTCAAAGCGCTGCTGCTGAGTTCTGTTTACGGTATCGACGACTATTTTACGGGTTCAAAAAGGGGGGACGGTGTGATTGTTCCCGATCTCTCTGTTTATAAGAATAAGATGGGCGGCGGTTGTATCGATGCTCTGAAACTGCTGCTCGCGATCAAAGGCACTCCGGCCGTGTATGTCAAAACCGGGGAGGCTGTGACGGTCGATTTCTCCCGTTATTTCGGCGGCGACAAGAGCGTCGTGACATTGGAGAGTACTGCTAAACTTGCTTCTCCTGGCAATCTTGGGCTAAGTTCCGCTTCGGTGTCGGTCGTAGGAACGAAAATCACGTTCAACTGCCCCAAGACGGGCGCTTCGCTGCTTACGGTCACCGCCAAAGCCGGCGATACGACCATCGAACGGGAGTTCGCCATCGTCTCTCGGCCCAATCTGGCCGGTAACGGCGGCTGGCTCTAAGGGGCCGTCCGTCCGATAGGCTTGCGGCGGGTCTTTCGGGACCTGCCGCTTTTTTGTCTATTAATATATAGGTGTCGGGGTCTGTTTTGGATAAAATGAATGATTTTTTGAAAAAAGATTCGGATTTATTTGCAGATTCAAAAAAAGTCGCTACCTTTGCATCCGCGTTTGAGAAATAACGGTTCTTACAAAGGTTGAAAGTTTACAATAAAGGAGCTGAAAGCCGCGTAAACCGCAAAATTTCAAAAGATGCAAAAGTTCTTGAAAAAAGATTTGCAGGATTAAAAAAGATGACTTATCTTTGCAGTCCTTTCGCACTACAAAATGCGAGACTTTTTCCAAAAGGTTCTTTGAATTACTGATATTATTTTGAGAGAAAAATTGTAGTATTTATCTGTCAATTTCCTTTTAAGGATAAACGAATAGTCAGGACTCTAACAAAACATTATTTTTTATACAATGGAGAGTTTGATCCTGGCTCAGGATGAACGCTAGCGGCAGGCCTAACACATGCAAGTCGAGGGGCAGCGGGATTGAAGCTTGCT
>NZ_FNRI01000005.1 GCF_900107675.1 Alistipes timonensis JC136
ATCGGCGTGCTGATCTGCTTCCTCGGAGGGCTGATGGCCGTGGATATCGTGCCCCGGAAGGCGACGGGAGCCGCACTGGGAATCGTCGGAATGGCATCCTACTGTGCCGCAGGAATTCAGGACGTGGCCTCAGGGTGGCTTATCGATGCGAACATATCGGTAACGGCTGACGGAGCCAGGCACTACGACTTCGGGCCCGTCGCGTTCTTCTGGATCGCGGCGTCTGTGATATCGTTCATACTGCCCCTGCTGAACCAAAAGAAATCGGCCGAGATAGGATAAAAACAATGGGAGCGCAGTTATGAAACTGCGCTCCCATTGTTTTAATACGAATAGCCGGAACCGTCAGAACAGGTGGAAAGCCACCGTCAACCCCGCCATCACGATCGAAACCATCGACATCAGTTTGATGAGAATGTTGAGCGACGGACCCGAAGTGTCTTTGAAGGGATCCCCCACGGTGTCACCCACGACCGTAGCTTTATGGCAGTCGGAACCCTTGCCGCCATAGTGGCCCTCCTCGACCATCTTCTTGGCGTTGTCCCACGCTCCGCCGGCATTGGCCATGAAGACCGCCAGCACGAATCCCGAGCTCAGGCCGCCCACGAGCAGTCCCATGACGCCCGCCACGCCGAAGATCAGGCCGACGGCAACCGGAACGATGATGGCCAGCAGGCTCGGGAACAGCATCTCACGCTGCGCTCCGCGGGTCGAAATTTCGACGCAGCGGGCATAATCGGGAGTTCCCTCGCCCGTGAGGATGCCCTTGATTTCCCGGAACTGGCGGCGTACCTCCTCCACCATGCTCTGAGCCGCGCGACCCACGGCATTCATCGTCAGGCCGCAGAAGAGGAACGACATCATCGCGCCGATGAACACGCCGACCAGCACCGTGGGATTCATCAGCGAAACGCGGTAGTATTCCATGAAATCGAGGATCGAGGCGTCCTGGATGAAGCGCATCGACCCGTCGGACATTTCGAGCATCGTCACGCCGTTGTGCATCAGTCCGATGCGTATTTCTTCGACATACGAAGCCAGCAGCGCGAGGGCCGTCAGGGCCGCCGAACCGATGGCGAAGCCCTTGCCCGTGGCAGCCGTGGTGTTACCCAGGGCGTCGAGGGCATCGGTGCGCCTGCGGACCTCGGGACCAAGGCCGCTCATCTCGGCATTGCCGCCCGCGTTGTCGGCGATGGGGCCGTAAGCGTCGGTGGCGAGGGTGATGCCCAGCGTCGAAAGCATGCCCACGGCAGCGATACCGATGCCGTAAAGTCCCAGCGACATATTCTGCGGAGCCATCATGTTCTGCACGTCGAAGCCGATGGCGCAAAGGTAAGCCAGAATGATCGCCACACCGATAGTGATGACAGGAACGGCCGTGGAGATCATACCCGAACCGATACCGGCGATGATGACCGTGGCAGGCCCCGTCTGGGCGCTTCCGGCGATCTTCTGCGTCGGTTTGTAGGAGTGCGAGGTGAAATATTCCGTGGCCTGCCCGATGATGATGCCCGCCACGAGGCCCGTGATGACCGAGAAGGACAACCCGACCCAGTTCTCGACGCCCAGCAGGTAGAGGATGCCGAACGTGGCGACGGCGATCAGCAGCGAGCTGAAATTGACGCCCACGCCCAACGATCGCAGCAGTTCGCGCATCGTGGCCCCCTCCTTCGTGCGGACGAGGAAGATGCCGATGATCGAAAGCAGGATGCCCACCGCGGCAATCAGCATCGGAGCCATCACGGCTTTCATCTGCAGCTCCTCGGAACCGACCGAAGAGAAAGCCGCAGCGCCCAGCGCCGCCGTGGCCAACACCGAGCCGCAATAGCTCTCGTAAAGGTCGGCGCCCATGCCGGCCACGTCGCCCACATTGTCGCCCACGTTGTCGGCGATGGTCGCGGGATTGCGCGGATCGTCCTCGGGGATGCCCGCCTCGACCTTGCCCACCAGGTCGGCGCCCACATCAGCCGCCTTGGTGTAGATTCCGCCGCCGACACGTGCGAACAAGGCCTGCGTCGAGGCGCCCATGCCGAAGGTCAGCATCGTCGTCGTGATGACCACGAGTTTCTGCGGCCCTGCGGCATCGACAAACCAGGTCAGGATCACGTACCAGAACGAGATGTCCAGCAGACCGAGGCCCACGACCACCAAACCCATCACCGCGCCGCTGCGGAAAGCGACTTTCAGGCCGCGGTCCAACGACTGCCGCGCGGCATTGGCCGTGCGGGCCGAAGCATAGGTGGCGGTCTTCATACCGAAGTAACCGGCCAGTCCCGAGAAGAATCCGCCCGTGATAAAGGCGAAAGGCACCCAGCCGTTCTGCACCCCGGCACCGTAGGCCAGATAAGCGAAAAACAGCGCCAGCACGACAAAGACGATGCCGACGACCTTGTACTGCTGACGCAGGTAGGCCATGGCGCCCTTACGCACATGCCCGGCGATCTCACGCATACGCTCCGTACCCTCGTCCTCGCGCTTCATCAGGCGGTAGAACGCCCAGGCGAAGCCCAGGGCGATGACGGACGCAGCGGGTACGATCCAGAAAATCGAAGGAATGTTCATATCATAAAACAGTTGGTTGGTTGCTTTTCAGTCACAGTCAGAAACAAATATATAAAAATATCCCGACCGTTGTAACGGACGGGATATAAAAGTGCCGGAACAGCCATTATTTTGTCTTTTAAGACATCAACACCCCGCCGGTTCCGAAACCTGCGGGGTGTTGTCGGATGATTATTCCACAGTCACGGGCAACTCCACCGCAATATCCGCCGACGAAGTTCCCAGCGAAAGCACATACTCTCCGGGATCGACGCGCCAGCCGTGCGTCCGGTCGTCCCAATAGGCCAGGGCGCTGCGATCGAGCTCGAATTCGACCTCCCCGCTCCTGCCCGGAGCCAATTCCACCCGACGGAACGCTTTCAGCTCCTTCTTCGGCCTCACGACCGCGGGATTCCGCTGCGAGACATAGAGCTGCACGACCTCGGCCCCGGAGCGAGGGCCCGTGTTAGTCAGGACTGCACGAACGGTCAGCGGGCCCTTTGCCGGAAACCGCTTCGCCGCATGGGGTTTCGACAGCGAAAAAGTCGTATAGGAAAGTCCGAATCCGAACGGATAGAGCGGTTCGATACCCTTGGTTTCATACCAGCGATACCCCACCAATACGGACTCCGCATAGTCGATGTCATAAATTCGGATCAGCTTCTCGTTATAGGCCCGCGGCGCCTTGTTGTAAAACTCCGCACCGGCCGGCATCGTCCCTTTGGCCGGAGAGTCCGCAAACTCCCGTTCGATGGTGATCGGAAGTTTCCCCGAAGGATTGATCCTGCCGGAGAGTATTCCCGCCAGGGCCGTCATGCCGTTCTGGCCGGGATACCAGCCGTAAATCACCGCCGCAGCCCGGTCGTTCCAGCCGCTCATGCGGATTCCCGACCCCGAGTTGACCAGCACGACCGTGTTCGGATTCGCTTCGACGCACATGCGGATAAATGCCTCCTCTTCCTTCGGCAGGGCGAACGGACGCTCGAACGACTCCACGTCGATCGTTCCCGCCGAAAGCAGGACGACATCCGCAGCCGCAAGCTGTTCCCGCGTGGGACGTTCCACGACCTGCACGGCATCGCCGAATTCCGCACGGACAGCATCCGCAAGCGAAACATTATCGTATCCCAGTACTTCGGCCGACGAAGAGGTGCTGCCTCCGGTGCGGGGTATCTCCCGGATAAAGCGTCCGGTGAGCAGAATCCGGCGGCCGGCGGCCAACGGCAGAATCCCGTTGTTCCGCAGCAGCACCGTGCCTTTCGCCGCAACTTCGCAGGCCGTTTCGGCATGCGCCGGGAAGCGGTCGAGCAGGTCGGGACGGTATTTCACCCGGTCGTAAAGCCCGAAAGCGACGGCGGTGGCGACGTTGGGCCGGATCATCCGTTCCAGATCCTTTTCCGTAATGCGCCCCTGGCGAAGCAGCTCCCGCACCTCTTCAACGAACTCACGGCGGCCGGGCATCTCCACATTCTGACCGCTTTTGACGACTTTTTCCGTGTCGTACACGGAGCTCCAGTCGCTCATCACGCATCCCCGGAATCCGAGCTCGCCGCGCAGCAGTTCCCCGATGACACGGCTGTTCTGACCGGCCCACTCCCCGTTGAGTTGGTTATAGGAGGTCATCACATAGGCCACACCGGCTTCGATACCGGCGCGGAACGGAGGCATATAGATCTCGTGCAGCGCCCGTTCATCGATCAATGAATTCGACCGGCGGCGGTAAAATTCCGTTTCGTTGCCGATGAAGTGTTTCAGGCAGGCGGCGGTCCCCGTCGACTGCATTCCCCGCACATAGGCCGCCGCGAGGACAGAAGTCAGCAGCGGGTCCTCCCCGAAATATTCGAAATTGCGGCCGCACTGGGAATTGCGGGCGATGTTCAGCCCCGGTCCCAGCAGCACTTCGATACCTCCCGCACGGCACTCCTCCCCCACGGCTTCCGCATAACGGAAAGCCAGCTCGGGATCGAACGACGAGGCGAGCATGATCGGACAGGGAAAGGCCGTCGAGCGCTCCAGCTGGCGGACCATCGTGGAGTCGGGCAGGTTGTTGCGCAGATGAACCCCTTGCGTGGCGTCGGAGAGATAGAGATAGGGAATACCCTTCTCCGGAACGCCGTAGAAGAAAAACGAGGAATAGCCGCGTGCAAAATCGATCTTTTCGTCGAGGCTGAGCCGGGCGATCAGGGAATCGGCCTGCCGGTAGGCTTCATCCCAGGCGACAGGCTGCCGTGCGAAGAGTCCGGCGGCGGCACAGCAGGCCGCCAGGGACAACAAAATTTTCCGTATCATAACTATCAGTCTGTTTTCAAAAAGGGAGGGAGGGGCGGAAAACACTCCGGCCCTCTCTCCCGGTTTCTTAAGTTCTCTATTTCGTCACGCAGATATTGTCGATGAACCAGCGGGAGAACTCTCCCGAAGCGGGTTCGCTCGTGAAACGCACGGCCGTGGAAGCCGTCGCCCCGTCGATCGTCAGCGAGAAACGGTTGAACTCGGTATAGGTCAGGCCGCTCACGACCTTCTTCGCCGCCCCGTCGATCGTTCCGCCGCCGATCACCTCGACGACCACCGATTTCAGATCGCCTTTCAGATCCTTCGCGCCGCTGCTGCTGAACACCGACGCATTTTTATAGGCCATTGCGTCGAACGACAGCGTAAGGGTTCCCGAGGCTCCGAACGCCGGGGTCATCAGCGCGCCCGTGTTGTTCGTATACGAGCCGTGAGCCACGGTCTGCGTCTCCACGAAACCGATCTGCGCATAACCCGGACGCTGGCGGACATGCGTGCCCGAAAGGCCGTTCTTCACCGCCGCATCCCAAACCGAAATGTCGCTGCCGCAGAAGTTGAGCATCGCGGCCAGTTTGTCGCCGTGGCGGTAGTCGAGCCCCGTCGTCAGGTTGTCGAACGGTTCGAAATAAACCGCTCCCGCGGGTTTCTCCGTATTGAAGACGGGAACCTTCTCCACGACCGCGCACGAGTGGAGACGGATCTCGCCGCCGTTGCCGATCGCCGCTCCGCTGCGGTCCACGCGCGTTCCGTCGTAAGGCGAAATGCGGATATAAAGCGTTCCGCGACGTTCGAGCGGAATCTGCGGCGCGATGTCGATCGTCCAGTAGAAGAAATTCTTGCCGCCGCCGACCGTCTTGCCCTGCGGAATCACGAAATGCGGGCCATCCGTCGGCGCAGGCGTATACCAGGTGACATTGTCGTTCGAATAACGCAGATACCAATTTGCCGGAGCCGATCCCGAAGCGCTCCATCCGAAAGAGAAGCGGAACGGCCCGTCAATGGTCTCGTTGAGCGGGAATGTGAGCAGCGCGTAGTTCTGATCGAGCTCTTGCCACGATTTCATCGGCAGATTGTGGTGTCCGCTGGACTCGGTCCAGTAACGGAAACCCAGATTGCCTCCCGAGGAGCTCAGTTTGGCCGTGATGTTGGCGCCCGTGCCGTCCATCGCCGTCACCGAAACGCCGTCGATAGAACCCGTACTGTTCGAACCGGAGTAATAGACATACTTGCCGTCGCCGTTGGTCGCCGTCCGGGTCATGATCGAAAGCACGTAAGGAAGCGTGATGCCGCCGTCGAAACGGGGCGCGTTCATCGCCGCGAAATCCGCCGCCGTGCAAGGCATCACGACGCTGTTCCCGTCGTACACGCCCGCAATGCCGCACAGCCGGCCGCTGCCGACCGGCACGGCGTCGATGCCGAACGTGCTGTTCTGCCGCGCATAGAGCGTGAAACGCTCGTCGTCGGCCGTCTGCACGGTGACGTTGTCGCTCAGCACCTTGTTCAGGTCGCTGACCACCACCTGTGCGTCGAGCGACACGTACATCGACTCGTAGTCGCCCGACGCGAGCTGGGCATAGGTCACCGGCAACGCCTCGGGCGTCACCTGCGTAGTTTCCGAGCGCACCACCCGGTCGTCCGAAACGGGTTTCAGTTCCATCACGCCGGTCTCGGCGTTCACGCCCACCACGGCGCCTTTCAGGTCGATCTCCAACTCTTCGCCCGGATTGCGGTAAAGCGTTTCGTCGGTGCGCAGCGTAATGCCGCAGCGGGGTTTCAGGTCGCTTTGGAGCGCAAGGCAGTTCTCGAAGTAGTTGTTGTCCTGAACGCTCGACACGACGATGCCGCGGAGTTTCACCTCCTGCGTCACGGTGTAGTCGCCGTCGGCGGCCAGCGTCCGCAGATCGGGAACGCTCAGGTAACCCTCGGACGTAGCGGAAGCCTGCACGAAATTCAGCTCCTCGGCCACCGCAGCATTGCGCTTGGCCGCGACACGCAGCGTGAGCGAGCGGCTCGCAGAGGTCGCATTTTCGCCGATCGCCACCGCCACCGTCGCCGTGCCCGTCGCCTCGGAACGCGAGAGCTGCGCCCACGACGTGTCGTCGCCCGTGACGGATATCTGCCAGTCGCAGTTGGCCCTGACCTCGAACGAAAGCGTCGTGCCGAATGACGGGGCGAGGATCGCATGGGTATCCAGCGCGATCGACTGCATCGGCAGCGCCACGTCGTCCTTGCACGACCCGGCCGAAAGCAGCAGCGCGAAGGCCGCCGCCGTTCGGAAAAAGCTGTTTGAAAGTCTGTTTTTCATAATCGCTTACTTTTTGAGGTCTACCAGTACGGGAAGGTGGTCGGAAACCTTCATCACATTGATCTCCTCATACGAGGGCACGGCCGTGCGCAGCACCTCGTACGACGGCGAATTGCCTGTATAGACAAGCACATAATCAATGCGCGACGGCGAAGAGGTATTCACGAAAGTATTGGCCGAAGTGCTGATAATCTTCCACGATTCGAGCGCCGTTTCCGGAATTTTCGACGTATTGAGGTCGCCCGCCAGATAGATCGGCTTCATGTAGGAGGTGTAATTGGCGGCGATATATTCGGTGATAATCTCGAACGACCGCCGCCGGTTCTCATCGGACTTGTGGCAGAAGTGCGTGGCGATAAAGATATAGTCGTCGAACTCCGCCAGGAAGAACTTGCGAGGCTCTTCTCCCGGCAAGTCGCCCGCATAGGTGTTTTTAGGCGCCGTCTTGCAGAGAATGCCGATACCGTAGTCACCACCGCGGTAATCGATCGTCTTGCAGTAATAGGGCCGCATCCCGGTACGGTCGGCCAGCTCCTTCAGCTGGTCGGTGGGATGCCACGTGGTGTTCTTGTCCAATTCCTGCAAGGCGATCACGTCGGGGTCCATCAGCGAGATGACCTTGGCCGTATTGTTGTAGTTCGCACGGTCGGTCCCAGAGTTCTGGGTCCAACCCTCGCAGCGGTGGGTGTTGTAGGTCGCCAGCCGGACCGAGTTGGGCAGGCGGTCGTACCCCTGCCCGTCATAGGGGTTCTCGGGTTCGTCGGAGGTCATGTCCCCGAAATTGAAATCGGAGTTGTCGCCCGACAGGTCGGAACACGCCGCTGCGGAGAGGACCAGGCAGCAGCCGAATAAAGCAGACAATATGAATCTGGTGATTTTCATGGTAGTTCGTGTTTAGGTTTCCGTTTAGAAATTCAGTCCGTCTTTCCAGCCGGGATTCTGGGTGATGGCGCCCTGCGTCAGCACCCGGTCGTCGGTCGGAACGGGATAGAGATAGTCGCGTTCTTCGTTCCAGGTACGGACATAGTCGGTATGAACGATGATGTTGCCGCGGTCGCCCTCGCTGAAAAAGATCTCCTTGTTCAGTTCGTAAACCGTCGCCGCCGAGGTCGCAGGCTTCGATCCCGACCAGATGCACACGTCGTCCACGCCGTCGCCGTTCAGGTCGTAACTTCCCGTACCGGGGAAATAAAGCCCCTTAAAAGGTTTTTCGAAACGCTTACCCTCCTTCCAGCGCATGATGTCCCAATAGCGCAGGTTCTCCATCAGCAGTTCGACGGTGCGTTCGCGGCGGATTTCGAGAATCACACCCTTGTTGTCGCCCGTCACGTTGGCGTAGCCCGTCTCCGCAGAAGCCAGGTAGGGATCGGGATGGGCGTTGGCCTCCGCGAGCGAGAGGTCAGCGACACCGGCCCGCTCGCGCAGCGGGTTGATCGACAGTTCGATGTCGTCCTGGGTCAGCGTTCCCAGCTCGGCTTTCGCCTCGGCATAGTTGAGAAGCACCTCGGCAGCGCGGAACAACGGCAGATCGTTCGTCGAAGCGTTGTACGAATCGTACTTGGCCGACTGCAGGTATTTCACCAACTGGTAGCCGGTCATCGTCGCAGCGAGGTTCGGGGCCGATTCGGCCGTGTCGTCGACACGCTTGTAACCGGGCGTGCGGACCGTCTGGGCGAAGCGGCCGTCGCGGTTCCGGCTCTCGTCGGGCAACTGCATCGTCTCCCAGCCGGGCTGCGAGGTGAAGGGCGTACCGTCTTTCATCAGATACATATTGGCAATGTTCTTCAACAGCCCCGGACGCCCCATCGTGATACTGGTGAGGTAACCGTTCACGTCGTGTTTCAGGCCGATGGCCGTGTTGTACGCCCGGGCGAGGACGATTTCCGTGTCGATCGCTTTGAGCGACGAGAAAAGATTCAGATAAGGCGTGCTCCCGGTCGTGTAGATCCCGTAACCGCTCTCGTCGATGAAACGTTTCGAAGCCGTCGCGCAAGCCGTGAGATAGGACTCGTAACCGGTCAATCCGTGATACTTGCGGAAGGTCCCCTCGAACAGGCAGGCCCGGCTTTTGAGGGCCAGCGCGGTCCAGCGGGTCACACGGTAAAGATCCTTTTCGGCAGGCAGGTGCAGGATGGCAAAGTCGAGGTCCTCGATCACCTTCTGCATCACCAGTTCCCGCGGATCGCGGCCCTTCTCGAAGAGCAACGGGTCGCTGGCGTCGATCGGACGGTCCACCCAGGGCACGTCGCCGTAATATTTCACCTTCTCGAAATAGAACCAGGCCCGGAAGAAACGCGCCAGACCTTCGTATTCGAGCCGCACGTGCTCGTCCGGGCAGTTCGAGGAGTGTTGCAGGAAAAAGTTGATGTCGCGCAGTTTCTCCCACTTCCAGGTATTCGCCGTAGCGGGAACGGTGCGGTTGCCCAGCACCTCGCTCGTAAGCGTGGTCTTGGCGATGATGTCGGCCGTTTCGCCGTAGATCGTCCCGGCGGAGGGGAACATCGTGTAGAAATCGTTGGTGTAGAGCTGACACTCTTCCTCCGTGCGGAAGAAGTTATCGGGTGTGAGCCGGTCTTTCGGGAAACGGTCGAGCGCATCCTCGCAACCGCAGAAGCCGCACGCCGCAACACCGGAAAAGATATAAAGAATGATTTTTTTCATAACGGCAGTCGCATTAGAAAGTTAAGTTCAGACCCACGGAGTAGGTTTTGCACCAGGGATAGACATTCGACTTCTTGTCCGAATCGGCGGCCGCCTGCTCGGGATCGAGGAAATCGCTCTCCAACGCCGACCATGTGGCGAGATTCTCACCGCTGAAATAGATGCGGCACTCTTTGATGCCGACCTTCGAAGTCAGCCGCCGGGGAATCGTGTAGCCGATCGTGAGGTTTTTCAGACGGCAGTAGGCCAGATTTTGCAAGTAACGGTCGTTGGTGTAGTAGGCCGTGCCCTGCGTCGAATTGAGCGACGTGTAGGCGCGGGCACGCGGGAAATAGGCGTCGGGGTTCTCCTCGCTCCACACCCGGCTCATGAAATTCTTTGGAATGAAAGTCGCATAGGGACGGCAGTAAGGACCCCAGAAGCGCAGGTTGTCCGCTCCGGGATACCAGTCCAGCCGGCCGATGCCCTGCATGAACACCGACACGTCGAATCCGTACCACGAGAAGTTCAGCGTCGCTCCGTACTGGTAACGCGGCGACGAGTTGCCGATCACGCGGCGGTCGCCCGGGTCCTCCAGCGTGCCTTTGCCGCCGTTGACGATGTTGTCGCCGTTCAGGTCGAGGTATTTGATGTCGCCCGCACGAACGCCCTTGCCGTAGGCTCCCGTCGCCGAATAGTAGCCCGCGGCGACGGTCGAAAGATCGACTTTCGAAGCGTATTCGGCAGCCTCTTCGTCGGTGCGGAACAGCCCGTCGACCTTATAGCCCCAAATCTCGCCGTACTTCTTGCCCACATAGGGATCGCCGATCAGCCCCGAAGGATTGTCGCACTTGGTGTACTTGGCCGTATAGTCCGAGAACGATCCCGTAATGCCGTAGCTGAAAGTGCTTCCCGCCAGTTCGAACGAGTCGCGCCAGCCGAGCACCAGTTCGTAGCCCTTCGTGCGGAGGTTGTTCGAGTTGACCTGCGGTTCGCCCGCTCCGTAGATCGACGGCAGCGACTTGCCCTTGCCCAGAATGCCCTTCGTGTCGCGGATGTAGAAATCGGCCGTCAGCGACAGGCGGTTGCTGAACATATTGAGGTCGAGTCCGAGGTTTTTCGACACAACCTTCTCCCAGGTCTGGTTGCCCGACACGGGATCGCTCACCGTGGCATGCTGTCCGAGCGTCGTCCCGTCGAACGAGTAGTCGCTCATCGAGCCTTTGGTCGTGACGGTCTGGATGAAATCGTAGTAGCCGATCTGCTGGTTGCCCAGCGAACCGTAGGAAAGACGGATTTTCAGATTGTCCACCGCCTTGCGCAACGGCTCGAAGAAAGGCTCCTCGCTGATGCGGTAAGCCGCAGAGAACGAGGGGAAGAAGCCGTAACGCTTGCCGCGCGGGAAGCGCGAGGTGCCGTCGTAGCGGCCGTTGACCTCGAAGAGATACTTGCCCCTGTAATCGTAGGCCGCCCGGTAGAAGAGGCCCATGATGGCGTATTCGTTGCGGCCTCCGTTGAGCGTGAAGTTGGTGGTGCCCTTGGCCAGGTTGAAGTCCGAGAGGTCCTCCGACAGCAGGCCGTCGTTGGCCGCCGTCAGATCGCGGAAATACTTGGCCTCATAGTTGTAACCGGCGATCAGCGTCAGGTTGTGTTTCTCGGCGAAGGTCCGGTTGTAGGTTCCGTAAACGTCGGCCACATAATAGTTCTGATCCCAGACGACCTCCTTGTATTTATTGGGGAAACTGCCTTCGGGTTCGGTCATCACCTCGCCCGGATACTGCGAATACTGGACGTTGACGCTGCGGTAGTCGTTGTGCAGGTAGCCCTGCGTGTAGCTGAAATCGGCCTTGACGTTGAAATCCCGGTGCAGCTTGAACGTGGCCTCGAACGTTGTGGTGATCTCCTGGGTCTTCTTGTTGCCGAAGCTCTTGCCCTTCTGCATCATGGCGTTGTATCCGTCCATCACGTAGTGGGTCGAGGACTGCGTCATCGAAGTATGCGACACGGCCGTTCCGTCGGGATTCACCGGCACGAACGACGCCAGCGCATGCAGCGTGGGCTTGCGGAAATTGTTGTACTCGTCCTCGTATCCGTAATACCTGTAATTCGACTGGAAGAATTTGGTGTTGCTGGCGATGGTCAGCCACGGCTTGATCTCGGCCTGCAGTTTCACGCGGAAATTGTAAGACTTGAACATGTCAGGTTCGAGCCGGTTGACGCCCTTTTGCTGGTAGTAACGTCCGCTGACCATGTAGGACAGCGCCTTGGAACCGCCCTTGATGTTGATGTTGTGGTCCCACGTCGGGCGGCTGTCGTCGTAGAGATAGTTATACCAGTCGAAATTGGCCAGGTAGACATACTGCTGACGGCCGTTGCGGTTGTCGGTGACGACCCACGGACGCGCCGGGTTCTCGGTCTTGTCGTTGCGCCGCTCCCAGAGCGCCTTGTAATCGGCCTCGGTGTAGGAGGTGTAGGGCGTGTTCTGGGTCGCCATCATGAAGAAGTCGGCGATCTTGGCCGAGTAGTAGCCGCGGGTTTCGTAATCGGTCGAGGTCGTGGGACTGGACACGGAGAAATAACCGTTGTACGACACCTCGGCCTTTTCGTTATACCGCCCGCTCTTGGTCGTGATCAGAATGACGCCGAACGCGCCGCGGGCACCGTAGATCGCGGCCGAGGAGGCGTCTTTCAGCACCGTGATCGACTCGATGTCGTTCGAGTTGATACGGTCGGGATAGGTTTCCACACCGTCGATCAGAATCAGCGGACTGCCTCCGTTGGGCGAAGTCGTACCGCGGATGTTGTACGACGCGCCGGCTCCGGGCTGCCCCGAGGAGAGAGTTACGTTGAGGTTGGGAATCACACCCTGCAAGGCGCGGCCCACGTTCGACACGGGACGGTCTTTCAGCTCTTTCTGCGACACCGTGGCGACGGCTCCGGTCAGGTTGGCTTTCTTCTGCACGCCGTAACCGACCACCACCACTTCGTCGATGCTCTGCTGGGCGGAGGTCAGGACCACGTCGAAAAAGGTCCGGGCGCCGACCGCCGCCTTGTAGGTGTCGAACCCGATGAACGACACTTCGAGCGCGGCCTTGTCCGAAAGGCTGAACGAGTCGAAAGCGAAGGCTCCGTTCGACCCGGAGGAGGTGCCCCGGACCGCTTCGCCGTCTTTGAGCAGGACGGTGGCACCTACGACGGGATTACCGGAAGCGTCCGCGACCTTGCCCGAAATTTTGCGGGGGGGGGAAACTTGCGCACCGCGCCGCGGCGTCAGGATCACCTTGTTCCGCTCGACGTTCACAAGAACGTCGGGAATACATTTCAACACGATCCGCTCGATGGGCCAGGCCTCCGCATCGACGGAAACGACACGGGTCAGGTCGATGTCGGCGTTGTTATACGCAAACGAGTACTTCCCCTGCGCCTCGATCTGCCGCAGCAGTTCGGCGACAGTGACATTTTTCAGATGAATCGTCACGGGCGGGTTGGCGGCGGAAACACCCCCGACGGACACAAACAGAAAAATGAATAAGGACATGATTTTTACAGGCAATCGCCGCTTGTGCGGGGCGCTGCCATCGGATTGTCCAAAAAATTTCATAGTTTTGTAACGATTTAAAGTTCATCATTCGTAGTATTATCTACGATAAGGTCTAATTTTAAGTCATGGGGCGGGTGGTAGGAACATCCGTCCCAATTTTTTCAAGTTCGTCAGCTCGTCATAGGCAAATGGTTTTCAGGGTTTGAGTTCGGGATTGCGTCATTCCGGGGCGAGAAAAACCGTCCCTCCGCGGATGTCGTAGCGTATCGGGGCGATCCGCGAGATCAGGCGCATCGCCTCCTCCAACGATTCGTATTCGATATGGAAAGAGAGTTTCGCCGAAAGGTCGATGTTCCCTTCGGAATGGAAATGCACGCCGTACCAACGTTCCAGATTGACCAGGATGGCCGAGAGCGATTTGTTGGTGAAGACCAGACGACGGGCCGTCCAACTGCAATAATCGCCGGCGGAGACCTCGGAAACCGCAATCCGGCCGGTCTGCGCATCGAACAAGATCCGTTCGTCGGGCCGCAGCAGGATCGGACTTTTACGGTCCGGGGTCAGGACCCGGACGCTGCCCGATTGAAGGATCGTTTCGGCATAGCGGGTACCGGCCCGGTGACGGGCGTCGAACTCCGTACCGAGAACCTCGACCTGCATGACCTCCATATCGACGACGAAGGGATGGGAGGCATCGTGCCTGACCTGAAAAAAGGCTTCGCCGTCGAGCCGGACCCGACGGGTCGCGGCATCGAATGTTTCGGGATAGCTCAGACGACTGTCACCGTTGAGCCAGACCCGCGTCCCGTCGGGAAGCGTGAACTCGCCCTTGCTGCCTTGGGCCGTGACCAGACACACCGAAGGGGTGCGTTCGTACCGCGAACGCAGGAACAGGTATTCCCCGCAGACGACGAGCGCCAGCAGGGCCGCAGCGGCCGCAAACCGCCGCAGGGATATGAACCGGCTCTTCTTTCCGGCCCGGTCCAGCATGTCGATCCGGCGGTGTATGTCGGGGAGTTTATGGCGGTAATCGCTTTCCGCAGGCCGGGCGAGCAATTCCTTCCAGGCCTGAAAAAGCGCCGCATCCTTCGTTTCCCGGTCGGCCGGGGCGGTCATCCACCGTCGGAAACGGCGCTGAATTTCCTCCGGCATGTCGCGGTGCAGGAAATCGCGGACGAGTCTGTTGATTTTGTCGGTCTTCATCGTTTGGGGTGCTGTTCATAATATAGAACGGCGAAAGAACGGCGAACCCCCAGCCGGAAAGAACGATTTTCAGAAAAAGAGCGTGATCGAGACGAGCAGGCGCCGCAGTTGGCCGAGTGCGGCGGTCATGTGGTTCTCCACGGTCTTGACGCTGATCCGGAGCTGTTCGGCGATCTCCCGGTTCGAAAGGCCCTCGTAACGGCTCATCCGGAAGATACGCCGCCGCTGATCGGGCATCTTGTCCACGGCAATGGAGATCAGCAGCGCCAAATCGTTCGTCTCTACCTGGCTGTCGAGCGTATCGTCGTGAAAATAGCGGACGGAGGACAACTGGGCCGATTCGTATTTCTCATGCACCAGCGAACGGCTGTAAATGTCGAAAATAGCGTTTTTCGTCATCGTAAAGAGGTAATTGGAAAAACGGGTCATCTGCGCGATCTCCTCTTTGCGTTCCCAGACTTTCAGCATGATGGACTGCATGACATCCTCCGCCTCCGTCCGGTTCTTCAACATCCAGAACGCCAGTTCCTCGACTTTCGGAGCATAATGCAGATAGAGTGCATCGAACGCCTCCCGGTCCCCCTGCGCCAGCCGATCCAATATTTCCCGCTCCTGCTCCACTCAGAAAATGTTTTTACAAAAATACGAAATTATTTGACTTATATGCAAGCGGGGAGGATAAACTGAGAGGAGGGAAGCCGCCGATTAAATTCGGAACTCCCCTCCTCTTCGTTCATACGCCTGCGGCGTTTTACGGATCGCTGCTCCCGCTACGACCCGAAGTTATCGTAGAGAATATTCTCCGGCGGTACGCCGAGGTCGTCGAGCATCTTCACCACCGAGGCAATCATCATCGGAGGTCCGCACATGAGGTAGATGCAGTCCTCGGGAGCCTGGTGGTTCTTCAGGTAGTTCTCATACAGCACATTGTGCACGAAGCCCGGCGTGTACGCCACCCCGGCGGCGTCCGCCTCGGGATCGGGACGGTCCAGCGCCAGGTTGAATTTGAAGTTGGGAAAATCCTTCTCGATCTGGTGGAACTCGTCGAGGTAGGGAACCTCCTTCAGGGCGCGCGCGCCGTACCAGAACGACACGGGACGGTTGGTCTTTTCGGTTTTGAACAGATGCATCAGGTGGCTGCGCATCGGAGCCATACCCGCACCGCCGCCGATGAAGATCAACTCCTGCGTGTCGGGCAGGTTGTCGGGCAGGAAGAACTCGCCGTAAGGACCCGAGATCGTGATCTTGTCACCCGGCTTGCGCGAGAAAACATACGACGAGCAGATACCCGGATTGACCTTCATGAAGCCGCCCGTAGCCTTGTCGAACGGAGGCGTGGCGATACGGATGTTGAGCATGATGATATTGCCCTCGGCCGGGTGGTTGGCCATCGAGTAGGCACGGAACGTCGGCTCGGGATTGGTCGTCACGAGGTCCCACATCTTGAACTTGTCCCAGTCGGCGCGGTACTTCTCGTCCACGTCCATGTCCGAGAATTTGATGGCGTCGTACTTCGGAATGTCGATCTGAATGTAGCCGCCGCTGCGGAACTTGAGGTTCTCGCCCTCGGGCAGCTTCACGACGAACTCTTTGAGGAAAGTCGAGATATTGCGGTTCGAGACCACCGTGCACTCCCACTTCTTGACGCCCAGGACGGCCTCGTCGACGTGGATTTTCATGTTCTCCTTCACTTTCACCTGACAGCCCAGACGCCAGTGGTCCTTGGCCATCTTGCGCGTGATGAAGCCCGTTTCGGTGGGCAGGATGTCGCCGCCGCCTTCGAGCACCTGGCATTTGCACATGCCGCACGAACCGCCGCCGCCGCAGGCCGAAGGCAGGAACACCTTGTTGTTGGCCAGCGTCGCGAGCAGCGTCGAGCCGCTCTCGGTCGTGATGACCTTCTCGCCGTCGTTGATGTCGATCGTCACGTCGCCCGAGGAGGTCAGTTTCGCCTTCGCATAGAGAAGCAGTGCGACCAGCACGAGCGTAATCACCAGAAAGGCTGCGATCGCAATTAAAATCGTTGTAGTCATTTTTTCAGAATCTCTTTTTAAAGGTTAGAACTGAATGCCCGAGAAGATCATGAAACCGATACCCATCAGGCCGGTGATGATGAAAGCGATGCCGGGACCTTTCAGCGCTGCGGGAATATGCGAATAAGTCGTCTTCTCGCGGATGGCGGCCATCATCACGATCGCCAGCCACCAGCCCAGTCCCGAACCCAGTCCGTAGACGATCGTCTGCCAGAGCGACGTGAGCTCCGCAGCGTCGACCTTCTGCTGCATGAAGAGCGAGCCGCCCATGATGGCGCAGTTCACGGCGATCAGCGGCAGGAAGATACCCAGCTGGTTGTAAAGCGTCGGCGAGAACTTCTCGACGGCCATCTCCACCAGCTGCACGAAAGCCGCGATGGTGGCGATGAAGACGATGAAGGTCAGGAAACTCAGGTCCACGCCCGCTACGAGCGCGTCGGCTTTGAGCACGTATTCATACAAAAGATAGTTCAGCGGCACGGTCATCACCATCACGAACGTAACGGCGGCACCGAGTCCGAGGGCCGTCTTCACGCTCTTCGACACGGCAATGTAGGAACACATGCCGAAGAAGAAGGCGAAGACCATATTGTCGATAAAGATCGACCGGATAAAGATATTCAATGATTCCATACGTTATCCTCCTATTTTTCCTGTAAGTCCTTGTTGCGCGAACGGTGCACCCAGATGATGCAGCCCACGATAATCAGCGCCATCGGCGGGAAGAGCATCAGTCCGCAGTTCGAATAGAAACCGCCTTCGGCCATGTACCAGCTCTCGGGAATGATACGGTAGCCCATGAGGCTGCCCGAACCGAACAATTCGCGGAAGAAAGCCACGATCACCAGGATCAGGCCGTAGCCCAGACCGTTGCCCAGACCGTCGAGGAACGACGCCCAGGGCTTGTTGGCCAGCGCGAAGGCCTCGACGCGGCCCATGACGATACAGTTGGTGATAATCAGTCCGACGTAGACCGACAGCTGCTTCGAGACTTCGTAAACGAACGCTTTGAGCACCTGGTCGACGAGGATTACCAGCGCGGCGATGACGACGAGCTGGACGATGATGCGGATACGCGAGGGAACGCCGTTGCGCAGCAGCGACATCACGAGGTTTGCGAATCCCGTGACGACCGTCACGGAGAGTGCCATAACGATGGCGGGCTTGAGCTGTACGGTGACGGCCAGCGCCGAGCAGATACCGAGGATCTGCACGATGACCGGGTTGTTCGCAGAGAACGGGCCCGTCAGGAATTTCAGGTTCTTAGCCGAAAACAAAGGCTCTTTTTCCATCTTACTCATTGTTTTCTACATTTTCTTCGTTAGACACTTCTGCCGCGGGGACCGCCTCGGCCGCACGCTTGGCCTCCAGCAGGGGCAGGTAGTTCTCCAGGCTGTTGTAGAGCATCGCCGTCACGCCGTCGGAGGTCTTCGTACCGCCCGAGATGGCGTCCACCTCGTGTGCGGGGTCCTTGGCGCCGCCCTTGCGGAGCTTCACCGAGACGAATTTGTCGCCCTCGAAGATCGTCTTGCCGACGAAATTGGCCTGGTATTTCGGCGTAGCTATCTCGGCGCCGAGACCCGGAGTCTCGCCCTTATGGGCCATGATGATACCGGCCACGGTATCCATATCCTTCTCCAGCGCGACATAGCCCCAGACCGGGCCCCAGAGGCCCATGCCCGTTACGGGAATGACCACGCGGCCGTCTTTGGCCTCGAAGATCGGGAACTTGCCCGCCTCGAACGTGCCCGGCAGGTCATTGAGCAGCGCGAAGACATCTTCGCCTTCGATCCGCTTGCCCTCCTTATCCACGACATAGGCATCGATATACTCGTCGTAGGACTGGTCCTGCGCCGAGAGCGACGCGAGGATGTTCTGCTTCTTCTCGTTCAGGTCGTTGGCATCCTGGCGGGGTTTGAGGGCGAGGGCTGCCACGGCCAGCAGCACGGCTACGACCACCACCATCACCGTCGAATACATAATAATATAGGCGTTGCCGTTCTTGTCGCTGAACAGGCCCTTTTTCGCCTGCTTCAGTTCGGTGAATTCCGATGCGGGAACTCCGCAGACAGGGCAGTTAGCGGGCGCGGCGTCACCTTCGTGGATGTAGCCGCAGACATTGCATTTGAATTTTTTCGTTGCCATAACTTATCTCCCCTATTTTGCGAGTTTGACACGTTTCTTGCGGCGGGCGATGTTGGCCTCCACCACGTAGTAGTCGACCAGCGGCGCCAGCGCATTCATGAAGAGGATCGAAAGCATCATGCCCTCGGGATAGGCCGGGTTCACCACGCGGATCAGCACGGCCAGCGCACCGGTCATCAAACCCACGATGTACTTGCCGGCGTTGGTCTGCGACGAGGTCACGGGGTCCGTGGCCATGAAGACCGCGCCGAAGGCGAAGCCGCCGACGATCAGGTGCCACCAGGCGGGATATTCCGTCACGCCGAGCGCCTGGAACAGATAGCCCATCGCCAGTCCGCCGACGAATACCGAAACCATCGTGCGCCACGAAGCGATACCCGTGAAGAGCAGGATGGCGGCGCCGAGGAGGATGGCCAGCGTCGAGGTCTCGGCGAACGATCCGGGAATGAAGCCCAGGAAGGCGTCGAGCGGCGAGTAGGCCATCGTACCGGTCGTCGAGAGCTGCTCGAGGGCCGTGGCGCCGGTGATGCCGTCGACATGCGCGCCCATCATCGTCCAGTCGGAATACCAGACCGTCTCACCCGACATCGAGGGAGTGTAGGCGAAGAATGCGAAAGCACGGGCCAGCAGCGCGGGGTTGAAGACATTCATACCCGTACCTCCGAAGACCTCCTTGCCGAAGACCACGGCGAAAGCCGTCGCCAGCCCGACCATCCAGAGCGGGGTCGATACCGGCATGATCATCGGAATCAGCAGGCCCGAAACGAGGAAACCCTCGTTGACCTCGTGGCCGCGCGCCTGCGCGAATCCGAACTCGATGCCCAGGCCCACGATATACGAGACGCAGACCATCGGCAGCACGCGGACCAGTCCGTAGAAAAAGGCCGTAAAGCCCTCCAGGCCGACCTGAATACCCGTATTGTAGCAACCGAAGAAGAATGCCGGCATCAGCGCCACGACGACCATGATCATCGTGCGTTTCATGTCATTGCAGTCACGGATGTGCGCACCTTTCCGGGTCGTGGTGTTGGGTACGAAGAGGAACGTTTCGAACGCATCGAACGTCGACTCCAGAAAGCCCAGCTTCCCGCCTTTCGAGAACGTGGGCTTGATATTGTCCATGAATTTACGAAGTCCCATCTTTAAGCCTCCCTGATCATTAAGTTAATACCGTCACGGATGATCTGCTGAATCTCGATCTTCGAGGGATCGACGAATTCGCACAGCGCGAAATCCTCCTCCGTGACCTCGTAAATACCGAGGTTCTCCATCTTGTCGATGTCGCCCGCGAGGCACGCCTTCAGGAGATACATCGGGTAGATGTCCATCGGCAGGTATTGCTCGTAGAGCCCCGTCACGACGAACGGACGTTCGCCGCCGTTCATGTTGGTATCGAGGTCGTAGGCCTTCTTGGGACAAATCCACGAGAAGTAGGCGCGCGATACGGAGAACTTGTTGAAGCGGGGCATCGCCCAGCCCAGCAGCTCGTACTTGTCACCTTCGGGAATCGCCGTCAGTTGGTTGGCGTAGAAGCCCATGAAGCCGTCCAGCGCGGTCTTGGCGCCCGTGAGCACGTTGCCCGAGATGAAGCGGATGCTGTCGCCCTCCTTCTGCTTCTTCACGTTGCCTTTGACCACGGAGTCAACCTTCGCACCGCCCACCATGCGGACATAGTGCGGTTTCTCGATCTCCGAACCGGCCACGGCGATGATCTTCGTCATGTCGACACGGCCCTCGTTGAACAGGCGGCCGATGATGGCCAGGTCTTGCACGTTGACCGTCCACACCACCTCACCCTTGTTCACGGGGTCGATGTGGTGAATCTGCACGCCGACGTTGCCGACGGGGTGCTTGCCGGCGAACGTGTGCAGCTCGGCACCCTGGAGCGACGGCATCTGTCCCTCGGCCTTGGCGCGCACCGAGAGGTGCACCTTGCCCGACGTGAGCTTCCGCATCACTTCGATACCCGTCTGGAGGTTCTTCTGTTCGGCTTTCAGGACAAAATTGTAGTCCGGGGCCAGGGGCGCCGAGTCGAAAGCGGATACAAAGACCGCTTTCGGCGAGTCGTTGGGATCGGCAATGATGCCGTAGGGACGCTGCACGATCATCGGCCAGAGGCCCGATTTGAGCAGCAATTCGACGATCTGCTCGCGCGAAGCCGACTTCAGGTCGGGCTTTGCGAACTCCTCATACTCCTGCGTGGCATCGGGGGTCACCGTCACGTTGAGAACCTTGCGCTTCTCACCGCGGTTGACGGCAGCCACCGTACCGCTGACGGGCGACGTGAAGAGAATGCGCTCGTCGGCCTTGTTGAAGAACAACGGCGTACCGGCTTTCACCCGATCACCCACCTTAACCAGCAGCTTGGGAATCACACCCTCGAAATCGAGGGGCGAGAGGGCGTACTCCGAAGCCTGCGGTGCGTCCGCGAGCGACTCCTGGGGTTTGCCCACCAGATTGATGTCTAAACCCTTGCGTAGTGTAATGATTTTCGACATGGTTAAAATTTTGATATTGTTATGTGTTTGGAATTAGTATTCCGCGTAGCGTTGTTAGTGTGCTAACAATTAATCGCGTGCGAAAGTACAAATTTTTTTCCTGAAAACCCCCATGCGCAAACCAATATTTCTTAAATATATTAAGATTTGCGGGCCCCGCTTTCGGGCCAAAACAGAGGACTTTCGAATACTTGCATTTCGAAATAAATACGAAATACCCGGAAGCAAAAACGACCGCCCCGCAACGACCGCCGACGGCAGGCGGTACGTTAAAAAATTGGTCTCAAATTCGCAAGGGTCGTGTTAAATTCCTACATTTGTCGTCGCCATGCTTCCTTATGTCAACATACACACCCACCGCCCGACGGGCTCGGGAATCGAGCTCCGCACAGCGGGCGTACACCCGTGGAATGCTGACATGCAGGAGGTTGCGACGCTCGGCGAACGGCTTTCTGACGTACAGGCCGTGGGAGAAACGGGGCTCGACTTCGTGCACGGTCCCGCGCGCGAGGTGCAGTTCGGGGCGTTGCGCGCCCAGCTGCGGATAGCCCGCGAACGGGGGCTTCCGGTGGTGCTCCACTGCGTCAGGGCTTTCGAACCCCTGATGCGCGAACTGGCCGCGTGCGAACCCCGTGCCGTAATTTTTCACGGCTTCATCGGATCGCCCGAGCAGGCGCGGCAGGCCCTTGCGAAAGGCTATTTCCTCTCGTTCGGCGAACGCGCCTTCGCATCGCCCAAAACGCTTGCAGCGCTGCGCGAAACGCCCCTGTCTCAGCTCTTTCTGGAGACCGACGACAGCCCCGTACCGATCGCGGAAATCTATGCCCGGGCGGCCGAAGCGAGGAGCGTTCCGGCGGAGGAGTTGCAACGGGCGACGCTGGCGAATTACAAACGGACATTTGAAACTCAGCATGGATAACTGGCTGGAAAGAACCGAATTACTGTTAGGCGCGGAAAAACTCGCGCAATTGAAGGCAGCCCACGTGCTCGTGGTCGGGCTGGGCGGCGTGGGAGCCTATGCCGCGGAGATGATCGCCCGGGCAGGCGTGGGACGCATGACCATCGCCGACGCCGATGTGGTGAACACGACGAACATCAACCGTCAGCTGGTGGCCCTGCATTCGACCGTCGGACGCCCGAAGGCCGAGGTGCTGGCCGGACGCCTGCGCGACATCAACCCCGGAATCGAGCTCACGGTGGTCGCCAAATACATCAGGGACGAGGAGACCTACACGCTGCTCGACGCCGCACGTTACGACTATGTGGTGGACGCCATCGACACCCTCTCGCCCAAACTGGCGCTGATCGCCGCCTCGCTGGAGCGGGGCCTGCCGCTCGTCAGTTCGATGGGCGCCGGAGCCAAGACCGACCCGACGCGACTGGAAATCGCCGACATCTCGAAGACCCACCACTGCCCGCTGGCCCACATGCTGCGCAAGCGGCTCCACAAAATCGGCATCCGAAAGGGCTTCCGGGCCGTCTTCTCGCCCGAGCCGATGCGCGAGGGAGCGATGATCCTCTGCGAGGAGCAGAACAAGAAATCGAATGTCGGGACCATCTCCTACATCCCGGCGCTGTTCGGCATCGGGTGCGCCTCGGTTGTCGTCAGGGATTTAATCGGAGAACTGAATCCCTGACGACAACAATTAAAAATGAAAAATTAAGAATTAAAAATTATGCAACCGAACATCGTATTTCTGGACGAATACAGTCTCGGAGGCGCCGACCTCGGGACCATCCGTGCGCTGGGCAGCTACACGGGTTACGAAACGACCTCCCGCGATGAGGTCGTCGACCGCTGCCGCGAAGCCGACGTAGTTATTACCAACAAGGTGGTCTTCCGCCGCGAGACCCTTCGGCAGCTCCCCCGTCTGCGGCTGATCTGCGCGGCGGCGACGGGCATGAACCACATCGACCTCGACGCGGCGAAAGAACAGGGCATCGCGGTGAAGAACGCCGTGGGTTATTCGACCCACGCCGTGACGGAAACCACCATCGGCGCGGCCATCGGGTTGCTGCGGCAGGTGGTCTATTACGACGATTATGTCAAAACCGCCTACGCCGGATCGCCCCTGCAATACCATTTCGGCCGTACGACCCACCAGCTCCACGGATCGAAATGGGGCATCGTCGGACTGGGCAACATCGGCCGCAGCGTGGCCCGCGTCGCCGAAGCGCTGGGATGCGAAGTCGCCTACACCTCCACTTCAGGCGTCGTGCGCGAGGAACCCTACCCCGCCCTGCCGCTCGACGAACTGCTCCGGCAGTCCGACGTGGTGTCGATCCACGCCCCGCTGACCGACCGCACGCGCGGACTGATCGGTGCGCGGGAGCTCTCACTGATGAAACCCTCGGCCATTCTCATCAACGTCGCCCGCGGCGGCATCGTCGACGAAGCCGCGCTGGCCGCGGCCCTCGACGCCGGAAAACTCGCCGGAGCCGGCCTCGACGTCTTCGCCCACGAACCCCTCGAACCCGGCAACCCGCTGCTCTCGATCCGGGAGCCGGACCGGCTGCTGCTCTCGCCCCACAACGCCTGGTCGCCCGTGGAGGCGGTCGAAGTGTTAGTAAAGTGCATCGCACGAAACATCCGGGAATTTTACAAAATAGGTTGACATGGACGTACAAACCCTCACGGCCGACGAACGGCGTCAGCGGGTATTCGATTTCCTCGACGCCCGCGGCATCCGCTACGAGTGGTACGAACACCCCGAGGCTCCGACCATCGAGATCGCCCGCCAATGGTGGCGCGACGATGGTTCGAAGCACTGCAAGAACCTCTTTTTCCGCAACCACAAGGGTAACCGCCACTACCTCGTATGCTTCGATTCGGAGCAGTCGATGGCCATTCACGACCTCGAACACCGCCTGCGGCAGGGCAAGCTGTCGTTCGCCTCGGAGCAGCGCATGGAGCGCTGGCTGGGACTGCGCCCCGGTTCGGTGTCGCCTTTCGGGCTGATCAACGACCCCGCGAACCACGTCCACCTGTTCCTCGACACCAACCTGCGACAATGGCCCTCCTACTCGTTCCACCCTAACGACAACCGCGCTACGGTGGTCATTTCGCGCGAAGAGTTCCTACGGTATCTCGCCGCCGCCGGCAACTCCTACGAGTTCATCGAGCTGTACTGAATCAAAAACCCCGGCCAGAAGGCCGGGGTTTTTCGTACGTGAAAGCCCGTTATTTCATCTCCACCAGCGCTTTGCCCGTCATTTCGGCAGGCTGTTCCAGCCCCATCAGGCAGAGCACCGTGGGTGCCACGTCGGCCAGAATGCCGTCGTGAACCGATTTCACACGGTCCGAAACCACCACGATGGGCACAGGGTTCAGCGAGTGCGCCGTGTTGGGCGTACCGTCGGGATTCACGGCATTGTCGGCATTGCCGTGGTCGGCGATCATCACCACCTCGTAGCCGTTGGCCTTGGCGGCCTCGACGACCTCGGAAACGCACTTATCGACGGCCTTCACGGCCTTCTCGATGGCCTCGTAAATACCCGTGTGGCCCACCATGTCGCCGTTGGCGAAATTCAGGCAGATGAAGTCGAATTTCTTCTCTCCCAGCGCCGCAACCAGCTTTTCGGCAACCTCCGGGGCCGACATCTCGGGCTGGAGGTCGTAGGTAGCCACCTTGGGCGACGCGACGAGGATGCGCTCCTCGCCCGCGAACTTATCCTCGCGGCCGCCGTTCAGGAAAAACGTGACGTGGGCGTATTTCTCGGTCTCGGCGATGCGCAGTTGTTTGAGGCCCTGCTTCGAAACGAACTCGCCGATGGTGTTGGGCACGTTCTCCTTGTCGAAGAGGATGTGCAGACCCGTGAACTTGGCGTCGTAGGGGGTCATGCAGCAATAGTAAAGCGGCAGGGTGTGCATTCCCTCGGCGGGCATCTCCTCCTGCGTCATCACGATCGTCAGTTCCTTGGCGCGGTCGTTGCGGTAGTTGAAGAAGATCACCAGGTCGTTCGGACGGATCGTGCCGACAGGCTGTCCGTTCTCGTCGATATGCACGACGGGCTTGATGAATTCGTCCGTCACGCCCTCGTCATACGATTTCTGGACGGCTTCGACCATGTCCGACGCATGTTCGCCGACGCCGTTCACCAGCGCGTCGTAAGCCACCTTCACGCGCTCCCAGCGCTTGTCGCGGTCCATGGCGTAGTAACGGCCGATCACCGTCGCCACCTTGCCCGTAGATGCCGCCATGTGCTTCTCGAGGTCGGCAACGAATCCCTTACCGCTGCGCGGGTCGGTGTCGCGGCCGTCCATGAAGCAGTGCACGAACGTATTTTCGATCTTGTACTCGGCGGCGATGTCGCAGAGTTTGAAAAGGTGCTCCAGTGACGAGTGCACGCCGCCATCCGACACGAGGCCCATGAAATGCACGTTCACGCCGTTTTTCTTGGCGTATTCGAACGCGGCTTTCACTTCGGGATTCTGCATGATCGAGTTGTCGCGGCAGGCGCGGTTGATCTTCACGAGGTCCTGATACACGACGCGGCCGGCGCCGATGTTGAGGTGTCCGACCTCCGAATTACCCATCTGTCCGTCGGGCAGCCCGACGTTCTCACCGTCGGTGCGCAGTTCGGCATGGGGGTATTTCGCGGTCATGGCCGAGATATATTCGGGATGGACGGTCGAGATCACGTCCGCCTTATCGTGACGGCCGTTTCCCCAGCCGTCGAGGATCATAAGCAATACCTTGTTATTCATATCTTTCCGTTTTAATTGCTATTTCAATTGTGCCTTGATCAGCTCCACGGCCTTGTCGATGGCGGCCTGCAGTCCGTCGGGGTTCTTGCCGCCGGCGGTGGCGAAGAAATTCTGGCCGCCGCCCCCGCCCTGCATCAGTTTGGCGGCTTCGCGCACGACAGCTCCCGCATTCACGCCCTGGGTCGTAACCTCGTCACCGAGCATGATCGTCAGCGTCGGCTTGCCCTCCCAGACGGAACCGACGACGAAAACCAACTTCGAAGAACGCTGGCGCAGGTTGTAAGCCAGGTCTTTCACGAAATCAGGACGGCGGTCGGTCTGCGTGGCGAAAATCTGCATGCCGAGACGCTCGGGCGTCGAAGCGATGATCTTATCGGCCCACTGTGCCACCTGCTCGCGGCGCATGGCTTCGACCTCCTTCGACAGCGTTTCGTTGCTTTCGAGCATCTTCTTCACAGCCTGCACGACCTGCGGGTTATTGAGGTATTCGGCGACGTTGCGCATCGTATCCTCGGCGGCATAGATAATCTTCTCGGCCTGCTCGCCCGTGACGGCCTCGATACGGCGCACGCCGGCCGAGATGGCGCTCTCCGAGAGGATTTTGAAGAACCCGATGTTACCCGTGGCGCTGGTGTGCGTACCGCCGCACAACTCGACCGACGATCCGAAGCGCACCATGCGGACCTTGTCGCCGTATTTCTCGCCGAAGAGCATCATCGCACCGCACTTCTCAGCCTCCTCCTTCGTCGCCTCGCGGTTCTCCTCGAGCGGATAGTTGGCGCGCACGGCACGGTTGACGAGCCTTTCGACCTCGCGCAGCTCCTCGGGCGTAACCTTCTGGAAATGCGAGAAGTCGAAGCGCAGGATTTCGGGCGTCACCATCGACCCCTTCTGCTCTACGTGCGATCCCAGCACCTTGCGCAGCGCCTCGTGCATGAGGTGCGTGGCGGTGTGGTTGTTGGCAGCCGCCTGCCGCTTCTCGGGATCGACCTTGGCCGTGAATTCAGCCGCAGGATTTTCCGGAAGCTCCCCGACGATATGGATAATCAATCCGTTCTCCTTCTCGGTGGCCACGACCGGGATACGCTCATTAGCGCTCTCGATAAAGCCGATGTCGCCGATCTGACCGCCCGAATTGCCGTAGAACGGCGTGCGGTCGAAGACCAGCTGGTACGAAGTCTTGCCTTTCGAGGTCACACGGCGGTAACGGGCGATGCGGACTTTTTCAGTCAGCGTGTCGTAACCCGTGAAGACGCTCTCCTTGATGGGAATCAACTCCACCCAGTCGTCGGTGTCGACGGCCGCGGCGTTGCGCGAACGCTCTTTCTGGGCCTGCAGTTCTTTCTCGAACGCCGCGAGGTCCACGCCGACGCCCTGTTCGCGGGCAATCAGCTCCGTGAGGTCGATCGGGAAGCCGAACGTATCGTAAAGCTCAAAGGCGTCCCTGCCCGAAATAAACTCGCGCCCCTCTTTCTTGGTGCGCTCAATGACACCGTCCAGCAGGTTGATACCCGTCGCCAGCGTCCGCAGGAACGACGATTCCTCCTCCTCGATGACTTTTTCAATGAGCCCCTGCTGCGCTTTCAGCTCGGGGAACTGGCCGCCCATCTGCTCAACCAGTCCGGGAACCAGTTTGCAGAGCGTCGGCTCGGTGAAGCCGAGGTACGTGTAACCGTAACGTACGGCGCGGCGCAGAATGCGGCGGATGACGTAACCCGCCTTGACGTTCGACGGCAGCTGGCCGTCCGCAATCGAGAACGCGATGGCGCGCAGGTGGTCGGCGATTACGCGCATGGCCACGTCGGCCTTGGCGTCCTCGCCGTATTTCTTGCCCGACATCGCCGCGATACGGCCGATCGTGGGCTGGAAAACATCGGTGTCGTAATTCGATTTCTTACCCTGCAGGATCATGCACAGGCGCTCGAAGCCCATACCCGTATCGACGTTGCGCGCCGGAAGCTCCTCCAGCGAGCCGTTGGCCTTGCGGTTGAACTGCATGAAGACGAGGTTCCAGATCTCGATCACCTGCGGATGGCTCGCGTTGACCATCTCGCGGCCCGGCTTGAGGGCCACCTCCGCTTCGTCGCGCAGGTCGAAGTGAATCTCCGAACAGGGACCGCAGGGACCCGTCTCGCCCATCTCCCAGAAATTGTCGTGCTTGTTGCCGCGGATAATGTGGTCCTCGGGCAAAAACTGCTTCCAGTAGTCGTAAGCCTCCTGGTCGAACGGCACGCCGTCCTCCTCCGAGCCCTCGAACACCGTGGCGTACATCCGCTCGGCGGGCAGTTTATAAACATCGTGCAGCAACTCCCAGGCCCACTCGATCGCCTCTTTCTTAAAGTAGTCGCCGTAAGACCAGTTGCCCAGCATCTCAAACATCGTATGGTGGTAGGTGTCGTGTCCTACCTCCTCCAGGTCGTTGTGCTTGCCCGAGACGCGCAGACATTTCTGCGTGTCGGCCGCACGCGGATATTTGCGGGGAGCATTGCCCAGGAAGATGTCCTTGAACTGGTTCATGCCCGCGTTGGTGAACATCAGCGTGGGGTCGCCCTTCACCACCATCGGGGCCGAAGGCACGATAACGTGGCCCTTCGACTCGAAGAAGTCGAGAAAAGCCTGACGAATTTTATTTGACTCCATGATATATTGATTTATCCTATTTTTCCGTTATTCAATTCGGGTTGCAAAATTACACATTTTAAACTAAATTTGCACTCTATTAAAGAGTTTTTTCCTCGATGGGGCAAAAAGGACACAGATTCGATACCGGGGCGCTGCGGGCCGGTGCGGAGGAACTGACGCACGAAGCACAGGTCCTCACGCACGACGTGGTGACGGCCCCGTTCCGGCTGCGAACCTACCGCCTGATCCGCAAGATACTGATCGGCTTCATCCTCGTCTCGATCGCCAACGTCGTCTTTTCCTATTTCTTCTACACCCCCAAGATGTACCGCATCCTGCGCGACAACCGCGAGACGGTCATCAAATACCGCATCCTGCAGGACCGCATCCGCACCGCCCAGCGGCGGGTCGACGAAATCCGCCACCGCGACAACTACGTCTACCGGTCGCTTTTCTCGACCGACACGCTCTCGATCCCGGGCGTATGGCAACCCTACCCCGACTCGAAATACGCCGCGATCGCCGAGGACGAATACGCCCCGCTGATGGTCGGGACGTGGCGGCAGCTCGACGCCCTGGCCCGCACGATCTATCTCGAATCGGTGTCGTTCGACGAACTGCAACAATTGTCGAAGAACAAGGAGCAGCTCTCGGCGGCCGTTCCGGCCATCTGGCCCATCGAGCGCAACGCCCTGCACAACAACCATATCGGCGCTTTCAACATGCGGCGCATGCACCCCGTGCTGGGGTATGTCCGCCCCCACAAAGGCATCGACCTGGGATGCGACCGCGGCACGCCGGTCTACGCCACGGGCGACGCCGTGGTGGAGATCGCCTCCGCCGGCGGCAACGGCGGTTACGGACACATGGTTCTGCTGAACCACGAATTCGGCTACAAGACCCGCTATGCGCACCTGAGCAAAGTCCTCGTGCAGCCGGGCGAGCGGGTCGCCCGCGGGCAGATCATCGCCGAAACGGGCAACACGGGCATCTCTTCGGGTCCCCATCTCCACTACGAGGTGATCCACAAGGGCGTGCCCGTCAATCCGGTCAACTACTTCAACCGCAACATGACCTCCGAGGAGTACGAGCAACTCATGGAGAACATGCGCGATACCAATTTCGAAAAGCTGTAAGATGGCAGGGAAAAAGGATCTCGAAAAGCTCCGCCGGCGCAAACGCCGCAAGCAGCGCATTATCCGCGCCACGGTCCACGCTTTCGTGTGGCTGGGCATGGCGGTGCTCTACTACCTGGGATTCTCGGTCTTCTTCGACACGCCGTTCGAGTACCAGCTCAAACACTCGACCGACCGCCTGCGCCGCGAATATACCGAATTGGCACAACGTTACGATTCGCTGCAAATGGTACTCGGCAACCTCACCGACCGCGACCGCAGCGTTTTCCGCACCCTTTTCGAATCCGAGCCTTACGACTTCGACTCGGAGTATGAACAGCACCAGTCGGCAACCTACGAAAAGATCATCGGCCGTTCGACGCGCCAGCTCAAACGCGAACTGCGCGAAGGGGTCGCGGCAATGGAAAAGCAGTTGGACGAGCTCAACGACACCTACCTCGAATTGCAGTGCCTCATCGACTCGGCAGGCCGCGGATGCAACAACATCCCGGCAATCCAGCCGGTCATCAACAAGCAGCTGACACTGCTCACAGCCTCCTACGGCATGCGCATACACCCCTTCTACAAAACCCTGCAGTCGCATCAGGGCGTCGACTACACCATTCCCGAGGGATCGCGCGTCTTCGCCACGGCCGACGGCGTGGTGCGCGACGTGGCGCTGCGCAACTCGACGCAGGGGCAGACCGTGGTGATCGACCACGGCAACGGCTACGAGACCTCGTACGGCCACCTTTCGAAAATCCACGTTCGCAAGGGACAGACCGTGCGGCGCGGCGACATCATCGCCCTTTCGGGCGACACGGGCCTCTCGCTGGCCCCCCACCTCCACTACGAGGTGCGGTTCAACGGCATGCGCGTAGACCCGATTCACTACTTCTTCATGGAGCTCTCGCCCACCGAGTACCAACGCCTGATGCGCATCGCCCAAACGGGCATGCAGTCTTTCGACTGACCCGGCTAAGAGCCGGGATTCAGGCGGCAACGAGCCTTTGGAACAATCATAGCCGGATACACGCCTTCGACCGAATAGTAAACCGAAAAATGGAAAATTCTGAAATACGCCTTATTCTTTTAGACTTCGACGGCACGCTGGCCGACACCCGGCGGGCCAATACGCTGGCCTATGTCGCGGCCCTGGGCGAAGCGGGTTACTCGCTCACCGAAGAGGAGTACGCCGCACACTATTTCGGCATGCGGTGCAACGAGTTCCTGACCCGGCTGGGGATCGCCGACCCCGCCGAACGCGAACGGATACGGTTGCGCAAGATCGCCCTCTACCCCGCGTTTTTCGACTCTGTGCGTCTGAACGTGCCGCTGTGGGAATTCTGCCGGCAGTTCCGCGCCGACGGCGGCCGCGTGTGGGTCGTCTCCACCGGCAGCCGGGACAATATCGACAACGTGATCGCCCACCTGGGCATCGGCGGCGGCCTCGACGGCATCCTCTCGGGCGCCGACGTGGAGCATCCCAAACCCGCCCCGGATTGTTTCCGGGAGGCCATGCGCCGCGAAGGCTGCACACCGCGCGAAACGCTGATCTTCGAAGACTCGCCGATCGGCATCGAGGCGGCACGCCGCAGCGGCGCATCGTATTTCGTGGTGAAGCTATAATTTCCGGAGAATCCGGCAGGGATTGCCCGCGGCGACCACTCCTTCCGGAAGCGACCGGGTGACGACGCTGCCCGCACCGACGGTCGTCCCGTCGCCGATCGTCACCCCGGGCAGGATAACGCTCCGGCCTCCGATCCAGACATTGCGGCCGATCACGACCGGAGCCGTCTGCGAACGCCACAGCGGGCTGTTTTCCGAAAGCCGCTCCGCAGGTTCCGTGGGGTGAAACACGGTGTAGATATGCACTCCGGGACCTATCCCCGAATAATCGCCGATCGTGATCCGGTTGCAGTCGAGAAAGACGCAGTTCATATTGATCTCGACATTCCGCCCCAAATGGATATTCTCCCCGTAGTCGACGAAAAACGGAGCTGCGATCCAGACATTCTCTCCCCGCGAACCGAGCAGAAGATCGAGCAGTTCGGACAGACGGGGTAAATCGGTCGTCGGTGCGGCATTGTAGAGTGATTGCAGACGCTTGGCCTCGTGCCAGCGCGCCAGCAACCCGGAGTCCGTGCAGTCATACGGCTCGCCCGCAAGCATCTTTTCCTTTTCAGACCGTATCATCGTTTGCAAATCAGGTTGAAATCGCAGAACTTGCAGGTGTCGGCATCTTCGCACTGGCGGAACGGCACCGAGGGATCGTACAATTCGGCGAGCGTCTCGCCCACGAGTTCCTCGAAACGTTCGGCATAAAGCGTATAGCCGGCTCCCCGCACTCCCGTCTCCTTGTCGTCGAGCGTCGGCAGGTAATCGGGACGGTTCATCGCCCGCACGTAGTAGAGCGCCGGCACGGCGTCGGCCCCGCGCGTGCGGTAGAGCATCATGGCGTAAAGCAACGTCTGGAGAATGTTCGAAAGCCGCTGCCTGCCCTCGCCGCGGAAAAGGCTCTCCACCCCCGCAAACTCCAGGTGCGGCGCCCCGGTCTTGTAGTCGACCACACGCAGCGTTCCGTCGTCCAGCGCGTCGATACGGTCGGCGATGCCGGCGAATTTCATGCGGAGCGGCCGCCCGACCGACGCGAAGTCGAATCCGTACGCCACTTCCTGTTCCAGGCCCGTGACCGTGAAGGCGTCGTGCGCGGCATCGTAAGGCATCACCCCGCCCCGCAGATAGCGCGTGACGATATCCTTCACCAGCAGGAGATTGCCCGTATAATCCTCGGCCGTGGCCGCTGTGTCTCGGAGGTAATTCTCGTTGATCGCCGCCTCGACCGCCGCAGCCACCTCGCCCGTGCGGAGCATCGTCCGCAGGGTCTCGCCGGGATGCAGCTCCCCCACGATCCGGGCATAGAGTTTCTGCACGGCGGCATGGAGGATGGTTCCGAACATCGGGGCGTCGACCTCCTCGGCGATCTCGTCGTCGGCCTCGAGGCGCGCCACGGAGTGAAAATAGAACCGCAGGGGACACGCCACATAGCGGAAAAATGCCGTCGGCGAAAGCGTGGCCTTCGATTCGGAATCGGTGAAGCGCTCCAGACGCCGCATCACCCCCTCATCCTTCGCCACCTCGATCGGGGCCGTCTCGGCGAGGTTGACATCGACACCCACCTCGACCTTTTTCACCGGGAATCCGCTCTCGTAGTCCAGTTGGTAAATATAGCGGCTGGGCTCGCCCGTCGATTTGTCGTCGGCATGCGAACAGTAAAGCATCCACACCCGCCGGGCGCGCTGCACGAGGCGGTAGAAATAGTAGGCGTAGACGCCTTCGTGATGCTCGGGCGTGGGAAGCCCGTAGGCCGCACGCAGGTTGTAGGGCACGAACGACGCCTGGGCCATGTGGTTGCCCGGGAAGTTGTCGTCGTTCATCGACAGCAGGACGACGTTGTCGAAATCGAGGTTGCGGGTTTCGAGGATACCCATGACCTGCACCCCTTCGAGCGGCTCGCCCTCGTAGGGAATGCGCAGCGTTTGCAGATGGCGGCGCAGGAGCGAGGCATAAACCTCGGAAGTAATCTCGATATCACACTGATCCAGCGAGTTGCGCAACTTGGTGAGCTCTTCGGCAATCACGGCCAGGAACTCCACCCGCTGACGGGCGTCGTCACCCTCGTAGGGCATCCGGGCCACGGCGGCCGTGACCCTCAGCAACCAGTCCGAAAGGTCGCGCCACTCGGCGGCGGGCGAAAAGACCAGTTTCAGCAGTTCGTTGCGCCCCAGCCACCGGGCGTCTATCGAGATACGGCGTTCGCGCACGATCTCATCCTGCATAGCACGGGTCTCGCGGGCATCGCAGTCCGAAATATAGGGATGCGCGAGGATGCCCACGGCGTCGGCATGGTAGAACGTACATCCCGCCCCTTTCGTGCGGCGGTGAGCCTGCAACTCCACGAGACGCTCGATAAACGTATAGGCCAGGCTGGACCGCAGCGGATAACCCATCGTGACGTTGACCCGCCCGATCTCGGGCGGCAGGGCGTACAACAGCGGCAGGAGCAGATTCTCGTCGGTCAGCACCACGGCGGTACGCTTGTCCAGCGGCCCCGCGGCGGCCAGGCGGCGCAGGATCGCGGCGGCATGCTTGCACTGCACGGCGTTCGACACCGCGGCCACGGCGGTCAGCTCCTTGGGCCGCTCCATGTTGTCGTGCGACACGCCTCCGCGCGGCGGGAACTGCACGACGTTCTCGCGCACGAACATTCCGGCCTCCTGCTCGGGGCGGTCCTTATAGTAGGAGTCGTAATCCCAGTAGAAATCGGTCTCGGCGGCGGTCGAAAGGAACCGGAAAAGCACCTTTTCGCACTCCGACAAGGCGTTGAAACCCGCCACGACATACTGCCTCGGCTCCGGAAACGCATACCCGCCCTCGCGGATGCGGTCGGCGGCGGCGCGCTGGACCATGCCGTTGTAGGCGATGCCCAGCCCGGCAAGGCGTTCGCGGAAACGGCGGTAGATGGGCCCCAGCGTCTTCCAGATGGCCAAAAACTTGCGTTTCTCGGCCGAAAGATCGGCCTCGTCGCCCAACGACGACCAGAAGCGCAGGATTTGCAGCTGCGCGGGGGTGAGGTACGAAATATCGGCTTCGATCTCTTTGATATCCGAGATATTGCGGAACAACATCGCGGCGTCGATCCGGTATTTGTCGATGGTGTCGAAATCCGTGAGGAGCATGTCGCCCCAGAAATAGAACTTGTCGAACGGCTCGGTATGATACTCCGAGTAAATTTTATAGAGCTCTGCGATGAGCCGGATACGGTCGCCCGGCACGAGGCCCGAAATCTCGCCCATCAGGTCGTCGACCGTCACCCATTCGGGCTGCCACATGGGCCGCCCGGCGATGCCCGTCAGGGCGTCGACGAAGAACAGCCGTGCACGCCGCGACGGAAAGAGCATCGCCCGCCCGGACAGCCCCTCCCCGTAACGGGCATAGAGGTCCTCGGCGACTTCATAAAGAAAGGTTTTCACTCCACCCGCGTTATGTCGCCGCCCATGAACTTCGAGCCGCCGCGGACGATGGGCGGCACCCCTTTGTAGGTGATCTTGCCCCCGGTCGAGGTCTTGCCCTGAAAACGGTCGGTCACCCACAGCGAGGCGGTACCCGAACTGGTGACGTTGACCTCGGCGGCCATCGTCTCCAATCCCGCGGCTTCGACCTTTCCGGTCGAGACGAACAACGAGAGGTAGCGCACGGCGCCTGTCAGCGTCGCCGAACTCTTTCCCGAAAGCTCCATCTTAAGATCCTTGACATCCATCCGGGCCGTCACCTGCGCCAGTCCGCCGACCGTCAGGTCGAGCACCGTGGCCACCAGCGTGCTGTCGAACGTCGCCACAGCGTCGGCGATGGCGATACGCTCCAGCGAGTTGTAATAGACCGTCACGGAGGTGCGGTCGGGACGGCGCGCGTCGGCGCGCTCCGAGATGCGCAGCACCTTATCTTTCACCTCGGCGCGGAACTTGGTCGTATAGGAACCTTTGGTGTCGTAGACGATCTTGGGGGCCTCGGTGTCGGGCACCGGGACGAATTTGATGTCGAGCGGAGCCGACACCTCGACGGCGGTAAACGAAGTGAGCCATTCGCGGCGTTCCCCGGCTTCGGCCGGCTGCTGTGCGCGGCAGAGCGCGGCGGCGGCCAGCATCACGGCCGTCAGAATCATTTTCTTCATAACAAGGTCTTGTTTTACCTCCGCTAAATTACAAAATTATTGCGAAGTTCGGGATTTGTTTTGTATTTTTACCCATTAAAACGAAATTTCGGACAGTGAGAGCGAAGATTCTGAATGCAAGCGCCGGATCGGGAAAGACCTACCAGCTGGCCTACAAATACGTCCGCGACGTGATCGGCCAACCCGGTCTCTACCGGCACATCCTCGCCGTGACCTTTACCAACAAGGCCACCGAGGAGATGAAATCGCGCATCCTGAAAGAGATTCACGCACTGGCTTCCGGCGCCGCCAGCCCCTACCTGGAAAACCTGTGCCGCGAGCTGTCGCTCGACGAACGTTCGGTACGCAAACGCGCCGCCGAGGTACGCTCAAAAATCCTGCACGACTATTCGCGCTTCACGGTGCTCACGATCGACACCTTTTTCCAGCGCATCCTGCGGGCCTTCATCAAAGAGCTGGGCATCGACCTCAATTACAACGTCGAAATCGAGACGGCGTCGGTGCTGTCCAAAAGCGCCGACACGCTGATCGAGCAGATCACCGTCGACCGCGACCTGCAACGGTGGCTCACGGAGTTCGTGCAGGAGCGCATCGACGAGGGCCGCAAGTGGGACATCCGCGACGGCATCCTCTCGCTGGGCGGCGAACTGTTCAAAGAGAAGAACAAAGCCGCGCTGGGCCGGGCCCGTTCGCGCGAGGAGCTGGGGCAGATCGTCTCGCGCGCCACGGCGCATGCCGAGGCGACCAAGAAACGGATGCAGGAGGCGGCCGCGCAGGCCGTCGGGATCATCTCCCGGGCAGGTCTCACGGCAGCCGACTTCTCGGGCAAAAGCCGCAGCTTCGCCAATTATTTCTTCACCATCGCCGCAGGCGAACTGAAACCCTACGGCGCCACGGTGGCCAAGATGGCCGCCGCGACCGACGGCTGGGCCGCCAAGGGATCGCCCGCACAGGCGCTCGCCCCCGAACTGCAACCCCTGCTTCGGGAGATATGCGATTTGTACGACGCCAACGTGCGGAGCTGGAACACCTGCGACCTGCTGCGCGAGAACTACCGCAGTTTCGCCCTGCTGTCGGACCTCTACGAACGGGTGCAACAGTTGTGCGACGAACAGAATACGATGCTCCTCTCGGAGACCAAATACGTCCTCTCGGAGTTCATCGGCCACAACGACGCGCCGTTCATCTACGAAAAAGTCGGCAACCGCTTCGAACGCTTCATGATCGACGAGTTTCAGGACACCTCGGTCAAAGAGTGGGAGAATTTCCTGCCCCTGCTGCAAAACGCCATGGCGCAGAGCGAGGAGACCTCGGTGCTGATCGTGGGCGACATCAAACAGTCGATCTACCGTTGGCGCGGCGGCGACTGGCGCATCCTCCACGAGAACGCCCAAAAGGCCCTGGGACCCGGCGACACCGTGGTCGAAAACCTCCAGGAGAACTGGCGAAGCCTGCCCGCAGTGGTCGATTTCAACAACCGCATCATCCGGCAAATTGTCGCCGCAGACAACCTCCTGCTCAACGAGACCCTCTCGAAAGCCGCCGACGACGGGGCCATCGACCCCGCAGAGGCCGCCGCACTGCACGACACGCTTGCCGACGCCTACCGCGAACACGCCCAGACGCCCCGCCGCAAGGCCGAACATCCGGGCTATATCTCGGTCGAGACCTTCGCCGAACGGCCTCCCGTCGTCGAGCGCATCTGCACGCTGATCGACAAGGGGTTCCGGCCGTGCGACATCATGATCCTCGTGCGCGGGGCCACCGACGGCGCGAAGGTCGCCGCCGAACTGCTCGATTTCAAACGCCGCAACGAGGAGCCCCGCTACCGTTTCGACGTGATGACGCAGGAGGCCCTGATCGTCGGCAACGCCCCTGTCAGTTCGTTCATCGCCGCCGCCCTGCGGCTGGCGCTCAACCCCGACGACTCGCTTTCGCGGGCCGTTTACAACCACTACCTCGGCCACGCATTCGACCGCGCGCTGACCGACGGCGAACGCGATTTTTTCCGGTCGATCCGCCTGCTGTCCCCCGAGGAGGCGTTCGAGCGGATCGTCATGGAGCACGCCCTCGAGGTCGACCGCCGGCAGACGGCCTACCTGCAAGCCATCCACGAACAGATCATCGCCTTCTGCGCAACGAAGATCGCCGACATCGCGCTGTTCCTGCGCTGGTGGGACGAGACGGGCAAAAACCGCTCGCTGTCGGTCGACGAGAGTGCCACGACGGTCGAAATCACCACCATTCACAAGGCCAAGGGGCTCGAAAAACGGGCCGTAGTGATCCCCTACTGCTCGTGGGCGTTGGACCCCAAGTCGAGCGGCATGGTGCAGAACATCGTCTGGGCCGAGGCACGCGGCGAAGCGACCGGCGGGATCGGCCGCTTCCCGGTACGCTACAAGCGGGCGATGGCCGAGTCGGATTTCTCGGCGGAGTACTACCGCGAACTGGTCTACGCCCACGTCGACAACGTGAACCTGCTGTACGTGGCCCTCACGCGCGCCGCCGAGTCGTTGCACGTCTTCATCCCGCAGAAAGGCGGCCGCACGGTCGGGGGGCTGCTGCTGCAAAGCATCCGCATCGACGGCGACAAGGCCCTGCTGGGCGACACCGAGGGACGCTATACGGCCGACGAGACGGGCGAACACTTCGCTTTCGGAGAGTTCGCGGGACCCGTCGCGGGCGGCGCGAAACGCTCCGAGACGGAACATGTCATCCTCGAAGACTACCCCACGGCGCGCGCCGACCTGCGGCTGAGACTCCCCTCGCAGCGTTATTTCGAGGACGGGGCCGACGTCGAGCTTTCACCCCGCAACTTCGGCATCCTGATGCACAAGGCTTTCGAACAGGCCGGCGACGAAGCGCAGATTTACGACGCCGTGCGGCGCATGGAGGCCGGAGGCACGCTTTCGGCCGACGACGCCGCGACCCTGCGGCAGATGATCGCCCGGGCGCTGGAACATCCCGAGGTGCGCGAATGGTTCGGCGGCGGCTGGCGGCAGGTCCGCAACGAAAGCGAGATCATCCTGCCCGGAAGCTCGTCGACGCGGCGTCCCGACCGCGTGATGATCGGCCAGGGGCGGGTCGTGGCCGTCGACTACAAATTCGGCGAACGCGATGCCGAACGCTACCGCCGTCAAATGCGCGAATACCTCCGTCTGCTCGGTGAAATGGGCTATGAAGGGGTCGAGGGTTACCTCTGGTACGTGAAACTGGGGACCATCGAAAAAGTGGAACCATGAGAAGCATCCTTCAAATACTTCCCGCGGCATTCCGCCGCCGGGGCATCCGGATCGCCGGGACATTGTTGCTGCGCGCCGTGCTGAACCTCGCGGGGCTGGCGGCCCTGCTGCCCGCGCTGACACTGGTCCTCGACCCCGCGGGATTCGAGGGCGACGGTCCGCTGGCGCACATCTACGCCTGGTCGGGACTGGAGTCACCGCGCACCTTTGCGTTGGTCCTCTGTGCGGGGGTCGTGGCATTTATGGTCGTCAAATGCGGCGTCAATTTCCTGCTCGCACGCGCCGAACGCCGCTACATCTACGACCTCTACCGCACCCTCTCGCGGCGCCTTTACGTCGCCTACCACGACCGGGGACTGGCCTTCATCAACGGCTCCAACTCCTCGGTGCTGGCCCGCAACGTCAATGTCGTCTGCCTGGCCTTCGCAGCCGGGGTCCTGCGCCCCGCAGCCGGAGTCATCGCCGAAGCGATGCTTCTCGCACTGCTGTTCGTCGCGCTGGCCCTTTACACGCCCCTCGCAGCCCTGCTCGCCGCCGTGATCTTCCTGCCCTCGGTGTGGCTCTACTATGCGCTGGTCCGCAACCGCATCAATCGCATCGGTGAGTCCGAAAACCGCGCCCAACGCGAAAAGGCGCGGCTCGTGGCCGAAACCTTCCGCGGCTATGCCGACATCGAGCTCAGCAACGCCTTTCCGGGGATGCTCCGGGCTTTCGACCGCACGATGGACGAGGTCGTGCGCACCCGTTCCCGCGAAGCCGACATCGGCCAGCTGCCCCAGATGTTCACCGAGGTAGGGCTGGCCGTGGGCATGGCCCTGTTCGCGGCCCTCAGTTTCGGCCACGGACAGGCCCAGCTGCTCTTCGGCATCTTCGCCGTGGCGGCCCTGCGGCTGATGCCGTCGGTCCGCAGCATCATGTCGGGATGGGCCACGATCCGTTACAACCGCTACACCATCCCGATCCTGCGCGATGCAGCCGCCCTGGAAGCCGTGCCCTGCGAACCGTCGTCGCCCAGCACCGAAATACTGCCTTTCGAACACGAAATCGCCGTCCGCAACCTCACGTTCCGCTTCACGGACAAGGGCCGGGAGCTCTTCGGAGGGCTCTCGCTCACGATCCGCAAGGGCGAACGCATCGGTTTCCGCGGCGCCTCCGGAGCCGGAAAAACGACCCTCTTCAACCTCCTGCTGGGGCTTTACGAACCCACGTCGGGCGAGATCGCCGTCGACGGCGCCGCACTCACCGCGGCCAACCGCCGGGCTTGGCAGAACCGTATCGGTTACGTTTCGCAGCACTTGTTCCTCAGCGACGGGAGTTTCGCCTCGAACGTCGCACCGGGCATCCCGTCCGACGAGATCGACCGCCGGCGGGTCGCCGAAGCGCTCGATGCGGCCCAACTGGGTGATTTCGTCGCCTCCCTGCCCCGGGGTATCGACACCCCCGTCGGCGAATGCGGCTGCCGGCTCTCGGGCGGACAGCGTCAGCGCATCGGCATAGCCCGGGCTCTCTATCGCCGGGCCGACGTGCTCTTTTTCGACGAGGCCACCTCGGCGCTGGACAGCCGCACCGAGGGAGAGATCAACCGCTCGATCGCCTCGATCGCGGCGCAAAACCCGGGACTGACCCTGCTGGTGATCGCCCACCGCGAAACCTCGCTCGAATACTGCGACCGAATCATAACACTCGGAGAATAGATGAATTACACCATTGCCAATATCCGCGTCTCCCTGCCCGACGCCTGCACGGGAGCGCATTTCACCCGGGCTCTGCAACCGTTCCGGACGGCGGAGCCCGGCCCCGCAGACCTCACGCTGGAAATCGTTTCCCGCCTCCCGGACATGCCCGGCTACCGCGAACTCTACCGCTTCGACTTCACCGATGCCGACGCCGACTGCCGCTTCGGACGCGACGAGGCGGGCTACCTGCTCGAAATAGCGCCCCGCGACGGCTCCGCCCCGGCCCGTTTCCGCACGGCCTACGGCTCGGCTGAGACCGCGAGCGATTTCACCGCGCAACACAATCCCGCGCTGCTGCGCTTCGGACTGTGGACGCTCTACAACATCGCCGCCGTCGGTCGCGGAGCCGTGGCTTTCCACTCCTCGGTGATCCGCTTCCGTGACCGGGGTGTGCTGTTCCTCGGGGAGTCGGGAACCGGAAAAAGCACCCACACGCGGCTGTGGCGGGAACATATCCCCGGCGCCGAATTGCTCAACGATGACAGCCCGATCATCAGCGCCGGCGACGGCATCCCGCAGGTCTGGGGATCGCCGTGGAGCGGAAAAACTCCCTGTTACCGCAACGAACACCTGCCCATAGCGGCCATCGTGCGGCTGTCGCAGGCTCCGCACAACCGCATCCGCCGCCTGCGTCCTATCGAAGCCATCGGAGCCCTGCTGCCCTCGGCACCTCCGGCGTTCTGCCGCGACGAACAGTTGCAGGACAATGTCTGCACCCTGCTCTCGCAGGTGATCGAAAGCGTCCCGGTCTACCACCTCGAATGCCTGCCCGACGCCGACGCGGCCCGTCTCTCCTGCCAAACCGTCTTCGGAGAATGAGCATCTCGGACAATACCACCGTCTTCGGGTTCGTCCGCGACCTGCTGTCAGAAGGACAGGCCGTCGACGTGCGCGTGATGGGCCAGAGCATGCTCCCCTTCTTCCGAAGCGGCAGCCGCATCCGCCTGCGCCCGGTGCGGCCCGGCGACCTCGTCCGCGGACACGTCGTACTGGGCGAAACCGAGGCCGGGAATTTCGTCGTGCACCGCATCGTCCGCGTCGGAGCGTCGCACATCGTCCTGCTGGGCGACGGCAACGTCGCCGGCACGGAAACGATTCCCCGGGAGCGTATCTACGGGATCGTGGACTGCGGCCGCCTCCACCTGCTGCTGGCGCGCATCTGGCTGTGGATGCGCCCTGTGCGGAGATATCCGCTGTGGTTTCTGCGGAGAATCTGCCGCAAATAGCAACAAAAAAACAGACCGGATCGCTCCGGTCTGTTTTCGTATAAATCGGCTTGGACTATTCGCCCAGGGCGAAACGTTTGTAAGCAACAACCGTAGCGTCCTTGTCGGCCTTGTGGATGAACTCGGCGATCGTCTCCTTCTCGCCTACCACCGGCTGAGCCAGCAGCGTGTTCTCCTCGAAGAACTTGCGCATCTTGCCTTCGGCGATCTTTTCCAGAATGGCCTCGGGTTTGTTGGCGTTCTTGGGATCCTGCTTCATGGACTCCAGGGCGATCTTACGCTCGTGCTCCACAACCTCTGCGGGGCAGTCTGCCTCGGAGATCGAAACGGGAGCCATGGCCGTAGCCTGCATGGTCACGGTGTGAGCCACCTCGGCGGGAATCTCCTTGCTGAAGCCCAGGATCGTACCCAGCTTCTTGTTGAAGTGCACGTATGCAGCGCAGTAGGGAGCCTCGATGCGGGCATAGTATGCCAACTCGATCTTCTCACCCGTCTGGCCCGACTTTTCGGTCACCATCTCCTCGACGGTATGGCCTTCGCCGTTCTTCGTAGCCAGCAGAGCGTCGCGGTCGGCAGCATCGTTCTTCACGGCAACCTCCAGCATGGCCTCTGCCGAAGCACTGTACTCGGCATTCTGGGCCACAAAGTCGGTCTCGCACGCCAGGCAGAGGATGTAAGCCTTCTGGCCTACGACCTTCGTCACGACGACACCCTCGGTAGCGGTGCGGTCGGCGCGCTTGGCAACGACGAGCTTACCCTTCTCGCGGATAATGTCCTGAGCACGCGCAAAATCGCCTTCAGCCTCGATGAGTGCTTTTTTGCAATCCATCATACCGGCACCGGTCATTTTGCGGAGCTTCATTACATCTGCAGCTTTGATTTCCATAATCTTTTCCTTTCTCTTACGGTTCGTAATACAATTATTCTGCCTTTTCCTCGGCAACGGCCTCTGCGACCTCAGCCACAGCCTCGGCGGGAGCGGCAGCAGGCTCCTCATAGGGAGTCTCGACAGCGGCAACAACCTCTGCCACGGCAGCCTCCTCGGCATCGACCGAAGCCTTCACGGCTTTTTTGATGCGGGGCTTGCCCTCCTTCTTAACTACAGCACCCTCGGCATCAGCCTCCTGTGCTTCCTTCTCCTTCTCGAGTTTGCGCTCCTCGGAGCCCTCGGCGATAGCGGCGCACATGGCTTCGAGAACCACGGCGATCGACTTCGTAGCATCGTCATTTGCAGGGATAACGTAATCAATGTCGGTCGGATCACAACAAGTGTCTACCATTGCAAATACGGGGATGCTGAGGCGCTTGGCCTCCTTCACGGCGTTGGATTCCTTCTGTACGTCAACAACGAACAGAGCGGCCGGAAGACGCGTCAGGTCGGCGATCGAGCCGAGGTTCTTCTCCAACTTGGCGCGCTGGCGGGAGATCTGGAGTTTCTCCCGCTTGGAGAAATTATCGAACGTGCCGTCGGTGTTCATCTTATCGATGGTGGCCATTTTCTTGACGGCTTTACGTATGGTGGGGAAGTTTGTCAGCATGCCGCCTGCCCAACGCTCGGTGACGTAAGGCATACCTACGGCTGCCACCTTTTCGGCAACAACGTCCTTGGCTTGTTTTTTGGTGGCTACGAACAGCACGCGGCGACCGCTCTTGGCGATCTGCTTGATGGCCGCAGCAGCCTCATCGATCTTCAGCACGGTCTTGTGCAGGTCGATGATATGGATGCCGTTCTTCTCCATGAAGATGTAAGGAGCCATTTTAGGGTTCCATTTGCGCTTCAGGTGACCGAAGTGCGCACCGGCTTCCAGTAATGTATTAAAATCTGTACGTGACATTTTAATTCAATTCGTTGGTTTAATTTTAATTCTCTTTTCATCAACTCAGGCGGGTAGCGGCCTTGCCGGTCCCCTGAGTTTTCCGCGGCGCGGCAACCTCCTGGTAGTACCGTAATATATATAGGTAATCCGAAAGGTTTGGAAACCGTCGCCGTGCGTTGCCGAAATTCCGGTCGTGCGTATTAACGCTTGCTGAACTGGAACTTGCGGCGTGCTCCGGGCTGACCGGGCTTCTTACGCTCAACCTCGCGGGGATCGCGCGTGAGGAATCCGGCCTTCTTCAGTACCGGACGCATCTCTGCGTCGATCTCGCACAGTGCACGTGCGATGCCCAGACGAGCGGCCGAAGCCTGTCCCGTGATACCACCGCCATCGAGGTTGATGACGATGTCGTAATTCTCCACGGTGTTGGTAGCCAGCAAGGGCTGCTTCACCTGATACTGGAGAATTTCGAGCGGGAAGTAAACTTCAAGCGCTTTGCGGTTGATTGTAATCTGACCCTTGCCCGGCTTCACGTATACGCGAGCCACAGCGGCCTTGCGACGACCTACGGTGTTTACAACTTCCATAACTCTTACTTAATCTCGTTTAATTTAATGGTCTTCGGGTTCTGTGCGGCGTGGGGATGCTCCGCGCCGGCATATACCTTCAGGTTCGTGAGCAGCTTGTCGCCCAGACGGGTTTTGGGCAGCATGCCTTTGACGGCCTTCTCGATCAGGAAGGTCGGTTTCTTGGCCAGATAGTCGGCAGGCGTAGCGAAACGCTGGCCGCCGGGATACCCGGTGTGACGCGTGTAGACCTTGTCGGTCATTTTGTTGCCCGTGAGCTTCACCTTCTCCGCATTGATGACGATAACGTAGTCACCGCAGTCGACGTGGGGGGTGTAGCTGGGCTTGTTCTTGCCTCGGAGGATCTTCGCGATCTGCGATGCAAGACGTCCCAATACCTCGTTCGTAGCGTCGATGACGACCCACTCCTTGGTCACCGTCGATGCATTGGCCGAGATAGTCTTGTAGCTTAATGAATCCACTTTTGTTTACGTTTAATTTAACTTATTGTAATCCGTTTCCCGCACTTTGCGGGTGCGCAAAGGTACGAAAAAGTTTTCGAACTGCAAAACCAAATGAAAATCAAAATCGTAAACAATGCAAAAAAAGCCGCAACCGCCCCGTATTCAGGGAAGTTACGGCTTTCATCAATGTCCGGAAACGCTGTCAGGGCCGGGGCGTATATCCGCCGGACGACGGACCGAATTTCGGTTTATGCGCTGCTGCCGGCTTCACCGGGACCCGGAAATCGACCGGAAGCGTATATTTCACCCGCACGGGCTCGCCGCCCTTGCTGCCGGGGGTCCATTTGGGCGACTCGGCCAACACCCGCACCACCTCCCGCGAGAGGATCGGGTCGGGCGACCGGATAATCCGCACCGACGACACCGTGCCGTCGGGCTCGACGACGAACGAAGCCACCACACGCCCCTCGATGCCCAATTCAAGAGCCTCACGCGGGAATTCCACCGCCTGCATCACCCACCGGCGGAACTCCGGCAGGCCTCCGTTCTGGTATTTGGGCATCACGTCGAGCGAATCGGGATTCTCGCCGAGCTCCTCTTCCTGCCCGAAAGCGAACATCTGCGAGATCCGGAAACGGACCTTTTCACCGCCCGCCACGGCGGGGGTCCACAGCGGGGTTTTATCGACGGCCAGGCGGACCAGCCTGGCGAATCCCGAATGCTCCTTCGGGGCGCTCACTTTGATGCCGCTCATCGTCCCGTCGGGTTCGATGACGAACCGCACATTGACCCGCACTTTGGGAACGGCAGCGCCGGGGTCCAGCAGGCTGTCCACCTGCCGGCGCACCCATTCCCGAAAGACTCCGGGCGAACCGCCGCAGAAGCGCGGCAGGCTGTCGGCGGTCGTGTAGACCGTATTGTCCTCGGAATAAAGCCCGTCAGGACCACGCTGCAAAAGCAGGTCGAAACGCAGCCGGAAATCGACATTGTGCTGCTTGCCGTCAGTGCTCAGGGGTGTCCACAGGGGCGACGAAGCGATCGTCCGCTGAATCTGGTAGGCGAAATCGGGATCGCTGAAGCGCGTCGTTTCCACCCCGCGCACCTTACCTTTCCCGTTCACCGAGAACGACACCTCGACCCAACCCTCGTCCCCGCGGTAGAAAGTCTTGTCGGAGAACTCCACATTCCGGAGCACCCAGTGTTTGAAGTCGATCAACCCGCCGCCCTGGAATTTCGGCAGCTGCGTAACGACCGTGGGTTTTACGCCCGGCCGCTGAAGGTTGAAATCAATCGGAATGGAGAGCCGCACCCGCACGGGCCGGCCGTTCAACTTTCCCGGCTCCCAGCGAGGCGACCGGCGCACGACGAACAGCGCCGCCTCGGAGAGCAACGGGTCGGGCGACGTCAGCGCCTCGGCATTCGAAACTTTGCCGTCCGCCCCGACGACGAAACTCACCACCACATGCCCTTCGATGCCGTAGATGACCGCCTCGCTGGGATAGCGCAAATGCTCCTGCACCCAGCGGCAAAAGTCGAGCGTCCCGCCCCCGTTGAACGAAGGCATCGGGTCGGCCAGCAGGTAGGGTTCGGTCGTAAGGGTATCGATCAGCGGCAGTCCGTCCGGTGTTTCTACCGGACGCCCGGCGGCGGTAACCGCGTGGAGCGCAGCGAAAGCCGCCATCAGCAGAATCAGCTGTTTCATCGCAAAAGAGGTTTAGTGATGCAGTCGTGTAAATATAACAAAAAAAGCCGCAGTGACCAATTTGCGGTGCAAAAAAACGGGCTCCGAAAAATTCCGGAACCCGAATTCGTCAGAATTGCGTGATCTGGGACCTGCCCATCCGGGAGGAGTTTGCCGGACGTCCGTCGCCGCGGTACTCACGGCCGGCCGGAATCCGGAAATCGACGGGAATCGTGCATTTGACCCTTACGGCCTTGCCTTTCTGCTGTCCCGGCGTCCATTTGGGCGAACGTTCGAGCACTCTGAGCACCTCCCGCGAGAACTCCGCTTCGGGAGATTGCAGGATTTTCACATCCGACAGCGATCCGTCCCGGTTGATGATGAAAGTCGCCACGACACGCCCTTCGACACCCTGTTTATACATATCGACGGGATATTTCACATTGGTTTTCACCCAGTTGCGGAATGTCATGACATCACCGCCCTGGAATTTCGGCATCTGTTCCACGATCAGAAAAGCATCATCCCCATCTTTGGGCGAATCGGCCTTTACCCGTTCGGCCGCCTTACCGAAAAGCAGTTGCAGTGAAGCCTGAATACGGACCTTTTCGCCCTGCATAACGGCAGGAGTCCAACGGGGGACCGAATCGAGCGCCTTTCCGATCCGTTCGACAAGCCATGCCGGAGTCCGGTCGTCGACCGACAGGTTGGTTATCGAACCGTCTTTCTCGATCACAAGGCGCAGGGACGTGCGTACATCGATCAACTCTCCGTCAGGGTCCCGGTCGCCGACCCGTTCAGCAATCCATTCCCTGAATTTCACCGGACCGCCCCCTTCGAACGTCGGCATCGTGTCGGCTTTTCTGTAAGGAAAATGGTCTTCGGCGTGCAGTTTTCCGTCAGTCCCGCGGCGAAGCACGATCTCCATCTGCAACCGCTCCCTGACATCGGGAGCTCCGCCTTTCCGGGCAGTCCATCCGGTCGATTCGCGCACGATGCGGAGCACCTCCCCGTCCAACGAATCGTCTTCGGAGGATTTTTCCACCTCCACATCTTTCACTTTGCCGTTTTTCGCCACCCGGAATGCCAGAGTAAGCCGAAAAACATCCCCTTCCTGATAACAGTCCCCGGAAAAAGTCAGGTTTTCCCGCACATACCGGCTGAAAGCGAACATATCCCCGCCCTGAAAAGAGGCGGGCTTCCCCGAAAGGGTCTGTTTGCCATCAGTCCGGGATGAGGCTGTAACGGATACGGCCGCAGTCGCGGCCAGCAAGAGAAGAAGAATTCGTTTCATAAGACCAAGATGCATTTAGACTTATTAAAAGTAGAAAATTTTCTCCATACAACAAAAAAAGCCGGAAACAAATCCGGCTTTTTCCAAAAATTAAGTCTCTGTTATCCGAGGAACGAGAGCAGAATACCCGCGGCAACCGCCGAGCCGACCACACCGGCCACATTGGGCCCCATGGCGTGCATCAGCAGGAAATTCGACGGATCGGCCTTCTGACCCTCGGTTTGCGACACGCGGGCAGCCATCGGCACGGCCGAAACGCCTGCCGAACCGATCAGCGGGTTGATCTTGTTCTCATCCTTCGAGAAGAAGTTCATCACCTTGGCCAGCAGCACGCCGCCGGCGGTACCCATGCCGAAAGCGATCACACCCAATACGAGGATGAAGAGCGTCCGGGGATTGAGGAACGCCTCGGCCGTAGCCGTAGCGCCCACCGTGAGGCCCAGGAAGATCACGACGATGTTCATCAGCTCGTTCTGCACGGTCTTCGACAGACGGTCCACCACGCCGCACTCCTTCATCAGGTTGCCCAGCATCAGGCAACCCACCAGCGGCGTGGCCGACGGCAGCAGCAGGGCGATGATGACGGTGATAATCAGCGGGAAAAGAATCTTCTCGGTCTTCGACACCGGACGCAGCTGGCGCATTTTGATCTTACGCTCCTTCTCGGTGGTCAGCGCACGCATGATGGGCGGCTGGATAACCGGCACGAGGGCCATGTAGGAGTAAGCGGCCACAGCGATCGGACCGAGCAACTCGGGCGCGAGGATCGCAGTGAGGTAGATCGACGTAGGACCGTCCGCACCGCCGATGATACCGATCGAACCGGCCTCCTCGGGCGAGAATCCAAGCGCATAGGCGCCGATGAACGTGAGGAAAATACCGATCTGCGCCGCAGCTCCCAGCAGAAAGCTCTTGGGATTGGCGATCAGCGGGCCGAAATCGGTCATGGCACCCACGCCCACGAAGATAAGGCAGGGGTATATGCCGAGCTTCACGCCCAGGTAGAGGTAGTCCAGCAGTCCGGCCTGCGCCACGAAGATGTCCCAATGGACGTGCCCTCCGGCGAAGAGCTCAGTGTGATAGAGATTGGCTCCGGGGAGATTCGTCAGCAGCATACCGAACGCGATGGTCAGCAGCAGCAGCGGCTCGAACTTGTGTTTGATGGCCAGATAGAGCAGGAAGAAAGCCACGCAGATCATGACCAGGCTTCCCCACCCCATGTTGGCGAAAAGGCCGGCGACACCGGTCGACTCGACAAAGGTTTCCAGACTTTCCAGCACGAAGTTGGAGCCGGAAGTCAATGCACTCCACATAAGCCTACTCGATTACGATTAAAACGTCGCCTTCCATTACCGTAGCGCCCTGCTGCACGAGGACCTGTTTGACAACGCCGCCGCGGTCCGCGTCGATGTTGTTCTCCATCTTCATGGCCTCGAGCACGACGAGCGTCTGTCCCGCAGCGATCGTGTCGCCTGCGGCGACCTTCACGCTCAGCACGGTGCCCGGGAGGGGGCATTTCACGCTGTAACCCGACGAGGGGGCGGCAGCGGCAATACGCGGCGAGGGAGTCGCCGAGCTGGGGGTTATCATGGCGCTGTTGGCCGACTTGGGAGCCGGTGCAACCTGGGGTTTGGAAACCGTCGAGGCTTTGGCCCCCTCGATCTCGACTTCGTAATCCACGCCGTTTACCACGACATGCGCCACCGTCGAGGTCTCGTTTACGTTGTCGATCTGGACGTTATAGTTATGTCCGTTGATTTTCAGTGAGTAATCTTTCATTTTCTTGTTTAGGTTATTTCCGGTCGGGAAGCTGGGTTAAACCGTGAATTTTCGAATTCCAGGGCGAATAGGCCCGCTTGATGTTGAGAATGGTCAGCACTTCGGATTCGCGGTCGTGCAGGGCGCCCTTGTAGATTTTGAGCGCCGTGGCGATGGCCGCGATCTCCTCGGGGCTGATCATCGGCTGCGCGTCGACCTTCTTGCCGACGGCGGGACGTACCCGGAAGCAGGCGCCGAAGGCCTTCATGATGAAGATCAGCGCCACCAGCAGGATGAACACCAGGCTGAACCCGATCAGCGACACCCAGAGCACCTCCGACCATCCCCAGCTCATTGCTTGCAGTATCATAAGCTATCAGTCTTTACAAGGGAATATTCGAATGCTTCTTGGCCGGGTTCTGCAGACGCTTGGTAGCCAACGACTGCAGGGCGCGGATCACGCGGAAACGCGTGTTGCGCGGCTCGATCACGTCGTCGATATAACCGTAGCGGGCGGCATTGTAGGGGTTGGAGAACTTGTCGTTGTACTCCTTCTCCTTCTCGGCCACGAACTTGGCTTTCTCCTCGGGATCGGCGATCGCGGCGACCTCCTTGCCGTAGAGCACCTCGACGGCGCCGCTGGCGCCCATCACGGCGATTTCGGCCGTCGGCCATGCGTAGTTGATATCGCCGCGGATGTGCTTCGACGACATCACGATATAGGCGCCTCCGTAAGCCTTGCGCAGCGTCACGGTAACCTTCGGCACCGTAGCCTCGCAGTAAGCGAACAGCAGCTTCGCACCGTGGGTGATCACGCCGCCGTACTCCTGGGTCGTGCCCGGCAGGAAGCCCGGAACGTCCACGAGGGTGACGATCGCGATGTTGAAGGCGTCGCAGAAACGGATGAAGCGCGCTGCTTTGCGGCTGGCATTGATGTCCAGCACGCCGGCCATGTATTTGGGCTGGTTGGCGATGATGCCCACCGACTGTCCGTTGAAACGGGCGAAGCAGGTGATGATGTTCTTGGCATAGCCCGCAGCCGACTCGAGGTACTCGCCGTCGTCGACGATGGCCCGGATGACCTCGCCCATGTCGTAGGGCTTGTTGGCGCTGTCGGGGATGATGTCGTTCAGCGAATCCTCCAGACGGGTGATCTTGTCCGTGCAGACAGCCAGCGGAGCATCCTCCATATTGTTCTGCGGCATGTAGGAAATCAGCTTCTTAATGAGCGCAATACCCTCCTCCTCGGTGTCGACGGCGAACTGCGCCACGCCCGACTTGGTGGTGTGCATCGTAGCTCCTCCGAGCTGCTCCTGCGTCACGTCCTCGCCCGTCACGGTCTTCACGACCTTCGGACCCGTGAGGAACATGTTCGAAGTCTCCTTCTTCATGATGATGAAGTCGGTCAGCGCGGGCGAATAGACCGCACCGCCGGCGCAGGGACCGAAGATGGCCGAAATCTGCGGGATGACGCCCGACGACATCACGTTGCGCTGGAAAATGTTGGCGTATCCGGCCAGGGCGTTGACACCCTCCTGGATACGTGCGCCGCCCGAGTCGTTCATGCCGATGCACGGAGCGCCGTTGCGCATGGCCATGTCCATGACCTTGCAGATCTTGTCGGACATCGACAGCGACAGCGAACCGGCCGTCACCGTGAAATCCTGTGCGAATACATAGACCAAACGTCCGTCGATCGTTCCGTAACCCGTCACCACGCCGTCGCCGAAGGTGTGCTTCTTCTCCATGCCGAAGTCGTAGCAGCGGTGGGTCACGAACATATCGAACTCCTCGAACGAACCTTCGTCGAGAAGCATCTGAATACGTTCACGAGCGGTGTACTTGCCTTTGTCGTGCTGTTTGTCGATCGCCTTCTGGCCACCGCCCATGCGGGCCGTTTCGCGGTTCTCGATCAGTTGGTTGATCTTATCCTGAATCTGGCTCATATCTTTATTTGTTTTTGTTTTCGCAAAGCTCCGTCAGAATGCCCTGGGTCGACTTGGGGTGCAGGAAAGCGATGGTCATGCCCTCGGCTCCCTTGCGCGGGGTCTTGTCGATCAGGCGGATGCCCTTGGCCTCGGCGTCGGCGAGCTGCTCCTCGATGTTCTCACAGGCCAGAGCCATGTGGTGAATGCCGATGCCGCGGTTCTCGATGAACTTGGCGATCGTCGACTCCTCGGACGTGGGTTCCAGCAGTTCGATCTTGGTCTGCCCCAGCATGAAGAACGCCGTGCGGACCTTCTGGTCGGCAACCTCTTCGATGGCGTAGCACTTCAGGCCCAACACGTTTTCCCAGTAGGGAATTGCTTCATCGAGACTCTTCACGGCAATGCCAAGATGCTCGATATGAGAAACTTTCATAGCAACAATTAAATTTAAGTTAGTGAATATTTATGTGTTGTTTCGTTCGTTGTTATTTTGCGAACACAAAGATAGACGAATCTTTCAGAACCGCCAAAATTCGACGGACTTTTTTTGGCAATAGTTTGGCTTCGAAATTCGCAGGATGTGTCCGAAAGTACGATTCGGGCACCGGACGGCTACGGGCGGCCCCGGAAAAGTTGCGGTTCGAAAGCCGCCGGAAACAAAAATCCCGCCCCTCGGGCGCACAAATCGTATTTTTTCCTATCTTTGGGGTCGTAACGACCCTTTTATCAGTCGGAAGGTTTTGCAAAGCCATATGCAATTCGGTTTTGGAACAAGCGCATTTTTTTCCTATCTTTGTCGTGCAATCCGCAGCAGCGGGTTGTCTTGGCTCAACGGAAAAATCTGGAAAATTTATCTTAGCAGCCAAGTGCATATCCTGCTTGCGGTGCAACCTGCGCCGTATGGCATGGAATATGGTTTCCTACGTCATTACGGCGCGGGCTATATGCGCTTACTGCTACAAAGGTTTTCCAGAGCCGTCCGTTGGGTAAGCAAACAGTAGTCCGCGTTCGTATTTTATGTTACGGGCGCGGCACGGGCGTTTTCCAAAATCCACTGCATCATGAAGCATGACAACCGCCGCCGCAGCGACAACAACCGTTTCGACCACGAACGCCTCCGGTTCGCAATCCGTGCATCGGGACTCTACACCGGGCTTTTCGCCCGGCGAATCGGCCTTTCCGACAGTGAACCGCTCTACGAAGTGCTGACGGGCCAGGCGCCCCTTACCCCGGCGCTGGCCCGCCGCATCCACGCCTGCTATCCGCAGATCGACCTGGAATGGCTGATGACGGGCCTCGTCGGGGACGCCGAACCTCCCGCGGCCGGTCAGAGCGACGTGTAAATCTGCATGAGGCGTTCCGCCACGGCATATTCCGAGAAAAGCTCCGCACGGCGGCGTTCGCGCTGGCGCATCGTCTGCCGCCACGACTCGTCGCAAAGGGCGTTCTCCAACGCCGCGACGACCTCGCCCGGCGCCTCGGGATTCACGTAGGCGGCGGCATTGCCGGCGGCCTCGCGGTTGAGCCGCGTATCGCTCAGCACCATCGGAAGCCCTGCGCGCAACGCCTCGACCACCGGGACGATCGACGCCTCGGACCGAACGTCGGGCAGGTAGGCGAAGACCCGCGCCATGCGGAACAGCGCCGGAAGGTCTGCGGGCGTCAGTTCATAGATAAAATCCACGCGCGCGGCAAGGTGCCTCTCACGGGCATAGCGGAGCAGAAAATCCGAATAGACCGTGCGGCGGCCGCAGACGACCACCCCGACATTCGAATCCAGCGCTGCGAGCGCATCCAGCACCGCCTCGTGGTTGTGATGCGGTTCGACCGTCCCGAGCATCAGGATAAACTGCTCAGGCAGACCGTATTTGCGCCGCGTATGTTCCAATTCCGCCCGAGCCGGCGGTTCCTGCGGCACACGGGCCGCGAGCGGCATCACGACCTCGATCTTCGAAGGGTCGATACTCAGGCGTTCCGACAGCTCCTCGCGGGCCGGGGTGCTGACCGTGATGACCCGCTGCGCCTGCCGCAGCGCCCGGCGGTAGAGGCGCAGGGCGATAAGCCGCTCGGAGAGGCTGTAGAGGTGCGGATAGCGCAGGAAATTGAGGTTGGGGACGGTCATCACCGCCGGGACGCGCCCCAAATGTACGGAGAGCGGCAGCGAGAAGCTGAAGCCGTGGAAGAGATCGACATCACCATGATGCTTTGCATCAACGACATATTCATGTTCCGGGGCGTAATGCGCCAGCACGTCTGCAAGGTGCCGGCAGTAATTGCCCCGGGACGTGACCGGGGCCGTATCGAGTCCTATTTTCATAACTTGTTACTGAAAAATTGTTCCATCTGGCAAATAATCGTTATCTTTGGTGTCGTAACGACACTTTTATTTTTCGTGTCTTCGGATTACAAAACAAGGCTCTCTATGAAGAAAGTGCTCCTTATCCTGTCGTTCGCAGCCGTCGCGGCTTCGGGTGGCGTCATGGCCCAGAACGTCGTGCTCGGCGACCGGGTCCCCGAGCTCAAAGTCTCGAAATGGCTCGACGACAACCAGCCGGCGGCCGCTCCGGCGACCTACATCGAGTTTTTCCACTCCTCGAACCCCGCCTGCATCACCTCGCTCAAACGCCTGAAGGAGATCACCGACAAAACCGGGGCCAAACTGCGCGTGATCGTCGTCACGAAAGAAGACGCCGCGAAAGTCACGCCGCTGCTCAGGCCCTACCTCTCGAAGCGGATCGGCGCAGCCCTCGGCTCGGAAAAGGGTTTCACCGCCTTCGGCGTGACCTATGTGCCGTTCGGGGTGCTCACGGATGCCAGAAACCGCGCGGTATGGATGGGCAACTCGCTGCAATTCAATGAAAAACTGATCGAACAAACAACCAGGTAACACTCCATGTCATTCACCAAGATAGACCACTACGAAAAAGAGTACGCGGACATGCATCACGATACGGCCCTCAACGTCACGGAAGGCGTTGAGGACCAGCCCATAGTAAGCCCTTACTTCAAACGCCGCAAGAAGCGTGCGCTCTCGACCGGGGAGTACGTCGCGGGCATCCTCGCGGGCAATATCACCACACTCTCGCAGGCCATCACGCTGGTCGAATCGTCCAACCCGGCGCACTATGCGCAGGCGCAGGAGATCATCGAGGCGTGTCTGCCCCACGCCGGGAAATCGGTCCGCATCGGCATCACGGGCGTCCCGGGAGCCGGCAAATCCACGTTCATCGAAGCCATCGGCAACATGGTCGTCTCGCTGCGCCACAAGCTCGCGGTGCTGGCCATCGACCCCTCATCGGAACGCAGCGGAGGCTCGATCCTCGGCGACAAGACCCGCATGGAGAGCATCTGCAACAACCCTTCGGTCTTCGTGCGCCCCTCCCCTTCGGCGGGATCGCTCGGAGGCGTGGCCCGCAAGACGCGCGAGACGATCGTGCTGTGCGAGGCCGCCGGGTTCGATGTCATCTTCATCGAGACGGTGGGCGTCGGGCAGTCGGAAACCGCCGTGCATTCGATGGTAGACCTCTTTATGTTATTGCAGATCTCGGGCGCGGGCGACGAATTGCAGGGCATCAAACGCGGCATTATGGAGATGGCCGACCTAATGGTCATCACCAAGGCCGACGGCGAGAACATCCACAAGGCGGAGTTGGCCCGGACGCAGTTCCAGGGTGCATTGAGGTTGTTCCCGGTGCCCGAATCGGGCTGGCGGCCCAAGGTCTACACCTCGTCGGCGGTGGCCAAGACAGGTCTGGAAGAGGTTTGGAAAGGCGTCGAGGAGTATCTCGAACACATCGAGAAAAACGGCTATTTACAGCACAACCGCAACCGGCAGAACAAATACTGGATGTACGAAACGATCAACGAAGCGCTGAAGGAGAGTTTCTACCGCGATCCGGCCGTCGAAGGGCGCATCGGGGAGTACGAGAAGCGCGTGCTGGAAGACCGGATTTCATCGTTCATCGCCGCCAAAGAGTTGTTGGCAATCTATTTCAAAGATACGGCCGGGAAGTCGGAATAATCCCTCCGCCGTCCCGTCACCGGACAAAAATACCGCCCTTCGTGATGAGGGGCGGGATTTTCGTATGCGGAAGGAACGTCTTACGCGATCTCGGGATGTTTCACGTAGATTTCGCGCAGGCGCCCGGCCAACTCCGGAACGCCTTCGGCAGCACGTTTGCGGATCACCTCCAGCGGATTGCGGATGCCCCGGATGGCAGGGCGGCCCGGATCGACCACATAGACCGGGATTTCGGGACGCACGCACCGCACCAGCGACGCCGCAGGATAGACCGCCAGCGACGTGCCTATCACCACAAAGATATCGGCCTCGGCGGCAAGCGCCGAAGCACGTTCGAACTCGGGAACCGGTTCGCCGAAGAAGACGATATGCGGACGCAGCAGCGAACCGTCGGGAGCCACGTCGTCGAAGCCCTGCTCGATGCCGTCGAACGGCACGATGAGCGACGGATCGTCCGACGAGCGCAGTTTGGTGAGTTCGCCGTGGAGGTGGAGAATGCGCGTCGAGCCGGCGCGTTCGTGCAGGTCGTCGACATTCTGGGTGATGACCTGCACATCGAAATCGCGCTCCAAAGCAGCGACGGCCCGGTGTGCGGGGTTAGGTTCGGCAGAGAGCATTTCGCGGCGGCGGTCGTTGTAGAAGCGGATCACGCCCCGGCGGTTAAAGTCCAGGGCCTCGGGGATGCAGACCTCCTCGATCTTGTAATTTCCCCACGTCCCATCTGAGTCGCGGAACGTCGCAAGGCCGCTGTCGGCGCTGACGCCGGCGCCGGTAAAGACTACGAGTTTTTTCATGGCATGGATAGTTACGCAGGGGTAAAGGTACGAAAATTATGGCATAGTTCATGCAAGATTCAGCCGATGTATACAAAAACAAAAAAATTCACACTATGAATCAGCAAAAGCACAACACCGAGGACACCCTGACAGACATTTTCGGATCCAAAGAGATGCGTTCGCCGGCTCCGACGGAATTCATCCCCAAGGACAAGACCGCACCCGAAATCGCCTATCAGCTGGTCAAAGACGAGACCTATCCCCAGACCCAGCCGCGGCTGAACCTGGCAACCTTCGTGACGACCTACATGGACGACTACGCCACCCGTCTGATGAACGAGGCCATCAACATCAACTACATCGACGAAACGGAGTATCCCCGCGTAGCGGTGATGTGCGGACGCTGCCTGAATATCGTCGCCAACCTGTGGAACACCCCCGAAAAGGCCGAGTGGAAGACCGGCGCACTGGGCATCGGTTCGTCCGAAGCCTGCATGCTGGGAGGCGTGGCCGCATGGCTGCGCTGGCGCAACCGCCGCAAGGCCGCCGGCAAACCCTTCGACAAACCGAACCTCGTCATGAGCACCGGATTCCAGGTCGTATGGGAGAAGTTCTGCCAGCTGTGGCAGATCGAAATGCGCACCGTGCCCCTGACGCTCGACAAGCCCACGCTCGACATCGAAGAGGCCCTGAAGGTCTGCGACGAAAACACCATCTGCATCGTGCCCATCGCCGGTGTGACCTGGACGGGTCTCGACGACGACATCGAGGGGCTGGACAAGGCCCTCGACGCCTACAACCGGAAAACCGGTTATGAAATTCCGATCCACGTCGACGCAGCGTCGGGCGGTTTCATCCTGCCGTTCCTCCGCCCCGAAAAGAAATGGGACTTCCGCCTCAAATGGGTGCTGTCGATCTCTACGTCGGGCCACAAGTACGGACTGGTTTACCCGGGACTCGGATGGGTCGTATGGAAGGACAAGAAATACCTGCCCGATGAAATGTCGTTCTCGGTCAACTACCTCGGCGCCAACATCACGCAGGTGGGCCTGAACTTCTCGCGCCCCGCAGCGCAGATTCTCGGACAGTACTACAATTTCATCCGCCTGGGATTCGAGGGTTACCGCGAGATTCAGCAGAACTCGATGGACATCGCCCGGTACTGCCACCAGCAGATCGGCAAGATGCCGTGCTTCCGGAACTACGCCAAGGAGGTCGTCAACCCGCTGTTCATCTGGATGATGAACCCCGAGTACGACAAGAAGGCCAAGTGGACGCTCTTCGACCTGCAGGCCGCACTGCAGCAGAGCGGCTGGATGGTCCCGGCCTACACCATGCCCAAGAACATCGACGATCTGATCGTCATGCGTATCGTCGTGCGCCAGGGTATGTCGCGCGACATGGCGGACATGCTGCTGGGCGACATCCGCAATGCCGTCGCCGAGTTCGAGAAACTCCAGTACCCCACCCCCTCGCGCATCAAATACGAGAACAAAGAGCACCAGAAAGGCAAGGTTTACACGCATTAATCAATGCTGGAAATCTCCGGCAAACGGCCCCGCTTTGGAAAATGAAGCGGGGCCGTTTTCCTGCGCCCTGCCATACGACGCATCCCGATGCCAAACTGGACAATATCCGCGCATCCGGGAACTTGCCGAAAGCAAAAAAATCCGTATCTTTAACGCGTTTTTACCCGACGCGTGTGATTATGACAGAAACCTTCCCGATCTTCCTGACCGTCATGGCCCTGCTGGCCGGCGTGGTCTTCGCTGCACTCCACTTTTTCGAAGCCGGATACGGCTACCTCTTCGACCGACGCTACGGGCCTCCCGTGCCGAACAAAGTCGGCTGGGTGGTAATGGAAGCCCCGGTCTTCGTGCTGATGTGCATCTTGTGGGCCTCGTCCGAACGGATGTGGCAGACCGGGCCGCTGGCACTGTTCCTGCTCTTCCAGGCACACTACCTTCAGCGGGCCTTCATCTTCCCGCTGCTGATCCGCGGCAAGGGCAAAATGCCCCTGGGCATCGTCCTGATGGGCATGGCGTTCAACACCCTCAACGCCCTGATGCAGGGCGGATGGATTTTCTACGTCTCGCCTGCGGATTACTACGCCGACTGGTTCTCACAGCCCTACATCTACGTCGGCGGAGCGCTGTTCCTGGCCGGCATGGCCATAAACCTCCATTCGGACCACATCATCCGCAACCTGCGCAAACCCGGCGACACGCGCCACTACATTCCCCGCGGCGGAATGTTCCGCTGCGTTTCGTCGGCCAACTATTTCGGCGAACTGATGGAGTGGACGGGCTTCGCCATCGCCTCGTGGTCGTGGGCGGGCGCGGTGTTCGCATGGTGGACCTTCGCCAACCTCGCACCCCGCGCCGCGTCGCTGCGTAAACGTTATGAACAGGAGTTCGGCGAGGAGTTCACGAAACTCCGCCGAAAACGCATCATCCCTTTCATCTACTGACCGTCCGGCTTTAGGGGCGACGGACACCCCGCCTGCCCACCAGCCGGTTTTGCGCTACCAACTTTCAAATTCATAAAATGTCCTCCCTTTTCACCCCTTACAAATTAGGCCCCGTCACGCTGCGCAACCGCACGATCCGCTCGGCGGCCTTCGAGTCGATGGGCCGGGACTTCGGCCCCACGCAGCAACTCAAAGACTACCACGTCGCGGTAGCCCGCGGAGGCGTGGGCATGACCACGCTGGCCTATGCCGCCGTATGCCGCAGCGGCCTTTCGTTCAACAAGCAGCTGTGGCTGCGCCCCGAGATCGTTCCGGGGCTGCGCGACATCACCGACGCCGTCCACCGCGAGGGAGCCGCAGCAGCCATCCAGATCGGCCATTGCGGCAACATGACCCACTGGACCACCGCCGGGCAGATGCCCATCGGAGCCTCGACGGGATTCAATCTATACGCCTATACGCCCGTCCGGGGAATGAAGAAACGCGAGATCGAGCAGGTCGCACGGGATTTCGGCACGGCGGTCCGCACGGCCCACGACGCCGGGTTCGACTCCGTGGAGGTGCACGCCGGTCACGGATACCTCATTTCGCAGTTCCTCTCACCCTACACCAACCACCGCCGCGACGAGTACGGCGGATCGCTGGAAAACCGCATGCGGTTCATGCGGATGTGTCTCGGGGAGGCTGTCGAAGCGGCCCGCGCATGCGGCATGGCCGTCACCGTGAAACACAACATGTACGACGGATTCAAAGGGGGCATCGAAATTCCCGAAAGCATCGAGATCGCACGGACAATCGAATCTTTTGGCGTGGACGGCATCGTCCTCTCGGGCGGATTCGTGTCCAAGGCCCCGATGGCCGTCATGCGGGGGCTGATCCCCATCTACACCATGAGCTACTACTCGCCGCTGTGGCTGCGCTACTTCATCCGCTGGTGCGGCCCCTTTATGATAAAACAGTTCCCCTTCGAAGAGTGCTACTTCCTGGAAGACGCCAAGAAGTTCCGGGCCGAGCTGAAAGGGCCGCTCATCTATGTCGGGGGACTCGTCAGCCGCAAGGGCATCGACCGGGCGCTGGACGCCGGGTTCGAACTGGTGCAGATGGCCCGGGCGCTGGTGAACGATCCGTCGTTCGTCAACAAGCTCCGCGAAGGCGACGCGGCGACACGTAGCGCCTGCGACCACCGCAACTACTGCATCGCGCGGATGTACTCCGTGGACATGAAGTGCTGCAAGGAGTGCCCCGACCTGCCGCGGAAGATCGTCGAAGAATTAAAACGCCTGCCCTGATGAAACGCGGAGAAGTCACACCGGGAAGCGCCCGGGCGCTCGTCACGGGCGCCGGGTCGGGCATCGGGCGCTGCTATGCCCTGCGGCTGGCGGCGCTGGGCTACGACCTCGTGCTGGCGGGCAACCGCCGTGAACCGCTGGAAGCCGTTGCTGCCGAAATACGTGCCGCCGCGGATCGCTGCGACGTGCGTATCGTCGAGATCGACCTGGCACGGGCGGAGGCCGCCGCGGAGCTCTGGGAAGCCGTGCGGCGCGAAGGGGTCACGATAGACATATTGATAAACAACGCCGGGATTTTCTCGTTCCGCGACATCCTCGCCACACCGCCCGAGCGCATCGAACGCATCCTGCTCCTGCACACCCTCACGAACACCCAATTGTGCCGTCTGGCCGCCGCCGACATGGTGCGGAGAGGCTGCCGGGGGTATATTCTCAACATGTCCTCCTACTCGCTGTGGATGCCCTTTCCGGGACTGTCGCTGTACAGCGCGTCGAAAGCCTACCTGCGGTCGTTCTCGGTGGCATTCTCGAAAGAGGTCGAGGAGCACGGGATCTGCGTCACGGCGGTCTGTCCGGCGGGCGTCGCCACGGACCTCTACGGGCTGACGCCCCGCTGGCAGCGCATCGGCCGCCGTCTCGGGGTGCTCATCACCGCCGACTCGTGCGCCCGGCGCGGGCTCAGGGCCCTGTGGCGGGGCCGCCGGTGCATCGTTCCCGACTGGTGGAACCGCGCATGGATACCCCTTTGCAAGGTGCTGCCGATGTGGGTGCTGCGGCCGATACGGAAGTTTACGATGAAATTCCAGGCATAACCATACGCAAAAAAACAATGCGGCTTTTCGGCCGCATTGTTTTTTACGATTACTCCGTGCGTCAGTCCACTTTGAGAGCCCGGTCGATCGCCAGAAGCATGTAGCGATAGTGGTTCTTCATGCGCTCCGATGCAGGGGTTCCGAGGGCATTGCGGTAGAGTTTCTTCATGTCGAGCAACATCCCGTAACGCTTGTAATCCACCGCCGGACGGACCATGAAGGCGACGCTCCGCATCGGCAACACGCCCGACACCGGGTCCGAAGTCATCTCCGGAAACACCCGGGCCATCTTCGCCCGGCGGGAGAGCGCCGCGGCATCGGGCAGCGCCTCTCCGGCGAACGCGGAAGCCGATGCGGCAGACCTGCGGGTCTGCGTCACCACGCCTGCGTTGCGGATGACGTTAATCAGCAGTAGGCGCTGCATGGCGATATTGGCCTCGGTGGACTCCCGGCCTGCGGCAACGTCCCGCAGGATATAGCGATAGAGATCGTCCATCGCATCGTCCTGTGTATAGGGGTCGTCCGATTTGGAGGCGCTCAGGTCGAGCGTCGAAAGGCTTTTGAAGATCACGTCGCTGAGCATGTCGCGGCAATATTCGCCCAGCGACACCACCTCGACCACATCCTTGTTAAGCCGCTCGTTGTCGAGCCACGACATGTCTTCGAGCTGTTCGAGCATGAATTGCAACGCCCGGCGTTGCAGGCCGCGGGGAACGGAGAGATAGGTCGGCAGCGCGTCGCCCTCGTGCTTTTCGTTCAGATAGACGCCCCCGAGATTGGCCGAAACGCTGACGAACGCATAATAGAGCTGGTTCATCACGCTGGCCTGCACCAGCGACCGGAACGTATAGTCGGCATCCTCCGCCCCGATCCATTCGTCGGCGTGCTTCATCACATAGGCGTAATTGGCGAACTCGTAGGCTGCGGCCCGGACCGGATCGTCGCCCAGGTTGTAGGGCATCGACCGGGGATCGAGCGCCACGGCCACGGGAGGAGGCGTATAGAGGCACATCGGATCGCTGCGGCGCGCGGCGATGCGACGGTCGAGTTCCGCCACCTCGTCCTCGGGCGTCACGGCACCCGGAACGGGCCGGTAGAGCCAATCGACGACGTACTCGTCGTAGACGCCCGGTCCCTGCTGCATCAGGGCCACACCGCGCTCCTTGTCGCCCGGCTGTGCGACCAGGTTGTAGGGCAATTCATCCATGATCGAAGCCGAAATCCCGTAGCGCTGCGTGAAGGAGGGCGAACGCAGCGAGTCCACCGGCACGCAGTACGAACCGGCGTAGTTGACCGCAAGGCCCAGACAGGCTCCGGCATGGCGCGCCACGTCGGCCGCCAGCGCCTTTCCGAACAGCTCCGGGGACATCTTCACCCGGCGCGCGTCGGGATCGGCGGCGCCCAGCTGCACGAAGAGGTCGGTGCGTATCCGCGAGGTCACATTGTGCGGGATGCAGATCGTCGCGCTGAGAATCTCTCCGCTGCGGGGATCGATGCGCGCAGAGCTCGAAAGGCTCTCCCCCATCGTGTTGGCGTACTTGACGCACGAAAACTTGATGTCGTTGGGATCGAACGACGCATCGTCGCGCGGATAGGGCCGCACCTGCACCGCATCGCGGTAACCGATCTTCTCGAAAGCCGCGTTCCAGCTGAGCAGGCCCCGCCGGATCGCATCATACCACCCTGCCGGAAACGTGTCATCGACATAGAACACGATCGGACGTTCGGGCGTCGTGAGCTTCCCTGCCGCGAACGCCGCAGGGTCGGAGGGTTTGAGGTTCCAGCGGCAGGCGTAATAGACCGCCTTGGCCTCCTGCTCCCGGTCGCTGAACTTCACGAAGGCCACGGGGACCGTGCCGATGCGGGAGTCGCACAGCCGCGGCAGCATCACCTCGCGCGGCAGCAGCATCAGCGAACGGCGCGCAAGGGCCGTGTAAGGCGTGTCCTTGTTGATGAGGTAGCCGCCGAAACGGGTCGTCAGCGTGAACGAGAGCGAGCTGAGCACCGACACGTTGTCGGCAAAAGCCTCCACACCGCTCAGCAGCGAACATCCCGCCACGTAGTTGACCGTCGTGGAGAGGAATCCGCCGAAACTGTTGATGCCGTAGGGATCGTGCGGCCGCATCGCCGGAGCGCCGTTCACGAAGAACGACGTGGCCTCGAAAACCGACGAACCGTCGGGCGCCTTGCACTTCACGGGGAACGAGGCGATCACCGGGTTGATGTTGCTGCGCCGCACGGCCCGCGCCATCAGGCTGTCGCCCTCGACCAGCACGCCGGCATGCACGCGCCGCAGACAGATGAGCGAATCGCTGCGGGTGAAGACCACGTGGAGCGGGTCGCGGGGCTGCTGTCCGGCGAAGCCCTCGCCGGGATCGGAACTCTCCTCGATGGCCGTGCCGAGCAGCATCTCGCGCCCCAGCAGCGAATCGGGCAGTTCGACGTAGAGTTTGTTGCCCTCGAACATGTGGAGGGTCATGAAGCCCCGGACCGTAGTCACGCGCTTGTCCTTGAAGAGCTTTTCATAGGCGGAAAGCGGTTTGGGCGCCTCCGTCGTCTTGGACGCGGATTTCTTTTTGCCGCGGGCCGCCGAAGCGGACCCGGGAAGCAGCGTCAGGCCCCCGGCCAGCAGGACGGAAAAGAGGGTCAGCAGGGCTGTCGGTAAAAATCTTCTCATCGCCGTCTCGCTCATTTCAGGGTTTTCTCGATATTGTGCAGCATCAGCGCATAGTGCATCCGCGTCTTCTGCGAACCGCTGTTCACACGGCTTTTGAGCAACCGCTGCACACGCAGCAGATTGGCGTAATTCTCGGCTTCGAGCGACTGCTTGACGACGTAGAGGATGCGCGGCGGATTGTAGCCCGAAACCGGCCCCGGATCAGCCCCGGCGTGCGAATGCACGTGCTCCGAACCGCAATAGCAGAGATTGTCGGTCATGGACTGATAACCCCGCAGACACTCCGGAACGGCGATGGCGTAGGGATCGAACCCGATCTCCTCGTCCGGCCCGCCGGCAAAGGCTTTCGGCACGGCGCCCGTACCGGCGTACTTCAATCCGGCGGCCTTGCAGACGGTCAGCAGGTATTCGCGCTGAATCATCATCTGTTCCTCGGTCGGGTTCTTGCCCTGCACGGTGGGTTTCCAAACGAAATCGTAGATGTCTTTCATGCAGGCCTCGACGGTGTAGGGATCGTCGGAGAGCTGCGCGGAGTTCTCGACCTTCACGGCACTCATAACCACGGCGCGGATGATGGCGATCTGCATATAGGTCTTGGGAGAGCCCATGAACTGAATGTTGCGCATCAGACCCTCATCGTCCATCCAGTCCAGATCGCCCAACTGGCCGAGCAGAAACAGCACGGCGGCGCGCTGGCGCTCCCTGGGGACGCTCTTGTAGGCATCGACCGGGTCACCCACGTGCTTTTCGTTGAGATAGATGCCGCCCACGTTGGCGAACACGTGGCCGATATAGCGGATATACTGGCTGACGATGCCCTTGTAGATGTCGGTCCGGTAGGAATAGTCGCGGTCCTCGTCCTTCACCCAGTCATTCAGATTGGCGAGAATGTAGCGCAGGTTACGGATGCCGTACTCCGAGGCCTTCACTGCGTCGTCGCCCAAGTCCTCGGTCTGCGAACGGGGATCGAGCACGGCGCCCTGCTGCTTGCCGTAGCGGAGCACGGGATCGGCGGCGGCCTCGGTGATCCACCGCGACGTGATCTTGTAGACCTCCTCGGGCGACGCGGCGTCGAAGACCGGCGTATAGAGCCATTTGACGGCGTAGTAGTCGTAGACGCCGAAACGGGGAGGCGTCATCCGCACGCCCCGCTCCATGTCGCCCGGCTGGGCCACGTAGTTGAAACGCGCGTAATCCATGATCGAGGTGGTCGTGCCGTATTTCTGCGTAAACGACGGCGAGCGGAGCGAATCGACCGGAATGACGGCCGAAGCGCTCATGTTGTGCATGAATCCCAGGCAGTGCCCGACCTCGTGGGTCACCACGTAGCGCAGGGCGTCGTCCATCACCTCCCGGGGCAGTTTCACGCTGCGTACCGACTTGTCGGCCTGGGCCGTCTGGATGAAGCGCCAGTTGTTCACCAGCTTGACAATGTCGTGGAACACGTAGACCGAGGCGTTGACGATTTCGCCGCTGCGCGGATCGACCCACGAAGGCCCCATGGCGTTGGAAATGCCGATCGGAGCATAGCGGATGCACGAATACTTGATGTTGTCGGGATCGAACTCCGGATCGTCCTTCGGGAACTCGCGGGCCTCGACGGCCTGTTTGAATCCGATGCGTTCGAACGGCTCGTTCCACTGCTCGACAGCTTCGAAAATGGGCTTGCGCCAGCTCTCGGGAAAATCGGGGTCGATGTAGAAGACGATCGGTTTCTTGGGCCGGACCAGTTCCCCGCGGCGGTAAGCCGCCTCATCCGACGGCTCGACGCGCCAACGGTTAGCATAGCAAAGCAGTTTGGCCTGCTGCTCCCGTTCGCTGAAAAGAATCTTCCCGGTGGGGAAAACCGACATGCGGCTGTCGACGAAGCGCGGCTCGTAAGGCGTTTCGGGCAGCAGCACGAGCGAGCGCGTCATGACGGCCGTGAAAGGCACGTCGGAGGCGATCTCCTTACTCCCGGATTTGAGCGTGTAGGTGTAGCTCAGGTGGCTGCGGATCACGACGTTGTCCCCGAAAGCGCGGATCTCCCCGAGGAACGACTTGTCGGACTGGTAATTCGCCGAGCGGGTCACCCTCCCATAGTAGAGATTTTCCCCGTAGGGATCGAACGGCGTCAGGGCCTTATTGTCGCTCAGAAAAAGGTCCGTCGCATTGAAAACGACCGCGCAACTGTCGGGACTCCACGCCGCAATGTCGTACGACTTGATGATCGCGCCGATGTTGTTGCTCGCCAGCGACCGGGCGATATTGGGGCTCGCCGCGTCGGTCACGTTGTCGCGGACCAGCTTGCGGACCTGCACCTTGTCGCCCGTACGGGTGAACTGTATCCACAGCGGATCGGTCGGTTTGGAACCGATGACGGCGTCGCCGTTGTCGGAAATCTCGCTGACGGTCGATCCGAGCAGCATGTCGCGCCCGAGCAGTGCCACCGGAAACTCGAAATAGAGTTTGCCCTTGACCTTGTGCAGGCGGATCATGCCGTCGGCCGTCTCGTGCTTCTCCTTGAAGAGCTTCTCGTATTCGCTCGTCTTTTTCGGTGCGGAAACCGGTTGTTCGGATTTCGCCTTTTTCTTTTTCTTCGAAGCGGCCGCCGCCGGGAACGCACCAAGCGTCCCGGCCAGCAGACCGCAGCAAAGCAGTGATAAAACGGTTTTCTTCAACATATAAGGTAATTCAAACGATCAGAATCCAAAATAGCAATAGGGGTTTTTCGCCACATAGAAATCCATATCCACGACTTTGCCCAGCCCGGAGAACGAAGCGAGTTCGGGCGCGGCGCCCTCCGAGATCTTCGCCTCCGAAATGTCGAGCAGCGCCAGCGTTCCCGATGCCGTGCCGAGAAGCATGCGGTCCAGGTAAACCGTCTTGGCATAGGCCGCGAACTGCGACGGAACCGACACCACCCCCGGACGCAGGGCCGTGATCTGCGACGGAGCCGTATAGACCGGGGCCGAGGCACCGCTCAGAATATCGTATGCGTAGAGCGTCCCATTGTTCGTCCCCGCCGTATAGAAAATCGTCTCGCTGCCGCCGATGCAAACCTCGAACAGACTTTCGGGTCCGAAGCCCGGCGTTTCGGGGAAAGCCCGGAAATTATTCAGCGCAATGTTAACCGACGATTCGCTGTTCATCTTGTAATCGAACGACAGGAGGTAATATTTACCGTCCGTTTTCGAGCGAAGCAGCAGGTAATTGGTCGAGGTGGTGGCGACACCGACCGTAGCATAGGCGACGCGGGCTCCCATGGCCTGAACCGTATAGTCCCCCAGACCGGCGACATCGGGGAACACGAGTCCCGACTCCGGATCGGTATCCCCGGGCTTCACGGACGCAGCCTCGGGCACTTTCAACGCGCGGAACACACCAAACTTGCTGGAGGCGTTTCCCTTGACATTGAAACCGTAGACGCTCAGCAGGCGGTTGTTCAGCCGGTCGTAGAGCAGCGCATAGGGAATATGGCCGTAGGACTTGTTGGTGAAGTGGTCGAAACCGTTCATCAGCGCGATCTCCATGCCGCCGTCGAAATAGACGGGCGTCGTGCCGTATTTGCCCGAATGGGCGACCGGAAAATCGTTGTAGAAACTGAAATCGCGCTGGTAGACCTTGCCGTCCTCCGACAGGACGATCGAACCTCCGTCCCGCTGGAATCCATCGACCGGGACGAAGCCTTCGGGAGCCTGTCCGCCGACGAATTCGGTGTCGATATCGATCGTCTTGGTCAGCGTGGCCTGATCGAGGCTGACGCTTCCGCTGCCTTGCAGGACCTCCCATTCATAGGCGACGTTCTGGCCGTCGTAAGCCACCAGCCGGACCCTGCGCGGATCGGAACCGAGCTCCCCTTCGTTCACCTCGCCGTAAACGTCGCGGACCAGTTCGCCCGGCGTCGAAGCATCGACGAGATTGACGTAGCTCAACAGCGATTTTCCGCCGTCGTCGGAGAGGATGAACCACCCCTCGGCGAACGAAGAGGTGACCGTCAGGGTGAAAATCGTACTGTAACGGACCTGACGATCGGCATCGAGGACCGTAAAGCTGCCCGAATGCCGTCCGACCGACAGCGGGTCGATCGACAGGATGCGCTCCGTGGAGACCGTCTCCCCGTCGATGTTCCATTCGTAACGCAGGCTGCCTTCCGACACCCGGTCGTGAACGATCCTGTAACCGGGCTCGATGACGATCTCCTCGTCGTAGCTCCAGCTCAGGCGGACCGACTTCATCGTATCCAGGCGGTAGACGACGATGTCGTCGCCGGTCGTGGTGTAATCGTAATTTCCCTTGTCCTCGTAGCAACCGGTTGCCAGGGCCGCACCTGCGAACAATGCGGCGAGATATATGCCAAATGACTTCATATTCGCATCGGATTAAGCGTTGATATTGATTCCGTCGAGCATCGGACGTCCGTCCTTTTCCAGCACCTCGCTGCCGTTGTCGCGCTTTTCGCGCAGGTAGTAGACGAACTGGCGGCAGAGGGCGGAAATCTCGCTGTTGTCCATGTCGGAGAGGTCGCTCACGCCGGTGGCCTTGATGAACTCCTCGTACTTCTCGTCCGAGTAATCGCCCAGGAAGGCGGCGGCGAAATCGTCGTTCCACCAATCGGGCCGGGAAATAATGTTCGAAACGCGGATGATACGCAGGCTGTTGGACGTGGGGCCGGGCCGGTAGGCGCCGCCTTCGACGATGCGGACGGCGATGTCCACCTCCTTCTCGTCCATGATATCGGTCTTGCGGACCCGGACGTAGGTCTCGCCGGAGAACGAACCGGCCGGAATGACCGGATTGGGATCGAGTTCGTAAGACCCGGCCGGAGCGGTGGTTTTCTCCGGATCGATCTCCAATTTGTAACCGAGCGTTTCGCCGGGAGTGCGGCTCACGGTCTCCACCGCCAGGCGGATCGTACGCTCGTCCTTCCCGGGCGTCGTCTTGAACGAGAAGCGCACGATCTCGTCGGATTTCTGGACAAAATAGACGTAACGGTCGCCTCCGTAGGTCGGAAGCCCCTCTTCGGAGCAGGCCCCGGCGCCGAAGGCCGCGACGGCAAGCAGATATATCAGTTTTTTCATGATCGCAATTATTTTAAGGTCGTTTCACTGTCAGGAATGGGGAATACGTATTTATCCGCCATTTGGATCGTCTGCATGGTGCTGACGAGCGTGGGACTGTTGATCCGTTTCAGGTAGAAGAAGTACTGTCCTTCGCCGATGTTCTCCTTCCAGACTTCGAGTTCGAGTTTCGACATGAACGTGTCGAAATCGGAGGCCGAAACCGAGCCCGTACGAACCCGTTTCTTGTAAACCAGCGTGCTCAGATCGGAAACCGCATCAGCGACCGTACCCTCGGCCGCTCCGCGGGCCTTGCATTCGGCCATAATCAGAATGACCTCCGACATGCGGATCACCGGAATGAGCGCCCCCTGCGTATCGCCGGAATCGTAGTCGGAACCAGTTGTGCCGGTATATTTCACGTACTTGCACGACGTGTAGACATCCTCCTGCTCCTCGGCGTCGGGCTGGTTGACGCAGTATTTGTAACGCACGTCGTACTTCTGTTCGGTAGCCGTGAAGCGCTTCTTGGGATTGCGCAGCGCCAGAATGAAATTGGTCTGGTTCGAGAGCATCACATCGTTGTAGTTTTTCGCCAAATACTGGTCGTAGGCGGCAAAGATGATATCGTCGTACAGTTTCACGGCTCCCTGAACCTTGCCGGCCGTCGAATAGTCGGTCAGCGGGAACCACGACGAACAGGCGTCATAGACCTCGGCAGCCGCAGCCAAAGCCTTCTCGTAATCGCAGGCGTACATGTAGACGCGGGCCAGCAGCGCCTTGACGGCCCAATAGTGGAGCCGCGTACCGCGGTAGCCGAAGAACAGACCGCGCGAATCGTTCGCCGCGAAACGGGTGGAGGCCGTTTTGAGCGCATCCAGTTTCAGGTCGTTGACGGCCAGCAGCGGAAGCGCCGCCTCGAAATCGGCGATGATTTTCCCGAGCACCTCCCCGGTCGTATAGCGCGCCGGAACCTTGTCGGGATAGGTCGTCGAATAGGGAATCGCCTTGGCAGTAAGGTCCACGACCGGGGCCGCAGCGAAGAGCCGCAGCAACTCGAAGTGCAGCAGGGCGCGGGCGGCCAGCGCCTCGCCGTGGATCATCTCCCGTTCGCCGCTCTCGGCATAGGGGAAGAGGTTCGGATCGGCCTTCTCGACATGGCTGATCAGCGCGTTGCAGTTGGCGATCGTATTATAGGAAGTCTGCCAGATGTTTTCCAGGTAGTCAAGCACCTCCTTATTGCCGTAGTCCATCTTCTCGGTATAGGCATAGAGCTGGGAGGTCTCCATCGAACCGAAATCGTAATACTGCGACAGGGCGCTCATGAATCCCCAGGAGAGTTCGCGTCCGTAGAGCGACGGAGAGGCCATCTGCTGATAGATGCCGTTCAGGGCCGAACGGTAGCCCGAATAGTCGCTGAAAAGGTTCTCCTCGGTGGTCATTCCCTGGGGCATGACGTCGAGCCACTCACCGCAGGATGCGGATGAGAGCAGAAGCGTGCACGAAACGAATATTTTTGCGAATGTTTTCATACAGGGGACGAATTTAGAAAGTGAGATTGAGCGTGAAGTTGACCGTGCGGGAGTAGGGATAGTCCAGACCGCGCTCTTGGAGCACGGAACTGAAATAGCCCAGGTCTTCCATATTGGCCGTCAGGCGCAGCATGCCGAGTCCCCAGCGCTTCACGAGTTTGGAGGGGAAATCGTAGCTGATCGAAAGCGAATTGAATTGCAGCGTATTGTAGTCCTGAATGAAGCGCGACGTAGGACGGGTGACCAGCGAACGGTCCCTGATGTCTTTCAGCGAAGCGACGTCGCCGGGTTTCTTCCAGCGGTCCGTGGACACGCGCTTATCGACGTTGTAGCGTTCGAGGTTCGCATTCTCGACCTGGCTGACCAGCGTCGAGTTGTAGCGCTGACCGCCGAATTCGTAAAGGAACGAGGCAAAAAGCGAAATATTCTTCCAGCGGGCGTTCAGACCGAAGGAGCCCTGCGCCCACGGCTCCCGGTTGCCTATCTCGACCTGGTCGGCTGCATTCCAATCATAGGTGATCGTGCCGTCGGGGCGCCAGTAGACCTCGCGGCCGTTGGCCGGGTTGATGCCGAGCGACTTCATGCCGTAAATGGCGTAGATCGAACCGCCCTCGACATACTGCGTGTAGGTACGCGCATACTTGCTCTGCGAGGAGTTGTCGTCGTAGTCGTCGTATTGTTTCTGCACCAGCTCGTTGTAGGCTTTCAGCGCATCGTTGATCTTGACGATCTTGTTCTTGTTGTGCGCCATTTTCCCGAAGGCGGTCAGTTCCAGATTCTTCGAACGGTAGAAATTGTAACGCAGGTCCAGTTCGAAGCCCCGGTTGCTCACCTCGCCCAGATTGTCCTTATAGCTGGTGAATCCCGACGACGAGGGGATCGTCACGTCGGTGATCTGGTCGATGGTCTTCTTGTCGTAGTAGCTGGCCTTGAAGGTCAGACGGTCTTTGAAGAAGCCGAGTTCGATGCCGACATCCGCCACGCGGGTCTTCTCCCAGCCCAGATCGGGGTTGCCCATATAATAGAGGACGTGTCCGGCGCCCGTCGAATACCAGTCCGACGTCGAGGAGGTCGTATAGGTCGAACGGGCCGAATAGGCGGCGTACCCCACCTTACCGACCGTGCCGATCGTTCCGCGGAGTTTCAGGCGGCTGAGGGTCTTGTTGCCTTTCAGGAACTTGTAGTTGTGGAAGTTGATACCGGCGCCCACGGCCCAGAAAGGAGCCACACGGTTGTCGGAACCGAACTCCGAAGAGCCGTCCAGACGCACCGAAAGATCCAGCAGATAGATGTCGTCATAAGTGTAGTTGCCCGAAAGGAACATGCCGACCAGACGGGTCTTGTTCTTCGATTCGGTAGGTTTGCCCTCGACCTGCGCAGCGTCATTCGGCGAATTGAGCACACCGGTCGAAAAACCGATATACTTGATGTTGTCGACCGTATAGCTGGTCTCGACGGCGTTTCCGCCCAGCGAGAAGTTCAGGAAATGCTTGTTGAAATTCCGGTTGTACATGAAGAGCAGGTTAGCGTCGTAAGTGAACGTGTCCGAACCGTTCACGGTCAGCGATCCCAACTCCTGGGGCGTCGCGAAAGCGCTGTTAGAGGCCGACAGCGGATCGACGAAGACCCGCGACTCGTAGGAGCGCTGGCTCAGGGTGATCCAGGCCTTGGCGGTGAAATGCGGCGTGGCGAAGAAATTGATCGCGAAATTATCTTGCAACGTCCGGTAGTTGCTGCGGCTGAAATTGTTCAGGTATTCACGCTCGTAGAGCGGATTGAGCGCCGAATAGCCGAAACGCAGGTTTTGGAGGTAGTTGCCCGTGGTCTCGTCGATCGGCACGTTGTAGGGCAGCATGTGGGAGAACAGCGAGAAGGAATAGGGCGAGTCGGTCGAACGGTTGGCGTCGTAGGACGCACGGTTCATCAACTGGAACTTGCCGATGCGGTAGTCGAGGAAAAGACCTGCGCCGTAGGTGTCGCGCTTGGAATCGCGCATGACGCCCTTGTTGCCGGCGTATTTCAGCTCGATCCCCCAGCGGACATCGTTCTCACCGCCGTCGATATAGATACTGTGCTGGTGATTCACCGAGGTGCGGAGGTTCTTCGAAAGCCAGTAGGTGTCCACACCGCGGTTCACTTCGTTGAGTTTCTTGTAATAAGTCTCGTTCTTATTGTAGGTATTCTCATTGAAATCGGTGGCGTCGAAGGCATAGAGCCCTGCATCGAGTTCGGCCTGCAACTTCTCACGGGCGTTCATCAGGTTGTAGGCCGAGAGGTCGGGCATCTCGACGCTTCCGGTCAGGTTGTAGGAGACGCGCAGTTTGCCGGCCTCCGGGGCGCGCGACTCGATGACCACCACGCCGTTGGCGGCGCGCGATCCGTAAAGCACCGTCGCGGCGGCGTCTTTCAGCAGCGTGATCGAGTGTACGCGCATGGGGTCCATGTCGTAGATCTTCTCCACGTCCACCTCGAAGCCGTCGAGGATGAAGATCGGCAGGTTGGAGTTGTTCGTGAGGTTCTGACGCGAAATATCGGCCGAGGTGTTCAGCTCGGTGGTGATGCTGTTCTGGCCGCGGATGTAGAATTCAGGCAGCGCATTGGGGTTCGAACCCATCGAAATGTTCTCGGCCAGCCGGAACGAGGGGTCGAACACCTGGATGGCGTCGATCATCCGCTTGGGCGAAACCTCGACGATCTCCTTCTGGGTGATCCGCGTGGTGTTGCCCGTGAAGCTCTCCTTGCGGACCTGCGCATAACCCGTAACGACCACGTCGTCGATGCTTTCCACCTTGTCGAGCAGCTGCACGTCCAGTTCCGTCTGGTTGTTGTAGGCTATTTCGCGGCTCTCCATGCCGAGGAAGCTCACCGTCACGACCGTCCCGGGACGGTTCGGGAAGCGAAGCGAGTAATAGCCGTCAGGATCGGTCGTCGTGCCGACGGTCGTACCTTTGATATGGACCATCGCCCCGGGGATCGGGGCCTTCGTGGCGCGGTTCGTCACCCTACCGGTCAGCGTAACCCGCTGGGGGGGGGCCGGAGCGGCCGTTCCCTGCGCGTCGGACTTCGAAGCCTTGTCGGCTTCCCGGACGCGGATGATGATTGTATCCTCGCTGATGGAGAAATCCAGTCCGGTGCCGTGGAGCGCCTCGCGCAGGATCTCCTCGACGGGGGCGTTCTGCCGGTGCAGCGTAATTCCCTTGACCGCCCGGATCGAATTGCTGTTGTAAAGCAGCAGATAACCCGTTTCCCGTTTGATGTTTTGAAGCACGTCGTCGAGCGTCGCTCCGGTCAGAGCGATCGACATCCGCTTCTTCGGCTGTGCCGGCCCGTCCGCCCTCACGGACTGGACCGCAAAGACCGCGACCGCCAGCAAAAACAGTACGACGGCACTCCGGCCCCCTCGGAGAAGAGGCGCAAATAAGTCAAGTTTCTTCATACGCAAATTATTTTAATTGAAACAAAGGTTCCTGTTCCACGGGGACAGTCCCCGACGCATCACAGCGTCATTCCGATTTCCGCACCACCCGGATCACGCCGCCGTCCTCTGTGAAGACCACGTCATTGGTCAGATTCATCAGATCGGCGATCGTATTGAGCGTCGCATGGCGTTTGATCATACCCGTATAGAGCACGCCATCGAGCGTCGGCGAAGAGGTGTCGATCCGCACACCGTACCATCGCTCCAACTTCCGGCAGATCGACCGCAGCGGCTCGTCGTAGAAGACCAGCAGCCCCCGCCGCCACATCGTACAGGCTTCGACATCGGCTTTCCGGACGGTCAGCCCGCCTCCGGACTTGTCGAATCCGGCCTGAAGCCCCGGCGACAGCAGGGTCTCCTCACCCTCGGCGGCAACCCGCAGCGATCCTGTGACCAGCGTCGTTTCGATACACGGTTCGTCTTCGTAGGCCATGACATTGAACGAAGTTCCCAGAACGGTCAGCTCGACCCCCGAAACCGACACAACGAAAGGATGCCGGCTGTCAGGAGCCACTTCGAAAAAAACCTCGCCGGTGACCGTGACGCAGCGCCGGGAGCCGAAACGCAGAGGATAGGTGATGCTCGACCCGGCGTTGAGCCAGGCGCGCGTGCCGTCGCCGAGCGTCAGCGAGTATTCGCCGCCCAGCGGCACGCGGATCGTATTGTAAGCCTCCTCGGCCTGTTTCCCGGATTTTTCGGATGCGGTGTAGGCGATCTCGTCGCCGTTGATCTCGATCCGGACGTTCCGCTCGCTGAGTTCCGTGCGAACCGAATCGGCCAAAAAGACCTGTTCTCCCGACGAGAGTTCGAGCACGGCACGCCGCGCACCCGGTTCGACGGTCGTGAGCAGCCGGTTGCGATTAGGGTCCAGGCGCTCTCCGGCCTGATAAAGCAGGGCACCGCTGACCAGCATGCCGGCGAGCACGGCGGCCGCCGCGCCGATCCGCAGCAAACGCACCAGCCGACTGCGACGCATATAACGGCGGTCTTCCTCGCAGACCTTGCGCCATACCTGCTCCTTGTCGTAACGGTACATCCGCGACAATTCGCTGCCGAGATCCGAATGTCCCTCGATCAAATCGAGAATCTGACGGTTCTCCTCGGACTCGTCGCCCCAGGCTTCGAGCTGCCTCGATTCCTGCGGCGTGATCGTTCCCGAAATATAGGAATGAAGCAATTTGTCGATCTGATCGTTGTCCATAAACACCGGCTTTTATAATAAAGACGGCAGAGGCGGAAAAACTCCTTACAGTTTTTCGCAAAAAAATGGAAAGAGCAGGGCAAAAAAATGAGGATTCAGAAAAAGAAGAGAGCCATCATCTTGCGCAACGATTTGATGGAACGATACATATGCGTTTTGATGGTAGCGAGCGAAACGCCCAGCTCAGAAGCGGCGTCCGCATAAGAATAGTTATTCAGGCATATCAGTTTGACCACCCTGCGGGATTGTTCCGGCAGACGTTCGATCGCCTGATAAAGACGGTGCAACCGGTTGGCCCGTTCAACATCGTCGCGGCTGAGGTCGAAATTGACCTCGTCGGCGATGAGTTCACTGCCGTTCAGCTCCTCCCAGCGGCGCAGCGTATGCGTGCCGGCATAGTCCAGGGCCGCATTCCGCACACAGCGGTAAAGATATTTCACCGGAGAATCTATTTTCGAAAGGTCCACCCGCGCCAGCCGCACGAAGACCTCCTGCACGATGTCTTCCGCCACGGACTTCGAATGCACGATCTCCTCCGCCACATACGCGGCGCTTCGGAAATGCGCATTGAAGAGCTTTTCTAAGGAATGGGAAATCATACGACAAGTGACGCTTGGGGACAAATATATAAATAAATGTGAGAAAATGTATTCCAAAAAGGCACTTTTTGAAGCATCCGGCGCCTGACCGAAACAACATATCATTAATTATCAATAGATTACACCGAACACCACCGTGCATTTTTTGATTATAAATTGTAATCCGCACCCTCCTTTACGCCGGAAAAGAACCTGCTCCAACACACGAAAACAGGCGGCAGAGATTCCCGGACTACAATTCGCAACCCGCACGACCCGGATACACCGGCCGTCAGCCCTTGTTTTTATCTCAAATTAGAGGTACTTTTGTCGTCAAAAGATACGGATATGGAAAAGATCAAAAATGTAGTTTTCGACCTCGGAGGGGTCCTCGTAGGTCTGGATTTCGACCGCTGCACGGCGGCATTCCGCAGTCTCGGCATGAACCCCGTGGCGGAGCTCATCAACCCCTGCTACCCTGCCGAGATGATCGGACGCCTCGAACACGGCGACATCTCGTTCCACGAAGCCTGCGACGAGATGCGCAGTCTCTCCGGCACTCCGGAGGTCACCGACGACGACATCGCACGGGCCTACGGCGCATTCCTCACGGAGATTCCTGTGGAGAAGCTCCGCCAGATCGACGCCCTGCGCGAAAAGGGCATCCGCACCTATGTCCTCTCGAACAACAACCCCGCTTCGATGGAATACATCCGGCAAATGTTCACGGCCGACGGCAAGACGATGGAGGACTATTTCGACGTCGTGTACCTCTCTTACGAACTGCATGAACTGAAACCCTCGGAAGCCATTTTCCGCAAGATGATCGCCGCAAGCGGCATGCGCCCCGAAGAGACGCTCTTCATCGACGACGGACAGAAGAACGTCGAGGCGGCCCGCAAGTTGGGATTCTCGGTCTACATGCCCGCTCCCGGAGAGGATTTCGGGCACATCTTTGAAAATCTGAACCGTTATGAAGAAAATCTATAAGATACTCCTGATCTCGCTGGCCGTCCTGATCGTCGTGGTGCTGGGCATCGCCATCGCCGCGTCGCCCGTGGCAAAGAGCTACATCGAGAAGCACGACCGCGAACTGCTGGGCCGTTCGATCCGCATGGAACGGCTGCGCGTGAACATATTCACGGGGCGCCTGCGCGTCGAGGGGCTGAAGATCGGCGGCAGCGACGACTCGACGACCTTTTTCGCGCTCGACAGTTTCGATATGCGCATGCGCATCCTGCCGCTGCTGTCGAATCGCGTCACGGTGAAGCACATCACCCTCGCAGGTCTCGACGTGAAGGTCTACCAGCGGGGCAACGCGTTCAGCTTCGACGACATCATCGCGCACTTCGCATCGGACACCACGGCCGTTACGGAACCCGCAGAACCCTCCGAACCGTGGGAGATCGGCATCTACAACATCGCCATCCGCGACGGACACCTTTTCTACAAGGATTTGGAACTCAACGCCGTGTGGGGTCTCAACGACATCAACCTGCAAATCCCGGGCGTCTACTTCGGCGGCGAGAAGACCGACGTGGGCGCCGTGCTGAACTTCGCCGAGGGCGGTTCGCTGGCCACGAGCGTCGCCTACGACATCGACACCTCGGAGTTCGACATCGGGCTGAAACTCGACGGGCTGATGCTGACAAGTATGCTTCCCTATTTCCGCCAATGGCTCGACATCGGGGCCGTCGAAGGGCGCCTCTCGGCCGACGTGCGGCTGCAGGGCAACACCGAGCACCTGCTGGCCCTGCGCACCGAAGGCACGGCCTCGCTTGCGCAGTTCGCACTGAAGGACATGCGCCAGCAGCCCGTAGCCGGAGTCGATACGCTGGGCGTGAAACTCGCCGAGGGCGACCTGGGCCGGATGCGCTTCCGCTTCGAGCGGTTCTACGTCGGGGGATTCACCCTGAATGCCGAGCTGACGCCCGAGGGCGACAACATCTCGGCGCTGATGAAGCCTTCGCCCGAAAGTCCGGAACAGCCCGTCGAAACGGCCTCGGAAACCGGTCCGGGAACTGCCCCGGTGTTGCAGATCGCCGATCTGGAGATCACCGGCGGCAAGGTCTCGTTCCGCGACCTGACGATGGCCAAACCGTTTGAATACGTCGTTAGCGATATCCGCATGCGGAGCCGCGATTTCGACCCCTCGAAGCGCAACAACCTGCAGGTCGACGCCCGGATGCAGCGCACCGGGTCGGCAAAACTCCGCTGGGAGGGAACGCTCGACGACCTGAACAACCAGAACATCACGCTTTCGCTGTCGAACCTCAGCCTGAAAGATTTCACGCCCTACTGCGAACACTTCACGGCCTATCCCATCACGGGCGGAAACCTCACGTTCCGCAGCCAGAACGTTATCCGCAACCGCTATCTCGACGGCACGAACCACCTCGACGCCTTCGAGCCCAAGGTGGACAAGAAGCGCAAGGAGCTGAAACCCGAAATGAACATTCCGCTCAAACTGGGGCTCTACGTGCTCCGGGACAAAAAGGGGCACGTGAAGATGGACCTCCCGGTGGGCGGCAACCTCGACTCCCCGGAGTTCTCCTACCGCAAGATCGTGCTGAAAGCCATCGGCAACGTGTTGCTCAAGGTGGTGACGGCGCCCTTCTCGTTCCTCTCGGGCGGCAACAAGGATCTCGAATACATCACCCTCGATCCGGCGCAGTATGCCTTTACATCGGAACAGTATGCGTCGTTCGACCAAATCGCCCAGATGCTCCGGGACAAGCCCGAGATACAGATCGCGCTGACCCAGCGCATCAACCTCGCCCGGGCCCTGCCCGCACAGAGCGTCAACGTCCTGCGCCTGGCCTACCACAACAGCCTCGCGGCGGCCGATTCGACCGGACAACGGCCCCGGCTCTCGATGCTCGAATACGAGAAACTCCAGCAGGTCGACATCCGCACCCCGGCCGTCGGGGCGTTCGCCGATTCGCTGCTCGCCCTGCGCGGCATCTCCCCGCTGGGAATGTCGCCCAATGCCAAGGCGCTGGCCCTCTACCGCGACGATGCCCTCAGCCTGCTGCGGCGGATGATGGCTTCACGCGACAAGGCTCTCGGGGAGTACATGCTCACTACACACGGCGTGCAGGCCCCGGCATTCCGGCTCCAGCCCATGGACTCGGTGGCCCTGACAAGCTACGCAGGCCGCGACCGCTACACCATCGCCCTGGGTCTCGACGGCGAGACCATCGAGATCGGCGACGATACGGCGGATGCCGACGGCACACCGGTGGATTCGAATGATTCGGTCGGAGTTGAAGTCCCGGCAGCGACCGCGGCCGACAGCACGGCACTCCCGGAACCCGCACAACAGAAATAGTGCAAAGCAAAACCCCTCCGGAATCTCGGAGGGGTTTTTCATACATCGTTCGTCGGAGTGACAGGATTCGAACCTGCGACCCTCTGGTCCCAAACCAGATACGCTACCGGACTGCGCTACACTCCGAAACAATGGTCGTAAAAAAGAAAAAAGCAGACTACCTTAATGGGCAGTCTGCCGATTTGTCGGGGAGACTGGATTCGAACCAGCGACCTCCAACTCCCGAAGCTGGCGCGCTAACCGGACTGCGCTACACCCCGAACAAGTACCCTTATCATTTAAGAGCGCACAAAGATAAGCCGAAAATCCGAAAAGTCAAAATTTATTCGCAAAAATTTTGCCTTTTTACCGAAGCGGGGCGCCATTTACAGCCGCTTGTAGTGGCAGTACAGCAACTCCCCGTCGTCGCCGCGCAGGTGCATGCCCCCGCCCAGGCAATAGCGGAACATCCGGCAGTCGGCGCAGGGGCCTTTGCGGGCCCACTCGCGGTTGCGGAACGGCCCGAAGCGGTTCTGCCACACGTCCCAGAATCTATCCCGGTAAATATTGCCCTGATGGTAGTTGGCACGGATCGACGTGCAGCCCGAAATCGCCCCGTCGACACGGATCGAAGCCACCGAAACACCCGCCGCACATTGATAGAACTGGTCGCGGACCTCGGCTTCGTAGCCGCCCAGAAACCCCTCGCAGGCATAGCTGACATCGATACGCCCCTCACGGCGGGTCCTGCGGATGAAATCCAGCATGTCGCGGAACTGCGCATCGGTCATCCGCAGCGTCGGGTCGTCCTTGGCCCGGCCCATCGGGAAGATCGAGAAGAGCCGCCAATGGCGCACCCCCTCGGCAATTAGCATGTCGCGGAAAGCCTCCAGTTGCGGGACCATCGCCCCCGTGACGCAGGTCACCACATCGTACGACAGCGACGGTTCGCGCACGACCATCCGCACGGCGTCCAGCGCCCGGTCATAACTGCGGGCATTGCCCCGGATGTAGTTGTGCTCGCGTTCGAAGCCGTCGAGGCTCACCGACACCGACCGCAGACCGGCATCCAGCAACCGTCCGAACCGTTCGGGAGTCAGGGCCATGCCGTTGGTCACCATGCCCCACGGATAACCGCGGCGCGTGACCTCGGCGCCCGCCTCCTCCAAGTCCGCACGCACCAGCACCTCGCCGCCCGAAAAGATGATGAGCACATCGGCCGGGTCTACGTGGGGCGTGACCTCCTCGTCGAGAACTTTCAGGAAATCGGCCAATGGCATGTCAGCCACACCGGGGTCCACACGGCAATCGCTGCCGCAATGACGGCACGCGAGGTTGCAGCGCAGCGTACACTCCCAGAAAAGCGTATCGAGACGGTGTTCACGCACCGTCGAAGCATACAGATCGGAAAAGATATTGAGGGCCAGCCGTTTGCGAAGCCCCAGCCGACAACCGGACATAGTCTACTCTCCGGACGGCGTTGAAGCCTCCTCGCGGGGCTGTTCGGCAACCGGGGGCAGCGAGTCGGGATGCTGGCGCTCCATGCGCTTGATGCGGACGCTGTCGGGAACCCGCACGCCGTACATCACCACGATGCGGGGATTGGACGGATTCTTCACGACAGTCGTATCGGCATCCCGTTGTTTACCGTCGTCCTTGGGCGCGTTCTTCACCGACGAGCAGGCCGCGGAGAATCCCAGGAGGGCCGCCAGTGCGATTTTCAGTTTTCTGTTCATAACGCCAAGCTGTTAGACATTGATGTTACAAAGATAGAAAATTTCTGCCGAAGACGAAAAAACATGCCAAAAAGTTTTGAAAACCAATGTTTTTTATCTTACTTTGCTGACGTATTAACACTTAATTCTCTATTTTATGACAGGTAAGGTAAAATGGTTCGATGGCAAAAAAGGCTACGGATTCATTACGGCGGAGAACGGCAAAGAGATTTTCGTACATTTCTCGGGAATCGTGAAAGATGGTTTCAAGTCACTCAACGAAGGTCAGGCCGTCGAGTTCGAAATTGGCACGGGTGCCAAGGGCGAGCAGGCCATTAACGTAAATGTAGTTGAGTAAACTATAATTACCGGCATCAAAAGGGGGCTTCCTTACAGGGAGCCTCCTTTTTCGTAGACGGTCCGCAAGGTTCGAAATCAGCCCCGTTTCTTATACGGGTTCTTGCCTGTTTGAAAAATAAATCGTACTTTTGGGCGGCCAAAAAACCGAAATCAGGTTCAAAACATAATAAACCCAACACACCATGAAAGAAGCAATCGCAATTCTGACCGGCGGCGGACCGGCCCCCGGCATGAACACCGTGGTAGGCAGCGTCGCCAAAACGTTCCTGCGCAAAGGTTACCGCGTGATCGGCCTGCATGAAGGCTACACGGGCCTGTTCAACCCCTCGCCCCGCACCGTGGATATCGACTACCCGATGGCCGACGGCATCTTCAATCAGGGCGGTTCGTTCCTGCAGATGAGCCGGTTCAAACCCAAGGATTCGGATTTCGAGAACAACTTCAACCTCAAGTTCTTCACCGACAACAACATCAAACTGCTCGTCACGGTCGGCGGCGACGACACCGCTTCGACGGCCAACCGCATCGCCAAGTTCCTCGAGGCCAAGAAATACCCCATCGCCAACATTCACGTTCCCAAGACCATCGACAACGACCTCCCGCTTCCGAAGGGAACGCCGACGTTCGGTTACGAGTCGGCCAAGGACAAGGGCGCCGTCATCGCCCGCGCCGTCTACGTAGACGCCCGCACGAGCGGCAACTGGTTCGTGCTGGCCGCCATGGGACGCTCGGCAGGACACCTGGCGTTCGGTATCGGCGAGGCATGCCACTACCCGATGATCGTCATTCCCGAGATGTTCGACAAGACGGAGATCACCGTCGAGAAGATCGTCAACCTGGTGATTTCGTCGATCATCAAGCGCAAGATCATGGGCATGGACTACGGTGCCGCCGTGATCTCCGAGGGCGTGTTCCACGCGCTGTCGGACGAGGAGATCCGCAAGAGCGGCATCCACTTCACCTACGACGAGCACGGACATCCCGAGCTGGGCAAGGTATCGAAGGCGCACATCTTCAACGAGATGATCGAGATGAAGCTCAAGGAGCTGGGCATCAAGGTCAAGAGCCGTCCGGTGGAGCTGGGCTACGAGATCCGCTGCCAGACCCCGATCGCCTACGACCTGACCTACTGCTCGGAACTGGGTATCGGCGTGCACAAGCTCTTCGCCGAAGGCAAGACGGGCTGCATGGTGTACGTGGATTCGGAGGGCAACGTCTCGCCGCTCTACCTCAAGGACCTGCAGGACCCCACGACGGGCAAGATTCCGCCCCGTCTGGTGGACATCAAATCGGACAAGTTCTCGTCGGTGGTGGAGAACATCATCAACGCCATCACCCCGGCAGACTACGAAGCCGCCAAGGCTTATGTCGAGAACCCCGAAGAGTACGACTTCCACAAGATTCTGAACTGGAAATAATCCGGTAACGATCCGACAAAATCCCGGAAAGCCTTTGCAAGTGCTTTCCGGGATTTTACTCATTCGCACACTTTCCCGAAACCTGAAACCCCATCATGAAACAACCCCAAGAACCGGTGTTCGAGCCGATGCCCGAAACACCTGCGGAGCCGGAATCCCCGGCCCCCGAATCCGCCGGACAGCCGGCGGCATCGCTCGCCGAAGCGAAAAAGAACATCCTTGCCGGCCTGCTGTGGTGCGTCGGCGGACTGGCATTCAGTTTCATCTCCTATTATTTCACCGAAGCCGGAGGCCGTTACGTCATCGCCACGGGAGCTGTCCTCTGGGGCGCCTGGCAGGCGATCACGGGATTATACATCTGGCTGAAGATCAAATACAGCGCGGGTGAATACACCGCATTCCGGCGCATGCTCGCAGCGGCCGTCTGCACCGCCCTGCTCATCGGATACCTCACGGTGCTCTCCACCCAATTGGTGAACGGAGGCGGCGAACTGCCGCTGCTCGACACCGAACAGACCTACGACTGTCCGGACCTCGGGCTGCGAATCCGAATTCCCGCCGGGTACACCGCCGTCGAAGAGGCGGCTGAACCCGAAACCGATTCGACCTATGCCCGTTACACGATGTATGTCCTCGACGGCGAATGGGAGTTCAACATCGACGCCCTGCAAAACGCGCTCAGCCCGGATGCGGAGAGCATCACCGACATCTCGGACTACTGCCAGAGCCGCGACTCGGCCTACTACGACGGCGGAATCATCAAGGCTTCGCGCCCCTTCTCGTCGAACGGTATCGACATGCTGCGCAGCGAAGGCCGCCGGACGGAATACCCGGGGTTCGTATTCACGACCTACGATCTGAAACAGGGACAGTCGCTCATCACCGTCGGGATCAGCTACCCCGCGAATGAATACGGCAAAACGGGGACGCTCCAACGCATCGAGGAGCTGCTCCAGGGCATCGAACTGACAGAATCGGCCGAATAGAGAAGATTCACACGACCGAAAAGGGCGGGCCTCCGGGTCCGCCTTTTTTTAACCGAACAGCGTCGGTGCAAAAGCCGGCAATGCGGAAGCCGCCGGATGGAGGTCGAGGATTTCGAGCCCGCGGCGCATAGCGCGGCGAACGGTGTAGTGCGTGCCGCCGGGCGAGCCGTCGTACCACGCCACCAGAACCCGGGCATGATCGACCAGAAAATCGTTGCGGACAGCATAGCACCCCCGGTGATATACCGGGGAGAGCACTTCGACAACATCGGCGGCGGACAGCACCCGGGAGAAGCGTTCACGGTCGGACTGCGAAAAACGGGCCTCCTGCCCCTGGAAAGGAACTGCGGCGATCAGCCGGACATCGGGCATCCGCTCCCGCAGCTCCAGCACCGCCTCGGCGGCCGCGAGGTCGAAACCCACGGCCATACCGCTCAGGAAAGTCCGGAAACCGCGCACATACAGCTCCCCCACCGTGCGATGCAGGGCGTCGGCGGCATCGCCGCAATAGGTGCGGTGGCCGCTGAAAGCTACGGAGGTCCGGGGATCGGCGATCATGTGTCCAAAGGTAAGGGTTTGGCCCGGACTTTGCAAGAGTAGCTGCTGAATTCAAAACTTTAAGCTCTATGAAACATTCAGTAAATTGTCTCGCTTCTTTTCTGGGAGGCGCTCTTGTCGGAGCCGTCGTCGCCATGCTCGTAACCCCCAAATCAGGTCCCGAATTCCGTGAGGACATCCGCGAACTGGCTAACAAAGGTACCCGAAAACTGAAAAATGAAATTGACAAAATTCATTGCGAGTGCAACGGTCTTAACTGCGATTGCGACAAGGACGAATAAAAGGAACCGCTCCATGAAAGATAGCCAGGCTCCAACCGGAAATATCGTCGCATCGCTGGTCTTCTTCGGTGTGACGGCAGCCATAGCAATCATCCTCTTCATCGACGCGTTCGTCATGTGGCTCGCATCGCTGACGGGGTCCGTCGCCGTCGCAGCGCTCATCACCGGAGGTTTTTTCGCCGTACTCGCCGCAGTGGTCTATCTGCTGTCCGTGCGCTCGGCAGTGAAATACGTCCGGGACCGGATCGATACGGTCTACGAGGTCGCGTCGAGGGTAAAGGAGGGGTATGACTGGTTATCCGACAAGTTTTCGTTCCTTTCGTTCCTCAGAAAATCCAGGTAACGTATGAAAAACGCCGGTGCAACGCAATGCACCGGCGTTTTTCAGCGACGGAACGGCTCGTTACAGCGGCGCATCCACGTCGACATATACTTTCGTATAGCTCCCCTGCGTGCGCAGGTAAAGATCGAATTTGTGCGAGAACCAGTCTTCGAGCCAGAACACCAGCTTGCCGCCCTCCCGCTCGCAGCGGATACCATAGCCGTCGTCGATAAAATCGTATTCTGTATCACCGCCCGGCAGCGACAGCGACACTTTCTGCTCGAGATGGTCGTAGTTGGAATCGTCGATCCGCAGCACCGTGCTCCCGTATTCGGGCAGTTTGTAGGTCTCGGGAACGGCTGCCGCGTATTTGACCGCCGCGCCGATGGTCTTGTCGCCTTCCGAAAGCGGCGAAACCACATAGATTTTGAGGTAATTCACCTCCCGGTTACCGATGGGCATGGCCTGCTTTCCGGACGGGAACGACATCAGCGCCCCCGGACGCACCGCCACATAACCGTGGCCGGCCTGCACGGCGGCCATCGACGCTGCCGTCTCCAGCGATTTGGGCGCAACGGCCCCCAGGCCGCCGACCTTGCCGAGCGCAAAGAGAACACAGTTGTTGCCGCATACAAAATTCTGGGCCTTGTCGATATAGATACCCGAATCATCCAGCAGGGTCTTGCCGTTCTGCTCGTCGAGCATATTGAGCGTAACGGTCCCCTCGGGGTCTCCGGGAACCTTATCGTCGTCGGAGCATGAGAACGTGCCGGAAACGAGTGCCGCAAGGAACAGCGGCAGGAAAATCTTTTTCATCTAAAATTGTCTTGTAACATGTAGCCGGTCCAAAGATAGCTAAAATACCCCACCCTCCTCCAAAAACGGGTAAAAAAAGAGCGGACTCTTCCGAATCCGCCCCGTCTTTCCGCAATCGGGAAATTATTATTTGCCGAAGTAGCGTTTGTAAAGTCCCTCGAAACCTTTGCCGTGACGGGCTTCGTCCTTGGCCATCTCGTGCACGGTGTCGTGTACGGCGTCGAGGTTCTGCTCCTTGGCCAGACGGGCCAGGCGCATCTTGTCCTCGCAGGCGCCGCACTCGGCGTTCATGCGCTTCTCGAGGTTGGTCTTGGTATCCCAGACGACCTCGCCGATCAGCTCGGCGAATTTCGAGGCGTGTTCGGCCTCCTCCCAGGCATAACGCTTGTAAGCCTCGGCGATCTCGGGGTAACCCTCGCGGTCGGCCTGACGGCTCATTGCCAGGTACATTCCTACCTCGGTGCACTCGCCCATGAAGTGATTCTGGAGACCCTCCCACAGTTCGGGGCTCGCACCCTTGCCGTCGCCGATCTTGTGAACCGTCACGAAATCGAGATCGCCCTCAGCCTCTACCAGTTCGACGAATTTTTCCTTGCCTACCTTGCACATCGGGCACTGATCGGGTGCCTCGGGACCTTCGTGGATGTACCCGCAAACGGTACAACGCCATTTCTTTGCCATAATACTTTGAATGTTTAGTGTGTGTGATTATATTCTGTTTACAGAACAAAGGTAGCAAATCCGTCCGGAATCCGTATAGATTTCCGATTGTCTTTTCTGATGGCGCGATAGGCTGCGCTTATATCAACTGCGGCGATCTATTATTTCCTCGATCTGGGCCACATCGGTCGAGTCCTTCACCAGCACGCGCTTGCGGCTGTCGAGCAGATACATCGCCGGAATGGCCCCGAGGTCGTAGAGACTCTTCTCACGGATGACGCACCCCTTGTCGTAGGCGTTGATCCACGAGGCGGGGATGTGGTCGCGGTAATCGCGCCACTCCGTAAGGTCCTCGTCGGGATAAAGGGCCAGCACTTTGAGCTGTCCCCGCTCGATCATCACCGAAAGCATCGGCGACGCGGTGATCGCCTCGCGGATGTCGCGGCACATCGGACAGCCGGGATTGTTGATGAACAGCAGCACATACTCGGCCTTCAGTCCGTAGAGGGTTCCCGAAGCGCCCGAGGCGAGCGTATAGCGGAAATCGTTGGCCGGGTGTCCCAGCCGGTTCTGCATGGCCATCTCCAGATCGTACTCCGGAGCGATGCGCTCGTACTCGTCGTACCACGGGGCGCGGAGCTGCGCCTGCAATACGGGGATATAGAACTCGTCGTTGCGCAGCGGCGAATTGGGATCGTGCAACACCCGCTCGGCAAGCATCGAGAAGTAGTCGAGCATCTTGCGCGAGGACGAAGCGCGGCGCATCAGCGAATCGATCGGGGCGCCGTCGGTCGGACGGTCGGAGATCAGCGCAATGTAGCGGGCGTAAGCCTCGACCATCTGCAGGGTGTCGGCCCGGACGGTGAAGAGCGTGTCGGCAAAGTCGAAGCGGTCCCAATAGTGTTCACGCAGGTAGTCGCGCCGCTCTTCGGGCGAGAGCCCCGACGGGGCGATGGCCGGGAGAAATACCCTCGGACGGGTGTCCGAAGCCGCCGCATCCTGCGAGGGAGCGTTGCGGCGGCGGCCGCACGAGGCGACGCACAGGGCGGCCAGAAGGAGGATCAAAATGCGTTGCATAAGTTCAATGCTGTTTTACCTGCAAATATACGCATTTCGGGCAACAATCGTGCATCCGAAGTCCGCGAACACCCTGTTGCGGCGGTTTTGCACGGTAGTTGCAACACCCCATTGCGTCAAAAACCAAATTAAACCACTATGGATGTAAAAAAAACTACCACGAGCACAGGGTTCAAATTGAGTGTCATGACACTTGCAATTATGAACGTGACCGCCGTAGTGAGTCTGCGCGGACTGCCTGCCGAGGCAGTCTACGGACTTTCATCGGCGTTCTACTACCTGTTTGCTGCAATCGTGTTCCTCATCCCGACGGCCATGGTCGCCGCGGAGCTGGCCGCGATGTTCTCCGACAAACAGGGCGGCGTCTTCCGCTGGGTCGGCGAGGCTTACGGAGCCCGGACAGGATTCCTGGCCATCTGGCTGCAATGGATCGAGTCGACGATCTGGTATCCGACGGTGCTGACCTTCGGAGCCGTGTCGATCGCATTCATCGGCATGAACGATACGCACGACGCGGCGCTGGCCTCGAACAAGGTCTTCACGCTCTGCATGGTGCTGGCCATCTACTGGATCGCCACGTTTATCGCACTGAAAGGACTGGGATGGGTCGGAAAGATCAGCAAATGGGGCGGTATGATCGGTACGATCATTCCCGCGGGCCTGCTGATCATCCTCGGCATCATCTACATTTCGACCGGCGGACACAACCACATGGACATGTCGCAGGGCTTCTTCCCCGACCTGTCGAAATTCGACAACCTCGTGCTGGCCAGCAGTATATTCCTCTTTTACGCGGGTATGGAGATGATGGGCATACACGTCATGGACGTGAAGAATCCCTCGCGGAACTACCCCAAGGCCATCATCATCGGTTCGCTCGTCACGGTCTGCATCTTCGTGCTGGGAACCTTCTCGCTGGGATTCATCATTCCGGCCAAGGACATCAGCCTTACGCAATCGCTGCTGGTCGGCTTCGACAACTATTTCCACTACCTCCACATCTCGTGGGCCGGACCGATCATCGCCATCGCCCTGATGTTCGGCGTACTGGCCGGCGTGCTGACCTGGGTGGCAGGCCCCTCGAAGGGTATCTTCGCCGTGGGTAAGGCCGGTTACCTGCCCCCGTTCTTCCAGAAGACCAACAAGAACGGCGTGCAGAAGAACATCCTGCTGATCCAGGGATGCGTCGTGACGCTGCTGGCCCTGCTGTTCGTCGTAATGCCTTCGGTGCAGTCGTTCTACCAGATTCTCTCGCAGCTCACCGTGCTGCTCTACCTTATTATGTATATGCTGATGTTCTCGGCCGCCATCGTCCTGCGTTACAAGATGAAGAACACGCCGCGTCCGTTCCGTCTGGGCAAGAAGAACGGACTGATGTGGTTCCTCGGATGCCTCGGCTTCTGCGGCGCATTGCTGGCCTTCGTCCTGAGCTTCGTACCGCCCAGCCAGATCGCAACGGGCAGCAACACCGTCTGGTTCTCGGTGCTCGTCATCGGCTGCGTGGTCGTCGTAGGCGCCCCGTTCGTAATCTATGCCCTGCGCAAGCCGTCGTGGAGAGACCCGCAGGCCGCCGCCGAATTCGCGCCCTTCCACTGGGAGACGCAGGCCAAGGTCGCAGCCCCCGCAGCTGCCGCCCCGGCGCAGGACCAATCCGCCGCAAGTAACAGCCAATCAACAAACAAGTAACGCCATGATTCAGAAAATCGACAAAAAAGCGGTTCAGGACGCCCTGCGGATGGCCTATGACCGATGCAAAAACGAAACCGGCGGCAAAAACGCCGACTATATCCCCTACCTGGCCAACGTGCCGTCGAACCTCTTCGGCATCGCTGCCTGCCTGCCCGACGGCGACGTGGTGGCTGTGGGCGATGTGGACTACAAATTCGGCATCGAGTCGGTGTCGAAAGTCCCGACGGCGATCCTCGCCATGAACCAGTACAGCGGACAGGAGGTCCTCGACAAGATCGGCGCCGATGCAACGGGACTGCCCTTCAACTCGATCATGGCCATCCTGCTGGAAAACGACCATCCCTCGACGCCGCTCGTGAACGCCGGAGCCATTTCAGCCTGCTCGATGGTCAAACCCGTGGGCGACAGCGACGGCAAGTGGAAAGCCATCATCTCGTTCATCGCCGACCTGGCCGGATCGGACGTGGAGGTGATCGACGAACTCTACAAGTCGGAAACCGCGACCAACTTCAACAACAAGTCGATCGCATGGCTGCTGAAGAATTACAACCGCATCTACGACGATCCCGACATGGCGCTGGACATCTACACGCGCCAGTGTTCGATCGGCGTGACGGCCACGCAACTGGCGACGATGGCCGCGACAATCGCCAACGACGGCGTGAACCCCGTGACCGGGAAAAAGGTGTTCAAACCCGAGCTCACTCCCAAGATCGCCTCGATGATGGCGACCGTGGGATTCTACGAGCACACGGGCGACTGGCTCTTCACGACGGGACTTCCTGCCAAGACGGGTGTCGGCGGCGGCATCATGGGCGTCGTACCGGGTGTGATGGGCGTGGCGGCGTTCGCTCCCCCGCTCGACGGTGCCGGCAACTCGGTGAAGGCCCAGAAGGCGCTGGCGTTCATCGCCGGGCACCTCAACCTCAATCTTTTCGGCACGACGCGCTGCGTGATGGCCGAAAAAGAGCCGGTAAAGGCATAAAAACCGGACCGCAACGAAAAAGCCTGCATCTCAAAATGATGCAGGCTTTTTTTATTATTTGCAATTTAAGCATAAAAGACGATATCGTTTCGATTTTTCGCATTACACCCCATTCTAATTACAATAAGAAATCTGTCTGCAGGGAAAAATGAAAAAGCATCACAACGCCAACTTTAACGGACGCTTTCCGAAGCCCGACATTTTTTTTATTTCAGTCATTTTTCCTTAAATTGCGGCGATAAAATCAATGTATATCCTTCAAATATGCGTTGATAAGCACCGTAAATTAACTTAATTCAGACTCGATGAAGAAATTTTACAACAACACCTCCACGGTCGTTCCCTTAAGGCCAATTCGGAGGGGGGGGGAAATTCACTATTATTAATAGTATCCTTCCTGACCTGCCTGTTCACGGCAAACTTCGTTTCAGCTCAGAATGCTAAATCCTACGTCGTCCAGGGCGTTGTCCTGGATCAAAGCGGCGCCCCGTTCACCGGGGTCAGCGTAACGGTTCCCGGAACCACCAATGGAACCACCACCGGTCAGAAAGGTGATTATCGTCTCCTGGTTCCCCGAGGGCTCGATTCCCTCCGTTTCTCATTTATCGGATACAAAACGGTCACGCTGCATGCGCGTGACGCCCAACTCGTCCGGATGCAGGAAGAAGCCGCATCCGTCGACGAAGTCGTCGTGACGGGTATCTTCTCCCGTAAAGCCGAAAGCTATACCGGAGCCGCCACCACCATTACCGGAGAGGCGCTGAAGAAGATCAGCGGCATGAATGTTTTTCAAAGTCTGAAAAGCATCGACCCCTCGCTGAACATCATGACCAACCTCACGGCCGGATCGAACCCCAATGCACTCCCGGATATGCAGCTGCGGGGAACCTCGACGTTCCCGACCAGCGGAGGCGCCGCAGGAATGGACCTGAAAGGCAACTACATCGGCAACCCCAATACGCCGCTGTTCATCCTGGACGGTTTCGAAACCACCGTACAGCGCATCTTCGATATGGATATGAACCGTATCGCCAGCGTGACGATCCTCAAAGACGCTGCCGCCAAAGCCATCTACGGCGCCAAAGCCGCAAACGGCGTCGTCGTGATCGAAACCAAGCCGCTGCTGGCCAACGAGACACGCATCACGTACGAGGGCAAGCTGACGCTGGAAATGCCCGACCTGAGCAGTTACGACCTTTGCAACGCGCTCGAAAAACTGCAAATCGAAAAAGCCGAAGGACTCTACGACAACGCGAAGACACCGGGAGACCTGGTCGAATACCAACAATTGTACAACAGCCGTCTGGAGTGGGCCAAAGCCGGAAACAGCACCTACTGGCTCTCCAAACCGCTGCGCACGGGCGTCGGACACAGCCACAGCGTAAATGTCGAGATGGGCGAAAACGCATTGCGCGCCGCAGCCACATTCGCCTACAAAAACATCAACGGCGTCATGAAGGACTCGGGACGCGAAACCCTTTCGGGAGATGTGAAGCTCGAATACCGTTACAAGAAGATTAAGTTCCAGAATATCATGAGCGTCTGGAACGTCAACAGCAAGGAGTCCCCTTACGGCACGTTCTCCCAATACGCCACCCTGAACCCCTATTGGTCGCCGTACGATTCCGAAGGCCGGCTCGTGCAGGTCCTCTCCGAAACAAACAGCCTGAACGGCCTGGTCGGCAACCCGCTGTACGACGCCACGCTGTCCACCCGGCTGCACACGAACAACCTCAACTACTCCAACAATTTTTATGTGGAGGTCCTCCCCATCGACGGGCTGCGGGCCGTCGCACGAATCGGTATTTCCGGACAACGGCTCGAGGACGAGGCGTTTTATCCGTCCAACCACTCCAAATTCGTGACGATGACCACCCCGGAAGAGATCGTCCGCAAGGGTTCCTACACCATGATTTACGGAAAACAGGCGACGCTCGACGGAAACTTCATCCTGCAATACAGCAAGGATATCGCAAAGAAACATTCGATCAACGCGGCTTTCAACATGCTGCTCAGTGAAAACAAATTCACCGAAAGCACTTTCAAAGCCGAGGGTTTCCCGAGCGACAAGATGAACAACATCAGTTACGCCCGCCAGTATGCCGAAGGAACGACCCCGCAGAGCTATGATGTCATCAGGCGGCAGGTGCAGTTCATGGGCAACTTCTCCTACACGTATGACAACCGTTATGTCATCGAGGGAACCATCAACTACTCCGGCGCCTCGTCGTTCGGAAGCAACAACAGATGGGGTTCGTTCTGGAGCGTGGGAGCGTCATGGAACCTGCACAACGAGAAATTCCTCCGAAACGTCCGGGACCTCACTAGCCTGCGTCTGCGCGCATCGTACGGACGCGACGGTAATTCCAATTTCGCGTCCAACAACTCGTATGCCCTGTACAATTACCTGACTTCCGGACAATACAACGGTTTTACGGGAGCCATTCTTCAGAACATGGAGAATCCGAACCTGAAATGGCAGGTCAAAGACCAGTACAACATCGGATTCGACATGATGTACAAGCGAATCAGCATCAACGCCAACTACTACTATAATCAGACGAAGAACCTGGTGTCGAACATCTCGATCGTCCCGTCGACCGGTTTCAATACCGTGGACGACAACCTGGGCGAAGTGATGAACCGGGGTTGGGAAATCTCGCTCGGATACACGCCCTGGCAGAGCAAGGACGGATTCCTCAACATCAGCGGAGCCATCACGACCAACAAGAACGAAATCACCAAGCTCTCGGAAAGCATGCGGGCCTTCAATGAATTGCAGGACAAACTCGCGGCAGAGTACAACAATACGGCTCCCGTGCGGAAATACATCGAAGGAATGCCGCTGAATGCGATCTGGGCCGTTCCTTCGCAGGGTATCGACCCGATGACCGGCCGCGAGGTCTTCATCAACCGGGAAGGAAAGCGGACCTACGACTGGTCGGAAAAAGACATGGTGTACTGCGGCCAGACCGATCCCAAGTACCGCGGCACGGTCGGATTCAACGTGGAATACAAAGGCTTCGGCCTGAGTGCGTACGGCACTTACGAAGGCGGATGCGAATATTACAACTATACCCTGGTGGAGCGTGTCGAGGATGCCAACATCCGGGTCAACGTAGACCGGCGCGTACTCCAGGGCCGGTGGACCACACCCGGGCAGAACGCGCTGTATACGACCAAAAGGCCCAGTTATCAGCTCGAAACGGGCGGCTCGGCGTCGGCTGCGACGCGTCTGACCTCGCGTTTCGTGCAGAAACGGGATGAGTTCAGCATCTCTTCGCTCAACTTCTACTACAATTTCAGCGAGTCGGTCGCCCGGAAAATGCGTCTCAAACGGCTGCAACTGAAATGTTCGATGGACAACGTGGCTACCTTCTCTTCGATCCGGCTGGAACGCGGTACCTCCTATCCTTTCGCCAGGACCCTGTATTTTACTTTGCTCGCTACATTTTAACCACGGATAACTCATGAAAACAAGAACCCTGTTATATACACTGTCAGCATCCGTGCTGATGACCCTGACCTCCTGCAACAACTGGCTCGACACCGGTTCCAGCACACAGATCCGGGGCGACGAATTGCTGAAAACCGAAGCCGGCTTCCTGGATGCGCTTACGGGCATCTATATAAACATGTCCTCGTCATCCATGTATGGCAAGAACATGACCAGCTATGTGGTCGACATGCTGGCACAGCCCTACACCGATTTCCGGTCCGCCTCAAATGAGCGGTCAGCTCTCATGAGCGGGCAATACAACGATGCGCAGGCCGTGCCCTTTATCGAAAGCATGTGGAACAACACCTACAAAACCATCGCCAGCATCAACAACGAACTGAAATATGTCGAGGCCAACGAGGACGAGGTGCTCAGCCCGTTCGTCCAGAACATGATCAAAGGCGAGCTGCTGGCCCTGCGGGCTTTTCTCCACCTGGACCTGATGCGTCTGTACGGATACGGCGATCTTCAGAATATGGAAGATCGGGAGACGCATCCGACCATTCCCTATGTCACCGTATACGCCAAGGAGACGACTCCGCAGCTGACCTATCCCAAAACGATCGAACTGATGATCGCCGATCTGGAAAATGCCATCAAATGCCTGGAGATCGACCCCATTCGGGGAAAGAACGAGGCGCCGGAAGCGGCCAACAAGGACGGATACTGGAATAACCGCGTATACCACATGAATTACTTTGCGGCCCAGGCTACGCTGGCACGGGTTTACATGTGGGAAGGAAGCGCGGAAAGCCTGAAAAAAGCGTTCGACATCGCGGAAGAACTGACCGGACTCGAAGGCACGGCCTATAAGTGGGTGACTGCATCCGATCTGTACGGAGCCGGCACGCCCGACCGCGTCTTCTCCAAGGAACACCTCTTCACGCTGAATGTCTACAACCTCAAAAAAATCGTAAACGACGAAATGATCGATTTCGTCTACCAGCCCAACGCCCTGACCAACGTAATCAAATGGTCGAGGGTGGCCTACGATATCTTCAACGCCTATTCCTACGATTACGACACGGGCGAGTATGTCCCCGGATATATCGGATTCGACGATTACCGCTTCGACATGCATTTCAAAGAGACCTCAAAGCAGAGCACAGCGGGCGGCAGCACCCAGGACAAATACTACATGGGGTACAAACTCTACCAGACGGACAACGGATCGACGGCGGCCGTCGATTTCCGCGATATGCTGCCGCTGATTAAGATCAGCGAGATGTACTACATCATGGCGGAATATTATCTTTCGCAGTCGAACGAGGACAAAGCGCTGGAGATCATAAACCTCATTCGTTCCAAACGCGGCCTGAGCCAACCCCTGACCAAAGATCAGATCGAGAATGAATTCTGGATGGAGGTTTTCGACGAGCTGACCAAAGAGTATATGCGTGAATTCATCGGCGAGGGACAGTTGTTCTACTTCTTCAAACGCTACAACCTTGAAAATCCGATTAACATATACGGAAACGACAACGAAAACAACACATTCACATCCACTCGTTATCTGCTGCCCTATCCGAAAGACGAACTGGAGATCGGCGGCCGGGTTCAGTAGCGAATAATCATTAATGAAAAACCAAGAACATGAATAGATTGAAAATAGCATCGCTGGCATTGATAGCGGGAGCCTCGATCCTGTCGGGAGGCTGTTCCCAGGATGATCTCTCGACGTTTGCGGTAAAAGATTCCGCCGTGTATTTCCCGTCGAACAACCTGTCGCACTCTTTTATCGACACCCCCGAGGCCGAATACGCCGATGTTGAAATAAAACTCAACATCATCGGCCCCACCGCCGACTATGACCGTCCGGTAGCCGTGGAAGTGAACGACGAGACAACGACCGCCACCGCCGGTCAATATACCGTGCTGGGCGGCATGGTTAAGGCCGGAGCTACGTCGGGAACGGTGACCGTGCGGGTCAACAACGACAAGCAGGCACTCGCCCAGGGCGATCTGGCGCTGGGCCTGCGGCTGCTCGGCAACGACCAGTTCTCGACGGACATAGATCCGGAAACCAAACTGCCCGTCACGGGCGGAGCCCTCGTTTCGTTCGAAGCCGTGCTGACCTGGTCCAACGATATTAAGATGCCGGAATACATGCTGCAAAGAAACTTTTTGAGGTATGTGTCCTACACGGCGCTCTGGGTGGACGACGACGGCAACGTATACGGAGAGCAGAATGAAGCGGCGACCAGAAAGCGCCTGAGCGCAAAATACAGCTCCTACGGACTTTACAGTAAGAATCTGGCCAAAATCCTCCGGGAAGTGTGGCCGGAAGTGCTCAATGTGTTCGGATACCTGGGAACCGATGCGGATATTCTCGAGAAATATCCCATGATAAACCCCGGCAATGTCCAGGACTTGTATACGAAGCAGTTGTTCCACAAGCTGGAAACCTATATTTACGAGTACAACCAGGCACATCCGGACGACATTCTCCGCCACAGCGACGACGCTGCGGTATTGAATGCCGCAGGCAATATCGTTTCGGTCAAATCGGGCGGTAAAACCTATGAACTGAAACTGAAAGAAAATCCGCCCATTCTCGTTAATCCCTTTAGTTTATAGTCATGAAAAAAACAATTATATCCTATTGCATATTGTGCATGACCCTGGCGTCGTTCGCCGTGTCATGCTACGACGACAAAAGCACTTCCGGCGAAATCACGGATACGGTAGAGATCGACACCACCGGATTCGGTCCGAAGATCGAAATCGCAAACGGGAGTACGCTGCGGCTCTCCCCGAAAGTAAGTCCGGCCAACGATCCGGACCTCGCCTACGAATGGAAAATCACCGTTACATCGAACGGAAACGAAACGACTTTTTCCAAACTGAGCGAGGAAAAGGACCTGGAGCGGGTAATCACCCAGGCCCCCAGCCAGAAACCCTATTCGCTGGTATTCACGGTGACCAACAAGCGCACCGGCGTACAGTACATGCAGCGTTACAACGTTTACGTTATCAGCCGGATGGGCGACGGCGTGCTGGTCGCCGACACCAGGGACGGGGCGACATCGGATATCTCGCTGGTGCGGAACAAATATGTTTCGGCCGGTTACACCGGGGATACCCAATACATCCGCGACTCCTACTCCTTTACGAACGGTCAGAAAATGGAAGGCGTCATGCGGAAGCTGGTCTACGGCCCCATCGGCAATACCGCCCAGGCATTCTACGTGACGGCGATGACGGACAAAACGCTGGAAAACCTCGACGCCAGCACCCACGGAGTCATCCAGAATTTCGACCAGATGTTCACGTTCCCGCCCGAAAAGGACAAAAAATTCCAGACGCTCGGAACAAACTTCAATTCTGTATTTTTCGTGTACGAAGGGGATATCTATGCCTATGCCAGACAGATAAACGCCATTACGCAGACCTTCTCGGACCCGCTCAATTACGTGAGCCCCTCGCAAATCGCCAACAAGAAATTCGGCAACGAATACCTCCAGGTAAATGCCGATATGGGAGACGTCTTTTTCTTCGACGAGACCAAAGGGGCGTTTTACCATATGACCCCGGCCGCATACCCGATCGCGCCACTGACAGCAGGGACCGGCGGCAGTGTGAATTTCGATCCGAACGCGCTTTCGGGCTATACGCTGATCGGCTCGTGCCGCGGCGAACAGGTATCCAGAAGTCCGGTGCATGTACGGGTTCATTTCATCCTCAAAGATCCCCAGGGTGCGATCGATGTCTACCGGTTATCAAACCGGTATGATCCGGATTTCAACAACGGCAGCTATTTTTACGAATCGGACGGAAAATATTCCGCCGCGACATGTCCCGATATTGAAAACGCGCTGTGTTTCGAGGGATCGTACAAACGTTCCGTAATCTATTACGCCACCAAAAACAAGGTCTATCCCTGTGTGATCGGCGGCAGTGCCGTCGGTGTCAACGAAAGCGGCGCGTTCACCGCGCCTGCGGGAGAAGAGATTACGACCATGTCGCTCTTCCGGGAAGCATGGAGTTATTACGATCAGCAAAGTACCGAAATGGAGGTAATGGAAGAGGACGCCAACCAATTGCTGGTAGCGACGTATAACAACACGACCCAGGAAGGAAAAGTTTACGTGCTCCCCATTACGGGTAACTCCGGAAGCCTGGGGACCGCCGATGCGGATCATACATTCACCGGATTCGGACGTATCACGGCACTTGGAACTCAGGGCAAACAGTAAAGCTCCCGAAGACAGGAAGGTAATCGATGCAATACGCATCGATTACCTTTGTTCGTAGGATAACTAACCCAATAATTTAGCTGGATATTTTATGAAAAAACGAAATTTCATTTTTGCAGTGGCATGCTTGTCGATATGCCTGGGAGGATTTCCGGGGACGGCATCTGCGTTCTGGCCGTTCGGCAAAAAGAAAAAAGCCGGGACTGAAATGTCCCAAAGCGACTCCACAGCCAATAAAAAGAGCAAGTACGACGAATTTTTCAAAGAAAAGCACGAGACGGCGCGCGGTCTGATCACCCTGCACAAAATGAAGGGCAAACTCTATTTCGAACTCCCGGTGAACCTGCTGGGACGGGAAATGCTAATCGGCTCCACGGTGACGGAGATCAGCGAGAACGCCAACGCCGTCGTAGGCTCGAAGCCCACACAGCCGTTGCACGTCCTGTTTACGAAGACCGACACCCATGTGCAGCTCCGGGAGGTGAATGCCGATTACATCGCAACCGATGCGGCGATCGACAGGGCCCTGGAAAAGAGCAGCATCGGCTCGATCCTGAAAAACGCCAAAATCGAAACGTTCAACAACGACAGCACGGCCGTGGTGTTCGACATGACCAGCTTTTTCGTCGGGGACAACAAGAAAATGAGCCCTTTCGACCGGAACTCGCTTTACGGATCGGCATTCAAAAGAACCGAGAGCTTCAAAAGCGAAAATTCCTATTTGAGCGGAATCAAAGCCTTCGGTGACAACGTTTCGGTGCGCAGCTGCCTTTCGTACACCTATTCGCTGGCCTCGTACGGTGACGGGAAAACGCTCCTGAAAGACGCTCCGTTCACGGTGGAAATGACCCGTTCGATCATTCTGCTGCCGGAGAAACCCTACCGTCCCCGCATGGCGGATTATCGGATCGGAGTCTTCTTCACACCCCGGATGCAACTGGGTGAAGGCTCCCGGACGACGGCTCCCGTCTATTACGCCAACCGCTGGCAGCTCGCGCCGTCCGACACCGCCGCCTTCCGCCGCGGGGAGAAAGTCAGGCCCGTAAAGCCCATCGTGTTTTACGTCGACAGCGACTTCCCGGCCAAATGGAGACCCTATATCAAAGAAGGAATCAACCAGTGGCAGGAATTGTTCGAGGAGATCGGATTCAAAGACGCCATCGAAGCCCGGGATTTTCCGACGGATGACCCCGAATTCGACCCCGACAACCTGAAATACTCCTGTGTGCGCTATGCCCCGATCGGCATCCAGAATGCCATGGGGCCCTCATGGGTCGATCCCCGCAGCGGCGAGATCCTGAATGCGTCGGTGTATGTCTATCACGACATCGTGCGGCTGATCAACAAATGGCGTTTCGTACAGACCGCCACGGTCGACGAAGAGGTCCGTCAGGCGGAGCTTCCGGACGAGATTCTGGGCGACGCCCTCCGTTACGTCATCTCGCACGAGATCGGCCATTGCCTCGGCTTCATGCACAACATGAGCGCATCGTCGGTCATTCCGGTCGATTCGCTCCGTTCGCCGACCTTCACCCGGCAGCACGGGACCACGACTTCCATCATGGACTATGCCCGCTTCAACTATGTAGCGCAGCCCGGGGACAAAGAGCGCGGCGTCAAACTCACGCCGCCCCGGTTCGGGATTCACGACCGGTATCTGGTCCACTGGACCTACATGCCTGTTTTCGAAGCGGCAAACGTCGAGGAAGAGGCTCCGATCACAGCCAAATGGATCACCGATGCCGTAAAGGAACATCCGTGGGCCCGTTACGGAAAACAGCAGTTCTCGGTAAGGTTCTTCGATCCCCGGTCGCAGACGGAAGACCTGGGCGACGACGTGGTGAAAGCGACCCGTTACGGCGTGAAGAACCTCAAAACGCTGATCGGCGATTACGACAAGTGGATCACCTCGGGCGACGATGATTTCGAGTTCCGGACAGAGATATTGGAGGGCATCATCAACCAGATGGCCATGTACATCCAGCACGTCTACCTGAATGTGGGCGGACTTTACAAGAATGAAGTGAAGGCCGACGATACGCTGCCGGCATTCGCGAACATTCCCACCGAAAAGCAGGTCGCAGCCCTGAAATACATGTTCGAACTCTACGGCGATCTCGACTGGCTGGATAACCGCGAACTGATGAACAAACTGGCGATCATGGGCTCCCCCAAGGCTGCCGTGGCCAACATGCTCGGCGGGCTGATCATCTCCGCGCCGTTCAGCGTCTCCCTGTCGGCCGACGTGGCCGGAAATTCCTTCTCGTTCCGGGACTGCGCCGATATCGTCTATGATTTCATCTGGAAGCCGACCGTCAACGGCCGGAAACTCACGCGCGAACAGATGGACATTCAGAAACAGTACGTCGAACAGATGATGGGAGTCGGCAACTTCCCGCTGCCCAAGGCCTCGGGAAAAGGCTTTGCCGATCAGCAGCACGACATGACCGCCTGCACCTGCAACCTCCACGGCGAGAACCTTTGCGGCGAAATAAGCTACGATCCCGTATCGGGATTCGGATGGTCGCCCCGTGCGATCTTCAACCGCGGACAAGCAACCGTCGCAGATATTTACGCCTACGTTTCAAAGGTTCAAACGCTGCTCAAAAGCCGGGTGGACAATGCTCCGAAAGAGACAAAAGCACATTATGAATTGTTGCTGCGCACCATCGAGCTCGGTTTAAAATAGAAAGTCCCGACTATGAAATACTACAAGATATTACTTTTAGGACTGGTTATCGGGAGCCTGGCAATTCCTGTACAGGAGAGTTGCGCTGCCGGAAAGAAAAAGAAAAAAGAGACGGCCGACAGCGTGAAAACAGCGCCGAAAGCCACCGCATACGACAAGCTTTTCAAAGGCAAGAAAGGGGTCGTCCACAAAAAGGGCGTCATGACCGTTCATAAGGTAGAGGACAAAATTTATCTGGAAGTGCCTGTCGGCATTTTCGGGCGCGATTTGCTGGTGGACACCCACATCGACCGCACGAGCGATGTCGGACTGCTGGCCCCGGGGCAGAAAGCCGCTCCCAGCCAACGGCTGCGGATCGACCGGACCGACTCGCTGGTATTATTCCGCAAGCCTGCCTACAACGTCTATGCAAAAGGCGACGACGCCAATGTCGAAAGCGCACTGCGTGCTTCACGGATCGGCCCCATCGTCAAAACGTTCCCCATCGCCGCCGTCAACAACGACAGCACGGCGGTCGTGTTCAACGCCACCTCCTATTTCCAAGGAAGCAACAACGATATCGTCAACCTGCGAGGCGTTCCCGTGGGAGAGGGTCTTTTCATTTATGAAAACGCACATATCGCCGACCGGTCGCAGATCGACGGCGTGGAGGCCTTCAACAACAGCATCGCCGTTTCGTCCGAGGTCGGCATCCGGCTGACACTGGCGTTCCCAATGGGCATCCTGGATGAAAAGCCGGAGACATCGGCCGGCATCGTCACCTCGCTGACCCTGCTGCCGGACGAAAAGATGAAGGTCCGGAAAGCCGATCCGCGGATCGGAACCTCGTATGTCCGTTACACCTCCTTCAGCGACAAAGGCAGCAAAGAGGGCTATTTCGCCGGGCGGTGGAAACTGGAAGCGAAAGAGCCCGAAAAAATCCGCCGGGGAGAACTCTCCGAACCGGTCAAACCGATCGTGATCTATATCGACACCCTGTTTTCGGAAAATTGGGCCCGGGCGATCCGGACCGGAATCGAGAAATGGAACCCGGTGCTGGAACAGGCGGGATTCGAACGGGCGATCCGGGTGGAACGCTATCCGTCCGACAGCGCTTTCCGGGCAGACGACCCGCTGATCAGCCGCGTCGTCTATTCGGCATCTACCGGAAACACCGTCACGCTGAACCGGCTGCCCGATCCGCGCACGGGTGAGATCATGAGTGTTTCACTGACCGTACCGCGTGATTTTGCCGAAAGCGCCCGCAAGGAGGCCGTCTATACTATCGCCAACACCGACCGCCGTTATGCAGGCTACTATCTGTCCGACGAAGCGGTTTGTGAAGTGCTGACCGCAAAGGTCATGCAGCGAATGGCGGCAGCCCTGGGCCTGGCCCCCAACCTGGCCGGCAGCATGGCCTACTCCCCGGAACAGCTGCGCGATCCGGCCTTTACCCGAAAATACGGCTTCACGGCATCCGTCACCGACGATGTGCTGTTCAACTATGCGGCACGCCCCGGCGACCGGGAGCGCGGCGTGGCAACGATCATCGACAAGCCCGGTATCTACGACGAGTTCGCCGTCAAATGGCTGTACACGCCTTTGGAAAGCGATGAAAAAGAGACGCTGGACAAGTGGCTCGCCGAAAAGGCCGGCGACCCCCGCTTTTTCTACGGCAAACAGAGCGGAATATCGTTCGCCCTCGATCCCCGGGCGCAAAAAGGCGACCTGGGCAGCGACATAACCGTTTCGATGGCGCAAAATATCGAAAACCTGAAGTTCATCATCGCCAATGCTCCCGGATGGCTCAAAGACGACAGCATTCCCGAATCCTACAAGGACCTGTTCCCGGATTTCGTATTCCTGAAAATATACGACTACGTGCGCTATCTGTCCGGCTATATCGGCGGAATTTACCAGAACGAGCCCCACGCAGACAATATGCAGCCGGCCAACATCCCGGTTCCGGCACACGTGCAGAAGCAAGCCCTGAAAGCGGTGCTCGAACTGTGCGAAGATTTATCCTGGATGGATGCCAATCGTGAGTTCATGTATCTGGGAGGCCCGAACAGCACGCTTTCTGCATTAGCCTATACGAGCATGCCGATCATGCAAATCATGAACCGTGTCGCCCGGATGGCCCTCAGCGTCGAAAAATCGGAGGCCCCCTATACGCAGGAAGAGGCGCTCAACGATATCGCAACGTTCATTTTCAAAGATGTCCGGAAGGGAAAAGCATTGACCCCCGCCCGCATGACTTACGCAGGACAATACATTGCGTTCTTGCTCAACGGATCGCCCGTGCTGAAAGCGAATCTGAAAAAGGCGAAAAGCAATGGCAAGTCGCTTGCCGACGAGGCTGTCGATCCGTTCTCCGAATGGGAAGAAAGCAACCGCCGGATCGCCTCGATCCGTTACGCTGCCGGTTCCGCATCCGGACTGCTCCCGGACGACCTGACCGAAACTGGCGTCACGACGCAGGCCATGCAACCGACGACGACGATCTATTACTACTTTCCGAAAAACACGGAACCCGTCTATTTCGGGAAAATGAAAGATGCCCGCAGAGACATACAACGGGCAATCGGCAATTGCAATAATGCAATGGACCGCGGCGCCCTGAAATATTATCTCTCCCTGATCGACATGGCGCTGACCGGGAAATAAAGAGACCCAAAACTATCCATTAAAAAAAGAAGACTTACCCGAAAGGTAAGTCTTCTTTTCGATTTTCCGGTCAGAAGCGGTACCGCGCTCCGACCAACAAGCTGCCCGAGGTTCCGATACCCGCTTCGGCATAAGCCGCGATACGTCCGCCGACCTCGACGCCGACGGGCGACACCTGAAAGGCGAAAAGCGTGGATTTGTCGCTCTGTCCCCCGATCTTGGCCTTGGAGAACGAAGCGCCCGCACCCACCCGCGTATAGAACGACACGATCTTCAGGTTCAGCCAGTTCCACTTTACATTGGGCATCAGCGTCCAGTAGCGGTTTTTGATCTCCGAACCGGTCTTCTTGATCTCCTGCGTGTTCGAGGAGTAGGCGACCTGTGCGCCGATGCGCAGACTGCCGATCACCCGGAAGCTGTAACCCACGGTGACGGTGCCCCACCCCGTAAGGTCGGTGTCGGAGCCTGCGATGACCCCGGTCAGGATGTTGCTGTACGAATCTATCCAGTCCGTCACAGGCGCAACGCCGTAAGAGACGGAAACCTCGCTGCGACGCGATCCCTGGGCCGCGGCGGGCACGGCCGTGGCCAAAATAACGGCGGCCATCAGCAATTTTTTGATCATAATTTTCTGGTTTAAGGGTTTACAGCCGTAAATATAGCAAAAACCGCGCTGCAAAAAAACGGGAGGACCTTCGAAAAAAGTCCTCCCGATAGACGGATTCGCATCCGTGGTTTCTAATTCTCCTGCTCGACGGCCTTGAACAGCGCGACATCCTCCGTCGTGGAGTTCATCACGTAGGTATAGGCCTCCGCGATCTTCGACTCGGCGAGCTTGCAGAAGACGCGCGCCGAAGCAACGTACTCCTCCGCCTGGCCGGCCTGACGGGCCAACAGGTAGGTGATGATGATGTATCCGGCGGTCTCCACCAGGCGGCGGGCATGGAAATCCTTGAACCCGCAGACCTCCTTGTCCCCGGCCTCGACACGAGCCTGCATCTCCGTGAACTTCACGGTCAGCTCCTTGAGTTTCGTGACCACGGGGCACATCGCCTCCGAATAGCTCTCGGCGGCATAGCGCTCGATCTGCTCCATGAACGTACCTTTCGTCACGGCGTTGATAGCCGCCACGACCTGCAGCTGCGAGGTGCCCTCGTAGATGTTCATGATACGGGCGTCGCGGTAGAGCCGCTCGCAGGGATAGTCCTTCATGAAGCCCGAACCGCCGTGGATCTGGACGGCGTCATAGGCCAGCTGGTTGGCATACTCCGACGAGAAGAGTTTCACCAGCGGGGTGAAGCCGTCCGCAAGGCGGTTATAGAACTTCATCTCCTGACGCTCCTCGGCTTCGAGCGAACGCTCGTGAGAGATATGGCCGTACTGCTTGTAGACCTCGACGAAACGCGCGGTTTCGTACAGCAGCGCGCGCACGCCCTGCACCTTGGCCTTCATGTTCGAAAGCATCTCCGACACGGCGGCGAACTGGATGATCGGCTTGCCGAACTGGGCGCGCTCGTGGGCATATTTCAGGGCCTCGCGGTAAGCGGCCTCGCACGTACCCACCGACTGGGCGCCGATACCCAGACGGGCGGCGTTCATCAGCGACATCACATATTTGATAAGACCCATCTTCCGGTCGCCGACCAACTGTGCCGGGGCGTTCGTGAAGACCAGCTCGCACGTCGGCGAACCCTTGATACCGAGTTTGTTCTCGATACGGCGCACCTTCACGCCGCCGTCGCGCTTGTCATAGACCAGCATCGACAAGCCGCGGGCGTCGGTCGTACCCTCTTCGGTACGCGCCAGCACGAGCGAAACCTCGCCGTCGCCGTTGGTGATGAAGCGCTTCACGCCGTTCAGCAGCCAGGTCTGCTTCTCCTCCGACCACGTAGCTTTGAGCATCACGGCTCCGAGGTCCGAACCGGCATCGGGCTCCGTGAGGTCCATGGCGCACGTCGCGCCCGCCGAAACCCACGGCAGGTATTTCTGTTTGATCTCCTCCGAAGCGAACTCATTGAGCGTCTCGGCGCAGTCCTGCAGTCCCCAGATGTTCTCGAAACTGGCGTCGGCGCGTGCGACCATCTCGTTGGCCATCACGAAGCAGATCAGCGGGAAGTTCAGTCCGTCGTACTTGCGGGGAAGCGTCATGCCGCTCAGGCCCGCATCGACGACGGCCTTCATGTTGACGACCGTACCCGAAGCATACTCCACATGGTCGTTGACCACGCGCGGACCCTCGTGGTCGACCCCCTCGGCATTGGGGGCGATTACATCGCCGCAAACCTCGCCGGCAATCTCCAGCACGCGGCGGTAGTTGTCCATCGCGTCTTCGAAATCCTGCGGCGCATAGTCGTAGAGGTCTTTCTCCGCGAAACCGCGCTCCTTCAGCTCCACGATCTTGCGCATCAGCGGATGCTGGAGGTGGAACTGCAAATCCTTATTATCTGAAAAGAAATTAGCCATTACTTCGAGTTTTGTTTGTAGTACTTGATCATCTTGGGGATAATTTCGTTGACATCGCCCGTGATGGCGTAGTCGGCGATCTTGTTGATCGGAGCCTCGGGATCGTTATTGATCGAAATCACCATCGACGACTGGTCCATGCCGGCCGTGTGCTGGATCTGACCCGAAATGCCGCAGGCGATGTAGAGTTTCGGACGCACCGTGACACCCGTCTGGCCTACCTGGCGCGCATGCTCCGTGAAGCCCGCGTCGACAGCGGCGCGGCTGGCGCCCACTTCACCGCCCAGTACGTCGGCCAGGTCGTGCACCAGCTTGAAGTTCTCCTTCGAACCCATGCCGTAACCGCCGGCAACGAGGATGCTCGCACCTTTGATGTCGATCTTACGCTCCTCGATCTGGCGGTCGATGATCTTCACCACGAGGTCCGTGTCCTTGACGAATTTCTTCCAGTCGATCGGCTTCACCTCGCCGGCGCCCGGTTTGGCGGCGTACTCCTTGCGCATCACGCCCTCGCGGACGGTCGCCATTTGGGGACGGTGGTCGGGGTTGACGATCGTAGCGATGATATTACCGCCGAAAGCGGGACGGATCTGGTAAAGGAGGTCCTTATACTCCTTGCCCGTCTTGGGGTCCTTGTGGTCGCCGATCTCCAGCTGCGTGCAGTCGGCCGTCAGGCCGCTGTGCAGCGCCGACGACACACGGGGTGCGAAGTCGCGGCCCACGGGCGTAGCGCCGAAGAGCGCGATCTGGGGTTTCTCCTGCTCGATCAGTCCGCACAGCACGGCCGTGTGGGGCAGCGTGCGGAACGGCGCGAAGAGTTCGTCATCGGCAACCCAGACCGTATCGGTTCCGTATTTGGCCAGCTCGGCGGCGATGTCCGCAAGTTTGTGGCCCAGCACGACGGCCTCGAGTTTCACCCCGAGACGGGTGGCCAGTTCACGACCCTTGGTCAGCAGTTCGAGGCTCACGTCGGCGACCTTGCCGCCCTCCGTCTCGATATATACGAATATGTTGTTCATCTCCGAAGCGTATTAACCGAGCGTATGGCTCGCAATAAGTTCAACCATCAGTGAATTGATATCCTCGTCGGCAGCCGTTAACCGCTTGGCCTCCTTGGCGGCGAAAACCACGTTCTCGATCTTCTTGACCTTCGTGGGCGAACCCGTAAGGCCGAGCTGTTCGGGATCGGGATTGACATCGGCAGCGGCCCACTCCACGATCTGCAGATACTCCTTCGCAGCGGCGCGCTGTGCGGCGGGCGATTCGGGAGCCGCGGCGATCTCGGAACCGGCCAGGGCGCCCTTGTACTTCATCACCCGCTTGGCGTTGCGCGGACGGCACTCGGCGGCCGAAGCGTTGACCGTCACCACGGCGGGGATCGGACACTCGACAACCTCGGTGCCATGTTCCAGACGGCGTTTCACGACCAGCGCCCCCGCCTTGACCTCGACGATCTCCTCGGCATAGGTCACCTGCGGAAGGCCGAGTTTCTCGGCAACCTGCGGACCCACCTGCGCGGTGTCGCCGTCGATGGCCTGACGGCCTGCGAAGATCACGTCGGGCGCGATCTTCTTCAGGGCGCACGAAAGGGCATAGGAGGTAGCCAGCGTATCCGAGCCGGCGAACTCGCGGCCCGAAAGCAGGTAACCGCCGTCGGCGCCGCGGAACATCGCGTCGCGGATGATGTCGGCGGCACGCTGCGGACCCATCGTAAGGATATGGACCGTGGAGCCCTCGACGCGGTCTTTCAGCCGCAGGGCAGCCTCCAGTGCATTGAGGTCCTCGGGATTGAAGATGGCCGGGAGCGCCGCGCGGTTGACCGTCCCTTCGGGAGTCATCGCGTCCTTGCCCACGTTGCGGGTGTCGGGCACCTGCTTGGCCAAAACAAGAATTTTGAGGTTTTGTTGTTGCATATAAGTTAAGTGGTTATATATTGATATCCTTTTCCTGTTACCGCTGTTATCGCAAACGGGCTGTCAACCCGGATTTCGACCGGAATGCGGACGGACGGCAGCGCAAAACCAACTTCGGATACGTCACCATCCAAGCGCCGCCCCTAAAAACCCGTTCTTAACGGGTGATGGTTTCGCCGCGGTCGGGACCTACCGAGATGATCTTCACGGGAACGCCCGTCTGACGCTCGATGAACTCCACGTAGCGCTTGAACGCCTCGGGGAACTCCTCGTAACTGCCGTACTTGCGCAGGTCGCATTTCCAGCCCTCGAACTCGGTGTAGACCGGTTTGAGTTCTCCGTCGATCTCGTAGGGGAACTCCGAAGTGGTCCGGCCGCCGATCTCGTAGGCCGTGGCCACTTTGATCGTCTCGAAATCGTTCATCACGTCGGATTTCATCATGATAAGCTGCGTCACGCCGTTGATCATGATCGAGTATTTCAGGGCTACCATGTCCAGCCATCCGCAGCGGCGGCGGCGGCCCGTGACGGCGCCGAACTCGTGGCCGATATCGCACAGCCGTTCGCCCGTCTCGTCGAACAGTTCCGTGGGGAACGGACCGCTGCCAACGCGCGTGCAATAAGCTTTGAAGATGCCGTACACCTCACCGATACGGTTCGGGGCGATGCCCAGCCCGGTGCAGACGCCCGCACAGACCGTATTCGAGGAGGTCACGAACGGATAGGAGCCGAAATCCACGTCGAGCAGCGTTCCCTGTGCACCTTCGGCCAAGATCGACTTGTCCTGCGCGAGGCAGTCGTTGACGAAATATTCGCTGTCGATGATGTGGAAACGGCGGAGGTATTTCACCGCCTCGAACCACTGCTTCTCCAGTTCGGTGATGTCGTATTGGTAATCGAGGCTTTTCAGGATTTTCTCGTGACGCGCCTTGGCGGCAGCGTAGATACTTTCGAAATCGGGGCTCAGCAAATCGCCGACACGCATGCCGTTGCGGCTCACCTTGTCCGTATAGGTCGGGCCGATGCCCTTGCCCGTGGTGCCGATCTTGGCGCTGCCCTTGGCCGCCTCGTAGGCCGCATCGAGGATGCGGTGCGTGGGCAGGATCAGGTGGGCTTTCTTCGAAATGCAGAGCTGGCGGGTCAGGTCGTGGCCGCTGGCGGCCAGCGCTTCGGCCTCATCACGGAAAAGGATGGCGTCGATCACCACCCCGTTGCCGATGATATTGGTCTTGCCACCCTGGAAAATGCCCGAAGGTATCGAGCGGAGCACGTATTTCTCGCCGTTGAATTCCAGCGTATGACCGGCATTGGGACCGCCCTGGAAACGGGCTACCACCTCATAGCGGGGCGTCAGCACGTCCACAACCTTCCCTTTGCCCTCGTCACCCCACTGCAGGCCGAGGATCACGTCAACTTTTTTCATTGTATCCGGTATCTAATTTATACTTGCAAAAGACATTTTTTGCATCCAAAGGTACAAATTATTATCCGAATAGCCCAAGCTGAGCGGCGGACTTTTCAACAAATTATAAAGAAATCAGGAGGAGCGGAGGAAAGAAAGCAAGGCGCCGCCCCGCCCATTAAGCGGGCAGGCGGCCGGTCAGAGAGCGGCGAGACAGCACTTACGCCCCTAAAACCCACCTCTTAGGCGGGCGTCATTGCGAGGAGCCGCATGCGGCGCGGCAATCTGACCAGAAATCGTAACCTTGCAACGTTTACATCGGATTGCCACGGCATCTGCAATGCCTCGCAATGACGGCAAAGCGCAGAACCGGACGACAAACGTCCCGAAGTTACTGCCGCGCCTGAATCCCGCTTCTTACTCAGGTTGGATAACGGTCTGTCCGTCGAAGGAGATGCTCTGCGACGCGCGGCAGTAGACCGTCGTCAGGTCGGGATTGCTGCGCACGTCGGCCTGCAGATTGGCGTCGCACGAAGCCACGTCGAGCGTCGTGAGGGCATTCCTCCGGCAGTCGAGCGTCAGCAGCGAAGCGGCCGAATGCAGATCGAGGCGCGGCAGGCCGTTGCCGCTGCAATCCATCCACACCAATCCCCGCACGCCGTCGAGATCGAGCGATGCGAGATCGTTGTCCGAGCAGTCGAGCCGTTCGAGGTAGGTGCAGGCCGTGAGGTCCAACTGCGTGAGCTCGTTGCCCGAGCAGTCGAGCTCCCGCAGGTTGAAGAACTCCCGGATGTCGGTCAGCGACCCGATGCCCAGCCCGGGGCACGACATGCGCCGGACACGCTGCGCCTCGTAGCGCGAAATACGCCCGTCGCCGCTCGTGTCGAACTTTTCGAGGCAGTAAGCCTCGAACGCCTTGTCGTAGAATTTGATGTAGATGTATTTGTTATCCTCGTCGCGCCCGTCTTCGGCAAGGCCACAGGCCGTGCAGAACAGAAGCAGCAGAGCAGGAAGGGCGCGCACCATAGGCAGCGTCAAATACTGACGTCGTCGTCATCGGAACGGTCCGTATCCGATGCGTCGTCGTCGCCGCCCTGGATATCGTCGGCTCCTTTGATATCGTCATCGTAATAGTCCTTGTCGTCGTCATCGTGCGAATTGTCGTCGACCTTCACGTCGACTTTCACCATATAGGCGATCTCGTCCGTGTCGTAAGGCACGGCATAGAAAAAGTCGCCGTTGGGTTTGTCGACGCGAATCATGGCGTCGGTGAAGCCCAGGGGGTACTTCGCTTTGACGGCTTCCTGAAGTTCGGGAGTCAGATTATGGAAGCTTGTTACGATATGTTTTTTCACAATAGTCTGGTTTGCCATAAACGGAGTGCTTGGAAATTTTCTGCAATTATAAGCAAAATTTGAATATTGCACCACATCTGCAATTTTTTTTTGCATTTTTTTTGATTTCACGCAGTTTTTACCGGTTGTTAAAGACAAAATATGTAACTTTACACACGTCATTCTTATATTATGGTACGCGAACGAATTGAGGAGCTGCGCCGTCAGCTCGAACTGCATAACTTCAAATATTACGTCGAGAACGCCCCCGAAATTTCGGATTTCGAGTTCGACGCGATGATGCGCGAGCTTCAGGAGTTGGAACGCGCGCATCCCGAATTCGCCGATCCCAATTCCCCGTCGGTGCGGGTCGGAAGCGACCTCACGGCGGAGTTCCAGACCGTGAAGCACCGTTATGCGATGCTTTCGCTGGGTAACACCTACTCGCTGGACGAGCTGCACGAATTCATCGCCCGCATCGAGCGCGAAACCGGACCCACGGACTACGTCTGCGAACTGAAATTCGACGGCACGGCCATCTCGCTCACCTACGAGCACGGACGCCTCCTGCGCGCCGTGACGCGCGGCGACGGTGTGCAGGGCGACGACGTGACGGCCAACGTGCGCACGGTGCGCACGGTTCCCCTGCGCCTGCGGGGCACGGGATGGCCCGACTATTTCGAGATCCGGGGCGAGATACTGATGCCCTACGCCTCGTTCGACCGCCTCAACGCCGAGCGCGAGGCCAACGGCGAGCAGCTCTTCGCCAACCCCCGCAACGCCGCCGCCGGGACGCTCAAACAGCAGTCGTCGGCCGTAGTGGCCAAACGCGGACTGGACTGCACGCTCTACCAGCTGGCGGGCGACGACCTGCCTTTCACGACCCACTGGGAGAGTCTCGAAAAGGCCCGCGAATGGGGCTTCAAAGTCTCGGATGCGGCGCGCATCTGCCGCAGCGCCGCGGAGATCGACGCCTTCATCGAACATTGGGACACGGCGCGGCGCGAACTGCCCTTCCCGACGGACGGCGTGGTGATAAAGGTCGACGACTTCGCCGTGCGGCGTCAGCTGGGATTCACGGCCAAGGCCCCGAAATGGGCCGTGGCTTATAAGTTCAAAGCCGAGCAGGCCATGACGCGCCTCGACAGCGTGTCGTTCCAGGTGGGACGCACGGGGGCCGTGACGCCCGTGGCCAACCTCGAACCGGTGCTGCTCGCCGGAACCACCGTGCGGCGCGCCACGCTGCACAACGCCGAGCAGATGGCCCTGCTGGACATCCGCCCGGGCGATATGGTCTACGTCGAAAAGGGCGGCGAGATCATCCCGAAGATCATCGGCGTGGACCTCTCGCAGCGTCCCGCCGACAGCCGGCCGTTCGAGTACATCACCGTCTGCCCCGAATGCGGCACGCCGCTGGTGCGCTACGAGGGCGAAGCGAAACACTACTGTCCCAACCAGGGCGGATGCCGGCCCCAGATCATCGGCCGCATCATCCACTTCATCCGCCGCAAAGCCCTCGACATCGAGGGACTGGGCGAGGAGACCGTGGAACTGCTCTATGAGAACGGACTGGTGCGCAACGTGGCGGACCTCTACGACCTGCGCGCCGAACAGCTGGCTCCCCTGCCCCGGCTGGGCGAAAAGTCGGCCGACAACATCATCCGTTCGATCGAACGGTCGAAGCAGGTGCCGTTCCAGCGTGTGCTGTTCGGACTGGGCATCCGCTTCGTGGGCGAGACGACGGCCAAGTACCTCGCCGAGCACTTCCGGTCGCTGGACGCCGTGATGAAGGCCACGCGCGAGGAGCTGGTGGAAGCCGACGAGGTGGGCGGACGCATCGCCGACGCCATCATCGAGTACTTCGCCGAGGACGAGAACCTGCAAATCATCCGCCGCCTGCGCGACGCGGGAGTGCAGTTCGAAGCCGAGGCGCGCGAACTGGCCTCGGAGAACCTCGCGGGCAGGACGTTCGTGGTATCCGGAAAATTCTCGCGCAGCCGCGACGAGATGAAGGAGCTGATCGAACTGCACGGAGGCAAGAACCTCGCGGCGGTGTCGGGCAACGTCGACTACATCGTCGCGGGTGAGAACATGGGTCCGGCGAAGCTGAAGAAGGCCGAGAAACTGGGCGTGAAGATCATCTCCGAGGAGGAGTTCTTCGCCATGATCGAAGGCGGAGGCCCGGTGGAAAAGGCCGCACAACAGGAATTGTTCTGACAGGCGCAAGACGCCTGCTTTGAGGACTGACGCAAAACGACAACAGATAAAACGACAATCAGAGACATTATGCTACGACACAAACTTTCCGGCGTGGGCGCCGCGATGATAACCCCCTTCACGGCCGACGGCCGTGTCGACTACAAGGCGCTGGCCCGCATGATCGACTACGTGATCGAAGGCGGCGTGGACTACATCGTCGCCCTGGGCACCACGGCCGAAACCCCGACCCTCTACATGCCCGAGCGCGCCGTGATCGCCATGTTCATCACCAACCACATCGCCGGCCGCGTGCCGCTGGTGATGGGCTGCGGCGGCAACTCCACGTCGGAGGTGCTGGACCAGCTGCGCGAATTCGACCTGCGCGGCGCCGACGCCATCCTCAGCGTGACGCCCTATTACAACAAACCGTCGCAGGAGGGTCTGTACCAGCATTTCCGCACCGTGTCGGAGCATTCGCCCCTGCCGGTGATCCTCTATAACATCCCCGGCCGCACGGGCGTCAACATGACCGCCGAAACCACGCTGCGCATCGCCCGCGATTTTAAAAACGTCATCGGCGTCAAAGAGGCTTCGGGCGACATCGAGCAGATGCAGCGCATCCTCGACAACCGTCCCGAGGGTTTTCTCGTGCTGTCGGGCGACGACGGCATCACCATTCCCCTGATGCGGCGCGGCGGCGACGGAGTGATCTCGGTGGTGGCCAACGCCTTTCCCAAGTGCTTTATGGGCTGCGTGAACCACGCCAAGGCGGGCGATTTCGACACCGCCGAACGCGAATACGCCCGGTTGGACGAAGTGGTCCGGGCTCTCTTCGAAGAGGGCAACCCCGTAGGCGTGAAATGCGCCCTTTCGGTGATGGGACGCATCGGCGACACGATGCGTCTGCCCCTGGTAGCCGGCTCGGCGGCGCTCCGCGAAAAATTCCGAAAATTGATCGACGAATACGATTTGCGCTAAATCCGCGTTCGTACCAGAAACGACCGATATGAAACGACTGCTGCTTCTGCTGCTCCTGATCCCGGCGCTGGCCGCCGCCAAAGTCCCCGACGAAGACAACATCGTCGACCGGACGATGGACTCGGAGTCGCCCTTTTACTACCCGGCGCTGATGCTGCGTTACAATGCGGGCGACGCGACGCTGACCGACGAGGATTACCACTACCTCTACTACGGGTACGCCTATCAGGACGACTACAAGCCGCTGGCCGCGAATCCCGATCTCGACAAGATGCTGATGCTGGTCTCGGTCCTCGACCCCGAGAAACCCGACGTGGCGACGCTCGAGTCGATGATCTCGACAGGCACCGACGCCCTGAAGCGCGATCCTTTCAGTCCCAAAATCCTCAACCTGATGTCGTTCGCTTACGGAGGGCTGGGTGACAAGGCGCGCGAGAAAGCCTACTCGGACCGCATGAACGGCGTGATCCGTGCGATCCTCGCCTCGGGCGACGGCTTCACGCAGAAAACCCCGCGCCATGTGCTGATGTTCGAACATGCGCTCGACGTGCTGGCCGCCGAAGGACTCTCCTACGGCAAGGCGCGCATCATCAGCCGCACGGTGGAGTTCGTGCCTTTGACGGTCCCTTACGTCGTCGAAGGGAAAAAACGCAAGGGATTCTATTTCGACTTCGGCCGCGTCTACTGGAACAAGCCCGAGGGCTACACCTACAAACGCGACCGCACGTGGCAGTTCAACAACCTCAAACCCCGCACCTACAAATGATGCGCCTGCTCCGGCATACGCTCTGCCTGCTCACGCTGGCGACGCTCGCGGCCTGTTCCAAGGAGGAGCCGGGTTACAACCCGCCCGCCCTGGCCGACCGCACCGTCCTGCTCTATATGCCGGGCCAGAGTTTGTCCGCTTATTACAAAAACAACATCCAAGGTATCCACACGGCCGTGACCGACCGGGCGTTGGGCAACGGGCGCATGCTGGTATGCTGGCAGCCCGAAAAGCAGACATCGGCCGTGATGCTGGAAATCTATTACGACCGGAACAAGCGGCGCAGCGAGACGAAAACACTCAAAACCTACGACGATTTCAACGCGGGGTCCGCAGCTGACGTGCAACGGATCTTCGCCGATGCCGCAGAGCTGGCTCCGGCCCAAAACTACGGATTGATTATCGGCTGTCACGGCAAGGCGTGGATTCCCGCAAGCGGCGGCGTACTGCCCTATTCGCTGCGTTCAGCGGAACCGGACGACAGCGTGTGGACAACGGCGCCCGGCGCCAAAACGACCCGTTCGTTCGGCGACACGGGTTACGAGCTGGACATCACGGAGCTGGCCTCAGCGATCGAAACGCAATCGTTCCGCTTCGACTACCTGATCTTCGACGACTGTTTCATGGCCAATATCGAGACGTTGTACGACCTGCGCCGTGCGGTGGATTATATCGTGGCGTCGCCCTGCGAGGTCATGGGCGACGGATTCCCCTATGACCGGATCGTCCCCCACCTGTTCGAAGGAAACGGAGTGCTCAGCAGCCTCGAAAAAGCCTGCTGGGAATTCTGGAACCTCTACGAAAACGATTGGCGGAGTACCATTGCATACGAGCAGTCCGGATGCATTTCGCTGGCCGTCACGGCGCAGCTGGATGCGCTGGCGAAGGAGATGCGCCGTATCAAAGATAAGAAGCAGGCGTTCGACATCGACGCGCTCCAATATTACAAGGGAAACGTCACGAAATTATTCTACGACCTGGAACACTACGTAACGCTGTGCTGCAACGATCAGGGTGTAGTAGATGACTTCAAAGCCCGGATGGAACTGGCATTCCCGGTCTCCAGCCGGCACCATACGGCCTCTTTCTATTCGGCTTACGACCGTAGAAATCACTCAGTAAACTACTATTCGGGCGTCTCGGTCAGCGAGCCCGAACCGTCGGCCAGATACGCCGCCGAAAACCGGCAGACGAACTGGTATCGGGACACGCATTAGCCCCCTCGGGCTTCCCGGTGCATCCCGTCACTCGGACGCATATTTCTTCGGGAGCACGCCGAACTGCTTCTGGAAGCATTTCGCAAAATAGGACGTGGAGCTGAACCCGACCATGTAGCAGACCTCATTGATGTGGTAACGCTTGTCCCGGAGCAGCCGGGCCGCGGTTTTCAGCCGTTCGAGCCGCAGGTAATCGTTCGGGGTCATGTCCAACACGCCCTTGATCTTGCGGTAGAAGCTCGCACGGCTCATGTGCACCATCTCGGCGATGTCGTTGATCTTGAACTCGGGATCGCTGAGGTTGGCCTGGATGATCTCCTGCAGCCGGACGATGAAATCGGTATCCACCGAAGAGGTAGCCATGGTATTGGCCAGCACCAGCGGATTTTTCGAAAAAGCCTCGCTCAACGTCTGCCGGCTCTTGATCAGGTTGGCAATCACCGACAGCAGGTAATCCGACGAAAAAGGTTTCTCGACATAGGCGTCGGCCCCGGCGTCCATGCCCGAAATCTTCGAATGAAGGTTCGTCTTCGCCGACAGCAGGATCAGCGGGATATGGCTGTAACGCAGGTCGGTCTTCACCTGCCGGCAAAACTCGATGCCGTCCATCTTGGGCATCATGATATCGCTGATAATCACATTGACATAATTTTTCTCCAGCAACTCCAGCGCTTCGACGCCGTTCCCGGCCGTCAGCACCGAATAGCTTTCCGACACCTGCCGCCGGATGAAGGCGCACATCTCGGGGTTGTCCTCGACGATCAGGACGCTGTAAGCCTCCCAGCCGAGGTCGCCGCGCTCGTCGGGAATGCTCTCGGAATCCTCCGCCGAGGCGGTCTCCACGGAATCCTCCGCCGCCTGCCGGCAGAGCGGAATGGTCAGGACGAACACGTTCAGCTCCGTGTCTGCGTCCATCGCCAGCGTCCCGCCGTGCAGTTCGGCCAGGGAACGCGACAGCGCCAGTCCGATTCCCGTTCCGGTCGATTCGTCCTTGCGGGCATGGCGGAAGAACGGGGCGAAGATAGGCTCACGCATCTCCGGAGGCACGACCTCGCCGTCGTTGGTGACCGTGACCCGGAACGCATCGTCAACCACCGACAACCCGACGCGGATCATCGTTTCCGAATATTTCAGGGCATTGTTCATCAGGTTGCTCAGAATCTTGATGAAAGCCTCCCGGTCTACCTGCGCATAAATCTCCCCCTCGCCCGGCTCCAGTTCGAAGGTCTTATGCTGCTGCTTGGCCGAGGAGCTGAAACGATAGAACGTCTCTTCGACGATATCCGTCACGTTCTGCCGTGCCAGATTGAGCGACAAGCGCTCCTTCTCGATCTTCTGGAAATCCAACAACTGGTTCGTGAGGTCCAGCAGCCGATTGGTGTTGCGGTCCATGACGATCAGGTCCTCGGCGATGCTCCGGTCCATCGTCTGTTTGCCGAGGATGTTCTCCAACGGGCCCTTGATCAGTGTCAGCGGCGTACGGATCTCGTGCGCAATGTTGGTGAAGAAGCTGATCTTGGCATTATACAGCTCCCGTTCCTTCTCGCGCTCGAAAGCCTGGATGTGCTGCTGCTGGCGGCGAACGTTGCGGCGCGTATGGTAAATCCGGATCAGCACGAGCGCACCCAGCGCAAGCAGTCCGTAGACGACATAGGCCGTCACGGAGAGGTAGAACGGCGGCGAAACCTCGATGAAAAGCCGTTTCTCAGGCTCCGCGCCGGCATTGCCCGAACCGGCCGGGAGGCGTACCCGGAAGTTGTATTTGCCGTAAGGGATTTTCGAATAGGTGATCGTGGCGCTCCCGGGCGTATATTGCCGCCACTTGTCGTCGAAGCCTTCGAGTTTATAGAGCAGGCGGTTGGTCTGCGGCTCACGGTAGCTCAGGGCAGCGATTTGCAGCGTCAGGGAGTTCTGGTTGTGCTTCAGGCGGATCGAATCCGAGCAGATGATGCTCCTGCGCAGCGGGGAGTTCCGGCCTCCGACCAGGACCTTCTCGTCCAACAGCGAAAAATCGGTGATGTAGATAGGCGGCACGTAATCGGTCTTACGCCCGAGGAGCGTCTCGGGGTTGAAGGAGATCAATCCCTCGATACAACCGAAATAGATGGTTCCGTCCGGGGATTTATACCCTGACTTATAGTTGAACTGGTTGCTCAACAAGCGGTCGGTCACGGTGTAGACCTGCCGGACACTGCCCGCCCGGGGATCGAACAGCGCCAACCCCCGGTCGGTCGTGATCCAGAAGAAACCCTGGTCGTCCTCGATGATCTGGAAAACAACGTCACTGGGCATTCCGTTGAAGGTGCTGTAACGGACGAATTTATTTCCGGCCGGGTCGAAACGGCAGAAGCCCGAACCTTCGGTGGTGAGCCATATCCGGCGGTTGCTGTCTTCGAAAACGCTCGTAACGTTGTCGTAGGGAAGCGAATTCGGATCGTCGCCGTCGTGCAAGAACTGCGTCCAGGCATCATTGCGCGCATCGTAGCGGTAAACGCCGTTGGAGGAGGTGCCCACCCACAGATTCCCGTCCGAATCCTCCCGGATATCGTGGACCATCTTGCCGCCGTTGATCTCCGGAACGTGCAGGAATCGGTCCGTCTCGCGGTTGTAATACTGAAGGCCGTGCATGGTTCCCACGTAGATACGCCCGCCGTTGGTCTTGTAGAGCGCGAAAACATAGTTGCTGAACAGCCGCCCCGGCTTGTTGTCGTTGTCGTATTTGCGGATACGGCCCGTCCGGGTGTCGATCACCCAGATACCTTTCGCAAAGGTGCTCACCCAGAGGTCGTCCCCGTCCATCAGCAGTCCGTGGACGTTGGTGAACTCCCGGCTCGGGGAGAAAAAGCGGAACGAGCCGTTTGCGGGATCGAACGTATAGAGTCCGGCATCCTCCGTGCCTATCCAGAGCCGCCCGTCACTGCCCGGACAGATTTCCCGCACGCGGCGGCCCCGGAGGCTGTGCGGATCGTCGGTGTGGTAATATTTTTCGAAATCGGAATTCCGCTGGGGCAGGTAATTGATGCCTCCGAAGAACGAGCCGATCCACAACCCGCCCTCGCGATCCTTGCAGAGCGAGTAAACGGCGTTGTCCGAGAGCGAATAAGGGTCGTAAGGAGAACTTTTCAAATGCTGGTAACGCCGGGTGCGAATGTTGTAGACGACGATGCCCGATTCGGTGCCGATCCACAATTCGTCGGGCGAATACGGCAGGATGTGCCGCACGAACAGCGGTGCATCGGGATTGTCCGACAGCCGGAGCCGGGTGACCGTCCCGGCAACGAGGTCCACCTTCGCCACGCCGTGTTCCTCCAGCCCGAGGTACATCTCGTTGTAGTCGCTCAGGCAGATGAAGGAGATGATGTCCTTGGGATAAATCTCCTGCCCGTCGGCATCGAGGAACGGCTTCACGTTTTGGAACAGGTCTTCGGTACAGTAAAGCCCGCCGCCATAGCCGGCGAACCAGATGACACCGTTCTTATCGGAGGCGAGGCTGCGCAGCGGCTTCCGCGGCTTGTAACGGCACTCGACCCCGCGGGTCTGCGGGTCGTAGCAGAAAACGTCGCTGTTCTCCACGACGATCCAGACACGGCCTTCCCGGTCGCAGTCGAGGATCGAAATGGGCTTGGTAATCGGCTTCCCGTCGGCAGCGTAGAGCGGCACACCGGAAAAATTCTCCGTCTCGGGGTCATAGATATAAAGCCCCGAGTCGGTGCCGACCCAAATCCGGTGGTCGTGGTCCTGGACGAGACATTTGATCAGGCTGTTCCCCAGTCCGGTCGTGAGACGGGGATCGTGCATGAAAGTCTTGAACGATTTCCCGTCATAGCGGCATAGGCCGTCCTTCGTGCCGAACCACATGAAGCCCTTGTCATCCTGAATGATCGAGGTAACCGTATTTTGTGACAATCCGTCGTTGATGTCCAGCCGGTCGAAATGGATCGACTGCGCACGGCCCAGAAAAACGCCGCAGCAAAGCACAAAGACAAGCGAGTAGAATTTTCCCATACGAAGTTTTGGTTAGCAGAACAAATATAAGTAATTAAAATCACAAAAAAATATCCCGTAGACACTGAGACAAAAGAGGCAGTCAACGCAATCAATTCACAAACAACACATTACAAATCAAAAACAATCCGTTTATCCCGGCGGCGATACAAAATTGAGATAATTCTTGTGTTAATAGCGACTATATTTTCTTGCACCGGTTTTCCCTTTCATACCTTTGTTCTAAGTAAAACACCCAACTTAAAACGGCACGCCCCGAACGGCTGCCGGACCGAAAGTAACCGATGAAAAAGTGCATTCCCATCCTGTTCGCATGCTGCGTGATAGCCGGTGAAACCTCTGCCATGGAGGGCCGCCTGTCGCAGCGAATCACACTGAAAACCCCGGGTAACAGCGCCGTGACCTATAACCTGCGCGAAACCGCCAAGGAGGGGGGGGGAATTTTAGAGGCTGACCGACAGCTGCCGCTGACCATCCGACGGCAAAAAACCGAAACAGACAGCGAAATCAGGATCGTTCTCACGCTGACGGCGGACGATCTCCTATATTATAATGTAGAGCAGTCGTTCAGCACGGGCCTCGTCCACGAGAACTGTCTCTTCTATATGCCCGGGTTCTGGTATCACAAAAACCTGCGGTCGCCCCAATCGGCTCCCTCATTCCACACCAGCGACAGTTGGCAGGTGCGCGAAGACCGTCTGAGCACGCCCCTCACGGGTATCTACGACGAAAAATCAGGAACCTATTACACGGTGCTCCGCACCGACACGCCCGACTGCGAGGCGCTCGCCTGTCACAATTACGGCGAAGTGATCCTCTCGGGCAAAACATCGCTGGGCTTCACGGGATTCCGCAATGCGGACGCGCACGCGGCGCTGGTCTTCGGGTTCCCCTACTGCGAAGCCCCGAAATCCTATATCCGCAAACTGACCCTCGCCCCGGCCGTCCGGGCATTCGAAAAACTGGAGAAGGGCGAGACGCGCCGTCTGACATGGACGATCCGCAAGGGCGTCAGCCCTTCCTACTCGTCGTTCGTGGCCGGGGTGTGGAACGACTCCTTCGACACGCTCGATCCGCAGCCTCTCGAACCGCGCCATACCCCTGCCGAAGCCAAGGCCATCCTGGCCGAATATTTCTCCCAGAGCTATGTCGGGGACTATCCGCTGAAATTCACCTCCGGCGTGGAACTCCGCACGGCCGACTGCGAAAGCACGGACCTCGCCGAGGTGGGATTCGTGGGCCGCGTGCTGCTCAACGCCTTCAACGCGCTGGAATACGCCGAAGCGAACGGCCGCGAACAGCTCGCAGCAGAGGCCCGGTCGATCTTCGACAGCTACCTGCAATACGGATTCACACCGGGCGGCCTGATCCGCGAGGTGGTCGATTTCAAGCGGGAACGCGAGACCGACGTTTACAGTATCCGCCGTCAGTCGGAGGGCCTCTACGCCCTGCTGAACTACCTCGACTATGAGAAACAACACGGCCGCAGCCATCCCCGGTGGGAGGCTCGTATCCGGACCCTGCTGGAGAAATTCCGCACGCTTCAGAATCCCGACGGCAGTTTCCCCCGCAAATTCCGCGACAACCTGACCGTCGTGGACGCCTCGGGCGGCAGCACGCCATCGGCCACGCTGCCCCTGACGATGGCCTATGCCTATTTCAAGGACGAGGCTTACCGCCGGAGCGCCGAACGCACGGCCGACTATCTCGAAAAGAATCTCATTTCCAAAGCCGACTACTTCTCGTCGACGCTCGACGCCAACTGCGAGGACAAAGAGGCTTCGCTCTATGCCGCAACGGCGATGTACTACCTGACGTTCATCTCCGAGGGCGCCGAACGGCAGCGCTACGTCGATCTGTGCCGTGAGGCGGCCTATTTCGCCCTTTCGTGGTACTACCTCTGGGACGTGCCTTTCGCCCAGGGGCAGATGCTCGGCGACGTGGGCTTCCACTCCCGCGGCTGGGGCAACGTGTCGGTGGAGAACAACCACGTCGACGTCTTCATCTTCGAATTCGCCACGGTGCTCGACTTTCTGGCCGAAGCGTGCCACGAACCCCGCTTCGAGCGCATGAGTGCCGTAATCCGAAGCTCGATGCTCCAACTGATGCCCGTCGAAGGATCGATGTTCGGGATCGCCCGCACGGGCTACTACCCCGAGGTCGTACAGCACACCGCCTGGGATTACGGCAAGAACGGCAAAGGCTTCTACAACGACATCTTCGCGCCGGGCTGGACCGTGGCGTCGCTCTGGCAGATGCTCAGCCCCGACCGCGTCTCGAACTATTTCGCCAACCGATAAACCCACTGGAAAATGACACGAATTCTACTGCTCCTCATTCTCCTCGCACCGCTCGCCGCACCGGCGCAGAACGCCCTGAAAGAACGCGAGACGATCTGCACCCTGACCTCGAAGGAGGGCCACGGCGGGCAGTTCGACTGGAAAATGAAACGCGCCGACGAGGTGGGCGTACGCTCCGAGGAGGTCTCCTCCGCCAAGCTCCCGACCGAAGAGTGGCTGCCGGCGGTGGTCCCGGGAACGGTGCTCAACTCGCTGGTGCACGACGGCGTCTACCCCGAGCCGTACTACGGGCTCAACAACAAGCTGGAGTCGAACCTCATCCCCGACCTCTACCGCGCCGGACGGGATTTCTACACCTATTGGTTCCGGACGGAGTTCCGGCTCGACAAAAACGCCTACCGGGGCAAAAAAATCTGGCTCCAGGCCGACGGCATCAACTACCGCGCGGAAATCTGGCTCAACGGCAGCATGGTGGGCAACACGGCCGGCATGTTCCTGCAGCGCGTCATCGACATCACCGACAAGGTCACGTTCGACCGGGAGAACGTCCTGGCCGTGAAGGTCTACCCCGTGGACATGCCCGGCACGATACGCCCCAAAGGCGGCAAGTCGTTCGGCGCCAACGGCGAGTTCCAGAACGGCGGCAACGGCGAGATCGGCCGCAACGTCACCCAGCTGATGACCGTCGGGTGGGACTTCTTCTACCTCGACGGCATCCGCGACCGCAACACCGGCATCTGGCGCGACATCACGCTCTTCACCACCGGGCGCGTGCGGCTGGCACATCCGTTCGTGAAATCCGAGTTGTCGAAACCCGGCTACGACGTGGCGCGCCAGACCGTCTCGGTCGAGGTGAGCTATCCCGACTACATCCCGCAGAACACCTGGCGGAAAGCCAAAGTCAGCGGCGAAATCCGCGGTGAAGGCATCCGCTTCGAAAAAGAGGTGTCGCTCTACCGCGGCGAGGTCCAGGAGGTGGTCTTCACCCCCGAGGAGTTCCCGCAGCTGGTGATCCGCAATCCGCGCTTGTGGTGGCCGCTGAACAAAGGGAAACAGGAACTCTACGACCTGACGCTGAAAGTCGAATTCGACGGCCGGGTCAGCGACTCGATTTCGACGCGCTTCGGCATCCGGGAGATCACCTCCACGACCGACACGCCGGACAGGTCGCGCACGTTCAGCGTCAACGGCCGGCCGCTCTTCATCCGGGGCACCAACTGGCTCCCGGAAGCCATGCTCCGCACGTCGGACGAACGCACCCGCGCCGAACTGCGCTACACGGCCCAGTCGGGCGTGAACCTCATCCGCTTCTGGGGCGGCGGCATCACCGAATCGGACTATTTCTTCCAGCTCTGCGACTCGCTGGGCATCCTCGTCTGGCAGGAGTTCTGGATGACGGGCGACACCAACCACCCCAACGATCCGGGCGTCTACTACGCGAACGTGGTCTCCACGGTGAAGCGCATCCGCAACCACCCCTCGCTGGCCTACTATGTCTCGTCGAACGAGAGCACCGAAATGCCGCAGATGGAACGACTGCTCGAAAAACTCGACGGCACGCGCGGCTATCAGATGCAGTCGGAATGCGGCGGCATACACGACGGCAGTCCCTACAAGCAGGTCAACATCATGAGCCACTACGAGGACAAGGCTTCGCCGCGCGGCAGCCGCGTCTACGGCTTCAACCCCGAATACGGCGCCCCGTGCCTGCCGACGGTCGAATGCCTGCGCGAAATGATGGACGAAAAGGACCTGTGGCCCATCAACAAAGCGGTCTGGGACTATTCCGACGGCAATGGATTCCACCTCATGTCGACGCTCTACACCGACATGACCAACGAATACGGCCCCTCGCAGAGCATCGAGGAGTTCGCCGAAAAGGCGCAGTTCCTCGGCGCCATGAACTACAAGAGCATCTGGGAGGTCTGGAACTACAACAAGTTCGGCTACGGCGACCGCTACACGTCGGGATTCCTCTACTGGTACCACAATTCGGCCGTCCGTCAGGTCGCCGGACGCATGTGGGACTGGTCGCTCGAACCCACCGCGGCGCTCTACGCCGCGCAGAACGCCTGCGAGCCCCTCCACCCGCAGTTCGACTACCTGAAAAACACGGTGTCGGTGGTCAACGACCACTACCGCGCATACCGCGGCTACCGGGTTACGGCCGAGGTCTATGACCTCGACATGCGGCGCATCGACTCGCAGTCGGCGACGGTCGACCTGCCCGAAGACGGCGTTGCGAACGACGTGCTGACGCTGAATTTTTCGGCGTCGAAGACCCCGGTGCAGTTCATCAGGCTGAAACTCTTCGACGAACGCGGCAAGCAGGCGGGCAGCAATTTCTACTGGCGTTCGGACAACGAATACAAGGGCGCCAACACGCTCACCGGCCCGGCGACGGCGGGATTCCAGTCGCTCGGCGAACTGGCCCGGACCCGCGTCGCCGCGTCGTACGAAACCTCGGTAGACGACGGATGCCACTACATCAACCTCCGACTGAAAAACACCGGCCGCACGGTGGCGTTCTTCACGCAGGTACAGTGGCTCGACGAGCGGCGCAAGCCCGTGCGGCCGTCGTTCTACACCGACAACTTCCTCTGCCTGATGCCGGGCGAGAGCCGGACAGTGCGCATCGAAACGGCACTCGACAAACTCCCCGGAGAGACATACACGCTCGTCGTGAGGGGCTTCAATCTCGACACGCGCGAATTCAAGGTCAAAATCCGGCGTCCGTGAAACTCCTGCTGTACATTTTCGCCCTCATCCTGGCAATGGGCATCCTGACCCGCAAGCACACCTACGACGTGGTGATCGTGGGCGGAACCCCTGCGGGGATCACCGCCGCCGTCGCCGCCGCACGCGAAGGAAAAAACAGCGTCATCCTCGAACGCTCGGGACACGTCGGCGGGCTCCCGGTCAACGGACTGGGCGCCACGGACATCGCCACGCGGGGCGCCACGGCGGGACTGTTCGCCCGTTTCGTGGCGCTGAACAAGGCCCGTTACACCGAAAAATACGGCGCCGGCTCCCCGCAGGTGCGCGATTGCAGCGACGGATACCATTTCGAGCCGTCGGTGGCGGCGGAGACCTTCGAACGAATGCTCGCCGAGGCCGGTCCCGGAAGCATTACGGTTCTGACCGGACGCCAGTTCGACGCCGAAGCGCGCTACGTCGAGAAGCGGGGCGACCGAATCGTTTCGATCCGCATCCTCGACCGCACGACGGGCCGGGAGGAACAATACCGCGGCGCCGTGTTCATCGACGCGACCTACGAAGGCGACCTGGGCGCAGCCGCAGGGGTTCCGTTCCGGACCGGACGCGAAGGGGCCGACGAATACGGCGAACCCTGCGCCGGAAAAATCTACCGCTGGTGGAAGCACGGTCCCGACGCCGACGGCACGACCTATGAGGGCGACGACGCCATCCAGGCTTACAACTACCGCCTCTGTCTGACGGACGATCCGCAGAACCGGCTGGCGATCCCCCGGCCCGAAAACTACGACCGCAGCGAGTACGCCTCGCTGGTCGGCGACGTATTGGACGGACGCAACACGGACGCCCGTTACCGCAGGGCGGATTCGGCGGCTATCGCCCGGAACCGCCGGCGCATCGGGGCCGGAGAGCGGACCTCGGCCCCCGGCGACGTCTGGGGCATGGCCAAGGTGACGAGCATGACCCGCCTGCCGAATGCCAAGACCGACGCCAACAACCAACACCTCGCACTCATCTCCACGGACCTGCCCGAAGAAAACTGGCCGTGGCCGACGGCCGGCTGGGCGTGGCGCGACCGTTTCGCAGAGCGTCTGCGCGACTATACGCTGGGCCTGCTGTGGTTCGCCCAGCACGACGAGGCGCTGCCCGCGCATTTCCGCGAAGCCTGTCTGCGGTGGGGCCTCGCCGCCGACGAATACCGCGACAACGACGGATTTCCGCGTCAGGTCTACGTCCGCGAAGGCCGGCGGCTGGAAGGCTGCTATTTCTTCACCGCCAAAGACGCCCTGCCCGAAGCCGAGGGGAAGCGTCCGCCGCTCCACCGCAGTTCGGTCACCGCAAGCCACTACGCCCTCGACTCGCACGCCGTGCGCAAACGCGAGCCGGGGCGCATACACCTCGACGGATTCTTCAGCCACCCGACGGCCGTTTACACGGTTCCCTACGGCGTGATGGTTCCCCGGCGGGTCGAAAACCTGCTCTTCCCGGCAGCCGTCTCGGGCAGCCACGTCGGATTCTCGACCCTGCGCATGGAGCCTTGCTGGATGGCCTTGGGCGAAGCCGCCGGAACGGCAGCCGCACTGGCGATCGACAGCCGCCGGAACGTCCGCGAAATCACCGTGGACACGTTGCAGGAACGCCTGCTCCGCCACGGGGCTGTGCTGGTCTACCTGCGGGACCTGAAACCCGGCGATCCCGATTACGCCGCCGTACAGCGGTTGGCGCTGCGGGGCTTCTTCCCCGAATGGGAAGCCGGTCTCGACCGCCCGCTCGACGAACCCACGGCGCGTCTCTGGAGCTCGCTCGCCGGACGGAAAATACCGGCCGACGGCACGACCACCCGGCGGGAATGGCTTCGCCGGATCACAATGAACTAACTTCTAAAACAAAATGAATATGAAACGAATTTTCTCCTTTCTGACTGCCTTCCTGGCCATTGTCACGATGATGCTGTGCTGCAGCCATTGCAGCAAGGACGACTCCGACAACGGCAACACCGGAAAACCGTATGTCCGGCTCAATTTCAGCGAAAAGATGGTGTCCAACTCCGCCGGATCGCTCGAAATCTTCGTGTCGTCGAACACCGAATGGATCGCCGAGCCGCGGAGCAAATGGCTCAGCGTAACCCCCAACAGCGGCAAGGGCGACCTCTCGGTGCGCATCTCCTTCGAGACGAACGGCACGGAGAAGCGCACGGGCATCGTCCGCTTCACGGCCGACGGCGTCAATCCGGTCGAGATCACCATCACGCAGTCGGCGCTGACCTTCACCAACCCCATCACCATCGGGGGTAACGTCGCCACGATGCCCGATCCCTACATCGTCAAGGACGGCGAATATTACTACACCTGCAAGGCGAGCGGCAACGGCATCGCCATCTCGCGCTCCTCGCGGCTCACGGCAATCAACAGCACCACCAAGAAATGGAGCCTCCCCTACGAAGGCCCCTCGAAACCGTGGAACATCGCCGACCTCTGGGCTCCCGAGCTGTTCCACATCGGCGACCGCTGGTACGTCTACTACGCGGCCGGACGCCGCGGACAGGACGGAATCACCGGTTACAGCACCCAGCGCAGCGGCGTACTCCGTTCGAAAGCCAACGACCCGCTGGGCGAATGGGAGGATATGGGCATGCTTTACACGGGCTACAACTACCAGCCGGGCATCAAGCCCACCATAGAGAACACGGAATATGCCATCGACCTGACGACCTTCGAGCTGAAGGGTCAGCGCTATGCCGTCTGGTCGGGCAACGGAACCGACGCCGTTCAGCAGATCCGCATCGCTACGATGTCGGACCCCTGCACCATCTCCTCGTCAATGGTCATCCTCTCGACCCCCACGCAGTCCTGGGAAACGATGGACGGACGCAAGATCAACGAGGGTCCCGCCATACTCGTCAACGAGGAGAAGGGCAAGCTCTTCATCGTCTACTCCTGCAACCCGTCGTGGACCAAGAACTACCGGCTGGCCTGGCTGATGCTCGACATGAACGACGGCGACCCGATGAATCCGGCCGACTGGAAGAAGTCGAACAACTACGCCTTCTGGCGCTGCGACAACACGAAGGAACCGGTATCCGGAGTCAACGGACTGGGACACTGCACCTTCACCAAATCCCCCGACGGAACCGAGGACTGGATCGTCTACCACGCCATGCGTTATTCCGACGGCGGATGGGGCCAGCGTTACCCCTTTGTCGAGAAATTCACGTGGAACGCCGACGGAACGCCCGATTTCGGGAAAGGCGCCGGATGGGGCGAATCCCTGTTGCTGCCCTCGGGAGAGACGCTCTGAAAACATCTTCGCATTGTTAACCTAACCGAATAACAGTACCGCAAACCGATGAAAAAATTCCTTTTAGTTGTACAAACCCTGCTGCTGCTCGCGGCGGCCTCGAACGTTCAGGCACAAAAAAGCTACGACCTGAAAAAATTCCCGAAGGGATGCCAACCCGAAGAGATCGGCATAAGGCTCACCGAACGCTACCTCCAGACTCCGCACTCGCACTGGGGCGACATCAACTCGAAGTACAAGGTAACACTTGTAACCTATCCCGATGTCTGTGCCTGGCTGGGCGCATTGTGGTTCACCGCCGGAACCGGCAACGACAGCCTCTACACCCGGCTCGTGGAGCGTTTCGAACCGCTGTTCACCACGCAAAAGAACTTGCAGCCCAACCTGTTTCCCAAGGATCACAACGTCGTCGATTTCTATGTCTTCGGCGCCGTGCCGCTGGAAATCTACAAACGCAACCACGATCCGAAATACCTGGAGCTGGGCATGAAGTATGCCGACGGCCAGTGGGAGCTGCCCGCCAATCCGCAGCACTACAAGCAGCTGTCCGAAGCGAAAAAATACGCCGACGACGACTACTCGTGGCAGACCCGGCTCTGGGTCGACGACATGTTCATGATCACCGACCTGCAGGCCCAGGCTTATCTGGTTACGGGCGACAAGAAGTATATCGACCGCGCCGCCCGTGAGATGGCGCTCTACCTCGACCGCATCCAGCGTCCCAACGGACTCTTCTACCACCACACCGGCACGCCCTACTTCTGGGGCCGCGGCGACGGCTGGATGGCCGTCGGCATGGCCGAAATGCTCCGCATGCTCCCGAAGGACAACCCCTACCTGCCGCGCATCCGGGCGGCCTACATGCAGATGATGGAGACGCTGCTGCGCTATCAGGCCTACGACGGCATGTGGCGTCAGATCATCGACAACCCCAATTCCTGGAAAGAGACCTCCTCGACGGCCATGTTCACCTACGCGATGATCCTCGGCGTGAAGAACGGCTGGCTCGACCGGAAAATCTACGGCACGGCCGCCCGCAAGGCATGGCTGACGCTGCTCTCCTACCTCGACGAGAAAGACAACCTCCGCAACGTCTGCGAAGGAACCGGCGCCAAAAACAGCTTCGACTGGTATCAGAACCGCCGCCGCCTGACCGGCGACCTGCACGGACAGGCTGCCATGCTGTGGTGCGCCTATGCGCTCTCCTGCGACGTGAAACCTTACAAACTGACGCCGAAACGGTAAACCAGCCCCTATCATGTACAAAATTCTGAAAACATTCCTTCTCGGATTCGCCTTCGCCGGACTGTGCCTGGCGGCATGCAGCGAGAAAGCCACCTCCGGATCGGGCGTAAAGCCCCAACCCAAGCCCGACCCGACGCCCGAAGTCGAAGATTACGACCTGATCAACTTCCCGGACCGGAAGGGTCCCAAAACGGTCGGCGAAGGGGTTGTCAACCTCTTCATCCGCTCGGGAAACTCCAACTGGGGAGACATGCACTCCAAGACGAAGAGCACGCTGACCTCCTATCCCGACGTCTGTGCCTGGCTGGGTGCATTCTGGTACGCCGAGGCGGCCGGGAACAACGATCTGTTCAACCGGCTGGTGGCGAAGTTCGACCAGTTCCTCGAAGTGGACGACAAGAACATCGAACCGAACAAGAGCCTCGTGACGCAGATTCCCCGCACGGAAAACAATGCCGTGGACTACAACATCTTCGGCGCCGTGCCGCTCCATATCTACTACGTCAAAAAGCAGCGCGGCGCAGCCGAGTCGGAGATCAAAAAGTACCTCGACCTGGGACTTCGCTACGCCGACCAGCAGTGGGAGCTGCCGACGGAGCAGAAATACCTGGAGAAGATGAAGAACCCCGAGTATTATCACAACCTGGGTTATTCGTACCAGACGCGCCTGTGGATCGACGATATGTTCATGATCACGGCGCTCCAGTCGCAGGCCTATCTGGCGACGGGCGATGAAAAGTATATCGAACGGGCCGCCAAAGAGATGATTCTCTACCTCGACGAGCTGCCGGGCGAAAACGGGATTTTCTACCACGCCCCCACCGCCAAATTTTTTTGGGCCCGCGGCAACGGCTGGATGGCCGTGGGAATGCCCGAAATGCTGCGGATGCTTCCCAAATCGTCGAAATACGACGTCTACCGCAACCGGATTCTCACCGAATACAAGAAAATGATGGCCACGCTGAGCGCCTATCAGTATGACAGCGGCCTGTGGGGACAGCTGATCTACCCCAATCAGGGCGACATGTGGGAGGAGACCTCCGGATCGGCCATGTTCACCTATGCGATGATCCTCGGCGTGAAGAACGGCTGGCTCGACGAGAAGACCTACGGCACGGTCGCCCGCAAAGGCTGGCTGGGAATCCAGAACTACCTGAACACCAACTTCGAAATCCGGAACGTCTGCTGCGGGACCGGAGCCGGCACGAGCTACGCATACTACCGCGACCGGGAGAAATACACCGGCGACCTGCACGGACAGGCTGCCGTGATGTGGTGCGCCTATGCACTGACAGAACTGGCCAACGAACAACAGCAATAAACGTCACGAAAACTAACCTAAAACTCTCCTGCATGCCTATGAAAAAAATACAGCAGACCGAATGAAGGAACATTCGGTCCGGGGTGAAACTCGCCTCCCGGACCACGGGCTTCCTCGGCCCGGACAACCTCTGAATTATTATCATCAATCAACTAAAACCGTATGGAAAAATTTTATAAAACAAGCACCGGGTGCGCCAGAGCCCTGAAAAGCGTGAGCTTCGCCCTGCTTCTTGTGATGTTCCTGTCGGTGAACGTCGGCGCTGTCCATGCACAGGGCGCCTCCGCGCAAACGGGGAAACGACGCATCACCGGAACCGTCACCGACACCGACGGAGCACCGCTGGTCGGCGCCACCGTCTACATCAAAGACACCAACGTCGGAACGACGACCAACACCGACGGACTCTTCGTCATCGACGTACTGCCCAAACAGCAGATCACGGTCAGCTACATCGGCTACCTGTCGCAAACTCTGCCGACCGACGGCCGCGAAGTAATCAACATCAAACTGAAGTCCGACACGGACCTGCTCGAAGAGGTCGTCGTCGTCGGCTACGGCAAGCAGAAACGCCAGGCGATGGTCAGCTCGATCGCCACCGTCGGATCGCGCGACCTGATGCAGTCGTCGTCGAGCAACCTGACGAGCAACCTCGCCGGACAGCTCGCCGGTCTGATCAGCATCCAGCGCAGCGCCGAACCGGGACGCGACGATGCCGAATTCTGGATTCGCGGTATCAGCACCTTCAAGGGCGGAACCAACCCGCTGGTGCTCGTCGACGGAATTCCCCGTGACATCAACAACATCGAGGCCGACGAAATCGAAACGTTCAGCATCCTGAAAGATGCCGCGGCGACGGCCGTCTACGGCGCCGAGGGTGCCAACGGAGTCATCCTCGTAACCACCAAGCGCGGTACGATCTCCCGTCCCAAAATCTCGTTCCGCATCGAACAGTCGATCGCCTCGCCGCAGCGTTTGCCCGAGTTCGTCGATTCGTGGGACTACCTCGAACTGGCCAACGAGGCCCGGTCCAACGACGGACTCACGCCCAGTTTCAGCGCCGCGCAAATCCAGCTCTACCGCGACCGCGCGGACAACGACCTCTATCCGAACACGCAGTGGATCGACGAACTGGTCCGCAAAGCCGTGCACAGCCAGCGCTACACGCTCAACTTCCGCGGCGGCGCCGAAAATGCCAAATATTTCGTCTCGATGGCCTACTACCAGTCGGACGGCGTCTTCAAGGAGAACCCCAACGGCAAATACGACAGCAACTTCGGATTCGAGCGCTACAACCTGCGCAGCAACATCGACCTGAAAGTGAGCAAAACCACGCGCCTGAGCGTCGATCTCGCGGGTCAGTACGTACACCGCCGCACGGCCAACCGTTCGGCCGACGACATCTTCAGCTTCATGCTGCACACGCCGTCGTACCTCTTCCCGGCCATTTACAGCGACGGCACGCTCGCCAGCTACGAGAAGCAGGCCGACTCGAACAACCGCAACCCCTACAACATGCTCTACAATCAGGGCTACCGCCAGGAGTGGGGCGTGAAGATCCAGTCGAACATCAAACTGGAACAAGACCTGAAATTCATCACCCCGGGTCTGAGCGTCCGCGGAAGCGTCAGCTTCGACTACGACGGCAGTTCGGCGACGCTGCGCGACTACTGGCCGAGCCTCTACCACGCCAGCGGCCGCGACGCCGAAGGCAACCTGGTCTTCACCACCACCTCGTCGGGATCGCCCGAGATATCGGACCCCAAGTTCACCTCGACGAGCTATCTGCGCAAAATCTACATCGAAGGCGCCGTCAACTACCAGCGCACGTTCAACTATGTCCACAACGTCAGCGCCATGATCCTCTACATGCAGAAGGAGCAGCAGAAGAACGATCCGGTGCTCCCCTTCCGCAAACAGAGCATCGTGGGCCGCGTGACCTATTCCTACGACAACCGCTACTTCATCGAGGGCAGCTTCGGCTACACCGGCAGCGAAACCTTCGCCAAGAAGAACCGTTTCGGCTTCTTCCCGGCCGTCGGCGTCAGCTACTTCGTCTCCAACGAGAAATTCTATCCCGAAGGGCTGAAAAAGGTGATGAACAACCTGAAAATCCGTCTCTCGATGGGCCGCACGGGTAACGACGACACGGGAACCGACCGCTTCCTCTACCGCGCGACGTTCAACACCGAGGGCCACACCTTCAACCAGGGCATCGGAACCTCGGCCTCGAACGGCATGGGAGCCGGCATCTACGACCTGCGTTTCATCAACAACGACATCCACTGGGAGATCGAAACCAAACGCAACGTCGGACTCGACCTCGGCTTCTTCGACAACGAAATCGAACTCACGGCCGACTATTTCAACAACCGCCGCAAGGACATCCTGCTGGAACGCAACACGGTCCCCGGAGTCGCCGGATTCCACGCCAAACCGTGGCAGAACTACGGTATCGTTGACAACTGGGGCGTCGACGCCAGCCTGAACGCCCGCCACGACTTCGGCAAAGTCCGCATCAGCGCCCGCGGTACGTTCACTTTCGCGCGCAACAAGATCATCGAATACGACGAGCTGAACCAACTCTACGACTACCAGCGGATCACCGGCACGCGCGTGAACGAGAACACACTCTACATCGCCGAGCGCCTCTACACCGAAGACGATTTCATCCGCACGCAGAATCCCAACGGAACCTACTCCTACGAACTGCGTCCGGGTCTCCCGACCGTCGCGCTGCAAGGAACCCTCGGCCCGGGCGACATCAAGTACGCCGACCTGAACCACGACGGCGTGATCGACAGCAACGACAAGATGCGCGGCGTAGGACACCCCTACAATCCCGAGATCAATTACGGTTTCGGCCTCAACGTCGAGTACAAAGGCTTCTACGTGAGCGCGTTCTTCCAGGGCACGGGCAACTCGTCCGTACTGCTGGCGTCGGGCAACAATCACTTCTGGCCCTTCAACTGGTATGAAGACAAATCCAACTACCGTACGCTGTTCCTCGACCGCTGGACGGCAGACAACCCGCGCCAGGATGTCACGATGCCGCGTCTGCACAGCCATTACAGCCACAACGTCAACAAGGAACCCAGCACGTGGTGGCTCCGGAGCGGCAACTTCCTGCGCTTCAAGAATCTCGAAATCGGCTACAACCTGCCCAAGACCTTCCTCCGCAAGATCCGTCTCGACGCGGCCCGCATCTACATGCTGGGCAACAACCTCTGCGTCTGGGACGACATCAAATACTGGGACCCCGAGCAGGGCAACCGAAACCAGGGCATGAGCTATCCCATGTCCCGCACCTTCACGCTGGGACTCGAAGTCAACTTCTAATCAAGGAGAACGAACTATGAAACAGAATTTTGTAAAAATACTTTCCCTCGGACTGCTGGCCTGCACGGTCTGGTCGTGCAGTTTCCTCGACGTGTCCGACGAACTGGCCGGCGGCATCTCCGACATCTCGCAGGTGTTCAGCAATGTCGACCGCACCAAAAAATGGTATTCGCAGGTCTTCAACAACCGTCCCGACTATTCGGCCGTCTGGGTCACGGACAGCCCGATGGGAAATCCCTGGACCGCCTACTCCGACGAAATCTACACGCGGCTGGCCAACAATGCGGGCAAATACACCGAGTGGAACTCGGCCAACAACAATTCGCAGCGCTGGAACACGCTCTACGAGAGCATCCGGCAGGCCAATATCTTCCTCGAACAGGCTCATCCGATCGTGGACGAGGGAGGTCCCGACGCCGACCGTCTGACCGAAGCGGAGATCAAGCTCTACAAGGCGAACGTCCGCTTCATGCGTGCGGCTTACCACTACTACCTGATGGAGATGTACGGCCCGATTCCCATCGTCGACCATTCGATGACGCTGGAAGACAACCTCGACCTTCCGCGCAACTCGCTCGACGAGGTGATCGAATTCATCGACCGGGAGCTGAAGGAGTGCATGGAAGAGATGGCGCAGGAGCCCTACCACGACAACGAAAACCTCCGCGCCGTGCCCACCAAGGGCACCGCGCTGGCGTTGCGCGCCAAACTGTGGGTCTACGCCGCCAGCCCGCTCTTCAACGGCGGATGGGCCGAGGGCCTGGCGCTGACCAACAAGGACGGAAAACGGCTCTTCCCCGACCGGGACGACTCGAAACTGCAAACGGCGGTGGACCGTCTGCGCGATTTCCTCGACTACGCCGAATCGGGCAGCCGCTACGAACTCGTCAACACGGGCAATCCGGACAAGGACCTCTACAACCTGTTCCAGGAGTACAACAAGGAGATTATCTGGGCCACCTCGACCAACTCGTGGGGCAAACTGGGGGAACAGAAATTCGACACCTTCGCCACCCCGCGTTCGCAGCCTCAGGGCCAGGGCGGATTCCACGTCCTGCAAGAGTTGGTCGACGACTTCTACATGAAGGACGGCAAGCCTGTCAAGGCCACCTCGTTCCTCCCCAAATCGGAACTCTACCCCGCCAACGAAGCCGAGATGGGAACCTACAACGGCGTTCAGGTGTCGAAGATGTACATCGACCGCGAACCCCGTTTCTACAACACCGTCACGTTCTCGGGCATGAAGTGGCACATGAGCAATCAGGAGATTCAGTTCTACCGCGGCGGCAAGGATGACAACTCGGTGGCCGACGGCGCCCCGCTCACGGGTTACCTGCTCTACAAGCGCATGAACCGCACGGTCTACGGAGGCAACATCTCCGGCGCCGTGACTTCGAAATACCGTCCGGTGATTATTTTCCGCCTGGCGGAGTTCTACCTGCTCTACGCCGAGATGCTCAACGAAGTGGAACCGGGCAACAAGGACGTGCTGAAATATGTCAATCTGGTGCGTCAGCGCGCCGGGCTGGACGACTTGGAGGCGCTGAATCCTGCCATCGAGGGTAACCAGACCTTGCAGCGCGAGGCAATCCGCCGCGAGAGCCGCATCGAACTGGCCACCGAGGGACAGCGCTACTTCGACGTGCGCCGCTGGATGATCGCCGACAAGGCGCCCGGCGAAGGCGGCCAGGGAGGCGATTTCCACGGCATGAACGTCGATCAGGCGCAGCCCGCGTACTACACCCGCACGAAGTTGCAGACCCGCTCCTTCAAGAACAAAAACTACCTCTATCCCATTCCGCTGGACGAGATCAAGCGCAGCGACATGCTGGTGCAGAATCCCGGCTGGTAGAGCGTATAAACCGATAAACTTACGATAATGAAAAAAATCAGCATATTCCTGTTCGCGGCGGCGGCCCTGCTGGGTGCCGGATGCAACGACAGTTCCGACACGGACAAAGTGATTCCCGTTTCGGCGATCGCTCTCGATTCGTCGCTGAGCAGCGGCATCACGCTGGTCGTCGGCCAGACGGCCGACATAGCGGGCAAAGTGACGGTACGCCCCGAAAATGCCACGGATAAGACCGAAACCTACGAGTCGTCGGACCCGGAGACCGTCTCGGTAGACGAAGCCGGCGTCGTGAAGGCCGTGAAGCCGGGCCTGGCGATGGTCACGATCAGCGTGGGCGGCAAGCACTCGCACTTCGAAGTGGAGGTCAAAGAGCAGCGGATTTCCGTCGAGTCGGTTACGCTGCCAGCCGAACTGGCCGACGGCGCAACGCTGAAACTCGGCGCAACGCTCGACATCGCCGGCAAGGCGACGATCCTCCCCTCGAACGCCACGGACAAGACCGAAAGCTACAATTCGTCGAACCCGATGATCGCGTCGGTCACCGAAGAAGGCATCGTATCGGCAATCGCCATCGGCGAAGCGACGATCACGATCTCCGTCGACGGCAAGTCGGCCCAATTCACCCTCACGGTCGAGAAGATCGCCGTGGAGTCGGTCACGCTGCCCGACGAGTGGAAAGACGGCTATACGATGCCCCTCAGCGGAACGCTGGAGCTTGCCGGAAAGACGGCAGTGCTTCCCGAGAACGCCTCGAACCGTGCCGAAAGCTACGATTCGTCGGACAAGGAGGTCGCCACGGTCAGCGCCGAGGGTGTCGTAACACCGCTGAAAGCCGGAAAAACGACGATCTCGATCACAATCGACGGAGTTTCGGCATCGTTCGAGCTGACCGTCGCCGCCGACGTTCAGGTGGACATCGAGACCATTACGATTACCGACGGCCGCTGGAACAACTCGCTGGGTACGGCGAGCGTCGAGCTTAAGAACGGAACGGCGACCTACGATCTCTATTCGCGCCTGGTCATCACCCCCAAGAATCAGAACGAGGGCGTGGCGTATCAGATCGTCAACAAGGACGGTGAATTCATCGACATCGACGAAAACGGCCTGATCACCTGCAAGAAGGTCGGTACGGCCACGGTAGTCGTTACGGCGAAGAACCACAAAAGTCTGGCCCAGGGCAATACCAAGAAGGTGATCTTCACCCTGAACATTACCGATTCGAACGACCTCGACCGCACCGGCTGGAGCATGTCGGCATCGGGACCGATCAAGGGTACCGGCGGCAATGCCACGGCTGCGCTCGACGAGGTATTCGGCACGAGTTCGTTCCCGACGGCGAGCGCATCGATTCCGGCTTCCGATGCAACGATCTTCGGTCTGGACCGTCCCGGCAAGAATGGCGCCGGCGACACGATCTGGTTCGTGGTCGATATGCAGCAGCAGAGGAGCGTAAACTACTTCCGCATCATGCACCAGGGCGTACGCAACGCCGACCGCGGTTGCCGTTGGAATGGTTTCACGCTCATCGAAGGCAGCAACGACAATTCGGAGTGGACGCCGATTGCCGAAAATGTAAAGCTGCCCGATATGAGTTACAAATCGCAGCTCGACCCGAACGACGGCGGCACCCGCAATATCGACGATTATCGTACGACGTCGAATGTAAAGTTCCCCTCGACAGTAAATTACCGCTACCTGCGTTTTGTCGGCAAGGCAACCAACTTTACGGGATCGAACGGCACCTGTCAGATCGCGGAACTGTACCTCGGCCTCGACGAATAGACTTTCCGGCTCCGGCGGCGGAGCGTACTGCCGCCGGGGTTCGGAATCTTTAACCGAAAAAACGACTTTCAAATTATGAAAAAGATAAGTATTTGTCTGTTTGCCGTAGCGGCCCTGTTGTGCGCCGGCTGCGAAGACGGCATACCCGAACCGGGAACGATGGACGTTCCCGCAGAGAGCGTCGTGCTCGACGAGGAGCTGAGCGGCGGCCTGGTCATGGAGGTCGGCGAAACGAAGGACGTGTCGCTGAAAGTGACGGTGCTGCCCGTAAACGCCACCGACCTGGCGGAGCTCTTCTATTCCTCGAACATCGAAGTGGCGACGGTCAGCCCCAAAGGCATCATAACGGCACACAAAGCCGGCATCACCATGATCTCGATCTACGTGGGCGGCATCGAAACCTATTTCGCCGTGACGGTCGTCGATCAGATTCCGGTCGATATCGAGTCGATCTCCTTCTCCACCCCCTCCATGGACGCCTACGCCGGAGTCGGTTACAGCCTCTTCCTCTCGGTCGAGCCGTTGGACCAGAACGAAGGCGTGATCTTCTCGTCCTCCGATCCGGAAACAGCATCGGTGAACGCCGAAACCGGCCGCATGATCTGCCACCGGAGCGGCAGCGTCACCATCACGGCCGCTGCCCGGAACCATCCCGAAATCAAGGCGACGATGAGCGTTTCGATCACCGAGTTCTTCGGCGACTGGGACCGCAGCAAATGGTCGATGAGTTTCTCGCACGGCTGGAAAACCGACGCTTCGATCGGAAGCAGCGCGACCGCCGCTATCGACGGCAACGAGAACACGACGCTGTCGATGGACCGTCCGGGCAAGGTCACCAGCATTCCCGCCGACGCCGAAATCTGGTTCCAGATCGACCGCGGCGACAATCCGGGCATGGTCAACTACCTGCGTATTCGCCACCGTCCGGAAGGCAACAACAACAAGAACATTCTCGTCCGCTGGTGGGGCTTCAACCGCATCGAAGGCAGCAACGACGGCACGAACTTCGAGGTCATCGCCGAACGCGTCGCGCTGACGCCCGATCCGAACGTATACGAGAACCTGCTGACGGACAATGTTCCGATCCCGGAGAACGACTTCCGCTATCTGCGCTTCATCGGCTGGAACGATGTCAGCACGGTATCGCCCTTCCTGGGATTCTACTGCGCACGCGGTACGGCTTACGGAGGAACCAACCCGGGCGGCACCATCCAGATCAACGAATTCTACCTCGGCCGCGAACAGAAATAAGCCGTCGGGTACTGTAATCGAGAAGGCCCGAAGAACGAATCTTCGGGCCTTTTCACACTTTTAAAACTCAGACTACGATGATACGAAAAACCCTCTTAACCTTAGCCCTGCTGTGGATGCAGGCCGCGGCCCTGCAGGCGCAGGTGACGCTGACCGGGCAGGCCGCCGCACGCACGGACTTCGAGCTGGCCGCCGCGGATTCCGGCGCGGCCGTCTGCTACGACGCCGGGGACGCCGCGGTTGTGGAAACCGCCGCCGGGCTGTTCGCCGCGGATGTCGCCCGCGTAACGGGCCGCGAAATTCCGGTCGTCGCCGGGCAGGAGCTTCCCGCAAAGACGCGCTGCGCCGTGATCGTCGGAACGATCGGTCAGAGCTGCTGGATCGACGAACTGATCGCGGCCGGCAGGATCGACGTTTCGGCCATCGAAGGCGGCTGGGAACGTTATGCAATCCGGCTGGTCGACCGTCCGGGACACGGCGTGCGCAAAGCGCTGGTCATTGCGGGCAGCGACCGCCGCGGCGCGGCCTACGGTTTGCTCTCGGTGTCGCGCGCCATCGGCGTGAGCCCGTGGTACTGGTGGGCGGACGCCCCCGTGAAACACCGCGACCGGCTGACGCTGCGCGTCACGGATTTCACGTCGGAAAGCCCCTCGGTGAAATACCGCGGCATCTTCATCAACGACGAGGACTGGGGCCTCTACCGCTGGGCGAAGGAGAACTTCGAAAAGGAGCTGGGCAACATCGGCCCGAAGACCTACGAGAAGGTGTGCGAACTGCTGCTCCGCCTGCAGGCGAACTACCTGGCCCCGGCGATGCACGACGCAACGACGGCTTTCTACAAAATACCCGAAAACAAAGAGATCGCCGACCGTTACGCCATCGCCGTAGGCTCGTCGCACTGCGAACCGCTGGGGCTGAACACCGCCAGCGAATGGGATTCGAAGACCATGGGCGAATGGGACTACGTGAACAACCGGGCCGGAGTGGACCGGGTGCTGAAGGAGCGCGTCGAGACCTCGGCGCCCTATGAGAACGTCTACACGCTGGCCCTGCGGGGTCTGCACGACCGGGCGATGGCCGGCAGCGAGGACCTCGACGCACGGAAGGCCACCATGCAGGAAGCCCTGCTCGCGCAGCGGCATATTCTGGCAGACGTGCTGGGCAGACCCGCGGAGGAGATTCCGCAGGTGTTCACCCCCTACAAGGAGGTGCTCGACGTCTACAACCGGGGATTGCAGCTCCCCGACGATGTGACGATCATCTGGCCCGACGACAATTACGGCTACATGAAACGCCTGAGCAGTCCCGCGGAGCAGAAACGTTCCGGGCGTTCGGGCGTCTACTATCATTCGTCCTACCTGGGCCGTCCGCACGACTACCTATGGATGAACACCACCTCGCCGACGCTGATGTACGAAGAGCTGCGCAAAGCCTACGACTCGACGGCCGACCGCGTATGGTTGCTGAACGCCGGCGACATCAAGTCGTGTGAATTCGCGGTCGATTTCTTCCTGGCGATGGCCTGGGACATCGACTCGTTCGATTTCCGGCGGGCCGCGGATTACCGCGCCGAGTGGATGAGCGGCCTGCTGGGCCGGGAGTATTTCGACCGGTTCCGGGAGATTTCCGACACGTTCTACCACCTCGCATTCGTCCGCAAGCCCGAATTCATGGGCTGGGGCTACCAATGGGCCACGGACAAGCACGGCAAGGAGCGGAATACGGACACCGACTTCTCCTTCACCAATTACCGCGAGGCCGACCGGCGGCTCGAAGACTACGCACGGATCGCCGGGCAGGTCGACGCGCTGATGGACCGAATGCCCGAAGCGAACAAAGCGTGCTTCTACCAGGTGTTCTACTATCCGGTGAAGGCGTGCGAACTGCTCAACCGCATGGTGCTCCGCGGACAGCAGAACCGCCGGTATGCCACGCAGCAGCGTGCCGCGACCGATGCGCTGGCCGCCGAAAGCCGCATGTGCCACGACAGCCTGCAGATCATCACGGCGGGCTACAACGCCCTGCTCGGCGGCAAGTGGAACCATGTAATGACAATGAAGCAGGGATTCGCCGCATCCTATTTCCAGCTCCCGGAACTGCGGAGCGCACAACTCGCAGCGCAGGCCCGGCTGGAAATACAGGCCGAAGGCGAGGATGTGATGAAAGGGCTGCGGAGCTTCCACATGCTTCCGACGTTCAACACGTTCCTGCGCCGTTCCTACTTCGTGGATGTTTACAACAAGGGCCGCGAGCCCCTGCAATGGAGCGTTTCCGCCAGCGACGACTGGATCGTGCCGAACCGCACGGCAGGCACGACCCGCACCGAAGAGCGTATCGAAGTGTCGGTGGACTGGACGAAAGTTCCCGTCGGGGACGAGGTGTCGGGCTGCCTGACGATTGCCGCCGCGAACGGAGAGAGCCGCCGCGTACTGGTCTCGGTGTTCAACCCGGCCTCCCCCACCCGCGAGGAGTTGCAGGGATTGTACGTCCAGCACAACGGATACATTTCGATCCCGGCGGCGGATTTCCACCGCAAGCGCGAGAACGACGTGATTCGCATCCGTCCCGTCCCGAACCTCGGCGTCGAGAACACGGCGCTCCAGCTGGGCGACCCGACCCTGCCGAAACAGAACACCCGGCGGCGCGAGGTGCCCTGCGTGGAATACGATTTCTATACGTTCGAGCAGGGTTCGGTCGATGTTTACACCTACGTTCTGCCGACCTTCGTAATCAGCGCCGACCGGGGATACGCCGGACACGAGGCAACAAACCTCGAAACTCAATACGGAGTCTGCATCGACGAAGGCCCGGTGATGAACCCCTCGACCTCGTCGATCGAATATGCGCAGATCTGGTACGAGAGCGTACTGCGGAATTGCCGGGTGAACAAAACGACGCTCCACATCGGCAAACCCGGCAGGCACACGCTGAAAATCCTCTGCGGCGACGCCGGCACGGTGCTTCAGAAGATCGTGCTGGATTTCGGCGGCATGCAGCGCTCCTACCAGGGGCCGCCGCCCACCCGTGCCGAAAAGGTGCATTGAAAAAAGGAACGATCCGGAAAATTCGGATGAGTGTTTTAAAAAAAAGTGAAGGCAAAAGGTGTAAAGCACAGATAATCAATATGTATAAAATCTGTCTTTTGCACGAATTTTAGGCAGAAGAGCCTGAAAAAGCAGAATTCGACGGGAGTTTCGTTACCAAATCGCAACCCCGTCGAATTGCTTTATAATAGTACATATACTACTGAATTACAATTTCTTGCGCAGATATGCATAAATCCATAGGACTCAACAACCGATACCTTTGTAACATCTAAAAAATTGTTGAGTTATGAAAAGTTTTATCTGAAAAAGGATAAAGTCTCCCAAGACGGGAAAGTTCCGGTCATGGGGCGCATCATGGTCAATGGCACGCAAGCCGGTTTCAGTTGCAAGTTGAATATCGACCCGGCGCTATGGGATGAGAAAACCAATTATCTGAAATCGCAACGGGATATTACGCATGGATGCTCTCGGAAGGACATTGCGGCAAGACAATGGCTTTCGATCGTACTCAGACATTGAAATGTGTTTTATATGTAGCCGTTGAGCAAGGCTGGATAGACGGTATCCGGGTAAAATCGACGATACGCGGGTCTTTCCCGTGAAAGATCGAAAAGTATGTGCACAACGATGAAACGTATTGCCCAAAAATGCGGCATTACCAAGAATCGCTTCCGGAGGCAGATCGTATTGCAGATAGAACAGATTTTCGAGCGCCCGTCCGGGTGTCGTCTTTTTCAACTCTTCGGAGATGTGATGACTGAAACCCTCTTCATCGTTCGTTCCGACAGCGAAACGTACGGCATGCAGCGTTCAGTCGAGCGTCAGGTAAATACTTCTGATTCGGTCTTCCCGCATATCCGTTACATTTTTATTGCGGCACGTTTGCCGCCGGCGGGACGGGAATGCCGCAGTCTCCGTTCTGTTTTCCGTCTTTCGGTTGCGGTGCCCGTTCCGGGCAGGGAAACATGCAGTTTCGCGTCCGGCGATGACTCCTTGTGTTCCGTCAGGAATCTCCCGTTCTGAATGTTGTATTCCGTGCGAAGAATACCCGCTGCGATTTCACGGGCCTGCTGCTGCAAGGCACCGTACCCGAAGTCGTGCGTCGATTGCCGGCTTCCCATACGCGCCCGGTCGCCATCCCGGAGTTTCGCCGCCACCTCGGAGAAAAACTCCCGATGTCTGAAACGATGCAACCCGTCGTCGGCCACAGATGCGGCATACCCGTTTTCCGCAATATACAACAGCGTTGCGAGATCGTGATTGCCTGACGATACCTGTGTCCGGTTCCCGGCAACGAACCGCTCGAAGTCTTCATAGCGCGGCGATATGGAATATGCTGCCGAACATACGCCTTCCGAAAGTACCAACCTTGGAATCCGCTTCTCCCCGGTAAAGCTGTACCGGGATTTCTCCAGTCCCGGATACTCGCTTTTCAGATCGCTTTTCACGAATTTGTCGATACACCTGTCCGCCAGCCCGGATCTTGGCCGAAGAGGCGTCGTAGTTCGCTACGGCGTAGAATGAACAGGGGGTGCTGGCAAGAGATTTGGGTAGGGAGAATGTCGCCGATTTCGCGGCCAGCTCGCTGGATGTTAAATCCCGGCGGATAATGAAGTTGTCGGCATTATCGAAGACGAAAATCGACAGTGACGACAACGAAGACTCTCATGCCTCGGCCGAGGCTGCCGAATCGAAGAAGGAGCGGGTATCGGCGGCATCATCGGTAAGAGTAAGTGCGATACGTGCCTCGTCGGTGAAAGAACTGGGTGAAGGTCCAACTTGGGTCTCCTTGTTGCAGGAAACGAATGCGGCAGCGAAAACTGCAACGGCTAAAAGGATGTTTTTCATGTTATTTGGATTTTGAATGCAACGATGCACTATGCGTCGCTTTCTGCTGCAAATGTATAATACAAAATCACTGAAAAGTACACTTTTCCGGATGCCTCTCGGGAAAAATCAAACAGTTTTTTGTAAAGTATGAAAATATAATTAACTGAAAAATAACCTGTTGAAATTTTGCAAACGGAGAAAAACTTTCTGATTTCCTCATTCCTGGCAGTCCTCCGCACTCTCTATCGCAAGTGTCCTTCAACGACCTGCTCGTAAGCTTTCTTCAATTTATCCAAAAAGGGAGTCACTGCCGTACAGCGGTCGAGCAGCTTGGTTTTCTTTACGTAGACATCATTGATCGTTATTAAATAAAAGGTCGTCCTTAAAACATTATCTGCATACTGATTGAACATAAGCCTGGGTTAGTTCCAATAGATTCGATTCATTATGGGATAACAACGCATATATACGGGTGTCGATAAGCGTTTTCATAATTGAAAAAATTACAGACTGATTTATAATCATGCCATTGAAAAAGTAGCTTTATAACCAGGTTCGCAATTGCAAGGAATGGCTGAATTCATTTCTGCACAAAAAAGCCCGCATCTATTATGCGGGCTATCAATAATAAAAGAAAAATCACTCAAATGATATAATTATCTCATTTTTGATTATTCACGAATAGTCCGGAGTGTTATAGCAATGAACATAAGTAATGATATAGCATACCAGCTAATCTCACGCATCCTTCAAGGCATGGTCGCCCGGCAAGGGCTCGCCGCTCCACGCCTTGAGGTTGGTCCACGGAACGGGAGCCCCGCACCAAAACGGGTCGGAAGCCGGAAGTCCCAGCGGCAGGAAAAACGTCAGGCAATGGTACAGGCTCCCCGTGTTGACGTAGCGTTCGGCCATACCGCCCTGCCGTCCGCCGACGAAGCCCACGCGCAGCCATCCCTCGCTGTCGAAATTGTCCGGGCATTCGAGCTGCCGCCGCAGAACGGCGGTCATGGCGCACCGCACCTGGGGAGGAGGAACCTCGTCCGGAAGCGAGTGCAGCAGGGCCGACTGCCCGAGCGCATGGAACACGCCGAAACGGCAGGCCGTGATCGAACGCCCCAGCACCGGATAACTCCCGTCGGGAGCCACCATGCGTTCCAGAATGGCCGCATAACGGGTATGGCGGCGGCGTTCGGTCGCCAGCGTACAGCTGTCGGCCAGCCCGTGCCGCTCCATGACCGTCAGCACGTCCAACAGCATCGGATGGATAACGTAGCTGTTGTAATAGTCCATGTGGAAGAACTTTCCGTCGCCGTACATCCCGTCCCCCTTGTAAAAGTCGTTCAGAAAACGGTCCGTACCGTAGCGCATGCGCGCCGTGTCGCACGACCCGGTGAGTTCGAGAAGCGCGGCTTCGACCATCGACGCGAAGAGCAGCCAGTTGGTCTCCCCGGGACGGATCGTGCGCGTCCGCTTCAGGGCGTCGGTCAGATTCGCCCGCGCCGCAGCATCGAGTTCGGTCCACAACTGCCTCTTCGCACGGAGCACGCCCTCGGCCAGGTAGGCCGCATCGACCAAAGGCTGGCGCCCGCGGTCGAAAGTCAGGTAACCGGCGTCCGAGGGATCGACGGCCCGGGAGAGCGCACGACGGGCCAGAAGACGGTATTCCGCCTGCCGGGGATCGGACTCCCCGTCCAGTTCGAGCCACGGTGCGATACCGCAAAGCGTGCGCCCGAGCGCCTCCAGACAGGCGAAATCCCGGCGTTTTCCGAGCGAGTCCGGCGACTCGTAGGGCATCGCCTCCTTCAAGGTTCCCGCCGCCGCATGGCGCAGGACGGGATCGGCGATACGGATCATCGAAGAGAGCCACGAGGCCCGGTCGGCGGCTCCGGAAGTTTCCCGGGAGGATGAACATCCGGCCGCGAAGAGGATGCAGATCAGCATCAGAAATCGAAATCGTTTCATGGAATCAGTCTTTCAGGTATTTCAGGAATTTCGAGCCATAACGTTTTTCGCACATCCCGACGATGCGGGACTGGATCAGGCAAAGCGTCAGGGCTATCGCATAAATGAGCAGGAACCGGAATCCCCACCAGACATCGGTCATCGAAGTCTTGATCAGCCGGGCGAAGGGAATGTGCCACAGATAGAGCCAGATGGTGTTCCGTCCGATGAACAGCGCCGGACGGCACGCGAGCAGAGGGCTCCAGTATTTCCGCAGGCCCCACAGCAGCAGGCTCACGGTCGTTCCCCACAGCAGGAAATAGGCCCGCGGGGGATATTTGTAGGGCTGCATCCGCAGCCACGTTCCCGTCGAATCCGCCATGACCGCCGCCGCACAAACCATCGCCGTCAGGAAGATCCCGCAAAACCACAGGCTCCGGCGCCGGTCGGCATACCGCATGCGGACGCCCGCCAGGAACGGAATGGAATACCCCACGGCGTAGAGCAGCCAGTCATCGACCAGAAATCCGAGATGCAGCGGTTTGAGCCACCCCGTCAGCAAAGCCTGCAAACCGAACAAGGCCGCCAGCAGAGCGATGAATCCCCGGTCGTCACGCACGGCCCGCACCAAACGCAGCAGCGGCGGAGTCAGCAGCATGACAATCAGAAAGACGCGGAAAATCCAGACATAATTGATGCTCGGCTTCAACCGCAGCAGATACGTGCCCACGACTTTGCGCGCGGCGAACCACTCCACGGCCCCGCATTCGGAGAGCAGCCACATGACCAGAAAATAAACGGTCAGAAAGAGGTAAAGCGGGATCAGCAGCCGCCCGAGCCGTTTGCGGACGAACGAGGCATAGCCGACGACCTGCCGTCCGGAGTAAGAGAGTCCCGAAACGAATATCATCAGCGGCACGTCGAACGAACGCAGCTGGAACAGAGCCGCGGGAGGCCCGATATGGGCCAGAAAAATCATCGAGATCCCTATGAACCGGAGCAAATCGACTGCCGGATCGCGCAGGGCGGCCGGATGCGGCTGCAACGGAGCGCCGCCGTTCATCGCATCATTCGTTCTCATCGTTCTTCGCTTTTTCGATCCGCATGCGGAATTTGGGATTCTCCGGCTCCTCGTGCGACGAGAAGACATACGACCACATGCGCTCCACGATCTCAGGATGCTCGGCGGCTATGTCGTGCATCTCGCGCGGATCGTCGGCCAGGTTGAACAGTTCCATCTGCCGGGGACCCGCATGGACCCGGCGGAGCAGCCCTTTCCAGTCACCCCAGCGCACCGCCACCCATCCGTTGCTTCCGGGAAACTCCCAATAGAGGTATTCGTGCTGCCGCTGCGTGTCCCCGCGGCCGTCGAGGAGCGGCCGGAACGAAATGCCGTCGGTCCGAGGCGTGCGGACGCCGGCCAGATCGCAGAGCGTAGGCATCACGTCGGGGAAATAACCGATCCGGTCGCTGACGCGCGGACGCAGCCTATCGCCCCAGACCACGATGAAGGGGATGCGGATGCCCCCTTCGCGGAGCGACGACTTACCCCACCCCTTGCCGCAGCGAAAAGGCCGTGCGCTGTCGAACCACTCGCTCGACGAACAGGAGTTCGACGCCGGACCGTTGTCGCTGGTAATGACGATAAGCGTATTGTCGCGGATACCCAGCCGGTCGAGCTCCGCCACCAGGCCCCCGATCTGACGGTCGAAATAGGTGATCATCGCCGCATAAGTCGCATGGGGCCAACGGGAGGGATAGTATCCCCGGCCCTCGATCGGACTCTCATCGCCGAATTTATCGACATAATAACGCACGTCGGCGTCGGGAGCCTGCATCGGGCTGTGCGGAAGCGGCGTGGTCCACATCAGGAAGAACGGACGATCCCGGTTCTCGCGCACGAACGACAACACCCGGTCGTACATCAGATCGGGGCTGTACTCCGTCTGCGTGTACTTGTCGTAACTGTGCGGATCGAGTGGATCGGCGCCCTCGTCGAGCGGGGTTCCCGGAGCCACGAGCCGGTTGCCGAGATAAAACCGCCGGTCGTTCTGCCAGAGGAACGGCGGGTAATAGGTGTGCGCCTGCCGCTGGCAGATACATCCGAAATAGGTGTCGAAACCCATCTTGCCGGGTGTGCTTTCGGTCGCAGGTCCCCCGACGCCCCACTTGCCGATCATGGCCGTGGCATAGCCGGCATCGCGCAACACCGTGCCCAGCGTCGGGGTTCCGGCCTTCATCGGAGCCTGGCCCTCGAGCGTCGAATCGCGCAGCATGGCTTCGTGGTTCCAGACGTCGCCGCGCCACTCCATCTCGTCGTTGGCGCGGATTTCGGCGTGGCCGCTGTGACGCCCCGTCAACAGCCCGCAACGGGCCGGGGAGGAGAGCGGCGCCGAGGTGTACATCTGTGTGAAACGGATGCCGCGCGCACTCAACGAATCAATGTTCGGAGTCTCGATCTTCTGCTGTCCGTAACAGCCGAAATCGCCGTAGCCGGCATCGTCCATCAGGATAAAGACGATGTTCGGGCGCGGAGGCGCATCATCTGCACATCCGCACAGACAGAACGGCGGCAGCATAAAAGACAACAACGCATTACAGGTCTTCATATCGCATGGTCAGTTTATTTCGATCCGCAGATCAGTTTTTACTTCCATAGTATTATCTTCGATCAACCATTGCAAATAAAGCACGAAAAGGCCGTAAAAACAAACAGACGAAAGCCAAAACATTTAAAAAGAAATTATAATGCAATCTTTTTATACTATAATGCAAATTTTTTTCGGGCTTCATCCCGAATTTATATCAATCGTTCGAACATCGAAACCAGGCGGCGACCGGGTAATGGTCCGAAATATAGGGGGCACCATAATCGCCTGTCAACGTTCGAAATTCGATGGCACGGCAACCCTTCCCGGCAAAAAAGATATGGTCGAGCCAGTTCGGAGCCGATTTGCGGCCATAGCCGTTCCATGAGGGTTTATCGTCTGTCAACGGAGCTTCGGCACGTGCATCCGCCATGCAGGCGTGCAGCGGAGCGAAGCAGGCATCCGTCGTGCGGGAATTGAAATCCGCCGTAAGAATAACGGGTGTTTCCTTGGTATTTATCCCGCCGATACGTGCGGCAATCAGTTTCAGAGACTCAGCACGCGCCGTTTTGCCGATGTGGTCGAGGTGCGTATTGAAAAAATAAAACCGCTGTCCCGAAGCCCTGCAACGGAACAATCCCCACGTACAGGTACGGTTGCAATAGGCGTCCCAGCCTTTCGAAACCGAATCAGGAACCTCCGATAGCCAGAAAGTACCCCGATCCAACAGTTCTACTTCGGACTCGCGCCAAAACACCGCCATCGTCTCCTCGGCGGGATACTCCCCCGTTTCGGAGGGGACCTTTCCCGAATCGCGGCCGACGCCGTACCATGCATAACCCGGACAGTTTGCCGCCAAAAATCTGAGCTGGTGGGGCTGCGCTTCCTGCAACCCCACTAACGTCGGCTGTTCACGGCGAATCATCTCGGCGGCAGCCTGTCTGCGGTTCTCCCAACGATCGTTGCCGTCCAGTTCGCTGTCGAGCCGGACATTGAATGAAACTACACCGATTTCAGTTTCCCGGTTACCGCCTTCGCACGCCGCAAGACTCAGGCAGAAACCTGCCAATACCAATTTCCAATTCATAGATACATTCGTTTTAAAGATTACGGGGAATCAGCCGGACCCGCAGCTCCCGGCGCTGCCCGGCGGGAATCTCCGTTTCGAAGCCCACATGCACGGTGCCCGGATTCGGAGCGTCCCAATCATTGGGTGGATCGTTGGACAGAACGCGCATCCGGACCCGGCAGCCCGGGGCGTCGGCCACGAGCGTCATTCGCTTACCGTTCTGCGTCAGTTCGATCCGGTTGCGGCCCGTCACGACGGCCTGGGCCGGCGTGCACATCGTCCATTCGACGCGGACCGGCATATCGCCCGTTTCAATACGGTCGCAGACAAACAGATAACGATCGCGCTCGACCGTAACGGTCCGCTGTGCGCAGCGGAGCCCTTCACCAAGAACTTCGGTCAGGTCGATCACGGCTCCGTGGCTCCCGTGTGACCCGATCGTGTCGACTATCGGTGCAAACCCGCGTATCTGATGATGACAGCCGTTGATAGTCAGCGTGTTGTGCGACGAATTTCCGATCCGGAACACCTCCCAGCGTTTGCTCTCCGGCTTCTTGCTCCACAGGTCGATGCCCCGGCTTTCGAGCGAATAATAGTTCTGCATGCCCAGATCCATCGCCCAGCGTTCGCCCAGCGCGTCGAACACGAACGAACCGGCATCCATATGCGCGTGCGAAGTCGCAGCCGAACCGCCCTTGACGCCCAAATAGAGATCGTCCGGAGAGTTCCAGCCCGACCGGTAAATGTAAACCGGGGTCTTGCCGCGGTTGAACCATGTGTGTCGTGCCGGTTCACGCACGGACGACCAGTCTACCCCGGCAGCGTAGAGCAGCAGCGTAGGCAGTAAGCGGTGGTCCGTGAAGTCCGTTTGGGGGCCTTCGCCGCCGGGCAGGTAGTTCCACAACAGCGAACAGTCTCCGGTCCGCCGGGCGAACCAGGGAAACATGACTTGCACGAAGGCCCGCGGCGGCGCATCGGAGAAGTTGAACGAATAGCCGCACGGACCGGTCATGAACTGCATGAACCGGGCCGATGCCAGAAACCCTTCACTCGCTGAAAGCCCTCCGTCATGCCCCAACGCGCTTTCGAGCGCCGCAATCAGCATGACCTCGAAGCCGGTGCCGTAGCCCCAGTAGTTGTACCCCTCGGGATACCCTCCGTCGGGTGCGTAAACGGTCATGGCCCGGGGATTGCTCTCCATACATTTCTCGACGATCTCCCGGCACTGCTCGGGAAACTCTTCGTAGATCGCCAGCGCCCCGTACACCAGTCCGGCATTGCAGACCTGGTTCCAGTTGTTCGTCCGCTTGTAACACTTGTCGCCGTATTTAGGAATGGCCGTCGGAGCGAATCCCTTCTCCACGATGGCCCGGCATATGCGGGCACGCATTTCGCCCGGAAGCCGGTCGTAGAGCCAGTCGTAGCCGATCGCCAGCCCAAGCACCATCTCGCCCACGTCGAGAAAATGGATGGGATTCCAGTCCTCGAAAGTGCACACCGCCTCCATCTCCCGCACGGCCCCCGCATAGTAGCGTTCATCGCCGCTCATGCGGTAAGCATAGGCGAGGTAGTAAATGCGCTTGAGCGCCAGTCTCGACACATCCAGCAGCCTGCGCCCCGTCTTGATCCGTTCGACGGGAGGTTCGGAAAGCGTCGCGTCGCAAAATGCGAACAACCGGGACTGAATCCAGGCCAGAGCCGGCACTTGCTCCGCGGCGGCTTTGACCGCCGCTTCGTCCACCGACGGCAACAACAGCCGCGGATGCGGCGCGATGGCGTCGTAATCGAAATGCTGCCCCCGGACAGCAACCGCCGTCCAAAGTAACAGGACCGACAATACAATCTTACTTTTCATGATCAACTTATTTTTGTAATCCGAAGAGTGCTTTTACAGGATAATGGTCGGAAATATAAGGTGCTCCGTAATCATCCGTCAGTACCCGGAACTGGCGCGCGACGCAACGTCCCGAAAGAAAGAACACGTGGTCGTATTTCTTCGACCCTGTGGCCTGCCCGTAATCGTTCCATGTCGCACGATTGTCAGAGAGCGTCGCTGCGGCCCGAGCGTCGGACAGATAGGCCAGCAGCGGCGCAAACGCGGCCTCGTCGGTTTCGGCATTGAAATCGCCCGTAAGGAACGCCGGCTGGCGTTTGTCGTTGATGCGTTTCATGTTGGCGATCAGGATGCCGATCTGTTCGCCGCGCGGAATAGTTTCAGTAGCCAGATGCGTGTTGAAAAAGTAAAACCTCGTCCCCGTCGCGCGGAGCCGGAACAGCCCCCAGGTGCAGGTGCGGCGATAGTCCGCCGAAGGCAGTTTCGACACCTCGCCGGGAGTCTCCGACAGCCAGAACGTCCCCTTGTCGAGCAGTTCGGCTTCGGATTCGCGCCAGAATATCGCCATCGTCTCTTCACGCGCGTAAGCATCGGTCTCGGGCGGCGGCGTTCCCGTATCGCGCCCCAGACCATACCACGCATAGTCGGTGCAGCTGCGCGCCAGCCAGGTGATCTGATGCGCCTGCGCCTCCTGAAGCCCCATCACGATCGGTTTTTCACGTTGCAGCATGTTGACGGCCGCCGCACGGCGTTCGCTCCACCGGTTCGCTCCGTCCTGCGCGCTGTTGTCCACGCGGATATTGAACGACACGACGCTCACGTCCGCATACTCCGGCTGCGGACTGCCGCCGCCGGAACCGCCCTGCGGCCCGTCGTCCGCCGGCCGCCCGTCGTCGGACGAGCAGCCGGAAGACAGAAAAAGGGCCAGAAGCGGAAAAATCAAAATCTTGAGTACCATACCGCCGAAAATCAGTAACGGAACACCGCATAGCTCGGCCAGTGGTCCGAGACGTAGGGAACATCGTCGAAATACTGCTGCGTCACCACGTAATAGGCGTCGATCTTGAGCGAGAAATTCGAGAACCAGATGTGGTCGATATACGAAGCGCTCGTCGTTCCGTAGTGGTTGTTCGTCGCTGTATTGAGATCGCCGACGGGTGCCTGCTCACGGGCCAGGAGGTAGGAATCGCGCACGGACGTGTCGTAGAAAATCGAGTTTTGCGCGTTCGCGTTGAAGTCCGCGGTCATAAACGTCGGGAGATTCTCCTTGTTGTAAAAGGCGATCCGTGCGAGGATGATCTCCAATTCTTTCTTGCGTACCGCATCGCTCTTGGTATCCAGGTGGGTGTTGAGCATGAAGACGTGTCGTTTGTTCTCGTTGAGTTCGAATTCGGCCCACGTGGCGCCCCGGACATAGCTGGCTCCCAGCGCAGGCGTTTCGAGCGGTTCGTCGGGCGTCTCGGAGAGCGAGAACACGCCCCAGCGGACGAGCGACACCTCCGACGGGCGGTAGAAGATGCCGACGACCTGGCCGTTCTTCACGGGAGGTTCGCTCCAGTCGGTGATCGGCTTGCCAACGCACTCGTACCCCTCGTCGGCCAGCGTCTCCTTCAGATAATCCCACTGTCCGCGCAGATAGGCTTCCTGCACTCCGCACAGCGTCGGACGCTTGTCCTTAAACACGGCGGCTACGGCTTTTTTCCGCACGTTCCAGTCCTTGAACGAACCGTCGTTGTCCGTCGAGTTGACCCTGACGTTGAAAGTCATCACCCGGAACTCCTGTTCGGGCAGACGGTCCTGTCCGGGGTCCAGACCTTCCAAATCGGGGAATTCCGGCTCCCCAGCGTCGGAGCACCCCGTCCATCCGGAAACGGCAGGGAGCAGGAAAATCAATATCCATATCAGTCTTTTCATAACAGCGATTTTCTATGTTTGATATTACTTGTAGTTTTCCGGATTCTCGTCCTGCCATTCGTTCACGCCGTCGCGCACGCGGTTGCGGAAAACCAGAACGTCCTCGATGTAGGTCGTCGTGCCGTCGCCGTTGGCGAACTTGTAGTTCAGAAACAGCCGGCGGTCCTGCAACCGCTTCGCACGGTTGAAATAACATCCGTCGCCGAAAGGTTCGATCACATACCGTCCGTCGGCCGAGGCAACGTCGAGCCCGCCGTCGTCGCGGAGCGTCAGCCGCAGCGAACCTTCCCAGTCGCCCAACCGCGAAGTGGTCAGCGCATCCGGCGCCACGGTGGTCAGCGTGTAGACGCGGCTGTCGTCGTGAGGAATCTCCAACGGATACTCGTTCTTTTCGACGACCTCACCCGTCGCGTCGTTCTTCACCGTCGTTACGCCGCCATGCCAGTAGTTGCCGAACAGCATGTTCTCGTAACGCACGGCGATCACGGCGAAACTCTTCTCCAGGGGCACGACGTCGGCATCGGCCTCCGCGATGCGGAACGCAAGGGCATAATAGGGCAGCGGCGAGGCGTGCGGGTCGGCGAGAAACCGCTCGTCAGCCTTCACGGTGACCGTCGCCGTATGGCGTCCGGAACGCACGACCATCCGTTCGGGATCGCTCAGTGAGAAATACTCCGCAGGCAGCGGCGTCAGGTCGGAGATTCCGCTCGCCTTCACGGCGTCGGTGACGTAGCTCTGGCTCACCGAACCGGAGGCCGAAGCACCGCTCATCACCCCGAAAGCCGTGAACGGTTCCAGCTCCTCGTCGTCCGAGCCGAGCAGCGAAGCGAGATTTCCGGTTACGAGAGCAGGTTCGACAGCATAACGCACGCTGCGGTCGCGCCCGTTGGCGGACGTGCCGCCCAGCACGACCCCGACATCGAAACGCATCCCCTCGCCGACGACGAAGGTCCGCAGATCGTACTGATACGGCATATAGATGCCCGTGTGTTCGAAATCCTTTACATAATCGTCGTAGCAACCCGTGCATGCGAGCGCAGCCGCAGCGACGATGAACTTTATCTTTTTCATAACATTCAAATTTCCTGTGATCATTAATTCCATGCCGTCCAGCCCTCGTTCTGAACCAGATTCGGCGAGCGGCGCATCTCCGTGGCCGGAATGGGAAGCCAGCGCGAGGCGAACACGCGGCTTTCGACCGGCTCGCGGCCGTATCGGCTATCGCCGACGACCGCCTTGCTCACCGTTCCGTTGAGCGCCGAAACATCCTCGGCCCAGCGGCGCAGATCGAAGAAGCGTTCGCCTTCGAAGCAGAGTTCGATCCGGCGCTCGTTGCGCACGAGCGTCTCGAATGCCTCCTTTCCCTGAGCCGCACAGGCGTCGAGGTAGGGATCGGCGGCGGCGCCCAGTCCCGGTTCCCCATCGCCGGTCGTGCGGCTGCGCAGGTAACCGACGGCCTGACGGGCCGAATAGCCGAAACGCGTGGCGTCGAGCGGTCCCGCAACCCGGTTGGCCGCTTCGGCGAACGCCAGGCACATATGCGTCCAGCGCATGAATGCAACCGAACGCGGCGCGGTCTGTACGGTGAGGTCCGATTTGTTCCACTCCGAATAGAGGAACTTGCGGGCGTAGTAATTCGTCGGCGAATTGTTCGGGCCGTTGGCCGCGTCCCGGCCTCCGGCCGACATGTCGAATGTATACTGGACCTTTCCGTTAGACTTGACGATCTGCGAATTGTGGTAGAAGACCGTAGCGTAGAATCGCGGATCGCGCCCCGCATAGGGATCGTTCTCGTCATAGCCGCCCGCCGGGTCGCCGATCGGATAGCCGTTGGCCATCGGGAACGCATCGACCAACTCCTGTGTAACGCCGACGGCGCCCGTGCCGTTGAAGCCGTTGGGATAGAACAGCGTCTCCATATTGGCGTTGGACGAGGGCGACGAGGAGCAGATGATCTCCGGGCTGTCGGGATCGCTCCAGGAGAAACGCGCCTTGGGATCGAACGCTCCGAGTTGCGCGCCGTCCACTTCGAGCTTGTATTTCATTACCTCAGCAGCATATTCCGCAGCCTTCTCCCAGCGCGACAGGTCGTTTTGGGGATTGAACGCCGGACTGGCCCACATCAGGCAGGTCATGGCCTTGAGGGCGACCATCGAGATGCCGTCGAAACGGTGCCAGTTCATCGAGCCGCTCACGGTCTGATCCTCGAAGAAGACGTCGCGGTGGGCCTGCGGCAGATATTCCAGCGCCTTGTCGCAGTCGGAGAGAATCTGCGCGACACAGCGGTCGTAGCTGTCGCGCACCAGATCGCCGCCTACGTAGGGCGAGGTAACGATCGGAAATCCGAGCAGCTCGCCGTCGGCGCTGCGGCCGCCGAACTTCCGAAGCAGGTCGTACTGAAACCAGGCCCTCAGGGCATAGGCCTCGCCCTGATAGAGTTTGCGCGCCGCCTCGTCGGTCTCGGGATTGACATAAAAACGGGTATTCAGCCCCAGATCGTTCTCAAGGAAGCGGTTGACGTAGTAGATGCCCTCGTAGTCGCGGCTCCACCACGAGGCGAAGGGATCGTCGCCCGGCGACAGCGAGCCGGTTGCCAAACGGCGCATGGCGTGCGACTGGTCGCGTGCGACGGCGTTGTCCGTGGCGCACTCCAGGTAGGCGTATTCGGTTCCGTTGTAGGAGTTGGGCAGCAGCGAGTAAGCCTTGATAATGAAGCCCCGGATCATCGACGGATAATTCTTCAGATTATCCTCGTTATATCCGCCGTTGGGCATCGGGTCGAGGAGGTCGGAACATCCCGCGAGAAGGAGCGCCGCGGCGGCTGCAAGCGTTGATAAAAGATTCTTCATGATTGTCATCGGTTAAAAGGTAAGGTTGATACCCCCGGTGAAGGTACGGAACAGAGGGTACGCAGAAACACCCGAATCGACCGATTCCGGATCGACGTCCTTGATCCGGGAGATCGTCAGCAGATTCGCGGCCCGCACGAACAGACGCAGTTTCTTGATTCCGCACTTGTTTCCCGCACGCAGCGGCGCATCGAATCCCAGTTCGACATTCTGAATCTTGAAGAACCCGCCGTCGCGCAGCCAGTAGGCCGACTTCTGGAAATTGTTGTTGACCTTGTTGTAGGTGATTCGGGGATAATCGCCGTTGAAATGCTCCTTGACGAATTTCGAGTAGTTGTCGTCACCCCAACCGTTCCAGAAATAGGCATTGGTGAAAGGAATCTGATAACCCGCACGTCCCGTGCCCACGACCGTCAGGTCGAACCACTTGTAGTCGAAGTGCAGATTGAGCCCATAGACGAACCGCGGGTCGGTGTGGCCGATGACGCGCTGATCGTTGGAATCGACGCGCCCGTCGCCGTTCAGATCGGCATATTTCAGGTCGCCCACGCTCGTTTTCTCATCGAAAACCTGCACGGGCGACTCAGCGATCTCCTCCTCGGAGGTGAATTTGCCCAGATAGACGTAGCCGCGATAGGCATCGAGCGCCGTTCCGGCCACGGCCTGATAGTCGTAGGTGAAGACCTCGTTGTAACGCAGGCATTTGGACTTCGACCAGGTGAAGTTGGCGCCGATCCGATAACCGAAGTCGCCCGCACGGTCGCCCCACGAAACGGACGCCTCGATGCCGTGACGCCGCGAAGCGTTGTGATTCTGATAGGTCGAGATGTTGCGCTGTCCCATGTAGAGGGGCAGAATCGAACTCATCTGCGTGATGATGCCGTCGGATTTCGAATAGAACCACGTCGCAGAGAAGTCCAGCCGGTCGCCCAGCGCTCGCAGATCCACTCCGGCGCTCGCCTCCTTACGCTTTTCCCAACCCAGATCGGGATTTCCCAACCGCGTCAGGTTGGTGCGGGGATAGGTCACGGTGGAGCTTTTGCCCAACCATCCGCCCTGCGACGTCGAAGGTCCGAACGTCATGTTGCTGCCCACCTGATAGTCGTCTTCGTAGAGGTACTGCGCGCCGAAGTTCTCGTATCCCAGCACGCCGCCTTGGGCGCGCAGCTTCAGCAGGTCGAGCCAGCCGGCATCGGCCAGGAAAGACTCCTTCGACAGGACCCAAGCCACACCGGCCGAGGGGAATGTTCCGTAGCGCTTCCCGGCGCGCAGCCGCGACGACCCGGCGTAGTTGATAACGCCTTCGACCAAATAGCGGCCGCCGTAGGAATAGGAGACCGTCCCGATCATATTCTGCTGACGGTCATAGCTCGACTGTCCGGTGCGCGCCACCGACGAAATGTAATAGGTTGCCGTGACTCCCAGCTTGTGTCCGTTGCGGGCGAAGTCGTAACTCAACCGTTCGTAGAGATTGAGGCTCTGATAGGTATACTTGTCCTTGAGCGACTTGTCGGAAACCTCCTCGCCGCGGTGGGTCGGCGACATAGCGCCGAGCGTATGGTCCGACGGATCGTAGACGTAGGCGACGTAATCGGGATTCTTGCCGATGCGCGTCATCGAATAGACGTTGAGATTGACGAACGTCGTCGACCGGAGTCCCTTGGCGAACGACGAGCAGTCGTAGTCGAGCGTGGCGTTGACCATTCCCGTACGGCCTTTGGTCGTGTAGGAGCCGTTCTCCGAAAGCGCCGCGACGGGGTTGTTCGGATAGCGGCTGCTCACGCCGTAAATCGTCCGCCCGCGTCCGATCGCCTCATCGTCGCCGCTCCCCGCCGTCGGGGGTTCGACGTGCAGCGGGAATGCAATGGAGGGGATCGTCTGCAAGTCGCTTAACACGGCCGTCAGTTCGTCGGTGTTCGTCGTGCCGCGTCCGTACATGGGCGAACGGCGGAAGGTCATGCCTCCGAAGAAGCTCACGTCGGCCCTCAGACGCCGCGTGATCGTGGCATCGACGCGCGTATGCACGTTCAGCCGGTTGAAGTCGGACGTGGGGCCGATCCGGTAGATGTCGCCCTCGCCCGTATATCCGATATGGGCGTTGTAGCGCACGGCCTTCGTCCCGCCGTCGATCAGCACGCCCGCCCGGGTATAGGGCTTGGTGTCCTTGAGCATCAGCGAACGGAAATCCACGTTGGGATACTGCATGTCGTCGGGATTCCCTTTGCGGTAGCCGTCGAGCGCCAGCGTGCCGTAGAGCGGAGCGAGGCCCTCCGAATAACGCGCATAGTTGTTCATCTTGGCATAGTCGACGCCCCCGACCCACTCGGGAAAGCGGTCGACGACGCTCACGCCGCGTTCGAAGCTCAGCCTCACGTCCGTGCCGCCGATCCGGCCCCGCCGGGTGCGGATGTAGAGCACACCGTCGGCGGCCGTCGGTCCGAACTGGGCCTTGTCGGCGATGTCGGTCAGCAGCGTCACGGATTCGATTTGTTCGGGATCGAGCTGCAACTGGGTGATGTAGACCGGAACGTCGTCGACGATATACTGAATGGCCTTGCCGCGGGCGTTGAGCAGCACGGACGCCTGGTCCGAGGCGACGGAAATGCCCGTTGTGCCGCTCTTTTCCACCACCTCCAGTCCGGGAATGAGTCCCGTCAGCTGGTTGCGGATGTCGGCGCTGGGGTATTTCCCGACTGCGCCGCGCCCGATCGAACGGGTGCTGCCCGTGCGTTCATCGACCGCAACTCGGCGGTTCATGGGAAGGTAGACGATGCTGTCCGTTGCGGCGCCGGAGGTCTGCGCAGCCGTGCTCCCGGGAACCGCGGCCGCCATACAGCCTGCCAGAACAGCGGTCAGCATCCTGATTCTGTATTTTTTCATAGTAAGTTCTGTTTAGGTTAGTCCCAGTAGTCGTTGTTCACGAAATTCTTCATCTTGGACGCTTCGTCGGCAGGCAGCGGGAAGTAGTACATACAGGGCTTCCAGGTCGGCTGACGGGCGTCCTCCAGTTCGAAACGGGTGTACTTTTTCTTACCGCCGACCAGTTCGATGTCCATGCCGTACAACTTCTGCGTCATGGATTGCTCGCAGGTCCTCCAACGGCGCGAATCGCGGAAATAGTGATGTCCCTCGTAGGCCAGTTCGACGTTGCGTTCGTTGTAGATGCGCGGGCGGAACGTATCCCGGTCGGCGGTGAAACGCTCCTGCACGTTCGGCATTCCGGCCCGTTCGCGCACCTTGTTCACCGCATCGAGCGCCGTCAGGGCGAGCCCTCCGGCCGTGCCCTGCGGTCCGGCGTACTCGTTGACCGCCTCGGCATAGTTCAGGTAGAGCTCGGCCACGCGGATGATCGGGTCGATCTGCAGATAGGAGGTGTTGTATTTCCCGTCCCAGTACTTGCGCAGGTAATAACCCGTGTTGGAATGTCCGGCCGTCGTCGAGGTATAGCGCGGCCAGCCGAACGAACGGTTGTTCTTCGAAACCTTCGAGGTCGGATAGGTGCCGTCCTGCTTGCGGTAGATGTTGATTACGTCGGAACCGGCGCTGCCCTCCACCTTCATGCCGTCGTGCACGACCGTCAGATCGAACCGGGGATCGCGGTTCGCATAGGGATTCTGGTCGTCGTAATGCCCGGCGGCGACGGCGGCCCGGCGGTCGTCCTCGGTTTCGAGCGGATCGCCCCATTTGGTCTCGAACTTGTCGACGTAATTCTGCGTGGGACAGGTTCCGGCTCCCTTGCTGTGGTTGTTCTGCGGCTGGGCCAGCAGGCAGGAGGTGCGGCCGTTCTTGCCGTTGCTCTTGCCCAGATGGGCCATCGCCCAGAGCTGCTCGTTGGTGCGGGGACCTACGGTGAAGTTATTCGACCAGTTCTTGATCGGCACCATCGAATAGCCCCACTCTCCGGCCAGCGTGATGGCTTCGGCGCAGACCTCGGCGGCGGCACGCCAGTCGCTCTCGCCGTAGCGGTTGTTGAGTTTGCTGGCGGCGAAGAGCAACGCGCGGCCCTGCATCGCCTTGGCCGTCACGCCGTTGGGATAGCGGGCTCCTTCGCTGGTGAGGTTTCCTTCGGTTCCCGGCAGACCGTCGCGGCGCAGCGTGCCCGCAGCCTTCATGTATTCGTAAGCCGTGCCGAAATCCTCGGCGCACCGGACGAAAGTCTCATAGGCCGAAAGCCGCGGGAGGTCCCACTCGTCGTCCGCCCCGAGCGTCTCGGTCATGTAGGGCATGCCACCGAAATAGCAGCAGAGCGTGAAATAGGCGAATCCGCGTATGAAATGAGCCTGTCCGAGCAGGTCGTCGTGCTGCTCCGGCGTGGCGTCGGCCATGCGGTCGACGTTGGCGATAGTCTTGTTGCAGATGCGGATGATCTCGAACATCACCTGGAACAGCGGACGGCCTTTGGGCGCGTCGTTGCAGAAGAACTGCTGGAAAGTCGTGTTGAACGACCCCTTCTTAACGCTCAGACCGCCTTTGCGGCCCGTATCCGCCGCATCGGTGAAGACATAGAACGAATAGCGGTTTTCATTCATGTCCATAATCATCGGCGCCGCCATGAAGATATTCCGGTAACGCACCGTGCTTCCGGCGGCGTGGCCGCTGAACTCGCGGTAGTAGACCGTCTGGAAATACTGCCACGTATTATTATAGGAGGTGAAGATGTCCTCTTCCTGAATTCCCAGATCGGGCGACATGTCGAGGTAGCTGCACGAGCTGCCGCACAGGCCGAGCACTACGAAAAGGGATATGATCAATTTTTTCATGTTTTCCGGTATTAGAATCCTACTTTGACACCCAGTTTTATGGTCGTCATGATGGGGTAAAATCCCGACGAAAAGCGTGTGGCCATCGGATTGCCTTCGATCAGTCCGGTGAAGGTCCACAGATTGTTGGCCGTCATGTATACCGACAGGCGGTCGATGCCGACACTGTTTTTGAGCTTCTTCCCGCCGAACGTATAGGCGGCATATACCTCCTTGACGGTCAGGAAATCGGCCTTGCGCCACGTATGTCCTTCGAGGGCGATGTCGGCGTCGCCGTTGGCGCTGATGCCCTCCTTGCCCCACTGGTAGGCGGCTTTCGAGGTGGTCAGTGCCGCGTGCGCCGCCCCGCGGTTGTCCGGGCGCCAGTAATCCATCTGTGCCTTGTGCACCCGGATGTCCCCGCCGTTGAACTCATACTCGAAACCGCGCTGGAAATCGACGTACTTGCCCGAATTGCCGTAGAACAACACGTTAAACGCGAATCCCTTGTAGTTCAGGCCGCCGCCGAACGAATAGATCACGGGCGAATACTTCGTGCCGTCGATCGGGTGCAGATCGTTGCTGTCGATCTTTCCGTCGGCATTATAGTCGAGGAACTTGTAACTTCCGGGAAAGACGTTCCCGTTCCACGAACTGTTGTAGGAGGGATAGTTGTGGATGTCGTCTACCGAAGTGTAGTACCCGCCGTCAACCAGCTCGGTGCCGCTGGTCTGCGATCCCCACGGCTTGCCGGCCATCTTCTGATAGTCGGGCAGATACGGCTGGTCGGCATAGTAGACGATCCGGTTCTCGTTGAGGCTCACCATGCCGTTGACGTTATAGGTCAGCCCGTAACGGGTCGTGCGCCGGAATCCAAGCTCGATCTCCAGACCGTGCTTCTTGAGTTCTCCCTTGTTGACGGGCTTGAACGTTCCCCCGACCAGCAGCGGGGTCTGCATGGAGGTCGATACGAGCATGTCTTTGCGCCGTTCGTCGAAGAGGTCGACCCCCAGCGTAATCATGTCGAGCCATCCCATCTCGATGCCCAGGTCGCGTTTGCGCGCCGTCTCCCACTTGGCGGTCTCGTTCGCCGCCGCGGATTCGAGAATCAGGGGCAATTTGTTCTGGCTCGTGGTCTGGTTCTCATAGATGCCGTAATAGAGCCAGCGCTGTCCCGACGCCTGGTCGCTGCCGACAAGGCCGTCGGAGTAGCGCAGCTTGAATTTGTTCCACCACGGCAGGGCCTCTTTCCAGAAACGCTCTTGAGAAAGGACATAGCCCACGGCCACCGACGGGAAAAATCCATAGCGGTTCTTGGGCGAGAACTGCTCGGAACCGGTGTAACCGATGTTGGCCTCCAGCAGATACTTGTGGCCGAAATCGTAGGTGACGCGCCCGACGAGTCCCTGCGTGCGGTAGGCCCAGTCGGTCTGCTGCAAGTTCTCGCGCTGGTTGAACAGCACGAGCGCCGAAACGTTGTGGCGGCCGAACCGGCGGCTGTAATTGACCGAACCCTCCCAGTAGAAAGTCGTGTAGTAGGTGTTCTGCAGTCCGCCCTGCATGACCTTGTAGGGCTTGATCGTCGAAACCTCGAGCGACGCACTCGTGTCGATCCACGGATTCTCGATGCCCGAATCGTAGTAATCCCAGTCGATGCGGTAGGTCGGAATCTTCTCGTCCTCGGTCTTCTGCGACACACGCGAAAAATAAGAGCTGAGCGATGCCTTGGCCTGGACGGACAGTCCTTCGGTGATGAATCCGAGGTCCTGTTTCAAAATAACGTCCGTAAAGAGCTTGTTGCGCGTCGTCTGCGTGAAGTTGGGATAATTCAGCTCCGTGTAGGGATTCTTGAAATAGGTTCCGTAGTCGTTGGAGTTGACCAGCCGCTTTCCCGAGGCGTCGGGATAGTCCGTGTCGGGAATCTCCTCCAGCGCCCAGGCCGGGAAATAGGCCGGATACTGCATCGGTGAAGCCGAATAGAACATATTGATCAGCGACGAGACGCTTCCGCCAGCCGCATTGCCGTCGGGCATCTGCTTGACACCGAGCGTCCCGCCCACCTTGACCGACAGCGACGTGGATTTCGTCAGCTTGAAATCGAGGTTCGAACGGTAGTTGATCCGGTCGTATTGGAACGTGGTGTTTTTATAGTCGCTTTGCTTCTTGATGATCGAACCCTCGTGGGTGTATCCCAGCGAAAGGAAATACTTGACCCGTTTCGATCCGCCCGAAACATTGAAGTTGGCGTTGACCGTCGAGGCGCATTTCTTCATCAGCAGGTCGAACCAGTTCGTGTCGGGATAGCGCAGCGAATTAATCCGCGACGAGGGGCTGCGGTACTCCTCCAGCTCGCGCTGCGAGTAGAGATTGCCGAACTGACCCATGTTCATCATAGCCGAATTGTACATCAGCCCGGTCGTGTACGAACTGATGTGCTCAGGAATGTCGGTCGGAATGTCGAGTCCGTACTCCACCGAAAGATTCATCTTCGGACGGCCCGTCTCGCCCACCTTGGTCGTCACGATGATCACGCCGTTGGCGCCCTTGGCACCGAAGACGGCCGTCGCCGAAGCGTCCTTCAGCACCGAGATCGTCTCGACCTCGTTCGGGTCCAGATCGGCGAAATCACGCTCCACGCCGTCCACGAGGACCAAAGGCGCCGAACCGTTCCAGCTCGAAACGCCGCGGATCAGCAGCGTGGCATTGTTCTCGCCCGGCTGGCCGCTCGACTGGATGCTCGTCACGCCCGAAAGTTTACCCGTCAGAGCGTTGGTGATATTCGTCGTACCCGAATTGACCAGCGACTTGTTATCGACCTGCGAGATGGCGCCCACCACGCTCTCCTTGCGCTGAACGCCGTAGCCCACAACCACGACGTCGTCGATCTTCGTCGCGGAATCGGTGAGTGTTACACTCAGAGGCCCGGAATGGCTGCTTACGGTAATCTCCTCCGTGTTGTAGCCCAGAAAAGAAATGATAAGAATGGAATTGTCAGGGACCGAGAGTTGGAAATGTCCCTTGGTGTCGGAGAGAACGCCTCCCAGATCGGGACGGTTCTTCACGAAAACGGCAGCGCCCGGAACCGGGCGTCCGTCACGGTCGGTTACATGGCCCGATACCGTCCGTTTATGGCTCGTTTTTTGTTGGGGGGGGGTGTTTGCGCCTGCGACGCGCTCTGCGCCCCGAACGGGTCTGCGACCAGACCCGCGAGCAGCGCCGCCGCCCAGAGGAATCGGCCTCCGGTCCTCATGCGTCGCTCACGATGCGATACTTTCATTTTCTTGGTTTTCATAGGTTAGAATTTGTGTGCCGGTATGCTGTCGCACATACCCAAGTCCCCGAACGGGACGTAACCGAGGTGTGTCATTCATCGAATTTACCCATAAGCATGTCATTTTTTTGATAGTTACACTATTTAAGTTCACGGTAGCGAAGCAGCGCTTCGACGAAATAGTAGTCCGCATAGATGATCGGCACGTCCACCTGGCTTCCCTTGGGCTTGTGGCCGACGCTGTGCGAGAGCAGGAACCCGTGTGCAGAGCCCGCAGCGTTCAGATAGCGGTCCGAAGCAAGACTCTTCAAAATACGCCGGGCCGCTTTCACATAACGCCGCGACTGTTCGTGAGGAACGTACTCCGCGAGTTCGAGCAGCCCCGAGGCGATGATGGCGCCTGCCGAGGCGTCGCGCTCTTCGCCCGGACGGTCGAAATCCCAGTACGGAACCCCGTCTTTGGGAAGATTCGGGTGGTTGAGAATATACTCCGCGCTCTTCACCGCACGGTCCAGATAGTGGGCGTCGCCCGTCTCGCGGTAGCACATCGTAAAGCCGTAGAGGCCCCAGCTCTGTCCGCGGGCCCATGCCGAGGACGAAGAATAGCCCTGACCGCCGCGGTGCTCGCGCACACGGCCCGTGGCGGAGTCATAAACGACGATGTGATAGGCGCTCCCGTCCTTGCGGAAATGGTTGCGAAGCGTCGTGTTGGCATGGGCGACGGCGACATCGCGGAACCGCGGATCGCCCGTCAACCGGCTCGCCTCGAAAAGCATTTCCAGATTCATCATGTTGTCGATGATCACCAAATAAGGGTCCGGCAGGCGGTTTTTGTTGTCCCACGAACGGATCAGCCCCACTTTGGGATCGAAACGCTTCAACAGCGTCTCCGACGTTTCCACCAACAACCGCTCATAAGCCTTGTCGCCGGTAAGCCTCGACCCGAGCCCCACCGGACAGCCGACCATGAAGCCCAGGTCGTGCGTACGTTCGTAAGACGAAAGCCCGGCAAGGGCCGCCGTGCGGCGACGGGCGCGCCAAAGCCACGAGGGGTCCTGCGTTTCGCCGTAAAGGAGCCACAGGGTGCCCGGAAAAAAGCCGCTCACCCAGCTGCGGATGCTTTTCAGCTCAAGAGCGCCCGCACGGTCCAGACTCGTCGGATAGAGCGTCGTATCCGTAAGTTCGGAATCCAGTTGCGCCGCCTGGACGCAGGCGCGGTCCAGCGACCGGCGGACAAAACGCTGTGCGAACGAATCCGAAACGACAAGAGTCGCCGATAAACAACAAAAGAGAACAAAAAGAGGTTTCTTCATACCATACCTATTAGTCAATTAGAAAATCAGTTTATCCCAAAACAGACGACCGATCAGTGGCAGCCGTGATTTGTTTTTAGGATTAGTTTTGGTTAACCAATGCAAATAAAGGATAAAAAGATCATAAAAACAAATAAATGCAAATAAAAAATATCTTAAAAGAAATTATATCACAATCTTTTCATGTAATAATTAAATCTCTTTGCTGTTTTCAAAGCAATACGGAGATACTCTTGAAACTGATGTGTGTAGAGAGACGTTTTATGCAGGCCTTAACATGCCGTTCACATTTGTTTAACATCCAGTATTATACCAAAATTCCGCTTCATTTTTATCCGTTTTATATAATGGAATGCCCGGAAATACAAATAAGTTGAAAATTCCACGTATGTCTTTGTGCTGTTTCCGAGGCTACCTACTCCCCGTTTAGCACGTTATGCACCGCATCTGCGGGTTTTGGAGGTCTGCGGCAGGTTTCGCAGCTGTGCTTTTCGGCGCGTTTTCGGCGTTCAAATTTCTCGCGGGCATCTATTCGGCGCGGGCGGTTTTTGAGGGTTCTGCCTCTCGTTATGGCTCTTGCGGCGGTGTCGGGACATCGTGCGTCTCGTTCTTTCCCCCGTGGTTGTCTTCGTGCGGTTTCTCCTGCGGCTGTTTTACTAATATTCAACACCTTACAACTATGGGAAAAGTCACATTGTTATTCGCAGGAAAGAGTTACGACACCAACGTACAGAGCGTGCGGGAGAATCAAATCGTCATTTTCGACGGCCCTTACAGCAAGTATTGCCGCATGGTCGTGGCCGGAATCGAACACACACAATCCGGTTATAATTACCGATTGATCGACCCCGAAACCGCAGAGGAGCACTCCGCAGATCTGATCCGCCCCTTGCGGGACAAATTCGGTATCGGGCACTATTACGACGACGAGCACCCCGAATTTATGGATGCCGCCGAGGTTGCGGCGCTCCGCACCCGTGCCAACGCCCTCAAAGCCGAGCAGGAAGCCGTCCGACGTGCGGCGGCGGAAGACGCGGAACGGTTACGCACCATCGGCGCGGAGCGTCTGCGGCAGATCGTTCCCGACGATGCCGTGGCCGTCATCATCGGCGAACAGCATGAAAGCGAATGCGACCCCTATACGGACTATTTCGGCTCGCGTATCGTGCGCACAGTGATCCTCGGATTCTCGACCCACACGCGCGATCTGTTCCCCGAAATGCGCAAGGCCGCGGCACGGTTCGAGGGCACGGCACACCTAGCCGAGCGTAATGCCGAGTACGAACACCGTGAAAAGTACAGCATGGGGCACGGCTATTACCTCGGCACGCACCGTTATTCGGGCTGGCAGGTCAGCAAGGAATCGTGCCGCGACAAAGAGGGCGTTATCAAGCGTTTCGCCGTCGTGGCCGGAAATCCCGAGAACGTATGCATCGAGAACCCTGCACCCGCACCGCAGACCGCCGCCCCCGAAACCGTGGCCGACGCACGTGTCGAGATCGTGGAATACTCCGCGAAGTCGATCGCCGTATTCGGCGATACGAAACCCCTGCGCGGCACACTCCGCGATCTGAACAGGCTGTTCCGCGCCTACCTTACGCACGACGGCACCCGGTGCGCCGGGTGGATTTTCTCCAAACGCCGAGAACAAGAGGTGCGCAGCGCATTGGCCGCCTATCTCAAATAACATTCAACCCGGGGCGGGCATCCGCCCGCCCCACAACACCCGAGAGCATGAACGAACAGATAACAGCTATCGCCGCGCTCCTGCTGGAGATCAACGGCAAAGAAAAATACACCGCCTTTTTCGATTTCAGCGGCCATGTACACACTTTCAGCATCCGGATTTATTCCGGCAAGTGGTCGCAGGGGAAAGCCCCTCTTTTCAACCTCTCGTTACAGAACAAGGACGGACAACAATGGCGGAATTGGGACAACGCGCATGCCATGTCCGGCGATTCAATTCTCTCATTCTTAACGACTTTATTATGAAATCATACGAAGAAATCGTACAGCGCACGGCGGATTTCGACTACATGATGCGCACGCAGTTGCCGGAAAAGTACATGCCGGAGGTGTTCGGCGTCATGGCCGGGGAAGACCCCGATCTGCGGCAACTCCTTCACAACGCATCGCGTAACGGCATAGGCATTACCTACCTGCTGTTCAAAATACCGTACGACCGCCACAAGCAACTGATCAAATACCTTTCAAAATAATCTTAAAATCATCACACCATGAAAACGAACGAAACCAACACCACGACCGCAACCGCCGCCCAGAGCACGAAATCGACCGTTTTGCTCTCCATTGACAAAATCCGCCCCAACCCCAACAATCCGCGGCGGAGTTACGACGAAAATGCCCTCGCGGAACTGGCCGCCTCCATTGCCACGCACGGCCTTATTCAGCCCATCCGGGTGCGAGCCGCAGAACAAGGCGGCTATATCATCGTCTGCGGCGAACGCCGCTACCATGCCGTGCAACCGCTCGGCCAGACCGAAATCGAGGCCATCGTCGATGCCGCTCCCGCCAACGAACGGGCGATCTTCGACCTCGCGCTCTCGGAGAACATTCAGCGCGAGGAGATGCCGTCGCTGAAGACGGCACAGGCCTGTTCAGCCGCATCGAGAACCGCCGCTTCATGCACACGGTGCGGCACGATCTTTCCGAACGGGTTATCGAGCTGCTATGCCGGCAGATACATCGTGAAATATGCACATTGCACTATGGCGGACAAGTCGTGGAATGACCTGCCTGCCACACCAGAGAATTGTAAGTTGTAAAATATTAAAAGTGCCCGGAAAGCCGGGCACTTTTAATTGGGTTCAATCCCGGATCAATATCTGTGTTTCGGATATTCCGGAAAGAGGATCAGCCAACATAGTCCGATGGCGACCAGTACCATTCACGCTGCGATGTTTTCCGGCTGGGCGAGTTGCAGAACTTCCTCGATGACCATGAATCTCCGGAGTTGGGGCTGGACTGCGACGAAGCCGCCGCGGAACGCGACCGTCTGCAGCTTCGGATCTATGCCGAGGCCATCACCGCCTTTATGAAAAGGCAACCCGCAGCATTTCCGGACAATGTGTGCCTGCGCGACTATGCCGAGGCGCTGGTCGATATCGCCTATGAAGCCGGCCGCAGGAAGTTCCGGCCCTCGGACAATTTCCGCGATACGGCCGCGACGCTCATTGCCTGGGGCGACGAGTTCTCCCGGCAGCACGGGGATGCGAACCGGACGGAGAAGGAGTACCCCAACGAGATTTACCGATTCACCGACGAGAAACTGCGAGGCGTTTCGAATAAGGACGATCCGAATGCGGAGTTCGACATCGCCTTTCTGAACCGTGCAGCACTCGAAAGACATGGATATGACGTTGCGACGATTACGGACAGCGATCTGCAGGAGTTGGCCGGACGGAATGGAAGGCGCTCGATGCTCCCGTTTCCGAGCGGCGCATCTACAACACGCCCCAGCCCGTGAAACTCGTCAAGGACCACGGGCGGCATACCACGGTCTGCTATTTCGTCAGACCGGAAGACGACATCAGGCAACCGCAGGACATGACACTCGAAGAGTTAATCTACAAAGAGTCATGCCCTACAAGCAAAGTTACAGCGTAGAATGATCCCATCATCCGTATGCCACTCGATTTGGATGATGTGGACACGCAGACTTGCCGAATCATCGACCTCTGTGAGCGAGCCAGTGTTCAGGTCCCTGTGCATCCGAGGCTGCGCGATACAATGTATTAATATAATATCCATTTACCATGCACGAAGCAGAACAATATTTACGCAATCCAGAAACCCCGAACTCCCTGTACATCCAGTATCAAGGTCGACGCCGACGCCTGTTTTACAACCGCGATCAAAACATTTGCGGCATTATCGGTATTGGCAGACGAAGGTATGGCTTCGGATTCGGCGACTGGGACAACATTGAAAAGATTTTCAAACCGGCTCCGGACAAAGCCCCTGAGGAAATCAATCGTCGTCTGATCTGCAAATTCCAACGGGAAGCGGCCAAAGCGGGATTCACAAGCCCATTCATCCGCAATATCCAGAATGCCGATTACAGAAAAAGTCTCTATAAAAACGGGATCACGACCGGCACCTGCATCGACGGGCAGATCATTACGCTCGATGCCGTGCGGAGATACTGCGGCGAAACGACCTACCGGTGTTTCTGCGAGGCAGTCCGTAGCCGCACGCCGTTCCACTCGGGCCGGTTTGACTTTCGGGGCTACGACGGTTCGCTATGGGTGGAGCCCTGCGATAAGGATGATGGCTACCACCGGGTTGGAGACCTTGCCGCAGGATTCTCCAAAGAGTACCGCGGATGCGGTAACGGTTATTACTATCTGCTTATCAACGAACAAACCTTCATTGGCTGCGATATAGACTAACGAAAATCCGGACTATTATGAAAATCATGTGTCAGGAACATTACGGCAAGGTAGTGCAGTACGCCGAAAGTATCGGCGACAAGACGCTCCACGAGTGTCTGAAACGGCTCGAACGGCGGGAGCAAAATCCCCATCATCCGTGTGAGATCGAACTTTACAAAGACTTTGCTCCGCATTCATTCCTTTTCAAGGAACGCTATCCCGACGGACGTTTGGGCGTTGTCGGCGGATTGGTCTATCACGGGCAGCCGGACCGCTCGTGCTGTTTCATCGACGAGCCGTTTCACGGTTGGATGACCCATACCTGAAAAGTTGAATACGAATTGTCGATCCCGGCCGGACACAATAAATCCGGCCGGGATTTTGTTTTATTATTAAATATTGGTAATTTTGCGTAAAGACTGAACAATTATGAAAACGACATCGGTAGCCCTCGGCGTTTATTTCGAGGATTTCATCAAGGCAAAAATCGCACAGGGGCGTTATAATAATGCCAGCGAGGTTATTCGGGCAGGCTTGCGGCTTTTGGAGGAGAACGAGAGCCGTCTGACGGAGTTGAAGACTGCCATCCGCGAGGGAATCGACAGCGGCGTAGCCGAAGGATTCGACCTGGAGGATCATCTGAAAACCCTGAAAGCCAAGCGGACGAATGGATGAAATACGGTTTACCCGCAAAGCGGTCGAAGACCTTTCCGACATTTGGAACTATACGGCGGATATGTGGTCGGAGCGGCAGGCGGATACCTATTACAGGTTATTGATCGCCTCCTGCCGCAAGCTGGCAGGCAATCCTGTGTTGTTCGGTCGGGAATATAAGGAACTTGGAGCTGGAATTTACGGATTCAAGGTCAATAAGCATATCGTCTTTTATCGCATTGTAGGCGATAAGGGGATTGAGGTCGTGCGTATACTTCACGAACGGATGGATCTTAGCAACCGATTCGCAGATTAGAAAACATTAAAAAAATAAGCATCCGTGACAAAACAAGAAATCGTTAAACAAATCGCTCGGGAAACAGGTGTCGAGGCCACGACCGTATCAGCTGTCGTGGAGGGTTTTATGAAAGAGGTGCGCGTCGCGCAGATTCGCAAGGAAAACGTTTTCCTGCGCGGATTCGGAACGTTCCTGATTAAGCACCGTAAGGAGAAGACAGCACGTAACATCACAAAGAATACGACGCTCAAAATTCCGGCGCACGATATTCCGGCGTTCAAAGCATCGCCCGAATTTCTGCGTCTTTTGAAATAGTACAACAAGCCGAGTAAATTGCTCGGCTTTTTTCTTTATTTTACATCCCACCTTTGTCAAGTTTATTTTCGAGCACCGGTGCTTTTACCCTGTAATACAACATAGGCACGATATTTTCGTTTGTATTGCGAACGAACTCCGCAGGGAGTACCGAGGAAACGACGCAATTTCACACTACACAGCCGGCAGGAACCGGCAAAGCCCCGCTTAACTATTTGTCGAAACGACGACACGATGCCCGACTGCATTGTGTGCCGACACCCCGTATGCCCCTGCGCCTAATTATGCACGATGAATATTCATTTCGATATATATGGTCTTATAACGACGACTGTCAAATCGCTGCCCTACGTCAGCGAGGGCATTCCGGCGGGATTCCCGTCGCCGGCCGCGGACTATATCGGCGACCGCATCGACCTGAACGAAGTCCTCATACTGAGTCCGGGTGCGACATACTATGCCCGCGTTCGAGATTACTACTTGGTCGAGGAGGAGCTGGAGCAGGGTGACGGCATCCTTTTCGACACGCGACTTGCACCGCGCACCGGGGACCTGGCGTTTTGCGAGGTCTGCGGCGAACGGGTGCTGAAATATATCCGCAAACGGGGGGGGGCGCGAGCTATGGCTTCTCGGCGGCGGGACGGACGACACGCTTCCTGTTGACCGCGAAACCGAAGCGCGGGTGCTGGGCGTCGTTACGGTCGTCATCAAAATCCGGCGGTTCAAGCGACGGCGCACACGCCTTATCGACCGCCTGCCGCAGAAGGAACAACCCGCGCTGTTCGAGCGGCGGGCGATCCGAGCCTCGTATTTTCCGGAGAGCGACGAGCCGTGCGGAAGGTTCGGGCGATCTCGTGGATGTTGGCCTTGATACCGATGATCATCGGCTTGCGGGCCAGTCCCAGACGGTGCATCTCATACGCTGCGACGCACATGATGAGCGTCTTGCCCGTACCGACCTCGTGGTCGCAGATGCCGCCGCCGTTCTGCTTGATCATCCAGATTGCATCCTTCTGGCTGGGATACAGGTCGTTGATGCCCAGCCCCCGCAGGTCGAGCCCCGGAAACTGCTGATGGCTGCCGTCGTAGCGTGGACGGACATAGCAGTTGAATTTGCGGTTGTAGAGATCGGTCAGCCGCTCTTTGAAATCGTCGGGCTGCGCATGCAGCCATTCGACGAATGCCTGCCGGATTTCGGTGATGAGCGTGTCGGCCTTCTGCCGGGCCTCGAAGTCGGGAATCCGGATGGTCTTGCCGTGTTCGTCCTTGCCGCCGTCCTTGTTGATGTTGGGCAGCGTGTTGAGCATGGCATGGTGCAGCAGATCCATACCGTCGTAGACCTCGAAGTCCCCTTTGACGACGTATTTCTGGGAGATCAGGGGACTGTACCCGTGGTTCTCGATGCCGAAGGCATCCATCTTCGCCGAATAGCTTACCGATACGGGAGCCTGAAAGAAATGCTCGCAGAAGCCTTCGTAAATATCGGTCGGTATCCATCGCTCGCCGAGGTTGAAATCCAGCTCCTCGAACTCAATGCGTTTGGGTCCGGCCTCACGAAGCAGCACGAGCGAGCGGCGGCAGGCATCGTCGTCGGGGTTCTCTTTGAGTAATTTTCGATTCATTCGGCTTTGGCGACGACATTCCCTGCCGCGAGCCGTTCGCAGATTTCATACCCTTTGACCAGCGGATTGTAGAAAATGCGATCGCCCAGTTCGTCGATCAGCTCTTGCCGGGAACGCGATGCGAGCGACTCCATATAGGAAAACTCCACCCGTCCGAACTTGTTGAGCGAGGCGGCCAGCGCTTCGGCCGCTGTATCGACCTGTTTGAGTTCGTTAGGGTCGAACGATACAGGGCGTCGGAGGATGTCGGAGAGCTGTTTTCGGCCTTCGACGAAGCGTTCGAGTCCCAGCACCTCCCGTCCGCCGGGATCGTTCAGGATGAAGGCGGCATTCTCCTTCTTGTTCAGATCGCCCAACAGAGCCGTGAAGTTCTCGTAACATCCGTTGAGTTTGCGCCGCAGGCCCTTGTATTCGATCTCGTTCTGCATTTCGAGCCGGCAGAGCAGCTGGCAGGTATCCCGCAGCGAATATAGCGTTCGGCCCGGTATCGGGACAAGGTTCCCAGCTCTTCGGGATGGAACGTACAGCCCTGTCGTGTCAGGCCGCCCAGACGCCCGACTTGCCCTTCGAACCAGATCAATAAAGCATGGATCGACTATAAACGAGTCGCGTCACCCCACCATGACGGGTGATTTCTCGCCAAAGCAGATTAACAGATACTTCAATAACTTTTCGGCATTTATCCGACAAGCCGGTTCCTCTTTGAATATATGTTGAAAAGCCTTGTCGAACGCATCCCAGAGTTTTAGGCTCTCCCTTGTTTTTAGAAGATTGTTATCGTCGCATCATGAAAGGTATCAGTTTTATCAAGTTCCACAGGATCGTGAAAGGGGCTGTGAAAAAGCCGACAATTACGGAAAGGAGTAATTTAAGCACGTAATAGATCGCCCAAGCCGTCAAATCTCCCTGCACCAATCGCCAGCCGACGACAGAGTTCAAGAACTGCCAGCCGGAGACCACGGCCATCAGCATATAACCGCTGGCAAATCTTCCATCGGGAAATCCATTCCCTTCCATGAAATTCCATTTATATCCCAGGATGAACAGCCCGACATAAACAAGCAGATGAAAAACAATCGAGCCGACAGTCTGGCTTCTCAATTTTTCACGGCATGCGGCGCATACGGGTTTTTGCCGGTTTTGTACGCATTGTACACACAGTCCTTTTCCGCATTCCGTACATTGGGCGACTGCCGCTTCGGCAGGATGATTTGCACAATTCATAAATCGAGGTTAACGGTTTCGTATGCAAAAATAATTTTTTCTGCCTAAAAAATACGCTGGCGCAAAAGAAAAACCAGTGCAATACCATCCTTCGCCCTGATCCGAAAATTTGGGAAAACGACCGATATTTCTTATATTTGTAAGGATCGAATGTGTATTTCAATACATTCGGTCCCAGATATATAACATTCGGTCGTTTTATAACCTTTCGGATATGACAATCGAGAAACTGGACGGCACTTCACCCCGCCTTTACACGCTCGTCGCTCCGCTGGTCATGCGGCGCAGCGTATTGCGCCAGAACAACAACTACCCGTTTTGGACTTCGCGTGCGCACACGTGGTTCGTCGCGTGGGAGGGCGAGACCGTCTTCGGGTTCATGCCCGTGGAGATCACCGACGGCGGCGTGGCCAAGATCAACAACTACTACGTTTCGGGTGACGATCCGCTGCTGCTGTCGCGCTTCCTGCGCGAGATCATCCAATACTACCACCGCGACTATACGATACGCTCCGTAACGCTGCTCCGCCACGCCGAGGTGTTCCGCACCGAGGGATTTGTTCCCACGAAGGAGTGGACACAATACGTGACGATGCAGTACGGGAAAAAGCGGCAGCCATGAACGTCTACGAGCGGACACAGCGGCGGCTGAAAACGGTCTTCGATCTTTTCGACAACATCTACGTCTCCTTCTCCGGCGGCAAGGACAGCGGCGTGCTGCTCAACCTCTGTATCGACTACATACGGCGGCACGGCCTGCGGCGCCGAATTGGGGTCTTCCATATGGATTACGAAATCCAGTACCGCGATACGCTCGACTATGTGGACCGCACGCTGGCCGAGAACACCGATATCCTCGATGTATACCGGGTCTGCGTGCCGTTCAAGGTGCAGACCTGCACCTCGATGTTCCGGCAGTACTGGCGGCCGTGGGAGGAGTCGAAGCGGGACATCTGGGTGCGGGAGATGCCCGGGGGATGTCTTACGCAGCGCGATTTCCCGTTCTTCACCGACGAAATGTGGGATTACGAGTTCCAGAACCGCTTCGCCGAATGGCTTCACGCGCGCAGCGGCGCGGTGCGCACGTGCTGTCTGATCGGCATCCGCACGCAGGAGAGCTTCAACCGCTGGCGCACGATTTACAGCGACCGCAATCACCATCGCTTTTCAGGCAAACGGTGGATACGCCAGTGGGTCGGCAAAGGTATTTGCAACGCCTATCCGCTCTACGACTGGCTGACGACCGACATCTGGACGGCGAACGGTCGTTTCGGCTGGTCCTACAACCGGCTGTACGATCTTTTCTACCGCGCCGGCGTGCCGCTCGACAGTCAGCGCGTGGCCAGTCCGTTCATCTCGCCGGCCATCGCCAGCCTGCATCTCTACAAAGCCATCGATCCGGATACGTGGGGACGCATGGTCGGCAGGGTCGACGGGGCCAATTTCGCGGCGTTGTACGGCAGGACGGCGGCCGTCGGCTGGCAGTCGGTGCGCCTGCCGAAAGGAATGACGTGGGAAAGCTACATGCACTTCCTGCTCTCGACGCTTCCGGAGCCGACGCGGCGCAATTACCTCGAAAAACTCTCCGTAAGCATCCGCTTCTGGCGTGAAAAGGGCGGATGCCTCTCCGAGGAGACCATCGCCAGACTGCAAAAGGCCGGCATCCGCATCGAAGTCGGCGACAGGAGCGCCTACCGCACCGACAAGCGTCCGGTGCGCATGGAGTATCTCGACGACACGGACCTGCCGGAATTCAGTCTGCTGCCTACGTTCAAGCGTATCTGCATCTGCATTCTGAAAAACGACCACGCCTGCAAATACATGGGTTTTTCGCCCAACAAGAGCGAAACGCTGCGCCGCAGGAAAATCATGGAAAAATATGAATCGCTATTACGAACATCCGACCGAAAAAAGCTACCGGAGCCCTGTCTATAACGTTCGTGCCGTACCGGTGGAGAAGGTCGTGGCGAACAGCTACAACCCCAACGTCGTGGCGCCGCCCGAAATGAAACTGCTGGAACTGTCTATCTGGGAGGACGGCTATACGATGCCGTGTGTCTGCTACTACGACGCAGGGAAGGACCTTTACGAACTGGTGGACGGCTACCACCGCTATCTGGTGCTCAAGACCTCGAAACGCATCTACGAACGCGAACGGGGGCTGCTGCCCGTGGCCGTGATCGAGAAGGATCTTTCGAACCGCATGGCCTCGACCATCCGCCACAACCGGGCGCGGGGCACGCACAACGTCGAGCTGATGAGCGAGATTGTCGCAGAACTGACCCGGGCGCGGATGTCCGACCAGTGGATCATGCGTCATATCGGCATGGACCGCGACGAGTTGCTGCGATTGAAACAGATCACGGGCCTCGCCGAACTCTTCTCCGACAAGGAGTTCAGCCTCGGCGATGCCGACGAGGACACGGTCGAATTTGTGCTATAACTGCCCGCTTATTCCGGAATCGCGATCAGCTCCACGGGCTGATCCCGTTTCGGGTCCAGCGGATGGGACTGACAGGACGTTTTTCCGAAGTCGATTCATGCAATGATCCGACCGTCGTAAGGGGGGGGGCACCAGCGCCAGCGGACGGTATTCGCGCTGCCCAAGTTCACGATCTCCGATGACAAGGTACTTTTAGAGGAAATCACCGAGAAAAACGGAGCCCGGCATCAGACTACCGAAATAACGAGCCGGGAGATTTTGAATGCCAAACTGCTATAAATTAGATTGATCCATGAAAACACCGGGGGCTGTCCGAAATTTCGGACAGCCCCCTCCCTTCATTAACGAGTCGCGTCACCTCACCCCGACGGGTGATTTCTCGCCCAAACAGATTATCAGGTATTTCAATAACTTTTCGGCATTTATCCGGCAGGCCGGTTCCTCTTTGAGTATACATTTAAAAGCTGAGTCGAACGCATCCCAAAGCATCAGGCTGAAGCGGTCGGCTTCGACAGGGCTCATGTACTTGGCCTCCATGGTCGGAAGCCACATCGAAAATTCGACGTTGACCGATTGTCGGAACAATTCCAGCAGTTCGTCGGATTCGTGGCGGTAGTCGAGAAACGTGTTTTCGCAAATCCCGAACTTAGGCCGGATGACCGTTTCATAGATTTTCGCATGGGTTCTGCGATGGTCATGCTTCTCGAAAAACCAGCGGTCGATCTTTTTGACGCTTACCACACGATAAGGGCGATAGAAATTCTCGTTATCCTTTTCAAAACCGTTCATAAAATCCATCATTTTGAGATTAGGAAAATTTGTTCGTATTCAGACGATGCCGGAACGGCGATCCGTGCGCACGAGTCTTCGCAGGCCGGCTTTGCGGGCAGCCGGGCGAAAGCGGACGGTGCCATCAGAATGAAGACGAATCGGAGGCGGTCGATACGGAACGGACAGCGGTTCCGTTGCCTTTATCGAAAAACGGGGAATCCGCAGGCAATCCGAAGCAATCCGGTGAAACAAATAAGTTTCACCGACAGCGGAATTTTCGAATAAAAGTTGTAATTTGGGGCTTGTTTCTAAACTGTAAATCAGCCTTTCGCTTTCACATTCGGGTCGATTCATGGTGGCACATCTTTTGATTCGCATTGTCAAAAAATATGCGCGGTTCTCGACCGGTTGCTTCGTACCGTCCCAAAGGTTATGACGAACCAGTCAAGACCGCGCATTACGATCTTGCCTGTTTATCCGTCATTGAGGTAAAAGTTGGGGACTTACGAAACGATAAACAGTTTACAACAGATAAATGCTCTATTGTTATCCCGAATATAGTCATTTCTTCGTTATCATCCAAATTTTTTCCGGTGTTTTTGTGAGAAAATCGATTTCCAAAACGCGAAATCCGCTGCACTACGCAGTAAGTACCCGGCAAAACCGACCGCCGTAAATTCTTCGTTAAACGCGCATCGAGACGCACCTGTTATAATAAAAAATTGGAATGGTTCCACATATTCTTGCAAGGGCCCGACGTTTCATCCATCTTTGCCGCACAAACTATAAAACAGACTAAACGAATGAGAGTGAAATACTGTAATTTCAAAGTCGGGGAGGTATATCTTTTCCATACCGACGATCCCCGATGTCCGGATGCGGAATCCTTATGGGGTCTTTACGACAGACACGACGGGGGCTCGGTCCGACTGGAATCTTGCTCGACGGATCAGAAGCATTTTTCGAAAGGCCGGCATCTACCTGAGCAATACCGGTTCTGCCGCCTCTCGACCCGCAGTGAATTACGTGATTACATGGTCAACAGCATTTGCTCGGAAATAAAGGGCCTTTCCTGAAATGAGCAGGGACAATTATAATCCGTACCGGATAGTCGGCGCCAAAAAGATCGACGTATGGTTTTATGAAGAGGGCGATATGCGAAGAACGCACCGCATCGCCTACGAACTGGTCATTCTGCCGCTGTACGGAGTCTGCGAGAACAGTTTTCTGGATTACAGACACCAATCCGACGAACTGCTCGAACTCTTTATCCAGCCGCCCTATATCGAAGTTCCGCTGTGGCTGATGGTGATGACGGTCAAGAAAATGCCGGTTCACGAAGCCAACCGGTTCTTCGAGCTCCTCCGCACGAAGATGGACCGCATATTCAGGAAAACGTCCTACCCGCTGACGGCCAATCAGCTCTTCAGACTGCTCGTCGAAGCCCTGGCAGAGTTCATGTATTAGAAGAGTGACGCGACTCATTGCCGGAGGGGAGGCCGTTATCGGTCTCCTCTCTTTTTGTATGATGTCAGGCAGCTTTGCGTTCAGAGTCCGAGCGTCTGCATTTCCGCGACCGGCTCTATAATGCCTTCGTCGTAAGGGTCCCCGTAGTTGAACTTCGGCCGCACGGGCCATGCCGTCATCTCTTTTTCGGGGTATACGGTCAGCAGGGCCGCGACGGCCATTTCTCGAAAAGCGTCTCGGCCCGTGCGTTTTTGAACAGATTCTCCCGGTCATAACGCTGAGCATCTCCGGGCTTCGCAGTTCTTGGAATCAGCCCCCATTGCATCACTTGGAGTTTGTCGCTCCCGGAAACAATGACACATTGCGGCTCGGCGTATGCGGGGATGACGTATATATCCTCGGCCAGCCGAACGTCATAAAGGCTCATCCTGCGTCCGGGTCCGGTGTCCTGACGGACCCTTGCGTCCCGTTCCTGCTCGGCGAGTACCTGCCGTGCAGCTTCGATAATATCCAACTGCTTACTGTACCTTTTGGCTACGGCCGCTGCATTTGCTGGCAGAGAGGTGAAAAAACACATAAACAAAAATTCTTTACAAAGTTAGACGGCAATATCTATCCGGTCGCTCCACTTGGTCGAGGGACATTTCGAAAGCATCTCGCGATGCAGCCGGGTGTTATTCTGCCCGGTCAATTCCGCACCCAGCACCACGAGGCGGCTGTCGAGGTTCAGCGGTCCGTTGACCTCGTCCACCGCGGCCTGCAAACGCCGCAGCTGCCGGATGGAGTGAGTGACGATGCCCCATATCAACCGTTCGTTCTCGCCGGTAATCCGAATCGGAGCATAGTCCTTGTTGCCGGGCATCAGCCAGATCTCCCCGTCGTCGTGCACCTCGACGTATTTCATGGTGAAACCTTCGGAGGTGACGCATACGGCAAGATCGCCCCACCGGGGTTCGAGCATCCGGTCCACGATCACCGAGTCGCTGTCCTCGATGTCGTCGTCGATCAGGGAGATGCCCCGCACTTTCCCGAAGAAGGTGCTGACCGGGTTGGGAATCAGCTCTTCGGTCAGGTCGACGAACCCCTCGACGGGCCTATCCCAATGCCTGTCTGCTCTATCCCGGCAAGGAGGACTTCACGCCGGAGAACCGCCTGCGGATCTTCAGCGACATCAAGGACAACAACTGGGACTGCATCATCCTTACGCACGAACAGTTCGGCAAAATACCCCAGTCGGCCGAGGTGCAGCGGCAGATTCTCCGGCAGGAGATGGACGACATAGATGAAAATCTGGCGTCCTACGAAAAGCAGGGCGGACATGTGGACGGCTGGTTTCTGCGCGGTCTGGAGAAGCGCAAAGAGAATCTGGATGCCAAGCTTCACGAGTTGCAGGAGACAATCGACGCACAAAAAGACGATACGGTAGATTTTCAGCAGATGGGAATAGACCATCTGTTCGTCGATGAGTCGCACAACTTCAAGAATCTGATGTTCAACACCCGCCACAGCCGCGTGTCGGGGCTGGGAAATACCGACGGCAGTAAAAAAGCCACGAACCTGCTGTACGCTATCCGCACCATTCAGCAGCGCACGGGGCGTGATCTCGGCGCGACATTCCTTTCGGGAACGACCATTGCCAACTCCCTGACGGAACTATATCTGCTGTTCAAGTATCTGCGTCCCAAAGAGCTGGAGCGGCAGGACATTCCCTGCTTCGATGCGTGGGCCGCGGTATTCGCGCAGAAAACATCGGAGTTCGAGTTTTCGGTGACCAACGAAGTGATCTCCAAAGAGCGTTTCCGCTATTTCATCAAGGTTCCGGAATTGGCCATGTTCTACAACGAGATTACCGACTACCGCACGGCCGCAGACGTGGGAATCGACCGTCCCGAGCTGGACGAGGAGTTATGCCAGATACCTATGACCGACGATCAGCAGGCATTTTTGGACAAGCTGGTGCTCTTCGCCAAGACGGGAGATCCCGAACATATCGGACGCGCCGACCTGAGCGACGGGGAGATCAAAGCCCTGATGCTGTTGGTGACGATGTACTCCAACAAGCTCTCGCTCGACATGCGGCTGATAAGTCCCGCGATGCGGATTCGCCGGGCAACAAGGCCAGCCGCAGTGCCGCCAACATCGCTGAATACTACCGGCAATACGGAGATCAGAAAGGCACGCAGATGGTCTTTTGCGATCTCTCGACCTATAAGCCCGGCATCTGGAACGTCTATTCGGAGATCAAACGCAAACTGGTCGAAGACCACGGTATTCCGGCGCAGGAGATCCGCTTCGTACAGGAGGCCGCGAGCGACAAGGTGCGGCAGGCGATGTTCGACGCCATGAACGAAGGGAAAATCCGGGTGCTCTTCGGCTCGACGCAGAAACTCGGAACGGGAGTCAATGCCCAGCAACGGATCGTTGCCATGCACCACCTCGACATTCCGTGGCGGCCGATGGATCTGGAACAGCGAAACGGCCGCGGCGCACGGAAAGGCAACATAGTCGCCAAGGAGTATGCCGGCAATAAAGTCAAAGCCTATGTCTATGCCGTTCTGCGCACGCTCGATGCCTATAAGTTGAATCTGCTGCACAACAAGCAGCAGTTCATCGACCAGCTCAAGCGCAACCGGTTAGGTGCGCGGCGGTTGGACGAGGGGGGGGCATCAGCGAGGATTCGGGGATGAACTTCGCGGAGTGGATGGCCGTGGTGTCGGGAAATACCGATCTGCTGCAAAAAGCCAAGCTCGAAGGCAGGATCGCGGCGCTGGAGAGCGAGCAGACGATCTTCATGCGTACCCGACATGAGGCGCAGAGCCAACTGCATCGTTACACGGCGGAGATCGGACGACGGGATGCGATGCTCGAACGTCTGAAACGCGACTGGGATATGGCCCAAAGAGGAGGAATTGAAGCGGCTCAAGGCCGAGGCAGAGTCGCTGACCCGGAAGATTCAGCTCGACATCGCACAGAAGCAGCAGGAGATGCAGGCGAAAACAGCAGATAACCGCAATGAGCCGAAGATCGAAAATGCGGAGATTGTGGACGAGGCCGCCAGACCGTCGAAGGCAGAGCCGCTTTCTGCGGCATCCGGGAGCCAAGAAGAACCGCCGGAAGAACGGGAGCACGTCGTGTCTCTGCCCGAATCGAACTTTATTCGCAATCATATTCTTCTCGTGCGGCCCGCGACGAACGTGAAGGCCAAAGGGCCGAAGTTATAAAAAAGCGAGGCTGTCTAAAATTTGTTAGGCAGCCTCGTTGAATTTGAATGGTTATTCCCGATCAATCGTAATTGCCATATCCGGCACCGCTTGTTCAGAAGATACGCTTACTCTCCTGCATGTCTTTCAGATTAATGAAATCCAGTACATTATAATATTGCTTGCCATCCTGATCCTCGACGGGACAGAGTTTCCCGCGACGTTTGTATTTCTCGACGAAATCCGGATCGAGCCGGATGAGCTGGCAGACTTCCTCCTGCGTCATCGAAAGAGAAATACGACGCTCCCGGCAGACATGCTGCAATACGAGGAGCATGTTCGAGGCTTTCATGTGGCTGCGAACGAGCAGAGCGAATTTGCTTCGCTCGATAAGAATCATCTTTTTCATGACTTCTCTACTTTATTAGTTGATGTGGTGTGGGGTTCATTCCGGAGGGCTTCGAGAACGCGCGATCTGCTGTAATAGATTTTGCCGCCGTGCTTGACATAAGGGATCGTGCCGTCGCTCCGACGACGGGAGAGAGTACGGTCGGACATCCGGGTAAGCATGCGGACTGCCGGAGTGTCGATCAGGTCATCGGGTAAAGGTCGAGAATGGTTCTGGATAAGTAGTTCGAGACGATTGAACCGCCGCAATACCAGACGTAACAAACGCAGAGTCGGATTACCTTTCAATGGCTTCATTAGCAATAATCGTTGGTTAGACGATGCAATGATAGGAAACATCCCGATAGCAATAATTTAGTTAAAACAGGCAACTAAATAATCGATTCGCTCATAGCACAAAAAAGCATATCCAACTCGGATATGCTTAAATAGTACTTAATGCTTTTCCATTCGTTAATTTGCTTATGTATAATATTTAACTATATTTATCGTGAGTTCTCGGATTTATTGTATAAGGGGGCAACAGAATGTAAGACTTCCGTCACCAATTCGTAACCCTTCCTCTTTTCGATAAAAATACCGTTCTGATTTACAGAACGGTATCTCAAAAACAGTCAGCCGAAAATTCGGACCGTTCCTTTTTTTCAGGACGGCGGGAAACGTCACTCCGGACGTCCGGGAACGGGGTCCCCGGGCGTCGTGACAGCCGGATCGTAAACGGCGACCCCGACACGCGAGTCGGCACAACCGTAATAGAGGTACCACCGGGATTTGAAATAGACCAGCCCCTCGATGAAGACCGTCCCGTCCTTGTACTGGCCGCTCTTCTCAAAATCGTCCACCGGACGGAAGAACGGCACGTCGAGGCGTCCGATCACCTTTCCGGGCTCCTGCGCGTCGAAGAGGATTTGTCCGGCGGAGTAGGTGCGTGCGGGATAGCGTTTGTCCCGCCCCTCGCCGAGCCGGTTCTGGCCGTTGTAAAGCAGCAGAATACCCTTGTCGGTCAGCAGCGCCGGAGGACCGCACTCGGTCAGGGCGCTGTCGAAATAACCCTCACGCGGATAGACCACTCCCTTCAGATTCCCGTTTGCATCCAGCTCGGGGGTCCAGTCGATCAGGTTGTCCGATGTAGCAATGTTGACCATCCGTTCGCCCCAGTACATCATATACTTCCCGTTCACGCGCGTGATGACCAGCCGGTCGCCGTCGAGCTTCGTCACAATCGACCCCGACTTGCTCTTCAGGTCGCGGAAACGTCCGTCGTAAGCCTTGGCGAATGCCGGTCCGTGCTTCGTCCAAGTCACCAGGTCGCGCGACGTGGCCACGCTGAGCCGCGGGATGCGACGGTTCCACGAGGTGTAAAGCATCACATAGGTTCCGTCCCCGGTGACGGCCACGCGGGGATCTTCACAACCGCCCGGCCAGTCGCACTCCTTCATCCCGTCCTCGGCCGGAAAGAGCACCGGAGCGTGCCCGAGGCGCATCGTCACGCCATCCACACTCCGGGCCAGCCCGATACGCGACGTACGTTTGCCGATACCGGTCGCCGAATTGTCCTCGGCGCGGAAGAGCACGCAAATCTCCCCGTCCCTGACGGTTGCGGCAGGATTGAACGTGTCGCTCTCCATCCATCCGACCAAATCCTTACGCATCGGACAGAAGAACCGGACCTGCGAATCGGGCAGGATGACAGGATTGGCACCCGCAGGCCGGACAAACCCGCCCAGCGCCCATTCCGGCAGCCGGTTCTCCGTCATCCCGGGCTCCGCGGCCGAAGCACGGTCCGCACCGCCGCAAACGAGGACGGAGAGCCCGGAAGCCGCCAGCAGCATTCTGAATAATTGTTTCATGGAATCTGGTTTTAAGTTTGGTTTCCCCGGGTCGGTTTTCCTGCGCCCACGCGCTTTTCCCCGAGGTATTCGCCGGTTTTTTCGTGACCGGCAAATTCGTTACAAGATACGAAAAAACGAAGGAAAATAAAAACAGTTTTCGCAGCAATTTCTCACACATCGATCCAAAACAGACAGGGTTGTAACTTTTTAAGCTACAACCCTGTTCGAATACGGTACAATGTGCGGTGCAGATGCGCCGCGGTCATCGGAAACTATTCATACTGGCCGGATTTCAGCCGTTCGACCTCCTCGCGGGCCAGGAACCGCCAGGCTCCGCGTTTGAGGTTCTTCTTCGTCAGGCCCGCGTAGTAAACACGGTCGAGTTTAGTCACGGTGTAACCCAGGAACTCGAAAATGCGCCGCACGATGCGGTTGCGACCCGAGTGAATCTCGATGCCCACCTCCTGCTTGTTCTCTTTGACATAGGAAATCTCGTCGGCGAAAATCTCGCCGTCCTCGAGCGTGATGCCCTCGGCGATACGATCCATGTCGGCGCGCGTCAGGGGCTTGTCGAGCGTCACCTGATAAATCTTCTTCTTCTGGTACGAAGGGTGTGTGAGCTGCTTCGTGAGGTCGCCGTCGTTGGTGAACAGCAGCAGTCCGAGGCTGTTCTTGTCCAGACGCCCCACAGGGTAGATACGCTCCGTGCAGGCTCCCTGCACCAGTTCCATCACCGTCTTTCCGGCGTGCGGATCGTCCAGCGAGGTGACATAACCCTTGGGCTTGTTCAGCACCAGGTAGACCTTCTTCTCGCCCTGAACGCGGCTGTCGTTGAACTTCACCTCGTCGGTGGGCATCACCTTGGTTCCCAGCACCGTCACGACCTGTCCGTTGACCGATACGAGTCCCGCCGTGATGAAATCGTCGGCCTCACGGCGCGAACAGATGCCCGACTGGGCGAGGAAACGGTTCAGGCGGATTTCGCCCGTTTGCTTCGCCGGATCGTATTTCGGATACGAAGCCGGTTTGTCGTCCTGCTTGCGGAATCCGCCGGGCTTATAAGGTTTGTCGCTGAATTTACGGTCGGAAAATTTCTTGTCGCCGAATTTCTTATCCCCGAACTTCTTGGGGCCGAATTTTTTCTCGCCATAAGCGGGTTTGTCGCCGTAACGCGGCTTCTCGCCGAACGGACGGCGCGGACGGTCACCCTCCTCGCGGCGGGGACGGTCATTGTCGTCAAAGCTGCGGCGCGGACGGTCGCTGTTGTCGTAACGGGGCTTGTCGCCGAACGTGCGGGGTTTGTCACCGAATGTACGATGGGGTTTGTCGCCGTCGAATGCGCGGCGGGGACGATCGCTGTCATCGAAACTGCGGCGGGGACGATCGCCCTCTTCACGGCGGGAACGTTCGAAAATAGGACGGTTGTCGGCCGTGAAATGAGGGTTGTACGAAGCCCGGCGTTCGGGCTGGTGGTCATGGGACGGCTGCTCCGAATCGGCAGCATCTCGCTGCAAACGCGGGCGACGCTCGACACGCTCCGCCGTAGCAACTACGGTGCGCTTGCGCTTGTCGCGTCCGAAGCGTTCGAGCACCGGGGTCGAGTCGTTTTTGGGATCTTTCATCGTTTCTGTTCTACTAAATAAAGTGTCGGGGGCAAAGATAGTGCAAGTTTCGGGGATAACAACACATTACGTGCCCGAATTAAAGATAAAAGCGAAGCCGGACTGCAAATTTGCCACTTTTACCTTATCTTTGCATCCGTTATGACCATGAACCGCGAAATACTGCGCATCGCGCTCCCCAATATCGTTTCGAACATCACCGTACCCCTCATGGGCATCGTTTCGACGGCCATCGCCGGCCATTGGGGCGCCGATTCCGCGGCCACGATCGGCGCGCTGGCCATCGGGGTGTCGATCTTCAACTTCATCTACTGGAACTGCTCGTTCGTCCGCATGGGCACCAGCGGCCTCACGGCACAGGCTTTCGGCGCCGGCAACTTCCGCGAATGTACCAACATGCTGGTCCGCGCACTGTCGGTGTCGGCCGTGATGGGCGTGCTGATGATTCTGCTGCAATACCCTCTGGGTGAACTGGCGCTGTGGGCCATGAACGGCAGCCAGATGACCCGCGATTATTTCTATGCCCGCATCTGGGCCGTACCGGCGGGCATCATCCTCTTCGGCTTCAACGGCTGGTTTACGGGGATGCAGAACGCCATCTTCCCGATGCTGACGGCTATCACGGTCAACGTCGTGCACATTCTTTGCAGTTTGTGGTTCGCATTCGGGATGGACATGGGCATCGTGGGCATCGCCTATGCATCGGTGATCGCCCAATGGACGGGCGTGGGGCTCTCAGCGCTGCTGCTCATGGCCAAATACCGGCCGCTGCTCACCGCCGTCGACTGGTCCGAAGTGCTGGACTTCAAACCCCTGAAGACTTTCTTCATCATCAACCGCGACATCATCCTCCGCACGTTCTGCATCGTGGCCGTCTATACGTTCTTCACCGGAGCCTCGGCCCGGATGGGCGATCCCGCACTGCTGGCCGTGAACACCCTGCTGCTGCAACTGTTCACGCTCTTTTCCTACATGAACGACGGCTTCGCCTACGCCGCCGAAGCACTCACGGGCCGGTTCATCGGCGCCCGCGACGGCATGTCGCTGCGCGACTGCCTGCGAAAGTGCATCTTCTGGGGAACGATGGTGTCGGTGGTCTTCGTGGGCATCTACCTCGTCTGGTGGCGCGACCTGGTGGGCGTGTTCATCGACTCCTCGGCCCCCAACGCCGGGCTGATCGAAGAGCTGGCAGGGCGTTACATCGTCTGGATCATCCTCATCCCCATCGCTTCGGCCATGCCCTTCATCATGGACGGCATCATGGTCGGAGCCACCGAGACGCGCGTCATGCGCGACTCGATGTTCTGGTCCACGGCGGCCTATTTCGCCATCTACTACGCCTGCTACCCGCTGATCGGCAACAATGCCCTCTGGCTGGCCTTCACGCTCTACATGTTCCTGCGCGGAGTGATCCAGTACTTCATGACCCGCCGTCTGAAGAGCATCCTCGAAAAGGTCGCCGCCTGAATGGTCCGGAAATCCCCGCAGCAATCGACACAGTATAAACCGACTCTGCCGGAGCCCAAAGGCCCCGGCAGAGCAGAATCATCATCAGTATCGCCGAACGTGCATGGCGCCGTTACAGCGTCACCCCGGTCTTGAAGATGGCGATCTCCTTGAAACCGGTCTTTTCGTGCTTGAGGTGTTCGCCGTCGGCCGTGGCCATCACCTTGTCGATGAAGCGGTCCAGCACCGCCTGCGGCTCCTCGTCCTCGACCAGCGTTCCGGCGTTGAAATCGATCCAGTTGGCTTTGAATTCCGAGAGCTGGGTGTTGGTCGAAATCTTCATCGTCGGGACGAAAGCCCCGAACGGCGTACCGCGGCCCGTGGTGAAGAGCACCATCTGACAGCCCGACAGGGCCAGCGCCGAGGCGGCCACGAGATCGTTGCCCGGAGCCTGCAACAGATTGAGGCCCTGCCTGGTAATGGGCTGCGCATAGTTCAGCACATCGACGACGGGCTGTGCCCCGCCCTTCTGCACACAACCCAAAGATTTCTCCTCGAGCGTCGTGATGCCGCCTTTCTTGTTGCCCGGCGAGGGATTCTCGTAGATCGGCTGGTCGAACTTGCGGAAATAGTGCTTGAAATCGTTGATCAGGCAGACCGTCTCGTCGAAGATCCGGCGGTCCGCGGCGCGGTCCATCAGAATCGTCTCGGCACCGAACATCTCGGGAACCTCCGTCAGCACCGTGGTCCCGCCCTGCGCGACCAGCCAGTCGGAAAACAGCCCCACCAGCGGATTGGCCGTGATGCCGGAGAAACCGTCCGAGCCACCGCACTTCAGCCCCACTTTGAGGTAAGAAAGCGGAAGCGGCCGGCGTTTATCGCTTTTCGTTTTTTCGACCAGCCCGCGGCAGATTTCGAACCCTGCCTCGATCTCGTCCTCGACCTCCTGCGCAATCAGGAATTTCACACGCTCGTCATCCCACGCGCCGATCACCTCTTTCAGGGCCGACACCTGATTATTCTCGCACCCGAGGCCCAGCACCAGCACGGCGCCTGCATTGGGATGCTTCACCAGCGCCGCCAGCGCTTTCTGCGTGTTGGCGTGGTCGTCGCCCAACTGCGAACAGCCGTAATTGTGGGTATAGACCCGCACGTCGTCGAGGTGCGAACAGTCGCACTCGCGCTTCACGCGCTCGACGATGGCCTGCGCCTGTCCGTTGACGCACCCCACCGAGGGCACGATCCACAACTCGTTGCGAATGCCCATCGTATCGTTCCTGCGCAGGTAGCCCATGACCTTCACGTCGCGCCGGGGATACGTCACGTCGTAGACCTTCGGGGCATAGGTGTATTCGAGGTCGTCACGAAGGTTGGTCTTCAGGTTGTGGGAGTGAATCCACCCACCCTGCGGGACCTCCTCCGTGGCATGACCGATCGGATAGCCGTATTTCACGACGTTCTCGCCCGCGGCGATGTCGCGCAGGGCGAACTTGTGCCCCCGGGCGATGTCGTCCCGGAGCGTCACGACGGCACCGTCGACATCGACCGTCTCGCCCTTGTGCAGGTCATCGGCCAGCGCGACGGCGACATTGTCCGCGGCATTGATTTTCAGAAATCGTTTCATAATCATCGTGTGCTGAAAAGGGCAGGAACGGCCTCCGAAAAGACGCCGCACCCTGCCCTCCAAAGGTAAATTAATTCTTCAGAAACTTCGCCAAGGCGCCCTCCATGCCCAACGCCTCGATGTCGCGGACATAGCCCGCAACAGCCGGGATGAAGCCCGGAACTTCCGAGAAATCGACGGTGAAGATACCGCTCTCTTTCACGATTTTCGTGACGGTGGCCTCGATGTCGGCCGAATCCCAGTTCGCACGGATATACTCCACGAACTCCTTCGTATCGTCGGGCTCGAAGCCGCTCTTGGGGCTGTAAAGGGTCATCAGCGCCGCAAAGGTGAAGCACTCGTGCTCGGCGATGCGCTGCGCTTTGAACCAATTATCGCGGACGGTCGGATAGTTGCGCGCCTCCCACTTCGACAGCGAATTGAGCGAGATGGACCGGAGCATGTGTTTGATAAAGGGGTTGTAGAAACGCTCCAGAATCCCGGCGGCGAACTTCTTCAGCTCGGTCTGGTCCTCCTCGATCATCGGAATCACCTCCTCGGCGACCATGTCGTTGACGAACTTTTCAATCGCGGGGGTGTCGAAAGCGTCCATCACCGTCTCGCAGCCCATTTGCAGGGCGATGGGCACCATGCCCGTGTGCGAACCGTTCAGGATGCGGACCTTTTTGTCGCGGAACTGTTTGATCGACGGCATGAAGATCACATGCAACCCCGCCTTGTCCAGCGGCAGCTCCTTCATCACCTCCTTGTAGCCCGGACCGCCGATAGCCCACAAGTGGTACAATTCGGCCTTCACCACAAGGTTGTCGTCATAGCCGATCTCCTCTTTGATCTCGTCGATCTGCTCACGCGGGAATCCCGGCACGATGCGGTCCACGAGCGTGTCGCAGAAATGACAGTTCTTTTCGACCCAGTCGATGAACTCCTGCCCCAGCTTGTGATACTCGGCATGTTTGATGACGTACTCGTGGAGCGTCGAACCGTTGTTCTCGATCAGCTCGCAGCAGATGATGCACAAACCTTTGGCAGGATCACCGCCAAAATGTTTAAAACGCTTGTACAGCAGCGCCGTCATCTTTGCAGGATACGATTTCGGGGGTCGGGCCGTCAGGTCGTCGCCCTCCTCATAGCGGATGCCCGCCTCGGTGGTGTTCGAAATGGTGATTTTCAACTCCGGGGAGAGGAAATAACGCTCGTAGGTCGCATAGTCCACATAGGGATTGAACGAGTCCATGACGCTCTTCACCAGCCGCACGTCCTTCTTGGGCTGCTTGTTCTCGACGCCCTCCAGGTAGACGTGGTACATGTTGTCCTGCTTGTGCATCAGGTCGATCATCCCCAGCACCTTGTGCTCCGGGTCGATAATCGGCTGGCACACAGCCACTCCGGCATCCATGACGCCTTTCTCGTTGGCAATGTCGATCTGCCAGTCCACAAAGGCCCTCAGGAAGTTGCCTTCGCCGAACTGCAGGATGCGGACGGGGTGGCCGACCTTTTCGACGGTCGACTTATTCAGTTGCTTAATCATTGTATGTCAGGTTTTTAAATTACTCCAATACAATAGGCTTGTATTTCGGAACCAGCGCCTTCATCACGATCCAGCCGATGAGGTAAGCCACGGCGCAGATGCAGAAGACAACGAAATATCCGGCCGGTTTTCCCTCGAAGCCCATGTAAGCCATGTTGGTCTCCTCGGCATGCACGAACAGCCATCCGGCGAACCACTGCAGGATCATCGAACCGACACCTCCGGCCATGCCGCCGATACCGGTCACGGTAGCGATCGCCGACTTGGGGAACATGTCGCCCACGGTCGAGAAGATATTGGCCGACCACGACTGGTGCGCCGCACCACCCAGACCGATCAGGATAATCGGGAACCACGGCGAGATCGTACCCATGGGCTGCGCCAGCAGCACGAGCAGCGGAATGAACGCGAAGATCAGCATGGCGCGCATGCGTGCCGCATAGGGATTCAGCCCCGTCTTGTTGATGATGATCGTCGGAAGCTTGCCGCCGTAGATCGAGAGCATCGTGATGGCATAGAGCGTGAAGATCAGCGCCACGCCCAGCCCCTCGGACATTTTGATTCCGAACTGCGAATTGAGGTACGAAGGGGTCCAGAAGAGGAAGAACCACCATACGCCGTCGGTCATGAACTTACCGAAGGCGAAAGCCCAGGTCTGTTTGAACGCGAGCGTCTTCCAGAACGACATCTTCGGGCAATCCTCCTCTTTCTGCTCCTTGGCGACGGCTCCGTTGATAAGTTCGTGCTTGTCCTGCTCGATGTACTCCAGCTCGGCAGCGTTCACCTTCGGGTGGTCCGACGGCTTCTTGTACATGAAGACCCAGAAACCCATCCAGACAAAGCCCAGGGCGCCGATCACGATGAAGGCCATCTCCCAGCCCCAGGCCTTCGCCAGCAACGGAATGGTCAGCGGGGCGAACAGCGCACCGATCGAAGCGCCGGCGTTGAAGATCGAGGTGGCATAGGCGCGGTCCTTCTTGGGGAAGTACTCGGCAGTCACTTTGATCGCTGCGGGGAAGTTGCCCGCCTCACCGAGGGCGAGGATGCAGCGTGCGGCGATGAAGAAATACATGCTGACCATGGCGATAGTCGCGGCCATGGCCGAGCCGGCCTCGACGGCGCGCAGCGCGGCGGCATTGGGAAGTCCCACCCATGCCTCGGTGGCCACGCCGCAGAGGGCGTGCATGCAGGCACCCACCGACCAGACGCCGATGGCCCACAGATAACCTTTCTTGGTCCCCATCCAGTCGATGAAGCGGCCTGCGAAGAGCATGCAGACGGCGTAGACGATCGAGAAGATCGAGGTGATAAGTCCGTAATGGTACTCGTTCCAATGGAACTCGGGTTTGATAAATTCGTCCCACGTCAGCGAGAGCACCTGACGGTCGAGGTAATTAACGGTCGTTGCGAAGAAGAGCATCGCACAGATGACCCAGCGGTACTGCGTCATCTTCCCAGCGAGAGTCGATTTGTTGTTTGTCATTATGGGGTTTAATTAAGTAGTGTTCAGGAATTGGTGAGCCGCATGAACGGCGTCCGGCAACGGATCGGGGCCGCCGCCGGACGACCGAACTTACGGAATATCAACATCTAACGCACCTTGGCGATCACGTCCAGTGCAAAACGGCATTTTTCGGAGATGGCCTTCCAGTCTTTCGCGGCTATCACCTCCTTGGGGAAGAGCTGCGAGCCCATGCCCACGCAGAAAACACCGGCTTTGAACCATGCCGTGAGGTTTTCCTCGGTGGGCTCCACAGCTCCAGTGGCCATGATGTTCGACCACGGCAGCGGCGCTTTGACGTTTTTGACGAACGACGGGCCGCCCACGTTGCCCGCGGGGAACACCTTCGTCAGATCGCAGCCCAACTCCTGTGCGAAACCGATCTCGGTGACCGATCCGCAGCCGGGGGTGTAGGGAACCAGATGACGGTTGCAGACCTTGGCGACCTCGGCGTTCAGGTAGGGACCCACGACGAAATTGGCGCCGTACTGGATGTAAAGGGCCGCGGTCGGGGCATCGACGATCGTACCGACGCCCAGCACCATTTCGGGGCACTCTTTGGCGGCGAACTTAATGACCTCGACAAAGACCTCCGAAGCGAAATCGCCGCGGTTGGTGAATTCGAAAGCGCGCACGCCGCCTTCGTAGCAGGCTTTCACGACCTGCTTGGCGATCTCGGCGTCAGCGTGATAGAAAACGGGAACCATACCGGTCTTACCGATGGCTTCCAGAACTTGCATTTTTGAAAAACGTGCCATTATCTTATTGCATTTTAATTACCAATCAAATCCATTTTGTCGTCAGGGCGAGATGGATTTCGGTTTTCGCGCCGCAGGACACGGATGGGACATAGTAGCCTATTTCCCATTCGGGGCCTGCAAGGGAAGGCCGAAAGGCGTCCGCCCTCACGGCAAAATCAGCGCTGGACGCGGCCGCTGGCATTACCTCCTGCCAGGCTCTCGACCTCCTCGGCCGATACGAGGTTGAAGTCGCCGTTGATCGTGTGCTTCAGGGCCGATGCGGCAACCGCGAACTCGAGGGCCTCGCCCTGCGTCGGCTTGGTCAGCAGGCCGTGGATCACGCCGCCCGAGAACGAGTCGCCGCCGCCCACGCGGTCGATGATCGGATCGATGTCGTAACGCTTCGACTCGTAGAACTCCTTGCCGTTGTAGATCATGGCTTTCCAGCCGTTGTGCGTCGCCGAGAACGACTCACGCAGCGTCGAGATCACGTATTTGAATCCGAACGTCTCGGCCATCTGGCGGAAAATGCCCTTGTAGCCTTCGGCATTGGTTTCGCCGCCCTCGACATCGGCGTCGGGCTTAAACCCGAGGCACAGCTCGGCGTCCTCCTCGTTGCCGATGCAGACATCGACATACTGCATGAGGGGCTTCATGATCAACTGCGCCTTCTCCTTGGTCCAGAGCTTCTTGCGGAAGTTCAGGTCCACCGACACCGTCACGCCGTGACGCTTGGCGGCCTCGCAGGCCAGCTTCGTCAGCTCGGCGGCCTTGTCCGAGATCGCGGGGGTGATGCCCGACCAGTGGAACCAGTCGGCGCCCTCCATAATGGCGTCGAAGTCGAAATCCTGCGGATCGGCCTCGGCGATCGACGAATGCGCGCGGTCGTAGATCACCTTCGAAGGACGCATCGAAGCGCCCGTTTCGAGGTAATAGATGCCCACGCGATCACCGCCGCGGGCTATGAAATCGGTCTTCACGCCATACTTGCGCAGCGCGTTCACCGCCGACTGGCCGATCTCATGTTTCGGGAGCTTCGAGACGAAATAGGCATCGTGGCCATAGTTGGCACACGAAACGGCTACGTTGGCCTCGCCGCCGCCGTAGACGACGTCGAACGAATCGGACTGAACGAAACGCGTATTGCCGGGCGTCGAAAGACGCAGCATGATTTCACCTAATGTTACGATTTTCATGGTTCTATTGCGTGTTAAAATTTGAAGAAATTCTTAGCGTTCTTGTAGCAGATGCCCTCGATGATCTCCTTTCCGATGAAGTCGATCTCCGAAGCGGGCAGCAGGCCGTTCTCGATGTCGTTGCCCACGAGGTTGCACAGCGTGCGGCGGAAATACTCGTGACGCGGATACGAGAGGAACGACCGCGAGTCGGTCAGCATGCCGACGAAACGGCTCAGCAGGCCCAGCGTCGAGAGAGCGTTCATCTGCTTCTCCATGCCGTCCTTCTGGTCGAGGAACCACCATCCCGATCCGAACTGGATCTTCCCGGCGCCGTAGCGTCCGTCCTGGAAATTGCCGATCATCGTGGCAACGAGCTCGTTGTCGCGGGGATTGAGGTTGTAGATAATGGTCTTGGTGAGTTTGTCGTCGCGGTCGAGCAGGTCGAAGAATTTCGCCATCGACTTGCCGACCGTGAAGTCGCCGATCGAGTCGAAGCCCGTATCGGCGCCCAACTGCCTGAACATGCGGCTGTTATTATTGCGAATGGTGCCATAGTGGAACTGCTGCGTCCAGCCCGTCTCCCAGTCCATGACGGCGAATTCGACCATCATGGCAGTCTTGTATTTGAGCACCTCGGCATGGGTCAACGCCTGCCCGCCGTATACCTTATTAAAGATGGCATCGATCTCATGCTGGGTGTAATCCTCGGCGTAGAACTCCTCGATGCCGTGGTCCGAGAGTCGGCAGCCCACCGACTCGAAGAACTTGTGACGCACGCGCAGGGCCTCGATCACGTCGGCGAATTTCGAGATCGCGACGCCCGAAACCTCCGAAAGACGGTCGATGTAGGCCCGGAAATCGGCCGGAGACTCCACGGCCATCGCCTTGTCGGGGCGCCACGTGGGGAGCATCTTGGTTGCAAAACCGTCCTCACGGACTTTGATGTGGTGCTCGAGCGAGTCGATCGGGTCGTCCGTCGTGCAGACCGCTTCGACGTTATAATGCTGCATCAGGCCGCGGGCGTGGAACTCGGGCTTCTGCAGCAAGGCGGTGCAATGGTCGTAAATCTCGCGGGCCGTCGAAGGATTCAGCAGTTTCGTCACGCCGAAAGCGGTCTTCAGTTCGAGGTGCGTCCAATGATAGAGCGGATTGCGCATCGTATAGGGCACCGTCTCGGCCCATTTCTCGAACTTCTCCCAATCGGTCGTATCCTTGCCCGTGCAGTACTTCTCATCGACGCCGTTGGTACGCATGGCGCGCCATTTATAATGGTCGCCTTCGAGCCAGATTTTCGACAGGTTGTCGAAGCGGTGGTTCTCGGCAACATATCCGGGAATCAGGTGGCAATGATAGTCGATGATCGGCATCTTGGCCGCATGGTCGTGGTACAGCCGCTCGGCCGTGGGGGTCTGCAACAGGAAGTTGTCGTCGTTAAACTGTTTCATATTCTATCGGTTTCGTTTTTAAATTGTTAGTTTCGGGCGAGGCTCCGCGAAGCGCTCTTTTTCACAACGTAAAATTACGAACTTTCCGCCACTCCCGATACGAAAAATTGCCAAATAAAGTAGATTATTTGCCAATTTGGTTGACCAATGTACGGAAAAATCGTAAATTTGCCTAAAATACAACAAAAAATCTTTAAACATACCGTATGAAAAACATGATTCTTGGGATTGCAGCCGCCCTGTCGGCCGCCTGCACCCCTGCCCTGAAGGTCGATGTCGCCAACACGACCCAGATCGAACGCGATGACGAGACCGTCGAAATCGCCTGGTCCGAAGTGGCTGCGCTCGAGGGCGCAACCCCGGAAAACATCGTCGTCCTGAACGACGACAACGAGCAAATCCCGTCGCAGGTGCTTTTCCGCGGCACGGCGGAGCCCCAGGCGTTGATCTTCCAGACCGACGCCGACCCGATGGAGACCAAACGCTTTAAAATCGTCACGGGCGTGCGCCAGAACTACCCTGCCGAGGCGTTCGGCCGCGCGGTTCCCGAACGTTACGACGACTATGCGTGGGAGAACAACAAGGTGGCCTACCGCCTCTACGGCCCGGCGCTGGAGACCTCGCCCGAAAAGCTCATCACCCCGGGCATCGACGTATGGGTGAAGTGCACCGAAAAGCTGGTGATCGACGAGTGGTACGCCCGCGGCAAATACCACCACAATTTCGGCGACGGCATGGACTGCTACAAGGTGGGCGTGACGCTCGGTTCGGGGGCTTCGCTGCCGTTCGTGGGCGGTAAGTTCTGGATGATGGGACACAACTACGCCACGGCCCGGACGCTGGACAACGGTCCGATCCGTACCACCGTCGAACTGACCTACGCGCCGTTCGACGTCGACGGCACTCCCGTATCGCTCACCAAGACCATCTCGCTCGACGCCAATCAGCGTTTCAACCGCATGGACAACGTCTACGAGGGCGCATTCGCCGAGATGCCGATCGCCGCGGGCTTCGTGCGCCACGATGTGAAACGCGTGATGACGGGCGACGACTGGATGGCAATGGTCGAGGCCGTTTCGGACTCGAAAGACCCCGTGCGTGACGGCGACATCTACCTGGGCGTGATCCTGCCCGGCGCCGAGATGCTGGCCGACACACTGGGCCACGCCGTGGCCGTGAAGAACGTGAAGCCGGGCCAAACGCTGACCTACTACGCCGGTTCGGGCTGGAGCCAGGGCGGCGTGGAGGACATGGGCGAATGGGTCGAGGAGATCGGCACAGCGCAGGCCGCCGCCGTGACGCCGCTCCGGGTGACGGTCCGCAAATAAGTTGAAAATTATCATGAAAAGTCCGGTCTGATGACCGGACTTTTTCGGTGCCGTAACGGCACTTTTATAAGCCGGAAAGTTTTACCGAAGCACACGCACGATTCGGGGTTGAACCTATCCGACTTTTTTGTACCTTTGTAAGAAATCAACGCGTCACCTCGAAAAACCATGAACAACCAAAAAATCGTCACTTTCGGAGAGATCATGCTGCGGCTCACGCCGCCCGATTACCTGCGTTTCAATCAAACGAACCTGTTCCGCGCCAGCTACGGCGGCAGCGAAGCCAATGTAGCCGTTTCGCTGGCCAATTTCGGGCTCCGCAGCGAGTTCATAACCCGACTGCCCGAAAACCGCGTGGCCGACGCCTGCCTCGACGACCTGCATCGCTACGGCGTCGGCACCCGGGGCATCCTCCGCGGCGGCAAGCGGTTGGGGCTTTATTATATGGAGGAGGCCGCAGCCATGCGCACCTCCCATGTGGTCTACGACCGCGCCGACTCGGCCTTCGACACCCTCCAACCGGGGATGATCGACTGGCGCACGCTTTTCAACGACGCATCGTGGTTCCATTGGTCGGGCATCTCGGCCGCGGTGAGCGCCGACACGGCCGCCGTATGCGCCGAAGCGATCGCCGTGGCGCGGGAGATGGGGCTGACCGTCTCGTGCGACATCAACTACCGCAAAAACCTCTGGAAATACGGCAAAGAACCGCAGGAGGTGCTGCCGCCGCTGATGGAACAGTGCGACATCTTCTTCGGTACGGACGACGAATACGAAAAGGTCCTCGGCATGCACCTGCCGAGGTTCGAGGCCCACAACGCCTCCTACCAGCCCGACACGGCCGGTTACGAACGTGCTTCGGCCGAGGTTGCGGCGCGCTTTCCCCGCTGCCGGGGCATCGTCTTCGGACTCCGCAGCGTCCTGAGCGCCAACCACCACCTGATCTCCGGAACGCTCTACACCGGAGGCCGGCTGCTCTCCACGCGGGTTTACGACATCGACAACGTGGTGGATTGCGTCGGCGTGGGCGACGCCTTCGTGGGCGGACTGATCTACGGGATGGCCGAGCACGCCGGGGACATGCAGTTCGCACTCGACTTCGGCACTGCGGCCTGCGCGCTGAAAAACACCGTGCCGGGCGACTACAACCAGTTCACGGCCGAGGAGGTCGCCCAGTTGGCCCGCGGCTCCGTTTCGGGCCGCATAGCCAGATAGCCCCCGCCCGCCTAAGAGGCGGGTTCTAGGGGGGGGGGGCGACGGATCGTTCGTACGCTGACAACCCAACCTGCGCCCCGCAAGCACGGAAATTTACACGAAAAAGCCCGACTTATAAAAGTCGGGCTTTTCTGTTTTAACCGGGCGGAGCGCAGCATGGGCCGAAAGCTCCATACCTTGCCGTTGCCCCCTAAAGCCGGCCTCTTAGGCCGGTTATTCGCCTTTGGCCTTCTTGTAGAGGTCGTTATAGGTGTTGTACTTCTCCATGATGCCGGGTTCGTCGCGCAGACGGAAACACAGCGACTTGAGGAACTCCAACGTGTCGATGTCGTCGGTCTTGATCTGGTGAGCCTTCTCGAACCAGGGCACGGCAGCCATATAGACATCGTTGACACCCTTCAGGTCAGCATCGTAGGCGGCCTGGCTGCTGTACTGCTTCTCGTTCATCTCCTTGTTCAGCGCATCGCCCTTGATCGTGTAGAACACACCCAGGTAATAGTTGCCTTCGAACATGTCGGGCTTCAGCTCCACGACCTTCTTGAACGAGTCGATGCTCTGGTCGTAATCCTTCAGCGCGTAGAAGATACGTCCGCGGCCGAACCACAGGTCGACGTTCTCCGGATTGTCCTGAATGGCCTTGTCGATCAGCGCCACGAGGTCGGCGGGATTGCCCACGCCCTCCTCCGAGGTGTAGAGCTGCATCAGGCCGTCGAGGATACGCTCGTTCTTCGGGAACTTCTCGATACCCGTCAGCAGAGCCTCCTTGGCCTTGATCACATTGGCTTTGTCGGCCTCCTTCTGGCCGTAAAGGCAGTGGAAGAGGTAGTAGTAGATGTTACCCTCCTCGTCGGCATAGCCCTTCTCGATGGCCTTGGTCAGCAGCTTGGCGCCCTTGACGAACGATTTGGGATTGTTGGCGCCGTCGACCGTCAGCAGGTAGCCCGCATAGTAGAGCAGCGCGGGATCGGCCTCGCCGTAAGCGGGGCTCGACTGGGCCTTGTAGGCCGTTTCGTAGGCCTTGGCAGCCTCGACGTAGTTGCCCGTGTCGATACCGGTGTTACCGACCTGCGAGCAGAAATCGCTGACCTGCTTCAGCCCCTCCTTGACCTTGTCGGCCGTCTTGGGGTCCAGCTCGTAAGCCTTGTTGTAAGCCTCGATGGCCTTCTCGGGAGCGTCCTTCATCACCCACTTCGTCTGCTTCCACGTGACAACCTTGTTGTCCTTGACATAGGCGGTGAAATAGTTGTACACCCACGCATCGTACTCCACGCCGTTGAGCGTCTCCTTGGACGCCGACTTGGGCTCGCCGACAGCCAGTTTCAGCATCGCGGCGTCCATGTTGACGAAGAGGCTCTTCGTAGGCTCGATGGCCACCTCGTAGAAGGCCTTACCGCGGTTGATCCACGTTGCGGCCTTGACAGCCTTCTTCTCGTTGGCGATGTCGGCATCGCTCTTTTCGATCTTGGCGAGAAGCGCTTCCTTGTTCACTTTCTGGGCCTGCACGGCGGGAACTGCTACGAGCAGCGCCGCGAGAGCCGTCAAAATCGTTTTCTTCATAGTAAACTGAAATTTTAAAGTTTTTTGATGTTTTCAATTATTCTTCCGCAGAGGGAGCATCGGTCGCGGGCGTCTCGGCCCCGTTCTCAGCGCCTTCCGCAGACTGCACTTCCTCCTCGTCCCCGGCTGCCGGCACGGCCATCACCGAAGCAATGGCATCGCCTTCGCGGAGGTTGATGATACGCACGCCCTGCGTAGCGCGGCCCGCGAGGCGGATCTGCTCGACGGCGGTGCGTATGGTGAGTCCCGAACGGTTGATAATCATCAGGTCGTTCTCGTCGGTAACGGCCTGTATCGAAATTAGTTTGCCTGTCTTTTCCGTAATGTTGATGGTCTTCACGCCCTTTCCGCCGCGGTTGGTGATGCGGTACTCGTCCAGATCGGTACGCTTTCCGTAACCGTTCTCGCTCAGCACCAACACGTCCTGCTTCGAATCGGGCTCCACACAGATCATGCCGATCACCTCGTCCGACTCCTCGATCGAGATACCGCGCACACCCGCGCCGACACGTCCGATCGGACGCACCGTCGACTCGTTGAAGCGGATGGCCTTGCCCTCCTTGGCCGCGATCATCACCTCGGCATTGCCGCTGGTGAGCTTGGCCTCGATCAGCTGGTCGCCCTCACGGATGACGATGGCATTGACACCATTCTGGCGCGGACGCGAATAAGCCTCGAGTTTGGTCTTCTTGATCGTGCCGTCCTTCGTACACATGATGATGAAGTTGTTGTTCACATACTCCGCATCGGCCAGGCTCTTGACATTGATATAGGCGCGGACCTTGTCGTCCGGCTCGATCTGGATGACGTTCTGGATGGCACGTCCCTTCGACGAGCGCGCTCCCTCGGGAATCTCGTAGACCTTGAGCCAGAAGCAGCGGCCCTTCTCCGTGAAGAACAGCATCGTATTGTGCATCGAAGCCACGTAGATATGCTCGATGAAATCCTCGTCGCGCGTGGCGCTGCCCTTGGCGCCCACGCCGCCGCGGTTCTGCGTGCGGTATTCGGCCAGCGGCGTGCGCTTGATGTAGCCCATGTGCGAGATGGTGATGACCATGTCGTCGTCGGCGTAGAAATCCTCGGGGTTGAACTCCTCCGAAGCGTAAATGATCTCCGAGCGGCGCTCGTCGCCGTATTTTTCTTTGATCTCCAGCAGCTCGTCCTTGATGATCTGCATCTGCATCGACTCGTTCTCGAGCACCTCCGTCAGATGGGCGATCAGCTTCATCAGCTCGTCACGCTCGGCGGTCAGCTTCCCGTGCTCCAGACCGGTCAGCGCGCGCAGACGCATCTCGATAATGGCCGAAGCCTGGATGTCGCTCAGCTCGAAACGCTCGATAAGGGTCTGCTTCGCGGCGTCGGGCGTCTGCGAAGCGCGGATGATGCGCACGATCTCGTCGATGTTGTCCTGCGCGATCAACAGTCCCAGCACGATGTGCAGGCGCTCCTCGGCCTTGCGCTTGTCGTAGCGCGTGCGGCGGAGCACCACGTCGTGACGGTGCTCGATAAAATACTTGATCAGGTCGCGCATCGGAAGCATCTCGGGACGCCCCTTCACCAGCGCGATGTTGTTCACGGCGAACGACGTCTGCAGCGGGGTGTTTTTGAACAGCGTGTTCAGCACCACGCTCGCCACGGCGTCCTGCTTCAGGATGATGATGATGCGCAGGCCGTTGCGGTCCGATTCATCGTTGATGTAGGAGATGCCTTCGATCTTCTTGTCGTTGATCATGTCGGCGATCTTCTTGATCATCTCGGCCTTGTTGATCATATAGGGGATCTCCGTGATGACGATGCACTCGCGGCCGCTCGGCGTATGCTCGATCTCGGTCTTGGCGCGCATCATCACACGTCCGCGGCCCGTCAGCATCGCCTCTTTCACACCCTCGTAGCCGTAGATGATACCGCCCGTGGGGAAGTCGGGACCTTTGACGTACTGCAAAAGCTCCTCACCCGTGATCTCGGGGTTGTCGACATAGGCGCAGCAGGCATCCACCACTTCCGAGAGGTTGTGCGGAGCCATGTTCGTAGCCATACCGACGGCAATACCGCTGGCGCCGTTGACGATCAGCAGCGGGATTTTCGTGGGAAGAACCGTAGGTTCGGGGATCGTGTCGTCGAAGTTCAACGTCCAGTCGACAGTCTCCTTATCAATATCGGCCATCACCTCGTCGGTGATCTTCTTCATACGGGCCTCGGTGTAACGCATGGCAGCCGGCGAGTCGCCGTCCATCGAACCGAAGTTACCCTGTCCGTCGACCAGCGGGTAGCGCATCGACCAGTCCTGAGCCAGGCGGACCATCGCATCGTAGACCGACGAGTCGCCGTGGGGGTGGAACTTACCGAGCACGTCGCCGACGATACGGGCCGACTTACGGGTGGGTTTGTCGGAGTAGAGGTTGAGCTCCGCGCTCATATCGTAGAGGATGCGGCGGTGTACGGGCTTCATACCGTCCCTGACATCGGGCAGCGCACGCGACACGATGACCGACATCGAGTAGTCGATATACGCCGACTTCATCTGCTCTTCGATATTGATGGGGATGATACGCCCCACCAAACCGGCATTCTTTTCTTCTTCCGTTAACATTATTCCGTGTTTAATCCTTTTTGTACCGACACCGCACGTCGCCGGGTCGATACCGATCGAAAATTAGCAATCTTTTAACATACAAAAATACGATTTATTTCCGATCTGAGCAACTTTGCAGGCAAAAATCGCTTCGCGCGCGCGATATTTTTCAGAAGTCATGCCGTTTTTGGCCCTTTTCCGGCGATCTGACGGTCTGAAAAAAAATTCCCGGCAGAATGCCGCACCAAAAGCGGATTCCCGCGGCATCCGAAGCCCGGTCCTGCGTCCGATGCGACGGCAAACGGCGCGACAATTTGTCGTTTACGCAGGATTTTCTACCTTTGCGCCCACTATCAATTTTATATGACCCTGATCAATACCCCCAAAGAGGTCCTCGCACTGGCCGGCCGGTCCGCGGCGGACAAACTGCGAAACCCGGTCTCCAAGACACTGATCCTCGCATTCCTCGCCGGAGCCTACATCGCCATCGGCGGATTGTTCTCGCTCATCGCGGGCTTCGGATTCCCCGGAGCCGCCGAAGCGCCCGGATTCCAACGCCTGCTCTCGGGCGCGGTCTTCCCGCTGGGACTTATCCTGGTGGTTTTCACCGGCGCCGAGCTCTTCACGGGCAACAACGCCGTGCTCGTCCCGGGAGCGCTCGGACGACAGTACGGATGGAGCCGGGTGCTGCGCAACTGGGGACTCGTCTACATCGGGAATTTCGCCGGGGCGCTCTTCTTCACCTGGTTTCTGGTCGTCGTACCCGGCGTACTGTCATCGGAGTTATGGCAGAAAGCGGCCTACGGCATTGCGCAGGCCAAGGTCTCGATGCCGTGGATGACGGTGTTCCTGCGGGGCGTGGGCGCCAACTGGCTGGTATGCCTGGCCGTATGGCTCGGACTGAGCGCCAACGACGTACCGGGCCGGATGATGGGGCTGTTCTTTCCGATCATGTGCTTCGTGGCGATCGGCTACGAGCACTGCATCGCCAACATGTTCTTCATCCCGCTGGGTATGATGCTCGGTGCGCCGGTCACGTGCGGGGAGTTCTTCATCGACAACCTGATCCCCTCAACCCTCGGCAATATCGTGGGCGGAGGCCTCTTCGTAGGGGGCCTCTATTGGCATCTCAACAGGAAATAATCGGAAAAATCGTCCGTCAGCGGAAGTCTATGAACTCGTAACCCGCATAGGCCTGCCTGTCGAACACGCGGACATGCCCCGCGAGCGGCGCAACGCCGAGGACGCTGACCTGCACCTGCTCGCCGTCGTAGTCGTAGGAGAGCGACAGGGGGCGCATCGTGGCGGTGTCGACCGTCACGGTAACGTTACCCGCCGGAGAGTCGTTCCCGGCAGCGGGCGTCAACCGCACGACGGCGCGGCCCCCGGCTTCGGAGACCAGCGTCGGGACATACTCGCTGCCGAGGAAATCGAAAGCCCGGACGGGATTGTTCAGGATATTGCGGCTCGCGGCATCGACCTCCGTCACGGTCACCTCGCGGCGGCGGTTGTCGATCTCGTAGCGGATCACACTGTCGGCAAATACCTCGGCATCGGCCAGCGCGAGGTAATAGTTCCGCCCCTCGACGACATAACTGCCGCGGTTGTTGTAATCGCCCGCAACAACCTCGAAATCGACGCTGTAACCGGGCATCGCGCGGAATCCCGCAGCGAGTTTTTCGAGTATCTCCGTGGCGCGTCCTGCCGCCGAAACAGCCTGAATACCCGCCGCGAGGGCTATAAGGACTAAAAATCGTTTCATCGTCGGATTCGGATTAAAATACCCCCAATTCCTGCAGTTTCGCCTCCAGCGAAGGCAGGTCGTGGTAGAGGATGTCGCGCGGCTTGGCGCCCTGCTGGCGGCCGACGATGCCGGCACGCTCGAGCTGCATCATGATACGCCCGGCACGGTTGAAGCCCACCTCGTAATTGCGCTGGATCATCGAGGTCGAAATCGACCCGTCCTGCACGGCGCTGCGGGCGATCTCGGAGAAGAGCGAATCGTATTTCAGGGGCGCCGAGGAAGCCTCCTCGCTGCCCATCTGCTGCCCCTCGCCGTTGTCGGGCGTGTAGTCGGGCAGCGCATAGGCCGCCGTGTAACCCTGCTGTTTGGAGATGTAATCCACAATGCGCTCGACCTCCTTGGTCTCGACAAGCGCGCACTGGATACGCGTCAGTTCGCCGTCCTTCGAGATGAGCATGTCGCCGCGGCCGATCAACTGGTCGGCGCCGGGACGGTCGAGAATCGTCCGCGAGTCGATCATCTGCATCACGCGGAAAGCGACGCGGGCCGGGAAGTTGGCCTTGATCTTACCCGTGATGACATCGACCGACGGACGCTGCGTGGCGATGATGAGATGGATGCCGATGGCGCGGGCTTTCTGGGCCAGACGCGTCACGGGGGTCTCGACCTCCTTGGCCGTCATGATGAGGTCGGCGAACTCGTCGATCACCACGACGATATAGGGCATGAAGCGGTGGCCGTTCAGCGGATTGAGTCGCCGCGAGGTGAATTTCTCGTTGTACTCCGAGATGTTCCGGGCGCCGGCCTTCTTGCACAGCTCCAGCCGGTTGTCCATCTCCGTACACAATGCGTTGAGCGTATAGACCGCCTTGCGGGGATCGGTGACGATGGCTTCGTCCTCCGACTCCATCTTGGCCAGGAAGTGGCGTTCGACCTTGGAGTAGAGCGAAAACTCGACCATCTTGGGGTCGATCATCACGAATTTCAGCTGCGCAGGGTGCTTGCGGTAGAGCAACGAGGTGATGATGGCGTTCAGCCCGACGGACTTACCCTGTCCCGTGGCGCCGGCCACCAGCAGGTGGGGCATCTTCGCCAGGTCGAAGACGAAATTCTCGTTCTGGATCGTGCGTCCGATCACCACCGGCAACTCGGCTTTCGACTCCTGGAAACGCAGCGACCGCACAGCCGAATACATCGACACGATCTGCTTGTTGCGGTTCGGGACCTCGATGCCGATGGTTCCCTTGCCCGGAATCGGGGCGATGATGCGGATGCCCGATTCGGCTTTGAGGCTCTGGGCGATATCGTTCTGGAGGCCCTGTATTTTAGCGATTTTGACCCCCTGCGCCTGCACGATCTCATAGAGCGTGACCGTGGGACCCACGGTGGCTTTGATGCGCTGGATCGGAATGCCGAAATATTTGAGCGTCTCCTCGATCTTGGTCTTGTTCTCGAAAATCTCCTCGTCCGACACTTCCGAATCGGAAACATAGTCCTCCAGCAGCGTCACGGGCGGCTTGTGGTAATTCACGAGGTCTTTCAGCGGATCGTAGCTCTCCGTCGGGATCGCCTTTTCGTCGACCAGCTTCGCCTCGTTGGACTCGACCGTCACGACGACGCCTTCACCCTGGGGCTCGGGCGCCGGAAGCACTTCGGCGGGCGTCTCCGCAGTCACCTCCACCGGTATTTCCGCCCGCATCTCCACCGGTTCTTCGGGTTCGTCGCCGACGATAATTTCGGTAAAAGGTCCGTCGGACACGGGAGCCGCCGGTGCAGCAGGACGGAATGCAGGGCGCTCCAGCTCGATCAGTCCCCCGCGGCCCATCACCACACGCCCTTCGGGGTGCGAAAGGTCGACCTCGGTGAACTCCTCGTCCCCGGCGGGTTCCTGCGGTTCCGTTTCCTCCGGAACAACCTCGCCGACGGGCTTTCCGTCGGGCGTCAGCTCTATAAAAGGATCGTCGTCCTCGTCCCGGAGCGTGGCTTTCGCGGCCGCAACGGACTCCGCGGGGCGCTCCACATGTATCGGCGCGGCTTTCTGCACCGGAGGTTCCGGAACAACGGCGGCAGGAGCGGCAGGAGCGGCAGGGGCGGCAGGCTCGGCGGCTTTCGGAGCCGGCTCGGGAGCCTCCTCCGTGATCGCCCCGTCTTCTCCGGGAACGCGGCCGAGGGGTACGACCACCTTATGTTTGACGATCTCGACGATCTTTTCGCCCTTGTCAGCCATGACGTTGCCGACCTCGTTGACCTTGTTGATGAAATTGCGGTTGATGAATACGCCCGTCAGAATCCACCCGCCCAACAGCAGGATGAGCGTTCCGACCGCGCCGATATGCGTGCGCAGCAGGGTCGAAACCTCGATGCCGAACGCACCGCCCCACCCCGTCGAGCAGCAGATGCTCCAGCGGTCGGCAAAGGCGAACCCGAGGGTCAGCGACCCGAGGATCATGATGAAGAACAGCGAGAGGATCGAATGGTTCACCAGCAGCGGCCGCTGGCGGATGATCCTTATCCCGATCAACACCAGCATCACGGGAATCAGGATGCCGAACAGCCCGAACGAGCGGTCGACCAGCAGCATCCCCAACCGCGCCCCGGCGACGCCGCACAGGTTCTCGATCTCGGCGCCGATCAGTTCGCGGTCCTCGACCGACTTTTGCAGCACGCTCTGGTCGGGAGCCCAGCTGAAGAACGAAAAGAATACCGCGGCGGCGGAGAACAAGCCCACGAACAGCAGCAACAGGCCCGCAATCCAGCGCGCGCTGTCGCGGTTGGAACGCTGCACGTTCTGTCGTCCGTTGGGGGATGTCGTATTTTTGGATGCCATTTTTGTTACGCTTGATTTATCAAGCGAAGGTACGAATTTTTTCCGACATTCCGGATTCCGGAAGCCAAAAATAGCGCGACAGCAAAAATCAGAGGGATTCCAGCCCCTTCTTTTCGAGGCGGCGGCGGTACTCTTCGCCGGCGAAGGTGTGGAACGTGAAGCGGGGCGCATGATCCGCCGAAGCGTGCAGGCCGCAGTCGTCGAGCAGTTGCGCCACCCGGCGGGCGACGGCGGGCGACGGATCGACGATCGCAGCGCCGCGCCCGGCGACGACGCGCTCGAGCACGGGCGTCAGGAAAGGATAGTGCGTGCATCCCAGCACGATCTGGTCCGCACCCCGGGCCAGCATCGGCTCCACGGCGGCGCGCACCGTGGCTTCGGCCTCGGGCGTATCCTCCCGGTCCCCTTCGACCAGCTCCACGAATCCCGTGCCCGGATAGGTCAGGACCTCGATCCCGCTGCCGTATTTGGCGGCGGTGCGGCGGAACAGGTCGCCTTCGAGACTCCGCTCGGTAGCCAGCACCCCCACCACCCCGCTGCGGGTCGCCAGGCAGGCGGGTTTCACGGCGGGCTCCATGCCCACGATCGGCAGGTCGGCGTATTTTTCGCGCAGGAAGTCGATGGCAGCGGCCGTGGCGGTGTTACAGGCCACGACAACCATTTTGCAACCCAATTCGACGAGCCGCGCGACGGCGGCATCGGCCAACGCCTGCACCTCCCCGCGGGGACGCGAACCATAGGGACAGTTGGCGCCGTCACCGAGGTAGACGAGCGATTCCCCGGGCAGCATGCGCCTGATCTCGCGCCAGACGGTCAGCCCGCCCATTCCCGAGTCATAAACGCCTATCGGCGCGTTATTCGAATTTGCAACCATTTTTTGTACTTTCAAGCCCCGTCTTTCAGCCGGGCCAAAATATACTCCACCACCTCCTCGTCGGAAAGCCAGTCGCAGTCGACGACCAGCGACGCCTGCGCATAGAAAGGCTCCCGGACGGCCATGTCGCGCTCCATGAAGGCTACCAGTTCCTCGTCGTTCAGTCCTTGCAGGCGGGGCCGCTTGCGGCGTCCGTAAGGGCTCAGGCGGCGGGCGATCTGCTCCGCCGAGCGGCGCAGGTAGACCGTGCAGCCCGCGGCATTCATCCGGGCCATGTTGTCGCTCCACGTGGGCAGCCCTCCGCCCGTGGAGACCACCGGAACGGCGCCCTCGTCGATCACGCGGTCCAGCACCTCGCGTTCGACCTCCCGGAACCGCTGCTCGCCCTCGTAACGGAAGACATCGGAGACCGACGCCCCCTCGCGCTCCTCGACCAGCGCATCGGTGTCGGCATACGAAAGGCCGAGACGCCGCGCCAGCTTGCGTCCGAGGGTGCTCTTGCCGCAGCCCATGTAACCGACCAGAAAGAGGGGTTTCATCATCGCTGTCCGTTAAAACAGGTTCAGTTGCTCGGGGTCGATCATTTCGTCGGCATCGCCTTTGGCGCGCTCGATCTCGAACTCCACGCCCCCGACGATCGTTCCGCCCGAGGGCTGGCCCGCCGGCTTCGCTTTCGGCGCAGTCTTTTCAGCCGTTTTATCCTCGCCGGCAGCATCCTGCGTCATATCATCTAAAGCGCCCGTCAACTGACTGCAGTCAAAGTCCTCGTCATCAGCCGGTTCCGGCTCGGGAGGCAACTCGGGTTCGATCATCCGCAGTGCGGCGACATCGTAGGTCGTCAGGCGCTTGCCCTTGGCGCGGTGGCTCTTGACGCCCACGAATTCGTCGACATCGACGAGATCCGCAGGCCGCGAAGCGTGCGCCCCCTTGTAGGTGATCTCCAGTTTGGCGCCGGCGCGGTCCGTCACGCAGACGAAATCGGCATCGGCATCGAGGAAATCCTGCGTCTTGTCCGACATTTCGGCCGTGAAACGCTTCATGTAGTAGTACTGCTGATCGCGGTCGTAGTAACACAGGCTGTAAATCCGGTCGGATTCGTAGCGCGCCACGCGCACGGTGTCGTCGGGGAAGTGCTGCATCAGGTCGTAGCCCGTGATGTAGTACTGATTCTTCGAAGTCCACACGATCAGCTTGTCGTCGCCTTTGAACTCGCCCAGCGGTTTCCCGCGGCCGTCGGCGTTCAGGCGGCGGACATCTTCGTCGAACCAGATGTCCTGCCCCCCGAGCGTCGAGGTCCCGCGCTCCTTCAACACGATCTTGTGGATTCCGTAGCGCGAGAAAAGGTTGCCCTGGCTCTGGCGGCCTTTGATGGCGAGGGTCGAGAAATCGAGATCGACGATCACCTTCTTCAGACGCGGACGAGGCTTAAAGTAAACCTTCAGCACCTCGGCCTCACCATTCGGATTCACAGACATATACAGAATCTCGCTTTTGGGCGTTCCCTTGGTGATGTCGTACTCCTTGTCACGCGTGATGCCCTTAATGGCGCAACGCTTCATCATGATCGCACCGTTCTTGCCGTCGCGGTAGAGGACGTTGTAAATCGTGCGGTCGTCGTTGCGTTTGAAGACCCCGATATAGTAGATGTTCTTGTCGAAGAAAGCCTTGTCCGAGACCTTCGTGATGACGTAACGCCCGTCCTTCGTGAAGACGATCACGTCGTCGATGTCCGAGCAGTCGCAGACCAGTTCGGCGTCCTTCATCGACTTCCCGATGCCGAAGAAGCCCTCAGCGCGGTCGACATACAATTTGGCGTTGGTCACGGCGACCTTCGTGGCTTCGATCGAATCGAACTCGCGCAGCTCCGTGCGGCGTTCCTTGCCCTTGCCGTATTTGTCGCGGATGCGCTCGTAATAGGCGACGGCATATTCGGTCAGGTGGTCGAGATCGTACTGCGTCGATTTGATGTCCTCCTCGATCTGTTTGATCTCGTTGTCGGCCTTGTCCGAATCGTAGCGCGAAATACGGATAAACTTCAGCTCCGTGAGGCGCTGCACGTCTTCAAGCGTCACTTCACGTCGCAGCCGTTTCTTAAAGGGTTCCAACCCCTTATCGACGGCGGCATAAGCCTCCTCGCGGCTCTTGCTGCCCTCGATCAGCTGGTAGAGCTTGTTCTCGATGAAGATGCGTTCCAACGACGCGGCATGCCACGCCTCGTTCAACTCCCCGAGTTTGATTCGCAGCTCGAGCCCCAGCAGCGACTTGGTATGTTCGGCCGAGCGGCGCAGAATCTCCGAAACGCCCAGAAAATGCGGCTTCTCATCCCAGATCACGCACGAGTTCGGGGAGATCGACACCTCGCAGTCGGTGAAGGCGTACAGGGCGTCGATGGTCTTGTCCGACGATTCGTCGGGAGCGACCTGAATGACGATCTCGACTTTGTCGGCCGTATTGTCGTCGACCTTGCGAATTTTAATCTTGCCCTTGTCGTTGGCTTTGATAATCGAATCCTTAATCGATTCGGTGGTCGTGGTATAGGGGATTTCGGTGATGGCCAGCGTGCGCTTGTCGATCTTCGAAATCTTCGCCCGGACCTTCACGGCGCCGCCCCTCAGTCCGTCGTTGTAGCGGCTCACGTCGGCCATGCCGCCCGTCGGGAAGTCGGGGTAAAGCTGAAATTCACGGCCCTGCAAATGAGCGATGCAGGCGTTGATGAGCTCCACGAAGTTATGGGGCAGTATCTTCGACGCCAGGCCCACGGCGATACCGTCCGAACCCTGCGCCAGCAGCAGCGGGAACTTAATGGGCAGCGTGACGGGCTCCTCCTTACGGCCGTCGTACGACAGCATCCACTCGGTCGTCTTCTTGTTGAAGACCACGTCGAGGGCGAATTTCGACAGCCGCGCTTCGATGTATCGGCCCGCGGCGGCCTCGTCGCCCGTGAGAATATTGCCCCAGTTGCCCTGACAGTCGATCAGCAGGTCCTTCTGCCCCAACTGCACCAGCGCGTCCTTAATCGAGGCGTCGCCGTGCGGGTGGTACTGCATGGTCTGGCCCACGAGGTTGGCCACCTTGTTGTAACGGCCGTCGTCCACGACCTTCATCGCGTGGAGGATACGCCGCTGAACGGGCTTCAGTCCGTCCTCGACGTGCGGCACGGCGCGTTCGAGGATCACGTACGAAGCGTAGTCCAGGAACCAGTTCTTATACATGCCCGTCAGCTTGCGCACGCCTCCCTCCTCCTGCGTCAGGCGGTCGAACTTGCCCGCCTTGGCCGGAGCCCCGGAGGCAGGCGCGTCGTCCGCCGCGTCGTCCGCGGTTTCGGGCGTCGGGGCGTCCCCGTTGAAATCCCCGCCGGGGATCAGATCGTCTTTATCTTTCTCTTCTGCCATAATTCCTTAGCTGATTTTCAAGTCCTGCTCGACGATATCCTCCTCGATACGCAGATTGTCGATAATGAAGCCCTGCCGCTCATACGTGTTCTTGCCCATGTAAAACTCCAGCAGGTCGTGAATCGGGTCGTCCTTGGTGATGCGGACCTTGTCCAGCCGCATGTTTTCGCCGATGAACTCCTTAAACTCGTCGGGCGAAATCTCGCCGAGACCTTTGAATCGCGTGATCTCGGCGTTGACACCGCATTTCCCGACCGCCTTCAGCCGCTCCTCCTCGGAGTAGCAGTAGAGCGTCTCCTTTTTGTTGCGCACGCGGAACAGCGGCGTTTGCAGCACGAACAGGTGTCCCTGACGAATCACCTCGGGGAAGAACTGCAGGAAGAAAGTCATCATCAGCAGGCGGATGTGCATGCCGTCGACATCGGCATCGGTGGCGATGACGACCTTGTTATAGCGCAGGTTGTCCATATCCTCCTCGATGTTCAGCGCCGCCTGCAGCAGGTTGAACTCCTCGTTCTCATAGACCACCTTCTTCGTAAGTCCGTAGCAGTTCAACGGCTTTCCGCGCAGTGAAAAGACCGCCTGCGTGCGCACGTCGCGGCTCTTGGTTATCGACCCCGAGGCCGAATTACCCTCCGTGATGAAGATCATCGACTGCTCGGCCAGTTCGCTCTTGTCCGTGCGGTGTATCTTGCAGTCGCGCAGTTTCTTGTTGTTCAGGCTCACTTTCTTGGCCGTCTCGCGGGCCTTCTTCTGGATGCCCGAAATCGCCTTGCGCTCCTTCTCGTTCTCGACGATCTTTTTTTGCAAGACCTGCGCCGTCTCGGGATGCTTGTGGAGGTAATCGTCGAGGTGCTTCGCAAGAAAGTCGCCTACGAACGTATTGACCGACACGCCCTGCTCGATCTCACGCGAACCAAATTTAGTCTTCTGCTGGTTCTCGAACACGGGATTCGAAACTTTGATCGAAATGGCCGCCATGATCGACGTGCGGATGTCCGACGGATCGTAGTCCTTGTGGTAGAACTCTTTGACGGTCTTGGCAATAGCCGCCCGCAGCGCCACCTGATGCGTACCGCCGTGGATGGTGTGCTGTCCGTTGACGAACGAGTCGTAGCTCTCGCCGTAACCCGTTCCGTGGGTGATGACCACCTCGATATCGTCGCCCGTCAGGTGAATCGGGGGATAGAGCGGCTCCTCGGTCAGGTTGTCGTTCACAAGGTCCAGCAGACCGTTCTTCGACACGTAGCTCTTGCCGTTGAAATTGAGCGTCAGTCCCAGATTCAGGTAGCTGTAATTGCGAATCTTTTGCTCGACGTATTCGAGATTGTAGGCGTATTCGCCGAAAATCTCCTCGTCGACGCGGTACGAAATGAACGTGCCGTTCTTCTCGTGAACCCCGCTCTCCCACTTGTCGCTGACCTCCAGTCCTTTGGAGAAAGTTACCGTGCGGGCTTCGCCGTCACGCACCGAACGGGCCGTAAATTCGCTCGAAAGCATGTTCACCGCTTTGACACCCACGCCGTTCATGCCGACGGTCTTCTTAAAAGCCTCGCTGCCGTACTTGCCGCCCGTGTTCATCTGCCCGACGGCCACCGAAAGCGATTTGAGGGGGATGCCGCGGCCGTAGTCGCGCACCGTGACCACCTTGTCGGCGATCGTGATGTCGATCTGCTTGCCCGCCCCCATGATGAACTCGTCGATCGAGTTGTCGACTACCTCCTTAATGAGCACGTAAAGCGCCTCGTCGGGCTGCGAACCGTCACCCACCGTGCCGACGTACATGCCCGGACGCAGCCGGATATGCTCCCGCGGGGAGAGGGTCACAATGGCATCGTCGCCGTAGTTGTTTGCGTTTGTATTGAGTAAATCTGCCATAATTCGTTATTTTCGGATCTCGGCCAAGGCGTCGCACATCCGCTCGCGGACCGTCTGCATCAATTCGTGGGTTTCCATTGCGGCAACCTCCGAGACCGGGACGGGAGGCAGCACGCGGACCGTGATCCGGTTGCCCCAATTGAAAGCCAGGTTCTTTTTAATCAGCGTCTTGGTGCCGGTCATCACCACCGGGAGGATCTCCACACCGGCCTCCTTGGCCAAGGTGAAGCCCCCGGCCTTGAAGCGGCCGATCTCACCGTCCTTCGAACGCGTGCCCTCGGGAAAGATAGCCACCGAAGCCCCGCGCGAAATCCACATCTTGCCGTCGCGGACCAGTTGCTCCAGCGCCTCGGCGGCACGGCCGCGGTCGATGCAGATGTCGCCGTGCAGCACGAGGTACTGCCCGAAGAAGGGCGTTTTGAAGACCTCGCGTTTCGACACCCAGCGGAAATTGAGCGGGATATAATAGAGCGCCGGAATGTCGATCACCGTGTTGTGGTTCACGACGATGACGTAACGCTTCTTCCGGTCGATCAGTTCCCGGCCGATGATCGTCTGCCGCCAGAAGGGCGGGATGAAGAAGAAGGTCCGCACCAGGATACGCGACAACTCGTGCACTATCCGGCGTCCCCGGTCGAAGGGATAGCAAAAGATTAGCGCAAGGGCTGACAAAATCATGAAAAAAGTGCACAGAAGCACTAAAAAAAGGTAGTATAAGGCGCTCAACATAGTGTCCGGGGACAATTAGCCACATTAATTCAATTTGCAAATTTAGGAAATATTTCCCGGGATTCCTATCTTGCTGCCGGAGGACTTTTCAACAAAATATCCACTACTCCTATATAAAAAGCCCGATCGCAAAAAAAGTTGCGGAAAAATTTGGTCCGCAGCCGGGGGGGGGTATCTTTACACCCGTAAAACACCCCGCAAGACCTCGGACCTCCATATACGTAAGTATCGAATATTTTCTGATATTTTTAGTACTATGTGTTGCATAGTATAAATATTATTACATATCTTTGCGCAAACAACTAAAGTGCAAAGCAGAATATTATGAAAAGACTGATTCTCCTCATCGTCATCCTAGCTTCGGCCGCAAGTCAGCTTTCGGCGGCCCGTCTCTACCCCTCGACCGGGCGCGTGGTGGACGAGCAGGGAAACGCCGTCGAATATGCGACGGTCGTGCTGCTGAAAGGCTCCGAACAGGTGGCGGGCCGCACGACCGACGCCCGGGGGCGTTTCGAACTGAAAGTCGCGCCGGGCAGCTACACGCTGCAAATCCAGTTCCTCGGGTTCGACCCCGTGAAAAAGGAGGTCCGCGTTGAGCAGGACAACGATCTGGGAGATTTCGTGATGCGGTCCTCGGCGACCGGCATCGAGAGCGTGGTGGTGAAGGCCCGGCTGGTGCGGCGCGAGGCGGACCGGTTCGTGGTCGACGTGGCGAACACCCCCGCAGCCATCGGCAAGGACGGCATCGAACTGCTCGAACACGCCCCCGGCGTCTGGATCGACGGCGAGAAAATTTCGATCAACGGCAAGAGCGGTTCAAAGGTCTACATCAACGACCGGGAGCTGCGCATGGAGCCCGAGCAACTGCTCACCTACCTGCGGTCGCTCCGGGCCGAGGAGATTCAGAAGATCGAGGTCGTGCCCACCACGGGAGCCGACTACGACGCCGATTCGGCGGGCGGCATCATCCGCATCACGCTCAAAAAACGCCGCGAGAACGGCGTCGACGGCTCGGTGGCGTTCAACACCCAGCAAGCCGACATAATCAACCGATACAACCCTTCGGCCAACATCAACATCCATTCGGGACGCCTGGACTTCTACGCCTCGGCGTGGGGATCTTTCGGGAAAGACAGGACGACCACCGACGAACGGACCCTCTACAATACGGCGGACAAGGCACTGAACGCCCATTCGGAGATGAAGGGCCGCAACCGCAGCTTCGGCGCCAGCGCCGGAACGGTCTTCGAGATCAACCCGCGGCACAGCGTCGGCGCGGAGTTCGAATACTGGCGCAACCGCGACGGTGAACCCAACGACTCCTACACGGATTTCCGCAACGGAGAGGTCACGACGCGTACGGACAGCTATTTCGACAAACTCGACCGGCGCAACAACTATTCGGCGACGTTCAACTACATCTGGAAAGTCGACACGCTGGGTTCGACGCTCAAACTGCTGGCCGACTACACGCGCCGCCAGACCGACTCCCGCAACGACAACGAGAGCCGCATCACGCTCCCCGGAGGCGTCCTCGATTCCGTCTACCGCGACAATGTCGTGAGCCTCTACAACATCGCCACAGCGACGCTCGCCCTCGAGAAGAATTTCTCGCCCCGCTGGTCGCTGAAGGCAGGCGCCAAGTACACCTACAACGACATGCACAACGACGCCCTCTACGAATACCGCCAGGGCGACGCATGGCTGCGCAACGAGCAGCAGAGTTTCGTGATCGACTATACGGAAAACATCGCGGCGGCCTACTCCATCGCCTCGGCCCAGCTCGGACGCTGGAGCCTCGTGGCGGGCCTGCGCGGCGAGTACACCCACACGACGGGAAAAGACGTCGGGCAGGACTACTTCTCGCTCTTTCCCAACGCCAACGTCTCCTACTCCTTCTCGCAAGAGAAAGGCTGGTCGCTGATCGCCCAGTATGCCCGGACCATCGAGCGGCCGCGGTTCTGGAGTCTCAGCCCGCAGCGGATGCAGATTTCGGACTACACCTACCAGACGGGCAACCCGTCGCTCGACCCGGCGTTCAAGCACGACGTGAGCCTGACGCTGGTGGCCGCCCACAGATACACCCTCACGGCAGGCGTGCAGATCGTGAACGACGAAATCCAGCAGACGATGCGGGCCGATCCCGAGAATCCCGACCTGCTGCAACTGGCCTGGGTCAACTACGACGCCACGAAAGGCTATTACCTTTCGGCCAACCTCCCGTTCCAGCCCGCGAAGTGGTGGCAGCTGAATGCCAACGTCACCTACATGCGCCGCGGACAGCGCGTCGAGCAGCACGGCGCCGAAGAGTTCTTCAACTGGGGATTCGTCAACCTCTCGACCACCTTCACCCTGCCGGCGAAATTTTTCATCGATTTGTCTTACCGCTACCAGAGCCGGCTGGATCTGGGCAACTGCTGGGTGGAGCCCGATCACCGGCTGCAGGCGGGCCTGAAGAAACGTTTCGGCGACCGCTTCACCGCCTCGTTCTCGGTGGAGAACCTGCTGGACCAGGGACAACTGATCGGCGCGCGCGGCGACGGATTCGTCCGCACGGTGAAGGCCCGGCAAACGTGGAGCAACCGTTCGTTCCGCATCGGGGTGACCTGGAATTTCAAATCGGGCAGGGCCTTCAAACGCAAGGCCGTCGAAGCGGGATCGGCAGACGAAAAGAGCCGTCTGTAACGACGACAAACGAACGGCGCCGGAGGTAATTCCTCCGGCGCCGCCGTTTCTGCAAAGTCCGTCAGCGGGTGCGGCGGATGCGCGGCAGCGGCAAACGGCGGGCCCAGCGCACAGCCCAGCGCGGCAGCCGCGGACGGGCCATCCAGCGGGCCAAGTGGGTGACGGAGGTCGGGATACGGAGGGACTTGCCTGCGATGATGAGCGTCACGGCAACAAGGATCAGCGCCACGCCGACGCCGATGCGCAGCGTGAACCGCTCTCCGAAAACCATGACGCCGAAGAACAACGCCGTGACGGGTTCCAGCGCCCCGAGAATCGCCGTGGGCGTGGAACCGATGCGGCGGATGGCCCCGGCCATCGTCACCAGCGAAACGATCGTCGGAAACAGCGCCAGCGAAACGGCGTTGACCCACATCAGGGGCGAAGGGATGGCCTGCAAATCGGCACCGCCGCGCAGCCGCACGACATAGACCAGCGAACCGAACAGCAGGCTGTAAAAGGTAAGCTTTTCGGTCGGGAGGTTTTTCAGCGACGAGCGGTTGATGCCGACGATATAGACGGCATAGGCGAGCGCCGAGAGGAAGACCAGCAGCACGCCCGCAAGGCTGAGCGTCGCGCCGTCGCCCCCTTTGTAAAGCAGGGCGATGCCCGTGCAGGCCAGGACGATCGAGAAAACCGTGGCGGCGGTGACCCGTTCGCGGAAGCCGACGGCCATGATGACGGCGACCATCACCGGATAGACGAACAGGATGGTCGAGGCGATGCCGGCGTCCATGAGGTTATAGCTCTGGAAAAGCAGCAGCGAAGATACCGAGAAAAGCACGCCCATCGCCGCCAGAGGCAGGATGTCGTGCCGCGTGAGGGCAAACGACTGCCGCCGGAAGAGCATCAGCGCCCCCAGCATCACCACAGCCAGCACATAACGGTAAAAAAGGACCGAATCCGGACTCATGCCCGCCCCGTAAAGGGGCAGCGCAAAGAGCGGATTGAGTCCGTAACTGGCCGCAGCTATGGCTCCCAGCACATAGCCGCGCGAACGTTCGGAGGCCATTTAGAACGTCACCTGCGGAGCGGCTTCCGAGCCTTCGGCAGACTCGAAATAGGGCTTCTGTTCGAAGCCGAACATCCCGGCCACCAGATTCGCCGGAAAACGGCGCACGGCGACGTTATAGACCCGGGCCATGTCGTTGAAGTCCTTGCGGGCGACGGCGATCCGGTTCTCGGTGCCTTCGAGCTGGGCCTGCAGCTCGAGGAAATTCTGGTTGGCCTTCAGGTCGGGATAGCTCTCCGAAACGGCGATCAGCCGCCCCAGCGCCGAGCGCACCTGCGCCTGCGCCTGCTGGAACTGCGCGAGCTTCTCGGGCGTCAGGTCATCGGCCGAAAGGTTGATCGACGTAGCTTTGGCACGCGCCTCGGTCACCTCGTTCAAAGTCTGGATCTCGTGGGCCGCATAGCCCTTCACCGTATTGACCAGATTGGGAATCAGGTCGGCACGGCGCTGATACTGCGTCTCGACATTGGACCAGGCGCCTTTGAGCCCCTCCTCCTTGTTCACGAAACCGTTATACGTCGCATAAAAGAAGATCACCACCACGGCGACTACGCCGATCCAAATCCATTTTTTCATACTTATCTGTTTTTAATCGTTACCATTTCGAACCGGCCCCGCCGCCGCCGAAGGAACCTCCCCCGAAACCGCCGCCGAAGCCGCCGCCCGAGCTGCGGCCGAAACCGCCGCCGATGATCGTCCCGCCGCCGGCGCCCCCGCTGAAATTGTCGTCGCGGAGGTTCCGGGCCTGCCGTTTGACCACGGCGCCGCAGGAGGAACAAACATAGGTATATTCCACCAGCCGGTAATTCTGCGTGACACTCAGCACCCGCTGGGACTCCTGCCGCAGCGTGAATTTATGGCACTTCGGGCAACGGCGCCGGACGTAGTAGACCACGAGGACCAGCCCCAGCGGCCCCACGATGAAGCCGACGACGATCACGAAGATCATCCACGCCGGAAGCTCATCGCCGGAATCGCCGCTGAGGTCGACTTCGCCGCCCTCGAGGATCGTGGCCGCGGCTTCGATGCCCGCAACCATGCCCGCACTGTAATCCCCCTCGCGGAAAGCGGGGAGCATATAGTTGAGCTGGATGCGTTTGCAGAGCGCATCGGGGAGGATGCCCTCCAGTCCGCCGCCCGTGACGAAGCGTATCTCGCGCAGGTCCTTCACCAACAGGATGCCCAGTCCGTTGTCACTCTTGGCTGAGCCCACGCCCCAGTCGCGGAACAGCTCGACGGCGAACGAAAAGGCGTCGCCGCCCGCAATGTCGTCGACGGCGACGACCGCCACCTGCGCAAGCCCCCGTTCACGCAGCGACGCGCAAACGGAGTTGATACGTGCCGTGGCCGCTGCGGAGAGGATGCCGTCGGGATCGGAGACATAGCGCTGCCGGTCCATACGCTGGACGTTGGGAATCTCGTCCGGGCGATAGGTCCCCGCAAGGGCCGACAGTGTGCCGGCAAGCAGCAGGCAAAGGATCGTGATCTTTTTCATAACCTCGGGAGCAAAGATAGGCAAAAAAGCGGGATTCAGTACGTCTGCACAAGATTTTCGGCCGAGGGCGTCAGCGAGTCAGTATCCGGTAGCTCCACGGCGCCATATCCTCCTCGACGCGCCCCCGGAGTTCGCAGGGTTCGCCCGTCATGGCGTCGGTGTACATACCGGCGTAGATGCCCGTATAGTAGTCGGCATGGATGGCATAAGGCGAAAGGTTCATCACCGCCACGACGCGATTGCCGGCCGTCTCGCGGACCATCGTCATCAGGCAGTCCTCGGCGTTGTTGCGAATCTCGATCATCGCCCCGCCCCGCTCCCCCGCGGCGAGGGCCGGATTGCCGTGGCGCAGGGCCGTGAGGCGACGGTAGAAGTCGGTGAAGCCGTTGGCCCGGTATTCCCGGATCGGATCGCGGTCGAAGAAGGCGAACGAGTGGTCGTAGCCGATCTCCTGTCCGGTATAGATCAGCGGCAGGCCGCGCGGGACGACGAACGTAAAAACCGCCATGATCTCGCGTGCGTCGCCCATACGGGTGAATTCCGATCCGTTCCACGTATTTTCGTCGTGGTTCGACGTGAACGCAAGCCGCATGGCCGAATCGGGATAGCGGCCGCGGTCGGCATAGATGTAGTCGCGCAGCGCCGTGACGCGCACCCGCTGCCGGGCCACGTCGTTCAGCAGGTGGTGCATCTCCCAGGCGTAGCAGGCGTCGAAGCCCCCCTCCTCGACCAGATTGCGCTCCTCGGCCTCGGCCAGCAGGAACAGGTCGGGATGGATGCGCCGGAGACGTCGGGAAGTCTCGGTCCAGAAATCGACGGGCACCAGCATCGCCATATCGCAGCGGAAGCCGTCGACGGCGTGCTGCGTGATCCAGAACTCCATGGCGTCGCCCTGCGCCCGCCACACGTCGCGGTTGGCGTAGTTGAGCTTCGCGGTGTCGGACCAGTCCCACGGCACGGCAGGCTCCCCCGCGGCGTCGCGTTCGTACCACGAGGCGTGTTGTTCGGCGATCCACCGGGCGTCGCGGGCCGTATGGTTGGCCACCCAATCGAGCAATATCTTTATGCCGAGGCGGTGGGCTTCGGCGACGAAGGCGTCGAAATCGGCCATCGTGCCCAGTTCGGGATTCACGGCGCAGTAGTCGCGGATCGAATAGTAGGAGCCCAGCGAGCCTTTGCGCCCGGCCTCCCCGATCGGATAGATCGGCATCAGCCACACGGCATCGACGCCGAGGTCTCGGAGGAAAGGAAGTTTCGCGGCGGCGGCGCGCAGCGTGCCTTCGGGCGTGAGCTGGCGCACGTTCATTTCATAGAGAACGGCCTGGTAGCTCCATTCGGGATGCAGGTTCATGCGACAATTGAAAATTAAGAATTAAAGATTTCCCGCACGGCGACAAGACGGCGCATGCCGTGGATTTCGATCTCGAGGGGATCGCCCTCGTTCGTGACCTCGACGGCCGCAGGCGTGGCCTTTACGGTGAGCACACGGCCCCGGAAGTTGACTTTGAATGCGAGCGACTCCCACCCTCCGGGCAGCCGCGGATCGAACGACAACACGCCGTCGCGGACGCGCATGCCCCCGAAGCCCTCGACCACCGAGAGCCACGACCCGGCCATCGAGGTGACGTGGCACCCTTCGGCGACCTCGCAGTTGTAGTCGTCGAGGTCCAGCCGCGCCGTGCGCAGGTACATTTCGACCGCTTTTTCCAGGTCGCCGAGGCGCGCGGCGAGGACGGCATGGACGCAGGGCGAGAGCGACGATTCGTGGACGGTGCGCGGTTCGTAGAAGTAGAAATTGCGGCGGAGGGTATCGAGGTCGAACTCCTCGCCGAAGAAATAGAGTCCTTGCAGGACATCCGCCTGTTTGATGAAGCACGAACGCAGGATGCGGTCCCACGACCACTTCTGGTTGATGGGCCGCTGGGCCGGGTCGAGGTCCTTCACGAGCGTCTGCTCCTTGTCCAGGTAGCCGTCCTGCTGGAGGAAGATGCCCAGCTCCCGATCCTCGCCGAGATACATGTTGTCAGCGATGCGGTGCCACACAGCCGTCTCGGCGGCCTCGTCGAACGCCCGTTTCGCGCAGATGCGGGCATAGTCCGCAGGGCGGTTTTCGCGCACCCATCGGGCGGCCCGGGCGGCGTAGCGCATCGACCAGCAGGCGATATAGGAGGTATACCAGTTGTTATTGACATTGTTCTCGTACTCATTGGGGCCGGTGACGCCCAGCAGGACGTATTGCCGCCGCGCATCGGACCACGTGATGCGCTGCGCCCAGAAGCGCGCGATGCCCACGAGCACCTCCAGTCCGCAGTCGGCGAGGTATTGTTCGTCACCCGTATAGCGGATATAGTTATGGATGGCATAGGCGATGGCGCCGTTGCGGTGGATCTCCTCGAAGGTGATCTCCCACTCGTTGTGGCACTCCTCACCGTTGATCGTGACCATCGGATAGAGCGCCGCACCGTCGCGGAACCCCAGTTTGACGGCGTTCTCGACGGCTTTGTCCAGCTGGTTGTAGCGGTAGACCAGCAATTCGCGGGCCACCTCCGGCCCGGCCGTGGCCAGGTAGAACGGCAGGCAGTAGGCCTCGGTGTCCCAATAGGTGACGCCGCCGTATTTCTCGCCCGTGAAGCCCTTGGGACCGATATTGAGGCGGGTGTCGACTCCGGTGTAGGTTTGCAGAAGCATAAAGATACAGAAGCGGATGCCCTGCTGCGCCGCAGGATCGCCCCCGATCACGATGTCGCACCCGTGCCAGCGGGCCGCCCACGCCTCCTCCTGCTCTTTCAGCAGGGCGTCGAAGCCCGTCCGCAGGGCGTCGGCGGCGACGGCGCGCGCGGCGGCGGCGAGGTCCGCCGAAACGTGGTTGAGCGACGAGCAGATGCCCGCATATTTATATAATGTCGCGGTACGGCCCGCCTCGCAGCGCACCGCAGCGGTATGGCGGACCTGCTCGGGCTGCGTTCCGCAGCGGAACTCCGCGCCCTCCAGCTCCACGGCCTGCGCCCATGCGGCCTCGAAACCGCTCTTGCGGGTGCGGCTCTGCGTGACGTCGGCGTCGGTTGCGACCGGTTCCCAGAATTTCTCGTCGTAGTTGGCGTCGGCATTGCGCACATCGGCGTCGATATACGGCGAAAAGGTGATTTCGGCGGCGCGGTTCAGCGGCGTGACGGCATAGCGGATGACGCCCAGTTCGCGGCGCGTCAGCGACAGAAAGCGGACGGCCTCGACCGAGACTTCGACGCCGTTGCGCATCGTGACCGTCATGCGGCGCGTCAGCACCGAGCGGCGCATGTCCATCTCGCGGTAAAAGTCCGTCACCGCGACCGTCGCCAGGTCGAGCGGCTCGCCGTCGACCTCGATGTCGACCCCGATCCAGAATGCCGCGTTGAGCACCTTGGCGAAATACTCCGGATAGCCGTTCTTCCACCACCCCACACGGGTCTTGTCGGGGTAATACACCCCGCCGATGTAGTTGCCCTGAAGCGACGGGCCCGAGTAACGTTCCTCGAAATTGGCGCGGCCGCCCATGACGCCGTTGCCCAGCGCAAAGAGCGATTCGGCGGCTTCGACCCGCGCGGGGTCGAAATCGGCCTCGACGATCCGCCAGGGGTCTATGACAAGGTTCAGTCTATTTCTTTGCATAACATTTCAAACGTAAATCCCTCGAAACCATTCAACTGCATCGTGGCCCCCGCAAGCAGGGGGCTGCCCCCGACGCCCACCGAGCGCATGCCGGCACGCGCCGCGGCCTCGATGCCTGCGGCGGCATCCTCGAACACTACGCAGTTTTCGGGCCGTACACCGACCGCTTCCGCCCCTTTGGAAAAGACCTCGGGGTCGGGCTTGGGACGCGAGACCCCGGTGCCGTCGACGACGGCGTCGAACAGCGGACGCAATTCACAACGGTCGAGGATCGTCCCGGCGTTCTTCGACGCAGAGCCCAGCACGGTCAGCACCCCGTGGGCGCGCACGTCGCGCAGGAACGCAACGGCTCCCGGAAGCACCTCCGCAGGCGTCATGGCCGAGACATAAGCCAGATAGCGGGCGTTCTTCTCCGCAGCGAGGCGCTCCTTTTCGGCCGGGGAAAAGCGTTCATTCATCCCTCCGGCGCGCAGCACGATGTCGAGCGAAGCCATGCGGCTCACCCCTTTGGTGGCTTCGCCCGCGGCGGGCGTGAATTCAAAACCCAGGTCCCGGGCCAGTGAGGCCCACGCCAGGTAGTGGTAGCGGGCCGTGTCGACGATTACCCCGTCGAGATCAAACAGGCAGCAAGCGATCATTTTTTCGTAATTTCGGACGTTAAAGATACTATTTTTTCCCGACATCCGCCCCATCGCCTGCACACTTATATAATAACTGCGCGACACGTCGTTTCATTTCTACAAATAATTACTATCTTTGCGTCGTAATTTTACTAAACACGCCTTATTTTTAACATGAATCAACTCCGTCTTCTGATCGGGAGCTTGTTCCTCGCTATCCTGCTCGTTTCGTGCTCGGCACAGAAACGCGTGTGGTATCTGCAGGACGCGCAGCCGTTCACTCCCGAGCAAATCGCCGAAAACGGCCAGATACGCATCAAACCTCTCGACCGCCTGACCATCGTCGTCAACAGCAAGGACCCCGAGCTGGCCGTGCCGTTCAACTCTTCGACCTCGTACAACTCGCTGACCGGAAGCAACATCAGCAGCACAGCCAGTTCGCAAGCCCTGCAGATGCGCACGGTGGATGAAAACGGCATGCTCGACATGCCCGTGATCGGCAAGGTCAAATGCGCGGGCAAAACCCGCAGCGAGCTGGCCGAGACCATCGCCGACAAAATCCGGGAAGGCGGGTATATCAACGACCCCACGGTCAACGTGCAGTTCGCCGACATGAAGATCTCGGTGATCGGCGAGGTGCTGCGTCCCGGATTCTACGATGTCACGCGCGACAAGATTTCGATCTTCGATGCGCTGGCCATGGCCGGGGACATGACCGTCTACGGCGTGCGTTCGGAGGTGATCGTGACGCGCGAAGTCGACGGGGTGCGCACCATTCAGGTGCTCGACCTCACGTCGAAGGAGATTTTCGACTCCCCGGCATTCTACCTCCAGCAGAACGACGTGGTATACGTCAAACCCAACAAGTACAAGGCACAGGCCGGAGAGATCAGCCAGAACCGCAACTTCTACCTTTCGCTGGTGGGTACCGCCATCTCGGTAGCGACGCTCATCGTAACCCTTACCAAATAACCGCCCGACATGACCGAACAGCAGATCAATTCCCCGCAGCAACAGGGAAACGATGAAATGACCGGCGCCGTTACGCTGCACGACATCATCCGCATGGTCATAGCCAACTGGTATTGGTTCGTGCTCTCGGCCCTCGTATGCCTTAGTCTGGCTTACTATTACCTGGCAAGCACGCCCAAGATATACAGCCGCACGGCGACCATCCTCGTCAAAGACAGCCGCAAGGGAGGCGACCTCGAGTTGACGGCGTTCAGCGACCTGGCCGGATTCCAGAACCGCCGCAGCGTCGACAACGAGGTCTTCATCCTCCAGTCGCGCCGCCTGATGACCGAGGTCGTCAAACGCCTCGACCTCACGGTCAGCTACTCGGTCCGCGAACGCCTCCGCAGGCGCGACCTCTACGCACAGTCGCCTGTCGAGGTGACGTTCGTCAACGACAGCGACAACCAGTCGCTCTCCATGGAGATCACCCCGCTGGAAGGCGACAAGGTGAGGCTGACGAATTTCGAGGACAGGTTCGTCACCAAACAGGAGACCCGCAGCAGCATCACGGCCGCCTACGGCGACACGATCCCGACCCCCGTCGGGCAGGTCATCGTACGGAAAAGCCTCTACATGAAGCCCGAATACACGGGCGTGCCGATCCGCGTGGTGAAAAATTCGCTCTCGCGCACGACCAACGCCTACCGCAACGCCGTGAAGAGCGACGTGGCCAACAAGCAGGCTTCGGTGGTGACGATCTCGATGAACAACTCCGTGCCCCGGCGCGCCGAAGACATCCTCAACACGCTGATCTCCGTCTACAACGAGGACGCCATCGACGACAAGCGCCGCGTATCGGTGACGACCGCCGAGTTTATCAAAGCCCGTCTGGCGGTCATCGGCCGGGAGCTGGGCGACGTGGACCGCGACATCGAGGACATCAAAAAGGACAACCAGATGGTCGACATCACCTCGGAGGCCGCACGCAGCGTCTCGGAGAGCAGCAAATACAAGGCCGAGGGGCTTTCGCTCGAGAACCAGATCAACGTCGCCGAGTTCATTCGCACCTATCTGAACGATCCGAAAAACGCCGGGGAGCTGATTCCCATGATGGCGTCGGTGACCAATCAGGGTATCTCGTCGCAAATCGCGGATTACAACAACGCCATCCTGCGGCGTGAAAAACTGATGGAGAACAGTTCGGACCGCAGCCCCGTGATCCAGGACCTCGACAACCTGCTGGCATCCGTGCGCCGCTCGATCGTCGCATCGCTCGACTCGCACATCTCGACACTCATCATCCAGCGCGACGCCATGCGCAAGGAGGAGACGCAGGCCAACCGCCGCATTTCCACCATGCCTTCGCAGGAAAAAGTCATCCTGGGCATCACCCGCCAGCAGAAGATCAAAGAGGAGCTGTTCCTCTACCTGCTCAACAAGCAGGAGGAGACGCAGCTCAACTACGCCGTCGCCGAGAGCAACGCCCGCATCATCGACCTGGCATACGGCAATACGCTCCCCGTGTCGCCGCGCCCGATGCTGATTCTGGCCATCGCACTGATCGTAGGTCTGGCGATCCCGTTCGGACTGCTCTACCTGATCGGCATGCTCGACACGACCATCCGCGGCCGCAAGGACGTGGAGGACAACATCAGCGCCCCGTTCCTGGGCGACATCCCCTACTCCGAAGGCGGAGCCGGCGGAGATTCCGGAATCGTGGTGCGCGAAACGGGCCGCGACGCCCTGTCGGAAGCGTTCCGCATGCTGCGTTCGAGCATGACGTTCATGAACGTCTCGGCCGGAAACGAGATACACACCATCCTCTTCACCTCGTCGGATCCCCACGCGGGCAAGACCTTCGTGGCGACGAACCTGGCGACGACGCTGGCCATGGCCGGCAAACGGGTGCTGCTGATCGACCTCGACCTCCGGCGCCACGCCCTCTCGTCCCAGCTGGGCCACGGCAACTGCAAGACGGGTATCACCAGTTATCTCGCAGGAACCACCGGCCTCGACAAACTGATCGCCAAGACCGGATTCCACGACAACCTCGACGTGATCTACGCCGGCATTCAGCCGCCCAACCCTACGGAGATGCTCCTCTCGAACAAGCTCGACAAGATGATGGCGGAACTGCGCAAAGAGTATGACTACATCTTCATCGACAGCACGCCCGCCATGTCAGTGGCCGACGCCATCATCACCGACCGTCTCTCGGACCTCTGCATCTACATCGTACGCGAAGGCGTACTCGACCGGCGCCAACTGCCCGACATCGAGCGCCTCTACCGCGAGAAGAAACTGCACAACATGGCCATCGTCCTGAACGGGACACGCTCGCGCCGTCACGGTTACGGATATGGATACGGGTACGGTTACGGCTACGGATATGGATACGGTTACGGCGATGAATACAAGGAGGTAAGCTACCGCAAGCGCATCAAAAGCTTCTTCCGTTCGTTGTCCCACAAAATCAAACGATAACAAATGGCAATCAAGGACGCGACGATAGCAATCGACTTCGACGGCACGGTGGTAACACACGCCTACCCCGAAATCGGGGAGGATGCGGGAGCCGTCCCTGTACTGAAAGAACTCACCGGCAACGGATGCCGGCTCATACTCTACACGATGCGCCACGGCAAGCTGCTGGATCAGGCCGCGGAGTGGTTCCGCCGGAACGGCATCCCGCTCTACGCCGTGAACGAGAACCCGGGACAGAAGCGCTGGACCTCTTCGCCGAAAGTCCATGCCGACCTCTATATCGACGACAGCAGTCTGGGGTGCCCCCTGCGGTTCGTGGACGGGGAAAAACGCCCCGTAGCCGACTGGGTCCGCATCCGCGAACAACTGGTGAAAGAGGGATTCCTGGACTGAAAACCAGCCCGGGCATCCGGCAATAATAAAGCGAGACCTCTTTCGAAGTCTCGCTTTATTCATATAGGTCGAAACGTTATGCCCACAAGTTTTTAGGATATTTCCCGTCGGCAATCATCTTCTCGATGGCGGCCATCAGCGCCGGTTTGTCCTCCTTGTAGGTGACGCCGTGCCACTGGGCGGCCGAACGCAGCACACGGAGCGTCGCCGTGCCGTCGCCGATCAGCTTGTTGACCATCGTCGGGATGTAAAATTCCGATTTGAGGTTTTCGTGGTTCTCGGCATACCATTTCGCAAAGTACTCCTTCGTATGGACGAAGAAATCGGGCGTGAAGCCGAAAAGGTTCATCGAAACCGGCGTATCCTCAGCCAGCTCTTCGTCAGCGCCGCCGTCGTGGAAGACGATCTTGCCGTCGGGCATGCGCTCGATCTGCGTACGCTCGACCATCGACGTAAGGTCGCCCTTCGGATCGACGCCGCAGACGCCGCGCGAAACCGTGCCGTTCTCCGAAAGGGTCCGGTTCAGGTCGTAGGCAACCATGCAATAGCTGTTTTTGCTGTCGCCGAGCTTCGAGAGGTAATCACCGATAGTCTTGTAGGCCTCGGCTCCGTAGAAGTCGTCGGCGTTGATTACGGCGAACGGCTCGTGAACGGCATCGGCTGCCATCATCACGGCGTGGTTGGTACCCCACGGCTTCACACGTCCTTCGGGAACCGTAAGCCCCTCGGGAAGATAATCGAGCTCCTGAAAAACAAAATCGACGGCGATGCGTCCGCCGAAGCGGTCGGCCGAAAAGACCTCGCGGAACTCCTTTTCAAAAGAGTGGCGGATGACGAAGACCACCTTGCCGAAACCGGCGCGGATGGCGTCGTAGACCGAATAATCGATAATGGCCTCGTTGTTGGGACCGACGCCGTCCATCTGTTTGAGCGATCCGTAGCGGGAGCCCATGCCCGCCGCCAAGACCAGTAATGTAGGTTTAACCATACTTTTTTATCTGTTTGTGACGTTTAGGTTCAAAGCAATTGCAAAGGTAAAAATTTTAAAGGCGATGCCAAAGGTTTTTTGGAATTTTGGCTACCTTTGTCAAACGTAACCCTGAAAAAACGTTCCCGGAAAATGAAATTTCTGATGAGAATACGGGCGTGGTGGCGCGGGCTGTTCCGCAAACGCCGCTTCAACATGCTCAACGCCACGGACAACTCCGAGGAGTGGCACATACACCTCTCGCCCGCGAGCATTTTCGCCGGACTGGTGGCGTTCGTCCTGCTGCTGTTCATCCTCACGCTGTCGCTGATGGCGTACAGCCCCGTGCTGGAGTTCCTGCCCGGATACCGCACCGAGGCCGACCGTTCGCGCGAAAGCCTCCTGCAGAACATCATCCGCCTCGACTCGATGGAGCGCATGATGAACGACATGATGACCTACAACCGCAACATCGCCCTCATCATGGAGGGGCGCACCCCGGTGGCGCGGACGCTGGCCACGTCGGACTCGTCGCGCATCAGCAAGGTGCTGGTGATGCCTTCGGCCGAGGATTCGCTGCTGAGGGCCCAGATGGAAGGCGACGGGGAGTATGCCATAGCCCCCCGCAGCGAGGGGTCGCGCCGCAAGGTCCGCGAGGCCATCGAACTGGTGACGCCCGTCGAGGGGATCATCACCGGGCATTTCGACATCAAACAGGGGAATTTCGGCGTGAAGATCGCGGCGGCGGCCGGCGACCGCGTCGCGGCCATCGACAACGGAACGGTCGTGCAGAGCATCTGGGCTCCGGAAACGGGTTACACGGTAGTCCTGCAACATGCCGGAAACCTGATCTCGATCTACAAGAATCTTTCGCAGTCGCTCGTGTCGGTCGGACAGACCATCCGCCCGGGCGAACTGATCGGATACAATGCCGAAGCCGAGAACGGTGAGGTGAAACTCTTCGAATTCGAACTCTGGAACAACGGCAAGCCCGTGGACCCGGAGGGATACATCGTCTTCTGACAAACACATGAAACAACGACTTGCCATACTGGGTTCGACCGGTTCGATCGGCGTGCAGACGCTCGACATCGTCCGCGAGAACCCCGACCGGTTCGAGGCCCGCATCCTCACGGCCAACCGGAACTGGGAGAAACTCGCACAACAGGCCCGGGAATTCGACGCCGATACGGTGGTGATCGCCGACAAGAGCCATTACACCGCCCTGAGCGACGCGCTGGCCGATACCGACACGAAGGTTTACGCCGGAGAGGAAGCCGTGGCGCAGGTCGCCGGAGGCGGCGGCAGCGAAGTGGTGGTCAACGCCCTGGTGGGCTATGCGGGGCTGGCGCCCACGGTGGCCGCCATCGAGGCGGGCAAGAAGCTCGCGCTGGCCAACAAGGAGTCGCTCGTGGTGGGCGGAGCCTGTGTGATGCCGCTGGCCCGGGAGCGGAAGGCTCCGGTGATCCCGATCGACTCGGAACACTCGGCCATCTTCCAGTGCCTCGTGGGCGAACGCGCCCCGGTCAGAAGGCTGATCGTCACGTGCAGCGGCGGCGCGTTCCGCGACCTCGCGGCCGAAGAGCTGGCGAACGTCACGGTGGAACAGGCGTTGCGCCATCCCCAGTGGGACATGGGCGCGAAGATCACGATCGACTCGTCGACGCTGGTCAACAAAGGATTCGAGGTGATCGAGGCCCACTGGCTGTTCGGAACCCCGGCCGAGCGGATCTCGGTGCTGCTCCACCCCCAGTCGATCGTGCATTCGATGGTCGAATTCGAGGACGGGGCGATCAAAGCCCAGTTGGGAACCCCCGATATGCGCATGCCGATCAGCTTCGCGCTGATGTTCCCCGACCGGGCGAACCGTCCGGGCGAGCGGTTCAACTTCCTGAACCATCCGCAGTTGACCTTCGCCGAGGTGGACCGCGCGAAATACCCGGCGCTGGAGATCGCCTACGACTGCCTGCGGCGCGGCGGCACGGCGGCCTGCACGATGAACGGGGCGAACGAAGTGGCGGTAGCCGCGTTCCTTGCGCGCAAGTGCGCGTGGCTCGACATCGTGCGCGCCATCCGTCATGCGCTGGAACACGCGTCGTTCACCGCCTCGCCCACCCTGGCCGATTACGCCGAAGCGAACGCCGAAGCCCGAGCGCTGGCGGCGGAATTTCTGAAACTGTAACCACATTCCGACAATGGATATTTTAGTCAAAATCATTCAGTTCTTCCTCTGTTTCACCATTCTCGTGGGCATTCACGAGCTGGGACACTACATCATGGCGCGGGTCTTCAAAATCCGCGTCGACAAGTTCTACATCTTCTTCGACCTGGGATTCTCGCTGTTCAAATTCCGGCGCGGGCACACCGAATACGGACTGGGCTGGCTGCCGCTGGGCGGATACTGCAAGATCGCCGGCATGATCGACGAATCGATGGACAAGGAGTATCAGAAACAGCCCCCGCAGCCCTGGGAATTCCGGTCAAAACCCGCCTGGAAACGCTTCCTGGTGATGATCGCCGGCGTGGTGATGAACGTCGTGCTGGCCGTGGCCATCTACATCGGCGTCTGCTATACCTGGGGCGACGCCTATTTCTCGAACGAGGATGCCAAATGGGGCTACAACTTCAACGAAGCGGGCCACAGTCTCGGATTCCGCGACGGGGACCGGCTGGTGAGCATCGACGGCGAGGCGGTGGAGAACCCGATGGTGTTCCTCAACTCGCTGCTGATCACCGAGGGCGACCGCCGCGTGGTCGTGGAGCGCGACGGAGAGCAGGTGGAACTGACGCTCCCGCTCGCCGAGCTGATCGCCATGCGTCAGAACAAGGGCTATGAAAAACTCCTCGTCCAGCGCATGCCCTTCCTGATCGACAGCGTCGTGGCGCCGACAGCCGCACAACTGCTGAAAGGCGACGAGATCGTCGCCATCGAGAGCCGGCGCACGGCGGACCGTTACGAAAAGATGGATTACCGCGATTACAGGTCCTATCTGCAACTCCATGCCGGCGACACGGTGCAGCTGACCGTCCTGCGCGACGGCGGGACGCTGGAACTTCCCGTTCCCGTCTCCGCCGAGGGAACGATCGGCGTGATCGTGCAAAACCCCTACACGCTCCGCACGCAGACGTACACCTTCTGGGAGTCGATCCCGGCAGGTTTCCGCAGGGCCGGCGACATGATCTCCTCCTACTGGGAGCAGTTGAAGATGATCGTGCAGCCCAAGACCAAGATGTACGAGGAGCTGGGCGGGTTCATCGCCATCGGCAGCATCTTCCCCTCGTCGTGGGACTGGCAGGATTTCTGGCTGAAGACCGCCTTCCTGTCGATCATCCTCGCCGTGATGAACATTCTGCCCATCCCGGGACTCGACGGCGGGCACGCGATATTCACCTTCTGGGAGATGGTGACGGGCCGCAAAGTGAGCGACAAGGTGCTGGAAGGAGCGCAGTACGTCGGGCTTATCATCATCCTGTTCCTGCTGCTCTACGCCAACGGAAACGACATATACCGCTTCTTCATCAAATAACGGCGGGGACGCCGAACAGTTAAAACGGTCCGGATCAGGAGATTCGGGCCGTTTTTGCGTATCGGAGAGAACCGAAAACAGCAGCATTTTGTAATTTTTTTTGTAATTTACCTAAAAAGCAAGTATATTTGACCGCAAGAGGAAGCTGCGCCCGCAGCAAAGGTTAGTTTAACGAGAGACGAAGAAACCATGAGTAAGGACGGAACATACAACGGCCCGGAGGTCTCTGTATTCCGCAGTTCGGAGGGGGGGGGAAATATCCCCGAGTTCTTCCGGAACTATTATCCCATGTTCGTCTCCTTCGCCCGCAACTTCGTCCAGAGCCGCGAGGTATGTGAAGACCTCGTACAGGAGGCTTTCGTGGCCCTGCTCGAACAGGGCTGCACGTTCGACAACGAATACATGGCCAAGGGATTCCTCTACAAAACCCTCCGCAACAAATGCCTTAACCATCTGCGCCACGAGCAGATACGCAGCCGCTATGCCGAAATGCAGGCGGCGCATTACAAACGCGAACGCAGCGAGAAAAAGAGCGAGGAATTTTTCATCGACGCCATCATGCGCGAAGAGTCGTCGCTGATTATCTCGCAGGCGATCGAAGGACTGCCGGAGATGGGCCGGCAGGTGCTCAACATGTCGGTCGAAGGGCTCTCCAACCAGGAGATCGCCGATGTGCTCGGCATCTCGATCAACACCGTGCGCACGCACAAATCCCGCGCTTACAAAGTCCTGCGAATCGTGCTTTCCAACCAGTGGATGCTCTTCTGAGCCGCTGAAAGCCGCCCCTCAAGTTACGATTTTACACCCTCCTAACCGATGCTGGAATAAGTTTTTACATTTTTTTCACATCGCGTGTCATCCGCTCCCGCTTCCGAAGTGTTATAATAGTAGTGTTAGTCGGGAATATCATATCATTCATTAAGGCAGGCATGCTGCTGGGACGTTTTTTCGTGTCGAAAACATCCCCGCACGAGCGTGAACAGCTCAAACTGCGCCTCCGGGAATTGGAAAAAGAGGACAAAATCCGCATCGTCGGGAAAATCCTCAATGCCGAAGAGCTGGAACGCCGCCGGGCGATCCGCGCCGAATGCGACGTGGAACGGGCCTGGGAGCAGGTCCGGCACCGGATGGAGGAGCGCAAAGGGCAGCGCCGGCTGAAGCGTTATTCGCTGATGCTGCAAAGCGCCGCGAGCCTTGCGGCGGCGGTGCTGATCGCCTGCGGCGTCATCTACTACACGCACGTCGGGCGCCAGAAGCGGGTGATGGCTCAGATCGCGCAGATCAGGCCCGAGGGACAGCATGCGGTGCTCTATTTCGCCGACGGCGCGAGCATCGACCTCGGACTGCGGGATTCGCTGGCAGTCCGGACCGAAACGGGCGTCGATGTGGAAATGACCGGAGAGAACAGCCTCGCCTACAAGCCCCGGAAAACACAGACCCAAAAGCAGGAGGAGGTTCCCGAGGAGTACAACACGCTGGTCACGCCCCGCGGCAGCGAATACAGCCTTACGCTGGCCGACGGCACGCAGGTATGGCTGAACGCCGCATCGCGGCTGCGGTTCTTCACCTCGGACCGGGGCCGCGAACGCCGCGTATGGCTCGAGGGCGAGGCCTATTTCGAGGTGGCGCACGACGCCCGGCGGCCATTCATCGTCGAATCGGGCGGCCAGAGCATCCGGGTGCTGGGAACGCGCTTCAACATCAACTCCTACGAGGGCGACCGTGCCATATACACCACGCTGGTGGAGGGTTCGGTGGCCATAGCCCCGCTTGCGGGCGGCGGCGAAGTGACGCTCGAACCCGGCCAGCAGGCCGAATACAGCCGCCGGAACGGCGGCGCGATCGCCGTGAAGGCGGTCGACACATCGCTGGCGACGGCCTGGATGAGCGGAACCTTCATCTTCGAACACGCTTCCGTAACCGAGATCATGGAGAACCTTTCACGCTGGTACAGCTTCGAATTCGAGGTCTCGCCCCTGCTCGACGGCCTCCGGTTCAGCGGCCAGTTCCCGCGGTGCGAAAACCTCGACAGGATACTCTCGATCATCGCATCGACCGGAACGGGCATGCAGATAGACTACGACGGAACAAAGATCACGCTGAGATAGAAAATACCCATTTAAATCCTACGAATTATGACGAAACCTTTACAAACAAACGAACGGAAACTTCCGGGAGGGATTTCCGCGGTACGCCTGCTGCGGCCGCTGGCATTCCCGGCAGTCGTTTCGGTCATGCTATCCATGAGCCCATCCCCGGTGTTTGGACAAGGTAACACCCCCGGACACGAAGAGTTTGTCCGCGACAACTGCCGCACGGACTCCGCAGCGGCAGCCGAGGCCGGCTATTCGGGCGAGGAGCTGCGCAGGCTCCACCCCACCGACCTCGTGAGGGCCCTCCAACTGATCGATCCGTCGATCTGCGGCACCGACCCCGACGAACGATACGGTTCCGATCCCAATGCGGTTCCCGCCGCGATGAGCCTCCAGGGCGTAAAATCGTTTATCTGGGGAATGAGCGACGCCGACGCCCGGCCGCTGGTGATCGTCGACGGCCACAGCGAGTCGTTCGACCGGCTGAAAGATTTCGACATGCAGCGCATCGCGAGCGTCACGCTGCTCAAAAACGCCACGGCAACGGCCCTTTACGGCGTGAGGGCCGGGCAGGGAGCCATCGTCATCACGACGAAAGTCCCGGAGGCCCACCCCCTGCGGCTGACCTATAATTTCGACGGCACGTTCCAGCGCGCCGGCATGCGTGCGTTCGATCTGATGGACGCCGGGCAAAAGCTCGACTGGGAGAAGCGCATGGGCGCCTACGAGGGCAACGACGCGCTCTACCGGCAGCGCATGGCGGACGTGAAGGCCAACGGCTCGACCGACTGGCTCGACATGCCGCTCCGGACCTCGTTCTCGCACCGCCACCGCGTCTCGGTCTACGGCGGCGACAGCAGCCTGCGCTACCGCGGAGTGCTCTACATGAACCCCGTGAAGGGCGTGATGAAGGGCTCGAAGCGCACGATGTACGGCGCATCGGCATTCATCGGCTACACGACGCGCAGGCTGGAGATTTCGAACGAGCTGAGCGTGGACATGGCCGACGCTTCGGAATCGACCTACGGTCCGATGTACGAATGGGCACGGATGAATCCCTACTATGCCCCGGCCGACGAACGCGGCGTGCCCTACGACATATTGGGCGAAGGGACCTTCAGCGAGCAGTGGTCGCCGCTCTACGAGACTTCGCTCAACAGCTTCGCCGAGAACAAGATCGCACGGGTGAACAACAACCTCACCCTGCGTTGGAAGATCGACGAGCACTTCAGCGTGGCAGGCCAGTTCAACCTCACGCACGACCACGACAAGCGTTCGGAATTCACCTCCCCGATGTCACTCGTCTACAAGGATTACGAAATCGACGAAATCGACCAGAAAGGCAGCTACCGCATCCTCCGCAACCGGCTGGAAAGCTATCAGGAGAAGGTCTGGGCCGATTACCGCCTCGAACGCGAACGCCATACGCTGCGCGCCACGCTCGGCATGGAGGTCTACTCGGCGACGATGACCGACGACGCATTCCGCGGCGTGGGCATGTCGAGCGACCACATGGACTACATCTCCTTCGCACAGCGCTACGCGGCGGAGCGTCCCGAAGGCACCAAAACCTACGAGCGCGTGCTGAGCGGCTACGGCGTGGTGTCGTGGAGCCTGGACCGGACGCTGTTCGTCGACCTCGCGGGCCGCGTGGACAAATCCTCGATGCTCGCTCCCGACAAGCGCACGGCGGGTTCATACTCCCTGACGGCGGCTTACGACCTGAAAAAAGCCCTGCTGGACAATTCGGGATTCGTCGGACGGCTGATGCTGACGGCCGGGTACGGCAGCACGGCGGGTTACCAGTTCGACTACGGGTTCGTCAACCCGCTCTACGCCTACGACATCGACAACCCCTACTTCAACGGCATGGGATCGAATAATTACAGCAAGGGCCTCGTGTCGTTCTACAACATGAACAACTACAATCCGGCCCTGAAATGGAAAACGACGCGCAACGTGAACGTCGGCGTCAGCGGCCGTATCAGCACGGTGGATATCGCCGTGAAATACTACAACACGCTGTCGAAGGATCTGCTGACGCTCGAGGGACAGAACGTCGCCTTCGGATCGGGATTCCGTTATGCCAACAGCGGCGCGATCCGCAACTCGGGGCTGGAGTTCTCGGTGGCGGCGGGCGTCCTGCGCGACCGCAGCGGCCTCGACCTGACGCTCTTCGCCAAAGGCGCCGTCAACCGGAGCAAGATCACCGAGCTGCCCGACTATTCGGCAACGACGTTCAATTCCACGATGTTCGAATACGGATACCATTACGGCATGGCCGAGGGCGATGCCGCCGACGGCCTCTACGCCCTGCGCTCGGCAGGCATCGACCCGGCGACCGGGAAAGAGCAGTTCTACCTGCGCGACGGTTCGAAATCGTTCTCCCCGACCGCCGAAGACATGGAGTATCAGGGCAGCATGACCCCGAAACTGCGCGGTACGTTCGGCGTGACGGCCGCTTACCGCAACTTCGACTTCGCAGCGGTCTTCTCCTACTCGCTGGGCGGCAAGTTCTACGACCTCTACACCCAGCAGGCAGTGGACCTGGCCGGGTATTCGGAGAACGTTCCGACAGCCGCCGAGGGCAAATGGAATACGTCGAACAAAGACGCTGTCTACCAGGGTCTCGACAATTCGGGCGGCTACGCATCGTCGCGGTTCGTATCGACGCGCAACACCCTCTCGCTCTCGTCGCTGCGCATCGGATACGCGTTCCCGAAAAAAATCGCTTCGGTGATGCGCATGCAGGGGTTGAAAGTGAGCCTCACCTGCGACGACCTCTGGTACACGTCGTCGGTGAAGAGCCCCCGCAGCCTCTACTACCCCTACGCATCGAGCTTCATCCTCTCGCTTCAGGCAACCTTTTAAACACGCGAACACATGAAAAAAATCATATACACCGCATTCCTGCTCCTCGTTACCGTGTCATGCGACAAGTGGTTCGAGGCTGAACCCCAGGGAGGAGGACAGTCCGGGGCCAAGGTCTTCGACAACGAAGGCTCTTTCCGCGACTACATGAACGGCATCTATACCGGGCTTCGTTCCGCGGAACTCTACGGCTCGAACCTCACGCTGGGAGGCGTGGAATTTCTCGCCCAGAGTTTCAACCCCTATGCCGGGGCCGGGGCATGGGCCAAGATGGACTTCAACGACGACATGGCTCTGACAATCGCCCGGGAAGCATACACCAGGCTCTATGCAGCCATCTACCAGTGCAACGACATCCTCAGGCTCTTCGCTGAAAAGAAGGATGTGGACTTCATCGCCGGATCGCGCGAAATGATGGTCGCCGAGGCCCGGGGCCTGCGGGCGTTCCTGCACTTCGAGCTCCTGCGGCTTTACAGCCCCGCCTGCACGGTGGACAGCGGCGCGTCGAACATCCTCTGGATGGAGGGCACGCAGCCCAAAGGCGTGCAGATGACCACGGCGCAGCTGACCGACAAGATCATCTCGGAGCTGGAAGCCGCCGCCGCGGAACTCGCCAAATACGACCCCATCGTCACCGGCGTAGGATACGACGACTTGTCGCTGCTCGGGACCGCACCCATCGACCGCGTCTGGAAGCTCAACTACTACGGCTGCCTGGCCGCCGAGGCCCGTGCGCTGATGAGCCGCGGCACGGCCGAGGATTTCGGCAAGGCATACGGCCTGCTGACGAAGATCATCGGCGAAGGCGGATACGCTTTCGTGCGGACCGTCTCGGGAACCGACTACGAGTTTTCGGCGGAGTTCATCTTCGCGCTTCCCTCCCCCGAAACGGGATTCTGCGCCCTCTCGGAAGAGCTCTTCAACCCCGCCCCCGACGGCAAAGGCGTAACCCTTTCGGCACGGCTCGACATCGATGACCTGCACGCTGACGACCGTCGCCGCAACTGGTTCGACTCCGACAACACGATGCGCACGAAGTTCGCCCCGACGAGCAAGATCGACAAGTGGAAGACCGCACCGGCCATCCCGGTAATCAAAATCGGCGAGGTATACCTCATGGCCGCGGAGGCCGCCGCCAAGTCGGAGCAGCTACCGGCAGGTATCGGACAATTCAACGACTTCATGGTCCAGCGCAACAGCGAATCGCTGAAGCTGCCCGACACGGCCACGCAGGCACAACTGATGGAGGCCCTCGGCAAGCAGTATCAATACGAATTCCTGGGAGAAGGCGTGCGCTATCACTTCTGCAAGCGCCTTAACCTGACCGTTACGGCCTACGACGGCTCGCAGATAACCGATGTCGGCAAAAAGGCATTCCCCATTGTAAAATAACCTAAGATCGAGCAGATGAACAACATCACAAAACATATCGCCCCGGCACCGCGCAGCGCACGGCCTTTCAGGCTGCTGCGGATGTGCCTGCTGCTGGCCTTCCTGGCTTGTATCCCCGCCGGCGCACTCCGTGCGCAGGAGGCCAAAGTCACGTTCCAACTCCGGGAAAAGCCGCTTTCGACCCTGCTGGCCGAAATCCAGAAGCAGACCGGATACAAAATATTTTACAGCGACAACAACGTCGACGTTTCGCGCAAAGTGAACGTCTCGGCACGTCAGGTTCCGGTGAACAAGGTGCTCGAAAGCATCCTGCCCAAGCTGGGCCTCACCTACCAGTTCATCAACAACACCATCGTACTGTCGCAGGACCCCAAAGCCGCAGCCGCACAGGGAACCTCCGTCATGGCCAAGGCCGTTCCGGTACGCACGGTATCGGGTGTGGTCAGGGACGAAGCCGGCAAGCCGATGGTCGGCGTGTCGGTCATCTCGATGAAGGACAGGCAGCGCGGAACCTCGACGGCCGCCGACGGAACGTTCTCGTTCCGCGTGCCGGCCGACGAAACGCAGGTCACCTTCTCGATGATCGGCATGAAGACCCAAACGCTGCCCGTCGGCAGCGGGACGCTCGACGTCACGATGAAATCCGACGTCATCGAATCCGAAGCGCTCGTAATCACGGGTTTCGTACCCAAGGCCAAAAACAGCTTCACGGGTACGGCGACGCAGGTGAAAGGCGCCGACCTGGTGAAGGTCAACCCGACCAACGTGCTTCAGGCGTTACAGGTGTACGACCCCTCGTTCGTGATCTCGGACATCACCGGAGAATTCGGGTCGAACCCCAACCACATTCCCGACCGCATCGAGATCCGCGGCGCAAACAGTATGCCCGACATCTCGGAGAATACGCTCCAGACCTACACCTCGCTGCCGATCTTCATCCTCGACGGATTCCAGGTGGAGGTGGAGAAGGTCTACAACCTCGACATCAACCGCGTCGAGAACGTCACCATCCTCAAAGACGCCGCAGCATCGTCGATCTACGGTTCGCGCGCCGCCAACGGAGTCGTGGTCATCACGACCAAGATGCCCCAGAAAGGCAGCATACAGATATCCTACACGCTCAACACCAGCATAGAGACCCCCGACCTCTCGTCGTATAACCTGATGAACTCGAAAGAGCTCGTGCAATATTACGAGAAGATGGACATCTTCTCAGGGGGCTCGGGCTCTGTGGACCCCGAGCGGCGCAACCTGCTGGCAATGCTCAAAATGGAGGCCGCGAACGGCGTGGACACCTACTGGCTCGCACAACCCCTGCGCACGGCGTTCAAACACAGTCACTCGCTCGTCCTCGAAGGCGGAACGGATGTCGGCAGGCAGGGCAAGGACCGTACGCTGCGCTATCAGATCAACCTCAACGGCAACTTCTCGGACGGCGTGATGATCGGTTCGCTGCGCAACAACTACGGCGGCGGCGCGAAGCTGATCTACGACACCCACAAACTGCAACTGACCAGCGACCTGCAGGTGGGATTCACCGACACGAAGGATTCGCCCTACGGCGACTTCTCGACCTACACCCAGCTGCTCCCGGTGTTCCGCATCAAAGACAGCCACGGGGACTATTTCCCGAGCCTCTCGGCGAACAACATCCCGCTCTACGAAAACTACCCCTGGACCGGCATCGGCTCCAACGTCCTCGGCACCCAGATCAACCCGCTTTACGAGGCGAACAACCTGAACAACTTCTCGCGCGGCAACAACCTCAGCCTGACGTATCAGCTGGGCGCCAACTGGGAGATCGTCAGAGACCTGCGCCTGCGGGGAGAGTTCAGCTACAACCGGCAGGAGAAAGTCTCCGAAAGATATGTCTCGCCCTTCAGCTCGGCCATCACCGACGGGTTGGACAACAACTCCATCGAACAGCTCTACCGCCGCGGAAGCTATGACAAGAACAACGCCACGTCGACGAGCTACTACGGCAAGGCAAGCCTCTCCTATCAGAAGAGTTTCGCCCGCCACACCGTACAGGCCGTACTGGGCGGCGAAATCAAAGAGGACAACGCCGAAAGCGACAGCTATTCGGTGACGGGATTCCTCAACGACTCGCAGACCTATCCTTCCGACGGCGCGCAGTATCCGCTTTCGGGACGTCCCACCGGTTCGAGCAGCATCGTCCGCATGGCAGGTGCTTTCGCAACGGTCAACTACTCGTTCGACAACCGCTACATGGTCGACGGAAGCTACCGCGTGGACGGTTCGTCGAACTTCGCCAGCAAACAGCGCATATCGTCGTTCTGGGCCGTGGGCGTGCGGTGGAACGTGATGAACGAGAAATTCATGAACCGCAAGGTCTTCGACAACTTCGCCCTGAAAGCCAACATCGGCACCACCGGCAACTCGAACTTCGCGCTGAGTCAGATACTCAACATGTACAAGTACCTGACGATGTACGACGGAATCACGGGTGCGGAACTCATGTCGCTGGCCAACCCCGACCTCAAATGGCAGACGACGCTCAAACGCAACATCGGCCTCGAACTGGGATTCCTCCGGAACCGGATCAACCTGGAATTCAACTACTACTCGAACACCACGGACAACAACATCACCCGGGTAAATATCCTGCCCTCGACGGGATTCTCGTCGTACACGGCCAACCAGGGCGACGTCAGCAACAAGGGCTTCGATTTCAACCTCTCGGTAACGCCCGTCCGCACCAAGAACTGGCAGTTCAACGTCTTCGTGAACGGACAGCACAACCGCAACAAGCTGACCAACCTCTCGGAAGCCCTCAAAGACTACAACAAGCAGATCATGGAGGAGCAGACGACCACCGACAAGACCAAGATCGAGAACGTCTTCCTGTTCGAAGAGGGCAAGTCGCTCACGGCGATCTACGCCGTGCGGTCGGCCGGCATCGACCCCGGAACGGGACAGGAGATATTCATCACCAAGGACGGCAAACGCACATTCACGTGGAACTCGGCGGATCAGGTGGTCGTGGGTGACACGGAACCCGACCTGCGGGGCTATTTCGGCGTGAACCTCAGCTACAAGCGCTGGTCGCTGAACACCAGTTTCGAATACTCGTTCGGCGGCGAGATGTACAACCAGACGCTCGTGGACCGCATCGAGAACACCTCGATGAACAACTCGGTCAACCGGGTGGCCTACAACATGGACCGCCGGGCCCTCTACGACCGCTGGTCGGAGCCGGGACAGAGCGCCAAGTACCGCGGCATCAACGTCTCGGGCAAGACCTACGCCAGCTCGCGCTTCGTGCAGAAGAACAACTACCTGCGGATGAACTCCATACGCATCATGTACAACCTCAACAGCCCCGACAAGCGGCTGCTGGGCATGTCGATGCTCCGTATCGCGCTTTCGGCCAACGACCTGTTCTACGCCTCCACGATCCGGCAGGAGCGCGGACTCTCATACCCCTACGCACGCACGTTCACACTCAGTCTCCAGGCTAACTTCTAAAAACAGATCCCATGAAAATAAGATATATCGCAACCCTGCTGCTGTTGGCCGTCGGCACCGTATCGTGCAAAGACTGGCTCGACGTATATCCCCGTTCGGAAATCACCTCGAACAAGGTGTTCGAGAACGAGGACGGCTTCTACTCCGCGCTTGCGGGCCTCTACATCAAAATGGCCGACGACAAACTCTACGGATTCGACCTCACGTGCGGTTACCTCGACATGATGGGAGGCGCCGTATATACGGGCGGCGGCGCATACCTGACCTATTACGCCAATAACTTCTATAACGATCCGAGTTATGCCGTTACCGTAGCCCCGCTGCAATTCCCGGCGTTCAACCACACCCGGGGAGCGATCCGCACGGAAAGGACGGATGCCACGTACGAGGCTATCTGGACAAAGATGTACAACACCATCACCAACGCGAACCTGCTGCTTCAGGAGCTCAAAACCACCGACGTAGCGTTCGAAACGGGTGTCAAAGAGTTGCTGACGGGCGAAGCGCTGGCCGTGAGGGCTTACCTGCACCTCGACCTCGTGCGGCTGTTCCAGCCGCCCTACCTCTCGGAACAGGGCAGGACAGCCAAGCGCATCCCCTACATGGAGACGCTCGATGCCCTGAAATTCGTTCCCTCATCGACGACCGACGAGATCCTGGACAAGGTGGACGCCGATCTGGCCCATGCCGCCGAGATCATGAAGGACAACGATCCCATCAGCTCGAACAAGAGTTACCATACGCTGATGTTCACCACCAGCCGCCAGTACAAACTGAACTATTACGCCGTGAAACTGCTCCAGGCGCGGTCGTTCCTCTACCGCGGCAAGAATAAGGAGGCCTATGCGGCGGCCAAGGAGGTCATCGACAATGCCGCGGGAGCCGGCGTCCACTTCATCACCGAAGCCGAGCGCAACCGCGTCGACAGTTACGGAACTCCCGTGGACCGCAGCTGTCCGATGGAAAATCTCTTCGCCGTGCTGACGGACGATCTGGACGAAAACATGCAGGATGCGGTCAAGGCAAACGGCGGTACGAGATTGGGTGTGTTCGGCAAACTGGCGTCGAACAAATGGCTGAGTGCAACCTCCGGTCTGACGCCCGCTGCCTTCTTCTCGGCAGCGAGCGACATCCGCATCAATCTCTGGAAAAGGACGATCTACCCATCGGGAATGATCGGCAAATACATTCGTGAATCAAGCACGCCGGAAGACATCGCACTCTATCCGAAGCAGGCCGTGACGCTGCTCAAACTGGGCGAAGCCTACCTGATCGCCGCGGAAGCAGCCATCGAGGCAGTCGACCCGGGCGAAGGCCTGAGCATCCTCCAACAGCTCCAGACCGCACGGCAAGGCGGCATCTACAATTCGGCGGACCCTGAGGGGCTGAAAGCCGAGATCCTGCTCGAATACCGGCGCGAAACGCTCGGAGACGGGCAACTCTTCTATGCCTACAAGCGGCGCAACGAGGAGCGGCTGATAACGCTGTACCAAGTCCCGGAGTTGACCTACTATTTCACAATGGATGACAACAAGTATACGCCCGACATTCCCGACAAGGAGTACAACGCGGGCCGAACCTATTAAGAATGACAGCCATGAAAAAATACATTATTCCCATTCTGGCAATTACCATTGCTTTCGCAGCTTGCAAAAAGGAGGACATACCGGCATACGACTCGAAGCGCCCCGCGCTGAATTTCGTCAAAAACTATTTTCTCCCGACATTGAATGACAATGCAGAGCTGGATACACTGAGGATAAATACGGTATATTACACCGGACAGGACGAAATCGATTTCAAAATTCCGGTACGCCTGTCGGGAACCATTGCGGACCACGACCGGAAATACACCGTGCGCATATCGTCCGAAAAAAGCTACGGCAATCTGGTAGAAGGCGTGCACTACACACTACCAACGCAACAAATCCTCCATGCGGGACAGTATGCCGACTCGACGATCATACAAGCCAATCTCGCCAAACTGCGCGAAGATCATGCCATAGGCATGCTCGTCATCGAACTGGTCCCCGACGAAACCTTCATCGCAGGACTGGATACCTACCAGAGTATCGGAGTGGAAATGTCCGGAGGAGGATTTACGGTTCAACCTCCTTTTTGGAACAGAAATGATCTGAACACTTACGGCGGCACCTACTCCTCAATCAAAGCCGAGAAATACGCGGAACTGAACGGAGTCACGGACGACATGTGGCGCGAAAGCAATACGATCACACGATATGCATACGGCAAACGCACCTATGAATGGTTCCGCAACAACCCCACTTACGACAACGGAGTGCTGGTAGTGTTCAAAGGAACAATCAATTACGAATAAAGAAGAACAACCATGAAAATACTCAAATACCTGACGGTTATTCTGGCGGCCGCCCTCGCGGCAACGGGCTGCTACGACGACAAGGGCAGTTACTATACCGGCTCTTGGACCGACATCGCTGCGGTGGAGGGCATGAGCATACCCGGCATCGGAACGAACTACTACCTCAATCTGGTCGAAGAGGAGACACTGAGTCTCAACCCCACGGTCCGCTTCAAACCAGGCGTGGACGAATCGCTTTTCACCTACGACTGGGTCATGGGCGGCGACACCATTGCCTCGGGGCTCAAACTCAACTGGACGGTGATGCGTACCAACAAGATGGAATTCAACCAATCGGGACAAACTTCGTTCTGGCTGGCCATCAACAACAAGAAATCGGGCGAAAATTGGCGCTATTACCTCCAGAACGATGCAGGCAACCTCCTGAAAGTGACAATCGCCCAGGTCATGGCTCCGAAAGTCGGTGTTTTCGTCTATGAAAAGGAGGACGGAAGTGTCGAATGGGGTTCGGTCAAAGGGGCGAATGCGGCAACTCCGGAAGCCTTTACAACGCTCTACACAGACATATTTGCGCACTACAACGCCCCCTCCAGAATGGAAGGATCCGTAGTCGGGACCGCTTACGACGGTTCACAGCTCATCGTCTACACCAATCAAGGCCCGGATCACGGCGCGATGGTACAAACCTCAGAAGCGAGCACCAACCCATTGGGACTTTCCATCGGCACCGTCAGCAATCTGGTATTCGACGGAGTGCCCGAAGCCGGAATCAATGGACAGAGCTTCTACAAAGGAAACATGCAGGAAATGCTGGTCGGCAATTCGCTTTTCATCGGCCCGACCAATAATGTATATCAGATGATTCTGTCCGATGCCATTCCCACACAGGACGGCGTAGTTCAGATCATGGGCGCCAATCCCTATGCGAACCTGATGCATTTTTCGGTACAGCGCATGCCCTCGGGCGAACTCTGGTATTACCGCTACGACTCCAACCGGGGTTACCTGCGCCAAATACTGCCGGACGAAAACGGCACGGTGCTCAAAGCCGACCGGATCATCGGCGTATTCCGTCAGCCGACGTTCATCGACAAGCAGATCAAAATGTTCGTGGCCGTGAAAGCGGGCGCCGCCTATCAGCTCCACACCTATACGTATGAGCAGAAGACCAGCGGCAGCGACATTATCACCTACGTTGACAAGAAAGACATCACTTCCTGGGCCGGGGGCATGAGCGACGACTGCACGATGTTCACCAACGGCATCGAGGTCCCGCTCAACTACCTCTACATCGCCAAGGGACGCGACCTCTGGCGTACGAGCTACGAGTCGCAGGCCGACCCGCAGGTGGTAAAGAGTTTCCCGGCGCCGATCTCGGACGTCGAAGTGGTCATAACCTCCCCGAACAGGATCGATGTCGATACCAAGGAGTTATATACGGCGGTGTTCACGTACGACGCGGGGGCCAAAACCTCGAAAATGTACGTGCTGGACGCCAAAACCGACGATCTGAAAGCCTACTCCGAGGTGGAAACCGCAATCCCGGGCAAGGTGGTATGCTTCCGGGCCAACCAGTAAACACCCTATACGAAGGGATTATTTCCGGCGGTCCTGCACGGGAGTGCCGGAAATAATGCTTATCTTTCGATGATAATTCGCCTATGCAAACCATGAAAAGAATCCTGTTTATCCTGCTGCTCTTCGCCGCCGCGACCGGGTTCGCCCGGGAGCCGTTCCGGCTCGAGACCGGCGATCTGCTCTTTCAGGTCAACGGCCGGAGCGCCTACACCGAAGCCATCAAAAACGTTACCTCGGGCATCGAGCAGCTGGAATTTTCGCACGTAGGCGTCGCCTACATCGAGGACGGCGAGACTTATGTGCTCGAGGCCGTGCCCTACGGGGTCGTCAAAAGCAGACTGGACAAGTTCTTCCGCAACTCCCAGTTGGCCGACGGCAAACCGGTCGTGGTGGTCGGCAGGCTGAAGCCCCGGCTGCAAAAGAACATCCCGGCAGCCATCGAACGGATCAAAAAGCTGCTGGGAAAACGTTACGACTATGTTTTCGACCCCGATGACGACACCTATTATTGCAGCGAACTGATCTACGTCTCCTACCTCCGTCCCGACGGAAAGCCGATCTTCCGGATGAAGCCCATGACCTTCCGCGACAAGACGACGGGCGAGACGAGCCCCCTGTGGATCGAACATTTCAAACGCCACAAATGCGATATCCCCGAGGGCGTACCGGGCACCAACCCGGGTGACATGTCCCGTTCGAAGGCCATCCGCATCGTTCACCGCTATTTCTGAAACAACTAACTATCAATAGATTTATGTTCAAACAAGTTCTTACGCTTTCGCTCTGCGCCCTGATAGCCGCCGCGCCTCTCGAGGCCAAAAGCAAGAAAAGCAGCCGGAAAAAAGCCCAGACGACGCAAACCGCGGAGAAACCCAAGGAGAGCGCCTACGACAAGCTCTTCAAAAAGAAACACGAAGTGGCCGACGGCATGGTCAAACTGCACAAGGTCGGCGACAAGCTCTATTTCGAATTTCCGCAGGCGCTCTTCGGCCGCGAAATGCTGCTGGGATCGGTGATCTCGGAGACCTCGGACAACCTCACGGGAGTCCCCGGCTCGAAATCCTACACGCCGCTCCACATCACCTTTACCAAAACGGGCGAGAACGTGCAGATCCGCGAGATCAATGCCGACAACTACACGCTGGGCGTGGCCGGAAACATCCTCCGCTCGCTCGACCGGAACAACATCCCGACCATCTTCCGCAATTTCAAAATCGACGCCTACAACGCCGACTCGACGGCCGTGGTGTTCAACGTCACGGACCTCTTCGTGAGCCACGTCAAGGAGCTGTCGCCCTTCTCCTACCTCGGGGCTTACGGCGGTTCGGGGTCGCCGAGCCTCAGCGAGTCGTTCAAAAAGGAACTCTCGTCGCTGGGCGGCATCAAATCCTTTGCCGACAACCTCACGGTGAAAAGCACCCTGAGCTACACCTACTCGGTGACGCACCCCGTGACAAAGCAGAAGATCGTGGACAACGAGCCGCTGACGGCCGTCATGACCCGGACATTGGTGCTGCTCGACGAGGAGCCCTACCGCCCCCGCATCACCGACAGCCGCATGTCGGTATTCCCCACCGGGAAATACCTGTACAGCGACAAGGAGCAGCGCGTGAAAGCCGTCTACCTGGCCAACCGCTGGCGGCTGGAGCCGTCGGACGCGGAAGCCTGGAAGCGCGGCGAGCAGGTCGAACCCGTGAAGCCGGTCGTCTTCTACATCGACCCGGATTTCCCCGAAAAGTGGCAGCCCGCAGTCTATGAAGGCGTCATGCAGTGGAACGAGCTCTTCGCCAAGATCGGGTTCAAAAACGCCGTGAAAGCACTGCCCTACCCCGAGGACGATCCTGAGTTCGACCCCGACAACATCAAATATTCCTGCCTGCGCTACGCCCCGGTGCCCATCGCCAACGCCATGGGTCCCTCGTGGGTCGATCCGCGCAGCGGCGAGATACTCAACGCCTCGGTCTATGTCTTCCACGATGTCGTGAAGATGCTCAACCGGATGATCTTCGTGCAGACCTCGCAGGCCGACGAGCGCGTCCGCCGGGTCAACCTCCCCGACGAGGTGCTACTCGACGGGCTCCGCTACGTGCTGGCGCACGAGGTGGGGCACTGCCTGGGATTCATGCACAACATGAGTTCGTCGTCGGTGATCCCGGTCGATTCGCTCCGCTCGCCGTCGTTCACCCGGAAGTACGGCACGACCACCTCGATCATGGACTACGCGCGTTTCAACTACGTAGCCCAGCCCGGCGACCGGGAGCGCGGCGTGCAGCTCACCCCGCCCCGCTTCGGCGTCTACGACGAATATGCCGTGAAGTGGCTCTACACCCCGGTACCCGACGCCAAGACTCCCGAAGAGGAGTATGCGGTGACCTCGAAATGGATCACCGAGGCTTCGGCCGACCCGACCTACCGCTACGGCAAACAGCAGTTCGGGGGCATCGTCGATCCCAAGTCGCAGACCGAGGACCTCGGCGACGACGCCGTGAAGGCTTCAGAATACGGCATCCGCAACCTGCGCTACATCCTTGAGAACCTCGACGCATGGCTGGCGTCCGGCGACGACGACTATTCGCAGCGCAACGGCATGTACACGAACATCGTGAACCAGTATGTCACCTACATCCAGCACGTCTACGCCAACATCGGCGGCATCTACCTCAACGAGAAGCTGGAGGGCGATCCCGTGGAGGCCGTGGTGTGCGTGCCGCGCGAGAAGCAGCGCCGGGCATTGCAGTTCATCCTCGCGGAACTCAAACAGATGCAGTGGCTCGACAACGCGCCCCTGCTGGAAAAGGTGACCATCCTGGGTTCGCCCCGGGAGGCCGTGCGCGAGGCGGTCATTCAGGCCGTGGTCAACGCTCCGGCCAAGAAGACCCTGGCGATCAACGCCCAGTTGTCGAAAGACCCCTACACCCCCGAAGCCTGCTACAAGGACGTTTCGGACTTCGTGTGGGAGCCCACCGTGCGCAACCGCCGCCTGACCGAGGATGAAATGGCCATCCAGCGCGAGTTCCTCAAAGCCGCAGCCGCCAAGGCCGGGCTGAAGAACTACACCGCCGGGGGCAGCACGCCCAACGCATTCGCCGCGGACGACGCCGGATGGGAGGCTTTCAGCTCGTTCGCACGACCGGCGCCGCTGTGCAGCTGCGCAGGGTGCGAACACGGGATCGCGGCCGACGGCGACGCCGTGTCGGGATTCGGAGCTCCCCGGTTCCAGTACTTCACGCAGAAGGATATCTCGATGATCTACTACAACGACATCCTGCGCATCCGCAACCTGCTGCGCGGCAAAGCGGCATCGGCGTCGGGCGAAACCCGCATGCACTACCAGTACTTGCTGCACAACCTCGACAAAGCGCTCAACAAATAATGCCTTCAGCCATGAGAATATCCCTGAACAAGATCGGCGCGCTGCTGCTTGCCGCACTCCTGGCAATGACCGTACTGCCCGGCGGAGCGCACGCGGCGGCAAAGGGCCGCAAGGAGAAGAAAAAGAGCGAGACCCCGGCGCCCAAAAAGCTGTCGGCCTATGAAAAGCTCTTCAAAGACAAGGAGTCCAGGACGGCCGAAGGGCTTTTCAAACTCCACATCATCGACGGAAAGCTCTACACGGAAATCCCGCTCGACATCCTCGAACGCGAGTTCGTCATCAACACCTCGATCGAGGAGTCGTCGCTGGCCGACTACGGCCTGGCGGGCCAGCAACCGCTGCCGCCCTACCACGTGACCTTCTCGCGCCGGGATTCGGTGGTGAGGATGCACGAGGTGCCGCGCCGCACGCTCTCCGACGGCGACGCCGGCATCGTCCGGGCGCTGGAGATCAGCTCGGCGATGCCCATTGTCGCCAGCTATCCGATCAAAGCCTACAACGCCGATTCGACGGCCGTGGTGATCGAGAACACGGCGCTGTTCATGAGCGACAACGAGCACCTCAAAGCGTTCGAAGCCCGCGGCATGAGCCCGCTGCACATCTCCCGCGCCAGCTACAAGGCCGACCGCTCGCTGCTCCGCGACGTGGAGGGCGGAAAGGATTACGCCTCGGTCATCAGCGACATGACCTACGGCGTGACGACGCAGTATTTCATCTTCATCATCTGCAAAGACAAGCCTTTCACGGCCCGCGCACGACGCACGGTCACGATGCTCCCCGAGGAGTGCGCCCCGGCGCGCATCGCCGACCCGCGGATCGGCGTGCTGCCCGTGCCCTTCACCCGTTTCACCGCGGAACAGGGCACGCGTCCGGCCTATTTCGCCTCGCGGATCAACTTCCGCCCCGAGGGTGAGATTCGTCCCGTGACCTTCTACATCGACACCCTGTTCGCCCCGGCGTGGCAGCAGGGCATCCGCCGCGGCATCGGGCTGTGGAACGAAGCCTTCCGCCGGATCGGCATGGGCGACGTGCTGAAAGCCGAAGCCTACCCCGCCGACGGATTCGACAGCAACAATCCCGGGGGATTCTATGTGAAATACGTCGCGTCGACCAATCCGAAGATGACGGTCAACCTCTCGACCGACCCCCGCAGCGGCGAGATCACGGGCGGACGCATCCACCTGCCCGAAAGCCTGCTCGACGAGATTCGCCTGCGCCGCTTCATCGACCTCGCGGCCACAGACCCCGCGGCGCGCGACATGGTGCTCGACGACGAGGAACTCGCTTCGTCGCTGGCCGTCCACACGGCGCGCGGCGTGGCTCAGGTGCTCGGCCTTGCGACCAACTATGCGGCGGCAGCGGCCTACCCGACCGATTCGCTGCGCTCGGCGGCGTTCACCCGCGAAAACGGCATCTGCTCGTCGATCACGGCGCTCAACGACTACAACTACCTGGCACAGCCCGGGGACAAGGGCGTGCGGCTGGTGAACGACTGTCTGGGCAAATACGACTACTTCGCCGTCCGCTGGCTCTACGGCGACATCCCGGGAGCCAAGACCCCGGCCGAGGAGCAGAAAGCCCTTTCGGAGATGCTGCGCGAAAAAGCCGGCGACCCGGCCTACTACTACGGCAACTACTGGTACGACTACTACTTCGGCGACGTGCGGCTGGCCTATTACAACCTGGGCGACGATCCCGTGAAGCGCACCCGTTACCGGTTCGAGAACCTGCGCACCGTCGCACAACATGCGGCGGAGTGGCTCGAAGGACGCGATGCGGACGGAAGCTACCGTGCGGAGACCATTGCGGCGCTCTCGAGGGGCGTCCGGGAGGTGGTTTCCTACATGGCGGCCTACATCGGCGGCGTCTACTACACCGAGGTCACGGAGGGCGACGGGCAGACGATGCTCCGCGTCGTGCCCAAGGAGGAGCAGCGGCGTTATGTGAAGGAGACGCTGAAAGCCATCGAGGACCTCTCGTGGCTCGACACGAAGCTCACCGAAGGCCAGTTGGCCAACCTCCCGCAGTCGGTGCAGACGGATTGCCTGGGGACGCTGATGAAACGCATGGAGACCCTGCCCCGCTACCAGAACGGACTGGCGGGAGCCTACACGCCGGGAGAGATGGCGGCGGACATGGCCGACTACATCTTCCGCGACGTAAGGGCGGGACGCAAACTGTCCGACTACAACCGGCTGCTTCAGCAGGCGTTTACGGGCGTGGTCATCGGCGGCTCGAAGGTCCTTGCGGAACCCAAGTCCGCACGGGGCCGGGCCGCGGCATTCGCGGCGGCGGACGAAGAGGCCATGCAGCCCGTATTCCCCTACGAAGCCACGGCGACGCTGGCTCCGATCAGCGCATACGGCAAATACCGCATGACGTACTACGCCAAGGATTTCTCGGAGCACGTCTACTACGGCATGCTGCTGCAACTCCGCGACATCTACCGCCGGGGAGTCGCCGCGGCGTCGGACGCCCCGTCGCGCGACTTCTGCCGCTACATGCTCCGCAGGATCGAGAACTCGCTGAAAACGGAGTAACGACGGAAAGCCATTGAAACACAAGAGGCGCGGAATGTTCCGCGCCTTTTTTCGTATACGGGCGCAAGAGCGCGCCGCGGCTTTCCGCCCGGTAAAACCCGCTTTTAAGCGGGAGCGGGCATTTTGCAGAAACCGGAAAATAAGTTACCTTTGTGTGATGGCAAAAGAGAGTATGGAAAAACTGGAAGCCTGCGCCGCGGCGCTGCGGCGGCATCATTTCGACGCCGTGGCCGTCGGCAGTACGGCCGAGGCTTTCGACGTGATGAAAGCCGCCGCCGAGGCTTGTCGCCCGCGGCTGGCGTCGTTCGGCGATTCAATGACGATGCGCGCAACGGGCATCCTCGAATGGTTGGCCGGCAACGACGAAGTGACGCTGCTCGACGGATTCGACGCCTCGAAGCCCTACGCGGAACGGCTCGAAATACGCCGGCAAGCCCTGATGTCGGACCTCTTCGTGACGGGCGTGAACGCCGTGACCGAAGCGGGAACGCTCCACTGGCTCGACAAAGTGGGCAACCGCATCGCCCCGGTGGCGTTCGGGCCCCGCAAAGTGATTATCGTGGCGGGCCGCAACAAGGTGGTGGCCGACCGCGACGCAGCCGAAGAGCGCATCCGCCGCATCGCGGCGCCGCAAAACATCGCCCGTCACCCGGGATTCCGAACGCCCTGCGCCAAAACGGGCGTCTGCTCGGACTGCAACTCACAGGACCGGGTCTGCAATACCCGGATGGAGATGCTGCGCTGCTGGCCCGACAATCGGGTGCTGGTGGTACTGATCGACGAAGATTTGGGACTATGATGAAAGGAATGAAATACGGCGCCGTCATGCTGGCGGCGCTGCTGCTGGCGGCCTGCAGCGAATCGGAGGTGTTCTACACGGCCGTCTACCCCGTCGTACGCGTCGAGGCCGTAGTAACCGTCCCGAGCCCCGAACCGGAACCGGAACCGGAACCCGAACCGGAACCCGAGCCGGAACCCGAGCCGGAACCCGAGCCGGAACCCGAGCCGGAACCCGAGCCGACGCCGGAAAGCCGGGCGGACGAGGGCGAAACGACGGACCCGGTGGTCGAAGCGATCAAAGCCGGGATCGTCGCGTCGGCGCACGTGCAGGCGGGCGGGCGTTACACGCTCAATTTCTCGAAATACAACGGCGGACGCGCACAGATCGAGACCGCAACGGATGCCGGCACGGTGACGGCGGCTTTCTTCAAAACCCCGGGCACGAACGAAGTGCTGATCTACTGTCCGGAACCCGAAACGGAATACACGTTCACGCTCTCGACCTATCAGGACACGGACGGACGGAGCAAAACGGTGCTCGTCACCGACCTGACCGAAGCATACAAGGCGCTCTACCCCGACGCGGGAATCACGAAGGCCGAACGCCGGTCGTACACCTCGACAAACGCGAACTGAGATGGCAAAAGTCAAAAAGGCATATTTCTGCAAGAACTGCGGGTTCGAAGCCCCCAAATGGCTGGGACGATGCCCCTCGTGCGGCGAATGGAACACCTTCACCGAGGAGATCATCGCCCGTGAAAGCGGCTCGGTCGCCGCGACCGTGGCGGGGCCTCTGCCCACGGCCAAGCCCCAGCGGGTGAAGGATATCCGCGAAAGCGAACACGTGCGCATCGACCTCGGGAATGCCGAGGTCAACCGGGTACTGGGCGGCGGCATGGTTCCCGGATCGCTGGTGCTGGTGGGCGGCGAGCCGGGCATCGGCAAATCGACGCTCTCGCTGCAGATCGCACTGGCGGCCAACGGACTGAAAACCCTCTACGTCTCGGGCGAGGAGTCGGCCGAGCAGATCAAAATGCGCGCGGCACGGATCGGGATCGGCAACGACGAGTGCCTGATCTATCCCGAAACACTGTTGGAGAACATCGTGGCGCAGATCACCGAGCACCGTCCCGACCTGGTGGTGATCGACTCGATACAGACCATCTACACCGACCTGCTGGACTCGTCGGCGGGAAGCGTGTCGCAGATCCGCGAGTGCGCGGCGACACTGCTGAAATACGCCAAATCGACCGGAACGTCGATCTTCATCATCGGGCACATCACCAAGGACGGCGCGATAGCCGGCCCCAAGATACTGGAACACATCGTCGACGTGGTCCTGCAGTTCGAGGGCGACAGCAACAACATATACCGCATCCTGCGGGGCATCAAAAACCGCTTCGGCGCCACGTTCGAGATCGGGGTGTTCGAAATGCTCGACGCCGGGCTGCGGGGAGTCGACAATCCGTCGGAGATTCTGCTGACCCACTACGAAGAGCCCCTTTCGGGCATCGCCGTAGGAGCCTCGGCCGACGGCGTGAGGCCCTATCTGATCGAGGTGCAAGCGCTGGTGAGCGGCGCGGCATACGGCACTCCCCAGCGTTCGACGACGGGCTACGACGGACGGCGCATGAACATGCTGCTGGCCGTACTGGAGAAACGCGTGGGAATGAAGATGTTCCAGAAAGACGTTTTCCTGAATTTCGCAGGCGGGTTCAAAGTCGCCGATCCGGGGTTGGACCTCGCGGTCGTGGCGGCGGTCATCTCCTCCTACTACGACCGGCCCGTGGCCGAGGGGGTCTGCTGTGCGGGCGAGATCGGCCTTTCGGGCGAAGTGCGCCCCGCACCCCGCACCGAACAGCGCATCAGCGAGGCGGCGAGGCTGGGATTCAAACGTATCATCGTCTCGGGCTACCTAGCCAAGGGCGGCAAGCGTCCCAAAGGGATCGAGGTCGTGCCGATCAACAGCATCGACCAGCTCCCGCGGGCGCTCTTCCTGGAAGCCCTTTAAAAAATCTGCACCGAACGCAAATCCGGTAAAAACAGGCGGCGAATCACACCCGCATGGAATGGATTTTGCTTTTGTTCCGGTAAAAAACGGAACGAAATGCAAAAAAGAATAGTCATACTGGGCGGCGTGGGACTCATCGGCACCCACCTGTGCCTGCGTCTGCTGGACGAAGGGCACGAAGTCTTCTGCGTGGACATACGCGACATCGCCAATTCGCCGCTGCTGCGCGACATGCCCCCGCATCCGGGATTCCGGTATGTCCGCCACAACATCGTCCACCAATTCGGGATTCGCTGCGACGAGATCTACAACCTCACGTCGCCGTCGCGCGTGCGTTACAACAAGGCCCTGCCCGTCGAAACGCTCAAAGTCAACATGCTGGGTTCGATAAACGCCCTCGACACCGCCCGCACGGAGCATGCCCGCATCCTCTTCGCCTCGGCAGGCACCGTTTACTCCGTAAACTGCCGCGACACCTCCGAGGAGGCCGGCTCCTGCTCCACGCACCGCATCCTCACCGAAGGCAAACGCGCCGCCGAGGCGATGCACCTCGCCTATCAGACCGAATTCGGGGTGGATGCCCGCATAGCCCGCATTTTCAACACCTACGGCAGCGGCGCCGACCTGATGGACCAGCGCGTGGTGATGAAGATGATCGTCGCGGCGCTCCAGAACCGCGACATCGCCATCAACGGCAGCGGCGAGCAGCTGCGGACGTTCTGCTGGGTGGAGGACATCGTGGACGGGCTGATGCGGCTGATGGACGCCCCGCCGACCGAGACCACGCGGACAATCAATTTCGGCAGCAACCACGAGGTCTCGATCCGCGCGCTGGCCGAGAAGATCATCGCCCTGACGGGCAGCCGCTCGCAGATCGTGCACACCGACGCCCGCGTCGACGACGCCCGGCGCCGCACGCCCGACATTTCGGCGGCGCGCCGCGAACTGGGATGGGCGCCCCGCACGCCGCTCGTCGAGGGACTGCGCCGCACGATCAGCTATGTCGAGAAGGAACTCGCCGAAAAGGCCCGCGCGGGAATTACGTGGGTGGAGATAAGTTGAACCGAATGAAGCAGAGACTATGAAAGATTTCGACAAGATTATCTGGCGGGATGCGCTGACGCTGGTGGACTTCTTCGCCGTCTGGTGCGGGCCGTGCCGGGCGATGCATCCCGTGATCGACCGGTTCCAGAAGCAGATGAACGGCCGCGCGGATGTCTACCGCATGGACATCGACGACCCTGACCTGGCGGAGATCGTGCGTCGCTACAACATCATGTCGGTCCCCACGCTGATGTTTTTCCAACGCGGCGAAGTGCTGTGGCGCGAGAGCGGACGGGTGGATTACGAGCATCTGGTGAATGTGCTCGACGAGCTCGAAAAGCACGATTACGTGCTGCCTTAAGCCTCCAGGCGCCAGGCCAGCTCTCCGCGGAGATACTCCGCGGCAGGCAACGCCTCCAGCGAACCGGCTGCACGGAGCACCGCCAGCCGGTTTTCGTCGTTCAGGGAGCCTATGGCAGTTAGCAGCGCCACAGCGCCCTGCGCCAACAGCCGTGCGGCCGGGGCATCGTCTGAAGCGGCGCGGCGCACGGCTTCGACTGCCGGGACGATCCACTCCGGAGACGGATGCGGCGCACGGGCGGCGGCCATCAGAGCGGCATATTGTTCGAGGCAGGGAGCTCCCGGGGCGGTCCACGCTTCGAAGAGCGCGGGAAGGGCTTCCGAGCGGCTCAGCAGAGCGAAAGCGGCCTCTTCGGCCAGTTCGGAGTTGAGCAGTCCGCCGCCCCAGAAAGCAAATTCGGCGGGTATGAGGCGCGCCGGATCGGCGATATGGAACGCCGCGAGCCGCAGGCAGCGGACATCCTGCAAATACAGGTATTTGGCAAATTCGTGGTCGGTGCCCCCGGCACGCGCCAGCGTGCGGAGCGTCGGGAGGCTCACGCCGTAGTTCAGGCCGTAAGACTTGCCGTAGAAACGCATCGAGTCGGCCACGGCCCCGTTGCGCTCACGGCGGAAGGCCCCGAGCAGCGCGGCCATCCGAGAGGTGAAATCCATATCGGTACGGGATTATTTGCGGCGCGGCAGTGCGACGTTGATCGTGCGGCCGAATTCGAAGACCGGAAGCACGGCACGGGCATATTCACGGCCGCCCGAAAGGACGGTGCATGCCGAAGGATCGGCGACGCGGCACGCCACGACCGAAGTCTCCTTCGGACCGGCCTCGAGGTCGCATTTCGTATTGCCCGAAGGTTCGATCTGCAACAGCACGATGTCGCCCGAAAGGTCGCTGTCGGGCAGCAGTCCGGCCGCCGGACTGAAGCGGCAAACGATATATTGTTTCTTGTCGGCCTGCGGATAGACCACATAGCGGCGGGTCTCGGTCGAAACGGTACGCTTGCCGAGAAACAGTTCCAGATAGCTCTGCTCCATGCGGTCGATCTCGGCCAGAGCGGCTTTGAGGCCCTCGCCGAAGACGTTCTCGCCGGCTTCGCCCGTGATGAGTTCGATGCGGTGACGGCGCAGCGAGAAGATCTGATTGGCGGCGGCACGCGCGGCGTCTTCCAGCGCAGGGGTCGTCATGTCGGTCTTATCGGGCTGCAGGCGCGCAAACTCCTCGTCGGAGGCGGCATGGTTGAAGGTGCGCGTCGAAGCGGGTGCAGGAGCCCCGGCATTGAGGTAGGTATCGCGGTCCAACAGGGCGATCTGCGCCCCGGTGATGCTCCACGTCGTCTTGTCGGCCAGCGGAGCGCGCACGCCGAGGTATTTCTGCGCATAACGCGCATAAGGCCCCGTAAGGGTCAGGTCACGCTCGACCGTAACGTCCACGGCGAGAATCGTGCGCGGCTGGGCGATGGCCACGCCCGAGGCGGTCTCGTTCGCACCCTGCAGGGCGATGTATGGGTTCTGTGCCGAAACGCCGCCCGTGAGCAGCAGGGCAAATGCCAAAAGTCTGAGTTTCATGGTCCGGATCTTTTTATTGCAATACGACAAATGTAACTTTTTTTCGTGAGCCGTCAAAATTTCAGGTAAAAATCGCGGGTCAGGGCGCGGTATTCGTGGGTGTAGCACTCGTGTTCGCCCGTGCCGACAACCAGCTCCGAGGTTTCGGGCTCTTCCGTGCCCCCATCCGCGCGGACGAACTCCATCAGCGCCCGTTTGGCCGGACGGCGGGGCGTGGTACGCACGTCGGTACGCCGCGTGAGGGCCAGTCGCCCGGCACAGACCGCAAGGAAACGCGCAGCCTCGGGCGTGGGGAGGATCACGGCGAAGCGGCCCGCAGGGGCCAGCAGGCGGAGGACGGCGTCGCGCAGGTCATCGAAAGGCAGGTGCACGGCATGGCGCACCGCCGTGCGGCCTTCGTCGGGACACGTGAGCGAATCGACGAAAAAAGGCGGATTCGAAACAATCAGGTCGAACGTTTCCGGCGCTGCGAACTCCTGCACGGGACACCGCTCGAAGGCTACCCTGCCGCCCCACGGCGAAGCGTCGGCATTCTCGCGGGCCTGCGAAACGTCGTCGATGTCGACACCTGTAATATATGCCTCCGGGGCCCGCTGGGCCAGCATCAGGGCGATCAGCCCCGTGCCGGTGCCGATGTCGAGCATCCGCCGGTCGCAGGGCCGCACCCCGGCCCAGGCCCCCAGCAGAACGCCGTCGGTGCCGACCTTCATCGGGCAGCGGTCCTGACGAATAGAAAACTGTTTGAATCTGAACATACTACACTTTCAGATAGTTGTCAATCCCGGCGCCGAACAACGAAAAATCGTACCGCACGGGGTCCGCCGCATCGAACCGGCGGAGCGCAGCGGTGATCTCCTCCACAGCGCGCCAGTCGTTCTGGCGGCGGGCCAGCAGTCCCAGCGCACGCCCCATATTGCCGACATGGAGGTCCAACGGCAGGTAGAGGGCCGACATCGGAATACGCCGCCACATGCCGAAATCCACACCCCGGTCGTCGCGGCGCACCATCCACCGCAGGTACATGCAGAGCCGTTTGCAGGCCGCGCCCTTTTCAATCGCCGAGAGGTGCTTTTCGCACCGCGGAGCATGGTCCCCGGCGAAAAACGCGCGCCGGAAGTCGGCCAATACGGCAGGCATATCATGCGTCGCCTCGTAACGCTCCTCGAAGAAGTTCCCGATACCTCCGTGGCACTCCTCCATGCGCCGCAGGGCCAGCACGAAATCGCGCAAGTCCTGCCCGTTGAAAGTGCGGTGTACATAGGAGGAGAGCAGCGCCAGTTCGCGCTCCGAAGCATTGCGGACGAAATCCGCCGGAGCGTCGTCCATGAAGTGCATCATGCGGTGGCCGCTGCGGACGATGGCTTTGCGGTTGCCCCACGCGATGGTGGCGGAGAAGAAACCCGCGATCTCACGGTCGGCGCGCCCGGTGTAACGGTGCGGCACCGCAATCGGGTCGTCGGGGATAAATTCGGGACGGTTGTATTTGTCGTGCAGGGCTTCCAGCAACTCCCGCAGGTCGTCGTCAGAGAATCGTTCCATCGGACATGGTGATCTTCCGGTCGGCCATCGCGGCGAGGTTTTCGTCGTGGGTCACGATGACGATGGTCTGGCCCAACTTCTCACGCAATTCGAAAAACAGGCGGTGGATCTCGTCGCGGTTGTGCGAATCGAGGTTGCCCGAGGGTTCGTCGGCCAACAGCACCGCAGGCGAATTGACCAGCGCCCGGGCGATGGCCACGCGCTGCTGCTCGCCGCCCGAGAGCTGTCCGGGCTTATGGTCGCGGCGCGATGCGAGCCCCATCATGTCGAGCAGTTCGGCGGCGCGGCGCTCGACCTCGGCGCGGGGACGCCGGCCGATCAGCCCCGGGATGCAGACATTCTCGAAAGCCGAGAACTCCGCAAGCAGGTGGTGGAACTGGAAGACGAAGCCGATGCGCTCGTTGCGGAACTTCGAAAGGGCCTTGTCGCCCAGCGACGAAACATCCTCCCCGCCGATCTCCACACGCCCGCTGTCGGGCCGCGAAAGGGTTCCCATGATCTGCAGGAGCGTGGTCTTCCCGGCGCCGCTGGCCCCCACGATAGAAACCACCTCGCCCTGCGCCACGTCGAGCGAAACGCCTTTCAGCACTTCGAGCGTGCCGAAACTCTTATGTATGTCGGTAACTCGTATCATCGGCGGAACATGTTGAACAGTCTGACCGTATCGGCAGCTTCCCGCACATCGTGGACGCGCAGAATCTTCGCCCCCTGCCGCAGACACTCCCAGCCCAATGCGATGGTTCCGGCGAGGGATTCGGCGGGCGTCGCATCGAGCACCTTATAGATCATCGACTTGCGCGAAAGACCCGCCAGCACGGGATAGCCCAGTGCGCAGAGGCGGTGCAGGCCCGCCAGGAGTTCGTAGTTCTGCTCCGTGGTCTTGGCGAAGCCGAAGCCGGGGTCGAGGATGATATTTTCAGGCCGGATACCCGCCGCAAGCATCGCTTCGGTGCGCATGCGGAAATAGTCCACGACCTCGGTGGTGATGTCGCGCCGGTAGTCGGTCTGCGACTGCATCGTACGGGGATCGCCCTTCATGTGCATGGCGATATAGGGAACGTGGTATTTCGCGGCGACGGAGAGCATCGCGGGGTCGAGTTCCCCGGCGGAGATGTCGTTGATGACCAGCGGCCCGAACTCCTCTATGGCCTTTGCAGCCACCTCGCTGCGGAACGTGTCGACCGAAACCGTCATGCCGGAAGCCAGCCGCCGCACGGCTCCGACCCCCAGCGCCACGCGCCGCCACTCCTCGTCGGCGGGGACCTCGTCGGCTCCGGGACGCGAGGAGTAGCCCCCTACGTCGATCCACTGCGCCCCTTCGGCCACAGCCTCCCGAACATGCCGTTCGACGGCGTCGGCGTCGGGCATGCGGCTGCCGGCGTAAAACGAATCGGGCGTGACGTTCAGGATCGCCATCACCTGCGGTGTGGAAAAATCAGTATTCAGCTGCTTCATGGGTAAAAATGCGGTCCAATTCCGCAACGGTGGGTTCGAGATCGGGTTCGAAGATATTGACAAGGGTATAATCGGCCTTTTCGCTCAGCACATCGTCGTCCGACTGGGCGGCAATGCGGCGGCGGACCGCTTCGGGATCGCACTTGTCGCGGCGGCAGGTGCGTTCGAGGCGCAGCTCCAGCGGAGCGAGGACGGCAACGGTCCGGTCGACCGAGTCCTCCAGTCCCGCGTCAAAAAGGATGGCGCTTTCGAGGATCACATAACTGCCCTCCTGCCGTTCGGCCCATGCGGCGAAATCCGCGAGAACAGCCGGGTGGACCAGCGCGTTCAGGTCGGCCAGAGCCGCCGGGTCGGAAAAGACCTTTCCGGCGAGGTACGGGCGGTTCAGCGCGCCGCCGGCATAGGCTTCGGCACCGAAACGGGCCGAAACAGCGGCCCGCAATTCCGGGCTCTCCGCCATCAGCCGCTTGGCTTCGGCATCGGAGTCGTAGACCGCGACGCCCCGCTGTGCGAAAAGGCGGCAAACCGTACTTTTGCCGCTGCCGATGCCCCCTGTGATTCCGACCTTCATCATGGGTTCTCAGGGACGTTAATTTCGGGAATGTCCCCGACGGAGATAATCTTAATATCGCTGAAACGCGGTACAAGGGCATTCTGCAACGACTGCGGGTCGATGATGAGTTTTCCCTCGTGCCCCTCCTCGTGCGAGCGCTTCGTCTTGAGGTCCGTGAGCGGGATGCGCAGCGTCTTGTTCATGTAGACCCGGTAGCCGAAGAGGTTCGTGCCGACGCCCTCGACCACGCACGTAACCTCGAAAGGCTGTCCGTCGACGCTCACCTTCACGGTCTGTTCGGCGGTATACGTATAGCTCAGTTTGGCGATATACCACAGGATGAACGACGCGACCAGAAGTGCCAGAAAAACCGGCGACACGTAGCGGTGCTTCCATTTCAGCAAATTTTCCATAGTGCGGATAGATTCTCTACGCAAAGATAATACAAGCCGCGCGCAATGCCAAATTTATTTGGCCATTGCGGAACACTGCCGGCACCCTGCAAAAAAAGGACCGCCCTTTGCAAGAGCGGTCCTTATTCAAAGAAATTACCTTTGCGGATTATTTCTCCCCGTCGACCTTGGCTCGCTTGGCCATCAGGTCATAAGCGATCGGCGTTGCGAGGAAGATCGTGGCGGCCGTACCTACGACCACGCCGATAATCAGCGCGAAGATGAAGCCGCGGATCGTCTCGCCGCCGAAGAAGAAGATGGCCAGCAGCGTCACGAGCGTCGTACCCGAGGTGTTGATCGTACGCGACAGCGTCGAGTTGATGGCGTTGTTCACATTCTCCTTGAGGTTGCGCTTGGGATAGAGCCCCAGGAACTCGCGGATACGGTCGAAGACCACCACGGTGTCGTTGATGGCGTAACCGATGATCGTCAGGATCGCCGCGATGAACGCCTGGTTCACTTCGAGGTTGAAGGGCAGCAGTCCGTAGAACATCGAGAAGATACCGATGATGAACAGCGCGTTGAACGCCAGGGCCGCCGTAGCACCCGAAGCCCACTGCCAGCGCTTGAAGCGGAAGGTGATGTAAAGACCGATGGCGATGAGCGAGAAGAGCACCGAATAGATGGCGTTCCAGGTCATGTCCTTGGCGATCGAGGGGCCGATCTTGTCGGCCGTCAGGATACCGTTGGCGTCGGTCTGCGTATTGCGGAACTGCTCGAAGGTAATGTCATACGAGTAGAGCGGCTTCAGGGCGTCGTAGATGATCTTCTCGACCTCGGCCGTAGCCTCGTCCGACGTATCGTCGTAACGGTACTGAGTCACGATGCGCATCTGGTTCTCCTTGCCGTACTGCTTCACCTCGGAGCTGATCGACGAAGCGTCGGCATCGGCGAACTGCGAGAAAGCCTGCTCGATATTCTGGCGAACCTCTTCGGCCGAAACGGGCTGGTCGAAACGGATCACATAGGCACGGCCGCCGGTGAACTCGGCGCCGAGGTTCAGACCGCGGGCGAAGAACGATACGCACGACAAGACGATCAGGGCTGCGGAGATGTAGTAAGCCACCTTGCGCTTGGCGATGAAATCGACATGCGTGTTATTGAGGAAATTCTCCGACCACTTGCGCGAGAAGGAGATGTGCCCCCACTTGCCGACGATCCACTCGATCAGCAGGCGCGTGATGAAGATGGCGCTGAAGAACGAGGTGATGATACCGATGATAAGGGTCGTTGCGAAGCCCTGGACGGGACCGTTACCGAAGATGAACAGCACGATACCCGTGATGATCGTCGTCAGGTTACCGTCGATGATGGCCGAGTAGGCTTTCGAGAAACCGTCCTTGATGGCCAGCGAAAGGCCCTTGCCGCCGCGGAGCTCCTCTTTGATACGCTCGTAGATGATGACGTTGGCATCGACAGCCATACCCATCGTCAGCACGATACCCGCGATACCCGGCAGGGTCAGCACGGCGCCGAACGAAACGAGCACGCCCATCAGCAGGAAGACATTGGTCAGCAGCGCGATGTCGGACATCCAACCTGCGGTCTTGTAGAACAGACCCATGTAGAGCAGGACGAGGATAAAGGCGATCACGAACGACATCATACCGGCGTTGATCGACTCCTGGCCCAGCGAAGGGCCTACGACCGTATCCTGGATGATCTTGGCGGGAGCGGGAACCTTACCCGAGTTGAGCACGTTGGCAAGGTCCTTGGCCTCCTGGATGGTGAAATCGCCGGTGATCTGCGACTGGCCCTTGTCGATCTTCGAATTGACGCGGGGAGCCGAGTAGACATAACCGTCGAGGACGATGGCGATGCATTTGCCGATGTTCTCGCCCGTCATGCGCGACCACTCCGAGGTACCCTCGGCGTTCATGGTCATCGAAACCTCGGCCGTAGCGCCGCGCTGGGCATACTGCTCGGTAGCTTCGGTAACGACCGAACCGTCGAGCGGAGCCTTGCCGTCGGGAGTCGAAACCCGGATGGCATAGAGGTAGAAGCGGCCGTCGATCTTGTCGTCGCCTTTGACGCCCCATTTGAACAGGATGTCGGCGGGGAACAGCTCGCGCACGGCGGGCTGGGCGAGGTACTCGTTCACGGCGGCCATGTCGGCCTTGTAGGCGGCACCGATGGCGGCTCCGCCCGCAAAGCGGGGATTGAGAACGGCAAAGAGCGGGTTCTGCGCGCGGTCATAGCGCAGCTCGTCGCCTTCAACCTGAGCCGTGGCGGTCGAATCGGCGGCGCCGACCTCGGCGATCAGGTCGCCGGCAGCGGCAGTCTCGGCAGCGGCCTCAGCCTCGGCGGAAACGGTCTCGGGTTCCGTAACCACGGGAGCCTGCTCCAGTTCGGTCTTGATGAGCTTGTCGGCTGCAACCAGCGCCGGCAGCACCTCGTTGGCATCGTAGGTGGTCCAGAACTCCAGCGAAGCGGTGCCCTGCAACAGGTCGCGGACGCGCTGCGGCTCCTTCACGCCCGGAAGCTCGACCAGAATGCGGTGCGAGTTGGGCAGGCGCATGATGTTGGGCTGCGTAACGCCGAAGTGGTCGATACGGCTGCGCAACACGTTGAACGACGCGTTGATGGCAGCCTCGGTCTCCTTCTTCAGGATTTTCTCGACGTCGCCGTCCGGGCTCTCGAGCGTAATGTCCTTACGGTCGGGGCTTACGAAGATCTCGGCGATGGAACGACCGTTCGACAGACGCGAATAAGCCTTCACAAAGTCGCCGATATAGTCGCTCGACGTGCCCTGCTTCATAGCCTCGGTCGCCTCGGCAATGGCCTGGACGAAAGCGGGGTCGTTCTGGCTGTCGCCGGCGAGCGCCTTGATGACGTCCTCTACCTGCACCTCCAGCATGACGTTCATACCGCCCTTGAGGTCGAGACCCAAGTTCAGTTCCTTCTCCTTGCACTCCTTGTAAGTGAACTTACGGAAGCCCAGGTTATAAACCGACAGGTTTTGCACCGAATCGAGGTAGTGCTGTTCGGCCTCGGCCTGCTGGTCGAGGGGGAACTGCGCGGCATACGCAGCCGCCTTTTTCTCTACGCCACGCGTTTTGAACGTAAACGAGAGCTGGTAAACGCATGCGAGGCCCAGCAGGACCGCGATGAGTTTAATAAAACCTTTGCTTTGCATTTGAATGAAAAATAGTTGTTATTATTTGTTGTAATTCTTGTCATTACGCATAATAGCACGCAAAGATAGGAAAAAAGAATTAAATAACGCGGGTTCGGCAGGTGGAAATTAGCGTCAGAAGCCAAAAAATCCGTATTTTTGGAGCCGCATGACAAAATACCCGGAATACAAATACCACCTCGCGGCGCTGTTCACCGTCACGGTGTGGGGCGCGACGTTCGTCTCGACCAAGGTGCTGATCGCCAACTCGCTGACCCCGGCGGAGATATTCCTGCTGCGGTTCGCGACGGCCTACGTCTGCATCTGGCCTTTCGCGGCCCGGCGCATGTGGGCTGCGAACCTGCGCGACGAGTTGCTGCTGGCAGCGGCGGGACTGAGCGGCGGATCGCTCTATTTTCTCACCGAGAACATCGCCCTGGAGTACGCCCCGGCTTCGAACGTGTCGCTGATCGTCTGCACGGCGCCCGTATGGACGGCCGTGGCGATGAGCCTCTTCTACCGCGGCGAACGGATGTCACGGCGGCAGCTCGCAGGGTCGGCGCTGGCTTTCGCGGGGATGGTGCTCGTGGTCCTCAACGGCCATTTCGTGCTGAACCTGTCGCCGCGGGGCGATATGCTGGCGCTGTCGGCGGCGTTGCTGTGGATGGTCTATTCGCTGGTCATCAAACGCATCGGAGGCCGCTACCCCGCCATCTTCATCACCCGGAAAGTCTTTTTCTACGGATTGCTGACCATTCTTCCGTTCTTTGCCTTCCGGCCCTTTGCGGTGGAATGGGAGGTGCTCGCGCGCCCGGTGGTCTGGGGCAACCTGCTGTTCCTCGGGGTCATCGCCTCGATGCTCTGCTACGTGCTCTGGAACGCCGTGATGCACAGGCTGGGAACCGTGCGCACGACCAACTACATCTACTTCAACCCGCTGGTGACGATCCTCGTGGCGGCGCTCTGCATCGGCGAACGCATCACCCTTGCGGCGCTGGCCGGGGCGGCGCTGATCCTCTACGGAATGTGGCGGGCGGAGCGGGCCTAATGCACCATCTTCAGGCCGACGATGCCGATGAAAACCAGCGAGAGAAAGAACATCCGCCAGAAGGTCACGGCGTCGTGGAAAAAGACGATGCCCAGAATCACGGTACCCATGCCCCCGATACCCGTCCAGATCATGTAGGCCGTGCCCATCGGGATTGTTTTCTGCGCAATATAGAGCAGCCAGCCGCTCACGCCCATCGAAACGACGGCCACAGCCAGAAAAAGAAGATGATAGCGCGGATTGAGGTTCGCCAGTTTAAACCCCAGCGGCCACCCCATCTCGAAAAGTCCTGCCAAAATCAGATACAACCAAGCCATCGGAAACAGTTTTTTGTTGGCAAGATAACAAATTTTACGTCCCGGACAAAAAAAGGGCGCGGCCCCGTTTCCGGAACCGCGCCCTTTATAAGGGGGATAACGAAACGTATATAAAAGGATAGACAGAAAACAGACGCAAGTGTATTGTAATACAGTAAGATAAGCGTCAAACCCCGGATGCGCCGCAAAAAACGAAGCGTATAATTTCGTGTAATTTGGCTATAATAAACGCGGCAAATTCCAGCGGCCGCTATAATGTCTGTATAACTTTGAAGGGCGTAATCAAGCGATTTACGCCCTTTTTCGTGTAATATGGCCCCGGAATACGTCTAACGGGGATTTAAGGCCGCACAAAGGTCGTTTATATCACCTTCAAAGTGTGGTAAAACGCCCCTGTTCGGCCTTTCCATCGTGCCACTCCCAAAAACAGCAAAAAAGCGATTGGGGTTACTATTGGGGTTACACAATGGGGTTACATTTTTTTGGCAATGGGGTTACAAATCCCGGATTTTTACCCCCTCTAAAAAGCATGAAAATGCCCTAAGTTCGCTATATAACGCCATAATTCGGGCTTATAGAGGTAGGAAACTGCCCTGCATTACTTTGTGATGATATAAATTAAATGTCTATAAACCAGCATATTAACACAAGACACTGTGATAAAAAGTGTGCGCCCACCCTTTTGTGGACGTGTCAGGGCCTTAAAACAGCCTTTTCGCGCATCCAAGTACCTGCCACACTCCGGTAATGACAGCCTTTGGGATTTCGGTCGAATCGTAATTTTTATTGATAGGTTCAAGAAGTAAATTATCCGGATTATCGGACTTCCGAATTCGTTTGACCGTCCGGTATTCCTCAGTCATAATACCGTATATTTCCCCATAGAGGATGAAAGTCTGCCAGTTTTCGATCTTACGCAGGGCGATGATGTCGCCGTGGCTGATCAGTGGCTCCATTGAGTGTCCCGAAATATTGGCCCAACTGTCGGCTCTATTGTATTGAGGAAAATTAATATATCCAGTCGGGACGGCCGTTTGATCGTTCAGCATCATATCGAACCCGCCACAAAAATCAACGTCAAAATAGGGAACCCCCACGCCGTTCTGGTTGATGGTAGGGTCAATCTCCTTTTTCATTGGCCCATTTCCCGTAAGCAACCACTCTGCGGAAACATCGAGACTTTTCACGATTTTCTCCAATACGGGATACTTGGGGATAATCTTCGTCCTGTATCCTCTTATATTTGCTTCATTTTCACCGATTAAATCTGCGAATACCGTGTTTTTGCGATCCCCGTATTCATTGACAAGGACGCTTATCCTCTCGTGAATTGTCTCTATTTTTTGCATAAAAAAACGAAATATCTCACTATAAAATTTGTGAATATCGAAATATCTCACGATATTTGCAGCGTTGATACATTGTTGCAACGCTCCAAAGTTAAAGAAAATTCGATAAAAACAACTATGGTAAAGCAAATCTTACTTCCGACTCCGGTAAAAGCGGAAATGGTGCGAACCTTTAAGATCACCCGTGCGACACTCGACCGGGCCTTAAAATATACGATCAATTCATCGCACGCAAATATGCTCCGAGCTGCGGCTATCCAGCGGGGCGGTCGCCTGTTCACGGGGCAGATGGCCGAACCCGAAGTGCAGCGCGTTACCGAAATTTTCAGAGCAACCTGCCCGCACCGTCTCGATAAGAGCTGTTTTTTCCATAATGCGTGCGACATGAGCTGTCGCCACGGCCGCGCCTTCCTCACCGAATTAACCATAAACAAATAAAACCATGAAAAGCACACGGGCAAAAGCCTACATCAACGAAAGCCTCACACTCGAAATGAGCGGAGCGTTCGGAGTTTCCCAACAGGATGCCATCCGTGCGGTGGAAATCGCCGAGAACGATATGCTCGTCAAGCAATGTGACCGACACAAAGAGGACCTGCAATTCCTTGAAGGAATGCTTGATGATTTAGACAACAATCGGATGGAAATCTTGAGGCAATCTATTGATGATTGGCGCGATGAACTTGAGCGCATGATTGCAGAACTGAAACGAGAAATTAACGCATAAAGCTATGACACAGGAACAATTCAACGCCGCGCTGGAGGTAATCTCCCACCACCATTCGACAAAGGTAAGCATCAACCTGCCGGAGAATAACTTTGTCGGCCCTATCGGGACAACCAAATTCCGGCTCCACATCACCGAGTGCGTTCCTTCGGTTATCAACAAACTTATCGGCGAAGGTTTCATGCTCAGCATGACTCCCGACGGTCTTTGTGTCGATAAAATCCGATAAGCCATGAACAACCAACGACGCAATCAACTCCGAGACATCCAGCAAGAACTGCGCGACATCTACGCCCGCCTTGATGTCCTGTACGACGAGGAACAGGCAGCATACGACAATACCCCGGAATCCCTCCAAGACTCTGAACAAGGCGAGCAAGCTCAGAACGCAATCGACACCATCGAAACGATACGCGACCAGGTACTTGAGGCCGCAGACGGTATAGACGAAATTTTTGATTAACACAATCCCGATTGGCAAACACCCAGGCTCGCGTCCTGGGCGGGAGCGACAAATAACAGTATCATGGAGTACTACAATAACATACTTTGCATGACAGCCAGCGAGCTGACGGCTGTAATGACCCCGTCGAACTACAAGCAGCTGTCTGCGCGTGGCAAGATAACGGTCGCCCGCCGGGCTTGCCGAGGCCAGCGTGCGCTGGTTGTTGTTGACAGCCTGCCCAGCAAGTATAGGGAAAAGGTAAAGGAGGTTTATCCGGAAGGGGGAGCAATGAAATTACATGAGTGGTTCCGGAGCAATTACACCATCGACGCCGAGGCGCGCACGTTCTACTCCTCGACGTTCCGGTTCGAAAACGGCGATCCGCTGCCGCCCGAAAAACAGCTGGAGTACACGGTGAATGCTTCGGTGATCCGTGCGGTGCTGCGCCTGATGGCGAACACAAAGGCCCTGCGGCGTGCGCAGATGGGTGGCCGGGTGCAATGGGACGAAATGGCGGCCGCAGTCGCCTATTTCAAACAGGAATACGGGCACACTCTGCCGGAAAGCACGCTGCGCTTCCGCAAAAAGGTGTCCGAGTTCAACAAGCTGGGTTATGTCAGCCTTGTTTCGGGCAAGTTCCAGAATCAGAACTCCCGCAAGGTGAACTACAAGACCGAACGGTTGATCCTCTCTCTTGACAGCCTGCCGCAGCGTCCCTTCAATACGACTGTAGCCGAAATGTATAATCAGTTCGTGTGCGGCGAGCTGGACGTGTACGACCCCGAAACCGGGGAATTGTTCGACCCGGAGGACTTCACGGACAAAAACGGCGATCCGGTAGCACTGAGCGAAACGACCGTCGCCAACTATCTGAACAATCCGAAAAACCGGGCGCTCCGGGCGAAGCTGCATAGCACCGCTTGGGACTTCAATAACGAATACCGCCCGCACCATAACCGCAAAGCCCCGGTATGGGCTTTCTCCAAGGTGTCGCTCGATGACCGCGACCTGCCGCGCAAGATGGCTGACGGAAACCGTGTCAAGGCATATTACGCCTACGATGTCGCAAGCGGCTGCGTGATCGGCTATGCGTACAACCGTCTCAAGACGGCCGATCTGTTCCTCGACTGCATCCGCAATATGTTCCAGCTGATCGACCGCCAGGGCTGGAACTGTCCGGCCGAGGTCGAAGTAGAGCATCACCTGGTAAGCAATTTCGCCGACGGGCTGATCCGCGCGGGCGTCGTGTTCCCGTTCGTCCGCTGGTGTAACCCCGGCAACTCGCAGGAAAAACGCGCCGAGCATTTCAACCGGGCGAAGAAGTACGGTGTCGAGAAACGCACACAGGTCGGTATCGGACGCTGGTACGCCCGGCTGGAGACGAACCGTCCGAAAGTCGAGAAGGTCTACGACCAATATAACAACACCTATAAGGAGACGACCTACACCTATGAGCAGCTGGTGGCCGAGGATATACAGGCTATCGCAACATACAATAGCCAGCTGCACCCGAATCAGAAAATGTACCCTGGCCTCACGCGCTGGCAGGTACTCTGCGAGAATCAGAACCCGAACCTGTCGCCCGTCGGAAAGGCGCTGCTGTACCGCTTCATCGGTGAGCGCACCCGCACGTCGATCCGCCGCAATATGTACTGCACCGTTCGCGGCGTGAAGTTCGGCCTGCCGTCGCCGGAGCTGATTGCGCGGCTTGCGCCGAACGACTACACCGTGGAAGCCTTTTATATGCCCGATGCCGACGGAAATGTTTCGGAAGTGTACTTATACCAGGACAACAATTTCATCGCAACATGCGCCCCTATAGGGCTGTATAGCGAGGCTGCAGCTGAGCAGACCGAAGCGGATGCGCAAAACTACCAGGAGCAGTCGAAATACGTTGCGCAGTTCGACGCTATGATCCGCCGCGAGAAGATTCAGAAGGTGAAGATACTCCCCTGCGATATGCCGACCGAAAGGCCGGAGATTGTCGAAGCGGCCCCCGTCGTCGAAGCGGACCTGCCGGACGAATTTAGCTTCGACATCGATTACGCCCGCAAGGCCAAACAAGACCTTTAGAATGACAATATAACACTATTAGAATATGATTGCAGACGACATCAAAACCCGAATCGTGTTGGCGATATCCACCAACAGACAGAACTACGCAACCGACAGTAAGCACGCCGTCGCGCTCGGTATCACCTCCTCGGTTTACAGCGAGATCAAGAAGGGCAAGACCGATCAGAAACTCAGCGACGCCAAATGGATGTCCATTGCCCGCCGTTTGGGAGTGAGTCTCAACGACGAGCCCGAATGGAAGATCGTAAAGACCCCGACGTTCGAATATCTCTGTTCGCAGCTGGAGCTGTGCCGTAAAAACAGCCTTTCGGGAATGTTCTGCGATTTGCCGAACATCGGCAAGTCCTTCGCCGCTAAACATCACGCCAAAAGCCACCCGAATGTTGTGTATGTCGACTGCTCGATGGTCAAAACCAAGCAACGACTATTCCGGTATATTGCCCGTGAGTTTGGGCTGAACTCCGTCGGCAAGTACGCGGATATCTTCGACGATCTGGTATTCTACCTGCGGACCCTCGACCATCCGCAAATCGTCCTCGACGAGGTCGGCGACCTCGTATACGAGGCGTTCCTGGAAATTAAGGCTATGTGGAACGGTACGGAGGGGTGCTGCTCGTGGTATCTCATGGGGGCGGACGGCTTCAGAGCCAAGCTGGAGCGCGGTGTCGAGTTCAAAACGGTGGGCTTTGCCGAGATACGCAGCCGTTGCGGCGATAAGTACAACAGCATTACCCCGCCCGAAGGTGAGGAGAGGCGAAAGTTTTTGATGGGCCAGGCCGCGTTGATCGCCCAGGCCAACGTGCCGGAAGGAGTCGACTACAAACAGATCGCCCGCAAGAGCGACGGCAGCCTTCGCCGCGTTCACACGCTGATCACCAAAGGCGAGGAGGAGTAACCTATGCGGGCCTATTCACCGAAAGAGATTGCGCGGCTGCAAATTCCGGAACTCCCCCTGGAGGGGGAATGGCGGGCGGCGTTCGGCCGTCCTTCCCGGTATGAGCGGTGGTTCATCGACGGCGAGTCGACCAGCGGAAAGAGTACGTTCGTAATGCTCCTGGCAAAGGAACTCTGCAAGTTCGGGAAGGTCGATTACATCAGCCTGGAGGAAGGCGCAAACCTTTCGTTCAAACGCCGCACGATCCGGCTGCAGATGGATGAAGTTGCCGGAAGGTTCAAGGCCGTCACGAATATAACGATGGAGGAGCTGGCCGAGCGGCTGGCGAAGCCCAAGAGCGCGAATTTCGTTTTCATCGACTCGGTGCAGTATACGGGGATGACCTTTCCGAAGATCAAGGCCCTGCTGCTGGACCGCTTCCCGCGTAAATCGTTCATCTTCGTTTCGCAGAACTACAAGGGCCGCCCGAAAGGTAAGCCCGCGAACGACCTCAAGTTCGATGCGGGTGTAAAGATCAGCACCATCGGGTTTAGGGCCTATTGTCACGGCCGTTATGTCGACGGAGCCGGGGCCTATTTCACCATTTGGGAGGAAGGAGCATACAAGTATTACCTAAACAAATAGAGCTATGATTGAAGTCAGACAAAACAGCGTCATGGACGTATGGGAGGCTTACGTTGACGGGGGCCTATATCACTATGACGAAGACTTGCAGGCATTACTGCAGTACTTAGCGCGTCACGCGGATGATATACGGGACGAAATGTACCACTGATTATACATAAACAGATAAAACTATGACAGTAGCGGAATTGAAAGAAAAGCTGGAGGAGTTCCCCGGTGATTACGAGGTGATTATGCTCGTACAGGATGATACCTACGGGGTAGATGTCGTCCGAGAAGGTTCTTTGTGGAATATCATTTTAGAGTAAAGCTATGGGTAACTATTCAAGATTTTACGTCCTCATGAACCGCCTTCCGGTTCATGACGACGAAATGAAGGAGCGCCTTGTACGACAGTATACGGGCGGGCGGACGGCAAGCCTCCGGAAGATGTTCGAGGCCGAATATAAAACTATGTGCGACGCGCTGGACGGGTCGCTGAAAGACCCCAAGAGCGGACAGCGGGAGCTGCTCCGAAAGCGGCGTTCTCAAGCGCTGCACGTAATCCAGCGGTTGGGCGTCGATACGACCGACTGGCCGCGAATCAATGCTTTCTGCCGCGACAAACGAATTGCCGGAGCGGAGTTCTACGATCTCGGCCCGGAGGAGCTGGCCGCGCTGACCGTCAAACTTCGCGGCATCGAACGCCGTGGCGGGTTGAACCCCCAGCGGCCGGAGCCGAGGCTGTCGTCTCGGCCGGAGACGGCCAAAGAACAGGTTATTTATATGCCGCTGGAAGGCGGCCCGATTTGCTGACAATGGAAAAGAACCCCTACGAAAACCTGCGCGTCGATAATCGCACGCGGCTCCCGCAGCCGTGGGAGAATTATCCCGTGCTGCATCCGGGAGCATTCAAGACCGAGATCGTCTACATCGACGGATACGAACACGCAAAAATCCATCTGGGCCAACAGGACGGTGTTTGGACCGCGGGCTACGACTTCCAGGCGGGGAAATGCGGCGGGGGATGCTATCCTGGCCGTAAATGGGGCGACTTCGTGACGGAGCGGGATGCCAGGCTATGGGTACTCGGTGAATTTTTGACCTTCGACACCGAGGACAATCCACTCCCGGCGGCCATGAAGAAAGCCATTAACGTTCGCATCTTCGAAATCCGGCAGTTTACATTATTCTAATCAAATACAAACAAAATGAAAACACGAATTAAAAGGTGGATGTGCCGAATCTTCGGCCACCGCAACTACGAGGAGGTGTTTGCCGAGCGGACGATACGCTATTCTCCCCGGAAACAGAAGCCAATCTACAAGGTCGTGCGGGAGCTTCGATGCGACCGCTGCGGAGAGGCACACCGCGAAGAGCTGCGCTCCGGCATCCGTCGTTCGCAACTTCTGAAAGAAGGCTGGTTTATCGAACAGTAATAAAACATCAGAACAATGAAACAGGACCCTATTTTTTCAAGTGAAATCCCGATGCCACCGGGGAAGCTGCTCCGAGGCGCAGCGGGTAAGCCTTCGAAGGCCGCAGGAACTACAAAGCGTAAATACACACGTAAAGCCCCCGAAATCCCCCCCCCCCGACAATGGGGCTCCAGCTAACAGGACAGAGCCGAAATACACGCCTATATGCACCATTCCAGAGGTACAAATCAGCTCCTTCGGTCTGGAATACATCAAGGTTCTGACTGACCTACTGGCATTGATCGCCGAGCCCCAGCGAGCGAAGCTGGTCGATTTTATTATACAGGAAAAAATCATTTAACACCAAATTTATGGAACAGATAAAAACGGTACAGATGACCGCCGAGGAAGCGGCACAGTACGAGGCTTTCAAAGCCGAACAGGAAAAGAAAGCGGCGGCCGAGAAGGCCAAGAAAGACCGCGAAATTTACAGTCAACTGGTCGACGAGGAGATCGAGCAGGCTATTCCCATGCTGCAGGAGTTGAGCGGTGACATCCGGACCGTGAAGGAGAAGGTCATCGACAACTTTCGGCAAATCCTCGACATGAAGGCCGGGGTCCTCAAGCGAGTGAAGGACGGGCAGAAAAGCCACACCTTCACCAATTCTGATGGCAACAAACGGATCACCATCGGCCGTTGCGTCGTCGATGGCTGGCGCGATACGGTCGAGGACGGCATCGCCATCGTGAAGGATTCGGTCATCGGGCTGATCAAGGACGACGAAACGAAGGCGCTCGTCAATCAGATCATGCGCCTGATCGCCCGCGACCAGGCCGGGAACCTCAAGGCGAACAAAGTGCTGCAGCTGGATAAACTCGCAGCGGAGCTGAACAACGACCGTCTCAACGAGGGTATCGCCATCATCAAAGAGGCGCACATCCCGAACTTCTCAAAAACCTACATCCGTGCGGAGTTCCAGGACGAAAACGGTGTGTGGCGGTATATTCCCCTGGGCATGACCGAAGCGTAATAAACCGATCCGGCAGGCAACATGGGGAAGCACCATAAAAACACGCTGCGACGCATAAAGCTGGTCTGCGACATCGTGCAGCAGCATTATGAGCCGGGAAACTACGCCAAGAGCTACTATAAGGTCTGGCGGCAGTACGTGAACCCCGTGTACCCGTGTTGCTACCGGACATTACTCAAGTACATAAACACCCCCTTGGGCGATCTCAAGAGCGACGCCCCGGAGGACCTACGACAATTAAAACTTTTCGACGATGACACAAGCGAAACTGAATAAAATCGACAGGCAGAACCTTTCGGCGGGCATGAACGCTGTCGTTTGGCCGTTTCTGCTGTTCAGCCCTATGGGGTTCCGGGCGGGGATCGCCGCCAGCGGCTTCTGCGTACTGGTAACTGCGACCGTTCTCTTCATCCGCAACCGCAAGCGGTATGTAGGGTGCGACTGGCGCAGCCACCTGCTGACCTTCGTCCCCGGCCTCGCCTACTGGACGCTCGCTATTGGCTTACACCTTATTTTCGGATGATGGACGAAATAACAACCATCCTGCTGGACGTACAGGATCACCTCGGAAAGACCGTCCCGGAGCTTGCCTACGTCGATAAGGATTGGGGACAGCTCTCGCTGGAGAAACCCGCCGTAAAATTTCCGTGCGCCCTGCTCGACCTGAAGGATGTTTCTTTCACGCAAACGGGCAACGGCGGCCAGGTCGCCGATACGCAGATTACCGTTACGGTGGCGAATCTCCGGCTCACATCGTCCTCGCTAACGGCTCCGAAAAAGGAAGATGCCTACCGGATCATTGGGCTGCTTGCCAAGATACATACGGCGTTGCACATGTTTTCGGCGGGCGACTATGCGCCGCTGTTCCGGACGAGGTTGCGCAAGATCGTTGCAGACAGCTCGCGGGAGTGTTACGAACTGACCTACCAAACAGCCTACATGGTCGGCTTCGACACGGGAGGTTCCACGGCAAAGGTTACGAGCGTTAAGTTGGAGCTCAACTAAACAAAGGGCATGAGAAAGGCCGGGCAAATTGCCCAGCCTTTTTTACTTGAATATCCCCTGCAGGAAAATGTTGATACGTCGGCCGATTTGCTCCTCCAGCTCTTCGGCTTCACCCATGAACTGACGTTTCGGCATGTCGAACCCCGCACCGCGTCCGGCCCGGCCGCCCTCGTTGTGAACCTGAGCGTATGGGACCTTTTCATTCCCGGCCGCCCATACCACACGGTCAGGCGTTGCCTCGGCCGTGCGGACGCTGTTCATCAGCGCGGCGCTCTGCACCATCAGCGAACCACGTCGCCGCTTTCCAGCTTCGTCGACCTTGGCCCTGGGCCATGCCTTGCCATCGAACGCCTTACTCCGGAAGGCCCCCTTAAAATAGGACACCCCGGTAGCCGCTGCCAGGTTGGCAACCTCCTGCATATCCACACGCAGTCCCTCAAGCACTCCTTTCGGTATCATCACTCTATTTTTTAATCAGCAGCCCCCGGCGGTATCTCCAACGCGGGTCTGCGGTTTTCGCCAGCTTCGTCCCGGCGGACTCCGGCCCGATCTCCAGCCATGTGTCGACCTCCAGCGTTCTCCCATCGTGGATGCTGCACACGACATTGATGGCTTTCCCCTGGTAAAATTTGATGTAATTGTAGCAGTTAAACACCGTTTTATAGTCGTTCAGCCATACTTCGTCGGGATTCTTGAGTACATCCTGCAGACTGCCGAGCAGCGCGGCCCGCTTCGCCCCGTTTCCGCCCGTTGTGTGGGCTTTGAGCGTCGTGGCGGTCATGGCTACCGTTTTGCCGGAAAAGTCCGTCATTCGCCCGTTTTTGGCGAGCCATTCGGACGGCTTGCCCGTGAACTCCTGCAGGGACTTCGTCGCCCCGGCCAGACATTTGCCGAATGACGGCAGCCCATAGTGGCTGGAGTACAATTTGCCGACGAGGGACGCCGCCCGGTCGGGAAACTTGCGGATGTACATCTGATTCGCCGTGAACACTTCGCCCAACTCGGCGCGGTTCACGCCCCAGCCCTGGGCAGCCGCCCGCTTCCACTCGGACGTCGACATGAACTTTTGAACCTTCCCGCGCTCAGCATCGGTGTCCCCGTCGAACTCGTCGGCCATGATGGCGTCGACCCAGCAGCGGCAACCCCAATCGTTCGGCGGATATATCTCGCTCCACATTGGGTCGTCGGCCGAGAGCGTCAGCCCGTCGAGCGCGGCGTGTTCCGGGCGCACCTGTCCGTCGCCGACGGTACGGTAGACCCACAAGGGCAGCACCTTTTTGCTCGCCTGCAGCTGACGATACTGGCTTGCCGACTCGGCGACCTGCACGGCCGTCCGGTATTCGGTGCGCTGCCATGTATCGTTGAAGGTCGACGTGATTCCCTCGGCCCGGCCCTTGAAATCGTTGTAGCTTTTACTCTCGCGGAAAGCCTGGTTAAGTTCCTGCACTTCGGCGAGCGTTTTTGCCGCCGAAAAGTGGAATAGGTTCTGCTCCATTGCGGCGGTATAGACATCATCCGGAGCGCTGTACGATATTTCGTTTTTCGGCGTTCCGCGGCGGTGTTTGAACCCCTTTTGAAAGCCTTTCAAAAGGTCGTTTGCCAAATGCCGGAACAGGTCCGCGTCCCAATAGGTCGTCTTGCCGTCGGCGACGCGCTGGATCAGCTGCTCGTTAAGCGCCGTGAGGTCGCTGCCATTCGATGCCCCGGCCTGCGGGGCGTCCGGAAAAAAAGCGCGGCCCTCCCCCTCGTCACCGTCCCCGCCATCACCACCACCCGGCGGCTGCACGTCGAACGACTTTTTCCCAATCACCTCGATACCGAAGGTGTCTTTAATCCAAGCCGGGTCGACATCATAATACTGCGACGCTTCGTGTACCATCTTCCATAGCTTCTCAAGGTCGATCTCCTTAGTGATTACCAGGCGAAGGCCCGGTTTGAGAAATCCAATAGCGGCGAATGCGGGCAGGAACTTCCGGTTGAAAGACGACTCGATCAGGCGGTTGTCGGCCTTCACGACCGACTCGACGAGCTTGGTGCTGCTCTCCTCCTTCGAACGGTTGCCGTTCTCGGTGTCCTGGCCGACTACAGCCGCGAGGTTGAGAAGTGAGAGCTGCTGATCGCAGGTCGATATAAGGTTCTTGTAAACGTCGCCGTTGGTACTTACCCCCTGCGCAAACTCGAACTCCTCCGTGGTGTCGATGATGAAATAGGCGGCTGAGCCGATCTCCCGCATCATCGTTTCGGCACGCTCCAGCATGTCGTCGTCGGTGGTGTTCGTCTTCATCACGCGGGGCGGTATGCCGAATATCTCGCATAACTCGCTCCAGCATGAAAGCGCGAATTTTTTGATCAGCACATAGGGCACGGCCTTGTTCAATAGTCCGAGGTCGCGCTTGCGGGGATATATCTCGACGAGCCACTTTCTGAACTCCGGCAGTTCCCGGTAATCGAGTGTTTCAGTTCCGGACGTGTCGGGATAGAATTTCCCGACCTCCGGGGAGACATTCGTGCGCGGGATCAAATCCGCCTCCAGTCCGTCCGGACCATAGCTGAACTCGATCAGGGAGTGGTTGAAGAACTGCGACTCGATGATCAGTTCGACAAGGTCCTCGTACAGGCCGGAATCCTTGAGCTTCTGCGTTTCCTCGTCGTCCCGCTTCCCGTTCACCTGCAGTTCGAAGTTCGCCCCCTGGCTCTTGCCGATGCGGAGAACCGACACCTGCGACGTCATCAGGGCGTCGTCCATGATATCCGAGAAAAGGTTCTGCAGGAGTACCTGCTTCGGCTCGGTGGTGCTGGTCGCCTGTTGCCGCGCCCGTTTCCAATCGGCGATATCCTTTCGGGTAATCGACTCCTGCCGCTTGATAACGCGGCGGATTAGCCGGACGTCTTTACGGCTGTCCTTCTTCGGCTTCTCGGCGGCGGCCTCCATCCGCGCCGCCTTTGTTTTGTATCCGATCTTCTTCATTAGAATGAGTGTCTGAATTTAGGATTCGACCCAAACCGGGCTTTGATCTTCACTTCGCCTTTCTCGTCGGTCAGCAGCGGAAGGCTCGGCGTGCGTGTACCTTCGGCCACGCCCTCCAAGTACTTGATGACACGGTCGTAACGCTCCTTCCATATTTCGTATATAGTTTCGGCGTTCGACAGTTTGATGATGTTCCACACGGTTACGACCTTGGTATCTTCCAGGATCAGCGCGTTGCGGTCCTTACCCTCGGCCGCGAATATCTTGTCCGCGTCGTACCGCGGCCGCAGATATGAACGTACCTCTTCGATGGCCGCTTCGATAGCCTGTAATACGATCTGCTCGTCGCCCTCTGTAATTTCGTCGATGATATGGGCGTACATACTGCTGTGCAGTTCTTCCGGTTCTAAATACATACTGATATTGTTTTACCACCTGCGGCTGGCCCGCTGGCCCACCGCATAGCGGTTGTTCGTCTTGCGCACGGAATTACTCAATTTCCAGATTGCCCCCTCCAGCGCATCAGGTGCGTCGTCGTGGACCTTGCTGCCCTTTTCAAAGCAGAGAAGCTGCTCGATTAGAACCTGCATGCCCTGCGAGTCGCGCTCCAGTTCGTTGAAAATGATGTCCCCGCGTTCGAAAAGCGGCTGCAGGGCTTCGATACGGGCGAACTTGTCCGGCTTCTTGCGGGTATCCCCGACAATGGGTATCTGATATCCGACCTTCTCCCCGTACTTGCGGAACTCGTCCAGCAGAAGGTCTTGCATGAACCCCGCCTCCATTTCGTAACGGGTCGGGTTGTCACCAACGTAATCGTGGGCGTCGTAATGCCATTCGACCATCGTCGACACCTTCGTTTGGTCAGCATAAGCCTTCAACACATGGTATTTACCCTGTGGCGTTATGCCGACCAGCATCGTCGCTTTGTAGTCGGCCGTCGCCGAAGATTTGAAGGAGGGGTCGGTGTAGCAGATGATACCGCGATATTCCCGCATCCGCAACATTTTGCCAAACCGGATATACTTCTCTTCGAAGATCGTTCCCTCATTGACCGGATTGTTCATATATTCCTTTTGGAAGCGTCGCTCTCCCATCTCGACCCGGTTGTTGTGAATCTCCTCCAGGGTGTAGTTTTCCTTCCAGACAGGGCGTCCCCTGGCGTCGAGAGCGTTCACAACGGTATGATAGAAATGCGGCCGCTCGGCCATATCCCCCAGAACGGACTTGCGGCCGATGCGGTTCCCAACCAAGACAAAACGACCGCGCCCCATCTCCATCGTACCGTAAAGGGCCGATAAGCACCAGTCCACCGTGTCGCCGACGCGTCGGGGATTGCGGCACATTTCGTCATCGTCGATGTCGTCGATGCTGATGTAGTTAACACGAATACCGCGCTTCTTAATGCCTCGCGGTGTCTGCCCGCGCCCCAGAGCGATGAACATATCGCCGCTGGCAGTGACGAACTCACCATCAGTCCACAGGCCTTCGCCTTTTTGCGCTCCGAAGTCGTGAATGTAAAGGTCGTTTGACTCGAATTCCGCCTGCAGGTCACCGAGCAGACGCTTCGCGGCATCCCGGCTTTTGGACACAAGGACCATCACCATCGGCTGGCGGTTGTCCTGGATTTTCAGCCACAGGGGGATCATCAACGAAATATGGGAAGACTTCGCGTGACCACGCGCCCACTCGAACACGCAGCGAGCGCGGTCGTTCTTGAGAATGTAGCTCGCCGCGTCGATCTGGAACTTGCCGCAGGCTTTGACGGCCAAGTGTGGAAAGTACGTCTGCACAAAATAGGCATAGTCGGACTTCGCGCGCTTGATACGAGCCTGCTGATCCTTATCCTCGCCCTTGGCTGTCTTGGTCGTTGCGCTTTTGATGTCCTGGCAATGCAACACCCATCGCTCCCACGCTTCCTTGTATTTCTTGCTCGCCGCTGCCATTAGCTACGCCTCCTGGGCCGAGATATATTCGATGTATTTCTTGTGGTATTTGTTAATCGTCGAGATCAGTTCCGGAGTCAGCTCGTCGTCGGTCTCCATCCGCTGCATAAGCCATTGCTCCAGGTCGATGATTACGTCGATCACCTCGTCCTTCGTGATGCCCTTGGCGATACGTTTCGCCGAGGCCATGACTTTGGCGATATTGTCCGACAGTTTGGTGATTGCATCGATGTTGTCCGTTTCGCCCTTGTTCAACTTGGCGATGATCAGCTCTGAAATTTTCTTCGCGGCGAGCATCAACGAATTTACCAGGGCAATCGTCGAGGTGCTTTGTTCCTTTCGCTGCCGCTCCCAGTTGTCCTCGTTCGCCCACTTGCTGATGGTCGCTTCCGTCAAATCCGTTTTCGCGGCGATGATCTTCTGTGTTTCGCCGCTCAAATACAGGCGGAACGCATAGTCCCGGAGAACGTCCAGCTCGCGCTTCGTCCTCGGCTTCTTTGTCTGTTTAGCCATTCATATTTTCAAAAATTACCCGTCGGGGGTTGTTTGTCGATGCAAAAGTGGGGTCTTTCCCGCGCATTATAAAAATGTATGTAAGTTCTTTACACACATTTTGTTAAGACGTGAACCTTTGCCCAACTTTGCACTGCGGGGTGGAGCAGATGGCAGCTCGTCAGGCTCATTACCTGAAGGCCGGGGGTTCGAGTCCCTCTCCCGCATCAACCTTTCGTGTGGATAGCGAACTTTTTATGATGGACGGACATCGGCAGCCGAGTAGCAACGGTCGGTGTTCATTGAAACAATGGCGCAGCGGCGAATTGCTACCTGGTTAAGCCGCTGCAGGTGGAAAACAATGGAAAAAACATATATAGATTCCGTAAATGAAGTGCAGCGGGAAGCTGTGATGCGACTCTACGGCACAATCGGGCCGAAAGTAGACGGCGACTATTTCGCCCATGAACTCGCGTCACTCGACCGGGGTGACTTCGACCTTATTCATATCCGGATGAACTCTCCCGGCGGCAATGTCTTCCAGGGCATGAGCATCATTTCGGCGATTCGCTCCATGAACACCCCCGTCTGCGTACACATTGACGGTATCGCGGCGTCAATGGCTGCCGTTATTGCGGTTGCCGCGGACCGGGTATGTATGATGGATTTCGCCAAAATGATGATCCACGACCCCTACTTTTCAGGGACGAATGAAAAGGCGATGAGTGCTAAACAGAAGAAGGCCCTGGCCCGGCTTACCGATATGCTGCGCAAGGTTCTTATCCGCCGGGGCAAGGACGAAGCGGCGATGGCGAAGCTGATGCAGGAGGAGACCTGGTTCTCGGCCGAAGAGGCGAAAGCCGCCGGGCTGTGCGACGAGATCACCGGGTCCGCAAAGAACGAATACATGGGTTTAGAGCCGCTCCAGCTGGTTGCGGCTGTCGAAGCTGAATACCAAACCAATCAAGAAAAAATGGAAAAAATCAATCTGTCGGCCGAGGCCAACGCGGCGCTCGGCAGCAAGAACGGCCCGCTGGACGAGGCCGCCGTGAGTGCGGCGATTATCGCCACCATCGCCGCGAAGGACAAAGAAATCGCAGACCTCAAGACCGCAAGGGATGCAGCCGATGCAGAGGTCACACGGCTGAAGAAAGAGAAGGAGGACACCGTGGCCGCCGAGGCTGTTGCGTTTGCCGAGAGTCTCGTCAAAGCGGGCAAGATCGACGCAGATGCCAAGGAGGACGCTGTTGCGATGTACAAAGCCAACCCGGAGAGTGCCCGTAAGATTTTCAACGGCGTTCCGGAGCGCACGAAGCTCGCGGGCATGGTCGGCAAAGGCGGCGGTGACTCCGCGAAGTTCGCCGCCATGTCGTGGGACGAACTGGACCGGGCCGGGCTGCTCGCCGAACTGAAGGCCAACGATCCTGACCTGTACGAGAAGAAGTACAAGGAGATGTCCGCCGCCCTGCGTGTCTGCCGGGGATAACTGAAACCGTAAATTCTAAAACACATTACAAGAATGGCATTACAAGTTGAAATTTGGGTGAAATCCATCATCGAAGGGCTTTTCGCCAACAACACCTTTGCGGCCCGCTCGGTCGACCACAGCGAGTTCGTCAACAACAAGACCGTCCACGTCCCGAACGCCGGTGCGGCTCCGAACGTCGAGAAAAACCGCACGGTATTCCCCGCCAGCGTAACCAAGCGTGAGGACGTCGACCTGACGTATGACATGGACGAGTTCACCGTCGATCCGGTGCGCATCTCCCACGCCGAGCAGGTGGAGCTGTCCTACAACAAACGTGAAAGTATCGTTCGCCAGTCGCGTCGCAAACTCGCGCAGGACATCTACGATTCGATTATCTACGACTGGATTCCGGAAGGCGTGAAAGTCGTCGAAACGATCGGGGCAGCTGTCGCTGCTCACATCAAGGGGGCCACGGGTGACCGCAAGCTGATGACGAAGAAAACCGTCGAGGAGCTGCAGACGCTTTTCGACGAGCAGGACCTCCCGGAAGAGGGCCGTTGCATCCTGCTCGACGCCCGGATGTATAACCAGCTCATGAACTCGATGACCGACGCCGAGCAGAACAACTTCCTCAACTGTGCTGACCCCGCCCGTGGCGTGATCGGCAAATACCTCGGCTTCGACTTCTACAAGCGTTCTAAGGTGGCGAAGGTCGCAACCGACGGCACGGTCAAACCGTGGAGCGCGGCCGACGCTGCGACCGACTGCGCCGCAGGTCTGGCCTGGCACGAGGACTGCGTGTCGCGTGCACTGGGCGAGTCGGTTCTGTTCGACGACGAAGGTAATCCGCTGTTCTACGGGGATGTTATCTCCTTCCTGCAGCGTGCCGGAGGCAAGAGCATCCGCGCTGACAAAGCAGGTATCGTGCTGATCAAACAGGGAACGGCTGCATAGCGGGGAATGGAAACCTGGATTATCTACGTTATTGCGCCCATCGCCGTCGCCGTTGTTAGCTGGATGCTCGGTAAGAACGGCCGCCGGATCGATGAAACGTCCAAGCTGGTGGCTCTCCTGCAGGAGGAGATCGCCCGCCTGACGGCAAAGGTCGCCAAGCTGGAGGAAAAGGTCGAGGTGAAGGAACGCGAGTCCGAGCGTAAGAGCGGGATAATCCAGGAAGCCTTCCGCTGTAAGACACCGTCGGCCCGATGCCCCGTGTTACTCAAATTATTCGAAAACAACGAACGACAAGAAAATGAGCAGAGGACTGAGAAACCGCAATCCGGGGAATATCCGCCGGAGCGCGACCCGCTACAAAGGAGAGACGACGAGTACAGACCCGGCCTTTAAAGCGTTCGAATCGCTGGCATGGGGCTACCGGGCAATGTTCGTGCTGCTCCATACTTACCGGGTCAAGCATAACTGCCGCACCTTGCGGGAAATGATTTCCCGCTGGGCGCCACCCTCGGAGAACCATACGGATAAATACATAGTAACGGTGGCAACTCGCTCAAATGTCCCGTTCGATATGGAGATCAACACCCAACGGCGTGATATGATGATTCCGATAGTGGCAGCTATGAGCTTCGTCGAAAACGGAGTACCGGCCCGAATGGAGGATGTAACGGCAGGCTGGGAGTTGTTCGAAAGGTACAGGGTATGAGACGTGCCACGTCTATCGTCCTTATCCTGCTGGTTCTCTCCGGGTGCGGGGCTTCCCGCAAGACTATGAAGTCGGACACGGAGACAGTCCGCGAAGCGGCCGCTGCTGTTCATGCCGAGGCGGACACAACAGTAACCGAGCAGACAACGACGCACGCGGAGCTGTCGAAAGACGAGGAGATCATCACCGAGGTAACCGAGTTCGACACAAGCCGCCCGGTGGACCCGGCAACGGGGACGCCCCCGGTGAAGCGAAAAACCAAGCAGGTCCGGAGGGCAGCCACCCAGGCGCAGCAGGTTACTACTGCCAATACCGAAGCGGTGGGCTCGTCCACCATGAGCGCGGATGCCGCCGAGAAGGAGAACACCGCCACGCATTCGGAAGAAAAGGCCCGCCGTGGGCTCAACTGGTGGCAAACGGCACTTTGCGCAATAGGAGTTATCGCCATCCTGGCCGGAGCGTTATGGCTTTGGATACATAGCGTTACAAACCTTTGGAAAGGTAGAAAATAACAAATTAAAATTCAGAAATGACAAAACCGACACTTACACCGGAGGAAAAGGCCGCCAAAGCTGCCGAGAAAGCAGCCAAAGCCGCCGAGAAAGAAGCGGCGGATAAGGCCGCAGCCGAGAAGGTTGCCCGCGAGGCTGCCGAGAAGGCAGCAGCCGAACAAGCAGCCCGTGAAGCCGCGGAGAAAGCCGCGGCCGAACAGGCGGCCTGCAAAGCCGCGGAAACTGTGGAGAAAACTCCGCCGTCGCCCGCAACATCATACGCCGCCAGCCCGGCAGAGCTGGCCGCCCGCGAGACCACCGAAAAGGCTGCGGCAGAGGAGGCAGCCCGCAAGGCCGCCGAACCGAAGGCCGGGGGCAAGACCCGGCTGGAGAAAGAAGGCGAGCGGATTCTTGCAGAATATCCGGACGCGTCGGAAGTGTTTATGACCGCAAACGGATTCGGGTTCTTCAGGGAGGCTGATGCTCGCAACCACGCGGCGACGCTTCGGGACAAAACAATCACAAACGTAAAACGGAAATAGCAATGCTACCACGAGTAAAAATCATCTTCGCCAACGGCGCACTCGGCCAGGTCGAGGCTATGGCCGACGGCTGCCTGGGCTTCCTGGCGCTGGGCGCAAAGGAGGTCGAGGGAGACGCCAGCTTTAAGCTCGGCAAGGCGTACACGGTCAAGAAGCTGGCCGGGCTGGAGGCATTGGGCGTGACTGCGGAGAACAACCCGAACCTGTACCGGAACGTCAAAGACTTCTACGCCGAAACGGGAGACGGGGCAGAACTGTGGATTATGGGCTTCGCCGAGGCGTCGACCTTCGCGTCCGTCCTGGACAAAGACACGGCCGCCGGGGCCAAGGCCCTGATCCGGGCGGCAAACGGTAAACTTCGCGGGCTTATCGCTTTCAAGACCCCGGCCGAGGGCTATGCACTGACCGTGAAGAACGGACTCGACGAGGATGTGACGGCGGCAATGGTGAAGGCGCAGGGCTTGGGCGAGTGGGCCACCGACGATCTTCGCGCTCCGATCTTCACCCTTATCGAGGGCTACGGGTTTACGGGTGATGCTTCCGAGCTGCAGGCGCTTACCACAATGGAGTACAACCGCGTCGGAATTGTCATCGGCGACACCATGCCGAACAGTAAAAACGCCTGCATGGGCGTGGTGGCCGGGCGTATTGCCGTGTCGCCTGTTCAGCGCAAGATCAGCCGCGTCAAGGATGGGGCACTTAAGCCGCTGGCAATCTACATCGGCGACCAGCTGGTCGAACTGGCCGACGTGGAGACGATCCACGAAAAGGGATATATCACCTTCACGACCTTTGCCGGCCGCACGGGCTACTATATTGCCGATGACAACCTGGCGACCAAAGTCGCGGATGATTACCGAGGCCTTTCGAATCGTCGAGTAATCGACAAGGCGTATCGTATCGCCTACAACACGACGCTCGACACGCTGAACGACGAGGTCCCCATTGCCAGCGACGGCAACCTGTCGCCCGCCTGGTGCGCGGCCCTCAAGAGCGACGTTGAGCAGGCCATCATTTCGAACATGACGGCCAACGGCAACCTGGGCAACGACCCCGGCGACCCGAACGATACGGGTGTCGAATGTATCATCGACTACAAACAGAAGGTTCTTTCGACCTCGCAGATGGCGGTGAAACTTCGCGTGAAACCGAACGGATACGCCAAATACATCGATGTAGAACTCGGCCTTAAGGCCGCCTAAACCAGACAGCAAATGTTTGACAGCAGACAGTACGAATTTGCGGACACTACTCTTTTCCTGGGTAACCGTGACGTGACGGGCCTCCGCGCGATCAACTACACCGAAAAGCAGGAGAAGGAGGCGCTTTATGGAAAAGGGAATAAGCCCCTATCCATTCAGAAAGGCAACAAGAGCTACGAAGGTTCCATCGGGATACTCCAGTCGGAGTTGGAAGCCTTGGAAGTCGCTGGAGGAGGTTCAATCCTCGACTTGGAGTTGACCGCCGTGGTCAACTACGGTAATCCATCAAAAGGCGACGTGATAAAGACCGACGAGCTTATCGGCGTGCAGTTCACGGAAGCCCCCAGGGGGATGAAGCAGGGGGATAAATTCATGGAGATCGAACTCCCCATCGTGTTCCTGGACAGGAAACCTATTTTGTAATCAGCCGGACACACCCGGCACAACATCAATTAGAATATGTCGAAAACAGAAATTATCGGACAGGCCACCCCGGAGCAAATCCAGGAGTGGAAAGGCAAAAACGGTGGGGTCATCTTCAAGATCACCGTAACGGACAAGGAGGAGAAGAAACATGTGTGCTATCTCCGCAAGCCCAGGCGGAAGGATATTTCGGCCGCATCGGTTGCTGCACGGGTCGACCAACTCAAGTTCAACGAAACCCTGATGCGCCAATGCTGGCTCGGTGGCGACCCGGAAATCCGCACGGACGATGATCTGTTCCTGGCCGCATCGGGACAGGTGGCAGACATTGTAGAGGTAGCGGAGGCCGAACTGGAAAAGCTCTAAAGGCTACCGAGGTCGAGTCGGGAGAGTGGGTCCGGCAGCTGGATGCACAACTCCGCTACTATATGCACATCGACCCCGATAGCCTTACCGATGAAGAGTGGGCTATGCGTGTAAATGAGTTAATGTGGATTCGGGAAAAGGAGGCGGAGGCTTACAAATGACCGTCGACAATAACGATCAGCGCGATCAACACGTATAAGATTCCACCCATCCAATATATGGCTTTCGCCTGAATGGGGTGTTCCTCCCTATTGCGATAGGCTACTACAAAAGGCATCGCAGGCAGGCATACAACGAAAACAACCGCCGCGGGCAACTTCAATGCAAGTCGCAACAGTACCACGCAGAGGTAGTAGCATCCCATCAGGGCGAGCCATATTGTTATCATTGTTCCTATCATACGCTTCAAATATACGAATTTTTTTGTAAATGTCAAATATTCTCGAATATACGCTATCACTCAAAGACCGAGTTTCCGGGACGCTGACGAAAATTGGCATCGCCAACAACAAGCAGCTGGAGACCTGGGCCAAGGTGCAGCAGCGGGTTGCAGCTTCGGACGCCACGATGAAAAAGTGCGGCGTGTCCCTGGGCAGCCTTCGGGAACGTGTGGCAGCACTTCGGGCGGAGAAGGAATGGATACCAGCCAACAACATCAATGCCATCCGGCGGTCGAATATCGAAGTCAAGTCCTTGGAGGGACAAATCCGGCGGCTGGAATCGGTTAACGGTGGTCGGCTCAAGGCGTGGTTCGGCAACCTCAAGTCGGCGGTTCCGATGGCCGGAATGCTCACCAACCCCCTGCTTTGGTTGGGTGCTGCCATTTACAAGGTCGGCAACTACATCAAGGGATCGCAGGAGGCGTGGAATATTCAGATGCAGGGCGAGGTCAAACTTGCAACCGTCCTGCGCCAGCGCGTCAAGGCGACGGACGCCGAGATCGACAGCATCAAACGCCTGGCATCGGCCCAGCAGGCCATCGGCATTATCGGCGACGAAGTGCAGCTGGCGGGTGCGCAACAACTGGCGACGTTCATATCCCGGAAGGACAGTCTCGACAAACTGATCCCGTCGATGAACAACCTGTTGGCCCAGCAAAAAGGGCTCAATGCTACCGACCAGGATGCGGTGAATATCGGCAACCTGATGGGTAAAGTAATGCAGGGCCAAACCTCGGCACTTACCCGTGTCGGGATCACCTTCACGGCGGCCGAGGAGAAGCTGCTCAAATACGGAAACGAACAACAGCGTGCGGCTACTCTCGCCCAGGTCATCAACAACAACGTCGGGCGGATGAACGAGGCACTGGCGAACACGCCGGAGGGCAGGCTCAAGCAACACACCAACACGATGGGCGACCTGCAGGAGCGTGTCGGCCGTGTGTATTCGGTCGTAAAGGCTTCGCTGCTCCCGCTGTTTGATGCAATCGGCAACTCGCTGGAAGGCGTAATATCATGGTTCGAGCGCAACCAGGATACGGTTCTTACGGTAGTGAATACAGTCGCACGAGGTTTTCAATGGGCTTTTTCCGTAATTGGTAGTGTAATCGGTGGGGCAATCGGGTTCTTCGGAGGTTGGATCAATAAATTGCGGGAAGGCAGCGTGCCTGTAACAATAATTACCTATCTGTTGGGATCGCTTGCCACGGCAATGGCCTTGTTTACCCTCAAGGCGCAGGTCATGGCCGTATGGGCGGGGGCCGTGACAACGGCGAAATGGTTGTGGGCAGGGGCACAGAACGCGCTCAACCTCTCGCTACTGGCGTGCCCGGTAACCTGGATCGTCGCGGGCGTTGTCGCCCTTATCGGGGTGATAGCCTACCTCTGCTACAAGATCGAGAGCTGGGGATCGCTATGGAAAGGCGTGGTCGGGTTTATGAAATACACGTTCATGGGCTTTGCCGACTACGTCAAACTGTACTTCACCACGCTGATCAACGGCATTATGCTGGGCCTCGATATGATTAAACTCGGCTGGTACAAGTTTAAGGTGGCCTGCGGCATCGGCAACAAGGCTGAGAACCAGGCGGCCATCGCGCAGATCAACGCCGACGTGGCGGCCCGGCAGCAGGCCATCATCGATGGGGCCAAGAAGGTCGCAGAGGATGCCCGCAAGGCCAAGGAGTCGCTCGCTGGGATCAATATGTCCTGGAACTCCGACAAATCGATGTCCGATGTGGTCGGCGGTCTGAAGAAGAAACTCGGCATTGAAGTCCCCAGAGTTCCCGGTATAGCTGGTGGCAACGGCAACGGAGTGGCCCGCGGTGCAGGCGACGAGAGCGGGAATGGTTCCGGAACCGCATCGGCCATCGCCACCGGAGGCAGTAAGAATACGTCCATCACAATTAACCTCAAATCGCTGGTCGAGAATATCGTGTTCGAGGGCGGTTATGAGGGCAGCCGGGATGTGATGCAGCGGGATTTGGAAAGCGCCCTTATCCGGGTGTTGGAAATGGCAAATACAGCGCGGTAATGGGAAAGGTTGAATACGAATTGAGCCGTCTGGCTCCGAAGGTCGAAGCCGGATATAGCGGGAATCCGCTCGACCCGGCGAAGGTCTCCATTAACAAGGCTCTCGGTCGCTACGGGGCTTTCCCTCCGTTCTTCATTCCCGACAAAAAGGATATTATCACGCGGGTATATGATGCCAACGAAATCCTGGAGGACTACGCGGCCGTCGGGGTGATCCACTCGCAGATGCCGATGACAGTATCTTGGAAGGATGGGCGCGAAAAGTTCCTGCTGCCGTTCGAACCGCTGGTGTCGATTAGTGGTAAGAATGTGATCGCCCGCCGGAAGGTCGCCAAAGCGGACGGGAAGGGTACGGTAAAGGAACGTTGGAGCCGCGACGATTACGAAGTTACGATCCAAGGCGTGATGACCTCGGCGGATCAGTCGAAATATCCGGGCGATTATATGAAGCGGTTGGTTGCCCTGTTTAACGAGCGGCGGTCCATTGAGGTCGACCAGGGAGTGCTGGAGGTGTTCGGCATCCGCTACCTTGCTATTGAGAGCGTGAGCTTTCCGCATACCAAGGGGCTGAACAATCAGAACTACGAAATAAAGGCGTATAGCGACAACCCCGTCGACCTGCTGATTCCGCTTTAAAACGCTGTTCGAATGTATGCGATGAACTTTGACATAACGCTGGGCAAGTATCGGCTCACCACCTTGGAGAAGGTTTCCGTAAAACTCAGCGTCGAGAACTTGGCGGACACCGCTGTAATCGTCTTGCCCGGCTCAGAGAACAACAAGACGCTGGAGGTCGAAAACAAGCTTGCCGAGGGTGACCCGGTAGTCGTAAAATTCGGCTATGACGCGGACCTGCAGGACCTTCCCGTCGAGTTCGAAGGGTATATCGAAAGTATCGCCACCGACGACGGCTCGATCCGGATCAACTGCGAGGACGAGATATACCGCTTCCGAAAGGACCTGAAGGATACGGTGCTGTCGAACGTAACGGTGAAGGCGTTGCTTGAGCATGTTATCAAGGAGTTGGGCGGGTTCTTCCTTTCCTGCGACTACGACTTCAAGTACGATAAATTCACCATCTACCAGGCGACGGGTTACGACGTGCTGAAGAAGGTACAGGAGGACACGCGGGCGAATATCTACCTGAAGGGGAAAACGCTGCACGTACACCCTCAATATGCCGAGATCGGCAAAAAGGTGTTTTACGACTTCGCCGTGAACATCGAGAAGTCGGCCCTCAAGTACAAGGACGCCAAAAAGCGGAAGTTCCTGGTAACCGTCGAGGGCACGGACGCCGCGGGCAAAACGGTAAAAGTCACCAAGGGAACGCCGGGCGGAGATAAGTTCACGATCAAAATCCCCGGCGTGTCGGACAGGGCGACGCTGGAGAAACGAGCCGATGAAGAGTTGAAGATACGAGCCTATACAGGTTATGAGGGAAACTTCACCGGGTGGCTGATCCCCCGAACCGAACCGACGGACATCGTGGTACTGCGGGATGCCGACTATGAATACAAAACGGGAAACTACTATACGATTGCCGTTGAAACGACTTTTGAAGAGGGCGGCGGCAGCCGAAAAGTTACCATAGGGAAAAAGCTGGAATAATGGACACAACGACGAAAATACGCAACCTGCTGCGCTCGATTACCGGAACAGATCGGCCGACATTCGACTTCCGGCTGATGGAGGTGGTTTCCGTCGATGGGGACCTTTGCCGGGCCAAGATCGGAGACTTCGAAATCCCCGACATACGGCTTTCGTCGGTCGGAGGTGGTTCTGAGAACGGGCTGCTGGTCACCCCGGCCGTGGGCAGCGTGATATTGGTCGCCGATATATCCTGCGGCACGCTGCGGGAGCTGAACGCAATCGGCTACTCCGAAATCGACTCGATCCGGTTTCATCAGGGCAAAACCACCGTCGAGGCTACCGCCGAGAAAGTAACTACCACCGTCGGCGGCAGCACGGTCCACATTGAGGACGGGAAGGTCCGGCTCGACGGTGAGGACAACGGCGGTCTGGTGAAGGTCGAAGAGGTCCGGCGGACATTCCGGAGTTTCCAAACCTACTGCGAAACGATGAAGGCGGCCATCGCCCAGGGCATCGCCGCAGTCGGAGCCGGAGAGGCCGCCAATGGGGCCACCGGAGCTGCAGCATTCGAAGGGGCGATGGCCTCGGCGGAGATCACGATTGAGAACATGGAAAACGAGAAGGTTACACATTAATGCCAAAGGCCCTCGATATACTGATAGACCCGAACACGGGCGATCTGCAAGTGGATACCGAGCGCGACGCGCTCGGATTGATCGCCCAGGGGTTGGAGGTTGGAGATACGACCTATCAGAACCAGGCAATCATTCTGCAGTCCGTCAAGGGCGAGTTCAAGGAGTACCCGACTCTTGGCGTGGGAATTTCAGACATGGTGAACGACCACGAAACGACAGGCTGGACGCGGGAGATCTCCCTGCAGCTGGAGTCCGATGGTATGACCGTCAAAGAGGTAGATATTGATATAACAAGCGGTAAACTGACAATCGATGCGGAGTACAATTCATAGCAGGCAGTCGCTCCTGGACATCGCCATCCAGGAGTGCGGATCGTTCGAAGCTGCTTACGAACTTGCCGAGCGTAACGACCTGGCGGTAACGGACGACATGGAGGCGGGGGCCGAGCTGGAGTATATCCCGGAGGATGTTACGAAGAAACAGGTCGTCGCTCACCTCGCGGCGCGGCGGATCAAGCCTGCGACAGCCGTATCGGAACAGGACGTGTCGCTCGCTCCCTGTGGTGGCATCGGGTATATGGGAATTGAAATTGATTTTATAGTGAAATGAGAACGGTAGACGAAATAAAGCAGGACATTACCTCGGACTTCATGCGTAACGAGTCTGTTGCTGCCCTGTTCGGGTTCAAGGTCGGCGACAGCTTTACGGCACATTTCAGCAAGGTGTCCGTTGTCAGCGTGCTGTTCTACATTTTCGCTTGCGCAGCATTCGTGCTGGAGAGGCTATTCGACAGTTATCGGCAGGAAGTGGATGACCGTATCGAGGCGATCATCCCGCACCGCCCGAAATGGTACAGAGACCGGGTGCTGGCTTTTATGAAGGACCGGACGCTGATCCCCGACACGGACGAGTACGACACGGCGGACATGACCGACGAGGAGAGCACGGCCGCGCGGGTCGTCAAGCATGCCGTCGCCGACGAGAGCGACGACGCCTCGCTGCTGACGATCAAGGTTGCGGGGGAACAGGGCGGCCGCCGTTGTCCGCTCGACGCGCAGACCGAAAGCCAGCTCAAAGCCTACATCGCCGAGATCAAGGACGCCGGGGTGCGGACGTCGCTGGTGAACATCGCGCCCGACCGCTTCAACTGCGAACTGGACATCTATTTCGACCCGATGCTGCTTGCCTCGGCGGTCGAGAGTACCTGCCGCGAGGCGATACAGAATTACATCGAGAACCTGCCCTTCAACGGCGAATATACCAACATGGCACTCGTGGATCAGTTGCAGAAGATCGACGGCGTGAGGATACCCGAACTCCGGAGCGCAACCACCGTCGCCGCAGGGGAAAGCGTGGTTACTGCGATTGACGCCCGGTGTGTTCCGGCGGCGGGATATTTCGAGATGGGCGATGTCAAACTAAACATGAAGGTCTACAATGGGTAAGTACGACATCAACGTGAAACGGCTGGCCCTGCTCCTGCTGCCGACCTTTTGGCGCAGGCCGCTGCTGTCCGCGCTGACTTTCGCCGCCGTATCACCGTTACATATGCTTCATTCGCAGTTCATGCAATGGAAGTATGACACCGATTATCGGCTTCGGTATAACGGCCAGGTGTGTCACCTGCGGGCCGTGCTGAACGATATGTTCGACCCCATCGACCGACGCATTACGATCACGGATAATGCCGAGAACGTCGGATATATCATCCTGCACCACCGGGACACCGACCAAAGCGTTCGGTTCCCGGCCCGCGGTTCCGGCCGGGCCGTGATACTGAACCGCCGAGGTTATGGCGGCGTGAACGGCTACGATTTCTGGGTGAACCTGCCCGTCGCGTTGTACGGCAAGGTAGACCTCGCCCAAGTGACGGGTGTTGTGAACACCTATAAGCTGGCATCAAAACGATTTTCGATAAACTTCATTTGAAATGAAACAGATACACGGAAGATACCTCTTGCAGCCGAACAAGGACTTTCCCGCCGACTGCGAAATGCTCGACTACCTCCAAACCAACGCGCACGTCGTGTCGATCATCGGCAACTTGGCGGGCGACAAGGCCGTGCTGCTCGGATGCGACCCGATGGATAACGGTGCCCGCCGGGCCGAAGGTTACGTATTCCTGCACACGCGGGAGCACCCCGAAGGGGAGGTGCTGTATTGGGAAGGCGGCGCAATCGGCAGCGGCATGTACCTCAAGCAGGAGGTGATCTCCGTGCAGGCGCAGGGCTACGACTATCCGCAGGCATACGTGAGGCGGTCGCTCGCGCCCGGCGTCGGCGAGGAAAATTACCGCTGGGAAGATTTCCGCGAGGCCCAATCGCTGCCCGCCCTCGACGCGGAACTGGCCGCCCTGCGCAAGACGCTCGCCGACATGAAGCCGTCGCCGCTGGGCATGGTCGAAACGTGGGCCGGGCGCGGGGTTCCCGACGGGTATCTGCTCTGCGAGGGGCAGCAGCTCCGGCAGACGGAGTACCCGGAACTGTTCGCCGCCATCGGTGCGGCCTTCAACAACGGCTACGACTGCAACGGCCGCCAGCTCACGACCTCGGCGGGCTTCTTCCGTCTGCCGGACCTGCGCGGCCGATTCGTGGTCGGCTACTACGGCAGCGACGAGGACTACAAGACCCTCGGTGCGGTCGGCGGCAAGAAAACCCACCAGCTCACCGTGGAGGAACTCCCCGCACACGATCACGGGCTGTTCCTGCAACACGCGGGAAAACGCTTCACGGGCGGCGGCTCGGCGAATGCGCTCAACGAGGGCGACGGCCGCACCTATTCGACGGGCGAGAACAAGCCCCACGAGAACCGCCCGCCGTATTATGCGCTGGCTTACATCATGCGAACGAAATAACACGAGGACGCAATGGCAATTATCACACGGGCACAACTCCGCAAATGGTTCGGAAAAGGGAAATATCCCACGGCTGCACAGTTCTCGGACGCTTGGGATAGCTTTTGGCACAAGGACGAGGACAAGATCGACATCAGCGGCGTCGATGGTCTTGCGGAGCAGCTCAACAGCAAATTATCCGCGGCTGATGGGCAGAAACTCAAAGAAACCGTCGAGCAGACCGCGGGCGACCTCGCGCAACACAAAAAGGAGTCGGACGAGGCCATCGATCAACTCCGCGAACAACTGGATAACCTGCGGTCGGTCGTTGAGAACGACTGCGTGCAGCGAACTACCCGCGTAACCCTTCAAGGAGGGTCCCCGGCAGATTTGATAGGCAACAAATAAACACAAAATACAATGGAAGACAATCAAGCATTGGCGGCGTTGGAGCAAGTTTTGCTGGCGGCTCGCATCGCACACACAACCGGAACCGAGGCCGAATGGACCACGGCGAACCCCGTTCTTCTCAAAGGTGAAGTCGGATTTGTGGAGGGCACGTCCCCCGTGAAATTCAAGGTCGGCGACGGCACGAAAACTTGGTCAGCGCTCGGCTGGGGACAGCCGACCACGCTTGCGCAGCTCGCGGCCGACGCCACGCATCGGCTCGTGACAGACGCGGAAAAGTCGGCATGGAATGCGAAGGCCGATAAAACTTATACGGACAATGCCATCGCGGACGAAGCGACCAAACGCACGCAGGGCGATGCCGCAGCCCTCCAATCGGCCAAGAGTTACACGGACACTTCGCTGACCGAGGAGCGTGTCGTGCGCGAAAGCGGCGACCGTACAACATTGGAGTCGGCCAAGAGCTACGCGGATAAAAAGATTGCAGATGTAGTTAATGGCTCCCCCGAAGCGCTCGACACACTCAAGGAACTTTCGGACGCCCTCGGCGGTGATGCCAACTTTTCCGCTACGGTAGCGGGACAGATCGGAAAGAAAGTCGATAAGGTCACGGGTAAAGGGCTATCGACCGAAGATTACACAACGGAGGAAAAAGCCAAGTTGGCGGGTATTACCGCCGGAGCGAACAATTACACCCACCCAAGTACTCACCCCGCATCGATGATTACGCCGGATGCCACGCACCGCTTTGTAACGGACGCTGAGAAAAGCACATGGAGCGGCAAAGCCGAAAAGACCGTGGCCACCGCGTCCGCTGCCGGCCTGATGTCCGCGGCCGATAAACAAAAACTCGATGATCTGACAGGTGGTTCTCTCATCATCAAATGTTCGATTCCCGGAATGTCCTAACCGTAAACAACCACGATGAAAGGAAGATTGCAACTCCCGATGTACACCGCGGCGGCGTTGGCCGCCGCAAATCCTCTCCTGCTCAAAGGTGAGGTCGTGTACGAGTCCGACACCCGGAAGAAGAAGATCGGCGACGGCGTGACGGCATGGAACGAATTGCCGTATCAGGTCGGTGATCTGCCGGAGATGGTCCCCGCAGCCGGAGCTGATTCCGTGGCGAATTTCTTAGGGACGAGTGCCCCGATTACCGATGTGCTTCAAAAGGTCATTGCGGCAACGGCTATCGGCAAGGTCCGCATGGTCCGCTTCGGAGGACTGCAATGTATGGTGTGGTACATAGAGGGCACCACGACCGTTGGGGTTTTCGGGTTTGTAGCAGAAAATAATGCCATCGCTTTCGGCTCGGTGGATGATTCGGAGTTTCCGGCCGGAATATTCGAAAGCACAGATGAGGAGATTGCCGCGGTTGTTTCATACGCCTGCAGCTTTATAAGTTTAACGGCGATTCCGGCTTCGTATATTTCCACCAATACGTTATATCAGTTTGCGTCAGCAACCGAAAAATCGACGTGGAATAACAAGGCCGCCAAGGACCTGTCGAACGTATCGCTGACAAAGTTATTTTCGGAAAACGGATATTACAAAGCTCCGGACGGGTTGATGTTCCAATGGGGAGTCTTTAACGGCGTTGCTAATTCGACTGGCGCAACGGTTTATTTTCCGACCGCATTTGCATATACTCCATATTCATGTATCATAACACCCAAGAATGGAGCCGATAAAACCGTTGTTATGGGACGTGTGTATACGATGACCACATCTTATTTTAAAGCCACTACCGTTTGGTCCACCTCCAGCTCCAATTGGGGCGCCGAAGTATATTATTGGCTTGCAATAGGCCGCTGGAAATAGAAACACGAAAGATTATGAAATACTGGAAGCAAGGATTTTATGACGCCCCCATCGACGGGGCCGTGGAGATCACCGAGGAACGGTGGCATGAACTGCTCGACGGGCAGGCCGCGGGCATGATGATTACCGAGAATGAGCAGGGCCACCCGATTCTGACGGAGTGCGTCGATGCTACTCCGACACCGACTTACGAACAGAAGGTGCAATCGCTGATCTGGGAGCGGTACTCAATCGCCGACGAGCTGGCGATACTTCGCCAGCGGGACACGAAGCCGGACGAGTTCGCAGCATATTTTGAATACGCCGAGCAATGCAAATTGCAGGCAAAAACACAGATAGGATAATGAAAGGACGTATACAACACCCGATGTACACGGCAGCCGCGCTGGCCGCGGCGAATCCCGTACTATTCGCCGGAGAAATCGTCTACGAGTCCGATACAAGCCGTCATAAGATCGGGGACGGCGTGAAGGCATGGAATGCCCTCCCGTATGCCGGGGGGGGGATTTTGAGGGCAATATCCCCGCCGAACGAGTAGAGCAGGATGGCAGACACCTTTTTGTGTCTGACACGGAAAAATCGGCGTGGAATAACAAGGCTGCGAAGGACTTGTCGAACGTAACGCTTACAAAACTGTTATCGGATAACGGATATTACAAAGCCCCGGACGGACTGATGTTTCAATGGGGTACACGAGCGGGAAATTCAAACGGTACGCATACGGTATATTTTCCAATGACTTTTTACGCTACTCCTCCAATAGTACTTGCAGTCCCCACGGCCACAGATACAGCATACAGCGGTAGCATTTCCTGTTACATAACAGCCAAAACAACGTCTTATTTTTCGGCTATTCTCAACTGGAAGGAAGGCAGTTCACAGGGACGTTCCGGATGGCCTTTTTACTGGTTGGCAATAGGACGATGGAAATAGATGGAAACAAACACTTTCAATCATGGCAGATAATATCAATGGCCGGATACAGCATCCGGCATACAATGCGGCGACTCTCGCCACAAAGAACCCTGTACTGCTCAAAGGCGAAGTGGTCTACGAAGCAGACACGGGCAAGCATAAGCTCGGAGATGGTGCGACCCCGTGGAATGCCCTCCCGTATGCCGGGGGGGGGATTTTGAGGGCAATATCCCCGCCGAGCGAGTAGAGCAGGATGGCAGACACCTTTTTGTGTCTGACTCGGAAAAATCGACGTGGAATAACAAGGCAGCGAAGGACCTTGCGAACGTTTCGCTGGAAAAGCTGTTTTCAACCAATGGTTATTACAAAGCACCCGACGGGATACTGCTACAATGGGGGTATAACACCGGAGGCGACTCAACGGGGACCATAACCGTTTATTTCCCGATAACCTTTTACGCAGTGCCTTATTGTGTAATCACGACGGTGGCTTTCGGTGCTAAAACGGGCGTTGCATCCGCTTCCGTAAACAGCAAAACCGCATCATATTTCATAGCCCGAAAAAGTTATGCCGAGAGCGCAGGAGCACATCCGGCAGGAGAACCCATATACTGGTTCGCAATAGGCCGATGGAAATAGAAACATGAAAAATAGGGGCATGAAAAAAGCCCCCGGTCTGTTGTAGTATCTCACCACGTACAGCAGAACGAATGCGCCGTAACACATCCACCGAGGGCTAAAGCCTTCGGATGTGCTACGGCGTTTTTAGTACGTGGTGAGGTTGCAAATATACTCTTTTTTATTTGATTGAATGAAGAAACACCTTTACAATTCAGCCCCGTTGCCGTTCATGGGGCAGAAGCGCCGCTTCGTCGGCGAATTTAGAAAGGCACTCGGACATTTTCCGGGGGCTACAGTATTCGTCGATCTGTTCGGCGGCAGCGGTCTGCTGTCGCATGTGGCAAAGCAGGAGCGGCCCGATGTGCAGGTCGTGTATAACGACTTTGATGACTTCCACCTGCGCCTGCAGAACATACCTCGAACCAACGCTCTGCTGGCCGACATCCGGAATTTTGTGGGGGGGGGAATTTCCAGGAACCAACGACTGTCGGAGGCACTGCAAAAGCAAATCCTCGACCGCGTGGCCGAGGAAGAAAAAACCGGGCTTGTCGATTATATTACCCTTTCGGGATCGTTGCTGTTCTCCGGGAAATATGTGACCTCGTTCGACGAGTTGGCGAAAGATGGGTTTTACAATACAGTTCGGCAGACTGACTTTTCGGCAGAAGGCTATTTGGATGGGGTCGAGATCGTGAAGCAGGACTACCGCGAACTGTTCGAGCAATACAAGGACGTACCCGGTGCGGTATTCCTCGTCGATCCGCCGTATCTCTCGACCGAAGTAGGCCCGTATAAGTGCTATTGGCGATTGGCCGATTACCTCGATGTACTCAAGGTACTGCAGGGGAAATCATACGTGTATTTCACTTCCACTAAATCGCAAATCGTTGAGCTCATTGATTGGTTCACGCGCACGCAGTTCGACAGCAATCCATTCGAAGGGGCCGAGCGCCGGGAGTTCAACGTGACGATAAACCATAATTCCAAATATACCGATATTATGCTATATAGGCGGATATGACGAAAACAATAATAGTTAATAATTTAATGAATAAGTATTACGCGATTTTAGATAAAATACTTGCATTTGGCAGGGTTCAGAGTAACAAGAAAGGAAATATTAAATATCTCCTGAACGAGCAGCTATCCCTTACTCCGGGCGATCTGCTCGAAATCTTCGAGGGACATAATATCGCCCGCAAGAAACTCAAAAGCGAGTTGCATCTGTTCATGCAGGGAGAGCGTTGTGTGGAGAAATACCGCGCCGCCGGAATAAATTGGTGGGATTATTGCGGAGCCATTCTCGTGAACAGCTACCCGACTTATTTCGAAAAACTTCCGCCGCTTATTGCAAAAATCAACAAAGAGAAGCGGAACAGCAAAAACTACGTACTATTTCTGGGAGCAACCGACGCAGAAAGCAACCAAGCTCCGTGTTTGAGCCTGGTGCAGTTCCAAATTGACGAGGGGGAATTGGTATTGTCTGCATACCAGCGCAGCTCCGATGCAAATCTCGGCCTGCCTGCCGATATTTACCACTTATACCTAATGACAAGGCAAATTGACCTGCCTTTGAGATCAATTACGTTGAACCTTGGAAACGTACATATATACGAAAATAATATCGGGAAAACCCATGAATTGATCGAAGGTGAGGAGAATGTAAAGTTCGAACTGAACGTCTAAATAGAACGGCATTAGAAAGTAATTCTAACGCCGTTCTATTACAGTATGAAATGTCTTTAATGTGTACGTTTCGATTTTGGAAAATCATCGATTCGTTCTATTTTTGCCGATCATTTCGTTTTGCGGATTATACCTTCGCGTTATGTTTGACGGGGGTTCTCCCCGGAGGTTTTACTTAACCTCTTCGAACTCCACATCCTCGGGCTGTCCGTCGCCGCCGCCCTGCTGGCCGCCGGCGTTCGACTGCGACTGCTGGCCGGCATCGGCTCCGGGCTGTGCACCCTGGGCCTGCTGCTGAGCAGCGTAGATATCCTGCGAAGCGGCCTGCCATGCGGCGTTCAGTTCGCCCATCGCGGTGTCGATGGCAGCCACGTCGGCGTTCTTGTGCGCCTCCTTCAGCTTGCCGAGCGCCGTCTCGATGGCGGCCTTCTTGTCGGCGGGCAACTTGTCGCCATACTCCTTCAACTGCTTCTCGGTCGAGAAGATGTTCGAGTCGGCAGCATTGATCTTGTCGATACGCTCCTTCTCGGCCTTGTCCTTCTCCTCGTTGGCCTTAGCCTCGTCACGCATCCGCTGGATCTCCTGCTCGGTAAGGCCCGATGACGCCTCGATGCGGATCTTCTGCTCCTTGCCCGTGCCCTTGTCCTTGGCCGAAACATTCAGGATACCGTTGGCGTCGATGTCGAACGTAACCTCGATCTGCGGAACACCGCGCGGTGCGGCGGGAATGCCGTCGAGGTGGAAGCGGCCGATCGACTTGTTGTCGCGGGCCAGCGGACGCTCGCCCTGGCAGACGTTGATCTCCACCGAAGGCTGGTTGTCGGCAGCCGTCGAGAAGGTCTCCGACTTGCGCGTCGGGATCGTCGTGTTGGCGTCGATGAGCTTCGTCATCACACCGCCCAGGGTCTCGATACCCAGCGACAGCGGCGTAACGTCCAGCAGCAGCACGTCCTTCACCTCACCCGTGAGCACACCGCCCTGAATGGCGGCGCCGATAGCCACGACCTCGTCGGGGTTGACCGAACGGTTCGGGGTCTTGCCGAAGAACTCCTCGACGATCTTCTGGATCGCGGGGATACGCGTCGAACCGCCCACGAGGATCACCTCGTTGATCTGCGAAGCATCCAGACCCGCATCGCGCAGGGCCAGTTTGCAAGGCTCGATGGTCTTGCGGATCAGGTGGTCGCACAACTGCTCGAACTTGGCGCGGGTGAGCGTCATCACGAGGTGCTGCGGAATGCCGTTGACGGGCATGATATACGGAAGGTTGATCTCCGTGGTGGTCGAGGACGAAAGTTCGATCTTCGCCTTCTCGGCGGCCTCCTTCAGACGTTGCAAGGCCATCGGGTCCTGACGCAGGTCGATCTGATGCTCGGCTTTGAACGCCTCGGCCATGTAGTCGATCAGCACGTGGTCGAAGTCGTCGCCGCCCAGGTGCGTGTCGCCGTTCGTGGATTTCACCTCGAAGACGCCGTCGCCCAGCTCGAGGATCGAGATATCGAACGTACCGCCGCCCAGGTCATACACGGCGATCTTCATGTCGCTCGACTTCTTATCCATACCGTAAGCCAGCGCTGCGGCCGTAGGCTCGTTGATGATACGGCGCACCTTCAGGCCCGCGATCTCGCCCGCCTCCTTCGTAGCCTGACGCTGCGAGTCGGAGAAGTAGGCCGGAACCGTGATGACGGCCTCCGAAACCTCCTGGCCCAGATAATCCTCGGCCGTCTTCTTCATCTTCTGCAGGATGATGGCCGAAATTTCCTGCGGCGTATACTGCCGTCCGTCGATGTCCACACGCGGGGTGTTGTTGTCGCCTTTGACGATCGCATAGGGAGCGCGCGCGATGTCGGCCGAAACCTTGTCGTAGGCCTCACCCATGAAACGCTTGATCGAGAAGACCGTGCGCTTGGGGTTGGTGATCGCCTGACGCTTGGCGGGATCACCCACCTTACGCTCGCCCTCGGCCGTGAACGCCACGACGGAAGGGGTCGTGCGGTGTCCCTCGGAGTTGGGTATTACAACGGGCTCGCTGCCCTCCATCACTGCTACGCAGGAGTTCGTAGTTCCTAAGTCAATACCAATAATCTTTGCCATAATCGTAAATATGTTTTAATTGTTATCTATTTCCTTTTTCGCACTCCGGGTCTGCTTTCCAGCCCCGGTCGCGGGTTATGCCCAAGATTTGAACAAAGGTTGTACCAAACGGCAATCCCTGCCAAATTGTCAGCCCGATGGCAGAAAAATGCCATACGCCGGGTCACCGCACGGCATTTTGTCACCCGGCTAAGAGCCGGGATTTAGGATGCGACAGCCTGCCGAAATGCTTTCCATCCAAATTCTGCGCTCCCGCCCGCGTAAGACGCCGGTTTAGGGGCGAAGGTCTGCCGGGACGCTCTCTTCCGGTTCTACGCCTCCCCGTCATTGCGAGGCAGCGCAGGTGCCGTGGCAATCCGATTGAATGCCGCGACCTCACAACGCTTCCAACGGATTCCCACGCTCGCTTCCGTTCGCTCGGAATGACCTCCCCTACCCACGCAAGACGCACCTGCCGTATCCGATGGGGTGTTTTTGATTATCGCGGAACAAATTTCGTCATAACGCAGTTCGTCCCGGACGGGACATACAGAAGTATTTCCCGTTCGGGGCGGACAAGGCATGGCGAAAGGCACCCGTGAGAATCGAAAAAAAGCCTGCGAAATGCAGGCTTTCCCCGGCGGATGCCGGACTTAATCGCTATAACTTTACTCGCTCAGGATACGCATTGCAACGTCGAGAATCGTCGTGTCGTCCAACGTGACGACGCCCCCGTCCGGACCCGGTTCGAAATGCACACCGACACATTCTTTCGACTCGTGCTTGCCTCCGAAATAGTTCCGGACCGTGTCCACATCGATTCCCAACTCATCTGCAATGCGTTGCGAGCTGCCGCTGGGCAGCCTGTCCTTGATACGGCGCAACTCGTTAAATGTGATAATCATATCCCTTGAATTTTTGGTTGATGGTTCTGCACAACTAAGTTAGTACAATTTTGCGTATTTGCAAAATTTCTGCCTGAAAAAGTGGAATTAAAATGAAACACGCGCGAAAAAGAACGAAAGGCATTCCGGGGCAAAAGAAAAACCCCGCCGAAGCAGGGTTTTCCGTAGTCTGAAACCGTTGTGCGACACGCGGATCAATCCTCCGCAGGCTCGATGTAGAACTGGAAGATCAGCGGCGCGAAAGAAGGGATTTCCGTCGTCACGGTCGTCGTGGTCGAGGTTTCGCCCGTCGATCCGTAATCATAACCGTAACCGCCGTAATAACCGCCGCCGTAACCGTAGCCGCCCAAACCGCCGTAACCGTAATAATCGCCGTAATAACCGCCGTAAAGGCCGCTGTTGCCGTAATACATCTGCGAATAGTTCAGATAGTTCAGGTAGTCGTAATAGCTCGACGAATAGCCGTTGCCCGACGACGAGGTGGTCGAACTTCCGCTCTTGCCGCTCGTCCCGTAGGCGTTGGTCGAAGTGGTGACGAACGCCGCCCACTGGCCGTAACGCAGGTTGGGCACCGTGTAGTAGAAAGCCGTAATCAGCCCGCCGTCCTCCGGCTTATAGGAGAGCGCTTCGCCTTCGGACGTGACTTCACCGTAGATGATCTCTTTCACTTCGTCGATATTCGTATCGAAGATGAAACCGTCGAGGAAACGGCCGATATACCAGATCTTGGCCGTACCGTCGAGCCCGACCGAATCCGATTCGAGTTTGTCGACGCCCTCATAGGCCTTGTAGTCGTCGCCTTCGCCGTGGAAACGCTTTACCAAGACATCAGCAATATCTTTCTCCAGATCGGAACCATTATAAGGCTCGTAACCGACATTATAGGGCTTGTTGCTGACGTTATTCTCCGGGTCGGAGAACGTAAACGTGAACTTGTCCCCTGCCAGCGTCTTGGCCGGATCGTATTTGACATTGACATAGAGCTGCGCCACGGTGTCGCAGGCGGAAACCCACCGCTCGGTACGGTTGTACGGATGCTTCTCATCCTTTGGGTCGGTCGGACGCTTTTCGGTACCGTCCTCCCCGTCCTTGGTGTACATCACCATCCCGCCATTCCCCTTAGCAAAGGCGTCGACCAGCGAACCTTCGGCTTCCAGCGGATTTTTGTCGATGCCGACAACCTCCATCTCCATGATAAGGGGACGCTTGGCGCTGAGCGAATACTGACCCTCGTAACCGCCGTCGCCGCCCAGACCGCCCGAACCGACGACACGCGAAGGCATATAGAGACGCACCTTGGCACCCTCGCGCAGCAGGAATTCCCGGTCGAGATTATTGTCTTTTGCATACTTCTCGCCCAGATACAGCGTATTGCGCATGGCCAGGTATGTGCCCTCGATCAGACCGGCGTTCGCAGTGCCGCAGTAGCGGTAATAAGGCACGTAGTGGGTGTATTTGGTGAAGGTCCCGAGTTGGTAGGCTTCCGAAGCGCGGCGCGTGAGGGCGATGTTGCCGCTCAGGTCGCGGCCCGAGAAATCGAACTTCACCCAGCAGATCGTATCGTTCACCGGCTTGGCATCGGCCTTGCCGGGCTCGAGCACATCGACGTAATAGCCGCCCTCGGTCTGCAAATTTTCCAACAATTCGGGATGCTTCTGCGTCATATACGCCTCGAGGGCCTGGTCCTCGAACTTATCGTACGACTCGGTCTGCTCTTTGGCACAGGAGGCCAGCAGCACGATGCAGGCTGCCGGGAGGTACAGAAAACGGGTGATCAATTTCATATTTTGTTAAACGGTTCTTTTTCGGGTTTGTTTATTCGACGGATTCGACCCTGAAATACCACGCGACCGGGCTTTCCCGCGGGATCGTCGTGAAATATTTGTCGCCGAAAGCCTCGTTGTAAGTCATGTATGCCTCAACCTCGTCCTTCGCGCGACAACCAAGTAACGCATGCCGGAGCCCTTTTAGTATGTCGCCGCGCATATCGAGCGTCAGCGGCTCGAACGACCAAGCCCCGGGCGTCAGCCCCAGGTCCTCATAAGCCTTCAGCAACAGCGGATCGTTCGAGTAGAACGGAAACGTGGAGTCCGTAATGTTCGAATAGCTGAAGACGTAGGCCCGGAAAGTAATGGTGACTTTCGAATCGGCCGTAACCTCCGGATCGGACTCCCGGTCGGGACGGTAATAATTGACGATATACCGGTAGACCGTGCTGCCCGCCGTGGTGTAGAACGGCAGCTGCCCGTCCTCACCGACCGACGCCTCGGGGATGAGCGCCGGGGCGTGAGTCTTCTCGAGGTACGAGACGATCTTCTGGCGCTGCTCGGGAAGGATGTCCTTCTCGTCGGAGCAACCGCTCAACAGCACGGGCAGGGCCAGGCTCAACAGGGTGATAAGTCGTTTCATCGGCATATAATCGTGCAAATTTACATAAAACAATCCGATTTATGAACAAGAAACGAAAAAAAAACGTCCGCCTGGCATGCCGGCGGACAAAAAAAGAAGGAGAACCGGAATCCCGGCCGTCACTTCCGTCTGTAATAATCCTTGTGCGGGTCTTTGAGTCGCTGCAGTTTACGCTGTTTCCACGCGTAAACGAGCATCGTGAACACGATACCTGCGGCGACGACACCAAGGAGGATAAAAATAAATCCAACGGGAATTCCTTCCATAAACACAAAAAACTAGGTGAGGCAAAACATTTTGATTAGGCGGTGCAAATATAGCACAAATAATTCGCCCAAACAAAAGGAGGAGCAAATTCCGGCACACTTTCCCGCAAAAGGACTTTTTCGTGTTAAAGGCCGGACTTTTTGATCCTACAAGCGTTTGAGAGCCGCACGAATCAGCTCTTCGACCGAAGCCCGGGGAAGTTCGCGCATCACGGCGCGCAGGACCTTCTCGGCGGCGGCGCGGGCGAATCCCAGCATGACCAATGCGGCAAGGGCCTCGTCGAAACAGCCTCCGTCGGCTCCGGCCAGGGGAGCGTCACCCGCCGCATCGGCGCCCAGCACGGCCAGTTTGCCGCTCAGCTCGACGATGATCTTCTGCGCCGTTTTGAGGCCCAGCCCTTTGACGTTCTTCAGCAGCACGGCGTTGCCCGAGGTGATGATGCCCTGCAACTCGTGCGGCGAGTAGGTCGAAAGGATCATGCGGGCCGTATTGCCGCCCACGCCCGAGACGCTTATCAGCAGGCGGAACACCTCGCGCTCGACCTTCGTCGAGAAGCCGTAGAGCAGCTGGGCGTCCTCGCGCACGACGTAGTGCACATAGAGTTTTGCCTCGGCGGCGTGCTCGACGGCGGCATAGGTTTCGAGCGAAATATGGAGGTAGTAGCCTACCCCGCCGGCATCGATAACGGCATAAGCGGGAGCGACTTCGGCGACGGCGCCTTTGATGTATTCGTACATGAAAATCAAATTTTAATGCGGGTTGGACAAAAGTAAAGATTTTTTTTTACCTTTGTGACTCAAACGCAGAATAATTAACTTTTCAAATAGAAAAACGACATGAAAAAAACTCTCTTTCCGGCGCTGGCTGCGGCTCTCGTCCTCGCGGCCTGCGGCACGAAAACCGCAGAGCAGACCGGGGATGCGGCCGAAGCGGTTGCACAGCAGGTCATTTCGAGCGACATCGCATACGTCCAGGTCGAAGCCGTGCTGGCGCAGTGCGACCTCTACAAGACCGAAGGCGTAGCGCTCCAGGAGAAGACCGAGAAGGCGCAGAAGAGCTGGGCGCAGCGTGAAAAGGGACTTCAGGCCGAGGCCGCACAGCTGCAGGAGAAGTACCAGAAGGGACTTATCACCTCGCGCGACGCGCAGACCCAGCAGGAGAACATCCAGAAGAAGGCCGAGTCCTACCAGGCCAACGCCCAGAAAGAGGCCCAGACGCTCGACGAGGAGAACTACGTGTTCACCAACCGGGCCCAAGACCTGCTGCAGCGTGCCGTGCAGGAGATCAACGCCGACAAGAAATACAAACTGATTATCAACGCCACGGCGCTCATCGACGCCGACACGACGCTCAACATCACCCCCGCCGTGCTGGCGAAGGTCAACGAGCTTTACGCTGCGGACAAGAAAGCCGAGAAGAAATAGCCGCCGCAAAAATCGATATACCGGCTTCCCCGCTAAACGGAAGTCGGTATTTTTTTGTACCTTTAGTGCCGCAACGGCACTTTTTGGGGGTCGGAAGGTTTTGCCGGACCGGATGCGGTTCGGTTTTGGCTCCGGCCGATTTTTTTGTACCTTTGTAAACTAAATAACGCCGACAAACAATGGGATTCGTTCCGTTCACATTCGTCGATTTTATCGACATCATCCTGGTTGCCGTCATCATGTACTGGATATACCGCATGACGAAAGGCACCAATGCACCGTACATCCTCTCGGGAATCATCGCCATCTACCTGCTGTGGGTGGTCGTGCGGGCATTGAACATGGAGTTGTTGTCGACCATCCTCGGGCAGCTGATCTCGGTGGGGGCCATCGCGCTGATCATCGTTTTCCAGCCCGAACTGCGGCGCTTCCTGCAGATGATCGGCATGCGGCAGAAGCATTTCAACTTCATCTCGCGCATCTTCTCGACGGGTGAGGACACCGTGCAGACCAACGTGGCGCCCATCGTCACGGCCTGCCGCGAAATGTCGGAGACCAAGACCGGGGCCCTCATAGTCATCGGCCAGCAGAGCGACCTGCGGCTGATCGCCGAGGGCGGCATCGCCCTCGACGCCAAAGTCTCGACGGCGCTCCTGAAGAACATTTTCTTCAAAAACGCCCCGCTGCACGACGGCGCCGTACTGATCGAGGGCGACCGGATCGTGGCGGCCAAGTGCATCCTTCCGGTGACGCAGAGCGACGTTCCCAAGTCGTTCGGCACGCGCCACCGCGCAGCGATCGGCATGAGCGAAATCTCGGACGCCATCATCGTGGTCGTCTCCGAGGAGACGGGCGACATCTCGATCGCGCAGGGCGGCGAAATCCGCCTCGACATCGACCCCGTCCGGCTGCAACAAACCCTGCAGCGCTACCTGACGATCAATTCACGCAAACGCTCGAAAAAAGAGGTCGCAGAATAAACGCAGGCTTAAAAGCCTGTTCTCAGAGGCAACGGTACGACAAAGAGCTAACCACCCGGCCCACGCCCCTAATTTTGAGGGCAATACATCAAAAAATGCGGATTTCCCGTTCCGCGCTCCCGCAACAGCCCAAAATACCCAAAACATAAATTATGCTTTATCCATCCCAAACGGCCCGCCTCGCACTGCGCGCATGGCGGGAGGAAGACCAGCCGGCTTTTGCCGCCATGAACGCCGACGCGCGAGTCATGGAGTTTTTCCCCGCACCGCTGACGGATGCGGAGTCGCAAGCCCTGATGGACCGCATCCGCGACGAGTTCTCGACCGAGGGATTCGGCGCCTACGCCGTGGAACGCCTTTCCGACGGTGAATTGCTGGGCTTCGCCGGACTGCACCGCGTGACCTACTCCGGCGGCATGGAGGGGCAGGTGGAGATACTCTGGCGCCTGCGTCACAACGCCTGGGGACAGGGTTACGCCACCGAAGCCGCCCGGGCCTGCATCGCGCACGCCGCGAAACTCGGCATCCCGGAGCTTATCGCCTTCGCCTACGTCGGGAACCAACGTTCGCTGAACGTGATGAAGAAACTCGGCATGGAGTGCGTCGGGGAGTTCGACCACCCCGGCCTGCCGGAGGGCCATCCCCTGCGGAGACACGCCCTCTACTACATCCGGACCGAATAACGCAAAAGTCCGCGGCCCGAGGGGCCGCGGACTTTGCATTTAAAGGCTTCGATACAACTCCTTATCAATCGTGTACCGGACGCACGGTGAACCCGTATGCGTTGTTCGTACTGACACTTATGTTAATACTGCCGCTATTTCGATTATCCAGATAAAACAACAAGGACTGATAGGATTCCGTTCCATCCGAATGCGCAAAACCGGTTGTCGCCACGAACGTCACGTCAGCGAATGCGGGCCATGTCGTATCTTTATCCCGGCCCTCGGGAAAGGGCGGCTTCTGTTTTGACTCAGTATTAAGTCCCATGTCGCGCAGACCGGTCGCCGGAAAGAAAATCTCGGGACCGCCGTCGGTCTCGTTCAGGAAAAGCTTCCAACCGATCCGATACTTGTTTTCTGGATCGAAAACATTTTCGATTTTATAGGGCGAATTAATCTCAGAGAACTTAGTCGATCCGGCCTTGGGCCCGAATGCCGCAAAAGCATTGGGTGCAGGAATATGATAGCCGGCAGGGCACGGATCGTAAATGGTTTTCGTAACCGTAAATCCATTCGGAGCCGCAGCCGTCCCCGACGTAGAAATCTGATCGAGCTGCGAATTCCAATAGTTCATAATCGTTTTAAGACCGTTGGGCGTCCTACCCTCGCCGCTGTGCCAGTGACGTCGGAAATAAGATTCCTCCCCTTCCTCTGACTTCATATTGTGTTTAAAGAAGATATAAGGCCCCTTAATCGCTTCGCCGATCGTCGCTCCGATCGGTTCTCCGAGGTCATTCATGTTATCCTGCTGCCGGAACTTATACTTCTCATAATCGACGTAATAAGGCTTGTCGATCATATTGAACTGCGTGTCGCTGCTCCCGTCCGCCGCATCCCGAACCTCCTTGTTATAGATGCCCGGAAGCATGGGCTCCTTGCGGCCCCACTGGTAGTAAGTGTTGTCGCCCGCCATCGACGCAACGATCTCCGGCTGGGTGAATTCCCCTTCGACATCGACGTTTTTCGTCGTATTCTTCCCGTCGGGAAGCGTAAAGACGAAGCGGACGCGGAACTTGCGGGCGTCGTTGCCCTTGCGCGGCTCGCAGAAGCCCAGGTTGCAGGGTGCAAAGGCGACGCTCGTCGGTCCGTCGACATTTGGTTTGGATGTCGTCGCCGTCAGGTCCTTCGTCCCGTCCCAGATGTAATGGGTGGCCCAGATATGCCAGCTCCAAAGGATGGTTCCCGAGGCGTCGCGCACGGCGACAACGGCATTTCCCTGCGTCAGCCGCTCCTCGGCAACCCGGAAGCGGACCATCTCGTTCTCGTATTTCACATCGGTCACCAGTCCGGGAGCGTCCTGCCACACGAGCACGGCATCGGCCACACCCTCAATCTTGGGACCCGAAATCGGCTGGTCGTTATGATCGACGAAATGGGTCAGGATAAAAGCCTTTACTTTTTCGGGAATGTCCTCCTCAGAACCCGTATACTTATAGGATTTCTCCCCTGCCGTGCGGGCGTTGCCGTAGACCGTCGGCAGGCTATAGTAGCCGGGGCTGTGCACGAGGTAGCAGTTCGCGGTCTCGCCGCCTTTCGACAGATCGTAGGGATCGGATTCCGATCCGAGATGTTCCGCAAGCTGCTCTTTCGAGAAAGAGGCCCGCTGCGCCGTAAAGGAGGACTGCGGGTCCAGCTTCAGCCGTCCCGCGACCTTCGCTGCGGGATCGGCCCCATCCGACGGCGCCTTGTCGGGCACCCACCCGCCCTGGGTCCAGGTCTTGCCGTCGTCGGTGGAATACTGCACGACGTAAGGCAGCGCGACGGTGGCCTCCGGATGGTCTTTTTGCACCACGCGGGCATAGGCCGCAAGCTGCACGCCGGAGAGATAGCCGTTGATATGCACCTCAGGTTCGGAGGTTTCGATTTTAACGGTGGGTTCGATGACGATTCCCGTCGATGAAATCGAATAGGAAACCCGGCGTCCCGCGGGCCACTTCTTACCCCCGAGCGAAGCGGTCAGCGTGCGCTCCTTGCCGGTCAGGTCGTCGGTGAAAAAGACTTTCAGCGCAGCTTCGTCGGGCAACGTCTGCGGAAGCATCAGCAGGGTCAGTTTCCCGTCCACGAGAGGGGTTCCGGGCTTGGCATAGGCATTATCAGCGTTCTCGTCCGACTGATCCGGCAGTTCGACCGTGTTTACCACGGTGAACGTGCCCTTATCGCTGTGTCCGGACCAACTGCCGCTGCCGATAACGTGCGTTCCGGTGCGCCAGACGCCCGAGAACTCGACTTTCGTCACCGTGCCGCCGAGCATCGCATCGCCGGTTTTGACGGTGACGGAGGTCAGCACATGGCCGAACTTCAACTCCACGGGAGCGCTCCCGCTGCCTGCACAATCGGCCGTTGCGGCCATGATGTCGAGCTGGTCCTCCGTCTTTAAGGGAACGGTATAGGTGATGCGGGGCAGGCCGCCGTCGGCCTGCTGCACCTGCCGGAGAGCTCCTTTGAGCCGCTCGTCGGACGAATGGGGCGCATAGGCGAAAAACCGCAGGCGTCCCGAACCGGGACGGTAGAGTTTCTTCCCGTCCCACGAGCCCGAAGCGGTGCGGACCATCTCGATGTCGTGGGCGAAATTGGTGGTCAGGCCGTCGGTCGCCCCGTCCGCGGGAAAACTCCCCGTATAACAGATGCCCGAGAGGCCGAACGAATCGTGAAACTCGCCCTCCGAACCGATCTGCACCCCGCGGGTCGCGGCGTCGCTCCCGCTCTGCGTCTCTTCGGAGACGACAGGCTCCGACACCTCCGTCACGAGGTAAAGCGGCTGCATGCCGTCGGGACACGCCAGTTCATCGACGACGATCGTCTCCGCACGGGCCGGGCGGACGGGCGTACCGTCGACCCAGGTGTCGGGAACGCCGACGCCGAACGTCATGGGTGCGTTCGGATCGGGAAGCTGCCCGTCGAGCGCATCTTGCGTACACGACGTCGCCGCCCATGCCGCGCAGGACACGAGGACCCCGCACACCATGCGGGAAACAAAACGGCGACCGTGTGAATGTCGTATTTGCATGATCGGTAAATTCTTCGTTACGAACTGATTACAACGCCGTCCGGACACCCCCGAAGGAGCGTCCGGCACGGAGCGTCGTTCCCGGGGTCCGGGAACGGCAAATTTCAGCAGATTTACGGCACATTAGGAGTCTCCTCCTTATCCACACCGGCATCAGTCCACTCTTCCAAGGTTACTTTGAACGAAATCGGATCGTCCAGCACCGTATCGCCGGTTTCCTTATCGTCCGGTCTGTCGGTGATGATATTATCCCCGGAGGGGAACTCGCCGGGAAGAGTCGGAGGATAGATACCCGCACCGCTCTCGGCGCCGCAGAATTCGAGGTTATAGACGTATTTCTTGCCCGGCAGCCATTTGGTGTCGATGGGCACGCAGGTATAACCGTAAGCCTTTGAATTGTACGTATCGCTGACGGGGAAGAGCTGGTGATAATGGTATTCACCGTCGGAGATTACGGGATCGTTGCCGGCAGCGCCTTCGACCACGGGATGCTGCGCTCCGGCGTGTTTGATCTCGATACGGCACAGAAGCAGAATGTAGGCTCCGTTATTGCCGTTCGGCTTGTCCGCCTCCAAGTCCCACTTCTCCAACTCCTGAGGAATGAGCATAAGGCTGGAATTATCATTGTCGGCACCGATCAGCGGAACGTATGTGTGCGAAAGCGTAGCTTCCTGGCCATCGGCGTAAGACAGACCGTAATACGTCTTTTCGCCCTTCGCCGCCCACGACATATAGTTGTTGTCAACAGCATCCTCCGTAAAGGCAAGATTGCCCGTCGGCCTTACGTTGACGATCCACGCACCCTTGATTTTGACCGTTTTCGAATCGTCGCCGGACGCACCTCCGTTCTTGGCTTTGACGACGATCTGCGTAAAGGCATGATGGAAAGCGAGTTTGACATTCGAACCGCTTACGTTCGGATCATTGTGACGGTTGGCCGAAGTATAGGCCACGACAAGGTCCTTGTGCTCCTTGCCGGGATTGTCGACGCCCGATTTCGGCGTACAGCCGAGGAACTGCTGCGTCTGCGCATTGATCTGCACATGGTCCTTCATCTTATCCTCGGGGAAGATGTCGGCAGGACCGTAGGACCAGAAACGAATGGTCTCCACATCGTTCGGCCAATAGTAGTTCTTGGCGAATTTGAAATACTCGTTGCCTTCCTCTTTCTTGGCCACGTCGCCGTCGATAAACATTTGCGAATAATCCTTCGCATCGGCGTAAACCCTGATCTCTTTCAGCGTCGAGGTCGTCGTCTCGGTGGCCCGCGTCACGCGGGTATTGAAGACGATCTCATCGCCCGGATTACTCGCCACCATTTCATCTTTCGAACAGGAAACCAACATGAGTGACATCATGCCAGTCAGTCCCAACAATTTCATTTTTGAATTCATGATTGGATAATTTTATATGATTGTCATTCGTTTCAGAATCGTTCCGCCCGATCAGTTCATATTGATATCGGTCTCGATCACGCTGTCGTCCCAGTCCGAAACCGACGTATCCATGCCGCCCGCCGAATCGGGCAGCCGCAGGCCGTCGATCACGATATGCACGTTGTCCGGATCGGCGGCTCCGTGCACCTGATCCGTCACGTCGAAGTGGCTGAACCACTTCTCGGCCGTGTAAATCGACAAGGTGTGTTTCTCCGTACCGACGGGACAGTGGCCGAACGTCGCGAAGCGGGCCGAAAGCGTCCGGTCGTCGACCCGGGTCAGGTCGAGCGGTATCGTCACGGCCTCCTCGCCCATCTTCCCGTGGCACGGGCGGTAGGAGCCGGCAAGGCCGGTGATGGCGGCGCCGATATTGGACGTGGAACCGAGGTTCTCAATATGAAGGAAATCCACCGTATAGACGGCCGTGGCCCGTCCGGGAACGAGCGTCACCGACAGCTCCTCTCCCTCGGGAACGGCCAACCAGTCCACGGGGCCGTACTGCCCGCACCAAACCGGTTCGGGAGCATGACGCACGGGCTGTTCCTGCGCGTCGCCGGGACGGGGAGGAGCCTGTTCCCCGCCGCGTCCGATGGGAGCGAGCAACGCACGGGCGGCCGTAGTCACCTCGTAATCGTCGTAACAGGTTCCCCGCTCGACGACGTTCTCCATGTCGCCGTTGTGGAACAGCATCCGATAGGAACCGGCCTGGACGCGGATGACGCCGCCTTTCGGCGAGCCGAACTCATAACGGTTGCAATGGCTGCCGTCGGGAGTGAACAATTGCAGCACCATCGTCCGCGGCGCGGCGTCGGGACACTCCGACCAATCGAAATTCACCTTCACCTCCACGACATGGCTGTGGTCATAACACAACTCCTTGTGCTGGCAGGAGATCAATGCCGCCGGAACGAGCCAAACGAGCCCGGCGCGGCAGAGTTTGTAAATCGTCTTTCTCATCGCGCGCCTCCTTTCCCGCTGCGGCGTTCGCCGCCCAGAATCCACACCAGAGAGATCTGCGCCCGGGTAGGTCCGAACCAATGCCGGCGCCGGGTAGACTGCCATACATAGCAGCCGTCCATCGGGACATATTCCTTGTAACGGCCGCCGAAATAACCGACGCCGATCGAAAAGTCGAGATTGAGACGACGCGCCACCGGAAGCGAATAGCCGTATTCCAGGCCGCCGCCGTAGCTGAATCCGTCGCTCTGCCAGCCTTTTCCCGAAAACTCGAAATCGTAGGTGAGCATCGTTCCGTAGATGCCGACATGGTGCCCGGTGAAAGGCGTCGCGCCGAAATAGCGGCGCAGCGTCACCTCACCGCCGTAGCAACGCCAGTAGCGGTGTTTCCGGTCGTTGCTCCACCATGCGTGCATATAGTCCGCTCCCACCGACCAGCGGTCGGCAAAACGGAATTCGATTCCGACATTCGGAACGAGAAGCGCATCATACAGCAGATTGGTTTTGAGGGCCACCCACGGCTCCCGCATTGCACGTACGGCCGGTTCGGCAGCAGATTCGGCGACAAACGCGGATTCAGGGGCGTTTCCGGATTCGGACGCCAGCACAGAATTCCCTTCCGGCGCATCTTCCGCCGGAAGCGATGCCGACGCATCGGCATCCACGTCCTCCGTTACGGCATCCTCCGCTGCCGCAGACCGCTCCGACCGACGGCACGAATCCGCAGGAGCGGCAGCAGGCTGACGCACATTGTCGGAATAGGTTTCAGAGGAACGCTCGTGAGAGGGGGGGGGAAATTGCGGGCCGCCGCTTACGACCGCACGGATGTCGGCGCGCCGCAGAGCGGGAAAAGCCTCCTTATACAGATGGTTATACGGGATTCCGCCATGGAGCATCCCCAGGCGGCGTTTGCGGCCATCCACTACCCGACCGTTGCGGACCACCCAAACGGGCGTATTTTCGAGAATGCGGAGCACCTCCCCGCGGTCCGGAAGATCCGGGCATGCGGAAGCCTCCTCTGCAAGATGCTGCCAATCCACCCCGCCGCCCCCGGCCTCGAGCAACGAGTCGGGAAGAGCCGCACGATCGGCCAGATAGCGCACCACCCCGCGGGCACGGCTCTCGGAAAGACGTTCGTTCAGCCGGTCTGCACCTTCGGGTGAGGTCCACCCTTTTACCAAAATGCCGGAAACTCGGCCGTCGGCTGCGGCACACAAGGATTGCAGCCGATCCGCAAGGCTGTCGAGCCTGTACAGTTCGGAATCGGAAGTGACGGACGAAAAACCGGGAGCAAAATAGACCGACATGCACAAAGTATCCCTGCGCATCTCCTGCGCAGAAACCGTTTGGACAGCTATCGCTAATATCCCTATCAAACTATATACAACCCACATAGCTTTCTTTGTGAAAAAGCATGCACATAATATTGACCGCCCCCGAAAGCCGTACGAATTACGGTCATACCGCTAAGGGGGGGGGAAAGGCGATTTAGTACATATTTACCAAATTCGGAGACAATTTTACGAACTTTTTTCCAATTTCACACAATACGGACGAATAAGTATATCCAAAAAGCGGATATGTCAAATACGATTTTTCCGTCCCGAAAAGAGAATACCGCCCCGGATTGCGGAGCGGTATCTCAAAAAACATAACGATTACGGGATCACTTCAACTCGAAGGCCGCCGTGCCGCGGATATCGTCCGACGCGGCGCCCACATAGGCCGTGAACGCGCCCGGTTCGGCAATCCACGCCCCTTTAGCGTCATCATAGTATTGCAGCATATCGGGCGTGATTTCGAAAGTAACCGTCTGCGTTTCTCCGGGGTTCAGCGAAACTTTCTGAAATCCTTTCAGCTCCTTCACCGGACGCGGCAACGACGACTCTTCATCGCCGATATACAACTGCACCACCTCGGCGCCCGGACGCGTCCCCGTGTTGGTCACATCGGCCGAAACCCGGATGCGGCCGTTCGCCGCAAGCGTCGTGCGGTCGGCTTTCACACCGGCAATGTCGAACGTCGTGTAGCTCAGGCCGTGACCGAAAGCGAACAGCGGTTTGAGCTGCTCCTTGTCGTGCCAGCGGTAGCCCACGAAGATACCCTCGTTGTAGGCAACCTTGTCCGTACCGGGGTATTCGCCCAGTGCATGCGCGCTGTTGTCCTCCAGCCGCACGGGGAACGTAAAGGGCAGTTTGCCCGAGGGATTCACAGCCCCGAACACCACGTCGGCCAGCGCATTGCCGGCCTCGGAACCCGAGAACCACGCCTCCAGAACGGCCGGAACGCGGTCGATCCACGGCATCGCCACGGCGTTGCCCGAGACCATCACCACGGCCAGGTTGGGATTGGCTTCGGCCAGCGCTTCGATCACCCGGTCCTGCGCATAGGGCAGACCGTATTGCAGGCGGTCGGCGCCCTCGCAGTCCTGATGGTCGCTCTTGTTGAGTCCGCCGACGAAGATCACGGCATCGGCCTTGCGCGCCGCGGCAACGGCATCGGCGATGAGCTGGGCCTCGGAACGTTTTTCAGAGAGGTCCTGCCCGGTCTTCACGCCGTTGTAGTTGCCCGTCACGTCGCCGACATAACCGCGTTCGTAGATCACCTCGGCCCTATCACCCACGGCGGCACGGATGCCCTCCAGCGGCGTATATTCATGCCGGACTTTGAGCGACGAGGAACCGCCGCCCACGGTCATCATCTTCACGGCGTTCTCCCCCACGACGGCAATCGTCTTCGTTTTCCCCAGGTCGATCGGCAGTACCCCGCCGTCGTTTTTCAGCAACACCATGCCCTCGCCCGCAATGCGGCGCGCAGCGGCAAGATGCTCGGGAGAGTTGAGCGATCCGAAAGGCTTCTGCGTATTCATCGCCGTGCGGAAAATCAGGCGCAGCACCCGGCGCGCCTTGTCGTCGAGCGTCGCCGTCGATGCCTCGCCTTTGCGCAGCATGTCGAGATAGGGAGCGGCCAGATAGTAATTGTCATAGGCGTTGCTGGCTCCCCAGCTCAGGCCGTCGGTCCACGAACCGAACTCCATGTCGAGACCGTTCTCTGCGGCCTGCTTCGTGTCGTGAACGCCGCCCCAATCGGAGACGACCACCCCGTCGAACGCCCAGTCGCGTTTGAGAATGTCGTTCAGCAGGTATTGGTTGTGGCAGCAATGCTGGCCCTTATATTTATTATAGGAGCCCATGATCGCCCAGGCCCCGCCCTCGCGGACGGCCGCTTTGAAGGCCGGCAGGTAAATCTCGTACAGGGCCCGGTCGTCGACCTCGACGTCGATGCCGTGGCGGTGCTCCTCCTGGTTGTTCAGCGCATAGTGCTTCACGCAGGCGGCCACGCCGTTCTTCTGCACCCCCTGAACATAGGGAACCACCATCCGCGCGGAAAGGAAGGGGTCTTCGCCCATATACTCGAAATTACGGCCGTTCAGCGGCGTGCGGTAGATGTTCACGCCCGGGCCCAGCAGGATGTCCTTCTCGCGGTAGCGGGCCTCCTCGCCGATGGATTTGCCGTAGAGGGCCGACATCTCGGGATTCCACGTCGCGGCGAGGCACGTCAGGGCCGGGAAAGCCGTGCAGGAATCGTTCGTCCAGCCGGCCTGCTCCCACTCGTCCCACAGAACCTCGGGACGAATGCCGTGAGGGCCGTCGGTGCACCACACCTCGGGGATGCCCAGACGGGGAACGCCCGCCGAGGAGAATTTCGACTGCGCATGCAGGATGGCGACCTTCTCTTCGAGGGTCATCCGCGAAAGTGCGTCCTCGACGCGTTTTTCAATCGGCTGCGACTCGTCGAGGTAGACCGCAACGTCGCTCCGGGGCTGCTGCCCGCCGCCGCAGGCAACTGCCGCAAAGGTGCACAGCCCGGCGAGGGTCTTTATCAGGATATTGTTTGGCATTGGAATAAAAAAATTTGTTTGGTTTGCACGCGGAGTGCGCAGTCCGAGGGCTGCGCACTTCGCATACAAAGGTAATGATTATTTTTTGACGAACGTCAGGACCGGCGCATTTTTACCGCCCGTGCAATCGAGCGTCAGTTCGTAGTCAGCACCCTCTTCGAGCGTTACGTCCGCAGCCATGTTGATATTGCCTTTCGAGACATCCAGCAGCGCCTCCGTTCCGGGCGTGGAGGTGAGTGCGCCCAGATCGGCCCAGCCGCGTGCGCCGAAGAACTTACCGTCCCAGCCGCTTACGCGGAACCGCTGGCCGAGGACCGTGCTGCCCTCCTTGCCGGCCTGCGCCGTCATCTTGTAGATGCCGGGAGCGGCTTCGGGCACGCAAACGCCCTTCTCGGTCGTCCAGCCCGGCTCGTCGGCAGCCGCAGGCGACCCGATGCCGTAGCCGATGAAATAGACCGCCCCGTGGCCGTCGTCGCTCAGCGTCGCCAACCCCGAACCGTCGGCGTTAAGTACCAGCGCGTCGATCACCTTGGTCGCAAGGTTGGCCGAAATGCGATACTTGCCCGACACGGGAATCACTTTGGCGCTCGCCGCGGAAACTGCCTCGAAGAAGTCGGGATTGATCCACGCCGGGGTGAACATGTCCGCACCGCCGAAGGTCAACGTCTGTCCCTGCGTCAGGTCGAGGTCGAGCTGGTAGTTGTCCGCATCGAGCTGCGCCATCTTCGTGCCGTTGATCTGCAGGTCGGCGGCCGGAAGCGGCTGATTGCCGTCGTGCTCGACCGTCAGCACCGCGGCCATCGTGCCGCCCGAAACGTCGATCGTGAAGCGGTAGATGCCGCCCAGTTCGAGCGTCTTGCCCTCGGCAAGTCCCAGGTTGCCGCCGTCGGAAATCTCGATCAGATCGCTGGCGGTGGTCAGAACCCCGTAAGGATTGGCGAACGAGGCGTCCTCCTTACCCAGGAATTCACCCTTGTCCCAGTCTTTCGGCCAGAAGAATTTGAAGTTGAAGCTCGAAGCGTTGATCGAAATGCCGGCCACCAGCGTAATCTGGAACTTCTTGTCCGCAACGCGGGCCAGACACAGACCCGTGGAGGCCATATCCCAACCGTCGCCGTTCTTTATAACGGGTTTGCCGATACCGGCTCCGACCGTCCAGATCGCATTGCCCGAGCCGTCGGCGTTGAGCGACGCATACTCCGTGGCCGATTTCATGGCCTCGATACGCAGGTAACTGTGTTTGAAATTGGCCGTCACCTTATACATGCCCGACATCGGCAGGAAAGTCAGCGCCTCGGGATTCGATTCGTCGGCCCGCTCGAAGAAGTCGCGGTCGATGTCCCATCCGGCGAAGTCCGAAACGCCCGTCAGCGTATAGGTCTGGTTCTGCGTCAGCGTGGTAACGATGCTGTAATTGTCGTTGTCGACCATCGTCATCTCCGTATTGTCGAAGAGCAGTTTGATGAAGGGCGAACCCTCGAAGGTTTTCAAATTGAAGGTGACCGCGAACTCTCCGGCATTCGAATTGGCGAAGGGAATCGGTTCGGTCGAGTCGGAGACGATCCCGCCCTGCTCGGCGCTGTAACCGAACGTCACCACCGAGCCCTGCCCGTCGAGGTCGGGCGTCGTGATGTAACCCTGCGGCTTCTGCGGAAAATCGGCCGTCACGGCGTATTCGTAATCGACGCCCGTGGGCTCCATGCGGTACTCCTGCCCTCCGAGCACGAAGGTCAGGTGGTCGGGCTTGGGCCGCGTGACGTTCAGGGGCCGTTCGAGGGTGGTCACTCCGAAGCGGACGTTCTGCCCCACGAGGCGCAGCGTGGCCTCTCCATCGGGAATGTTCTTGTAGAAAGGAAGCGTCACGGTGCCCGAATAGGTTCCGTTCTCCTTGGTGCGGATCACCTCCTCGGCAACCATCTCGTCGTCGAAGAAGACCTGCGCTTTAAGCGTCGAGAGCGCATAGCGGTCGGTCATCGTCGCTTCGAAGCCGACCTTGCCGCCGAAGACCCCCGAAGCGTCGGACGAAACAGCCGTCATTTCGGGACCGATATCGGTAGTGAGCAGTTCCGGATCGTCCTGGCACGCCGTCGTGCAGGCCGCGGCGAGCAGCGACAATGCGATATATTTCAGCGTTTTCATGTTCTGCGAATTTTTAAAGGTTATTTTTCAGCCGCGGCGCCCCAGCGGAACGAGGCGATCGACTTGGCCGGGATGGTGTATTTGAACGAACGGTCGGCGCTTTCATACACGGCGACGGTCTGCTCGCTGCTGTTCCTGTTCAACGCCACGAAGGCTTTCGAGCCGTCGGGATTGGCGAACGCCAGGTAGGTGAGGCCCGGGGTCGTATAGCCCGACGTGCCGATGCGCACGGCTCCCGGACGGATGACCTTGGCGCACTGCGCCAGATCGTAGTAGTGACTGTTGTATTTGAGCGTCTTGTAGTCCGACGAGCTGATCTCGATGGCTCCGTAGCAGGTCGTACAGCCACCCGGACGGTTCGGCGCACCCTTATCGTCGAGCATCAGGTTCCACAGCAGGACGCCCTTGCCCATGCGGCTCAGCGTGCCGAGGAAGATCGATTCGAAATCGTCGATGACGCAGCTTTCGAAGTTGTAGTTCCACGTACCGATCGAAGCCTCCGTAAAATAGATCGACTTGCCGGGGGCCGCCGCGAGGATGTTGTCCAGTTCGGTCACCGAACCGCCGTAGTTGTGCCAGGCCGAACCGTCGACCCACTGCGAGGCATCGCCGTCGGCGTAGATGTTGAGCGGATAGCTCTGCTGTCCGGCGACATTGTCGTAGTTGTAATTGTGGTCGTAGCAGAGGATCTTGGTCGTGATGCCCGCCTTTCTGAACGCCGGGCCGAGCTTCTTAACAAAGGCCAGCTGGTCCTCCCACGGCATGTAGAGCGACATCGAATTGCCCTTGTTCAACGGCTCGTTCTGCATCGTGATCGCGTAGATCGGGAAGCCGTTCTCCTCCATCTCGCTCACCCACTGCACGAAATACTCGGCATAGTCGTCGTAATAGGCGGGATTCAGACGCCCGCTGGTCCACGAGTCATAGGGTTTCGACGGATCGGCGACCGTGCCTTTCATCCACTTGGGGCACGACCACGGCGAACCCATGATTTTGATTTCGGGATTGATCTCCAGCACCTCTTTCAGGACGGGGAAAATGCCCTCCTTCTCCACGGCCGGAATGCCGAAGAACTCGATACCCTCCTGGTCGCAGCAGGTGTATTCGTCCATCGAGAAGTCCGAACCGCCGATATGCACGCGGATAAAGCTGAATCCGGCGCCGGTCTCCGGGTCGAAGCACTTTTTGAGAATCGCCGTGCGGTCGGCCTGCGACATCTTCAGCAGGTTGTAGCACGTGGCCCCCGTCATGGCCGGGCCGAATCCGTCGACGGTCTGGTAGGTCGTCGCGGGATCGAGCTCCACCCGGTAGGGCGACATCGAAACCTTCGAATAGGAGAGCCCCTCCTCCGCAAACAGGCGGTTGCCGTTGGCCGAGGTGACCCAGGCGCGGACATCTCCCGCGACGGGATCGGTCCCCGGACCGGGATTGGGTTCATCGCTTCCGCTGGAGCAGCAGACCGCTCCGGCGAGCAGCAGCGAGCCGGTCAGCAGACGCAGGTTGTTATTGATCGTGAATTTCATGGTCGAATTGCAGTTTTAAATTTAGTAGCCCAAGTTCTGTTCGATATTGGTGTTGTCGTCCAGCACGCTGGTCGGAATCGGCAGCAGCACGCGGTTGTCGTTCATCGCACGGCGGTCTTTGAAATAAGCGTCGTAGGAGGACGAGCCTTTGACGTTGACGCCATCGCAGACCTCGATCAGTTTCGAATAATCGTTGCCGTAACGCATCAGGTCGAACCAGCGGAAACCCTCCATGGCCAGTTCGAGGCGGCGTTCGTTCAGCACGGCTTCGCGCATCTGCGTCTCGGAGGCGCGCTGCGCGTCGGTCAGCTTGCCGAGGCCCGCGCGGTCGCGGATCGCGTCCACGATGTCGGCGGCACCGCCCGGATCGCCCGAGTTGGCCAGCGCCTCGGCATGCAGCAGCCGGATGTCGGCCAGGCGCATCACATAGACCGGCGTCACGTTGGTCGGGAACTTGTGCATGAAGGCATATTCGTCGCTGGGATACTGGTACGACCAGCCGCACTCGTCGTAAACGACCGATGCGTTCAGGCGCTCGGTGTCGCCCTCGGCATTATAGGCCCTCGTAAGGTTGCGCGACGGCGTGCTCCACTTGGCCCACGAGAAGCTGTCGTTGGGAACGTAGGCGTTGCGGTGGAACATCATCCACAGCCATGAACCCGAAGTCTGGCTGGACCACTGCACCTCGAAGATCGACTCGCGCGTATTCATCGCGGCCATGCCCGTATCGCCCGTGGTGTAGGCCCAGAGGTCGCCGTAGCTGTCGCAAAGGCTGTAACCCATACCCTCGACCGCCTCACAGGCCGAAACCACCTTCGACCAATCGCGGAACTCGCGCATGGAGTAGAAACGCGCCATCAGGCCGTAGGCGAAGCCCTTGGTGATTTTGAACTTATTCGAAGCGTCCATGTCGGGAGCGTACTTGCAGGCGTATTCCTCGATATCCTTAACGATCTGCTCGCCGACGGTCTCCTTCGAAACGCGGGACGGGAAATAGAGCGGATAGACCTCCTCGATGTTGTCGGCATTGATGGCGGGCGGAATCTCGGTCAGCATCGGAATCTCGCCGAACATCTGCATCATGTTGATCCAGATGTAGGCACGCCAGCAGAGCGCCTCGGAGAGCCACTCCTGATACTCCTTCTCGGTGAGCGACGGATCGTTCTCCTTCACGAGGTCGATGTTGCAGATGACCTGGTTGGCATAGTCCACGGCGTTCATCGAATAGTTCCACATGGTGGCCGCAAACTCGTTGTCGCTGTCGAGCTGGTTCTGTTCGACGGCCATGGTCTTCGTTTCGCCCGGGCAGCCGTAGGCGTTGTCGGCGCGGCTTTCGGCCAGGACGATGAGCTGGTACCAGTAGTTCTGGAAGTCGCCCTTCATGTAGTTGTACATGGCCGTAAGCTGGCCTTCGAGCAGTTCGCGGGTGTTGATGGCCGTCTCGGCGTCACCCGTGCCGGAGGTGTTGTTCTCGGCATACATGGTCTCGGGGAATTTCTCGAGGCTGCACGACGAAGCCGCGACAACCAGCGAAAATACCGCAACGTATGATAATATCTTTTTCATGATCGGTTCTTGTTTTCCGGGATTAGAAAGTAAGGTTCAGCCCCACGACCACCGTGCGGACGTTGGGATAGGTTCCCCAGTCGATGCCCATTTGCGTAGCGCTCTCCGACTGGCTCACCTCCGGGTCATAACCCGAATAGTTGGTCCAGGTGATGAAGTTCTGAAGCGAGATGTAAGGCTGGATGCGCGTGATGTTGATGCGTTTGAGCTTGGGCGAGGTGATGTCGTAGGACAGGGTGATGTTCTTCACTTTGAGGTACGATCCGTCCTCCACCCAGTAGGTCGAGTTCTTCACGTTCCACGACGGATTGTCCGAGCGGAACACGTCGGTCTGCTGCCCCGGAATGCGCCAGCGGCGCAGTACCGCGGTGGTCTGGTTGTTGGCCGTGGTCATGCCCTCGGTCTCGATGCGCGAGGCGTTGAAGATGTCGTTGCCGTAGGAACCCGTGATAAGGATGTTCAGGTTGAGCCCCCGCCACGAGAAGTTGTTGGTCATGCCGAACGTGAACTTGGGATTGGCGTTACCGATCCAGGTTTTGTCCAGCGGCGTGATCTCGCCGTCGCCGTTGCGGTCCTCGTAGATCAGGTCGCCCGTCTCGGGATCGACCCCCTTGGAGACATATCCCCAGAACATCGAGAGCGGATGGCCCGGCGTCATGCGGATAACGTTGTCGTTGGTGGCGTCGGAGGTCTTGGCGTAATAGTAAACCTGTTTCAGGTCGAGTTTCTCGAGCTTGTTGCGATTGAGCGAAACGTTCAGGTCGGTCGACCAGTTGAAATCCTTCCGGGCGATGTTGACCGACGACAGGGTGATTTCGAAGCCTTGGTTCGACATCTCGCCGTCGTTGCGGTAGATGCTCGGATAAGGAGACGGCAGGGGTACGTCCATCAGCATATCCTTGGTGTACTTGTAGTAGTAGTCGAGCGACAGGCTCAGGCGGTTGTTCAGCAGCGCGAAATCCAGACCGACGTTGGTCTGCGAGGTGGTCTCCCAGGTCAAATCCTGATTTTTGATGTTTTTGCGTCCGCCGACGGTCGGCACGGCGTGGGCATTCTCGGTCAGCGTCCAGTCGTAGTAGTTCGTACTGTACTGCTGCATCCAGCCGTACTCGGTGAGGCCCGCCTGGTTACCGGTCTGTCCCCAGCCGGCGCGCAGTTTCAGGTCGTTGATCCAGCGCACGTCGCTCAGGAACTTCTCGCCCGAGATGCGCCATGCCGCCGAGAACGACGGGAAATAACCCCAGCGGTGGCCGGGAGCCAGTTTCGAGGAACCGTCGGCTCGGAAATTGGCCGTCACGAGATAGCGGCTGTCGTAGTTGTACGACACGCGTGCCAGGTAGGACATGATCGACCACTCCGACTTGCCGTAGCTTTGGCCGCGGACGCCGCCGTTGTTACCGCCCTCCAGATTGGGGATGGCGTTGTTGTTGGTCGACGAGAAATAGGAACGCGATCCCGACAGCTGCTCCCACACGGAGGTCGTGGCCGACGTGCCGGCCATCACTTCGAGGTTGTGGAGGTTAAAGGACTTGTTCCAGGTCAGGATGTTGTCGTAGACCATGCGCATATCGTCGGAACGGGTGTCTGAAGCGGTTCCGTGCTGCGTCCGGCCGTAGGAGGTGCGAATCGGGTCGAGGAACGACGACGAGTGGACCCAGCGGCGGTCCATCGAGACCGTCGACCGGAAAGTCAGCCCTTTGGCCAGGTAGAACGTCAGGCCGCCGGAGAGCAGCAGACGGTCGGTGACGTTGCGGTCATAGTCCGTGCGAGCCATGTTCTCGAGGGGCGAGGTGAGGTTGGCGCCGTAGAAGTTATTGTAGTACTGCTGAGGGTTCTCCGGGTCCCAGATCGGTGCATAGGTCGGGGTCGTGATGGCCGAAACGACCACGCCGGCGCGGTTGGCGCCCTGTCCCGAGATGATGGACCCCTTGGTGGTATAGTGCGAGAAGGTGGTCGAGGCGTTGGCCGAAACCCATTTGAAAATCTTCTTGTCGAAGCTGGCCTTCACGTTGTAACGCTCCGAAGAGGTGGTGTTGATGATGCCCGTCTCGTCTGTGTAACCGCCGCCGAGGTAATACGACGAATTCTCGTCGCCGTTGGAGATCGAGAACTGGTAGTTCTGGTTGACGCCCGTCGAATAGGTTTCGTCGAACCAGTCGGTGACATCGGTAAGCGTCTCGGGAAGTCCCGAAACGGCTCCGTTCTCCTCCATCAGTTCGCGGTACTGCCGGGCATTGAGCACATCGAAACTTTTGGTCACCTTCGAAACGCCGACGAAGGTCGAAAACGAAATCTCGGGTCCCATCTTCTTGCTGCCCTGCTTGGTGGTGATGAGCACCACGCCGTTAGCGGCGCGCGAACCGTAGATGGCGGCCGACGAGGCGTCTTTCAACACCTGCATCGACTCGATCTCGTTGGGAGAGAGGTAAGCGATGGCGTAATTGCCCTCGCCTACGGGAACGCCGTCGACCACATAGAGCGGGTCGTTGCTCGACGAAATGGATGAAGCGCCGCGCACGCGGACTACCATGCCCTGACCGGGCGAGCCGTTGGGCTGGATGACCTGCACACCGGCGGCCTTGCCCTGCAAGGCTCCGGAAGCCGAGGTGATCGGACGGCGCGCGAGGTCGTCGGTTTTGACGATCGACACGGCCGTCGTGAGGTCCTTCTGTTTGACCGTACCGTAACCGATCGCCACCACGGCGTCGAGGGCTACGGCATCTTCGCTGAGCTTCACGTCGACCTTTGTGCGGCCGTTGACGGCAACCGTCTGCGAGACGAATCCCAGCGATTGGAAAATCAGGTTAACAGAATTCCCCCCCCCTCTGAGTTTAAGGGTATAAGTGCCGTCTACGCCCGTCGTGGCCCCGTTGGTGGTGCCCTGCTCGATGACCGTAGCCCCGATAACGGGCTGTCCCGACTGGTCGGTGACCGTTCCGGTCACAGTCGCCCGCTGCTGGGCCAGGACCGGAGCAGAAACGATCAGCATAGCCACCGCAAGCAGCAGCATCCATCCTGTCCGGCAACCCGATTGCAGCTTGTTGCATAAATGTGCCATAGGAAATTAGATTTTAGGTTTTGATTATTATTATAAATAGGTAAAGTCGTTTTTTAAAAATTCGACATAAAACCGCCTTCGTTTCTTCTAAATAAAAGTAAACAACGTCTGTGACATGAAAAAAATTAAACTGAAAATTGTAAACCAAAAACCCCTTTATCAAAATATAATTTACTGATTATCAATATATTAATATTTTGACATTCTCAAAAAAAAGTAGACGGACCGGAATCTTCCAACGGGAAAGAATCCACCGGACAGGATATAAATAAAATATTTTAAATAAATCCGGAGCCCCCCGTACGCCGGCAAAACCACCCGTTCCGCCCGTATCATCCCCACCGGCTCTTCCGAGAAAGAAACGGGCAGCCCCGGAAGCCCGGTGTTGATTTTTCGGAGATTATTCCTATCTTTGGTGTCGGTGCCGCAACGGCACTTTTAAGGGGTCGGAAGGTTTTACCGTACGGCAATTCGTTTTTGGCCCCGACCGACTTTCGACTTTTTTGTACCTTATATACGTCCACCCATGAGAAACCTGCTGTTTACCGCACTGCTGCTCGCCATAGCACCCTTCGCCCTGGCGCAGAACGATCTGAAAAGCGTGCTCTCGCAACTCGACGCAACTCTTTCGCACCGCGACTCCTATATCGCCGGCCGCGAACAACGGATCGAATCACTGAAAAGCATCCTCGGCAAATCGGACTTTTCGGACGCCCAGCGTTACATCCTGAACCAACAGCTGATCGACGAATACACCCCTTATCAGGCCGACTCGACGATCGACTACCTCTACCGCAATATCAACCTGGCAAAAAAAATGCGCGACACGCGGCGTCTCGACGAAAGCCGCATCCAACTGGCCTACCTTTACAGTTCGGCAGGCATCTACCTCGAAGCCGCAACCCTTCTGCAACAGGTCGACACCACGAAGCTCGACCGGAAACAACTGGTCGATTACTACGTCGCCCGCCACAAGCTCAACGACGAACTTCAGCTCTATTCCCACGACTCGGTGCAGGGCACGCAGTCGTGGCACCTCACGGTGCTCTACGCCCAGCTGATAGTGGACAACACCGAACCGGAATCGACCACGCACCTCAATTTCCTGCTCTGGCAGGCGATCAACGACCGCAACTACGAGCAGGCGGTGGAGATCTCCGAGCGACTGTGCAGCACCTTGCCGCCCATCTCCCGCGACTATGCCGAAGCATCGTACATGCGGGCGTTGGTGGCCGACCTGATGAAAGACACCTTCACGGCACAGGTGTGGTTCGCCCGCTCGGCGATGACCGACATTCAACTGGCGATCCGCGACAATGCGGCGCTGAAAAGCCTTGCCAACACGCTGCTCGACGACGACAATATCCAGCGGGCGATGCGCTACATGCGGATCGTCATGGACGACGCCCGGTTCTTCAACTCCCGGCTCCGGCCCTGGCAGGATGCGCTGGCGCTGCACGTCATCGAAGAGGCCTACATGGCCCGGCGGAAGCGGATGGACTCCATGTACAATATCTTCGTGGCGTCGATCGCCTGCTTCATGCTGCTGGCCCTCGGGGGCGTGATCTTCGTCCTGCGCCAGAACCGCAAACTCAGCTTCGCACGGCTCGAACTGCAGCAGGCCAACAACCGGCTCAACATCTCGAACAACGACCTCCAGCGGATCAACAAACAACTGGCCGAACTCAACAGCCAGATTTCCGAGGCCAACGAAGTGAAGGAGGAGTACATAGGCATCTTCCTGACAATGTGTTCGGAGTATATCGACAAGATCATCGCCTCGCGGCGTCAGGTGCGCCGCCTGCTGCGCGACGGACGTATCGACGAACTAAAAAAGGAGTACTCCCCGAGCGACGGCGACAGCCGCGAACTGGAGGAGTTCTATCACAATTTCGACACGACGTTCCTGCAACTCTACCCCACCTTCATCGAGGATTTCAACTCGCTGCTGAACAAGGAGGCGCGCATCGAGCCCAAGAAGGGCGAACTGCTGAACACCGAGCTGCGCATCTTCGCACTGATCCGGCTGGGCATCAACGACTCGTCGAAGATCGCCGCCCTGCTGCGCTACTCCGTGAGCACGATCTACAACTACCGTTCGAAGATCAAAGGGCACACGCTCGTCTCGCGCGACAATTTCGAAGAGCGCATCAAAACCATCGGGGCATTCAGTCCGCAGCATCTCTGACCGGATCGGCGAAAGCACAAAAAGAGACCGCGGATTTTTCCGCGGTCTCTTTTTATTGTCCGGGCCGGTTCTCCGACCTGTCCTGTTCCGGCCCCTCCCGGCGCTACTCGGCCGACTGGTCGGCGGCGGGCTGCTCGGCGGCCGGAATCTCGGCCTGCGGCATCGGGGCGGGAATCTCCGACTCGAGCACACGCTCCTGCAGTGCCTTGGCGTCGTTCGAAATCTTCGTATTGCTCTCGATCACACGGCCCCGGTCCATAGTCAGCGTAGCCGCAAGGCTCAGCACGACGATGGCGATAGCCATCGCCCAGGTGAACTTTTCGAGGAAATTCGACGTCTCGCGCACACCCATGACCTGGTTCGACGCGCCGAAATTGGCGGCCATGCCGCTCTTGGGGTTCTGCACCAACACCGCGAGGATTACCAATACGCTCGCAACGAGTATCAGGGCAATGCAAATCGTGTATAACATATCCTATAAATTTTAATTATTGTTATCTATTTTGCCAATTAGCTCGGCAAAGTAAACACTTTTTTCGGGATTTAGCAAACTTAATTTGCGATAAATCGCCGCGGCCCGGTCCCGAAGCCCCTGGGCGAGATAGATTTCGGCCAGTTCCTCGGAAACCACCTCGTCGTCATCTTCCAGTTCGGGACTAATCTGCACCTCCTCTTCGGGTTCCCCCTCCCGGGCGACGATGCGCAGGTTGTCCTCCTGCAAAAAACGGTCGATGATCTCGTCGGACGAGAGCCGGTCCAGCGCCGAAACGTCGACGGCAGGCATGCGCAGCGAACTCTCGGCCCGCCACGGAGCCATCAGCGCCGCCCGCGGGTCCTCTTCACCCGTGACCATCCCGAGCAGGATGCGCCCCGGGATAAACCACGGACAGGCTCCGACCAGCGCCTCGGCCTCGTCGGCGGAGGGCAGCCCGGCGGTGCGGGGTGCGGCAAAGTATGCTTTCAGATCAGCCATATCCGGATTACCAATTGGAGGCCGAAGCCTGGAAAATGTCGGTCACGAGTTTATCGACGATCTGCGGGATCAGCGTTCCCTCGACCTCCGTCAGCAGTTGCGTCGATTCGTAGTCTTCGTAGGCGGTAAAGGTCTTGTTCCACGAAGCCTTCTCGTCGAGGGCGTTCGTGAAGCGCACTTTGACGGTGATCGTCAGCCGGTTGAGCAGAGCGTAGTCGTCGCTCGACACCGAAGCCGTCGTCGATGTGTAGTTGACGATCTCGCCCTCGAAAGCGAAATCGCCGCCTTCGTCGACCTGCATCAGCCGCGTGCGGCGCGAGAACATGTCGACCAGCGCCTCGGTGAGCGTCGAACTCAGGATCGGCGACACCATCGTCGCGTTGTTCGGGAAATAGGCCACCGAGAAAGTCCTGGCATCGGGCGGGATCGAAGCGCCCGACAGCGAGTATTTGATAGCCACGCCGCAGCCTGTGAGCAATGCGGCGCAAAGCGCCACTATCGTAAGTTTGATCTTCATAAGCTAAATTTCCTCTATACCTAACTCCTTTATCTTGCGGTATAGTGTGCGCTCCGACATAAACAATTCGGCGGCGGCCTCGCGGCGGCGGCCGTTGTTACGCCTCAGCGCACGGACGATCTGTTCGCGCTGCATGTCGGCCTTGGTCATCTCGCGGGGCGGCTCGTCGGTCACCACCTCGCTCTCGGCATAGACCGGGGCGGAGGCGTGCGGATAGGCGGAAGCCACCGGAACGACGGCCGGGACGAAACTGCTCTGCGTCGAGGTCGGCAGCAGGGCTTTGATGTCGCGGGCAGGTTCCGGACAGCGGCCCGTGCCCTGAATCAACTCGGCCATCATCCGTTTGAGGTCGTTGATGTCGGCGCGCATGTCGAACAGCACCTTGTAGAGCAGTTCGCGCTCGGTGGTCATGTCGTCCGGATGCGGCGCACCGGCGGCCATCGGCGCACCGCCGCCCTGCGGGGGCAGGTATTTGGCCAGCACCTCGGCGGAGATGACGCGGGTCTGCTCAATGGCCGAGATCTGCTCGGCGACGTTCTTCAGCTGGCGGATATTGCCCCGCCAGTAGTAGTGCATCAGCATCTCGCGGGCGCTGTCGTCGAGCGTCACGGCGGGCATGCGGTACTGCACGGCCACATCGGCGGCGAAACGACGGAACAGCAGCGGAATATCCTCGGGACGCTCGCGCAGCGACGGCACGAGGATCGGCACCGTACCCAGCCGGTAGTAAAGGTCCTCGCGGAAACGCCCCTTGGCAATGGCTTCCTGCAGGTTGACATTCGTGGCGGCCACGACCCTCACGTTGGTCTTCTGCACCTTCGACGAACCCACACGGATAAATTCGCCGGTCTGCAATACGCGCAGCAGGCGCGCCTGCGTCGAATGGGGCAGCTCAGCCACCTCGTCCAGAAAGATCGTACCGCCGTCGGCCTCCTCGAAATAGCCCTTGCGGGCTTCGAGGGCTCCGGTAAAGGCGCCCTTCTCGTGGCCGAAAAGCTCCGAGTCGATCGTTCCCTCGGGAATCGCCGCACAGTTGACGGCTATATATTTATTGTGTTTGCGCGCCGAATAGGCGTGAATGACCTGCGGGAAAAACTCCTTGCCCACACCGCTCTCGCCCGTGACAAGCACCGTCAGGTCCGTCGGGGCCACACGCAGGGCAACCTCCAGCGCCCGGTCGAGGAGCGGGGAGGTGCCGATGATGCCGAAGCGCTGTTTTACGGTCGTGATATCTGTCATTTATTCGTTTTGTTCGGGTTGTAAGGCTCCCTCGGAAGCCGTCGCAGCAGCCGTCTGCGCCGCCGGGACCTCGATATATTCCGCCTCGGCCTGCTTCTCCTTCGCAGCGCGCCAGTAGCCGAAGGCAATGGCGCCCGCGGCGATCACGGCGGCGGCAATCGCTATCCAGATGAACCAGTCGGCCCCGCGCCGCCGCGGGACGCGGTCGACATAGCGGCAGGCATCGGTATTCTTGGGCGGCTTGCCGTAACGCAGCCCCCGCACCGAAGGATCGGGATTCATCTTCGCGGAGGGCGACACGTGCGGCTCGGCGAAGGCCGTGCGGACCGCCTCGGCCAGTTTTCCGGGTTCCAGCTGCGACTGGCGGGCGGGTTTCTCATCCCCGGAAAGCGGTGCGGCGGCCCCGGGTTCATGGGTAAAGGCGATGGTGCCGTTGGGACCGGGTTTCATCACGCCGAAACCCTCGAGCGGATACTCCTGCCCGCGCTCCACGGCGTGACGCACCTCGAAAACGAAGCGGTCGATCTCGCCGGCGGCCTCCAGATCACTCGTACCGCCGTCGCGCAGGAGCCCCCGCAGGACCCCGTCGTCACGTTTGAGCAGTTCGGAAAAGACGACGCTCCGCTCCGGCTCTTTGACGATGAACGCGCCGAGCTGGGGCACGACCAGCCGCTTGTGCGCAGCCAGATATTGTTTTATAATGGGAATCAGCACTGTCGAACACGTTTAAATCCGGGTTCAAAATTACCTTTTTTCATAGAAAAAAGCAAAATATAATGCCCTTTTTCAAAATAATCGGACAAAGTGTTGGTTATCCGGAAAATATTCACATACTTTGCATCCCGATTTTTCGGAAAATCCAGGCGAGCTACTTCGGCCGAAAATTTGCAATGTAGCCGAGCCGGATTGAAAAAACCTTACCGAACGAGCCATGAAAGACAAGTACATCGACCTGATCGAACAATCGTTCGATTTCCCGCAGGATGAGTTCTCCGTCGAGGACAACGAGCTGAATTTCCACGACATTCCGTTGATGGAACTGATCAAACAATACGGAACTCCGCTCAAAATCACCTACCTGCCGAAGATCTCCCAGCAGATCAACCGTGCCAAGCGCATGTTCAACGTAGCGATGGCGAAGGTCGACTACAAGGGTTCGTACAACTATTGCTACTGCACCAAGTCGAGCCACTTCTCGTTCGTGCTGGAGGAGGCCATGAAGAATGACATCCACCTCGAAACCTCGTCGGCCTACGACATCCACATCATCAACGCCCTCTACGACGGCGGCATCATCGACAAGGACCGTTATATCATCTGCAACGGCTTCAAACGCCCGCAGTACGTCGAGAACATCGCCCAGCTGGTGAACGACGGCTTCTCGAACACGATCCCCGTGCTGGACAACAAGGAGGAGCTCGAGTTGTTCGAGGACTCCTTCACCAAGAAGTGCAAGGTCGGCATCCGCATCGCCTGCGAGGAGGAACCCAAGTTCGATTTCTACACCTCCCGGCTGGGTATACGCTACAACGACATCGTCGATTTCTACAAGGCCAAGCTCAAAAACAGCAAGAAGTTCCAGCTCAAAATGCTGCATTTCTTCATCAACACCGGCATCAAAGACACGGCCTACTACTGGAACGAGTTGTCGAAGTGCATGAACGTCTACTGCGAGCTGAAGGCCATCTGCCCCGAGCTGGACAGCCTCAACATCGGCGGCGGTTTCCCGATCAAGAACACGCTCAACTTCGAATACGACTACGAATACCTCACCGAGGAGATCATCAGCCAGATCAAGAACATCTGCGAGCGCAACGGCGTCGAGGAACCCAACATCTTCACCGAGTTCGGTTCGTTCACCGTGGGCGAAAGCGGCGCGGCGCTCTACTCGATCGTCAACCAGAAGCAGCAGAACGACCGTGAGAACTGGTATATGATCGACTCGTCGTTCATCACTACCCTGCCCGACACGTGGGGCATCAACCAGCGCTACATCATGCTGGCCGTGAACAACTGGGACAAAGAGTACCAGCGCGTACTGCTGGGAGGGCTCACGTGCGACAGCGAGGATTTCTACAACTCGGAGTGCCACACCAGCGCCATCTTCCTCCCGAAGCTCGAAGCGGGCAACACACAGTACATCGGGTTCTTCCACACAGGAGCCTATCAGGAGTCGCTGGGCGGCTTCGGAGGCATACAGCACTGCCTGATTCCCGCGCCCAAGCACATCATCATCGACCGCGACAAGTCCGACAACGAGTATTACACGCGCCTGTTCGCCAAGGAGCAATCCTACCGCTCGATGCTCCGCATACTCGGATATTGATCCGACGCGCTGAAAAACGCGTGTAATACTCAGCGCAGACAATCCTCCCAACCCTCCTTTGAGAAGGAGGGCTTCAACGGGTCGCTGTTCGTCAAGGAGCAATCCTACCGCTCGATGCTCCGCATACTCGGATATTGATCCGACGCGCTGAAAAACGCGTGTAATACTCAGCGCAGACAATCCTCCCAACCCTCCTTTGAGAAGGAGGGCTTCAACGGGTCGCTGTTCGCCAAGGAGCAATCCTACCGCTCGATGCTCCGCATACTCGGATATTGATCCGACGCGCTGAAAACGCAAGTCCTCCCCCCCCGAAGGGAGGACTTTTTTTAGTATTAGTACACGCGCGAGTGCCGGGATTGCGGAAAAATTCGTAACTTCGGCGTCAAAACATGAATTTCAGCCTCACGATGAAAAATATAATACGGACTTGGAAAACTGCAGTTCTTGCGGGAATCCTGGTTCTCCTGTCCGGAACGGTCGCGGCACAAACGTCTCCGGGCGGAGCTCCCCCGGCCGACGAAACAACGGCCAACGCCCCGGACAGCAACGCCTACCAGGCCGGCTATCGGGCAGGATACCGTGCCGGCTATGAGGCCGGACTGCGGAACCGCTCCGGATTCGACGCCAGCCGGGTCCCCGACGCCGGGAATACGGCCCGCAGCGGCAAGGCGCCCTCCCAACGCCGCTTCATGCACCGCCTCGGCGGCGAGTTCCGCCCCGAATACATCTTCCCGACCAACCCTTTCGTGCAGGGCAGCAACATGGCCGGGCAGCCCATCGACCTCTCGCTCTCGGGTCACCTCCGCTACTCGTTCCAGTTCCGTCCGGGATCGCTTCCCGACCGGATTTACGGCGGCGCCTATCAGGGTATCGGAGTCGCCTACTACGATTTCGGAAACCCCGACGAACTGGGCAACCCCATCGCGGCCTACCTCTTCCAGGGAGCCCGCATCGCCCGCATCAGTCCCCGGGTATCGTTCGACTACGAGTGGAATTTCGGACTTTCGTTCGGCTGGAAGCCCTACGACGAGGAGACCAACCGACTCAACATGATGATGGGATCGAAGATGAACGCCTTTCTCAACGTCGATTTCTTCCTCAACTGGATGGTCACACGCGAGGTCGATTTTTCGGCGGGCATCTCGCTCTCGCACTTTTCCAACGGCAACACCAAGTTCCCCAACGCGGGTCTCAACTCCGTGGGCCTGCGCGCCGGACTGACCTATAATTTCGGCCGCAATCCCTCCGAAGCCCCCACGAAAACCGTCTACCCCGCCTTCCCGCGCCATTTCAGCTACGACCTCACGCTGTTCGGCTCGTGGCGCCGCAAAGGCGTCGAGAATGGCGACATACAGGTAGCCGCACCGGACGCCTATACGGTCGTGGGATTCAACTTCGCCTCGATGTACAATTTCGGCTACAAGTTCCGCGCAGGCGTATCGCTCGACGGCGTCTACGACGGCAGCGCCAACGTCTACGTCGCCGACCAGATCGTGTCGGATGGCTATCGACCGGCCCTCATAGTGGAAAAACCCGGATTCGACAAGCAGGTCGCCCTGGGAGTTTCGGCCCGCGGAGAGTTCGTGATGCCCTATTTCAACATCGGCATCGGACTGGGCGTCAACGTCCTGCACAAGGGCGGCGACCTGAAATCATTCTACCAAATGCTGACCCTGAAAGTCGCCGTGACGCACAGTTCATACGTCCACATCGGATACAGTCTGCGCGATTTCCACATGCCCAACTTCCTGATGCTGGGCGTCGGCTACCGCTTCAACAACAAATATCCCCGGCACCGCTGACACGAAAAATCCCCGGCTGTGAAGCCGGGGATTTTCTTTTCAGGCGGTACACGTCACGCTCCGAACAGGAACACGAAAGGCTTGGCGCTCTTGCGGAATTTCGCCGTGGCATCGCCCGCGTAGTTCTTTCCGCCGACGAGCGTGAGGGTCCGCTCGCCGCTGCCCTTCGAAAAGTCGATTGCCGCAAGGTTCACCCAGAAGGTTTCCATCGCCAGCGTCGGCTCGAAATAGTAGACCCGGTTCTTCTGGTCGCAGACCGAACGCCAGCGCGTCGAGGAGATGTGCGGTTTGTCGGGCGTCGAGATGCCGTAAGGCACCGAAACGTTGCGCATGACCGACATCACGGCCGGCACGGCGATCTTCGGATCGGAGGTCTGCACGACGGCGTTGACGTAGAACGAAGCACGCACGAAACGGTCCGGGGCGCGGTTGGTTCCCGGCAGCATCGTAAGGCCTCCGATCTGCTGCCAGTAGTCGAGGATCGCCAGCTGGTCGGCGTAAAAAGGCGAGTTGGTCATCACCTGATACTGGCGTCCGTGATGGATTTCCAGTTTGCCGTCGCGGTATTCGAAGATCGCGCTGTCGCCCGAAGCGTCGGAAATCGCCAGGTGGAGCCGTGACTTCACGCCGTTCGGCAGGTCGGGGGCGTCGAGGCGGAACTTTTCTTTCGCAAGCTCGGTCACGGCCTCGTCCACGGTGGCGAAATTGTCCAGCACATACTGCGTCCAGATACTCAGGCCCATGACGGGGCGCGTGTCGCCGGGACGTTCGTAGACCGATTCGGGCAGGAACAGCAGGCTGGCGACCAGTCCGGCCTCGTTCATGCCGTCGGCGACGCCGATGTCGTAGCCTGCGGCCGAGAGCGAGCCGTATTTCGAGGTCCAGAAGACCGTATTGTCGCTGTTCGCACCGCGGCGCTCGATGCCGCGCGGGAAGATGTAGAGATTGGTGAGCGGGTCCTCGCGCCAGTCCATCGTGCGGCCCGTCACGGTCATGCCGTCGGGGCCGAGGTAAACGGCGCGGGTGCAGGCCTCGGCCTGGGGTGATTGGACGGCCAGCGCAGCAGCGCACAGCATCGTCAGAGCGGGAATTTTCATAAGCGGGTGTTTTTAATCCGGGTGTTTCGCTGCAAAACGGATGCAAAACAGGGCGGAAATCTGTCTTTTCGACAGCACAATATACAAAAAACAACCGACATCTCCAACCGACCGCGGCAAAGGTCCGCCGCCCGCCGTGATGCGCAACTCGCTGAAGATGGAGCGGACGGGAGGAAGGTAAAAACTTTTTCGTATCTTTGTAGAAAATCCAGAAACGATGCAGATTACCAAAGCCGAATTCAAATGCTCGTCGGAGCGCATTTCGCAGGTCCCGAAAGACGACCTGAAAGACATCGCCTTCATCGGGCGCAGCAACGTCGGCAAGTCGTCGCTCATCAACATGCTCACCGCCCGCGGAGGCTTGGCCAAAGTGTCGGGAACGCCCGGCAAAACCCGGTTGGTGAACCATTTCCGCATCAACGACACGTGGTATCTCGTCGACCTGCCCGGCTACGGCTATGCCCGCACGTCGAAGGCGCAGCGCGGAGAGTTTTCGAAGCTCATCACCGACTACATCCTCAAATGCGAGAAGATGCACTTCCTGTTCGTGTTGGCGGACATCCGCCTCGAACCCCAGAAGATCGACCTGCGCTTTATCGAGATGCTGGGCGAGAACGGCATTCCGTTCGCCATCATCTTTACCAAGGCCGACAAGCTCTCGAAAACCCAGCAGCAGAAGAGTGTGGAGCGGTTCCGGGCGGCTCTCGCCGAGCAATGGGAGGAGTTGCCGCCGATGTTCGTCTCCTCGTCGGAGAAGGGCACCGGACGTGAGGAAATCCTTGCCTTCATCGACGAATGCCTGCAACAAAACTGATTCAGGCCGCTCCGGAAGCGGGAACAAAACGCCCGATCCCGGGAGCGGAAACCGGCCTGTTCCTGAAAAGTTTAACCGATTGTTGAAAAATCGCGCCCGTAAGGGGGCGATTTTTCGCCGTATTGTCCTATATTTGCAACGTCAAAAAAAATCCTCGTAACCTATGGCTATCCACAAAATCAAAATCTTCACCGGACGCGGTTCGGAATACCTGGCCACCAAGATCGCCGCAAGCTTCGGCACGACGCTCGGGCAGTCGGAGGTCCTGCGTTTCAGCGACGGCGAATTTCAGCCCTGCTACAATGAGTCGATACGCGGTTGTACGGTCTTCATCATCCAGTCGACCTTTCCGCCTTCGGACAATCTCATGGAGCTGCTGATGATGATCGACGCCGCTCGCCGTGCATCGGCGCATCAGGTCGTGGCCGTGGTGCCCTACTTCGGCTGGGCGCGTCAGGACCGCAAGGACCGTCCCCGTGTGCCGATCGGCGCCAAGCTGGTGGCCAACATGCTGATGGCCGCAGGTGTCGACCGCGTGATGACGATGGACCTGCATGCCGACCAGATCCAGGGATTTTTCGACGTTCCGGTCGATGCCCTCTACGCCAGCGGCATCTTCGTTCCCTATATCAAAAGCCTCAACATCGAAGACCTCTCGATCGCAGCCCCCGACATGGGCGGCGCCAAACGCGCCAACACCTACTCCAAACTGCTGGGAACGCCGATCATCATTTCGCACAAGGAACGCGCCAAGGCCAACGTCGTAGGCAAGATGACCGCCATCGGCGATGTGGAAGGCCGTAACGTGCTGATCGTCGACGACATGATCGACACCGCCGGCACGATCTGCATGGCTGCCGACATGCTCATGGCCCGCGGAGCGAAGAGCGTCCGCGCCGCCATCACTCACCCCGTGCTTTCGGGCCCGGCCTACGAGCGCATCAACGACAGCGCCCTCGAGGAGGTGATCGTCACGGACACCATTCCGCTCAACCCCGACAAGGACCTGCACAAATTCACCGTCCTGTCGGTCGCCGACCTCTTCGCCGACGTCATCGAGCGCGTGCACAACTACAAGGAGATTTCGTCGATCTTCTCCAAATAGGAAAACCGACTCCCACCCAAAAACCCCCGGAACCTTATCGCAAGGTTCCGGGGATTTTCTTCATGCGGATGAGGCTTCTACCCTGCCTTCTCGCCCTTGGTGCGACTGCGGACATACTCCGTGGGCAGGCATCCGACGTGTTTCTTAAAACTCGTGGCGAAATACGACGGGGAGTTGAAGCCCACCATCGAACTGATTTCCGAAATCGAATATTTACGGTCCAGCAGCAGTTTGCAGGCATGGTTGAAGCGTATCTTGCGGATGAATTTCGTGGCCGACTCGCCCGTGATGGACTTCATCTTCAGGTGGAGGTTCGAACGGCTCATGCAGAGCGCCTTGCTGAAATCGTTCGACGAGAACTCCTCGTTGTCCATGTTCTCCTCGACGATGCGGATCGCCTTCTTCAGAAACTCCCCGTCCATCGAATTGGAGGTGATCTTGTCGGGATCGATCTCCGCGTCGTCCGAATAGTAGTGGCGCATCCGGTAACGGGCTTTCAGCAAGTTCTGGACGTTGGCCGCAAGCAGCGAGATCGACAGCGGCATCGGCAGGTAGCTGTCGGCCCCGGCCTCGATGCCCGTGATCTGCTCCTCGATACTGCCTTCAGTGGCGAGGATCACCACCGGAATATGGCAGGTACGGATGTTCTGCTTCACCGCCTGACAGAGTTTCAGCCCGTCCAGTCCCGGCAGGACACGGTCGGCGATGATGATGTCGGGCTCCAATGTTTTGAGCCGTTCGAGCGCGTCGTTGCCGTCGGCAGCCACCTCGACGCCGTAACGGGCTTTGAAATGGTCGGCGATGTAACGCGCGACCTCGGCGTTGGACTCGGCCAGCAGAATGGTGCCGCGCGTCTGTTCCGGAACCTCCTTGTCGGGAGCGAAATCGCCGCCCTCGCCCGACCACTCTTCGGGCAGGAACTTCTCGGCATCGCGGATGATCGAGGCCCGCACGTCGTGCTCTCCGGCGCGTTTCCCGGCCGGATAGACTTCGATATTGTCGGGCAGCGTGATGGTGAACTCCGAGAAACGCCCCGGCTCGCTGCGCAGCGTAATCGTCCCCTGGTGCAGTTCGACGATGCGGCGGACGATCGAAAGCCCGATGCCCGAACCGGCGTGGGATTCGTTGACCTGATAGAAACGCTCGAAAATGCGCTCCTGCTGGTCCTGCGGAATGCCGATGCCGGAGTCGCGGACCGTAAGGCGGAAGCACCCCTCGCCGCGCTGCAGGGCGACGCGGATGATACCGCCGTCGGGCGTGAATTTGAAGGCGTTCGAAAGCAGGTTGGTGAGCATCATCTCGAGGAACATCCGGTCGACGGGCAGCGCCTCGCCTTTCAGCTCGGAACTGAGGATGTAATCCATATCGCGGTTCTGGGCCACCTCCTCGAACATCGAGAAAACCTCGGCGACGATGGCGTCGACATCCTGCACGGCGACCTTCATTTTGAACATCTCCAGCTCGGCTTTGCGGTAGTCGAGCAGCTGGTTGATGATATGCAGCAGTTTGAGACTGTTGCGGTAGATGTAGTTGAGACGCGAGGAGACGTATTTGTCAACCGTGCCATGTTCGCGGATCTCCTGCAGGGGCGAGAGTATCAGCGTCAGCGGCGTGCGCAGTTCGTGCGAAAGATTGACGTAGAAGCGGATCTTCTCCTGGCTGAGCTGGCCGATGGACTCCTTTTCCAGACGCTCCACGCGCAGCTGCATCTTCATCTTCATACGGCCCAGCAGCGCCGCCACGACGCCCCCGACGAATCCCAGCGCCAGGAGCGCCCACAGAATCTTTGCCGCAAGAGTCTGCCACCACATCGGCAGCACGCGTATCTCGACCGTCGCGGGCTGTTCGTTCCAGCGTCCGTCGTTGTTCGCCGCGCGGACTTTGAAGACGTAGTGCCCGGGTTTGAGGTTCGAATAGTTGGCTTCGAGGTGCGAGGTCTCGTACCAGCGGGTATTGAAGCCTTCGAGTTTGTAGGCAAAGGTGTTGCGGCCCCCGGAGAGCGGATTGACCGCCACGAAACGCACCGTGAAGATGTTGCGCACCGACGGGAATGCCGCCGCCGTGACCCGGCCCGCCGAGTCGCGCTCGATGCGCACGCGGCGGTCGCCGTCCGAATCGGCCACGTCGACGCCCGTGATCTGCGGCTCGGGCGCAAAGGGGTTGTCCACCAGATCGTGGGGCCGGAACCACGTGATGCCGCCGATGCCGCCGAACCAGAATATCCCGTCGCGGCTCCGGCAGTAGGAGTAGATGTTGAACTGGTTGTTGGCGATGCCGTCGAGCAGGGAGTAGCGGCGGAAGGTGTTCTTCTGCGTATCGAAGCATGCCAGACCGCTGTTGGTCGAAATCCACAGCCGCGCCAGCTCGTCCTCGAGGATGCCGTAGACGAAATCGTTGGGCAGTCCGTCGGCCACCGTGAAACGCGTGAACGAATTGTCCGAGGCGTTGTAGCGGTACAACCCGTGACGGGTGCCGACCCAGATATTACGGTGTGAATCCTCCGTGACGCACATCACGGCGATATCCCGCCGGGGGGGGGAAATCCCCTCCTTCGCCGGATTGAGTTCACAGGTCATCACCTGCCGCACGTCGGGCTGCCAGAGGTACAGCCCGGCCCCGGTGCCGATCCACACGCGGCGTTTCGAATCGCGGAAAAGCGTCGTGATCTGCAACGACCCCAGTTTGGGCTCGTAATCGGCGCAGAGGTGGCGCGAGAACCGCCCTGCGGCGGTGTCGAACGACAGCAGGCCGTTGAGCGTGCCGACCCACAGCGAACCGTCGCCGCCGTCGAGCAGCGAATAACAACTGTTGTTGATCGGGATCGAAGCGTTGACCGGAAAGTGCCGGACGCGCCGCGTCGCGGCATCCATCGAGCTCAGTCCCCCGGCATGGGTGCCGATCCACACGCGGCCCCGGTTGTCGGGAAGCACGCATTTGACGTTGTTCGACAGCAGGGAGCCGTTGGCGGTGTTGAACTCCGAGAAACGCCCCGTGCGGCGGTCGTAGAGGTTCACGCCGTCGTCGTTGGTGCCGATCCAGAGGCTTTGCGACGAGGGGTCCTCGACGATACAGCTCACCGTGTTGTCACCCAGCGAATTGCGCGTCGGGTCGTGGCGCAGGATGCCGAAACGCCGGGCCAGCGGATGGTAATAGCTCACCCCGCCGTAGTAGGTCCCGAGCCAGACGCCCCGCTGGGCGTCGATGAAGATGGAGCGGATGGAGTTGTGGCTCAGCGACCCCTGCTCGGAGGTATGGACATAGCGTTCGAAGCGTCCGCTCCGCGGGTCGCGGATCGAAAGGCCGTCGAAAGTCCCGATCCAGAGTCGCCCTTCGGAGTCGGTTTTCAGCACCCGGATATAGTCCGAGACCAGCCCGGGATTCGACGCGGCGTCATAGCGGCCGGTGACCTGCAACGCGCCGTCGAGACGGTAGAGGCCGTTGCCGTGGGTGGCGACCCAGTATCCGTCGGCGTCGGCGACGATGCTGGCGATGTCGTAACGAGCCATCTGCGGCAGGATGCGCACGGCGTTGCCGTAAGTCGAAGAGTAGGTGTAAATGCCGTTGGAGGTCCCGACCAGGAATCCGTCGCGCGAAGGGCAGACGGCATGCACGCTGATCCCCGTGAGGTAGGTCCGGATTTCGAGTTCGCGGCTCTCGCGGTCGAAGAGCACGATGCCGAGGTCGGTGGCGAGGATCAGGTCGCCGTCGGCCGTGGCGGCGATGTCGGCAACCTGCATGTTGCGCCCCTCGAGGCGGAAATTCTCGAAACGCTGCGTCGAGGCGTCATAGCACGACAATCCCGACGCCGTGCCGATCCAGAGCAGTCCCCCGTCGGCGAACAGCGCATTGACCGAATTGTCGCCCAAGCTCTGCGGATCGCCCTCCATGCGGCGAAACACGGTGAACGAGTAGCCGTCATAGCAGTTCAGCCCGTCCTGCGTTCCCATCCAGATACGCCCCATCCCGTCCTGCGCGATGGCCAGCACGGTACTTTGCGACAAGCCTTCGTTGACCGACAGCGTGCGAAATTCGATCGCTGCGGAGGCCGTTCGGACAAAGGCGAAACAAGCGGCGAGCAGTAGAAGCGTAGGTTTGAGTTTCAGCATATCGTAGCGACTTGGGAGGATAAATATACGTTTTTTTTCGGAAAATCCGAGCCCCCGGGCTTTTTTTTCGGCCCCGGAAAAAGCGCCGCCGGGCGTAAAACACGTCCGGCGGCAGCTCTGGATGCGGCGTCAGCGCACCGAGGCGGGCACGACATCGACCAGCTCGCGGACAGGCTCGCCCCTGCGGCGTACGACGGTGCTGCCCCCGGTCTTCGACGCCGGGGTGTTGTAGAGCACGGCGTTGCCGCGGCGGTCCGTGACGGAGAGCGACGCGGGCTTCGAGGCGTCGAGCTCCGCGGCGACGGTCCATCCGCCAACCGTCACACGGCCTTTCGAATCGCGTTTCAGCGCCAGCGGCCTGCGTCCTTCGGGGGTAATGCGAAAGACGGCCAGGAAACGCTGCGCACGGCTCTTCGCCGCGGTCGTGAACTCCGCATGCCACTGGTTCACATACTCCTGCACTTTGCCGTCGGGTCCCGTGCGCTTTTTCCAGTTGATCGCCGGGGAGAAGAACCGGTCGGTGAGGTTCAGCGCCAATTCTCCCGAGGTGAAGAGGTCCATCCGCCCCTCGGCCGGCCCGTTGGAGGCCGCGACGGCGTTCGCTCCGGCCGACGCCATGCGGTTGTGGCTGTGCAGCAGCCACGTCCACGCGACGGGTTCGCGGGCCGCCAGCTCGTCGTAAACGACGATCACGTCGGGTTTCAGGAAGAGGAAATGACGGCGGAAGCGCGTGACGCCCGGATCGCCAAGTCCGTTCTCGGGGGTGTAGGCCACCTCCGATTTCGCCATGCGGTCGATCCAGAACGGCGTGCGGATCGAGTCGTAGGCGTGCGAGGCGTCGCCCAGCGTGTAGGTCAGCGCCTCGTTGTCGGCGAAGCGCGCCAGCCAGCCGTAGCCGTTCTCGCCGATGACCTGCGCCAACCCGTCGGCGAGGATCGTGTTGTGTCCCCGCGAACGGTAGTGCATCAGCGTATGCTTGTCGTTGAAATTCGAATAGTAGCCCGTGCCGCCGAACAACTGACGGCCGCCGTAATTGATCGTGAAGCCGTTGTGCGCGGCGTGGGCGTGTCCCGTCGAGCCGAACGGCAGGGCGAAGAAGGCCGCCATCAGGTCGTCCGAAGCGTCGGCCGGATCGGTGTGCATCAGCGAGAACCCCGCGTCGGGATAGAACCGCGAAGTGTTGCGGGCGGGGGCTTTCGGAGCCACCCGGTCGGCAGGCTTGTCGGTCAGGATGCGGTAGAGCGCGAACCCCTTCGAGCGGTAGAGGTTCGTCGGGTCGTCGCCGATGAGCCGGTCGGCATACCACCGCGCCTCGGGGCTCGGAAGCTCGCGGGCCAGCGCGTCGGCGAAGCCCATGTAGAGCTGCGACGGAGAGGTCATCTTCTCGTAGTCATCGCCGAAACCCGTGGCGTAGGAGCCTTTCGGAAAGGAGTAGACGAGGAACGACGGCAGGTTGCGGTACCACGGCAGGTCGAAGAAATCCGTACCCGTCAGGCGCGTAAGGACGAACGGCACGTAAATAAATGTCACGAGGTTGGCCTGCATGTAGCTGCTGCCGTCGTGCCAGCCGCCGTCGTCACCGCCAAGGATCGGGAAGCGCGCGCACCACACCTCATAGCAGTAGCGGAACCACTTTTCGGCTTCGGGCAGGTCGCCCAGCGTGGCGATCGACGAAAAGAAGAAGTTGCGGAACGTGTGCTGCCAGACGTGGTTGTCCATCGAGTGAACCTCGAAATCTTTGACATAGTGCCGGTAGAAATGTTCGCCCCGGACGCGGATGGCTTCCAGCACCGCGGCCCGCTCCTCTGGGGTCATGCGGTCGCAGGCCGTGTCATAACCCACGGCCAGTCCGTACATGATGGCCGAACGGTTGAAATCCTCCGACGTGGCATCGCTGTCGACGGGCAGCGACGCGGCGTGCAGGGCATGCCGCACTGCGGCGTCGCGGAACGGCTCCTCGCCCGTGAGCAGGTAGGCCGTCGAGAAATCCACGACAGGCTGCGTGACCACCTCGCCGAACTTGTGATACATGAAATTGACGAGCGACTTTTTCTGGAAGGGCGTCATCCCCGTCGTGTCGCGCGGACGCGTCGGGGCGACGGGCACGAGGTCCATATTCAGGTTCCTGCGGGCCTTGCGGAGCAACTCCCGCGCTTCGGGATTCCGCTGCGTCCGCGTGCGAAAGGCATCTACCCCGTCGCGCGAAACATAGAGCCTGTGATGCGGCATCGCGGCGACCTTACGCACCAACTCGGCACCCGTCGGGGTGGCGAACCGCCTGCACGAAGCGTCGACCGTGAAGGCGTTGACCTCCGACCAGCGTTCCGGGCAGCCGGGCTCCGAGACGGACCACTGCCAGTACCAGCGGCCCTCGGCCAGCGGCTCGTGGCAGGCGTAAGCCGCCCATTCGAAGGGTTCCGAGACCACCGCCCCGGCGAAGGTGCTGTCCTGAGACAGCCGCACGCGGTAAAGCGCGCGTTTCGAGTCGCCCGAGGCGGGCCAGAGCAGCGCGGGCGGATTCTGCGTCACCGTGACGCCGCCCGTCGGCCGGGCCCACTCGCGGTAGCGGGGCCGGAGCGACCGTTTGTCGAGCCGGATTTCGGCCGGAAGCTGCGCTTCGGCGCCGAGGGCCGCGAAAAGCGCGGCCAGGAGCAGGATTCGTTTCATCGTCACAGCATTTTATCCAGCACCAGCCCCGCGGCGCCCATGCACCCGGCGCGGTTGCCCAGCCGGGCGGCCACGAGTTCCGTGTCTTCGCCGCAGACCGACATCATCTGCCGCCGGACCCCTTCGCGGAGTTTCCCGAGGTAGAAATCCCCGGCTTCGGAGATGCCGCCCCCGACGACCACGCGCTGCGGAGCAAAGAGGTTTATCATCGAGGCGATGCCGTGCGCAAGGTAGTTCCAATGCTCCTCCATGGCCTGCACGGCTGCCGGATTCCCCTCCTTGTAGAAGAGCACCACGTCCTTGCCGTTGACATCGACATCCCGGCCGCCGTTCAGCTCGCAGAACCTCCGCACGAGCGCCGAGGTCGAGGCGTAATGCTCCAGGCATCCCCGCCCGCCGCAGGCGCACGCCTCGCCGTCGCATTTGACGGTGATGTGGCCCATCTCCATACCGCGGTTGCGGTAGCCGCGGAAAAGCCGGCCGCCGATCAGCACGCCGCAGCCGATGCCGGTTCCGACGGTGACGAAAACCACATCCGTGGCTCCTTTCGCGGCCCCGAACAGCGTTTCGCCCAGCGCCATCATGTTGGCGTCGTTGCCGGCCAGGGTCTTCAGTCCCCCGGCCTCCTCGATGCGGTCGGCAAGGGGGACGTTCTCCCACCCCGCGATATTCTCCGCACCGCCCAGCACCGTACGTCCGTCGGCCGACACGACTCCCGGCGTGCCGATGCCGACCCCGGCCAGCGTCAGACCTTCGCTCAGGGCATATTCCCGGCAGGCTTCGACGCCCTTAAGGACTTGTCCGAGCACCGCTTCGGCGCTCTCCTGCGCCAGGGCAGGGAGCTGACCGTTGAAAAGCACCTCCCCGGAGGAGGCGACCACGGCGTACTTCACCGAAGTGCCGCCGAGGTCTATTCCGATCGCATAGCGTTCCATCATCAGGCCCTTTCCACCCAGATCGGCGAACTCCAGCCCCACTGTCCGTCACGCTGGCGCACACGCACGTAATAATAATCGGTATCGCGCTGGGCCTTGTCGTCGACCATGTAGTGTCCGGCGCAGAAAGCCGCCTCGGGCTGCGCGCGTTCGAACTGCACGGCCTCCGAGAGCCATCCGCGCAGGAAATGCGCACGGGCGCCCCCCAGCAGCTCCCCGATGGAATGTTCGTAGGTATGGCCGTTGAACTCGGCGACGAGCTTCGCCGTGCGGGGAGCCGTCACGTCGAGGACCACGCCCTGCATGGCGGGGGTCATGACGTTGGGATTTTTCGACGAATACATGTCGAGCGTCACACGCTGCGCGTCGCGCTCCACGACACGGTTGACGCGCGTGTGGAACTCCGTCTCGCCCGGCTGCGGCGAGGTGAAGGCCGCACCGCGGAAGCAGGTCTGCATATCATCAATCGAGCCGTCCGTAAGGCGCAGCTGCCCCTGCCAATGCACGTACTCTTCCTCACGGTTCCAGCCGAAATTGACCTTGATCTTCGTGCGGATCACTTCGTCGCCGGGCGCAGCGGCGCGGTGCGGACCGTTCAGGCGCGCAATGCACTGCCCGTTCTTAATGAGGTCCACATAGTCGATGGCGTTCTGCCCCTCGACATTGAGGTATATCTCGCGCCGTCCGGCCCGGATCACGTCGCCCGAAACGCCGCCGTTGATCCGAAAGTCAATTTTGATCTTGTCGCCCGTGACGCCGCAGACGTGGCGTTTGCCCATGTTCTCCCAGATGACGTCGCGGTCCAAAGCCGGGGCGTAGACGCCGATGCGGCCGTCGCCGTAACTGCCCGGATAGCCGGCGTGCTGATCCGTGGAGCACATCAGGCCGAACTTGTGGCCCTGCTCCAGACCGTACTGGATCGAACCCTCCCAGATGCGCGGACCCATATCGTGCAGGTAGTCGTAGTCGCCCGTGTCACTCTCGGCAAGCCCGTGACGCGAGAACATCTCGACGAACGGCGTCTGCCGGTCCTCGCGGAAAGCCGCCCAGTTGTAACCGCGGAAACCCGTCATGTAGCCCATGTGGTGGGGCGTGATGTAGCAGTCGTAATCTTTGAGCTTCTCTTTGAGGTCGGGAACCGAGGTGCACTCCACCAGCGGGGCATTGAAGTCGCGGAACAGCGCCACATGGTCGCCGTGCTCCATGCTGTGACACTCGTAGGAGGGAAACGTCAGGAACTTGCCGGGGCGGTTGGCCGCCTCGACGGCCGCGAGGTATTTGTCGTAGCCTCCGGCGCGCAGGCGTTTGAAAGCCTCGGTGTGGTAGCCGATGACCCAGTCGAGGCGCGGGTCGTTCTCGCCCGGAATGTCGGGCCACAGGGCGTGGGGCGTCACCGAGACGAAATCCAACTGCTGCCCGGCGGCGGCCAGGGCGTCCGAAAGGTCGCCGTGTCCGTAGGTCACGTTGCAGTGATTGTGCAGGTCGCCCCAGAACACTTTCAGGTCTTTGAGCGAGGGAAATCCCTTTTTCAGCTTGTCGGGCAGCGAATCCTTGTCGCCCAGTTTCGCGCATCCGGGAATCGTCCCCGCGGCCGCCAGGCCGAGCAGGGTCCATCCCGAAGCCTTCAGAAAGTCTCTTCTATCCATCGTATGGTGTGTTTTAAGTTGTTTTTACAGTTGGTCCGCGCCGCGGAAAAATTCGTACTCCCGTTCGCAGGGGTCCGTGTCGCCGCACTCCTGCTGGAGCTTTTCGAGGCGCGCGTGCATGTCGCTGCGCACCGCGGCGTATTCGGGATCGTTGTAGACGTTGCACATCTCGTGGGGGTCCTTTTTCAGGTCGTAAAGCTCCCACTCGTCGACATCGTTATAGAAATGGATGAGCTTGTAATCGTTGGTCCGAATGCCGTAGTGCCGCTTCACGGAGTGCCACGAAGGGTATTCGTAATAGTGGTAGTAGACCCCCGTGCGCCACGCTTCGGGGGTCTTGCCGCCCGAGGTGAGCACGTCCTTCAGCGAACGTCCCTGCATGTCGGCGGGGACCTCCAGCCCGGCCATGTCGACGAACGTCGGAGCCAGGTCGATGTTCATGGCCAACGCCCGGGTGCGGACACCCGCCGCGACGGCTTTCGGGTAGCGCACCAACAGCGGCGTGCGCTGACACTCCTCGTACATGAAGCGTTTGTCGAACCACCCGTGCTCGCCCAGAAAGAAGCCCTGGTCGGAGGTGTAGACGATGATCGTGTTGTCCAGTTCGCCGATCTCTTCCAGATAATCCAGCAGACGCCCGACGTTCTCGTCGACGCCCTTTATCACGGCGCAGTAGTCCTTCATGTACTGCTGGTATTTCCAGCGCGTCAGCTCCTCCTGCGACACGCGGCCCTTCATGCGTTCGTACTCGGCGATGCGCGGGGCGTAGGCCCGGTCCCAGTTGGCCCGCTCCTCGGGAGTCATGCGGTTATAGGCCGCCTGGTACTGCATGACGCTGCTGCGCCAGTCGTTGGCGCGCGACACGTCGTCCTTGTTGGCGTCGCCCGAAGTTTCCAATTCGTAAGACTGCGCCAGTTGTTCGGGGGTCATCAGCTTGAGGTCCCATTCGGGCCACATGTCGCGGCCGATCTCCATCGCCTGCCCGCGGGCGGCGCTGCCGCGCCCCGAATAGTCGTCCAGCAGGTTGAAAGGCTCGGGGAAGACCCTATCGTCGTTGACGCCCAGGTGACGCTGCGCCGGCATCCAGTTGCGGTGCGGGGCCTTGTGGTAGTAAAGCATGGCGAAGGGCCGCGATTTGTCGCGCCGTTCGAGGAACCCGATGGCCTTGTCGGTGATGATGTCCGTCACGTAGCCCGGCTCGGTCCGCTCCTCGCCGTTCTCGACGAACAGCGGCGAATAATACTCACCCTGCCCCACGAGGATGCTCCAGAAGTCGAAACCCTGCGGATCGGAATTGAGGTGCCACTTGCCGATCATCGCCGTCTGGTAGCCGGCGTCGTGCAGCAGCTTGGGGAACGTCTGCTGGTCGCCGTCGAAGGTGCGCGAATTGTCCGTAAAGCCGTTCACGTGGCTGTACTTGCCCGTGAGGATGCAGGCCCGCGAGGGGCCCGAAATGGCGTTGGGGACATAGCAGCTCTCGAAGAGCATGCCTTCGCGTGCGAGACGGTCGAGGTTGGGGGTTTCGACCAGCAGGCTGCCGTAACAGCTCATGGCCTGCGTGGTGTGGTCGTCGGTCATCATGACGATGATGTTGGGGCGTTTGGTCCGCCCCTCGCTGCACCCCGCAAGGGCTGCCAGCGTCAGCGGCACGGCGGCATAACGCACACCGCACCGCACGGAATCGAGATTTTTCATATATCAGGTCGGTTTTAGTTTCGGGTTTCGGCATAGGGCCTCAGGTTGCGCACGAGCTTCGGGTCGCCGATCCCGACGCCCCGGTCGTACATCGCCCGGCGCAGGCGGTTCAGCTCGGCTTCGTAACGGCGGTCGACGGCCAGGTTGACCATCTCGCCGGGATCGGCTTCGAGATCGTACAGCGCCTCCCGGTTGCGCCCCCACTGGTAGAGGACGTATTTATAACGCTTGCCGACGACGCTCCAGCCGCGCATGCCGGGGCCGGGGAGAAGCGTCTCGACGAAGACTTCGTCGTGGAGCGTCGCCTGACGCCCTTCGGCCACCGGGCGCAGGCTCCGCCCGCGGTAGCGTGCGGGATCGGGCGTGAGGCCCGCATAGTCGCAGACCGTGACATAGAGATCGAGTCCGACGTTCGACAGCGCCTCGTCATTGCACACGCCCCTCGGGCCACTGCCTTTGGGCGGTTTTACGATCAGCGGCACATTGATCACCTCCTCCTGCAAATTCCATTTCTGATTCCAGCCGTGGGCGGCCGCGCCGTCGCCGTGGTCCGAAAGGAAGATGATCGCCGCATCGTCATAAAGCCCGCGGGCTTTCAGCACCCCGACGATGCGGCCCACCTCACGGTCTACGCGCTCCACAAGGCGGTAATAGGCATAGAGGTAGCGCCGCCAGTCGTCCTGCGTGTAGGTGTAGGTGTCGTGGTAGCGGGGCGAGGAGGCGTGTTCGAGCGTCAGCGCTTCGGCCGCATAGGTCGAGGGCATGAAATTGGCCGGGAGATTGGGACACTCGTCGGTGGAAAAGGGCGCCAGTTCGCCGTAGTGCAGCGTCTCGTTGCGTCCGTATTCGCAGATTTCGTGGGGATTGAGCAGCGAAGCCACCAGAAAAAGCGGCTTTTGTCCGTCGTACTCCTTCAGCGCCGCGTCGCAGGCGTCGGCCAGCGCGGGGTCGTTCATCTTCGAGATGCGGCGGAAACCCGTGCCCGAATCGGGCAGGTTGACCTCCGGAACGTGCCATTTCCCGGCGTAGAGGCACTCGTAACCCGCCTCGGCGAGACGATGGCCGATGCCGGCCCGCATGTCGGCGTCGTTGGGACGGATCGCGTTGTCGAAGGCCCCGACCTCAAAAGGCATGCGGCCCGTGACGAGCGCGGCGCGGCAGGGACCACTCAGCGGATAGGGGCAATAGGCGCGCGTAAAGCGCACGCCGTCGGCGGCCAGCGCATCCATCGCCGGGGTCTCGACCCACGGATTGCCGGCGCACGACATGGCTCCGGCGGTCTGCTGGTCGGTCATGATGACGATGACGGCGGGACGTTTCCCGGCGGGGGATTTGGGTTTCGAAGCGGCGGCGGCATCGGCGGCCACGGTCAGGGCGGCGAGCGACGCAGCCAGCGAAGCGTGGTTGAGACAGGTCATAGGTGTAGTTTTTCGGTTATACAAAATTACCACAAACCTGCAGCGAAAGCCCCGGAGATTGTCCCCAAAAACGCAAATCGTGTGCAAAAGAGTTTCGATTTTGTAGAATAAGACTTTAAATTTGTCTCAAAACCGCCCCGCAAAGCCCTTCGGGGCGAGTCATTCGACAAATCCGGCATCGGACTGCACAAAACTGAAACCCCTTTGCAGAAATTCGGAAAAGGATTGGGCATTATTAATAAAAGGTACCCGCGCTTTATCGTACCTTTGCATTACCATGAAACCTGTAAAACTACTTATCGCACTCCTGCTGGCCGTCCTGCCCTCCCTGATGCGGGTACAGGCCGACACCTCCGTCTTCTCACTGCTGGACCTCACGCGCCCCGGGCTGGAGCGCGTCGCTGCGCTGCACGCAGCAGGCGACGAGCGGGCCGCCGCCGGGGCCCTGCTCGACTACTACCGCCACCGCACGGATGTCGTCTGCCCCGAGGCGGACCTCACCCGCATCACGATCTCACCCGACGAGCAGCGCCGGGCCGACGAGGCGATGGAGCACCGTTTTTTCGTCCATCAGGGTTACCAGCCCTCGTATTTCTACGGCGACGACATCGACTGGGAGTACTGGCCCGTGAAGGACAACGAACTGCGCTGGCAGCTGCACCGCATGAAATGGTGGGTGCCGATGGGCAAAGCCTACCGCCTCTCGGGCGACGAGCGTTACGCCGCGGAGTGGTGCGCCGAATACCTCGACTGGATGCGCAAAAATCCCCTCACGGCGTATGACGAACGCAAGGCCGGAAACTGGACGCAGGCCGAAAACGTCTATTTCGCCTGGCGTCCCCTCGAGGTGAGCGACCGGCTGGAGTTCCAGATACACCAGTTCCTCTATTTCCTGCCCGCCGAGGCGTTCGACGGGGATTTCCTCCTGCATTTTCTCGAAAACTACCACCGCCACGCGGAGCATATCACGCGCCATTTCTCGGCCAAGGGCAACCACCTGCTGTTCCAGGCCCAGCGGCTCGTCTTCGCGGGGGTATTCTTCCCTGAGTTCCGCGACGCTGCCCGCTGGCGCGCCACGGGCGTCGAGATCCTCAACCGCGAGATCGGCAAACAGGTCTACGACGACGGCATGCAGTACGAACTGGACCTGCACTACCACCACGAGTCGATCGACATCTTCTTCAAAGCCCTGCAAATGATGGACGCCAACGGCTACCGGGGCGATTTTCCGGCGGAGTACCTCGCCACGGTCGAACGGATGATCGACGCCTATATCGACTGCTCGTTCCCGGACTACACGACGCCGCTGTTCAGCGACAACCGGTTCCGGGAGAAGGAGGAGCTGATGCCCTATTACCGGGCGTGGGCCGGGGTCTTTCCCGAAAACGCCGCAATCCGGTGGATGGCGACCGAAGGGCGCGAGGGAGCCGCCCCGGAACACCTTTCACGGGCGCTGCGCACCTCGGGATTCTACGTCCTGCGCAACGGCTGGGAGGCGGACGCCACGGCGATGGTCCTCAAAGCCGGGCCGCAGGGGTTCTGGCACTGCCAGCCCGACAACGGCACGTTCGAACTCTGGCACCGGGGCCGCAACTTCTTCCCCGACTCGGGGAGTTACGTCTATGCGGGCGACAAGGAGGTGACCGACCAGCGCAACTGGTTCCGCCGGACGCAGGTGCACAACACCCTGACGCTCGACGATGAAAACCTCGCACACACCGATTCGAAATGCCTGCGCTGGGAGACGGACGGCGCAACGGAGATCGTGACCGTCGGGAATCCCTCCTACGAGGGCCTCACCCACCGCCGCACGGTGTGGTTCGTCGACCGGCGGTTCTTCGTCATCGCCGACGAGGCTTTCGGAACGGCCGAGGGCGAAGTGGCCCTGCACTACAACCTCGTGGAGTGCGACCCGGCGGAGGATTTCGCCGCGTGCTCCGCAGCGACCCGCTTCGGAGACGGCAACAACCTCATGCTGAAAGTCTTCGGGGCGGAGCGGATGGAACGCCGCGAGGGGTGGGTGTCGCGCACCTACCGCCAGCGCACGGAACGTCCGGCCTACGCATTCACGGTGCGGAAACGGAACGACAAGCCCGTGCGGCTGGTGACGGTGCTGCTCCCGGCCGGGGATGCCGCGGCGCAGCGCGTCGAAGCCGCCTGGCGCGGAGATCGGTTACACGTGAAGATCAACGGAAAGAAATACAACCTAAAATAACTGAAATGAAACGAATCCTGATGACCCTTTGCGCCGCGCTGGCGCTCGGCACGGCCGCCGCAGCCCCCACCCCCGTCCTGGGCGACGAGAAATCGCTCTACGACCTGCTCGACCTCGACAGGCCGGGCATGGAGGCGGTGAAGAAAGCCGTCGCCAAAGGCAACACCGCGGCGGCGGACAAAGAACTGCTGAAGTATTTCCGCACGCGCAAACCCGTCGAGCTCTTCGGTCTCGACCTGGAAAACGTCAAAGTGAACAAGTTGGAGCAGAAGCAGGCCGACGAGGCGCTGGAACACAAGTTCTACGCCCACAAAGGCTACCAGCCCTCCTACTTTTACGGCGACGACATCGACTGGCGTTACTGGCCCGTGAAGGACAACGAACTGCGCTGGCAGCTCCACCGTCACTACTGGTTCATCCCGCTGGCCAAGTGTTACTACACCACCGGCGATGTGAAATACATCGACGCGTGGATGGAGCAGTACACCGACTGGGTGAAGAAAAACCCGCTCGACGGCGTCGAACGGCTGAAAGCCGCAGGGGCTTCCGCGGCCGAGATCGCCGCCGAACAGGAAAACATCCGCTTCGCATGGCGTCCGATGGAGGCCGGACGCCGTTTGCAAGACCTGCTGACGGAGTTCGCGCTGACGATCCGTTCGCCGCGTTTCACGCCCCAGTTCCTCAACCTCTTCCTGCGCACCTACCGCCAGCATGCCGACCACATCCTGCACAACTATTCCAAGCAGGGCAATCACCTGCTGTTCGAAGCCCAGCGGATGTTGTTCGCGGGCATCTACTTCCCGGAGTTCCGCGAAGCCCCGGAATGGCGCCGCAGCGGCATCGAGATACTCAACCGCGAGATCGGCGTGCAGGTCTACCCCGACGGCATGCAGTTCGAACTGGATTTCGGATACCACATCGCCGCCATCGACATCTTCCTCAAAGCTCTCGGCATGGCCTCGGCCAACGGTTATGAGAGCGAGTTCCCCGCGAGCTACACCGAGACCGTCGGAAAGATGACCACCGTCACCTGGAACCTGCTCTACCCCGACTACTCCAACCCGATGTTCGGCGACACCAAGAGCCACGACAAAAGCTCCCTCCAGCGGCAGTTCCGCAGCTGGAGCAAGGTGTTCCCCGGCGACAAACAGCTGCAATGGTTCGCCACGGACGGCCGCAAGGGCGCCCTCCCCGACTACACCTCGCAGCAATTCCCGGCATCGGGATTCTACGTCCTGCGCACGGGGTGGGACGAGGACGCCGCCGTGACGGTCGTAAAGGCCGGTCCTCCGGCGTTCTGGCACAACCAGCCCGACAACGGCACCTTCGACTACTGGCGCCGGGGCCGCAATTTCTTCCCCGACTCGGGCAGCTACGTCTACGGCGGCGACAGCGCCGTGCTGGCCCAGCGCAACTGGTTCCGCCAGACCCGCGTGCACAACACCCTGACGCTCGACAACCGCGACCTCGAAAAGACCGATTCGAAGCTCCTGCTGTGGGACGCGACGCCGGAGCTGACGACGCTGGTGACCGAGAATCCCTCCTACGAGGGGCTGACCCACCGCCGGGCGATGTTCTTCACCGCAGAGGGGCTGCTGGTGATCGCCGATCAGGTGTCGGGCACGGCCGAAGGCACCGCAGGAATACATTTCAACCTCTGCCCGGGCAAGATCGAATATGCCAAGGACGGCACCGTGCGCACGCTGTTCGCCGACGGCAACAACATCCGCATCAAAACCTCGGCGACCGTTCCCGTGCAAATCCGCGAGGAGGAGGGATGGGTCTCGACCGCCTACCGCAAAAAGGAGGAGCGCCCGGCCTATGCCGTCGAAGCGCAGAAACCGGCCGGCGGCGAGGTGCTGTTCGTCACCGTGATCGCCCCGGACGAAGCGCCGTTCCAGGGCTCGATCGCCATTGTTCCGGGAAAGGCCCCCGTGGGCGACACGCTCCGCTTCGCGGTGCGCGTGGGCGCCAAAACATACGACCTGGGATATGAACTCAAATAAATCACTTATGCTAATCATGTATCCCGTCCTGCTGCTGCTGGCCTGCACACCGAACGCCGCACAGGAAAAAGAGGCCCCGAAAGAGTTTGCTGCGCTGCCCGAACGGGTGAATATTCAGGCCGACTCGGCCCGGATGAGCCAGGTGATCGACGGCGAATGGGTCGCCGTGGGCATCCGCAAACCCGAAGCCCTCGGCCACGACTACACCCGCATGTACGGCGGAAAGCCCTCCTACCGCTTCACGCTCGGACGCGACGACAACACCCTCTCGGGCTATGCCCCGGGCGAGACCAAAGGGCGGTCGGAACTCTCCTGGTGCTATGCCACGGCGGCCGATTTCGCGGCTCTCCCGGACAAGGACTACTCCGACGCGCAGCGGATGAAAACCGTCTACCACCACGGCAAAGGCATCTGTCCGCAGGGCACGTCGTGGAGCTACACCTTTTCGGTTTACATCCCCTCGGAACTGAGCCCCGAGGTATCGACGATCTTCGCCCAATGGCACGGCATGCCCGACCGGACGTTGGTGACGGCTCCCGACGGCCGCGTCAGGAAGCTCCCGGCGGAGGAGTTCCTCGCCATGCAGGACACCGTCATCATCAAAAAGGACATTGTCTACGAGCGTGTGGAAACCGTCGACAAAAAGGGCAACAAAGGCTGGAAAGCGGGCAAGCCGACAGGCTGGAAGGTCGAGCAGGGCGGCTATCCCCCGCTGGCATTCGGATTCTCGAACGGGTATTTCTACATCAAAGCCAACTCCGACCGCCGCTGGTTCACCGACAAAACCGACCGCTGCAACGCCAACCCGGCCAAAGCCGGGGTGATGGTGCCCGTCACCTCGGAGTTCAAAGCCTCGACGATCGCCGCGCGGATGCCTTTCGGGGAGTTCCCCAAAGACCGCTGGGTGACCTTCACCGTGGAGATCGACTGGACGCAGTACGGCGGCGAGGCCGAGACGGTCGTGCGTCCGGGACGCCTCGACGTACGGATGGCCTGCGACGGCCGGACCGATCATCTGGTAGATAACGAGCGGATACTCATAGGCCGCAACGACGAGGACGGCTACTACTTCAAATTCGGCATCTACCGCGTGGGCGACAGCACGGAGCCCGTGAGCTACAACCTCGCCGGATACTCCCAGCGGCAGCGCTGATCCGGGGCGAAAACAAGGGAAGAGGCGGGATTCAGGTCCCGCCTCTTTTCATTCGGCCCCGTCCCATGAGATGCAGATATGCCGGATCTGCTCCTCGATGTCCAACGTCTTGTCGATCCGGCCGTTGCGCAGCCGCGCCCGGTAAGTATAGATCGTCGAGAGCGTGCTGTTGAGGAACATGGCGATCTGCGCCGAGTCCGAAACGCCCAGCCGGATCAGCGCCAGGTAGCGCAGTTCGGTCGAGAGCTGGCGGCTCCGCTTGGGCATGAAACGCTCCGGATCGAGAAGCAGGCCGCGCACCTGTTCGATAAAGTCGGGGAACAGCCCGAGGAAAGTTTCGTCGAAAAGCCGCAGGAAATTGCGGTGCTCGGTCTGGATCAACTCCTGCGAGCGCAGCGTGATGAGCGTCTGCTCGGCGCTCTCGGTTTTGAGCAGTTTGATGATCCCCATGCGGTAGGTGTCGAGACGCTGGATGTAGGAACTGCAAAGCTGCATATACTGGCTCACGTACTCCGATTTGATCTTGTTGGCGTCGTTGAGCTGGTCGTTGGTCCGCACCAGCGCACTGTTGGTGGCGTTGAGCCGATGGTTGATGTCGGTCAGCTGGCGGTTGATTTCGAGATAGCTGTCCTTGAGACGCTCGATCTCCCGCTTGCGCCGCAGGGTGTGGATCGCCTGCCAGAGAATGACGATCAGCAGCACCGAGAGCGATATGGCCGTGAAGAGCGTCAGCAGCAGTTTGCTGCGCATCGACTTGTCGAACGACCGGGTAATCATATCCAGCGATTCGGCATATTGCCCCATTCGCAGGCGGTAATTGCTGACCGTCAGGTCGTTCAGCGTGCGTTTGATGTAGGCGTTCGCCAGCCGGATCTCTCCGGTCTCGTAGAGCATCTGCGCCAGCCGGTAGAGCGACATGTGGGCGCGCGTCGAGGCCGAAAGCTCGTAGATCGAAGCCCGGGCCGCCCACAGCATGCCCCGCCGGTTGTCGCCCATGTCGGTGTAGTTGCGTGCGATCTGGTAGGTGATGTTGCCTTTCTGGAAGATGTCAAGGCTGTCGATATCATCCCGGATCAGCCCTTCGAGCTTTTCCAGCGCCTCGCGGTTGCGTCCTTCGAGACGCAGCAGTTCGGCTTCGAAATTCTTTTTCTGATAGGCGATGCGCGGTCCCGAAGCGCGGTTGAGATAGGCCCGAAGGTAGTATTTGAGCGAATCGTCGTAGCGGCTCTGCACCTCGGGAAAGACGCTGAAGCGTTTCGATTCGCGGAACACCGTAGCCCGCGTGCGGTAGTAGAGCGTCAGGTCCACCTTCCGGCTGTCCGTCGTATCGACGCTCCGCAGAATGCGGTTGGCCTCCGCGAGTTCGACATTGCCGATCAGCACGATGGCCGTGCGGACCTTGGCATCGTTAATCAGCCGTTCGTCGCCCAACTCTTCGGCCAGCGCACGGGCCATCCTGCAATAATAGGCCGACGAGTCGAGCTGGAAATGGCTGTAATGCCCCGCCAGCGTGGTATAGGCCCAGGTCCGGGTCCGTTTGCTGCGGGTGGTGTCCGCAATGTTCCGGTATTTGCGGATGATGCGGTGACGGCGTTCCACATAGACCGCTTCGTTGCGGATGACATCGTTCAGTTCGTGGATCGTCCTGTCGAGTTCGTGATCGAGTTCGTCCCGGCAGCCCGTCGTGAGGACTACGGCGGCAAACAGCAGACAGCAGAGGCTTCGGTTCATGGCAAAATGCGGGTTTCGGTCAGACAAGATACTAAAATTCGGAATCAAAACCATCTTCCGGGTCGCTTTTCCGGCGTTACAATGCCGTTACGCAGTTTGATAAAACAAGCCCGATTTATCAATAACAAATTACTGTTCAGTAAATTGTATTTTCACGGAGTTTGATTTTCGCAGCCCTCCTGCGGGACATATCTATTTATGGGTACATTTGTCCAACCAACTAACCGTTGCCAGGCGGCAACACGCAAATCCAAACCTCCTATGACCCGACTCCTGAATTGCTTTTTATCGGCGGCACTCGTATCGACGCTCCTCGCAGGCTGTTCGTCCGACTCGTCTTCCGAAGGTCCCGTACCCCCTCCCGCCGGGGACGGAAATATCTGCGGATATGTCCGCTGCGACGGCCGGGGCATCGCCGGCGTCGTCGTCTCCGACGGCGCGAACGTCGTGAAAACCGACGCCGAGGGCTATTACTCCTTTACGAGCGACCTCGCCACGGCCGACTTCGTGCGCATCTCCATACCTTCGGGCTACGAGACCGCCCGCGACGGCATCCTTCCGACATTCTATGCGGCCATAGATCCCGCCGAACCGGGCACTCAGCGCTTCGATTTCGACCTGACCGCCGTGGACAACACCCGCCACCTGCTGCTGGTCATGGCCGACGTACACATCTCGGGACGCAAACCGGGTTATCCGAACGACAGCGGAACGGTCGTCGCCGAACTCGACGCCAAGCAGTGCCGCGAACGATTCATCCCCGCGCTCACCGCCCACGCCGCTTCGGCTGCCGCGGGCTACCGCGTCTACGGGCTGAACCTGGGCGACATGACCCATTCGGAATATTGGTATTCGAAGAACTATTCCTTCCCGCAATACATCGAGGCGATGAAAGGCGCCGATTTCCCGATCTTCCACGCCATCGGCAACCACGACTACTGCCACAAGGTCGCCGACGACACGGCCGATGCCCAATACAAGGCGGCGCTCGGTCCCACCTACTATTCGTTCAATCTGGGCCGCATCCACTACATCGTACTCGACGACATGGTCTACAAAGGTTCGAACGCCTACTCGACGCGGATCGACGACCGCCAGATGGAGTGGCTCCGCAAGGACCTTGCGGCGACGGACCCCGCCATACGCGACGTGGTCGTGGCGATGCACGTCCCGACCGTCAACGGTTTGCAGACGGACGGCTCCTATAAAAAAGCCCTTGAAAATTTCGACGAGTTCTACGCGCTTTTCGCCGACTACAACCTGACGGTGATGAGCGGGCATTGGCACCACGCCCATTCGATCCGCATCGGCGACAAGGCCGCCGAATACATCCTCCCGGCGGCGTGCGGCACATGGTGGTACAAACTTCTCTGCATCGACGGGACCCCGGCGGCCTTCGCGGCCTGGACCGTCAACGGAACCTCCATGAGCCACCGTATCGTACCCATCGGCGACGAATACGCCGCGGAACGTTACCGCGTCTACAACAAGGGCGTGACGACCAACACCGGGACCGTCGCTCCCGGAACGGCCTCGGACCCCGCCGGAGGCTCGCCCGCAGTGCTGGTCAATCTCTGGGAGATGCGCCCCGACTGGACCTTCGACTGCTACGAGAACGGCGTGCCGACCTCGGGCCGGCTGACCCGCGTGGCGCGCTACGACCCCATTCACCGCGATTTCTGCAACCAGGGATTGATCGGATGGCAGCGGTATTCGTGGTGCGCGACGGTCCGTACGGCCGACCATTGGCTGCAATACGCTCCCGCAGACCCCGCGGCAGCCATCCGGATCACGGTAACCAACCATAAGGGAACGCTGCTGCACGTGATCGACACGAAGATCGAATAATCCGAATCCATATTGCTTTTAACATGATGAGAAACAGAAAATTCCTGCTCTTGCTGGCTGCTGCCGCACTCTTTGCTGCGCCGGTCCGGAGCGCCGGACTGCCGCCCCTCCCCGACAAACCGGGAGCCACGGTCAAAGGCTATGTCGAATGCGAAGGACGCGGCGTCGAAGGAGTCGTCGTCTCCGACGGCTTCAACGTCGTAAAAACCGACGCCGAAGGCCGCTATTGGCTCAAAACCAAGCTGTCGCGCTCGGAGTTTGTGATGATCTCCACACCGCGCGGCTACGACCCGGAGGTCTATTCCGGATTCCTGCCCAAATTCTTCTGCGCCCTCGACAAAACGGTCGGCAAAAAAGAAGTCCAGCAGTTCGATTTCCACCTTACACGCGCCGCCAACGACGACTATTCGCTGCTCGTGGTGGCCGACGAACACGTCTCGGGCCGCGTGATCGACATTCCGCCCGGCAGCGGCAACGTCATCGCCCCGGTCGACTCGATCCAGTTCCGCGACGACTTCATGCCCCGGCTGGTCGAATATGCCGACAGCCTGATGCGGCATACGCCGGTCTACGGGCTGAACCTGGGCGACATGACACACTCGGAATACTGGTTCCGCAACAAGACGGGCATGGCCGAATACCTGCATCTGGCCAAAGACACCCCCTTCCTGATGTACCACGCCATCGGCAACCACGACCACTGCCACAAATACGAAAACGACTACGAGGCCGAAGCCGAATACCGCAAGTATTTCGGACCGACCTACTACTCGTTCAACATCGGCAAGGTTCACTACGTCGTGCTCGACGACATGCTCTACCACGGACGCAACAAGTACGACAAGATCATCGCCCCGGAGCAGCTCGCATGGCTCTACAAGGACCTCCGGGCGCTCGATCCCGGAATCCGGCAGCTCGTCGTGGCCTGCCACGTGCCCCTCGCAGCCAACAACGGGGCCTGGGACGATATCTGGTACAACCTCAAAAACAAGGACGAACTGTTCGTATTGTTGCAGGATTACGACGTGACCATCATGACGGGCGACTGGCACACCGAAGGCACGACGCGCGTCAACGACCGGATCGTGGAATACGTCCATCCGGCCGTCACGGGCAACTGGTGGTACCGGCAGGGCATCTGCTGCAACGGCTATCCCGCCGCCTTCACCGAGTATGTCTTCCGGGGCGACCGCCTCGAAAGCCGCTCGCTCATCGACTGGGCCAACGGCAACAGCAAACAGCAGTACCGCGTCTACAACAAGGGCGTCACCTCGAACACGGGCATCGCCAGCTCCTCGGCGCTCGACCCCGCGGGCGGCGCGCCGTCGGTGCTGGTCTTCTTCTGGGGCGTGGCCCCCAACTGGACGTTCGTCTGCCGCGAAAACGGCGAGCAGACCTACGGACGCGGACAATTGGTCCAGCGTTACGATCCGCTGGCCCGATCGCTGGTCGAGGAGGGCATCATCCCCTACGAACGCTACACCTGGCTCAAACAGAAACCCGTGCGTCTTTACCTCTACACCCCGAAGGACCCCGGAGCCGAGATCGAAATCGTCGGCACGGACCATATCCGCAACCGCGACTTCCGCGTAGTCACGCGGATCGAGCGCTGAACGAAGCACCCCTAAAACACTATCTGACAATATGAGAAAATTCTGCAAAATGATCGGTACGCTGACCGTACTGGTATCGGTTACCCTCCACACCCTCGCGGCCCAGCCGGCTTCCGAGGTCCGGGGAACCGTCACCGACGGCGACAGCGGCAGGCCGCTTGCCGGCGTGAGCGTAGCGCTCTCCGGCTCGGCAGTGTCAACCACGACCGACGCGAAGGGCGCCTATGCCATCCGGGTTCCCTCCGCCGCGGCCGTGCTCGAATTCTCCCGCGAAGGCTACCAGACCCGGAAAGTCCCCGCCGAAGGACGAACGCAGGTCGATGTCGCGCTGAAACCCGCAGCCCGAACCGCGGGCGTGGTGAAGGGCGTCGTCACCGACAGCGACAACGGAAGCCCGCTCGCCGGCGTCACCGTCGTGCTCTCGGGCTCGTCCCGGGGAACCACGACCGACGCCAAAGGCGCCTGGACCCTCGCCGTGCCCTCCGCCGAGTCGGTTCTCGACTTCTCCTACCTGGGCTATGTGCCCCAGAAAATCCGCGTCGGCAACCGCTCGCAGATCGACATCGCGCTGGCGGCCGACAACAAGGACATCGACGAGGTGGTCGTGATCGGTTACAGCGAAGTGAAGAAGACCGACCTCACGGGTTCGGTGACCAACGTCAAGATGGGCGACATCAAGGACATTCCGGTCGTGTCGGTCGACCAGGCGTTGCAGGGCCGCGTGGCCGGCGCCGACATCATGTCCACGTCGGGCGACCCGACCGCCTCGACCTCGATCCGCATCCGCGGAACCCGTTCGATCACCGCCTCGAACGAACCGCTGATCGTCGTCGACGGCATCATCGACGCCGTGCAAGACCTGAGCGACATCAATTCGGCCGACATCGAGTCGATCTCGGTGCTCAAGGACGCTTCGTCGACGGCCATCTACGGCGCACGCGGCTCGAACGGCGTCATCATCGTCACCACGAAGAAGGGCAATCCCACGGTGAGCAAACCGTGGATCACGCTCAAAGCCGACATGGGCTTTTCGCAGCTCCCCCGCAACCTCGACGTGATGAACGCCACGGAATTCGCCCTCTACCGCAACGACGTGACCTATTTCAACTGGCAGATGGGCAACCGTCCGGTTCAGGATTACACCTACAACGACCCCTACTCGCTGGGCAAGGGCACCAACTGGATCGACGAGATCACCCGCACGGCCCCCTACCAGAACTACAACCTCTCGGTGTCGGGCCGTTCGAAGACCAGCAGCTATTTCGTATCGCTGGGTTACAGCGACATTCAGGGCATCGTCGACGACAGCGGCTTCCAGCGCACGACGGCCCGCGTCAACGTGTCGCACGACTTCGCCAAATGGTTCACGTCGGGCGTCAACTCGTCGCTCTCCTACCGCGACGAGGCCAACAACAAGGCCAATATCGGCGGTTCGTCGGTGTGGAACGCCGCGACCTATCTGGCTCCCGTGCTGCGTCCCGAGGATACCTACAACCCCTTCTACGGTTCGGGACAGACGATCAACAACCCGCGCTACACGATCGACCTGAACGAAAACACGCTGGAACGCTTCGCCTCGACCAACACGTTATATGTGGACATCAAACCCGTCGAGGGGCTGAAAATCAGCAGCAAGTTCACCTACTACCTCTACCAGCGCCACGACTACCGCTTCTACCCGAGCACGCTTCCCGTCAAGAACGAAGGCGAGGGCGGCGAGGGCTACCGCGCCGAGTACGACACGCGCACGCTCTCGACCGAGAATACCGTGACCTATGCCCGCACCTCCAAGACGGGACACTATTTCGACGTGATGGGCGGTTTCACGGGTTCGAAATCGCGCCTCAACGGCTTCGACCTCAACGCCAAGGGACTGATCGTCGACGACAACAAGTGGAACAACATGAACGGCATCTACGACAAGGAGAACTACACGAGCACCTCCTACACCAACTACATCACGAAGATGTCGGTGCTGGCCCGCGTGAACTACAACTACAAGAAACGCTACTACCTGACGCTGACCGGCCGCTACGACGGTTCGTCGAACTTCGCAGCCAACCACAAGTGGGGCTTCTTCCCCTCGGCGGCCGTCAAGTGGAACATCTCGAACGAATATTTCATGCGCCGCGTGCGCTGGATCGAGGAGCTGTCGCTGCGCGTGAGCGCCGGACGCACGGGCAACGACGCCATCAAACCCTACCGTTCGATCGAAGCCTACACCTCGACCTCGGGCGGCTACCTGCTGGGCGGCTCGCAATCGACGGCGTTCTATCCGGTGCGCGTGGCGAGCGACAACCTCACGTGGGAAACCACCGACCTCTACAACGCCGCCATCGACGCCTCGCTGTTCAAGAAACGCCTGAACATCACCTTCGAAGCCTACATCTCGAAGACCCGCGACCTGCTGCTCTCGGTCCAGAAAGCCTCGCAGTCGGGTTTCACGAGCCACTTCGAGAACATCGGCCGCACGTCGAACAAGGGCGTGGAGCTGACCGTCGAGACGCGCAACATCGTCAAACCCAAGTTCTCGTGGTCCACGTCGCTCACCCTCTCGCACAACAAGCAGATGGTCGAGGACATCGGTTCGGAGGATTTCGTCAGCGCCATGAACAGCCCCGGCAACAGCCAGTACATGATGTACGGCTATGTCAAGGGCCGTCCGCTCAACGCCCTCTGGGGTTTCAAATACGGCGGCGTGTGGCACAACCAGGAGGAGATCGAGCGCAACAAGGTGACCAACACTTATGTTTCGGCCACGACCTCGCTCAGCCCCGGACTGCCGCGCTACATCGACACCAACAACGACGGTTCGCTGGATCAGAAGGACCTGGTCTATCTGGGCAACGCCGATCCCACGATCTACGGCGGCCTGCAAAATACGTTCAACATCGGGCAGTTGAAAGTCGGCGTCTACTTCGCCTATTCGCTCGGCGGCAAGATCTACAACTACTCGGAACTTTACATGGCCGGAACCTACTCCTCGAACCAGTACCGCTACATGGCCAATTCGTGGCATCCGGTGCGCAACCCCGATTCCGACCTGCCCCGCGCCGGCGCCGTGCAGGTGCACGTGCCGAGCGACCTGCAGGTGCACGACGCATCGTACCTGCGTCTGAAAAACGTCTCGGTGGGCTACACGTTCGACCTGCGCAAGCGGGTGAAATGGCTGCGGGACATCACGCTGAGCGTCAGCGGCGAGAACCTCTACCTGTGGTCGAAATACAACGGCTTCGACCCCGACGTTTCGACATCGAGCGAAAGCTCGACCCTGCGGCGCGTCGACATGGGCGCCTATCCGCGGGCGCGCACGGTGATATTCAGCGTTCAAATCCGCTACTAATCAAAAACGACTACGATTATGAAATCGATGAAAATAGTTTTGCTGACGGTCGCGGCAGCGCTTGCAGGCGCCTGCTCGCTTCAGGAATCGCCCGAGTTTTTCGTCAACCGGAGCAATTTCTACCGCAACAAGTCGGAGTGCATCGCCGGGCTGAACAGCTGCTACATTCCGCTCAAGACGATCTATAATTTCAATTTCGGCGTGATGACCGAAGGGGTCACCGACCTGCTGTACCACAATTCGCCGACGGTATATGATTCGCGTCTCGAAATCTCGCCCGCGCTGCCCGGCTACGGGGCCACGGTGTGGACCCAGTGCTACAAGGCCGTGATGTACTGCAACGCCGCCATCGAAGGCATCCGCCACGCCACGGTGAGCGAGGACGACCGCAGCAAGCTGCTGGCCGAGGGCGTGATCCTGCGGGCGATGTATTACTACCTGCTCACGTCGGTCTTCGGCGACGTGCCCTTCTACACGGTCGACGTCAACACCGAGGAACTGCTCAACCAGACGGCCCGCCTGCCGCGCATGTCGGCCGTTGAAACGCGCAGCTACCTGATCGAAGAGCTGATGAAGGTCGTTCCCGACCTCGACCAGGTGCGTTCGTCGGAGGTCGCCGACAACCGTATGGGTGCGGCCGTCGGGTGGATGCTCGCCGCCAAGATGGCGATGTGGAACAAACAGTGGGACACGGCGCTCGAAGCGCTGGGCGAGTTGGAAACGATCTACGGCACGCTCGACCAGTACCCGCTTTCGGACGTTCCGTTCCGCATGAAGAACACCCCCGAGTCGATCCTCGAAATCCAGCACTCCTACACCTCCGGCGGGCTGATCTACACCTCGAACTACGCTTGTATCTGCATGCCCAACCAGACCACCGCCGAGTCGGGGTCCGACGTTTTCGACGGCGTGAAGATCGAGGAGCTGGGCGACGACGCCAACGTATGGCCCGGCATGCGGCCCAACCTGGTTTTCAGCGCCGGCTTGCAGACCCGCACGGGCGGCGACCGCCGCGTGGAGATGAACCTCGCGTGGGAGTACGGCGGACAGGAGTTCAAGAGCGTCGCCACACGGCCCTGGCTGGGCCCCAAATTCTGGTGTCCCGGCATGCGCGACAGCTACGACTCGAACAATTACAAGGTGTTCCGCTATGCCGACGCCGTGCTGATGATGGCCGAGTGCTGGTGCATGAAGGAGAACCTCGAACAGACCAAGCACTATCTCAATCAGGTGAAGAGCCGTGCGGGCATCCCCGAGTTCTCGGCCTTCAAGAGCTGGGAGCGCACGCTCGAAGAGATTCAGAACGAGCGCGCCCGCGAACTGATCGGCGAGTTCCAGCGCAAGTTCGACCTCGTGCGGTGGGGCATCTGGTACACCAAGACCCTCGAATCGGCCGACTACGAAACCGTGCGCAACGCCATCCTGCCCTGCCACGAATACTACCCGATCCCCGATACGCAGGTGGTCTATTCGGGCTATGCGCTCGACAACAAGGAGTATGAGAAATACGGACTTTAACCTAAAAAACGGAACATTATGAGATTCAGCTATAAAGGCATTGCATGGCTGGCGGCGCTCTGCGGAGCGCTGAGCGGCTGCAACGAGCCGTTCGAACCGACGATCCGGCTGGCCGTGGACCAGAATATGGTCGCACTGCCGGCGACGGAGGGCATGACCCGCGTGATGGTCTACTCGACCGGGGAGTGGTCGCTCTCCGTGGATTCGGAGTCCGGAGACGCATGGGCGCGGATCGACCGGAATTCGGGCCGCGAGAACGGCGACTTCGTTTTCGAATACGACACCAACGGCGGCCTGTCGCGCAAGGCGACGATCCGCATTCAGTCCGGCGGCCACACCTGCGAGGTGGTGATGTCCCAGGCCGCGGGAATCACCGACCCGACACTGACCGTCACACCCGGAAGCGTCGCGCTGCTGGGCGAGGGATGTCCCGTGACGATGACCCTTTCCAGCAACCTCGGTCCCGATCTGGAACGCGTGCAACACGAAATCTCCTACGGCGAGGAGAGCGGCGAAGGATGGATCGGCGACGTGACGCTCGACGACGCGTCGCTGCGCTTCACGGTGGCGGACAACACGACCGGAGCCCTGCGTTTCGCCACGATAACCCTCTGGGTTACCGACGGCAGCGACACGCGTTACGAAACCCGCGCCACCGTCTCGCAAAATTCCGAGGCGCTGCGCCTGACGATGACGCCTGCCGAAGAGACGCATGCGGCGGCGTCCTACGGCGAGACGTTCGAACAAGCCTTCGAGTGCAACATTCCGGAGATTTACGGCGAAATATCGCTCGTATGCGACTACCTGACCGGAGCCGACGGATGGCTGACGAATTACCGTATCGACCGCGAAGCGGGCCTGCTGAGCGTGAAGATCCCGGCCAATCCCGCCGCGCCGCGTTCGGCGCGCATCGCCCTGCGTTACGACGACGGCAAGGGAGGGGGTATCACCACCGACTACGTGACCCTGACCCAGGAGAAGTGCGACATCGGCGGCGTGGAAGGCGACCAGATGGAGGGTGAAAAGGACGACAACGAATGGTAACCGACTAAACAGACGCGAAAATGAAAAAGATACAGAATCTATTGATCGCCTGCAGCCTGCTGCTCGCGGGATGTTCCGAAACTCCCGAAGAGACCGACGGGCTGCCCGGACCCGCTCCGGTGAAATACGTTTCGCTGCGCCTCGACGCCGGAGCCGGCACGCGCGCCGGACTGGACGACGCCCTGCGGGTGAAGTTCCAGCCGGGCGACATGATCGACATCAACGGCACGGCCTACGAGGTCTTCCTGCTCGACGACGGAACGGCCGCCGTGCCCGAAGTCCCCGTAGCCGACCGCTACGAAGCGGTGTTCCCCTCGGCCTGCAATTTCCTCCAGCAGACGAAAGAGACCGCCAATTTCAAACTGCCGCTGGCGCAGTTCCATGCCGGTCCCGGCACATTCGGCCGCAACGCGATGCCGATGTACGGCGAGGCGGCGGGCATCGACGAAGAGAAAGGCTATGTGAACATCCGGCTGCACAACATGTGCGGCGTGCTGAAACTGACGCTGAAAGGCTCGGCGACGATCAATTCGATCCTCGTCGAGGACCGTTCGGGCGCTCCGATCTCGGGTTACGCCACGCTCGGAACCGACGACGGAGGAGCCAAAATCCTCGTGACCGACACGAAGAGTTCGGCACGCTCCCACCACCTGGTGATGAACTGCGGCGGTGCGGGCGAAGGCGTGACGCTGAGCGAAGGCGGAACCGATTTCCACATCGTGTTGCCCGCCCGCGAGTACGCCTCAGGGCTGAAAATCCGCATCACCGACCGTTCGCACCGGGCGATGACCGTCGATTCGCCGACGCCGCGCACGATCAAACGCAACGTCGTCACCGAAACCCCGGCGATCACCTACGCCCCCGATGCCGACCTGGTCTTCGCCGAGTATTTCGACGCCTGCGTGTGGGGCGGCAACTACGCGGGCAACACGAAGGGCTATTCCCCCTCGCAGACCGAATCGCAGCAGAGCAGCGGCAGCCTGGCCGGAACGACCGCGGACAAATCGGCGACGGGCGTCGAGGAGGCCCCCTTCTATGTGATGGAAAACGCGGCAGGCACGGCGGATTACACCAACGTCTGGAATGCGGCCCCAAATGCGTCGGGCGGCAATGTTACGGCAAGCTACCTGCGCAACCGGAATCTCTACGACTGGACCTATCTGTACCGGTGTTCGGAGTTTCAGGGCTGTATGCGCATCAGTTCGCCCACATTGGGCCGCGGCAAAATCCACACGCCGACGATGAAAAACATTACCGACGGCAACGCCCATAAAGTCGAGATCACGTTCCGCGCCTGCTGCGCGCCCGGCGCCGACCAGGCCGACAATCTCGGCTGCTGGCTGGGAGACGGGCCGACCGGCAAAAACAACGGGGAAATCTGCGAAGAGGTCTACGTCAACGGCGAATCGGTCCCCGTCACCAACAAACAGTTCGCCTATATTCCGATTTCCAAAATCGGGAGTTCCGGCTGGTCCGAGATACGGTTGGTTGTCAGCGGATTTACCAAGATCAGTGCCTTCAATTTCATGAAACAGCAGAACACGAATGCGACGAAGACCCTCTTTTTCGTCGACGACATCGAGGTCCGCCTGCTGGATTGACAAACCCCTTCAAAACAAACACACCATGAAAACGATAAACAGTTGGAAACTGCTGCTGCTGACGCTCCTCGCGGGCTGTGCGGCAGCCTGCACCGATGATCCGGACGAAGTCCCCGTCATCGAACTCGGGGCCGTCAAAGGCGAATACATCGTGCCGGCGCAGAGCGGAACGGTCGAGGTCGAGGTCTACAGCAACCGCGGCTGCAACGTCTCGTTTCTCGAAGCAACCCCCTGGGCCGAGGCCCACGCCGACCAGATTCCGGGCGACGGCTCGTTCAGCGTCACCTACGAAGCCAACGACTCCTTCTCCCGCGTGGCGCGCCTGCTGTTGCAGGACGACAGCGGACGCCGCCGCGACACGGTCTACATCCGTCAGGAGGGGCTGATCGAGGAGCGGCTGGTGTTTCCCGCGCCGAATATCTCGGTGAAGGGCAGCGCCGCCGAAGGGTCCGTTTCGGTTCCGCTCGACACCAACATCGGTTCGGACCGCCTCTCAACGAAGATAGTCTATCCAGACGAAGAGGCCGCCAACTGGCTCTCCGATGTCCGCATCGACGACGCTTCGGGCAAATTGCTCTTCGCCACGCAGGCCAACCCCGATCCGGAAAACATGCGTTCGGCGGAGATAACCCTCTCGTTCACCAACGGCTGGAACAAAGTCACGGCGGCCAAGCTCTACATCGTGCAGGCCAACGCCCGCGACGATTTCGGAACCGAGAAAACTTTCGCGGAGATTCGCGCCCTGTGCGGTCCCGGGCAGGTCGTAACCGTCGAAAACGACTATTACATTTCAGCATGGGTGGTCAGCGACGCCGCGGGCGGCAACATGGGGGCCAACCTCATGACCACCGAATCGACGATCAACTACGAGGTATGCAAGAAGACCGCCTACGTCGAGAGCATCGACGGCAGCCTGGGCTTCCTGATCGAGACCGAAACGGCCGACGACAACATCTTCATGCGTTACAGCCGCATCCAGCTCTCGCTCAAAGGCGTGCGGCTCGTGCACGACACCGATCCCGACCGTTTCGCCCTCAAAGGCGTGAAGTCGGCCATGATCATCAGCTCGGAGCTGGGCACGGCGGCGGACATTCCGCGCAAGGAGAAGCGCATCGGCCAGCTGACCGACGACGACATCTACACCTACGTCACGCTCACCGACTGCGAACTGCCGATCCGCAAGGGCCCGCTGACGCCGATCAACGAGGGCTACGCCAACGCCACGGGCGCCAACCGCACGGAGAAGTGCGCATCGCTCGTGCGCGACATCGAGGGCGAGCACATCTACCTCTACACCAACACGACGTGCCTCTACCGCCGCGACGGCAGCCGCCTGCCCTACGGTTCGGGCAAACTTTCGGGCATCGTCGTCCACGAGCTGTTCCCGCGCTTCGAGTGGGAGGACAACGCGAGCGGCGACGACGAATCGTACGGGTATATCGGCCGCTACCAGCTGCGCCACGTCTCGAAATCGGATTTCGACGGACTGGCCGAAGATTTCGAGGACAGTTTCTCGGCGCTGCTGACCGAATACCGTTTCCTGCAATACGACAACAACAAGGTCTACCCCACCTACGGCACGAACGGCTACCTGACGCACAGCTACAAGGACGGCACCGGCGCGATCAAGATTCTCGCCAACGAGGATTTCAGCTACCTCGGCCCCGTGGGCAACAAGTCCTCGTTCATTTTCGGGTCGAACACCGGCAACGTCAACGGCATGGGCATCATCCTCGAAGACGGAACCGACTGGTGGCGCGACAATCCCGACGTGAACAGCAACACGTCGGGCGACACGTCGGGCGCCGGCAAGGGCAAGGTTCCGCGCAAGAACAGCGCCGAAGGCCCGGCATGGGTCGACTGGTACTGGTGGGACAAGGCCAACGACCGCGGGCATGCGTGGATCGTGAACTTCTCGACCGAAGGAATCTCGACCGACGTGCTGTCGATGCAGGTGAGCGTCCTGAACGACCGTTACGACAGCGGCAAATACGGTTCGCCCCGCTATTTCGACGTGGCATGGTCCGAGACGGGCGACATGAACGCCGACGGCGACTGGACCTACATCGCCTCCTACACCGTGCCCGACATGGCGCGCTGGACCCCCGCGACACGCTACTGGCAGTATGCGGGCTGGAAACCCGTCGACGTGAAGCTGCCGCTCGAAATGCTCGGCAAGAAGAATGTCTACATCCGTCTGCAGGCGGCCCGGAACCTCGGCGGAAGCCTCGACGAGTACGCCGCACAGCCGATCGACTCGCCGTCGTGCATGAACTATTTCGCCATCCGTTACAACAAGAAATAACCGCAAGAAATAACCGCGCAGCGGCCGGGACCGGGCAATCCGTTCCGGCCGCTGACGCCAAAATCCCGAACTTATGCGAAAAACACTGATCCTTGCCGCCGCACTCCTCTCCGCCGCGTGCGCCGAGGTCCCGCAACCCGAAATCGACGTCATACCCCGGCCCTTGTCGGTGGAGCAGGGCGACGGCGCGTTCCGCCTCGACCGCAGCTGCCGGATCGGTTACGACGCCCCCTCGCTGCAATCCGTCGCTGCGCTGTGCGCCGGTTACCTGACCGAAGAGGGTGTGCGGAAACCCGTCGTAGAGGACAAACCCGTACACAAAGGCATCGACCTCCAGCTGGACGGCACGCTCGCCGGCGAGGAGTACACGCTGAGCGCAACGAAGAAAGGCGTGTCGATCTGCGGCGGATCGCCCCGGGCGGTGCTTTACGGCGTGCAGACCTTGCGCCAGCTCATCGACGGCGACCGGGTTCCCATCGTGGAGATCCGCGACGAACCCCATTTCGGCTACCGCGGGGCGATGTTCGACGTGGCGCGCTATTTCTACCCCGTGGAGGATGTCAAACGGTTCATCGACATCCTGGCGCTGCACAAGCTCAACACCTTCCACTGGCACCTGACCGACGACCAGGGATGGCGCATCGAGATCAAACGCTATCCCGAACTGACACGCATCGGGTCGCAGCGCCGGGAAACGCTGATCGGCCATTACAAGACCTCGAAGGAATACGACGGCACGCCCCACGGCGGCTACTATACGCAGGACGAGATCCGTGAGGTGGTGGCCTATGCCGCCGAGCGCTGCATCGACGTCATTCCCGAGATCGAGCTTCCCGGACATTCGATGGCGGCCCTGGCGTCGTATCCGTGGCTGGGGTGCACGAAAGGTCCCTACGAGGTGCGCACGACATGGTATTACAGCAGCGACGTGCTCTGCGCAGGCCGCGAAACGACCTTCGAATTTCTCGAAAACGTGCTTACGGAGGTGCTCGGACTCTTTCCGTCGAAATACATCCACGTCGGCGGCGACGAATGTCCCAAAATGCGGTGGAAAGCGTGTCCCGACTGCCAGCGTCGCATGCGCCGGGAGGGGCTGAAGGACGAGAACGCCCTTCAAAGCTATTTCGTGTGCCGCATCGAGAAGTGGCTCCACGCCCACGGCCGCGAAATGATCGGCTGGGACGAACTGCTCGAAGGCGGCGTCACGCCCTCGACGATCGTCATGTCGTGGCGCGGCGCGGAAGGCGGCATCGAGGCCGCGAAGCTCGGCAACCGGGCCATCATGTCCCCGCGGTTCTATTTCTACCTCGACTATTACCAGACCTCCGACCCGGAGAAGAACGGCGAACCGCTCTCGATCGGCCGCAACGTCCCGATCCGCAAACTCTACGGCTACGATCCCTTCGACCGGCTCGACGAGACGCAAAGCCGCAATATCCTCGGCATCCAGGCCAATCTGTGGACCGAGTACATCGCCACGATGGACCACGCCGAATATATGCTGCTGCCGCGTCTGGCTGCCATGTCGGAGGTGGCGTGGGCGACGGAAAGGCGCGACTACGACGATTTCGTGCGCCGGCTCGGAACCCTGCGCGGGCTGTACGACCGCGAGGGCTACCGCTATGCCGACTTCGTCTTCCGGGGTATCGAATAACGCACCTTAAAACGCAAAAAATGAAAAGACTACTGTTTCTCGCCCTCTTCGCCGCCACGGCGGCCCCCTCGAAATCCGCCACG
>NZ_FNRI01000019.1 GCF_900107675.1 Alistipes timonensis JC136
AAAAGAGGTCGGGAGCCTATTGACTCCTGACCTCTACAAACCTTATAAGTGCAAAGTAATTCTTAACCGAGATACTGTGTCAGCATATCCATAATCAACTGCTCCCGTGCCATACCTTCTGTTTTGTGAGGATTCATAATCTGGTCTGCTTGGTCGCGCGTGAGGTCGTTTATCTTCCGTTCCATTTCCGCTGTGAACACCTCGAAATCTTCATCGGGTTTCCATTGCTTGATGATAAAGTCGATTAAATACCTGTTCATAAGGAATTTATCCTTAAATTTCCCTTGTGCGGCCTTGAACCACCTTATGCTGGAACGAAACCATGTTTTGTCCTCAAAGATTTCAGGCAGTTTCTTCGTGTTCAGACACTCCACCAAGTCTTTCGCTTGCAGGGTTTTCTTGCCGAAGCACCATAACGAAATTGTGGAGAGGGGACAAGCCTTGCCGTGCAGGAACATGGCGAAATCGAATACCTCGTTGGCTTCTTTGAGCATCATGGCAGGTGCGGCCATGTAATCCGATTTTTTCCAAACGGTGGTGCAGATGTTCATTTGCGCTATGACCTCTGTAATGGATAATTCAGCATTGAGGGGTTCGCAAATTACAAGGTCATTCAAATCCAACTGCAAATTCTGATAAGCCACCAATCGGTGCTGACCGTCCAATACGGCGTAATACTTTCCTGCATCCTCGTTGGGGATTTCCCTCCCTTTCAAATCCATCAGACGACCGCCCATCTGAATCACCTTTTCTCCATCGGTTACCGTGATAGGGGTTAGCTGTCCATAGGCTTTCATGGATTTCTCTTTCTGTTTCACGGTTCTGACGTTTACAGGCCGATTGCCTTTGACAAATGCAAACTGACGCTGTGCGTCATCCATTGAAATAACCATCTTTTTCATGGCTTTTACATACTCTGTCCTTTATGCAGAGGGGCTGATAATGACTGCAATCCCCGCCCAAAGATTGCAGACCGTAAGGAACACCCTTACGGCAGGGCAAAGGTACTGGAGCATAAGCCATAATAGATAGTGAACAGATGGTTCTCTCTAAATCAATAAGTTATAATAAACCCTATAATATTATGTAAAATAATTGCCAAATTACTTGACTTTTGGACAGATATGTTGTATCTTTGTAAAGCAATTCAGCAAAGAATCCCACACTACAAATTGAGCAATTCTTATAAGGGCAGATTCGTCTGCCTTTACTTTGCGTTGTGTTACCACATTTTTTGAGTGCGAAATGAATATTCCCTTTAATAAGATAGTTTCAGAATCAGAAAATATGGAATCATTAAAAAGTGCATTCACTAAAAACAGCCACTTTTAATGACACATCATGTAAGAGTGAGAACAATTTATTTGTGCTGAAAAACTTTTCATCGAAAAAACGATGCACGATTTTTTGCGATAATTTTTTTCTCACAACTCGTGTGATGAAAAACTTTTTTTGCCTGTTTTTTTATTAACGCATTTTTGCGTGTTAAAAAATATCGCTAAAAAAAGTATTCATCTTACTTGGTTGATGAATCTATTTTTCGTGATTAAAACTGTTCTTCATTTATCG
>NZ_FNRI01000008.1 GCF_900107675.1 Alistipes timonensis JC136
ATTATGGATATGCTGACACAGTATCTCGGTTAAGAATTACTTTGCACTTATAAGGTTTGTAGAGGTCAGGAGTCAATAGGCTCCCGACCTCTTTTACCTTTACAATAGATGTTGCATTGCCGCGTCTATTTGGCTGTTCTCGAAACTATCCAAATAGATTTGGGTGGTTGATAAATCGGAATGGCCGAGCGATTCGGAAATCAATGCCACGCTAACTCCCGACCTTTTCAACACGGTTGCAAACGTGTGCCTCGCTACATAGGTAGTCAGATGTTCGATGCCAACCCGCTGCCCGATTTTACGCAACCAGCGATTCGTGTTCGTCAGCACCTTATGCGTTCGGTCATATCTCTGCTGCTCCGTTCTATGCACACGACGGTCGAGTATCGGAAAAATATAATCTTCATCCGTCTGTCCTTGTTGCTGGTATTTGGCAATGATATTCCGCATTTCTTCCGTCAGCAAAAAATTGATAGGCTTGCCCGTTTTCTTCCGAACGTATTGCACCCGTCCGTCCCGTACATTTCCGTATTTCAGCAGGGCGATGTCTGCAAAGTTAATCCCTGCTCCGAAATAGCTGAACACGAAAATATCCCGTGCCAATCGTTCGGAGGGATAGCCTTGTGATAAGTCGAGTGCAATAACCTTGCGCACGTCCTCTTTCGTAATGGCCCGTTTCTTCGTCCGCGTATCGAATTTGCTGACTTTATAGGCATCGAACGGGTAATAATCCCGTTTCACCAACTGCAATTCTACCGCCTTGTTGAACACGCTACGCAACGTTCGAAAGAGTTGGCTAATGGTCGTATCACCGCAACCGCTCGTCCGTAACCAATTCTCGTAACGACGCAACCACACGGCGTCAATGTCGCTGAACGGGATTTGCAACCGCTGCCCCGTGAATTTCAGCAACGATGTACGGGAGTATTTGTAAACGCCTGCATTGCCGAGTTTACCACCGCGTTTCATGTCGTCAATCAGTTTATCGTACAATTCGACCACCGTAGCGCAACGGACTTGGTTATGAAAATGGGACACGAGCGTTTCCACCGTGTATTCACGTTGCTGGGAGGTCATTTCGACAATCAAATCGTTGTATTCCGCTGTTTTTGCGGCTATCAGCCGTTCGATTTGCTCCTTATTGGGACAATTTCGTTTGGGCTTGCCTTTCTCGAAATCCCAAAACTTTTCGTGCAGGGAAAGGCCCAGCGAAACGTATTTGCGTTTGCGGTCTTTCGTAACTCGGAGCATTAAAGGAAGCGTTCCGTCTTTGAGAGGTTTGTACTTGTAACAAATGACCTCGATGTTTGCTTTCATGCGTCATTTTGGTTGACACATTGGTTAACACAAACAGGCAAAAAACGTGTAAACCGACCACGGAGGCACATAAAAGAAAAACGACCTACATTGCTGCAAGTCGTTGATTTTCAGTTGTGGGAGCTGAGGGATTCGAACCCCCGACCCTCTGCTTGTAAGGCAGACGCTCTGAACCAACTGAGCTAAGCTCCCCTAAAAATGGCTTGGGACTGCAAAGGCAACCTTCCGATTACCCATTCCGGACCATCCTTTTACGGACAACCCCTTGCAGGCGTTTTCTTGAAAGAACCTTTACGCAACCCTCGCGCATCTGCGCCTGAACAAGGACTTGAACCTAGGACCCCATGATTAACAGTCATGTGCTCTAACCAACTGAGCTATTCAGGCAGTTGAAACGAGTTGTTCCATCGTTTCGGAGTGCAAATATAGGTCAAAAATTCATTCCTGCAAAATTATTGCACGAAATTTTCGCAAAAAAAGTATCTTTGCATGTCCCACAACAACTGAACCGATGTCAGCAAAACGAATCATACTCCTCATTATCGCGGCGTTCGCCGCTTTTTCCGCCTCCGCACAGGCCCGTCTGGTTTTCGAACCCGACACCTGGGATTTCGGCACCATCCGCGAGAGCGACGGCCGCGTCAGCCACACCTTCACGGGCGTCAACCGCGGCGACAAGCCGCTGGTGATCCTCGACGTGGTGACCTCCTGCGGCTGCACGGTGCCCGAATTCTCGCGCCAGCCCGTCACCCCGGGCGGCAAGACGCAGATCACCGTCACGTATGATCCCATGAACCGCCCCGGCACCTTCACCAAGGAGTTGTGGGTCTACTCCAACGAGCGGAAGAAAGTCGCCTCGATCACCGTACAGGGCAATGTCACGCCGCGCGAAAAGAGCCTCGAAGAACTTTACCCGGTCGACGCCGGCGGGGGCCTGCGGCTGTCCACGACCCTCAGCGCCTTCTCCTATATATATCAGGGCCGGCAGGTGCAGGGATCGATCGGCTATGCCAACGCCTCGGACCGCACGGTCCGGCTCTCGCTGCGCCCGCAGGACGAGAGCGGCCTGCTTCAGGTAGACGCTCCGCAGCGGATCGCACCGGGCCAGCGGGGCGAGATCAACCTCTCCTACCTCATCCCGGCCGGCACTCCCCGCTACGGCACCCTGCGCGATGCGCTGGAGGTCGCCGTCGACGGCCGCAGCAACGGCACGACGATCGTAGCGCACGGCATCGGCGTCGACGCGCGGCCTGCCGATGCGACACAAAAGAGCCCGAGGGCCGAATTCTCGGAAAATATCCTTAAATTTGGCCCGGTGAAGCACACGGGCCCGCGGCGGAAGCTGTCGTTCACGCTTTCGAACACGGGCGACGCACCGCTGATCGTCCGGGCCGTGGAGGGTGAAGGACACATCGCCACGACGCTCGCGCCGGGCCGGACGGTAGCCCCGGGGGATTCGTTCCGGGCCGAAGTGCTCCTCGACCCCGCGACGCAGGATTTCGGCGTGCTGACGGAGCACCTCATGGTGGTGACCAACGACCCCGTGCGTCCGATGCGGCGCCTGCGGATCACGGCGATCATCGAAGAGTGACACACAAACACTTAATACGACATAATGTACCCCATTCTTGAAAAACGAAGCCTCGCGGAAGGCATCTGGCTGATGAAGGTCCTCGCACCGCGCGTAGCGCGTTCGGCACAGCCCGGACAATTCGTCATCGTGCGCGTCGACGAACACGGCGAGCGCATTCCGCTCACGATCTCCGATTTCGACGCCGCGGAGGGCAGCGTGACGATCGTCACGCAGGCCATCGGCGCCTCGACGCGCAAGATATGCGCACTCGAACAGGGCGACGCCCTCGCCGACTTCGCAGGGCCGCTGGGCCACCCCTCGGAGTTCGTCAAAATCCCCGTCGAGGAACTTCGCAAACGGCACTACCTCTTCGTAGCGGGCGGAGTGGGCACGGCCCCGGTCTATCCGCAGGTCAAATGGCTCCGGGAACACGGGGTCTGCGCCGACGTCATCATCGGCGCGAAGACGCGCGACATGCTGATCTATACCGACGCCATGCGGGCCGTCGCCGAGAACCTCTACATCGCCACCGACGACGGTTCGGAGGGCTTCAAAGGACTGGTGACGCAAGTCATCGAGGAACTCGTCGAAAAACAGGGCCGGCACTACGACGAATGCGTGGCCATCGGACCGATGATCATGATGAAGTTCGTGGCCCTCACCACGAAGAAATACAGTCTGAAGACCACCGTGTCGCTCAACGCGCTGATGGTCGACGGTACGGGCATGTGCGGCGCCTGCCGCGTGACGGTCGGCGGACGGACGCGCTTCACGTGCGTCGACGGCCCGGAGTTCGACGCCCACGAGGTCGATTTCGACGAGGCGATGCGCCGTCAGGGTATGTACCGCACCCAAGAGCAGCGCGCCGCGGCCATCGAGGCCGAGCGCAAGGCGGGACACGAATGTAGGATCGGATTAGACAAGTAAACCATGGCAAACAAGATACCCCGCGTGCCGGTGCGCGAACAGGACCCGGCCATCCGTGCGACCAACTTCGAGGAGGTCTGCTACGGCTACAACCCCGAAGAGGCCGCGCTCGAAGCCTCGCGCTGCCTGCGCTGCAAGAATCCCCGCTGTGTCGGGGCGTGCCCGGTGGGAATCCGCATTCCCGACTTCATCGCCGCCGTGCACGAAGGACGGCTGCAGGAGGCCGCCGACATCATCTCCGAGGACAGTTCGCTGCCCTCGATCTGCGGCCGCGTCTGCCCGCAGGAGAGCCAGTGCGAAGGGGCGTGCATCCTCGGCATCAAGGGCGAACCGGTGGCCGTGGGCAAGCTCGAACGCTTCGTCGGCGACTGGAAACTCGAACACGGCGCCCCCGTACAGCCCGCCGCCGTGCGCAGCGGCCGCAAAGTCGCCGTCATCGGCAGCGGCCCGGCCGGACTGGCCTGCGCCAGCGACCTGGCGCGCATGGGTTATGACGTGAAGATTTTCGAGGCGCTGCACGAAGCGGGCGGCGTGCTGGTCTACGGCATTCCCGAGTTCCGTCTCCCGAAAGAGCGCATCGTGGCGCGCGAAATCGCCCAGGTCGAGCGGCTGGGCGTGGAGATCGAGACCGACGTGATCGTGGGCCGCACCGTGACGATCGACTCGCTGCTGGACGAGGAGGGTTACGACGCCGTTTTCATCGGCTCGGGAGCCGGACTGCCCCGCTTCATGGGCATCCCGGGCGAGAACCTCAACGGCGTGGTCTCAGCCAACGAATTCCTCACGCGGGCCAACCTGATGCACGCCTACGACAAGGAGTACGACACCCCGATCTACGTCGGACAGCGCGTGGTGGTCGTGGGCGGCGGCAACGTGGCGATGGACGCCGTACGCACGGCCAGGCGGCTGGGCGCGGAGGCGACGATCGTCTACCGCCGTTCGGAAAAGGAGCTCCCGGCGCGCGTTGAGGAGGTCCACCACGCCAAGGAAGAGGGCATCCGCTTCCGCATGCTGACCAACCCCACCGAAGTCCTCGGCGATGAAAAAGGCTGGGTGACGGGCCTGCGGTGCGTGGAGATGGAGCTGGGCGAACCCGACGAGAGCGGCCGCCGGTCACCGGTGGTGAAGGAGGGTTCGGAGTTCGAAATCGACTGCGACGTGGTCATCATGGCGCTGGGCACCTCGCCCAACCCGCTGCTGGCGGCCACGACCGAAGGGCTCGAAACCAACCGCCGGGGCTGCATCACGGCCGACGAGCACGGAGCCACCACCCGCAAGGGCGTCTTCGCCGGGGGCGACGCCGTAACGGGCGCCGCAACGGTAATCCTGGCCATGGGCGCCGGACGCACGGCGGCCCGGGCGATCGACGAATACATCAAAAACCGTTAACAATACAAGCAAATGAAAAGCATCAAACTCCTGACGACTGCCGTGGCCCTCTGCGGGCTGGCAGCCTGCGCCGACAACACCCCGAAGACCTTCGAGGGCATTATCGCCGACGCATCGATGAACACCGTCACCGTCAAAGCGCTGACCGCCGACGAGACCTACACTTTCTCGACGATGGACGCCGACAAGAGCGAGGCCGAGGGGCTGCTGCTGGGCGCCCCGGTCGTCGTGGACTACACGGGCAAACTGGAGGACGGCGCCGCCGCCACGAAGATCGCCGCCGACCCCACCTACGCCGAAGCCGTAGGCCAGTGGACGATGCCCGACCCGATCAACCCCGAAGGTGTGATGGGCGTCGAAATCCTGGTCGAAGGCGCAGCACGGTCGATCAACATGGCCACGCTGGTCTATTCGTCGTGGGAACTCCAGGGCGAGGCCGACAAAATCCTGCTCAAAGGAGAGAGCGTCGGCAACGGCCAGACCATCGATTTCACCGAAACGGGCGTGATCGCCAAGGACGCCGAGGGCAAATACACCCTGACGATCGAAGGCACCGGCACGGTCTACACCAAGGCCGAATAACCGCGGCCGATTGCATAACGAAAGCGCTTCCGAATGTTTTCGGAGGCGCTTTCGTTGCAACAGCAAAACGACAGTCGTTTTTTTGCGAAAATAGCCTGGCGAACACTTGCTAAATCCGTGCCAAATGCGTAAATTTGTGTGTACTAACACGTTTATACGAACTATGACCAAAACTGTACTCGGAGCCCTGCTGCTCCTTTGTTCGCTCGACGCCGCGGCCCAGACACCCCGAGACTCCATCGCATTCGCCACCGCCGAATGGCACACGACCGATCTGGGTGACGGCGCCCAATGCCGTTACGCACAGATCGACCTGTTCGGCTCGCGCCAAAGCATCTCCGTCGCCACCTATCCCGGCCGCAAATTCACAACCGAAATCATCCATCTCGACCGCCGGGCCGACGCCACGAGCAATCTGGGCAAAGCCGCCGGAGCCGACATCGCCGCCAACGGCAGTTATTTCAACGTGAAGACCTTCGAGCCCGTGACATTCGTACTGCTCGACAAAAAAATCGTGGGACGCACCACCCCCGAAGAAACATTCCGCACCAACGGCGTGATAGCTTTCAAGGACCGTAAAGGCCGCCGGATGGAGATTTTCCGCTGCGACACGACCGACTATCCCGATGTGGCGCGGCGTTACCGTTCGGCGCTGGCCGCAGGCCCGGTGCTCATCGAGAAGGGCAAAACGGTCGAATACACCTCCGGCAGCAGCTTCTACGCCCGCCGCCATCCCCGCACGCTGATCGGCAAACGCGCCGACGGAACGGTCGTGATGGCCGTAATCGACGGGCGGTTCAAAGGCCAGGGCGAAGGTACGACCATTGCCGAAACGGCCTATATCGCCCGGCAGCTGGGACTTGTCGAAGCACTGAACCTCGACGGCGGAGGCTCCTCGACGCTCTGGACCGCCCGCGAAGGCGTGCTCAACCATCCCTACGACAACCGCCGTTTCGACCACGAAGGCGAGCGCGGCGTGCCCAACTGCATCGTGGTCCGCAGGTAAACGCCGACGGCCCTGGAATTAAAAAACGCGGTCCGATGAAATTCATCGGACCGCGTTTTCCATAAAACAGCGCGTTTCCTACCGCACCGACCGCACGTACTGTTCGTACATCTTGTCGTAGCAGTCTTTCAGTTCCGAAAACTCCGCCTTCTTCACCTCGTACATGAAGACGCCCCGGTAACGGGCATCTTCGTACAACGCTTTCAGCACCGCGGCCCAGTCGTTGTCGCCCCGGCCCTGCCACGGGAGGTCGTGACACTCGTTGCGTCCGTCGCCGTCGCTGACGTGAATCGTCTTCACCCGGGTCCCCAGCGCACGGATCAGCAGTTCGGGATTGTCGATATGATTGGTATCCACGGCGGCATTCACTTCCCGGGGCAGCAGCGACATGATGTGCAGCACCTCTTCGACGGTCCGGCCCAGCGGACGTTCGTAGTTCTCGTCCCTGACCAGTTCATGCCCCAGCATGTTCTCGACAACCATTTCGGCGCCGATCCTCTTCACGTCCGGAAGCAGCTCCCCGGCCGAACGCACCAGGCAGGCGATCCGCTCGTCGCGCTCTCCGTGCCCGAGATACCAGCTCGGGTGGAACAGCACGATCCGCGGTGAGAGTATACGGCAGAAACGCAACAGGCGCCGGTGCAGTTCGACGCTTTTACGCCGGATCGCCTCGTCGGTCTGCGAAAGGTCGATCTCCTTTCCGAAAGGCATGTGCACCGACCAGATTTCGATACCGGCCCGTTTCAGATCACGCTTCAACTGCCGGCAACGGGCCTCGATCCGGCTCTCGTCGGTCATCTCCTTGTCCAGGAAAAGCTTCGACGCGCTGATTTCCACAGCGTCGATTCCTGCCTTCTTCGCCTCGGCGAACGTTTCGTAGGTCCAGTTCCCGACCGGACCGAAAATCCCCGACGAGGAACCGACCCTCAGCCGCGGCACAGGCTCTCCGGCAAATGCCGAAATCGCACAAAAGACTGCGAACAGCAGTCCGATTCCGTAATGTTTCATCACATAAAGATAAGAAAAAGCGTACCGGTTCGCACCGGTACGCTTCGAAAAATCCACTATTTCACAACGGCTCCCACGACCGTCCTGCCCTCGCGCGAGACGCCGGTCTGATCCACCGAGGAGATCGCCTCGCCGAATGCCGGATCGAGGCTTTCGCCCAGAATCCGAAGCTCCGACTGCGACATTCCGTACTGACGGGCCGGGTTTGCATCGCCCAGCAGCACGCAGCTCTTCGTCGCACCGCCGTTTTCACCCAGCGGACTGAGCATCGTGGCCGCATCGAACGCAGCGCCGGCAACAACGCCTCCCTCGGCATTGTAAACCGTATTGCCGATGATCGAGTTGGCAACCTTGTAGCTTGCGCCCTTGAACCAGGCGACATCGTCGGCCGCACCGTCCGTCGTGTTTCCGGAAATCAGCGTATTGTAGACCTCGACGGCGCCTCCGACAGCCGCCTGCTGCAATCCGGCTCCGCTTCCGGCCGTCACCGTGGCATTCCCGGCAATCGTACAGCTGACGATCACCGCCTTGCTCGGCTTGTCCGCTTTGCCGTAGACCGCGATACCCGCGCCCTTGCCGGCGTTGTTGCCGTAAACCGTCGAGTTGACGATCACCAGGTTGCCGTTCTCGCGGACGTAGATGCCGCCGCCGTTCCGGGTCGCATGCTCGGGGTTGACGCTGTTGCCCGAGATCGTCGAGTTGCTTATCAGCACATTGGTCTTGCCACCCGTATCGCCGAAGATGTAGATACAGGGAGCCACGCCCGATGCCTTGTTGTTGTTGAACGTACAGTTGTTGATCCGCAGCAGCGCGGTTCCGTCGGCCCACAAACCGCCGCAGTTGTACGTGACCGTCGACTTGGTCGCGTTGTCCGCCACCAGACAGTTGTCGAACAGCGCCTCGGCTCCCGCATCGACGCGGATCGCGCCCATTCGGATGTCCGTATTGTCGACGATCTTGCAGTTCAGCACATCCACCCGCGAATTGCCGATGAAAATGCCCGCGCCGTAGCTCTGGTAGAATTTCACGCCGTTGATCGCCGTGCTCGCCACCGTTCCGAACTGCGACGAACCGTTCTTGATCGTGAAACCGTCGAGCGTGGCCTTCATACCGGTTGTCTTAACCGCCGTGACGGCTACGACATGGCATACGGCCTTGTTACCGTCCAGAATCGTCTCGTTCGCTTCGGGATCGGCCACCGCACCCGTGGTCGCATCGGCCGGGTAGCCGCCGATCATCGCAAAGTTGCTGTGGATTTCGAACGTGTTGTCCAGCGCGGTCTTCATACCCGTCAACGGAACCGAAGGCACGTAGGAACCTGCGGCCACGTGGATAACGTCACCGTTCATCGCCAGGTCGATCGCATTGGCCAGCGTCGTGGCAGTCTCCCACGTAAGACCGTCCTTGTCGGCCGCACCGTCGGCCTTGACGTAATAGTTCGTCGCAAGGTCCGAAGCGCTTGCAGCGGCCTGCTTTACGGGCAGCGTGGTGTTCTCGCCCTTGATGACATAGGCCGAAATCGTCGCCGAACGCTCTTCGAGCGTGCGGTTGGCCGACACCGTCACCGTAATCTTGGCGTCGCCCGGTCCGTAGAAAGGATCGAACGAAACCCAGTCCTTATCGCATTCGATGCGCCACGGCAGGTTGGAATTGATCGTAAGTTCGTAATCTTTCGTGCCCTTCTCGGCCGTGATCCCCGATTCTTCGAACGTCAGCACGGGAGTCTGCGGAGTGAAGGCCGTATCGTCGCTGGTATCCTGACAAGCGCCGAAACCCGCGCACACAAGCGTCAGGAGCAGGTATTGGAATATCGTTTTCATCTGTTCCGTCGTTTATTGTTCAACAATCGCCAATCCGGTCGCCACGTCGCGCATGACGCCGCCTTTGTCGGTCGGCCAGTTCAGCAGTTTCAGTTCGCCCGATCCCGCGTCTTTGGCAATGAAGGTCGAAGAGCCTCCGCCGTCGAGGTTGAGGGCATCGCCCGCACCGCAGGCAGACATGAGATTCATCAGGTCGTACAGATCCGCACCGTTCGAATAGTAGAAGTTGCGGCCGTCCACGACCATCAGGTAAACCGTCTTGCCGTCCTGCGACACGCCGATTGCGGTTCGCGGCTCCATCGTCGCGGCAGGCATCGTGCTGGAACTCTGGTCCAGCTGCACGCCGTTCCTAAGCAGCAGCGTACTGCGGCCGCAGACCGCTTCGCGGATCTTCCCGTCAGCTTTGAACTGTGCATACTCTTCGGTCGTGAGACAGAAAGCCTCGTTATCCGTCGAGATGACGAAGACATTGCAGTCCTCACGGCTAAAAGAACTCTTCACGCACACGCCGTCGCGCCAGCAGACACCGTAGGGAATGAAAGTCGTCGTATTGAAAAAATCGGCATTGGTTCCGCCCAGCACCTTCCTGCCGTTTTTCCGCATGGCTTCGAGCTGTTTCATGATCGTCTGACCGGTCCCCACAGCGTCCTTGTCGTCGGCAAGCGTCGTGCGCAGAGTAATCCGGTCGCTCAGTTCGATTTTGAACAGGAACATCTGTATGGCCAGTCCGTCGTCGGCCAAAAAAGCCATCTCCAACACATCCACGCCGTCGGCCAGGGTATAGGCCGAATCGCTCTTCACGTGGCCCACATAACCGTTCGACCCCTCGACGATGCTCTGCCCCCAGGCAGTCTGCGCCTTGGTGCTGTATGCGGCATATTCATCGAAGGCATTCGAGTTGTCGCACGCCGCGAACAGCCATGCGCACAACAGCAGCCCAATCATATACTTATAGTTTTTCATCGTTTTCATGGTTTTAAGCATTTTGGACAAATCCGCTAATAACCCGGGTTATTCGGTTTGAGATTCGGATTGTAAAGCAGCTCCCGGCTCGGAAGCGGCATCAGGCATTGATAGTCCTTCGTGCCGAGCGTCTGTGTAGCCCTTCCGGTGCGCACCAGGTCGTACCAGCGGAAACCTTCGGCCAGAAACTCCAAACGACGCTCGTCGAGCACCGCCGTCAGGAATTCGGCTTCGTTGGCCGGGCTCACCTTTCCGAGGCCGCGCTTCTCACGCAGCTCGTTGAGCCGGTCGAGACCGCCGTTCAACCCCTGCGCCTCGGCGCTTATCAGGTACATCTCGGCCAAACGCGAAATGACCACGGGATCCGATCCGGTCTGCCCGCTGGGGTACTTGTTGATGAAATTCAGGTTGTCGAGCGTGGTGATCGATATCTCCTTGCGCAGGTCGTTGTCGGCGTACATCGTCATCACCTCGCCCGCAGGACGGTAGTTGTAGCTGCCCTTGTTGGGGTGGTTGTAGGAGTAGAACTGGTTGGAAATCTTGATCGACGAACCGTCCTCGGTCAGACACGAAAAAGCGAAGATCACCTCCGTGTTGGCCTTGCCGCGGAATATCTTGTCGAAGCTGTCCAACGCGAAACGCGAATTTCCGATCAGACTTTCGGCAAGCTCCTTCGCCTCCCCTTTCTTGCCCAGATAGAGTTTCACACGGGCTTTGAGCGCCGTGACGGCCTGCGGAGAAACATAATAATAGCTGTCGGCGGTCAGTCCGTTCAGGTAGCCGGCGGCCGCATCGAGGTCCTCCTCGACCAACGCCCAGGCGTCCGCGGCCGGATCGCGCGAAACCTTGGCCTGCGTATTCTGACGCAGCACGGGCACATCGCCGAAACGGGTTACCAGGCACAGATAGATGTAAGCCCGGAAATAGCGGCACTCGCCCAGCACGCGGTTTTTCAAAGGGCTGTCGGCCAGTCCTTCGGCAATCGACATGACGTTGTTCACTTGCAGGAGCGCCTTGTAATAACCGTTCCACTGGCTGCTGACGAACGTGTGCAGCGCGTTGGAGAGCGAGTTTATCAGATCGATCGGCCGGCCGGTGCTGGTCATCAGCTCGCCGCCGAAAAGGTCGAAAGCGATATAGGAATAGTAGGTGGGACCCTCCTGCACCTTGTTGTACATACCCATGCGCAGCGCATCGATATCGTCGGGGCCGACCACTGTCGGAGATACCGCCGAATGCGGTTCAATGTCGAGCATACTGCCGCAGGCTCCCGTCAGGAGCAACAGGGCGAGCATGATTGTTTTATGCAGCGATTTCATGTTTCCGGAGATTTAAAAAGTGATGTTAACACCCAGTTTGAAGATGCGCGGCTGAGGCACGCCGTCGTTGTCCTCGCCGTAAAAACGCGGATCGAGGTTCACACTCGTCTCGGGGTCCCAGCCGGGATAACGCGAGCAGAGAAAGAGGTTGTCGCCCTGCAAATAGAGCCGAAGCCCTTTCAGGTGAATCTTCGAAATCATCCGCTGCGGGAACGTGTAGCCCAGCGTCATCGAGCGCAGGCGGATGAACGAACCGTCTTTGAGCAGCCCCGTCGAGTTTTTGGCATTCCATCCGCTGTACGAATAGACGGCACGCGGATACTCGTTCGTCGTCCCGGGACCCGTCCAGCGATTGTCGGCGAACTCTTTCAGCAGCGCCCGGGTGTAACCCGGCTTGCTGGCGTGCCCCATCCACGACGCGAAAACGTCGTTGCCATAGCTGTACGTAAAGAACACGCTCAGCTCCAGCCCCTTGTACTTGAAGGAGTTGTTCCAGCCGCCCGAGAACTTGGGATTGGGATTGCCCGTCACGATACGGTCGTCGTCGGTGATGTTTCCGTCGCCGTTGCGGTCCCAGTATTTGACGTCGCCGGCGCGCACGCCCTTGTCGTAGATCGTCTGCGGAACCTCGCCGTCATACTGATAAATGCCGTCCTTGCGGAAAATGTACCACGATCCGACCGTCCGGCCGATCTTCAGCGCACGGTTCGCACCGATGGACAGCATGTCGTCCTCGAGCAGCGCGGTCAGCTTGTTGACATTACGCGCGATGTTGAGTGACGAGTTCCACTGCACCTTGCCCAGGTTGAAGTGGGTGTTGATCGTGAACTCGATACCCTTGTTGCGCATCGAACCGATGTTGCTCAGGATCGAGGTCTCGCCGGTGGTGGCATGCACGGGTTTCGAATAGAGCAGGTTGTTCGTGTTTTTCAGGTAAACGTCGGCGATCATGTTGATCTTGCCGCCCAGGAAACTCAGGTCAAATCCGGCGTTATACTGGTCGGCGGTCTCCCACGTCAGGCGGTCGTTGCCGCTCGACGAGATGGCGATACCGCTCTGACCGCCGTAATTGGCGCCGCCGCTAATGAGGGCCTGCCAGCCGTAGTTGCTGATTCCGTCCTGATTACCCGTGCGTCCATAGCTGGCACGGATCTTCAGGTCGGTCTTCTCGGCATTCCAGAACGACTCGTTCGAAACGTTCCAGCCCACCGAAACCGACGGGAACCATCCCCAGCGGCAATCGGGGGCGAAGCGCGACGAGCCGTCGGTACGGATCGTCGCATTGAGTACATAGCGGTCCTTGTAGGCGAAGCTCACACGGGCGAAATAGGACTCGATGGCATACTCCGACAATCCGGCGCTCGCACCGACGATGTTCGCGGCGACGCTCGCCACATCGAACGCCGGCGAGGGATAGTTCTGCGCGTCGATGTACGACGTGCGGGACTTGGTTTTCAGAAACGAGTGGCCCACCATGGCGCCCAGCTCGAAATCCTCGCCGATCTTCCGGTCGTAGTTGGCGTAAAGGTCCGCCGTGTTGGTCATCACGAACCGGTTGCGGTCCAGAATACGGCCGTTGTCGGCGGCGTAGGGATGGTTCTGGTTGTAATAGACATAGTCGTAGGTATAGGCCGAATCGTTGTTGTACGAAGCCCTGATCTTCAACCCCTTGACAATTTGCGCCTCGGCCCAGAACGAACCGATGAAACGGTAGTTGTCCGTATAGGAAACCTCCTCCGAGAGAATCTGCACGGCATTGTGCAGCAGCAGTTCGTCGGTTCCGCCCGTGTAATAGTCGCCGTTGGGTTTGTAGGGACGGTCGAAGGGACGCTGCTGCACGGCGCGGCCGATGATCGTCGAACCGAGGTCTGCGCCCGGAATACGGTTGTTGTGCAGGTAGTTGCCGCTGACGTTGGCACCCACTTTCAGCCATTTGAACATTTCATGGCTGATATTCGATTTGAGGTTGACCTTCGAAATGTCGTTGGTCTTGATGACGCCTTCCTGATAATTGTAGCTGCCCGAGAGATAGTATTTGGTCTTCGCGTTGCCGCCCGAGAACGACACGTCGAAATAATGCGACTGGCCGAGGCGGGTGATCAGGTCGAGCCAATCGGTATCGGGCAGATTCCCGTAGGGATTCTGTATATGCCTGACATACCCCGAACTGTTGACCGTGAACCCGTTCTGGAAATTGTAGTTGTCGATGCCCTCGTTGAACACCTCGACGTACTGCTTCGAACCGACATACTCGCGGCGTCCCGGATTGGCGAACTGCGTGATGCTGAATCCGTAGTTGACCTTGACCTCCGACTTGCCCTCGCGGCCCTGCTTGGTGGTGATCAGCACGACGCCGTTGGTGGCGCGCGAACCGTAGATGGCGGCCGACGCGGCATCCTTCAACACCTCGATCGACTCGATGTCGGTCAGGTTGAGCATCGCCAGCGAACTCATGCTCTCGCCGAACGAATAGAGCGAAGCGGAGTTGTTGGACAGCGGAATGCCGTCGATCACATAGAGCGGTTCGTTGCTCGCGCTGAGCGACGAGGAACCGCGGATGCTCATCTTCTCGGCCGAACCGAGGTTACCCGAACTCGTCGAAATCGACACGCCGGCGATGCGGCCTTGGAGCAGTTCCGAGGGCGACATCACGCTGCGCATATTCTCCTCGTTGGGTTTGAACTGACTGATCGCGTTGGTGACCAGGCTGCGGCGCTGCGTACCGTAACCGACGACGACCACCTCGTCGAGAGCCATGTCGTCGTTTTCGAGGCGGATTTCATAGAAGCGGGCCGGATCGTCCACCTGCACTTCGCGGGTTTTCAGACCGAGGTAAGAAACGATCAGACGGACATTCGTGCGCGCCCCGATCCGAACGGAGAACGAACCGTCGAGATCGGTCGTGGTTCCGATCGTCGTACCGTCGACGATCACCGTCGCACCGGTGATCGCAGCCCCGGCGTTGTCGCGGACCACACCCTTCACGACCGCATTGGCCGAAGCGCGGGCCGCAGGGTCCTCTTTCGCGGGAGCGGACATGATGGCGATCATCTTGCCCTCGACGCTGCTGGCGACACGCTGTCCGACGAACATTTTCTCGACCACGGCGCCGATCTCCTCGTCCTTGACGTTCAGGGTGATCGTCTTGTTCAAATCGGCATTTTTCGTCTTGATGACGAACGAGTAGCCGTAATCCTTTTGCAGGCGTTCAATCGCCGCTTTGATCGTCGCATTGCGGACCGACAGGCTCACTTTCTGAGCCTGGGCCGCCTGAGCCTGAAACATGAAGCACAGGACTGCGGCAAGCGTGATTAAACTTTTGACGGAAGGTAAAAGTTTATTCATTACACAAAGATTTGAAGTTTAGAAAAAGATTCATTAAAGGTTTCTCCATTGGTTTTTATACACTACATGATATGGTTATTTTAGGGGTGGCGACAGATAATAGACCTCGGCTTCGCGGCGCACCGAGAACAGACGGTCCTTGTTAAGCGCTTCGAAGATTTCGTCCAGCGATTCGTTATTCACGAACGAGGCGTAATAGGTTTCCCCGCGCAGAGCCTTGTCGGTGATGATGATGTCGACGGCGAAATGGCGGCGCAGATCGGCCACGATGTCGCCGAGGGTCTGCTCCACGAAGAAGAAATTGTCGTTGTCGATCCAGTTCGCATAGGAATCGGGATCGAAATTCAGGAAATCGATGTGATTGTCGGTCTTGTTGAAACGGAGAATATCTCCGGCCGTGAGGATGAGTTTCCCGTTCATCTTCGACGCCTTGATGTCCACCGACACCTTTCCGCGAACGAGACTCACCTCCGACTTGACATCCTCCTGGTAAGATTTGAGGTTGAACTGCGTGCCGAGAACTTTCACCTCCAACCGGTCGGCCGAAACGATGAACGGACGGTCCTCATCATGCTTCACGTCGGCGAACATCTCGCCCGAAAGATAGACCTGACGGATCGCCCGGTTGAATTCTTTGGGATAGATCAGTTTCGTACCGGCATTGAGCCACACATGCGTGCTGTCGGGCAGCACGATCTCGCGCCGTTCGCCCATTCCGGCGTAAACCTCCACCCACTGCCGCGGAGTGTTGGCCTCATGCCTGTAATGAAAGGCCAGGGCGACGGCCGCGATGACGGCCGCATATTCGACTATTCGGAGCGGCCACCTCCGCCACCGGGCCCTATTTTTGCGGGGGGGGGAATTCAGAGCGGGACAGACGGATATGATCGAATCCAGCCTGCGGCGTATGCGCTCCTTCCCTTCCGGATCGTATTCGATCTCAACGGCATCCAGCAGATCGCTGAACAACTGGTCCAGCGCCGGATCGTTCAGTCTTTCCCGCAACCACATGCGTATCTGCTGTGCCTGTTCCGCGGTACACGCGTCCTGCATGTAGGCGAGCAGTTGTTCGCGCGATAAGTTTTTCTTGGTATCCATCGGTATCGGGTTTTCAGGAGAACATCACAAAAAAGAGCAACACTACGGAAATCGTCTTCCGGATTTGTTTAATCGCCAGGTCTATATGCTTTTCGACCGTCCGGACCGACAGATTCAGGGCATGGGCGATCTCGGCGTTGGTCATGTTGCGGTCGTAACGCATGGCGAATATTTCGCGCCGTTTGTCCGGCATCGAGCGCATCGCCGAGTCGATGAATCCGACCCTTTCGCGGACATCGACGTAGTCGTAGATGTCGGTATCGCTGTCGGCGACATTGAGCAGCGCATCGTTGATGTCGCTGCGCAGCAGATTGTAGCGCAGACGCATGTAATCGAACAGCTCGTTGCGCACAGCCACCAGCAGGTAGTTGCGCACCGAGAGTTTCGAGTTGATCCGCTCCTTGCGCATCCACATTTTGACGAAGACGTTCTGGATGATATCCTCCGCCACGCAGGAGTCTTTGACGATATGCTTGGCGAACGTATGCAGCAAGTCGTAGTAGCGGTCGAAAAGCACCCCGAACGCCGCCTTGTCGCCGTTCTGCATCATCACGACGAGTTCCGAATCCCGTAAACAATGCTGCATCTCCGTCAGAATTTGCTCATGTCGGTAACCGCATACGGCTCCCGGCAGGCTTCCAACGCCGCCCGGATCGCCACCGGCGCGTTGGCGTCGGTAACCGGCGTCGAATAACCGGTCGTCGAAGTGCTGGAATTCGAGTAACGGTAACCGTTCCCTTCGACGCTGATTCCTGTGCAAGGCGTCAGGAGCGTCCGGAACACGGTCGCAGCGGCGGCATAGCGGCTGATTCCGTAATCCATATGGTAGAGGTCGCGCGTAAGGTCCATGCCGTTGTCCTTGTTCAGCGACGAAGTCCGCAAGTTCTGCAACGAGGTTCCCGAGGGAATCACGACATCAATGCACGTCTGCGCGGTGATTTTCTGCACCTGCCCAACGATCGCCCCGAACATCGCCTGCTGATCGGGGAAATACCTCGGATAATGGTCGTGGGCACTCCCGTACGCCTGGGCCATGATATAACCGATCGTAGGACGGTTGAGAGGCTGCGCCTGCTGGATGTAATCGCAGAGTCCGCTGATCGCGCCCCGCTCGGTCTCGTCCCATTCCCACGCACAGTACGTACCCGTATGCTCCTGCAACGTTACGATGTCCCACGTATCCGACTCGACGATACTTTTGAGCGAACGGTTCAGCGTGCCGTCGTTCGACCATTTCGTCGCGCCCGGCTCGCAATAATAATAGGTGCAGATATCCGGAGCCCCGTAATTCTCGAAAAATTCGGGCAGCTTGTAACCGCCGTGGTAGGCCCGCACCATGCGTACATGGGTAATCCCGGCACTGGCGAGCATTCCCGGCAGGTGCTCCGTGGCATCGACCGTAAAGCTATTTCCGATAAAGAGTATTTTCAGGGGATTCTTTCCGGCGGGAAGCGGCGGATTGAACGTTCCGTCCAGCTCGCTGCCGATCCGGATGACTTCGCCGTCCGCGAAAAAGAAACAAAGGTATTTTCCCGTGTGAAGCACGCAGCGCAGCGCAACTGCGCCTCCCGCGGGAACAGCGACGCCCGTATCGGCTCCGTCCAGGGCGATCTTCCCTCCGGCATCCGTAACCGCCGGCGACGATCCGCCGCGCAGGGCATCCTCGTCGGCCTTGACCGGCGTCGCAGCGCCGTCCGCCGTCCAGTAACCGCCATTGCCGACAGCAAAGACCGGAATCGAACCCTTCACCACACCGCGCGTCGCAGCGTCTTTGAACCCGAATTTCAGCATGCCCCCGTCGGTCGTCGTCACCGACTCCGCGTAATTACAAGCGGCGACACGCGCTTTCAGGTAACTTTTCATCTCCTCGGTCGAATCAAACAGATCGGTCCGGTCTTCCTCGCTCACCTTCTGCGAAACGGGAATCACGGCCGGCTCCGCACCGCCGTAAGCGATCGTCAGCGACGACGTGCGCCGCCCGGCCTGCGAATTCGCCTGCGCGGTGATCCCGACCTTCGCCGACCCCGTTCCCTCCGACGGAACAGCGCTCAGCCACTCCGCATCACACGTGATTTTCCAATGCGTTCCGGTCGTGACGGAGAGCTGCAATACGGACTTCCCCGCATCGAAATTGAGCGAGGAGGGAGCTGCGTAAAATCGGATGTCAGGATTTTCGCCGCCCTCATCGGACGAGCAGCCCGCCACCGCCGCAAATACAGCAAGAATCAGGATACGAAAGAGAAATTTCTTCATGAGTTCATTAGGTTAGTTATAGTAAGTACGAACGACCCGACCGCTCTACGTAATCCGAACGCTCGATTTCCCAAAAATGAAATACGCAATCCGAGGAGCGAAGAAAATAAAGTTCAAAACAGGAACCGGGACTGAAAAGCAGTCCCGGTTCCTGTTTGTCGCTCTCCGGAGAATCATCTCCGGACACTCTTTTCAATTCAGCTCACTTATCCGTCACCGGGACAGATCCGATCCGCCGGTTAGCATTTTTTCCACCCGACGGACGATCATCGCGGGGGTCACGGCTTTCAGGCAGCGGTAGTCGCCGTAACGGCAGGGCTTGCTGCCGAAGACCGAACAGGGGCGGCACGCCATGTCGGCCTGCAGAATCCCCTGCGGATCGCACCCGTAACCCAGGAATCCCAGTCCGGGGTGCGTCGCTCCCCACACCGACACCACGGGCGTCGCCATGAGCGCCGCGAGGTGCATGACCAGCGAATCCATCGACACCACGCAGTCGAGGTTGGCGATCAGGTCCATCTCCCCGTCGAGGCGGACTTTGCCGAAGAGCGCCGTGACGTTGGGATACATGCGCTCCATCTCCTCGGCGAACTGCTGCTCGCCGCCTCCGCCTCCGTGAATGAAGACCCGGTCGTAACGCTCCGCCAGCAGCCGCACCGTCTCGCGGCTCTGCTCCCCGGGATAGGTCTTGCCCTGCTGTGCCGAGAAAGGCGCGAATCCCACCCAGACGCCCTCCTTGGGGCCGAACGGATTGGGACGCTCCTGCCGGCGGGCCGGTTCCGGATCGTCGAACACGAACCCCAGCCGGCGAAACGTGTCGCAGTAGCGCAGCACGGTATGGCGCAGCGGCTCCATGCCGCGGCTCCCGCAGCGGATGAACTGCCGCTTCTCCGCGCGGCCCTTGTGAATGAATGTCACGGGAATGCCGTGGAGACTCATCGAGAGACGGAAGGCCCGGGAGCGCAGCACGTCGTGCACGTCGGCCACGGCATCCACGCCCAGCCGCCGGGCTTCGGCGGCCAGCCGCCACATGCCCCGCAGGGAGTGGTGAGCGCCTTTGAGGTCGACATCGAGAAAATCCACGCCCAGCCCCTCGAAGAACGGTTTGAACATCGGCCGCGTCGCCACCGTGACCCGCAGGCCGGGATAGGCGGACATCAGCGCACGGAGCGCATGCGGCAGCATCGCCACATCGCCCATCGCAGAAGTCCGCAACACCAACAGATGACGCGGGAGTTCCTTATTTTTTCTGCCCATAGAGCACCGGATTCAACGCCGGGTCGTTGTACATCTTCATCTGCTTGTAAGTCTTCATGTACTTGCGGCCCGCTTCGATGTCCTCGATCAGCTCCTCGATAGCCCGCGAGAGGTCTACCTGCTGCGAGAGCAGCACGTCGAGCTTTTTCCGGCAAGCCGCCCGGTGTTCGTCGTCGACGTCCGTGCGCTCCGCCTCGCGCGCCATGTGGTAGATTTTCAGGGCGAGGATCGACAGCCGGTCGATGGCCCACGCCGGGGTTTCGGTGTTCAGCCGGGCGTCGGGAGCCGGCACGATCTCCTTATATTTATCCAGCAGGTAGGAATCCACATACTCCACCATATCCGTGCGGTCCTGATTCGACTTGTCGATGCGGCGCTTGATGCAAAGCGCCTCCGCCGGGTCGATCGCCGGGTCGCGGATGATGTCCTCCAGATGCCACTGCACGGTGTCGATCCAGTTCTTATGATAAAGCAGGTGGTCGATCGTTCCCGGGGTGTAGGGATTGTCGATCGGATGGTCGACATCGTCCCAGCGGTGATATTCTTCGATAGACCGGTTGAAAATACGATTCGCGTTTTCGGTAAACATAGCTTGCGGTTTATTCGATTATTGTTATTTTCATCGGAAAATTATACCTTTGTCGGTAACTGTTAAACAAAGATAATGACTTTTTCCAAAAAAGCAATATCCCTCGCGGGAATCCTCCTCTGCTGCGCGGTGCAGCTCGGGGCGCAGGTGCGCCAGACACGCGAAGAATATGTCAACCGCTATATGTCGATCGCCGTGGCCCACATGGAGCGCTACGGCATCCCGGCGAGCATCACCATGGCGCAGGGCATCCTCGAATCCGACTGCGGCAACAGCCTGCTGTCGATGCGGTCGAACAACCATTTCGGCATCAAATGCAAGCGCAACTGGACCGGCGAGAAAGTCTACCACGACGACGACGCCAAGGGCGAATGCTTCCGCTCGTACCCCTCGGTCGAAGCCTCCTATGAGGATCACGCCGAGTTTCTCGACTCGCAGCCGCGCTACGACTCGCTCTTCGCCTATCCGTCCGACGACTACAAGAGCTGGGCACGGGGTTTGAAGGCCGCGGGATACGCCACGGCTCCCGATTACGCGCAGCGTCTCGTGCGGATCATCGAGGAGAACCAGCTCTTCCTGCTGGACCGTCCCGACGGCATGCACCTCTACGCCACGCGCTACGGACTTCCGCGCGACCCCGAGGAGTGGTTCGCAGAGCAGAGCAGCGTGGAACGCACGGCCGAAGCCGGAACGGCCATCGACCCGGACAACTACCGCGTGACGATCAACGCCCATGCAGGCTACAACGTCTATGCCACCAACGGCGTGCACTACGTCACGGCCAAGGAGAACGACACGTTCGAGAACATCGGCGAAAAATTCCGCATCTCGGCACGCAACCTGCGGAAATTCAACGACCTGAAAGACAAGAAGGCGCAGCCCGTGCCGGGCGAGGTGGTCTACATCGAGCGCAAGAAGAAGCGCTGGACGGGCAACTCCCGGCACCACATCTCACGCCAGGGCGAAACGGCCTACTCCGTCGGCCAGTCCTACGCCATCCGCACGCGGTCGATCGAAAAACTCAACAAGCTCAGGCCCGGCGAGGAGCTGGAGCAGGGACGCCAGATACGGATCAAATAAAAACCGACATACAGACCTATGGAAACAACCCCGCTGAGAGCCAAGATACTCGACACGATCATCCGCAAGTCGACCCTCAAACAGAAGGTTTTCGACAACTCGTTCGCGGCGTTCAACACCCTGAAGGAGACTCTGCTGGAGATGGCCTCGGAGATGGACGACGAACTGGACGGCAAACTCGACCGCCGCGTGCGGCTCGAATACCGCGACCGCGGCAAGTTCGAAGCCCAGCTGCAGGTGGCCAACGACATCCTGATCTTCCAGATGCACACCGACGTCTTCGAATTCGAAGACGGACACCCCATCTGGCAGAATCCCTACGTCGCGGCCGACCGCGAGAACTCCTACTGCGGGCTGGTCAACATCTACAACTTCCTTTCCGACTCGTTCAAATTCAACCGCAACGCCGACGAGGGGTACCTGATCGGCCGCATCTTCATCAACCGCGAACGACGCTATTTCGTCGAAGGCAAGCAGCAGACCTCGATGCGGGCCGCTGATTTCGGCTGCGGGGAACTCGACCGCGACGCGTTGATTCCGATTCTCGAGTCGGCGATCGATTTCGCGCTGAACTTCGACCTGCTGATGCCTCCCTACGAGGAGAACAAGCGCGTGACGGTCGACCAGTTCAATACCAAGATGGACAATTCGAAATTCGTGACCGGCAAACGCCTGGGCTACGATTTCGACATAGAGGATATTTAAGCAACCGGGACTGAAACAAAATCCGGTCTCGCACCGAATTTGCGTATCCGCCGGTCGCAGTCGCCGCCACAGACGGCGTTTACAAATCTGACCCACCCCTAAATCCCCTCCTCGGAGGGGACTTACGCTGCAACGCAAAAAAGACAGAACAACCGTGATAAACAAATTAATTATTCTTTCCGGACTGCTGTTGGCAACCGGGACAGCATACGCCCAGAACGAATACGCCGAAATCGCCCGCCTGCGCGGCATGAACGAAACAGTGCGCGGCATCCGCCCGATGGCCGACGGCGAACACTACACCACGCTCGAAAACAACGACATCCTGCGTTACAGCTATGCCACGGACGCTCCCGGCGAAAGCCTGCTCCCGTCGCCCGCGCCCAATCTGGTCATCAGCGACTACGCCTTTTCGCCCGACGAGCGGACGATCCTCGTCGCCTCGGGCCGCAAGCCCATCTACCGCCACTCCTACACCACCGCCTACTCGCTCATCCGCGACAACCGCGTGCAGCCCGTGCTGCGGCAGGCCGAAGCGCCGCGCGACGCCTCGTTCTCGCCCGACGGACGGCAGATCGCCTACTCCGACGGCAACGACCTCTACGTCTACGACATCGCCGCGCAGACCACGCGCCGCATCACCGACGACGGTGCGTGGAACCAGGTCATCAACGGCACGACCGACTGGGTCTACGAGGAGGAGTTCGGCATCACGCAGGCCTATGCCTTTTCGCCCGACAGCCGCCGCATCGCCTACCTGCGCTTCGACGAGAGCGAGGTTCCGCTGATGGAGATGATGCGCTTCGACGGCAAGCTCTACAACCACGCCTATTCGTTCAAATACCCCAAGGCCGGGGAGCGCAATTCAGTGGTCCAGCTCTGGGTGGCGGACCTCCAGACCGGAGCCAAAGAGCGCATCGACACGGGCCCGGAGACCGACCAGTACATCCCCCGCATCGGATGGACGCCCGACGGACGGCCCTGGTTCTACCGCCTCAACCGGCGTCAGAACACCTTCGAAATGATCGTCTGCGAACCCCACGGGGCCCAGCGCACGGTCTACGAGGAGCGCGCCCGGCAATATGTCGAACGGGTCGACGACAAGACCGTCACGTTCGTCGACAAGGACCGCTTCCTCGTGCGGCAGGAGAGTCACACGGGCTTCATGCACCTCTATCTGTACAGCCTGCGCCGCGGCATTCTCGAACAGGTGACCAAAGGCGACTGGGAGGTGACCGAAGTCGTGGGATGCGACGGCAAGCGCGTCTGGTACCTCTCGACCGAGACCTCGCCGCTGCGCCGCAACCTTTACAGCATACGTCTCGACGGCAAGGACAAGCGCCGCCTCACCGCAGGCGAGGGCTACTACACCGTCGCCCCCGCCCCCGGGATGAGATACTTCATCACCGCCTTCTCCAACGCCTCGACGCCCAACCTCACGGAGGTCTGCGACGCCGAAGGCCGGGTCGTCCGCACGCTGGCCGACAGCCGCAAGCTGCGTGACGAACTGGCGGCCTCGAAGCGTCCCGCCAAGGAGTTCTTCACGTTCACGACCGAGCGCGGCGACACGCTCAACGCCTACATCGTCAAACCGCGCGGCTTCGACCCCTCGCAGCGCTACCCCGTGCTGCTGACGCAGTATTCGGGTCCCGGGTCTCAGTCGGTCCGCGACCGCTGGTCGCTCGACTGGGAGGATGCGCTGGCCGACAAGGGGTACATCGTGGTCTGCGCCGACGGCCGCGGCACGGGATTCCGGGGCGAGAAATTTAAGAAACTCACTTACGGACGGCTCGGAGCGCTGGAGGTCGAAGACCAGATTTCGACGGCCCGCCACATGGCCGCACAGCCTTACGTAGACCCCGCGCGCATCGGCATCTACGGCTGGTCCTACGGCGGGTTCATGGCCCTGAGCTGCGCCATGAAGGGACACGGGCTGTTCCGGATGGCGATCGCCGTGGCGCCCGTCACCTCGTGGCGCTATTACGACACGATCTACACCGAGATCTACAACAACCTCCCGCAGTACAACGCCGCGGGTTACGACGACAATTCGCCGATCAATTTCGCGCGGATGCTCGACGACAAGCGGACGCGCCTGCTGATTATCCACGGCACGGCCGACGACAACGTCCATTTCCAGAACACCGTGGAGATGACCCGGGCGCTGAACCGCGCCGGCAAGCAGTACGACATGATGGTGTATCCCGATCAGAATCACTCGATGTTGCCCGACGCAACGGCACACATAAGACAGAAAATGATTGATTACACCCTGAAGAATTTATGACGTATTCCATGCAACTCGAAACGCCGATCGGCCCGCTGACGGTCACGGCGACGAAGAAGGCCGTGACGGCCATTCGTTTCGGCACACAGGTCCCGGAGGGCTCCGCACGCTGCACCGCGGCGGAAGCCACGCCCCTGCTGCGCAAAGCCGCCGAAGAGATCGGGGACTATTTCGCAGGTTCGCGGCGCAGGTTCACGCTGCCCCTCGCCCCCGAAGGGACGCCTTTCCAGCAGAAGGTCTGGGAGGCGCTGCGAAACATCCCCTACGGCGAAACCCGCACTTACAAACAGATCGCCATCCAGATCGGCCACAACCAGTCGTTCCGGGCCGTCGGCATGGCCAACAACCGCAATCCGATCGTGATTGTCGTCCCCTGCCATCGCGTTATCGGCTACGACGGCAAACTCACGGGATATGCCGGCGGACTCGACATCAAAGAGCAGCTGCTCGAATTGGAAAGACGGTAGTCAGACGGCATCCGGAGCGGCAACGCCTGCCGGTTCCACCTCGTAAACACCCATGTAACGGCCCCCGAAGCGGGTCCAGTCGTTGAAATTGAACCAGCGCACCAGCCAGTCGGGATAGGGGCGCCAGGGAACTTTTTTCAACGGCAGGGACAACTCTGTGTCCAGCCACCAGCAGTGCGAAAGCACCATCAACTGCCGGTCAGGAGCCTGCAACGCGGGAACCGCCGCCTCGAGTTCCGCCTGCGTGTCGAAATAGAGCGGCCGCAGGTTCCCGGGCATGTAGAACCGGGTCTCCACAATGCGGCCGGGTTCCAGAATATCCTCGATGAATCCGTAGCCTACCCCCGTGGGAACCAGCCCGAGGGCCACGACCTCCTTTTTGCCGCGGCAGTACTCCTGCATCATTTTGTAGAAATAGATTTCCGGACGGGGCTGCACCAGGCAGTAGCCCATGATACCCGCATTGACCGCGACGAGCGCACCCAGCACGTAACGCCAGGCCCGGGCCTCGAACCACCTGCGAGGCAGCTCGCGGAACATCAGCACGATGAACCACGGGGCGAAGAAAAGCGCCGGAAAGAAGAACCGCAGCTCCTTGTGCCCCATGAAGAAATGCACCAGCAGGAACGGCACGAGCATCCACGTCACGACGCTCCGGGGACGGCGCCAAAAGAACCATACCGCAGCGACCAGCGCCAACGGTCCGTAAACATATCCGCCCTCGGTGAACGGCTCGGTGAAATAGTACCACCACGGCGAGGTCCCGAACTTGAGCATATTCTCGTTGAGGATGTTCTCGCACAGGTAGTTCACCGGCGTAAGGGTCCACTCCCCGTAGAGCCAGCGGTCGGCCAGCAACCCGAGCGCCAGCATGGCCAGTACGCCCGGAACCATCCCGGCATAGAGTTTCCAGCGGCGGAGAAACACCAACAGCCAGATGCCGTAGCCCAACAGCGCGAATCCCATCTGAAACCGCACTGCGAAAGTCAGCCCCGCGGTCATTCCCAACAACACGCCCCAGCCGAACTCCCGCCGGCCCGCAGCCTTGTGGCAGCGCATCGTGAGCGCCGCCAGCAGCAGAAGCAGATTGCCCGAGATCATCTCGGCGTTGAAATGGACGTGAAGATAGGCCAGAAACCAGAGGAAGAATCCCAGCAGCAGGAACCAGCAGCGGGTCTTCTCGTCCTCCAGTTCGTCACGCACCGTGCGGTAGAAGAACAACAGCACCGCGACCGAAAGGGCGCCGCTCAGCAATTGGAGCACGAACACCACGGCGAAGGGCGAGTAGAGCCCCGCGGCCAGCAATCCCTTTCCGACGGCCCACGCCACGAACGGCTGGATGCCGGGGCGCATCTGCAGCAGGTACTCCCACGGCAGGTGTTCCGGTGTCGGGGTCCCGAAGAGCTTCATGTGGGCGTATTCGAGAATCTGGAAATGCTCGTCGGGATGGTAGGTTCCCAGACTGAAAGCGGCGTATAACAGCGTAACCAGACACCCGGCCCAGATCAGCCGGGGGGGGGTAATTTTGAGGCGTTCGAAAGAGATCATCAATACTATTCAGCGTTGTTACGGTTGCAAAAATACATCAAATCCCGCGGATTCCGCACTCCCGGGCGAAATATGCCCCGCCGGGGGGGGGCTGCCGAAAGCACGGGGCGCGGAAAACCGCGCTCCGCATGCCGTCCGGTCCGGAATCAGAGCCCGAACGAAAAAAGGTTGATCCCGTCGTAAACCGCGCTCACGACGCCCAGCAACAGCACCCCGGCCATGCAGATCGCAAGGCTGATGCGCGTGCAGCGGTCGGCGCGGAACGCGGCGACCGGCGTATCGTTGGGGGTGATATACATTGCTTTGACGATCAGCAGGTAGTAATAGAGCGAGATCACCGTATTGACCAGCGCGATGAACACCAGCCCGTGGAAACCGCCCTCGAAAGCCGCCGCGAAGACGAAGAATTTCGAGAAGAAGCCCGCGAAAGGCGGAATTCCGGCCAGCGAGAAAAGCGCCAGGGTCATCCCCAGCGCCAGCCGGGGATTGGTCTTGCCGAAACCGTTGTAGTCCTCCAATCCCACCTTGCCGCCGGTGTGCTGCTCGACGACCGACAGCACCCCGAAGACCGCGAGGTTCGCGGCCATGTAGACCAGCACGTAGAAGACCAGCGAGGTCATGCCGAGAGCGCTGCCGCCGATGACGGCCAGCATGATATACCCGGCCTGCGAGATGGACGAGAAGGCCATGAAACGTTTGAGGTCCCGCTGCCGGATGGCGAAGAGATTGGCGACGGTAATGCTCAGCACCGTGACGATCCAGAGCAACGTCTGCCACTCCCGGACCATCGGGGCGAAGACCTTCACGAGCACCGTCAGCAGGACGAACGCCGCGGCGCCCTTCGACACCACCGAGAGGTAGGAGGTCACCGCCGTGGGCGCTCCCTGATAGGAGTCGGCGGTCCAGAGGTGGAACGGCACGAGCGAAATCTTGAACCCGAGGCCCGAGAAGAAGAAGACCAGCGCCATCACCTGCAGCGGCGAACCGTCGAGGAGGGCCGCCATGTCGCCGAAATAGAGCGTTCCGGTGGTTCCGTAGAGGAACGAGATGCCGTAGAGCATCAGGCCGCTCGAAAACAGCGCGCAGAGGATGTATTTGGCCCCGGCCTCGGCCGAGTAACGTTTGTACTTGTCGAAGGCCACCAGGCAGGCCGTCGGCACCGAGGCCAGTTCCAACCCGATGAAGAAGAGCAGGAAATTGCCGGCGCCGATCATAAAATACATGCCCAGCAGCGTCGAGAGGATCAGGATGTAGAACTCACCCTGCTTGTGGCGCGTATCTTCGCGCCGCAGCCACGTGTCCGCCTGCAGGCAGACGACGAGCGCCCCCACGGCGAGGACGCCTTTGACGATGCCGTGCATCGGATGGTACTGAAACATCCCGCCGAAAAGCTCGCCCTCACCGCCCGGGAGGAGGCTGGCCGCAACCTGCACGACGAGCAGGCCGCAGACCACGGCCGAGAACCGCCGGCGGCCGCGCTCCCCGGCCACGAGGTCGTAGAGGAATACGAGGACGAGGATTGCCGTGAGGGTCACTTCGGCCCGCATCAGCGTAAATATCGAGGTGTAATCCATAGTCGCTTAACTCAAAATATGTGCAATGATTTCCGAAACGCTGCCGCGGATCATGTCGCTCACCCACAGCGGCGCGAGTCCCATGCCGGCGATGGCCGCGACGAGGCAGATGACCGAAAGCCGCTCGTCCCACGTGGCGTCCGAAAGCTTCAGGTGTTCGGGATTGTCACACGTGCCGTAGAGAATCTTCCCGACGACGCGCAGGATGTAGACCGCCGTGATGACGATCGACGTGCAGGCGATGACCGTGACCACACGGTGGAACGTGTCGGGGTGCATGAACGCGCCGTTGAAGATGGTCATCTCGGCCACGAATCCGCTCAGGCCCGGAAGCCCGAGGTTGGCGAGGCCCGCAATCACATAGCCCACCGCGAGGAAGGGCATCACTTTCATCAGCCCGCCCAGCTGGCGGATGTCGCGCGTGTGGGTGCGGCCGTAGATCATGCCGATCAGGGCGAAAAAGAGGGCCGTCATCAGGCCGTGGCTCAGCATTTGGAGCACGGCGCCCGTGCCGGCCGCGGTGTTCATCATCAGCACGGCGAAGAGCACCAGTCCGCAGTGCGACACCGAGGAGTAGGCATTGATGTATTTCAGGTCGGTCTGCACGCAGGCCGCGAAAGCGCCGTAGACCACGGAAACCGTCGTCAGGACGATGAATATCCAACTCAACTCCTGCGCGGCGTCGGGCAGGAGGTACATGGCTATCCGGAAACAGCCGTATCCGCCCAGCTTCATCAGCACCCCGGCGTGGAGCATCGACACGGCCGTCGGAGCCGAGGCGTGGCCGTCGGGGCTCCACGTGTGGAAGGGGAACAGGGCCCCCAGCACGCCGAAGCCCACGAACACCAGCGGAAACCAGATGCGCTGCAACGACAGCGGAATGTTGTGCAGGGCGGCGATCTCCTGAATGTTCATCGTCGTGGCGCCCGCGCCGAAATAGATGCCCAGAATGCCGATCAGCAGCAGCGCCGAACCGCCCATGAGCATCAGCGTCAGCTTCATGGCCGCATATTCCTTGCGGCCGCTGCCCCAGACGCCGATCAGCAGGTACATCGGGATCAGCGCCACTTCGTAGAACATGAACATCGTGAAGAGGTCCACCGAGACGAAGAACCCGAAGACGCCCACGCTCAGCAGACAGAACCAGAGGAAATAGGCTTTGATGTCGGTCGTCATCTGCCACGAGGCGAACGTGCCCGTGAAGACGATGACGGCCGACAGCAGGAGCATCGCCACCGAAATGCCGTCGACACCCACGGCGTAGTGAATGTTGAGCGGCGCGTACCAGACATGGCTCGCGGTGAAGAGCATCGGCGCCGTTTCGCCCGCGCCGCGCAGCCCGAGGTACTGCACCACGAGCACGACGGCCAGCGCCACGAGCAGCGAGGAGCCCGCGACCATCACGGCGTGGATCTGCCGGGTCGATTTCGAGAGCCATAAACCCAGCATCATCACGAGCGGGACGGCCGGGAACAGGGATAGTATATTCATAACGACTTTCCGATTAGCAGATTAAAAGGATCAGGATCGTGAGGCCCAGCGCACCGCCGAGGAACCAGATGCAGTAACGCTGCACGCTGCCGCTCTGCATGTCGCGGATAAGGTAAGCGGCGCCGTTGGCGCCCCGGGCGAGGAGGTCCATGAACCCGTCGACCACATGGCGGTCGAACCACGCAAGGGGCGTCGAGATGCAGGCGAAAATCACGCGGTGGGTGATGAACTGATAGACCTCGTCGATGTAGAAGCGGTGGTAAGCAGCGCGGTGCAGGCCGCTGAACCTCGCGGCGAGTTTGTCGGCAACGGGCTGCCGGTCGCGGGCGTACATCCACGTCGCCAGCGCGATGGCCGCGGCAGCCACGCAAAGGCTGACGGCGGCGACACCCGTGTCGATATGGATGGCATAGGCCGCGCCGTCGGCGGAGACGAACTTCCCGAAGGGGATGAACCCGGCCACGCAGGTCACCGCGGCCAGAAACACGAGCGGCAGGGTCATCGTCAGCGGAGCCTCGTGCGGCGTGTGCGCGGCATGGAGTTCACGGTTCTCCGCGCCCCAGAAAATGCCGTAGTAGAGGCGGAACATGTAGAACGCCGTGAGTCCTGCGATAGCGGTCATCACCCACCCCATTACGGGCGAAAAGGCGAAGCAGGCGGTCAGTATCTCGTCCTTGGAGAAGAATCCGCTCAGGGGCCAGATGCCCGCGATGGCGAGGCACGCCACGAGGAACGTCGCATGGGTCAGCGGCATGTAACGCCGCAGGCCGCCCATCGCCGACATCTCGTTGGAGTGCACCGCATGGATGATACACCCCGCGCCGAGAAACAGCAGGGCTTTGAACATCGCATGCGTAAAGAGGTGGAACATCGAGGCCATGTAGCCCAGCCCGCCGGCATGCGGATCGGCCGAGGTGCAGACGCCCAGCGCCACGATCATAAAGCCGATCTGCGAAATGGTGCTGAACGCCAGCACACGTTTGATATCGCTCTGGACGCAGGCCACGACGGCGGCGTACAGCGCCGTGAAAGCCCCGACATAGGCCGTCCAATGCAATACTTCAGGAGCGTAGCCGATGAAGAGCGGAAACATCCGCGCCACGAGGTAGACGCCCGCCACGACCATCGTGGCGGCATGGATCAGCGCCGACACGGGCGTGGGGCCCTCCATGGCGTCGGGCAGCCAGATGTGCAGCGGGAACATGGCGCTCTTGCCCGCACCGCCGACGAACATCAGCCCCAGGGCCAGCGGGATCATCGCCCCAGCGGCCGCGAGCGTCTGTGCCGCAGGCGTGAAGGAGAAGGTCCCGGCGTAATAGCCGTAGACGAGGATGCCGATGAGGAAACCCAGGTCGGCGAAGCGCGTCACGATGAAAGCCTTCTTCGACGCGGCCACGGCCTCCCGCTTCGTGTAGTAGAAGCCGATCAGCAGGTAGGAGCTCACGCCCACCAGCTCCCAGAAGAGGTACATCTGGAAAATGTTGGTGGCGACCACCAGCCCCATCATGCTCATCGTGAAGAGCGAGAGGAACGCATAGTAACGCTGGAAACCCCGCTCTCCCTTCATGTAGCCCAGCGAGTAGATGTGAACCATCAGCGAGACCGTGGAGATCACCACGAGCATCATCACCGAAATCGGGTCGAGCAGGATGCCCAGGTCGATGTGCAGTTCCCCGCCGATGGGCAGCCACACGGTGTTCCAGGGAATCAGCGTCGGAAACGCGCCCGCGGCGTCACGTCCGGCCGAGAAGTATTCGAAAGCCGTGTAATAGCTCAGCAGCGCCACCGCGGCCAGCACGGCCGTGCCGAAAAGGCCCGCCGCGACGGGACGCATCTTCATCCCCGCGAGCCCCAGCACGAGGAAGCTCACGAAAGGCAGTAAAAGTATCAGGATCGTATATTCCATAACGGGTCGTTTGTTACCACTTCATCTCCCGCAGGCTCTTGGCGTCGATGTTGCGGATGTTGCGGTAGATGTTGATGATGATGGCGATGGCCACGGCGGTCTCCGCCGCGCTGATGCCGATGGCGAAGAGCGTGAAGAAAAACCCCTCGAGCTGCCCGGGAAAGAGGAAGCGGTTGAAGACCACGAAGTTGATGTCCACCGAGTTGAGGATCAGCTCCACGGAGATCAGCATCGCCAGCAGGTTGCGCCGCGTGACGAACCCGTAGATGCCCACGAACATCAGGATCGTGGAGACGACGAGGTAATATTCCATTTTTATCATAACCGTACCTTTTTAACGTTTGCGTGCGATGAGGATGCCCCCGACGATGCAGGCCAGCAGCAGGATGCTGATGACCTCGAAGGGCAGGATGTAACCGTATTTTTCCGGACTCATCAGCGCATGGCCGATGGTCTGCACGTGCAGTTCACCGTGCTCGAAGTGCGAGGGATTGAAGTCGTGCCGGAGCATCACCCAGAGGCAGATGCCGAGGCTCGCGAGCGTAGCGGCCAGTCCCGCGAAGAGCTTGTAGCCTTTGAGGTCCTCGGCCTTGTCGCCCTGGCTCGAGGTGAGCAGGATCGAGAAGACGTAAAGCACCGTGATACCGCCGGCATAGATCAACAGCTGCACGGCCCCGAGGAACGAGTAGTTGAGCTGGAAATAGATGCCCGCCGTGCCGAACAGCACGAACAGCAGGTAGGTCGCGGCGCGCAGGATGCGCCTGGTCGTCACGGCGAGTATCGCGCTGACGCCGATAAACAGCGCCAGGACCGTGAATACGATGAGTTCGAGTGTGATTTCCATGGCTTACTGTCGGTTGAGTTGTTTGACGAGTTTTTCGCGCGTGTAGACCGCGTGCTCGAAATCGGTCGAGAAGCGGATGGCGCCGGTCGGGCAGGCGTTGACGCAGAGGTGGCAAAACATGCACGATCCCAAGTCGTACTCGTAGAGCGCCAGCCGTTTTTTGGTCTTGCCCGTTTCGGGATCGGCGACCGTCTCGGTCGTGAGGCGGATGGTGCCGTTGGGGCAGGCCGACTGACACAAGCCGCAGGCGATGCACTTGTTGCGGCCTTCGGCGTCGTGGGGCATGGTCAGCTCGCCGCAGAAACGGTCGTACATCTTCAACGTCGCCCGGTTCTCGGGATATTGCTCCGTGACCTTCGGGGTGAAGAACTCTTTCATCGTGACCTTCATGCCGGTCATCAGGGTTCCCACCCCGTGAAAAAGACCTTTGATATAGTTGCTCATGGCTAAAAATGCAGTTTAAAGACGACGACAATGACCATCAGCAGCAGGTTGGCCAGCCCGATGGGCACCAGGTATTTCCATTCGAGGGTTAGAATCTGGTCGATCCGCAGGCGCGGGAAGGTCCATTTGATCCACATCAGCAGCCACACCACGAAGAAGGCTTTGCCGAAGAACCAGACGAAGCCCGGGATGCAGTCCATCACCGCATTGAAGCCCTCCCAGCCCGCGACGTGCAGCGGCATCCACCCCCCGAGGAAGATGGTGGCGGCGACGCCCGCGACGATGAACAGGTTGACGAACTCGGCGACATAGAACAGGCCGAAGTGCATGCCCGAATACTCGGTGTGATAACCCGCCGTCAATTCCGACTCGGCTTCCGGAAGGTCGAACGGCCCGCGGTTGACCTCGGCGTTGCCGGCGATGAGATAGATCACGAAGGCGACCAGCGCCGGGATGTGCCCTTTGAAAAGAAACCACCCGTCGGCCTGCCGGGCCACGATCTCGGAGAACTGCATGGTGTCGGTCAGCACGATGATCGTAAGGATCGAGAGGCCGATCGAAAGTTCATAGGAGATCATCTGGGCGCCGCTTCGCATGGCCCCGATGAGCGAATACTTGTTGTTGGAGCTCCACCCGGCCAGCAGGATGCCGACCACGCCGATCGACGAGGCGGCCATCAGGAAGAAGACGCCCACGTTGAAGTCCAGCACCTCCAGCCCCTTGCTCACGGGCAGGCAGGCGAAAGCCAGCACCGAGGCCAGGATGACGATGTAGGGCGCAAGGTTGTAGAGGAACTTGTCCGAGCGGCGGATGGTGATGATCTCCTTGGTGAGCATCTTCAGCACGTCGGCAGGGACCTGCAACAGCCCCCAGAAGCCCACGCGCACCGGACCCAGGCGACATTGGAAAGCCGCGCAGACCTTGCGCTCCATGAAGATCATCACGACGGCGATCACCGCATACATCAGCAGCAGGCAGACGCCGACCATGACGCACTCGATGAATACGGCCAGTCCGAGGGGCATCACCGACGTCAGCATCCCGTGGACCCAGCTTGTTATTATTGAAAAGTCGAACATAGTGTCTCTTTTTTATCTGTCAATATCGGGAACCACGTAATCCAGCGTACCGCCGATGGCGATCAGGTCGGCGATCTTCGTCCCCCGGGCGATGGTCTCCAGGCATGAAACGAGCGGCAGGCCCGTCGAACGGAACTTCATGCGGTAGGGGAACTTGTCGCCCCGGCTCTCGATAAAGACCCCGAACTCGCCGCGGCTCCCCTCGACGGCGGCGTAGTAGCTGCCCTCGGGAATGCGGATCACGGGCTTCATCTTCAACTGGTATTCGCCTTCGGGAATGTTGTCGATCAACTGTTCGATGATGTTCATGCTCTGCTCGATCTCGCGCATGCGGACCATGTAGCGGGCGAAGCAGTCGCCCTCGGAGAAGAGCACCTCCTCGAAGTCCACCTTGTCGTAAACGGCGTAGGGATGGCGCTTGCGCACGTCGCAGGCCCATCCCGAAGCGCGGCCCGTGCCGCCCGTGGCGCCGAACGAGACGGCATCCGCGCGCGTCAGCACGCCGGTGCCTTTCAGACGCTCCTGCGCGATGACGTTGCCCGTAAATACCTCGTGGTATTCGCGCAGTCTGGGACGCATGTAGGCGATGAATTCCCTGGTCTTGCGCACGAAATCGGGATGAATGTCTGCCTGCACGCCGCCGATGGTGTTGTAGGTCTGGATCAGGCGGCCGCCGGTGGTCTGCTCGAGGATGTCGAGCACCTTCTCGCGGTCGCGGAAGCCGTAGAAGAAAGCCGTCAGGGCCCCCATGTCCATGCAGAGGCAGGCGAAGAACAGCAGGTGCGAGTCGATGCGCTGCAACTCGTCCATGATCGTCCGGATGTACTGCACGCGTTCGGAGACCTCGACGCCCAGTCCCTTCTCGATGCACATGCACAGCGCATGGCGGTTCTGCGCCGCCCCGAGGTAATCGAGGCGGTCCGTCAGGGCCAACGTCTGGGGATAGGTCAGCTCCTCGCACATCTTCTCGATGCCGCGGTGGATATAGCCGCAGTGCACGTCGAGTTTTTTGATGATCTCGCCTTCGAGCGACACGCGGAACCGCAGCACGCCGTGCGTCGCCGGGTGCTGGGGACCGACGTTGATGACATACTCGTCCTCCTCGAAGAGCACGTTGCGCTTGCGGATATAGCTGCCGTCAGGTTGCAGCTCGTAGGTCGGCGAACTGTCCTTCGACACCTCGTTACTCATGCGCAGGGGATTCTGCTCCGGATCGTACTCCTTGCGCAGGGGATATCCCACCCAGTCGTCGCGCAGGAACAGACGCCGCATGTCGGGGTGGTTCAGGAACCGGATGCCGAAATAATCGAACACTTCGCGTTCGTTCAGCTCGGCGGCCTTCCACAAGTCGCACACCGAGGGCAGCACCGGATGCCCGCGCTCCTCCGTCAGCGTCCTCAGCACGACATTCTCGCCCGTCGCGGTCGCTTCGAGGTGGTAGACCACGCCGAAACCTGCCTCGCCCCAGTCCATACCCGTGAGGCTGCGCAGGAAATCGAACCCGTCGGCCCGCAGGCGTCCGGCCAGGTCGTGAAAGCCGTCCGCCGGAACGGTGAACATCCCGTCGCCGCCTTCGGTCCATACGGCGCGGGGCTCCCAGGCCGTAATCTTGTCTATGAGATTGCTATTCATGCTTTTCTTCTCCTTCCACATTCAGATCGTTCCCTTCTGCCGTCAGGTCGCGCCGGAGCAGCTCTTCATACTCCTCCCGACCCATCTGGCGGTTCACGCCGCCGAAGAACTTCTGCACCTTCACCTTGCGCTGGAGCTGCATCAGTCCGTAGAGCATCGCCTCGGGGCGCGGCGGGCACCCGGGGATGTAGACATCGACGGGCAGGATCTTGTCCACGCCGTCAACCACATGGTACGACCGTTTGAACGGCCCTCCGCTGATGGCGCAGCCGCCCACGGCGATCACGTATTTGGGATCGGCCATCTGGTCGTAGAGACGCTTGAGCACCGGGGCCATCTTGTGCGTGATGGTTCCGGCGACCATGATGAAATCGGCCTGCCGCGGGGAGGCGCGGGCCACTTCGAACCCGAACCGGGCGAAATCGTAACGCGCGGCGCCGACGGCCATGAACTCGATGCCGCAGCAGCTCGTGGCGAACGTCAGGGGCCATAGGCTGTTGCTGCGGCCCCACTCGATCAGCTCGTCCAGACACCCCACCAGGACGTTGGCGCCGCCCTCGCGCAGTTCGGCGGCCATCCGTTCGATGTATTCGTTGTCGTTGAAGTCCTCGTACTTCATCGACCTGATTTTCGGTCTCTTTATTTCCATTCCAAAGCTCCTTTCCGCCATGCGTAGGCAAGGCCCAGAATCAGTACCAACAAGAAAAAGAGGATGCTCACCAGTCCGTAGACACCCAACTCCTGCACGACCACGGCCCACGAGAAGAGGAACACCGTCTCGACGTCGAACATCAGGAAGAGGATGGCGAAAAGGTAGTAACCCACCTTGAACTGCATCCACGAGCGGCCGCGCGTCGGGATGCCGCATTCGTAGGCTTCCCCCTTCTGGGGATTGTACGAGCGCGGCGAGATGGCGCGGGCGATACCCAGCGCGACTGCGACCAATGCAATGGCCGTAAGGATGACGACCACCAACAGCGTAAAATACATAAGCGATTGTTTTACGAATTATATCCGGCGTCCCAAAACGCCGCAGATCCGGGAAGACGGCTCCCGGAAGAAACAGACAAAAAGAGGAAAGAGAGGGGCTAAATCAGGATGCGCTCCAACGAGTAGACGTAATACGCCACGGGATCGGCATGCAGGGCACGGGAATAGGTGCGCATTGCGGTACGGACCCCGAATGCGGCATCGACGGCGGTGCGCACGGCGGCGCGCTGCCGGACGACGGCTTTGTGGTCCGTCTGCACGACGGGCGCCTCGATCGAGGCGCTGCACGAACAGAGCGCGACGGAGAAATAGTTGCGGACAGCCGCCGGGGGACACGCCGTCACCGTCTCGTCGAGCGAAGGCTGTACACCGCCTGCATCCTGAAACGAGGTGTCTCCAAGATTTCCCGCCAAAGCGAAGAGCAGCAGGATCAAAACATATCGAAGTCTCTCCAGCATTCCGTCCGAATCGCAGTTTATGCGGTGCGAAGATACGGTCTTTTATGCAGAAAAAACACCCTGCGGACGAAAAAAGACGCAAAAAGGCGAATTTTGATTACATCTGCACCATTCCGGACAATGAAAAATGCCGCCTCCCCGAAACGGGGAAGCGGCATTCTCACACAGCCTGTCCGGAAGGCTATTCCTTCGCATAGCGGTCCTCGACGACACGCCAGTCGATGACGTCCCACAGCGCCCCCACGGCGTCGGCGCGGCGGTTGCGGTAGTCGATGTAGTAGGCATGTTCCCAGACATCGAGCGCCAGCAGCGGCTTCATGCCCCGGCACATCGGATTGCCGGCGTTCTGTTCGCTGACGATCACCAACTCGCCCGGCTCGTTCTCGGCCAGCCACACCCAGCCCGAACCGAACAGCCCGGCGGCGGCCTGCGTCATGCGGGTTTTCAATTCGTCGAACGAGCCGAAATTGCGGTTGATGGCCTCCAAAAGTTCGTTCGAAGGCTCCTTTTGCGGTTTCGGGGAGAGCTCCCCGAAGAAAAATTCGTGATTCCAGGCCTGCGCGGCGTTGTTGAAGACCGCGCCGTCGGCCGAGAGGACGATGTCTTCGAGCGGCTGGCCGGCAAAGGGCGTATCGAGGATCAGCTCGTTGAGCTTGGCGACATAGCCCGCATAGTGCTTGTCGTGGTGGTAGTGCATCGTCTCCTCGGAGATCGCCGGCGCAAGCGCGTCGTAAGCATAGGGCAGCTCTTGCGGGATGAAGCGCGGTTCGGCTGCGGTATCGGTCGTTGCCATAATCAAAGGTATTATGAATAAGGTGATAAATTGAGTCATATACAATTGTTTTCGGATTCTTCATCGGCTTCGAAAGCCCATTTGCCCTTGCCGCAGACGGGGCACACCCAATCGTCGGGCAGCGCATCGAACGGCGTGTTCCGACCCACGTCGTGCTCCGGATCGCCCAGCGCGGGATCGTAAATGTATTTGCAGTAAGTGCAGCGGTATTTTCGCATCGTTTCCCGGAATTAAAATTCTCCGACATCCCCAACAAATAGGATGCCTGTTTGAGAATTTCCGAATATTTTTTGTATTTTTGAGCAACCCAACCTACAAACCGAAACCTAAAACCCTCCCTACGATGCCACTTCCTTATGCAGAGCCCTACAAGATCAAAATGACCGAGGCCATCCGCACCTCCACGCGCGAGGAGCGCGAAGCCTGGCTCCGGAAAGCCCGTTACAACCTCTTCAAACTGCGCTCGGACCAGGTCACGATCGACCTGCTGACCGACTCGGGCACAGGCTCGATGTCCGACCGCCAGTGGGCCGCGATGATGACCGGCGACGAAAGCTATGCCGGAGCGTCGTCCTATTTCCGGCTCCGCGAGACCGTCACGCGCCTCTTCGGCATGCCGTGGTTCCTGCCCACGCACCAGGGGCGTGCCGCCGAGAACGTGATCTTCTCCGCACTGCTCAAACCGGGCGACATCGTCCCCGGCAACTCGCATTTCGACACCACGAAGGGGCATATCGAGTTTCGCCACTGCCACGCCGTGGACTGCACGATCGACGCCGCGGCCGACACCCAGCTGGAACTGCCGTTCAAAGGCGAGATGGACCTCGGCAAACTCGAAAAGGCGCTCCGCGAAAACCCGCGCGAGAAAGTGCCGTGCGTGGTGCTGACCGTCACCAACAACACGGCCGGAGGCCAGCCCGTGTCGATGCGCAACATCCGCGAAACGGCCGAACTGTGCCGCCGCTACGGAGTGCCCCTGCTGATGGATTCGGCGCGCTTCGCCGAAAACGCCTACTTCATCAAAACCCGCGAGGAGGGTTACGCCTCGAAGACGATCAAAGAGATCGTGCACGAGATGTTCACCTATGCCGACATCATGACCATCTCGGCCAAGAAGGACGGTGTCGTGAACATGGGCGGCTTCGTGGCGATGCGCTCCGAGGAGCTTTTCAAACAGGCCATATCGTTCAGCATCCTATTCGAAGGCTACGTCACCTACGGCGGCATGTCGGGACGCGACATGGATGCGCTGGCCGTGGGGCTGGACGAGAATACGGAGTTCGGACAGCTCGACGCCCGCATCCGGCAGGTGAAACTGCTGGGCGGCCTGCTGGATGAATACGGCGTCCCCTACCAGCGGCCGGCCGGCGGACATGCGATCTTCGTCGACGCCAAAAAAGTGCTTCCGAATCTCCCCAAGGAACAGTTCATCGCCCAGACGCTCGCCGTGGAGCTCTATCTCGAAGCGGGCATCCGCGGCGTGGAGATCGGCTCGATCCTCGCCGACCGCGACCCCGACACCCACGAGAACCGCTACCCCGCACTCGAACTGCTGCGGCTGGCCATCCCCCGCCGGGTCTACACCGACAACCACATCCGCGTGATCGCCGCCGCCTGCCGCAACATCTACGAGCGCCGCGCAGAGATCACCACGGGTTACCGCATCACCTTCGAGGCGCCGATCCTGCGCCACTTCACCGTCGAACTCGATAAAATCCGATAACGAACCATGAAACGAATCCTTCTCACACTGGCCGCGCTCGGCACGGCCCTCACGATGCAGGCGAAAGTCGTCCTGCCCGGCATCTTCGGCGACAACATGGTGCTCCAGCAGCAGTCCGAAGCGCAGTTCTGGGGCAAGGCCGCTCCCGGAAAGAAAGTCACCATCCGCCCCTCGTGGAGCGCCAAACCCGTAACGGCCACCGCCGGCCGCGACGGCCGCTGGCAGGCCGCCGTGCCCACTCCGGAGGCCGGAGGCCCCTATACCGTCGAACTGAGCGACGGCGAGCCGCTGACGCTCCGCGACGTACTGATCGGCGAAGTGTGGCTCTGCTCCGGGCAGTCGAACATGGAGATGCCCATGCGCGGCTTCCTCAACCAGCCCGTCGAAGGCTCGGCGGACGCAATCATCCGGGTCAAGGCCGCAACGCCGATCCGCCTCTGCACCGTGAAACGCGCCACGGCACGCACCCCGCAGGAGGAGTGCACGGCGCAATGGCAGCAGAACACCCCCGAAGCCGTCGCCGCGACGAGCGCCACGGCCTACTATTTCGCACGTTATCTCCAGGAGGTGCTGGAAGTTCCCGTAGGCATCATCGTCACCTGCTGGGGCGGCACGCCCGTCGAAACGTGGATGGACCGCGAAACGATGAGCGGCTTCAAGGAGTTCGACCTCTCGTTCCTCGACGGCGAAGCCAGGATCGAGAAACCGGAAATGAAGCCCTGCGGACTCTACAACGCCATGATCGCACCGCTCGTGCCCTATACCGTCAAAGGATTTCTCTGGTACCAGGGCGAATCGAACCGGCTGCGGCCCGCCCAGTACCGGGCGCTGATGCCGGCCTTCGTGAAGATGCTCCGCGAACGCTGGGCGCAGGGCGAACTGCCGTTCTACTACGTGCAGATCGCGCCCTACCGCTATGAAAATTCCAACGAAGCGGCGGGCTCGGTCCTGCTGCGCGAGGCCCAGCTGCACAACCTCGGGGACATTCCCTCGAGCGGCATGGCCGTGACGATGGACATCGGCAACGAAAACTGCATCCACCCGGCCCGGAAAGAGGAGGTCGGCACACGCCTGGCATGGCTGGCGCTGACGAAAACCTACGGCATGAAGGGGATTGACGCCGACACGCCGGTTTATGAAAAGATGGAGGTTGCCGACGGCAAAGCCTATTTGACCTTCCGCACGGGCCGCGAGGGCCTCGCCCCGCTGGGCGACACGCTCACGGGCTTCGAGATCGCCGGCGCCGACCGCGTGTTCCACCCCGCCACGGCCCGGATCGAAAAGGGCAAAGGCCGCCTGATCGTCACGAGCGACGCCGTTGCGGAGCCCGTGGCCGTGCGCTACGCCTTCCGCAACTATGCCGAAGCGACCCTGTTCAACAGTTCGGGCATCCCCGCCTCCTCGTTCCGCACCGACGACTGGGAGGTGAAATAACAACCAGCGGGCCGGATTCAGTCGAATCCGGCCCGTTGCGTCATATCCGGTTCAGCGCCGACAGGATCTTCCGGTTGGCGCAGTCGATCACCGAACTTTCCAGCGACGAGAGATAAATCCGGGTCGTGTGCTCGGAGGTGTGTCCCATGCCCGCGCTGATGACCGTAATGGGTATCCGGTGGTTGCGCGCCGCCGTCGCCCAGCTGTGGCGCGACGTGTAGGACGAGAGACTGCCCTCGAACCCGAGACGCTGCGAAAGCCGTTTCAGCTGGCGGTTGTAATAGTTCAGCGCCACCTGATACTGCGCATAGGCCCTGCCGGGCTCCTCGGCGGTCAGCAGCGGAAAAACATAGGGCGTGCTCCGGGTGCGCCATTCGTACCGCCGGATGATCTCCCGCATGCACGTCTCCAGACGCACGGTCATCAGCTGTCCCGTCTTGCGCCGCACGTAATGAATCTCACCGCCCGAAAGGTCGCGCTTTCGCAGGAAAGCCATGTCGACAAACGCCATTCCGCGGGTGCAATAACTGAAAATAAAGAGGTCGCGGGCCAGCGCCAGGGCGGCCGAAGCGCTCAGGTCGAGGTTCCGGAGACGGCCGATAAGCCGCTCGTCGACGGCCCGTTTCCGGGTGTGGTCGATGCCCGTATAGACGCCGCTGAACGGAAAACACTGCTCTGTAAGATGCTGCCGCACCGCTTTGTTGTAGACGGCGCGGAGGTTGCGCATGTAGAACGACACGGTGTTACGCACGACACCCCGCTGCATGAGGTAGGCGCTGTACTCCTCGACCAGCGGCTCGGTGAAGGCTGCGAAAGGAAGGTCCGCACCGCCGAGAAAGTCCGAGAAACTATTGAGCGTACGTGCATAATTGCGCGCCGTCCCTAACCGCCCCTCGGAGGTCATCCGGGTTATCTGGCTACGCAGGAATGCCAATACGGCAATGTCCCGGCGCGGCATACGGAAGCGGGCGACGATCTCGTCCGCCGTGTAGGGATGGCCCCCGAGCATCAGGTCGCGGACGATACGCTGCAGCAGGGCCACGTCGCCGTCGATGCGGAGCCGAAGCACGGACGCCTCGCCCGGAAGCGGCCGGACATGCCCGGCATCAGCGTCCCACCACTCGGGGAAGATGCGGATGCGGGTGGCGACACGGCGGACCTGACGGTCGTGCGTCACCTGATAATAGATACTCCCGGCTTTGCCCGGGACACGCGAAGTGCGGAATTTCACCTTTACGGAAGTTGTCATAATTTAAAGAATTTTGTTCCGAAAGGTCGCAATTATCATACATTTCGCATAAGTGCCCGACAGCCGACCGACACAAAAACCCCGGAGTTCGCACTCCGGGGTTTGTTTTATAACAAGCCTCTTACATGCAGACCAGCATCAGGGCGATCATCGGCACCACAGGCCACCACGTACGCCGACGCTCCTCCACAGGAAACAGCCGGGCGATGTCCTCCGAACGTTCGAAGTAACGCAACACTCCGAACCACAAGGCGCACATCACCCCGTTGACCAGCACCGAACTCACCATATCCGGAGTTTCCGGAAAACGCCCGAAAACCAAACGGAACAGGGCTATGAAATGCGCCGCACCTTTCAGTCCCGCATACAGGCTGACCAACTGCACGGCATAAGCACTCCGCTTCAGCAGCAACCCCAGCAGCGACACCGGCAGCAGGGCTGCAAGGAGTGTGCCGAGGTCAAGGGCGGCAGTCGTCCACGTCGTCGGCAGGGAGCCGGAAACAATCCGTGCGAGCAGCCACGACCACATCCGGAAAACACCGTAAGCGCCGAACAGCCATACGGGTCCGGGCATCGCATAAAGGGCGGAAAGCAATTTTTTCATAGCTTCGGGTCGTTATCAGGTCCGGCGGCGGGACTCCGCCGCCGGAGGGTCAGATCAGCGTTTCGAGGATCTGCACGGCATTGAGCGCCGCGCCTTTTTTGATCTGGTCGCTCACGCACCAGAACGTCAGTCCGTTGTCGCAGGTCAGATCCTTGCGGATACGGCCCACGTAGACGGGGTCCTTGCCGGCGATGAAGAGCGGCATCGGGTAGACCTTCTCCGCCGGCTCGTCCATCAGCACCACGCCGGGCTCCTTGGCGAACGCCGCGCGGACCTCCTCCACCGACACAGGACGTTCGGTTTCGAGCCACACGCTCTCCGAATGGGCGCGCATCACCGGAACGCGCACGCAGGTCGCCGACACGCGGATGTCCGAGTGCATGATCTTGCGCGTCTCGTGGAACATCTTCATCTCCTCCTTCGTGTAGTCGTTGTCGGTGAAGACGTCGATATGCGGAATCACGTTATAGGCCAGCTGGAAGGCGAATTTCGCCACCGTGGGCTCCTTGCCCGCGCCGAGCTCGGCATACTGCGCCTCGAGCTCCGCCATGCCGGCGGCTCCGGCGCCGCTGGCCGACTGATAGGTCGAGACATGTACGCGGGTGATGTGCGAGAGCTTCTCGACGGCGTTCAGCGCCACGACCATCTGGATCGTCGTGCAGTTGGGGTTGGCAATGATGCGGCGGGGCGCATTCTTCGCATCTTCGGGGTTGACCTCCGGCACCACGAGGGGCACGTCGGCATCCATGCGGAAAGCGCTCGAGTTGTCGATCATGACCGTACCGTGTTTGGTGATCGTATCGGCGAACTCACGCGAGGTTCCCGCCCCGGCCGAAGTCAGGGCGAAGTCGATTCCTTTGAAATCGTCGTTGTGTTGCAGCAGTTTGACCTCGATCTCCTTTCCGCGGAAGTTGTATTTTCGTCCTGCACTGCGCTGAGAACCGAACAGCACGAGTTCGTCCACCGGAAGCGTACGCTCCTCCAAAATCCGCAGAAATTCCTGGCCCACAGCACCGCTGACGCCCACAATAGCAATTTTCATCCTGATAAAGTTAATAAAGTGATCATCGTTCCCGCTCGGACGGACCGTACACGGAAGCTCCGGGGCAAATATAACGAAATCAGTACGAAATGCAAAAAAAAATCGACCGGCACAATGGCCGGCCGTAATCATTAATTAAAGAAGTCGTCCTCGTCGGAGTTATCCGGACCCGCGGAATCGGCCTCTTCGTCGCAATCGTAGCGGGGCATCATCGCCGGACGCAGGAATTGATCCCCGCGGCCGATGCCCAGGCGTCCGTCGTCGTAGACCTTCTTCATGAAGTCGCCGACGATCGGCAGGGCCATCACACTGCCCTCGCCGCCGCGGATAAAGTGCACCGACTGGTCCTCGCCGCCGACCCAGGCCCCCGCGACGAGCTTCGGGGCCACGCACATAAACCACGCGTCGCGGTTCTTGTTCGACGTTCCGGTCTTGCCGCCGATCTCCACGTCGTTGAACCCGAACTGCCATTTCAGGCGCCCGGCCGTTCCCGAGTTGACCACACCTTGCAGCATCGTGAGCATCGTGTAAGCCGTGCGCTCGCTGATGGCGTCCTGCGACTGGGGGATGAACGAGGCGATCAGGTTGCCCTGCCGGTCCTCGATGCGGGTCACGAAGATCGCATCGGTGTGCACGCCCTGGTTGGCAAAGGTCGAGAAAGCGCTCACCAGCTCGTAGACGTTCGACTCCGAGGAGCCGAGGGCCAGCGCCGGCACGGGATCGATGTAACTGCGGATGCCCATGTTGTGAATGAAGTCGGCCACGGCCGCAGGCTGCTTGGCCTGCTTCATGATCCACGCCGAATAGTTGTTGCGGCTGCGCGCGAGGCCCCAGCTCAGGGGATGCAGCACGCCGTCGTACTCGACGTTGCCGGCCTCCTTGGGAGACCACGCCGTGCCGTTGGCCGTCTCGATGGTCGTCGGCAGGTTCGGAACCATCGTGCAGGGGGTCATCCCCAGGTGGTCGATGGCGAAAGTATAGACGAAAGGTTTGATCGTCGAACCGATCTGCCGCTTGCCCTGACGGGCCATGTCGTATTTGAAGTAACGGAAATTGGGTCCTCCGACATAAGCCTTCACGAATCCCGTGCGGGGGTCGAGCGCCACCATCGCGGCGCGCATGATCCGTTTGTGGTGGAGGATCGAGTCGCGCGGAGTCATCAGCGTATCGCGCTCGCCCTTGTAGGTGAAGACCTTCATGTCGCAGGGCTTGTCGAATGCGGCCTGGATCTGCTTCTCGCTCGCGCCGGCGTTCTTCATCTCGCGGTAGCGGTCCGAATAGCGGACGGCGCGGCGCATGATGCGTTCGCGCTCCTCACGGTCGGCTCCGATGAAAAGCGTCTTCGTATTGCGGTACTGCGCGTCCATCTTGGGCTGAATCTCCTTCTCCATCTGCCGCTGCACGGCCTGCTCGGCATAAGCCTGCATCACGGAGTTGATCGTGGTATAGATTTTCAGTCCGTCGCGGTAGATGTTGTAGGGCGTTCCGTCGGCCTTGCGGTTTTTAAGGCACCAGCCGTAGAGCGGATTCTCGTCGTACTCCTTCACCGCCTGGTCGTAATCCCATTCGTTGTAGAACTGGCTGCGCTTGGGCCGCTCGGCGTTCATCACCAGACGCAGCATCTCGCGGAAATAGGTCGCCGAGCCCTCGTTATGCGATACGGGCCGGTAGTTCAGCACGATGGGCAGCGCCGCGATCGAGTCGCGCTGCCGGCGCGTCAGCGCCCCGGCCTCCTCCATGCGCGAGAGCACCAGATTGCGGCGCGCAAGGGCGTTGTCCGGATTGCGCACGGGAGAATAGCGCGTCGGAGCGTTCACCACCCCTACCAGCACGGCCGCCTCCTGCACGTTCAGTTCGTCGGGCTCCTTGTTGAAGAACGTATGAGCCGCCGATTTGATGCCGTAGGCGTTCGAGCCGAACTCCACCGTATTGAGGTACATCGCGGCGATCTCCTCCTTGGTATAATTGTATTCGAGTTTGAGGGCCGTGATCCACTCCTTCAGCTTCGCCGTCACGAGCTTGGCCTTGCGAACGACGGCGCCGCGGTTGCGCGCCGTATCGCGCGGAAAGAGGTTCTTGGCCAACTGCTGGGTGATAGTCGAGCCGCCGCCCTGCGAGGTGTTCTGCAGCAGCAGCGTTTTCACCGCCACACGCGCCAGCGAAGGGATGTCGATGCCCGAGTGACCGCGGAAGCGGATATCCTCGGTCGAGATGAGCGCCGCGACGATCGGCGGCACCTCGTACCCGCCCAGGCGGATGTGAAGCGTCGAGTCCGAGGGAAAGAGATCGGCATACTGCACGTAGGAGCGGTTCTGCACGAAAAAGGTGCCGATGACCTTGCCGTCCTCGGAATAGATCTCCGTGGCGAGGTTGCTGCGGGGATTCTCCAGCTCCTCGAACGAGGGCATGCGCCCGAACACGCCCAGCGCCGTCAGCAACAGCATCACGGCCAGGAGCGCGAAAGGCGCAAGCGCCACACACCAGATCCATTTTATCGTTTTCGGGCTTACGCCCGTCTTTTTACGTTGTGTCATACGACCGAATTTTGCGGTAAAGATACGAATAAGCGAGGGCAATGTCAAATTTATTTGAACATTGCCGAGCGGGAGTATCTAAGGCGCAGCCAAAGATACAAATTATTCCTTAAAACGGCAGCCCTACCGACGCCGCAAACCACATGCTGCCCTTCGAGGGCTTGTAGCATGACAGTTTGAAGGTCGAAGTGGCCGATGCCGGCTGGCGGAAGGCGTTGAAATCGACGACGAGGTCGCCGCCCACGGACCAGATGCGCCGCCAGACGTCATGCCCTGCGTCGCGGAACTGCGCATAGTCGCCGCCCGCATTGAGACGGATGCGTTTGATGTAGACCACCGAGCCGATACCGCCCTCGGGACACCACACCGGCAGCTGGTAATCGAGCGACACGGCCGTGTAGTTGTTCGAAAGGATGTCCGCCGAGGTGAATCCGCGGGGAATGAGGCGCGTCGAACGGTAGCTGAGCGGCGAGTAGCCCGAGGGGTATTTGTAACCCCCGAGCGAGGTCTGGTAGGTCGCGGCGACTTTCACCGAATTGTGACGCACGAATCCCGGCAGGTAAGCCTGCCCGTAGAACGAGATCAGGTCGCTGAAATGGGAGTTCGCGGGGTTGAACGTATAGTTCGTGCTGAGGGTGTAGCCCCAGCGGGGTGCGATGTCGCGGTGGGACATGCGCACCTGGTCCGAAAATCCCACGCCGAACGAGAGTTTGTGCAGTCCCCGGCTGAATCCGATGTGCTGGATGTTGGAGATCAGCCCGCCCTGGCCCCATTCGATCTCCCGCATATTGGCGACCATGCCGTTGGAGTAGTTCCAGCCCGTCGAGACGGAGAGCTGGCGCGTATGGTAGCCCTGCTGGAAATAGAGCGGCAGCGTGGCCGACAGCCCTACGGAGTAGTATTTGTCGGGCGCGGGACGCGACTGGTATTCGTATTTCCCGGTCTGCTGGTTATACTGTCCGAGCGAATAGAAGAGCTGGTTGCCGCCGTAGGAGGCGTCGAGGTCGAAGCGCACACCCAGTCCGAAGTAGCGCACCCCGAGATTCACCAACGAACCCTCGTTGCGGTTCCAGCCGTAGGAGGCATAGGCCTCGGTGTTCGACAGGAGGTTCTGCGACAGGAGCGTGAAGCCCAGATTGAGGTCGATGACGTGTTCGTCGACCGCCGCGAAGGGATTGAAAGCCAGCGGCATCCAGCTGTGAACATTGACCAGGTTGGGCACCTTGCGGTAACGCTTCGTGCGGAACGAATCGCGCTGCATCCGGGAATCGGCCGCTTCGAAGCGCACCGTATCGAGATTCACCACGTCCCAGCGCTTGCGGGGCGGATTGACGAGGTTGACCGGCAGGCGCGACGGCGTGACGGGGACCAGCGCGCTGTCCGCGGCCTGCTCCGTGACGCGGTAGCCGCGGCGGTCGTAAGTCGTCAGCAACACACGGCCGTCGGCCGGAGCCGGCGAGAAAGAGCCGTAGGCCGAGGTCGTGATGCGGTATTCGCGGCGGGCCATCAGGTCGTAGCAATGGGCCTCGTCCTTACCCGAAGCGATCGAACCGTAGTAGAGTTTGCCGTCCGCAGCCCGGAGGTTCGAAAGGGTGATATAAGCCCCCTCGGTGATCGGATGAACCCCTTCGCTGTCGATGCGGCCGATCCACATGCCGCTGTCATCGGTGATGAGGACATACCACGCCACCGTCAGGTCGTCCCACGCCAGGCCGTGCACCTCGGCCCGGTCCGGCGTCGACAGACGCCGTTCGGGTTCCGAACCGCGCCGCACGACGACCGTATAGCGGCCGTCGGGATTGTACTCGACCCAGCCCAGTTCGTCCGGCGTCTCGACCGGGAAGAGCGCCCGGCGGCGTCCGGCGACCGAGCGGGGCACGCCGTCGGAGAGGTCCATGTAGCAAAGCTGCGAATTGACACGCTGTTCGAAGAGTTTCGAGCGGCGGTATTCGGTCCACCACACCCGTCCCCCGTTCAGCGAGGGGCGCGTCGAAACCTGCCCCGTGTAGCATACGCGCCGTTCTTCGCCCGTACGGCGGTCGATCCGCACGAAGCGCGACACGCGGTCGAAGTCGGTTTTGAGCGCTAGGACGGCGGTATCGCCCAGCGGCAGGGGCCACTGGTAGGTGGTATAATTCTTTTCGGGCAGTTCGGTCAGGGTCGCGGCGCTGTCCTCCTCCGCGGGCAGCGAATCCCAGTAACGCTCCAGTTCGTCGAACGTCGCGCGGAAGAGTTTCGAGACGTTGGTTTTGTAGAATTTGCCCAGTGCGACGCGCGTCGTGGCCAGCATGTAGGGATTGCGCGAACCGTACCACGCGACCTTGTCCCAGACATTTTCACCGTAACGCTCATAGGCATAGGAACATATCTGGTATCCCAGCTCGTAGTGGTCGGGAATATAGTCGCGGTAGGAGCCGCAGAACCAGCGGTCGATGTTGCGGCGTTCGCGGCCGACGCTGCCCATCGCGCGGTAGGCCATCGAAAACGAGGGCTGCAACCCCCGGCCGAACGACGACATCATCGTCTCGGACATCACGGCATCGCCCTCCATGGCCCAGATCGGCATGCACAGCAGGCCGATGGTCGACCCCTGCTGGCCCAAGACGTAACTCAGTGCGCGGATGACGCCCCGGTTGAGGTTGTTGTACTGCACGGCATGGCGGTATTCGTGAGCCACGAGCTGTTTATACCACGGCATCGAGTACCCCTCGATGGCCGGCGAGGTGAGGAATTCCACGCGCTTCGGGAGGTACATCACCAGTCCGTTCGACTGGAAATTCTCGGGGTGCATGACGAAGGGAATGCGCATCGGGCCGTGACGGAAACCATAGGAGATGTCGGGCTGCACGGTGCGGATGTAGAACAGCGTGCGCCGGGCGACGGCCGACACCGTGTCGGGATAGATCATCCGCACGTCGGGCGTGCGGATCGTCGACCACTTCATCGGAGCGTCCGACCCCCAGGTGTAGTACTGCGCGGCAGCGCGCCCGGCACTGCAGACGGCGCCGAGCACCGCGAACAGAAACAGCAGCCGGCGCACGTCAGCTGCCGGCTTTCTTGCAGCGGTAACCGCTGCGGGTTAGAATATCGACCACGCGGTCGCGGTGATCGCCCTGAATGATGATCTCGCCCTCCTTGGCCGCGCCCCCGACGCCGCACCGGGTCTTCAGCAGGCGCGCCAACTCCTGCAAATCCTCATCACGGCCTACGAAGCCTTTGACGAGGGTCACGACCTTGCCCGCCCGCTGCTTGCGGTCGAGCCACACCCGGAGGTCCTGCCGTGCCGGGGGCAGGGTCTCCGCCTCGGGCTCATCGGCCGTTTCGTATTTGAAGCCGGGATCGGTCGAATAGACCATCCCGAGCCGCGCTTTCCAGTCGTTGTCCGCCATAACTGTTCAAATGGTTGAAATAAAACGCCGGAAAGGGCGAATTATTTTTGCAAAGATAAAAAAAAGAACGGACGGCTCCAAAATAGAATTACATGCAGTTCGGCGGAGGAAAAAAACACGGCAGCGTCACTCCGAATACCTCTTTTCGTGGAGGTCGTAAAACGCCGCGCGCAGCTCTTCGACGGTGCCGATCATCATATATACGTCGTAGGTAAAGGCGAGTCCCTCCGTGACGGCGAAGGTGCGGATCGGCGCGAAATAGGAGCACGCTCCGCTCATGGGACCACCGGGGCCCGATCCGAACCGGTAGGTCGTCGAAAGCTCCGTGCCGGGCGTGTAGACGCCGATGCCCCACCCCGTGTCGTCGACATACGCCGCCCAGTGCTCCGTGCGGCTGCGCTCCTCGTTCCTGCCGGTCAGGTCCAGCCGTCCCGGGACTTCGGATTTGAGTTCACCGCCCGTCCACGGCTTGTCGCCGTCGTAAAAGACATAATTTTTCAGGTCCCAGTCCACGAATACGGCTGGCACCTCCTGATGCGTCGCGGGATGGTCCCTGGCCCCCGTGCCGCGGTTGCTGAACGAGTAGCGGATATGCGCGATGCGGCCTTCGAGCGAGATCGACTCGATCATCCGGCATTCGGTGACGGGAGTGCCCGCGGCCCAATGCACCGGGATCGTCGTGACGCGCAGCGAACTCTGTTCCACCTGCTGCTCGGTGACCTCGGCCTTCTGACCCTGCCAGCCGCCGCCCTGAATCGGATTCCACACCCAAGGCTGGGTGTTCCAAATGCTCCCGTCCGCCTCGCCGTAGTAGGACTGCTGCATAAAGCGACCTTCATCACAGTGGTTCAACAGGTTGCGCTTGGTGCCGACCTCCGAGAAGTGAAACACCGCGCCGCCGCGATTCATGTCCACCCCCAACTGAATCTCACCGTTATTGATATAAGTGGCATCCTCCATCCCGGTCTCGGGCCAGGGTTCGATGGGCGGAGTCTCCTTTTTCTCGTCCGAGCAGGCCGCGGCTCCGAGCAGCAGCAAAAGCAGTAAAGTTCGCATGGGTTTCATTGTTCCGGTTTTCGGCGAAGATAGTAAAAAAAGCGCAAAATCGCTTACTTAATCGTTTAAAAATGAATGTCAGATAAAAATTCACCGGGCAGCATGGCCCGAATGTGACGAAATACGCTATCTTTGGTGTCGGAACGGCACGGAAAGTTCCGCCGGACCGGGCGCAATCCAACGTTGCACCCACCCGGCCTTTTACAATTGTATCGTATGGCAAAAAAGTTCCGCGAAAAACTGCGCCGGCTCAATCCCTTCTCGCAGCCGATGACGCTCGACCAGCTGCCCAAGCCCCTGCCCGCCAATCCGGACCAGCGATTGGTGAAGGTCTACGTCGAAGGTTACGAGGACGTGGCATTCTGGCGCGGCATCTTCGACCATTTCCAGAATCCCTACCTGCGGTTCGAGATTTCGGTGCCCGACCGCGGCGACCTGCCCAAAGGCAAAAAGGTGCTGATGGGGATGATTCCCCGCTCGTCGGAGGAGATGATCCTCTGCGTCGATTCCGATTTCGACTACCTCTTCGCCAACCGCACGCCGCAGTCGAAGGAGGTCAACGGCAGCAAGTTCATGTTCCACACCTACGCCTACGCCACCGAGAACTACCTCTGCTACGCCCCCTCGCTGCACAACGTCTGCGTGAAAGCCACCAAAAACGATACGCGCATCTTCGACTTCGTGAAGTTCATGCACGAATATTCGTGCACGATCTACCCGCTGTTCGTCTGGTATGCCTACTCGGCGCAGCTGGCCTCGGAGAACGTATTTCCGCTGATCGACTTCAAACAGTCGGTGCGCATCGGCTACCTCGACATCGAGAACAACGGGGAAAAGACCCTCGAATGGCTCCGGCGCAACGTCACGAAGCGCGAAGAGCTGCTCCGCCGGCGCAACCCGCGGATGCTCGAACCGATGAAGGAGTTTGAAGGACAGTTGAAGGAGCGCGGGCTGACCCCTGAGAACGCCTACCTGTTCATGCACGGCCACACGCTGATGGACAATGTCGTGATGATCGCCCTGAACACCGTGTGCGAGAAACTGCGGGCCATGTCGATCGCCAAGATCACCGCGTCGAAAAAACAGGGCGTGGCGCTAAAGAACGAGATGTCGAACTACACCAATTCGCTGCGTTCGATCCGCGACGTGCTGCTCGACAACGAGAACTACACCAAATGCGCGCTCTACAAACGGCTGGAGCGCGACATCGAACGCTATATCGCCCGCACGATCTGGAACATGAAGCGCAACGGCGAGATTCGGGAAAAATCGGTTGTCGGCATCATCCACCGGCTCCGGCAGGCCCAGGACTGACCCCGCCCGTCCCGAACGCGAAACGGCGGCCTCCCCGATGGGGAAGCCGCCGTCTGCATCGTATCGCCCGGACTATCAGGCACGTTTGCGGACCACGCGCACGGTGGACTGCGTCGCCTGCCGCACGAAGACCTGCGGACCGCGGGCGTATTTGCGCCACAGCTCGTCGGTATAGCCGCGCACGGTCAGCAGCTCCATGTTCTCGGCTTTCATCACGTCGAAGCCCGCCTCGCGCAGCGCCTCGATCGCCTCGTCGATGTGCCACGAGTTGTCGACACACAGGCTCAGGTTCACGGCCGAGTTGTGGATCAGGTTGGCCTTGATGCGGAAACGCTCCAGCAGCGAGAAGATCGTGGCGAATTTCTCCTCCAGCACGAACGAAAAGTCGCGCGAACGGATCGTCAGCAACACCTGGTCCTTTTTGAGAATCAGGATGGGCACGTCGACCGGAGCCGACATCCCGCGGATGACCGTACCGGGCTTGCGCTTGTCGCCGAAGGGGCGCACGTAGAGCGGAATGTTCTTATTCTGGAGGGGTTTGATCGTTTTCGGGTGGATGATCTGCGCCCCGCTGTAAGCCAGTTCGATGGTGTCGAGGTAGTTCAGCTCGGCGATCTGCACGGCATCGGGGAACGCCTTCGGATCGGCATTCATCACGCCATCCACATCCTTCCACACCGACATCGACTCGGCGTCGAGGATGTTGGCCACCACGGCGGCCGAGTAGTCGGAACCCTCGCGGCCCAGCGTCGTGGTCGTGCCGTCGGGGGCGCCGCCGATGAAGCCCTGCCCGATGAAAATATTCTCGCCGCACTCGCCCAGCGCATTTTTCAACAACGTCGTCGAAGCCTCGATGTCCACCCCGGCGTCCTTATGACGCTGCTCGGTGAGGAAACAGCGGCGCATGTCGATCCAGCGGTTAGGCACTCCGGCGTAATTGAGGTATTCGGAGATGATCGTCGTCGAGACCAGCTCGCCGTAGGCCACGATCGTGTCGTACCACAACTCCGCATCGGCCGGTTTATAGACGGTCTCCACAGCTATTTTTTCCAGTTCGTCGAACAGCGTGTCGACCGCCGGCAGGCGTTTGGGGCCGTGCCACAGATCGTCGATGATCTCCGCATGGTATTTGCGCAGCGCCTCGACGTTGTCCAGCGAAAGCTGCCGATCCCCTTTCTGAACCCCTTCGAACACCTTTTCCAGCGCATTGGTCGTCTTGCCCATCGCCGAGACGATGATGAACAGGTTTTGTTCGTCGTCGATGATTTTGCGCAGGTTTCTCACGCCGTCGGCATTTCGCACCGACGCCCCTCCGAATTTATAGACTTTCATGTTATCTTTCTTATTAACCTAACGTACCTTCTTTACCGCCCAGAGGTAACCGACCGCCGGACTCTCGCGGCGTTCCGCCGCGTTTACAAATCTACCCCACCCCGGCTAAGAGCCGGGTTTCAGGGGCGGTGCCCTGATATCGAGGATCGGAACCCATGCGCCGCGTCCATCTCATAAAAGCCGTTTCTTAAACGGCCCTCGGGAGGGGCTTGTCGCAACGCAACCGGGATTTCAGCCGGAATGCAGGCGGATAGTGCCTGAAATCCTATTTTTTCACCACCTTATACGGCACTCCGATATTCTGGAACAGGAATGCGTACTGATCCGTCGCTTCGTCGATGCGCTTCGAGGTGGGTTTGCCGGCGCCGTGGCCCGCCTTCGATTCGATACGGATCAGGATCGGGGCGTCGCCCGCCTGGGCGTGCTGCATCGCGGCCGCAAATTTGAACGAGTGGGCCGGAACGACGCGGTCGTCATGGTCGGCGGTGGTCACCAGCGTCGCGGGATATTTCACACCCTCCTTTATATTATGCAACGGAGAGTACTTGTAAATATAGGAGAACTGCTCCTCGTTGTCCGACGAGCCGTACTCCACGGCCCAGCCCCAGCCGATGGTGAACTTGTGGTAGCGCAGCATGTCCATCACGCCGACAGCCGGGAAGCAGACGGCATAGAGGTCCGGACGCTGCACCTCGCAGGCTCCGACCAACAGTCCGCCGTTCGAACCGCCGCGGATGGCCAGCTTATCCGACGAGGTGTATTTTTCGGCCACGAGATACTCGGCCGCCGCGATGAAGTCGTCGAAGACGTTCTGCTTGTTTTCGAGCATGCCGGCCTTGTGCCACGCCTCGCCGTACTCCGAACCGCCGCGCAGGTTGGCCTCGCAATAGATGCCGCCCTGCTCGACGAAGAGGATCGTCGTCGGGGTGAACCCGGGGGTGAGGTTGATCTGGAAACCGCCGTAGGCATAGAGCAGGCAGGGATTCTTGCCGTCACGCTTCAGCCCCTTGCGATAAGTAATGAACATCGGGACTTCGGTGCCGTCCTTCGAGGTGAAGAACACCTGCTCGGTCGTGAACTGCGCGGGGTCGAACTTCACCTCCGGAGCCTTGTAGAGCGTCGATGCGCCCGAGGCGATGTCGTATTTGTAGACGGTCGCGGGCGAGGTGTAGTTGGTCAGCGTATAGTAAAGCTCCGCATCCTCCTTCTCGCCGTCGAAACCGCCGACCGTCCCGATGGCGGGCAGTTCGACCGTACGCATCAGCCGGCCGTCGTAGTCGTACTGGCGAATCCGGCTCTGCGCATCCTCGAGGTAGGAGGCGAACAGGTAGCCGCCGGCCGTGCCGACCCCGTCGAGCAGACTCTTCCCATCCTCGGGAATCACCGTTTCAATCCGGGACGGACGGTTCAGGTCGATCTTCATCAGGGCGTAGTTCGAGGCATCTTCGTTGGTCACGTAGTAGAGCTGGTCGTCCTTGCAGTCGACAGGCATGTAGTCCGCTTTGAAGCCCGGGAGCAAGGTGCGGAATTTCGGTTCCGAGACTTTCTTATAAAGGATCTCGGAGCCCGACGTACCCTCCGAGCCCACGATGAAGAGCCACTTGCCGTCCTCGGAAGGCACGGCCGAGAAATAGCGCAGCGGGTGCGCCTTGTCCTCGTAGACGAGTTTGTCGGCCGACTGGGGCGTACCCAGTTCGTGATAGTAAACTTTCTGGAACTCGTTCTTGGACGAATAGGCGCTCTTTTTCGGAGCGTCGTAGGCGCTGTAATAGAATCCCTTGGAATCGGGAGCCCACCGTGCGCCCGAGAACTTCACCCAGTTGATCCGATCGGCAGTCAGCGACTTGTCGGCGGTGTCCATCACACGGATTTCCACCCAGTCGGAACCCGACGCCGCGGCCGAATAGGCGAACCAGCGTCCGTCCTTCGAGAACGACATGGCGGCCAGCGCCACCGTTCCGTCGTCGGAGAGCGTATTGGGATCGAGGAACACCTCGCCCGGGGCGCCCGGCTCCTTCGTGCGCCAGATCACCGACTGGTTCTGCAAGCCGTCGTTACAGCTATAATACCACCAGTCGCCGTGCTTCGCGGGAGCCCCCTCCTTGGGATAGTTCCACAACTCGGTCAGCCGCTCGCGGATCGCCCCGCGGAACGGGATTTGCGAGAGATAGTCCTGGGTCACGGCGTTCTCGGCGGCGACCCAGGCGGCCGTCGCCTCGGAGTTATCGTCCTCGAGCCAGCGGTAGGGATCGGGGACTTCGGTACCGAAATAGTTGTCCACCACGTCGCCGCGCTCGGTCTCGGGGTAAGGCAGGAGTTTGATCTGTTTCATGTTGCTGCAACTTGCCGCCACCGCCGCTGCAGCGAGCAGGACGGCGACTTTGTAGGAAAAATACTTCATAATTGAACCGTTTGGGTAATGATCGGGACAAAGTTAGGAAAAATTCGATATTTTCAGTAATTTTGCCTATCGAAAACAACGGACTATGTACAACGAACTCAAAACGATAATCGAGCAGGCATGGGAAGACCGCGCACTGCTTCAGGACCCCGCCACGCAGCAGGCCGTGCGGCAGGTCGTGGAACTGGTGGACAAGGGACAGCTGCGCACGGCGGAACCCGTCGACCCGGCCAAAAGCGAATGGAAAGTCAACGAATGGGTCAAAAAGGCCGTGATCCTCTACTTCCCGATCCAGCCCATGCGCAAGATGGAGGCCGGCGAGCTGGAGTGGTACGACAAGATGGAGCTCAAACACGGCTACGAGGAGCTGGGCGTGCGCGTCGTGCCCCACGCCGTGGCCCGTTACGGCGCCTACATCGCCCCGGGAGCCATCCTGATGCCCTCGTATGTGAACATCGGCGCCTATGTCGACACCGGCACGATGGTCGACACGTGGGCCACGGTCGGCTCGTGCGCCCAGATCGGACGCCACGTCCACCTCTCGGGCGGCGTGGGCATCGGCGGCGTGCTGGAACCCGTGCAGGCCGCACCGGTCATCATCGAGGACAACTGCTTCATCGGCTCGCGCTGCATCGTGGTCGAGGGAGCGCATGTCTGCCGCGAAGCGGTGCTGGGCTCGAACACCGTCATCACCGGCTCGACGCACATCATCGACGTCACGGGACCCGAGCCCGTCACCTACAAAGGCTACGTGCCGCCCCGCTCGGTGGTCGTTCCGGGCAGCTACCGCAAGCAGTTCCCGGCAGGCGAATACAGCGTCACCTGCGCGCTGATCATTGGCCGGCGCAAAGAGTCCACCGATAAGAAAACGTCGCTCAACAACGCCCTGCGCGACTTCGGAGTCTCGGTATAGGCATGATCTACCGCATCGAGGAGACGACCTCCACGAACGACGACGCCCGCGACGCGAAATACCGCCACGGCGACATCGTCTGGGCCGAACGGCAGACCGCCGGGCGCGGCCAGCGGGGACACTCGTGGACAAGCCCCGAGGGGCAGAACCTCACCTTCTCACTGGTACTCGAACCCCGGTTCCTGCCCGTCGGGAAGCAATTCCTGCTGTCGGAAGCCGTGGCGCTGGCGCTCACGGACACCTTCGCGCAGGCAGGCATCGAAACCCGCATCAAATGGACCAACGACATCTATGCCGGAAACCGGAAACTCGTCGGCATCCTGATCGAACACAGTTACTCGGGACCGACGCTCGCCCGCACGGTCGTCGGAATCGGCATCAACGTCAACCAAAAGGAGTTCGACCCGGCGCTTCCGAATCCCGTGTCGATGGCTGTCGCCGCAGGCCGCACGTTCGACCGCAGCGAGGTGCTCGAAACCTTCCGCAAACGGCTCGAAACCCGCTACGCACAGCTCGAAAGGGGCGATGCCGAAGCCTTGCAGCGCGACTACCGCGAACGCATGTACGGGCTGGGCGAACAGCGCACGTTCCGCCACCCCGACGGCACGCCTTTCGAAGCAGTCATCGAGGGCGTGCGGCCTTCGGGAGAACTGCTGCTGCGCCATGTCGGCGGCCCGCTCCGGGAATACCTGTTCAAAGAGGTGGAATTCGTTGTAAAATAAGCCTGAAAAATCTTGCTGTTACAGAAATAACAGTTATATTTGCATCGTAAAACAGTCTATTTCAAATCAAATATTAAGAATAATATGAACGTACCTGCAAATCTGAAATACTCGAACGACCACGAGTGGTGCCGCATCGAGGGTGACACAGCCGTTATCGGCATTACCGATTTCGCACAGAGCCAACTGGGAGACATCGTATTCGTCGATGTCCCGACTGTCGGCGAGACGCTCGCCGCCGGCGAGGTATTCGGCACGATCGAGGCCGTGAAGACCGTGAGCGACGCTTTCCTTCCGGTGGGCGGCGAGGTCGTGGAGTTCAACGACGCCGTAGACGCCGACCCCTCCATCGTCAACAAGGACGCTTACGGCGAAGGCTGGCTCGTCAAGGTCAAGATGTCCGACCCGGCCGAGTACGACGCCCTGCTGAGCGCTGCCGACTACGAAAAGCTGATCGGCTAACCTGCTTAAGAAGCGTTTAGGGCGACTCCGTACCTGCTATTCAGATAATATTGCCGAAATCCCGGTCGCATGCGATAAGCCCCTCCCGAGGGAGGGGTTTGGGGTGGGGTCAGGCTTGCAAACGACGCCAAAGGCGGCGACAAGGAGTTCGGATAGCGGGATAAGGAACGAAAACGTATAACATACCTATAAAAACAAACGTTATGTCTAAAGTTACTGTCGTAGGTGCAGGCGCCGTGGGCGCAACCTGTGCAAACGTAATGGCTTGCCGCGAAGTGGCGAGCGAAGTGGTCCTCATCGACATCAAAGAGGGTCTTTCGGAGGGCAAGATGCTGGATATGTACCAGTGCTCGACGCTGATGGATTTCGACACGAAGCTCGTCGGATTGACCAACGACTATAAGATGACCGCCAACTCGGACGTCGTAGTCATCACCTCGGGTATTCCCCGCAAGCCGGGCATGACCCGCGAGGAGCTGATCGGTACGAACGCCGGCATCATGAAAGGCGTGATCGAGAACGTCACCAAGTATTCGCCCCGCGCCATCATCATCGTGGTAGCCAACCCGATGGATACGCTGACCTACCTGGCCCTGAAGGCTTCGGGACTTCCGAAGAACCGCATCATCGGCATGGGCGGCGCTCTGGACTCGTCGCGCTTCAAATGCTATCTGGCCAAGGCTACCGGCGCCAACATCAACAACGTCGACGGCATGGTCATCGGCGGCCACGGCGACACGACGATGATTCCGCTCGTATCGAAGGCTACCGTGAACGGCGTTCCGGTATCGCAGTTCGCGTCGAAGAAGAAGCTCGAGGAGGCTGTCGCCAACACGATGGTCGGCGGCGCTACGCTGACCAAACTCATCGGCACGTCGGCCTGGTATGCTCCGGGAGCCGCCGCAGCGATGATGGTCGAGGCGATCCTCAACGACCAGAAGAAGATGGTTCCCTGCTGCTGCTACCTCGACGGCGAGTATGGCCAGAAGGACATCTGCATCGGCGTTCCCGCGATCATCGGCCGCAAAGGTATCGAGAAGATCGTGAAGATCGACCTCACGAAAGAGGAGGCCGAGAAGTTCGCCGCTTCGGCCGACGCCGTCCGCAAGACGAACAACGTCCTCCACGAGATCAAAGCGCTCTAAGCGAAGGAGGGAGGGGGCTATTCGCCGCATCCCCTGAAAGCAAGATTCCTACACAAAAAAGCCGCTCCTTTCGGGGCGGCTTTTTTGCGTCCGGGGAGAAGCGGCATTAGAAGCTGATCTTCGCACCGACGAACCAGCTGCGGGGCATCGAGGGACCGTAGACATAACCCGAATCACGTTCGGCCCCCTGGTCGAAATCCTTCTGATAGGCGTTGAAGATGTTCTGCACGCCGCCATAAAGCTGGAGCGTGATCTCCTTGTAAATCCGCAGGTCGTAGGCCAGCCGCAGGTTCACGTCGCAGAACGTCGGCGTGGTGACCGCCACGTCCCGGTCCACGCCCGACCCGGCCATGTGCTGCACGAGCATCTCACCCGTGCAGGTGCCGGTCACATCGGCCGTGAAGCGGCGCAGCGGTTTGAACGACGCCGTGAAATAGCCGTAGAGATCGGGCGTGCGGAACATCCGGCGCACGGGAGGCACCTCCGCATCCTCGCTCCACTGCTCGGGCTCGGAGTAGCGGCTCCGCTGCCACGTCATCCCCGCCTGCAGTTCGAACCAGCGGGTGAAGGCCGCCCGTCCCTCGACATTCAGTCCGCGCACCGTGGCGCCCGAGCCGTTGTAACGCTCTTTGATCTTGCCGCCGTCGGCCGTGTCCTCGATATCCCGCAGCGCAAATACATCTTCCAGCTTGGTATAGAATCCTTCGACGAGCAGGTTGGCCTGCACGCTTCCGAAGGTATGGTAGAGGTCGGCCGAGAGGCTCACGCTGTGCGACCGCTCCTCTTTCAGATCGTCCGCGAGGCGGATGCGGACCCGCTCGCCGCCCACGACGGCGATGTGCATATCCTCGTCGAAAGCCTGCGGAGCGCGGTAGCCTCCGGCGTAGCTCACCCGCAGGTTCACCGACTCCGAAGGGTTGAAGCGGACGTTGGCCCGGGGGCTGAAAATCACGTGATCCACAAGGTTGTGCTTATCGAGGCGGCCGCCGATCAGCAGCGACCATTTTTTGGTCTTCCACTCGTTCTGCAAATAGCCGCCCACGATATGCACCGTCTGGTCGGTGTCGATTGCGTAGCCGATCGAACGGTCCTCGAGTTCGTCGAAACTGTATTCGGCCCCTAAGGTCAATTCCGAGGGCATGAACAGCAGCTTGCGGAAGGCATGGACATACTGCACGCCGGCCGCCGCGGTCAGGTCGTGCGTCGTGCCGTAGGCGTCGGGGTCCTGGTTGCCCCCGTAGTAGCTCTTGCGCGCGGTGTTCTGGAACGAGGCGTAGGCGTTGAACCGGTTGCTGCGGTCGGCCGAGGAGAGGTCGAACGAGAGACTTCCGCCGTCGATCGCATGGTCGGTCTGCTCGGCGACGAAGGCTTCGTGCGGAGGCAGGTCCAGCCGGTCGCCGCCCCGGCGGTATTCGCCGATGTGGTGATACTGCGCCGTGATGCGCGAATAAGCGCCCGTGCGGAAAAACGAGCGCATGCCGACCGACTGGCTGTTGATGACCGGCAGTTCGGTGAATCCGTCGCCGTCGTGGTCGTAACCCGAGCGGTGGCGGCTCTGGCCGAAGACGCTGATGCCCGCGCGGCCGCTCTCGGAGACGATCGAGGCGTTGAGCATCGTCGAATTGTCATAGGAATTGCTGCCTCCGAGCGAGGTCAGCGTATGCGACAACTGGGCCGAACTGCGCGTCGGCTCCCGGGTGATGATGTTGATTGTGCCGCCAATGGCCGACGAACCGAAGAGCGCCGAGCCGCCGCCGCGCAGCACCTCGACCCGTTCGATCATGTTGGCCGGAATCTGTTCCAGCCCGTAGACGCCCGTCAGGGCCGAAAAAACGGGATGCGAATCGACCAGTATTTGCGAATAGTGTCCGTCGAGGCCGTTGATGCGCACCTGCATAAAACCGCAGTTCTGGCAGTCGTCCTCGACACGCACGCCGGGCTGAAACGAAAGCCCCTGCGCCAGACACGCGGCATTGGTGCGCTCGAACAGTCCGGCGTCGAGTACGCTCACCAGCGCCGGAGCTTCGCGCCGCAGCGTCGCCGAACGGCTCGCCGAGACGACCACCTCGTCCATCGAGATGCCGTTCTGCGCCACCTCGAAATTCAGTTCCAGCGTCTCGCCGCGCTTCAGCGCGACGGAGGTTCTTTTCGCAGCGTAGCCCAGGGCGCGGACTTCGAGCGTCAGCTCCCCTTCGGGCAGGTTTTTCAGGAAATAGTGTCCCGAAGCGTCGGTCGTCGTACCGAAGGCCGTGCCGACGACGGCTATCGAAGCATAGGGAATGTGTTCGTGGGTTTCACGGTCCACCACGTGGCCGTAAAGGTTGGCGTCCGTGCCTTTGCGCGGCGCATCGGCACCGGACACAATAAGATACAGGCATAGGAACAATGCCGATAAAACAGATCGTTTCATGGTAAAATCGAATTGAGGATGAGGCCCGGAGGACTCCGGGCAAATCAGAAAAGAGGCGTGACGGAGCTACGCCGCAGGAGGCGCCCGCAGGGAGAAAAGCGAAATCTCCGACGCACACTTGCAGCGCGTGGCCTCGGGCAGCAGCACGGCAAGCACCTCGGCATAGAACTGGTGCGCGTAAGGAATTTCGAGCAGATAGGGAAAGAAATGGAAATCATCGACGATACAGAGCTCGACGACCAGCTGGTCGGCACCGTTGTCGGGCACCAGGTCGCCGCTGAATGCCGCGAAGTGGGCCGGGTCCTCGTTATAGATATGCACCTTCTGTCCCGCATAGGCCGCGAGCAGGACCGACAGCAAGAAAGCCGCACAGCATTGTCTGAATCTGAGGTGCATCTTCATCGGACACAAAGGTATAACAAAAAAAGGGGCGCGACAAGCGGCCCCTGCAAAAATACCTAAATGTTAGTAGGTTGTATGTCTGTCCGACGGCCCGCTGCGGGAGACGGGCCGTGCGCCCCTCCCGGAAGCCGGGCGCCTCAAATGCTGATGTCGAGAATCTCGAAATGGATCGTACCCGCAGGCACGTCCACATCCACGCGGTCGCCCTTCTTGCGGCCCAGCAGCGCCTTGGCGATCGGCGTGCCGATGGCCAGCTTCCCTTCGCGCAGGTTGGCCTCGTGTTCGGCGACGATCGTGTAGGTCATCTCCTTGCGGGTGTTGTGGTTCAGGAGCGTCACCTTGCTCAATATCTGCACCTTGCTCTTATCGATCTTCGTCTCGTCGATTACGCGCGCATTGGCGAGCGTATCCTCCAGCTTGGCGATACGCATTTCCAGCAAGCCCTGTGCCTCCCGGGCAGCGTCGTACTCGGCGTTCTCCGAAAGGTCACCCTTGTCACGCGCTTCGGCGATCGCCGCCGAAATCGCCGGGCGCTCGACGGAACGCAGGTGATCGAGCTCCTCTTTGAGTTTTTTGTAACCCTCCGCTGTCAGATAAATAATCTCTTTTGCCATACCTAAAAAACATAAAAAATAAAGAATCCTGACCCGTAAAGGTCAGAACCCCGTTGCATTACTCAGACAAAGATAAAAAGTAAATTCCATATTTCCAAATCTTTTTCGCGCTCCGTGGCACGAATCGTGCCCGCAAACGGGGTTATGTATACCCTCTTCACGATCCATCTGTTATGGACGCTCGGCGCGGGTCTGGTCATCACGCGCCGGCAGCGAATACCCGCCTCGGCGGCGGCGTGGCTGGCCCTGGTTCTCCTGCTCCCCGCGGCCGGCACCCTGTTATACATACTGGCCGGATACCGCCGCCCCACACCTCCGGCCGAAAACTCCGTCTGCCGGGGCGACGCCGTGGAACAGATCGTCGCCCGGGGATGCGGAACGTCCTCCACGCGGCACAACCGCGTCGAGCTGCTGCACAACGGCAACAACGCCTTCGCATCGCTCATCGCCGCCCTGCAGCACGCCACCCGCTCGATCCACATGGAGTACTACATCATCCGCGACGACCGCATCGGCCGCACCATCGCCGAAATACTGATCCGCAAGGCCCGCGCGGGGCTGGAAGTGCGGGTGATCTACGACGCCGTGGGCTCGTGGAGGCTGAGCCGCGCGACACTGCGGCGCATGCACGAGGCGGGGGTTCGCACCGCCGCTTACGAACCGGTCCGCTTCCCGTGGTTCACCACGCGCGTCACGCGCCGCAACCACCGCAAAATCGTCGTTACGGACGGGAAAACCGCCTATCTGGGAGGCATAAACATTGCGAAATACTACCTCGACGGAGATTACATGGGCAAGTGGCGCGACGAGCACCTCCGCATCGAGGGCGACGCCGTCGCAGACCTGCAGCGGCTCTTCATCGCCGACTGGGCGCGGGCCACCCGGGAATGTCTCGACCCGCGCGGACACATCGCCCCTCACCGCATCCGGCAACGGCTGCCGATCCAACTGGCGTGGTCCGAAGAGGGCCCCTCGCGGCTGACCATCGCCGAGGCGTTCGCAGCGGCCATCGTCCGGGCCCGGGAACGGGTGCGCATCTGTTCGCCCTACTTCCTGCCCCCGGTGATGATCCTCGACGCCCTGCGGCTGGCGGCCCGGAGCGGCATCCGGGTCGAGGTGATGATCCCGACGTGCAGCGACTCCCCGTTCTCGGACCTCGTGTCCGACTCCTACGTCGGGGACCTGCTCAACGCCGGAGTCGAACTCTACCGCTACGACAACGGATTCCTGCACGCCAAACTGGTGATCGTCGACGAAGCGCTGGCCTCGGTGGGCACCGCGAACATGGACTACCGCAGTCTGACGGACAACCTCGAGGTCACGGCCTTCATCCGCGGCCGGGAGGTGGTCCGAGAGCTGGCCGCGACCTTCGACAACGACCTCGCCTCCTGCCGGCGCATCACGCGCCAAGAGTGGCGTCCGCCGCTGTGGCGGCGGACGCTGGGCGACGTGCTCCGGCTCGTGTCACCCCTGATGTGATTCCGTCCGGATGCCCGCCCCGGCAGGGCTTTCGCGTTCAGGACAACAAAAAAACGACCGCCTTTCGCTTTCGCGGCCCGGACGGGCAATATTTTTTTTTGCAAATCGTTAATTTATGCGTAACTTTGCGCGATAAAGCGCCGTAATAAATTCATAAATGAAGCAGACCTTTTTATACGCCCTTTGCGGACTGGCGGCCGCGATCATCCTCGGAGGGTGTTCCGGTATGAACGCCCTGCTGAAAAGCGGAAAGCCCGAACTGATTTACAGCAAGGCGATGGAGTACTACCAGAAGGAGAAGTGGCAGCGCGCCTCGACCCTCTTCGAAGGAGCCCAGTACTACTACACCGGCACCCCGACCGAAGACAGCATCTCGTTCTTCAACGCCCGCTGCAAGTTCAAGAACCGCGACTACGACACGGCGTCGACCCTGCTGGACGACTTCCGCCGCAAATTCGGCCGCAGCGCGTTCATCGAGGACGCCGAAGGCATGTACGCGCTCTGCTTCTACTACCTCTCGCCGGGACCTTCGCGCGACCAGACGATGACCGGCCATGCGCTGATCGCCATCAACGAGTTCATGTCGCGTTATCCGAAGAGCGACCGCATCGAGGATTTCAAAAAGATCAACGCCGAACTCACCGAGCGACTGCACGACAAAGCCTACATCAACGCCTACACTTATTATAAGATCGGCCGTTACAAATCGGCGATCGTGGCGCTGAAGAACGCGCTGAAGCAGTATCCCGAGAGCAAGCACCGCGAAGAGATCATGTACCTGATCGTCGACGCCAGCTACCGCTTCGCCAGCAACTCGGTCCGCGACAAGCAGACGGACCGTTACCTGACGATGCTCGATTCCTACCTCTCGTTCAAGGAGGAATTCCCCGAATCGTCGCACATCAAGGAGATAGACCGCATGGCCAAGAATGCCCGCGACTACCTCGACCGCAATAACAAAGACAACAACATATAAGATGGAAATCAAGAAGAACATTCCCAACAACACCATCACGCGCAAGCTGGTGGATCTGGACTCGGAAACGGGCAACATCTACGAGAGCGTAAACATCATCGCCCGCCGCGCCAACCAGATCGCAACCGAACTCAAAACCGAGCTCAACCGCAAACTCGCCGATTTCTCGTCGCCCACCGACACCATGGAGGAGACCTTCGAGAACCGCGAGCAGATCGAGATCTCGCGTTACTACGAGCGCCTGCCCAAACCCGTAATCATCGCCACCGAGGAGTTCATCGACCATGAACTGGTCTTCAAAGAGGGCAGGGACGGCGAGATGAAGGTGATCTAATCCGCACAGGGAGATGGCATCCGAAAGCGCTGCGAATCCCCCGCTGGCGGGGAAACACATACTGCTGGGCATCACGGGTAGCATAGCGGCTTACAAGGCTGCCGTGCTTTGTCGTTTATTGAAAACGGCAGGCGCCGACGTGCGCGTAGTGATGACGCCGCTGGCCAAGCAGTTCATCACGCCGCTGACGATGGCCACGCTCTCGAAAAATCCCATTCTCGTCGAATTTTTCGACCCGGAAAACGGGGCGTGGAACTCTCACGTGTCGCTGGGCGAATGGGCGGACTGCTACCTGATCGCCCCCGCCACGGCCAACACGCTGGCCAAGATGGCCGGCGGCATCGCCGACAACCTGCTGCTGACGACCTATCTCTCGGCCCGCTGCCCGGTCGCCGTGGCTCCGGCCATGGACCTGGACATGTACGCCCACGAAGCCACGCAGCAGAACCTCCGGACGCTCGCCCGACGCGGCGTCCATATCGTCGAGCCCGGCGACGGCGAACTGGCCAGCGGGCTGACGGGCAAAGGCCGCATGGCCGAACCCGACCGGATCGCCGCATTCGTCGGCGACCTTCTCCGCGAAAAAAAAAAGAGTCTGCAAGGTAAACGGCTGATCGTCACGGCAGGAGCCACGATCGAAGCCATCGACCCCGTGCGGTTCATCTCGAACCACTCCACGGGGAAGATGGGCTATGCCATTGCCGGGGAACTGGCCGGCAGGGGCGCCGAAGTGACACTCGTCACGGGCCGCACTTCGCTGCCGACACCCGCGGGCGTCGAGCGCGTGGACGTGCTCTCGGCCGCCGAAATGTACGACGCCGCGGTCCGGGCCTTCGACGGGGCCGACGGAGCGGTGATGTGCGCCGCCGTGGCCGACTATACCCCCGAAAGCGTTTCGGAGACCAAGATTAAAAAATGCGACGGCGACATGTGCATCACGCTGCGCCGCACGCGCGACATCGCCGCCGAACTGGGGGCGCACAAGGGCAGCCGCCTGTTGGCAGGGTTCGCTCTGGAGACCCACGACGAAGAGGCGCATGCCGAGGCCAAGCTCGCAAAGAAGAATTTCGACTTCATCGTGCTCAACTCGCTGCGCGACGCCGGGGCCGGATTCCGCGGCGACACCAACAAAGTGACCTTCATCGACCGTGCGGGCCGCGAAGAACTGCCTCTGATGCCGAAGCGCGAGGTCGCCGCACGCATTGCCGACAAAATCGAAAAAATCCTAAAATAACCTCCGCCATGCTACGCCGTCTGTCGGTCGAAAATTACGCGCTTATCGACAAGCTCGAAATGGAACTGGCCCCCCACCTGAACATCATCACGGGTGAGACGGGAGCCGGAAAGTCCATCCTGCTCGGAGCCCTCGGGCTGCTGCTGGGGGCCAAGAACGACGGTTCGGCGATGAAGGACTCGGCGCGCAACTGCACGGTCGAAGGGGTTTTCGACCTGACGGGACGCGACCTGGAGCCGTTCTTCGACGAGAACGACCTCGACTACGCCCCCGAGACGACCCTCACGCGCGTCATCACCCCGACGGGCAAGAGCCGCGCCTTCATCAACGACGTGCCGGTGCAGCTGGCGCAGCTCCGCGAATTGGGAACGCGCCTGATCGACATCCACTCCCAGCACCAGAACCTTATCCTCTCGTCGGAGGAGTTCCGCACCTCGGCGCTCGACACCGTGGCCGCAAACCGGGACCTGCTGGCCCAATACACGGCGCAGTATGTCCGGATGACCGAGCTGCGACGCAGACTGGCCGCCCTGCGCGAAGCCGCCGAAAAGGGCCGCCGCGACGAAGAGTGGCTCCGGTTCCAGACCGAAGAGCTGACGGCCGCCAACCTGCGTCCGGGCGAACAGGCCGAGCTGGAGGAGGAGCTGGCTGTGCTCGAAAATGCCGACCGCATCGGCGAAGTGCTGACCGCCCTGCGCAACACCTTCGACACCGACGAAACGGGGGTATTGGCGCAACTCAAAAATTCGGAGAACGAACTCAACCATATCCGCAGCCACTACCCCGCCGCCGGGGAATATGCCGACCGCCTGCGGTCGGTGCTCGAAGAGCTGAAGGACATCAACGGCTCGGCCACCGCCGCATGCGAACGGCTGGACGCCGATCCCGAGCGTCTGGCGAAGCTCTCGGCGCGGCTCGACACGCTGATCGCCCTCCAGCAGAAGCACCACGCCGGGAATGAAGCCGAACTGATCGCCGTGCGCGACCGCTGCGCGGCGCAACTGGCAGCCATCGTCCACAGCGGCGAGGAGATCGCCGAAGCGGAAGCCACCCTCGCCGAAGCCGCCGGGAAGGTCCTCACACTGGCCGAACGCCTGCACAAAGCGCGCGAAAAGGCCGCCGCAGGATTTGAAAAGCACATCCTCTCGACCCTCACCAAACTGGGCATGCCCGACACGGTTTTCCGCATCGCGCTGACGCCGCTGGCCGAACCGTGCCGCACGGGGTGCGACAGCGTGCAGTTTCTTTTCACCGCCAACCGGAACATGACGCCCCAGCCCGTCAAGCGCATCGCCTCGGGCGGAGAGCTCTCGCGCGTGATGCTGGCCCTGAAAGCCCTGCTGGCCGAGCGGATGCAGCTGCCGACGATCATCTTCGACGAGATCGACACGGGCGTCTCGGGACGCATCGCCGACGCCATGGGCGAGATCATCGAATCGCTCGCAGCCTCGATGCAGGTGGTGGACATCACCCACCTGCCGCAGGTCGCCTCGAAGGGCTCGGCGCATTTCGTGGTCTACAAGCGCGACGGACGCACGGACATCACCCGCCTCGGCGACGAGGAGCGCGTGACCGAAATCGCCAAGATGCTCTCCGGCTCCCGGATCACCGACGCCGCCGTGGCCCAGGCCCGCATCCTGCTGAAGAACTGACCTTTACAACCTATATAGAGATGAAGAAACTGACGATGCTCTGCGCGGCATTGTGCCTTGCGTTCACTGCCCTGGCCGGGGACAAGATGAAGCTGGACCTGAAAATCACGAACGATCCCAAGGAGTCGATGTTCTATTTCAACGGCACCGGCACGGGAACGCTCGACTACGAAGGACGGCAGCTCACGGCCGAGATCGACCTCGATTTCGAACACCCCGTCGACGGGCGCTACGGGGCGCTGACGCTCTGCGACCAACAGCATCAGGCCGTGGCGCGGTACGCAATCACAGGAGTCAGCCACCTCAGCGACGCCGTCAGTAAACGCGTGACTGTGAAGGGCATCGACGGCACTTGCGGTTCGGTCGAGGCGAACCTCGATTTTCACCGCGACCGCGACCGCAACTATTCGCTGCTCTTCGCCCCGGGAACGATCCCCTACTTCAAACCCATGAGCCGACTCACGTTCGATTCGCAGCTGCGAATCGCTCCGCGCGTGAAATCGGCTGAAGAACTCGAACAGGAGGCGCAAGTCCGGAAAATCACCGAAGAACGCCAGGCCCGCGGCCAGGCGGAGGCCTCCCGCCGGGCGTCGCGCCGCGAGGCCCGCGACACGGTCGGGGCACTGGCAGGTCTTGCCACCCTGCTCTTCGCCGTCTGGATGGCTCCGCGCGCCATGCGCCGCCGCCGGTTGCCGCACCTGCTGCTCTTCACGGCGCTGGGGCTGCTTTCGACCGTCCCGCCTTTCGTGCTGCTGCCCGTTCTGCCCGCCTATTTCTGGTGGTATTACAACCTCTACAACGAAAACTACGGAGCCCTGCACCTCGACCAGACATTTCTCCGGATCTTCTACTGGAGCTGCGGCATCCTGGGATTCGTATTCTACGGGGTGTTCGGCACGGTCGCCATCGTCTACGCGGTCGTCTGGTTTATCGCGGGTTATGTCGCCCACCTGCTGATCTTCTTCCCGCACACGGAAAGAGCCCGCTGCCCCCACTGCAACTACTACGGCCCCAACGAGATCATGAGCCGCGAACTGATCGACGAACACATTCACCGAACCGTCACCCGCCGATTAGAACACAGCCACACGGAGGAACGGAGCGACCGGATCATCGAATGGTACAAGGAGAAGTACAACGTCCGCATCGAAGCCGACCAGCGATTCCGCGACTTCCGTCGCTGCGGACACTGCGGAGAGATCTTCATCACGACTTTCCTGCGCATAAAGACGCTTTCGGACAAAGACTATTGATATGGAAAACATCTTCGAAATCGCGGCCGCCAACCAGCAGCGCGCCCGCGAGGTCATCCGCGACTCCCGGCTGGAGGAGGCCTGGCGCTCGGTGGGCGCCGAACCGAACCTCGTGGGTTCGCTCCGCACGGGCCTGCTGATGAAGCACCGCGACATCGACTTTCACATCTACTCTTCGCCCCTGAACATCGCCGACAGCTTTGCGGCCATGACCCGGATCGCCGAAAATCCCCGCATCCGCCGCATCGAATACGGCAACCTGCTCGATGCACAGGACCAGTGCCTCGAATGGCACGCCTGGTACGCCGATGCCGACGACCGGCTCTGGCAGATCGACATGATCCACATGCCCCGCGGTTCGGCTTACGACGGTTATTTCGAACGGGTGGCCGACCGGATCAGCGCCGTGCTGACCGACGAGACGCGGCGCGCCGTCCTGCAGATCAAATACGACACGCCCGACGAGGTGAAGATCATGGGCATCGAATATTATCGGGCGGTGCTGGGCGACGGCGTGCGCACCTACGCCGAATTCGAGGCATGGCGCGCAGCGAATCCCGTCGAAGGCATTCTGGAATGGATGCCGTAAGCCTCTGAAGCTGATTTGCCGGCACAGTCCTGTCGGCCGGCGCATGGAAAGCGCTGAACGGCCAATGCGGCGAGAAGAAACCGTTATTTCTCCGTGGAGGAACGTATAACCATGTTCGCCGGAAGCACCACGTTTTCCGACGGCGCCATCGGGTTTTCAATTTTCGCGAGCAGCAGCCTGACCGTTTCTTCCGCCATCCGGTCCAACGGCTGTTCGACCGCCGTAATGCCCGGATGCACGAGCGTCGCCAGTTTCGTACCCGACATGCAGGCGATGGCCATATCGGCAGGAATGGCGATGTTCCGTTCCTGCAACACCTTTTTAGCCCCTAACGCCTGCAATTCGGTAAAACAGAATACGGCGTTGCAGTCCACCCCCGAGTCGAGAATCCGGTTCATGGCCTCCGCACCGTCCTTTTCATCCACCCCCGCCGGGATGACCAGTTCAGGCCGGTAGTCGATTCCGTGTTTTTTCAGCACGTCGCGGTAAGCCCGCAGCCGTTCCGCGGTATTGCGGATATAGTCGGGACCCGCGAGATGCAGAATCCGGCGATACCCTTTATATATTAAATGCTCGACCAGGAAAAACGCCGAATGGTAATCGTCGCTCCTCACGCTCGAACACTCCAGGTCGGCGACCGTGCGGTCGAAAAACACCATCGGGATACAACGGCGGATAAATCCGTTGTAAAATTCGAGGTTGGCCCGGTGATGGCACGAACTGATCAGAATACCGTCGACACGATAGCTGTCGAAAATCTCGAAATTCGAACGCTCGGTCAGGAAATCTTCATCCGAAAGCGTCAGGATGATCCGGTAACCGTACGGTTGCAGAATACGCTGCACGGTGGCGGTGAATTGCAGATAGAATGAGGTAACGGCCTCGGGAACCACAATGCCGATGGTCTTGGCCCTGCGGTTGCGCAGATTCACGGCCATCTCGTTTTTCCGGTAGCCCATCTTTTCCGCCGTCTCCACCACTTTGCGTATCGTCTCCTCGCTAACATTCCAGGAGTCAGCCGACAAAGCCCGCGAAACCGTAGATTTCGAGATCCCGAGCACGTTGGCGATATCCTTAATGGTCACATACCTCATAATGATTCTTCATCTATCGTGGTTGAAAGATACGAATTATTATCCTGTTTTGCAATTTCAACACAGCGACAGTTGTTTGGGAACGGTTGCGGACGCCGGGAACGGTTGCGGGAATCGTTGCGGACCTTAATTAACGAGAATGTAACACGATTCAGTTAATTTAGTGTCCGAATCAACCAACCCAACTATGAATACAGACAATTCGGTCTATGTGGCGGCATCGACCTTCGAAGACAAGGGAGGCTGGACCGCAGACCCGCAGTTTATGGAACAGATGGGGTCGAGCTACCTGATAGCGCACGGGCTCGGACAGCCCGTAGACGACGCCCGGACACATTTCACCGTGCCGCAGGACGGCACATACAATCTTTTCGCGCGCACCCGCAACTGGACCGCCTGCTGGTCGGACCGGCCCTCGCCGGGCGTGTTCCGCATCCGGATCGACGACCGGGATACGGAGACGCTTTTCGGCGACGGAGCGGGTGAATGGCACTGGCAGGAGGGCGGAAGCATCTTCCTGACCAAAGGCACCCACCTATTGACATTACACGACACGACCGGATTCGACGGACGCTGCGACGCGATTCTCCTCACCGCCACCGATCAACGGCCTGACGACTCGCTCGAAGGGCTCTTCGCCCTGCGCGGCCGGCTGATGCGGCTGCCGGACATGCCCGAAGACAAGGGCGAGTTCGGACTCGTGGTAGCCGGCGGCGGAGTAGCCGGCATGTGTGCGGCTATCGCGGCGGCGAGGGGGGGGGTGAAAGTCGCCCTCATACAAGACCGGAAGGTGCTCGGCGGCAACAACTCTTCCGAGGTCCGGGTAGGTCTCGGAGGCCGCCTGAACATCGGCAAATATCCTTCGCTGGGCTACCTGCTCAACGAATTCGGACCCGCCGCCAAAGGCAATGCACGCCCCGCAGAGGTCTATGAGGATGACAAAAAGCTGAATGCCGTCCTTGCCGAGGAGAACATCACCCTCTTCCTCGGCTACAAAGTCACCCGGGTCGGTAAGTCCGGTCCGCGCTCCATTTCGTCCGTCGTGGCGACCCGTGTGGACGATTACACAACGATCGGGATAAAGGGCCGGCTGTTCGCCGACTGCACCGGAGACGGAGCGCTCGGGGTGCTCGCCGGGGCGGAATGGCACATGGGACGCGACCCGAAAAGCCGCTACAACGAGCCTTCGGCGCCGGAAACGGCCGACGGCATCACCCTCGGAGCCTCCGTGCAGTGGTACTGCCTCGAAGCGGACCGGCCCATGCCGTTTCCCGACATCGACTGGGGACTCCCGATCAGCGAGGAGACGGTGCAGAAAGTGCGCCGCGGCCAATGGTACTGGGAAGTCGGAATGGCCGAGGACCAGATGGCCGAGGCCGAGCGCATCCGCGATTACGGCATGTACGTCGCCTATTCCAACTGGGCATATATCAAAAACCACGCATCGTTCCGGGACGAATACGCCAACAGCTACCTCGGCTGGATGGCGCACGTGGCCGGGAAGCGCGAAAGCCGCCGCCTCGTGGGCGAATTCGTGCTCCGGGAGCAGGACCTCACCGATTTCGTCGTCTACCCGGACGGCTGCGTAAGCACCTCCTGGTACATCGACAACCACGAACCGGACCCCGAAAACAGCAAACATTTCAGGGAGCCGTTCCTCTCGCGCGGCTGTCTGCGTCCGCTCGATTTCTACCCGATCCCCTACCGGTGCTTCTACTCCAAGGACCTCGACAACCTGTTCATGGCGGGGCGGAACATCTCCGTCAGCCACATCGCCCTCGGCACGACGCGCGTCATGCGCACTACGGCGATGATGGGCGAGGTCGTCGGACTGGCCGCCCGCGTATGCCTGCGGGAAGGGCTTCTGCCGCGCGACATCTACGAAAAAGCCTTCGACAAACTCCGGGAACTGATGGGCAGGGGCGCCGGACGCACCGACGTGCCCTATTTGCAGGTCTATACGCTCATCGACACCACCGCAGCCCGCAGCGAAGAGTGCTAACCGACTGAAACACACACCAACGACATGAGCATAACAGACTGGATCATCATCCTTTTGTTCCTGGGAGGTCTTATCGCCATCGGCTTTGCCTTTTCCAAGAAAAACAAGGACCTCAAAGACTACTTCCTCGCCGGAAAATCGATGCCGACCTGGCTCGTGGTGTTCGCCGCCACGGGCACGTCCATCAGCGCCGGTACGTTCGTGGGCTCTCCCGAGCTCGGATTCAACACCAACCTCACCTTCATCATGAGCTGCGTAGGAGCGGTGATCGGGGGCGTGGTGGTGGCCGCGCTTTTCCTGCCGAAACTCTACAATTCCAGGACCATCACCATCTACGGCTATATCGGCGACCGCTTCGGCGAAACGTCGAAACGGGCCACGAGCGTGATGTTCATCCTCGGCCAGCTCTTCACCTCGGGATCGAGGCTCTTCATCGCGGCGATCGCCGTGAGCGTCATCATCTTCGGGTCGATACACTTCCGGTTCCTGATGTACTCCATCGTCATCCTCGGCGTCGTGAGCACGATCTACACCATGGCCGGCGGCATCAAGGGACTGCTCTACATCGACGCGATACAGATCATGCTGGTCATCGGCTCCGGACTCGTCGCCCTCATCATCGTCTTCCTCGCCCTCCACGACACGATGTCCCTCTCCGAGATATTCGCCTCGCTGCAAAACGGCATGGTAAAAGCTCCGGCGCAGCCCGAATACGCCATGGCGGCCGACGGGACCCTGAGCGGCTGGATTCCGGGCAGCAAGATACAGCTCGTGGACCCGCGTTTCCGGTTCGACGTTCCCTACAACCTGATCGGCGCACTCGGCGCTTACGCCTTTTTCAAGGTGGCCCAGTTCTCCACCGACCACGAGTTCGTCCAGCGGCAGCTCACCTGCAAAAGCGTCCGGAAAGCCGGCGTGTCGCTCGTATGGTCGCAACTTCTGGCCATTCCCATCGTCCTGATCTTCCTGCTGATCGGCACCCTGCTGTACGTCCGCTACATCAACGACCCGGCCTCCGCCGTCGGAGCCGGCGTATTCACCGACGCCCGCGACATCTTCCCGCAATTCATCTGCAACAGCATCCCCGCGGGCGTGCGCGGTCTGATGGTGGTCGGGCTTCTCGCAGCGGCGCTGTCGAGCTTCAACTCGGCGATCAACGCCATGGCCAGCAGTTTCGTATCCGACCTCTACCTTCCGATCCGCAAGAGCCGGGGCAAGGCGATCAGCGGCGATGCGGACCAGATGGCGGCCTCCCGGAAGATGGTGGTGCTGATGGGCGTCCTGCTGACCTCGTTCGCCATCGTCACGGCCGTGATGCAGCAGACCAGCGGACTCAACCTCGTGGATTTCGCCACCGGCGTAATGTGCTTCTCCTACGCCGGAATGATGGGCGTGTTCATCACGGCCCTCTTCACCAAACGGGGCAACACGCGGAGCGTCATCGCCGCCCTCGTCCTCGGACTTCTCACGGTGCTCTTCCTCCAACCCTACATCTTCGGGCCCGTGACCGAGGCGCTCTTCGGACGCGAACTGTTCCTCGCCTGGCCCTGGTGGTGTCCCATCGGCGTATCCGTCAGTCTTCTGGTGTGCCTCAGCGGCAAACCCGACCCTAAAACAAATCCACAAGCAACAATATGAGACAAGCAGTACTGACCGCCCCGGAACGGATCGAATTCCGGGAGGTCCCGGACCTCACCGCCGCACAGTTGGGTGAGGACGAAATACTAATCCGCATCAAAAAAATCGGCATCTGCGGCAGCGAGATTCACTCCTACCACGGCGAGCACCCGGCGACATTCTACCCCGTGGTGCAGGGACACGAATATTCCGGCATCGTCACGGCCGTCGGCTCCAAGGTCACCCGATGCAAACCGGGCGACAAGGTGACGGCCCGTCCTCAACTCACCTGCGGCCAATGCGCCCCCTGCCGCCGGGGCCAGTACAACGTCTGCGAGAACCTCCGGGTGCAGGCATTCCAGGCCGACGGAGCCGCACAGGACTATTTCATCGTTCCGGAGGAGCGGCTCGTCAAACTGCCTGAAACCTTCTCGCTCGAATACGGCGCGATGATCGAACCGGCCGCCGTAGGGGCGCACGCCACCTCGCGCGCGGGAGACCTCACGGGCAAAAATGTGGTGGTTTCCGGAGCCGGCACGATCGGCAACCTCGTGGCGCAGTTCGCCCTCGCCCGCGGTGCGCGCAGGGTACTCATCACCGACGTAAGCGATTACCGGCTGGAAACCGCCCGCCGGTGCGGCGTCGCCGACACCCTCAACGTGGCGAAAACCCCGCTGAAAGAGGGCATGAAAGCGGTTTTCGGCGACGAAGGTTTTCAGGTGGGGTTCGAGGTCGCCGGCGTGGAGTCCTCCATCCGTCCGCTGATGGAGTGCGCGGAGAAAGGCGGCACGATCGTCGTCGTGGCGGTTTTCGCCAAAGATCCGGCCCTCAGCATGTTCTTCCTCGGGGAACACGAACTCATCCTCGCAGGAACCATGATGTACCGCCATGAAGACTACCTGACCGCCGTCGGGGAAATAGCCTCCAGCAAGGTCACCCTCGCCCCGCTCGTGACCGACCGCTTCGCCTTCGAACAGTACGACGAAGCCTACCGGTTCATCGCCCGGAACCAGGAAAAATGCATGAAGGTCATCATAGACCTCGAACAATAATCCCCAAACGACAGCTACGATGAACAGGCCTAAAATAATGGGAATCGGGGAACTCGTCTGGGACCTGCTGCCCGACGGCAGGCAGCTCGGAGGAGCTCCGGTCAATTTCGCCTACTGGTGCAACCGGCTCGGCGCGGAAGGCTACCCGGTGAGCGCCGTCGGCAGCGACGACCTCGGACGGGAGGCTTTCGACCGACTGGCCGCGACGGGACTCGATCTCGGTTACGTGCAGCGCAACGCCCTGCCGACCGGACGGGTCAACGTGACGCTCTCGGGGAACGGCATTCCCGAATACGACATCGTCGCAGGGGTGGCCTGGGACGCGCTGGAAGCGGACGCCGGGACCCTCGAACTCGCAGCACGGGCCGACGCCGTCTGCTGGGGTTCGCTTGCCCAGCGGTCGGAAACGTCGCGCCGGGCGATCGCCTCCATCCTCGAAGCCACCCGTCCGGAGTGCCTGAAAGTATTCGACATCAACATCCGCCAGCACTGGTACAGCCGGGAAATCGTCACCGCCTCGCTCGGGCAAGCCGACGTGCTGAAACTCAACGAAGACGAACTGCCGCTCGTGGCGTCGCTGCTCGGCACCGGAAAGTCCGGTGCGGAGGCGATCGCGGAACTCGTCCGGGCATTCTCGCTGCGGTACGTCGTCTACACCGCCGGCGCCGACCACAGCGAGATACACGGAGCCGAAGGGCTTCTTTCCCGCATCCCGACGCCGGAAATCGAGGTTGCCGACACGGTTGGCGCCGGCGATTCGTTCACGGCAGCTTTCATAACCTCCCTCCTGCAAGGCGAACCGGTAGCCGCATCCCACCGAAAAGCAGTGGAAACGGCCGCCAAGGTCTGCACGGTGCACGGAGCAATACCCCGACCGCAATGAAACGGCCCCTCCTGATCCTGTCCGCATGCCTGTGCGCCCTCGCAGCGGCCGTATCCTGCTCGTCCGGCCTGCGGACCGCCGACGGAGAATCCGTCCCGGACCGGGTGATGGGCGTATACCTCCCCTATCCAGAGACGGTCGCCCCGTCCCCCGGCGCACCGGAGGGTTACGAGACGTTCTACATCAGCCACTACGGCCGGCATGGATCGAGATACCTGCTCTACGACTCCCAATACGCTTTTGTCCGCGACGTACTTTCCCGGGCGGCTGCCGACGGCAAGCTCACGCCATCGGGTCAGAAAGCCCTTGCGGATTTTCTCGAAGCCTATCCGCAGTTCGAAGGCCGGGCCGGGATGCTGACCCGAATCGGAGCGGCCCAGCACCGGGCGATCGCCCGGAGGATGGCCGAACGGCACCCGTCCGCATTCGCCCCGGAAGCCGCCGTAAGGGCCTCGACATCAGCCACCGCCCGCACGCAGGAGAGCATGGAGGCATTCTGCGCAGCGTTGCAGACATGTCGTCCATCCCTGCGGATAACGTGCGCCGAGGACGCCGCGCTCAACCCCTATTCGGCCGGTTCCGGCATCCCGACGGAGTACGACCTGAGGGTGAAAAGCCCGGAGGCGGAATGGCGGCCCGATTTCGAGACTTTCTGCCGGCAGCAGATCGACGCGGAGCGTTTCGCCGCACGCATCTTCACCGACACGGACTACGCCGCAGGGCTCTGCGACCTCACCGACCTCGAACGGGGCGCCTTTTACCTCGCCGTCCATTTCAGGGGATGCGGAATCGCCGCCGACTGGCTGCGGCTCTTCACCCTCGACGAACTGTGCACCCTCGCCGCGTGCGACGCCTACACGTTCTACATGGAGAAAGGCCCCGCTGCCGAAACGTCCGACCGCACCTGGGCCCTTTCCGCCCATATTCTCGACAAAATGCTGACGGATGCGGAGCAAGACATCGCCGACGGCACGGCGGCCAACCTCCGCTTCGGACACGACGGCTGCATCATGGCGCTGCTGACGCTCATGGGAGCCGACGGATGGACCGCGACGGCCGCCACCCAGGAAGAGATCGCCCGTGCATGGGACGTATCGCAGATCCCGATGGCCTGCAACCTCCAATGGATATTCTACCGCCCCGTATCGGGCGAAGGAGAGCCGCTCGTGCGGACGCTCCTCAACGAACGTCCGCTGCGGCTCCCCGTCACCGACCCGGAAGGGATGTGCGCATGGAGCGACCTGAAACGATACCTCGCGGAGAGGTGCGACACCGCTTTCGCGGTACTGAACAAAGACCGAACACCAAACAACCTTTAACGCTATTATTAACCGGAGCAGAGTTTTACACGACCTCTGTCAAAAAAACGATCAAGATGGGTAAACATTCGACTTCACTGAAACTACTCCTTTCAGTTGTGTTTATCTTGCACCTGCTGTCCGCCGCGGCCCAATCGGGGCGCATCACCGGCACAGTTTCGGATGCAGATGGCAAACCCCTCCCCGGAGCCGCTGTCGTCGTCAGCGGCACGCCCAAAGGCACCATTACCGACAACAAGGGTCAATTCACGCTCCCCGTCGCCGAAGGGGAGACCCTTGTGGTCACCTTCCTCGGATTCAAGGAGAAACTCGTAAAAATCGGCAAGCAGACCACACTCAGCATCTCCCTCGAACCGGACGAGAATCTCCTCGAAGACGTAGTCGTGGTGGGATACGACACGCAGAAGAAGGTCAACCTGACCGGTTCGGTCTCGTCCATCTCCACCAAAGAGTTCGCCCGCAGACCGATCACGCAGCTTTCGACCGCCCTCCAGGGCATCGCCCCGGGAGTGACGGTCACCACGGCGGGCGGCGCTCCCGGCGCCGATTCCGGAAACATCCAGATCCGCGGCATCGGTTCGTTCGGAGGCTCGGACTGCTCCCCGCTCGTGCTTATCGACGGCGTGGAGGGCGACCTCAACTCCGTGGACGCCTCGCAGATCGACCAGATCTCGGTGCTCAAGGACGCCGCCTCGGCGGCCATCTACGGAAGCCGTGCGGCCAACGGAGTCATCCTCATCACCACCAAGCGTGCGGACAAAGGCAAATTCGCCGTCACCTACCGCGGCTACGTGGGCTGGCAAAGCCCCGTGGTCTATCCGGACGTGGTCAACGCCGAGGAGTACATGCACCTTTCGCGCAGGGCCTCGGAGAACGACGGCGCCGTCTCCCTCTACACGGACGAATACATCGCCAACTACCGCCGGAACAACTACCTCGACCCGGACGCCTACCCCATCATCGACTGGCAGGACCGGCTGATGACCGGCAACGGGTTCACCCACAACCACACCCTCAGCATGAGCGCCGGCAGCGAGCGTATCCGGGTGATGACCTCGCTGGGCTACCTCGACCAGAACGGCATCATCAAAAACGCCAATTTCAAGCGCTACAACCTGCGCAACAACATGGACATCCGGATGAACGACCGGCTCAATTTCCGGCTCGACATCGCCGCCACCTATTCCCGCCGGGCCGCCAATCCCTATCAGAGCAGCGTCTTCGGATTCATGAACTCCAAGGACCCGCTGATGCTCGCCCAATGGTCCGACGGCAGCTACGCTCCGTTCACCGGAGGTACGGTCAATCCGCTGCCCATGATCGAGCAGGGGGTCGGCGGCAACAACATCCGCCAGAACGGAGTCCTCAAGGCTTCCGCGGCCCTCGAATACAAGCCGGTGCAGTGGCTCACCCTCGAAGTGAAAGCCGCACCCCAGCTCACGGCCATCAAGACCCACCGGTTCGTGGACCTCGTGGAGTACCACTCCGACCCCTACGGCACGGTTTCGAAAACCTCCAATGCGGAGTACAACTCCCTCGACGAGACGGTCACGGCCGCCTGGAACGGCTATTACCATGCGACCGCGGCGGCGACCCGCCAGTTCGGGGGCCACAGCTTCAAACTGCTCGTCGGCGCATCCTACGAAGAGTATGACTATTACAGTCTGGGCGCATACCGTCAGGAGTTCGCCTATCCCGACTACGAGGTCATCAGCGCCGGCGGCGACAACGAGTTCAAGGACAACTCCGGCAGCCGGACCCAGATGGCCCTGGGATCGTTCTTCGGCCGCATCAACTACAACTTCAAGGAGCGCTATCTTTTCGAGGCCAACCTCCGTTACGACGGCTCCTCGCGTTTCGTCCGGAAGAACCGCTGGAGTGCGTTCCCGTCGTTCTCCGCCGCCTGGCGCGTCACCGAGGAGCCGTTCATGGCCGCAGCCCGGAAAACGCTCTCGGAGTTCAAGATCAGGGCCTCCTACGGTACGCTCGGCAACCAGAACATCAACTCCTACTACCCCGCGTCGCAGCTGCTAACGATCAGTTCCATCTCCGCCGCCAACAAGATCTACCCCATCGTGGCCCAGAACTCGCTCGCCAACGAGGACATCACCTGGGAGACCACCTACATGACCGACATCGGTTTCGACGCTACGTTGTGGAACCGCCTTTCGATCACCGCCGACTACTACCACAAGAAGACCGACGGCATCCTGATGCAGCTCGACATCCCCTCCTCCATCGGACTCGGAGCGCCTTACCAGAACGCCGGCGTCGTCACCAACGACGGCTGGGAGGTTTCCGTCGGCTACAACAACAGCTGGGGCAATTTCAACTTCGGCGTGCAGGCCAACCTCTCCGACGTCATCAACGAGATCGTGGACATGAAAGGCACCTACGGCACCAGCGGCGTCATCCGCAACCAGGAGGGTTCGTCGATCAACTCGCTCTACCTGCTCAAATGCCTCGGCGTGGTGCAGACGCAGGAGCAGGCCGACTGGATGAACGCCAACTGCCCCCAGTACAACCAGATCACCCGCCCGGGCGACCTCGTTTACGAGGATTACAACCATGACAACAAGATCGATGACAGCGACAAGCAGATCGTCGGCAGCCTCATCCCGCGCTACACCTACGGCCTGACCCTCAACTTCGGCTGGAAGGGCATCAACCTCAGCGCGCAGTTCCAGGGAGTGGGCAAGGCCGACGCCTACATCAGCGGCGCCTACACCCAGCCCTGCGTGAGCGGCGGCACGTTCCAGCGGGGCCACCTCGACAACTGGACCCCGGACAACCCCGGAGCGAAATATCCGCGCCTCTCCTACACGAGCGACCTCAACAAGAAGCCCTCGACGTTCTGGATGGCCGACGCTTCGTACTGCCGTCTGAAAAACCTCCAGCTCAGCTATACGTTCCCGTCGTCGGTCACCAAAGCCCTCCGCGTCCACGGGCTGATGGTCTACGCCAACGCGACCAACCTCTTCACCATAAGCAACTACTACGACGGTTACGACCCGGAAACCGCCTATCAGGGCGGTTCGCAGGGAGCGACCACGGGAAGCATCGGCAACAACTACCCGCTCGTAAGCACCTATACGTTCGGTGTGGAAATCAAATTCTAATCGCATTACGGTCATGAAAAAATACATCGCATTTTTCGCCCTGGCGACGGCCCTGTTCACCGCAGGCTGCTCGCTCGACAGGATTCCGCTCACGGGTCCCTCCACCGGAACCTTCCCGGCCAGCTTCGACGAAGCGCAGGCCGGCGTGCTCGCCGCCTACAAGAGCCTCGCCAACAACATCGAGCAGTACGAGCCTTTTCCCAACAGGTGGATGGACCAGCTCACCGACATCGGCGCCATGCGCACGGTGCTCTCGAAATGGCCGGACTACACCCAGTCCACCATCACCTCGTCGTACAGCGGCGTAGAGCATTTCTACGCCCGGATCTACAAGAGCCTCGGACGTATCCACCTCGTGCTCGACAACCTCGACAATCTCCGCGGCAAGATCGAGGACGAGGAGTACTACCGGTTCAAGGCGGAGCTTCTCTGTCTGCGGGCCTATTTCTACGACTGGGCCTGCAAGGTCTACGGCGACGTTCCGTTCATCGACCACTGCCTCACGCTCGACGACTACGCCTATGCCCGCACCCCGAAAGCGGAGGTGATCGACCGCATCATCAAAGACATGGACGACGAACTGATCGACCATCTTCCGGTTTCGTGGGGCAGCCAGACCTGGGGCACGGCCCGAATCGGCCGCGTGGCGGCATACGCCCTCAAAGCGCGCATCTGCCTCGAATGGGGATTCTTCGAGAGTGCGGCGAGATGCTCGAAGCGGGCCCTCGAACTCGCCGACGGGGTCTATGACCTCACCCCGCTCGACTGCACCTATTACCCGACCCATGCGGAAGGAGAGCCCGACCCGACGCCCCTGTTCGGCTTCGCCGCCGAAACCGGTTCGAAGGAGTGGATCTGGGCCATCCAGTTCAACCGCCTGGCGGCCTCCAACACCCACACCGGCATCTACACGGGAACCTCCCGCGTCCACAACGGCGCCGCAGGAGCAGGCCCGTCGATGGCGATGATGGACACCTTCCAGTGCACCGACGGCAAGCCGATTTCGGAATCGGAACTCTACGACTGGCAGAATCCGTGGAAGAACCGCGACCCGCGCCTCGACCTCTACTGCGTGCGTTCGGGCTCGCGGACCATGGGCATCCAGTTCTCCACCGATCCGGCCGACAAGACCGTCTACGACTACATATCGGGCACCTCCGTCACCAACTCCGACGTGACCGGCAACAAGAGCGAGTACGGTCCGAACGGCATTCAGGGTCCGGGCGGATTCCTCTGGCGGAAATTCTGCGACCCGGCCTACTACGGCAGCATCACGGGCACCGGCTACGAAGACGAGCTCGACGTTCCGATCATCCGCCTTGCGGAACTCCTGCTCATCGACGCGGAGGCCAACATCGAGTGGGACGGCGGCGACCTCGCACGCGCCAAATCACAGATCGACCGGGTCCGCGCCCGGGTGAAGATGCCGCCGGTGGAGGGTTCGTCCCGGGAGGCGCTCCGCAGCGCGCTCCGCTATGAGCGGAAGGTGGAACTGTGCGCCGAAGGATTCCGCTGGTTCGACATCCGCCGCTGGAAGGAGAGCGACGGCAAAACCCCCGTAGCGCTCAAAGCCATCAACGGCCCCCAGTACGCCCCGGCCTACGAGCACACCACCTCCAACGCAAAACCCATCATCGATGAAAACTGGACCGTCACCTACGACGGCGTCACCACCTTCGACGGAAAGAAATTCGACGCGCGGGTCCACACCGAGCGGAAATTCCAGCTGGGCAAGGACGAGCTCTGGCCCTTCCCTTACAGCGAGATGGTGACCAACCCGCTCATCGGCACGGAAAACAATAATCCCGGATATTAGAACACGAAAACCATGAACAAGACTTTCAACCTGTTTTGCTGCTGTGCAGCCGCGGCGATGCTGGCCGCGGGCTGCGACGATTCCGAGCAGGCATACAACCCCGACATCCAATTTTCCAGGACGGGTGACGTCACGCTCATCGCCTCGATCGAGAACTGCACTACGCGAGCTTCGCTCGTCAACACCGGGGAGGCCCGCTGGCTGCGGGAAGACGCCGTTTCGGTCGTCTGCACCGACGGCTCGGCCGTGAAATTCGCCCTCGACGGCACGGGCGGAACCCGCCGGGCGTTCTTCACGGGAACGATCCCCGACGGCAAGGAGATGGGCGGCTATGCGCTCCATCCCGCCTCGGCCACCCTCTCCGGAAACACGCTCAAAGCCGTTCTGCCGGACGCGATAACCCCCTCGGCGACCGGGAGCTGCTCGGTGATGGCCGCCGAGATCGGCAACTCCTGCGAAATCACGTTCAGGCAACTGATGTCCTATTTCACCGTACAGATCGGCAACGTCAGCACCGAAGCGGCGACGATCGAACTGAAAGCCGACAACAACCTTTCCGGCGAAGTCTCCGCCACCCTCCCGGATGCGTTCGGGACGGGCATCGCGGCGCAGAAGGGGTCGAACGGCCTCGTCGTCACGCTTCCGGAAAAGCGGGAATCCACCGTAACGGTCTCCTTCGCCGTGCCCGTGGGCGAATACGGCAGCCTCACCGCCACCGCATACGACGCCTCCGGCAAAAACATCGGCGAGGCGGAGTGCCTCACCACACCGATAAACGCCGAACTCGCGGACATGAGAACCATCAGCGCAACCCTGCCCAAATATGCACCCCAGGAGCCGATCGAAGGCACCGTCCTGGTGGCCGGCATCTACTGGGCGCTCGGAAACCTCCAGCACGTGGAGGGAAGCACGGACGAAGGGTTCCGGACCGACTGGCGGATCGCCCCCGAGCAGTGGGAGTACATCAACTGCGAAAACGCCTTAGCCTCGGGCAAGGCCGTCACCTTCAAACCGACGGACTACACACAGTACGACCACTTCAACTGGGGCGGCATCGCCAATCCGTTCCTGTGTGCAGCCGAACATTCGGCGGTAGCCGCCGTCGGAACGGACATCTCCGGCCGGATGTACACCTCGCAGGAGTGCACCGCCGCCACCACGGATTTCTCCGCCGCCAGATTCGGCGACCTCGCCTATTGGGCCTCGAACGGCAAATTCCGGCTGCCGACGCAGGCTGAAATGACGAAACTCGTCAACGAGGCATCATCGCAGTACGGCAGATACAAGATCGCCGAAGGCAAGGTGATAACGGGCATTCTGTTCACCGACCCGGCAGAGGGAGAATCGCCTTCGCACAACGACACGGAGGTGGAATTCACGGCTGACGACATCGCCAAGGGGCTCTTCCTGCCCAAAGGCGGAAGACGCTACAACAAAACGGACCTCACCGTCAACGTACAAGGTACCCAAGGCACCTATTGGGCGTCGGAATCCATGACCGGAGACGACGCTACGGAACCCTGTTACGGCACGGTTTTCCACATCAATTCCGCGAAAGCCACGTTCCCCTACTGGAACAAGGCATTTGATGCGAAAGCCGGATTCATGATACGCCCCGTTTATATCAAAAAGTGATGAAAAAAGCACGGATATTCATTTTGCTGCTGCTCCCGGCGGTCGTTCTGACCGCCGGATGCGGCGGCGGAAAGGCCCGGGTCGGCAAACCCCTCCCGGCGTGGAGCGAAGGCTGTCTGGACATCCACGCCGTCAACACGGCCCGCGGGGAGTGCACTTTCCTCATCCTGCCCGACGGCACGACGCTCACGGTGGATGCGGGTGAGTTCAGCAGCGAACCGAAAAAGTACCGCAGCATGCCCCAAAAGCCGGACAGCCTCACGCGTCCGACCCGCACCTACGCCCGGTATATGCGGCATTTCATGCCGTACAAGGATTCGCTCGACTACTTCCTGCTGACCCATTTCCACATGGACCATCTCGGGCAGCTGGAACCGGAGTACGGCCGATCGGCCGGCGGGGACTACGTGCTGAGCGGCGTGACGGCCCTCTACGACGAGCTTCCGTTCCGGGAGATCGTCGACAGGGCCTATCCGGCCTACGACTCCCTCGCCTGCCTGGCGATGAGCACGGCGTCGCTGGCCAACTACCGCCGGTTCATCGGCCGCGCCACGGAGCACAACGGCCTGAAAGCCGCCATGCTGCGCCTCGGGGACAGCGGCCAGTTCCCGCTGCGGCGCCGTCCGGAGCGGTATCCCGACTTCCGCATCACGGGCATCTGCTCCAACGGCTGCGTGTGGGACGGCGAAAAAGTCGTGGACCACTACGGCGACGGCACGCTGAGGGAGAACGGGGCGTCGTGCGGCATCCTGCTGAGCTACGGCGATTTCGACTACTTCACCGCAGGCGACGCCGGCGGAAACACCCGCGTGGAATATCCGTGTGCACGCTCCATCGGGCGCCCCGTCGAAGCGATGAAGTCGCACCACCACCTTTCGCCCCACACGATGCAGGACGACATGCTGGCGGTGCTCCAACCGGATGTCATCGTGACGCAGAGTTTCTATATCCGTGACATCCAGCCCGACCAGGGGATCATCCGCCGAATCTCGGAAAGCAAAATCCCCGGAGCCAAGAGAATGTATTTCACCAACATCGACCGTTCGCTGACCGACGCCGATCCGCAGCTCTATGCCCGCAGCGCCGGGATCGGGGGACACATCGTCATCCGGGTCTCCCCGGGCGGAAAGGAGTATTGCGTCTACATGCTCGACGACAGCGACACGACCTACACCGTAAAACAGGCCGACGGCCCGTTCCGTTGCAAACCCCAACCCCAAAACACCGAAAAACATGAATAAGACCATCATCATCTTCTGCGCGCTCGCCGCCATCGCTTCCGCAGCATGCAGCGAGGAGCGAACAAAAATGCCCTGGGAGGACGACCTGAACAATAAGGTACCACCTCAGGAAACCGAGACTCCCGAAGCAAAGGTCGGCGAGCCCCTTCCGCTATGGACCGACGGATGTCTCGACATCCATTTCATCAACAGCGGCCGCGGAGAGTGCGCGTTCTACATTCTCCCCGACGGCACGACGCTGCTGGTCGACGCCGGCGAGATCGTCGTGACGGACGGCGCGGGAGTGCCGCAGAAGCCCGACGCATCGACCCGTCCCTACATCGTGGATGCGAAATACATCCGCCACTTCCTGCCGCAGGGCAGTTCGGCCGTCGACTGGTGCGCGCCGTCGCATTTCCATATAGACCACATCGGCAGCATAGACGCCGCCGCGGAAACCTCGCCCAACGGCTACCGGCTCACCGGGCTCATGGCCCTCTACGGCGAGGTTCCGTTCAGCCGGGTGCTGGACCGCGGTTACCCGAACTACGGAGACGATCCGGACATCCCCGAGATGGACGGCCAGACCTCCGGCGACTGGGTGGCATTCGTCAAATGGGCCGTGGCGAACAAAGGCATGAAGGCCGACCGGTTCCGCGCGGGCGAAGAGCAGATCACGCTGCTGAAAGACAAGGACAAGTATCCCGATTTCCGGATCTTCAACATCATCGCCAACGGCTACGCCTGGAACCTCGACTCCGCCACCGGACAGGGAACCCTCGTCAACGCCAATGCGGGCAAAGGCAATCCGGCCTGCTGCGGGTTCCACCTCAGCTACGGGAAGTTCGACTACATCGCCTGCGGCGACCTCACCTCGGGACCGCAGAACCGGATGGCCTACTATTACCGCGATTTCATCTCCAAAGGCGGCCTCGAAGTGTTCAAGGCGCACCACCACCTGAGCAACAACGCCTGGGGCAGCCAGATGCAGAACTGCGAATTCTCGCCCCGGGTAATCATCAACCAGAGCTTCTACAAAAAGCAGCCGGACATCCCCCTGCTGACCGCCATCGTCAACGGCAGCTTCGCCACCCACCCCTACACCTGGACCAAGGATATTTTCAGCACCAACGTACACCCGGAGTCGCTGGCCGAGAATGCGGCGCTTTACAAGAACGTCGCCGGGTACAACGGCCACATTGTCGTAAGGGTCGCCCCGGGCGGTGCGGAATACTATGTCTACATGCTCGACGACACCGATTTCGACTACAAGGTGACATCCATCCACGGTCCGTACAGTTCAAAATAACGGCGTCATGTCGAAAAACAGGCTGTTGACACTGCTCCTGCTGCCGTGGATTGCGGCGGGATGCACCGGAACCGAGGAAGACGCCGTCCGGCATTTCATCGCCCACCGGGGCGCGACCATGCGCTGCACCCTCGCGGGAGAAAACTCCCGCGAGGCTGTCCGGCTGGCTGCGCGCGCCGGGTTCGACTGCATCGAAACCGACGTGCGCTGGACCTCCGACAGCGTGCTCGTGGCCGTACACGACGCCACCCTGGCCCGCACGTTCACCTATAACGACGGCCGCCCCGTACCCAAAGAAACCGCCGTTTCGGATGTCAGCTATGCGGAACTCCGCGACAGCTTTCTTCTCAAAGCCGCCCGGCCCGAATACCGAACCCGGGTGCTCACCCTCGAAGAGTTCTGCACCGAGTGCCGCGACTGCGGACTGCGCACGTTCATCGAACCGAAGAAAGTCACTCCGGAATGGGTCTATCCACAGTTGATAGCCATCGCCGACCGGGTATTCGGACGCGGCAACTACGTCGTCACCTCGAACAACGACGCCAACGACCGCATCCGCCTCGAAATGGGCATCCGGGACATCCCGCTCATGGGTATTCTCTACCAGAGCACCTACGAACACATCGCATCGCTCGGGAACACCATCATGGCCGTAAGCGCCGCCCGGTTCGGGGAAGAGGCTTATTTCGCCCACGTGTCGCGCGCCAAAGCCGACGGATTCGAAACCGAGTCCCATGCCGACGATTTCGAACATTTCGACTGGATCAACCATGCCGACATCGACTACGTATCGACCGACCTGCTCGCCCCGGACTATACGGGCCAGGGTGAAACGATCTACCGGTCGAGGGGCCGGGACGCGGCAAAAATCGCCGCAGAAAGCGCGGCATCGGGAAAAATGGAGTTCGGCGCAATCTACCTCGACCTGGAATGGTGCGGATCGGCCACAGTCACACTCGCCGGCCAGACCTTCACACTGCCGGAGACGGAATCCCCGCGCCGCGCCCGCCACCAACTGCTGGTCTTCGACGCCATCCCCGCATTCGGGATCGCCTCCCCGTCGGAAGACTTCCGGATAAAGCGCATTTCACTCCGCATCGTCCGGTTCTGACTGGTTTCCGGCCTGCGCTCCGTTTTTCCATCTCCGGCCATCCGAACACTTACAAAGAAAATGACAAATGATTGACGATTAATCATTTGTCATTTTCTTTTGAGCCGGACGGCAGCGGAAACGTCAGATGCCTCCGAAATCAGGAAAAGCGGACCGTCAAACTCTATTCGTGCGGGTGTCGCAGCCGCCACCGTCCGACGAGGGTTTCGCCTTTGAAGTAGATGACCAGCGAACTGACGATAACCGCCATACCTGCCACGGTGCTGAAATGGGGATATTCGCCGGGCAGCATGATCCAGCTCAGGACAGCCCCCAGCACGGGATTTATCAGACGGCACATGTTGATGTCGCTGACCTTCGTGCCCTCGGTGCGCAGGGCCATAAACCAAAAGCTGAACGCAAAGACCGAGATGAAGACCAGCACCCCGAGGCTTCCGTAGAAGCCCGCAGGCTTGGCCCAGAAGGGTGCGAATCCTTCAGTGGCGATACCCACCCCGTAGATCAGCAGACCGCCGAAGAACATCTGCACGGCATTGAGGAAAATCGGGTCGACCTTGCCCTTGTCCTCGGAAACCGAAATCGCGGAGTAGCCCTGAAAGACGATGCTCGCCAGCAGCAGCACGATGCCCCCGATGCCGCGCCAGTCGAGCGGCGAGCCGTCGCTGCCCGTGCCGACGATCAGCAGCAGTCCCGCCAGGCTGACCAGCAGGCTCACGACCTTGTAGCGGTTCAGCCGGTCGTCGCTGGCCAGCAGGTGCGCCAGCAGGACGTTTATCAGCGGCGTAAGGCCCATGACGATCGAGCTGATGGCCCCGCTGACAAAGTCCACGCCGAAATAAAAGGCCGTGTATCCCAGGAACATATTGACCAGAATGAGGTTGCCGAACAGCCGTTTGTGCCGCACGATTTCGCGCCACATGCCGCCGTGCCACGTATAGGCGAAGAGGATGATGCCGACAACGGTAAAGCGCAGTCCGGCAAAATTCATCGGCGTAAAATCGTAGCTGAGTCCCTGTTTGATGAACGGATTGACGATGGCCCACAGCACCGAGGCCAATATCGCATAGAGAATACCCTTTTTCATAGCGTGCAAATTTCGGTCGCGAAGGTAGTGAAAACCGCCAGATAAAACAATAGTCCGCAAAAAGGGGTATCCCGTCACCGGCATACCCCTCTCCAACCTAACTATACAATCAATTCCATCCGGGATTATTCGTACCGATTGCCTTGTTGACCGACATCTCCAATTCCGGAATCGGCATCAGCAGGTGTTTCTGGTCCACGTTGCGGAACGGACGGGCCATCATCTCGGGGCCCGAAGGATTGCTGTTCATCGGGAATCCCGAGCCCGACTGGGTGAAAATCGGGTTATCGATCGATTTCCCCGTCCCCTCGTCGATTACTTTCAGCGGAATGGCGGCCAGCTCTTCACCGATCTCGTGCATCCGCTCGAGGAAGATTCCCCAGCGCATCAGGTCGAGACGGCGGTGCGACTCGAACGCCAGTTCCCGGGCGCGTTCGGCCTGGATATATTCCAGAAACTCGGCCTGCGACATGGCCTTCATGTCCACTTCGGCAAGCGGCGTCAGCGGATCGAATCCGAAGGCACGGCGACGCACCTGATTGACGGCTTCGAGCGATTCGGGCGTCGAACCGTTGTTCACCATATTGTCGGCCTCGGCGAACATCAGCAGCACGTCGGAATAACGCAGCAGCGGGTAGTTGGTCGAATTGCCCCACGAATAGACCGGAAGGTTGATCTCGTATTCGCGGCGAAACTTGCCCGGCCAGCGGAAGCGGAACGGCTCGTTGTAGGGAATCTGTTCCAGGACAGCCTCGTTCTTATACATATAGGGCATGATCGTCCAGTCGCGGCGCAGGTCGCCGTCGTCATAGGAGTCGTAAAGCTGCGGCGTGACGTAAAAGACACCCCGGCCGCGGGCGATCGACTTTTTGGTCTTTTCGTCCACGCAGTAATCCTGCTTCGAATACATCGGCGTATAGTAGGCCACGAACTGTCCCGTCTCCTTCATCTCGGTGGACTCCACGTTGCCGTAGCACTCCACCTCGAAAATCGACTCCCTGATATCGTACTCGTCCTGCATCAGTTTGATGAAAACGTCGCTGTAATCGGGATTGAGTGCGCAGACTCCCTCCTCCATCAGACTCCAGGCCCACTTGCGGGCTTCGGCATAGTATTCCGGTTCGTCGAGACGCCCGGCAGCGTTCAGGCAGACGCGGGCGAGGATACCCTTGACGGCCTGCTTGCTCACACGCCCTCCGAACCCGAGCGTGCGAATGTCGGCCACCATGTCGCAAGCATCGGCCATATCGGCGATCACCCTCCGGTAAACCTCCGCCGAAGCCGTGCGCGGCTTATGCACGTCCTCCGCCGACTTGGTGGATTCCAACCGCAGGGGAACATCGCCCCAGTAAGCCGTCAACAGGAAATGGTAGTAGGCCCGCAGGAAAAGCGCCTCGCCCTTGATCCGGCGGATCACCTCCGCATCACACGATGCGTTGTCAGCGTTTTCCAGCAGTACGTTGGCATTGTCGATCCCCTTGTAGAGCTCCTGCCACACCATTTTAATACTGTTGTTGCCGGCGTCGTAATTGTAATAATAGGGGACGAGCTTGGGCGTGGACTCCTTCGAAAAACATTCGTCGCTTCCCTGCGAGAATTCCACGCTCAGATAGACGCTGTAACAATCGCGCAGCGGGTCGTAGACCGAAGCCAGCGACGCTTCAAGTTCCTTCTGGTTCTTATACCAGGTCGAAGGCGAGGTAAAATCCTCCGGCAGGGTGTCGAGACACGCCGTGAAGGCGAAGGCGGCCAGGACCAATATCGATAATCGTTTCATAAGCGGCTTGCAATTCATCAGGTTAGACATTAGAACGAAAGGTTGAGTCCCACGGTGTAGGTCCGGCTGCGCGGGTAGGAGAGGTAATCGAATCCGGGCGTAAGCGGCGAATTGAAGATCGCCACCTCGGGGTCGTAACCCGAATAAGCAGTCCATGTGTACAAGTTCTGAGCCGCGAAATAGATGCGGAGGGTCGAAATACGCAGCTTGGTCAACAGGTGTCTGGGCAGCGTATAGCCGATCTGCACGGTTTTCAGGCGCAGGTAGGAGCCGTCTTCGAGCGTCTTGTCCGAATAGTAGGCCACCTTCTGTCCGCCCGGCACGTAGTTGTTCGAATTGGGATTCTCGGGCGACCAGCGGTCTTCATACGATGCGAACTGGTTCAGGCCGTAACGGTAGGTTCCCTCGAAAAGAATGCGGTTGGCATTCATGATCTTGTTGCCGCCGCTGAACTGGAAAAAGACGTTCAGGTCGAAATTCTTCCAGGTGAAACTGTTCGAGAAACCGCCGATGTATTTGGGATTGGGATCGCCCAGCACGCGGCGGTCTTCGCTGCCGACGTGTTTGTCGTCGTCGAAATCCTTGAAGCGGATGTATCCCGGACGGATCTGGTTGTGGGCCATGCCGTTGTCGGGCACGTCGTCACGCAGCACATACTGACGGCTCTCGTGCGGAATCGAAGGATCGCTGTCGTTCTGCCACGTGAAATCGCTGATCTGGTAGAGCCCGTCGTAGACCATGCCCACGAACATCGTGATAGGACGCCCCACGCGCGTTTCATAGAGCGGAACGCTCTGGTAATCCGAATTCCAGTTGATGAACGAATCCATGCTCTGTTCGCCGTCGGCCAGTCCGAGCACCTTGGAGCGGTTGAACGAGATATTGAAGTTCGTCGACCACATGAAATTCTTGGTCTGGACGTTGACCGTGTTGAGCGTCAGCTCGAAACCGGAGTTGCGCACGGCACCGACATTCATCATCGCCCGCTGGTACCCCGACGAAAGCGGCAGGTTGGCGTTGAGCAACAGGTCGTAGGTCTTCTTGTGGTAGTAGTCCATCGTCAAACCGATGCGCTGGCCGAAGAATCCCAGGTCGAGGCCGATATCCGCAGCTTTCGTGCTTTCCCATTTGAGGTTGTAGTTGCCCAGCGTTTGGAGCTGTGCACCCTGTACCAATTGGTTGTTCCAGGAATAGCCGTCGACGTTCGAAAGGTTCAGCTGCGACATGTAGGCGAAGTCGCCTACGCGGTTGTTGCCCGTCAGACCGTAGCTGGCGCGAATCTTGGCATCGGAAATCACCTTGCTGTCCTTCAGAAAATTCTCCTGCGAGATGCGGTAGGAGACCGATGCCGAGGGGAAGTAGCCCCACTTGTTCCCCGCCGGGAATTTCGATGAACCGTCGGCGCGGAACGAGACCGTGAGGTAATACTTGTGGCCGAAGTCGTAGTTCACGCGGGCCAGTCCCGAAACCATGCGGTTGATCGACTTCGAGGAGTTGAGCGGCTGCGCCACGCCTTCGTCGAGGCCCGAGATGCCGAGACTCTCGCGGGGAACGTCCCACGCTGTGCCGCGGAAACTCGAGAATTTGTACTCCTGCATGGTAACACCCGCCACGACGTTCAGGTGGTGGCGCTTGTTGAACGTACGGTCGAAGGTCAGCGTGTTCTCGTTGAGCAGCGATTGCCGCACCTCGTACTGCGCATAACCGTTCACGCCCTTGATCACCCCCGCGATCTTTTGCGAATAAGGGTGCTTGCTGTTGAAGAAGTCCTCCAGAATGGCCGTATTGCGGTTGATACCGCCCGTGACACGCAGTTTGAGATACTTTCCGAAACGGTATTCGCCGTAGACATTGGCCACGAAATTACTCTGCCCGTAGTTCTTCTCCTCGTTGTTCAAATAGAGCATCGGGTTGTAACGGTTGCCCCAGGTGGTCATCTCGACGATCTCGGTATCCTCGTCGGCATTGAGCAGGTCGTCGATGCTGCCGCCCGTGACCGGACGATAGCCCCACATATTGTACATCAGCGTCAGCGACGCTTCGGCGTTGCTCGACGGCATACGCACCGACGTTCCGTATTGGTTCGTCCAGGAATAACTGGTGTTGAACCCCACTTTGAAGTTCTTCGAAGCGTCGACATCCAGCCGCAGGCGGCCCGACACCCGGTCGTAGCCCGACTGGCGGACGACCCCCTCCTGCCCCATGTAGTTGAGCGAGGCGGCATATTTCACGGCTTTCGAGCCGCCCGTGAGCGAAACCGTATGGTTGTGCATCGGCGCTACCTGCAACACGCGCTCCTGCCAGTCTACATACTGCACGTGACGGTAATACTCGGGCGTACGGGTGTCCAGCCCGTCGGAATTGGGTTTCAGGTAACTTTTACGGCCCTGATAGGGGTCGATTTCGAGCTGCAGCTTTACGAATTCATAGGGATTCATCAGGTCCATGCGGTTGGTGGTGTTCTGCAGGCCGAACGAGCCCTCGTAGCTCACCTGCGTACGTCCGGCGTGGCCGCTGCGCGTGGTGATCATGATTACGCCGTTCGCACCCCGGGCGCCGTAGATCGCCGTGGCCGAGGCATCTTTCAGCACGTCGATCGACACGATGTCGGAGGGGTTCAGCGACGAGGCGTTGAAACTTTCGAGCGGAAATCCGTCAACCACGTAAAGCGGCGAACTGTCCTGCGTCAGCGAGTTCTGACCGCGAACGATGATGTTGACCGACGAACCGGGTTCACCCTCGCTCGAGGTGACCTGCACGCCGGCGACACGTCCCGCAAGCGCCTCGTCGAACGAGCGCACGGGGGCTTTCTGCATCTCCTCGGTGTTGACCGAAGCGACTGAGCCGGTCAGATCGACGCGGCGCACATAGCCGTAGCCGACGACGACTACCTCGTCGATCTCGCTGGTATCCTCAGCGAGCGACACGTCGAGTACGGTACGCTTGCCGACGCGCAACTCCTGTGAAACGTATCCCAGCATGGAGAAAACCAGGTCGGTGTTATCGTTTTTGATCCGGATCGTGTATTCGCCTTTGGCGTTCGTCGTCGTTCCGCGCTGCGATCCCTTTTCGAGGATCGTGACGCCGACCAGCGGCGCGCCCGAAGCGTCCTTGACATGGCCGGTCACCTGCCGGCCTTGCTGGGCATAGGCCCCGAAGCTCCAGCATGCCGCCACGAGCCACAGACACAAGGTCCGTGCGACCGTCACACACAGAGCGCCCCTTCGGGAGGAGCCGGCCCGATGAAGTAAGAAGTTCTTCATATTCGTTGGGTTATAGGTTTAAGTTTCAAGTTTTATCTGGTAAATCCTTGCAGCACATACGGGTTGCGGTGAAGGCGGTCGATAAAGATTCCGTCGAGCAGCATCGCTTCGTCGACCGGTTCGACTCCGATCCGGTGAACCCCTTCCGACAGATGCAGGCGCACGCCGCGCCGCGCCTGATTGCGCAGGACGTTGACTTTCCACGGCTCCTCGCCGAACGTTTCGCGGATGTCGAACAGGCCCCGGTCCTCGCCGTCCACCGTCAGGCGGAAACGCAGCGTTTTCGCGGCGGCGGGATGCTGGGGGAGGAAACAGGCCACGATGTCGGCCTTGCCTGCCGTATCGTTCCGCAGCAGGTACTCGGCACGGCACCCTTTCGCCAGCCTCACGGCACGGCCGCTCTGTCCGAGTCCGTCGATCCCAGCGACCGATCCCCGGGCATACACGTATCCAGAGCCAGCCACGGAGGCGACACCGTCGGTCATTGCGGCTCCCGGCTCTTTGCGGTCATCCGCACACCGGACCCGGAACACGTACCGGCGTCCGTCGGCCAGCACCGAGCAAACACGCTCCTCCGTCCGCCGGCAGCGGGAAAAATCGGCCCGAAAGACGATCCGCCGATGCGACGGCATGCACCCGCGCACTTCGGCCTTCAACCACACGGGGAGGGATTCGACCCGCACGTCAGAAGCGGAAAAGAGGTTGACCGCCACCGTATTCGCCGTCGAGCGTACGAAACAAGGGAGTTCCGTCGTATCGGCTCCGATGCACTTTCCGGCTCCGTCAGCCCACAGCACGGGAGCACGCTGCACCCGCGGCATCTCACCGAAAACCGGAGCCGCGAAAACAGGCAGGCTGCGGGGCGACATGGACATCATCTCCCTCCATTTGCCGCCCGCAATCTCACCATTGTAACGGTCGGTCAGCAGGCAGATCGAATCATACGCCTGCCGGGAGGCCTCGACATATTCCCCGGCGGCGACAAGCCCTTCGGCGGCATACCGGCGCGCATGCTGGGCGTAAAGCCATTTCTTATTCATCAGTGCAGCCCCCTCCACGGGATACCGCACCAGTTCGAACCAGGCGTCGCGGCGGTCGGCAGGAAGCATCGCTTCGAGCTGCCGGACCTCGTGCTGCAACCGTTCGTAAGCCGCCACGCGGTCGAAAGCCTCCGCAGAGAATGAACCGTATTCTGTATCCGCCACAGGCGTAATTCCACCCCGGACACCCGGCTGCTGGATGCGGCTCCACCCCATGTGTTCGGGCTTACGTTCCGCAGCCAGCCGGTAATGCTCGCGCATCAGGAGTGCGGCGCGCGGCGCAACGTCCGGCCCGAACTCCCGTTCCAGCCAGCGCAACTGGTGTTCGCCGACCTTTTCAGGTGCGACGGCATCCGTATTCCACGCCATATCGAGGAACAGCTCCGTATGGTATTCGGCGGGTTTGAGGTCGCCGACATTGAGAATCCAGATCTTCCGGGCGCCACAGTCCCACGCGCGCCGCATCTCGGCGGCCATCAGCGCGGGCTGCGACGTTGCGAGCCAAAGGTAATCATGAGGCTTGCCGTAATAGGAGACGTGGTAATAGACCCCCGCCCCGCCGCTCCGGGCCTGTTCCGCAGCATTCGACAGCCGGGTTACGTATCCGTAATTGTCGTCGCACCACATCAGGGTCACGTCTTCGGGGAGTTCCACGCCGTTGTCATAGATGTCGAGCACCTCCTTATAGGGCACGAAGGTCTGCGGAATGCCGTCGACCGGACGATGCAGCTCCGCGGAGAGCATCTGCCGCTGGGCGCGGATCACCTCGTTGGTCAGCGCAGTCTGCTCATCGAGCGTCACAGCCCCGGCCATCTCGCCGTCGTGGATACCACGCATGCCCAGCGTAAAGATATTCTCGTCGTCGGCGACTTCGAGCACCCGTTCGCGCCAGTAGCGCAGCACCCCCGCACGGTTCGTGACAAAATTGTAGGCTCCGTAACGCGCCCCGTCCCATTCGCCGACATTGTTGCGCATCATCGGCTCGCAGTGCGACGTACCCACAACGATCCCATAGCGTTCGGCCGCTTCGCGGTTGCCGGGAACCTTGTAAAAGGCCACGGTCGAAGCGTGCATCGCCGGCCAGAGCGTATTGGCCCGCAGGCGCAGCAACAGTTCGAAAATCCGGGAATAGGTCTTCGGACCGAGCTCCCCGGCCACATCGCTGCCCTCGTAGCGCGTGCCCCACGGATCGAGGCCCCAGTCCTCGTCGTTGAGGAAGATACCCCGATACTGCACCGACGGAGCTTCCGCACGGTCGTATCCCGGCGCAAGCGTCACATTCCGGACGCGGCGCGGCGCCACATCGGCCCACCACTCCCAGGGAGAGACCCCCAGCAGGCGCGAAAGTTCCAACACGCCGTAGGCCGTGCCGCGCGGATCGCTCCCCACGACGAACAGCGCACGTTCCCCGTTCCGGGATGCCTCGCAGATGCGGAATGCCTCCCAGCGTCCCTCGACGGCCTTCGCCGACACGCCCCAGGCGCGTAGCAGCGGATCGAGCCGCTCCCGCTCGGAGAGCGATCCCACGACGACGACCGCGTTTCCCGGGGCATCGCAACGAGCAGGCGCTTCGCCGGCCACACGCTCCGCATCGGCGGCATAGATCGCCAGCGCGGTCTTCACGACCTGTTCCCCGCCGACATAGCACACCGGTGCAGGGCGGCCATCGCGGACCAACGGGAATCCCGCGCGCGCCGCCGAAACCGAAGACACGACACCGAGCGTCCAAAACAGCAGTATTCCGATTCGCAGCATCATTCTACGTTATTTCGCTTCGCGCACACAGCGCACGATATAAGCATAATTTCCCGAACCCATTTTAGTCGTGCGGCCCGCACTCGAAACCTTGACGCTCGGGTTGGAGCTGCGGTTGACCAGCATGCGCCACGCCTGCGGCTGCGCATTGGCGCGCGTTTCGCACGACCACGGACGGATCTCCGGATTCGTGCGCGTGGCACCGAAGATCTCGCAGTCGCTCCGGCCGCCGTCGCGCATATTCCAGTAGAAGTAATCGGGACCGGTGGGATCGGCAGATTTGTTGCACGTCCAGTTTTCCTGTTCCGCGATACGCTTCATCTGGACCTCGGTCGGCGCGTTCCAGCCCTCGGGACAGGGATTGACGGGAGCCGTCTGGTTTTTCGACGTACTGTTCTGTTCCAGCGTCAGGCCGGGATCGAACACGTCGTTCCACGTTGCGTTCGGATCGACGGGGATATTCACGCCCGCAACGTCGATACCGCACACGAGCGGATAATAATAACCGCCCGGAGCCCCCGTTTCGGGCAGCGCGCCCATCGGAACTTCCAGTCCCGGCTGGTAGACGGTAACCTGCACCGTCTGATCGGGTTTATCCGACACGGCGACCGCAAAGAGAGCCTCGTTCGGGAAGAACGTGACATTGGCCGGAGCGGTGAAAGAGAGCGAGGTCGGCTTCTCCGCAGGCGAGAGTACCGGCGTGAAGACCTCCGAGCCGCTGACCCAGGTCACCGACACGGAACCTGTGCCCGGATTGGCGATCGTACCCGTGTAGGTCGGAGTGCCGTCGTCGCCCACCGTATATTTGTAGATACCGCCGCCCACGTCCTTGCCCGGGCTGACGGAGAAATAGTTCGAGATCTGGATCAGCGAAAGGTAGATCATCTCCCCGCCGTAGGTCACGCACACCTTGTCTTCGAGGTTGACCATGCCGGTATTCTCGCCGATCGACACGGTGAACGTGTTCGCGGCTTCATCGGCTTCGAGCACAAAGCCCTGCTGGCCGTCGAGCAGACGGGCCGTCCAGCCGCCCGAAGCGCCCGCCGTCACCACTTCATAGGTGCGCGATATGGCGCCGTAAACATTCCGGGGCCAGTCGTTGGTCGTGGATTTCACGGTGAAGGTTCGTGCGCTGCCGATGATCTTCTCATCGTCGTTGCACGATACGGCAGCCAAGCCGGTTAGGATCAATAGCAGAATTTTTTTCATATGGTTTTTCATTTGGTTGGTCTTTTCGGTCTGCGGAATCTCTCATCCCGCCATGCAAGTTAGCCATTTACCCTCTGGAGCTCTTATTCCCCCGATTCAAAACATTAATAGAATCGTTCAAACCATCCTGCCGCCGGTCATCGCATCCGAGCCACTCGGCACCGGAGTGTTCACCCAGCCGGAAACGCCAGTCGAAATTCAGCAGTTCGGAGCGGCGCTCCCCGCCCCGGGCCATCGGCAAGGCCAGCAACAGGCCCAGCAAAAGCAATCCTAACCGTCTCACAGCGTATAGGTTTTACCGTCGACAGTCACCGTTCCGGCCTGTTCATCGTAAGTCACGACCGGAGCCGCAGCGGGCAGCGCGGCCCAGCTGACGGCCGTCACCTGTTTCAGCGACGAAGCGTCGGCCGCCACGGTCACCAACGGACGGTTCTCGCCCGAAGAGGTGCTGCGCTCCTCGACGAACTGGGTGCCGAGCGTCAGCACGGAGCGGGCAGGGGTCAGGTTCTCGATACGGACCGAGTTGCGGGGCGTAGTCGCCTCGACGACGGCATCGGAACTCTGCACAAGTTTCCGCTCGGGGAAAAAGCGCAGTTCGATGCGGCCCGGGGAGGCCAGCTCCACGTCATCGCAGACGACCGCCACACCCGCCTCTTTGATCCACACCAACTTACGGACGAAGCGTTTCACGCCCGCATTGTCGAGATAGGCGGCCGAAGCGTCGCCCGTCATGCGGTCGATGCCCCCGGAGGAGATCGCCTCCACGATTTTCGCATCGCGCGAAGGCGTCAGCGGCCACGGCGTAAACCACGTGCGGACCTCGCCCCACTGCCCCATATCATTCGCCAGCAGGGTATTGTGGTATTTGGTCACACGCTTGACATAGCCGTTGTTGCGCAGGATGTATTCACCGTTGGCATAGATCACGAAATGGTTGGCGTCGGGATGGATATGCCCCATATCGCCCGAAACGTAGGAACCTTCGGGCTGCTGTCCGGCGAAGGTGCCCAGCGGCGCGCCGCAACGGAAGACTACCATCGCTTCGTCGCCGTTCCAGTCGGTGCGGGAAGCTACGAGACCCATGTTCTCGAAATGGCGGAAAGTCGGGGTCGAAGGCAGCAACACGGACGAAACCGAGGTGTCGTACCAGATCAGGTTCAGCCACGAGGAGGTCGCATTGTAATGCACGGCCTTTCCGGCGAAATACTGCGCCCGGGCATCGTGGTTCAACCCGGCCAGCCGGCGGTAAAGATGTTCGGGACCGTACCACGAATAGCGCGGAGCGTCGGCCCAGTCGACGATGCTGCTCTCGGCGGTGCAGCGGTCGGCGGGAAGGGTCATGTACATCGCATAGGCAGCAGTGTTATCCCACCAAGTGCTGTTTTTGTAAAAATCGTTGCCCACCCCGCGCGAGAGGTCGAAAGCCATCATCAGGAACTCCATGCCGTACTGCCAGTAACCGGGGCCCTCCTGGCTGGCGCCATCGGGCGACAGCAGCCGCGAGGTCTTGCCCAACACCTCCTGCGTGAAGTCGATCCACTTCTGTGCCTCGGGCGTATCGTTGCGCAGCACGAGGGCCGCGGCGAGCATGCCGCAGGTATTGATCCACGTATGGTTTTGGATATAAGCCTTATCCAGCGTCTTATAGGCCGCATACTGCCGCTCGGTCCGGGCGATCAGCGTATGGCGCAGCGTGGCGAGGGTGGCTTCGCTCAGGTAATTCTGCCCGTAATCGTAGAGCATTGCCAGTCCCAGCAGTTGATGACCGTAGGGAAGTCCATACTCCGCACCGTCGGGCGTGTCGTCCATGCCCCACGTAGGATAGGCACATGCGGCGAGCGCCCAGCGTTCGGCTCCCTCGAAATAGCTTTTGTCCCCGGTCAGGTAACCCGCCACGGCAAGCGCCGAGATGGTATTACCCACATCGCGCTGCCAAAGCTGTTCGCCGGCATCATTCTTATAGGCCGGCGGGTCCCGGCGGACCTTGGCGTCGGCAACGGCCTTGAAGCGGGTCCACTGGGCCAGGTGGGTCGAGCTGATCGCCGTTTTCAGCTGCTCGCCTTCCCAGTAGTTGAAGAAGAGCATCGGATGCCAGACCTTATCGGTCGGCTCGGGCCGGGGATAATCGAAATGCGGTTCGTCCGCCGAACAGGCGTTCAGCAGCAACAGAACGGGGGCCGTCACACGGCACATTTTGCATAAAAGGTTCATGGTAGTCGGAGGTTTTAATTCATCGGAATCGAAAAAGGGAAAGCCGCTTCGCAACAACAGCAGCACGACCGGCAGGAGATACGGCCGCCGGATCATTTCTCCCCGAAGAACCGGCGCAGCATCCAGGCATCGGCCAGACGGTTCTGCCGCTCGCTGCGACGGTGACCGTTGCGCAGTTCGAGCACCAGTTCCTTGGGTGCGTCCACCACGTTATAGGCCGAATACATCGAGGTAATGGGACACGACAGGTCGTTGTAACCCCACGAGAAGAAGCCCGGCACACGGATCAGCCGCGCGAAATTCGCCGCGTCGTAGTAACGCGAATTGAGAATGCGCTCCGCCGTGCGGAAATAGGTGCGCGTGCGGTCAAACATGTGGGGCCAGCCGCCGGCACGGTCGTAAAGGTAACCCATGTGGTCGCACAAAGCGGGATAGAAGCAAACGAAGTATTTCACACGCGGATCGAGGGCCGTGGTGACGATCGACAGTCCCCCGCCCTGGCTGCCGCCCGAGACCATCAGGCGTTCGCCGTCGAATTCAGGACGGGTGAAAAGGTAGTCTATGGCCCGGATACAGCCCATGAACACCCGCTTGTAGTAATATTGGTCGCGGTTGTCGAGGTTGACGAACTGGTAATTGTACAAGGCGCCGTTTTTCAGGATGTCGTAATTCTCGTCGGGCATGTCGAGCGGAATGCCGTGGATGCCGAGGGTCATCGTGATCACCCCCTTCTCGGCCATGTAGGTCGACGGCTTGGTCTTGGCAACTCCTGCACCGGGAACATAGAGCACGGCCGGATGCGGTCCCTTCGACTTGGGAACCGAAACATAGCCGTACACGTAGTTATCCTTGCGGAAACTTTGCAGACGCACGTAGTAAACGTCGACCTTGTCCGTACACCACTGTTCGGCACGCTCGACGCGGGGGTCCATCGGAATTTCGGCATTCTCGGCCTTGGCCCGCTCCCAAAATGCCGCGAAATCCTCGGGCATGTCGGTCATCGGACGCAGTTTCTCGGGTTCGAAAGCCGCCTGTGCCAGATCGTTGGCCACAGCGGCGCCCTTCTCGTCGAGCAGGAAAACCCGGCAGGTCAGGAATCCCGGGCACGGCATGCCTACGGTACGGACCCGGAGGCGGCCGTCGGGCAGCGTCGCCTGATGCGTCTCATGGGCGGGCATCTTCTCCCGGGCGAACGTGTATTTCACCGACGCGTTTTTCAGCGGTTTGCCGTCCACTCGGACCACGATGTCGTAAGCGACGCTGTCGCCCGCCGAGTAGCGCCAGTCTTCGGTGCGGTCAGGTGTGATTTCGATACTGATTTTCCCTTTCGGGAAGGCCGAAGCCGCATGTAGAAGCAGCGACAGCCCGATTACGAGTAAAAGTCGTTTCATCGTTCGGGATTTATAAGTTCAGTTTCTCTTTCAGGCGCAGGATTTCCAACCCGGCGTCGAGCAGCAGGCCCGTGCCGTGGGTCTCGCCGTCGACCTTCGGACGGTTGTAGTAGAAAGGCATGTCGTTGCCGATGCCCGTACCCACACAGACGTCGCGCAGTTCCCCTTCCGGCGTGATCTTTTCGCGGCAAAGTCCCTCCCAGCCTTTCAGGGCCGCAGAGGCATAGCGGGCGTCGACCCACCCCTCGCACACGGCGTGCGCCAGGCAGTAGACAAAAATCGCCGAACAGGAGCTCTCCTCGTAGGAATCCTCCCGGTCGAGCAACTGACGCCACAGACCGGAAGCGGACTGGCGTTTCACCACGCCTGCGATCTGGCGTCCGAGCAACGCCTGCAACTGCCGCAAATCGCGGTCTCCGGCAGGCAGAACATCCATGAGCTGTACGGTAGCCAGCATCACCCAGCCGTTGCAACGGCCCCAATGCGCCCCGGCCGTACGTTCCAGATCGCCGTAATAGCCGTGATACAGCAGTTCCGTCGCCGGATTCCAAAGATAATGATGGAACCGTCCGACTTGCCGCACGGCATCGCGCAGCATCGCCCTGTCGGCGAAACACCCGCCGTAGCGCGACATGAACGACAGCCCCATATAGAGGTCGTCGGCCCAGAGCGTATGCTTATGGGGCCACGTGCGCACGAGCGTCCCGTCCGGAAAACGGGCCTGTACGCGGCGGATGTGCTCTGCGGCCCGTTCGATATAAGGCATATAGGCCTCCGTTTTGGCCGGACGCCGTGCAGCCAGCTCAATCATCGCGGCGCACTCCGCCCCGCAATGGTCCAGTTCGTTGAATTTGCGCAGGAAATGATAGGGTTCATGGTCTTCTCCCTGCGTGACGCCGAATTTCCGGTAAGCCGAAAGGGCACTGTCAATCTGCCGTTCGACGAAATCGACGTACCCTGCCTCCCCGAAACGGTCGGCCATCCGCAGCATGGCCATATTGAGCACCCCGAGGCTGTAATGCCAGTCCATGTACTTGCAGGCGAAACGGACCCGCGTCCCGCCGGGAATATCGTCGGGCGAAGCGTAAAACCGTCCCGTGGCACGATCGGTGTAGCCCGTGCGGTAATCGGCGAGCACTTTATCGGCCACACGACGCAACAGCGCTTCATCGTCCGAAGCGGCGCTCCGCGGGGGAAACAGCAAAACAGCGAAAAGCAGGCAGGCAAATAACGGAAGTCTCATGGCGGGTTGTGGATAGGTTCGGTTTTCGAAGACAAAGGAACATATTATCCACGGCTGCGGGTTAATCAAAATGTTCATTGATTTATTCCTGCGTTTCAAACCGCATGACGACCTCCTGAAAGATCATTATGCCCGAAGAGAACATCCCGATTTATATTGTATATTTGATGCATGAACCTCCCGACCCGCATAAAACACACTCTCGCCGGCATTCTGGGCCTGCTGGCATTGCTTGCAGCCCATGCAGGGCCTTCGGCCCGGAAACTCCGGTTCGACCACCTTTCGGTCACCGACGGACTCTCGCAGATGTCCGTGGTATCTGTCATCCAGGACGCCGACGGCTACCTCTGGTTCGGCACGCGCGACGGACTGAACCGTTACGACGGATACGATTTCCGCATCTTCCGCCACGAACTCCACGACACGACTTCGATCAGCGACAGCTACATCCGCTGTATGGCCAACGACCGCGACGGCCGGCTCTGGGTAGGAACCACCAACGGACTGAACCGCTACGATCCCCGCACCGAACGATTCACTCACTATTACATCGACCGCGAACGACATACGGGCAACATCAACGAGATCAACGCCATCTGCGCCGACCCCGCAGGCGGCGTATGGCTGGGAACCTACGAGGGTCTCTATCACCTGGGCAGGGACGAGGCACAGGCGCGCCGCTTCGAAGAGGTCTCCCAACGCATTTACAGCCTGGCGAGTGACGGCACACAACTCTATATCGGCCACGACCGCGGGCTGGCGGTCCTTTCGCCCGACGGAGTGCTGCGCCACATCATCCGCGACGACCGCAACCGTGCGGTCAACCTCGTCTATCCCGATTCGCAGGGGCGTGTCCATTTCAGCTTCGCAAATACCGGGACCCTCGGGCTGCTGAACCCTGAAACGGGAGCACTGAGCGAACACACGATCATCGCCGGCGATCCGCACCGGCGCAACAACCTCATCCGCAGCATCGCCGAACAACCCGACGGGAAACTCGTACTGGGAACCTACGACGGCCTGCGCATTTACGACCCGCAGAGGGGGGGGGAGACCGAAAGCTACAACCAGACCCCGCAGGAGGGCGGAGGACTTTCGCATTACGCCGTTGAAACAGTCTACGTCGACCGCGCAGGCACCCTCTGGGCCGGCACCTATGCCGGCGGAGTCAACTACGCCCACGCACAGAACGCCCTGTTCAACTATTACGATCCCCGGCGCGGCAACCACCTGCCGGGCGTCCTGAGTGCCATCGTGGCCGAACCTTCGGGCGACGTACTCTGGATCGGGTCCGACGCGGGCGGCATACTGCGCTTCGACGTCCGCAGCGGAGAGTTCGCCTACTATCCCTGCACGACTGTCCCGGGCGAAATGTTCAAGGACAACAACGTCAAATCGCTGCTGCTGGACGGAAAAACGCTCTACGTGGGGCTTTACACGGGCCTGCTCTACACGTTCGACACCGCCGCCTGCCGCTGGACGGGAATGTGGCGGAATCCCGACCATTCGGCGATCTACTCGCTGGCCCGCACACGCGACACGCTGCTGCTGGGGACCTACTCGGCCCACGGGCTGAAATACCTCTCCCCCCGGGGCATCGAGGACCGCGACCTGATGTCGGACGACGGCCGTACGGTCAACATCAACCAGATTTCGGCGCTCTGCCCCTCCGACGACGGGCTTTGGATCGGAACCCGCAGCCGCGGCCTCTACCGCTACCGGCCTTCCGGCGAACTGACCCGCTACACCTCCGACGACGGGAATTCCATCTCGGGCAACCGCATCACGGCGATCTTCGCCGACAGCCGCAAACGCATCCTGATCGGCACTTCGGACGGGGGACTGAATGTCTTCGACCCCGAAACCGAACGGTTCACGATCGTCACCCACAACGAGGGACTGCACGACAACACGGTCTGCTCGGCGGTCGAAGACCGCAAAGGCCGCCTCTGGGTAATCACCCGCACCGGTATCTCGGAACTGGATGCCTCGAACCGCGTACTGCGCACCTACGACCATTCGGGCGGCATCCGGGTACAGGAGTTCTCGCCGGCATCGGCGTTCGTCACCGACGACAACACGATCTGGGTCGGCGGCGACAGCGGGCTGGTAAGCTTCAATCCCGACAACCTGCACGTCAACACCTACGCCCCGCCTGTGGTCATCACCTCCGTAGCGGTCAACAACCGCCCTCTGGGCGGCGGATTCGGACTTTCGACGGGCCGGACGCAGCTGCGCCTGAAACACGACGAGAACAACCTCACCTTCGCATTCAGCGCCCTCAACTACATCTACCCCGAACGCAACGCCTACTCCTACAAACTCGAAGGCGCCGACAACGAATGGCGGTCGGTCGGCTCGGTGCGCGAGGTCAACTACGCCAACCTGGCGCCGGGAAGCTATCTTTTCCGGGTGCGGGGTTCGAACAACGACGGCATCTGGAACGAATCGGACACCACGCTGGGGATCGAGATCGCCCCACCGGTCTGGCTCCGCTGGTGGGCGCTGACCTTCTACCTGCTGTTACTGGCGACGGTGGGCTGGCTTATCTTCCGCTACGCCCGCGAACGCCGCCGCCTGCGGCAGCACGTGATGCTCAAACAGAAGCACGAGGAGCTTTACAAGGCCCGCATCGAACTCTTCACGAACTTCGCGCACGAACTGCGGACGCCGCTGACGCTCATCCTTTCGCCGCTCGAAGAGATGCTCACGCCCGACAACCCGCAGGAAGCGACCCACGAATCGCTGATGATGATGTACGCCAACGCCAAGCGCATGATGCTGCTCATCAACCAACTGATGGACCTGCGGCGCAAGGAGGCTGGATCGATGACCCCCAAAGTGGCCGAGGGCGATTTCGCGGGCTTCGCCGAAGAGATCTTCATCGCCTTCAACCATCAGGCCCGCAACCACCGCATCGACTACCGGTTCGAAACCTCAGAACGCCCACTGACGCTGTGGTACGACCGCTGGCTTTTCGAAAAGGTGCTGCTGAACCTGTTGTCCAACGCCTTCAAATTCACCCCCGACGGCGGAAGCATCGTCCTGCGGGCCGAAACCGCAACCCGCGAAGAACTTCCGGAAAAGGCGCAGTCCGATGCAGGGCTCTATCCCGACGCCGCACTCTACCTCCGCCTCACGCTCGCGGACAACGGCGTCGGCATGGACACCCGCGACCTGGAACGTATTTTCGACCCTTTCTACCAGGCGCAGAACCCCGACATAAAGAGCATCGGCACAGGCATCGGGCTCTCGCTGGCCAAAGGCATCGTGGAGATGCATCATGGCGTGATCTACGCCGAATCGGAGAAGGGCCGCGGAAGTACGTTCCACGTGATCGTCCCCTGCGGCAACGCCCATTTCCACGCCGGGGAGATCATCTCCGACTACCTCGACAGCGAAACGCTCGAACGCTATACGGACAGCATCGCCGCAGACGAAACTCCGGAAACCACGGAACTTCCGGCGGCCCGGAGCGAAACCACAGTACTCGTCGTAGAGGACAACCGCCAACTGCGCACCTACATCCGCCGCCGGCTGTCGCCCTACTGGAAAGTCATCGAGGCCGACAACGGCAAGTCAGGCCAACTGCTGGCGTTGGAAAAGATGCCGGCATTAATCATCAGCGACGTCATGATGCCCGTGATGGACGGCCTTCAAATGTGTTACAACCTCAAACACGATTCCCGCACGGCCCACATTCCCGTCGTCCTGCTCACGGCGCGCCAGTTCGTGCTCCAAATGAAAGAAGGGCTCGAATTCGGCGCCGACGACTACATCACCAAACCGTTCCATATGCGGGCGCTGATCCTCAAAGTGCGGAACATCATCGCCTCACGCGAAAAACTCAAAGACCTCTACGGCCAGCGACTCTCGCTCGAAAACCTGGGCGTGGAGATCAACGGCGGCGACGACAAGTTCCTGCAACAGTTGAACGAGGCCATCGACCGCGACATCGCCGATCCGGCGCTGAACCTCGACACCCTCTGCCGTCGGATCGGACTGAGTCGCGCCAGCCTCTACCGCAAGCTGATGTCCGCCACGGGACTCTCGCCCGCCCGCTACATCCAGTCCGTGCGGCTGAATCTCGCGGCCCGCATGCTGCGCGAAACGCAGATGAGCATCTCGGAAATCGCCACGGCTTCGGGTTTCAACAGCCTGATCCATTTCTCGGCCTCGTTCCGCAAGCAGTACGGCGTGCCGCCCTCGCGTTACGCCGCCGGACAGGACGCGACCGGGCCGGAAGCCGCTCCCGGCAGGGAGAATGAACCGCAGGAATAACTGTTTGAATCAATCCTTATAGCCGGCGGCGATCATTCCCGCTACTTTTGCCGCAGTAAAACCAAACTTTGTCCATGATACGGATTTTCACCGCACTGCTCCTTCTCGGCACGCTCTGCACAGGAAGCGCCGCCGCCCGGGAACACCGGCTTACGATCGGCAACGACGATTTCGAGAGCACGCTTCTGGCCGCCGACAGCCGCATCCGCGCCGTCTCGCTTCTCGATAAGAAAAACGGCGCCGAACTGCTCGCGCCCAACGGCGAACCGCTTTTCGAATTCGCCGTGAACGGCCGCACGGTCAATTCCGACATGCCGCTCTGGGACTATGCCTCGGCCACGGAGGAGAAGCTCGCCAACGGCGGAACCATTGTCTCCTATACGTTCACGGGGCGAAAGTGGCTCCAAGGGCTCCGGGTGACGCTCGACCGGGAGTATTTCCCCGACGGAGCATTCCTGCGCGAACGTCTGCGACTGCGCGCCGCACGCCCCGGAACTTTCCGCCTGACCAACGTCGGAAACCGCAACCGCTTCATCTTCCCGCGTTATACATTCGCACAGGCCGACGGCGACGCGCCGACCGAGATGCGCATCGGCACCTACGGACGCGAGGTGCTGCCCGGTTACGACCCGGCACGCGCCGACGACCGGCGCCCCGACCGCAACCTGGCCACCTGCCACATGTTCCACCCCGATTTCATCGTTCACCGGCTCGAAGAGGGAGTTCCCTGCGAGGTCAAAGGACCGTTCCTGCTCATTCCGACCCGCACGCACCGCATCCTAACCTCCTACGAACACGCCTCGCAGGACTGCAGTTACATGACGCTCCGCCCGCAGACGGTCAACACCGCTCTGAGCGACGCCTCGCAAGGCGTAAAGGGCGACTCCGACCTGGTGACGGACGACGACCTGTGGTTCATCTCCACGGGAGTCACCCAGCACGGCGACCGGCGCACCGTAAGCTGGCGCATCCGCCGCGGCGGCTATCTCGACGGCGAAGCGATCCCCGCCGAGCGGGATTACGAAACCGTATGGAGCACGATCTCCGTACTGGCCCCCGGCGAAGACCCGTCGGACGCCATCCGCGAATATCTCCTGCACCGCATCACCGACAACGCCCGCTCGCGGGAACCCCACTTCTACTACAACACCTGGGGCATGCAGCGCGACTCCTCGCCCAACATGCGGGAGGCGTTCACCGAGAAGCGCATCGCCCACGAGATCGCACTGGCCGCCGAAATGGGCGTCGACATCTTCATCTTCGACGACGGCTGGCAGCAGACCATGGGCGACTGGCGGCCCCATACCGAACGGCTGCCCCGGGGATTGAAACCCCTTGTGGATTCGCTTCGCCGCCACGGCATCACGCCCGGCATCTGGCTCTCGCTCATGGGGATCGACCCCGCCCTGGAACGCGCCCGCCGGCATCCCGAATGGATCATCCGCGACCGCCGGGGCAAACCTTACGCCGCGCAATGGGACTTTCCGGCCTGCGACCTCGTCGGCGGATTCTACGACTGTATCCTCGACGATCTGAAACGCCTTACGGACGAAGGCATCCGTTTCTTCAAATGGGACGCGATCAACACCTTCAACAGCGCGCAGCCCGGACTTGGCCACGGTTCCGACAAACACTCCCGCAAAGAACGAATCGACCGATACAACTACCTGATCCCCTTCTACGTCACCCGGCTGATGCGGGAGCTGCGGGCTTACTGCCCCGACGTGGTGGTCGAAATCGACCTCACCGAGCCCGAACGCGCGCTGATCGGGTTGATGCCGCTCCAAGAGGGCAAATTCTTCTGGATGAACAACGGGGCATCGGGCTACGGCGACTATTCGACATTCCGCACCAAGAGCATGCGCAACTCGGTCAATGCGACGGCCTGCCTGCTGCCGCCCGAGGTGCTGACCTATGCCGTCTATCCACACAACAAATCCCCCTATGCAGCACAGCGTTACAACCTGAACACAATCCTGCAAGCCGGGCACGGATTCTGGGGCAATCTGGCGGCCACCTCCTCTTCGGACCGACGCTATGTCCGCGGCACCGTGGAAAAGGCACGGCGCGTACTGCGGCACGTCGCCGGAAGGCCGCTCCGGATCGAAGGCAGGATCGGAGCCTCGCCCGAAACCTATCTCCAAGCCGCGCCCGAAAAGGGTTACGCCTTGTTCACGGCTTTCAGCGGCTCCCCCACGGAACACACCGAGCATATCGCACTCGACGTCCGGCAAGTTCTCGGCGTACTGAACCACGCCTACACGACCAACTCCGACGGCGTATGTCTCGACCTGCAATTCGCCGCACCGGACGACACGCGCGAAGCGTTCGTCGTGGGCAACGGCAACAGCGGCATACGCATCCTCTCCTCGACGGGATGGATCGATGCGCTCGATATTTCGCCGAACAGTCTTCGCATCCGCAGCGGCGACACCACCCGCCTGCACGTCGCCCTGCCCGAAGGTGCACAAAATGTCCATGCAGACGTTCCCTTCGAGACCCGGTCCGACGGGACACTGCAACTGCGGCTCGACGCCGCTCAGCAGGCGACGGTCAGTTGGCAGTAAGGCGATCCCGAAAAACAGGAATCCCCGGACGGAAAGCCGTCCGGGGATTCGAATATGATGCGGAAAAGTCCGCTTGCCAATCGGAATTACATCATGCCGCCCATACCGCCTCCGGGCATTGCCGGCATAGCGGGAGCGTCGGACTTCTTCTCAGCCAGCACGCACTCGGTGGTGAGGAACATCGACGCGATCGACGCGGCGTTCTCCAATGCGACACGCGACACCTTCGTCGGGTCGATGATACCGGCCTTCATCATGTCCTCGTACTTGTCGTCACGGGCGTTGTAACCGAAGGCATCCTTGCCCTCCTTCACCTTGTTGACGACCACCGAACCCTCGCCGCCGGCGTTCTCGACGATCTGGCGCAGAGGCTCCTCGATGGCGCGTTTCACGATCTGGATACCCGTCGTCTGGTCTTCGTTGTCGCCCTTCATGCCTTCGAGAGTCGCCGTCGCACGAATGTAAGCCACACCGCCGCCCGGGACGATACCCTCCTCGACGGCTGCACGGGTTGCGGCCAGCGCGTCGTCCACGCGATCCTTCTTCTCCTTCATCTCGACCTCGGTAGCGGCTCCGACGTAGAGCACGGCGACACCGCCTGCCAACTTGGCCAGACGCTCCTGCAGCTTCTCCTTGTCGTAGTCCGACGTAGCCTTGTCGATACCGGCACGGATCTGCGCCACACGCGAGGCGATCTCCTCCTTCTTGCCGGCACCGTCGACGATGGTGGTGCTCTCCTTGTTGAGCGACACCTTGTCGGCCGTACCCAGCATGGCCAGCGTAGCGTCCTCGATCTTCATGCCCTTGTCGGCCGAGATCACGGTTCCGCCCGTCAGCACGGCGATATCCTCCAGCATCTCCTTGCGACGGTCACCGAAGCCCGGAGCCTTGCAGGCGGCGATCTTCAGCGTACCGCGGAGTTTGTTGACCACAAGCGCCGAAAGAGCCTCGCCGTCGACATCCTCGGCGATGATCAGCAGCGAACGGCCGCTCTGGGCAACCGGCTCCAGCACGCCCATCAGCTCCTTCATCGTCGAAATCTTCTTGTCCGTAATCAGGATATAGGGCTTCTCGAGCTGGGCCTCCATCTTCTCGGTGTCGGTGATGAAATAAGCCGAAATGTAACCGCGGTCGAACTGCATACCCTCGACCACCTCGACGTGGGTCTCGGTGCCCTTGGCCTCCTCGACGGTGATGACACCTTCGTTGTTGACCTTGGCCATCGCCTCGGCGATCAGCTTACCGATATTCTCGTCGTTGTTGGCCGAAATGGTGGCCACCTGCTCGATCTTTGCGAAATCCGAACCGACCTCCTGGCTCTGCTTGCGGAGCGACTCCACGACCTTCGAAACGGCCTTGTCGATACCGCGCTTCAGGTCCATCGGATTGGCGCCGGCCGTCACGTTCTTCAGGCCCACGCTGATGATCGACTGCGCCAGCACGGTTGCGGTCGTCGTACCGTCGCCCGCGTCGTCGTTGGTCTTCGAAGCGACCTCCCGGACCATCTGGGCGCCCATGTTGGCGAAAGCGTCCTCCAGTTCGACCTCCTTGGCCACGGTCACACCGTCCTTGGTGATCTGCGGAGCACCGAATTTCTTGTCGATGATCACATTGCGGCCTTTGGGGCCCAGCGTTACCTTTACGGCGTTCGACAGCGCGTCGACACCCTCTTTGAGCAGCTCGCGCGCCTCTACGTTGTATTTAATATCTTTTGCCATGACTTTTACGAATTAGATGATTGCCAAAATATCGTTCTGTTTCATGATGAGGTAATCCACGCCGTCGACCTGGATCTCCTGACCGGCATACTTGCCGTAGAGGACCTGATCGCCCACTTTGACCTCCATTTTGACCTCCGAAGTGCCGGGGCCCACTGCAACGACCTTACCTGCCAGCGGTTTTTCCTTTGCCGTGTCGGGGATGATCAATCCACCGGCTGTCTTCTCCTCCGCGGGATTCGGGAGAACCAGCACACGGTCCGATAACGGTTTTACATTCATAGCTTTTACGTGTTTTAAGTTTTACTGATATATTTGTGTTATTCGCTTTCGCAACCCCGAATCCATCAATAGATGTGCCAAGCGTTTTTTGGCAGGTTTTGCGTGACAAACGAGCAGTGGAGACTGCCATTTTGTCACCCGGGACACTTTCCCGAAGATTTTTAAGCCGAAAATTTTGCACGGACCGAAAAAACGTATTACATTTGCATCCCGATACGACAAGTGCGTATCGACACGGTGGATGTAGCTCAGTCGGTTAGAGCGTCGGATTGTGGTTCCGAAGGTCGTGGGTTCGAGCCCCATCTTCCACCCCGAAAGGGTCTTCGCAAGAAGACCTTTTTTGTTGGCAGACAGCCGCAAGCCAGCCCAAACAATCCTGTATATCAACAATATGCAGGATTGCTTCATTTACAGACCGAAGCATACGGAGAAAACAGCCCCATCTTCCGAGGTTCCGGAAAGCGATATTTTTTCGTATCTTTAGCACCATAAAAATTCATTCAGTCAACCAAAGACTTTTGCACATGGACCCGAAAAACACCATTAAAGAGTACACCAACGGCGAAATCATTATCGTCTGGCAGCCGGAACTTTGCACACACGCAGGCGTCTGCGTAAAGATGCTGCCCAAGGTTTACAATCCGAAAGAGCGGCCCTGGGTGAAACCGGAGAATGCTTCGACAGCCGAACTCATCGCCCAAATCGACAAATGCCCCTCGGGAGCGCTGTCATACCGAATGGCCGAAAAATAAAAACAGAAACCCGGATGTCTTCCGACATCCGGGTTTCTTGTATCCGGTCCGCAAATTACTTGCGGTATACCTTCGTGTAGCCGTAGACAGCCTCGTCGCCGAGCTCCTCCTCGATGCGGAGCAGCTGGTTGTACTTGGCCATGCGGTCCGAACGCGAAGCCGAGCCGGTTTTGATCTGGCCCGAGTTCGTAGCCACGGCGATGTCGGCGATCGTCGAATCCTCGGTCTCACCCGAACGGTGCGACGTTACCGACGTGTAGCCTGCGCGGTGAGCCATCTCGATAGCGTCGAGCGTCTCGGTCAGCGTACCGATCTGGTTTACTTTGATGAGGATCGAGTTGGCGCAACCCATTTCGATACCCTTCTTCAGGAAGTCCACGTTCGTAACGAACAGGTCGTCACCCACGAGCTGGCACTTGTCGCCGATCTCGGCGGTGAGCATCTGCCAGCCTTCCCAGTCGTTCTCCGACATACCGTCCTCGATCGAGTCGATGGGGTATTTGGCAACGAGGCCCTTCAGGTACTCAACCTGCTCCTTCGACGAACGCTTGGCACCTTTGGCGCCCTCGAACTTGGTGTAGTCGTAAACGCCGTCTTTGAAGAACTCCGACGAAGCGCAGTCCATGCCGATCGACACGTCGCCGCCTTCGCACTTGCGGCCGGGCTTGTAACCGGCCATCTTGATGGCCTCGATGATCGACTCGATGGCGTCCTCCGTACCGTTGAGCGCGGGAGCGAAACCGCCCTCGTCACCTACGGCCGTCGAGAGATTGCGGTTGTGGAGCACTTTTTTGAGGTTGTGGAATACCTCGGCGCCCATGCGGATACCCTCTTTGAACGAAGCGGCACCTACGGGACGGATCATGAACTCCTGGAATGCGATCGGAGCGTCCGAGTGCGAACCGCCGTTGATGATGTTCATCATCGGAACGGGCAGCGTCTTGGCGTTCGCTCCGCCGATATAGCGATAGAGGGGCATGCCGAAATAGTCGGCGGCGGCGCGGGCCACGGCCAGCGATACGCCGAGGATGGCATTGGCGCCCAGCTTCGACTTGGTCGGGGTGCCGTCGAGGGCGATCATGGCCTTGTCGATACCCACCTGATCGGCAACGTTCATGCCGATAACGGCCGGGGCAATCACCTCGTTGACGTTCTTCACGGCGTTCAGCACGCCTTTGCCCAGGTAACGGCTCTTGTCGCCGTCACGAAGTTCGAGAGCCTCGTTCTCGCCGGTCGATGCGCCGCTCGGAACGGCAGCGCGGCCGAATGCGCCCGATACAGTCCGTACTTCGACCTCGACGGTCGGATTGCCTCGCGAGTCGAGGATCTCCCTTGCATGAATCTCTACAATCTGCATAGTTGTAATGGTTTGAATAATATGTGTTTGAAATACTAACTTCCTAAACGTCGCGGCAAAGGTAGTACAAGCCGGGCGCAATGACAAATTTATTTGAATTGCCGGGGCGCAGTCTTCCTAAGCCGGGATTTCCCGGCAAAGGTACAAAATAATTGCGAATTGCGGTTTCTTTATTGTTATTTTTTTCACGATTGCGGCACGCGTTTTTCTGTTTCTGATGCAAATATCGTATCTTTGCGCCGCGACTTACGCGCAAAACCACGTAAACGACCGTCATTCAATGCGAAAAGTTCTTTCGTTCTCGCTCTTCCTGATGCTGGGCCTCGTCGCCTCGCAACTGCTCCCCGGCGCGCTGGGCGCGGCCTATCCGGGCTTCAAAGCCACTACCGACACCCTGCTCTACGTCTGTCTGGGATTCATTATGATAAACGTCGGCCGGGAGTTCGAGATCGACAAATCCCGCTGGCGCTCCTACACCGCCGATTACTTTATCGCCATGGCCACCGCCGCGCTTCCGTGGCTGCTCATCGCCCTCTATTACGTCTTCGTCCTGCTGCCCTCCGACCTGTGGGGAAGCCCCGAGGCGTGGAAGGAGAACCTGTTGCTGAGCCGTTTCGCGGCCCCGACCTCGGCGGGCATCCTCTTCACGATGCTCGCGGCGCTGCACCTGAAAAAAAGCTGGATATACCGTAAAATACAAGTGCTGGCGATCTTCGACGACCTGGACACCATCCTGCTGATGATCCCGCTGCAAATCCTGATGATCGGCCTCAAATGGCAGATGTTCGCCATCGTGGGCGTGGTGACCCTCCTGCTCGCCGTCGGCTGGCGGTGGCAGGCGAAGTGGGACGTGCGGCAGGACTGGAAACGCATCCTGGGACTCGCCGTCGTGGTCTGCGCCCTGACGCAGCTGCTCTACCTGGCGACGGCCCACTGGTACGGCCCCGAAAACAGCATCCATATCGAAGTGCTGCTTCCGGCGTTCGTGATCGGCATGCTGATGAAGCACCGCGAACTCGACACCCCCGCCGAACGCCGCGCTTCGACGGGCATCTCGTTCCTGTTCATGCTGCTGGTGGGAATGAGCATGCCGCTGGTGACGGGCACCGCGGCGTCCGACGCGGCCGCGGCAGCCGGATCGGTCACCGCCGCGCAGCCGATGATGCCGTGGGGCATCCTGCTGCTGCACGTCGTAGCCGTATCGGCACTTTCCAACCTCGGAAAACTCGTGCCGGTCTTCTTCTACCGCGACCGGCAGCTGAGCGAGCGGCTGGCCCTCTCGGTGGGTATGTTCACCCGCGGCGAGGTGGGCGCCGGAGTGATCTTCATCGCCCTCGGGTACAGCCTCGGCGGCCCGGCGCTGATTATCTCGGTGCTGACGCTGGTACTGAACCTTATCCTCACGGGCGGATTCGTCGTCTGGGTCAAACGACTGGCGCTCCGAAGCGCCGTTCCCGAAGAATAACCCCTTGTACGCATGAAAAAATACACACTGATCCTGTTTGTCCTGCTGCTGGCCGGGAACGCCCGGGCGCAGCAGTACGAAAAGAACATCCTGGGCGTCCGCGCCGGCCTCAATGTCTCGAAGCTCGCGGTTTCGGCCGAGGATATGCGGCTCAGCACCGGTTGGCGCACCGGATTCCATTTCGCCGTTTCGGATCAGGTGCTACTGACCCGGAAACTGCCTCTCTACCTCGAAACGGGGGTCGATTTCTCGAGCCGCGGCGGCAAAATCGCCCTTGCGCAATACGGCGAAGTCTACCGGACGACCCCGCGGCCGTTCTACCTGCAGGTGCCCCTGCTCGTCAACTACCATTTCAACGTCCGGGACCTCCTCACGATACAGCCTTTCGCCGGCATTTACGGCGGCGTGGGGCTGAGGGGCCGCATGGAGTTCGACTACCTCGGGAAAGAGGAGCTGTTCGGCGACCGGGGAATGCTCTACCGGCTGGATTTCGGGGTCCGGGCGGGCGTCGGATTCACCGTGAAACGCATCTATCTGGGCGTAAGCTATGACATCGGCTGCATGAACCAGTTCAAAGGCACCGAGTTCTTCGGCTACGAAACCCGCGTTTCGGAGGTCAGAATACAAAACGACTGCCTCACCGTGATGATCGGCTACAACTTCTGACACCTGCCGGCTATCTTATTAAAACAAAAATATTTACGAACAAATTTACCGGTTGTCCGCAAAAAAAATCGGGGGGGGGATTTTTCGGAAAAATTATCCTATATTTGCCACGCAAACAACACTAAACTCATTCATTATGAAAAAAGTACTGCTTATCGTGGCCGCCATGCTGTTGGCAAATGCCGTGTCGGCGCAGAATCACGAAAAGAACATCCTGGGCGTCCGCGCAGGTCTGAATCTGTCGAGCTACTCGATTTCTGAAAGCGGCGGATCAATCAGCACCGACTCCCGGGCCTCGTTCCACGTCGCCGTTTCGGACCAAATCCTGCTGTGCAACAAACTGCCCTTCTACCTCGAAACCGGCCTTGCGTTTTCGAGCCGCGGCGGTAAGATCGCAGGCATAAGCTTCCGCCCCTCCTACCTGCAGATTCCCGTGCTGGTAAACTACCACTTCAACATCAAAGACATCGTTACGATCCAGCCGTTCGCAGGTCTTTACTACGGATTCGGCATCGGCGGCAAGATGAAAGCCGGCGACGAGAAAGGGGACATCTTCGGCGACGAAGGCATCTTCAAGCGTTCCGACCTCGGGGTGCGTCTGGGCGCAGGCGTCGTCTGGAACCGCATCTACTTCGGCCTGGGCTACGACATCGGCTGTCTGAACCTGGCCAAAGACGTACTGACCAACGGCGGCGACGGCACGATGCGCAACAACTGCTTCTCCATCAGCGTCGGATACAATTTCTAATCCGGCCCTGCACCGAAAAAAAGGGACGCTATCGAAAAGCGTCCCTTTTTCTTTTTCCGTATAACGGTCACTCCCGCATCAGCACCGACGAGTCGCCGTAGCTCAGGAAGCGGAAATCGTGCCCGAGGGCATAATCGTAAATCCGGCGCCAGTCGTCGCCCGCGAAAGCCGACACCAGCAGCAGCAGGGTCGATTTGGGCTGGTGGAAATTGGTGACGATGTTGCGCACGATGCGGAACTCGTAACCCAGCGGCGTAATCATGATCTGCGTCGAGGCTTTCAGCCGTTCGACCCCGTTCGCGTCCATCCAGGCGAGCAGCTCCTCCAGGGCGTCGCGGCCCGAATAGTCAGCCGGAATGTCATACAGCTCCCACTGGCTGACCACCCGTCCGGCATCGGGCGTTCCGGCGGTACGGATGCGCCACGCAAGGGCCGCGAGCGATTCGAGCGTGCGGACCGAAGTGGTCCCCACGGCGGTAATGTGCCCCCACTTTTCCAACAGTCGGGCCACCGTCGCGCGGCGCACCTCGAAGTGCTCGGTGTGCATCGGATGCTTCGCGGCATCGTCGTCCTTCACGGGCAGGAAGGTCCCCGCCCCGACATGGAGCGTCACCTCCTCGAACCCGAATCCCCGGGCCTCCATCGCCCCGATCAGCCCGGGCGTGAAGTGCAGGCCGGCGGTCGGCGCCGCCACCGACCCCTCGAATTTCGAATAGACCGTCTGGTAGCGCGTGTTGTCGATCTCCTCGCTCTCCCGGTTCAGGTAAGGCGGGATCGGAATCCGCCCGAGGTGCTCCAGCAGTTGCCCGAAAGTCATCGGGGCGCTCCACTCGAAGCGCACGACGCATTCGCGGCCGTGGTCTTCGGCAATCCATGCCCGGAGGTGTTCGGCGCGCCCCTGGCAGTCGAAATTGATCTCCACATACCCCTCTTTCCACTTCTTGCGGTTGCCCACGATGCACGACCACGCGCATCCGCCCGTGACGGCGAAAGCCCGTTCGTAATCGGCCGGGTCGTGCGGCTCGAGGCAGAAGACCTCGATACGCGCTCCCGAAGGTTTGTGCATGATGATCCGCGCCCGGATGACCTTCGTGTTGTTGAAGACCAGCAGTTCACCCGCAGGCAGCACGTCGCCGATGTCGGCGAAATGCCGTTCGGAAATCCCGCCGCCGCGCCAGACGAGCAGTTTCGAAGCGCTGCGCTCGGCGAGGGGGAATTTGGCGATCCGCTCGTCCGGGAGGTCGTAATCGAAGCGGTTTATGTCGATATGTCGTTCCATATTTTGCCGGAAATTATGCGGCAAAGTTACTATTTTTTGTAACTTTGCGGCGCTGCAAGGCAATAGAAAAAGGAAAAACCCATGAAAACCGACTTTCTGGTTATCGGTTCCGGCGCTGCGGGACTCTCGTTCGCGCTGAAGGCCGCGGCTCACGGACACGTTACGATCGTCACCAAAGGCGAGATCGAGGAGTGCAACACCAACTATGCCCAGGGCGGCATCTGCTCGGTCACATACGCCCCCGACACCTTCGAAAAACACATCCGCGACACATTGGTCTGCGGAGCGGGCAAGTGCGACGAGAAAGCCGTGGAGCTGGTCGTGCGGCGCGCCCCGGAGCTGATCCGGGACCTCATTGCCTGGGGCACGCGCTTCGACAAGACCCCCGACGGGCGTTTCGAACTCAACCGCGAGGGCGGCCACTCGGAACACCGCATCCTCCACCACGAGGACCTTACGGGAGCCGAGATCGAACGGGCGCTCGTGGAGTCGGTGAAGAAGCATCCGAACATCACGGTCCTCGAACACCATTTCGCCATCGACCTGCTGACGCAGCACCACCTGGGCGAGTTCGTCACGCGCCACACGCGCGGACTGGCCTGCTTCGGGGCTTATGTGCTGGACCTCGAGACGAACGAGATCGAGACCATGCTGTCGAAATTCACCGTCGTAGCCACCGGGGGCTGCGGCAACGTCTACTCCACCACCTCGAATCCCAACGTCGCCACGGGCGACGGCATCGCCATGTGCCACCGCGCCAAGGCCATCACCGAGAACATGGAGTTCATCCAGTTCCACCCGACGACGCTCTACAACCCCGGCGAGAAGCCCAATTTCCTCATCACCGAGGCCATGCGCGGTTTCGGCGCCATCCTGCGGCTGCCCGACGGCAAGGAGTTCATGGACAAATACCATCCGATGAAATCCCTCGCGCCGCGCGACGTCGTGGCCCGGGCCATCTATCGCGAGATGACCAAGCGGGGTTCGGATTTCGTCTACCTCGACGTGACGCACAAGGACCCCGACGCCATCCGGAGCCATTTCCCGAACATCTACGAGAAATGCCGCTCGATCGGCATCGACATCACGAAGGACTGGATTCCCGTGACCCCCGCGGCGCACTACTGCTGCGGCGGCGTGAAGGTCGACCTCAACGGCGAAACGTCGATCAAACGGCTCTACGCGCTGGGCGAAACCTCGTGCACGGGGCTGCACGGCGCCAACCGCCTGGCGTCGAACTCGCTGATCGAGGCGGTCGTCTACGCCGACCAGGCCGCGCAGCACACCGCGTCGCTGCTGGAAAAGGTCGATTTCCAGGAGGGCATCCCCGACTGGGATTTCGAAGGCACGCAGCACACCGAGGAGATGCTTATGATCATCCAGTCGAAGCGCGAGATGCAGACCATCATGTCCAACTACGTGGGCATCGTGCGGTCGAACCTCTCGCTGAAACGCGCCATGCACCGGCTGGAGATACTCTGGCAGGAGACCGAGGAGCTTTACAACAAAACCAAGCCCAACCGCGAACTGTGCGAGCTGCGGAACATGATCGCCATCGCCTACCTGGTCATCAAACAGGGCCGCGAGATCAAAGAGTCCGTGGGCTGCCACTACAACGCCGATTACCCGAAAGAATAACGCATGACATTACAGGAAGAAATAACCCGGCGGCGGACCTTCGCCGTCATCGCCCACCCCGACGCGGGCAAGACCACCCTCACCGAAAAACTGCTGCTGTTCGGCGGCGCCATCCACGTGGCCGGAGCCGTCAAAAGCAACAAGATCAAAAAAGGCGCAACGTCCGACTTCATGGAGATCGAACGCCAGCGCGGCATCTCGGTGGCCACGGCCGTGATGGGCTTCGAATACCGGGGCTGCAAAATCAACATCCTCGACACCCCGGGGCACGAGGACTTCGCCGAGGACACCTACCGCACGCTGACGGCCGTGGACTCGGTCATCATCGTGATCGACGGCGCCAAGGGCGTCGAGTCCCAGACCCGCAAGCTGATGGCGGTCTGCCGCATGCGCAAGACCCCCGTGATCGTCTTCATCAACAAGTTAGACCGCCCCTCGAAAGAGCCGTTCGACCTGCTGGACGAGGTTGAGAAAGAGTTGCAGATCCGCGTGCGGCCGCTGGCTTTCCCCATCTCGAACGGCCCCACGTTCAAGGGCGTCTACAACCTCTACGAAAAGAACCTCTCGCTCTTCACGTCGGACGAGAAACTGACGGCCGACGCTTCGACGGCCGAAATTTCGGACCTCGCGTCACAAGAGCTGGAGGGCTACATCGGCGAGAAATTCGCCGACCAGCTGCGGCAGGATGTCGAACTGGTCGAGGGCGTCTACGACGAATTCGACCGCGAGGCATACCTGAGCGGCGAACTGGCCCCGGTCTTCTTCGGCTCGGCGGTCAACAACTTCGGCGTCCGCGAACTGCTGGACTGCTTCGTGCGCATCGCCCCCTCGCCGCGTCCGGCCCCGACCGAGACCCGGGCGGTGGAGCCCGGAGAGCCGAAAATGACCGGCTTCGTTTTCAAAATCCACGCCAACATGGACCCCAACCACCGCGACCGCATCGCGTTCCTGAAGATTTGTTCGGGCACATTCGAGCGCAACAGGAACTACCTGCACGTGCGCAGCGGCAAGCAATTGAAGTTCTCGTCGCCGACGGCCTTCATGGCCGAGAAGAAGTCGGTGATCGACTTCGCCTATCCGGGCGACATCGTGGGCCTGCACGACACGGGCAACTTCAAAATCGGCGACACCTTCACCGAGGGCGAGAAGCTCCGTTTCACGGGCATCCCGTCGTTCGCCCCCGAGCAGTTCCGGTACATCGAGAATGCCGACCCGCTGAAATTCAAACAACTGGCCAAGGGAATCGACCAGCTGATGGACGAGGGTGTGGCGCAGTTGTTCACCTCGTCGCTCAACGGCCGCAAGATCATCGGCACGGTAGGCGCGCTGCAATTCGAGGTCATCCAATACCGGCTGGAGCACGAGTACAGCGCCGCATGCCGCTGGGAGCCGATCTCGATCTACAAAGCCTGCTGGATCGACAGCGACAACGCCGCGCAGCTGGCCGACTTCAAACGCCGCAAACACACCAACATGGCTGTCGACAAACACGGCCGCGACGTATTCCTCGCCGACACGAGCTACGGGCTCGCCCTGGCACAGGAGAATTTCAAAGACATCCGCTTCCATTTCACCTCGGAGTTCTAAAACACAAAAAATCCGCCGGAGTCTGCACTCCGGCGGATTTGCTTCTAACGAAACGGTTCAGACCTCCATCGGGACCTCAATAATCAGCAACTTGGCATCTTCGGAGGCTTTGATCCGAAAATCGTCAGCATCCTCTATACCCATGCCGTCGCGGGGTCCGAGCTCTTCGCCCGCCACCTCGGCGCGTCCCTCGACCACGAAGACATAGGCTCCGTTGCCGTGGAGATTCATCCGGTACTCCGTCTCATGCCCGGCGTCGAGGCCCAGCGTATAGAACCACGCCTGCTGGTGAATCCACCCGACGTGCTCGCCGCCGTGGCCCTCGGGGCCCACGATCAGCCGCAGTTCGTTACGCTTCCCGGGCAGCAGCTCGACCTGGTTGTAACGGGGCGTATGGTTGTCGGCATCGGTGAGCACCCAGATTTGCAGGAACTTCACCGGCTCCTCGCGGCTGGCGTTCATCTCGCTGTGCGTGATGCCCGTGCCGGCGCTCATCACCTGGATTTCGCCCGGTTCGAGCACCTTCATATGCCCCATGCTGTCGCCGTGCTTCAGCGCGCCCGAGAGCACGATCGAAACAATCTCCATGTTGTCGTGGGGATGCGTCCCGAACCCCTCGCCCGGAGCCACCGTATCATCGTTCAGCACCCTCAGGGCGCCGAAATGAACGCGCGCGGGGTCGTAATATCCGGCGAAACTGAAAGTATGGTGTGTCTGGAGCCAGCCGTGATCGGCGTACCCGCGGGTCCCGGCTCTGTGAATCGTCTTTTTCATCATTGCATTCGTTTAATAATCATTATATAACAAACGCAAAATCAGTGCCGTTTATTGTATCTGCCCCAGCTCCAGGTTGCTCACCCGGTCGGTCACGCCGAACCCGAAACCGGGGTATTCGTAGAGTCCGAAACGGGGTTCCGTCTCGCCCCGGGTATAGGCCCAGATCGAAGCGTAATCCTCGGGGTCCTCGCCCATTTTGCCGAGCTGGCGCAGGTAAGCGGCCACCGACTTGTTCTCGACGATGAATATCTCGCCCATGCGGTCGATGATCGGACTGTGACGGCGCGTGCGGTCGTGGTCGAAGCGCAGAATGCGGCGCCCCTCGGGGGTGAGACCCACCAGCCGGAAGGTCATGCTCTTGCCGATGGCCGGCAGGTTCAGCACGCTGCGGTCCGTGGCGAGGAACGGCAGGCGGTATTTGCGCATGAAACGCCGGAGCTTGGCCGCCGTATCGCGTCCGTCGGCCAGCAGCGCGTCGAGTTCCGAAGCCTGTTCCGCCGTAAGGCGTCCGTAAATCTTCTCCTCGTGCTGCTCCTGCATCGAGCGGCTGTTGGGCGTGAAGACCGCGCGGTTCTCCTCGAAACCTTTGACCGAGAAGGTGTAATAGCACACCACGCCCAGCGAATTGAGCACCTGCCGCAGACGTGCGGTGTGTCCGCGGCGCGAGGCAGCCACGGTGTAGACCAACTGGTTGGTGATAAGCCATCCCGCCGAAAGAATCTTCCGGATAGCCTCCTCGGCTTCGGGCGTCACTTCGAGCGGCGTCTGGAAATGGGTCTGGATGATGAACTGCTTCACGCCGACGGCCGACGCCTTCTCACGAAATTCGCGCAGGATTTCCACCAGCCCGTCGTTCACACGCATCGGCAGGTAGGCCAACAGGCGCGATCCGAGACGCACGCGCTGCAATTCGGCGTATTTCTCCCCGTCGGGACGCCCGGCATTGGCCTTCCGCTTGCGGCAGGCCATGCGGTAAACCGCCTCGAGGATATTTTGCAGGGTCTTGTTCTGGCTCATCAGCGCGTCACCGCCCGTGATGAGGATGTCGCGCAACTGGGTGTCCTCTTCGAAATAGTTCATCAGCCGACGCAGCTTGCGCTCCCACGACTCTTTGGGACGCAGCGCCTCGAATTCGAAATTGAGGCGTTCGCTCTGGAAATCGTACATCCGCTGGCACGAAGCGCACAGGCCGCCGCAGGCGCGGCCCATCGTGTCGGGGATCAGGATCGCCACCTCCGGATAGCGGCGGTGGATGTTGTGTCCGTCGGGCAGCAGCCACCCGGCAGCATTGGGCTTGCCCGCCTCGACGACATCCTCGCGCTCCCAGGCGCGAATCTGCCCGTAAGTCTCGACCAGTTGCGGCGAATAGAGGATGTAACTGCGGATGGCTGCATCGTCGTAGCCGTCGCCCGTGACATCGAGCAGCGAAAGGTAATAGGGCGTGGCGAAGAAGGGCATCCCTTTCTTGCGGGCCTTCGAGAGCAGGTACATCGTCTCCGACGACAGCGACCCGGCCAGAAAGCGGTTCAGCTCCGAAGGACTTTTCACGGCCATGGCCAGCTGGAAGCGGAAATCGTCCCACCACGCGGCCACCTGCCGGTATTTTTCGTCGTAAGTCATCCCCTCGGCGAACAGATAGCGCGACGGGGTTTTCGACTTGCGGTTCTCGATCTTCTGCACCAGCAGGTGCAGCATCCGCTCGCGGTTGTCGGCGCGGATGGCCCGCACCTCCTCGTCCTGCCCCGAAAGCCAGCGCTCGGTGCGGTTGCGCACGCGCTGCGGCGAAGGCAGCGGGATTTCCGCCCCGTCGAGCAGGCGGAACAGATGGAACAGATCGACAAACAGGTCGGAAGGCATCTCGGAATTTGCGAGCCGTCCGGTAAGGAACTGCCACAACAGCGTCAAGGTCTGTACTTCCAATTGACAGTCCGTGGATAATTCATGGACTTCTTGTCCGTCGTAACCGATCAACAGTCGAATCTGCTCCGCAGCTTCGCTCTCCGCAGCGGCATGCCGGTCCACGAACTCCCCGAGGCGCATGCGAAACTCCGCACCGTCGCTGCTGGCGTCGGCGAGGGCTGCAAGGCCGGGTAACTCCTGGCGATAGAGCAGTCCGAGCTGGGAAAGGGTCAGTGCAAGCATTTTCTTTTGCTTCATACGCATTTTTTATTTAAGTTATTCGAGATAGGCGCAAAATTGCATATTCACACCGGAGCGTCACGGCCGGATTGCATTTTGCGGGAACAATATAGTAAAAATTTTTAATATATTCAAACATATTACAGCAAATCTTCTGCATTTGAATAAAATCATGCCAGTCTTTCCGAAACAAGAACGATCCGACCGTACCTCTTTTCTGCAAAATAAAAGCCGCAACTTCCGGAAGTTGCGGCCCTCAGCGACATGCGGTATCCAAGGCGGATAAAATCACTTCGACACGACAGCCTTAAAAGTCTGACAGATCAATTTAAAATCTCCCCGGAACGAGTGGTTCGCCACATATTCCAGATTTATCCGCAACTTGTCCTGCATGATCACATCGACATAATACCGTTCCGGATCATCGACCTGCTCCAACAATTCATTCTCATTGCGGTAACGGATCGATGCCAGGTCCGTTATGCCGGGACGGACATCGAGCACATGCATCTGTTCGGGGCTATACAGATCGACATATTTGCGGACCTCCGGCCGGGGCCCTACCAGGCTCATATCCCCGACAAAAACATTGATGAGCTGCGGAAGCTCATCCAGTTTGTACCGACGAATATAATATCCCGACCGGGTCACCCGCGGATCGTGTCCCCCGATCGTTATCAGCCCCTTTTTGTCAGAACCGACCCGCATCGAACGGAATTTGTACAGCCTGAAATCCCCGTTATTGCGTCCGACACGCACCTGACGGTAAAAGACCGGTCCTTTGGAATCGCATTTGATCCAAACGGCCAGGACAAGAAATAACGGGCTTAAGACAAGCAGTCCCAAACCGCTCGCCACAAGATCGAAAAAACGTTTCAACGGAATGGATTATTTCGAAATGATATCGACGAAATTGGAGATGACATATTCAATATCGTCGTCGGTAAGACGCGTATGCAGCGGAAGCGTCATTTCGTTGCGGTATTGGTCATAGGCATTCGGATAATCCGCAATATCGAACCCCAGAGCCTTGTAGGCCGTCATCATCGGAAGCGGTTTGTAATGGACGTTGCAGGCGATTCCCCGCTCCGCCATTTTGACAATGACATCGTTCCGCTCGGCGACATCCCGTCCCGACAAACGCACCATATAGAGGTGTCCGCTCGAAGCGTGATCCGCCCCATAATGGTCGAGCGTCTGAACCGGGCAGTTTTTCAGCGCTTCGTCATAGCGGTCGATCAGCTCGCGGCGACGGCGCAGCATTTCCGGATAACGCTTCAACTGCGCAAGGCCGATCCCGGCCATGATATCCGTCATGTTGCATTTGAAATTCGGAGCGACGATATCATACTCCCAGGCGCCGAGCTGCGTTTTGGCCAGAGCGTCCTTGCTCTGTCCGTGAAGCGACAGTAATTGGAATTGCCTATAAAGCCATTCATTATCGACACCGGGAATCGGACGCCACGTAAGCGCCCCGCCTTCAGCCGTCGTGAGGTTCTTCACGGCATGGAACGAAAACGAGGTGAAATCGGCAATCTCCCCGCACATCCGTCCACGCCGCTGCGCCCCAAAAGCATGGGCGGCATCGGATAAAACGACAACCCGTCCGAATGCCTGCTGAAGATCATTCGCAGAACAGAAAAGGTGTTTTTTACCTTCAACAGCCGCATAAATCCGGTCATAATCACAGACGATCCCGCCAAGATCCACCGGCACGACGACTTTCGTGCGCTCTGTAATGGCATCGGCAAGTTTATCGTAGTCCATTTCAAAAGAACCGGGGGCCGTATCGACCAATACGACTTTTGCGCCGACATGGCACGTCACGCTGGCCGTAGCAGTATAAGTGTAAGCGGAAGTAATGACCTCATCCCCGGGGCCGACCCCCAGTACGCGGAGAATCAGCTCCATGCACGCCGTCGCAGAGTTCAGGCACACGGACTTTTCCGTCTGGCAGCACATCGAAATCAGGTTTTCAAACTCTTTGGTGCGGGGGCCCGTCGTAATCCAGCCCGAACGCAGAGCCTCGGCAACTTCGGCAATCTCCGCCTCCGTCATATCGGGAGGCGAAAAGGAGATATGTTTCATATATTAAATTCCTTTTTATTAATAATCAATCCCTTCATTGTTCCAAAACCATATGCCACATGTACGGCAGGAAGTAACAGCAATAAGGCCGGGAACGCTTTCCATTGACGTTCCTTACGGCAGACAAATACGGATGAAACCAGACATGAGAGAAAATAGATGCCGAGTAATACGAGTAATACGATCCAGGCCGGATGCCATAGCGCACCTATCACAATCCCTCCCAAGATGCCACCAACAAACACCAGCGGCACCAAATGCCGTACCCCCACCAGCCGGCCCGGCATTTTCACCAATTTGGCGACAGACTTTCCGTTCGCAAACATCTGTTTGACACTGGTCATTAACGTCGGCCTGGCATAATAGGCCGACCGGATCGCCGGATCGAAATAGATTTTATATCCCCTACGCCGGATTCTCGCATTATACTCATTGTCCTCACCTCGCGCCAACCGCTCATCCATCCCTCCTACCGCCTCAATGACCTCACGGCGAAAAGCGCCGAAAGGGACAGTATCCACCTCTCCGGGAACAGCTCCAACCCGGAATGCAGCTCCGCCGATTCCCATACGCATTTTATTGAGCAAGGCGTTGGCAACGGCAAAAGGAGTATTTCGAGAGGGTAAAATCAAGCAACGCCCTCCCACATTCCCGGAACAGGCATCTGAGAGTAGTCTGGACACGCATAATCCGATATAATCCGGATAATAATATGCATGCGCGTCAAGCCGGATAATAATAGGAGCCGAGGACTCTTTCACCCCGATATTGAAAGCTGCCGCCTGGATTTTCAACGGATTATCCAACATCCGGAGATTGTCGTGCATTCGGGCGATTTCGGCTACAATACATTTTGTCCTGTCAGAGCTTCCGCCGTCGACAACCATAATATCCATCATATCAGATGGGTATACCTGATCAAACACCGACTGAAGACATTTTTCAATAAACCGCTCCTCGTTCAGCGTCGGTATGACAATGGCAACCGGAGATGTAATCATAGTTTCGTAATTGCTCCCCTCAACTGTGTACTGCTGGTTCCTTCCGTATAGGGAAAATAGACGATCTTTACCCCTTTATCCGCAAAATAACGTTCGTAGGCTTCGAAACGCTCCGTTCCTTTATAATCTGATCCGACGAACAAATAGTCGTAACGAACAATCCCGGTTTTGTAAACGTCGGAGTCTTCCGGCAACGACTCGATCACCCGGTCGACGTAACTGATGCTGCGCACGATTTCCACCCGTTCCTCAAACGGAATGAAGGTATCTTTCCGCTTATGCGAAGCGTTCCGATGAACACCCACGACCAAATAATCACAATATTGACGGGCTCGTCTCAACAGATTGAGGTGCCCGATATGGAATAGGTCAAACGTACCGCTCAGATAGCCTGTCTTCACCTGGGAGCGGCCCGACATACGTCCGCTTTTATACTTATAGTCATAACTTTCAACCCCGAAACGATGGGGATCTTCCTGATAACGCTGCAAAACTCCCTGGTAGACCTCATCGTATTGTGGAATAAACAAAGTTTCGCGCCCAAACATATGACACAGAATTTCATCGGCCAGCCGGGCTGTCTGTCCCAAATCATTCGCCCCTCCGTTAAAACGGGTTCCCCCGATCGATCCGGGCGAGATATCCAGAATCCGGTTAGCCGAACCTTGCTGTTCCAACTCGATATTGACGTTTTCGACAAAACGACAAAGCGCAGATTTGGATGCTCCGTACACAGAAAAAAGCGGAGATGAAAGATGCCCGGCAATACTTCCGATCACGGCACAATAGAATTTCGGTTGGGCAATAATTCGGTCATAAAAACAACGCACGATTCGAATCCCTGCCAAAGCATTGACCGTAAACCCGTTCACCACCTCAGCCTCCGTCAGCTCCCCGAATGGACATACGCGGCCGAATCCGGCCGTTACAATCAATGTATCGACATCGTCAAACCGTTCGAAAACAGAATAATCTTTCCCGAGCAGATTAAAATGGACATATTCGATCCGCCCATCCTGCCGTAAGACAGGGTCGGGCGCTTCTTTATCGACAATATATATTTTTTCGTACCGATGTTCGAGTAATCGGACGGCCAAGGCCATGCCTATTCCGTTGCTTCCTCCCACTATAAGCGCTCTCGACATATCATGCTCGTTTTCTAAGTTCGGATTTGATGATTTCCACCGTTCTATGCGATGCGTCACCATACGTATCGATGAATTTATCGCGGAAACGAACTGTTTCCGCAATATTCTCGGAATAATCAAGACTCGTCAGCGCATTCAGCAGTTCTTGTTCCGTGGTGACAATCCCGCCCGGGATTTCAGTCCTGAGATCGAAATACATGCCCCGGGTATCACGGTATTTCTCGTAATCGTAAGCGAAACACAGCATCGGCTTCTCCTGAATGGCGTAATCAAAAAAAATACTGGAATAATCTGAAATCAGAAGATCGGAAGCCAGTATTAGATCATTAAGACGGGGGTAATCGGAAACATCGTGTACGAAATCCGAGGCTCCCGACACATTCAGGATTCGGGCAACCTCGTAATGAGCCCGGAATAACACCAGATACTCACCGCCCAGAGACGCTTCCCACTTCGCAAAATCGATTGGCGGAGCCAATGTTATATTCAAATGCTTATCCCGGTCGAATTCCCGGAAAGTGGGTGCGTACAGGATTACTTTTTTGTTTTCGGGCAAGCCGAGCTTTTTACGGCAAGTCCGATAAGTCTCGTCAGAACGGTCAGACAGTCCATCGTTTCGCGGCAACCCCACGACGGCATACTTATCCCGGTCTATCCCAAAGGCCCGGGAGAATATGTCTGCCTCATATTTACCCTGAGCCAGCATGACGTTTTCCTTATAGCGGGAACGAATCTCATAGCATTCCTTTTTGTTCAGTGCATCCTGCCCGATTTTTTTAATCGGAGTACCATGCCAGGTATTGAGCAAAAAAGTCGATCGGGGCTTAAAACTCAGGCCCCGTTCTACCCCCGAATTCGTCACCCAACAACCGGCTCTGAGTGCTTGCACATAATAAGCGAAAGAGTCTATTCTCACTTTCTCCGCCCCCGGGACATCCTGCTGCGAAGGTTTCTCGAAAGCCCACACAAAATGCAATCCGCTACACTCATCGTCCCGTAACATCCACTCGTATACGGCCCGAGGGCTGTCATCGTATTTCTTCCCTCCGAAACAGACAAACAACACCAGATCATTACGCGGGACAATGAAGAGTCTCAACAGTCTGACTGCGGCCGAGCCGAAATAAAAATAGAGACCGTATAAAAACCGGGAGCTTTTTATTCGATTTTTCAGCTTTGTCCTCCACATGCCATTGTATATGCGCATTATCCGATCAGTGATTTCAGCTTTTGGAAAAACTGTTGGTTATTATTGATGGACTCAGATTTGGGAATAGCCTTACAAGCCTCTTTTTTCTCTTTTATCACGTCGGCGGTCAATGACGAAACCAGAGAAACGACCGATTTGTCATCCAGGGCATCTACACTGAATCCCACATTAAGAGACTGCACCCGATCTGCCAGAAATGTGTCCCGGCTAACAATAATAGGAGTTTCGTAAAAAATAGCCTCGTACAATTTATTGGGCTCTGCAAACCGCGGATTTTCATATTCGGTATCATAGGTCGCCAACACCAGATCAATCCCTGCATAGATATCAGGAAGGTCGTTGGGATTGATAAACCGTCCATGAAACTTAACATTCGGAGATTGCTCCAACAACCCGATCTGCTGCTCAGTCCAAGAACTGACCACTCCGAAAAAATGAAACTCATACGTCGGGAACTCCCGGGCAAAAACACGGACGAAGTTATAAACAGCCTTAGCCCGAATCATTCCCACGAATCCAATCCTCAGCGTATCTGAAACTGTTTTACGCAAAGGGTGCGTTTTATGGGCCTCAAAACACCAGGGATTGAGTTTATTGGGAATAATGGTCACATTCGGGGGAACGACATCGCCAAAATGATAGATCCGGAAACCATCGGAAGTCAACACAGTCTCTACCGATCGTTTTATAATTCGCCGGTCATACCATTTCAATGGCAACGAAATAAATTTCGTTTTGAAATACGCATTCAGCAGATCACATTCTTCATAAATATACCGGTTCCGAATGAACATCCTGGCCATGAGAGCTATATCCAAACCGAAATAATAAAACAGTTCGTCACGGGAATGTCTGCCGGCAATGGATCGCATCGCTTTGAACATGACCGGCACCCGCGAAAGATAGTTGCGCTCTGAGGTGAAAGTTCCAACAACCTCTATCGGAAAACGATTCCCGGTCGGCACCGAGATATTGGAACGATTAAAACCGTAAACCTTGACCGTATAATCCTGATCGAGGAACTCATCGATCCGTTTGAGCGCATGAGTATCTTGCACCGCACTCAGTATGAACACCACGCTTTTTCCCATTAATCGATCATCTTTGCTATGATTCTTTCACAAGCATGTCCATCTCCGTATGGATTGACAGCATGGCTCATCGCCTCGTAATAGGCTGTATCGTCGAGCAGGCGCGACACCTGTTCGACGATCCGGTCGTGATCCGATCCGACCAACCGGACCGTTCCGGCTTCCAGAGCTTCCGGCCGCTCCGTGGTATCGCGCATTACCAGGACAGGCTTACCCAACGCCGGCGCTTCTTCCTGTATTCCGCCGCTATCGGTCAGGATAATACCGCTTCGTTCCATCAGACAAACGAAATCGAGGTATTGCAGCGGTTCCGTAAAAAACATATTCGGCAATCCGCTTTCCGTCCCGAACACCTCTCGTACGGCTCCTCTCACATTGGGATTCAGATGCATGGGATATATAAAATCGACACCGGCATACGCAAGGGCTAAATCCTTGATCGCCGTACACATCTGAATGAACCCGTCGCCGAAATTCTCCCTCCGGTGTCCCGTGATAAGCACTGATTTGCGATTACCATCCAGCCTTCCAAGGTCGTACCCTGCACGCAGCAAGTTATGCCGGATTCCGGTTTGAAGCGCAGTATCCCCTTTGATTCTGGATACGACCAAATGCAAGGCATCTATCACCGTATTGCCGGTGACCACAATGCGATCGGCCTCAACCCCCTCCCGGATAAGATTGCTACGACTCAGAGGAGTCGGAGCGAAATGGAGTGAAGCAATGCGCCCGGTCAACTGCCTGTTCATCTCTTCCGGCCAGGGACTATATATATTCCCGGTTCTCAGTCCGGCTTCGACATGCGCCACAGGAATCTGCCGGTAATAAGCCGCTAAAGCCGATGCCATAGAAGTGGTCGTATCACCGTGAACGAACACGACATCGGGCTTTGCCTGATCCAACACGGCACGCATGCCTGTCAAGACCCTTGCGGTAATATCAAAAAGATCCTGCCCGGGTTTCATGATATTCAAATCATAATCAGGTACGATCTCGAATATATCCAAAACCTGATCAAGCATCTCCCGGTGCTGCCCCGTCACGCATACCGTCGTTTCGAAATCCGATTTCCGGGATTGGAATGCCTTTACCAAAGGAGCCATCTTGATCGCCTCCGGCCGGGTTCCGAACACCAACATTATCTTCTTCATATTACATTGATTTTGTGCCGAAAGAACGATTGTACTCTGCCAATACATGAAGCAATCGTTCCGCGTTTTTATTACGATTGAATTTATAGGTAAGTTTAAAAAAAAGACCGTCTTCAAGCATAAGCCTGATTTGTGCCGGATCAAAAGGTTGCATTAATGCAGGCTGAAGGTCGTGGACACATCTATTGTTCAGAGGAACGGCATCAATCTCGTTCCTGACTGCCAGGCTGTTTCGGTAAGCGAATTCGATCAGATAATCAAACAGAAAATAATCCAGCACCCCATCTTCCCGGTCCCAATAGGCCTCATACATGCGGGATAGAAAGGTCATAAGAACCGACCCTTGGGAAGCAAGGAGAAAAGTCGTCCACCGGCCATTGGAAACGTTATACCGGGATTTACCGTCCCGGATGGAATAAAAAGGCTTTGCAAAAATATCTTGCGGAATGCTTCCGGAGACGAATACCGTAGCGTCAATCCAAAGCCCGCCGTAACGCGCAAGCAAATTGACCCGAATCACATCGCAGAAGTGTGCCGTTGAAATTTGCCCCTGATTATACTTTTCAACGATATGAGCGGGAATTGAAATATAATTTCCATAGTTTTCCCGGGAAATCAAACCGATTTCACACCCTCCTGCATGAAGACGTATACTGTCCAGGCACAATTTGACAAGCGATGGTGCCGCATCATATCCCTGCCACCAACAACACCATATTTTACAGGCCGTTACAACCTGAACTCTTTCCCGAGGTTTTTTTAATTCCAAGACTACATCCCCATATTTTTTTCCAAGATAACGCAATACGATCCGGTGACAGATCCCGTTCATCCACCGGCCCGGCAAATAAAGCCGGTATCGCTGAGCCGCGATGAAGAATATCCTTGCAAAAGCATATCCTAACCCCAACTGCGGTTTATAGCTCTCTTTCCAAACCCTGCGTAAACCCAAAATCAGTCCTCAGTTCAAAATTATTCTTCCAGATCAAGCCCGTTAAGACGCCACCAAACAGGGAAATCACTCTTTACGACAACGGCCGGCGTTCCCGCCAGCACGGCATTTTCTTCCCGACAATCTCTGTTCACGGTGGCATTCGCTCCGATAGTTACGTTATCGGCGATTCGTATATCCCCGAAAATAACCACACTGGGGCCGATATAGACATTGTCTCCGATCTGGGCCGCCATCTTCGAACCCCGGCTGGCTCCGATATTCACACAGGCATGCAGACGGCAGTTTTTCCCGATTCGAGCGGCACTGTTTACGACAATTGTCCCATAATGGACAATGGACAAACCCGGACCGAACGTATTGATCGGAATTGAAAAGCCCAGTTTCAGCGACAGTTTCCGATACCTGACCCGATACCAAAGCAACATCGGATTACGCTTGCCGCCACAATTAGTCAAATATTCGCAACGGCGCATAAGCCGCTCGAATTTCCATATCGGGTCCGGCAACAACCATTGCTTCAATTTTCCGGTCCATCCCTCCTGCCTGATCCCTAATGCAATTCTATCCTGTTTCAAATAGAACTGATATTCCTCGTATGACCGAATCATAAAACCAAGTCCTTATGAGTCACATACCAATCCACGAACTTCGGGATACCCTCTTCCAGTGAGGTTGCCGAGCGGCTTCCGAACGTTTTCTTAAAACGGGTCATATCCGCATAAGTCTGATAGACATCGCCTTTCTGCATGGGAAACATCTCCTTGCAAGCCTGTTTTCCAAGGGCAGTTTCCAGCACGCCGATAAAATCCGTCAGCGAAACCGGATGCCCGCACCCAATATTATAAATCGCAGCCGGCTCTTGCGCATCAGGTCCCTTGTCGATTACAGATAACACATTCGTGATAATATCGTCGATATAGGTAAAATCCCGCGACAGGTTTCCGTTATTAAAAACCTTAATCGGATTGCCTGACAGAATCGCTTTGGCAAAGAGCATCGGGGCCATATCCGGCCGTCCCCAAGGGCCATAAACCGTGAAGAACCGCAGTCCCGTTGTCGGAAGATGATACAAGGAGCTATAAACAGCGGCCATAAGCTCACCGGCCCTCTTTGTCGCCGCATAAAGCGACACGGGATAATCGACCCGGTCCTCTTCTGAAAAAGGAACCTTGTCATTCCTCCCATATACGGAACTCGAAGAGGCATAAATCAAATGACCAATCCGAGCCTGTCGACAGCATTCAAGCAAGTTAACAAACCCCACAACATTGCTGTCCACATAAGTATGAGGATTTTCCAGCGAATAGCGAACTCCGGCCTGAGCGGCAAGATTGATCACAATATCCGGTTTTTCCGTACTGAATAATTTCTCAACAGCAATGCGGTTTTCCAATTCCAAAACATAAAATCTATAAGCGGGATATTTCACACTCGGCACCGCCTCGCCCGGAATAATCCTATTCCGTTCAATTCCCGTTTCACGGAGCCTTGCGTATTTTAGCTCTACATCATAATAGCTGTTGAGATTATCCAGTCCGATTACCTGGTCTCCGCGATCAAGCAGACGTTTGGCCAGATAAAAACCGATAAATCCAGCACTGCCGGTAACCAATATTTTCATTTTACGGGTTGATTTATACATTCTTTTATAAAACCGATGATCTGCTCAGCACGCCTTTCCAGCGTATATTGGCGGGCATGTTCCAACGCGGCTTCAGCCATTTTCCGCCTCCGCTGCGGATCATCCTTCAATGTACGGATTGCTTCTGCTATTTGCCTTATGTCCATCGGGTCGATCAGAATGGAAAACGAAGAATCCAATACATCGTAATTGAAAGGCAAGTCGGAAGATATGATCGGCAGTCCACACGCCATAGCCTCGATATTGGCATTGCAGCACCCTTCGTGAAGGGTCGGCATAACGAACACATCGGCGCAATTCAAATAATCCGCGATCCGGTCGTGAGGAACGCATCCCTTGAACAAAATACCCTTACACTCCGGGTCACAGGCATCGCTCCCCATGGTTTTTCCGATAAATAAGGATTTGACCGACGAATCGTCAAGCAGGGATATGGCTTCGGCTATCCGTCGGGTGCCTTTGCGATGTATAAATCCTCCGACAAATGCGACGATGAAATCACCGGCATCGAATCCGAATTGTCTCCTCATCTGCAACTTATTTTTCCGATAAAAACGAGACGGATCGATTGCATTGGGGATAACCCTGCATTTTTCCTTGACTGTTAAGCCCGTCGACACGCTCTCCTGCAGATTCTTGGTCGACACGCATATAACCCCACTGACGTATTCACTAAATCGGGATAGGGTTTCAGGGCGGAAACTGTCGAAAATGGTCAGTTCCGCCTCACCACAGGCGACAAACAGCGGAATCCGGAACTTCCGGGCCGAACGATAGACCGCAAAAGCACAATCCCAAAAATGACCGTAACATACGTCCGGCTTTTGTTTCATCGCTCTAAACGCCCGGCTTACAGCCGCAGAAAAACGTCGTGCATTCCACTCCTTACCCAACCATTTGAACTCCCCCACACTAAAAAATCGCGGGCGATATACATCAATCCCATTCCCTGCTTCGGTATATTCCGTTCGAAAATACGGATCCAGTCCCTCCCTGCGAATAATACATTTCGTGATGCTTTGAGGGGCAATGACCGTCACTTTCCATCCGTAATCAGCCAATGATCGGCAAAGCTGTTCGACAAAAGTGTATTGGGGTATTTTCTTATTGGGAAAACCGTTTGCAACTACGCAGATATGAAATTGTTTTTCCATATACCGAAATCGCTTAACTCTTTGCAACATTGATTTTTTCAAGAAGACCGGCTTTGAGAGCCAACGCGAAAAACAACCAGCACATCACACTCCCGTTGACAATATTCTCGTTATGAGTCAACCCGATCAACATATAAATACCGAACCCCGAGGCATATATCACAGAGTACGATATTACTTTTTTCCGGTTTAAAATAATGCGGGCCCCCGCATATAACATTTTAAAATAGAGGACAATTATTACGAGTCCACCGAACAGCCCGGCATTGATTAGCGCACTAAACAAAACATTATGAGGAACGACCGGACAATCGACAGCGCCACCCAAAAAGAAATGATCCTGAATATATTCCACAGACTCCTGATAAATATATGCCCGGCCCGACAAATTGGTCATGTCATCAAATCGCCCTAATTTATCCGGATCAAACCAATCTCCGTCCAAAGCATAATATACGACCAATCCCCCTATCAGCAGGAGAAGCCACCGGGGACCAAACTTCAAGATCAAAAAAACGGAAGCAAGCAGGAACAAGGCGAACGCGGCTCTTTGCTGAGTCATAAAACAGGCTGCTCCAATGATCAAATAACCGATCAGGGCGAGTATTTTCCCTTTTACTTTCGTTTTGGATGAAAAAGCATAATACAACGGCAGCACCCCTGCAGCCCCCAACAGATAGGCATTGTAAACAACCGAATCCATAATACCGAAAGTAATACTCTGCCCTAACAGGTCATCCGGGTGATGGGTCTCATAAAAGTCCGACAATATCTGGATGGAATAACTCGTATCGGTTGAAAAAAACTGCCCTATCTCAAGTCCGATCGGATTACCGATATATTGCAAATAAGTCACGATGGAATCCACCATGCAGATAACGATCAAAAGAGAAGTCACTCGCTTCAGCATCTTCATATCGCCGACGTAAACATCGACAGCTACGAAAACGATGATCGGGACCAAATGGTAGGCCAGATAACGCTTGGCAATTCCTTCTACCCAAAGATCCCCATTCAGAATTTGGGCAATGAACATGATGGCTAAAAACGCGACATACCATCCAATAAAACGATAGGGCAGGGTAAGTCTTTGACACTTTTCGAAAACAGCATAAAAGCACGAAACCATCAATATGATTGCCCCATAGACCCGCAGTGTCGTAAATCCGAACTGATAGGACCCGAACAGCAACACAAAAACCAGACAGATGAAAAATAAGAGCGATTTCATTTCATCTACAAATTGAACGTCTTACCGTAGCGTCCTCGGCGGCCGTCGCAGCATCCCCGCCAAACAGCAGATACCGCCATGTGCCGGACAGCAGGCTCTATTTTCAGTGACCGGTAAAAATGAATTGTCGTCAACAATATGTTCAACCAATGTTTCAACATGATTCGGGTCGAGTAGCCTTTTTTATGGAAGAACCGTTTGTAATATTCTTCCCCGAGGTAGAAATTCCGTGACGTATAGTATAGATACATCGGGCTGATTTTTTTCTCGCCGGACAGAGAGGCACGTACCAGACGCGCCCCCCGAATCAATAAGACCGGAGTATGAAAATGCGCCGCAAACCCATAAACGGTATCGTCTCCAGCAATAAAAAAACGGGGATCAGGATACCCGATTTTTTCCACGACGGACCGATGAATACACATTCCTTCGAAGCACCCGGTCTGTACCGGACAACATTCTTTCTCCAGCTCGACTTTCTCCAACAGGTGAAAATTGGGATATTTCCCGGCATAGCCCCACTCGACGGGCACCAAATCCCGATGATACCTCGCAGGCTGAAGACATCCGGACTTATCTTTATACTTCAGCAGGATTTCCAAGCAATCCTCCTGCGGAAACACGTCGTCGTCCATCATCCATATCCAATCGGCTCCCTGCTCGAAACAATACTTCACTCCCGCATGAAATCCGCCCGCTCCGCCTAAATTTTCCTGAGTGATTACATGCAGATCATGCTGCTGTGCCAACCACGCATCCGTACCATCGGTGGACGCATTATTCACCACAACCAGACAATCTATCCTGTAAGTTTGCCGACGCAAACTCCCGATTGTTTTTTTCAGCAGTTCCAGCCGGTTATAGGTCACAACAAAGGCAAATACCTTCATAATTCCCGTTTTGACAGATCGAGCGCCTTACGTACAATCTGATGCATGTCATAATATTTGTATTCGGCCAAACGCCCTCCGAAAAGGGTGTTGGAATCGGCATCAGCCAACATCTTGTATTTTTCGTACATCGCTTCATTGCGCACGTCGTTGATCGGATAATAGGGCTCATCTCCGTCCCGGTATTCGGAAGGGTATTCCCGCGTAATAACCGTTCGAGACTCCGGACCACTCCCATCGAAATGGCGGTGCTCGATAATCCGGGTATAGGGGATGGCAGCATCCGTATAATTGACGACTGCGTTTCCCTGATAATTTCCGCATTCCAGAACCTCCGTCTCGAAACGGAGCGTTCGGTATTCAAGCCGCCCGAAGCAATAGTCAAAATAGCGATCGACAGAGCCCGTATACAGGATTTTGTCCGCGAGTGCCTCCAGACGAGACCTGTGTTCGAAAAAGTCCATTCCCAAACGGACCTCGATTCCGTCCAGCAGCCCGTCGATCAGCACATTATATCCTCCGATGGGAATTCCCTGGTAGCGGTCGTTGAAATAATTGTTGTCGAACGTGAAGCGAAGCGGCAAACGCTTGATGATAAAGGCCGGAAGTTCCGTACAGGGCCGGCCCCATTGTTTCTCGGTATATCCTTTGATGAATGCTTCGTAAATGTCCCGCCCTACCAAAGAAAGGGCCTGTTCTTCCAGATTGCGAGGCTCGGCGACAGCCGCCGCACGGCGCTGTTCCTCGATTCGGACACAAGCCTGCTGGGGTGTCGTCACCCCCCATAGGGAGTAAAACGTATTCATATTGAAGGGCAGGTTATAAAGCTTACCCCGGTAATATGCCAGCGGACTGTTGGTATAGCGGTTGAATTCGGCAAAACGGTTCACAAAATCCCAGACTTCCTTATCCGAGGTATGAAAAATGTGTGCGCCGTAACTATGTACGTTTATTCCGGCGATCCGATCGCAATACAAATTTCCCCCGCGCGTATCGCGCCTCTCCACGACCAGAACCTTTTTCCCGGCCGCCTTCATCCGACAAGCGAATACGGCTCCGAAAAGCCCGGCGCCGACGATCAGATAGTCATACGGTCCTTTTTTACCCATTCCTTACGTTTGAAAAATAGTTCACCACACTTGCCGGATTCCCCGCGACAACGGAATAATCCGGAACATGGCTGTTCATGAATGCTTTAAATGAAGTTGAATAAAAGCATCGATATCTTCGGATTGCAGCATCGGAATATTCTCTTCGATTTTGGCCGGGTCCCAATCCCACCAGGCGATTCGTTGCAAAGCCCGAACCTGCTCTTCCGAAAAACGAGAACGGATTACCCGGGCCGGGACACCACCCACGATCGCATAGTCCGGCACATCCCGGGTCACAACCGCACCGGCACATACGACAGCCCCATTCCCGATCGTCACACCACTCAGGATAGTGACCCCATAAGCGATCCACACATCGTTACCGATCACCACCGGGCCTCGGGTCGCCGGCATACCCGACGAATAAGCAGGCTTTTTACTGAATCTTTCAGAAAGCGGGTATGTCGAAATCCGTTCAGGAGGATGAATACCGTCCATCATCACGGTAAGATCGCCAGCAATCGAACAGAATTTCCCGATCCGGAGCGAATTACCTTGCGTCCTGCAGGATTTGTAAAACGTTGCCGTATCGATCCCGTATCCCTCTCCTTGACCGTATCCCAACACAATATCACCGACGGCGATACGCTCCTCGATCAACGATTTACCATAAGCTTTCAAACACTTGTCGAGTATACGCCCTATACTCCGCATCAGTTTCCGCTTCATTTCCCAGAAATAATATGCTTGTATCCTGCCAGCGCAAAATTGAACAAAACCCATTTCTCATACAATCCGGCAGGGTGCCGCAGGCACCAAAGCGCAAACCGGGTGGGCCGGTCGCGATACAACAATGTCAAAGTATTCGCTTCCCGGGGAAATACCCGATAAATCGCATTGATCTTGTCCCTTTTATCTGGTACGTTACTCCGGATTATCTGAATTATGCTCGTTATTCCAAGTTTTGCAGCCAATGCACGTCCATATGGTTGTTTGTCTTCCGGCAAGGAATCCGCATAACGCAGGCAGTCAAAATAATTGTCGTAAAATGCATCCACCAATGAATCCGGAAACCGAGACCGGTTATATCCATTGGTAATGCTGCCGTCCCTGAGACAATAATAATAACGGGCACCGGGAACATAGACTGCGGCAGTCCCATGTACGGCCGTTTGCAGACACCAGAAGTGATCCTCTCCGATCCGATGGATATTCCGAATATGATGTTCGATTAAAAAAGAGCGCCGGTACACAGTATTGGTTTCCGAGCCAAGAATGCCCTTTATCCGGGCAATGTATAAATTCCCTCTTCCGGAATATAATACCGGAAGATCAGTTTTCACCTCCCCGGACACAATCTGACCTTGCGGGTCTTCGAGCAGAAAAATTCCGGTGGCAAAATCCGCATGATATTTCTCCGCCGCACAATACAATTGTTCGATACAATCGGGAGCAATGTAATCGTCGCCATCCAGAAAATAGACGTATTCGCCTTTCGCAAGGTCAATTCCCGTGTTTCTGGCCTCTCCAAGCCCTCCGTTACGAGCCTGACGGATAACCCGTATCTTACTCCCGGCAGGATGTCGTTGCTGCAAACTTCGGACAATGTCCATACTACCATCGCTTCCGCAGTCGTCGATCACCAGGCATTCGCACTCCGTCATGGTCTGATCCAATACACTGAGAATCGCCCTTTCGATATAAGGTTCGACGTTATAGACCGGAATTATTACCGAAATCAAAGGAGTCATTGCAAGCTATCTGTTCAAAATATACCGCACCCTGCTGAAAAAATCACGCATACCCCGGTTCGTCATTGCCAGAACCGCAGCGAGCAACCCTCCGAAAAACAAAGCAGCCAATAACGAATAACCGACAAAGGATAACCCGGAAGAAGAAGCCTGCAGCGGGACTTTCGACAGCAGCAGTACCGTCAAGCCCCATACGATCGCCATGGCTGCAATATGTTTAGCATACATTCCGACATAAATCGACACCGAAGCTTTGAATCCGCGCGAAAACAAAAAATAAGGTTTCCATAGAAATACGATGACGAACAAACTCAGCAGAATTCCGCACAAAATCCCGGGCAGTCCCCAGAAATATCCCAACAGCACCGAGCAGCCGATATTGAGAATCGTTTCAGACACCGGCGCCCAGATATCATGGAAAAGTCCGTATGCATTCAGACAGGAATCAACGACATTACGGGTCAGCGAGAGGTATAGAATCGCGGTCATCAGCCCTAATACCATATTACCGAGTTGATATTCGGTCCCGACCCACAGGGTAATAAATGAAGGCGTCAGGCTGTAAACACAAAAACAGGCCGTTGCAGAAATCAGGAAACGGATACTGAACAGTTCATGAAACACCTTCAGCACACGTTCCGGCTCGCATTGAGCAACCAGATTGCCAACACTGGCCATCATACTATTGAACATGGAACTGACCAAGACAGTAACTCCGGAAACAATCAGCATGTAATTGCCATACAAAGTTACCATCGACAGCGAAGCGTATGCATACAAAATAAGCGGAGAGGTCTGTGTCAGCACACTGGCTGCCAACTTATGGAAAAATACCTGTTTGACTTTGCGGGTGATATCCGGATAGCGTTTTCTCAACTCGTTGCCGCGGGACAATTCAGTACGCAGTTGCGGATACTCTTTTTTTATTACCAAATTGAGAACAAAGGCCGCTCCGAAATCAAAAACCAGCTGCAAGATCAGCCACCAGACATAGCCGTTATTCAAGAAAGATACGGCGCCGATCTGGGCCACGGTTCTCAGGAGCAGTATCGCCCTATAACTATATGTTATTTTATACTCTTTCTGATCTGCGGTCAGTATGATCTGTTTATAGGTGATGAAATAACTCAGCAAAGAACTCATCAACAGCACTCCGAAAGCACCGTAAGGATACCATGCCGGGAGTTCGGCTTTGGCGAAAATCCAGGGGAAAAAGCACATCAGCAGAACTCCCCCGCCGCCTATCACAAAAGCAATGCGACGATAAAGCCACCCCTGCAAGGAAACTATATCACCGACCTGTTTCCAGTCTTTTCCGGCAAGCGGCTTATAGAGTGAGGATGCAATGGCTATACCGATTCCCAGTTCAGCCAGATTAAGCAATTGAAGCAGGTTGGTGGCAGTCGTATTGAGCCCTAATACCTCAGTCCCCAGGTTATCGATAAAAACCTTTCGGGAAACGAACCCCAGTGCTATATTGACAAAATAAAAGACCAGGGAGACCGTGCTGTTCTTTATACTTTTCGCTGTCCTGGAATCATTCGAAATCATACCCTTTCCTGCAATTCGCGCGGTTTACCCTATGCAGTAATATCCGAATCCATTAACCCACAACTCCTCCCGGTCGTATATGTTCCGCCCATCAAAAATCAACGGCTGTTTCATGATTTTACGCAAAGTCCTCCAGTCGGGCACCCGGAACTCCTTCCACTCCGTCACGAGCATCAGGACATCGGCATCCATCGCGGCATCGTACATATCCTTACAGTAAATTATCTTATCCCCGATTCGGCGTCGGCACTCGTCCATCGCGATCGGATCGTAGACTTTCACCGTGCAGCCGGCAGCAGCCAGTTTGTCGATCATCACCACCGCCGGGGCCTCCCTCATATCGTCCGTCTCGGGTTTGAACGCCAGGCCCCATAAAGCAACCGTCCGGCCTTTCAATTCTCCATGATAGTGTTTTTGCAGTTTTTCGAAGAGAATCTGCTTCTGTTTTTCGTTCACCTCATCCACAGCCTTCAGCACCTTCATTTCATAGCCGTTCTGTTCAGCTGTTTTGATCAGCGCCTTCACATCTTTCGGAAAGCACGAGCCGCCGTAACCGCAGCCGGCATAAAGAAACTTCTTGCCGATACGCGTATCCGATCCGATGCCCTTGCGGACCATGTTCACATCGGCCCCCACCGATTCGCACAAATTGGCGATATCGTTCATGAACGAAATGCGAGTCGCCAGCATCGAATTGGCGGCATACTTAATCATCTCCGCCGAAGGAATATCCGTAAAGATCATCCGCTCTCCGCTCAGCATAAAAGGCTTGTAAAGGCGCGACATGATTTTGCGGGCCCGTTCGCTTTCCGTACCGACCACGACCCGGTCCGGTGTCATAAAGTCCTTGATGGCCGCCCCCTCCTTCAGAAACTCCGGATTCGAAGCGACATCGAAATCGACCTCTTCACCACGCCGGATAAGTTCCTCCTGAATCGTGGCCTTGACTTTTTTTGCCGTTCCTACAGGGACCGTAGATTTCGTAACTAAGATCGTATACTTTTTAATATTCTGTCCGAAGGTCTTTGCTACGGCCAACACATATTTCAGGTCAGCCGAACCATCCTCATCTGGCGGAGTTCCCACAGCAGAAAACACGACCTCCACATTATTCAGGCATGTGGTAAGATCGGTTGTAAAATGCAGTCGTCCCGCCTTTACATTTCGCTTTACCATATCTTCCAACCCCGGCTCATAAATCGGAATCTCACCCTGGAGCAACCGGTTGATTTTATGCTGATCAATGTCGACACAAGTGACATCAATACCCATCTCGGCAAAGCAAGTTCCCGACACCAGTCCTACATAACCGGTACCGACAATGGCAATATTCATTTTTACAATATTATAGAATGCTAATTTTCAAAATCATATACCTCAAACCGGGAATTTTTGGATTTAAATTCCGGAACGGTCCTTTTCATCAGGCGAATCATGTCCGGGATGCTCACGGCACGCGAAAGCGCCTCCAGCTCCTCGGTAACCTCCCGGGCCTCTTCGTAGTCGTACTCCCGGACCTTAGCGATCCGGATACGGTCGTGCGTCGTCGGAAGCGTATTCTCCTTGTTCGACAATACCTCCTCATAGAGTTTTTCCCCGGGCCTCAACCCCGTGTATTCGATTTTGATATCCCGGTCCGGTTCGAAGCCCGCCAATTCGATCATCCGGCGTGCCAGGTGCGCGATCTTCACCGAAACGCCCATGTCGAACACGAAAATCTCATTGCCCCCGGACATCGTGGCCGCCTCCATCACCAGCCGGCATGCCTCCGGAATCGTCATGAAGAAACGCGTGATCTCCGGATGCGTAACCGTCACCGGACCGCCTTTGGCGATCTGCTCCCGGAAGCGGGGAATAACGCTTCCGTTCGAGCCCAGCACATTCCCGAAGCGCGTCGTCACGAATTTCGTCTTTCCCGGAATCTTGTTCTGTCCGACGGCCAGTCCCAACGACTGCACATAAATCTCCGCCAGACGCTTCGTGCAGCCCATCACGTTCGTCGGGTTCACGGCCTTGTCCGTCGAGATCATCACCATCTTTTCCACGTCGTACCCGATGCATTTGTCCGCCACGTTGCGCGTTCCCGCCACGTTCACCAACACCGCCTCGCATGGATTCTCTTCCATCAGCGGAACATGCTTGTAGGCCGCAGCGTGAAATACCACCTGCGGACGGTAGGTCCGGAACGCGAAGTCCAGGCGCCGCTCGATGCGAATATCCCCGATAACCGGCTCGAAATGCAGTTTCGGATAACGTTCCTCCAACTCCAGACGCAGGTTGTGCATCGGCGTCTCCCCATTGTCGAACAAAATCAGTTCTTTCACCCCGAACGTCGCCAACTGGCGGCACAATTCCGAGCCGATACTCCCTGCGGCGCCCGTCACGAGCACCGTCTTCCCCGCGAAATTCGCCTCGATCTCCGACATCGAAATCTCGATCTCGGGACGTCCCAGCAGGTCCTCGATTTTGATCTCGCGGATCGACTGCTTCATGATCTTACCGTCAATCACCTCGTCGATCGGCGGCACTATCAACACTTTGATCCCCTTCTCCGCACAATAATTTATCAGACGTTCCTGCTCATCCTGCGCATCGTCGTTCGTGGCGAACAGCACGGCATCGATGTCGAAGCGGTCCCGCAGATACTCCATGCTTTCGGCATTCTCGAAATAGTAGACCGGGCATTCGGCAACCGTATGATTCCGCAGACGCTTGCCATACGTCAGGAAACCAGCGACACGGTAGTGAGGCGAGTTCTGCAGCCGCGGAACCAACGACACCGACTTGTCGCCCGTACCGTAAACCAACACCCGGCGGCAGTTGTCGCGGCGCGTCTGCTTCAGTTTAATCAGGTCGTAAACCACGATCATACAGAGGCGAAGCCCCAGCAGCAGGAACAGCGTGACCAGAGCGTCCAGCAGAAAACCCAGCGAAATCGCCGCATAAGCCGGAGATGTCTTCGAGGTGAGGAGAAGGACGTAGAAGAACATCAGAACGTCCTTAGAAAGAACCGCAGCGCCGAGTTTCCATATCTCACGCAGTGTCGAATGGCGGATGATGCTCCGGAACGTCCGCAAAAGGACGAACGGAACGACGCTCAGCACACACGAACCGGCAAGCAGCCACAATCCGTACCAGAATGTGAAAACCGGATTCGGAAAAAGACCGCGTATCAGCAGGTACGCGATAAAGGTGGCAAAAACCGAAACACACGTGTCGATAACGAGGATCAGCCACGACGAAAAGTAGCGTGACGACAGGTACTTCTCAGCACCAAACCGTGACAGCAGGCGGTAAAACATCAGAGAGGCGTGTTATAGCTCCGGGCCGTCGGAGGGCGACCACCCGGAAACCGGTAAAAACCGCGCAATCCAAGGAAAATCCAGGACGGTCTTTACTGTTAGAAATTGCGAAGGCGGCCGCGGCCGGAACCCCGTTGCCTTCGTATTAAAATATCAGATTAATCGTATTTCAGATGTCCCGGCACAACGGAAATCCGTCCGGGAGAGGCGGATTCAGTTTCAGGCGATCTTCTCCAGGAAACACCCCGGAATGTAAGTCGTCGCCACGGCTACGACACCTTCGATCGAAACGATCAGGCGCCGGTTGCCCTTGATGCGTTTGATGTACCCCTCGGCCCCTTTGAAAGGCCCCTCGGTGACGCGCACCCGATCCCCCGAGCGCAAGTCCGAAGGCTCCTCGCCGAGATATTCCAGACCGGGATCGCCGGTCGAAGTAACCAGCATGAAGACGTTCATCTCCAGGTCGGAAATGACAGCCGGCTTCCGGGTATCCCGGTCGAAATAGGCCATCAGGGGCATGGTGTTCTTCAGCCGTTTGGAGAGTTCGAGCACATATTGCTCGCGCCCGCGGACGAACATCAGCGACGAAACAGCCGGTTCACGCCGCCGTATGGTCCGCCCGCCGACGGTCGTCTCCACGCAGCGCAACGGAATATAGCTCTTCACCCCGTCCTGTGCGAGAAGCCTTTCGACCTCGAACACCCGGTTGTAAAAGACTTTCAGTGCATACCAGTGTTCTTCGTCGCCGCGCTGATCGAACATAGTTGATAAAAGGATATACTCTACAATCCCCCGCAGACGATAAACCGGTCACCGGACACGATTTATACTACGAGGCAATCAAGGGTTGACCGCTGAATCTCCGGTACCCGACGCCCATGCCCCTGAACCAGAAGCGACGCCGAACCCCCTGTAAATGAACAACCTCTGTACAAGAGGCATTTTTACCGAACAAAAGTATGGATTATCGGCCGAATAACCAAATATTTCCGTTCAAATATTCTCTCCGCGGCGTCATTACGGCCATACCGACAACAAAAAAGTCCGGCCGGCAAAATTACCGACCGGACTTTCCATCCAAACAGCGTTTTATCGCTGCAACGCCATGTGGGCGGCCGTGCAGGCGCGCTGCGGCCACGGGGAATCGGCCGGGCCCGTCAGCCCCATGTCGAAAGCGATCAGCTTGCAGGCCGCACCGTCTTTCAGGTTGACGTAGATCATCCCGTCGTCAGCGATCACCGGCGAGGACCACATGTTGGTTCCCAACTGCTTTTTGAAGAGCAGCGTTCCGTCGGGTTTGACGACGTGGTACCAGCCTGCATTGTCGCCGCAGTGGATATTTCCGTAACAGTCCACGGCGGGCGTACCGCCGAATCCGTCGGCGCAGAGGTACTGCCAAAGCTGCCGACCGGTCTGACCGTCGAGGGCGGCAATCTGTCCGCCGGTCTTGTTTACAGAGATATAGACCGTACCGTCGGCGCCCAGCACCGGACCGCTGAAATCGATCTTCCCGGCCGGATCGGGCGTGAACACCCAGCGCCGGTTCCCCGCCGCATCGCAGGAGACGACAGCTCCCGCACCGCTTTTCTGCACTCCGGCGTAGGTATTGCCCTCAGCGTCGATGGCGATGCTCGTACCGTTGACATCGTAGGTGTCGGCTACATTGAACGACTTCAGGACGCCCCCGGCATCCACAGCGCCGTAACCTTTGCCGCCCGAAAGTCCGAAATAGGCCGTTCCTGCCTTGTCCGAGGCGATCATGCCGGTAAGGCCGCCGCCGACCGTCAGGGTGCGCCACATCTCCTGCCCCGAATCCTTGTCGACGAGGATGACGGAACCGCCCGTGCCCTGATTACCGATCAGCACATTGCCGCTGATGTGGATGGCCGGCGAGGTATAGCCGGTCACGGCGCCGAGGGGATAGGCATAGCGCCATTTCCGGGTGCCGTCGGGACGGATCGCATAGAGATAGATGTTCTTCGTCTTGTCGCTGCCGCCGGCAAGGATGTAAACCGTACCGTCGGTGCCGACGCAGGCGGAGGATTTCTGCTGGCCGCCGGCGCCGTCCTGCGAAAGATCGTACACCCACCGTCGGGAACCCGACTTGTCATAGGCGTAGAGTTTGAGTTTGTCGCTCGTCACGTAGATCGTGCCGTCGAGCCCGACGGTCGGAATGACGCCGCGCAGCGTCGAGCTGGCTTCGATCTCCTGCGACCACACCACGCCGGGCCAGACGTTCACGGTCTGTTCCTGCCGGTCCGTGACACCCGCATCGTCGGTCACCGTCAGCGTCACCTTATAGGCTCCCTTCTCCGGATAGGTATGGAGCGGATGCCGCTCCGAGGAGGTCGCACCGTCACCGAACTCCCAGGCCCAGGCCACCACCTCGCCGTCCTCGTCGGTCGACAGGTCGGTGAAGGTCACTTCGTCGCCGGCGAGTACGATCCCGGGGGCAACCGAGAACGCCGCCACGGGCGGAGTCCCCGCATCGTAGACCGTCACGGTTTTCTGACAGCTTTTTTCGCGTCCGTTGTCGGTCGTGACGGTCAACTGTACCGTGTAATCGCCCGGTGCGGAGTAGCGTTTCGAAGGATTCTCCTCGGTCGAGGCATCGTCCGCGTCACCGCTGCCGAAATTCCAGGCATAGCCCACGATTTCGCCGTTCTCGAAACTCGACCGGTTGACGAAAGCAACCGGTTCACCGACGGCATATTCCTCTTTTTCAAAGGTGAAATCGGCTACCAGTTCGCGGTCGTCCTCGCGGATCACGAGGCTGTTCTCGCTTTGGTCGACGGCACCGTTGCTGCCCGTCACGGTAAGCCGGACGGTGTAGGAGCCCGCCTCGTTGTAAACTTTCACAGGCTCCTTTTTGGTCGAACGGGCCGACTCGTCGCCGAAATCCCATTCGTAAGCGATGATTTCACCGGCGTCGAATGACGAGGTGTTGATGAAACCGATCTTCTCGCCGGCGGCATACGACTCCTTTTCGGTCGTGAACGCAGCGACGGGCGCAGGACGGTCGGCCTCGCCGGAATCCTCGCAGCCGAAAAGCCCGCAGAGCAGGCAGCACGTTCCTATTGCGAACAGTTTTTTCATGTCGGGTCGGTTTTTGGGTTATTGCCGTTCGAATTTGAACGAGAACGACAGGACGATCGGAAAATGGTCGGAGGGATAGACCTTGTTAAAGTCGGTATTGACGATCCGCCACTCGTTGACCACAAAATCGAGGTCGGCCGGGCGCAGCATGATATGGTCGAGCTGCGCACCGCTGTAAAGCGGCTTGTCGCTGTAGTTATAGGCGTTGTAGGTGTGCCAGTCGGCGTTCTCCGTCCGCACGGCCTCGTCGCGCGTGTCGCGGAACTGGTCGGTCAGAATCTTGTAGGGCTCCGACCACTGGTCGCCGTTGAAGTCGCCGGTCAGAAAGGCGTGATACCCTTTCGCGATGCTCTTCACCCGCTCGTTGACGATCTGCGCCGTCTTTTCGCGGGCGACTTCGCCCTTGTGGTCGAAGTGGGTGTTGAAGAGAAAAAACTCACCGCCGGTCTGCCTGTCGCGGAACTTCCCCCAGTTGCACATACGGATGCCGTAGGAGTCCCAGCTCTTGGAACCGGGGACGTCGGGGGTTTCCGAGAACCAGAACGAACCGCTGTCGAGCAGCTCGAAACGCTCCTTCTTATAGAATATAGGATTGTTGTGGCAGTCGGTATCGGCCGGGTTGCCTGTGACGCTGGTGCCCGTATGGTCGTAATCGGGCAGCATCGCGATCAGGTCGTCGAGCGCATGTCGCCAGGGCTCCTGAATGCCGATGATATCGAAATCCTGGGTATCGAACACACTGGCCGCCATTGCTTTCCGGTCATCCCAGGGGACGGGGTTGTCGAAAGCCACGTTCCACGTAGCCAACGTAAACGACTGATTGCGCCATTGGGATTCGGCCGGCTCCTCCTTCGGCCCCGATTCGGCCTTGTCACAGGAGAAGGCAATGCCGCACCAGCCGCAAAGCAGCAGGGAGAGCGCGAAATGTCTCATGTTTGTCATTCGGTTTAAATTTAGGTTGGACATTTTTTGAATGGTTTGTTACTGATAAGTAGACGCCCGAATCGGGATTTTGTCCCCCGGAATCCCGATTTTTCTGCCTATTTTCACGGAACATTCCTTTTTTTCACCTTCTCCGGCTGCGGAAGGGGACAAAATCCGAATTGTCCCGTCTTTTAGTTGGAGTCATGACTCGAACGATATGAAGCACGACAGAATCATCGGCCGGCAATTTCTGGAAGGTAACGACGACGTATGCGTCTACCTCTACAACAGCTATGCAGACCAGCTCTACGCCTACGGATGCGGGCTCGGGTTCGACCGCGAGACGCTCAAAGACGCCATCCACGACGTTTTCCTGAACCTGCTGGCGCGGCGGCGCGAGCTGGGCGGCGTAAAGAACATCCGCAGTTACCTGTTCCGGGCCTTCTACAACCGGCTGATCGACTTCAAACGGCACGAATGCGACACGACGGAACTGACGCCCCAGCTGGACCTGCGCATCACCGTTTCGTTCGCCGACAGCCTGATCGACACGGAGCAGGCCGCGCGGCTGAAGACGATGCTCGAACACATGCTCAACGAACTGAGCCCGATGCAGAAGAGCGCGATATACATGCGCTACATGTATGAAATGGAATATGCCGAGATCGCCGAGATACTGGACGTCACGCCCCACGCCGTGCGCAAGTTCGTCTCCAAGGGACTCGGGAAGCTCCGCAGCAACAAGGACCGCCTGCTTCTGCTGGCATTGTTCTCGGCGCTCACGGCCTGACAAAACCGAAAAACGACAACGATTATGGATAACAAAGAATATAAGGAGTACACCGCGGCCGACTTTCTGAACGACCCCGATTTCCTGCTGTGGTGCCTCGACCCCGACAAGCGCGAAGACCTCTTCTGGAGCGAGTTCCCGGCGAACCACCCCGAGACCTTCGCCGAATTTCGCAAGGCGATCCAGACGGTCGGCAGCGTCCGGCTGAACAACTTCACGCTCGAGGAGGGCGAAAAGGCCGAACTTTACGACAGCATCATGTCCGACTACCGGGCCCTGTGCAGCCGCCGACGGCTGCTGCGCCGCCGGTTGTTCGCGCTGGCGGCTGCGGCCGTCGTGGCGGCGGGAGTGGTCGTTCCGGCCCTGCTGGGCGTGTTCCGCCCCCCGACGGAGACCGACGCCTCTCCGGCCCGGGCCTCCGAGATCCGGCTGATCTCCGGCAGGCAGTCCGAGCACATCGCCTCGGAGAGCGCCAGCATCGAGTGCGCCCCCTCGGGAGAGGTGCGCATCAACGGCCGCAAGATCGCCTCGGCGAAACCCGCCCGCATGAACCGGCTGGTGGTGCCCGAAGGCAAACGGGCCGACATCACCCTTTCGGACGGTTCGCGGGTGTGGATCAACTCCGGATCGGTCTTCACCTTCCCGGCAGCCTTCGGAGAGGGCGAACGCCGCGTGAGCATCGAGGGCGAGCTGTATATCGACGTGACGCCCGACCCCGAACGCCCCTTTATCGTCCACAACGCGCTCTTCGACACGCGGGTCCTGGGGACGAGCTTCGACGTGAACGCTTACTGCGACAGCAACCGCCCGGCATCAGTCGTGCTGGTGCACGGCGCCGTGGAGATCACCACCGGCGACGGCGAGCAGGTGCAGTTAGAAAGCAACGACATGTTCAGCCTCAAAGCGGGCAACTATACGGTCGTCAAGGTCGATCCCTCGCAGTACGTCAGCTGGAAAGACGGACTGTTCACCTTCTCGTCGGGCACGCTCGAACGGGTAATCGCCCAGATCGCGGCCTACTACCGCGTGGAAATCGTCTGCGATCCCGACGTGCGGGAACTCTGCTGCTCGGGCAAGCTGGTGCTTTTCGACGACCTTTCGGACACGCTCGACGTCCTGTCGGACATCCTGCCCATCAACTGCCGGATCGAACAGCGGCCCGACGGCACGCGGGCGGTCTGCGTCACGGCCCGCACGAACTGACCCCTGAAACGACTGCTATCAACCTTAAAAACTTTATAAATGACACAACTCTACCAATGGATGCAGCGCCGCGGCCTGTTCCCGATCCGCCGGGGAGGCGCCCTGCTCGTACTGATGTTCCTCGCGGGCGGGGTCCGGGCGTTCGGCGCACCCGAAGCCGTGCAGCGGGTCACTCTCGACCTGAAAAACGCGACCCTGCAGGAGGCGTTCCTGCAGATCGAAAAACAAACCGACTACGCCTTTATCTATGCCGACAACACCCGGCCGCGCCTCACCGCGCACCGCGTCACGCTCCACCTGACAACACAGCCCGTCCCCGCAGTCCTCGACAAATTACTGGAAAAATCGGGACTGACCTATGAAATCCGGGGACGGCAGATCACCGTGAGCCCCCTGCCCCCGGCTCCGGCCAGATCCGCCGCCGCGGTGACCGCCAGGCAAACCTTCAGCGGCAATGTCATTTCGGCGACCGACAACCGGCCGATCGTCGGGGCCAGCGTCTATGTCGAGGGTTCGGACGCCGGCACCATCACCGGTCCCGACGGCTACTACTCGATCGACGTTCCCCCGGGAACGCACGAGGTGTCGTTCAGCTTCCTGGGCTACGAGACCCGCCGCGTCCCGGCCGACAACCCGATCCTCTTCAAGCTGGTTCAGCTCTTCGAAGCCGAAAACAGCATCAGCGAAGTAGTGGTCGTAGGCTTCGGCGTCCAGAAGAAGGAGAGCCTCGTCGGCGCCGTGCAGGCCGTGAAGCCCTCGGAACTGAAGGTCACTTCGAGCAACCTGACGACGGCCTTCGCCGGACGCATTGCGGGCATGGTCTCCGTGCAGTCGTCGGGCGAACCCGGAGCCGACGGCGCGAACTTCTGGATTCGCGGCATCTCGACCTTCGGCACGAACAAGGAGCCGCTGATCATCATCGACGGCGTGGAGGTCGTGGCCGAGATGCTCAACCACACGGCCCCCGAGTCGATCGAGTCGTTCTCGGTGCTCAAAGACGCCACGGCGACGGCGCTCTACGGCAGCCGGGGCGCCAACGGCGTGCTGATCGTCACCACCAAGGAGGGCCGCAACTCCGAGAAACTGACGGTCAACGTCCGGGCCGAAGCGGGCATCTCGATGCCGACGCGCGTGCAAAAGATCGCCGACGGCGTGACCTACATGGAGGCTTTCAACGAAGCGCTCTGGACCCGAACGGCCCTTTCCGAGCGCGGCAATTTCAAACCCTATTACTCCGAGGAAAAGATCGAAGGGACGCGCCGGGGCCTCAACCCCTACGTCTTTCCCAACAACAACTGGTACGAGATGCTGTTCAAGGACATGACCTGGAACCAGAGTTTCAACATCAACGCCCGGGGCGGCGGATCGAAGATCACCTATTTCCTCAACGCCTCGATCCACAACGAAGACGGCATCGTGCGCCGCCCCTCGGAATCGAAGTTCAACACCAATATCAACGCCCAGAAATACATTTTCCAGAGCAACATCGCCGCACAACTGACGCGCACGACGCGCGTGAGTCTGCGCATGAACACCCAGCTCTACTACCGCCACCTGCCCGACGTTTCGGTCTCGGATCTCTTCTACTACACGATGCGGGCTAACCCGGTGTCGTTTCCCGCAACGTTTCCCTCGGAGAAGGCCGGCGTGAACTACACGGTCTACGGCAACTCGGAATCGTGGGGCAACGGCCTCGACATCAACCCCTACGCCGAGTTGAGCCGGGGCTACAAGGACCGCCATACCAACTACATGACCAACAACCTGCAGGTGGACCAGAACCTCGATTTCATCACCAAAGGACTCTCGGTCAAAGGCATGGTGACCTTCTTCAACAAGACCTACAACGACGTGGCCCGCTACTTCCGGCCCTTCTACTACACCCTCTCGGACTACATGATCAAAGACGACGGGAGCTACGACTACTCCATCCGCGAACTGCCGCAGAACCCCGTGGGCTCGACCTACCTGGGAACATGGACCAGCGGCTCGGGATACCGCGAACTCCAGTTCCAGGCTTCGGCCAACTACGCCCGCACGTTCGGCGACCACGACGTCAACGCCATGCTGGTCTACCACCAGCGCGAGAAGCTCAACAACCGCCCCTCGTCGACCGAGACCGACGTGCTGCCCTTCCGCGAACAGGGACTCGCCGGACGCCTCACCTACAGCTACAAGAGCAAATACCTCATGGAGGCCAACTTCGGCTACAACGGCAGCGAGAATTTCATCCGCGGGCGCCGCTTCGGATTTTTCCCCTCGGTGGCCGTGGGCTGGGTGGTCTCGCGCGAAGGTTTCTTCAGGCCGCTGACCAAGGTGGTCAACAACCTGAAATTCCGCGTCTCCTACGGCGAATCGGGCAACGACGCCCTGGCGGCCCGCTTCCCCTACATCTCGACGATCACGATGGACAACAAGCTCAACGTCTATTTCGGCGACAAATATGCCCAGCAGTCGGGCCCGGGCATCACGCTGCTCGGCAACGAGGACGCCTCGTGGGAGATCAGCCGCAAGTTCAACGCCGGCATGGACCTCAACATGTTCGACAACAGCCTGAGCATCATCGTCGACGCTTTCAACGAAAACCGTTCGGGCATCTTCATGCAGCGCGTGTCGCTCCCCTCGTCGATGGGCTACACGGGCGAGACCTCCTACGGCAACATCGGCAAGGTCCGCAACTACGGCGTCGACGGCTCGCTCGAATACAACCGGGCCTTCGGCAAGGACCTGATCGTCTCCGTGCGCGGAACGTTCACCTATGCCCACAACGAAACGGTTTTCCGCGACGAGGCGCGGGGCACGGCTCCCTACATGCTGCGCAAGGGCCAGCCGATCTACTCGCTCTGGGGACTGGTCGCCGACGGACTTTTCGCCTCGCAGGAGGAGATCGACAGCAGCCCCGTGCAGACCTTTTCAGGCACGGTGCTCCCGGGCGACATCAAATACCGCGACCTGAACGGCGACGGCGTGATCGACGACAACGACCAGACCTCGATCGGCCGCCCGACGATCCCCGAAATCTTCTACGGCTTCGGCGCCAACATCCAGTACAAAAAATTCGACTTCTCGTTCTTCTTCCAGGGCACGGGGCGCTACGGAATCGAGATGATCGACATGCACCCGTTCCGCGACGACCAGTACTCGGGCTTCAACATGACCCAATGGGTCGCCGACAACTACTGGCGGGAGTCCGCCCCGAACCCCGATGCGGAATACCCGCGTCTGGACATCAACTACAACAAGAACAACACCCAGCGGTCGTCGTTCTGGATTCGCAACGGCGCCTACCTGCGCCTGAAGACCGTCGAACTGGGCTTCACCCACAAATCGCTGCGTGTCTACTTCGTCGGCACGAACCTGCTGACCTTCTCCCCGTTCAAAAACTGGGACCCCGAACTGGGGCGCGGCAACGGGCTGGTCTATCCGTTACAGAAAACGCTGAAAATCGGCGTTCAATATAACTTCTAACCCTCCGAGAACCATGATAAAAAAACTTCACCACCGCCTTCTGGTCCTGCTCGCGGCGATCTCCGCGGCCGCATGCACCGACTACCTCGACGTGCTGCCGGAGGGAACCCCCGAGCTGCGCGACATCTTCAAAACCGAAACGCAGGCCGAGAAATTCCTCGCCACGCTCTACAACTACATCCCCAACGTCACGGGCTACCGCCCGATGCCGGACTACTGCGCCGGCGGCGACGTGATGACCGGCTGGGTCGGGGCCGTCCGCTATTTCCCCTACAAGAGCCTGCTCTACAACGAGGAGAGTGCCACGACGACCTATTTCGGCATGTGGAACGTCAAAGGCAACCCCTCGGGAAGCCAGAACTACGACCTCTTCAAGGGCATCCGCTACTGCTACATCCTGCTCGACAACGTCGACAAGGTCCCGGGACTCGACCCCAAAACCCGCAACCAGTGGATCGGCGAGGCCAAGTTCCTGATCGCCTATTATCATTGGCAGCTGATGTCGTACTACGGTCCGACGGTGATCGTCGAACGGGAGATCGGCCAGAACGAGACGGACGAATCCGTGATCTATCCCGAACGCCGTCCCTACGACGAATGCGTGACGTTCGTGACCCGCCTGCTGGACGAGGCCGCCGCCCTAATGGCGGCCACACAGCCTGCCGGCAAACTGGGCCGCGCGACCTCCGTGGCGGCCAAGGCCATCAAAGCCCGCGTACTGCTTTACGCCGCCAGTCCGCTGGTGAACGGCAACTCGGAATTTTACGCCGGATTCAAAGACAAGTCGGGGCGGCACCTGATCGCCCAGGAGTACGACCCCGAAAAGTGGGAAAAGGCGCGCACGGCGGCCCAAGAGGCGATCGCACTGGCCGAGGAGAACGGCTATAAACTCTACGAGAACCCCACCGCGGCGGCGCTTCCCGACGCCGAGCGGGGCGAGATCAACTACCACGACCTGTTCGTCGAGCCGACGTGGCCCCAGAACCCCGAATACCTGTGGGCCTCGGGCGACCAGACCTACATCCGAAACGTGCAGTTCCGCGGCGGAGCGCGTATCGAGGACCCCTACAACACGTCGAGCTTCAACCCCTACGTCGTTCCGACGTTCGAACTGGTGGAGACGTACTACTCGAAGAACGGGCTTCCGATGGACGCCGACCCTGAAACGAAGGGCCTCGACCTCTACAAGATGGACCCCGACAAGGAGACGGCCCTCCTGCACCTCAACCGTGAACCGCGTTTCTACGCCTCGGTAGGCTACGACCGGGGCCCCTACGAGATCAACAACCAGTCGTTCACGCTCCATTGCCGCAAGGGCGAACGTCAGGGCAGTACGGGAAATATCGCCCACGAATACCAGAGCTGCACAGGCTATGTGCTGAAAAAGTGGATCCATCGGACACTTGCCTACGACAAGGGGTCGCAGCAATACACCTACCGCGAATACCCCTTTCCGCTGATCCGGCTGGCGGAACTCTACCTGAGCTACGCCGAGGCCGACTTCGAATACACCGGATCGCTCGGCAGTCAGAGCCTCGTCTACCTGAACAAAGTCCGCAAACGCGCCGGACTGCCCGACTTCGAGGTGTCGTGGAACCGCGCCGGAGGCATTCCGCAAGGACAAAAACTGCGTGACGTACTGCATCAGGAGCGGCTGATCGAGCTGGCGATGGAAGCGCGGTGGTTTCACGACATCCGCCGCTGGAAAACCGCCGGCAAGATGCTGGGGCACACCCCCAAATCGTGGAACCTCGAAGCCTCCGACGGCCCGGGATTCTACCAGGTGGTCAACATGAAGGAGAGCGGCACGCGGACCTTCATCACCCCCAAGTCCTACTGGATGGCCATTCCGCTCTCGCAGATCAACATCAACCAAAACCTGGTCCAGAATCCGGGTTATTAACCTACTAATGAACAGACCGATGAAAAAACATCCAACTTTTTCATTCACGAAAACCTGCTTTTCCGTCGTATTTTGCTGCTTCTGGCTGCTTTCTCTGCCCGCATGCAACGACGGCAGGGAGGTGAACCTCACGATCCCCACCGAGGTCTATCTGGTGCAGGCGGGCCTGCAAACGGTCGGATTCCCGGAGTCAGGAGAGCCGCAGGCCGTGCTCACCGTCTACAAAGGCGGCTATAACGACGACGGCGTGACCGTCCGGCTGGGCATCAGCGAATACGCCCTCGACCGTTACAACGAGGAGAACGCAACCGGCTACCGGATGCTGCCCGAAACCTACTGCACATTCGACACCCGGAGCGTGGAACTCGGCGCCAAGCGCTGGAAAGCGAACGTCACCGTCACATTCAGGGCTTCGGAACTGCTCGCGGAACTTCCCTCGGGCAGCGAATGGGTCCTGCCCGTCGCCGTCACCGGCATCTCATCAGGCGAAGTGAACGCTGGTAAAAGCGCCGTATTACTGCTGTTGCAAATACCCTGAAAACCCAAAATAAACCAATGAAACGACTGTTACCGCTCACGCTCCTGCTGGCGCCCGTGCTCCTTCCGGCACAGACGATCACCCCGGACGCGAAATCCCGCGCCGCGGAGCTGGTGAAACACATGACCCTCGAAGAGAAAATCGACTATATCGGAGGTTACAACGACTTTTACATCCGCGCCGTGCCGCGGCTGGGCATCCCCGAAATCCGCATGGCCGACGGGCCGCAAGGGGTCCGCAACGACACCCGCAGCACGATGTATGCGAGCGGCATCGCGGCCGCCGCAACATGGAGCCCCGAAACCGTCTACAACATGGGAGTCGGGCTCGGACGCGACGCCCGGGCGCGCGGGGTCCACATCCTGCTCGGCCCCGGCGTGAACATCTACCGCTCGCCCCTCTGCGGCCGGAATTTCGAATATTTCGGCGAAGATCCCTGCCTCACGGGAGAGATCGCCGTGCAATACATCCGGGGCGTGCAGTCGCAGGGCGTGATGGCCACGGTCAAACACTTCGCGGGCAACAACCAGGAGTGGAACCGCCACCATGCCAGCTCGGATATCGACGAACGGACGTTGCAGGAGATTTATTTCCCGGCCTTCCGGCGCGCCGTGCAGGACGCCGGGGTCGGCAGCGTGATGTCGAGCTACAATCCCCTCAACGGCGTGCACACATCGGAGAATTATGACCTCGCGGTGCGCACGCTGCGCGAGGCATGGGGTTTCGAGGGTATCTTCATGTCCGACTGGAACGCCACCTATTCGGATGTGGGCGCCGCAAACGGGGGCCTCGATCTCGAAATGCCCTCCGGAAAGTTCATGAACCGCGAAAACCTGCTGAAAGCCATCGAAACGGGACTGGTGCGCGAAGAAACCATCGACCTCAAAGTACAGCACATCCTTCAATCGCTCATCGCTTTCGGGTTCTTCGACCGCGACCAGCGGGACGCCTCCATCCCCGAGCAAGACGCCGTTTCGCGCGAGGCGGCCCTCCAACTGGCCCGGGAAGGCATCGTCCTGCTGAAAAACGACAACGGCCTGCTGCCCCTGCGCGGAGGCAGGATCGCCGTCGCAGGCCCCAACGCCGCACGGGTCGTGACAGGCGGCGGAAGCGGTTACGTACACCCCTGCTCGACCGTCCCGGTGCTCGACGGAATGCAATCGCTGGGCCGCCGCTGGAAAATCGCCGACCTGAGCGACAAACTCCGCAGCGACCTCAGCGCAGGTGGGTTCTACACCGATTCCGACTGCCGCGAACCCGGCCTGCGGGCCGCCTATTTTCCCAACCGGAAATTCCGGGGAACACCCGTGATCGAACGCACGGAGACCGCAGTGGAGTACGACTGGGGCAAGGGCAGCCCGGCGGAGGGGATGCCCGAAGACAACTTCTCGATCCGCTGGACGGGCGTACTGAAACCCGCGGCGAACACGACGCTGCGCTTCACGATCGGGGGCGACGACGGCTACCGCATCTTCATCGGCGGCGAATGCGTGGCCGGAGACTGGGGCAACCACCGGCTCACCACCCGGTCGGCCGAACTGAACCTCGAAGCCGGACGCATCTACCCCGTCGTGATCGAGTATTTCGACACGGCAAGCAGCGCCTCGGTCCATTTCAAATACGAATTCACCGACCTCGAGGCCCGCGACGAAGCGCTCCGCACGGCCGACGCCGTGGTTCTCTGCGTAGGATTCAGCCCCGAGACCGAGAAGGAGAACTCCGACCGCACTTTCTCGCTGCCCGAGGGTCAGGACGAACTGATCGGACACGCCGCATCGCTCAACGACCGCGTGATCCTCGTCGTGAACAGCGGCGGCGGCATCGACATGTCGAAATGGCACGACAAAGTGGCGGCGATCCTGATGGCCTGGTACCCGGGGCAGGAGGGAGGCCAGGCCGTCGCCGAGATCCTCTCGGGCCGGGTCTCGCCCGGCGGCCGCCTGCCCATCACCATCGAGAAACGCTGGGAGGACAACCCCGTGCACGACAATTACTACAACAACGTCTTCAACGACTACCGGAAGGAGACCTACCTGCGGATCGCCTACAACGAAGGCATCTTCGTCGGCTACCGGGGCTACGACCGGACCCGGACCGAGCCGCTCTATCCGTTCGGTTACGGGCTGAGCTACACGACCTTCGACTATTCGAACCTCACGGTCACACGCGAAAGCAATGTCTACACCGTGTCATTCGACCTGACGAACTCGGGCAAAACCGACGCCGCAGAGGTCGCCCAACTCTACGTCAGCGACCCGGAATGCTCGGTTCCCCGCCCCGCCAAAGAGCTGAAGGGATTCCGCAAAGTATTCCTTCGCAAAGGCGAAACAAAACGCGTAACGCTCCGCCTGAAAGACGACGCCTTCGCCTTCTACGACTCGCTGCAAGGGAAATTCACCGTCGAACCGGGCGAGTTCATCATCTCGGTCGGCTCCTCCTCGGCCGACCTGCGGCTTCGGACACGGATCGTGCACGAATAACAAATAAAAACTCAGCCGGTGTCCGGCTGAGTTTTTATTTCGAACACCGGAAAAAGGCTTGTCGCCTCTTCCCGAGAAACCGCATTTAAAGTCAAATATCGGTTAATAGTTCGCTACGCACCGTACCGCTTGGCCGGATACCCGTCGGTCGGAAGCACACAGATCATCTTCTCGAAACGATGGGTTTCCGAAAGCCCCGTCTTGCTGACCGTGGTCACCGAAATGCTGTTTGCCGGAATGTTCACCGACTTGCGGTTGGCTTTGAGCACGACGCGCTCCGTATCGCCTCCGCTCACGACGGTCAGCGCCTCCGGAACCGAAAGTTCGAACGAATCGCCCATCCGGACGGTATAGGGGGGGGGCTTCGAGCCCCACGACGATAAAGTCGGGCTGTGCCGGAATCGCAGGTTCGTCGTCGCTGCACGCGGCCAAGAGAAAGGCACCGGCAAGCGCCCGGGAGTCTCCTGCAACAGGTGATTGGTATCGAAGCAAATGCCGACCGAAGGGTCTGTCCGCCCGAACAAGGCCAGCATCTCGTCCGAAGTGTTGCAGAGGCAGGTTCGCGGCAGATCCTCGATCAACAGCTGGGCGCCGGTGTCGCGGACAATTTCGGCCAGCGTGTTGATCGCATTCACGCTGTTTTCGAAATGAACGGCACGCAGCGAATCGTCCGGCGAACTGATATCCCAGGCGCGGCCGAACGGAAGATGCACGGACCAGACGGTCAGTCCGGCCTGCTCGGCATCGGCGCGGAAACGCCCGATAGCCGCAAGCCGCTCTTCAGGGGATTTCCCGCGCAGCGAATTGAGCGTCACTTCCACATAATCAAACCCGGCCTCTTTGACCTGCTGCAATTTTTCAGCCGGCATGGTCAGCGATACCGACAGCCCCTTGGGCCAGCTGCGATAGGCTTCGAGCGCACTGCGGCGCTCTGTCCCGCATCCTGCCGCCACGGCGGCCAGGAGCAGGGGCACGATCCATTTTACGATGTGTTTCATAAGTCTGTCAGTTTTGAGGTTGATGGTCCTCGGGATAACTGAACGTATTGGCGAGCATCCAGCGGCCCTTGTAGATCCGGGCGCCGCCGCGCCGGTAAACGCTGCGGCCGCCGGTGTCGATCAGCTTGTCCGACCAGTAGCTTTGCGTCGGATAAAGCAGGATCGTCTCGTAATCGGCCGGGCCCGACGACACGCACTTGACGTTGACCGTCGTGCTGGCATTGAAGCGGGCGAACTCCTTGGAGGAGACATTGAATTTCCAGATCGCATTGGGCGTAGTGAGCCAAAGCTGGTTGAGTCCGTACACCGGAAAAAGGTCGTGGGCGTCCTTCTGCCCGTCGGGAAGCGGATAGGTGTCCTGCAACACCAGCGCCGGTTTGCCGTCAGCCCGGGTGTAGCGGTAAGTATGGAGCACATCGCCGGCCGTAGCCCACAGCAGTTCGTTCGTGCGGTCCCGCACGGCATCGGCCGGACCGGATGCCTGTCAGAGGCCGATACGCTGAATCCTCTTTTCAAAATCGCTGCGCGATCCGAGTGCCGAATTGCGGAGTTTGGTGCGATAGGTATAGACCGTAGCCGACGCGCAGTTCAGAAAACTGGCAATACATCCGCTGTCGGTGATCCCCAGCCGCATGACGGCCAAAATACGCAGTTCGGTCGAAAGCGCACCGTCAGTGCGCACCGGAAAACGCGCCGGTTCTTCGAGCAGGTCGTTGACCCGCTCTACAAAATCGGGGAAAATGCCGAGGAATGTTTCGTCGAAGATGCGGTAGAAATCACGATAACTGCGGTCGACGTCCGAAGGCGAGCGCAGCTTGCGCATCAGGGCCTCCGTGCCGTCGGTTTTCGCGGTTTTCCGCAATTCCATCCGGTATTCGTCGACCCGGCCTATGTAATGCGTGGCGAGCTGCATATAGCGGAACACATAACTGTCTTTGATCTTGTTGGCATCGCGCAGATGGTCGTTCACGATCCGGAACTGTTCATTTCGTTCGTGAAGCCGCTTGTTGACTTCGTAAATCAACGAGGTGTTGCGCCTCAGCCGCCGGTGCTGGCGCTGCGTGTGGAACAGCAGCAGGGCTATGATCACCAGCAAAAGCAGAAAAACGCTGACCATGACCGTCAGGATGCGGCTGCGGGAGTTGATGCTGTAAACCACGGCCTGATTGATGATCATCTCGGCCTGACTCGAGTGGAAGATACGTGTATTGTAGTTACACGAAAGCACATCGGCAACCGTACACTGAATATAGCGGGCCGCACGCTCCATGTCCTTCTCCTCGAACATCATCAGCGCCAGTTCATACAGGGAGAGATACTCCCGGACGGGGGTTTGCAGGTCGTTCACCGCAGCACGGGCGAGCCAGAATTTACGCTGTCCGCGATCGCCGAGGGTTTCGTACACGTTGGCAATGTTGTATGCCACGCGGGCCCGCGTCCGCGAACTATGCCGGGAATCGTAAAGCGGCAGCAGCACGTCGAGCGCCTCGTCACAACGCTGCTGCGACAGCAGGTCGATAGCCAGCAACCGCTGGCGTGTGACGTACGAGTGTCCGTCGAAACCGATGCGCACGCGCCGTATCCGGGCAAGCGTATCGGCATAGGCCCTGCTGCGGGATTCGGAGGTGTTCTGCGAGGCAAGACGGCTGTAAACGACCATCTGCTGGGTGTAGTAACTCGCACGCATCCGCCTGGTGATACCCGCGGTATCCAGCGACCGAATGCGGTCGTAGGCGTCTTCGATGTTGTTACGGCCGATCAGAACGGATATGTCGCAGGTGGTGGACAGAAATTTCATATCCCGGCGGCCCGTGCGCTCGGCAAGATCGTACATCAGGGCGACGTAACGGGCGGCCGTATCGATATTGTAGGTGATATAAGCGTCGAAAAGCCGGTTCGCGGTCTGCCAGCGCCGCGTGTCGTCACCGGCGTCCCGCAGCGCACGGCGCAGCGAATCGGCGCGGCCGTTGAAACGTTCGGTATAAACGGCCTTGTTTTCGATGGTATGGTCCAGCTCGGTCAGCAACAACTCCATTTCTCCCTGACGGCAGGCAAAAAGCCCGACAAGGCAGAAAGCGCAGACGATATACGGCAGAGAAATCTTCATCGGTTCGGGTTTATGTACAAATTTACAAAAAAAGACGAATCCCGCACCGTTCCCGGGCGGAGATTCGTCACACGTCGCGGTCTCCGGCAACCGGATCAACCGACAATTTCGATCTTCACTTCACGGCGGATGTCAGTCGCAGGAACCTCCACCACACTGCATTTCAGCGTTTCATCGAACACGGGCTTCACCGTGCGGCCGCCGACCCTCACTTTTTCGATCTTCCCGGCGGCGGGAAGCTGAAGCCGGTAGGCGCGTTTGACCACCTGCCCCTCGTAGACGCCTTCGGCGGGTCGGACCGTCACGGTCGTCACCCTGCCCGCCCGGCGGTAATTGAGCTGCGTGGTCGCATACGCACCCCGTTCATAATCCCGGGTCACACCGTCGTCCTCGTAGAGCGTATAGGTGTTGTCAGCGTCGCCGGCCGAGGGGTAGACGCGCATGACAAGCGTCGTGAGCGGCGTCGAGGCGGGACGCGGCGTATAGGGCTGCATGGGCAGCACCCAGCCTCCCCGGACGTAGAGCGGAAACTCCTCGAGCGGCTTGGATATTTCGCACTCCCGACCGCCGTCGAAGCGTTCGTGGGTGAAGAAGTCGTACCAGACATCCTCTCCGGGGAACCACACCCGCTGCGAAGCGACCTTGTCGGGCCCCGTGCCGGGCGAGGAAACGGGTGCGGCGAGCAGCAGGTCTCCGAAAAGGAACTCCTGCTCGTTGCAGTACGCGCGTTCGTCACCGCCGTATTCGATATACATCGGGCGGTTCAGCGGCACCATCGTCGAATGGGTCTGCCAAACGCTGCTGTAAATGTAGGGCATCAGCTCCGAACGCATGTGGTACATGCGGCGCATGGCGGCGGTTTCGCGGTCGCCGCTGAGCCACGGACGGCGGTCGAGGCGTGCATCCTTGGTCGAGTGGACGCGCAGGGCGGCCGACAAGGCTCCGAACTGCGTCCAACGCACGGTAAGTTCGGGATTGGGGTCGCCGCGGAATCCGCCGATGTCGTGCGCCCAGTAGTAGCAGCCCGCATTGCCGCTGGCGGCCGTGAGTTTGACCTCGAAAGCCAGCATCTCCCAGTTGGCCTGCGCGTCGCCCGAGAACTGGATGGGATGGCGGTGGTCGCCCCATCCGGCCCAACGGCTGTAACCCGCGCCGCGCAGCCCTTTCCGCTCCGTCTCCCGGTAGTAAAGCTCGTTGATCCACTGCAACGAGGTGGAACGGTATCCCCGCACCTCGGGATAGAGGTAGTTCTGCTGCCAGTCGAGCCACCAGAAATCGACGCCCATATCCTCGGTGGTATGATGGGCGTGTTTGAAGAACGTCTCCATATATCTGCGGTCGCCCAGGTCGAAAAGAAGCGGTTTGGCCGGATCGGCCCCCATATCCTTCATAAAGGCGCCGTACATCTCCTCGTGGGGACGGATGCCGTCGTGCGGATGGTCGTTGAGCGACACGGTCACGCCGCGGCGGTGCACCTCGGCGATCAGCGCTTCGGGATCGGGAATCCGTTTGCGCTCCCAGGTATACCCCGTCCAGCTGCGGCTGCCGGCATGGCCGGTTCCGATCTCTGCCGTATAGGTATGCCAACCCATGTCGAAGACGAGATTGTCGAGCGGAAAGTCGTTCTGCTCATAGCCGTCGATGATCGAGAGGAACTCCTCGGAGGTGTAGTCCCAGTAGCGGCAGTACCAGACGCCGTGGATGTATTTGCGGGTCATCGGAACCCGCCCGCTGATGGCTCCCAGATCGGCCAGCGCGGCCTTGTAGTCGTTGCCGTAGACAAAGCAGTACTGGTCCTGCACATGGCTGCGGGTGTCGCGCGGGCAGAGCCATCCGTCGACCAGGAGATCGGACCGCTCGTCGTCGATCACATACCAGCCGTCACGGCTCAGCAGACCGTCCTGCATGGGTATCTCCCCGGTAACGCGGTCGAGGGTTTCGACCGGACCGCCGAGGTTGTTGCGGAAGATGCAGCGGTTGGTGAACTTCTTCTCCTTGCCGTTGAGCTTATAGTAGGCCGCAAAGTTATGCAGTCCGAACGGGAACCCGTCATGCTCGTAGACGATACGCAGGGCCTCGGTCGTGATCTCGTAACGGTCGCCGCCCAGCGCCCGCACCTCGAACCGGTCCGCAGGAAGCAGGTTCGAACGGTCGTAGGCGAAGATCGTGGGATCGTCGATGAACTTGCCGTCACGGGCGAATTCCAGACGGAAGAGCGTCGGCGTGATGAGCGTCAGGCGATTTTCGCCGAAAACGAGGGGATTGCCCGCAGGCTGCGCCGAAGCGGCGATCCCGCCGCAAAGAAACAGCAGCAGCAGTAAAATGCGATTTTTCATGAATCGTTAAAAATGAGTTGGGTATTAAAATTCTCCGCACCGCCGTAACAGTCGGTGCGGAGAAAAAGCTGTCGTGCGCGGACTATTGACCGGCCGTATTGCGGATACGCTCGGTATAGACATTGCCGTAGGGATCGGAAGCCTTTACCGTGACTTCGTTCCAGGCCGCGGACGACGGTTTGTAATAAAACATATGGTCGCAGTTCGACTCCGGTTCTGCCGTCGGACGGTGTTCGGGCACGGTTTCGCCGAACATGAAGTCATAGGCACGGCGGTCCATCTCGTATTTCAGGTTCGATCCGGAGGGCAGGGTCGTCCAGGCCGCATCGTCCTCTTTCACCTCGACCGTCCAGGTGGAATGCCAGTTGAAGATATTGAAAATCAACCCGTCGCGGTATTTCTCAGACACCGCCTGTCCGGGACCGTAGAGGTACATCTGGTACTCTTCGGGATAGGCCGTGCCTTTGTAGTACCAGTTTTTGATCCGGTTGCCCTCGATCTCGTAGACCGCATAGCCGCGGGGACTGCCGTCGTTGCACAGCTCCTCGCCGTTCCAGTAGGCGCCCATCACGGCGCCGAGCGTATTCTCCTCGATGGTTTCGGAGATCGTCGTCGTGTAGTTGTTGTGCGAATGTCCCGAAAGAATGCGGACATTGTACCCGTCGAGCAGTTCGTAGAGCTCCCGGTAGTTGGCGACGTGGCTCGTGGGACGGTTGCGGCGCGAGGTGGCGATATGCACGCCGAGGATAATCAGCTTGTCCTTGGGGACATATTTCAGGTCTTGTTCCAGCCACGCCATCTGCGCCTCGGTAATTTCGGCGGTATAGTTGGAAGAACCGGTGTAGAGCACGTCGTCGAGCACGACGAAATGGCAGTCGCCGATATTGTACGAATAATAGGTGGGGCCGAACGCCGAACGGAAACTATGGTCGGCCTCCGTGTCCACGCCGATGGCCTTGTCGTGGTCGTGGTTGCCGATCACCTGGAAGACAGGTACGCCGATCTTCCGGATCTGCTCCTTGTAAACGCTGTGGAAAGGCATGTTGTCCCACACCAGGTCGCCCAGCGAAATGCCGTAGACCGGCTTGTCCAACTCCTGCTGTACGTAGGGCACCAGCAAAGGCAGCACCTCCTTTTCGAGCATGACGACCTCGTCGTCGCGGCCGATCTGCACGTCGGCCAACGCCAACAGGGTGAACCGCTCCTTCTTGCCGGTGCGCTCGAGCGTAAAACTGCGCTGCACGACATCCCGGTCGCCGAGACTGATCTTTTTGTAGATGGCCGGAAAACCGTCTTTAAGGGGGATTTCGCAGTCGGCAGGCACCGATACGAACACGAACGGAGTGCTTTTCTTCACACGCATCTGGTAGACCCCCTGCGCATCGGTGGCCGTTACGGTGAACCCGTCGCTCACGACCACGCCTTCGATCGGATTCTTGCCGTCGGTAACGCGGCCCACGAGGTTCATGCCGGGTTCGGGGGTGATGTCTACCTTTTCGTAAAGGCCGCCGAGTATTTGGGCGCCTTCGTCCTCGGAACAGGCCGTGAAGCCTACGGCGAGCAGGACTATCAGCAGGTATTTAAACAGGTATTTGATCATTGTTCAGTTTTTTTGTTTGGTTTATGCAAAAGCCGGACTTCTCCCCGGACGCCCTCGGGCATCCGGGGAAAAGCGGCATTCTACTCCTCGGCTGCACCTCCGTACCCCGGATTCTGCTTGATCAGGTTGTTGGCCGATATGGCCGAGTTGGGAATCGGGAAGCGGTTCATGTTCCGGTCGTTCGAGGGGGTGTGATCCCACCACGATTCGGAGGTGAATGCACCCCAGCGGATCAGATCGGTACGGCGGCGGCCCTCTCCGAGGAACTCGATCATCCACTCGTCGAGCATGCGGTACTCGTCGAGGTTGTCCACGGTCACGGGATCGGGATCGTTGCGGTTCTCGAAGTTACGCGCACGCACCTGATTGATCAGTTCGGCGGCCTCCTTCTTGTGTCCGGCGCGCAATTCGCATTCGGCCAGCATGTAATAAATCTCCGAAAGGCGGATGACCGGGCAGTCGGGATTCCAGCGCAGCTGCTTGTCCGCAAGGTTGGGCTGCGGGGATTTCACCAGACGGATGCCCGAGTTCTCCTCGCCGTCGGCCATCGTCGAAGGCAATTCGGCCACCGAGCCGTATTTGCTGCCCACCTCCGAGAAGCGGGCTACCTGATCCACCATATTGATAACTTTGCCGCTGTACTCTTTCTGCCCCAGGCACTCCTTGGTCGGATCGTCGAAATTGACCTGCTTGCCGACGAGAAACATACCCTCGTATTGCTTGTTGCCGAGATAGCGGTAAGGCTTCTTGCGCAGGTCCTTGTCGTTGAACTTGCGGTAGGGACTGCCCAGTTTCCACTGGGTATAGTAGCTCCCCTGCGGATTGAGCGAAGGCGCCAGGATGAATCCGTTGTAACCGGCGGTTTCGATGTCGAAATAGACATAGGACGAATAGTGGTAGAAATACTTGAAATACCAGTTCCACTCGACCTTCGAGTTCTCCGACGGAACGTTCCAGATCGCCTCGCGCGAAGAGTCGTTGTCGAAGGTGTGGGGACCGTACCACGTATCGTCCAGTTCGTAAACGCCGTAAAGACCGCCGATGATGTCGCGGCAGATCTGCGCGCATTCGTCGAAATGCTTTTCTCCGATGTACGCTTCGGCGTTAAAATAGAGCTGGGCCAGCATCGCCGCAGCGGCAGCCTGCTTGATGTAACCGTCCTCCGAGGCTCCGAGCGAAGATTTCTTCGCCAGGGAGGGAATGGCGTTTTTGAGCAGCGTTTCGACGTGCCGGAAGGTTTCGAGCGCCGTATTGCGGGGACGCAGGCCGTCGTTCACCGAATGGTAAATCGGCATTCCTCCGAAATAGTCGAGCCCTTTCATGTAAAAATAGGCCGTGATGGCGTTCAGCTGGTTGATATGGTCGGCCTTGACGGCGTCGCTGAGCCCGATGGCGTTGTAGTCGACGCCCTCCAGGTCGGCCTTGGCCTCCAAAGCACGCGAAATACCGCCCGTCGTGCCGTCGTAGGTGTTCACGACGAAACGGTCGTCGGGCGACCAGGTGTGATAGTGCAGGCGATAGTACTCTCCGCCGTTGTACCAGTCCGCGCCGCGTTTGGGACAGACCATCTCGTCGGTCGTCAACTCCTGGAGATACCAACGGTCGGCGCCGATATACCACTTCCAATGGGTAAAGGGACGGCACAGCACGGCATAGGTACTCTCGGGCGAGGTGAAGAACGTGTCGGGAGTCACCTCCGAATAGAACTTCTCATCGAGACTGCACGAGGGAGCGACAAGAGCGGCCGCCCCGGCCAATACGGCTGCTATATGTTTGAATTTCATATTCATCTCTGATTTTATTTAGAACGTTAATTGCACGCCGAGCGTAAAACGGGTCGTCTGCGGATACATCGACGCCGTATTGTTCACATACTCGAAACCGGGATTCAGACCGTTGATGTCGACCTCGGGATTGATGCCGTTGTAATTGGTGAATACGGCCACGTCGCGGATCGTCAGGTAGATCTTGGCCGACTGGATGTAGCGCGTCCACCTCTTCAGGTCGAGCGTATAGCCGAGGTTGACGGCGTCGATTTTGAGGAAGGAGGCGTCGTCGATCCAGTAGTCGCAGAGAATCTTCTCGTCCTTGATGTTGCGGTTGCGCGTATAGGCCGACTTGAGGACATTGAGCTGCGAATCGTTGGCCAGCCCGTAGTACATGTTGACCTGGCTGAACACGTCGTAGTCGAGCCAGCTGCGCAGGAAAACCGACAGGTCCCAGTTCTTGTAGCGGAACGTATGGTCCCACGAAAGGATCACTTTCGGAATGGCATTGCCCACGAAGTGCTTGTTCTCGGCGACGAGATTCGACTTGGTGCCGTCCACGGCGGGCACGATCTCGTTATTCTTGTCGTAGATCATCCACTTGCCGTCCTCGTCGAGCCCGGCATACTTGTAGACGAAGAACTGGCCGATCTCGACGCCGTTCTGCAGGCGCACGGCCGTACCCGGGTTGCCCGGCGAGGGGAAAGTCACCTGGTCGAGGAAGAAACCGTCATCGCCCATATTATTGATCTTGCTCTTGTTATGCGACAGGCGCAGGCTCGAGGAATAGCGGAAATCCTTGCGGCGGACGATATCCCCGCCGAGTTCGAACTCCCAGCCCTTGTTCTCCAGGCTGCCGATGTTCTTCATGATCTTGTCGTGCACCATCGGCGGCATCGGCGCATTGACCGAGTAGAGCATGTCGTCGACCTTGCGGTGGTAAACATCGAACTTACCCCACAGGCGATCGTCGAACAGCGAGAAATCCAGACCGAAGTTCAGCTCCGATTTCTCCTCCCATTTGAGGTCGGGATTGACGTTGCGGACCGAACCGTAACCGGGCTGCCAGATGCCGTTGGTCGGCCACATGTCGTTGGCCTTGTACATACGGGTAGTATAGCCGTTGCCGAAGCCGTTGTTGCCCGTGACGCCGTAGCCCAGGCGGACTTTGAGGTCGTTGACCCACTTCACGTCGCGCAGGAACGCTTCGTTCGAGATGCGCCAGCCTCCGGAGAGGGCCCAGAAGTTACCCCAGCGGTTGTTTGCGCCGAATTTCGAGGAGCCCTCGCGGCGGAAGCTCGCGCTCACCATGTAGCGGTCCTTGTAGGAATAGTTGACACGTCCGAACAACGAGAGCAGCCGTTCGCGCGGGTCCTTGCCCGAGTCCATCGTGGCACGCCCTTCCGAGAGGTACGAACCCACGCCCATATCCCACGGACCGACCCCATCGACCGGGAAGTCGTAGTTCGCCATGTTGAAATCTTCGCCGCCGGCCTGCCAGAAACTATAACCGGCAACCGCATCGAACGTATGATCCTCGCGGAAAACCTTGTGATAGTTGGCATAGGCCTCGATGGAGACACGGTTGTCCTTGCTGAACTTGTGCGACGCTCCGCCGCGGCGGCTGTTGTCGATCGACTCCTTATGGTCGTGCGAAACGTAGGTGTACTGCTGGTACTGGCGCTTGTCGATGCCGACCGTACCCTGGATCGAAAGCTCTTTCATCAGGTTGATCTTCACGGTAGCATCCGCGAGCAACCACTGGTCCTTGCCGTTGTTGGTGCGGAGCATGATATCGGCCACGGGGTTGAAGCTCGTTCCCGAGATGCCGTTGCCGACGACGTTGTAGGCCGACGGATTGGCGGGGTCACGGAGCGGAATGGTCGGGTTGAGCCCGAAAGCCATCTTGAAGATGCCCGACGAGTTGCGGTCGTCGCGCTCGGCCTCGCGGAACTGGGCATTGGTGCGGATTTCGACCACCCCGTCGAAAAGGTTGAACTTGGCGTTGACACGCCCCGAATAGTCTTTGCGGTTGTCGCCGATGACGATGCCTTTCTGGTTCTGCGCCATGAAAGAGGTATAGACCTGCGCCACGTTCGATCCGCCCGAAATGCTCACCGAATGGCGCTGCGAGAACGGAAGCTCATTGGTAAGCTCCTTGTACCAGTCGGTATCGTAACCGTAATCCTCGCCGAGTCCGTACTCGACATACTCGCCCGATGAAAGCAGGTCGGGGGTCTTGCGGATGGCCTCTACCGAAAACTCGCCCGTATAACGGGCTGTTACGCGGCCCTGCCGGGCCTGTTTGGTCGTGACGAGGATCACACCGCCGGCGGCGCGCGTACCGTAGATCGCGCCAGCCGAGGCGTCTTTGAGCACATCGACCGACTCGATATCCTCCTGGTTGAGCGCACGCATGTCGCCGCCGGGGATACCGTCGATAATCACGAGCGGACCTTTGCTGGCGTTGACCGAGGCCACGCCGCGCAGCTGAAAGTCATTGCTGCTGTTAGGGCTGGCGCTGCCCGAAATGGTCAGGCCGGGAATCTTGCCCTGAAGCGCCGTGGCGATGGTCGAGCCGCCCATACCGGCCACCAGGTCGTCGCCCTTGATCGAGGAGATGGACGAAGTCACCGATCTCTTCTCCATCGTACCGTAACCGATCACGACGACGTCTTTCAACATCTGGCTGTCGTCTTCCAGAACGACGTCGAGCACCGACTGCGCACCGACCTTGACGGTCTGTTCCACATAGCCGATATAGGAGAATTTCAGTTCGCCTCCGGCGGGAACCCCGATCGTAAAACGCCCGTCAGTGCCCGTCGTCGTGCCCGTCGTCGTGCCGACGACTACGACCGTAGCGCCGATGAGCGGTTCTCCGGCCTTATCGGTCACCTTGCCGCTCACCTGGTTGCGGTTCTGAGCCTGCGCCAGCGACGCGGCCGCCGTCAGCACCAGGCAGAACACGAAACGCAGAAAATACCCTGCATAGGATTTTCCCGTATCTGCAAATCTGTTTTTCATATCTGTCTTCTTGTTTTTCATTGATTTGACACCGCAGGACTATTCGGCTGCGATCTTCGTCATTTTGATGTCGTCGAGGAACCAGCGGAAGTAGCCGTTTTGTCCCTGCTGGGTCGAACGGATAACAATCCGGGTGTCGGCCGTAATGCCGTAGAGTTTCATGCTCACGGGCGTCCACACATATTTACCCTCGGGAGTTATCGGGTCGCTCAGCTTCGCCTCACCGCCGATGGTACCCGGTCCCTCGACGATCTCGACGGAAACGGTAACCTCGTCGGGGATCTTGCTGCCACCGATATTGGGACAAATCTCGAACGTAAGTTCCACGTCTGTGCAATAACCCTCTGCCACGGCATCGAGAGCCGGCAGGATCACTCCGGTCTGGTTACCGCCCCGTCCCATTTTCAGGTAATCGGAGGCCAGGTACATGCATTCTCCATCCGGATTATAATCCTTAAGTCCCGATTTCACGAACGCAGCGTTGCCCTCTTTCCGATCCTCAGTCGTGCCGTAAATGGGCAGGGTGCTGGTTTTAACTCCGTCGCTGCCTACCTGGTCGTCTTTGTTGAACGGCTTGCACCAGTCGAACGGCTCGTTATAATAGACATGCCCGACCTGCTGGCCGTCGTCCTCGAACAGATTGTCCTTGGCGTTCTGGCTGACACTTACGGTCTCTTCGAGTCCGGTCTGCGCAGTGACGATCTTCACTTCTCCGCTGCGGAGAGCCCCCGTACCGTTCTCTCCGACCGTGAGCGTCACCTCGGTTTCGCCCGCATCGCCCGAAGCCGGGCTGAGCGTCAGCCAGCCGTCGGCGGTCGAGGTCCATGCCTCGGCGGCAGTGACCGTGAACGTCAGCGGCGTGCGCTCCTCGTCGGCAAAGCCGAACTTATTGACCCTGAACGACGTTGCGGAAACTTTCAGCCCCTCGAGGTTCTGAGTCACGGTGACGGTCGCACGCTTCGAACCGGCGATCACGACGAATGTACCGGTACGCACGGCGCCGGTCGTATTCTGGGTGATCGTCAGCTCTACGTCCTCTTCGCCGGCTTTGCCCGAGGTTTTCGAAGGGGTAATCCAACCGCTGTCCCCGGCGACCTCGATCGTCCAGTCGCTATTCGCGGAGATATAGACCGAAGCCTTTGCCCCCGTCTCCAGCAGGCCGGATTTGACGACGGTAAGCTTGCCCGGGGAAACCATCAGGGCATCGACTTTGAGTTTCTGGATGACAGCGACCGTTCGCCGCGAACCGTCGCCCTCGAATATGACATAGCCTTCACGGTCTTTACCCGTGTTGTTTTCGTCGATCGCAAGGAAGATGCGCGTACGTCCGCGATCCCCCTCGGTATGGGTCGGATGTATCCACTCCTCGACGTAGGTCGCCCGCCACGCATGGTTGGACCCGAGGTCGAAATTGACCGTCTCGCCGTTGGCCGTCAAACCGTTGTATTCCACTTCGATCTCCTGCTTGGAAACCGAGATAAACGCATCGGGATCGTCGTCGTCGCAGGCCGTGAAGAGAGAACCCGACAGCAGCAACAGGAGGGACGACGCCCTGATTATCATATACTTGAAATCCATTGTAATTCTGATTTTGAATTGATTAGGGTTAATTGCGCGGAGCTTTCACGATCTTCACGTTGTCGAGATACCAGCGGAAATAACCTTTTTCGCCGGCAGTCACCCCGCGCTCTCCCTGCTGCGTCGAACGGATGGCAATACGGGTCGCAGCGGTCACACCATAGAGTTTCACGCTCATCGGCGTCCATTTCCAGGCCTGGTCGGGTTTCATACCCTCGCTCTCACGGTCGGAGTTGCCGTTGACCGTGCCCGGCCCCTCGACGATCTCGACCGTAACGGTCACCGCATCGACCTTGCCGGTTCCGCCGATATTCGGGCAGGCATCGAACGTAAGTTCGACATTGGAGGCTTTCTTGCGGCCGATCTTCAGCGCCGGCAGAATGATTCCGGTCTGCTTGTCCGTCGCCCCCATCTTGAAATATCCGGCACAGGCGTACATCGTCCTGCCGACCGGATTGTAATCTTCGAGCCCGGCTTCGCCGAACTTTTGCAGTGCGTCGCCGGTGGAATAGATGTTTTTCGCATTATCCTGCGAACCGACGCCTACGCAGTCGGCACCGCCGTATACGGCAATCCAGTCGAAGTTTTCGTCATAGTAGGTGTATCCCACAGGATTCCCGTCGTCGGGATCGGGATCGAGCGTCTGCGTCACAGTGACCCGCTCGGAGAGTTTTCCGCTCGTAACGGTGAGGTGTCCGGTACGTTCGCCGGTGGTTTCATTGGGCTTCGCTTCGAGCGTCACGGAAACGCGGCCTTTTCCGGTCGGTTTGTCGACATCGAGCCATTCGGCGTCGGACGTGATGGCATACCCCCGGTTTGCAAGTACGTCGAGCGAGGCTTTCGAACCGGTATTCAGCATCCCGGTCTGGATCAGCTCCACCTCGACCTTGCTCACAACGAGCCGGTGTGCGGCATCTTCCGCCTTGTCCTCGATGCAGGAGGGAAGCAGACACACACAGCCCGATAAAAGCAACAGGCGTAAAAAGGTTCTCTTCATGGATAATTAGGTTTAGGTGTATATTAAAAAAATTACGAATCGAAATCTTCCTATGAGGGGATGAGGCAAAATTACCCATTTCCCCGGGGGGGGGAAATACCCCGCTTCAAAAATATAGACCCAAACCACCGACAATATCCTAATATAAAACGCATTACATCTTAAAACCCCCGAATGTTATATAGATTTGCAAAGCCCCTGAACAGCCGAAAAACGACTTTTCCCCGATTTTTCCCGACCTGGCGCTCTCCGTTCCGCCGGAATTTCGCTGTATGCGCGGATTTCGCATCGAAATAGTCCCCGACTATCGACCGGCACAACGGTATTTAATGATATTCACACCCAAAGATAATTTCCTCCTTTGGTATGGATAAATACAGGGAAAAGGTTTGAAGATTACAAAATGTCTCTATTGGTTTTGGCACGCTCTTACTCTGATGATTCAACTTCTAATTGCGCAAAACCTCATTAACATTTATGAGTTTATCCATGTCTTTTTGTAAAGCGACGCATTTTGTCTGTATTTTCTCAGAAGATTCCTCTATTTCCATTCTTACAACCCTTGCTTTATTCCATGACTTTTATACAGCATAAAACAAGATTCCAATAATACTCAATGTCCGTCAACCTTTCCAAAAGTATAAGTACAACAAAAATACTTATATTATTGCATGTCCTAAAGATGAAAAGTCTACCCAAAAGTTCTTTCGATTGGCACTAATAATCCACCCCAAAACAGAATAAATTATCGTACAACCTGTAAGAAAACTCCAGAATAACTGTTTTAACAAAGTATCTATTTCACAACCGCATAAAAATAAAGCCACTAAACCATAAAAGAACAACCAGAGGCTTACAGAGGATACATTTTTAGCTTCACAACCCACGAATAATCGGCGGGAGTTGCGTTTTGAGAACGTAACTCCCGCCGATGTGTTTATTCCGGATGGTCCGGCGATTTTTTACCTGCCTCCGGTTACGGGTTTCAGCAGGAACCTGAACTCATAGTCCTTGTACGGCATCCGGTATTCGGGTAATGGCAGCCGTCCCCAGCTGTTCACGCAGCCGAGTCCGGACTGAAGACTCTCGATATTGACATGCGTGCGTCCGTCTGAGACGAGGTCGCCCGGGTGTCGGACGTATTCGGTCGTACCGTTGTCGAGCTGCGGAATGGAGTAGGGAAT
>NZ_FNRI01000009.1 GCF_900107675.1 Alistipes timonensis JC136
CGTTTATTCCTGATTACTGCTGCTGCTTGTTTTTTATTTTAAAAAACTAATTAATTAACGCTTATGGTAAGAAAAATTCTACTGACGTTAATTGCCGTCCTGGGACTCTGTGCATATGGTTTTGCCCAGAATCGGCAGGTTACCGGTAAGGTTGCCGATGCGCAGGGAAAGCCTGTTGCCGGCGCAACCATCATGATCGACGGAACGTCGACCGGTACGACTTCTGCGGCCGACGGCCGTTTCTCCATCTCCGCTCCGGCAAACGGAACGTTGGTGATCTCTTTCATCGGCTTTGAAACCCAATCGGTTGCCATTTCCGGCAAGACGACCGTGAATGTTACGCTGGTCGAAGACGCGCACGCGATCGATGACGTCGTGGTAACCGGTTACGGTGTGCAGCGCAAGGCTTCGTTCACCGGTGCCGCGTCCATCGTCGGCGACGATGTTCTCGCCAAGCGGACTGATGCCAACTTCGTCAAATCGCTCGAAGGCTCCGTGCCGGGGCTCCAGATGAACAACTCGACCAGTTCGCCGGGTGTCTGGGGTTCGGTTTACGTGCGCGGCCGCGGATCGCTCAGTTCGGGCACCCAGCCTCTCTACGTGATCGACGGCATGCCGGTTAACTCTGACATCGAGGATAATTTCGACAGCTCTGGCAATATCTGGTTCGACCCGATGGCTTCGGTCAATCCCGCCGACATCGAGAGCGTTACCGTGCTGAAAGACGCTGCCGCAACGGCCATTTACGGTTCGCGCGCTGCAAACGGCGTGATCGTCATCACGACGAAGAAGGGTGCGCAGGGCAATTTCAACCTCAACGTCGACATCAAGCAGGGCTTCGTCTCGATGGCCAACAACAACATGGAGCTGGCCAATGCGCAGGAGACCGCAAAACTCTTCGCCGGGGGATACAGCGCCGCCTATCCCGGCATGAAACCTTCCGATCTCGGGGTTCCCTTCGATAACTGGGACGATTATATCGCGGCAGATTATGGCTGGGACGGCAAGTCGTCCTACGACTGGATCGACGCCATCACGCGTCACGGTTATTATCAGGATTACAACCTGAGCGCGTCGGGCCGTGTCGGACAGACGGGCTACTACGCCAGCATGGGGTACCTGAATACCGACGGCCTGGTGATCGGTTCCGACTTGGAGCGTTTTTCGGGCCGTGTGAACCTCGACAGCAAATTCAAGTTCCTCACTTTGGGCGTCAATTCGTCGTATTCCTATTCGATTCAGAATGGATTTTCGCAGTCCACGGCCGGTTCGATGAACAGCCCGGTTACGCTGGCCATATCCGGCCGGACGGCGCTGGACCCCTTCTATGACGAGAATGGCGATTACTTGGAAGGAAACTATCCTCACCCGTTGGCGGTCGTGGATTCCAAGACGGGCAGTCTGTACCGCACTAAGGTTCAGACGGTCAATGCCAATCCCTATTTGCAGGTCGATTTCGGCAAGGGTATCTATGCCAAGACCACCCTCGGCGTGAATATCACCGACCAGAATATCTACACCTATTACAGCGCTCTGTACGATCCGAACGGCGTTGATTCGAATGGTCTGGGGACCGATTTTACCTCGAAGACGAGCGTTATCACCTGGACCAACGTGCTGGGCTGGAACTATACGTTCAACGAAAAGCACGCCGTGAACCTGATGCTCGGTCAGGAGATGCAGCGCAAGTTCTATAACTATTCGGTGCTCGAAGGGACCGATTTCCCCTTTGCGGGCGAAGGTATGCGCGACCTGTCGACGGCCGGTTCGTGGAACGATTCGGCCTACTACAAGTCCGAGGCGACGCTGGCTTCCTACTTCGTGGACGCACACTACGCTTACGACGACAAGTACTACGTGTCGGGTTCGTTCCGCCGCGACGGTTCGTCGGTGTTCGGTTCCGACAACCGCTGGGGTAATTTCTGGTCGGTGGGTGCCAAGTGGCGCATCACGGGCGAGGAGTTCCTCAAAGACAACGAGATCGTGACCAACGCCGCGCTGCGTCTCTCCTACGGTACGGTGGGTAACCAGGACATCAGTTGGTACCAGGCCCGCAGTTTCTATGTGGCCGGCTACAACTACAACAGCACTCCGGGTATGATTCCCTCGGGCGTCTCGAACCAAAAGCTGACGTGGGAGGTCGCCAAGAAGTTCGACGTGGGCTTCGACCTCTCGTTCATTAACCGCATACACCTGACCTTCGATTACTACAACGAGGAGACCAGCGAAGCGCTCTACGAAGTGCCCCTGTCGATGACCTCCGGCACTACGACGATGATGCAGAACATCGGTACGATCCGCAACCGCGGTATCGAATTCTCGGTCAACGCTGCGGTGATGCAGAAGCGCGATTTCCGCTGGAACGCCTATGCCAACGTCACCTACAACCAGAATCGTGTCGTAAAGCTCGCCACGGACGATCCGATCGAAACGGATTTCCAGATTATCGAGGAGGGGCGTCCCTACCGCCAGTTCTACATGAAAGAGTATGCAGGTGTGGACTACGATACCGGTAAACCGCTGTGGTACCTCAACGAGTCGGGCGACGAAACCACCGGCGACTACAATGCGGCCGCCAAGCGTTACGTGGGTTCTGCCGATCCGAAGGTGCTGGGAGGTTTCGGAACCAGCGTCAACTGGAAGGGCCTCGATTTCAACATTGACTTCACCTACCGTCTGGGCGGCAAGGTCTACAATTACGGAGCTCCGTTCACCGGTTACGGCATGTCGCTGATGTCGCCGCTCCGCGAAGTGGCCGTTGATTCATGGACCGAGGACAACAAGGGCGCCAAGCATCCGCAGTATATCCCCGGTGACCCGTACAATGCGACGAAAGACTCCTCGCGCTTCCTGTACAGCGGCAACTATCTGAAAATCGGAAATATCACGCTGGGCTATACGCTGCCCGCGAAGTGGACCAAAAAGGCTTTCATTCAGAAGTTGCGTGTCTACGTGTCGCTCGACAACGTTTATACGGTCATGGCCGACGATTTCGTGGGCTACACTCCCGAAACGTTTACTTCGGGCATTATGGCCTGGCAGTCGCCTGCCAACCGCACCTTTACGGGAGGTATTCAGCTTACTTTCTAACGTATGCAGTGTGATAACTTTAAGAAACGAACGATTATGAAAAAACTGATATTGAAAGCATTTGCACTGACGGTGTTGACCGGAGGGGTTGCGGGCTGCGGGAACAGTTTCCTCGAAACCGACTATTACAAAGGAATCGACCAGGAAACGGCCCTCAATTCGGTCGACAACATCTCCACGGCACTCAACGGCGCCTATTACCAGTTGTACCGCTACTATTTCGCCGGCAACTATGCCACGACGATCGGCGATATTCCCACCGACCTGGCCTATTGGAACAAGGGGACTCAGCATTTCAACGATATTTACGCCTATACGGTCGTCGATACCGACACTTATCTCTACTGGATCTGGAATTACGGCTACAAGGTGATCGACAACGCCGCCCGCCTGATCGAGGCCGTCGACGCACTCTATGCCGACAGCACGGAGGACGAAAAGGCGCAGTTGGACCTCTGCAAGGCCGAAGCCTACGCCCTGCGCGGATATGCCCAGCTGGTGCTGGTCAACATCTTTGCGCACCAGGTCAAAGTGAACGGCACCGACTTCTCGTCGAAGCCCGGCATCGTGCTGGTCGATAAGCCGATCAAACCCCTGGAGAAAGTCGAGCGTTCGACGGTCGGCCAAAGCTATACGGCCATTGTCAACGACCTGAAGGATGCTCTCACGCACTTCACGGCGGCCGGCGGCGACCGGGGTGATCTTTTCTATTTCGGTGAAGCGGCCGTTCACGGACTCCTGGCGCGTACCTACCTCTATATGGAGGAGTGGGACGATGCCGCCGCCGAGGCCCAGAATGCGCTCGACGCAAAGGGTATCACGACGCTGACCTATGGCAAGGATACCTACAAGGCACTTTACAACGGCGGTGCCTCGAACACCGAGAGCATGTTCGCACTGGCGATCAACTCGTCGCAGAACTGGCAGGCCCAGTCGTGCGGTACGATCTGGTCGACCTACGATTACAGCCCCAGCCCGTGGTTACAGTCGATTTACGAGGGTACGGACTGCCGCACCAGCGTTTGGGTTCTTTCGGGAACGGCCAACTCGCCGGAGTTCAACGGCGGTAAATTCGCTCACTTCTCGTCGGGCAACAATACGTACGGTACCTGCTACATCGTCAATGCTCCCGAGATGTTCCTGATTATCGCCGAGGCCAATGCGCAGAGCTCCACCGGATCGGTTTCCGATGCCCAGAACGCCCTGCTGACCGTGGCGAAGCGCAATTCGGCGATTGCTTCGGTAAGCGACCTGCCGTCGACCAAGGCGGACCTTATGACGTTCATTAAGGATGAGCGCGCCCGCGAATTGTTCCAGGAAGGACTGCGGTTGTACGACCTGCGCCGCTGGGATGTGCAGGCTCAGGTATATGCGACCGGAGCTCCCAATATTTCGTTCACTTATACCAACTATAAGATTTCGGATTTGGTTTATCCTATTCCGAATGACGAGATTACCTCGGGCTTCGGCGTTGCCCAGAACGAGGGTTGGAGCAGCACGCTGCCGAGCCGGTAGTGTTTGTTCGGACGACGGATTTTCAAATGCCGGTTCCCGCGGGAACCGGCATTTTTTGGCGTGCCAGCAGCCGGAATGGGGGATTTTGCCATGCAGGGAGGCATAAAAAATCGACAAAATATCCCGAGGCATTTGCAGAATTAAAATTTTTGCTTACCTTTGCACCACGATAATACGAAACGTTTCGTTTATCGGGATGGTGCCATAGCTCAGTTGGTAGAGCAAAGGACTGAAAATCCTTGTGTCCCCGGTTCGATTCCTGGTGGTACCACTTTTAAGATTAAATAGAACGTTGTAGGTGAATAACTTACAACGTTTTTTCTTTGTCTGAGGTAAAACATAGGTAAAACAGTTGATTGTTTCTAAATACCTATTAATCAAATACTTGCATTTGCAAATATAGAATTTATTTTGTAGTTTTACGGTAACAAATCACTAAAAACTACATGACAAACGAGATTATTCGGTCAAATCGGTTGGAATTACTGAAAAACGAGGTATTCGGCGCACTGGATGTCACGGATGCAACACGCAACGAATACCGGGGGCGGATCACGCATTTTATTCGGTATGCGGAAACACACGGCATCAACCGCAATTCTTATTTGGATTATAAACGGTATTTAGCCAGTATCGACACATTCAGCGTATCGACCAAAAACAAATACCTGATTGCGGCGAAAATCTTTTTGGACGGGTTGCATCGGTTGAATTTGATTCCGCAGAAAATCACGGATCATATTCGCGGATTCACGCAGAGCCGGCTGCACCGTAAAGAGGGCTTGCAGGATGCCGACATCGGAAAGTTACAACGGTATTGTTCCGACTTACCGTCTACCCCGCAAAATTTGAGATTGAGAGCGCTTGTCGCTCTCTTTTTGTTTCAAGGGCTTCGGCAGATCGAGGCCGTCCGGTTGGATGTCGCGGATATTGACCTGCGGAACAAGACCGCATTTATCCGCGGCAAAGGCCGGGACGATAAAGAGCCGATTCATTTGCACCCCTCAACGGTCCGGGTACTGCGGGAATATCTCAACTGTTACCGATTCCGAAGCGGCGCACTGTTCCGCAGTGGCAGCAACCATTGCCGGGGCGAAAGGCTTACGACCAAATCGGTCCGGGAGATCATAAAACGGGTATTCGCAGAGTTGGAGATCGACGGAAGCACGCACGGCTTCCGTCATTTCTTTATTACCAAATTAATCAAATCCTATAAAGGGGAATTATTGATGGTGTCGAAATACAGCCGTCACCGGAGTATTCAGATGCTCGAAGTTTACAACGACGAGATTATCCGCGAGCAGGATTTACCCCGGTTTTACGAAGTCTTTAACGAGATACGGATATGAAGAAGCAATCACCCCGGAATATCTATTGTTTGGAGGGAAATTGGAGGACGAACCCGCGGTGCAGGCAAAGCGTGCGTCCGATGCTCGACATATTGCGGGATGCCGCAGGGATAAAATACATTTACCGCAAGTGCAACACGCGGGAAGAGTTTTTCGAATATCTGCGGCAATACACGTTCGAGCGTTACCGGAATTATATGATTTTATACATTGCCTTTCACGGCAGACCGAATAAAATACAGATCGGGCGGGACCTCGTGACGTTACGCGAAATTGCGAACGTTTTGGAGGGGTTTTTAGCGCATCGGATCGTTTACTTCGGAAGTTGTAGCACCATGCGCACGAAACGTGCGAATATCGACGATTTCCTGCATCGTACAAAAGCAGACATCCTCGCAGGCTACCGCAAGGATGTCGATTTTATTCAAGCCACAGCGTGGGAGATGATGTGGCTGACGAAAAACTAATGCAACCCCTCTATAGAAAACACTTGATCTGGAAGTTCTGATATTTTTTGCCAAATATCTTGCTCCAATGTAGGGGGTTCAATTAAATTAATATTTTGTTCAACTAGAGGTCTAATATGGCGATATATCTCGACTAAAGGCTGATTATTCCTAATTTGAACAAGTTTTACAGCATGACGTTCTGCCGTTTGATATATACGCGTTCGTTGTCCAACTTTATCAAATAATATGATACCATTACGACCAACCCGAGAAATTTTATCTTCAGTTACTTCTTGATTACCAGATGATATCAATCCAACTTCGACCCTAATTCGCCCCCTATTTGTGGCTATTTCAGCATCAGCCTCTCGATCAACCTCTAAATCACGGTCTATATTAATCCAAAAATTAACATTTTCTACTAACCCAAGAATTGATAAAATTGAACGAATCATAACCTTCTCTAATACTTTGCCAATTTTCGATTTTTCAGATCCCCGAATATTTAAAGTCGCAGATCCCGCCATTAATAATAACCAAGTATCATCAATTTGATTCTGTCGTCCAATTTGATCAAATAAAGATTTTACATGAGCCAATAAATCCGTCATCACAGATGGTATATCCCTAGTGGATACACCTAAATTCACAGATGTTTTTGCGGTTAAACCAATAAGCCAATAAAGTAAATTCTTTTGTTCTGGTGTTCTACTCCTAATTGAGAATAAATCACTAACTAATTCAGTTTGCCAATTTTCGCCATATTCGTTTTTAGCGTCATTAACGATATCAGATAACCACACATAAGTTAATAATAATTTGTCTTTTGTGTTCTTCTCTGTAACCAAACGATAATTTTGCCCTCTTAAAAGGTGATATGTTAACATTCTTAGAGATGCCGGAGAATATGCATCTGTTAAAGTTATATTTTCTGTTAACCACTGTCGATATTGCTCTATATTATAATTCATATTTTAATAGTTAAATTTTGTCATTTTCAAAAATATCAAAATCGACTCGTAAGTCAGGAGAAAAAAGAGGAGATAGAGTTTTTTTCATTAATTGAAAATATTCAGGTTCTTTTTCGACTAATAAAAATCTCCTTTTCATTTGAAGCGCAACTCTTGCTACAGTTCCTGATCCACCAAATGGATCTAATACCAAATCATCTTCAAACGAATAATATCTAATAACCCGACTTACTAATTCATCAGGAAATGTAGCCGGATGATACTTATTGTGGCTTGGGTGGATATACCATAAATTTGTTTTATCATAATCCCCGACTATTTTAGATTCCTTGACTAACTCTTGATTATAATGATTTCGAATATTCCAATCAATAAGTTTATCTGTTCTCTTTCTATAAACTAAAATATATTCAGTAACAGGTACTGGCTTATATTGTAAGGGCTGTCTATCCGCAGCAAAACGTCGACCTCGTCCCAAATTCCACCCAGCCCCTTCAGGTTTTACCCACATTATATCGTCAATAAAATCAAATCCAACTGAATCTAAAATTTTGTGAATATCAAATGGTATAGGAATTCTTTTGCTAGCAGAATTTCTTGATACTCGTTTAATCAAAACTGGAGAAACATTAATAACAAAAAAACGACCTTCAGAAAGTATATTATGGCACCGAACTATAACACGTCGCAAAAAATCTAAATATTCTTGGTAATCAATATACTCAGAATATTCGGGTTTAGCATTATAATAAGGAGGTGATGTTATTATTAATTGAGCTGTATCGGGAGGAAAATCATCTAGAACTTGAATACAATCTCCTAAAATAATTTTATTAGGAATTGGTGCCGGATAAATTAAGGATGTGTTTTTTGCTTTTTTCACATCTTTATTTTTATCTAATCTGCTTTTATTCAAACGTTTAATAATAAGGTCTTTTTTTGTCCAGTCTACAATTTTAGTTACTGCCTTATCTAATTTTATTTCTCCGATAATAGTTTGTTTAGAATTCTTTGTATTCAAAGATACACGCCAAAGTTCGAGTCTATCATCATACTCTGGAAGGCCTAACTTAATAAAGTCAAATAAGTCTGGTAAAGTAGACTTAATCCAATCATTTGTAAGCAATCGGGCTCGGCTAGTTGTTCCTTTTTCAAATTTCATGGTAATAGTATATATCACAAATATAAAAAGAAAATTTGAATAAAGCTTATTTGATGTTCGATAACTGTAATTACAGAACATTGGAAAAGTAACAATAAAAGCGATCCCGAAAGATCGCCTTTATATATATCGAAAATGTTAGGCCGAATTGTTAGCCCTCTAATTTTTTAGCGGGCATCGGATTTTGGCTTATATACTATAATTGTTTGCGCATCGAAATCAATGACAATTTTCCGACCTTCCCATTCAAATCTGGCTAATGTCGGCATGTTTTCGGAATTGTACCGTTCCCACTTGGGTTTAATCTTATAGGTCATAACTAAATCCATGTGGTAGCCGAAGAATGACCGGGAAACAAACTCTACACTTTGCAGGATGTTTTTCTCGTTGAACCGGCAACGATACGCTAAAAGCATTTTCTCGTATTCGTTGAGACCCTGAAAAACTTTTTCACCGCTTTCAAGGGTAGTTTGGAATCCGAGCAGACTGTCAACCTTTTCATAGGTAGCGACACCGACAAGTTCTTTCAGTGCCTTAATGTCGAGATTGACTTTCTTGGGTTGTGCGAATCCGGTAGCTACTACCAAGAGCGCAACGAGGATAAGAATAAATCTTTTCATAGGGTTTCTAATTTAGATCGGTTAATAGTGGATTTAAGATGTGTGCCATGAAATCATTGAAACAGTTCTCTATCGTTTCCTCGGTTAAATTTTGATCGGGAACGATATGCAGTTCGATAAATTTATCTTCGATTTGAATATCCCATTTTTCTATCAGCTCCTTTTCGATATTCGTTGTGATTTTGTTGAACACGGATATATCGGGATTCATTTCTCCAACAGTTAAATTGAAGTAAATGATATTTTCTTTGTTGCCGGACATCGCATAGCCAAATTCCACATAAAATGCATTAACAGTCTTTCGCCGGAATTGATTGTAAAATATTAAGACGGAATAGATATTGACCACGTTATGCAACTGAGGCATTTGTTTCCTGCCTTTTACCTTTATATACGGGAAGAAGGTGATTGAGAGTTGCTCGGAATTCCGTTCGTCAATTTCATATTTCAATTCCGGCTTGTCGTTCAAAAATTGTTGAACCCGATCTTGAACCTTGTTATAATACGATCCGAATATTTCTCCTATAGCAATCGTCGTGTGGCAAATAGCGTCGGCAAGCATCGGCATATTTGCCAGACATTCATTGGTTAATTGTGTTAATTTGTTCATAAGGCGATATTTTTTAATTGGGTGATTACGTTCGTGTAAAACTGATATATGCTAACTAATTGTCGGGGTATTTGTTCCGTATCCGGCTTTTGTATCCGCTTGTGCGGCCCGTTGCATAACAACTGCATCAAAGCCGATAAATAATCTTCTGCAATACGATCCAATGGCTCGCACTGGATGATCGCGTTAAATACGGAACAGTAATCGCAATAGCCCCACTGGTTATCCAATGCATCTTTTCGGTTGCAGTCCGAATAGCTGACGGTCAAATAATACCTGTCGTATGCAGGGAATGTCCGTTCTGCATAAATCCGATAATCGTCGATTTGATTTTTCCCGATACGCCCGTCCGAAAAGCGGCTTTCGATTTTATTCTCGATAATTAACACCCACCGGTTCCGTTCATCCGTAATTGTCAGATCGGGAATCCGGCCCGTAATTTTTCCGCAGTCTTTGATCTGCTCCTCGGCTTTCACCTGATACGTTTCACTGGCCTGAATGTGTTGCAACAATTCGTCTTTGCCGGATAAACATTCCGCAGATTTTATTAATGCCGATAAAATAGCCTTGTTGGATTCGAACAGATGAGCGAGATATAATGTATGCGCAGGCTCGTAAGCATGCTTTTTAATAATAGCTAAGCATGACGGCCGTTTCAGAAAAGCATAGCGATCTAAAAAGGGTGCAACATATCTGTTGTAATTCTTGTCAACCTCATGCGGGTAGAGTGCTTTGATTTTTGCGAGGGCGTCGAGTTGGCTGTTTACCAATGATGCCTCCGCAAGAATTCGCTGTTCCTTGTCTTTTTCGACAAGGATTTTCAGCTTCGCTGTAAGTTCATGGAATTGTTCGGGTGTAGGCATAAAAAACGTGGACTAAACTGTTATTTGCTGTTGAGGTCTTCGACTACCTAATCTAACAAATAGAGTAAAGCCCACGTCGTGAAACGTGAGCGTTTACGCCTTACTCTTGTTAGATTGTTTGAAATTGTCGAAGTTTCAACAGCAAGAATGAAAGCTAACGCTTTATCTTAATATGTCAGTTGCTTAAATTTCCCTACTTATTGTAATTTTAATTGGTTCTGAAAACAAAGTTAGAAATTTTCTGCGGGAGTGCAAGAAAAAAATGCAATGGCTGGATTTCCAAAAATCCGGTCTTATCTATACAGACTACCCGTACCTATTTTGAAATTTATTCCAATTTAAGGGGTGGGGTCTGTAATTCGCATCCGCTCGCAGTGCTACCTGCATACCCCTTACCTGCGAATTAGGTTGACACGGATTTATACAATCTTTGTATATATATGCATTTCGTATTGATAAATACACACATTAAATTACTTGCCGCGATCTGTTTCAAATTAGCTGTATCTGCAAATTTGATTTCAAATGCGCACTGAAACACAACCGCCTTTTTACCCCTTTTTCTACTGGTTGCTACGGTTAACCTGATTTCAATAAAACGCTATAATGCGCTATACATGAATAAATTAAACGTCTTTTTGCAGGCTTTGTAAAATAGCCTTTTGAAAGCCCGAAAATTTGGTCCTTATAAAATACAAAAAAGAGGTTGACTTAATGCAACCTCTTTGGTTTGTAATTTTCTTGGTTCCGAACGATTTATTTTAGTCCGATGAGTTATATTTGACGATGCTTTCCTGCAACAATTTTTTTGCGCGTTCTTTCATGTAAAACGAGCAATGCGTCGTTTGCAGGAACGCCCAAATATGCTGTTTGGCATAGCCGATTCTACGTGGGCTGAACTTGTGATATTGTATGCGCCCTTCGTCTCTGTAATTTTTTAAGGTTCGTAGGCTGATGCCCAAACCGTCTGCTACTTCTCTCGAAGTGAAAAATCCGGATTTAATATCAACATCTAACCTCATGGCTTGTGGGAGTGTTTAACTGTTCGATAATATCGTCTTTTGATTTGTCGAGCATGTGCGCATAAGTTTGCGTGGTTTTCATATCGCCGTGTCCGAGAAATTCTTTTAAGGCATAGTAATTTCCATTGCATTTCAATAGGAAAATTGCGGAAAATGTATGCCGTCCGGTATGCGTGGAAAACGATTTTTCGATTTGGGCTTTTTCTTTGATTCTTTTCAATGCCTTGTTTATGCGGGCTGTCGTTGTTGAAATGGCTGTGAATATTGTTTTTGCCGGGACTTGTTCGTAATCGTATTCGAGATAAGGGAAAATATAATCTTCGGGATTTATTTCGAATCGCCGTAAGACACACCGTTTCCGTATCTCGATCAACTCAATCGCTTTGTCTTGTAGCGGCAGATGAATTGTTTTTTTGGTTTTCTTGATGGTTTTATGAAGACGTTTCCCGTCAAAATTTTTCCATTTCAACGTAAGAATATCCGAGATGCGTAATCCGGTATAGATTTCAAATAAAAATATGTTCCGTATGTCATACAGATAATTTGTCGGTCTTATTTTTAAGTTTTCTATTGCCGCGACTTCGGTTTCGTCCAAAAACACCCGTTCTACGGGTACATAACGTTTTTTATAATAGGTGAACGGATTGAGTGTATTGTCCAAACGGTACTCTTTGTAAAGATCATTCACGAGTTTTCCTATGATTTTCATGTTTGCCGTAATCGTATTCGGTTTATTCTTACGAACGGTAGCTAAGTGATATTCATAGTCTTTCAATGTTTTTTCCGTAAGTGCATTTACCGGGAATGTAGTTCGGCCTGTAAATTTTTGGAACCGTTCCATTGTCGAACTTACTTTCGCATGGTGCGCGAACTTTCCGACTTCTGCAAGCCGTTGTACATATGTTTCGGCATACTGAAATAAATCCAGTGAGCAACTTTGGTGTATTTTATCCCGGATTGCCGTAATTCCGGCGTCTGCATTTTCCACGTCGCACATGTAGGCTGTTTTGGTATATTCAGCCAATGCTGTTTTTAATTTGAGATTTAAGACACCTGCATTTGTCGCTGTTTTTCTGACTTCTTTGCTTTTTGCATCCCAATCTGTAATCGGTATGCGGAATAGAGTTTTGTAAGTTGTTTTTCTGTCTGCGGTAATTCGGATGCAGACCGGCGCTTCATTGTGCGCGTTCACTTTGTCTTGCCGTAATACGGCGCTCGCAGTAATTTTCATACGTCGATGAATTTAATTGGTTATATTATTTTTTGTGGGATTTCTGCGGGATGAGGGGGTAAAACATAGGTAAAACAATTTTACCGTTCCCGATTGATTTGAATATATAAAAAAGAAATGAAAGTTCCAAACGCCTAATTTGAACGTCAGGCATTTACAACTTTTTTTCAGGTAAATGACGAAAGAAGCGGAACCGCTGATTAAAACTGGTGGTACCACGAAATGTGAATTAGCACGAATCCCTGAATGGAAAATTCAGGGATTTTTTTGTATCTGTCTTTCCGGTAAAATTCACCGCATTATTTTTGTATTTTTGTCCGGGTGCAGAACAAGATCATACATGTCGACATGGATGCTTTCTACGCATCCATCGAACAGCGCGACCGTCCCGAACTCCGGGGGCGGCCCATCGCTGTGGGCTATGACGGACCGCGCGGCGTCGTGGCCACGGCCAGTTATGAAGCCCGCCCGTTCGGTGTCCGTTCGGCGATCTCCTCGGTGCTGGCCAGGCGCCTCTGTCCGGCTCTGATCTTCGTTCCGGCCCGCTTCGACGTCTACAAGGCCGTTTCTCAGCAGATACGCGACATTTTTCACGACTATACCGATCTCGTCGAGCCGCTCTCGCTGGACGAGGCTTTCCTCGACGTTTCGCATGTCCGCTCGGCGACGCTCGTGGCCCGGGAGATCAAAGCCCGCATCCGTGCCGAGACCGGGCTCACCGCTTCGGCGGGCATTTCCGTGAACAAGATGCTGGCGAAAATCGCCTCGGACTACCGGAAGCCCGACGGACTGTTCGTCATCCCGCCCGACCGGATCGACGCTTTCGTCGCGGAGCTCCCCGTCGAGCGCTTTTTCGGCATCGGGGAGGTCACGGCCGAGAAGATGCACGCGCTGGGTATCCGTACCGGCGCCGACCTGCGGCAGTGGGAAGAGCTCGAACTGGTCCGGCATTTCGGGAAGGCCGGACGCAGCTACTACGGCTATGCCCGGGGCATTGACCCGCGTCCGGTGGTCCCGAACCGCATCCGCAAGTCCCTCGGTGCCGAGACCACCTTCGAGGCTGACACCGCCGACCGCGAGGTGCTGCTCGGGGAGCTGGAACAGGTTTGTGAGGAGGTGTGGCGGCGGCTTGTGCGCCACAAGTTCCGGGGACGGACCGTGGTGCTGAAATTGAAGTTCGACGATTTCCGCCAGATCACGCGGTCGCGCACGCTGTCCCGCCCGGTCGATTCGCACGACGGGCTGTGTCTTGTCGCCGGGGAACTGCTGGCGGGCGTCGATTTCGGCGGTCACAGGATACGCCTGATCGGGGTCACGGTGGGCAACGTTCCGGATTTTGCCGAGGGCTGCGTGCAGCTCCGGTTCGATTTCGGGGAGGAGTGACGGAACCCTATTGGCCGGAGATCGTTTCGGCGGTGGGGCGGGTCCGGTGCAGACGGTAGTTTTCGGCGGCCTTTCCGCCGGAGCGGTTGGCGTAACAGTAGGCGCACCCGTGCGGGCAGGTGTCGTATTCGCCGATGTCCTTGCTGGCGATACAGCCGCAGAAAGCCCGTTGCCCTTTGTCCTTTAGGCTTTTACGAACCTCTGTTCCCGGGCCGAACAACCCCTTTTGGCTTACGCCCAGAAAATCCATCAGCAGCGGATCGTCGGCGAATTGCCGGACGATCAGTTCGTCGTCGATGCATTTGTTGTGCCGGACGCCGAACTGCGACAGGTCGACCCGTTCGCCGCACGTGGCCAGCGTATAACCCCACTTTTCGTTCAGCTCCGCCAGTCCGGCCGCCATGTCGGACATCTGCCGCCCGTCGAATTCGCGGCAGGGGAGGGCGTCTCTCCGCAGCCGGCTCTCCACACTGCGGTAGATGCGGATGTCCGCAAAGCTGAAAACCAGCTTTGCGGTATACCCGCGGAGCCGGTCGCCGATTCGTTCCGCCTTGCGCAGCAACTCCTCCACGCCGGTTTGTTCGGTCAGTATCAGCGGGTCGAACCGCCAGATGACCAGCTCTTTGCCCAACAGTTCCGAAAGCCGGAGAAAGGTCTCGATCCGTTCGTCGAGCGGCGGAACGCCGCGTTCGAGTCTTTCGGTCTCGTAGTCGTTGAGCGTGTAGTGGAGGTAGCAGCGGATGCCCTTTTCGCGCAGTTTTTCCAGATGCGGCAGCAGCGGGCGGGGATTCTTCGACCAGAAGACGATCAGCCGCGTCCGGGCGTAGGAGACATACGACTTCACGCCGTTGAACGGGTTCGTCCAGGCGGAGTACCCTTTTTCCAGCCGGTCGAAAAACCAGTCGGCGTAGAATGCCGGAATGTCCGTGGCACGGCTCGCCGAGACGATCACGGGCGCCTGCGCCCGCACCGTTTCGCCCGATTCCGTCGTTATGTCGATCCTCTCCCAGGCCATGACCGGTGTTTTCTGCAAAGATACGATTCTGTTTTGGAACAGTCGTGCTTTTTGCTACCTTTGTAAAGGATTGCCGCCGTGTGCGGCCGAGCAGAAAAGATTATGAAAAAATATTGGGGCATCATCACGGTCCTGGTCGCTGTCGGACTGGCCGTGTTCTTCTATTTCCGTTTCTACTTCGTCTTCGGCGAGGGGGTGAAGAGCGGGGAGTTGAACTATGTCGTTTATAAGGGGCTCGTCTTCAAAACTTACGAAGGCAAGCTGATCCAGACGGGTATCCGCTCGAAGAGCGCCGGGTCGATCCAATCCTACGAATTCGAATTTTCGGTCGAAGACGAGGCGCTCGCCCGCGAGTTGATGTTGCAGGGCGGCAAGACCCTTGAACTGCATTACCGCGAATATTTCGGCGCGCTGCCCTGGCGGGGATTCACGAAATTCATCGTCGACAGCATCGTCACCGCGCGTCCCGCACCGGTCGATCCGCTCGGCATACAGCCCGGGCCCGTCGAAGAACCGGTCTTGCCGGCGCAGCTCTGAGACACAAGGATATGAAATGAAAAAGGCAGGTTTCTGAGACCTGCCTTTTCGCGTTTGCGATCGTATGTCTTTTTCGATTTGTGGACGGCGCGGCACAGGGCCGTCCGGCCGTGCCGTGCGATCTCCTCTTCGCGGCTCGCCTTGCGGTGGGCTTTGAGGTAATCCTTTTCGGTGATTCGTTGCTTTTTCATAATTACTGTACTTTTACTCCGGGCGGCGCTGTCCGTGGGCAGCGGGCTCAGATCTCTTTTTCGAAAGCCAGCCGTTCGCCGCTCCGGTAGACGACTTTTCCGCAGGGGGTGAATCCCGTGCGTTCGAGCAGCCGCAGCATGGGGTGGTTGTCGTGGTTGGTGTCGATGCGGAATGCACCGATGCCCCGTTCGCGGGCCATCTCCTCCACATGGCGCAGGAACTCCGCCGCCACGCCTTTGCCGCGTTCGCCGTCGGCGACGGCTATGCGGTGTACCAGCACGTAGGGGCCGTCGGTGAGCCATTTGCCTTCGAGGGCTTCGTAGGCCGGTTCCCCGTCGAATACCACTGCGCCGTAGGCGATGATCGCGTGGCACTCCTTCGTGTCGGGTCTGCACAGCACGTAGCCGCGTCCGCGTCCGATGTCCGCCGAGATATGCCCCGGGGCGGGATATCCGTCCTGCCACTGGCGGCTGCCTGCCGCGTGCATCCGGGCCTGTGCCTGGCGGATGATCTGCATGATGAGGGGCGCCTCGTGGGGCACCGCCTGCCGGAATACCAATTCTTTGTCCATGCTGCAAATGTAAACAAATGTTATTACAATGTCGTCCTGTCAGGACAATTTTTCAGCATGTGTGACAATTTGTGACATTTTTTCATCCAATTGGACGTGGCACAGGATTTGACCGTATATAGGTGAATCCGCTCCTGAGGGGCGGGAAAGATGAAACGAATGTTAAACCAAATAATTCTAAGGAGGACAAAACTATGGTACCTGCAAGACGTAATCAGAACTGGCTGCCGAGCATTTTCAATGATTTTCTGGGTAACGATTGGCTCGTCGAGCGCCGCAACACCACGGCTCCTGCCGTCAATATCCTGGAGAACGACGACGAATACAAAGTCGAGGTCGCCGCTCCGGGGATGACTAAGGAGGACTTCAGGGTGCATCTCAACGAGGATAACGAACTGATCATCTCGGTGGAGAAGAAGAACGAAACCAAGGAGGAGGACAAGGAACGCAAGGGCACTTACCTGCGCCGCGAATTTTCCTACACGCAGTTCCAGCAAAGCCTGCTGCTGCCCGACAATATCGAGCGTGACAAGGTTTCGGCCAAGGTCGAGAACGGCGTGATGACCATTGAGATTCCGAAACGCAAGGTGACGGAAGCCGCTTCCGCCGCCCGGCAGATCGAGATTAAGTAAAAATGTGTCGGAAATGAAGAGGGACCGGAATACCGGGCCCTCTTTTTTTGTAATTTAGCGGAAGGAAAGTCACTCCATGCACAAGTCTCGGAAAAAATCCGTATCTTTGGTGTGGTTTAGTTTGGTGTTAAAATTAAAACAGATGAAAGTCGGATTGTTCATTCCCTGTTACATCAATGCGGTCTATCCCGAGGTGGGGCGGGCGTCGTACGAGTTGCTGCGCAAGGTCGGCTGCGAGGTCGACTACCCGCTGGACCAGACCTGCTGCGGTCAGCCGATGGCCAATGCGGGCTTCGAAAAAGACGCCAAAGCGCTGGCGGAACGCATGAATGCGTTGTTCGAAACATACGACTATGTCGTGGGCCCGTCGGCCAGTTGCGTGGTCTTCGTGCGCGAGGGTTACCCGCGTCTGCTGGATAATTACAGGGAGCATGCGTGCGTCGACGCGCGCATCTGGGAAATTTGCGAGTTCCTGCACGACGTGGTGAAGCCTGCGCGGTTGGACGCCCGTTTTCCCCATAAGGTGAGCCTGCACAACTCTTGCCACGGGGTGCGCAAGATGGGCCTCTCGTCGCCCAGCGAGATGAACGTTCCCTACCGTTCGAAGCTCCGCGACCTGCTGTCGCTGGTCGAGGGCGTCGAGGTCATGGAGCCGGAGCGGCGGGACGAGTGCTGCGGTTTCGGCGGGATGTTCTCCGTCGAGGAGAATGCCGTCTCGGTGGCCATGGGGCGCGCCAAAGTCCGGCGGCACATCGACACCGGGGCCGAGTACATCACCGGGGCCGATTCGTCGTGCCTGATGCACATGCAGGGGATCATCGACCGCGAGCAACTGCCGGTGAAGACCCTCCACATCGTTGAAATCCTCAATTCGAAGTTATGAGCACCCATTCCAAAGCCGCGAAACGATTCGTCGCCGACGCCGAACGCATGGCCTGGCACGACAAGGCGCTGTATGCCGTGCGCGAGAAGCGCGACCGGATGATGACGACGGTCCCCGAGTGGGAGGAACTGCGGCGGCTGTCGTCCGCAATCAAACGCCACACCCTGAGCCGCCTGGGACATTACCTCTGCGAGTTCGAACGCAACGCCACGGCCAACGGCATGGTGGTCCACTGGGCGAAGGATGCCGCGGAGATGAACGCGACGGTCTGGCGGTTGGTCCGCGAGCACGGCGGCACGAACCTCATCAAAAGCAAGTCGATGCTCTCGGAGGAGTGCGGACTGACGCCTTATCTGCGCGAACGGGGCGTCGATGCCGTGGAGAGCGACCTCGGGGAGCGGATCATGCAACTGCTGCACCAGCCGCCCAGCCACATCGTCCTGCCGGCGATCGCCGTGCGGCGCGAGGAGGTCGGGGCTCTTTTCGAGCGCGAGATGGGCACCGAGCCGGGCAACAGCGACCCCACATACCTGACCCATGCGGCCCGCAAGGCCCTGCGTCCGAAATTCCTCGGGGCCGACGTTTCGATGACGGGTGTCAATTTCGCTGTGGCCTCCACGGGGGCGCTGGCCGTCTGCACCAACGAGGGCAACGCCGATCTGGGCACCTCGTTCGCCGACCTGCACATCGCCATCATGGGGATCGAGAAGGTGATTCCCGACATGGAGGCGCTGGCGGTCTTCACGCGCCTGTTGGCCCGCTCGGGCACCGGACAGCCCATTACGAGTTACACCTCGCTCTACCGCAAACCCGCCCCGGGCAAGCGGATTCACGTCATTCTGGTCGACAACGGCCGTTCGGAATGGCTGGCCGACGAAGCGCACCGCAACATGCTCAAATGCCTCCGCTGCGGGGCCTGTATGAACACCTGCCCGGTCTACCGCCGTTCGGGAGGCCATACCTACTCCTATTTCATCCCCGGACCGCTGGGCATCAACCTCGGAATGCTGCGTTCGCCGAAGCTGTACCACGGCAACGTTTCGGCCTGCTCGCTGTGCTACTCCTGTTCGGACGTCTGCCCGGCGCAGATCGACCTCGGGGAGCAGATCTACATGTGGCGGCAGCAGTTGGACGGGATGCACCTGGCCGATCCGGTGAAGAAGCTCTCGGTCAAAGGCATGGATTTCGTCATGGGCGGACGGCGACGCTTCTACGGCGGCATCGCCCTGGCCCGTGCGGCGGAGAAACTGCCGCGCTTCGTGCTTGAGAACGGGCTCAACCCGTGGAGCGCTCCCGGCCGCGCCATGCCGCCCTTTGCCCCGAAAACATTCAATGGTTGGTGGAAAAAGACGAATAAGTAGCAAGGCTGTCCGCAACGCTTCTTGCCGCATGGCGGCACCAAGTCCCCTCCTGAGGAGGGGATTTAGGGGTGGGTCGGATTTGCAAACGCCGCCGGAGGCGGCGATAACGACCGTGCGATGAGAAAAGCCGGTGAAAAAAGCAAGACAATGAATAGCAAAGAGATCATATTGAAAAAACTTTCGGCCGACGGGATGCCTGAATACCCGCATCCCGCGCCGGATTTCGCGCCTCAGCGCTTCGACGATCCCGCGGCGACATTCGCCGAACGGCTCGGGGCCGCAGGCGGCCGGGCGGTGCAAATGGCGCCGGGCGAGACGCTCGACGACGTGATCCGCCGTTGTTATCCCGATGCGCGGACGATCGCTTCGGCGATGCCCGGCGTGACCGTTGCCACGCTCGACCCCGACGCTGTGGAGGATGCGCGCGAACTGGTCGACGTCGACCTGGGCGTGGTGGCGGGTTCGTTCGGCGTTGCGGAGAACGGCGCGGTGTGGATTGCGCAGGACATTCGCCACAAGGCCCTCTATTTCGGGGCTACGGCGCTGATGGTCGTCATCCCGAAGGACGCGATCGTGGATACCATGCACGAGGCGGTCGTGCGTCCCGAAGTGGACGACTTCGGTTACGGATGTTTCATGTCGGGGCCTTCGAAGACCGCCGACATCGAGCAGGCGTTGGTCTTCGGCGCCCACGGGCCGATGTCCGTGACGGTGGTGATCCGGGCCTAAAGCGAGAGGTGGAGAATGGGGTAGGGACGGCCCGAAGGGTCCGTGTCGCTGCGTGAGACGACGCGGAAGCCCATCCGGGCGTAGAATCCTGTGGCCTGTGCGTTCTGCTCGTTGACGTCCACGCGCCGCACGCCGCGATGTGCGACGAGGTACTCCACGAGTTCTCGCCCCAGCCCTTTGCCGCGCTTCCCGGGCGCGACGAACAGCATCTCGAGGTTCCCGGCTTCGATGCCCGCAAAGGCCGCGAAGCGGTTTTCGGAATCCCTTATGACATAGAGTTCTTCCACGCCGGACAGCGCCTCTTCGCGCACCATGCGGCGGAAAAACGCGATGTCTTCCGGAGCGAGGAAATCGTGCGTGGCGCGTACCGATCCTTCCCACAAGGCGGTAAGCGCATCCAGTTCGGCCGGAGCCGGAGATTCGAGTCTTTCTATCATGGGTTATAAATGGATTACGGGTGGTTTGCGCCGGGTGAAACTGCGCGCGAGGGCTGCGGCGAAGGGCGTGTGGAAACTCCGTGCACTGACCGGGCATCCTTTGACGCAGGCGCAGCAGCGGATGCAGCGTGCCGGGTCGGTGTGCACTTCGTCGCCGCGGGCGATGGCCTGCGTGGGGCAGATCGCCGCACAGCGGCCGCAATGGGTGCAAAGGCCGGCATCGCCTGCGGGCAGGTAGACGACGGGATTTTTCTTCTGCCGGCGGCGGTAGCCCAGCACGAAGCGGATGAAACGAAGCATCGGCAGCAGCGGCGTCCGCACGTCTTTCAATCGGGCGGCGTCGACCGGTGTGAGGTTCCCGGCGTCGAGCTTTTTGCGCACTGCGGCGCCGAATGCCGCGGCCTCAGCGAGGTCCTGCGCGTCGGGGCGTCCTGCGGCGACGGGGGTCTCGGGGGTGCTGTACGAATGCTCTCCGACGAACGCCCCGGCGGCCACCGGGACGAATCCCTGCCGGACGGCCAGCCCGGCGAGTTCCGCAACGGCCTTTTCGAACGCCCGGTTGCCGTAAACCGCGACGACGACGGCGGGAGTGCCTTCGCCCCGGAGCGTTTCGAGCCGCTTCACGGCTGTCGGGGCTGCGTGTCCCCCATAGACGGGTGCGGCGATCACGGCCACGGTGTCGGCGGGGAGCGTCACGGACGCTCCGGCGGTATGCGTCAGGTCGATGGTTCTCAGCGGGGCGGTTTCGGCGGGGTCCGTTCCGGCCGCGGAGGCGATGCCCCGGGCCACGGCCGAGGCGATCTTTTTCGAAGTTCCCGTCGGCGAGAAGACGACGGTGTGGATGGTTTCGGGCTTCATGCAGGCAAAGTTACATAAAAATCCCGTGTTTCGGGGTGCGATTTTGCGGAATCCGGCTCTTTGGCCTATATTTGAGGACGCAACTTCAAACAACGACTATGAAGATCAAAACCTTTGAGATCCGCGTCGATCCCGCCGTGCGGGAGCGCGACGAACGGATCGTGAACGAATTTCTGGCCGCCGTCCGTGTTTCGCGCCTCCATTGCGGATGCCTGCGCGGGCGGTCGTCGTGGACGGTCATCGTCATCTTCCACGACCCTACCGACGAGGAGATCGCCGCGGCTCCGGCGCTGGTCGGGGATTTTCTGCCTCCCGCGACGGACCTCACCGGGCAGGAGTGCGAACGTTACGAGGCGCTCTGCCTGTGGCGCGACCGGAGGGCCGAAGCCATGGGGCGCAAGCCTTTCGTCATCGCCTCGAACCGCGACCTGCTCAACATCGCCCGGAACGACGTCGCAACGCCCGAGGACCTGCTCGAAATCCGCGGCTTCGGACCCCGCCGCGCGGAGCGTTACGGTGCGGAGATCGTCGCCGTGCTCGATTCGCTGGAGGATGCGTGCGGATAAATTTGGTATTGTGCTCCGCGTGCATTATTTTTGTTTGGAACTAAAAACACGCAAGACTATGAAAACGAAACTGTTTGCCTGTGCCGCGCTGCTGTTGGCGGCGTGCGGAGGCGCCCCGTCGGCCCGGAAGGCCGCGGTGACCCGGACCGAAGTGAAGCACGGTCCCGAAATCGTCCTTCTGACTCCCGACACCGTGGGCGGAGCGACCATCAATCAGGCCTTGGCCGATCGTCGCTCGTGGCGCGAGTATAGCGCTGCACCGCTGACGCTCGAAGAGCTTTCGGGCGTGATGTGGGCTGCCGCCGGCGTCAATCGTCCGGGAACGGATCGCCTGACGGCCCCCTCGGCGCTGGCGCTCTATCCGATCCGGGTCTACGCCTTCTTCGCCGAGGGCGTGTATGCCTACGATGCCAAGGCGAACAAACTCGTGCGCGTCGCGGAAGGCGACCGCCGCAAGTTGGCCGGGATGCAGGATTTCGTCTTTACGGCGCCCCTGAACCTGGTTTATGTCGCCGATCTCGCGGTCTATGAAGGGAAGAACATTCCCGCGGAGCATACCCGTTACCTCTGCGGGCAGGATGCTGCGGGCTATGCCGAGAACGTCAACCTCTACACCGCAGGTCACGGCCTGCGCTCGATCACGCGCGGCAGCGCCCCCGAAGCGGAGCTGATGTCCGCCCTCGGGCTCGATCCGGCGCGTTATTTCGTGGCGCTGGCCCAGACCGTCGGCAGATAGGCGGCCTTTTCGAATGCGTCGAGCGGTCCCCGGGGACCGCTCGATGTCATTTCGCCCGGAATCCCTCGGGTGAAGCGGGGTTTTCAGCGAAGTACCGCCACAGCGGCGCGGCCATCAGGGATTGCCGGATGCGGTCGGTGCGGAGCAGTTCCAATACCTCTGCGCGCGTCAGGAGATGCACGCGCAGGTCCTCCGTCGGGTCGAGGTGCTGTTCGCCGATCTTCTCGACTCCCGTGGCGAGGAAGCAGTGGGTGAGGTTGGAGTGTGTCGAGGGGTTGGCCGATACGGTCATGAGCAGCCGCCATTCGCCGCCGCCGTAACCCGTCTCCTCGGCCAGCTCGCGCTGCGCCGCGGCGAGCATCGACCCGTCGGAGGGTTCCGACACCCCGGCGGGCGTCTCGTAGGAGGTCTCTCCGAGCCCGTGGCGGTATTGGTCGACGAAGACGAACCGTCCGTCGCGCGTGATGGCGATGACGTTGATCCAGTCGGGATATTCGAGAACGTAATAGTCGGGAATGCGGCGTCCGTCGGGCAACTCGAGGCTTTCGTGGCGGACCGTGAACCACGGTTTGCGCGCGAGGTATTCGCTCGTCAGGACTTTCCACTTCCGGTTTTTCAGATTTTCCATGATTTAGCTTGTTGTCTGTTGGCAAAAATAGCGAAAATTTGTTATCTTTGATGGTCTGTGTCGTAACGGCACTTTCATTTGTCATATCCTAAAAACAACCGCAATGCTCTCTTCATCCGAACGCCGAAAGATCATCGACCTCATCAACTGCGAAGTGGTGCCCGCCATCGGGTGCACCGAGCCGATTGCCGTGGCGCTGTGCACGGCGCGCGCTGCGGAGACCCTGGGTGCGGAGCCCGAAAGGATCACCGTGCGCCTGAGCGCCAACATCCTCAAAAACGCCATGGGCGTTGGGATTCCCGGGACGGGGATGATCGGACTGCCGATCGCCGTGGCCCTCGGGGCTTTGATCGGCCGTTCGGAATACCGGTTGGAGGTGCTGCGCGACGTGACGCCGGAGGCCGTCGAACGCGGCCGGGAGATGATCGACCGGCGGTGCATCTCGATCGGGCTGAAGGAGGGCGTCTGCGAAAAGCTCTACATCGAGGCGGAGGTCGAAGCGGACGGACATCGGGCCGTGGCGGTCATTGCCGGCGGGCATACGGATTTCGTCTTCGTGAGCCGCGACGGCGAGGTGTTGTTCGACAAACGGACCCCCGCGGAGTGTGACGACGAGGCCGGAGAGGTGCCCCTGACCCTGGCCCGGGTGTGGGATTTCGCCATGACCTCGCCCGTGGACGAACTGCGCTTCATCCTCGAGACCCGCCGCCTGAACATGGCTGCCGCCGAGCGGTCGTTCGCCGGCGAGTACGGTCATTGCGTGGGCCGCACGCTGCGCTGCGACCGTGAACGGAAGGTGATGGGCGACAGCATCTTCACGCGGATTCTATCCTATACCTCGGCGGCCTGCGACGCCCGTATGGCGGGGGCGATGATTCCGGTGATGAGCAATTCGGGCAGCGGCAACCAGGGCATTGCCGCGACGCTTCCCGTGGCGGTCTACGCCGATGAAATGCAGGCCACGGAAGAGCAGACGATCCGTGCGCTGGCGCTGAGCCACCTGACGGTGATCTACATCAAACAGAGCCTCGGGCGGCTGTCGGCCCTGTGCGGCTGCGTGGTGGCCGCAACGGGTTCGAGCTGCGGCATCACCTACCTGATGGGCGGCGGTTACGACCAGGCGGCCGCGGCGGTGAAGAACATGATCGCCAACCTGACGGGCATGATCTGCGACGGCGCCAAACCCAGCTGTGCGATGAAACTCACGAGCGGCGTCTCGACGGCCGTGCTCTCGGCGATGATGGCTATGGACGGCCGCTGTGTCAGTCCGGTCGAGGGGATCATCGAGGAGGATGTGGACCGTTGCATCCGCAACCTGACGACTATCGGCCGTGAGGGCATGGACGAAACCGACCGGCTCGTGCTTCGAATAATGACCAATAAATGCTGATTATGAGATATCTTACACTGAAAATCCGGCTGCTGGCGCTGTTGCTGCTCTCCGGAACCTGCGCCGCGGCGCAGCCCACCCCTGCCGAACTCGCCGCGCATCCCGAACGCTCGGCGGGAATTTACCATTCCTACGAATACCTGCCGGGGCCCGACGTCCCCATTCCCGCAGGTTACGAACCTTTCTACATCAGCCATTACGGCCGTCACGGCAGCCGCTACCACTCTAAGGAGAAGGCCTACGCCCAGCCTCTCGACGTGCTGCGCCGGGCCGCTGAGGCCGGCAAGCTGACCCCGAAGGGGCAGGAGGTGCTGGCGAAGGCCGAGGCGTTGGCCGAAGACGCCCGCCTGCGTTACGGGGATCTTTCGCCCCGCGGAGTTGCCGAGCACCGGGGCATAGCCGAGCGCATGTATGCGGCCTGGCCCGGGGTCTTTTCGACCGACGGCGGCCGCGTGTGCCGTGTCGAGAGCCGCTCGACGCTCGTGCCGCGCTGTATTCTGAGCATGGCGGCTTTCAACGAACGTCTCAAAGAACTCAATCCCGCGATCTCGACCACTCGCGACGCGAGCGGGCGCTACCTCGATTACATGGCGCGGGGAAATTCGCAGGCGCTTGCCCGAGAGGCGATTGCGGCGGTCGCCGACAGTCTGAGCCGTGCGCGGCTGAACCCCGACCGGCTGGTGCGGTCGCTGGTCACCGATTCCCGGGTCGTCGCCGATCCGCTGGAACTGATGCAGGACCTTTTCCTGCTCGCCGGCATCGTCCAAGATGTCAGCCATCTGGGCATTGAACCGTTCTACGACATCTTTACCGACGAGGAACTCTACTCGCTCTGGGAGTGCGAGAACGCCCTTCGCTATATGCAGATGGGACCCTCGGCTCGCTTCGGAGGGCCGATCGTCGCCGATGCCGGGGCGCTGCTGCGCAATATCGTCGAGACGGCCGACAAGGTCGTCCGGGGTGAGTCGGGCCTTTCGGCTTCGCTGCGCTTCGGGCACGACACCTGCATAACGCCGATGCTGGCTCTGCTGGGCGTTGAGGGCGCTTCGACGCGCGTGGAGTCGCTCGACGACATCGCCGCGGCGTGGAATGCCCAGACCGTGACGCCGATGGGCACCAACATCCAGTTCGTCTTCTTCCGCAATCCCGCGACGGGCGATGTGCGGGTTCGCGTGCTGCACAACGAGCGCGACGCCCGGCTGCCGATATCCGGCGGTCCCTACTACCCGTGGGCGGAGCTGAAAGAATACTGTGAGTCGCTTTACGGATGATGCTCCCGGATCACGGAAAAAGAAGCGTGCAGCCCCGCAAGAGGCTGCACGTTTTTATGGATGTCACCGGATGGCGGTTCAGTGGAAGATCGTTTTGACGATGATGTCCGTTGCCCCCTGGTGGCGCGTGGTGTAGTCTTTGGCGATGCGGCTGGTCTTCTGGAGGAACTCCTCGTTGTCGCGCAGGGGGACGAACCACGTCCGCAGTTGCTCATAGTCGCTGACCGAACGGGCCGCGCCGAGCGTCACCAGGTCGCGGGCCTCCTTGAATTTCTGGTAGTTGGGGCCGAATGCCACCGGCAGGCCGAACGTCGCGGCTTCGAGCGTGTTGTGGATGCCGACGCCGAATCCGCCGCCGATGTAGCTCCACGTGGCGTAGCCGTAGACCGACGCGAGAATCCCCACGGTGTCGAGGATCAGCACTTGCCGTGAGCCGTAAGCCGTACGGGGAGTGCACTGCGTGTAGCGCAGGGCGCCGCCTTTGACCTCGGACATCAGGCGTGCGATGCGGCTTTCGTCCATCTCGTGGGGGGCAACGACGAATTTCACGCAGGGATTGTCGTTGATAAGCCGTATCAGCAGCTCCTCGTCGGGTTCCCACGTGGACCCCGCGACGAACAGCCGGTCGTCGGCCTTGAAGCGGTCGATGATGTCGATGTGCTTGGCTGCCCGGGCGATCTCGGCGACGCGGTCGAAGCGCGTATCGCCGGCTACCAGCACGTTGTCGAAACCGAGCGTCGCCAGCAGTTTCTTCGACTCCTCGTTCTGCACGAACATCACATCGAACGACTCGAGGGCCTGCCGCCACATGCCGCCGTAGGGGCGGAAGAAGACCGAATTGCGCCGGAAGATGGCCGATACGACATAGGTGCGGACCTTGCGGCGGCGCAGTTCGCGCAGCAGGTTGAGCCAGTATTCGTATTTGACGAAGATTGCGATTTCGGGGCGGGCGGCGTCGAGGAACCGGCGGGCGTTGCGCGGCGTGTCGAGGGGCAGGTAGAAGATGTAGTCGGCGCCCTTGTAGTTCTTGCGGATCTCATAGCCCGAGGGCGAGAAGAAGGTGACGAGGATTTTGTATTCGGGATAGTCCTTGCGAATTCGTTCGATGATGGGACGCCCCTGCTCGAACTCCCCGAGTGACGCGACATGCACCCAGACGATTCGGGCGGAGGGGTCGATGGCTTCCCGCATGCGTCGGAAAAGGTCTTTGCGGCCTTCGAGCCAGAGCCGGGCCTTCTGATGACGCGGCGCTACGAGGCGTATGGCCCATACATAGAGAAGCAGACCGAAATTATAGAACCACATCGGTATTTACGGTGTTGAGGTTTTCAGTTTCTTGCCTCCTGTGCCCTATCCGCTTGCGGCTCAGCATCAGGAAGTTCTTTTTCAGTCCGGCAAAGATAGCATAATTTGTCGGAACTGCAAAATTACCAGTTGTATTCCAGCGCATTTTCGATCAGCTCGACGCGGACCGTTCCGTCGGGAAACGCCTCGGCCGAGGCCAGGTCGAACTGCACTTCTCCCTCCCAGCCCGTCGTGCGCAGGTAGCAGGCGGCGGCGCGGCTCAGGGCCCGGAATTTCCGCTGCGTGGCGGCAGCCTCGGGCGGCGTGAGCGACCCCGTCCGGCGGGTTTTGACCTCCACGAAATGCAGAACGCCGTCTTTCAGCGCTACGATGTCCAGCTCGTCGCGGCCCTGCCGCCAGTTGAGGGCGCAGATGTCGTATCCCGCGCGGCGGAGGTGTTCGGTCGCGGCGCGTTCGCCGGCCTGTCCCGTCTCGGCTGCGGCGGTCATCAGCGGATGATGCGCTGAATGGTGTTGGCGCGGTCCATGGCGTTTTTCAGCCCTTCGGCATCGTCGCGTTCGAGCATCCGGCGCATGATCTGCAACTGGTGGATGTGTTCGCGCAGGACGTCCAGCACGTTGTACTTGTTTTGCAGCAGGATCGGGACCCACGTCGCTGCGGAACTCTTGGCCAGGCGCACCGTGCTTTCGAAACCGCCGCCCGCCAGGTCGAAGATGTGGCGCTCCTCGCGCTCCTTTTCGAGCACCGTGAGGGCCAGCGCGAACGACGTGACGTGCGAGATGTGCGAAACGTAGGCTGCGTGCAGGTCGTGCTCCTCGGGGTCCATGTAGACTGCCGGGCAGCCCAGCGAGCGGAAAATCCGTTCCACGACGGCCAGCGCGTCCTTGTCGCTGCGGACGGTGTCGCACAGCACGACGCTGCGTCCCGTGAAAGCGCCTTGCTGGGCGGCCCTGGGACCGCTGTACTCCGTACCCCACATCGGGTGTGCGGCGACGAAGCGTCCGCGGTGCGCGTGCATCGAGATCACTTCGCACAACTCGCCTTTGATCGAACCCATGTCCATCACCACCTGTTTGTCGTTCACGCGGTTGAGCGCTTTGACGGCCATCAGCGGGATGGTGTCGACGGGGGTGGCCAGCACCACGAGGTCTGCCTCGGCGATGCCCTCTTCGAAGCCGACCATGCGGTCCGCCAGCCCCAGTTGCAGGGCCTCGACCGCATGTTCCTCGGTGTTTTCAACGCCGAGTATCTCCTCCGCGAGCTCGTGGTCGCGCAGGGCCAAGGCGAACGAGCCTCCGATGAGACCCATGCCCGCAATCAGTACTTTCATGGCAGATATACCTATTTATATTATAACAAAAAAGAGAGGTCGCCGCCCGGCTCTACCTCGAAGGTTTCCACGCCTTTGCGGAACATCCGCATCGGACGCTTGCCGATCAGTTCCAGTTTTCCGTCCTCGAGCCGCAGCATGCATCCCTCGCGCAGTCCGGCCACCCAGCGGCGCGGATTGGCCTCGATGTATTCGAGGATGCGCTGTTCGCGCGTCTCGCCCGCATGTCCTTCGGGATTGGCGTCGAGGTAGTGGGGGTTGATCTGGAACTTCACGGCCCCGATGGCGCTGAACGATTCGGGTTCGACGATGGGCATATCGTTTGTGGTGCAGATCGTCGGGCAGCAGACGTTGCTGCCGGCGGACCAGCCGACATAAGGTGTTCCGGCTTTGATTTTGCGGAGTATGGCTTTCATCAGCCCTTGCTGCTGCATCTTTTTGGTCAGGGCGAAGGTGTTGCCGCCGCCGACGCAGACGGCTTCGGCCGTGCGGATCAGGGCCGCAGGGTCCTTGGCCCGGTGCACCGAGCGTACGCGGATGCCGAGTTCGGCGAAACGCGCCTGTACCTTCTTCTCGTATTCGGCGTAGGAGAAGGTGACCGCGGCATAGGGCACGAAGACCACTTCGCGCACCCCGTCGAGGAACCGACCTATCTCGGGCAGCGGATAACGCAGATATTCCTCGCCGGCATTGGTCGAATTCGAGATCAGAAGCAATTTCATAAGGCTATGGTTTTGAATGTATTAATTAAAAAAGTGTGCTAAATGTCGAAAAAGTTGTGAATAAAAAATCACGCCGTTTTGTCAAAAGTAATAAAAAAAGTGTTACTTTTGCGCAAAATTGCTCTGGAAATGCATGAGAACTATTTCCAAATAATTGTTTAACTAAAAAATTAAAATTATGTCAGAAGTTCAATCAAAAGTTGTCGAGATCATCGTCGACAAGCTGGGTGTTAAGGAGTCGGAGGTAGTACCCGAAGCAAGCTTCACCAACCACCTGGGCGCAGACTCGCTCGACACTGTAGAGCTGATCATGGAGTTCGAGAAGGCTTTCGATATCCAGATCCCGGATGAGGACGCTGAGAAGATCGCTACCGTAGGTGACGCTGTCAGCTACATCGAGGAGCACAAGAAATAATTTTTTCTTTTAGAAATTCGTTCACGGCCAACAAAGCCTTAAATTTATGACAGGAAGAAGAGTAGTTGTTACGGGCATCGGTACGATCAACCCGCTCGGTAATAATATAGAGGAGTATTTTTCGAATCTGGAGAAGGGAGTCAGCGGTGCCGCACCGATTACTCATTTCAATGCCGAAAAATTTAAGACCCAATTTGCTTGTGAAGTAAAGAATTACGACCCGGGCCAGTATTTCGACCGCAAGGAGGTTCGCAAATACGACCTGTTCACCCAGTATGCCCTGATCGCGGCCACGCAGGCCGTGGAGGATTCGGCCCTCGATCTCGAGACGGTCGACAAGGAGCAGGTGGGTGTTATCTGGAGCTCGGGCATCGGAGGAATCAAATCTTTCTTCGATGAATGTCTGGGCTGGGCCGCAGGGGACGGAACCCCTCGGTTTAGCCCATTCTTTATTCCTCGCATGATCTCCGACATCGCAGCCGGTTTCATCTCCATGAAGTACGGCTTCATGGGCCCGAACTATTGCACCGTGTCGGCCTGCGCTTCGTCGAATCACGGCATCACGGCCGCTTTCGACGCCATTCGTTACGGTAAGGCCGACGTCATGGTCACGGGCGGTTCGGAGGCAGCGGTCAACGAGCCCGCTGTCGGCGGCTTCAACTCCATGCAGGCGCTCTCGACGCGCAACGACGATCCGCAGCACGCTTCGCGTCCCTTCGACAAGGACCGCGACGGATTCGTGATCGGCGAAGGCGCCGGGGCACTGGTCCTCGAGGAGTATGAGCACGCCAAAGCACGCGGCGCGAAGATTTACTGCGAGGTTGTCGGCGGAGGCGCTTCGGCCGACGCTTACCACTTTACGGCTCCCCATCCCGAGGGCAAGGGCGCTATGAAGGCGATGCGCGACGCCATTAAGGACGCCGGCATCAAACCCGAGGACATCGACTATGTGAACGTACACGGAACCTCGACCCCCGCGGGCGACATTCCCGAACTGAAGGCCGTAGCAGGCGTTCTGGGCGAGCACGTTTACAATGTCAACATCTCCTCGACCAAATCGATGACGGGCCACCTGCTGGGTGCCGCCGGAGCCGTTGAGGCCCTGGCCTGCATCTTCGCGATGACGCACGGCGTGGTGCCCCCCACGATCAACTGCGAGAATCTCGACCCCGAGATCGACCAGAAATTGAACCTGACGCTCAACAAAGCACAGAAACGCGATGTGAAGTGCACGCTGAGCAACACGTTCGGATTCGGCGGTCATAACTCGACGGTCATTTTCCGGAAGCTCTAACCCCGATAACGACCCGTGCCGTGATTGATTTTCTATTGCGTCCGCTGCGGCGGAATTACGGGCGTGACCGGGCGTATTACAGAATTGTCGATGATCTGTTCGGATTCATTCCGCACAACATCGAACTTTACAAGCTGGCTTTGATTCACAAGTCAGCTTCTTTGGTTTTGGAGGATGGCCGGTCGATCAACAACGAGCGCCTGGAGTATCTGGGCGACGCGGTGATCGAGGCCGTGACTTCGGACTACCTGTTCATCGAATACCCCGATCGGGACGAGGGGTTTATGACCCAGCTGCGCTCGAAGATCGTTTCGCGGCAGTCGCTCAATGCGCTGGCCGTGAAATTGGGGCTGGATGTCCACGTGATCTCGAACGGCGGTGCGGGCATCGCCCAGAAGCATATTTACGGCGACGCGTTCGAGGCGATGATGGGCGCGGTCTATCTGGATCAGGGTTATGAGTTCGTCAACCGCCTGCTGATAAACGATATCTACCTCCGTTTTCTGAACCTGGAGGAGCTCACCGAGTCGGAAACCGATTTTAAGAGCCGTCTGATCGAGTGGAGCCAGAAGCACCGCCACCGGATCGAGTTCCGCACGGAGCACGACAAGGAGTATGCGTCGAATCACCCGGTATTCTGCTGTACGGTGCTGATCGACGATATGGAGGTGGGACACGGCGCCGGGGACTCGAAAAAAGAGGCCGAGCAGCGCGCGTCGTTTTCCGTGTCGCAATACCTGAGCGACGAGCAGTGCGCCTCGCTGCTGGACAAGGTCGATCGTCTGAGAGCCCATGAAAAACATACACGATAAAATGGCCGCACGGGGTGCGGATGCCCTTGACGACGCCGAGTTGCTGACCCTGCTCACCGAGGACGGGCAGACGGCCCGGGCGTTGCTGGAGGCTTACGACGGTTCGCCGGCGCGCATCGCCGGGGAGTCCGAAGCCCGCCTGCGCATGGTCGGCGGACTGGGTCTGAAACGGGCGCGGATGCTGCTGGCCGCCGCGGAGTTCGGACGCCGCGTGGCGGCGGACCAAGCTGCGGAGGCCGATTTCGTGACGACGAGCGACGACGTGGTGCGGCTGTTCCGGCCGCTGTTGGAACGGCTCGCGCACGAGGAGTGCTGGGTGGTTTACCTCACGGCGTCGAACCGCATCATCGAACGCCAGCGCGTGAGTCAGGGCGGGGTGACGGGCACGGTGGTCGATCACCGGCTGATCGTCAAACGGGCGTTGGAACTGCTCGCCACGCAACTGATTCTGATTCACAACCATCCGTCGGGCACTCCCGAGGCGAGCGGGCAGGACAAGACGCTGACCGAACGTGTGGCACGTGCCGCGGAGCTGTTCGACATCCGTCTGCTGGACCACATCATCATCGCCCGCGAAGGGGATTTCTCGTTCCGCCGCGAGGGGTTGATGGGACGGTAGGTCTCCCGGGAGGGGGTAAAATAAACGGCGGTCTTACAAAGACCGCCGTTCGGTTTTCGGGAGGAAAGTCCGTCAATAGAAAATCCGGTGCGTTTCGGTCTCCTTGTAGCCTTGTTCGGGGATGACTGTCTCCTTGCCGTCTTTTTCCAGAAAACATTCCACCTCCTGAGACCAGATAACCTCGGTAATCCGTCCGTCGACCTGCTTCCATTCGATCCGCTCGTTCAGGACTCTGAAACGGCGAAACGATCCGTCGGGTAACTGTTCGACCACGAACACGCTCTCGTCCGGGTTCGTGTTCGTCAGATGGGCGCTGCGGTTGCCCAGACGTCCGATTCCGGAAAGTACCGACCCCATGAAGAAATCGGCGTCCTCGATGTCGGGACATACGTCGAACAGGAGTGCGTTGAGGTCGAGGTTGCACAATGCGGGCGTGTTGGGCCGGTCGGTGTGGTATTCGAATTCGTAGCTGAAATCGAGGTCCTGCTCTCGGTAGATGTCGAGACCGGTGAGGTCGTTGCCGCTCCAGCGGCAGACCGTGCGCGGGTAGTAGTGGGTTTCGTCGCCCTCGTAGGTGCACTCCTTGCAGCAGCCGTTGCCGTCGTAGGCGAAGGTCCAGCGTTCGGGACCGTCGTCGCTGCGGGCGGCGACGGCGCGCCCTGCATCGTTGAGCGTGACGGTGTACGATTCCTTTTCGGGCGATTCCGTCGTTTCGGCGGACAGTTTCAGGGTCTTGGCGTCGGGATAGCTGATCCGGAGGACCTCATCCATGGCGTTGTCCGTGTTCTCCGGAGTGTCGTCCCATTCGTAACTCGTGAGACGTCCGGCATCGTCGTATGCGAAGTGGCTGGTCGAAGTCCATCGCTCCGGGTCCGAATCGCCGCTGTTTCGGATTGTCTGCTGGCGGCTTTCGATACGTGTTATCCGGTTGGCCGGCATCGGTTCGACGGGGTTGTCCGTACCCTCCTGCGTGACGGTGATTTCGATTTTCGACGTGCCGCAGTTGATGACGATCGTCGCCGTGCGGGACTCCTCGGAATCGTTGGGCTGGAGGGTGATTTTCAGCGTGTAGCTGCCTGCGGCGTCGCCGTGGTCAGGCGAGATTCCGATCCAGTCGGGGGCTTCGGCGCGGGTCTTTTCGGCGATTGTCGAGGTCCATGCCCCTTCGGTGGTGAAGGTCACGCCCCGGGCGGTCTGCGTGTCGTTGGCCGTGACGGTCTGTTCCAATTGCCGGGTGTCGGGGACTTTGATCTGCCCGAAATCGCCCGAATAATCGTTGTCTTTGTCGCTGCATGACGCGAGCAGCGCGGCGGCCATGAAGGCCATGAAGAATTTTGCTGGTTTCATTTTTATTTTGTTAAAGGAGTTGTTGCTTTTCCGCTAACAAAAGGCGCAGGCAAAATTCCACATTCACAAGTGGGGTATTGGACGACCCGTAAGGTAGAATGATGGAATATGCCCACGCTGAAAAACAGCGAGAGCACCAACCTAATTCCTTACCTTACGCGAAAGTGTCCAATTTTCACTTGTAAGAAAAAAGCCGATGCGCTTTTTATCGTCGTATGTCGGCGGCCCTCGCAGGCTGCCGACACAAATATAGAAATAAAATCCGTACCGACGAGGGCTTTTTCCATTTATTTTGTACTTTTGTAATTCGGTAAATCAGTAAAGTAAAATAGATTGCGATGACTCAGGAAGAACTTTTCAAAAAGCTGGTCGCCCATTGCAAGGAATACGGTTTCGTATTCCCCTCGAGCGAGATATACGACGGACTTGGTGCCGTGTACGATTACGGTCAGAACGGCGTGGAGCTGAAGAACAACATCAAACGCTACTGGTGGGATTCGATGGTCAAACTGCACGAGAATATCGTCGGCATCGACGCCGCGATTTTCATGCACCCCAAGACCTGGGAGGCTTCGGGACACATCTCGGCGTTCAACGACCCGCTGATCGACAACAAGGATTCGAAAAAGCGCTACCGTGCCGACGTGCTGGTAGAGGAGTGGCTGGCCAAGCAGGATGAAAAGATCGTAAAGGAGGTCGAGAAGGCCCGCAAGCGTTTCGGCGCCGATTTCGACGAGGCCAAGTACCGCGAAACCTCGCCGCGTGTCGTGGAACTGCAGGCCAAGCGTGACGAGGTGCATAAGCGCTTCGCCGATGCGCTGAACGCCAATGACCTCGGGGAGCTGCGCCAGATCATCGTCGACTGCGAGATCGCCTGCCCGATCTCGGGCACCCGCAACTGGACCGACGTGCGTCAGTTCAACCTGATGTTTTCGACCCAGATGGGTTCCACGGCCGAGGGGGCGAATACCATTTACCTGCGTCCCGAGACGGCGCAGGGTATCTTTGTCAACTTCCTGAACGTTCAGAAGACCGGCCGCATGAAGATTCCGTTCGGTATCGCGCAGATCGGCAAGGCCTTCCGCAACGAGATCGTGGCCCGTCAGTTCATCTTCCGCATGCGCGAGTTCGAGCAGATGGAGATGCAGTTCTTCGTGCGCCCCGGGACCGAGATGGGGTGGTGGAACGAGTGGAAGAACACCCGCATGGCCTGGCACCGTGCGCTGGGCTTCGGCGACGACAACTACCGTTTCCACGACCACGACAAGCTGGCGCATTACGCCAATGCCGCCACCGACATCGAGTACAACTTCCCGTTCGGCTTCAAAGAGGTCGAGGGTATCCACTCGCGGACGGATTTCGATCTGGGCAGCCACCAGAAACTTTCCGGCAAGAAGATGCAGTATTTCGATCCCGAGACGGGCGAAAGCTATGTTCCCTACGTGGTCGAGACCTCGATCGGCGTGGACCGCATGTTCCTGCAGGTGATGTCGGCGGCTTATACCGAGGAGGCTTTGGACGGCGGCGATTCGCGCGTCGTGCTGAAATTCCCGCCCGCGTTGGCTCCGATCAAAGTCGCCGTGCTGCCGCTGGTGAAGAAGGACGGCATGCCCGAAGTGGCCCGGAAGATCGTCGACGAACTCAAATACGATTACAACGTCGTTTACGACGAGAAGGACTCCGTCGGCAAGCGCTACCGCCGTCAGGACGCCATCGGTACGCCGTTCTGCGTGACGGTCGACGGCCAGACGTTGGAGGACGGAACCGTGACGGTCCGCCACCGCGACACGATGCAGCAGGAGCGCGTCAGCATCGAGGCCCTGCATGCGATGGTCGAGGAGGAGTGCTCCTACCGCAGGCTGTTCAAAATGCTGAACCTCTGATTTGGGCCGCATTCTCGCCATAGACTACGGCACGAAGCGCACGGGGATTGCCGTGAGCGATCCCCTGCGCCTGATCGCCGGAGGTCTGGAGACGGTTCCGACGAAGGAGCTGGAGACGTGGCTGGCGAAATATTTCGCCCGGGAAAACGTTAGTACGATAGTTGTGGGAAAGCCCTCGCGGATGGACGGCACGCCGTCCGAAACGTGGAGGTTCATCGAACCGCTGGCCGGACGCCTGCGGCGGGCCTGGCCCGACAAGGAGGTGGTTTTCCACGACGAGCGTTTTACCTCGGTGATGGCCCACCGCACGATGCTCGAAAGCGGCATCGGCAGGATGGCCCGCCGCGACAAGGCTTTGGTGGATAAAATATCTGCAACGATCATATTGCAGAGTTATATGGAATTTAACAAATGATCTATCCTATTGTAATTTACGGGGACGAGGCGCTTCGCAAACACTGCGAGGAGATAACGCCCGATTACCCCGACCTGAAAAAACTGGCCGAGGACATGTTCCTCACGCTCGAGGAGGCCGAAGGCGTCGGTCTGGCCGCTCCCCAGATCGGCAAGAACATCCGCCTGTTCATCATCGACTGCACGCCGTGGGGCGAAGAGGACCCCTCGTGCGCCGACTACAAGCGCGCCTTCATCAACCCCGAGATTTACGCCTATTCCGAAGAGAAGAAGACCTACAACGAGGGCTGTCTCTCGTTTCCCGGCATCCGTGCCGACGTGTCGCGGTCGCTGGCGATCCGCATGCGCTACCTGGACACCGATTTCGTCGAGCACGACGAGGAGTTCACGGGGCTCAAGGCGTGGGTCATCCAGCACGAGTACGACCATATCGAAGGCGTGGTCTTCACCGACCGGATCGCCCCGCTGCGCCGTCAGCTGCTCAAAGGAAAACTGTTGAATCTGGCGAAGGGGAAATACCGCTGCGCCTACAAAACCAAATAATGTGACTATGAAAAAAATCTTTACGCTGGCATTCGCGGCCATGATGTTCGTCGGATGCGTCAAGTCGCCGCTCGTGGGAGGCATCTATACCGATGTGAAGGACGGATTGGCCGTTACGGGCAACGCCGGGTCGAGCAAGGTGGGCACCGCCGAGGCCAAGGGCTATCTGGGAGTTGTTGCGCTGGGCGATGCGAGCATTCAGGCCGCAGCCCGTGAGGCCGGCATCACGCGCATCCATCACGTAGACTATCAGGCCAAGTCCTATGTCGGGGTCTACACGATCTATACGATCATCGTTTACGGTGACTAAACGCCTGCTGCTGGCTGCATGTTGTGTCATCGGGGCCGTGTCTATGGTTCCGGCGCAGAACATCCGCAGCCATTATGTCTCGAAGGCCGAGACTGACGGGGTGATTTATCACACGTTTCCGGTGACGCTCTTCGAGAGCCCGCAGACGGGTGACCTGACGTTCGACATCACCTATAAAGAGCATCGCGGCGGTCGTGCGACGATTAATTTCACATGCCGCATGGCGCAGGCCGTTCCGGTCGATTCGGTGCGTTTCGCATCGGGAAAAGTGGTGCTGGCGGGCCCTGTGGAGAAGCTATACCTCGAACCGGAGAAGAAAGGATGGAAACACCGTTATACTTTCGACGCCGACGGTTCGCAGCTCTGCGGATTCTTCGACGAAGGGGTCGTACCCGAGGTGACGCTCTATGCCGGTGGATGGCCCTACGTATACCGGGCCAAACGTGCGGCATGGCGCAGTTACGCGCCGGTCGGGTACCGGATCTTCGAGATGATCCGTATCAATGAGCAGTAAGGGCGAGCTTCCGGAAGGCGGGTATTTTCCCGCGACGGAACGGTAAAAGCGAGCTCCCGTGAGGGGGCTCGCTTTTTCGTGACGGGTGGGTGGATATGTGGTCAGAACCTATATGCGGCGCCTACATAGACTACCAGCGGGTTGTCGCGGCCGCTTTTGAACATCGGCTCGTACTTGAGACCCGGGGATATGTTCCAGCGGTGTGCGATATTGAAGTCGAAGCCGACGCCGACGCTCATGCCCACGGCCCAGTCCTGGATGTCGTTGGCCACGACGCCCACCTGCGGGAATACGCCCCACCAGTCGGCGATGCGGAATACGTAGTGGGCGTCGAAATTGATGTCTACCGAGCTGTCTTTATCGGTCAGCACGTAGATCGACGGTTCGATACGCCAATGCTCGTTGAAGCTGTAGCGGTAGTAAGCGCCGATTCCGACCGAGGCGTCGTCTGTGTTGGTGTAGAAGTTCACACGCGGACCTACCGCGCTGCGGTAGTCGCTGCCCGTGCGGTTGGCGGTGCCCGCGCGGTAATTGGCGGCGTTGCGGTAGTTGTTGTTCTGCGCCGATGCCGTCCAGGCAAACAAGGCTGCGAGAGCGATAAGAAGAATTTTTTTCATGGTTGTTCAATTAAAAATTATACATGAGTGACGAATTGGTTATTTATCGTTTCTGCCGGGGCATTAACCCCGTGGCTGTTTTTTTGTTTTTCTGAGGACGTACAATACACGTGCCGAGGTGGATGGACTTGATGGCCGGTGTCTGCGGATACGAAAAATCCCGGAAACCATCTTGGTTTCCGGGATTCGTTTTATCCGGACGAGCCGTTTTAGAACTTGTAGGCTGCGCCGATGCTGATGACTACGGGATTCTTGCGCCAGTCGTCGAACATGGGCTGCCATTTCAGACCGGCCGAGAGGTCCCAGTTGCGGGCCACTTCGAAGTCGAAACCGCCGCCGATGTTCAGACCTGCGGCCCATTTGCCGATGTCGTTGGCCGTGAAACCCACTGCGGGGTAGACGCTCCAGCCTTCGCCCAGGTGGAAGAGATACTGGGCATCGATACTGATGTCGATCGAGCATCCGCTGTGCAGCAGAGCCGTCAGCGACGGTTCGATACGCCAGTTGTCCGAGATGCTGTAACGGCCGAATGCTCCCAAACCTACCACGGCGTCACCCGTGTTGGTGTAGATGTTCATGCGGGGGCCCAGCGCCCAGTTGCCTTTGTCCTGCGCCGACACTGCCGATACTGCGAACAGTGCCACGATCGCCGTAAATAAAATCTTTTTCATTTTTCCGTTTTTTATATTGAATAAACGTTATTCAAACTGTTTTCCAAACAAAAATAGAAAATTTTCCCGTTACGGCCAAACATATTCAACGAACCGGTGTTTTTTACCGATGAAATGAAAGCCCGCGGCATGGCTGCTGCGGGCTTTCGGGGCTTTAGCGGGCCGTTTCCGGCGCCGGGGATGTTATTTCTGGTTGAGCGCTGCGTGTGCGGCCGCCAGACGTGCGATGGGCACGCGGAAGGGCGAACAGCTCACGTAGTTCAGACCTGCATAGTGGCAGAATTCCACCGACGAAGGCTCGCCTCCGTGCTCGCCGCAGATGCCGCATTTGAGCGTCGGACGCTTGCCGCGGCCCTTGAATACGGCTTCGCGGATCAGCTGGCCTACGCCGTTCTGGTCGAGGATCTGGAACGGGTCGTTCTTCAGGATGCCTTTATCCAGGTAGACGGGCAGGAACTTGGCGATGTCGTCGCGCGAGAATCCGAGGGTCATCTGCGTCAGGTCGTTCGTACCGAACGAGAAGAACTCGGCGACCTCGGCGATCTGGTTGGCCGTCACGGCGGCGCGGGGAACTTCGATCATCGTGCCGACCATGTAGTCGATCTTGTCGTTGCGCTCCGAGAATACCTGCTCGGCCGTTGCGTCGATGATGTTCTTCTGGTAGCGCAGCTCCTTGTGGTTGCCCACCAGCGGCACCATGATCTCCACGTGCACGGGCATGCCCGAAGCTTTGACGTTCATGGCAGCCTCGATGATGGCGCGGGCCTGCATCTCGGTAATCTCGGGATAGGTGTTGCCCAGGCGGCAGCCGCGGTGTCCCAGCATGGGGTTGAACTCGGCCAGCGACTCGACCTTGGCGACGATCTTTGCGAGGGGCACGCCCATTTCGGCGGCCATCTCTTTCTGGCCTTTCTCATCGTGGGGCACGAACTCGTGCAGGGGCGGGTCGAGCAGGCGGACGGTCACGGGGAATCCGTTCATGGCCTTGAACAGACCTTCGAAGTCTCCGCGCTGGATCGGCAGCAGCTTGGCCAGCGCCACGCGGCGTCCGGCTTCATCGTCGGCGAGGATCATTTCGCGGAACGCTTTGATGCGGTCGCCCTCGAAGAACATGTGCTCCGTGCGGCAGAGGCCGATGCCCTCGGCGCCGAACGAGAATGCCTGTGCGGCGTCCTTCGGGGTGTCGGCGTTGGCGCGGACCTTCATGACGGAGTATTTGCCGGCGAGTTCCATCAGCTTGCCGAAATCGCCGCTCAGGTCGGCGGCCTGGGTGGCTACCTGGCCGAGGTAAACCTCGCCCGTCGAGCCGTTGAGCGAAATCCAGTCGCCCTCTTTGACCGTGAATCCGTTGACCTGGATCGTGCGGGCCTTGTAGTCGATTTGCAGTTCGCCGGCGCCCGATACGCAGCATTTGCCCATGCCGCGGGCCACGACGGCTGCGTGCGAGGTCATACCGCCGCGTGCGGTCAGGATACCTGCCGCGTCGAGCATGCCTTTCAGGTCCTCGGGCGAGGTCTCGATACGTACCAGGATGGCGCGCGTACCGCTCTTCTCGAGCACTTTCTCGGCATCCTCGGCGAAGAACACCACGGGACCCGTCGCGGCGCCCGGCGATGCGGGCAGACCCTTGGTGATGACCTGTGCGTTGGAGATGGCCTTCTTGTCGAAGACGGGGTGGAGCAGCTCGTCGAGCTTCGCGGGCTCGCAGCGCAGCACGGCGGTCTTCTCATCGATCAGCCCTTCGCGGAGCATGTCCATGGCGATCTTGACCATCGCGGCGCCCGTGCGCTTGCCGTTGCGGCACTGCAGCATCCAGAGCTTGCCGTCCTGAATGGTGAACTCGATGTCCTGCATGTCGGTAAAGTACTGCTCCAGGTGGTGCTGGATGTCGAACAGCTCCTTGTAAACCTCGGGCATCACCTCTTCGAGCGAGGGGAATTTCGCCTTGCGGTCCTCTTCCGAGACCTTCTGGGCTACGGCCCAGCGTTTCGAACCCTCGATCGTGATCTGCTGCGGGGTGCGGATGCCGGCTACCACGTCCTCGCCCTGAGCGTTGATGAGGTACTCGCCGTTGAAGAGGTTCTCACCCGTCGCGGCGTCGCGCGAGAAAGCTACGCCCGTTGCGGAGTTCGAACCCATGTTGCCGAATACCATGGCCTGTACCGATACGGCCGTGCCCCATTCGGCGGGGATGTTGTTGAGCTTGCGGTAGAGGATGGCGCGTTCGTTCATCCACGAACCGAACACGGCGCAGACGGCTCCCCAGAGCTGATCCCACGGATTACTCGGGAAATCCTCGCCGGTCTGCTTCTTCACGGCGGCTTTGAAGTTTTTCACCAGTTCCTTCAGGTCGTCGGTCGTCAGGTCGGTGTCGTTCTTGACGCCCTTCTTCTCCTTCTGTTCCTCGATGATTACCTCGAACGGGTCGTGATCCTCTTTCGAGACGGGCTTCATGCCCAGCACCACGTCGCCGTACATCTGTACGAAACGACGGTACGAGTCCCATGCGAAACGCGGGTTGCCCGTACGCTTGGACACGGCCTCCACGGCCTGGTCGTTCATGCCCAGGTTGAGGATGGTGTCCATCATGCCGGGCATCGAAGCGCGGGCTCCGGAGCGGACGGAAACGAGCAGCGGCATCTCCTTGTCGCCGAATTTCATGCCGGTCAGGTTCTCGATGTTCTTCATCGCCTTCTCGACTTCGGGGCGGAGCAGTTCGATGACGGCCTCCTTGCCGTGTTTGTAGTACTCCGCACACACTTCCGTGGTGATGGTGAATCCCGGGGGGACGGGGATGCCGATCAGGTTCATCTCCGCAAGGTTGGCACCCTTGCCGCCGAGCAGTTCACGCATTTTGCCGTTTCCTTCGGCCTCTTTGTTTCCGAAGGTATAGACCCGTTTTACGTCTGCCATAGTTTTTTGATTTTTTAATTGGTATGTGTATATAAATTTTTTTCGAACGCGTTTCCCCGGAACCTAAAAATAGCGGTAACGCCGCCGCGACCGCAACACGAAATTTTATTTTCGTCCGAGGGATTGCGAAAATACGAAAACTTTTCGAAATTTCCAAAAAAATCTACCGGATGTATACAAACACCGGGAGGGAATATCCGTAACCGCCCCGGTAGACCCCTCGGGAGTAGGTTGTGAGTGGGTTACCGCTCTTTTGGTCAACCAGATAGCGGCGTGCAAAAACGTCGCCTTCGGAAGTTTGCAGCGCCGTGTCGGCCCAGATACGGTCGCGCATCCGCCATTTCCGGGCGCTCCGGACGTTGCCGCGCCCGGCTTTTTCGGCCCGCAGGGTTCTGTCGCGGAGCCCGTGATCGGTTGTGAAAAGTGATTCCGTGCGGCCCATGACGAGCAGTTTCGCATGCGGGCGTTCTTCGCGCAGGTCGCCGATGAGCCACCGGGCCGTGCGCGGGTCGGAGCACAGCACCAGTCCCACCGTGTCGCGCCCCAGCTCGCCCTCGACATAGAGGTAGCGGCGTCCCGATTCGTCGTAGGTGGGGTAGAAAAGGTCTCCGTAATAAAGCAACGCAAAATCCATTCCGTCGAGCGAATTGAGCGTGCGGTGGAGGTAGGAGTAGTCGCCCCGGCAGGCCGCGGCGAGGTCGCGCACGACCTGTTCGTTCTCCACGCCCCACAGGGCCACGATCGGCAGGGCCATCGAGTCGATAACGGCGGCCGTGTTGCGTATCTTGCGCGTGTAACGCTCCGGGGTCCACCGCAGGCGGCCTTCGGGCGTGTAGTCGGAATCGTCGTAGAAAAGCGCCGGGACGGTGTCGTAGAGGCGGTCCACGTCGTAATAGGCGATTCCTATGGGTTGCCGCCCGTAGGTAGTGCAATTAAAAATGAAGCATGAAAAATTAAAAATGATCAGCAGGCGCCACATACTTCTGCCGGTTTAGAGTGGCTTTTCGGGCATGAAATCGCGGGGCGAGCAGCCCAGAAACTTGGCGATTTCGTTGATGTGATTGAGGTTGTATTTCGAAGGACTTTTGGGGCTCTCTACCTGACTGATGAACCCGTCGCTCACTCCGATTCCGTATGCCAATGTTGCCTGCGAAACACGCTGAGCCATCCGCTCCTTGCGGACGGCTGCGCTGACGTATTTGTCGAATGCACTTTTCGGTTTCACAAGCATCTGTTTAGATGATGTAAAACTAAAAATTATGCCAACGGAAAGATTTAGTTATAACTTAAATTCGCCTATGTATAGGTTGGCGTTTAATATTTGTCATTGCGAGGAGCGTAGCGACGCGGCAATCTGCGGTGTTGTAAGTTCCCTTCAGATTGCCGCGGCATCTGCGATGCCTCGCAATGACGCTTGTTAAAGGTGGAAAAAGATTGTACGTTGGAAGCGCGGAACCGGATATGATTCTAATACCCGTGTACCGCTTTTAAATCCGGCGTTTTACGCCTGGATTACCCCCGAGCCGACCAGTTCGTCGCCGTCATACCACGCGGCGAACTGCCCCGGGGTGATGCCCCGCTGGGGCTCGTCGAAGAGGATGTACACGCCGTTCGGACGCATGTGGAGCGTCGCTCCCTGCAACGGCTGACGGTAGCGGATGCGCACGGAGAACCGGGCGCTCGCGCCGGACGCCATCTCGCGCGAGGGGTTGACCCAGTGCACCTCCTCCGGGGCGATGTACAGCGCCGGGCGCCACAACCCCGGGTGTGCGTCGCCCTCGCCGACGTAGATCACGTTCTGCGCCACGTCCGTCGAGAGGATGAACAGCGACTCCTTGCGTCCTCCGATGCCGAGGCCCTTGCGCTGGCCGACGGTGTAGAAATGGGCGCCGTTGTGTTCGCCGATTTTCTTGCCGTCGCGCACGGTGTAGTGCCACGGTTCGGCCAATGCCGCCAACAGTTCGTCCGAGGGTTCGGAACCGTCGGCAGGAGCGGCTTCCCGGCGGAATTTAGGCCAGGAGGGGAGTATTTCGTGCACATTGCCCCGCTTGGGGGTGAGTTTCTGCTGGAGAAAGGTCGGCAGGTCGACCTTGCCGACGAAGCAGATGCCCTGCGAATCCTTGCGCTTGGCCGTGGCGAGATGCTGCTCGGCGGCGATGCGCCGTACTTCGGGCTTCAGCAAATCCCCGACGGGGAACAGCGCATAGCGCAGCTGTTCCTGCGAGAGCTGGCAGAGAAAATAGCTCTGGTCCTTGTTGGGATCGCTGCCGGCCAGCAGTTTATAGACCGTGCGGCCGTCGGGCAGCGTCACCTCCGCCTTGCGGCAGTAGTGGCCCGTGGCGACGTAGTCGGCCCCGAGTTTCAACGCTTCGCGCAGGAAAACGTCGAATTTGATCTCGCGGTTGCACAGCACGTCGGGATTGGGCGTGCGCCCCCGTTCGTATTCGGCGAACATATACTCGACCACACGTTTGCGGTATTCGTCCGAGAGGTCGACCACGTGCAGGGCGATGTCCAGCTTCTTGGCCACCAGTTCGGCGAAGACCCGGTCGTCGTGCCACGGACAGTCGCCCTCGAGCGTGCCCGTGGTGTCGTGCCAATTGATCATGAACAGGCCGATGACCTCGTGTCCCTGCTGTTTCAGCAGCCAGGCCGCCACCGACGAATCGACGCCGCCCGAAAGTCCGATTACCACCCGTGCCATTCTATTCCAATGTCAAAAGTCCTTCGGGGAGCACGAGGTGCATCGTGCGGCCTTCGAAGTCGATGTGTGCGATAAATTCCTCGGCGGCGGGCACCAGTATCCGCCGTCCGCCGGTCTCCAGTTCGAACAGCGGATTGGCGTCGCTGTCGTAATAGTCCGAGATCGTTCCTTTGAATTTTTCCGGCGCCCCTGTCTCCTCGGCCTCCACGGCAAAGCCGATCAGGTCCTCGAGATAGAACTCGTCGTCCTCGTCATCATCCTCCAGCTCGATGCGGAACTCCAGTCCCAGCAACTCCTGTACGCGGCGCTCGGTGTCGAAATCGGCGAACGTGGCGGTGGCTCCCGACTGACCGCGGCGTTCGAAACGCTCGCACCAGAGCGGGACCTCCAGTGCGTCGATGGTGACCCGCAGCGGGATGTCGGTCGTGAAGTCGTCGGGAAAAACGGGGTAGAGCGAGAGCATCACCCCGCCCTCGGTGCCGAATAGTTTATTGATTCTGCCAGCAGGAACGATCATAATAGGGTTGTGAATTACGGTGTAAAAATACAAAAAAAACGGTAAACCGTCCCAAGGGGAAGTTTACCGTTTTTATCGGAGCAGGAAACACTTGCTGCGCCCTTCCCCTCACTCGCGGCGCCTTATTCGGCGGCGGGAGCTTCCGGAGCGGCCTCCTCTGCGGGAGCCTCGGCAGTCTCGGCAGCGGCTTCGGCAGCAGCCTCGCGGGCAGCGGCCTCTGCGGCAGCCTTCTTCTCGGCGATTGCGGCAGCGCGCTCCTCTTTGATCTTGGCCTCGGCAGCCAGACGAGCCTTCTCGGCCGACTTGGCGTCGGTCGACAGCTTGTTGGTCTTGGCCTCGATCTTGGCGGCTTTGGCTTCCAGCCACTTGTTGAAGCGGGCTTCGGCTTCTGCCTCGGTGAACGCACCTTTGGCAACGCCGCCAAGCAGGTGTTTCTTGTACATTACGCCCTTGTACGAGAGAATAGCCCGACAAGTATCCGTAGGTTGTGCGCCTTTCTGTAACCAATCCAGGGCTTTCACGAAGTCCAGATCAATCGTAGCAGGATTCGTGTTGGGGTTGTAGGTACCCAACTTTTCGATGAATTTACCATCACGTGGCGCTCTGCTATCTGCGGCAACGATGTGATAGAAAGCATAACCTTTCTTACCGTGACGTGCCAGACGAATTTTAACAGCCATTTGCTATAAAATTTTGTTATAAGTTATTAAAACGCTCACCCATTCGGGCTTTTAAGCCTGCAAATGTAGGGAAAATATTCCGCCCGGCAAAATAAATGCTGTAAAAATCCGTATTTTGAGACTGTAAATTTACGGTTTGAATGTCGGATGTCGATGGAAAATGAAAAACTTTTTCCTATCTTTGCACCCGCAATTCGCATCGTTTATATGCCGTGCATGTTGGTTCCGTAGCTCAGTTGGATAGAGCAACAGCCTTCTAAGCTGTGGGTCGAGCGTTCGAACCGCTCCGGAATCACGTCGGTTTTCAACGGGATGTCCTTTTGGGCATCCCGTTTTTCGTATCCGTTATTTGCGAGGCAGGGTCGTCACTACGCGTGTGCCGCCGGTGTAGTCGGGGTCGATATGGATTTCGCCGCCCAGGTGGCGGACGATCAGGCGGCAGAGGTACAGCCCCAGTCCGTTACCCTGGCTGAAGGTGTCGAGCTTGGTGAAACGTTCGAAGACATGGTCGTATTGCTCGGACGGAATGCCGCATCCGGAGTCCGTGACGGTGATGCTGAAGTGCTCTTCGTCCCGGCTGCATTCGAGTCGAACCTCTCCCAGGCGGGTGAACTTCTGCGCATTGCCCAGCAGCGCCATGAGGAGGATCGTGAGGTATTTCTCGCTCGAAATCGCCGCGATCGGCTCCACGGGAATCCCGTCGGCGTAAGCCACACCCGCCTTGGGGTAACGGACCTTCATCACCCGCAGCTGCGTGCGGCACAAGGCGCAGATGTCCAGATAATCACGCTGCAACGGCTCGGTGAGGTTCTCGAGATAGGAGACTTCCAGCAGGTCGTCGAACAGATAGCGCAGCTGGCGGCGGCTCTCCTGGATGATTTCGCAGTATTGAGCGTGGGCCTCGGGCGGCACCTCCTCGGTGGAGAGCAGTTCCGAGAACCCCGTGATGCTGTTGAGCGGCGTGCGCACCTCGTGGCATATCGAGTTGATGAAATCCGCCTTTTTGACCTCGCTTTCGTGCACCTGCTGCATCTGTTGCAGCAGTTCGCGCTGAAGCCGCTGGGTGCGGCGGTTCCCGGCGTAGATGAACCCGATTCCCGCTCCGATCGCCGAGATCAGCAGGGCCAGTGAGATGAGGGCCCTCTTGTGGTGGTGGGCGGTGAGCAGCGCCTTGTCGAGTTCCAGCCGGTCCAGTTCATACGAAGACTGCATTTCGCGTAGCGTCTGGCTCTGCTCGAGGTGCATGACCGAATCCTGCACCGCCACGGCGCGGTCGAAAGTCGCGCAGGCTTCGGCGTCGCGTTGCAGGAGATGGAGCATCCGGGCGCGTTTCAGGTAGCCGCCCGTGAAGGTCACCCCCGGTATGCGGTGGTATTCGGCCATGTGGACCAGCGAGTCGGCGTAGGCGAGCGCCCGGTCGTATGCGCCGCTGTCGGCGGCCTTGCGGTAGGCTTCCCGGTAATTGCGGATGCGGGCCATGGTCAGCCGGTCCCGGCGGATCGATTCGATGAACCGGCTGGGCAGGAAGAGGTGCATTCCCGGGGTTCCGCCGTAGGGATTGCCTCCGTCCCGGGGAGCCCATGGCTGTGCGGCTGTCGGATGCGGTCCGGCCGTCAGGGCCAGCAGCAGCAATGCCGCTGCGGCGAGGGTATGGCGAATGAATCCGGTCATGGTTTCAACGGAACGGTGAAGATGAACCGCGCCCCTTTCGTATAGCCTGCATCGAGGCGTATCGAACCCGCGAGGTGTTCGGCGATCATGCGGCAGAGCGCGAGGCTCAGGCCGCGCGATTCGGACGAAGGGTCGGCCAGCGGGCCGAACAGCTCTTCCCGGCGTCCGGGAGGGACTCCGCAGCCGGTGTCGGTGATCCGTACGCGGAGTTCGTTGGCCGCGGCGTCGGTCTCGTAGCTGAGCGAGATGCGTCCTTTGCTGGTGAATTTGCGGGCGTTGTCGAGCAGGGCACGGACCACCAGCGCGAAGTATTTGGGATGCGTCGGGACGATGCACGCCTCTCCCGGGGTTTCGATCGTGTATTCGATATCCTGTCCTTGCCGGAGACGGCGGACCGCGATCAATTCCGCACGGCACAGCCGGTCGATATCCACCGGTTCCACCCGGAGCCTTTCGGTCAGGCTGTCGAGGCTGGCGGCTTCGAGCATGTTGTCGAGCGTCGAGAGCAGCAGGTCGGTATTTTCCCGGATCTCTTCGAGCAACGGCCTCCGGTCGGCGACGGGGGCTTCGGTGGTCATTACCGTATGTGCCGTGCGGTCGATGGCTTTCAGCGGCGGCCCGATGCGGCAGCAGATCGTGTTGACGAAGATCGATTTCATGCGTTCGCTTTCCTGCGCTTTGAGGGCGTGGCGGGCGATGTCGGCCTGCAGACGGCGGTTGCGGCGCAGTGCGACGGCGAGGTAGACGCCCGTGCCGAGCAGCAGGATGCCGAAAGCGATGAACGAGATGAGCGCCGCCGTGCGGTTGCGGATCACGGCGCGGGTCTCGGCGAGTTTCAGACGGTCCATGTCGTGACGCAGGCGGATGGTTTCGCTCCGTTCGAGCTGTCCGGCGTTGAAGATCGAGTCCTGTATCTCCCGTGTGCGTTCGTAAGCGGCGTATGACTCCTCGTACCGGCCTGCGCGCGCCAGCATCAGGCTCCGGTCGCGGTGGACCTGGTAGATCTTCGAGGGATTCATGCGGAAATAGCCTTTGCCCTGACCGATCATCGTGATCAGCGAATCGCAGTAGAGGATGCTCTGTGCATAGTCGCCCCGGATGCCTTTCCAGAGATAGCCCAATTCATAGAGGTAGGTCTTGTTGCGCAGCAGGTTCTCTCCGTCAGCGTTCATCATGCGCCGGCGAAACTGTTTGAAATGCATCTCCGCCAGGTCGTCGCGTTTGATGTTGAGCGTGCAGCGGATCAGCTGCCGGAAAGGATTCACATAGCTGTTGTCCCGGTAAAGATAGGGGCGTCGGCCCAGACGCTCCTCGGCGGCATAGTAGGCGTCGAGCATGTCGACATAATCGGAGGTCAGCTTCTCCTGTTTGTCGTAGCGTCTGGCCTGGTTGTAGGCGCCGCTGAGGACATAGTAGACCAGATTGGCGAAGTTGTGGCGGACGATCTGGTCGGGCATCTGCCGGATGAGTTCGAAAGCCTCCTCCCAGAATCGGGTCTGAGGAATGAAGGCATGCCTTATGCCTTTTTCGTAGTAATCGATCGTCGCTCCGGCATGGCCTTTCAGCATGAGCCGCTTCACTTGGTGGAAAACGTTGTCCGGGTGTGCCGCGTCGTCGTCGCACCACCTGCGGATGGCGTGTGCCAGCCGCAGCGCCTCTTCCCGGTTGTATTCGCTGCGCAGGCGGTAGAATCCGTCGCTCATTTCGGCGAGAGCGTCCATACCCTCCTCGGGAGTCCCGGGAGTCATTTCCCGCAGTTTCGAGATGTAGTAGCGGAGCGAGTCCTCTTTTTCGGGGTAGGGGGCATACTGCGCAACGACGGGCACCGCGGCTACGGCCATGGCGTAGGTGTCGCCGGTGGCGGCCGCCTCGCGGAAGAGCTGGATCGAATAAGCCAGGTTGAGGTTCGAATCCTCGTTGATATCTTTCAGGTTGAGAAGCAGTTGCACCCGGTCTTCGGGATCGGCTGTGTGGGCCAACGCCTGTTGCAGGCTGTCGGATAATTGATGTTGCGCCCGAGCACCCGGGGCGGAGCACATCAGGACGCATATTACGAAGAATATGTGCCGGGAAAAATACATTTGCAGGAACGACGCTTTTGCGGATGCTAAAGTACTAAAAAAAACAGACCGGACAAATTTCCGGCCTGCTTTTCGGGAAAACGGCTTGTCGAAGCCGCTATTTGAGATATTTGTCGAGATACATTTTCAGTTCGCGCGGCATGACGGGCTTGGTGATGAATCCGTTGCAGCCGGCCTCCTCGGCGATGCGCCGGTCGGTGTCGAATGCATAGGCCGTCTGCATGATGACGGGCAGTTCGGTCGTGTGGCGGCGAATCTCCTTCAGGGCTTCGATGCCGTCCATCACGGGCATTTTGATATCCATCAGTACGGCGTCGGGATGCTCTGCGAGAGCGTACTCTACCGCCTCCTTACCGTTCTTGGCCCACAGCAGGTTATACTCTTTTTTGAGGATTATTTCCAGCAGCTTGTAGTTGCTTTCGACATCTTCCGCAATCAGTATCAGCGGTTTACGTTCTGATGTATTGTTGTCAGTCATGTTTGTAGAAATTGCTCTTAGCGCAAATATAGGAAATATTTTGCAATCCGCGCTCATTACCGGTAAAATATGCCCTTGAAATGTGCCGTATTGCCGCATCCGTCCCTCACCGAAAGCTGCACCTCGTGTTTGCGCCGCTGCGCCGGATTGCCGAAGAAATGGACGAGCGTGCCCTTCATGGGGAAACGGTCGCAGGGGACCCATTCGCCGTCGATGCGCAGCGTCCACGAGGCGATGCCCGAGAAATTGTCGGCGACGCGGAAGCGCAGGCTTTCGGACTTCGAGAGGTCGGCGCCCTCGGCGAAGAGGGGGCGGATCGAAGGCGGCAGCGTATCGGCCACCACGGCCAGGTCGCCCGTGGCGTAGGTCGTGGCCGTCACGGCGCCGTTCGCATAGGAACCTCCGATGCTGGACAGCCGGCCTTTGCGGTTGCGCACGGCCAGCACGGTTTGCAGTTGCAGCGGTCGCGGCACGCGGGTACGGATGGTGACTGCTGCGGGATGCCGCAACGGCGTGTCGGGGTTGAGGAAGCGGTAGGCGGGCGAAAGCACCACGACGCCCGAATCGGCCTGCGGGGCCTCCCGGCGTTCGGGTTTCACGAATATCGGTTCGTAGAGCGCCCCTTCGGGGATGCTGGCCCGGGCCTCGCGGCCGACCTGCACGAGCGAGGTCCGGTCGGGATAGATGGCGACGGCTGCCGTGTCGGCTTCCGCCCGGAAACTCTCCGAGCGTCCGCGGACCGTAAATTCCAGCGCCGAGCGGTTGCCGCAGTCGTCTTCGGCCTCGATACGGATGCGCCGCAGCTGCCCTTCGTCCGTGCGTACCACGCCGTGCTCCTCCATTGTGGGATAGAAACAGTCGGGCGAACCGGCCAGCCGGGCCAGGCGGATCGCCTCGTTGCGCGAGTCGAGTTGGAGCGGATAGCAGCTCACGGCGTCGCAGCAGCGCGACAGGTCGTGGGTGAAGCCGTCCATGCGGTATTCGAAATAGGGGACGCCGTCAACCGAAGCCGTGATGCGCCAGATGCCGAACGTGTTGTGCACGCCGTTGCGGCGGTCGGTGACCTCGGCCACGAAATACCCCTTGCGCCCCACGCCGACGGGTTCCTCGCGCGTCAGGCGGTAGCGTCCTTCGGCCTCGCGGACCACGGCATAGCTCTCCATGCGGCTGCGGACCGGAACGCCTTGCAGGGTGTCGACCTCGACGTAATGCAGACGCATGATGCGGGGCGGGAGGTTGTCCTCGGGGCGGATGACGCCCTCGCGGACGATGTTGTAGAGCCGCTGGGTCGGGGTGTCGCGGATCTCGAAATGGAGGTGCGGACCCATCGACGAACCGCTGTTGCCCGAGAATCCGATTACGTCGCCCTGCTTCACGGGCCACGCTTCGGGGCCGAACCAGAGGTTGACGCTGTTCGCCCGGCGGGCCGTGCGCTCCTGCCGGACGTGCTCCTCGATGTCGTCGCGGAAACGCTGCAAGTGGCCGTAAACGGCCGTCGTGCCGTTGCGCAGCGTGAGATAGACGGCCCTGCCATAGCCGCCCGCCGTAAGGCTCACGCGCGAAACGTAACCGTCGGCCACGGCCACGAGGGGCTTGCCCTCCGCACCGTCGGTTTTGATGTCGACGCCTGCGTGGAAATGCGCCGGGCGCATCTCGCCGAAGTTGGCCGCGTAGAGCCGCGCCACGTCGCGTATGGGGTAAATGTAATCGCCGGGATCGAGCCGCTGGGCCTGTGCCCCCGGGCCGATCGCGGCAAACAGCAGAACGGTTAAAAATCTTCGCATGTATCTGTCTCTCTCTCCATTGCCGACGCGGCTTCGATCACCGCTTCGTATTCGTATCCGAGCGAAAGCCCGTAGCGTATCAACTTGGTTTTCAAATCATAGGGCGTGGCGGCCTTCACCGTCCGCGCCTTGCGGGCGAGCATCTGCGCGAGGCGTTCGCCCATGTCCGTACCCCCAGCCTGCGCCAATGCCGCGTCGATCAGCTCTTTGCGGATGCCTTTGCGTTGCAGCGCCGTGCGGATTTTGTACGCGCCCCAGCCGCTCAGCCGCAGTTTTTCGCGCACGAAGGCTTCGGCATAGCGGCCGTCGTCGATGAAGCGGTCGCGGACGAGTTTCCCGAGCACCTGTTCGGCATCCCGGTCGGCCAGTCCCCAGCCGCGCATCAGCCGCCGGGCGTCGCTCTCCGACTTCTCGGCCCGGGCGCAGAGCCGCATCAGCGCGGCGAGCGCCTGATCGGGGGTCTTGTCGCGTCTCTTTTTCAGTTCAGCCGGCTGCATACCATGCGGGGTTTATCGAAAAGGTCCTTGCAGACCGTGATATCGGTATATTGTTCGTCGCCGAGCATGCGGGCGACCTCGTCCGCGGCGTGCTCGTAAATCTCGAACCAGAGCCGTCCGCCGGGGGCGAGCATGTGACGCCCGGCCTGCGCGATGGCGCGGTAGAAGCGGATGCGGTCGTCGTCCGGGACGAACAGCGCCAGGGCGGGTTCGTGGTCGCGGACGTTGGGGTGCATCTCCGCGCGGTCGCTTTCGGGAACGTAGGGCGGATTCGAGACGATCACGTCGAAACGCTCCGGAAAGACCTCCGCCAGTCCGTTCAGCGCGTCGGCCTTGCGGAGCGTGACCCGGGCGTCGAGCGTCCGGAAATTCTCTGCGGCGACGGCCAGCGCTTCGTCCGAAATATCGGCGGCGAAGACCTCCGCTTCGGGAAGTCCCAGCGCCAGCGACGCCGCGATGCAGCCGCTTCCCGTTCCCACGTCCAGCATCCTCCTGCTTCCGCGTTCGCTGCGCAGGATACGGTCGACCAGCTCCTCGGTCTCGGGACGCGGAATCAGCACTCCTTCGCGCACGGCGAAACGGTGGCCGCAGAATTCGGTGTGTCCGACGACATATTGCAAGGGTTTTCCGGCGATGAGCTGTGCCTCCGCTTCCGCCAGCCCTTCTGCGGCGAGTTCCGCTCCGGGGTCGGTCAGCAGGGCCGACAGCGGGAGTCCGGCGAGTTCCGCGACGGCGTTGCGGGCGATCGCGCGGGCTTCGCGCTCCCCGTAAAGGGGCACGAGGCGTGCGGTCAGGCGGTCGACGGTCTCGCGGCGGGTCATCAGCGGATGAAGTTGGCCAGGGCGATGGCTACGGCGGCTTCGACGACCACCGCGCCGCGCAGGGCGACGCAGACGTCGTGGCGGCCGCGGATTTCGAGCGGCTCCACCCGGTCGGTGTCCTGGTTATAGGTTATCTGTTCGCGGCTGATGCTCGGCGTGGGTTTCAGCGCCGCGCGGACCACGATTTCGTTGCCGTTCGTGATGCCGCCGTTGATGCCGCCGGCATGGTTCGTCACGGTGGCGCCTGCGGCATCCGTGAAGCAGTCGTTGTTTTCGGAACCGCGCAGGCGTGCGCCCGCGAATCCGCTGCCGAATTCCACCCCTTTGACCGCCGGAACGGCAAACAGCAGGTGGGCGATCATGCTCTCCGCCGAGTCGAAGAACGGCTCTCCCAATCCCAGCGGAACGCCCTGCACGCGGCATTCGACAATGCCGCCCACCGAATCGCGGTCGGCCGTCGCCGCGCGCAGCACTTCGTCGAAACGGGCCGGATCGGTGCATCCGCCGATTTCGGTGAGCCGCGTGGCGAAACGCACGTCCGCCGGCAGCAGCTTCTTGGCGACGACCCCTGCGGCGACCAGCCCCAGCGTCAGGCGGGCCGAGAAATGGCCTCCGCCGCGCGGGTCGTTGAACCCGCCGAATTTGTGGTGGGCCACCAGGTCGGCGTGCGAGGGCCGGTAGTGGCGCACGACGTTGGAATAGTCCTGCGACCGGGTATTGGTGTTGGCGAATTCGACGGTCAGCGGAGCGCCTGTCGTATGGCCGTTGTAGATGCCCGAGACGATTTGCGGCAGGTCGGGTTCGCGGCGCGGCGTAGTTCCGGGGGCTCCGCTGCGGCGGCGTGCGAGGTCCTCGGCGAAATCCGCCTCCGAAAGGGGGATTCCGGCCGGAACGCCGTCCATCGAGACGCCGATCTGCGTCCCGTGCGACTCACCCCAGACGGTGAGCCGGAAATTTTGTCCGAATTGGTTCATGGGCAACGGGGTTTAATACCGGATGAGTTCGAGGTCCTCGAAAAATCCGGGATAGCTTTTGGCGACGCTCTCGGCTCCCTCGATGGTGATTTCGCCGTCCGAGCGCAGCGCTGCGACGGCCAGCGACATGGCCATGCGGTGATCGCCGTGGCTCCGCGTGCGCGCTCCGTGCACCTGCCCGCCGCGTATGCGCATCAGGTCCTCCTCCGAGGTGTCGACTTCGATGCCCAGCTTGGCGTATTCGTCGCGGATGGCCTCGGCGCGGTTGCACTCCTTGTATTCGAGACGCGAGGTGCCGCGGATCTCGCTCACGCCGTCGGCCGCCGCGGCAAGTGCGGCGAGCGCCGGAAAGAGGTCGGGGCAGTTGGTGGCGTCGAACTCGAAAGCGTGCAGCGGACGGTGCTGGACCGTCACCGATTCCGGTTCGTTGATGACCGCCGCGCCGGCGCGCACCAGCGCCGTGCAGATGGCCGTGTCGGCCTGCTTGGAGAGCATCGAGACGTTGCGCACGGTGATCTCTCCCGCCGTGGCGCCCGCCACCAGCAGCATGGCCGCGGCGCTCCAGTCGCCTTCGATGCTGAAATAGGTCGAGCGGTAGTGCTGGCGTCCCGGGATGTAGAACTCCTCGTAGTCGCGCTGGCTGATCTCCACGCCGAAACGGGCCGCCGTGTCGAGCGTCATATCTAAATAAGGTGTCGACACCGCGCCCTGTACGCGCAGCGTCGTGTCTTGTTTGGCTTTGGGCAGGGCCAGCAGCAGCCCCGTGATGAACTGCGACGAGACCGATCCGTCGACTTCGACCTCCCCGCCGCGGATCGGGCCGCAGACCTCGATCGGCAGGAAGCCGTCGTTGTCACGGACCTGTACGCCCAGCCGGCGCAGGGGTTCGAGCATCATCCCCATCGGGCGGCGCAGCAGCGAGTCGCGCCCCTCGATAACGATGGGCGTGGAGCAGAGCGATGCCAAGGGGGTGAAAAGGCGTGTCGCGAGCCCCGATTCGCCGACGTTGAGCCGGCTGACCCTGGGGGCGAGCCCGCCCTCGATGGAGAGCGTCGTGGGGTCTGCCTGGCGGACCCGGGCGCCCAGCGCCTCGATGCAGCGCAGGGCCGAGCGGGTGTCGTCGCAGAATTCGAGGTTGCGCAATACCGAGACCTCTTCCGAGAGCAGCGCCGCCGCGAGGGCGCGCTGGGCATAACTTTTCGAACAGGGCGGTGTCAGTGTGCCTTTGACACGGCCCGGGCCAGCCGTTTTGTCCATAAATTACTCTTTTGTCTCCTGTCCTATGCGGTTTTTCATCTCCTGTGTCAGTTGGTGGCTCTTTTTGAGCTCGAAATGCTGCCCGAGGTAGACCTTGCGGACCATCGGGTCGGCGGCCAGCTCCTCGGCCGTACCGGTTTTCAGAATCTTGCCCTCATAGAGCAGGTAGGTGCGGTCGGTGATGGCCAGCGTCTCGTCGACGTTGTGGTCGGTGATGATTACGCCGATGTTCTTGTGTTTGAGCGTCGCCACGATCGACTGGATATCCTCCACGGCGATCGGGTCCACGCCGGCGAACGGTTCGTCCAAAAGGATGAAGGCCGGGTTGATGGCTACCGCGCGGGCGATCTCCGTGCGTCGGCGCTCGCCGCCCGAGAGCTGGATGCCGAGGCTCTTGCGCACTTTCTGCAGGCGGAACTCCTCGATCAGCGCCTCGACCCGTTCGGCCTGGTACTCTTTCGAATAGGAGGTCATCTCGAGCACCGCGCGGATGTTGTCTTCGACCGAGAGGCGGCGGAACACCGACGCCTCCTGGGCCAGATAGCCCACGCCCAGCTGGGCGCGGCGGTAGACCGGGTAGTCGGTCAGCTCGGTGGTCTGTCCTTCGTCGCTCTCGAGGAAAATGCGTCCCTCGTTGGGTTTGATGAGTCCCACGATCATGTAGAACGTAGTGGTCTTGCCGGCTCCGTTGGGGCCCAGCAGTCCGACGATCTCGCCCTGGTTGACGTCGATCGACACATGGTCCACGACCGTGCGGGCCTTGTATTTTTTTACGAGTTCACTGGTGTAAAGACGCATTGCGTATCGGCGATAAAATTTTTTACAAAGTTATGTTTTTTTCCGAAATGTTTTTTATCTTTACATTGAATTTTCCGATTTTAAAGCATTAAATCACATAAACGGCGAAATGAAACAATTCGATTCATCCCTGCTGCACGACAAACTGAAGGAGTACTTCGGCTTTTCGTCGTTCAAAGGGAACCAGGAAGCGGTGATCCGCAACGTGCTGGAAGGCAATGATACCTTCGTGCTGATGCCTACGGGCGGCGGCAAGTCGTTGTGTTATCAGTTGCCGGCGCTCCTGATGGACGGGGTCGCCATCGTTATCTCGCCGCTGATCGCCCTGATGAAGAACCAGGTCGACGCGATGCGCACGTTCTCGGCCGAGTCGGGAATCGCGCATTTCCTCAATTCGTCGCTCAACAAGACCGCCGTGGCGCAGGTCCGGGCCGACGTGCTCGCCGGGAAGACCAAACTGCTCTATTTCGCCCCCGAGTCGCTCACCAAGGAGGACAACGTGGCGTTCCTGCATAAAATAAAGGTGTCGTTCTACGCCATCGACGAGGCGCACTGCATCTCGGAGTGGGGACACGACTTCCGGCCCGAGTACCGCCGCATCCGCCCGATCATCAACGAGATCGGCGCCGCGCCGCTGATCGCCCTCACGGCCACGGCCACGCCCAAGGTGCAGCTGGACATCCAGAAGAACCTGGGCATGTCCGACGCCTCGGTCTTCAAATCGTCGTTCAACCGGGCGAACCTCTACTATGAGATCCGCCCCAAGCGCAACGTCGACCGCGACATCATCCGCTTCATCAAACAGAACGAGGGCAAGAGCGGCATCATCTACTGCCTGAGCCGCAAGAAGGTCGAGGAGCTTACCGAGCTGCTCGTCGCCAACGGCATCCGTGCGCTGGCCTACCATGCGGGCATGGACGCCGTGACGCGGGCTGCCAACCAGGACGATTTCCTGATGGAGCGCGTCGAGGTGATCGTCGCCACGATCGCTTTCGGCATGGGCATCGACAAGCCCGACGTGCGCTACGTCATTCACTACGACATTCCCAAATCGCTGGAGGGGTACTACCAGGAGACCGGCCGCGCCGGCCGTGACGGCGGCGAGGGTTACTGCCTGACCTTTTACAGCTATAAGGATATTCAGAAACTCGAGAAGTTCATGCAGGGCAAGCCCATCGCCGAACAGGAGATCGGCAAGCTGCTGCTGCTGGAGACGGTCTCCTATGCCGAGAGTTCGATGTGCCGCCGCAAGACGCTGTTGCATTATTTCGGCGAGGACTATACCGAGGACAACTGCGGCAACTGCGACAACTGCCGCAATCCGAAGCCGAAGGTCGATGCCAAGGCGGCCCTGAAGATGGCTCTCGAAGCCCTGCGCGACATCGGCGACAAGTTCAAGGCCGACTACCTGATCAATGTGCTGGTGGGCAAGACCACGGCGCTGATCAAAAGCTACGGCCATAACAAGTCGAAATGGTTCGGGGCCGGCGCCGAGCACGACGCCCGGTTCTGGGGTGCGGTGCTGCGACAAGCGCTGATTCTGGGGCTGGTGGACAAGAATATCGAGAATTACGGCCTTATTTCGGTCAATAAAAAGGGCGAGGGATATATCGCCCTGCCGTTCCCGGTGACCGTGACCCTCGATCACGATTACGACGAGGAGGAGAAGGAATCCGAGTCCGTAGCCCCGATGGGCAAGGGCGGAGCCGCCGACGAGGAGTTGTTCTCGATGCTCAAAGACCTGCGGAAGAAGGTGGCCAAGCAGCACGGACTGCCGCCGTTCGTCATCTTCCAGGACCCGTCGCTGGAGGATATGGCCGTACAGTACCCGATCACCTTCGAGGAGATGCAGAACATAACGGGCGTGGGTGTGGGCAAGGCCCGCAAGTTCGGCGAGGAGTTCATCAAACTCATCAAAGCCTACGTCGAGGAGAAGGAGATCATCCGTCCGCAGGATATGATCGTCAAAGGCGTGGCCAGCAAGTCGGGCAACAAGATTTTCATCATCCAGTCGATCGACCGCAAGATGGATTTCGAGGATATCGCCCGGGCCAAGGACCTCGACTTCGACGAACTGCTCACCGAGATCGAGGGCATCGTCAACTCGGGCACGAAACTCGACATCTCCTATTACCTGAAAGGGTTTATGGACGAGGACAAGATCGAGGATATCTACCTCTATTTCAAAGAGGATGCCGAGAGCGATTCGCTCGACATGGCCATCGAGGAACTGGGGGCGGACTATACCGAGGAGGAGATACGCCTCGTGCGCATTAAGTTCATGTGTGAACAGGGCAACTGATTTTTGATTTTACGGGGCATTTCCGCGCTTCGTTTGCGGCCCGGAAACTGCTCCTCTAAAATTAAAAATGAATGGAACGGGGTTGGTGCTTTGGGCGCCGGGATAGCAAGAGATGTAACTAACCGATATAACTTAACTATGACGCCTATGAACAAGAAGACTTTTACACTTGCCCTGGTATTTCTGCTGGTGACGATTGCGTGGCTCGGTGTCAACATCTACTGGGCCCTGAACCGTCAGAACAATGCGTTCGATATGGTTGTGGCGCTGTTGTTCGTCGCGGCCGGTATCGGAATGGTTTACAATGAGTGCAAAAAGAAAAAATGCCGGCACCTCGACGAGGTCAACCGGCACAAGATTCCGTAGCCTGTGCATGCGACAGACCGGTTTCAGGCGATATTGGCTGTCGCCCCGGCCTGACGACCCTCGGAGCGCTCCGGCATCGGAAAAAGAAATATTCTCAAAACGAGGATTGATATGAAGAACAATCTTATGCAGCTTGTGCGCCTGGTAGCAATGGTGCTGGCTATTGCGGGCATCATCTATGCCCTGGAGTTTATGGAGCGCGGCATCGCCGTGTGGTTCTGGGTCACGCTCCTGGGCGTGGGGTTTGTGGGACTGCTCTACACGTTCCGCCTGACGCAGCGTCGTGCGGCGCGTGCCCGGCGCGAGCAGGAACGCCTCGAAAAGAAGCGCAGCCGCCGCTCGAGACGCTGAGGAGGCAGTTGTTGCCGGAAATGGAACGAATCCGCCGAACGGCTTTATGGCCTCCGGCGGATTCGTGCGTTAATTCTGGATCGAAGAGAGTATTCCGTTCTCGAAGTAGAGGTAGCTGCCCAGTCCGTAAACCCATTGTTCGTGGACGCCCCAGCTTCCCGACGAACGGTTGATGTCGTCCGGCGATCCCCACGCTTCGCGGCACATTTCGCGGGTCATGCCGATCCGCACCTTGCCTGCGAGGATCAGGTCGGCGGTCTGTCTGCCGTATTTCCGGTAGAGCGCCGCCTTGTGCTCGCGCTCCTCTTTCTCGCGTTGCAGACGGGCCTCTTCGCGCTGCCGCTCCTCCTCGGCGCGCCGGGCGTACACCTCTTCGGCCGGGGTGAGCACCAGCTTGTCCACAAAGGCGCGGTCCCTGCGATGCGCGTACCCTTCGACCCCGAACGGGGTCGGGTAACGGGTCAGCGGTATGTAAATCTGCACGCTGTCCTCTCTCTTTTCGAAGACGAACGACGGTACGGCGTATCCCGTTCCGTCGCCGATCAGCCGGACATCCGTACAGCGCAGTTCCGTGCCGAACTGCAGTTGATCGGCCTCTCCCTGCATGGTGTTGACGTACAGTCCGAAATAGTCGGAGACGTACCCCAAGGCGTCCGGTTTGCGTCCCGTCAGGAAGAAATCTTTGCCGAGATACTCCGCGCGGTATTTTTCGATCAGCCCTTCGATCACGGCCGGATAGCATTCGTCCCGCAGGTTTTTCGGGTCCGTTCCGCGGTGTGCGAACCAGCAGAGCACCTTGCCTGCGTCGTCGCGGAGCCGGAACATCAGCAGCTCGGAATCTTCGAGCCGGCTTGTCTCCACCCCGAGAATTTCGAAACTCCGCCCGTCGACCGCCTCCGCCGGGGTGAACCACCCGGAGCGGGTTTGTCCCGAATAGTCCAGCGTGCCCAGACCGCCTGCTTCGTGGAACGGGCATCCGAGGGGCGTCAGGTCGTCGTGCCCGAAGTGCTTGTAATGCCGGGGGCTGTACACGTCGCTGTACACGGTGTCGATCCGGAAATCCTCCGGACGGAACTTTCTGCGGGGCTTGCGCAGCCACACCGTGTCGACGGCGACGGCGGCAGGCGTTTCCGCGAGGAAGTTGAAATAGGCGACCGGCTTCAGACCGGCGTGGATGTCCCGGGGATAGAAGAGGATGCGCTGCCCTTTGAGGCCCTCGTAATAGGCCGCATCGCCGTTTACGCGGATGTTCGAAAGCGAGTCGTAGACGACGGCTGCCGGAGTCTCCGGGGCGGCTTTGCGGGGCAGGACGGATTCGGTTTTGAGTTGGGCCGAGGCGCTCAGGATACACCAGAGGCCCGGCAGGAGGCAGTATAGGGGTTTCATTTTTCGGGGCGTATGGAGACAAAGGTAACAATATTTCGCACCATTGGTGTCGTAACGACACTTTTTAATTGTCGGAAAGTTTTGTCGAACCGCATGCAATTCGGTTTTGAATCCATCCGACTTTTTCGTACCTTTGGAGCCTATTCGAGTAATTATGACGGAAGTAAGGGCTAAAAAGGCGCTGGGACAGCATTTTCTCACCGACCTGAACATTGCACGCAAAATTTGCGATTCACTGTCGGGCGGAACCTCCTCCGCGCCGTGTCCGGTGCTGGAAGTGGGGTGCGGTATGGGCGTGCTGACGCAGTTTTTGCTGCGCCGCGACGATGTCGTGACGTGGGGCGCCGAGATCGACTCGGAGAGCGTCGCCTACCTCCACGCCCATTATCCGGAGTTCGCACCGCGGCTGATCGAGGGCGATTTCCTGCGGATGAACCTCCGCGAACGCTTTCCCGAGGGGCTGCGGATCATCGGCAATTTCCCTTATAACATCTCGTCTCAGATTTTCTTCAAAGTGCTGGAAAACCGCGACCTCGTGCCCGAGTGCGTCGGCATGATCCAGAAAGAGGTCGCCGTGCGGCTGGCCGAGCCTCCCGGGTCGAAAGAGTACGGCATCCTTTCGGTGCTCCTGCAGGCGTGGTACGACATCGAATACCTTTTCACGGTCAACGAAACGGTCTTCAATCCGCCTCCGAAGGTCAAAAGCGCCGTCATCCGCCTGCGCCGCAACGCCACGGAGCGTCTGGGGTGCGACGAGCCGCTGTTCGTAAAGGTGGTGAAAGCCTCCTTCGGCCAGCGCCGCAAGATGATCCGCAATTCGCTGAAATCCGTGTTCGGCGATTTCGGCGGCGCGGAGCACCCGTTCTTCACACAGCGCGCCGAGCAGCTCTCGGTGGCCGATTTCGTCGAACTTACGAATTGGGTCGCCGCGCACCGGCAATAACCGTCACCAAATCCTCTTTCGCCAGGTATTTCCGGGCCAGCGTTTGCACGTCGGCAGGCGTCATCTGCCGGATGCGGCGGATATTCTCGCCGATTGCCGTGTTGTCCGTGCCGCAGAGAATGTTCTCGATCGTCACGTCGGCGATGCCGAACGGTCCGTCGAGAATGCGCATCATCTCGCCCGTCATCATGTTCTTCACCAGCGCCAGCTCCTCCTCGGGCATCGCCTCCGTGCGGAGGCGTTCGATCTCCTTGTAGATTTCCTGCAGGGCCTCCTGCGTGACATCGGTCCCGACCTGCGCCGCCACGGCGAAATAGCCCTCGCGTTCGAAGTTGACCATTGCGGCCACCACACCATACGTGTACCCGTGCTTTTCGCGGAGGTTCTGCATCAGCCGCGATCCGAAGTAGCCGCCCAGGGCCGTCGCCACGACCTGCATGCCCACGAAATCGGGATGCTGGCGCGGGAACAGCAGGCGTCCCAGCCGCAGTGACGACTGTACCGCCCCGGGGTGGTCGACGAACGCCGCGTGCGTGGTCTCGGGCGCCGGAAACCGGATCGCCGTCTCGGCCTCCCCGTGGGGAAGCTGCGCCGCGAGGGCTCCGACGGCCTGCAGTTCGTGTTCTCCGATGCGGCCGCTGCAGACCACGAAGCAGTTCTCTGCGGTGTAGAACCGCCGGTGGAAATCGGCCACGTCGTCGCGTGTGAGCCGGTCGTATTCAGCCTCGTCCGACGAAATGCCGTAGGGGTGGTGCGCCCCGAACAGCGCCCGGGCGAAGGCTTCGCGGGCCTGGACGTCGACTTTCGTGCGGTCGATGGCCAGCCGTTGCCTGCGTTTGGCGGCATAGGTGCGCAGCTCCTCTTCGGGGAACGTGGGGCGGAGCAGTATCTCCTCCGCCACGGCGAGCGTCCGGTCGAAGAATTTCGAGAGGGTGGCGAAATTGATATAGGCGTAGTCGCGGTCGATGTTGACATCGTACCACGAGCCGTAGTAATCGAGCTGTTCGGCGACCTCACGGGCCGTCATGTTGTGTGTGCCCTCGGCGAGCAGGTTGGCGGCGGCCGATGCCGAGAAAGGCGCCTGCTGAAGGGCCGATCCGGCGCGGAAGACGAACGAGATGCGCAGCACCTCGAAATCCTCCGAAGCGAGCGTGTAGAGGGCGACGCCGTTGGGCAGCAGGGTCTTTGCAGCCTCGGCGACCTCGATCTCCGAGGGGGTTATGCGGGGTTGTGTCATTTTTTCGTGTTGTAAATGAGCGTGGAGCTGTTTTCGGGCCGGAACGTGCGGCTGCTGAACGAGCGGATCTCTTCGTCGGTGACGGCACGGTAGCGGTCGACTTCGCGGTTGATCAGTTCGAGGTCTCCCAGCATCTCGTAAAACCCGAGGTTCATCGCCTTGTTCATGACGTTCAGTTCGCCGAACAGCGTGTTGGCTTCGAACTTGTTTTTGACTTTTTCGACCTCGTAAGCCGTTGCGGGCGTCGTTTGCAGCATGGCGATTTCTTCGCGGAACGCCGCTTCGGCCGCCTTGGGCGGGATGCCCGGAAGCAACTGGCCCGTGAAGACGAACAGCCCCGGGTCCACGTCGCCCGTGACATAGGCGTTGACGCTCGACAGCAGTTGGCGCTCTTTGACCAGATGCGTGTAGAGTCGTCCCGAGTCGCCGCCCGACAGCAGGTCCGAAACCAGGTCGGCCGTGTAGAAATCCCCTTCGGTGCGTCCGCCCATGTGGTAGGCCACGGTGACGGTCGAAGCCGGCACGTCGCGCTCCACCTCCTCGCGGCGCGCCTCGGTCTGCGCGGGCTCCTGCGGAATGGCTGCGGCGTCGGCAGGGTGGTCGGCGAGCGGTGCGAACCACTTTTCGGCCAGTTCCAGCATGCGCTCCTCCTCGATGTCCGCGGAGATCGACAGCACGGCGTTCGACGGGCGGTAGTGGGCGCGGTAGAAGGCCTCCACCTCTTCGAGCGTCGCTCCGGCAATGTGGTCGGTCGTAAGGCCGATGGTCGCCCAGCGGTAGGGGTGGACCTTGTAGGCCAGCGCCCGCAGCAGCATCGTCTGGTCGCCGTAAGGCTGGTTGAGGTAACGCTGGCGGAACTCCTCGATCACCACTTTTTTCTCGGCTTCGAATTTCGCAGGGGTGATGTCCAGTCCCTCCATGCGGTCGCTTTCGAGCCAGAGGGCCGTCTCGATGTTGTCCTTCGGGAGCGTGATGTAGAAATCCGTATAGTCGTTGTTCGTGAAGGCGTTGTTGTCGCCCGAGGCCATCTGCACCGGGAGGTCGAAATTGGGAACTTCGCGCGTGCCGCGGAACATCAGGTGCTCGAACAGGTGGGCGAATCCCGTGCGTGCGGGATTCTCGTTGCGTGCGCCGACTTTGTAGAGCATGTTCACGGCGGCGAGTTTCGAAGCCCGGTCGCGGTTGACGACTACGGTGAGGCCGTTCGGCAGTATTTTCTTGGTGTATGGAATCATGATTGGCAAAGGTAATAAAAAGCGGAATGGCTGCAAAACCGAATGCAATTCGGTTCAGCAGGCCCTTCCGAGCGGTAAAAGTGTCGTTACGACACCAAAGGTATGAAAAAGCAGCGGCGGAGAACACAAGTGACGCCTCATTGTTTCAGAAAAATGGATTCGGTGACTATGAAGAAGTTTGGGATTTAGAGAATCCATCGTTCCCGCCGCTGCATGATGACAGACCGGCAGAAACGAGAAGAGTGCTGCCGACAATCTGGCTCCTGTGGCTCTGGTAAGCCCTCAAACCCTTCACATCAGCACGCACCCTTAGGTACGATCCATTGTGGGTTTGCAAAAAATTTACCAGATTTCAGGAGCCCCAATACAATCGTCTTTTATTTCCGATTATTTAAAGAACGGTTGCGAATACGGAATATCGCATGGACAAAGTTAACAATTTTTCCGGACATGAAAGTCATGTGCCCGAAAGTCTTATTCTTAGAACCGTATTTTGGATTCCGGGTGATCCGGCTCGGGCGTCACCGTCTGATTTTTTTCAGGACGCCGCTCGTTTTCTATGCTTTATGTTAGAATTCCCCATTCTGTATTCCCTAAAGATAAATTGTCGTTGTTTGTTTTGTTATGGAGTGACGGAGCAGACTACGTCTGACAATATGTACGTATTTTGTTGCTGAAGAGATGAATTTTCTTTCACAGGAGAAAACTGTATTGCAGTTTGTCCGTTTCAGGTGTGTGTTTCGGGGTAATGCGCTATCAGATAGTAAGTTCTTCAACTCAGTGATTCTCCGGGACTTTAGTGTTACTCGAATAACAATTCGGTTGTTATTTTATTAACATTTGAAAAGGCAAAAATTTACACTTTTTTGAACAAAAATAGACATCGTTTCTCGGTCGAAATTGCTATCTTTGCAACGCCCGTGTTTCCGGGCTGTGTCTGAATTGTTAGGAAATGCACACAAATATCATCTAAAATTTCAACTAAAATGGCAGAAAAGAAATTTATCACCTGTGATGGTAACTACGCTGCGGCCCATGTGGCTTATATGTTCTCGGAAGTCGCAGCCATCTATCCCATCACACCGTCGTCGACGATGGCCGAGCTCGTGGACGAGTGGGCTGCGCAGGGACGCAAAAATATCTTCGGCGAGACCGTCAAAGTCGTTGAAATGCAGTCGGAGGCCGGCGCTGCCGGCGCCGTGCACGGATCGCTGCAGAGCGGTGCGCTGACCTCGACCTTCACCGCATCGCAGGGCCTTCTGCTGATGGTCCCCAACATGTATAAGATCGCCGGCGAGCTGCTCCCGGGCGTGTTCCACGTTTCGGCGCGTGCGCTGGCCGCACAGTCGTTGTCGATCTTCGGCGACCACCAGGACGTGATGGCTACGCGTCAGACCGGTTTCGCCATGCTGGCCACCTCGTCGGTGCAGGAGGTCATGGACCTCGCGGGCGTCGCACACCTCGTGTCGCTGAAGTCGCGCGTGCCGTTCCTGCACTTCTTCGACGGCTTCCGCACGTCGCACGAAATCCAGAAAATCGAGCTGATCGACGAGGCCGCGCTGACGGCGATGCTCGACCGTGACGCCCTGAAGGAGTTCCGCAACCGGGCCCTGAACCCCGAGCACCCCGTGACCCGCGGTACGGCTCAGAATCCCGACATCTATTTCCAGACGCGCGAGGCTTCGAACAAGTTCTACGACGCCGTGCCCGACATGGTGGCCGACACCATGAAGGAGATCTCGAAGATCACCGGCCGCGACTACAAGCCGTTCGTATATTACGGTGCCGAGGATGCCGAGAACATCGTCGTTGCGATGGGGTCGGTGACCGAGACCATCAAAGAGACGGTCGATTACCTGACGGCCAAGGGCGAGAAGGTGGGTGTCGTCACCGTACACCTCTACCGTCCTTTCTCGGTGAAATACCTGATGGCGGTGCTTCCCGAGAGCGTGAAGCGTATCTGCGTGCTCGACCGTACGAAGGAGCCGGGAGCCAATGGAGACCCCCTCTACCTGGACGTTGTCGAGGCATTCGCAACCTGCCCGTGCAGCAAGAAGCCGCTCATCATCGGCGGCCGCTACGGCCTTTCGTCGAAGGACACCACCCCGGCGCAAATGCTGGCCGTGTTCGAGAACCTGAAGATGAACGAACCCAAAAACCAGTTCACGGTGGGTATCGTGGACGACGTGACGTTCCGTTCGCTGCCCGTCGGCGAGGAGATTTCGCTGGCGAAGCCCGGCACGTTCGAGGGTCTCTTCTTCGGTCTGGGCGCCGACGGTACGGTGGGTGCCAACAAGAACTCGATCAAGATCATCGGCGGCACGACGAACAAGTACTGCCAGGCCTATTTTTCCTATGACTCGAAGAAATCGGGCGGCTACACCTCGTCGCACCTGCGTTTCGGCGACCTGCCCATCACGTCGCCCTATCTGGTGACCACTCCCGATTTCGTGGCCTGCCACGTTCCTTCGTATGTCGACAAGTACGACGTGCTGAAAGGGCTGAAAGCCGGCGGTTCGTTCCTGCTGAACTCGGTGCATGACGCCGAGACCACCTGCGCGACGCTGCCCGACCACATGAAGGTCTACCTCGCCAAGAACAAGATCAACTTCTATATCATCAACGCCACGAAGATCGCCGCCGAGCTGGGTCTGGGTTCGCGTACGAACACCATCATGCAGTCGGCGTTCTTTAAGATCGCCAACGTCATTCCGTTCGACAAGGCTGTCGAGGAGATGAAGAAGGCTATCCTCAAATCCTACGGAAAGAAGGGTGAGGATATCGTCAACATGAACTACGCGGCTGTCGATGCCGGCGGCAACGCCGTCGTGAAGGTCGATGTTCCCGCCGAGTGGGCGTCGATCGAGGACAAGGGCTTCGAGCACGTTTCGAACGCTTCGTATCCGGAGTTCGTGCGCAAGGTCGTCGAGCCGATCAACGGTCTGAAGGGTGACATGCTGCCCGTTTCGGCCTTCAACGGCCGTGAGGACGGTACGTGGGACAACGGTACGGCCGCTTATGAGAAGCGCGGCATCGCCGTCAACGTTCCCGAGTGGAAGATCGAGAACTGTATCCAGTGCAACCAGTGCGCCTATGTCTGCCCCCACGCCGTGATCCGTCCGTTCCTCGCTACCGAGGAGGAGGCAGCCGCTTCGGGACTGGAGTGGAAGCAGGGCCTTGGCGAGACCAAGGAGTACAAGTTCCGCATCCAGATCTCGCCGCTCGACTGTACGGGCTGCTCGAACTGCGTCGATGTCTGCCCCGCCAAGGAGAAGGCGCTCGTCATGCGTCCGCTCGAGGAGCAGATGCCTCAGCAGAAGAACTGGGATTACATTACGAAAAATATCGGTTACAAGCAGGTCGTGGACAAGACCAAGTCGGTCAAGAACCTGCAATTCGCACAGCCTTTGTTCGAGTTCTCGGGCGCCTGCGCCGGCTGCGGCGAGACTCCTTATATCAAAGCCATCTCGCAGCTCTTCGGCGACAAGATGATGGTTGCCAACGCCACGGGCTGTACCTCGATCTACTCGGGTTCGGCTCCCTCGACTCCCTACTGCACCAACGCCGCAGGCCACGGTCCCGCATGGGCCAACTCGCTCTTCGAGGACAATGCCGAGTTCGGTCTGGGTATGCACATCGGTGTGGAGAAACTCCGCGACCGCATCCAGCTGGCGATGGAGGATGCCATTGCCAACTGCGCAAAGTGCTCCGACGAGCTGAAAGCCGCGATGAAGGAGTGGATCGAGAACCGCGGTTCGTCGGCTGGATCGGCCGAGGTTACGGCGCGCCTGGTCCCGATGATGGAGGCCTGCGGCTGTGACGCCTGCAAGAAAATCCTCGAACTGAAGGAGTGGCTCGTGAAGAAGTCGCAGTGGATCATCGGCGGCGACGGCTGGGGCTACGACATCGGTTACGGCGGTGTGGATCATGTGCTGGCTACGGGCCACGATGTGAACATCCTCGTCGTGGACACCGAGGTTTATTCCAACACCGGCGGCCAGTCGTCGAAATCGACTCCCGTGGGCGCCGTCGCCAAGTTCGCATCGAGCGGCAAGCGCATCCGCAAGAAGGACCTCGGCGCTATGGCCATGACTTATGGTTATGTCTATGTGGCGCAGGTGTCGATCGGCGCTTCGCAGCAGCAGTTGTTCAACGTGCTGAAGGAGGCCGAGGCCTATCCCGGACCTTCGCTCGTGATCGCCTATGCCCCGTGTATCAACCACGGCATCAAAGGCGGCATGACCCGCACGCAGACCATCGGTAAAGAGGCCGTAGCCTGCGGTTACTGGCATCTGTGGCACTACAACCCGATGCTCGAGGAGCAGGGCAAGAACCCGTTCGTGCTGGACTCGAAGGAGCCCGACTGGTCGAAGTTCCGCGACTTCCTGATGAAGGAGGTTCGTTACACCTCGCTCCAGAAGTCGTTCCCCGCCGAGGCCGACGAATTGTTCGCCGCTGCCGAGGAAAACGCCAAGTGGCGTTACAACGGCTATGTCCGTCTTTCGAAGATGGAGTTCTGATATCTCCATTAAATAATAGGTGAAGGCCGCGGCAGCAATGCCGCGGCCTTTTTTGCGCCGGCGGCCTGTTTTCGGCTTCCGGCAAAAAGGTTCGTGATGAAAACCTCCCGTTTCGTTGTCGCTTTCCCCCCCCCGATTGAATTTATTTGCCCGTAAGATACCTTAGCGGTAATTTTACACGGCAAATAGAATTCTAAATACTCCTTTTATGATGAAAAACATTTTTATGCGTGCAGCGATGCTGCTGGCCGTTGCTGCGACGGCATTTGCCTTTACGGCCTGTAACGACGACGATGGGGACGGTCCCAAACCGTTTGAATCCGAACTGATCGGCAGTTATGTTCCCCGGGTGGACCAGGCTGCTTACGATTTCGGCATTTTCCTCTCGACCGAGTGGAATGAGAAGGGGGCTCCTTCGTTGCCTTTGAACGGCGATCCGGACAATGCGATCGGATGGGAACTGATTGAAGCCATGCTGCCCATGATGGGCGGAGCGTACTATGCCCAGGGTCTCGTCGGTCTTGAATTGCAGAACGACGGACGTGTCGGAGCGAAATACCGTTCGGTGACGCTGGAAAACGGGATTGCCGACATTTTCAATCCCACTTTCAGCGAGGAGGTGTTCACGTTCCCCGATGCCGCGACACTGCCGATGGTTCCTGCCGACGCTGTCCGCTACTATACGCAGAACGGCAGACTCTACCTGACCGTCAGCAAGGAGTTTATTTCGAAAATCGATCCCGGAACGCTCGGGAAGCCGATCTGTACGATGATCGAGGAGATGATCTCCCAGTACAAACTGGGGTTGGTCAGCAACAAGGATATTTTTGCCGTTCCGTTCAAATACACGGTCGAGGGGGATATGCTTACGCTCTATGTCGACCGGGAAATGATACTGCCTTTCCGGGGGCTTCTGGCCGACCTGATCGGACAGCTGGTACCTGATGAGGGGGTGTCGATGGATGAAACGATGACTATTGCCAAGGCGGATATTCTGAAATTCGTCACCGATATTTTCGACAACAGCACCAAGTTCGAGCTCGGCATCAAACTCACCAAACAAGCAGAATAAAGCCTTTTCCATCATTGTTTTACGCCGCCCGGCAATCCGGGCGGCTTTTTTCCCCCTTTGCGGGTTGACCGTCCAGATATTATTGCCTATCTTTGTCGGGCGGAATCGTCCTGCAGGTGTGATGAGAGCATGCTTCGCCGGAATCCGCCGTGCGATGGCAATTACCGTTTGGCGCGTATTTTGAATGGATCATTCTGTTAATAAATGTTTTTGAGATGATGAAAAAGATTTTCGCAGCCGCCGTGCTGCTCGGAGCGATGACCGCCTGCGGCGGCTCGCAGCAGAAAGCCCTGCCGCTGGAGGGCACCCAGTGGAAACTCGCCAAGATGGAGGCCATTCCCGAGAAGGCCGTCACCGCCGAGGACGACTTCTTCACCCTGGAGTTCAATGCCGCCGACACGATGGTGGCCGGACGCACCAACTGCAACCGTTTCTTCGGCAAGTACGAGTTGAAGGGCCGGGAGTTGTCGTTCGAGAACCTGGGCATGACCCGGATGGCCTGCCCCGACATGCAGTACGAGGATGCTTTCGTGAAGATGCTCGACGAGGTGGACAGCTACGAGATTAAAGGCTCGGAGCTGAAATTCTACGACGACAAGAAGGTTATCGCCGAGTTCCGCGCCGTACCCGCCCCGGCCAAGAAATAATCGTTCCGGATACGTCCGGTGCAGGCCCGCTTCCGATAATTCCGGAAGCGGGCTTTTTGTATCTCCTGCCCGCCGGATTTCCCGGCCGCCGCTGCGCTCAGGCCGCACGGCGACTGTGCGAGGCAATGCAGGGATCATTCCGGCGGAACATTGTTCGCCGCCCCTTTTTTATCCGGAACAAGGCCCGTCGGGGGAGGGCTGTTACCCGAAAAGAAAACGGCTTCCCGAAAGGGAAGCCGTTTTCTTATACTCTGTGACGCTGGAGCTACTCGCTCAGCGGAGATACGCTCACGTAAGACTTGCCTTCGCCTTTCTTGCAGAACTCTACGGTTCCGTCCACGAGGGCGAAGAGCGTGTGATCCTTACCGATGCCTACGTTTTCACCGGCGTTGTGCACGGTTCCGCGCTGACGAACGATGATGTTGCCCGCCTTTGCGAACTGACCGCCAAAAAGTTTGATGCCGAGTCGCTTGCTTTCCGACTCGCGGCCGTTCTTCGAACTACCTACACCTTTCTTGTGTGCCATGTTGATTCAGTTTTTAAAGGTTTATGCAACGATCTCCTCGATGAGAATCTGGGTGAGGTACTGGCGATGACCGTTGCACTTCTGGTAGCCCGTGCGACGTTTCTTTTTGAACACCAGAACCTTGTCATCTTTCAGATGCTTGAGGATCTTGCACTTCACTGCGGCGCCTTTCACTACAGGTGCACCGACTTTAACCTGACCGTCGTTGTCTGTGAGCAGGACTTTGTCGAAACTTACGGACGAATTTTCTTCGCCCTGAAGACGGTGGACATAAAGTTTCCGACCTTTCTCAGCTTTAAATTGCTGACCTGCAATCTCTACTATAACGTACATTTAATTCGATTATGTATGTGAACATAAATTCGGAGTGCAAATATACGCATATTTATCTTATAAACAAGCTGTCCGGCAACTTTTTTTGTCTCCGCGGGGCTCTGGCACGGTTTTGGGCGGGGCATCCCCGGCCGGCAAAGCCGGCGTGACGCCCATGCACCGAATATTGATCGTATCCGAAGAGGAGTTCCTGTGCGACGTGATCCGCCTGTCGCTTGCCGGCATGCGGGCCGATGTGCGCTGCGCACCGGGGGTGGCTGCGATGGAGCGCCTGTCGCGGCGTATGCTTTTCGACCTGGTGATCGTCGTGGGCACTTCGCTCTTCTTTTCGGGCCGCGACGTGGTCCGCATCCTGCGCCCTCCGGGACTGCGGAAGCCGCTGGTCTACGTCGTGGCGTGGCAACAGGCCGAGCAGTCGGTGCTGAGCCTGCTGGAGTGCGGCGTCGATCAATACCTGACCTTTCCCGTGAGCTTGCAGCGGTTGCGGATGAAGGTCGCCAACGATTTGAACCGACAGTTATGACCGAACGACTCCTGATCGCCTATACGCTGCTTACGGCACTCGCCACGGCCGCACTGCTCGGGGCGTTGTGCGCCTCGGAGCTCCAGGCCCGCCGCCGGTGCGGCCGCGATGCCGTGCTGGGGAGCAGGTACCTGCGTATCCTGATGCTCTACCTGCTCTCGGGCGAGGGGCCCGTACCGCGCTTCCCGATGATCCGCCGCGCCGGGGCGCGGCGTCTGCTCGCCGAGACCGTCGCCGGACTGACGGGCGTGACCTACGGGCTCGATACCGCACCCCTGCGGCGCGTCGTTTCGGCCTATGGCCTCGACCGTTGGCTGCTGGGCCGTGTCCGCCGTACCTTCGGATGCCGCCGGGCCCGCAATCTGATGCTGCTGGCCCGCATGCCGCTCGACGGTGCCGTAGCGGCCCGTGCGGCGCGTTACGTCCGGAGCCGCAACCGCCGGGTCCGGTTTCAGGCGTTGATGGTGCAACTGGCGGCCGACCCTTCGGCAGCCCTGCGGCTGATGGCCGAATATCCCGCGCCCTTCTCGGCCTGCGAGGTGGGGGAGATCCTGATCCTGCTGCGGCGCGGCATGCTGCCGATCGCCTACGGGCCGCTCGTGGAATCTCCCTGCCGCAACCTGCGGATCGTGGGGCTGAGCATCGTGCGGCAGTTCGGTATCGAGGAGGCCGAGCCGCAACTGCTGCGGATCGTGGCCGGGGATGAAGTCCCGGAACTGGGGCGCGAGGCGCTTTACACGCTCTGCGCCCTGCGGCGTCCGCTGACACGCCGCCGCGTCAGCCGCCGGCTGGCCGTGATGAGCTCCGCCGAACGCAAGGCCCTGATGCGCTACATGGCCGCCGAAGGGTACTCTCCGGGGCTTCTCCGCCGGCTTTTCGACGCCCGCCGCGAACGCTCCTACTGCGAATCGCTCGTGCAATCCTATAAACGCTCCCTGGCATGAAGCTCGCCCTGCTGCTGTTTTTCGCCGCAGCGGCGGTGTGCGCCTGCACGTTGCTGCTGCTCATTCTGCGGGCCCGGGAACGGCGCCTGCTGGCCGCCGCTGCACGCGCCGCGTACAGCGATGCTCCTGACGGCATCGGCATTTCGGTTCTTTGCAGCGGCGTGACCGACCCCGCACAACTCGAAAATCTGCTTTCGTCCGAATATTCCCGTTATGAGGTGGTCGCGGTGTTCGACTCCCGGCGCCAGACTGCCGAGTTCCGCGCCTTGGCCGCCCGCTACCGCATGATTCGTGTCGAGTGGGCCCCTACGGGAGAACTGGAGGTCGCGGGGGTGCGGGCGCTGGGGCGTTCGCGCAAGCGGTGCTTCCGGCGGCTGGTGCTCGTCGACCGGGCTTTCGACGGCGCCGCGGGCGATTTCGACGCGGCCGCCGCCGTAGCCACCTACGACTACCTGCTGCCGGTCGGCGCGGGGCAATACCTGGTTCCCGGGGCCGTCGAACGCCTCGTTGCGGAGCTGGGCTCGGAACCGCCCGGAACGCTCGACCTCGTGCGCTCGCATCTGGGCGAACCCGCCGTGCTCCTGAGCCGCGAGGCGCTGATCGCCGCAGGCGGTTTCGGGATGCGGCCCCTGCGGGAAATCCCGCGCGGCAGGCGGAGAACCCTGTGGGAGCCGCTGCTGGCGCCGCCCGAAGCCGGACGGCACGTGCCCCGGCGGTGGCTTCTCCTTCCGGCGCTGTCGCTGGCCGTGGCGTTCGGGCTGTCGGTCGCTGCCGGATGGTGGACGGCTGCGGCCGCCGTCGTGACCGCCGCGCTGGTCTGGACTGCCGCCGCATGCGCCTCGCGGGCCGTGTCCGGAACGGCCCGGTCCGGGCTCCGACGTTTCATACCAATACGGCGTGTTTTCCGTTACTATTAAGGAATCGAAATATTTCACCATATCATAAATTCTTGTTACCTTTACCATGGCAATAAAAGTATCCGACCCCAAAATAAGAGTTACGATGATTAACGACAAGGTGAGAATGTATCTGCTGCCGCCTCTGTTCAATGCAGCGGTCCGAGCCGGAGCTTCGATCATGAACGTATACAAGAATCTCGACGATTACTATATAAGTCTCAAAGAGGATAATACCCCGATCACGGTGGCCGACCGTGTGGCCCACCGGACCATCCGCGAATACCTCGGCACCACACGCATCCCGATCCTTTCGGAGGAGGGTCGGGAGATGCGCTACGAAGAGCGCCGCAACTGGGAGCTTTACTGGCTGGTCGATCCGCTGGACGGCACGGTCGAATTTATCAAAGGCAACAACGAATTTACGGTGAACATCGCCCTGATGGAGAACAACGTCTGCATGGGGGCGGTTATTTATGTTCCCTATTTCGAAAAGATGTACGTGGCGGGGCGCGGCGGGGGCGCTTTCCTCAAAGAACACATCGTGCCCGACGCTGCTGCGGCCTTCACGTACGACGAGATCGTGCAGGGCTGGACGGCTCTGCCGCTCGCTTCGGAGGCGGGGCACGAACATCCCGTCGTGGCCGTGTCGCGTTCGCACCAGACTCCCGAAACCCACGAACACATCGCCCGCCTGCGCGAAATGCACCCTGACCTGGAGGTCGTGGAGCAGGGCAGCTCCTACAAATTCTGCCTGCTGGCCGAGGGCCGGGTCGATTACTACGTCCGCACGACGCACACCTACGAGTGGGACACCGCGGCCGGGGAGCTGATCCTCGCCGAAGCCGGCGGAAGCACGCGCACGCTGCCCGGCGACGGGGAGCTGCTCTATAACGAGCCGGATCTCCGCAACCCGTGGTTCGTCTGCCGCTCGAAATTCTGCAAGCTGTAATTTCGTCGAAGAACGTCGGAGGCGAATCCCCTATTCGAATTGGGGCCGTGCGTCCGCTGCGTCGGGTCCGAACGCTGCTTTTCGAAGGATAATGTTGCAAATTGGCTGTAAAATGCTTATTTTTGGAACATTAATACTTGGCCTCATGAAAAACTTCTTCCTGATTCTGTGTTTCGGGCTGTTCGTCTGTGGCTGTTCCAAAGAAGAGGAGCCTCCCTTTATCGTTTCCGACGACGATCCCGTGTTGTTCGACGATCTTGATTTCGAACGGTTTTGTCTCTGCCAATTTGACCACGATCACGATGGAAAACTTTTCGCACGGGATGTCAAAGAGGTGTGGAATTTGGAGATACCGGGGAGTTTGAAAATCCGTTCGTTGAAGGGAATCGAATATTTCGTAAATTTGAGAGAGCTTTGTTGTGCATATCAGGAATTCAAATCGCTCGATGTGAGCCATAACACGAAGCTTACGAGCCTTATATGCAGCCACAACCCGTTCTTAAAAAAGTTGAATGTGTCGGGAAACCCGGAACTCGAATCCTTGTCGTGTGAAGATTGTGCGTTGACGCAACTCGACTTGAGTCGGAATCACAAATTGGAATTTCTTTATTTTGATCATACTCCGATTTCCCGGCTGGATGTGCGGCAGTGTTCCGAGTATTTCAAATGCTCGTTTTTGGATAGATTGGAGAGTTCCGACCTGAAGGTTTATATGATGTGGTATCAGGTAAGTCCGCATAGAAGTAAATATCTGTCGAGCAATTCTTTTCAGTATTTGAAGGGGCCGTCGTTCGTGATCGACGGCGATCGGGACCTGAATTTTGCCGAACCGCATATCGAAGAAAAGGTTCTCGGTGCCGGTTTTTATGCAGCATTGGCTTTTCATTCTATTGATGTAAATGCGGATGGCAGGGTATCCCGCCGGGAAGCCTGCCGGGTTTTGAACATAAAGCTCGATGGGGAGCAGCTTGTTACATTGAAAGACATTGCCCATCTTCGGAATCTGGATGACCTGGAGATTGCGGCGTCGGATAAGGACAAGGCCCGGCTGAAATCGATGGACGATGTGGCGGAACATAACTGGTTGGCTACTCTTTCGATGAAAAATTTGCCTTTGAAGGCGATCGATTTGGGTAAATTTCCGAATCTGGTTCGGTTGAGCCTGGATAATGTCGACGTCGTTTCACTCGACGTGAGTGTGTGCCCGTGGTGGTTTAGAGGACTGACGATTGAAAATTGCCCTGCGCTGAAAGAGGTCTGGTTCCGGGATGAGGAGCAGCTTAGCCATATGTGGGATCAGTACCTTGATCCCCCGTTCGAAATCCGGTTCAAAAATAATTGACGGATGGAGCGGTCGGAAAGGCCGCTCCGTTTATTTATGCTCGATGTCGCACGCTCCGCAGTTGCCCGAGCAACCTGCGGGCTGTCCGTCGGAGCAATCGGCTCCGCCGTCCGCCTCGCGGGTCTCGTGCACGGCGCATTTGATGCCCAGCCGTTGCATGTTCTTGTTGGTCGATATTTCGGAGTCGATGTGGTGGCCCTTGATCATCAGAGTCAGCGACATGCCGACGACGAACAGCCCGACGGCCGCGACGGCACACAGTATGACGATTAACCAGGTTGGCATGGGATTCAGTTTTTTAGTGCCCGAAATTTGGGGTTTCCGGGACAAATGTATACATTTGTAAGATAAATTGCAAAAATGTTGCCCATCCTTTCCGGAGGGCGTATTGTGCAGACTAAATTGACGCAAGTATGAAAATCGTGATAGCGGGTGCGGGCGAGATGGGCAGCCATCTGGCGCGGATGCTCAGCGGCAACGGCCACGACATCACCGTCATCGACGGCGATCAGAAGTTGCTCTCCGAAGTGAGCAGCCTGGCCGATGTGATTACGGTCGAGGGCGATTCGACGATCTTCGCCGTGCTGCGAAAGGCTTCGGTGCGCAAGTGCGACCTGTTCATCGCCGTCAACCACGAGGAGAACGCCAACGTCGTGGCGGCGATGCTGGCCAAGAAGCTCGGGGCCAAGAAATCCATCGCCCGCATCGATAACAACGAATACCTCGAACCCAATAACAAGGAGATGTTCATTGACATGGGCATCGACTACCTGTTCTATCCCGAGAAGGTCGCGGCCCGCGAGGTCATCAACCTGCTGGGACACACTTCGACCACGGAGTACGTCGATTTCTCGAGCGGCAAGCTTTCGCTGGTGGTTTTCCGCCTCGAACCGGCCTCGCCGCTGGTGGGGCAGGTGCTCACGGGTTTCGCCGACGAGACGCCGCTGAGCTACCGCACGGTGGCTATCACGCGCGGCGGGCAGACGATCATTCCGCGCGAGGGCGAGCAGTTCATGGAGGGCGACATGGTCTATGTCATCGCCCGGCAGGATGCCGTCAGGGAGGTGATGGAGTTCTCGGGACAGTCGAACATCGAGATCAAAAACATGATGATTCTCGGCGGTTCGCGCATCGGCATCCGCATCGCCACGGAGCTGCAGGACGAGGTGAACATCAAATTGGTGGACTACAATGCCGACAAGGCCTACCGGCTGGCCGAGATGCTCGACAAGACGCTGATTATCAATGAGGACGGTCGCAATACGGATACCATGATGGAGGAGGGGCTCGCGAATATGGACGCTTTCGTGGCCGTGACGGGCCGCAGCGAGACCAACATCCTGGCGGCGATGCTCGCCAAACGCATGGGGGTTAAGAAGGTCATCGCGGAGGTCGAGAACATGAATTATATCAACCTCGCCGAGTCGATCGGCATCGACACGATCATCAACAAGAAACTGGTGACGGCGTCGAACATCTTCCGCTTCACGATGTCGACCGACGTGCAGGCGATCAAATGCCTGACGGGCAGCGACGCCGAGGTGCTGGAATTCATCGTGAAACCCAACTCCCCGGCTACGAAGTCCCGGATAAAAGACCTCGGGCTGCCCGAGGACACGATCATCGGGGGCATCGTCCGCGGCGACAAGGTTTTCATCGCGGTGGACAACATGGAGATAAATCCCTACGACCGGGTGGTGGTCTTCGCCATGCCGGGGGCTGTGGGGAAGGTCGGTTATTACTTTAATTGAACAGCGTGTCTTTCCGAAGCATAATTCTCAGGGCGTGGTTCTCGCAGCGCGAACGGTCGATCGACCGGTTCCGCCGCCGCCCCGTCGAAACACAGGAACGGATGTTCCGCCGGCTGCTGCGCCGGGGGCGGCTGACGGAGTTCGGCGACCGCTACGACCTGCGGCATATCCGTTCGGTGGAGCGGTTCCAGTCGCAGGTCGAGACGTTCGACTACGAGACTTTCAAACCCTACATCGAACGGATGATGGAGGGGGTGCGGAGCGTCACCTACCCGGGCCGGGTATCGCTGTTCGCACGCTCGTCGGGCACCACCTCGGACCGTAGCAAATATATCCCCGTGACGATGGAGTCGCTGTGGTGGAACCATACGCTGGGCATGCGCGACGTGGCGACGGTCTTTTCGTCCAACTTCCCCAAGTCGCGGGTTTTCGAAGGCAAGACCCTGACGCTGGGCGGCTCGTGCAGCCGTGAGGGACGCAACCTGGTGGGGGACCTTTCGGCGCTGCTGATCCACGAGACGACGTTCTGGAGCGGCTGGTTCCGGGCCCCGCGGACCGAGACGGCGATCATCCCGGATTTCGACGCGAAGGTCGAGGCGATCTGCCGCGAGTGCGTCGGCGAACGGATCACGGCCTTTGCGGGCGTGCCGTCGTGGAACCTGGCGATGATGCGCCGCGTGCTGGAATACACCGGCAAGCGGAACCTGCTGGAAGTGTGGCCCGACCTGGAGATGTTCGCCCACGGGGGCGTGGAATTTGCACCCTACCGGACGACGTTCGAGGAGCTGATCCCCTCGGAGCGGATGAAATACATGGAGACTTACAACGCTTCGGAGGGCTTTTTTGCCATGGCAGACGATCCCGCGCGCAGCGACATGCTGCTGATGCTCGATTACGGCACTTTCTTCGAGTTCCGCAACGGGACGCAGGTCGTGCCGCTGGAGGGCGTGGAGTGCGGAAAGGTTTACGCCGTGCTCATCACGTCGAACAATGGTCTGTGGCGCTACGAGATCGGCGATACGGTGGAGTTCACCTCGACGAATCCCTACCGCATCCGCTTTGCGGGCCGCACGCGGCAGTATATCAACGTTTTCGGGGAGGAGTTGATTGTCGACAACGCCGAACATGCCCTGTTGGCGGCCTGCCGCAAGACCGGGGCTGTGGTGAGCGAATACAGCGTCGCGCCGTGCTACATGTCGCTGCGCGAACGCGGAGCCCACGAGTGGATCGTGGAGTTCGAACGCGAGCCCGACAGCCGCGAACGTTTCGCCGAGACGCTGGACGAGGAGCTGAGGTCCGTCAATTCGGACTATGACGCCAAGCGCCGGACCACGCTCGAGCGGCAACGTTTGACGGTCGTGGAGCGCGGGACGTTCCTCGCGTGGATGCGCGCGCGGGGTAAGAACAAGGTTCCGCGGCTCGTGAACGACCGCCGTGTGGCCGACGAACTGGCGACTTTTCAGGCGGAGCCGGCCGGAGTGGAGAAATAACAAATACCTATACTACTATGTACATTGCCATAGCCGGAAACATCGGGAGCGGGAAAACCACGCTGACCCAAATCCTTACGAAGCGCTACGACGCCAAGTGCTACCTCGAGGAGTGCGACAATCCCTACATCGGCGATTTTTACGAGGACATGAACCGCTGGGCGTTCAACCTCCAGATTTCGTTTCTCGGGAGCCGCATCCAGCAGACGATGGACATGCTGGCCGACTGCCGTTCGGGAGTGATTTTCCAGGACCGCACGATTTACGAGGATGCGCACATCTTCGCCGACAACCTTCATGAAATGGGGCTGATGGCTACGCGCGACATCGAGACCTACATGAAGATTTTCCGACTGGTCACGACGCTCATCCCCAAGCCCGACCTGCTGATTTACCTCAAGGCGAGCGTTCCGACGCTCATCTCGCAAATCCGCAAGCGCGGCCGCGAGTACGAGATGAACATTGATGAGCTGTACCTCAAGCGCCTGAACGACAAATACAATAACTGGATCGAGAACCTTTACGGAGGCGAAGTGCTCGTCGTCGACAAGGATCACGAGGATTTCGTGTCGGACCCGGCCGTGCTGGAGAAAATCTGCGCGCGGTTGGATGCGATCAAAGCCAAGAAACGCTGAGGATGACGCTGCCTGCGAAATTCGTCGAACGGGTCCTGTGCGACTTGGGTGAGGCCGAGGGCCTTGCTCTCTGCGCCGCGCTCGACGGGGAGCCGCCGGTATCGGTGCGGATCAACCCCGCGAAAGCGGCTCCCGGTGCGCTGCCCGCGCTGGAGATCGCCGGACAGGTGCCGTGGTGCCGCGACGGGCATTATCTTGCCGCGCGCCCGCCCTTTACGTTCGACCCCGATTTCCATGCCGGGGCCTATTACGTGCAGGAGGCTTCGTCGCAGTTCGTGGGACACCTGCTGGCGGATGCCGGGGCCGAAGGGGCCCGCATCCTCGACCTGTGTGCGGCTCCGGGCGGCAAGACGACGCTTTACGCCTCGCTGGCGGGACCCGACGGACTGGTCGTCGCCAACGAGATCGACCGCCGCCGTGCCGCGGTGCTTGCGGACAACGTGCGCAAGTGGGGTACGGGCAATGTGGCCGTCACGACCTGCGAACCCCGTTTGCTGGGTGATTTCGAGGCGTGGTTCGATATCGTGGCCGTGGACGCTCCCTGCTCCGGCGAGGGGATGTTCCGCAAGGACGACGAAGCCCGCGGGGAGTGGAGCGAGGGGAATGTGAAACAGTGCGCGTCGCGTCAGGACGACATTCTGCGCGAGGCGTGGCGGGCCCTGAAACCGGGCGGAACGCTCGTGTACAGCACTTGTACGTTCAACCGCGACGAGGACGAGGGTTCGCTGGAGCGGATGCTCGCATGGGCCGGCGAAGAGGTCGCCGAATCGGACGAGATCGCCGTGGAGGATGCGTGGGGCATCGCCTGCGGCCGTGTCGGAGCGTTCCGGACGTTCCGGTTCTATCCCCACAGGGCTTGCGGCGAGGGGTTTTTCGCCGCCGTGGCCCGCAAATCGTTCGACGCCGGGGGCCGCATGCGCACCCCGAGGGCGCGGCGCACGGTATTTGCGGCGGTGGACCGTAAGGGCGTCGGCGAACTGGCCCGCTGGGTCCGGGAGCCGGACCGAATGTGTTTCGCACAGGTTGCCGATACGCTTTATGCGTGGTATGCCGCGCAGTCAGATGCCGTCAGGGCCTTGTCCGAGGCGCTGCCCGTCATTTATTCGGGTGTGGCGATGGGGCAGGTATTCAAAGGAGTGCTGAAACCCGATCCCGCGCTGGCGTTCTTCGACGGACTCTGCCGCGAAGCGGTGCCCGTCGCGGAGCTGGACGGAGAGGAGGCGCTGCGTTTCCTGCGCAAGCAGGACATCGCCGCCGCAGGGCTGGCCGAAGGGGTGAACCTCGTGTGCTCGCGGGGACGTGCGCTGGGGTTTGCCAAACGAATCGGTGCGCGGGTCAACAACATGTACCCCAATTCGTTGCGAATTATAAAACAATAGATATGGCCGATAAACTTTACTATTCGATGGGCGAGGTGGCCGAAATGTTCGACGTCAATACGTCGCTCATCCGCCATTGGGAGTCGCAGTTCTCCATCCTCCGCCCCAAGCGCAACAAGAAGGGCAACCGTCTCTTCTCGCCGCAGGACGTCGAGAACCTGAAGCTGATCTACCATTTGGTCAAAGAGCGCGGCATGACGCTCGAAGGAGCCAAGAAGGCGCTCCGCAAGGGGCCTGCCGAGAGCGGTGTGAACCGTGATGCCGAACTGATGGAGCGTTTGCAGCGCATCCGGGCCCTGCTGGTCGAGGTCCGCGAGGACCTGAAAGCCGGAGCGGGGGAGATCGTGGCCGATGCGGATGCCACGGCTGAGACCGCCGGTGATTCCGAAGCCGCCCCCGTGCGCCGCCGGGTCAAGGCCGTGGTGAAGATCGACGAATCGACGGGCGAGGAGCTTTCCGACGCCGGGCAGGCGGTTGCCAAACGCACGGTCCGCAAGCCCCGCCGCAAGAAGGAAGAGGTCGAGCACAAGGAGCTGTTCGCGTTCTACGAACAATCGTTATTTTAAGGAAAATCCTATGAAGATCAGTCAGATAACCGAAGTCATCGAACGCTTCGCCCCGCTTGGGTGGCAGGAGTCGTATGACAATGCGGGACTTATCGTCGGGCGTCCCGACGACGAGGTCCACAAGGCCCTGCTGGCCGTGGACGTGACCGAAGAGGTGCTGGACGAGGCCGAAGCCGAGGGGTGCGATATCGTATTGACACACCATCCGATCATCTTCCATGCGCTCAAACGTTTCAATTCGGCGGACCCCGTGCAGCGGTGTGTCGAGCGGGCCATCCGCAGCCGGATCGCCCTCTATGCCTGCCACACCAACCTCGACAGCGCCCCCGAAGGGATGAGCTGGCGGTTGGCCGAAATACTGGGCGTCGGAAACCTCGGGGTGCTGCAACCCTCGGAAGCCGGCGAGGGCGTGGGATTCGGCGTAGTGGGCGAACTATCTGAATCCGTTGACACCGTGGAGTTTATGCAGTTTATCCGGCGAAAACTCGGCGTGAAGGTCGTAAGGTACAGCGACACGGCGACTTCCGCAGTGCGCCGCGTGGCGGTCTGCACCGGCGCCGGGGCTTCGCTGATCGGCGAAGCACGCCGCGCAGGGGCCGATATTTACATCACCGCAGACCTGAAGTACAACGACTTCATGACACCCGATAAAGTCCTCACGGTAGCAGATATAGGCCATTTTGAGAGCGAATATTGCGCAATTGAGCTATTATTTGATATTTTATCGAAAAATTTATGTACCTTTGCGGTTCGCAAGAGTGAACGCTCTCGCAATCCGGTGAATTATCTGGTGTAAGTCTAAACTATACAGTACATTATATGGCAACACAAAAAAAGACGGCCGAGGTTGATTACTCGATGCAGGAGAAGATCCTGGCGCTCTACGAGCTGCAGAAGATCGACAGCAAGATCGACGAAATCAACAAGGTGAAAGGTGAACTGCCGCTCGAGGTGCAGGATCTCGAGGACGAGATGGCCGGGATGAAGACCCGCATCGAGCACATCAACGCCGAGATCGAGGAGCTCAACACGCTCACCAAGCAGCGCAAGCGCGAGGTGGATCAGGCCAAGATCATGATCGGCAACTACAAGGAGCAGCAGAACAACGTGCGTAACAACCGCGAGTTCGATGCCATCACCAAGGAGATCGAGTATCAGGAGCTCGAGATCGAGCTGGCCGAGAAGCGCCTGAAAGAGTATGCTGCCGGCGTGAAGATCAAAAAGGCACAGTTGGAGGAGGCCGAGGCGCAGAGCAAGGAGCGTCTGGCGGACCTCGGGGCCAAGAAGGCCGAGCTGGAGGGTATCGAAGCCGAGACGGCGCCGCTGGTGGCGGAATATTCCGTGCAGGGCGAAGGCGTTAAGGCGAAGATCGACGAGCGCCTGCTGTCGGCTTACGACCGTATCCGCCGCAACGTCCGTAACGGACTGGCCGTGGTGACCGTAAAGCGCGACGCCTGCGGAGGCTGCTTCAACCGCATTCCGCCCCAGCGTCAGGTGGATATCCGGCAGGGTAAGAAGATCATTATCTGCGAGTATTGCGGCCGTATCCTGGTGGCCGATCCCGACGAACCGCAGGAATAGAGACGATAAGAACGGCGAAAGGCTTCCGGTTTTCCGGGAGCCTTTCGTTTTGTTTTTAAAATATTTTGTAAATAAAAGAATGTTAATTTATTAACACCGAAATTTCTTCCGAGTTTTGCAAATAATCCTTAACTTTGCAAAGCTCTATTGCTCCGACTTAAATTGTTGCCATGAAAATAGCTATTGCCCAGTTGAATTACACGATCGGAGATGTGGACGGCAACGCATCCAAGATCATCGATTCGATCAACAAAGCGAAAGCACAGCGCGCCGACCTGGTGATCTTCGCCGAACAGGCCGTGAGCGGGACTCCTGCCTTCGACCTGCTGCGGAAAACGACTTTCCTCGAATTGTGCGAGGACGCATTGGTCGAGATCGCCTCGTGCTGCGACGGCATTGCCGCCATCGTCGGACTGCCGATCCTCACGAACAACGGCACGATCAGCGCCGCGGCGCTGATTCAGGACCGCAAGGTGCTGCGCTATGTCGGCAAGAAATACATCACCGCGCGCCGCGAGATGGGTTTCCTGACCCCTTCGAAGGGATTTGAGTACGCCACGATCAAAGGCCACAAGTGCGCCATCATCGTGGGCGACGACCTGAGCCGCGAGCACGATTTCGACCAGTCGGTCGAGACCGTCATTTCGATCAACGCCCGCAAATACGGCAAGGGAACCATGACCTACCGCTATGAAATGATGCGTCACCTGGCATTTGTCGAGGGCAAGAACCTCGTGCTGGTCAATCAGGTGGGCGGATCGACCGACATCGTTTACGACGGCACGTCGGGGGTGATGAACGGCCGCGGCGAAGTGGTGCTGATGATGAAGAACTTCGAGGAGGATTTCCAGATTTTCGACACGAAAGCCGAAGCGGAGCCGATTGCGATCCCCTCGACCTACAACGACCGCACGCGGCTGGTCTACGAAGCGGCCCGCTGCGGACTGCGGGATTTCTTCCGCAAGAACGGTTACCAGAAGGCCTCGATCGGTCTCTCGGGCGGTATCGACTCGGCCGTGGTGGCCTGCATCGCCGCCGATGCGCTGGGTGCGGAGAACGTCCGGGCGCTGCTGATGCCCTCGCCGTTCTCGTCCGACGAATCGGTGGAGGACGCCAAGGAGCTGGCCTGCAACCTCGGCATCGAATACAACGTCATACCCATTTCCGAAATTTATACCAGCGTGGTGAACACCCTGAAGCCCGTCATCGGCGGCACGGAGTTCGACGCCACGGAGGAGAATATCCAGACCCGCATCCGCACGGTGCTGCTGATGGCCCTGCAGAACAAGACGGACTATATTCTGCTCAACTCCTCGAACAAGAGCGAGAACGCCCTGGGACTCTGCACGCTTTACGGCGACACGGCGGGGGCGTTCAGCCCCACGGGAGACCTCTACAAGAGCGAAATGTACGACGTGGCCCGCTACATCAACCGTACGCAGGGCAACCCGATCCCCGAAAGCATCCTGACGAAGGAACCCTCCTCGGAGCTTCATCCGGGGCAGAAGGACAGCGACATCCTGCCGCCCTACGAGGTGGTGGACGCCATTCTGACGCGCATGATCGAGGAGGGGCAGCACCGCGAGGAGATCGTCAACGCGGGATTCGATTCGGAGGTCGTGGAGAAGATCCATGCGATGATCATGCACAACGAGAAGAAACGCTATCAGTTCCCGCCCGTGCTGCGGTTGTCGTCGTGCACTTTCGGGCACGAGCGGCTGATGCCCCTCACCAATAAATACGGAGATTAGCGGCGTGGCGGAACTGATCGAACACAGCGGCGTGGTGGAACGCACGGAAGGCGACACGGTCTATGTGCGGATCACCTCCCGAAGCGCCTGCGGAAGCTGCAAGGCCCGTCAGGCGTGCGGATTGGCCGAAGCCCAGGACAAGATCGTCACGGTGGCGACCCCCGGGGCCGCGGAATATGCGGCGGGCGATGCCGTGACAGTCGGTGTGCGCCGCAGTGCGGGCATGCGGGCCGTCGTGCTGGCTTATGTCGGCGCGCTGGCGGTGCTCATGGCGGTGCTCGTGGCCGCCATTGCCGGCATGGGATGGAGTGAAGGCGCAGGCGCCCTCGCGGCAATCGCCGGCGTGGGCGTTTATTATTTCGTGCTGTGGCTCTTCCGCACGAAAATCGAACACACAATTCAATTTACAATAACTAAAATCTGATGGAAGTATTACTTTACACGATCCTGACGCTGTGTGCGCTGGGCGTGCTCTCGGCGGTGATCCTCTATTTCGTGGCCCAGAAGTTCCGGGTCGACGAGGACCCGCGCATCGACGAGGTGGAGAAGATGCTCCCCGGCGCCAACTGCGGCGGCTGCGGATTCGCCGGCTGTCGGGGCATGGCCGATGCGTTGGTCAGGCAGGACGACATTTCGTCGCTGTTCTGCCCCGTGGGCGGCGGCGACTGCATGAAAGCTGTGGCCGCATATCTCGGAAAGGCCGCTGCCGAAAAGCAGCCCGAGGTGGCGACCGTCCGCTGCGGCGGCACGTGCGAAAAGCGCCCCCGCACCAACGACTTCGACGGTGCCAAGTCGTGCGCCGTGGCTTCGTCGCTCTATGTGGGTGAAACGGGCTGTGCGTTCGGATGCCTCGGGTTCGGCGACTGCGTCGTGGCCTGTGCTTTCGACGCTATTCACATCAATCCTGCAACGGGGCTTCCGGAGGTCGACGCGGACAAGTGTACGGCCTGCGGCGCCTGTGTGAAAGCGTGCCCGAAGATGATTATCGAGCTGCGCAAGAAGTGGCCCAAGAACCGTGCGGTCTATGTGTCGTGCGTCTCGAAAGACAAGGGCGCCGTGGTGATGAAGGCCTGCAAGGCCGGGTGTATCGGATGCGGCAAGTGCGTGAAGGTCTGCGCCTTCGATGCCATCACCGTGGAGAACAACCTCGCCTACATCGACCCGCTGAAATGCAAACTGTGCCGCAAGTGCGTGAACGAGTGTCCCACGGGCGCCATCCGGCTGGTCGGCATGGACCCGCTGCCCAAAGCCCCGAAGGCCGCTCCGGCAGCTCCCGCGGCTCCCAAGGCCGAAACGGCCCCTGCGGCGGAGAAACCGGCGGCGGCTCCGAAGGCCGGGGATGCGCCTGATGCTAACAAAGAATCGTAAAAAAGGAATTCCAACTATGAAGACATTTCCAATGGGCGGAGTCCATCCGTCGGAAAATAAGCTGAGCTGTGCCAAACCGATCGAGGTGCTTCCGCTGCCCGAGGTGGTGACGATCCCCCTCGCGCAGCACATCGGGGCTCCCGCCGTGGCCAAGGTCGCCAAGGGCGACAAGGTGCTGACCGGACAGCTCATCGCCGAAGCCGGCAGCTTCATGTCGGCGAACATCCACTCCCCGGTGTCGGGCACGGTCACGGCCGTGGATATGGTTCCCAACGGACAGGGTTTGCGCCAGATGATGATTACCATCAAGCGCGAGGGCGACGACTGGGCCGAGGGCATCGACCGCTCGGAGACGCTGGTGAAAGCATGTCCCTTCTCGGCGCAGGAGATCATCGCCAAGATCAAGGATGCCGGTATCGTCGGCATGGGCGGCGCGACGTTCCCTACGCACGTGAAACTGGCGGTGCCTCCCGGAAAAAAGGCCGAGTGCGTCATCATCAACGGCGTGGAGTGCGAACCCTATCTCACTTCGGACCACCGCACGATGCTGGAGCACGGCGAGGAACTGGTGGTCGGCGTGACGATCCTGATGAAAGCCGTGGGCGTGGAGAAGGCCTATATCGGCATCGAGAACAATAAACCCGACGCCATCGCGCACCTGAAGCAGATCGCGGCGGGATATGAGGGCATCGAGGTGGTGCCGCTGAAGGTGATGTATCCGCAGGGCGGTGAGAAACAGCTTATTGCGGCTGTCACGGGCCGTCAGGTGCCGCCTCCGCCCGCACTGCCGATCGACGTGGGCGCCGTGGTGTGCAACGCTTCGACGACCGTGGCCGTCTACCGGGCCGTGCAGAAGTCGATGCCGCTGATCGAGCGCGTGGTGACCGTCACGGGCAAACGCCTGAAGGAGCCCAAGAATCTGCTGACCCGCATGGGTACGCCGGTTTCGACCTTGCTGGAAGCTGCCGGAGGAGTTCCCGAAGAGGCTTCGAAGGTGATTAACGGCGGTCCGATGATGGGGCGTGCGATGGTCAACCTCGCGTCGCCCGTCACGAAGGGATGCTCGGGAATCACGGTTCTTTCGGGGCGCGAAGCCGTGCGCCGCGAAGCCGCGCAGTGCATCAAATGCGCCAAGTGCGTGTCGGCCTGCCCGATGGGTCTGGAACCCTATTACCTCTCGAAAATGACGCAGAAGAAAGGCTGGGATGCGTTGGAACAGCAGATGATTACTTCGTGCATCGAGTGCGGATGCTGCCAGTCCACGTGCCCCTCGTACCTGCCGCTGCTGGACTGGATACGTCTCGGAAAACAGACCGTGATGGGGATTATCCGTGCCCGCGGCGCCGCAGCAGCGCCCAAAAAGTAAGGGTGGATTTCCGTTTCGAAGATTCCGGCCCGGCGGCCGCTTGCGGCCGTAAGTCCCTCCCGAGGGAGGGATTTAGGGTGGGGTGGGATTTGTAAACGCGGCTGCAAGCCGCGGGACGATACCTCGGGAATGGCAGGAACGGTCCGATAATACGAAGAATGTAAAATTATAGTATAACTTATGGCAAACAAACTCATTGTAGCTCCTGCGCCGCACGTTCAGACCTCCCAGTCGACGGCCCGGATCATGCGCGACGTGGTGATCGCGCTGATGCCTGCGCTGGTCGTCTCGACCGTGGTGTTCGGAGCGGACGTGCTGCGCGTTACGGCCCTTTCGGTGGCGGCGTGCGTGGCGTTCGAGTACCTGATTCAGAAATTCATGGTCCGCGGTGCGGTGACCGTCACCAACTGGTCGGCCGCGGTGACCGGCGTCCTGCTGGGCTTCAACCTCCCGGCGTCGATTCCCTGGTGGATCGTCGTGATGGGCGCTTTCGTGGCGATCGCCGTCGCCAAGATGACCTTCGGAGGTCTCGGCAAGAACCCCTTCAACCCCGCGTTGGTGGGCCGCGTATTCCTGCTGATCGCCTATCCGGTGCAGATGACCACTTTTCCGCTGCCGGTGAACGGCACGTTCGACGCCCTTTCGGGCGCCACGCCGCTGGCCGCCGTGAAGCAGGGCATCGTGACTCCCGGGACGGTGGGAGCTCAGGAATTGCTGCTGGGCAACATGCCCGGTTCGCTGGGCGAGGTGGCCGCGCTGGCACTGCTCTGCGGATTCGTTTACCTGCTGTGGCGGCGCGTCATCACGTGGCATATTCCCGTGACGGTGCTCGTGACGATGGCTGTGTTCGCATTTGTAGCGGCACTCTGCTCCGGACAGTCGGAGGCGGCGCTGTGGCAGCTGCCGTTGTTCCATGTGCTGGCCGGAGGTGCGATCCTCGGAGCAGTGTTCATGGCGACGGACTATTCCACGTCGCCGATGACCGTCAAAGGCGGGGTGATCTTCGCCGTGGGTATCGGTGCGATCACCATGTGCATCCGTCTGTGGGGCGCCTATCCCGAGGGCATGTCGTTCGCGATCCTCATCATGAACGCCTGCGTGCCCCTGATCAACAAGTATGTCAAACCCAAGCGCTTCGGCGTGAAATAACGGAGGTGACACGATGAAAAGTACACTTTTGAACATGACGGCCGTCCTCTTCGGCATCACCCTCGTGGCTTCGGCGGGAGTGGGCGTCGTCAATATGATTACCGAAGAGCCGATCGCTGCGGCCAAGGAGGCGGCGACGAAGGCGGCGCTTACGGAGGTGCTCCCGGCATTTGATGCGACGACCCCCGAGGTGCTGACGATCGACGAGATGCCGATTACGGTCTATACGGCCACCAAGGACGGCGCCGTGAGCGGATATGCCGTGCAGTCGATGACCAAGCAGGGATTCGGCGGCGTGGTGCGCCTGATGGTCGGCTTCACCCCCGGGGGCGAGGTCGTGAACGTCAACGTGCTGGAGCAGACCGAGACCCCGGGCCTCGGGACCAAGATGGCCGACGAGGGCAATGTCCTGCTGCGGAGCGTCCAAGGGCAGAAACTCGAGGACAAGAAACTCGTGGACGGCAAACTGGCCGTGACGAAAGACGGCGGCGATGTCGATGCGCTGACCGCTGCGACCATCTCGTCGCGCGCCTATGTCGATGCGATCAACCGTGCATGGATGGCCTATAAAAGCGTAGCGTCGGGCGAAGCCCCGACGGACGTGGCATCCGGTGCGACGGCGACGGCGGGTGCCGCCGCCGGACAAACCAACGAGCCTGCGGCTCAGGAAGGAGGGCAAAATGAATAAGTTGCAGATTATTTTGAGCGGCATTGTCAAAAACAACCCGACGTTCGTGCTGGTGCTGGGTATGTGTCCCACGCTGGGTACGACCACCTCGGCCGAGAACGGTATGGGTATGGGACTGGCGACGATGGCCGTGCTGATCATGTCGAACCTCGTGATCTCGCTCATTAAGAACATCATTCCCGACAAGGTCCGCATTCCGGCCTTTATCGTCGTGATCGCCTCGTTCGTGACCATTATCCAGATGTTGATGCAGGCCTATGTTCCCGCGCTGTACGATGCGCTGGGCGTCTTTATTCCGCTGATCGTGGTGAACTGCATCATTTTGGGCCGTGCCGAGGCGTTCGCGTCGAAGAATTCGGCCTTCGATTCCGTACTGGACGGCGTAGGCATCGGTCTGGGATTCACGCTGGCCCTGACGGTCGTGGGCGCCGTGCGCGAGATTCTCGGCAGCGGGGCCATCTTCGGCCTCAGCCTCGGGATCGCCGACTACACGCCGCTGATCTTCGTGCTGGCTCCCGGTGCATTCCTGGTGCTCGGGTACCTGATGGTATTGTTTAACAAATTAGCCAAGAAATAGTTATGGAGATTTCCTATTTTGCAATCATCATCGGCGCCATCTTCGTCAACAACGTCGTGCTGGCGCAGTTCCTCGGCATCTGCCCCTTCCTGGGCGTGTCGTCCAAGGTCGAGACCTCGATGGGCATGGGAGCCGCCGTAACCTTCGTGATGGCCATTGCGGCTGTCGTGGCGTGGCTGATCCAGACCTACGTGCTGGTGCCGCTGGACATCGTCTACATGCAGACGATCGTCTTTATTCTGGTAATCGCGGCTCTGGTGCAGATGGTCGAGATCATGCTCAAAAAGATGTCTCCGTCGCTTTATCAGGCGTTGGGTATCTTCCTGCCCCTCATCACGACCAACTGCGCCGTGCTGGGCGTTGCGATCCTGATGATCCAGAAAGAGTTTAACCTGCTGCAAAGCGTCACCTATTCGGTGGCTACGGCCCTGGGTTTCGCACTGGCGCTGGTGCTCTTCGCCGGCATTCGTGAACGTCTCGACTTCGAGGACGTTCCCAAGTCGTTCAAGGGTATTCCCATCGCGCTGATCACGGCCGGGATTCTGGCTATGGCGTTCATGGGATTCTCCGGACTGGTCTGATTTTCGATGTTTGCGGTGCACCTGCCGCACATCCGGAGGTGAAAAAAGAGATTTTTTAGACGAGGTTGCGATTTTCAAATCGCAACCTCGTTTTTTTGCCGGTTCCTGGCCTGACAGGCAATTCTGAAGATCCGGCCGCGGAAGCCGTACGTTATCCTCCTTTAAATTCTTTTCGAACATGATCGACTGCGGGCAGGCTGCCGGCCGTTTTGCCGTGCAGCATGAGCGACCGTTGTTTTTCGAAAGAATTGCAGCCGATGGTTTAGTAACCTTGTCGTCATAATCGTAGTATATATGAATAAGCAAAAATTTATGAAGAGAGAAATAGACGAATCCATGCTCATCGATTTTCTGGCGGGACGGTTAAGCCGTTCGGAGCAAGCCATGGTGGAAGAATGGTACGATGAGTCGGAGCAGCATAAAAAAATCCTCGAAGATATTTATTACATATCCGTCCTCTGCAACTGTGCCGAGGTAGTGAAAAATATCGATGTGGAATATTCTTTACGGCAGTTGCGGAAACGTGTCGCCGAAAACGAGCGGCGTGCAAAGAGCCGTTTTCCCGTTCTGCTGCGCCGGATTGCGACATACGGCGCTGCGGCCATGGTAATCGTGGCCTTGTCTTTCGTCGTATTGAAGCAGGCATCGGACAGAGTGCGTTTCGAGGAGGTTTATGCCGAGAATAGCGTCGTAAGCGTTTCGCTGCCGGATGGATCGACGGCCTGCCTGCAACCCGATTCGCGGATAACATATCCGGTCAATGCCGGCGGAGGCAAAAAATACGAGGTGGACATAGAGGGCGAGGCACGGTTCGATGTGGTGAAACAGACGAATGGCCGGCGTTTCGTTGTGAAGGCTCTGGAAACGAAGGTCGTCGTGCGGGGAACTTCGTTCGATGTTCATGCCCGTCAGGAGGACGACAAGATCACGGCGATACTTCACAGCGGAATAATCGATTTCGTGGCGGGAGATCAGGTGGTGGGAATGACCCCGAATCAGCAGGTGGCCTACTCGCGCGCGGATGGCAATATTCAGGTTTCCGAAGTGACCGCCGAGCGCAGTTTCGTACATGAAGATCTCCATGAGGTCATCCAGGTGATATCCGACATGTATGGTTGCGAAATCCGGCTGGATGACGCTTCTCTCGGACAGATTAAATTCACGGGTACCGTAAGCAGTAATAACGATCTGGAGCACACCATGAACGTAATCACGCTCACGACCGGCACCCGGTTCACGCTGAAAGGCGATACCGTTGTAATTCACAAATGATATTTTGACCCAAACCCAATCAATTCATTAACTATTTAACCAATTATGAACTTTAATTATGAAAAAACGCTTGACTATTAGATTTCTGCAACGCTTTGCGGTTTTGCTCGTCATTGCCTTGTCCGCTTTTTCCGTGGAGGGCCATGCGCAGGATGCACGCCGGGTTACCGTTCGTAACGCTACGACCCTGAGCGGGTTGATAAGCCAGATAGAGGGCAGTTCCAGTTACCGGTTTTCGTGGCAGGACGACCTGATCAACGCCGTCTCTTTCCCTGCGGTCGACATGGTCGCTCCGATAGAGGAGGTATTGAGCGCTGCGCTGCGGACGACGGATATCGATTTTTCCATCCAGCAGTTCAATGTCATTCTCACCAAGAAGGTGAGACAGAGCGCTGTACCCCCCCCCATAAAGGAAAAGCAGACGGTTACGGGCTATGTGAAGGATGCGGTTACGGGCGAGCCGATGATTGGGGCGACTGTCTGGTTGAAGGATACCTCTATCGGCACGAGTACCGATGTGAACGGATTTTACTCCATCACCTTTCCTTCGAACTATTTCGTACTCAGCTTTTCCTATCTCCGCTATGAGGCGCAGGAGGTCGTTGTGGGCGGGCGCACTGCCATTGATGTGAACCTCGTACCGTCTTCGAACGATATCGACGATGTGGTGGTGGTCGGCTACGGCCGGCAGAAAAAGGGCAGTGTCATCGGCGCCATTTCCACGGTGGCCATCAACGACATTAAAGCTCCGGTAGCCAAGATCTCCAACAACCTGGCCGGACAGCTCGCGGGTGTGGTGTCGGTTCAGCGTTCCGGAGAGCCCGGAGCCGGTTCTACGTTCTGGATTCGCGGTATCAATACGTTCGGAGAGGCCAAGTCGCCGTTGATTCTGGTTGACGGTATCGAGCGCGATTTGGATCTTGTCAATGTCGACGATATCAAAGAAATGTCGATTCTGAAAGACGCTTCGGCCACGGCCATTTACGGTGTCCGCGGAGCCAACGGCGTCGTGATGATTACGACGCGCGACGGAGAGGTCGGCAAGCCCCGTGTTTCGCTCTCGGTGGAAGGAGGCCTGGTGTCGCCGACGAAGGTGCCCAGCATGCTCAATTCGGTGCAGTTTGCCAACATGTACAATCAGGCCGCCGGCCGCAAATATTACGACGACGATGTGATCGAGAGGTACCGCAATGGCTCCGATCCCGATCTTTATCCCAACGTGGACTGGCTCGGCGAGCTCTATAAAAACCATTCCTGGAACGAAAAGGTGAATTTGAGCGTGAGCGGCGGCGGAGATATTGCGAAGTACTATATTTCGGGCTCGTTCTACAACGAGGATGGTTTGTTCGCGGTTGACAATATGAAGAACTACGACACGTCGCTTGCCTATCAGCGTTACAACTTCCGGTCGAATGTCGATGTCCAGATATTTCCTCACACCAAGCTCAATATCAATCTGGGAACCTCCTTCGAACGGAAGAACGAGCCCGGCGGCGATACGAAGAAAGTGTGGGAATACGCTTTGTCGACGGCTCCCAATGCCTTCCCGCTGTTCTATTCCGACGGTTCGCTGGCAGGTCCGGGCAACAACCAGGTCAACCCCTATAACGAGCTGACCCAGAGCGGATATAAGGAGAAATTCTGGAACACGGCGACTTCCACCGTCAACCTCGTGCAGGATTTCGGCTCCTGGATCACCCCGGGACTTACCGCCAATGTGAAAGTGGCTTTCGATGCCCAGAACCACCAGAGTTTGGAACGTACCAAGCAGCCTCCTCAGCACATGGCCCTGGGGCGCGATGACGACGGCAATCTGATCTTCGGAGAGCCCACGGTGGTCGGTCAGGAGACGCTCACGTATAAGGAGTACGCCAGCGGACAGCGCTCGTTCTATTTGGAGGCCGGCATCAATTACGGCCGCACGTTCGGCAAGCATACCGTCGGAGCCCTTTTCCTCTACCAGCAGTCGCAGAAGAACTACACCGACACGAAGAATACGCTGAGTGAGAAAGCGCTGCCGTACCGTCATCAGGGTATTGCGGGCCGAATCACCTATAACTTCGACAACCGTTACTTCATCGAGGGCAACTTCGGTTACAACGGTTCCGAAAACTTCTCGCCCAATCACCGTTTCGGCTTTTTCCCGGCGGGAGCCATCGGCTGGCTGCTCTCCGAGGAGCCGTTTTTCGAGCCGTTGAAGGACATATTCGATATGGTGAAATTCAAAGCTTCGTACGGTATCGTCGGCAACGACAAGATCGGCGGCAACCGTCGTTTCATTTACAACGAAACGGTTCTGACGAGCGGTGCCGGGTCCTATCAGTTCGGAAGCACGAACACCACCTACAACGGCATTCGTCTGGGTAACTGGCCCAACGACGAAGTGGGCTGGGAAAAGGCCTACAAATTGAACGTGGGAGCCGAAATTTCACTTTTCGGCAAGCTTAAAATGCAGGCCGACTATTTCCGGGAACGCCGCGACGGCATTTTCCTTCAGTCCAAATCCGTACCGGGGATTGCGGGTCTGTCGACCCAGCCCTGGATCAATGTCGGTAAAATGAAGAATCACGGCGTCGACGCTTCACTCGAATATTATCAGCAGATCGGGCAGGTGCAGCTGACCATGCGCGGTAATTTCACCTACGCTCACAACATCATCGTCGACAACGACGAGCCTGCATGGAGAGAGCCCTATATGAATCGGGTGGGCCAGAGCAACTGGCAGACGTTCGGTCTGGTGGCTGCGGGTCTGTTCTCCTCCCAGGAAGAGATCGACGGCTGGCCGACGCAGTCGTGGGGAGTCGTTCAGCCCGGCGACATCAAATATCTCGATCTGAACGGAGACGGCAAGGTCGACGAATACGACGTCAAACCGCTCGGGTATCCCGATGTTCCCGAAATAACCTATGGTTTCGGCGCTTCCGTCAAATGGAAGGGTTTCGACTTCTCGGTGTTTTTTCAGGGAGTGGGCAATGTCAATTTCTTTGCCAACAATACCTATACGCAGCCTTTCACGGCGACCAATATCTCCATGGGCAACGTCTTCACCGACCTGGTCGGGAACTATTGGACTCCGGAGAACCTGAATGCCAAATACCCCCGTTTGACCACCTCTGCCAATGAGAATAACAAGCAGGTGTCGAGTTTCTGGATGGTCGACGGAAGCTATATCCGGTTGAAGAATGCCGAGATCGGCTATACGCTGCCCAAGTCCTGGGTGAACAAAATGAGAATCGAGGGTCTGCGCATCTACATATCGGGTATGAATTTGTTGACGTTCAGCGATTTCAAACTTTGGGACCCCGATTTGCAGACAGGCGCCGCCAACTATCCCAACAACAAAGTCTATAACATCGGCCTCTCGCTGACATTCTAAATTCTGAAAAAGACGATAATATGAAAAAGAGCATCATAATTCTTTGTTTTACGGCGCTTCTGGCAGGCGGATGCGAGTCCTACCTCGATCGCCAGCCCGATGAGTCGTACACGTCGGGTAATATTTTCGAGAAATACAGTTCGACCTTCGCCTATCTGGTCAACGTGTATAGCTGGATATTCAACGAAACCGACCCCAGCGGCCAGCAGAACCACTTTACGCCCTCTTCTGACGAGGCTGCGTGTGCTTTCCCCAGCCGTATGTTCGCTTTGTCGAACAATTCGACGTGGTCGGTGAATTCGGAAGACACTCAGAAGAGTTACAAGATCCAGTATTGGCTTAACTACTACAAGGGAATCCGCGAAGCCAGTTATTTTATCGCCAACGTTGGCCGCTGCCCGGAACTGACTCCCGACGAGGTGAAGGAGTGGGCCGCAGAAGCGCGTTTTCTGCGTGCTTACTACTATTTCAGTCTGATGCGCCTTTATGGCCCTGTCGTACTGTTGGGTGAGAAGCCGGTGGATTTCAACGATCCCGCTCTGCGCGACGTCGACCGCAACCCCTGGGACGAATGTGTCGAATGGGTCAGCAACGAGTGTGACGCCGCCGCCAGGGACCTGCCGCTGGAGCAGTCGGCCACTTTCTATGGCCGCGCCACGAAAGGAGCCGCCCTTGCCTTGAAAGCGCGTTTGCTGCTCTATTCGGCGCGTCCGTTGTTCAACGGCAATCCGATGTACGCCGGCCTGAAAAATGCCAAGGGGCAATATCTGTTCCCCCAGGAACCCGATGCCGGCAAATGGACGAAAGCCGCCGATGCCGCATGGGACGTTATCGACCTCAACCAGTATGAGCTTATCAACACGGGCAATCCTTATACGGACCTGAAAAATGTTTTTATCCGCAACTGGAACAACGAATTGATCTTTGCCTATCAAAAGTCCAGTTACAGCCACCGGGTGGCGACCATTCCGCGGGGTGTCGGCGGTACGTCTTACGGCGGAGTGGCCGTGACGCAGAAGTTGGTCGACGCCTTTGCGATGAAAAACGGACGTTATCCCATTACGGGATACGAGGCTGACGGAAAGCCCGTCATCGACGCTGCGTCGGGTTATTCGGAACGGGGATTCTCGTCTTTCAAACATCCGATTCTGGACCAGACCATGTCGACCTACAATATGTACGTCGATCGTGAACCCCGGTTCTATACGTCGGTGTTCTATCAGGGGTTGAAATGGATCGGAGGCTCGTACACGCTGAATAAGGTGGAGTTCTACTACGGCGGAAATTCGGGTGCCGGTCCGAGCGCCGGAGGCAGCAACTATTCGCTCACGGGCTACCTCCCGTTCAAATTCCAGGACATCAGTTTCAACAGCACCACCCTGGGAAGCAACCAGGCATTGTGGACGGCTATAACCTGGCCGCTGTTCCGCTACGCCGAAGTGCTGCTCAACTATGCCGAAGCTCTCAACGAGCAGCCCGATCGGGATGAAACCAATGCGCTGGTGTATATGAACATGATCCGCAACCGGGCCGGAGTGGACGATATCGAAGACGTATATCCGGAAGTTGAGGGGAATAAGGAGCTGCTGCGCAAAATGATTCTCCGCGAGCGCATGCTGGAGCTGAACTTCGAAAACCATCGCTTCTTCGACACCCGTACATGGGCAATCGCCGAGCAGGAGGATGCAGGAGCGGTTTATGGCATGAACGTAATGGCCCAGCCGGGCAGCGACGCCCAGAACAGCCCGTTCTGGGAGAGAACGGTCATCGCATCGGACGGCGGCAACACTCCTTCGACCCGCGTATTCCAGAAGAAGAATTATCTTCTGCCGATTCCCCAGTCGGAAATCGACCGTCTGAAAAATATTACCCAGAACTATCAATGGTAACATTTCGAAACAATCATTTTGTCATGAAAAAGTTCAAATATATTGCTTTCATATTCTCTGCTTTGGGGATGTTGTCGGTGTCGTGTGAAAATGAACGCGACAACAATCTTCCCGGCGCCGCGATCTACATCGTCAACGACGGGTTGCAGACTTCCGAAACGTTTTACTCTGTCGACGAGGTTGCCAAAACGCCTGTCCGGGTATTCCGCTCGGGTTATTTCGACCAGACCGTTATGGCGTCCGTCGAATTGTCGGAAAAGGTCCTGGCCGAGTACAACAGAATCAACGCCGCCGATTACAAACTGCTTCCGGAGGAGTATTACGAAGTGGATGCGAAACCCATCGCGCTGACGAGCGACAACCGCGCGGGCAATCTCTATGTGACGTTTACCGATCCTGCGGCGCTGTTCGCCTTGAAGGAGAGCGAAGGTTTGGAGAATTACGTGATTCCGTTGGAACTGGTTTCCGACGGCGTCGTAAACAACGATCACAACTCCATTCTGATCCTTCCCGATGTTCTGGAACAGGTGTTGCTGTCGTTGGATCAGGCGGAGACCCAGTTTATCGTGGACGGCGGAGTGTCGCCCGACGACCGGAAACTCACCGTTTCGGTGGCGCGGCCGCTCAAAGAGGATGTCGTGGTCAGCCTGGATATGTCGCAGGAGGCGATAGATTGGTATAACACGGCGCATCACACCTCTTTCCGGCTGCCGTCTTCGGGCTTTGCCTCGGTCGCCGAGAACTCGCTCGTTTTGAAAAGCGGCCAGACCAGCGTTTCGACGACTTTGCGCGTCGATCCGTCGGGATGGGACGGGGAGCCCTGCGCCGTTCCGGTGCGTCTGGTTGCCGACGGGTTCGCAGTCGATCCGGACAAGGAGTGCCTGCTGCTCCATTTCGCCCCCGCTTCCGAGGATTTCAAAATGTACGAGCCCCTGGACCGTTACGGCTGGAAAATAGACGGTCAGTACTATCATGGTACGGTCGGCGGCTCCGGCAAGCAGATCCCGACCCTGTGGAGAATCATAGACGGCGTTACCGTCAATAGTTTTTGGGACGCTCCCTATAACTCTTCGGCGGTGTCCGATCCCAACAAGGGGAAAATGCCCATCGATTTCACGATCGATTTCGGGGCGGTGAAGACCGTCTGCGGCCTTGGGATACGCAATCGCGACGGAGCGTATTGCGACCGGTTGAAAGCCGGCTATTTCGAAATATCCAAGGACGGCGATAACTGGGCGCGGGTCGCTGAATTCGGGTTTGTCAAAGGCCAGGTGGACCCGAATCTGGACTATAAATATTGGTTCGAACCCGCCGAGGCCCGCTATATGCGCATGACCATCACCGAGTCCAACGCGATAAACGGGGAGTACCATCAGGCGTCGCTGGCTGAAGCCTATGCCTATGCTCCTGCCGACAAGCCTTATAAACCGCTGAGCAAGCTTTCGCAGGAGGGATGGTCTGTGGACGCCAACTCGTATCAGAACAACGACACGTGCGGTAAATTGATCGACGGCAACGTCGGGTCCCACTGGGAAGCCGGCTATAACTCCGGATCGAAAACGCCCGACAACCTGAAGCTTCCTTTTGTCATCCAGGTCGACATGGCATCGGTTCAGTCTATCGACGGAGTCGAAATGTGGCGCAGAAACACCATCGGCAAAAACGAATCCATTTTCGGACTGAAATCCGGAAGCATCTGGGTTTCGGAGCGTGCGGACGACAGCGATTGGAAGACCTCGACGGCGTGGCAGACCTCCGGGGCGTGGACCAAGGCCGGGGAATTCGATTTCGAAATGAACGCCTCCATACTGGTCGGACCGTTTTATTATATGCTGCCCCAGACGACGAATGCGCGTTACATCCGTATCTACATCACGGATTCCAACGATAAGAACACGACGCGCGATACGGCGGCGATCAGCGAAATTTCCGCCGTAAGGAAATAACGAATCAGTAAAAGCGGTTTCCGTATCGCTCCTCCGCCGGAGGAGCGATACGGAAACTTAAAAACCCAAACGACACAATGCGATATTTAATCACCTTATGCGCCGTCTTGCTGATGGCGGCATCCTGTTCGGATGACAATCCGGGTTCGCCCGGCGCATCCCCGGGCGGCCCCGGAAACGGCGGCTCGGTAACGGAAATCAACGGCACGAAAATCGACTCCAGGACGACGCTTTGCGGACTCATTTCCGATGCCAAAAGCGGCACGGGCATCTCGGGTGTAATGGTGAGCGACGGATTCAACTGTGTGCAGACCGACGCCAACGGCGTCTACCAGTTGGTCCGGGACAGCCGGGCCACGATCGTCTTCTATTCGACTCCTGCCGAGTACGAGGTGTACCGTTCCCTGCAAAACGGCCTGCCCTATTTCTACCGGCCTATCAATGACCGGAATCCGGTTTTCCGCCAGGATTTCAAACTTACCCGGCTTGCGGGCGGGAAGGAGACGAAGTTCACGCTTTTTTGCCTGGCCGATCCGCAGACATCCGCCGGAAACGTCTACCGGTTTGTCGATGAAACGCTGCCCGATGTCGAAAGCACGGCGAAAAAGAACCCGAACGTCTATGCCGTCACATTGGGGGATATCACCGACAACAACCGGAAGGATATCTGGACGAAAATGAAAGAGGCCATGTCGAACCGGAGCGTCGCCTTTTTCCAGACTATCGGCAACCACGACCACCTGAACGAATTGAATTCATCGGTTGCGACGACCTATTGGAAGAGCATCGAGAATTTTCAGAACGCCTTCGGACCGCAGAACTACTCGTTCGATCGCGGCGATGTCCACATCGTCTGCATGGACAACGTCCTGCACGGCGAAAAAGCCGAAGGCGGGCGCACCGAGGAGTTTGCCTGCGGGTTCTATGATTGGCAGTACGAGTGGCTGAAGCAGGACCTCGCATACGTTCCGAAAGATAAAATGGTCATTCTGTGCGCTCATATCCCGTTCCGGAACGGCGGTGCGGGCGACCATTCGAAAAGCCGCTACCACACCGAGACCCTGAACCTGCTGGCCGGGTTCGCAGAGGCACACCTGATGATCGGGCACTCGCACTACAACGAGAACAAGATTCATACGGTGAACGGGAAAGAGATTTACGAGCATATCCACGGTGCGGTCTGCGGCCAGTTCTGGCGCGCTTCGTTCAATGCCGACGGCACCCCCAACGGTTACGGCATTTATGAAATCGACGGGGCGCACATTGCGGACTGGTACTACAAGGCGACCGGTAAAAACCGTGATTTCCAGATCAGGGCCTACGACAGCGAGCATACTTACACCCATCCCCGGATGAACGAGAACGGCCTTCCCTTGTCCGGCAAATATGCGCCTTATTGTTTTCAGAAAAAATACGGGACCATTCTGACGGGAAATTTGCCTTCGAACAGTGTCGTGGCCAATGTCTGGAACTGCGATCCGGATTGGACGGTGAGCCTTTGGCAGCGCGGCGAGAAGGTCGGGGACATGAAACCGTTCCTGAACAAGCAGGATTTGTGGGTTGCCTATTGGTTCTACGAGGTTTACGGCTGCGGGTGGAACAGCATCTCCACCGCCAGGGACCATCTTTTCTACCTGCAGTTGAAGTATCCGGGCGAGGCGTTCGAAGTGCAGGCCGATGACGGCCGGGGACACACGTACAAAGTGACGGAATTCACGAAAGACTACGATGGCGTCCTCTATGATTTTGTGATGAAAGACCGTTAATCAAACCCATATCGTTTATGTACAGATTGTTTATAAAAGGGGCGCTGATGGCCGCCCTCGTCATGCCCTCGCCGGCTGCGGCTCAGGCCGCGTCTTCGGATTTGTCCGCATATATACTGACCCCTGAGCCCGCTCCCGCTCCGCGCATCAACGGAGCCCGTGTGTTCGGGGCGCGCCCGGGCAGTGATTTTTTCTTCGCCATAGCCGCCACGGGCGACCGTCCCATGACCTTCTCGGCGGAAGGGCTGCCCAAAGGTCTTGCGCTCGACCCTGAAACCGGTCGTATTACGGGCTGTGTGAAAAAAGCGGGGGAGTATGTCGTGACGCTGCGGGCCGAGAATGGTTCGGGAAGCTGCGAGCGCGACCTTCGCATCGTTATCGGCGATAAAATAGCCCTTACGCCGCCGTTGGGGTGGAACTCGTGGAATTGCTGGGCGAGGGATGTCACCCAGGAGCAGGTCCTTTCGTCGGCCCGCGCCATGGTGGAAAAGGGGCTCGACCGTCACGGTTGGACCTACATCAACATCGACGACGGCTGGCAGGGACGCCGCGGAGGGAAGTACAACGCCATCCAGCCGAATACGAAATTCCCCGACATGAAAGCGCTGGCCGACGAAATTCATGGAATGGGGCTCAAAATAGGCATCTATTCCACGCCGTGGGTGGGAACCTATGCCGCCCACATCGGCAGTTACTCCGACAACCCGGACGGTGAAAACCAGTGGATCAAAGACGGGATGCACAACGAACACTTTCGTTACCAGAAACCCGGCGGCAACTATTGGAAAGACCGTGCCGAGACATACCGCCATGCCGAATATTCGTTTGTAAAGGCCGATGTGGCGCAGTGGGTCGAGTGGGGCATCGACTACCTGAAATACGACTGGCTGCCCAACGACCGTTATTACACGGCCGAGATGCACGATGCCCTCGAGAACTGCGGGCGCGATATTGTTTACAGCATCTCCAACAAAGCGCCCTATGCCGACGCGCCCCTGTGGATGAACCTGTGCAACTGCTGGCGCACTACGAGCGACATCCGCGACAACTGGGAAAGCGTCTCTTCGATCGGGTTCGCCCACGACCGCTGGCTTCCGTTTACGGGACCGGGGCATTGGGCCGATCCCGACATGCTGGTCGTCGGCATGGTCGGATGGAGTACGAAACTGCACCCGACGAATCTCACTCCCGACGAACAGTACACCCACATTTCGTTGTGGTCATTGCTGGCCGCACCGCTCCTCATCGGGTGTGATTTGGCCCAGCTGGATGATTTTACACTCAGCCTGCTGACCAATGACGAGGTGCTGGAGGTCAATCAGGACCCGCTCGGCCTTCAGGCCGCCCCTGTCTGGCACAACGGAGACAAGGAGGTGATCTACATGAAACATCTCGAAGACGGATCGGTTGCCGTGGGGCTTTTCAACCGGGGCGAGAAAGCCGCCAAGATGAAGTTTTCGCTGGAACTGCTCGGCCTGCGCGATAAACAGACCGTCCGGGACCTGTGGCGTCAGACCGATGTGGCGACACTCCGGGGAAACGAGACGTTTTCGACTGAAGTCGCACCGCACGGAGCCGCCTTGCTGCGGGTGTATCCCGGCAATCCCCGCTGAGCGGGAACTGTCTGCCCTGATCTTAATTTGGCCATATGAAAAAAAAGTCTTAATTTTGGCAATATGAAAAAAAATGTATTGATTGCGCTTGCGGTTCTCGCGGCAGGGACTCTTTCGGCGCAAAATAATTTCACGCTCTCTTCACCCGACGGCCGTCTGCGGGTGGAGGTGGCGGTCGACGGTACCGTTGAATATTCGGTGTTGCACGGAGACGACGTGATGATCGCTCCGTCCGCCATATCCATGACCACCGCCGGCGTGCCTTCGTTCGGCGTAGACGCTCGCCTGGCGGGTTCGTCGACGCGCAGCGTCGATGACACGTTCGACGCGCCGGTCTACAAGCGTGCGCGTGTCCGCGACAATTTCAACGAGCTGACACTGAGGTTCCGCAACAACTACAACATCGTCTTCCGAGCCTACGACGACGGGGCGGCCTATCGTTTCGAATACACGGGTAAAAAGGCGTTCGAAGTCCTCGGCGAACAGGCCGAATTTACCTTTCCGGCCGCAGCCGAAGGGGTTTTCTCGTATGTCCGCGGAGGCGGTAACGGCAAGACGGGCGATAAGTTTGAAAGGCAGTTTTTCAATTCGTTCGAGAACTTCTATACCTATGAACCCCTTTCGTCGTGGAAATCCGAACAGCTGGCATTCCTGCCGGTTGTGGTGGGCGGTCCGAACGGAAAAAAGGTGTGCATAACGGAGGCCGACCTCATGGATTATCCCGGGATGTACCTCTACGGCGGGGCAAAAGACGGAACGCTTGCGGGTGTGTACGCCCCCTATCCGAAAACGGTCGAGCAGGGCGGACACAACCAGTTGCAAATGATCGTCACAGCCCGCGAAAACTACATAGCCCGGGTTGCCGGACCGACCTGTTTCCCGTGGCGGGTCATGGTCGTTGCGGAAAACGATGCCGAACTCCTGGACAATGACATGGTATACAAGATATCCTCTCCCCCGACAGGCGATTTCAGCTGGGTGAAGCCCGGCAAGGTGGCCTGGGATTGGTGGAACGCTTGGAATCTCTATGGCGTGGACTTTGCGGCGGGGGTGAACACGGAGACCTATAAATACTACATTGATTTCGCATCGGATCATGGCATCGAATACGTTATTCTGGACGAAGGCTGGGCCGTGAACAAACGGGCGGACCTGATGCAGGTGGTTCCGGAAATAGACCTGCCGGGCATCCTCGGATACGCCGCGGAACGCAATGTCGGGATCATTCTCTGGGCGGGTTACTGGGCGTTCGACCGCGATATGGAGAACATCTGCCGCCACTATTCCGATATGGGGGTCAAAGGGTTCAAAGTCGATTTCATGGACCGGGACGATCAGCAGATGGTCGATTTCAACCGTCGTGCGGCGGAAACGGGTGCCCGCTACGGCTTGTTGATAGACCTTCACGGCACGCACAAACCGACCGGACTGCATCGGACCTATCCGAACGTGGTGAATTTCGAAGGGGTCAACGGACTCGAACAGATGAAATGGTCGCCGGATCTCGACCAGGTGACCTACGATGTGACGATTCCTTTCGTGCGCCAGGTAGCGGGGCCGATGGACTATACGCAGGGTGCAATGCGAAATGCCACGGCAGGCAATTACCGCTCGGTGTATTCCGAGGCGATGAGCCAGGGTACGCGCTGCCGCCAGCTGGCTGAATATGTCGTTTTCGAATCTCCGCTCAATATGCTCTGCGACAGCCCCTCCAACTACATGAACGAAAAGGAGTGCCTGGAATTCATCGCGGCGATTCCGACGGTGTGGGACGAAACCGTGGTTCTCGGAGGCGAGATCGCCAAGTACGTCTCCATGGCGCGCCGCAGCGGGGAGCAATGGTATGTCGGAGCCATGACGAACTGGACGGCACGTTCGCTGACCCTCGATCTGTCGTTCCTGGGCGAAGGGAAGTTTGCCGCCGAGGTTTACCGGGACGGAGTGAATGCCTCCCGGGCGGCCCGCGACTACAAAAAGGAGACGATCGGCATTCCCGAAGACCGTCGCCTGAAGATCGATATGGCCCCGGGCGGAGGATGGACCGCAAAAATATACAGGGTTACCGATTGATATGGATAACGAAGAGTCCGGCATTACGCCGGACTTTTCGTTTATGATTGTAAATTTCCGTGGATTTTGAGAAGAAGCAGGATTAAAGGCAGATAATCTTTCAATTCATGGCGGAGTATCTTCATCGCCTGGCTTATGCGGTAATTGACGGTTTGTACCGACACTCCCAACTGTTTTGCGATCTCCTGGTGTTTCATTCCCTGCATGCGACTCAGTTTGAAGGCTTCCTGAAATTCCGGCGACATGGCGGCAATGGCTTTTTCGAGCATTTCGGTAAGTTCCTGTTCCAGGTAGAAATCGGGATCGTCGAAGGTGGCGGAAAACTTGTGATAAAGCTGCTTGTGAACCCGTCCCGAAATATTGTCGTGTTTGACGCAATCGAGGGCCTTGTTCCGTACGATCATGAAAAGAAGTCCTTTCAGCGACATGTTCGGCAGAAGCGTACTGCGGTTCTCCCAGATCCACAGCATCGCGTCCTGCACGATATTCTCGGCTTCTTCCCCGGTCGAGACAAACCGCGACGCAAAAGCGCACAACGGTTTGAAATAGAAGCGGTACATGAAGTCAAAAGCCGCCTTGTCGCCGCCACGAATGGATTCGGTCGTCGCTGCGTTATCGGAAATGTCATATTTTGACTTCATAATCAACTGTCCTTGCGGTGTTTGGGCAATCTTCCGGGGCAAACGGCAAGCTTCGTTATTTCGAATATTCCGTTTTCCCGAGTACAAAAATAGGGTACATTCTCGATTCATCCAAATCATATACTCTTTTTATAAAGAATCCGGTCCGGCGAAAAAAGAACGGCGGTTTCTTCGTTTGTTCCGGGCAAATAGTTATTTTTGCACTTATTAAACAATAATCCCGTACTTTAATGGAGGATATCATACAACTTCACGACAGGAAGTTCAAAATCATGATCCCCGCCGAGAAGATCGACCAAGCCGTCGAGACTGTGGCGCAGCGTATCAATGCAGATTACGCCGGCAAGGAGACGCCGCTGTTTCTGGGTATTCTGAACGGTTCGTTCATGTTTATGAGCGACCTGATCAAGAAGATCGAATTCCAGAACGAACTTTCGTTCGTCAAACTGGCGTCGTACGACGGAACCTGCTCGACGGGTTGTGTCAAAAGCCTGATCGGCCTGAACAATTCGATCGAAGGCCGCCACGTCATCATCGTCGAGGACATCGTCGATACGGGCGAGTCGATCGAGCACATGATTCATGATTTGGAGGCCCGCAAACCTGCGTCGATCGAGGTTTGCACGCTGTTTTTCAAACCGGGGTCGTACCGCAAGACACTGCCGGTCAAATACCGGGCGATGGAGATCGGCAACGAGTTCATCGTGGGCTACGGGTTGGATTACGACCAGCTGGGGCGCAGTCTGAAAGACATTTACGTCGTAACGGAGTAATGGCCGTGACAGTCGATAGCGAATTGCTCGACGGCGGGCGCCTGCTGCCGCTGGTCGAGGATTTCTACACCATTCAGGGCGAGGGTTTCCACGCCGGGAAACCGGCCTATTTCATTCGTCTCGGCGGGTGCGACGTGGGGTGCCGCTGGTGCGACGCCAAGTACACGTGGAATCCGAAGCTCTATCCCCCGACCGATGTCCGGACGGTGATCGACCGGGCGACGGCGTGTCCGGCGCAGGCCATCGTCATCACGGGCGGCGAGCCGCTGCTCTATCCGCTGGACGTGCTGACCCGGGCGCTGCGTGCAAAGGGGTTGGAGATCTTTCTGGAGACCTCGGGGTCGCATCCGTTCAGCGGCGTTTTCGATTGGGTATGCCTTTCGCCCAAGCGTCAGCAGCCTCCGCTGGAGGAGGCTTACGGGCGGGCCGACGAGCTGAAAGTGATCGTCGAGTCGGAAGCCGATTTCGAATGGGCCGAGCGGAATGCCGCGCGGGTGAGTGCGAAATGCCGGCTCTATCTGCAGCCCGAATGGAGCGTCGCCGAGCGGATGATGCCTGCGATGGTCGAGTATGCCAAGGCGAATCCCCGGTGGAACATCTCGATACAGACGCATAAGTATATGCACATACCATAGATGAAAATTCAGTTCGGCCGCAAATTCTGGATCGTCGCCACGGCGGCTATCGTCGTCTTCACCGTTTTCATGGTGGGACGCAATGCCCTGCATGCCGTGAAGATCAAACGCCAGATCAACGTCCTGACCCGCGAGAGAGCTTACTACTCGGAGAAGATCGAGCAGGACAGCGCCCTGCTGGAGCGCCTGCGGTACGATGATTTTCTCGAAGAGTATGCCCGCGAGAATTACCACATGCAGCGGCGCGACGAACATGTGTATATCATCCGGGAGTGACAAAGGCAGCCTGCAGGCTGCCTTTCCTTTTTAATAGTGTTCGAACCCGTGCCAGTCCAGCGGCTCGGGTTTTCCGTTGCGGAGCCACACGAGGCCCGGTGCGGCGGTGATGCGGCCGATGGGGTGAAGGGGGCTGCCGAAGCGGGCCGCGAACTCCGCGGCAAGTCGTTCGGCGGCGTCGGGAGCCGCGGTGAGCAGCAGTTTGTAGTCTTCGCCCGCGCAGGCTGCCGTGCGGACATCGGCGCCCGGGGCGACAGGGATGCGTTCGACCTCCACCTCGGCGCCGACCCCCGACCGGTCGAGGATGTGCTGCAGGTCCGAAGCCAGACCGTCCGAAAGGTCCATCATGGCGTGCACCTCCGGGCGGGTTCCGAACCAGAGACCCTCGGCGACCTGCGGCTGCGGGTTGCGGTGCACGGCGGCCTGCGGGGTGTCGCAGCGTCCGGCGAGGATGTCCCGGAGCCCGGCTCCCGAGGCGCCCAGCTCGCCTGCGGCGAAGATCACGTCGCCGGGGCGTGCGTCGCTGCGGCGTTTGAGGTTCGCCGAAGGGGCGCGGCCGATGGCCGTGACGTTGATCGTGATGCCCGATTCCGAACGGGTCGTGTCGCCTCCGGCGAGGGCCGTGCCGAACGTCGCGGAGAGTTCCCGGTAACCCTCGATGAATTCCGCGGCCCACGCATCGGCCGCATTGGGCGGGAGGGCTATGGAGAGGAGCGTGGCGACGGGACGGGCGCCCATTGCCGCCACGTCGCTGAGGTTTACGGCAAGGGATTTGCCTCCCAGTTCCCGGGCCGTAGTGGCGGCGCGCAGGAAGTGGACGCCCTCGGTCAGCAGGTCGGCGGTGAAGACCAGCGATTCGCCGCCGCCGATGGGCAGTACGGCGCAGTCGTCGCCGATGCCCTCGAATCCGTTGTCGGGGAGTGAGGCGAAGCGGGTGCGTATCTGTTCGATAAATCCGAATTCGGTCATGTGTATTTCGCGTTGTTACGGGCAAAGGTACCGAAATTTGCTGAAAATAGCTATCTCCGGCTTCGCCGAAGATACTCCCGTCCGGCAAAATGCAAGAAAACTTGCTTTTGCACTCGGCTTATTCGTACTTTGGCTTTGCCGAAGATACTCCCGCTCGGCAATGTTCAAATAAATTTGACATTGCCCTCGCTTATTCGTATCTTTGCGCGCAGTTAGGGACAGAAAACAGCAGAAAAACATGAAAATATTGATTCTCAACGGCCCGAACCTCAATTTGCAGGGGCGGCGCGACACCGGGGTTTACGGATCGCAGACTTTCGAGTCGTATTTCGAAGGACTGAAAAGCCGTTACCCGGCCGTGGAGTTCGCCTATTTCCAGTCGAACATCGAGGGTGAACTGATCGATGCCGTGCAGCAGGCCGACGGCCTGTATGACGGTGTGGTGCTCAACGCCGGCGGTTACACGCATACCTCCGTGGCGCTGCGCGACGCCGTGTCGGCGGTGTCGGTGCCGGTGGTCGAGGTGCATATCTCGTCGATCCTCGCCCGCGAGGAGTTCCGTCATGTCTCGTTGCTGGCCCCCGTAGCCGCGGGGTCGATCATGGGATTCGGGTTGAATTCGTATCGGCTCGGCATTGAGGCCCTTTTGATTGATTAAAAATTAAAAAGCATTTCCATATGTATCGCATGAAAAAAACCAAGATCGTCGCCACCATGTCGGATTTCCGTTGCACGGAAGAGTTCGTTGCGAAACTTTTCGATGCCGGAATGGACGTGATCCGTATCAATTCGGCCCACGTCACGGAGGAGGGCGCCACGCGTATCGTCGAGATCGTACACCGGGTCAATCCGGCCATTCCGATCATGATCGACACCAAGGGGCCCGAGATCCGCGTGACGACGATCGCCGACGAATACGGGAACAGCATCAATTTCCGCACGGGCGACCGGGTGGCGGTGCGCGGTTCGGACGGCTCGGATCTCACCACCCGCAAGGTGGTCTACATGAATGTCCCCTCGATCGTGAACGACATTCCGGTCGGGGCGCGGATGCTGATCGCCGACGGCGAACTGGAGATCCGCGTCGTGGGCAAGACGGACGAGGAGCTCGACTGCGAGTTCATCGTGGGAGGCGCCATGCGTTCGCGCAAGAGCGTCAACGTTCCCGGAGTGTCGATCGCCCTGCCGTCGGTGACGGAGAAGGACCGCCGCTTCATCGAATGGGCCGTGACGAACGACGTCGATTTCATCGCCCACTCGTTTGTGCGCTCGGCCCGTGACATCAAAGCCGTGCAGGAGATCCTCGACGCCCACGGTAGCAACATCAAAATCATTTCGAAGATCGAGAATCAGGAGGGTCTGGACAATATCGACGAGATCATCGAGGCTTCGTACGGCATTATGGTCGCCCGCGGCGACCTGGGTGTGGAGCTTCCGGCCGAGGTGATTCCCAATACGCAGCGGCGCATCGTCGAGAAGTGCATCTGCGCCAAGCGTCCCGTGATCATCGCCACGCAGATGCTTTATTCGATGGTCAAATCCCCGCGTCCGACGCGCGCCGAGGTCAGTGACGTGGCCAGCGCCATCTACGAGCGTGTGGATGCCGTGATGCTGAGCGACGAGACCGCCATGGGCGATTTCCCCGTGGAGTCGGTGGAGACGATGGCCCGCATCGCCCGCGAGATCGAACGCGATGAGACGCATTTTAAACCCATGATCGACATGGACATGGTCTCGGTGAACCACGAGATCACGGCCCAACTGGCCCGTTCGGCCGTGCGCGCCTCGACCAACCTGCCGATCAAATACGTGGTGCTCGACACCAAGACGGGCCGCACGGGGCGTTACCTGGCGGCGTTCCGCGGTCGCAAGACCGTGATGGCCGTCTGCTACCAGCTCCACGCGCAGCGTATCCTGGCCCTGTCGTACGGCGTGGTGCCGATTCTCCGGAACCAGGAACTCACGGACCGTTACCATTTCCTGGTCGACGCGCTGGAATTTCTCGACCAGTATAAGAAACTGCACGACGAAGACCTGCTGGCCATCGTAGGCGGCAGTTTCGGTCCCGACGGCGGCGCTTCCTACGTTGAGATCGCCAACGTGCACAACATTCGCAAGCGCAACGAGGAGATTCTCGCGGCACAATGTAAGTAAACGCCGAAGATTTGGGGGAGCAGCTTAAAGAGAAGGTTGCGCAGGGCGTGGCGTGGAGCATGGCTGAGAAGGTCGGTTCGATGCTGTTGGCCATGGCCGTGCGGCTGGTCATCCTGCGCCTGCTGACGCCCGACATCCTCGGATTCATGTCCATTCCGTCGGCCGTGGCGACTATCCTGCTGGTGGTCGTGGACAGCGGTTTTTCGCAAAGCCTGATCCGTCGCCGGGACCCTTCGCAGAGCGACTACAAGTCGGTGTTCCTCTTCAACATCGCCGTATCGGTGGTGCTCTACGGCGCGCTGATGGCGCTGATGCCTTTTGCGGCGCGCTGGTACGGCATGCCCCAGATCGCACGGATCGCCCCGGTGTTCTTCCTGCTGCTGCCGCTGAACGCCCTGTGCGCCGTGCAGAACACCATCTTCATCCGTCAGTTCCGCTTCGCGCTGTTGTCGAAGGTGACTTTTACGTCGTCGCTCGTGGGCGGATTCGCGGCCATCGGCTGTGCGCTGGCCGGATGGGGCATCTGGAGCCTGGTGGCCGAGCGGGTGATAACCGTCGGCGTGAGGACCGCGGTCCTGTGGTGGCTGAGCGACTGGCGGCCCTGCGGCAAATGCAGTGTGAAGCCCCTGCGGGAGATGGCGCCTTTCGGGTGCAGTCTGATGGCGACCGATCTGATCTCGAATTTCTACAACAAAATACCCCAGTTCTTCCTCGGAAAACTTTATCCTGCGGCGACGCTCGGATCGTATGATCAGGCGGTCAAACTGAAGGACATGCCCGCGACGACCGGGATGCAGGCGGTGCAGAACGTCACCTTCCCGGCCTTTTCGAAAATCCGGGACGACGCTCCGAAGCTGGCCGAAAGTTACCGGCAGGTGGTGATGGTCGTGGCCTACGCGATGTTTCCGATCATGGTCGGGATGTCGGCCGTGTCGCACGATATCTTCGCCGTGTTGTTGGGCGAGGAGTGGATGTCCACGGCGCCCTATTTCGAAGTGGTGTGTCTGGCGGGGCTCTTCTCGCCGATCGCCGTGATCGCCTACAACATCCTGAAAGTCCAATGCTCGGGACCGCTGATCGTGCGTCTCGAAGTGGTGAAGAAGGTTCTGATGACGGCGATCTTCGCCGTGACCATCCCCCACAGCGTGATGGCTGTGGTATGGGGACTGGTGGCTATCGCTTTCTGTGAAATGGCCGTCAATTTCATCGCCACGACCCGTTTCACGCCGCTGTCGTACGGCCGTTTCGTCCGCACGCTGCTGCCTCCGGCTGCGGTGTCCGCGGCGATGTACGCCGTTGTGCGGCTCACGGCGGCGGCAATTCCCGGCAACGACCTGCTGCGGCTGGTCGCCGAGGTCGCGGCGGGTGCCGTCTGCTACCTGCTGCTCTCGGCGCTGTTCCGGCTGGAGGCTTACCGAGAGCTGGTCTCCATCGTGCGCCGGCAGCTGAAAAAAAAGGACCGTCCTGTTTAGGCGGTCCTTTCGTTTTCCGGATGGATACGGGCTATTTGTAGACCTTCGGGGTGACGGTCCCCCGCAGCACCACCAGCGCGTTGATGACCAATGCCTCGAGTTCGTTCTCGCCGGGATAGACCTCGACGGGGGCGATGAAACCGCAGTGTTCGCGGATATACGCTACGACGGGCTCGTTGTAGGCGATGCCGCCCGTGAGCAGGATCGCCTGCACCTTGCCCGAGAGGGCTGCGGCTGCGGCGCCGATCTGTTTCGAGATGTTGTAGCACATGGATTCCAACACCTTTTTGGCCCGCTGGTCGCCCTCGGCGATGCGTTCCATGACCTGAATCACGGAGTTGGTGCCCAGGTAGGCCACCAGGCCGCCTTTGCTCGAGATGAATTTCAGCAGCTCCTCTTTCGTGTACTGTCCCGAGAAGCAGACTTTGATGAGCTCGCTCGACGGAATGCTCCCCGCACGGTCCGGGGCGAAGGGTCCGTCGCCGTCGAGTGCGTTGTTTACATCGACGATGCGGCCCTGCTTGTGCGCCGCCACCGAGATGCCGCCGCCCATGTGGGCCACGATCAGGTTCGACTCTTCGTAGGTCCAGCCCGCGCGGCCGCAGTGCAGGCGCGCGATGGCTTTCTGGTTCAGGGCATGGAAAATCGGCTTGCGCGGGCACATCGGCATGCCCGAGATGCGGGCCACGTCGTCCATCTCGTCGACCACCGGAGGGTCGGCGATGTAGGCTTTCACACCCGCCATGTGGGCAATCTGCGCCGCGAGGAGTCCCCCGAGGTTGCAGGCGTGTTTCATCGGGGCGTTGCGCAGGTCGTAGCGCATCCGTGAGTTGACTTCGTAGACCCCGGCAGGGATGGGACGTATCAGGCCTCCGCGGCCGATCACGGCCGACAGCTCTTTGATGTTGAACGACTGTTCACGCAGGGCCGAGAGGATCAGCCCCCGGCGCCAGTCGAGCTGGTCGATGACGTCGGCAAATCGGGAAATTTCTTCGGTCGAGTGACGCAGGGTCAAATCCAACAAAGGCCGCTCCTCATCGTAGAGGGCGACCTTTGTGGATGTTGAGCCGGGATTTATTGCTAAAACTTTGTAGCCCATAAGTTCTCGGTTCGTTAGAGTTTGGGTTAGTCCCGTATCCGGGTTTTATTTTTTCACTGCCAGGCAAGCCAGGGCGATCGAGTAGAGCTTGGTCTTGCTCGTGTCGCCGCGCGAGGTGAGCACGCAGGGTACCTTTGTGCCCATGACCATCGCGGCCAGTTCGCCGCCGCAGAGGTGGGTCACCGATTTGAAGAAGACGTTGGCCGACTCGAGGTTGGGGAACAGCAGGCAGTCCGGGTCACCGGCCACCGACGAGCCTTTGACTTTCTTGTGCTCGGCGACGTCCTTGTAGAGCGCCACGTCGAGCGACAGCGGGCCGTCGACGACGACCTTGCCCAGCTGGCCGCGGTCGGCCATCTTGGCCAGCAGCGCGCCTTCGGTCGAGGAGATCACGTTGGGGAGCAGCTGTTCCGAGGGGGCGATGCAGGCGATCTTCGGGGTCTCGATGCCCAGCAGGTTGGCCGTGCGGGCCAGGTAGCCGATCTGCACCATCTTCTGTTTGAAGTCCGGAAGCGGAATCACGGCCACGTCGGAAATGGTGAGCAGTTTGTGGTAGCAGGGCATCTCGACGATCGAGACGTGGCTCAGGACGCCCTTCGGGGGGAACAGTCCTGCCTCCTTGTTGAGGATGCCGCGCATGTATTTGTCGGTCGAAACGAGACCTTTCATCAGAACGTCGGCATTGCCCGATACGACCGATGCGACGGCCTGCTGGACGCATTTCACGTCGTTGGACTCATCGACGATGTTGAAGGCTTTGATGTCGATGTCGTTCTCCTCGCAGACCTGTTTGATAACCTCCTTGTCGCCGAAGAGCGTGGGCTCCACGAGCCCCTCTTTGTAAGCCTCGTAAACGGCTTCCAGCGTATGTGAATCCTGTCCGTAAGCGACGGCCAGACGTTTTTTACCCCGTTTTCTCGCCTCCTCGACGATTTCGGTAAGATGCTGAATCATGGTAATGACGGTATTAATGTGTAAAAATTGAATGTTTATTTCACCAGATTATAGGTATCCGTGGCGATCACCAGCTCTTCGTTGGTGGCGATGGTGGCGACTTTGACCTTCGAATCGGCGGCCGAAAGTATCTTGTTCACCCCGCGGGCACCCTTGTTGGCGGCGGGATCGAATTTGACGCCCATGAACTCCAGTCCCCGGCAGACCTCCTCGCGCATTTCGCACGAGTTCTCGCCCACGCCGCCCGTGAAGATAATCATGTCCACGCCGCCCATTTCGGCCGCGTATTCGCCGACGAACTTCCGGATGCGTCCGTAGTGCATGTCGCGGGCCAGGATCGCGCGGGGGTTGCCCTCGTCGTAGGCCCGGTCGATGTCGCGCATGTCGCTCGAGATATCCGAGATGCCCAGTACGCCCGATTTCTTGTTCATCATGTCGTTGAGCTGGGCGTAGGTCATGCCCTCCTTTTCGCCGATGAACGTGATGGCGCTGGCGTCCACCGATCCGCAGCGCGTACCCATCACCAGGCCGTCCAGCGGCGAGAAGCCCATCGACGTGTCGAACGACTTGCCGTTGAGGATGGCCGTCACCGAGGCGCCGTTGCCGATGTGGCAGGTGATGATCTTCGAGTTGTGGAAATCCAGCCCGGCGAGTTCGGCGCCCACCTGGGCCACGTATTTGTGGCTGGTGCCGTGGAAGCCGTACTTGCGCACGCGGTACTTGTCATAGTAGGCGTGGGGCAGGGCGTACATGTAGTTCACCGCGGGGATCGTCTGGTGGAACGAGGTGTCGAAAACCGTGACCTGGGGAACGCCCGGCAGGACCTTTTCGATCGAAAGCACGCCTTCGAGGTTGGCGGGGTTGTGCAACGGGGCGATCTCGAACAGCGAGCGGATCTTCTCTTTGGCATCTTCGGTGACGATGCAGCTTTCAGGGAAGAATTCGCCGCCGTGGGCCACGCGGTGACCGACGGCCTTCACTTCGTCGAGCGACGCGATCACGCCGTGTGCGGGGTCCGTCAGGGCATCGAGCACGAGTTTGATACCCGTCGTGTGGTCGGGGATCGGTTGGTGCAGCTCGAAATTCTCCTTGCCTACGGGTTTATGTACCAGATCGCCCTCCGGGAGGCCGATGCGCTCTACGATGCCTTTTGCGAGCAGCTTGCTCGACGACGGCTCCATGTCGATCACCTGATATTTGATCGACGACGAACCGCAGTTTAAAACCAGAATTACCATTTACCTTATTTTTAAGTTTTACTTTATTATGTATGCTTTTTCATTACCGGCCGGTGTTGTCGCCGCCGTCGGCGTCGTTTGCAAGTCTGACCCCACCCCCCCCCTCCCTCGGGAGGGGCTTGCGCGGCGCGACCGGGATTTCGTCCGGGTTGTCAGCCGGGATTTCAACCGGGGTGCAGTAATTTTTAATTCTTAATTTTTCATTTTTAATTGCGAACAATTTGAGCCCCGATCCACATGCCGAGCATCGCGAAAACGATGCAGGTCCCGACGCTCAGCGCGATGTAAGCCGTTGCGGGACCGTAATCCCCGGCCCGCAGCAACCGTACGGCGTCGGCCGAAAAGGTCGAGAACGTGGTGAAGCCGCCGCAAAATCCTACGATAAGCAACCATCCTGCCGCAGCCGATGATGTCGCTTCCAGCAGAATGCCGATCAGCAGCGACCCGAGGGCGTTGACCGCGAACGTTCCGGCCGGAAATCCCAGCAGCGTGTGCCCTGCCAGCAGCCAGGCCGAGAGCATATAGCGGACAACGCTGCCGGCGGCGCCTCCGAGGCCCACGGCTAAAAGTTCACGAATCATAAGTTAAATATAGGCATTATTTTACGGATGTGCAAATTTAAGCAAAAAATGATAACGATCTGTTTTATTTTTTGCCCGAATAGGTGGAAAAATTGTTAAATCCGCATTCGGAGCTGCCGTCGTTACGGTTCCCGGGTCTGCCCGTCTCCCGAAACGACATATTTGTAGGTCGTGAGTTCGGGAAGTCCCATCGGGCCCCGGGCGTGGAGCTTCTGGGTCGAGATGCCGACTTCGGCGCCGAAGCCGAACTGTCCCCCGTCGGTGAAAGCGGTCGAGACGTTGACGTAGATGCATGCGGCGTCGACCCGCTGTGTGAACTGCCGCGCCGTCTCCGCATTCTCGGTGACGATCGCCTCGCTGTGGCGCGAGGAGTGGCGTTCGATGTGGGCGAGGGCCTCGTCGAGCGAGCCGACCGTTTTGACGGCCAGTTTGTAGTCGAGGAATTCGGTGCCGAAATGCTCCTCCCCGGCGGGACGGAGCTGGCAGGCGGGGTAGCGGCCCGCGAGGGCGGCGTAAGCTTCCGCATCGGCATAGATCGTGACCCGTTCGGCGGCCATCGGGTCGCACAGTTCGGCCAGCTCCCCGAGGCGGCTGCGGTGGACGATGAGGCAGTCGAGGGCGTTGCAGACGCTCACACGGCGTGTCTTGGCGTTGCAGACCACGGCGCGGCCTTTCGCCAGGTCGCCGTCTGCGTCGAAATAGGTGTGGACGATGCCCGCGCCGGTCTCGATGACGGGGATGCGGGCGTTCTCGCGCACGAAGCGGATCAGTCCCGCACCGCCGCGGGGAATTACCACGTCGACATAGCCCACGGCCCCGAGCAGGGCCGCCACGGCCTCGTGGCCGGAGGGCAGCAGGGTGAAGGCAGCCGGGTCGATGCCCTCGCTGCGGAGCGCCTCGTGGAGCTGAGCGGCGATGGCCTCGTTGGAGTGGCGGGCGTCGCTGCCGCCTTTCAGCACGCAGGCGTTGCCGGTCTTCATCGTGAGTGAAAAGATGTCGGCCGTGACGTTGGGGCGCGCCTCGCAGACCATGCCCACGACGCCGAACGGTACGCGGACCTTGCGGACGGTCATGCCGTTGGGGCGGGTCCACTCGTCGATCGTCGTGCCCTGCGGCGCGGGGAGCCCGGCGACGGATTCCATGTCGGAGGCGATGCCCGCGATGCGCTCGGGCGTCAGCCGCAGGCGGTCGCGCAGGGGCGAGTCGGCGGCCATGGCCGCGAGGTCGAGGGCGTTGGCCGCGAGCAGTCTTTCGGTGTTCTCCCGCAGCAGGGCGGCGGCTTTCACCACGGCGCGGCTCAATGTGGCGTCGTCGGTCCGGGCCAGTTCTGCTCCGGCGCGGCGGGCGGCGGCAAACAGGGTTTCGTATTGCGTGTCCATCTTATTCCAGATATAGGTAATCGCAGTGAATCAGCGGTTTGAGACCTTTGCGGCCGAGGTTGCGCTGCGCCGTGGCGCTGTCGCACGAAATGCGGCCCACGCCCAGCGGTGTGCCTTCGGGCGAGAGGATGCGCACGATGTCGTCGCGTTCGAACTCCCCCTCGACGGCGGTGACCCCCACGGCGAGGATGCTCGCGGCCTTGCTCTGCGAAATGGCCGCGGCGGCTCCGGCGTCGAGACGCAGGGCCCCCTTGGCGAAACCTTCGCTGCTGGCGATCCATTTTTTGACCCCTGAAGCGGGGCGGGGCGCCGCTTCGAAGCGCGTGCACACGACGTCGCGGTTCGTGAGAATGAGATCCGTCAGAATGCCGTCGCGGCGGCCGTTGGCGATCACGACCTCGATGCCTTCGCCCGCGGCGCGCGACGAGATGCGGCTCTTGGTCGTCATGCCCCCGCGGCCGCGCGAGGAGCGTGCGGTGTCGATATACTGCGAGAGGTCGCGGCCCGGGGCCACGCGGCGGATGACCTGCGATGCCGGGTCCGCGGGCGAGCCGTCGTAGATGCCGTCGATGTTGCTCAGGATGACGAGCGCCTCGGCGTCCATCATCGCGGCCACGAGCCCCGAGAGTTCGTCGTTGTCGGTGAACATCAGTTCGGTGACCGAGATGGTGTCGTTTTCGTTGACGATCGGCACCACGCCGGCGGCGAGCATCGCCTCCATGCAGTTGCGCTGGTTGAGGTACTGGCGCCGCGTGGAGAGGCTCTCCTTGGTGGTGAGCACCTGTCCGCAGGCGATGCCGTATTCGTTGAAGAGGTCGTAGTAGCGGTTCAGCAGTTTCACCTGCCCGACGGCCGAGAAGAGCTGGCGTGCCGAAACGGTGTCGATGCGCCCGACTTTCTGTTCGAGGATGCTGCGGCCCGAGGCCACGGCCCCCGATGAGACGAGGATCACCTCCACGCCTGCGCGGTAGAGCCCCGCAACCTGGTCCACGAGCGCCGAGATGCGCGTGGTGTCGGGCCGGCCGTCTTCGCGGGTCAGCACGTTGCTGCCGATTTTGATGACGATGCGGCGGTATTTTTTCGATTCACAATTCATAATTCACAATTTCAAAATCGTCTCGTCCGAACAGACTGGTTTGGTTGCGTGCGACAAGCCCCCTCCCTCCCGTCATTGCGAGGAGCGTAGCGACGCGGCAATCCGATCAGGGTCGTAATCTCACAATGCGTTCGGCAGATTCCCACGTCGGTCCTTCGGCCCTCCTCGGAATGACAATCCGATTTTCACGTTTCACCCTTCGTTTCAGGGTTCGTATTTATAGCCGACGCCTTTGACCGTGACGATGCGTTCGTCGCCGATCTTCTGGCGCAGTTTGCGGATGTGGACGTCGATCGTGCGGTCGCCCACGACCACCTCCGTACCCCAGATTTTGGCGTAGATCTCCTCCCGCGGGATCAGCCGCCCCGGCGACGAGTAGAGCAGGTCGAGCAGCGCGAACTCCTTGCGCGGCAGGGCGATCTCCTGTCCGTCGCGGATCACCGTGTAACGGTCGCGGTCGACCGTGATGCCCGGAGCCGGGGGCGCGGCGGGGGCCGCATCGGCGTCGATGCGTTTGAGGATCGCCTGCACGCGGCTCACCAGCAGTTTCATTTTGATCGGCTTCGTGAGATAGTCGTCGGCTCCCACGCCGAAACCCGCCAACTGCTGCTGCTCCTCGCCCAGCGCCGAGAGGAAAACCACCATCGTGTCTTTCAGCACGGGGTTTTCGCGGATGGCCCGGCAGGTCTGGGCGCCGTCCATCACCGGCATCATCATATCGAGCAGGATCAGGTGCGGGCGGCATTCGGCGGCCTTTTCGAGCGCCTCGGCGCCGTTCTGGGCCGTGAAAACTTCATAACCCTCGCGGACGAGGTTGTAACGGACGAATTCGAGGATGTCGACCTCGTCGTCGACCAGCAGGATGCGATGACTCATGGTTGCGGTTTTAGGCGGCGGCGCCCGTCGTGCAGGGCCGCCATGCGGATAACTTTGCGAAGATAGTAATTTTCCGGCGAATAATCCAATAAATTGTCGTACCTTTGACCCTTCAAATATAACGATATGACCAACGAAGCTGATTTCAGCACCCTGGGCCTCAGCGAGCAGATGCTCGAGGCCGTCCGCGCAAAAGGATTCGAATCCCCCACCTCCATCCAGCGCCTCACCATTCCCCGCCTGCTTTCCGGCGACAACGACATCATCGCACAATCCCAGACCGGCACGGGCAAGACCGCCGCTTTCGGGCTCCCGATACTCCAGCAGATCGAACATTCGACGGAGGGCGTGCAATCCATCATTCTCGTCCCGACGCGCGAGCTGGCCGTGCAGGCCGCCGAGGAGCTGCTGAGCTTCAATGCCGGGCGGAGGCTCTCGATCACGGCCATCTACGGAGGGGCCGCCATGGGCGAGCAGCTGCGCCGTCTGTCGCGCGGCGTCGACATCGTCGTCGGAACCCCGGGCCGTGTGCTGGACCACATCCGCCGCGGTACGCTCAAACTGGACAAGGTCCGTTTCCTGGTGCTGGACGAGGCCGACGAGATGCTGAACATGGGCTTCGTAGAGGATGTCGAGGAGATCATGAGCCACACGGGCGAGGACCGCCGCGTGCTGCTGTTCTCGGCCACGATGCCCGAGCGGATCGTCCGGCTGTCGGAGGCCTACATGCGCGATACGGAGATGCTGCGCATCGAGTCGCAGCATTTGACCGTCGACCTGACGAACCAGATCTATTTCGAGGTGCGCGAGGCCGACAAGTTCGACGCTTTGACGCGCATCATCGACATCGAATCCGATTTTTACGGCATTGTCTTCTGCCGTACGAAGATCGGCGTGGACGAGGTGACGACGCGCCTGGTGGCGCAGGGATATTCGGCCGAGGGGCTGCACGGCGACGTGTCGCAGGCCCAGCGTGAGAAGATACTCCGCAAGTTCCGTGACAAGGCAGTCAACATACTGATAGCCACCGATGTCGCCGCGCGCGGTATCGACGTGTCGAACCTTTCGCACGTGATAAACTACTCGCTGCCGCAGGATTCGGAGAGCTATGTGCACCGCATCGGCCGCACGGGCCGCGCTGGGCGTCAGGGCACGGCCATCACGTTTATTTCGGGCGCCGAACTGCGGCGTTTCAACTGGATGATGCGCGACATCAAAGCCGACATCAAACGCGAGACGCTTCCCTCGCCGCAGGACATCGTGGCGATGAAGCGCGCCAAGATTAAGGACGACCTGCGGGAGATCGTCGAGAGCGAGGCATACGGCGATTACGCCGACTATGCCGCCGAACTGCTCGAAACCTATGCGCCCGACGTGGCGTTGGGAGCCCTGCTCCGGCTGGCGTTCCGCAGCGAACTCGACCAGAGCAACTATCCCGAGATTCGTTCGTTCTCGGTCGACCGCAAGGGCAAGACCCGGCTGTTCCTGACCCTCGGGTCGCGCGACGGCTATTCGGGACGCAGGCTGGTCGACATGCTCAAACGCAAATGCGGACTGAGGGACAAGAATCTCGACGACGTGCGCGTCTTCGAGAACTATTCGCTGGTGAGCGTGCCGTTCAGCGACGCCGAGAACGTCGTGAGCCGGCTCAACGCCTCGGGCGGCCGCCGCCGCATTGCCCGTATCGACCGCGAGGATGCGGCCGGCGGGGCGAAATCGGAGCAGGGCGAATCCCGTCCCGAAAGGCGGAGCCGACGCCGGGATGCGGATGCTGCGCCGCATGCCGAAGCCGTGGAACGTCCCGTGAAACGGAGCCGCAGGCAGGTTGCCGAAGCTCCGGCGGAGGCGTCCCGTCCGGAGACGCGGAGCCGGAAGAAGGCCGCGAACGACTGGAGTGCGACTCCGGAGGGCGGCAACGAAGGCTTCGACTGGGAGGCTTTCCAGCGTTTCGACGACGCTTCGGCGTGGGAGAAGCCCAAACGCGGAGGCGCCGGAACCAAGAGCGTGCGCCGCGGGGCGCGTCCCGTTACGACGGGCCGCCAGGCCGCACCCAAGCGTCTTGCCGCCAAGGGGCGCAAACGCTGACGCGAGGCTGTAAACTGCCGGAAAATCGCGCCGCCGTACCGGGATGCAGGGGTTTCTCTCGTCCGGATGGCGGCGTTGTTGCATCTTTTGGTGAAATCATTTCCGGATTCCGCATAAAATGGTTACATTTGCGAGATTTATATACCCCCGTATATATACGGGAATCAAAAATGCGTACTGAGATGGCTACTGAAAAACCGACACTTCCTGCTCCCGAAGAGCATGTCAGCCCTGCGGCTGAAGATGTGCAAGCGAATTCTGCTGTGACTGCCGAAGTCCCCGAAACCCAAAATCCCGCTGCCGAGGCTCCTGCCGAAGCGGAGGCCGTTCCCGCCGCGGAAGTCGCAGAGACGCCCGCCGAGACTGTCCCCGTCGAGGAGGCTGTCCCCGCCGAGGATGTCCCTGCCGAAGAGGCCGCTCCTGTTGAGGAGACCGTTGCCGAAGAGGCCGCTCCGCGGGCGAAGCGCGCCCGCATCCAGCCTGCGGCTGAACCCGTGGCCGAGGCGGTCGACGAGGAGGCTGTGCCGGGGGATGTGCAGGTGGATTTCGCCGATGAGGAGGCTGCGCTCGCCGCGCAGAACGCCGGATTGGAGATCGAAGGCGAAACGGCCGAGGAGGAAGCGGCCGACCGGTTGGCGGAAGAGACGCCCGATGCCGCGGACAAGTTCGCCGGCAAAGGCAAGGAGGAGTTGGTGGCGCTGTTCGCCCGGATGCTCGAGGAGCAGCCCGTGCAGTCGATCCGCCGGGATGTCGAGGCGCTGAAGATCGCCTTTTACCGCATTCGCCGCGCCGAGGTCGAGGCCGCACGCCGCCGCTTCGTCGAAGAGGGCGGCGCCGAGGAGGATTTCGCCCCGTCGGTGGACGGTGCCGAGGTGCAGCTCAAAGAGCAGTTCAAAATATACCGTCAGCGCCGCGACGCCTTTATCGCCAACCTCGAAGCTGAGAAGGAGGCCAACCTGAAGGTCAAACAGACGATCATCGAGGAGCTGAAGGAGCTGGTCAACTCGGACGAGACGCTGAACCATACGTTCAACAAATTCCGCGAACTGCAGCAGCGCTGGAAGGAGACCGGCATCGTGCCCCAGCAGTATGTCAAAGACCTGTGGGAGACCTATAATCTCCATGTCGAGAATTTCTACAGTTTCATTAAGATCAACAAGGAGCTGCGCGACCTCGACCTGAAGAAGAATTACGAGCAGAAGATCGCCCTCTGCGAGCAGGCCGAGGCGCTGATCCTCGAGCCGTCGGTGGTCGAGGCGTTCCACAAGCTGCAGAAACTCCATGACGAGTGGCGCGAGACGGGTCCCGTGGCCAACGAATATAAGGAGGCGCTCTGGGAGCGTTTCAAGGCCGCATCGAGCCGCATCAACAAACAGCATCAGGAGCATTTCGAGGAGTTGAAGAACGAGCAGGTCAAGAACCTCGAACTCAAAACCGAACTTTGCGCCGCGACCGAGGAACTTTCGGCGCAGCCGCTAACCACCCGCAAGGAGTGGAACAAGGCGAGCGACCGGCTGCTGGAAATCCAGAAGACCTGGAAGACCATCGGATTCGCCCCCAAGAAGGACAACAACCGCATCTACGAGCGTTTCCGCACGGCGTGCGACCGATTCTTCGAGGCCAAGCGGCAGTTCTACGCCGGAATGAAGACCGAGATGGAGCACAACCTCCAGCTGAAGACCGAGATCTGCGAGGCCGCCGAGTCGCTGATGAACAGCGAGGAGTGGAAGAAGGCCACCGACGAACTGATCGCCCTGCAGGCCCGCTGGAAGCAGATCGGAGCCGTGTCGCGGCGTCATTCGGATGCCATCTGGAAGCGTTTCCGCGCCGCCTGCGACAAGTTCTTCGAGCGTAAGGCGTCGCACTTCGCGAGCGTCGACGGCGAACACGAGGAGAACCTGCAGAAGAAGCTCGCCCTGCTGGCCGAAATGGCCGAGGCCGACGTGAAGGCCGGCGGTTACGAGGTGATCCGCGAATTTCAGCGCCGCTGGGGTGAGATCGGGTTTGTGCCCATCAAACAGAAGGACAGCATCCAGAAAAAATACAAGGCCGCCGTCGACGAGCTGTTCAACACGCTGCGCGGTTCGGAGCGCGACCGTTCGATGGGACGCTTCCGCGAGAAGGTGTCGTCGCTCAAAGCGTCGGGCGACCGCCGTCTGCGCACGGAACGCGAGCGTCTGTACAACAAGGTGCGCCAGTTGGAGCAGGAGATCGCGCTGCTGGAGAACAACATCGGGTTCTTCGCCAAGTCGAAGAACGCCGAGGCGCTGGTGGCCGACGTGCGTGCGAAGATCGACCGCGCCCGCGAGGAGATGGCCGCAGCCGTCGAGAAAGTGAAGCTGATCGACAAACAGGACCAGGAAGAACAGAACAACGAAAATAAATAGTCAATACAGTAATGAAACTTTCCAAACCCAAGTACATATTCGTAACGGGCGGTGTTGCGTCGTCGCTCGGAAAGGGTATTATTTCGGCCTCGATCGCACGGCTGTTGCAGGCACGCGGCTATTCGGTGACCATTCAGAAGCTCGACCCCTACATCAATGTCGATCCCGGAACGCTCAACCCTTATGAGCACGGCGAATGCTACGTCACCGAGGACGGCGCCGAGACCGACCTCGACCTGGGACACTACGAACGCTTCACGAACCAGCCCACGTCGAAATCCAACAACGTCACCACGGGACGTATCTACAAGAGCGTCATCGAGAAGGAGCGCAAAGGCGAGTACCTGGGCAAGACCGTGCAGGTCATCCCCCATATCACCGACGAGATCAAGCGCCGCATCCAGTTGTTGGCGCAGACCAAGAAATACGACGTCATCATCACCGAGATCGGCGGCACGGTGGGCGACATCGAGTCGCAGCCGTTCATCGAGTCGGTGCGTCAGCTGCGCTACTCGCTGGGGTACAAGAATACGGCGCTGGTGCACCTGACGCTGATTCCCTACATGGCCGCTTCGGGCGAGATGAAGACCAAGCCCACGCAGCACTCCGTGAAGGCGCTGCTGGAGAACGGGCTTCAGCCCGATATCCTCGTGCTGCGCGCCGAACATACGCTGACCACGGCGCTCAAACGCAAGGTGGCGTTGTTCTGCAACGTCGACGCCAATGCCGTGATGGAGTCGATCGACGTGCCGACGATCTACGAGGTGCCGATCAAGATGCACGAACAGCATCTCGACGAGGTGGTGCTGGACAAACTGAACCTCCCGGCCGACAAGGAGCCGGACATGGCTGCCTGGAGCGCTTTCGTGGAGAAGATCAAACACCCGTCGAAGAAGATCGAGATCGCGCTGGTGGGCAAGTACACCGAGCTGCCCGACGCCTACAAGTCGATCTGCGAATCGTTCATTCACGCCGGAGCCGTCAACGACTGCAAGGTGAAGCTCCGCTATGTCAATTCGGAGAAGGTCACCGGCGAGACGGCCGCCTCGCTGCTGGGCAAGATGTCGGGTATCCTGGTGGCTCCGGGCTTCGGCAACCGCGGCATCGAGGGCAAGATCGAGGCCGTGCGCTTCGCCCGTGAAAACGGCATTCCGTTCCTGGGCATCTGCCTGGGCATGCAGTGTGCGGTGATCGAGTTCGCGCGCAACGTGTTGGGACTGCCCGACGCCAATTCCAGCGAGATGGAGCAGGCGACGGCCCATCCGGTGATCGACCTGATGGAGGAGCAGAAGGGCGTGACGGCCAAGGGCGGCACGATGCGCCTGGGGGCCTATCCCTGTACGCTGAAGAAGGGTTCGAAAGTGGCTGCGGCCTACGGCAAACTCAATATTTCGGAGCGTCACCGTCATCGTTACGAGTTCAACAACGACTATCTGGAGCAGTTCGAGGCCGCCGGCATGAAGGCCGTGGGCGTCAATCCCGATACCAATCTGGTGGAGGCCGTCGAGATCGAGAACCATCCGTGGTTTGTCGGCGTGCAGTACCATCCCGAATACAAGAGCACCGTGCTGAGCCCCTCGCCGCTGTTCGTGGCCTTCGTGAAGGCCGCACTGGAATATGCGGGAAAGAAATAAGGAAGAATTATATAGACAATAAGATGTACCGTTTCTTGCAACCGATCCTTGTTTTTCGCCGCCTCAGGCGGCGTTTACAAGTCTGACCCACCCCCAAACCCCCGCCTCAGGCGGGGGCTTAATGCCGTTTCACGGCAAAATCGGAGTTTTGGACTGTCGGTGCAACTAATTAAAATTTTAATGGATAAGAAATCAATCATCGGCATTGCCGTCGTGGCGGTCCTCTTTCTGGGATTCGCCTATATCAACAGCAAGCAGCAGAAGGAATATCTCGAAAAGAAGGAGGCGTATGAAGCCTATATGGACTCGGTGGCCCGCGCGACGCGGCCCGCAGCGGTTCCGGCCGCCGATTCGACGGCGATAGGTGAAGCGCCCTCCGGGGCGACGGCCGAAGAGGCCGCGGCAGCCGTGCGCGAACGCCAGGTGGAGACGCTGGGCGAGTCGCTGACGACGGCCCGCGAGGCGGAGCCCGAGGAGTTCACGGTGGAGAACGAGGTGATGTCGGTGCGTTTCTCGACCCGCGGCGGCCAGATCACGGGCGTCACGCTGAAAGACTACACCAAGTATGCCCCGCGCGGCGAGCGCAACCAGCTGATCGAACTGATGGACCCGGCGACGGCCCGTTTCGGGCTTTCGTTCTACGTGAAGAACGGGCTGCGGAACATTCCTGTAAATACGCTGGACTATGTCTTTACCGCCGAGCCGGAGACGACGACCGCCGACGGTGCGAAAGCCGTCGTGATGCGGCTGCCGGTCGCCGAGGAGTCGTATCTGGAGTATCGCTACACCTTATATAATACGTCGTCGCCCGAACGCGACTACCTCGTGGATTTCGACGTGCGGCTGGTGAATATGGCCCGCGAGATGGCCAACCAGACCCAGATTCAGATCGACTGGGCCAACACCACCTACCAGAACGAGAAGGGATTCCAGAACGAGAACATGTACACCACGCTGGCCTACCGCTTCCCGGGCGAAACGTCGATCGAGGAGCTGGGCATGAGCGACGGCGCCAAGTCGAAGAACATCACGACGCAGGTGTCGTGGGTGGCGTTCAAACAGCAGTTTTTCTCGTCGGTGTTCATCGCCCCGGAGAACGTCTCCTATGCGAACCTGGCTTTCGATACGGCGGCTCCCGAGTCGTCGCTGCTGAAAACTTTCACGGCGCAGATGGGAGTGCCCTATACGCCTCAGACCGAGGGGTATGATTTCGCCTTCTATTTCGGCCCCAACAAGTACTCGATTCTCAAAAAGGTCGACGACCCGAAGGGCGCCGATCTCCACCTCGAACGGCTCGTGCCGCTGGGTTGGGGCATCTTCGGATGGGTCAACCGCTGGTGTGTGATTCCGGTCTTCGACTTCCTGCGCAACTATATCGCCAGCTTCGGTATCATCATCCTGATTCTGGTGCTGTTGGTGAAGCTGGTGATCTCGCCGCTCACCTACAAGAGCTACGTCTCGATGGCCAAGATGCGTCTGATAAAGCCGCAGGTCGATGAGCTGAACAAGAAATTCCCCAAGCGCGAGGACGCCGCCAAGAAACAGCAGGCCATGATGGAGCTCTACAAGAAAGCGGGCATCAATCCCATGGGCGGCTGTATCCCGATGCTGATTCAGATGCCGATTCTGATCGCCATGTTCCGCTTCTTCCCCGCTTCGATCGAACTGCGCGAGCAGCCGTTCCTGTGGGCCGACGACCTCTCGTCGTACGACAGCGTGCTGAACCTGCCGTTCTCGATCCCGTTCTATGGAGATCACGTGTCGTTGTTCGCCCTGCTGATGGCCGTGTCGCTGTTCGGATACTCCTGGTTCAGCTACCAGCAGACCGCTTCGTCGCAGCCCCAGATGGCCGGCATGAAGTTCATGATGGTCTACATGATGCCGATTATGATGCTCTTCTGGTTCAACAGCTATTCGAGCGGACTGTGCTATTACTACCTGCTTTCGAACCTCTTCACCATCGGGCAGACGCTCGTCATCCGCCGCATGGTCGACGACCAGAAGATACATGCCATCATGCAGGCCAATGCCGCGAAGAAATCGAAGGGTAAGAAATCGAAATTCCAGCAGCGTTACGAGGAGCTTCTGCGTCAGCAGGAAGCCCAGCAGCGCGCGAAGAAAAAGTAGGCGGGAATCCCGCTTTCGATCCGGGCCGGAGCGTATTCCTCGAGGGGAATGCAGCTCCGGCCCCGTTTTTGCCGGGGAGGGTGTAAAATGGGAGCGAAAATGAAAAGATGGTTGACTTTCGGGCTGCTGCTGGCAGCCGCGATGCCGCTTGCGGCGCAGGAATTGGGTTCGGAATACCGCCTGAAGCGGGTGATTCCGGTCGAAGGACGGCAGGGAATCGCCGCCGATTCGGCCTATTATTATGTGTCGGGCAGCACGGCGCTCTACAAGTACGACAAGCAGGGGCGGCTGGCGGCCCGGAACGAACGGCCCTTCGAGGGGCTGCCGCTGGCGGCGAACCATATCGGCGACATCGACGTCTGGAACGGGGAGATTTACGCCGGGATCGAGACCTTTGAGGACGGCCGCGGGGAGAATATCCAGGTGGCGGTTTACGATGCCAACACGCTGAAATGGAAACGTTCGATTGATTGGGAACCCGCCTCGGGGCAGGTAGAGGTGTGCGGACTGGCCGTGGACCGCGACGGCGGCATGGTCTGGATGGCCGACTGGGTCGACGGACGCTATGTCTACGGCTATGACCTTGCGACGGGGAAATACGTGCGTAAGGTCCACCTGCGTCCCGTGCCGCAGTGGCAGCAGGGTATTTTCATGGCCGGCGGGCGGATGCTGATATCGGCGGACGACGGGGATGCCGACCTCGAAGAGCCGGACAACATCTACGTCGCCGACCTGCGCGACGGGAAATCCTGGGCTACGGTGCTGCCGTTCCGTTCGATGGACGATTTCCGGCGGGCGGGCGAGATCGAGGGGCTGGCCGTCGATCCCGCGACGGACGACCTGCTGGTGCTGGCCAACCGGGGTGCGCGGATCGTGCTCGGGATGCCGCGGGGATTTTACCCGGGTTACGACCGGGAGGTTCACGAGATTTATGTGTACGAAAAGATAAAATGAAAAAAGGTCCCGGAAAGGGACCTTTTTCGTTGCGCGGCTATTTGTCGAATCCTGCCGAGACGAAGACCAGCACGTCGGGCAGTACGGTCTCCCAGTAGCGCCACGTGTGGCCGCCGTCGCGCATGCGGTACTGCAGGGGGATGTTCCGCTCGCGCATGAGCGTGTAGAAGTCGACGTTGGATTTCCAGAGAAAATCGTCGTCGCCGCAGTCCACCCACCAGCGGACCGAGCGCACGCCGTCGAGCTTGTCGTCGGGCATTTCGCGCAGCATCACGACGGGCGAGTTGTCGGCGACGGATTGCTGGAACGCATCGTCGTAGTTGCGCGGGCCGGGCAGGGCGTCCAACAGGCCGCTCATCGGGCAGGCCGAGCCGAAGACCTCGGGGTGGCGCAGGGCGTAGACCGCCGTGCCGCCGCCGCCCATCGAGAGACCCGAAATGGCGCGGTGGGCTTTGTCGCCGGTGATGCGGTAGTGCTTTTCGACGGCGGGGATGAACTCCTCGAAGAAGAACTGTTCGTAGTTCCAGCCCGGGACATTGAAATAGCCCATGTGCCGACCGGTGTAGTTCTCGCCTTCGCCCGCGGCGTCGGGCATGACGACGATCATCGGCCGGGCCATGCCCGAAGCGACGGTTTCGTCGGTGATGCGGCGCATGTAGCCTTTCAGGGTCCAGTCGGTGTGGCAACCGCTGGCGCCGTGCAGCAGGTAGAGCACCGGGTAGCTCTCCCCGGAACGGCCGTAACCGTCGGGCAGGTAGACCGTGCAGTTCTTTTCGACGCCGAGTATCTTGCTCGGGACGGTGTAGACTTCGGTACGGCTCTGGGCCCCGGCTGTCAGGACCGCGGCGAGCGCAAGCAGGGTGGTGGTCAGCAGTTTTTTCATGGTTTATTCTACATAGAGTACCAGCCCTTTGAGGTATTCGCCCTCGGGATGGTAGATGTTGATCGGATGGTCGGCGGGCTGGGTCAGCTGGTGCAGGATGCGCACCTTGCGGCCTGCGATGGCCGCGGCCGAAAAGACCGTCGTGCGGAACAGCTCCTTGGAGACCGCCTGCGAGCAGGAGAACGTAAAGAGAATGCCGCCCGGACGGATTTGCGACAGAGCCCGGGCGTTGAGCCGCTTGTAGCCCTGCATGGCGTTGCCCAGCACCTTGTGGTGCTTGGCGAAGGCCGGCGGGTCGAGGATGATGAGGTCGTATTTGTCACCGATGTCCTTCAGGTACTCCACGGCGTCGGCGGCGACCTCCGAGTGGGCCGCACTGTCGCCGAAGTTGAGCTGCATGTTCTCGGTGGCCAGCGCCACGGCGCGCTCCGAAGAGTCGACCGAGCAGACCTCGCGGGCGCCGCCCGAGAGGGCGTAGACCGAGAATCCGCCCGTATAGCAGAACGTGTTGAGCACGGTGCGGCCTTTCGCATAGCGTTTCACCAGTTCGCGGTTCTCGCGCTGGTCGAGGAAAAAGCCCGTTTTCTGACCTTTCTCCCAGTTGACGAGGAACCGTTCGCCGTTTTCGGTGACGATCTGCGAAGTGTGTTCCGCGCGGCCCCACAGGTAGCCGTCGACGGCCCCGAGGTCGGCTTTGAAGGGGAGCGTCTGCGACGATTTGTCGTAGATGGCCGTCAGGCGGTCGCCGTAGACCGAGCGCAGCGCCTCGGCGATCTGCTGCCGGGCGTGGTACATGCCCGCCGAGTGGCACTGGATGACGGCCGTCGTGCCGTAGATGTCCACCACCAGTCCCGGCAGGGAGTCGCCTTCGCCGTGGACGAGGCGGTAGCAGGTCGTCACGGGGTTGTCCGTGAGCGAGAGCGTGCGGCGTACGTCGTGGGCCACGGCGATGCGGCGGTTCCACCACGCCTGGTCGATCGGTTCGCGTTCGAACGAGAGCACGCGCACGGCGATCGAGCCCACCTGGTAGTGGCCCTGGGCGATGAATTCGCCCGGGCGGGTGTAGACCTCGACGAGGGCTCCTTCGGCGAAATCGGACTCCTCCTCGGCCTCGATGTGGTCGATGGCCCCCGAGAAAATCCACGGATGGCGGCGCAGGAGCGACTCCTCCTTGCCGCGGCGCAGGTAGATTTGCGGTATCATTTGCGGATCGGTTTTTTCGGTGTGCGCAGCAGTTGTTCGTAGATGCGGGTGCAGACCCAGGCATCGGTGGCGGCGTAAAGCTGCTGTTTGTCGGTGAGGGTCGCGGCCTCCCAGTTGCTCAACCGCTGGGCTTTCGAGACGCGCTGTCCCAGCACGATGGCCGAGAGTTTGCGCAGGCTCTTCTCCTCGATGCCCCACTGGGGCGCGATGGTCTGCAGGTCGACGAAGCCTCCGTCGCGGAAGTGGCGGATCTGGCGCAGCGAACGCAGGTCGCCCGCCACGTCGGCGCCGATTTTGAGCACCTCCTTGTTTTCGAGCAACTGCAGGATGGGCTTGGCCAGCGGAATCTTGTTGAGCCGGAAAAGGTAGCAGACGGTCGGGGTGGAGAGCTGCAGCAGCGACACGCGGAACGTCACGCCCGGACGGAACGAAGGACGGGTCTCGGTGTCGAACCCGATCTGCGGCTGTTGTGCGAGTTGTTTGCAGGCCTCGGCGATGTCGCGTTCCTGCTCGACGAGGAGAATCTTCCCCCGGAACTCGACGGCCGGGAGCAGGGCGGTCTGCTCGTTGCTGATTTTATTGATGAAATTGTTTACTGTGGTCATGCGGTGAAAATTCCCACAAATTTACGGAATTATTTTCAGAAAAGCGGCTCGCCGGAGCGCTATTTTACCGGGTCCGGGTTGTCGGGACCGCCGGAAAGCGCGAGACAGCCGTCCGGGGAGGTCCGGACCGCTCTTTCTGCGAGCAGTTCGCGCACGGCCCCGGCCAGCCGTTCGGGCGGGCAGGCCATGTCCGCGGCCAGTTGCCGCGGGTCGGCGGGGGATTCGGCCAGGCGTTGCAGGATGCTTTCGCGCAGCGCGGCGGCATCGGCGTCGGAAGCTCCGGCGGAGGCTTTGGCGGCCCGTTTGCGGGCGAGGCACACGTCGCAGACCCCGCATGGGGCGGGATCGCCCTCGCCGAAGTATTTTTCCAGCACGGCGCCGCGGCACTCGTCGTCGTTGGCGGCGTAGGCGACCATCTGTTCGAAGCGTTCGCGCATCAACTGCTGCCGCCGCTGGTAGGTCTCGGGGGCGATATAGAGGTCGGCGCGCGGAAGGCGCTCTTCGTTCAGGAAGAGGATCGGCGAGCGGTTCGACGGGATGTAGCGGATGACGCGCAGCTGCCAGAGCCGCTTCAGCAGCTCTTTGACCCGCTGGACGGTGTAGCCGCTCCAGGTGGCCAGTTCGCCCTCGTCGATGGGCCGGAATTCGGTGAAGACCCCGTTGTAGAGCCGCAGCAGGGTGCGGATGAAGTGGTCGAGTTCGTCGCGCTGCACGCGAAGTTTGTACAATTCGTCGCGGCTGACGCAGAACATCACCCGCGCGGGGTTTTCCTGCGCGTCGGTGAGGGTCATGTAGCCGTTCTGCTGCAGGAGTTTCAGGGCGCTCAGGACCGTCCCCGAATAGAGGTGTTCGCGGGCGCAGAAGTCGTGGATGTTGAACAGGAACGAGGCCTCGCCCCCGTCGCCGACGCCCACCTGCAGGTAGGAGCAGACCGATTCATAGATATCTTTGACTTTTTCGAGCGGGGGAAACTCCTGTTCGAAACGCCGTGCGATGCGGTCGCTGTCGTCCGAGGCCACGAGCAGCAGGGCATAGGCCCGCGCGCCGTCGCGGCCTGCGCGTCCGGCCTCCTGGTAATAGCTTTCGAGCGAGTCGCACATGGCGTAGTGGACCACGAACCGCACGTCGGGTTTGTCGATGCCCATGCCGAAAGCGTTCGTGGCGACCATCACGCGGACTTTGCCCGAGAGCCACTCTTCCTGCCGCAGCGCCCGTTCTGCATGCCCCAGTCCGCCGTGGTAGGCCGCGGCCGGGACGCCCTCCTGGCGCAGAAAGTCGGCGGTCTGCTCGGTGCCTTCGCGGGTGCGCGTGTAGACGATGCCCGAGCCGGGGACGTTGTGCACCAGCCGCAGCAGTTGGCCGTTCTTGTCGTCGGTGCGGCGGACGCTGTACGAGAGGTTGGGGCGTGCGAAACTGCTGCGCAGGATGTGCGGCTCGGCGAATTTGAGGTGGCGCATGATGTCGTCGGCCACCGGTTTCGTCGCCGAGGCGGTGAGCGCCAGCACGGGGACTCCGGGGAGTTTCTCGCGCAGTTCGGCGATGCGCAGGTACGAGGGCCGGAAATCGTAGCCCCACTGCGAGATGCAGTGGGCCTCGTCGACGGCCAGGAGCGAGACGTTCATGCGTACGACGCGCAGGCGGAACGCCTCGGTGGCCAGCCGTTCGGGGGCGACGTAGAGGAATTTCACGTCGCCGTAGACGCAGTTGTCCAGCGCGATGTCGATCTGTCGGGGCGAGAGTCCCGAGTGGATGGCCACGGCCGCGATGCGGCGTGCCCGAAGACGGTCGACCTGGTCTTTCATCAGGGCGATGAGCGGCGTGACGACGATGCACAGGCCCGGGCGGGCGAGGGTCGGAACCTGATAGGTGAGCGACTTGCCGCCGCCCGTGGGCATCAGCGCCAGCGTGTCGCGCCCCTCCAGGACGGAGCGGATGATCTCCTCCTGCACGGGACGGAATTCCGTAAAGCCCCAGTAGCGTTTCAGGGTGTCGTATATTTTGTCCGAAGCGGATTCCATAATACAAAGATACGAAAAAGTCGAGCGCAGAAGCAAACTTTAGTTTGATTATGCCGAGCGGGAGTATCTGAGACGAAGTCAAAGATACGAAATTTCATAGCTCCTGCAAAACGACCCGATTTCCTAAAAGTGCCGTTACGGCGCCGAAAAATTAGGCGGTTTGGGGATTTTTTTATACTTTTGCAAAGATCAGAACGTTCGATAAATGAAGATACGCGAAGAATACAAGATACGCGAGATGGCGGGCGAGCATGTAATCGTCATGCCGGGAGGCGGCGGAGCTGCGGATATGACACGCATCGTGTCGCTCAATCCGTCGTCCCTCTACTTGTGGGAGGCGCTGCGCGGCCGGGATTTCACGGCCGAAGATGCAGCGGACCTGCTCACCGAACGTTATGAGGTCGATGCCGAAACCGCCCTGCAGGATGCCGGGCTGTGGGTCGCCCGGCTCGCGGAGTGCGGAATTGTGGAATGATGAACGTGAAGAAAGGCATATCGCTGTTACTGATGACCGTCTACCTGCTGGCGACGGCCGGGGCGGCCGTGGTCTCCCTGACCTGCAGGTGTGTGGAGCAGCGGGTGCATGCGGAGCATGTATGTCTTTCGGAATGCCAGCACGACATGCCCGCCGACGGGGTCGTGCGTTCGTGCTGCGGCTGCGAACTCCATTCGACCGACATAGAACTCTATCTCTATTCGTCCGCTGAGAACGGCGAACGCCATATCCGCTGCATGGTCACCGACCTGCCTCCCGCCATCACTGCGGAGTGTCCGTGTCCCGAACGGGTTCCCGTTCTGCGGGAAAAGAGCGCCGAAAGGCGTTCACCTTTCGTACAGGAGGCCTCGATTCTTCCCGTAGGCTTCCGGGCCCCTCCCGTATCGGCTTAAAACTCCTTCGGGACCCGTGCTGCACGCACCGGTCCGCAATCAGTTTTAACCGATAACGGAAATTTTCCATGAAATTTTACAGAATCTCATTTCTTACACTTTCGGCTCTTGCCGTGTGCGGCACGCTGAACGCCCAGGATTTGCGGGGCGTGGTCCGCGATGCCGACAAACAGCCCCTCGTCGGGGCCTCGGTCTACTGGGCCGGAACGACGATCGGCGCCGGGACTGACGTTCAGGGCGCTTTCCAGTTACACCGCGTGAAAGGCTACGACAAGCTCGTGGCCTCCTACCTGGGCTATGTCAACGATACGATCCGCGTCGGAAGCGGAGTCGACAAAGTCGAATTTACCCTCCGCTCGGAGGGCGTGGCCCTCGATGACGTCGTGGTCGAGGGGAATCTCAGCGGTAATTTCGTCAAACGCGACGGCATTGTCAAAGGCGAGATGATTTCGTTCGCGGGTCTCTGCAAGATGGCCTGCTGCAATCTGGCCGAGTCGTTCGAAAACTCGGCGTCGGTGACCGTCGGTTACAGCGACGCCATTTCGGGCGCCCGGCAGATCAAAATGCTGGGGCTGGCCGGGACCTACACCCAGATACTCGATGAGAACCGTCCGATCATGCGCGGCCTGAGCGCCCCCTACGGGTTGAGCTATACGCCCGGCATGTGGCTCAATTCGATTCAGGTGTCGAAGGGCGTGGCGTCCGTCACGGCGGGCCACGAGGCCATTACGGGCCAGATCAACCTCGAACACCGCAAGCCCACGGACGACGAACGCCTGTTCGTGAACCTCTACCTCGACGACGAACTGCGTCCCGAGGCCAACATCTCGACGGCGTTCCCCGTGACCAAAGACAAGAAACTGTCGAGCGTCATCCTGCTCCACGGCTCGATGGACACCGACGTGCGGAAGATGGATCACAATCACGACCATTTCCGCGACCTGCCGAAATCCGACCAGATCAACGTGGCCAACAAGTGGCTCTATTCGGCGGACAACGGCACGCAGGTGCGCTGGGGCTGGAAGTTCGTGCAGGAGAACCGTCTGGGCGGCATGCTCGATTTCAAAAACACCGATGCCATGCGCGAGGATATGGCGGAGAACTGGGATTGGAAGACGACCGGCAAGCCGATGCCCCTCTACGGTTCGCACATCCGCAACCGCAACGCCAACGGCTATCTTAAAATAGGTATGCCTGTCGGTCCGTCGGTTTACGACCCCGACGAGCAGGATGAGCTGCGCTCGAATCTGGCGTTCGTGGCCGATTTCGACCATTTCAACGAGGACGCCTATTTCGGGCTCAACACGTACGAGGGCAACCAGAACGCCGTGGCGCTGAACCTGATGTACAACCACTATTTCACCCGCCGTTCGTCGCTGATCGTCGGTGTGCAGGCGCATCTGGACTATTTCCGGGAGCGTCTGGTCAATCCGACGCCGTGGATTCCGGGGACGACGACGGGCGATTACGATTTCGACCGTGACGAAGAGGAAGCGGGCGCCTATGCCGAGTACACTTACACCATCAAAGACAAACTCTCGGTGGTGGCGGGCATCCGCGGCGATTACAATGCCTATTACGACCGCTTCTTTGCGACGCCCCGCGGACACCTGAAATGGAACATCACCCCCTCGACGACGCTGCGAGCCTCGGCAGGGTTGGGTTACCGTTCGACGAACGTCATTACGGACAACATCGGCGTGCTGGCCACGGGCCGTAAGATCGTGTTCCTCGGGAGCGAACCCGGAGCGGTTGATTTCAAACGTTTCGACCGCATGGAGAAGGCTCTCACGGTGGGCGGAAGCCTGACGCAGACCTTCTCGCTGGCCGGGAGCGACAACGCCACGCTGAGTTTCGACTATTTCCGTACGCAGTTCTACAATTCGGTCGTGGCCGACCAGGAGTACGACCCGGAAGCGATCGTCTTTTACAACACCGACGGGCGTTCGTTCACGGACACTTATCAGGTCGACTTCTCGTGGACGCCCGTCGAGCGGCTCGACATCTTCGCCACGTTCCGCTACACGAACAGCGAAATGACCATCGAGCGTCCCGACGGCACTTCGGCCCGCGTGGAGCGTCCGCTGGTGAGCCAGTACAAGACGCTGCTGAACATTCAGTACGCCACGAAGTTCCGCCGCTGGGTGTTCGACGCCACGGCGCAGTTGAACGGTCCGGCGCGCATCCCGACGCAGAACGGGATTCTGGCGGACGACAGCTATTCGCCCCGCTACCCGATGTTTTTCGCCCAGGTAAGCCGCAAGGTGGGCAAATTCGACATCTATGCGGGCTGCGAGAATATCGCCGACTACCGGCAGAAGGAGCCGATCCTCCATGCGGACAATCCCTATTCGGTCGGTTTCAACTCGATGAATGTCTGGGGACCGCTGATGGGCCGCAAGTTCTATGTCGGGTTGCGATTCAACCTCTATTGACCCGCGTGAAAAACGTCATGTAAAACCTTAAAATAGAAAGTAAAGATGAAAAAACTGCTGATGGTATGCCTGGCCCTGCTGATGGGCGCCGGCATGTGCGCGGCTGCCGAAAAGCCCGCTGCAAAGAAAACCGTGACCACGGTGTTCGTTACGGACATCGACTGCGATCACTGTGTGAAGAAGATCATGAACAACGTTCCGTCGCTCGGCAAGGGCATCAAGGACGTGAAGGTGGACCTGCCCAAAAAGGAGGTCACCGTGGTTTACGACGGCACGAAGAACAACGATGCGAATATCGTGAAGGGGCTGGCCTCGCTCAAAGTGAAGGCCGAGCCGAAAAAAGCCGCAGCCAAAAAATAGCCGCGGCGGGATTTGTTATCGAAGCAGGAGGGTCCGGATGGGCCCTCCTGTTGTTTAATCGACGGGCTGCCGTCCATAAGGCGGGTGTTCGGTTTGCAGCGCCGTGCAGGTTGAGCAGCGGCAGGGGATTCGTCGTCCATGAAGCGGGTGTTCGGTTTGCAGCGCCGCGAAGATTGAGCAGCGGCAGGAGAATCCGTCGCCCATAAGACAGGCGTTTTACGCCTGTTATTCCATCGGGCGGACCCGGGTGTCGGTCAACCCTTCGGTCTCGCGCACCAGCCGGTCGATGTCGGTCTTCTCCTCCACCTCGCCGTAGTGGTAGGGGTAGAAGATCGTCGGGCGGATGGCCTTCACGGCTTCGACAGCCTGGTCGACGGTCATCGTGTAGGGCTGGTTCACGGGCAGGAACGCGATGTCGATGTTGCGCAGCGCCCGCAGTTCGGGTGTCGGCTCGGTGTCGCCCGCGATGTAGATGCGCGTGCCGCCGACGGTGAGGATGTAGCCGCAGTCCTCGCGCTCTTTGGGGTGGAACTGCAGGTGTCCCGGGGTGGTGTTGTAGGCTGCCACGGCCTCCACCTTCACCCAGTCGCGCGGCGTGGCGACGCTGCCCGGGCGCATCGTGTAGCAGTTCATTTCGAAGGCTTCGGCCGAAGTGCGGTCGCAAAGGATTTCCGTGTCGGGCGTGAGCAGTTTCTCGACCGCCGCGACGTCGAGGTGATCGTAGTGCGAATGGGTGATGAGCACGATGTCGGCCTTCGGCAGTGCGGCGTAATCGGCATTGGCGCTTATGGGATCGACATAGATGTATTTGCCGCCCACGGCGATCGACAGCGAGGCGTGTTTGAAAAAGGAGATCGTGAATTGGGTGCCGTCGCGTGTCGTAAGCTGGTCGGACGGATACTCGGGGGCCTTCGCGCGGCCGCATCCGAAGAGTGACAGGATTGACATAAGTGTAATTGCGATTAATATGCTGTTTTTCATGGTTTCTCAGGGTTAATGCCGGCGTCCGGCCTGTATTTCGGCGGTCGGGCGGCGAGGCCGTTTGGGTGTCGCCTCAGGATAAAGATACAAATTTGCTGCGAAACAGCCAAATCGGAGGCTCCGCATGTGAATTTTTTTTACCTTTGGCGTCGTATCGACATTTTTATTTGTCGGAAAGTTCTGCCGGACCGGCACGATTTGTTATCTTTGCATAAATTAATGCAATTTTTTTCGGTCCCGACGCAGTATATTGCCGGCCGGACCGTTTATTAAGAGAAATTAACCAAGCACATAAGCATGAATAAAATTTTTGCAACGATTGTATTGGCGGCCTTCGCGCTGTCGAGCTGTATCAAAGAGGATGACAGCTATAAGGAGTTACTGCCCCTGCGACCGGGTATGAATATTTACAGCATGACGATGACTCAGAACGCTGTCGCCATGCAGCCGGCCAACGCGGGCATTCGACTGGCCATGCTGCTGGCCGAGGCTGCGAAGCAGTATCCCGAGACCGAGCTCAAAGATGTGGACCTGACCAAACTGAAGATCGAGGGCAATTCGAATTCGGTTATGACTTTGCTGTTCACGGCGGGAACGAAAATCGAGCGGCAGGCGGACGGCGATTATAAAATCACTTATAACGGAGATTACCAGCAGTACGACGGCTTTTTTCTGAAAGGTTCGATGCTGGTCAAGACTGGTGGCGTAGAACAACTGAAAGATACCAATGGCAGCCAGACGTGGCAGGTGGAGATCGAGGAGGGCCTGACGTTGTCCGCCAGAGACGTTAATGGTCTGATTCAGGTGAATATGGAGGGTGGTTCGACGACGCTTTATAACGAGGGCCTTTCGTACACCATATCTCTGAGCGGAATCAGCGCCAGTTTCGAGAATGCCTCTGTCTCTTCGAGTTGGAGAGGTGATTTCTCGCTGAGAGGTGTAAACGCCGACCTCGTCTATTCGGAGTGCCGGGGCAAGGATTTCAAGGTCAGCGGAGAAGCATCGGGGCCTTCGGTTTATGTCGGCTCTGACAGTTCGAATCTCAGGCTGGGCTATTACCTCAGCTCCGGCAGCGTTTACCGGAGCGGACAGATCATCGAGGGAACGCAGGAGTGCAGTTTCGAGTCCTATAATTACGATACTTCGGGTTATCCTTCACCCGATGTGAAATACGTTTGGTCGAACGACGGCAACAAGTTGTATCAGAAAATCTATTACAACGGTTACGTTTATCCGAAGAACTGACGTTCGGAAGCGAAAACAGCGGCGGCTCTGAAAAGGGCCGCCGTTTTTTATGTCTTGCGGTCGAGCCGCATGACCGAAGGGATGAAGAAACCCGTTATGCCGACCAGAACGATGACCGTTCCGGCGATGATGAAGGTTGTCGAGAGACCTATATTTTCTGCCAGGAATCCCGTGCCGAGCAGTCCGAGGGCTGCGGGCAGCAGGCCGAAACTGCGGTAGAGCGACATGACGCGTCCCAGTACGCCCGCTTCGATGCGGGTCTGTATCACGGAGACGAACGAGGCGTTGAAGACGCTGCTGGAGATGCCCGCCGTGGCCGTGAAGAGTGCGAACCAGAGGAATCCCGAGGGCGACAGGAGTCCGGACAGGGCGAACGAGAGGCCGACGACCAGGTACATCAGGTTGACCAGCACGATGCGGCTGACCTGATAGGTGCGGGCGCCCATGACGGCGCCGCCCAGGAGCGCCCCTCCGCCCCAGACGATCTCGATCAGGCTCATTTCATACGTGCCGCCCCCGAAGTGCTGGAGCGTCATCAGCGGGAACATCACACCGACGGGCATGATGAAGAACCAGACGACGATGGACAGCGTGAAGAACCAGCCCATACCCGGAATGGCGTGCATGGCCGAAAAGCCTTCCCGGAATTCGCGCCACAGGCCGGGTTTGCGGGTCGTGTCGCGCGCCGGGTTGGGGATGCGGACGAAGAGCAGCGAGGTGCAGGCAATGGCGGCTCCCGCGACATCCAGCAGCAGGATGTTGCCGATCGAAGTGAGGTTGATGAGCAGCGCTCCGAGGGCCGGGCCCGCGATGCTCGACAGCGAGGCGATGATCTGGTTGATCCCGGCGATGCGCGTAAGCTGCGACTGCGGGGCTAGCAGCGGGACCGAGGCCTGCATGGCAGGCATGTGGAAAGCCGAGCCTGCCGAGCGGCAGGCCAGCAGGATGTAGATGTGCCACATTTCGGCCACTCCGGCCCGGAACAGGATTGCCAGCGCCAGTGTGCAGAGTGCGATGAAGCTGTCGGCGAGGATCATCGTGCGCTTGCGGTCCCAGCGGTCGACGTAGACTCCGACAAAGAGGCCCAGAAGCGACTGAGGCAGGATGCTGGCGATGGCTGCGATGGCCAGCACCTCGGCAGAGCCGGTCTCGAGGCTCATCCAGAAGATGATCGAGTAGGCCACGACCTCGCTGCTGAGAATCGATGCCAACTGTCCGCTCCAGATTATGGCGAATGTCTTTTTCCAGGTCTCCATCGTGAATCGGTTTTGTGACAAAAAAGGCGGACACCGAGGAGGTGTCCGCCGCTAAAACCCTTCCGGGGAAGGACTATTTAACTGCTTTAACTATTGCCTCGAATGCTTTCGGCTCGTTCATTGCCAGGTCGGCCATCACCTTGCGGTTGAGGACGATGCCCTTGGCGTTGAGTTTGCCGATGAATTGTGAATAGGTCATTCCCTGGGCGCGGACGGCGGCGTTGATACGCGTGATCCACAGCGAACGGAATGTCCGCTTCTTGAGGGCGCGGTGTGCATAAGCGTAGCACAGACCCTTTTCGACCGTATTTTTCGCAACGGTCCAAACGTTTCCCCTTGAACCAAAGTTACCTTTGGCAAGTTTCAAAACTTTCTTTCGACGTGCGCGTGACGCAACTGCGTTTACTGAACGTGGCATACTGTAAAGTTTTTTGAGAGCTCACAGCGATACGGTTCTCCCGCATTCTTTGGGGCTGTTCTGCTCCGATTAATAAAATTCCGCCGGTTAATTATTTAACGAGCAGGTTTTTGATTTTGGTCTCGTCGACCGCAGAAACGATACCCGAATAGCAGAGGTTACGCTTCTGTTTCGTCGTCTTTTTGGTCAGGATGTGACTGTGATAAGCGTGTTTGCGCTTGATCTTTCCTGTGCCGGTGAAGGTAAAACGCTTCTTCGCAGCGGCATTGGTTTTCATTTTCGGCATTGTCGTAAATAGTTAATTAGTTAAACTTAGCCTGCAAAAGTACGAAATATTTCCCACACTGCAATCGAATGGCTGAAAAAATCGTATATTTGGATGACAAAAGTTCTTTCCACCCTGCAAACTACCGCCCGATGATTTGCCATGACGTTTTTATCAGCTACAAAAGCCAGTATGTAGATATCGTGAAAGCCATCTCGCATGTGCTCGAAGAGGAGAATATCCGTTGTTGGTATGCACCCCGCGACCTGGACAGCCGCAGCGCCGGGGTCGATTACGACGATGCGATCTTCCGGGCGATATCCGCCTGCCGGGTCGTGGTTGTGGTGCTGACCGACGAAGCCCTCGAATCGGAGTGGGTCAAAACCGAAATCGCGCAGGCCCAGAACAAGCGCAAGCTGATTATTCCCTATGTCGTGGGCAAGATCACGTGTGAGAACGGATTGCTGATGCGCCTCCAGCAGAAGCACTGGATAGACGCCTATCCCAATCCCGAGCGCAAGTTTTCGCTGTTGGTCAACAATGTCAAAATCCTGTTGAACGAGACCCTGAAAGAGGAGCCGGGGCAGGACGGAAACCGTCCGCTCTACACGGTCGCACCCGCCGGATCGGACAGTGACTTCGATTTCGATTACGAGGAGGGCGAGGCGCTCTACCGGGCCAAGGAGTACAACGAAGCCATCGTCGCGCTGGCCGCCTCGGCCGAGCGGGGGAACCCGAAGGCGCAGAAGCTCGTCTGCAAACTGTTTTACGATCTGGACAAACGCAGCGACGAAGTGTCGCCCGAGATATGGGACATGCTCGAACGGCAGTCCAAGGCCGGGCATTGCTATGCCTGCTTTGCCATGCACACCAAATATTACCGCGATTATCGCAATTACTATATTTCGTTCGACTACCTGAAAAAAGCGGTCCGGGAGCAGAACCTCGGGCACGCATTCCTGCGGCTGGGCATCCACTACGCTTGGGGAATGGGTGTGAAGCTGAACTACACGCTGGCCGTGCACTACTACGAACGGGCCATAAAGCTGGGTTGTGCCGAAGCCTATTCCTACCTGGGGCAGCAGTATGAATTCGGGTCCGACAAGTGGCCGGCCGATCCGGCCAAGACGCTCGAATGTTATCGCAAGGGGGCGCAGGCGAACGATACGCGGGCTTTGATGAAGCTCGGCAACCTCTATGCCTCGGGCGACATCGTGGAGAAGGACCGGGAAAAAGGATTCGGATACTTTCAGCGGATGATCGACCTGGGCGATTGCCGCGGCTATTCGCAGATGGGATTGTACCACCACCTCGACAACGATATGGAGACGGCCGTGAAATATTACAAGAAAGCGGCCCTCCACGATGTTGCGGACGCCTTTTCGAGCATGGCGGGAATCTGTTGGAACGAGGGCGAGAAGGAGGACGCCTATCGTTGGGCCAAGGGCGGATATCTGCGCAAGGAGCAGTTCGCCGCCTATCTGCTGGGATTCTTCTACGAGCAGGACGAGGAGTATGAAAAGGCGTGGGAATGTTATTTCTGCCGTTACGAATGGGCCGGAACGGGGGCCGAAGATCTGGCGCGCCTCTATGTCGAGAACAAATTCCGCCCGGAGAAGATGCCCGTCGGAGAGATTATCCGGATGCTGGATATCGCCGCCAGGGGGCGCAACGAGGAGGCTGTCAACCGTCTGATCGAGATCTACTCGGGCGACGAGTTCGGCTGCAAGGACCCTGTGAAAGTCGAGGAGTACCGGCAGCTCGGCGTGAGCGTGGAGATGGCCGACCAGATGTACGACTGCGGCGTGAAGATGATGGGCGGCGACGAGACGTCGTTCAATCCGTACAAGGGCTTGGACCTGATCGAACGCGCTGCGCGCAAGAAATATGTCCAGGCGGTCGAGTTCCTGATAAAAGTCTACGAGAAAGGCCGCTATGCCGACAAGGAGAAGTGCCGGGAGTGGTGCCGCTACGGGCTGGACGAGGACCTGCTCTCCGGCGAGCGGCTTTCGTCGGTGCTGAAAGCGCTCCTCGGGGCTCATTTCGACGGCACGGCGGAGTTGCCGGCTGCGGAGTTTGAAAAATATGCCCGTCAGGCGCGTGAGCGACTGGCGCGCGGAGGCGACGCCGCACAGCCGTTGCGCGGCATCGCACACAGGCTCGACCCGGAGTTCGATCCCCGTGCGGTAGAGGACGGAGGCATTGCCGAAGGGCCGTTATTCGAGAAATACCACGACTACTATTGGGCCTGTGATATGGATATGCGCCGTGCGGACGAGCCGGGGCCGGAGTTCTGGGAGCGTATTCGGGACGATGAGGCGTATGCCGGGGCCCGGATGCGGAAAGCCGGGGAGGTCTCCGACAAATATACTTTCTGGGACAATCCCAACCAGTTCTTCGACAGCTATGAGGAGTTGTGCAAACGGTGCTCGATCACGCCGCAGCCGTTCACGCGGGTCGAGCGGGAGCTGCTGTCGCCGCCGTTCATCACGAGCCGCGCCGCCCGGCAGTTCGGCCGCGACGTGGTCCGGTGCATGGTCTCGCTGTTTGCGACCGGGCAGAAGGATATCCTGAAATGCCGCCAGCCGGTCTCCGATGAGGATATCCTGAATGCCGCGGAAGCGTGTACGGATGAAACGGTACAATGGTTGTTGATCGGGTATGTCGAATCCCGGTTAGAACTGGAAGGAGTATTCCTCTGGTACAATAAATTGTATCCCGGCGGTGTCCTGAATCCGAAAGCGGCGGAGGAGTGGTGGACCGGCTACCGGAAGCAGCTGGCGGAGCTGGGAATCGAACTGGAACAAGCTGCGGCCGGTGCCGCGGATGCAGGCGGGCCGCAGTCCGAAACGGCTTCGGATGCCGGTTTCGGGAACGACGACGATGAATTCGACCGGCTGCTGAATGAGTTTATCCGGGCGGAGTTGGACCAGGACGAAGGGGAGAAACCGGCCTGACCGCCGGTATGTATAATTGAATAGAACGATTCGGATATGGAAACGGAGTGGGATCTTATCGTGCGTTTGTGTGTGGCGGGGCTTTGCGGAACGGTCATCGGGCTCGACCGCGAATACCGGGTGAAGGATGCGGGATTCCGTACTCATTTCCTGGTGGCGCTGGGCAGTGCGCTGATGATGATCGTTTCGCAATATGGATTCGAAGGCTTCCTGGCGACCCATGACGGGCTGCGCCTCGATCCCAGCCGTATTGCGGCGCAGGTGGTCAGCGGCATCGGATTCATCGGAGCCGGTACGATCATCATACACCGTCAGCTGGTGCGCGGGCTGACCACGGCGGCGAGCCTCTGGGCTACGGCCGGCATCGGACTGGCGGCCGGAGGACACATGTACATCGTTGCCGGAGCGGCCACCGTGCTGACGTTGTTCGGACTCGAGGTGCTGACGCTCTTTTTCGGCGGGCTGGGACGCCGCCGCACGATGATCGTCTTTTCGGCGCAGAAAAAGGAGTTCATCGACGCGATGTTCGATCGCCTCGAAAGCAAGGACTATTCGGTCATCTCCTACGAGGTCGAAACCCAGCGCACGTCCGACGGGGTGGTGCACCGCGCCACGATCGTCATTCGGGCCAAGGGACAGGCCGGCGAGGAGGGATACATCGACCTGCTGCGCGAAAATCCCGACATCACCGTCGAGCGGATCGTCTGACGCTTCCCGCAAGGCGCCGAAAACCGGCTGAGAATTCATACCTATATATAATAAAGGCATTCCTTCGTCCGTTATGGAACTGCACTCCGGAGGTTATTAAAAAACTTTCGGAACTAACTCGCTGATCCATAACCGGGTGTAGGATGATTGTCGAAATTGTCGAAAAAAAGTCCCCGAATTATTTGGAATTTGCCGGGAAAAGCCCTTATCTTTGCACCCGCTTCGAGAGAGAAACACACCTCGAAACGACAAAAACACGTTCTGAAAAATTTTGAAAAAAGTTCTGAAAAGTTTTGGAGATTCAGAAAAAAGACTTACCTTTGCACCCGCTTCGATGAGGAGCGATAAGCAAAAAGGTTCTGAAAATTTTCTGAAAAATTTTTTCGAAAAGTTTTGGTGGTTCAAAAAATAACACTTATCTTTGCACCACTTTCCGCTGAAAAAAAATCAGCGGTCAGAACAAGGGAAAAGATCGAAGGATCGGCTCCCGGACAGAATAAAGAAATTGTTCTTATAGTAATATATTGAACAGCGTTCTTTGAAGTATTTGAGCAGCTAAAAGTTTTTTCCACTCTCGCAAGAGAGTAGATTTCAAACAATACCTTTGAGATTAGAGCTAAAGATTTAAAACAAAACATTTTATACAATGGAGAGTTTGATCCTGGCTCAGGATGAACGCTAGCGGCAGGCCTAACACATGCAAGTCGAGGGGCAGCGGGATTGAAGCTTGCT
>NZ_FNRI01000010.1 GCF_900107675.1 Alistipes timonensis JC136
AGTTAGCTATTTCTTACCTTTGTTCTGAACTTTTTATTTTAAAAAACTAATTAATTAACGCTTATGGTAAGAAAAATTCTACTGACGTTAATTGCATTGCTGGGGGGGGGAATTTTACTTTCTCAGGCCCAAAGTAAGCAAATTTCCGGCACGGTTACAGGTTCCGATGGTAAACCGATCGCCGGCGTGACTGTGGTTGTCGAGGGTACCTCCGTCGGCACGACAACAAACGCGGCCGGTGCATACAGCATATCGGCTCGCAACGACGCAAAACTGGTTTTCTCGTTCATCGGAATGGAGAACCAGACTATTCCCGTCAACGGTAAAAACGTCGTCAACGTCCAGATGAAAGAGGATGCGATCGGCGTGGACGAGGTCGTGGTGACGGCCATGGGTATCACCCGTTCCGAAAAGTCGCTCGGCTACTCGGTGTCCACCGTCAAATCGGACGAAATCGACAAGGCCCGCGAAGGCAACGTGCTCAACGCACTGGCCGGTAAAGTCGCCGGTGTGAATATCTCCGCAGCTTCGGGTACCGCAGGCGGCGGCTCGCGTATCATCATCCGCGGCCAGTCGTCACTCGGCTCGGCCGGTTCGCCGCTCTTCGTCATCGACGGCATGCCCGTCAGCAACCAGAGCTACGACCCCGTGGGCCTGAACGGCTCGGTCGACGTGGGCAACCGCATGGGCGACATCTCGGGCGACGACATCGAGTCGCTCAACGTCCTGAAAGGCGCCGCCGCAACGGCTCTCTACGGTGCCCGTGCCAAGGACGGCGCCATCATCATCACCACAAAAAAAGGTTCGCGCCTGCAAAAGACATCGGTGTCGATCAACTCGTCGATCCGCTTCGACAACGTGCTGCGCCTGCCCGACTTCCAGAACACCTACGCACAAGGCTCGGGCACCACGGGCGCCTACGACGTGGACAACATGAACGGCTGGGGTCCCAAGATCGAGGGCCAGACCGAAAAGAACTTCCTGGGCCAGGATGTCCAGTTGAAGGCTTACAAAAATAACGTCAAAGATTTCTACAAGACCGGCCACACCTATATCAACAGCATCTCGGTGTCGGGCGGTGACGAGAAGAACGACTTCCGCCTCGGCTTCACGGCCCACAATCAGGACGGTATCATCGAGAGCAACGATTATGACAAATACAACGTATCGTTCAACGGCGGCCGCAAGTTCAACGACAAGATCTCGGCCCGCGTGTCGATGACCTATGCGCGCACCAGCTCCGAAGGCCGTCCGGCCCAGGGCTCGAACGACGTGAACGTACTCGTGCGCCAGATCAACACCATACCCCGTACGGTCGACATCAACTGGCTGAAGAACAACTGGAAGAACGAAGACGGCACCCAGGGCACGATGGACAGCAAGGGCAAGGTGGGCAACTTCTACTGGAACATGAAGGAGAACCTCTTCTCGAACACCGTAGACCGCGTTTACGGCTCGGCGATCGTGACCTACACCCCGGTCAAAGGACTGACGATCACCAACAACCTCGGTACGGACTTCTTCCGTGAAGACCGCCGCCAGATCACGGCCAAGGGTACGGTAGGCTCGACGGGAGGTTTCAACACCTACGACATTAACTACCGTTCGATCAACAACGACCTGATCGTCACCTACGAGACGCTGTTCGGACGCAACAACGACTGGAATTTCAAAATCATGGGCGGCCACAACATCAACCAGGCCGAGACCCGCTACCTGACCGTCAACGCCAGCAAACTGCTGATCGAAGGCATCTACTCCTACTCGAACGCCGAATCGGTATCGACGACCAACGACAAGAGCAAGCGTCGCCTGATAGGTCTCTACGGAGAAGCCGACCTGAGCTGGCGCGACATGCTCTTCCTGAGCGTCACGGGGCGTAACGACTGGTCGTCGACCATGCCCAAGTCGCACCGTTCGTACTTCTATCCTTCGGTGAGCCTCGGCTTCATCTTCACGGAGCTGATCCCGAAGAACAACATCCTCAACTTCGGTAAGCTGCGCCTGAGCTACGCCAATGTCGGCAGCGACACGGCCCCCTATCAGCTCGACTTCCTCTACTACCCGTCGGACTCCTACTTCCTGCAGTTCGTGGGCTCCAACAAGATTCCCCACGGCGGTCTGCTGGCCTATGAGGCCGCCTCGACCTTCCCCGATCCCAACCTCGAGCCGCAGAACCAGTCGTCCTACGAGGTCGGTATGGATCTGCGCATGTTCGACGGCCGCGTACGCATCGACGCTACGTATTACTACCAGAAGACCACGAAGAACATCGTGCGCCTCGACATCGCCAACTCGACAGGTTATTTCTACGAGCGCAAGAATGCCGGCGTGATCTCGAACCAGGGCCTCGAGCTGCTGGTCGGCGTCACCCCCGTCCGCACGAAGAATTTCCGCTGGGACCTGGATGTGAACTTCGCCACCAACCGCCAGCGCGTCGACGAGCTCCATCCCTCGATCGACTCCTACAACCTGGCTTCGGGTTACAACTCCTGCCAGATCAAAGCCAAGAAGGGCGAAGCATTCAGCATGTACGGCACCTACTGGCTGCGTAACGACGACGGCGAATTCATCATCAACCCCGAAACGGGCATGCGCGTCATGAGCACCGACACGAAGAACCTCGGCAAGGTCGCTCCCGACTGGACGATGGGTATCGGCAACACGCTTTCGTACAAGGGTCTTTCGCTGAGCTTCCTGCTCGACTTCCGCGTGGGCGGCGTGATGTACTCGGGTACGGTGTCCGACCTGCGCGTCACGGGCGTGGCCGAGGAGACCGCCAGCCGGGGACGCGACAAATTCGTGGACAAGGGTGTGATCGCCAACGGCGACGGCACCTACCGGGGCAACGACGTGGAGGTTACGCCCTACCAATACTGGACGACTAACTATTCGTCGAAGATCACCGAAGCCAACGTTTTCGACGCAACGTTCATCAAACTGCGTGAGATCGTACTCAACTACTCGCTCCCGAAGAAGTGGTTCCGCAACACCTCGATCGGCCAGTTGTCGCTGGGCATCGAGGCCCGCAACCTGTGGCTCATCAAATCGAACGTTCCGCACATCGACCCCGAAGCCAGCATCTTCGGTCCTTCGTCGGTAGGTTCGGGCGTCGAGTATGCAGCCATTCCTTCGACCCGCAGTCTGGGTTTCAACATTAAATTAACCTTCTAAGACGGATTGACTATGAAAAAAATACGCACCAAGATACTCCTCGCCTTCGCGGCATCCGGCCTGCTTCTGCTGCCGTCCTGCGGCGACTGGCTGGACATCAATACGAACGAGCTGGCCTCGACGAAAGTCGAGCCGGGCTACCTGTTCAACTATGCGGCCGTGAATTACAGCGGTACGCGCATGGGCGGCGACCAGTACATGTCGATCGCCTGGCCGGCACAGGTCATCTCCGACGGCGACTACTGGTACGGCGGCGACGACTTCTACACCATCTCGACCTATTCGACAGGCAACACATGGGTCAGCACCTACGCCAGCGTCGGCAACAACCTGATGAAAGCCATCGACTTCGCCAAGGAGGCAGGAGATACCAACGCCGAGGCGCAGTGCAAGATTCTCTTCGCCATTTCGGTATGGGGTTCGACGATGATCTTCGGCGACATTCCCTACAGCGAGGCATGGCGCATCGAGGAGATCAAAACCCCGAAGTTCGACCCCCAGAAGGACATCCTCTATGCGCTGGTGGACCTCGTGGACGAGGCGCTCGGCCTGATCGACACCTCGAAGGAGTCGAGCATCACCTCCTACGACATCTACTACAAGGGCGACATGGAGAAGTGGCTCAAACTGGGCAAATCGCTCAAACTGCGTCTGCTGCTCTACCTGGCCAACCACGAGGACGTGGGCGCGCAGATCGCCGCGCTCGTCACCGAGGACAAGATGCTCGCTTCGAATGCCGACACGTTTGCATTCCCCTACTTCGACACGGCGGGCAACTATAACCCCAACTACGCCCTTTACGAAGTATATCCGAACCTGACCCCGATCTGGAATGCCGCCAACCCGACGGTCATCGACCCGATGCTGGCGGTCGACGACCCGCGTATCCCCTTCTATTTCGACCCGGCCGAGACCGACGAGAACCTCTATGCGGGCATTCCGGCCGGCGCGGATTATTTCGACGGTTCGGGAAACTGGCTCGACGAAGACGGCAACCTGAAAATCTCGCTGCTGAACCTCGATTTCTACTGCCAGCCCGACACCCCCGACGTGCTCTTCTCCTATGCCGAACTGGAACAGTACATCGCCGAGGTCTATGTCCGCGGACTGGGCGTATCGAAGAACAAGGCTACGGCCAACACCCATTACCGCGCAGCCATCAAAGCGTCGTGCATCAACGCGGGTGTTGCCGAGGCTGACGCCGAAACATTCGTCACGGGCCTCAAATCGCTGGCCGACATGTCCGACGACGAAGCGCTCGAAGCCATCGCCAACCAGCAGCGCATCGACATGATGATCCGCCCGCTCGAAGCGTGGTCCGAGCAGCGCCGCACGGGCTACCCCGTGCTGAGCGTTCCGAGCCGCCTTGCGTCGATGTACCCGGGAGTCATCAACCGCTGGCCCTATGCCGAGCGCGAAACGCTCGTCAACGGCAACGCCCCGCAGGTAGACGGAGTCTGGACCAAGATGTGGTTCCAGAAATAACGCCGACATCCCACCGTGCAAAGGCCGTTCCTCGAAAGGAACGGCCTCTTTTTTGGATACCGGGAAGATATTTCGCAGATGGCGAATTTTTTCGTAATTTTGCGACCAAACAAATAAAAAACAAGTATGGCTATTACCGAAATACTTCCCGGCATCCACTACGTCGGGGTCAACGACCGCACCACCACGCGCTTCGAAGCCCTCTGGTCGCTTCCGATCGGCGTGTCGTACAACGCCTATCTGGTCGTGGGCGAAAAGATCGCGCTGATCGACACCGTCGAAGAGGCCTTCGGCAGCCGCCTCGAAGCCAACATCCGCGAGGCGATCGGCGAGCGGAAGATCGACTACCTGGTCGTCAACCACATGGAACCCGACCACTCGTCGTCGATCACGGCGCTGCGCCGTCTCTACCCCGACCTCGAGATCGTCGGCAACGCCAAGACGCTCCAGATGATCGACGGATTCTACGGCATCGCCGGAGGCACGGTCGAGGTCAAAGAGGGCGACACGCTCGACCTGGGCAGCCGCAAGGTACTCTCGTTCCACATGATCCCGATGGTGCACTGGCCCGAAACGATGGTCACGTGGTGCGCCGGCGACAAGACGCTCTTTTCGGGCGACGCCTTCGGCACGTTCGGGGCCCTCGACGGCGGCATCACCGACTCGCAGGTCGAAGCTGACCGCTACTGGGACGAGATGCGCCGCTACTACGCCTGCATCGTGGGCAAATACGGCGGTCCGGTGCAGAAGGCCCTGCAAAAAGTCCGCACGCTCCCCGTCGAGACGATCTGCCCGACGCACGGCCCCGTGTGGCAGCGGGAGATTCCCCGGGTGATGGATATTTACGACAAACTGAGCCGCTACGAGGGTGAGCCGGGCGTGGTCGTGGCCTACGCTTCGATGTACGGCAATACGGAGCAGATGGCCGAGCGCGTCGCCCGCGAACTGGCTGCCGAAGGGGTCGGCCCCGTCCGGGTCTACAACCTTTCATACGCCGATCCGTCGGTGGTGCTGCGCGACGTTTTCCGTTTCGACACGCTGATCGTCGGCGGCCCGACCTACAACGGCAACCTCTTCCCGCCCGTGGCCGAGCTGCTCGACCGTCTCGCCGCCCGCTGCATCCCGCAGCGCAAATTCGGCTGGTTCGGATCGTTCTGCTGGGCCGGAGCCTCGGTGCGCCTGCTGGGAGAGTTCGCCCAGAAGATGAAGTGGGAACCCTTGTGCGATCCCGTGGAGATGAAACAGGGTTTTTCGTCCGACGCGTGCGGCCTCTGCCGGACGCTGGCGGGCCGCATCGCCGAACGCCGGCGAAGCGAATAACGCGAAAAGGGGCGGTCCAGCGGGCCGCCCCTTTTCTTCTCAGGGACAAGGAATTTCGGAAAAAACCGTTATCTTTACGGTTACGAATTCAAGAAACCGCAACAGACTATGATGAAAATTGCAATCGTGGGTACGGGCTATGTCGGCCTGGTATCGGGGGCCTGCTTCGCCGAAATGGGGCTCGACATCACCTGCGTAGACATAGACAGGGAGAAGATCGACGCGCTGAACGCCGGCGCCATACCCATTTATGAACCGGGATTGGAAGCCCTCGTGCGACGCAACGTCCGCGCGGGACGCCTGCACTTCACCACCGACCTCACCGAATGCCTCGACCATGTCGAAGTGGTCTTCTCGGCCGTCGGCACCCCGCCCGACGAGGACGGCTCGGCCGACCTGAAATACGTGTTGGAAGTGGCCCGCACGTTCGGCCGCCACATCAAAAAATACACCGTGCTGGTGACCAAAAGCACGGTGCCCGTAGGCACGGCCCGGAAGGTGAAGGCCGTGATCGAAGAAGAACTTGCAAAACGGGGCAGCAAGGTGCCGTTCGACGTGGCCTCGAATCCCGAATTTCTCAAAGAGGGAGCCGCGATCAAAGACTTCATGTCGCCCGACCGCGTGGTCGTGGGCGTCGAGAGCGAGCGGGCCCGCAAGCTGATGACCAAGCTCTACCGGCCGTTCCTGATCAACAACTTCCGGGTGCTATTCATGGACATTCCCTCGGCCGAGATGACCAAATACGCCGCCAACGCCATGCTGGCTACGCGCATCTCGTTCATGAACGACATCGCCAACCTCTGCGACCGCGTGGGCGCCGACGTGGAGATGGTCCGCAAGGGCATCGGTTCCGACGCCCGCATCGGCAACAAGTTCCTCTACCCCGGCTGCGGCTACGGCGGCTCGTGTTTCCCGAAGGATGTGAAAGCGCTGGCCCACACGGGCCGCGAGAACGGCTACACGATGCAGATCATCGAAGCTGTCGAGCGGGTCAACGAACAGCAAAAAAGCGTGGTCTTCGAGAAACTGCAGGCCGCCCTGGGCGACCTGCGGGGCAAACTCGTCACGATCTGGGGACTGGCCTTCAAACCCGAGACGGACGACATGCGCGAAGCCCCGGCAACGGTGGTGATCGACCACCTGCTGAATGCCGGCGCCGAAGTCTGTGTCTACGACCCGGTCGCCATGCCCGAATCGCAGCGGCGGATGGCCGGCCGGCCGATCCGCTATGCCCGGACGATGTACGAGGCCGCGGAGGGAGCCGACGCCGTGGCACTCATCACCGAATGGAAAGAGTTCCGCATGCCCGACTGGGCCCAGTTGTACACGGCGATGCGCGGCGACGCGATCGTCGACGGCCGCAATATCTTCGACAAACCGGAAGTCATAGCCGCCGGATTCCGCTACTTCGGAATCGGCAAATAACAAACGCAAACGGCCCGCGAAAAGCGGGCCGTTTTCATTCGGATTCGGTTTTACAGCATCGGAATCACCGTCACGTAGATCGCAGCGATGATGGCCGACGTAATGACACCCGTGACGTTGGCCCCCAGGGCGTCGGGCAGCACTAGCGATGAGGGATTGTCGTGCGACACGATCTTCTGGGCAACCTTGGCCGTCGTCGGCACGCAGCTCACGGCGGCGATGCCGATCACGGGATTGAAGTTGCCCCGTTTGATGAAATACATGGCATAGCCGCCCAATATGCCGCCGATGCCCGAAATCAGCAGGGCGAGGATTCCCAGCACGAGCAGTTTGAGCACCGTGGGATCGAGCAGCGTGTGGGCATCGCACAGTACGCCCAGCAGGATGCCCAGGAAGAACGTCGAGCCGTAAAGCATCGGCCCGCTGATGAAATCGTTGACGTGTTTGAGCCCGGATTCCTTAATAACCACACCGATAAAGAGCGAAAAGAACAGCGGGGCGGCCACCGGAAAGAGCAGGCAGAGGATCACGCACATCACCACGGCGAACGCAATTTTGGTTGCGGGGCTGTACTGCTTAGCCGGTTTCCGGGCCGGTTTCATTTTGATCGCCCGCAGGCGTTTGGGCACCATCGCCCGCACCAGATAGGGATATCCGCCGTAGGTCAGGCCCAGGTAGAGATAGGCCACGACGGTGATCGGCACGAAGATTTCCTTCGAGAGATTGAGCGAGGTGAAGAGCACCATCGGTCCGTCTGCGCCGCCCACCATGGCAATCGAGGCGCTGTCGCTGGGGCTCAGGCCCATCGAATAGGCGATCGGCAGCACGGCGAAGGTTCCCAGCTCGGCGCACAAGGCGAGGAACATGCTTTGCAGGGGTTTGGCCAGCAGGAAATTGATGTCGAGCATCGTCCCGATGCCCATGAAGATCAGGCAGGCGATCAGGCCGTTGCTGAAAGTGAAGGTGTAGACCGGCTGGAGAAAGTCGATCTGGAGAATGTTCATCAACTGGTCGGTGTCGGTCACCATCGGATCGAGAAACAGGTTGCCGTGGGCACCTCCGGGAAAGATCAGCACTCCGGCGTTCACGGCCGCCATGCCCAGCCCCATCGGGATCATCACCAACGGTTCCAAAACCCCTTTGCGCCCCAGGTAAACCAGCAGGATGCCCAGCAGGATCAGCCCGATGCGCGAATACATGATCGCGGGGTCGGACTGCAACAGGGTCGAAATACCCTGGAAAATACTGCCCAGATCAAATTTTTCCATGGTGCAGTTCGTATAAACGGCTCATCTCCGTATCCAGTTTCTCCCCGTCCCGGAGATTCCCGAAATGATACTCGGCCAGTCCGTCCTGCGCCGCACCCTCCGGAGAGCCGTCGTCCGTGCAGGCCAACGACCAGATGTTGCGGTAGGTATGCGTCAGGTTCATACGATAGGCGCGGGCCCATACCCGGCCTCTCCCCATCCATACCGAAAGCCCCTCACCACTGAAGCGGGAGAAGAAAAAAGTCATTCCTTTGAGCACATACGCGAATGCGATCCCCACGATAAACGTGAAGCCCATCATCAGCGCAGTCTCCTGAATTATATACATCAGGTTCATCGCTTTATTTTTTAAAGATTTGTTGTGAGCGCGACATCACGCCCCGGGCCGCACGGCCTTCGGGAGCGGTTCGCACACGGAACTCGCAGGCAGGGCGCGCCCTGCGGACACACCATGCAACTCGAATAAAGGGATGAGGGGCTAAATGACCAGCACGCCGAACCGGAGGTAATCGGCGCAATGGGACGGCAGGGCCGTCCGCTCACCCTGCAACAGCAGGGAAACAACATATTGCGTGCAGCAGTCCTGCACCCGGGAGAAATGGCGTCCGAAATAGGAATCCCGGACGTCGACGGTCACCCGGCGATGGTTCTCCAACTGCTTGCGCAGTGCGCGCATAGGCGAGGGAATGGACGGCTGAACGGTCTCCGTGGCGAAATAACCGGCATACAGGGACGAAACGGAATAGCACTCCGATATCCGTCCGACATCGGCCGGCATACGGTCTTCCGCCCCCGCATCCTTCGCCGACGAGAGCGAAGAAAGCAGCAGGAACAGCAATATGAATACCGGCGTTTTCATGATACGGAGAAAATTTGTCGTTCAAATGTAGTACAAATCCGAGAAACAAACAAGTCCGCGGCAGGAATCTTATTATCCATTCCCGCCCGGAGACCGGACGCTTTCGTTTCCGCCCGGACGCCAAGGCCCGAAGCACTCCTCGCCGCCGGACAAAAAAAGGCCGGAGACTATGCTCCGGCCCGTAGCGGTATCGCCTGCGGCGCTTATTTGCGCACTTTGACGATGATCTTGCGCACCGTTCCCTCGCCCACCATCGGAGCATGGCCGTCCTCGGGGAAAAGCACCGTGAACTGACCCGGACGCAGCGTATAATAGGTCTGCGGCACGTCATCGAAGAACTGAATGTCCTTCTCGGCGTCGAACCCGCCCTGCGGCATCCGAAGGTCCTTGCGCTCGCTCCAGCCGAAAGCCTCCTCCTTGCCGGTGACGAGCACCTGGATGTCGATGTATTCGTTGTGCACTTCGAGCTTGGCGTCGGATTTCTGTTTGAGCTCGCGCTCCATCACGTTGACATAGATGTCCTTGCCGTCGAGTTCGTGGATGCCCGGCTCCATCTTCGTCCAGTCCGTCGAAGCGATCAGCGCAAAGGCTTTTTTCATGCGCGGGTTGACGTTTTCATACAACGCGCTGTTTTTCAGAGAGTCTAAAATCATGATCTTTATTTATTTTTCCGGTTCTGCGTTCCGTGGCCGCCGGGGTTGTCCCGCCCCGCGGCCGGACACAAAGTTAGCAAGAATTTTTTATTATAACAAAGTGACTGAAAAAGCACTATATTTGGTGTAGTAACCGGATCGCATTTTCGTACCTTTATAAAAAACATTCCGACCATGAACTTTACAGACATCAAACTCTCGGGCAAGACCCGTCGTGAGCACGATCTGCTGGGTGAGATGGAAATCCCGGCGGAGTATTATTTCGGCGTGCAGACCATGCGCGCGGTGGAGAACTTCCACATCAGCCGTGTGCGGCTCTGCTTCTTCCCGGAGCTGATCCGCGCCCTGGCCGACGTCAAACAAGGCGCCGCCATGGCCAACCTCGAGCTGGGACTGCTCGACCCCGCGATCGCCGACGCCATCGTCCGGGCCTGCGAGGAGCTGCGCGCCGGGAAACTCCGGGAGCAGTTCGTGGTCGACATGGTGCAGGGCGGCGCCGGGACCTCGACCAACATGAACGCCAACGAAGTGATCGCCAACCGGGCGCTGGAGCTCCTCGGGCATGAGAAAGGCGAGTATCAATATTGCCACCCCAACAACCATGTCAATCTCTCGCAGTCGACCAACGACGCCTACCCCACGGCCGTGAAGATCGCGCTGGTACGGAGCATCGAAAAGCTGGTCGGCGCGCTGCGCGAGCTGATCGCGGCGTTCCACGCCAAGGGCGGGGAGTTCGCCCACGTTATCAAAATGGGCCGCACGCAATTGCAGGACGCCGTGCCGATGACCCTCGGGCAGGAGTTCGAAGCCTACGCCGCCAACCTCGCCGAGGAGACCGAACGGCTGGAAGTCAACCTGAAGCTCTTCTACGAGATCAACATGGGCGCCACGGCCATCGGAACGGGCATCAATGCCGATCCCGACTATGCCGAGGTCTGCACGCGGTGCCTGCGCGGGATCACGGGACTGCCGCTGGTCAAAGCGTCGAACATGATCGAGGCCACGAACGACACGGGAGCCTTCATCATGAACTCCTCGGCGCTGAAACGCCTTGCGGTCAAACTCTCGAAAATCTGCAACGACCTGCGTCTCCTGTCGTCGGGCCCCCGCTGCGGACTGAACGAGATCAACCTCCCGCCACGCCAGCCGGGATCGTCGATCATGCCGGGCAAGGTCAACCCCGTGATCCCCGAAGTCGTCAATCAGGTCGCATTCCGCGTCATCGGCAACGACCTCACGGTGACCATCGCTTCCGAGGCGGGCCAACTGGAGCTGAACGTCATGGAACCGATCATCGTCCACTGCCTCTTCGAAAGCATCGAGATGCTGGTCAACGCGATGAACACCCTGCGCGAAAAGTGCATCGTCGGCATCACGGCCAACGAGGAGGTATGCCGCCGGATGGTCTACAACAGTATCGGACTGGTGACGGCCCTCAATCCTTACCTGGGTTACGAGACCTCGACCATGCTGGCCAAGGAGGCGCTCGAAACCGGCAAGGGCATCTACGACCTGGTGTTGGAACACAAGCTGATGAGCGAGGAGGAGCTGCATAAGGTCCTCCGGCCCGAAAACATGGTCCATCCCCGCCGGAAGATCGAGGAATAAACCAAGCGGTCCGGGCTTCAACAGCCCGGACCGCTTTTATCTGAACCCATCCGCCTACGAACTCTTCCGGAGCCGAACGACGACGGGATGGTGGTCCGAATATTCGACCGGCAGCACCTCGTAAGAGAGGGTCTCGAGCCCCGCGGAACTCAGCACATAATCGATGCGCAGCGTGTTGTAAAATCCCCGGAACGTATGCGAATAGCCCGAGCCGCACTCGCTGAAAGCATCGCGCAGTCCCCGGGCCATCGTGCGGTAGACATACGACATCGGCGTGTCGTTGAAGTCGCCGCAGACGATCTTCCGCGTGCGCGTCGCCCCTACGACCTTGGCGATGCTGTCCACCTGCCGGGCCCGCAGCACGCTGTTCTCGCGCAGGCGCGTGACGATGCTGCGGATCTTGGTCTCGCGCGCCGTATCCGAGAGGAAGCGGTGGCTGGTGATGAACTCGTTGTCCGAAGCGTTGATGGCCGTCGAACGGAGGTGATTGTTGAACACCCGCACCGTATCGTCGCCGATCATCACGTCGGCCCAGACCGACGACGAGGGCGTCAGCACCGTACCGGTCCGCAGGATGCGGTATTTGCTCAGAATGGCCATCGTCGCACCGTAGACCGAATCGGGGGCCTGCGTGCGTCCGAAATGGGCGCTCTCGTATTTCTCGTCGAGCAGCGCGAACTCCTCGGAGCGCTCCGCGAGGCGGGCGTTGAACTCCTGCAAACAGATGATGTCGGGGTCCTGGCCGGCGATCAGCTGCAGGATGTCGTCGACGCTGCTGCCGCCGTTCTCGCCGTAGAAACTGCGGACGTTGTAGGTCATCACCCGGAACGCCCCGCGGTCGTAAACAGCCTCCCCGTCATAACTGCGGCGGATTTCGGGCCTCCAGAAAAGCGAGACTTTGAAAAGCCCCGCCACGACGACCGCCAGCATCACCAGGGCCCGCACCTTGCGCCAACGGATGACCCAGTAGAGCATCAGCACCACCGACGCGACATAGATGCCGGGCGCGGCGAGCCCCAGCACGGGGAAGAACCAGACCCGGGCGGGATCGACGTAAGGGACGCAATAGGTAAGGACGGTCGTGACGGCCGCCGCAACGGTAGCGATCGTCAGAATCAGGTCCAGCAGTCCCATGAACAGGCTACGGCGGCGTTTCGCCGGGCGTCCTCCGTAATCGTTGTAATAATCCGAAGCCATCGTTTAGAAACGGATCGTTCCGCGGCGTTTCCACCAATGCAGCAGCAGGAAGCCCCACAACATACCGCCCACGTGGGCGAAATGGGCCACATTGCCCACACCCCTCCATCCGAGGAAGAGCTCGATGACGGCGTAGATGATGACGAACCATTTGGCTTTCATCGGGATAGGCGGTATCAGCAGCATGATGACCGCATTGGGGTGCATCACGCCGAACGCCAGCAGCAGGCCCATCACGGCGCCCGACGCACCGACCAGCAGCAGCGGCAGCTCCCCGAAGGCCAGCGCCGTGAGGTACTGGATCAGCGCCGCGCCGATGCCGCAGACCATGTAAAAGGTCAGGAATCGCTGTGACCCCAGTTCGTATTCGAGCGTCCGCCCGAACATCCACAGCGCGAACATGTTGAAGAAGATATGCTCGAAATTGGCGTGCAGGAACATGTAGGTAATGAACTGGTAGGTATGGAAAAACGGCGTCCCGAGCGACAGGGCGCAGTACTCCATGATCTGATTGCCCACGGGCAGCAGCGCCGTGGCCATATAGACCAGCACATTGATTATTATCAGGTTCTTAACGACCGGAGGGGTCTGAAAATAACGGTTCATGACGTTTTTAATTTTTGCAAATGTAACTCTTTCCGCGGGATTATCCCAGCTTGGCGCGCAAATCTTCGGGGGTGATCTCCGCGGTGATCGCCTTGCCCGAGGGCGAGAAACTGAAACTGCCCGTATCGGCCAGCTGCCCCAGCAGCGCCGCGGCCTCTTCGCGCGTCAGCGGACGCCCTGTGCCCTTGGCGCCCGAGCGGGCCATCACGCCGGCGATCTTCTCCCGCCGGACGTCGGCCAGCGACACGGGGGTCGCAAAGGCCTGCAACAACTCGAACAACAGTTTGTCCACCGCGTCGGCGGGCATGTCGGCGGGCGTACCTTTCACCTCTACGGCCCCTTCGCCGCAGAAATCGATGTCGAAGCCCAGCGAGGCGAATTCCACGGCGTTCTCCTCCAGCAGGGCGTATTCGTCGCCCGAGAGCACCAGCCGCTCGGGAAACAACAACTGCTGGCTCACCGACGAACCGTTGCCCAGCATGCGCAGATAATCCTCGTAAAGAATCCGTTCGCGGGCGCGGCGCACGTCCACCACCACGAAGCGACCGTTCAGCAGGGCGGCGACATACCCGCCCGGCAACGGCAGCGGATCGGTGAACTCCGGACGCTGCGCCATGTCGAAGCGCTGCTGCTCGGGAGCGGCGGCGGAAGGGATGAAATCCAATGCGCTGTCGTCGAAGCCCCCGCCCGAAGCGATCTCGAAACCGCCGCCCGACTCGAACTCCTCGAACTCCCCGCCGTCCGCCGCAGGCAGGCCGAACGCCCCTCCCTGCGGGAATGCGGGTACGACGCTCCGGCCTCCGCCCGTGCGGAATCCCGCGGCAGAGTTGTCCGACACGACCCCGCCGTCGCTGTACGGCACGTCGAAGCCCGTGAAATCCTCGTTGGGATCGGGCGCCGAAGGGTCGATATACTCCTCGCTGAACGGATTGTAGTTGCTGTTGGACATCGCCTGCGGCTCGCTGTACACGGCGCCTTTCTGCAGCACGGGAATCTCCACCATGCCCTCGCGGTCGAAATCCATCAGCGGCACGGCGCCCGTCTTGGCCAGCGTCTCGCGCACGGCGGCATTGATGATCTGCCACACGGCCTCCTCGTCGGCGAACTTCACCTCGGTCTTCTGCGGATGGACGTTCACGTCGATACGTCCGGGATCGATCTCGAGGAAGAGGAAATACGACGGCTGGCTGTTCTCGGGAATCAGCTTTTCGTAGGCCTTCAGGATGGCGCTCGTCAGGTAGCTGCTTTTGAAAAAGCGTCCGTTGACGAACAGATATTGCTCCGTATTGCGTTTCTTGGCGGCCGCCGGACGGCCGATATAGCCCTCGATGCGGGCGATCGAGGTGTCGGCCTCGACTTCCAGCAGGTTTTGTTTGATATGGCGCCCCACCACGTCCACGATGCGGCCAGCCAGCGACGAAGCCTGCAACGTGTAAACCGGGGCGTCGTTGGCATAGAGTTCGAAAGCGATCTGCGGGTTGCAGAGCGCGATGCGCTGGAACTCGGCCTTGATCTGCGAAGCCGACGTAGTGCTCTTGTCCAGGAAACGGCGGCGCGCCGGGACGTTGTAAAAGAGGTTGCGCACGAAGAACTGCGACCCCACGGGGCACATTACGGGATTCTGCGCCGCGAACTGCCCGCCGTTGATCTCGGTCTGCGTGCCCACCTCGTCGCCCGCCTGCCGCGTGCGCAGTTCAACCTGCGCCACGGCGGCGATCGAAGCCAGGGCCTCGCCGCGGAATCCGAACGTATGCAGGGCGTAGATGTCCTCCACAGCCCCGATCTTGCTCGTGGCATGGCGGTCGAAAGCCATGCGTGCGTCGATGGGCGACATGCCGCAGCCGTCGTCCACAATCTGGATCAAATCCTTGCCGCCGTCGCGGAAATTGACTTTCACGGAGGTCGCACCTGCGTCGATGGCGTTTTCCATCATCTCCTTCACCACCGAGGCGGGTCGGTTGACGACCTCGCCCGCGGCGATCTGGTTGGCGACGACCTCGGGTAGTAATCTGATCTTGTCTGCCATTTACTCCTCCTGGTAATCGTTGGGGACGACCGTAATGGGTGCATAGGGGTTGAACTCCTCCGCGGCCTGCTCGGTCCGGACCGGTGCGGCCGGGGTCCGCGCACGCAGGAACACGTCGGCCAGCTTCGGGTACAGAAGATAGATGAACAGCAGCACCAGCACGGCCGCCGCCGCCATCTTCAAAATCCGGCCCTGCCCCGTCTTGTCCTCGCCGGCACGCCGCGCCGCACGGGCTTCGCGCTGGGTGCGGATGTACTGCCCGGGCTTGTATTCGCGTCCGGCATCCTCGGCCCGCTCGCCGTGGAGTTCAGCACGGCGCTGTTCACGCGCCTCTTTCTCGGGGTCGTAATAACGCGGGATATAGTTGAACTTGTTCGCGTGCTTCTTAAACGGGGTAAAGCCTAACATGGTCGTCCTATTTTTTTGTAAAGATACGAATATCTTCACCATTTTATTGCATGGCACTCTTTTTTACAGCATTTCGGCCGCGATGCGACAACTGCGTGCAACAGGTGAGGGCCGTTTAAGAAACGGCCTTCGGCAAACGGAAGCATATCCGGCGCCCCATACCCGGCCAACGCCCCCTAAAACCGTCTCTTAGCCGGGTCTTTACCGGAAGAAACTCTTCATCCGTTCGAAAATGTTCTGGTTCTTGACCGACTCGGCCTTCTGGAAACCGGGCTGCGCCGCCAACTGCTCGACGAGTTTCTTCTCCTCGGCCGAGAGTTTCGCGGGGATGGTGATGTCCACCACCACCAGCTCGTCGCCGCGGCCGTAGCCGTTCACGTCGGGCAAACCTTTGCCGCCCAGGCGCAGCACCTTGCCGGCATGCGTTCCCGGAGCGATTTTGATTTTGGCGCGCCCGTCCACGGTCGGCACCTCCACCGTGCCGCCCAGCAGGGCCGTCGTCACGGTGATATTGAGGTTGTGGATCAGGTCGTTGCCGTCGCGCACCAGTTCTGCGTCCGACTCCTCCTCGATCATCACCAGCAGGTCGCCGTTCACGCCGCCCTGACGCGCCGCATTGCCCTTGCCCGTGACCGTGAGGACCATCCCCTCGCCCACGCCGGCAGGAATCTTAATCTCCACGACCTCCTGGCCGCGCAGCGTGCCTTCGCCTTTGCATTTGTCGCACTGCGCCGTAATCACCTTGCCCGAGCCGCCGCACGTGGGGCACACCCCCTGCGTCTGCATGCGGCCGAAGAAGGTGTTTTCCACCCGCGTAACATACCCCGCACCGTTGCAGGTCGGGCAGGTCGAATAGGAATTAGCATCCTTGGCTCCCGTGCCGCCGCACTTGTCACAGGCGATGGTTTTGTTGATTTTGAGCTTCTTGGTGACGCCGTTGGCGATCTCCGCCAGCGTCAGTTTGACCCGCACACGGATATCCGAACCGCGGTTCACGTGGTGCGCACCGCCGCCGCCCGACGAACGGAACCCGCCGCCGAAATGACCGCCGAAAATGTCGCCGAACTGCGAGAAGATGTCCTCCATCGAGAACCCTCCGCCGCTGAATCCGCCGAAGCCCCCGGCTCCGCCGCCTGCCGCGCCACTCATTCCGGCATGGCCGAACTGGTCGTAACGGGCACGCTTGTCGGGATTCGACAGCACGTCGTAAGCCTCTGCGGCCTCCTTAAACTTCTCCTCGGCCTCCTTGTCCCCGGGGTTTTTGTCGGGGTGGTACTGGATGGCCGCTTTGCGGTATGCCTTCTTTATTTCGTCAGCGTTAGCGTTCTTCTGGACGCCCAGCACTTCGTAGTAATCCCTCTTTTCTGCCATGGTCTTACTCTCCTACAACAACTTTTGCGAAGCGCAGCACCTTGTCGCCCAGCTTGTAACCCGTCTGAACCACGTCGATGACCTTGCCCTTCTTCTCGTCGCCGGCGGCGAACTTGGCCACAGCCTCCGAAAGATCGGCGTCGAATTCCCGGTCCAGCACCTCGATTTCGGTCACGCCTTTCTGCCGCAGCGCCTCGGTGAACTTCTGTGAAATGAGCGTCACGCCAGCCCGCAGAGCCTCCAGGTCGTCGCTCTTCTGCATGGCGTCCACGGCGCGCTGCACATCGTCGCGCACGGGCAGCATGGCCAGCAGCACGTCGCGGCCCCCGGTCTGCACCAGCTCCATCTTCTCTTTGAGCGTCCGCTTGCGATAATTGTCGAACTCGGCCTGCAGACGCACGAATTTGTCCTGCCAATGGGCCACGGCCTCCTCGAGCGCCTTGGCGGCATCGTCCTCGGCTGCCGGATCGCCGTCTGTCATTGTGTCAGTCGCATCGTCTGCCGCGTCTGACACATTGGCACAGGGCTCGCCGTCGCACGAGGGGTAACCCTCGCCCGGAACGAAGCCCTCGTCGCCGCTAACAGCCTCATTATAAATCTCTTCTTTTTTCATATCTTGTGTTTTTTTAGTTTTCCACCACATATTCGAACAAATTGCATACCAACCCGGCTAAGGGCCGGGCTTCAAAGACAATACCTGCGGTCGGGCATCGAACCGGTCTGCGACCTACCGCCCAAAAGCCGTTTCACGGCAAAACTGCGCTTATCCGATAATAAAAATAGCCGGCCGCTTGTTCATCTCGGGCAGCCGGCGCCGCCGCCACTCCCCCGCCGTATGGGTTTCGACCAGCTCGCCGGGAGCCGTCAGGTCCACAGCCACCGTCAGGCGGGTCTCCGCCCCGAGCGTCTGCACCAACTGCTCCATCAGCTTCCCGTTGCGGTAGGGCGCCTCGATGAACAACTGCGACTGCCCTTCGGTCAGGGCCCGCCGTTCGAAAAAGCGGATGGCTTTCGCCCGTTCGGGCGGCTTCACGGGCAGGTAGCCGTTGAAGGCGAACGATTGGCCGTTGAGCCCCGAAGCCATCACCGCAAGGATGATCGACGACGGTCCCACGAGCGGCACCACGCGGATGCCGCGGCGATGGCACGCCTCGACGACCAACGCCCCCGGATCGGCCACACCCGGCACGCCCGCCTCGGAGATCACCCCTGCGGAACGGCCTTCCAGCAAGGGTTTCACCAGCTCTTCGACCTCGCGTCCGGCGGCGGTATGCTCGTTCAGCTCGCGGAATTCCAGCTCTCCTATGGGGCGTTCGACACCGGCTTTCGAGAGAAAACGCCGCGCCGAACGCGTATTCTCGACGATGAAATAGTCCAGTGCATTCATCACGGCCCGGTTGGCCGCGGGCAGCACGTCCCACGGCGCCGTCTCATCGGAGATCGGACAGGGTATCAGGTAGAGGGTTCCGTAAGCCATTACTCTTTGAGGTAAATTCGTTTCACACGTCCCGACACCGAAGTCATAATCTCATAAGGGATGGTCTCCAGCACGCGGGCCATCGTTTCGAGGTCGTTGCCCGGCTCCGCCGAGAATACCACCGCCTCGTCGCCCTCCCCGACGCCCGGAATGTCCGTGACGTCGATCATGCAACTGTCCATACAGACCCGTCCGACGATCGGCGCAGGCTGCCCGTTCACGCGCATCGACCAGCGTCCGCACCCCAAGTGGCGGTCCAACCCGTCGGCATAACCGATCGGCACCGTAGCCGTCACGGTCGGCCGCAGGAGCTTCCCGGCGCGTCCGTACCCCACGGCGTCGCCCGCTTCGAGGTGTTTGACCTGCACGATACGGGTTTTGAGCGTCGACACCGGACGCAGGCCCGCGTTGTGCTCCCAGCCGAAGCCATAGAGCCCCAGCCCGAGGCGGCACATGTCGAACTGCGCTTCGGGGAAGCGCTCGATGGCGGCCGAATTGGCCGTATGGCGAATCACGGGATACGGCAGCGACGCGGCGATGGCCGCGCTCATGCGGTCGTAACGCGCGATCTGCGCCCGCGTGTAGGCATCCTCTTCGGGCATGTCGGCGCAGTTCAGGTGCGAAAATACCGACGCCACCTTCACGGCGGGCAGTTTCAGCAGTTCTTCGCACAAGCGCTCTATCTCATCCTCCATAAATCCCAGCCGGTGCATGCCCGTATCGAGCTTCAGGTGGATGGGATAGCGTATCTCCCCGGCATGCGACACCGCATCGGCGAAATCCGCCAGCGAGCGGAAGCTGTATATCTCGGGTTCGAGACGGTTGGCGATCATCTGGTCGAAACTGTCGGCATCGGCATTCAGCACCACCACGGGCATCGTGATCCCCCGCTCGCGCAGCAGCACGCCCTCGTCGGCGAATGCCACGGCGAGGTAATCGACGCCCTGATGCTGGAGCATCTGCGCCACCTCGAAATCCCCGGCGCCGTACGATCCCGCTTTGACCATCGCCACGAGCTTCGTCGAAAAGTCCAGCTTCGAACGGAAATAATTGAGGTTGTGGATCATGGCATCGAGATCGACCTCCAGCACCGTCGTATGGCTCTTGCGCGCCAGGGCGTGAGCCAGCTTCTCGAAGCGATACTCCCGGGCCCCTTTCAGCAGCACGGCGCGTCCCGCCACGGCCCGGCGGCCGATGCGGGCGATGCACTCGTCGGTCGAGGCGAAAAATTCCCGGTCGCAGTCGAACAGCGCGGCGTAGCGTTTCAGTTTGGGTCCGATGCCGATCAGCGTGTCGACGCCCGCCCGCGAGACCATCCCGGCCACACGGCCGTACAGTTCGTCGTCCGTCAGCCCGCTCTGCGCGATGTCCGACAGCACGAGCGTCCGGCGCCGCGACAGCGCCACGTTGTGCAGGTAGTCCAGCGCCAGCGCCAGCGAATTGAGGTCGAGGTTGTAGGCGTCGTTGATGAGCACCGAATCGTTGATGCCGTCTTTGACTTCCAGACGCATGGCGACCTCGGGGGCCTCGGAGAACGACGGCGCGGGATAGCCCATCGCCGCGCAGAACGCCTCGACGATCTGGGCGTTGCGGCGCGACGCCTCGTTGCCGATCACCGCCTCGGAAACCTGGGGACACGCTGCGGCGTCGCAGAGTTTCCGCTCGGCGAACCGCGCAGCGACCATGCGCCCCAGCGGCTCGTAATAACTATGGTAAACGATGGTCCCGGCCCGGTGGGCGAGGAGCATCTTTTCGTTGCATTTCTGTTCCAGATTGAGGAAGTTCTCCTGATGCGCGTCGCCGATCGAGGTGAAGACCACCACGTCGGGACGGATGATGCGTTCCAGCCGCTCCATCTCCCCGGGCTTCGAGATGCCCGCCTCGATCAGCGCCAGTTGCTCGTCGCCCTCGATCATCAGCACCGACAGCGGCACGCCCAGTTGCGAATTGTAGCTCTTGGGCGAGCGGTAGCACTTCATCCCCGCAGGCAGCTCCTCGGCGATCCACTCTTTGATGACGGTCTTGCCGTTCGACCCGGTGATGCCGACTACCGTTCCTTTGAACTGCGCCCGGTGGTAGGCCGCCAGGCATTGCAGGGCCGCGATGGCGTTCCCGACCACGACATACCCGCACCCGGGCAGGGGTTCGACGCCGCGTTCGGTGAGGAACGCCCTCACCCCGCGCGCGTACATCTGCGCGATGTAGTCGTGCGAATCGTGGTTAGCGCCGCACATGGCGACGAACATCGGTCCGGAGCCCAGTTCGCACGTCAGCGAACGGCTGTCGGTCACCACCGACTGCACCTCGCAGTCCGTGCCCGAGAACTTGCCGCCCACGACGGCGGCGATTTGTGAAAGTTTGTAACGCATATTGTACAACTATTCAATTTTTCGTCAGAGCGGATGCAGTTTCGGGCTTCGTGCCGCGGCACACGGATGGGACATACAGGCGTATTTCCCATTCGCGGGACGCAAAGGAAGTGCGGAAATGCACCGCTATCACGAAAAATTAACGATCGTTATTCCCGCCCCGCCGCGGTCGGCATGCTCGTCAACCGCCGAAGCGATCTCCGGCACCGTGCGGAGGTAACGGCGGATCTCCTCCTTCAAAGCCCCCGTACCCTTGCCGTGGAGGATCGACACCGTGCCGACGCCGACCATCAGCGCGTCGTCGATGAAGTTCTGCACCAGGTCCAGCGCCTCCGACGCCCGCATGCCGCGCACGTCGATATGGTCCTTGAAGTTGAGTTTGCGCGACGAAATGTCCACCGACACCACCGTCCGGGCCGTCACGGGACGTGTCGCCTCGCGGTATTCGTTGTTCGACACCACCGTCAGCCGGCTCTTGTCCACCGTCGTCAATATCTGCCCGAACGCCACCTGCACCCGTTTCCCTTTCACCGACTGCACCACGCCGACCATCTCCTGCCCGGCCATGCGGACCTTCGACCCGGGCACCACCTCACGCGGCTTTTCGGGTTCGGGGGCCACCGTCTCCGCGGCTTTCGCACCCTGCCGGGCCTTGCGCTCTTCACGCCGCTGCCGGCGGCGTTCGATGCGCTCGATCTCGCGGGCCACCGAGGCCTCCCTATCCGACGAATCGACCTGCTCGACCGCCTCGCGGAAGTCGTCCAACTCCCTCCGCGCCAGCCGCGTCAGCTCCTTCTCGGCCTGCGCCTCGCGGATGGTTTTAATCGTGTTCTCGATCTGTTTGTTGGCGTCGGCGATCAACTGCTGCGCCTCCTGCTTGGCCTTCTTCAGTATCTCCTGCCGCTCGGCGCGAATTTTCGCCAGTTGTTCGGCGTAGTTCTGTTCCAGTTCCTCGACCTTGCGGTCCGTCAGGCGGATGCGGTCGCGCTTCTGCTCCCAGTAGTGCTTGTCGCGGGCGATCTCGCGCAACTGCTTCTCGATGTTGATATGGTCCGACCCGGCTTTCTCGCTCGCCGCGCGGATGATCTCCTCCGGAAGTCCGATCTTGCGGGCGATCTCCACGGCGAACGAACTGCCCGGCTTGCCCGTCTCGAGACGGAACAGCGGACGGATATTCTGCACGTCGAACATCATCGCGCCGTTGGCGATGCCGTCGGTCGACGACGCATAGTATTTGATGTTGGCGTAGTGGGTCGTGATGACGCCGTAACACCCCTTCGCCAGCAGGCGTTCGAGGATCGCCTCGGCGATGGCCCCGCCGATGATCGGCTCGGTACCCGACCCGAACTCGTCGATCAGCGCCAGCGTCCGGTCCGAAGCTCCCGCCAGCATGTTTTTCATATTCAGCAGGTGAGACGAATAGGTCGAAAGGTCGTTGTCTATCGACTGCTCGTCGCCGATATCGAGGAAGATGCTCCGGAACACGGGCAGTTCCGAGACCTCCGAGGCCGGAACCGGAAATCCGCACTGGAACATATACTGCACGATGCCCGTGGTCTTCAGGCAGACCGACTTGCCGCCGGCGTTGGGGCCCGAAATGACGAGGATATGTTTACGGCGGTCCAGTTGCAGGTCCAGCGGCACGATCTCGCGCCCCGCGGCTTTTAGGGTCTGCTGCAACAGCGGATGGCGGGCGTTCTTCAGCACCAGCCGGTCGTCCGTCGAGAGGATCGGCCGCACACATCCGTTTTCCGAGGCCCAGCGGCCCTTGGCGCGCAGCATGTCCACTTCCGCGAGATAATCGCCCGAATCGGCGATCAGCCCGGCGTCGGGACGTATCGACTCGGTGAACTCGGTGAGTATGCGCACGATCTCGCGCCGCTCGGCATATTCCAGCTCACGCAGTTCGTTGTTGATCTCCACCACCTCGACCGGCTCGACGTAGAAGGTCTTTCCCGTCGCCGATTCGTCGTGGATGAATCCGTTGAGCTTGCGTTTGTTACCCGCGGCGACCGGAATCACGGCCCGCCCGTCGCGGATCGAGATCTGGGCGTCGGCATCGACGATACCCGCCCCCTTGGCCGAAGCCAGCACGGCCTGCAGGCGTTTGGCCGCCTGTCCCTCGCGTTCGCGGATGGCCCGGCGAATCTCCTGAAGGGCGGGCGAGGCGTTGTCCTTCACGTTGCCGAAGCGGTCGAGGATGCCCTCGATGCGCTGCACGATCTCCGGAAACGCCGCCACGCCGCGCGTGCGGGCGTACAGCGTCGGATAGTGCTCTTCGCGGCCGAGGATAAAAGCGACGATGCCGCCGACGACCGACAGCGCCTTATGCAGAACCGCGACCTCCTCCACGTCGAGGAACGAACCCTCGACACGCAGTTTGGCGACGACGTAATCAATATCGGGATAGTCTCCTCCGGGAAAATCGCGCTCCATGTCGAGCACGAGGCGCATCTCGTCGGCCAGCGCCAGTCGCCGCTCGATCTCGCGCGGCGAGGTCGAAAAGCCCTCGTCGGCAAGCCGCTCGCGGGCGGCGCGCATGGTACAACGGGCCGCAACCTGCTCACGAAGCCGGTCGAAACCTATTTTCTGCTCGAATGTGGCAGGGTAAATCATGACATAAAATAAAAATCCTTATTCCGGTCCTCCCGGAAAACCGCGGCGTTACAGCCGTTTGAGCGAGTCCCGTTCGGCCTTGGCGGCAGCTTTTGCAGCTTTCCGGTCGGCCTTCTCCTGCATCTTCTCCGGACTGCGCCCGAAGAGCGAGAAATGGACATAACGGCCCGGGTATTGTTCGAGGTTGGCCAGCAGCGACGCGAGGTTGTCGCTCGCCTCGGTCAGCGAATCGTAAAGCGCCGCGTCGTTCAGCAGCTTGCCGACGGTTCCTTCGCCCGAGCCGATCCGGCCCAGCAGGTCGTTGACCTCGCCGACCGCATCGGAGAGCTGCTGCACGAACCCGGAACCGGCCAGGTCAGCCGTGATGCGGTTCATGCTGCCCACGATGCTGTCCACACGCGGGGCGTTCTCGCCGAGCATCACGGAGAAAGCCGTAAGGTTATCCACAGCGGTTTTCAGATTGTGCTTCTCGGCATCGATGATACCGGCCATGTCGCCCGTGATGGTGTTCAGGTGTCCCAGCGTCCCGGTGATGCTCTGCGCATTGGTTTCCATCAGGTTATTGAGGGTCGTCAGCGTACGCGAGAGGTCGCCCGTCACCTGCGAGATCTTCTGTTTGAAGAAATCCAGTTCCGACCCGGCCACGTCCATCAGGTCGCGGTCACGGCTCGAACGCAGCGTATCGCCCTTTTCGAGATACGTGTGCGCCGATCCGTAGGTGATCTCGATGGCCTTGGCGCCCATCAGTCCGTTGCTGAAAATCTTGGCCTCGGAGTCGGTCGGAATGTGGTACTGACGTTTGACGGTCAGTTGCAGCACGACGTTGTCGCTGCGCTCGGGATCGAACGAAATACCCGTCACCGTGCCGATCTTCACGCCTTTCATCATAATCGGCGAAGCCGTCTGCACGCCGTTGATCTGGTCATAGGCGGCGTAATACACCGAATTGCGGCTGAAGATGTCGAATCCTTTCAAAAACCGGATTCCGGCCCACGCGGCGATGAGCATCACCACGGCGAAGATTCCGATTTTAACTTCTCTTTTCATATCTGAAATTTTATTTTACAATTTGCGTACCCCGGCAGCTCACCACAAAGGCCCCCGGGAATACCTTGCGGACCTCGGCCGCCTTGCGCTGGGCCGCGTCGCGGGTCTCGTATTCGCCCACACCGTATTTGTACGGGAAACGCCCCTCGGAAGTATACTGTTTCACCTTGCCCCTGTAATCGCGGAACTGCGGCGAGGAGACGGACACCTGCGACGCCGAAGCCATCACCTGAACCGTATAACGCAGGGGTTGCGCCGCGGGTTTCCGCGCCGGTTTTTCAGCAGCGGATTTCGACGTATCCGTTTTCGGCTTTTCCGTGACGGGTTTCTCTTTCTGCTTCCCGGCAGGCTTCTCCTCCGGCTTTTGAGCGGCAGTTTTCGCGGGCTCAGGCTCCGGAGCGGCGGTTTTCGCCTGCGCGTTCACCTGCACCTCCTCGGCCGTGCGCGTCCCGACCACATAGGCCGAATAGTCCCGCACGGCCTGGTAGAGCGAACGGGCGATCTCATTCTGCCCCTTCTCCGACTTCATGTAGGCCGCCTCCTGCGGATTGGACATGAACCCGATTTCGGTCAGCACGCCCGGCATGTCCGTAGCGTAAAGCACACGCAACAACTGCGGTTTGATGCCGCGCGAATGGCGCCCGGCCTTCAGGTAATTGTTCTGGATACAGCGGGCCATGGCCATACTGTACTCGCCGTAGGTGAACTGTAGGTTCTGGATATAGGCCCGCACGATGGCCGCCGTCCGCTCGTCGGACATGTCGATCAGATCCTCGCGGTTGCTCTCGTAAAGGGCGTTCTCGTTGTAACGCTGCTCCTTGGGGCTCTCGCCCATGATGAGCGTCTCGACGCCCCGGGCCGCCGTAGCGCGCGCCGCATTGACGTGAATCGAGATGAAGAGGTCGCCGCCGGCCTTGTTGGCAATGTCGGCACGCGCCTGCAGGTCCGAAGCCAGGTCCGTTCCCAGCGCCTTGTCGGTCTTGCGGGTGTAGACCACCTTCACGCCCGGCATCCCCTCCTCGATGAGTCTGCCCAGCTTCAGGGCCACCTTCAGCGTCAGGTCCTTTTCATAAATTCCCCCGTAATGCGCCCCGGGGAATTTACCCCCGTGTCCGGCGTCGATCACCACGACTTCGAAGCCGTGCGCAATATTCCCTGCGGCGGCAACGTTGGTAAAAACGGTTGCGGCTGCAAAGAGGAGTAGCAACAAGAGTCGTGTGCGCATATTTAATGGTAACAAGTGTGAGCTTTCTGTATTTTTTTACCTATCTTTGTCGGGCTTAAAACGCGGCAGGAATGCACCTGCGAGGCGTTCCGGGCGTTTTTGCCGACTTGTCGGCAAAGGTATGGAAAATTTTTGGGATTTTGGATAAAATTAGGGTAAAATATCTCTTGTCGGCAACGGTCCTGCTCCTGTTTGCCCAGATCGTTCTGGGCGGCGCGGCACCCCGCGCGGCGCTCGACGGCCCCGCATCCGACACCCTCCCGAATCCCCTCCCCGCCGACACCGTGCGCCCGCTTCCGGACAACGGACGGGCGCCGAGCGTCACCCCCTCGCGGCGCGAAGCACGGCGGCAGGCCCGTGAAGAGGCCCGGCGGCGCGACGCTTTCAACGCCCTTTCGCAGGAGGAGCGCGATTCGCTCTTTTCGTCGCAGGTCGACTCGCTCATAGCCCGCAAAGCCGACTCGCTGGGCATGTCCCGCCCCGACTCGCTCGCGGTCGACACGCTGCACCGCGACTCGGTCAAAAAACCGCGGCCCGCGGGCGCTTTCCTCGACGACCCGATCACGGGCAAGAACACCGACTCGCTGGTTTACGACGTGCGCAACAAACTGGTCTACATCTATAATCAGGGCGACGTCACCTACCAGAACAGCAACCTCAAAGCCGACTTCATGCGCATCGACATGGATTCGAAACTGGTCTACGCCTACGGCAAGCCCGACTCGGTGGAGGGCAAGTTCATCATCACCAAACCGGAGTTTTCCGACGGTTCGGCCTCCTACCAGATGGACACGATCACCTACAACCTCGACTCGAAGAAGGCCAAGATCAAAGGTGTGGCCACGCAGCAGGGCGACGGCTGGCTGGTGGGCGGCAGCGTGAAGAAAATGCCCGACAATACGATCAACATTCAGCACGGCAAATACACCACCTGCGACGAGACGGATCACCCGCACTTCTACCTGGCGATGACCAAGGCGAAGGTCATTCCGGGCAAAAAGGTCGTCACCGGCCCGGCCTACCTGGTGATGGAGGACGTGCCGATCTATTTCCTCGGCATCCCCGAGGGATTTTTCCCGATCAACATGGGCCCCAAGTCGGGCCTGCTGATGCCCACCTACGGCGAGGAGTACTCCAAGGGATTCTTCCTGCGCGACCTGGGCTACTACTTCACGCTGGGCGAATACGCCGACCTCGCGGTACGCGGCGGCTTCTACACGCTCGGTTCGTGGGAAGCCTCGGCGGCCTCGCGCTACATCAAACGCTACAAGTACAGCGGCAGCTTCAACATGCAGTACTCCAACGTGAAGACGGGTGAAAAGGGCGAGGACGACTACATCAAACAGAGCAACTTCCGCATCCAGTGGACCCACTCGCAGGACGCCAAAGCCAACCCGGGATCGACCTTCTCGGCTTCGGTGAACTTCGCCACCAGCGGTTACAGCCGCTACTCGGCCACCAACCTCAACGACATCCTCGCCACGCAGACCAACTCGACGGTCTCCTACTCGAAGAACTGGGCCGGCACGCCCTTCTCGCTCTCGGCCAACATGGCCATCTCGCAGAACTCGCAGAACAAGTCGATCTCGGTGACGCTGCCGACGGTGGTGTTCAACGTCTCGCGCTTCTACCCCTTCAAACGCAAAGAGAAGACCGGCAAGGACCGCTGGTATGAAAAGATTTCGATGCAGTACACGGGCAAGATGACCAACTCGGTGACCACCACCGAGTCGGAGATCTTCTCGAAAAAGACGCTCGAAAACATGAAGAACGGCATCGAACACTCGATTCCCATTTCGGCGTCGTTCAACCTGTTCAACTACATCAACGTCTCGCCGTCGGTCAACTACAACGAGAAGTGGTATTTCAAAAAGGTCGAGTTCGAGTGGAACCCCGTCACGAACCAGACCGACACGCTGCCCACGAACTACGGTTTCTACCGCCTCTACAACTACAACCTCAGCGTCTCGGCCTCCACGACGGTCTACGGCATGTACGACTTCACGAAGAAGAGCCGCAACCGCAAGATCCAGGCGATCCGCCACACGCTGACCCCCTCGATCGGCTTCTCCTACGCCCCGGACTTCAGCGACCCCAAATACGGCTACTACAAGACCCGCCAGACCGACTCGACGGGCCGTTTTACGACCTATTCGCCCTATGCCGTCAACGCTTACGGCGTCCCATCGTCGGGACGCTCGATGTCGATGAACTTCTCGCTGTCGCAGAACCTCGAAATGAAGGTGCTCTCGAAGCGCGACACCTCGGGCGTGAAAAAGATCAAACTCATCGACGAACTGCGCATCAGCGGCTCTTATAACTTCCTGGCCGACTCGATGCGTCTGTCGACCATCCCGATCTCGTTCCGCACGACGCTGTTCCAGAACTTCGGCATCAACCTCTCGGCGACGCTCGACCCCTACCGCGTCTCGCCCGAGGGCAAGCGATACAACAAGCTATTTTTCCCGGGCCGCATCGTCTCCACGGGCTGGTCGTTCGGCTATACCTTCAAATCGCGCGCCGACAAGTCCCAGCCGGCCATGAACGACATCACGTCGATCCCCCCGGAATACATGAACCCCTTCTTCGACCCCTACGGGCACATGGACCCCGTACTGCGAAGGCAATATATGGCGCAGAGCTACTACGACTTCTCGCTGCCGTGGAACTTCGGATTCAACTACTCGGTCAACTACTCGATCTCCTATGTCAACAACGGCACGACGGGCTACCGCAAGAACGTCACCCAGACGGTCGGGTTCAACGGCTCGCTGACCGTCACGCCCAAAACGGCCGTCACCTTCCAGGGCGGTTTCGACATCAAACAGAAGAAGCTCACGACCTCGTCGGTCTCCATCACGCGCGACCTCCACTGCTGGCAGATGTCCTTTTCGTGGATACCGTTCGGCTACCACCGTTCGTGGAGCTTCAACATCGGCGTCAAAGCCGCATCGCTCTCCGATTTGAAATACGACAAGTCGCAGTCGATGTACGACAACATGTACTAAACGAAAAGCGGCCCCGACCGGGGCCGCTTTCTTTACCGCTTTAATTAATTACAGAAGTGTCACCTCCGCCGGTTCGCGGTCGATGTAGTTGGGATAGCGGAACTGCGGCATCCCGAGGGCCATCACCGCACAGATGCGGCGGCCTTCGAGCCCCAGCATTTCGGGCAGCCGCTCCGTTTTGTCCTGCCGGAGGGCCGTCAGTACGAACCCCATGTAGATCTGGCTCACGCCCAGCGCCTCGGCCATCAGCGACGCGTTCTGATAAGCCAGGTTCGCATCCTCGCTCCCGAAACGGTTCGCCTTCGGAGCATGAATGAACAGCACCGCCGTCGCTCCCCGCAGCACGCGGTCGCGGCCTTCGGCATATTCGCGCCGCAGGCGTTTGAAGACGGGAACATAGCGGTACACGCCCGGCACGATGCGGCTCAGCCACGGCCGCACGAGCGGATTGAGGAGTCGTTTTTCCAGTTTGCCGAACACCCCGAGGGTGTACTCCGTAATCCCCCGCAGCATCGCCGGATCGGTCACCAGCGTATAGCCCAACTGGCGGGCGTTGCTGGCCGTCGGGGCCCGGTCGGCCGCCGCGACGATGCGGTCCAGCATCTCCTGCGGCACGGGAGTTTTCCGAAGGGCGCGGTTCGACCGCCTCACGGCCAACAGCAGCTCCACTTGTTCGGACGTCGGCAATGCGGCGTAATCGGCGGCATGCACCCGTTCGGGCGGGAACATCCCGTGCGCCACCGACCCCGTGGGACAGACGGCCACGCAATGACCGCAGCCGATGCAGTTCTCAGGCTTGCACAGGGTCACCGGGGCCCCGGCCTTTTCCTGTTCGAAAATCTGCGAAGGACACACCTTCACGCAATGGCCGCAGCGGATGCAGCTCTCCCGGATCGAAATCTCCATATCTGCCTGCTAATGCTTCACCGCTTCCGTTTCGGCGGGATTGTGCTTGTATTTGAAGACAAGGGCGAAGACAATGGCCACCACGAGGGCGTATCCTGCGAAAACGAACCACGAATCGGGCCAGTGGAAGGCATCCACCACGGCACCCGCGGCATACGAACCGAAGAAAGCGCCGAAACCGTTGGTCATAATCATAAAGACGCCCTGCGCCGAAGAACGTATCTCGCGGCTGGTCTCCTTCTCGACGAACAGCGATCCCGAGATGTTGAAGAAGTCGAACGCCACACCGTAAACGATCATCGAGAGAATGAGGAACACGGCTCCCGAACCGGGATTGCCCACACCGAAGAACCCGAAGCGCAGCACCCAGGCCAGCATCGAGATCAGCATCACCTTTTTGATTCCGAAACGCCGGAGGAAGAACGGAATCAGCAGGATGCAGAACGTTTCGGACATCTGCGACAGCGACAGCAGGATCACCGAGTGCTTCACGATGGCCGAATCGGCATACTGGGGCATCGTCCCGAAATTCTGAATATAGGTGTCGCCGAAAGCATTGGTGATTTGCAGCGCGGCCCCCAGCAGCATCGAGAAGATGAAGAAGATGGCCATGCGCTTCTCCTTGAAGAGCGCAAAGGCGCGCAGTCCCAGCGTATCGACCCACGATTGTTTGCGCACGCTGCGGTCGACGGCACACCCGGGCAGCGAGAACGAATAGACAGCCAGCACGAACGACAGCAACGCCGAAACATAGAGCTGCCAGGCCGTAAGTTTGATCTGCACGCCTCCGATCTGCACCAAATCGACGAACCACATCGCGGCGATGAATCCCACGGTGCCCCACACGCGGATGGGCGGGAAGTGTTTTACGGAATCGAGTTTCGCCAGGTCGAGGGCGTTGTAGGCCACGGAGTTCGACAGCGCGATGGTCGGCATGTAGAACATCACGCTCAGCAGCATGCAGCTGTACAGCGGCGCATAGGCCGTCTGCGAAGCCGCGGCGATCAGGAACCCGCCGCTGATGAGGTGGCAGATTCCCAACAGCTTTTGCGCCGGGACCCAGCGGTCGGCAATAATTCCCATCACGGCGGGCATGAACAGCGAGGCGACGCCCATCGTGGCGAAGAAACTGCCTATCTGCAATCCGGAAAACCCGAGGCCCCCGATATAAGCCCCCAGCGAGATGAGCCATGAACCCCAAATCGCATACTGAAGAAAGTTCATGACGATAAGCCGGAATTTAATTCCCATAATTTTCTGATTTAGTGTAAATTTTAAGTTTCAAACGGTTTTCCCTTTCCGGGATTAAAGCAAATGTACGAAATTTTTTTTGGAATTTTCTTTGCAATTGAAAAATAAAGCCCTACTTTTGCATCACCAAAATCTACTGAGCTATGGTGTAACGGTAACACAACAGATTCTGGTCCTGTTATTCCAGGTTCGAATCCTGGTAGCTCAACTCAAAAAAGATGCCTCCTTACGGAGGCATCTTTTTTGTTTTCAGGCACATTCGGCACGATTCTGGCGGGAAGACGTAAACGCATCGTTCTCTGCTTTTTCCCTCGAAACGGCCGTTTCGATAAACGAGCCGGAGATCACGGCCGGGTTTCGATATTCGAAACATGAAATGTTATATACACGCAATGCGTAACAAATACTCCGTACGGTCGCAGCATACACGAAATCAGAAGATTTAAAAATGCCGTTTTTTCAATTATCGCCTTGATTTTAGCTCCCGGAGGCTGTATGTTTGTATCAAGTTTCGAAAGGAGCTATGAAGAATTCATTTGCATGGAGTGACGCCCACAGAAGTTGAAAGGATTGCCGAATATTGACGCAACCATTGTTCATCAATCCGGAAAGCTTCAGCGGGGAGAGTTGGGAAACTCTCCCCGTTCTTTTTTTTGCCGCCGCACGCTACTCCAACCGGCCGAGAATCTCCCGCTGGCGTTTGAAGTGGTGGATGCGGGACAACTCCCCGGTCCCGGAGATCAGCGAGGCGAAGCGCCGCTGGTTGCGGACCCATTTCTTCACATACTCGTACATCATCGGATCGAACGTATGCATGGAATTGAGCGAAAAGAGCGCGATTCCCGCCACCTTGTAACGCTCCGACGAGATATAGGCATACGACGCCTCCAGATCCACCTCCGAGAGGTAGAAATTGACCCTGTTGCCGTTTTCGTATTCGCCCTCGCCGGCCATCTTTTCAGAATCTTTGACCAGTTCGAACAACTCCTCCTTCAGCAGGGCCACGCTCTGGTCCGAAATCAGGTGCATCGCCCGGAACGCCCGGATGGCATTGACCCAGTGCATGAACGCGCTACCGTCGAAAATGACGTGAGACTGGGGCACCAGTTGGACGCTCTGCACATATTCCAGGGCATTGCGGCGCAGCGAAGCGGAGAGTTGCAGCTCCTCGAACGTCGGCACCGACACATCGCCCATCTCGTGCTGGTAAAGCGATTTGAAGAGTTTGAAGCGCGTCAGATTCTCATATTTGAGGTAATATTCGGCCGGAATGGAGTTGACCGCCGACGCGAAAACCGCCGTGGGGTCTGACGCTATTTCGCGGAAAAAGCGGATGTTCTGCTCGAGAATCCCGTTGTAGAGGTCGAGCGAAGCGTCGAATTCGGTGAACGCCAGGCTGAAAAGGGCATTTCCCCCGACGGAGGAGCCCGTGACGCCGTCCAGCGAGAAACGCAGGTGCGCGCTCAGCGCACTGGCCTCGCCGAAAGTGAACCGCACTTCGCCGCGCATGCGGCGATATGCGGCCTCGCGACCGATATTGAGTACATCCATCAGCACCGACGCCGGCGTCGAATCCGGCGGCGTATGGGCATGAATCGCCCGAATCAACGCTGTATTCGATAATTCTGTCATAGTCTTGTCGTAAAATAATTCTCTGTCCCAGGGACAAATATACAAAAAAAACGCAGAAAAATAACAATTCCGGACACTTCGATACAAAAAGGAAGGAGAACCCGTCGGGTTCTCCTTCCTTTATGAACGAAGCCGGAGGGTTATTTTCCGAGCCCCATTTTCTCGATCAGCGCCTTGGTTTCGGGCTTATGGCCGCGGAACTGCTCGTAGAGTTTCATCGGATGCTCCGTGCCTCCTTTCGAGAGGATGTTGTCGCGGAACGACGAAGCCACCTCGCGGCTGAAAATACCCTTCTCTTTGAACAGCGAGAAGGCGTCGGCCTCGAGCACCTCGGCCCACTTGTAGCCGTAATAGCCCGCAGCGTATCCACCCGAGAAGATGTGTCCGAACGAGGGCGCCATCGCGGTCCCCGCAATGACGGGCATCACCTGCGTCGGGGCCATCGAAGCCACCTCGAACTGCTCCACGTCGCCGTCAAACGGCTCGGTGAGCGTATGCCAGGCCATGTCGGTCATGCCGAACGAGAGCTGACGCACGTTGGCGTAGGCCGCCAGATAATTCTGTGCAGCGACGATGCGGTCCACGATCTCGGCAGGAATCGGCTCGCCGGTCTCGTAATGCACGGCCCACAGGTCGAGAAACTCCTTCTCGGTGGCCCAGTTCTCCATGATCTGCGAGGGCAGCTCCACGAAATCGCGGTAGACGCTCGTACCGGTCAGCGACTCGTATTTGCCCTCGCCCAGCATGCCGTGGAGGGCATGTCCGAACTCGTGGAGGAAGGTCTCCATCTCGTCGAAAGTCAGCAGCGAAGGCGTCGTCTCGGTGGGCTTGGTGAAATTCATCACCAGCGACACCAGCGGACGGGTCTCCACGCCGTCCTCGATTTTCGTGCCGCGGAACTCGGTCATCCACGCCCCCGAACGCTTCGAGGCACGGGGGAAGAAATCGAGGTAAAGCACCGCCATGAAACGGCCGTCGGCATCCGTCACGTCGTAGGCCGTCACGTCGGGATGGTAGACCGCGATCTTCCCGTTGGGCGTGAAGTTCAGTCCGTAGAGTTTGTTGGCCAGCATGAAGACGCCTTTCTTCACGTTTTCGAGCTTCAGGTAGGGTTTCACCAACTCGTCGTTCAGGGCGTATTTCTCATCCTTGTATTTCTCGGTGTAATAGGCCCAGTCCCAGGGCATCAGCTCGCCCTTGAAGCCGAGCGACGCGGCATAGTCGGCGACCATGCGGTAGTCGGCGTCGGCATAGCTCTTGGTCTCGGCGAGCAGTTCGGCGAGGAAGTCGTTGACGGTCTTCGTGTTCTCGGCCATGCGGTTTTCGAGCACGTAATCGGCATAGCACTTGTAACCCAGCAGGTTGGCCATCTTCAAACGCGTATTGACGATCTTCTTCACGATCTCCGTATTGTCGAATTCGCCGCCCAGCGCCTTGGAGCCGCTGGCCCGCCAGAGTTTCTCTTTCAGGGCGCGGTTTGACGAATAGGTCATGAACGGGAGGTAGCTGGGATACTGAAGCGTCACCGTCCAGCCCTTCTCGCCGCGGGCCTTGGCCTCGGCGGCCATACCCTCCTTCACGAACGCCGGCAGCTCGGCCACCACTTTCGGATCGGTAATGTTGAGCGTAAAGGCGTTGGTCGCCGCGAGGGCGTTCTGCCCGAACTGAAGCGTCAGCGCCGACAGTTCGGAGGAGTACTGGCGGTAGAGCTCCTTGTCGGCGTCGGACAAAGCCGCGCCGCTGCGGGCGAATCCTTTGTAGGTGTCCTCCAATAGTTTCTTATCCTCTTTTTTGAGGCGTCCCGGATGTTCGTAAACGTATTTCACACGGGCGAACAGCTCGGGGTCGAGCGAAATGTCGTTCGACAGCTCCGTCAACTTGGGCTGCACGCGCTGTGCGATCTCCTGCATCTCGTCCGACGAATCGGCTTCGAGCAGGTTGAAGAAGAGCCCCGAGATGCGGTTCAGCAGCTCGCCCTGACGCTCCAGCGCCACGATCGTATTGCCGAAGGTCGGTTTCTTGGGGTTTTTGACGATCGCCTCCACCTCGGCGCGCGAGCAGGCGATTGCGGCGTCGAACGCCGGCTCATAGTCCGCGAGCTTTATCTCGGAGAACGGCGGGGTCTCGTGGGGCGTGTCCCACGCCGCGAGAAGGGGGTTCGACATATCGAGTTCGGGCAACTGTGCTTTGGGAATCGAATTGTCGGCACAGCCTGCCGCCATAGCGGAAACAGCCATAATAAACAGTACTTTTTTCATTTTTTATTTCGGTTTGCGGTTTCTTTCTGAATGGGTTTCGTCCGGTCAGTTTTCGGGAACAGCCTTTACGCGGAAGCCTTCGGCAGGCTCAGGCGAGCCGGCCAGCGAATCGACCGGTTCGGGTTCGTTCCACAACCCCCGGCTGCGGAGCATCGCCCGCTTGTCGGGGTCCTTGCCGCGGAAGTCGCGGTACATGGCCATACCGTCCTCCGAACCGCCGCGGGCGAGGATCTTGCGGCGGAAATCATCGGCGATCCGCTTGTTGAAAAGGTCGCCGCTCTCGCGGAAGGCTTCGAAGACATCCTTGTCCAGCACCTCGGCCCACGTGTAGAAATAGTAACCCGCGGAATAGCCGCCGTCGAAGATGTGCGAGAAATAGGGATAGCGGTAACGGGGCTCGATCTGCGGAATCAGCCCGCGTTTTTCGGTCAGGGCCTTGCGTTCGAACTCCATCGGGTCGAACGGCTCGTATTCGGAGATCGAGTGGATGTCCATGTCCGAGAGCGCCGCTGCGATCAGCTCGGTGGTCATGAATCCCTGGTTGAACAGCTCGCTGCGGCGCAGTTTCTCGACCAGGTACGCCGGAATCACCTCGTTCGAACGGTAGTGCACGGCGTATTGTTTCAGCACCTCGGGATCGAAAGCCCAGTTCTCCATCAGCTGCGAGGGCAGCTCCACGAAATCGCCCTCTACCTCCGTCAATCCGCGGTATTTCACGTCGTGAAACAGGAAATGGAGCGCATGTCCGAACTCGTGGAACAGCGTTTCGGTCTCGTCGAGCGTCAGCAGTGCGGGGGCGCTCGACGTGGGACGGGTGAAGTTGCAGACGATCGACACCACGGGCGCCACGCGCCTGCCGTCCTTGTAGGTCTGCTCCACATAGTTGCCGCACCACGCGCCCTGGCTCTTGCCGTCGCGCGGGAAGTAGTCGAAGTAGAGCACGCCCAGATGCGACTCGTCGGCGTCGAGCACCTCGTAGGCAATGGCATCGGGGTGGTACAGCGGCACGACAATGGGGCGGAACGTGATGCCGTACAGACGGTTCGCCAGGAAGAAGATGCCGCTCTGCACGTTCTCCAGCGAGAAATAGGGACGCAACTGCTCCTCTTCGAGCTGGTATTTCTGCTTGCGGACCTTCTCGGCATAGTACCACCAGTCCCACGAAGCGAACTCCCCGTCGGGGTGGTCCTTTTTGAAAAGCTCCTCCATCTCGGCCAGCTCGCCCTTGGCGCTCTCCAGCGCAGGCGTCCATATCTCGTTCAGCAGTTTGTAGACGGCGTCGGTCGTCCCGGCCATCTCGTCGTCCACCACGTAGTCGGCATACGACGGATAGCCCAGCAAATGAGCCTTTTCCGTGCGCAGGCGGATGAAGTCGTTTATCAACTGCTTGTTGTCATACTCGTCGCCGTTGTTGCAGCGGTTGAGATACGCCTTGTAAATCTCCTCGCGCAGTTCGCGTTTCTGGGAGTAGGTCAGAAACGGGATCAGGCTGGGTTTGTGCAGCGTAAAGGCATACTTGCCTTTCTTGCCCATCGCCTCGGCCTTCTCGCGGGCCTGGTCGCGGACATTGGCCGAAATGCCGTCCAGGTCGGACGACTCGAGCATCAGCGTATAGTTGTTGTTCTCGGCGAGGATATTCTGCCCGAATTTCACCGACGCCAGCGACAACTCCCCGTTGATGGCCTTCAGACGGGCTTTCTGTTCGGCGTCGAGCAGCGCTCCGGCACGCACGAACCCGCGGTAGGTCTTCTCCAGCAGACGGCTCTGGTCTGCGTCGAGTTCCAGCGCGGCGCGCCGGTCATAGACGGCCTTCACCCGCTCGAAGAGCTTTTCGTTCAGGAGTATCTTGTCGGCATGCGCCGCCAGCATGGGCATCACCTGCTCCTGCAAGGCCTGCATCTCGGCGGTATTCTCCGCAGCGCAGAGCATCCCGAAGATCAGTTCCGTCTGCGCGAGCATCTGTCCCGAATCGTCATAGGCCAGGATGACGTTCTCGAACGTCGGCGCGTCGTTGTCCGACGTGATGGCGTCGATCTCGGCATCGTGCAGCGACATGCCGCGTTCCAGGGCGGGCAGGAAATGCGCGGGAGTCATCCTGTCGAAAGGCGGAACCCCGTAGGGCGTGTTCCATTCGGCGAAAAAGGGATTTTCGCCCACGTTTTTATCAGACTTGCAGGAGGCGAGTGCCATGACCAGAAAAAGTGTTAAGAAAGCGGTAATACGTTTCATGCTGTCGTGTTATTTTAGTAACTTTGCCGCATATTATTTACAAAGTTACAATAAAATTCCATAAATAACGCCTCCGATCATGCAACTATTTTACGCACCGGACATCATGCCGCCCCTGCACACTTTGGGCGAGGAGGAGTCGAAACACTGTGTCCGCGTCCTGCGTCTGCGGAGCGGCGGGCGCATCCATATAACTGACGGACGGGGCAATTTATTTTGCTGCGAGATCACCGACGACAACCCCAAACGCTGTACGGTGCGGGTTGTCAGCACCGAAGAGGGGTTCGAAAAAATGCCCTATGCGCTGACCGTCGCCGTCGCGCCGACGAAAAACCCCGACCGCTTCGAGTGGCTGCTCGAAAAGGCCACCGAGGTCGGCGTCACGGAGTTCCTGCCCCTCGACACGGCCCACAGCGAACGGCACGTCTTCAAACCCCTGCGGGGTGAGAAGGTCATCACCGCGGCGATGAAACAATCGCTGAAGGCCTACCGCCCGACGCTGCTGCCCCTCACGCCCTTCCGCGAGGCGGTGCTGCGGCCCTTCGAGGGACGGCGTTTCATCGCCCACTGCGCCCCGGCCCGGTCGCCCGAAGGCAAGGCCTACCTGCCCGACACGCTCCGCGCAGGCGAAGCGGCCGCGGTCTTCATCGGCCCCGAAGGGGATTTCTCGCCCGAGGAGATCGACTTCGCCCTCGCCAACGGGTTCGAAGAGATCACACTCGGCACCCAGCGTCTCCGCACCGAAACGGCGGCCCTCGTGGCAACGGTCATGGCCTCGGTCGTAAACCCGCCTAAAAGGCGGGACTTATGAGCGGCGGAAGCGGGAAACGGGCTTTGACGTGCAAAATCCTGCCGCAGCCGCTAAAACCGGCTTCTTAAGCCGGTGGTTTTGGTACTTTTGCCACCAAAAAGACTGCGAATGTTAAAAAAAATATAAAACCTGAATAACTTGCAACGCCTCCATACCATCTTCCTGTCATTCTTCAAAATCGGGCTCTTCACCTTCGGCGGCGGCTACGCCATGCTTCCGCTGATCGAGCGGGAGCTCATCGCCAAACGCAAGTGGATCGAGCAGAAGGAGTTCCTCGACCTGCTGACCCTCGCGCAGTCGGTCCCGGGACCGATCGCCGTCAACACCTCGGTGTTCGTGGGCTACAAGGTCCGCGGCTTCGGCGGCGCCGTGGCGGCCCTGCTGGGCGCCGTGCTGCCGTCGTTCGTCATCATCCTGGCCATCGCGCTCTTTTTCGCCGACATCCGCCAGAACCCGGTCGTCGACGCCGCTTTCAAAGGCATGCGCCCGGCTGTCGTGGCCCTCATCATCGGTCCGGTCATCTCGCTGGCCCGGGGCATGCACTGGACGATGTTCGGGGTCATCGCCGTGGCGGCCCTCGCAGTCTGGGGAGTGGGACTGTCGCCGATCTGGGTGCTCGTCATCGCCGCCCTGCTGGGCATCGCATGGGAACTCGCAATCGTTAAAAGGAAAGGAAAGCAATGATACTCTGGCAACTCTTCATATCATACCTTAAGATAGGCTTCTTCGGGTTCGGCGGAGGCTACGCCATGCTGTCGCTGATCCAGAACGAGGTGGTCGTACAGCACCAGTGGATGACCAACGCCCAGTTCGCCGACATCGTCGCCGTGTCGCAGATCACCCCCGGCCCCATCGCCATCAACTCGGCGACCTACGTGGGTTACAGCGTCGGAATCCAGACCGGACACCTCTGGTGCGGCATCCTCGGTTCGGTGATCGCCACCTTCGCCGTCTGCCTGCCGTCGCTCACGCTGATGATCCTCGTGGCGCGCTTCTTCATGCGCCTCAAACACAACAGGCTGGTCGAGGGAGCCATGCGGGGCATGCGCCCGGCGGTGATCGGCATGATCGCCGCGGCGGCCCTGCTGCTGATCTTCCCCCACAGCGACGCCCCCGGCGACCAGAATTTCATCGACGCCTGGAGCTGGGTGCTGTTCGGCGGAGTCTTCGCAGGGTCGTGGCGCAAGGTCAACCCCATCCTGCTGATCGTCCTCTCGGCCGCGGCGGGAATACTCATCTATTACGTGTTCTGACGTGCGCCATCAGTCCGCCGTACAAACGTCGGGCCCGCGTCAGCATATGCAATGTTCCCAGGATTCCCGCGACAAGTCCCGCAACGTAATGGCACAGCCCGACCGGCGTGCCGGGTCCCTCCACGCAGCACAATAACAGCACCGCCGTAACAAGCAGCGGAACGCATACGGCCGACAGCGCCAATACGATCCGGCTCCTGCCCTTCGGGCCTTTCGCCCACAGACCTTTATACCACCCCCAATGATCCCTGACGTGTATGGCTCCGAACACCGTAAACTGCAGACCGACGAGCGTGTGGAACACCGCCCAGTCGTGCCATGCCTCATGGTCCGCGCCGTGCCCGGCGACATGCAGTTCCAAACCCGTATATACCGTCAGCGCAAAAAGAAGCACCAATACTGAATCCACAAGGAATACAAACCGTTTTTCGTTCATCGTTTTTTTAGTTGCAAAATAACGGCTTGCCGGGCAAAGGGACAATGGACGCCACGAGGCGGGAATTGGACTATTCGAGGTATTTTTTCCGATAGGCGGTGGGATTCAGTCCTGTCTGCTTCGTGAACAGGCGGGTGAAATAGGCATAATCGTCGAAGCCCAGTTTGCAGGCTATCTCCCCGATGTTGCGCGTCGTATAGACCAGCATACGCTTCGCGCGCAACACGATTTCGTTCCGGATGTACCTGCCGACACTCTCCCCGGTCACGTTTTTCACCACCTCGTTCAGATAAACCGGGGAGATATGCAGCGCCGCCGCATAGTGGGCCGGATTCCGGACGATCCGGTCGTCTTCCGCCAGCAGTTCCCTGAATGCCAGCACGATTTCCACATGCCGCCGGTTTCCGGGCAATCGGCCGACCGCACTCCGCAGGATCTCCGTCACCATCCCCATCAGCGCATCCGACAGATACCGCACGATGCGTTTCGAATCGTCGTTCTCCAGGCTGTCCATCCTGCGGAGAATCATTGCAAACAACCGTTTCAGTTCGTCCCGCTGCGCCCCGGCGGTACGGCAGGGAGCCGGACACAGCGCATATTCGGCGAGCACCTGCTTATTCGGGGGATCGACGAGCGCAGCGTCCGCAAAGAGGAGCAGCGCCTCGGCGTCGCCGGCATCCGCAATGCGGTGGACCTGTCCCGGCCGGACAGCCACGACGTCGCCCTCCGAAAGCCGATACTCCCTGAAGTCGATGCCGACACGGCAGCTTCCGCCGGTCACCAGCCCGAACACATAGTAGTCGTCGCGGTGGGCATACCCAACAGGCTCTCCCGCCGGCCGGGAAGCGATCTCCTTGACGAATATCCCGAAATCGGAACGCTGGGCCGCCTTGTGCAGGGGGATGGAGGCGGATTCCGGATTCACAGCGCCAGCAGCATGGTTCCGCCCGTCAACAGCAGGAGCAGGAACGCCGCGAGGAACAGCATGCCCAGCACGGCGACGAAGGTCCCGATGCACCCCCACCGCTGGTCGCCGCCCGGCAGCGGATCGGTGAGCAGGGCGACGACGAGCCCCACCAGCGGCGTGAAGATCACGCTCAGAAGAAACGCCCAGCCGAAGCCGATGCGCCGGCGGCTGCCGATGATCCCCACCAGCACGGAGAGGAAACAGCCGCTCAGAAGTCCGAATACCAGGGTCAGAATACTCATATCTTGCGTTTTAATCCAATGTCAAAAGGCGCCTATCGCGTAAAGCGGTAATAGGTCCCGAGCGGCAGCTCTTTGCCGGCCCGGTCGGAGAAACAGAGTTCGCCCCACTGCTCCGTGCGCGGAGCCCCGAACGCCTGCCTGACGGCGGTGCGGGCCAGCGTCGAGGAGAGTCCCATCGAATAGAGATTCAGCACGAGGAAGGCGTTTTCCGGCTCCAGCAGTTGCGCACAGCACGCCAGCATCTCGCAGATGTTGTCCTCCAACACCCACTTTTCGCCGTTGGCCCCGCGCCCGTAAGCCGGAGGATCGAGGATAATGCCCCGGTAACGGCTACCGCGGCGCACCTCGCGCTGCACGAATTTCAGCGCATCCTCGACAATCCACCGCACGCCCTCCAGGCCGCTCTGCTCCATATTCCCGCGCGCCCACGTCACCACCTGCTTCACCGAATCGACATGCGTCACCTCGGCCCCGGCGGCGCGGGCCGCCAGCGTCGCGCCGCCCGTATAGGCGAAGAGGTTCAGCACCTTCGCGCCGCCCGAATCCCCGGCCAGCGCCCGGCACTCGTCGTAAATGAAGTTCCAGTTGGCGGCCTGCTCGGGGAAGATGCCCACGTGTTTGAACGACGTGAGCCCCAGCCGCATGCGCAGCCGCATCTCCCGGTAAGCATACTCCACTGTCCAGCGGTCGGGGGTCTTGGGCGCAAGACGCCATTCGCCGCGCTCGTCGCTGCGGGCGTCGCGCAGGAACGCGGCATCGGCCGTGCGGCGCCACTCCTCTTCGGAAAGCGTCCGCCGCCAGATGGCCTGCGGCTCGGGACGGCGCGTCACATAGCGCCCGAAACGCTCCAGTTTCTCGAAATCGCCCGTGTCGATCAGTTCGTAATCCCCGAAATCGGGTGTCAGCTGCTCCTGCATTATTTCAGATTTTTCGTGCAATCAATTAATGACATTTCGCATGCCGCGCAGTCGAATTCCAGCCGGTAACGATGCGCGCCGTGCTCCAGATAGAGGTCGCCGCGCAGCCGCGGACGCTCACGGAGACATTCGCCGATCTCGCGGCGGATGCAGTAGGCCGAACGCATCACCCGACGCCCGGCGGTCGTCGGCGCGAGGTCCAGCCCCCGCTCGATGCGCACTACCCCGTGGTCGCGGTAGAACGCCCCGGCCAGCCGGTTGGTGACGTTCTCCTCGGCTGTCAACTCTTCCGAGGGATACCGCGCCGCCGGATTTTCGGGCAGGATGCGGTGCTCCAACGTCCTGTTCCGGCGCGCCCCGTCCAATGCGGAAAACGCCTCGCGGCGCACCTCGGCGGCCAGCGACGCCGGCACGAACCACTCCGCGCCCCGCACCTCAACGTCCCTCACCGTGAAGATCGTATCGCCCGATTTCATCGCCTGCACCCGCAGCGCCGAGGCGTTGGCGCCGGGATTCTTCGCCGCATCGAGCGGCACGGTGCGCCCGACCGAAGCCGTGACGCCCTCGCAGTCGGTGTAGGTTATCGCAAAACCCTCCGCCGAAGCTTCCGCAACGGCCGTGACGGGAATCACCCGCCGCGTACGGCTGCGCTCCAGCCGGAGGTTGAACAGCCGGTCGGAATTGCGGTAAACCTCCGCCCCGACGACGATCCCCTCCATGCGGTTGGGAGTGATGCGGCGCACCTCGGCGGCATTGACATTGGTTCCGGCCACCCCGCGGGGCGAGATGAAGCAGATGCCGTCGCCCGGAGCCAGTTCAGCCTCTCCGGAGAGTACGAACCCGCTCCCGAAAACCTTCGCCACGCGCCCCACATACTCGCCGACGGCCTTCGGGGTGTCGAACGACGCCACCCCGGAACGCTTTCCGGCAAAAAAGTATTCGGATTCCCCGCGCGTAAAACTCTTCGACGGATCGGGCGTAAAATCCGGAACGCTCTCGCCGACGGACGACCGCACGAATCCCGGCCGCACGGCCAGCGCCTCGTCCACCGCCCGGCGGTAATAAGCCACGACGTTTTTGATGTAATTGGTGTCTTTCAGACGCCCTTCGATTTTGAAAGAGGTGACGCCCGCATCCAGCAAATCACCGATGCGGTGCGACAGGTTCATGTCGCGCACCGACAGCAGGTGCTTGCCGGCGATGTACGTGCGTCCTTTTCCGTCGGTGAGGTCCCACGCCAGCCGGCAGGGCTGGCTGCATGCGCCCCGGTTGCCGCTGCGCCCGGACATCGACCGCGAAAGGAAACAACGGCCGCTGAAGCCCACGCAGATCGCCCCGTGGACGAAACATTCGACTTCGGCCGTCGTGGCCGAACAGATCGCCCGGATTTCGTCCAGCGACAGGTTCCGTTCCAGGATCACCCGGGCGAACCCCGCCTCGCCCAGAAAGCGCGCCCCCTCGGGCGTCGAGTTGCAGACCTGCGTCGAGGCGTGCAGTTCGACGGGCAGCGACATCCGCCGCAGGGCCATGTCCTGCACGATCAGCGCGTCGACGCCCGCGGCGATCAGCTCGCGGGCCTGCCGTTCGGCCTCCTCCAGTTCGTCGTCCCATACCAGCGTATTGAGCGTGGCATGGACCCTTACGCCGTAGCGGTGGGCGTATTCAGCGACGCGGGCGATCTCCTCCGCCGGGTTGCCCGCGGCCTGCCGGGCCCCGAACTTCGCTCCGCCGATATAGACGGCGTCGGCGCCGTAGTCCACGGCGGCCACGGCGGAGGCATAATCTTTGGCGGGGGCCAATAATTCGACGGTTTTCACGAATACGGAATTTTGCACAAAAATAAGACAATTTTAGGAATTGTTTTGTAATTTTGCCACCTGTAACGCGAAAACACAAAAATCACCCGATAGTATGCTCACGATAAAGCAAATCCGCGATGACAAAGAGGCTGCCGTCCGCCGTCTGGCCAAGAAGGGCGTGGACGCCGCGCCCGTCATCGAGAAGATCATTGATTTCGACGACCGCCGCAAAGCCGTCCAGCTCGATCTGGACAACACGCTGGCCGCCCAGAACAAGGCCGCCAAGGAGATCGGCGCGCTGATGGGCCAGGGCCGCCGCGAAGAGGCCGAGGAGCGCAAACGCTTCGTGGCCGACCTCAAAGAGAAATCCTCGCGCCTCGAGGCCGAGCTGAACGACGTCCGGCAGGAGTTGCAGGCCGCCATCGTCTCGCTGCCGAACTTCCCCGCCGAGATCGTCCCCGAAGGCAAAACCGCCGAGGACAACCTCGTGGTGAAACTCGAGGAGAACTACACGACGCTTCCCGAAAACCCGCTGCCCCACTGGGAGCTGGCCCGCAAATACGACATCATCGACTTCGACCTGGGCGTGAAGCTCACCGGCGCCGGATTCCCCGTCTACAAAGGACAGGGCGCACGGCTCCAGCGCGCGCTGATCAACTATTTCCTCGACTGCAACACCCGAGCCGGCTACCTCGAGGTCGAGCCGCCCGTGATGGTCAACGAGGCTTCGGGCTTCGGTACGGGACAGCTTCCCGACAAGGAGGGCCAGATGTACCACGCCACGGCGGACAACTTCTACCTGGTGCCCACGGCCGAGGTTCCCGTGACGAACATCTACCGCGACGTGATTCTCGAAGCGGCCGATTTCCCGGTGAAGATGACCGCCTACACCCCCTGCTTCCGCCGTGAGGCCGGGTCCTACGGCAAGGACGTGCGCGGCCTGAACCGCCTGCACCAGTTCGACAAAGTCGAGATCGTGCAGCTGTCGCTGCCGGAAAAGTCCTACGAGGCGCTCGACGGCATGGTGGCCCATGTCGAAGGGATCGTCAAATCGCTCGGCCTCCCCTACCGCATCCTGCGGCTGTGCGGCGGCGACATGTCGTTCACTTCGGCGCTAACCTACGATTTCGAGGTCTACTCCGAAGCCCAGAAACGCTGGCTGGAGGTGTCGTCGGTGTCGAACTTCGAGTCGTTCCAGGCCAACCGCCTCAAACTCCGCTACCGCGACGAGGAGAAGAAAATCCAGCTGGCACACACTTTGAACGGCTCCTCACTGGCCCTGCCGCGCATCGTGGCGGCGCTGCTGGAGAATTTCCAGACCCCCGAAGGCATCCGCATCCCCGAAGTGCTGGTTCCCTACACGGGTTTTGATTTTATCAAATAAGTTTTTATATTTGCACTCACACATACTAACAAATAAATTTTTCAAAACAATGGCTTACAAAATTACCGACTCCTGCGTTGCATGCGGCACCTGCATCGGCGAGTGCCCCACGGAGGCTATTTCGGCCGGCGACATCTATGTCATTGACGCCGACAAGTGCATCGACTGCGGCACCTGCGCAGGCGTTTGCCCGAGCGAAGCGATCGTTTCGGAGTAACGAACGGAATATCCGCAAAAAGCACACCCCGCAGTCTCGGCCGCAGGGTGTGCTTTCGGTTTAAACGACAGCTATGGACGATCTTGAAAAAATGAAGGCGGGGCTCTGGCTTTACGCCATAACGCCGCAGATCGGCGAAGCCCTGCGGCGGACCGAAGAACTGGTCTTCGAACTCAACCGGCTGCCGCCCAGCCGCCGCGAGGAGCGCGAGGCGATCATCCGCCGGCTGTTCGGGCGCATCGGCCGGGAATTCACCATCCACAGCCCGTTCCACTGCGATTTCGGGGAGCAGATCTCGGTCGGCGACCATTTCGTCGGCAATTTCAACCTGACGATCCTCGACGAAGCTCCGGTGACGATCGGCGACCACGTGTTCATCGGTCCCAACGTGGGGCTCTACACCGTCAGCCATGCCCTCCTGCCCGACCAGCGCAACGCAGGCATCATGCGTTCGCGGCCCATTACCATCGGCAACAACGTCTGGATCGGGGGCAATACGGTGGTGATGCAGGGCGTGACGATCGGCGACAACGCGGTGATCGGCGCCGGGAGCGTCGTCACGCGCGACATCCCCGCGGGGGTGATCGCCGTGGGATCGCCCTGCCGGGTCTTGCGGGAGATCACCGAAGCGGACCGCATCGCGGAGGTATATTAAGAAAAAAGGAAAAGCGCCCCGGAAACGGGGCGCTTTTCCGTCATTGCGAGGAGGACTTTAGTCCGACGCGACAATCCGATAGAAGACCAGGACCTTACAACGCGTATCCAGCAGATTCCCACGCTCACTCCCATTCGCTCGGAATGACACGGAACGCTCTTTTACGTCATTGCGAGGAGCCGCAGGCGACGCGGCAATCCGATTGGAAGTTATAATCTCACAACGCACCCACCAGATTCCCACGCTCACTCCCGTTCGCTCGGAATGACATCCCCGGCTGAAACGTTACGGCACAGCGGAAATCAGACGATTCCGTCCGACAAATCTTTCCACAACGAATTTCGAGAGTCAACCAACTCCATCTTCCGTTTCCGGCTCCAACTTTTGATTTGTTTCTCCCGGGCGATTGCATCCCGAACGTCCCGATACCCCTCGACGTAAATCAACTTATGGACGTTGTAGCGGCGCGTGAATGCAGACTGACCGGCGGCATGCTCTTTCATCCGCCGGGATAACGAGGTCGTAACGCCGACATACAGCACCGTATGCAGTTTATTGGTCAATATATATACATAGCTGCTCTCCATGGCCGATTCTACGGTTTCTTCAGATTGCCGCGTCGCCTGCGGCTCCCCGCAATGACGGGAAACCCCATCGTTCTATTCGTAAAGCAAGTACTGCATCCGCTTTTCGCGGTAGCGTTCCACATCGTCGGCCCAACGGGCGCGTATCTCCTCCTCCGGGGCTCCGGCGAGGATCATCTCACGCACCCACTCCACGCCGACCAGCTTTTCGAACATCGGCGTAAAGAACTTGTCCCCCATCCCCAGGTCCGCACAGGCGTCCATCACGTACTTCAGCGAAAACCCAACGTCACGGGCCTCGGCGAGCGGCATGCCGCTCAGATCGACGCCCCGGCACAGCCGTCCTTCGAGCGGCGGATGCTTGGCCCCGGCCGTCGGACGGGGTGTAAACGTAAAGGCGCGCCCGGTCATGTCCGGATGTCCGTACATCTCGAACGGCTTGTCGGTTCCGCGGCCGAGGCTGACGACGGTGCCCTCGAAGGGGCACAGCGCGGCATAAAGATACACGGCACGCGCGGTCGGCAGGTTGGGCGACGGAGCCACGGGCAGGAGGTATTCGGTTGCATGGGTGTAGTTGCGGCACTTCACGACGGTCAGGGCGCATTTCTTCGCCCAACCCTCCCCGGCGGCCATGCGGGCGATCTCACCCATTGTCAGACCGTGGAGCACGGGAACGGGAATCGCCCCGACGCCCGACCGGTATTTCATGTCCAGCACGGGACCGTCGATGATGTGCCCGTTGGGGTTGGGACGGTCGAGAACCACGACCCGGCGGCCGAAATCGGCGCAGGCGTCCATCATCCGCAGCATCGAGATATAATAGGTATAGAAGCGCAATCCCACGTCCTGCATATCCACGACCAGCACGTCGAACGAACGCATCGCCTCGTCGGAGGGCCGTTTCGTGTTGCCATCGTAGAGCGAGCGGATGGGAATGCCAGTCCGCGTGTCGACCGAACTTTTGACATGCTCCCCGGCGTCCGCCGTACCGCGAAACCCGTGCTCGGGCGAAAAGATGGCGGCCACATCGAACCCTTCGCCGTGCAGCAGATCGACCAGATGCACCCGCCCGGCAGCATCGGCCCCTGCGGCTCCGGGCATCTCCGCCACGGAGGTCTGGTTGGCCAGCACGGCCACGCGCTGTCCCCGGAGCAGCGGGAAATAGGCCGCCGTGTCGGTCATGCCGACCAGCACCCGGGCTGAAAGGGCCGACGGCAAAAGCACCGCCAACAACGATATGACGCTAAGCCTGCGCACCGAACTCCATTAAATATCCTTTGATGAACTGGTCCAGGTCGCCGTCCATCACCGCCTCGACGGCCGAGGTCTGAACGCCCGTGCGGTGGTCCTTCACACGGCGGTCGTCGAAAACGTAGGAGCGGATTTGCGAACCCCACTCGATCTTTTTCTTCGAAGCCTCCAACGCCTGCTGCGTCGCCATGCGCTTGTCCAGCTCGCGCTGGTAGAGTTTCGATTTGAGGATGCGCATGGCGTTCTCGCGGTTCATCAGCTGCGAACGGGTCTCCATGTTCTCGATCAGGAACTCCACGGGTTCACCCGTATCGGCGTCCTTGCCGTGGTAGCGCAGGCGCACCGCCGTCTCGACCTTGTTGACATTCTGGCCTCCGGCGCCCGACGCCCGGTAGGTGTCCCACTCGATATCCGACGGATTGACCGTGATCTCGATCGTATCGTCCACGGCGGGAGAAACGAAGACCGACGCAAAAGTCGTCTGCCGCTTGTTGTTGGCGTTGAACGGCGAAAGGCGCACCATGCGGTGCACGCCGTTCTCGCTTTTGAGATAACCGTAGGCGTACTCGCCCTCGAACTCCATCGTGCAGGATTTCACCCCCACCTCGTCGCCGGCCTGGTAGTCCAGCACTTTGACCTTGTAGCCGTGGGCCTCGCCCCAGCGGGTGTACATGCGCATCAGCATCGACGCCCAGTCGAGGGCTTCAGTGCCGCCCGCCCCGGCATTGATGTCGAGGATCGCCCCCAGCTTGTCCTCCTCGCGGCGCAGCATGTTGCGCATCTCGAGGTCCTCGATCTTCTCGAGCGTCGCGGTATAATGGGCGTCCATCTCGGCCTCGGTCACCACCCCCTCCTTCACGAAGTCGGGCATCAGCGCGAGGTCCTCGGCATCCTTGCGCACGGCATCGTAATCGTCGACCCACGCTTTGATCGCCGCCACCTTGCGCAGCTGCTCGCGCGCCTTGTCGGGCTCGTCCCAGAAATTCGGCTCCTGGGTCTTCTCCTCCTCGTTGCGCAGGTCGATGCGCTTCTGTTCGATGTCGAGACAGCGTTCCAACGCCTCCCGGCGCTGTCCGATCTCTTTGATCTGTTCGGCAAGTACCATATCGCTTAAAATTTTTCGTGCAGTTTTCGTGCGGCGAATTCCAGGATGAAACCGGCCGTGCCCTTGTCGCCCAGCACCGAGGAATTCACGCAGAGGTGGTAAGTCGAAGCCACGCCCCACGTCCGCGAACTGTAATAGTTGTAGTACGAGGCGCGGCGGGCGTCCACGCGCTCCATCAGGTCTTGCGCCTCGGCTGGCGTGCAGCCCTGCCGCGCACAGATGCGGCGGCAGCGATCCTCGTCGTCGGCCGTGATGAAGACGTTGACGCAACGCGGGTTCTCGCGCAGGATGTAGTCGGCGCAGCGGCCCACGAAAACCGCCGGCTCCTCCGCGGCGACCTTGCGGATCACGTCACTCTGGATTTTGAACAGCGCGTCGTTCGACAGGATGTTCGTCATGCCCGCGTCGTCGCCCGCAAACGGGGCGCGAAGGTAGCCGATCATTGTCGAAAGCATGCCGCGCGACTCCTTTTCGTCGGCCTTCTCGAATATCTCGGGACAGATGCCGCTCTCCCGGGCAGCCAGGTTTATCAGCTCCTTGTCGTAGAGGCGGATGTCCAGCCGGCGGGCGATGATCTCCCCGACGGTCCTGCCGCCGCTGCCCAGCTGGCGGCCGATGTTGATGACGAATTTTTCCATATTCCTATCCCTCTTTGGCGGCGTTTTCCGCACCGATGGCCCGGAATTTCCGCAGTTGGTAAGTCAGCATGAAGAACGCCACGAGCGACGCCAGGAAGTCCGACAGCGGCATCGCGCACCACACGCCCCAACTGCCGTTCCACTCGGTGTAGACATCGAAGATGCGGGGCAGGAAGATCAGCCCCGGCATCAGGAACAACAGCTGACGCGACAGCGACAGGAAGATCGCCTTGCCGGCCATGCCGACGCTCATGAAGAAGTTCGTGGCCACCATCTGAAACCCGATGATCGGGAAGCAGAAGAAGACGATGCGCATGCCCTCAACCGAAAGGCGTATCAGCTCCTCGTCGGAGGTGAACATTCCCACGGCGAGCCGCGGCATGAACTCGCCGATGACGAATCCCGCCGTGGTGACGCACGTGGCGCCGATGATCGTCAGCTTCAGCACGCGCATCACGCGGTCGTACTGCTTCGCGCCGAAGTTATAACCCGCAATGGGCTGCATGCCCTGGTTGACGCCCAGCACGATCATCACGAAGAAGAACGCCAGCCGGTTGACGATGCCGTAGGCGCCGATCGTCAGGTCGCCCCCGTACTCCTTCAGTCCCTTGTTGATGAGGATGACGATGAAACACGCCGCGAGGTTCATCAGAAAGGGCGACATGCCGATAGCGAGCATGTCGCGTACGATCTTTTTCCGCAGGCGGTAGATGCCGTGGCGGAAGTGGAGCAATTCCGATTTGTCGGAAAGTATCCGGAACTGCCACACGAGCGAGATAACCTGCGCCAGCACCGTGGCGATAGCCGCACCGCGGATGCCCCAGCCGAATCCGAAGATGAAGACCGGGTCGAGAATCGCATTGATGACCACCGTGATGATCGTGGCGTACATCGACTTGCGGGGGTGTCCCGAAGCCCTCAGCACAGCATTCAGACCCAGATACATGTGGGTAACGACATTGCCCAGCAGGATGATCTTCATATACTCGCGGGCATAGCCGATCGTGGCCTCGCTGGCCCCGAAAAAATAGAGAATCGGGTCGAGGAAGGCCAATGTCACGAGGCCGAACGACACACCGATTATAAGATTGAGCACCAGCACGTTGCCCAGCACCCGCTGGGCCGTTTCATAGTCCCGCTGGCCCAGGCGCATCGAGATCAGCGTCGCGGCGCCCACGCCCACCAGCGAACCGAAAGCCGCGGCGAGGTTCATCAACGGGAAGGTCAGCGCAAGGCCCGAAATGGCCAGCGGCCCTACTCCGTGGCCGATGAAGATACTGTCGACCATGTTGTAGAGCGACGACGCCGTCATGGCGATGATCGCCGGCACGGCATATTGCACGAGCAGCTTCCGGATGCGCTCGGTCCCGAGCTCCAAAGCCGCCGATTTGAGTTCTGTTGTCATAAATTTATTCCATTTTCCCGCGTCTCAGACACGGAATTTCATGTACTTTTTTCCGAAAAAAGTACCAAAAACTCTCCGACGGATGCCTCTGCCTGCGACAAACCGTCTAACGCTGGCTCCGGGCGACTATTCGCGGGTTTGCAAGCAAACCGTCCCCTCCGCTCGCGCTTTTAGCCGGTCCGTCGCTTAACGACTCCGGCATCGAGTCGGAATCTTTCAATGCGGCATACGGGAGCGGAAATAAGGTGCTGATATGCAAAGTACTGCCGCAGCCCCTAAATCCCGCCTCTTAGGTGGGCGGGTCGAAGCGCCATTCAGGTCCCGACACGGGGAATCCTGCCGTCGCCCCTGAAACCCACCTCTTAGGTGGGGGCTATTCCAACTCCCAGTCCGTGCCCTCCTTGCCGTCTTTGACGCGGATGCCGGCGGCGGCCAACCCGTCGCGGATGCGGTCCGAAGCGGCCCAGTCCTTCGCGGCGCGGGCTTTCAGGCGCTCCTCCAGCAGCATCTCGACCAGCGGCGTCACGTAATCCCGGCCCGAAGCGGCTCCGACGGCCTTTTCGTCACGCAGGCCCAGAATGTCGAAGGCATAGCGGCGGACGGTGGCCGTAAGGGTTTCGAGATCGGCGGCGGTGATCGTCTGCGAACCGTCGACCAACTGGTTGATGATGCGCACCCAGTCGAAGAGCGCCGAAATGACCATCGGCGAATTGAGGTCGTCGGCCATCGCCTCGGCACAGCGGGTCTCCAGCTCGGCGGGATTGACCGTCGAAGCGTCGGCGGGTTTGATTTTCCCCAAAGCCTCAATACCCTTCATCAGACGGTCCAGCCCCTTCTCGGCGGCCTGCAGGGCCTCGTTCGAGAAGTCGAGCGTCGAGCGGTACTGCGCCTGCAGCACGAAGAAGCGGATGGTCATGGGCGAATAAGCCTGCGCCAGCAGCTTGTGGCTGCCGGTGAAGAGCTCCTCGAGGGTGATGAAGTTGCCCAGCGACTTGCCCATCTTCTGCCCGTTAATCGTAATCATGTTGTTGTGCACCCAGTAGCGGGCCGAATCGTGGCCCAGCGCGGCGGTCGACTGCGCGATCTCGCACTCGTGGTGCGGGAACATCAGGTCCATGCCGCCGCCGTGGATGTCGAAACGCTCCCCGAGGTAGCGCGTGGACATCGCCGAGCACTCCATGTGCCAGCCCGGGAATCCCTCGCCCCAGGGCGACGGCCACCGCATGATATGCTCGGGCGCCGCCTTCTTCCACAGTGCGAAATCGTACGAATGGCGCTTGTCCGACTGTCCGTCCAGCTCGCGCGTGTTAGCGATGATGTCGTCGAGGTTGCGGCCCGACAACTTGCCGTAGTTGTATTTGGCGTTGTACTTCTCCACGTCGAAGTAGACCGACCCGTTGGACTCGTAGGCATAGCCGTCGGCGAGGATCTTCTTCACGAACTCGATCTGCTCGATGATGTGGCCCGAGGCGTAGGGCTCGATCGAGGGGGTCTCGACATTGAGGGCCTCCATCGCACGGTGGTAACGCTCCGTGTAGTAGTGCGCCACCTCCATCGGTTCGAGCTGTTCGAGGCGGGCCTTCTTGGCGATCTTGTCCTCACCCTCGTCGGCGTCGTGCTCCAGATGGCCCACGTCCGTGACGTTGCGCACGTAGCGCACCTTGTAGCCGACGGCTTTGAGGTAACGGAACAGCAGGTCGAAGGTCACGGCGGGCCGGGCGTGGCCCAGGTGCGGGTCGCCGTAAACCGTGGGACCGCAGACATACATGCCCACGCGGCCCGGAACGAGGGGCTCGAACTCCTCCTTGCGGCGGGTGAGCGTATTGTAAAGTACGAGTTTGGAATCCATATTCGTGAATTAACGTTTTGAACGGGTAAAATTACAACTTTTTCCGCAAACATCCGCGCTCGGAGCTCAAAAATCGAGCAGGCGGAAGCGTTCGCGCACCTCGGGCATCGGCATCGGCTCCTCGTAGTGCCACCATTCGCGGCGGTAGGGAACCAGCCCCGCCCCGCGCATGACCGACCGGAGCAGTTCGCGGTTGCGGGCCGCCGTGGCGGAGATCTTCCCCGCGGCGACCAGCGCGGCCTCGCCTCCGGTGTGGGCCTCCTCGCCGAAAAAATCGACCGCCGTGCCCATGTCGGCCTCGCGCCCCGCGGCGTCGAACAGCGTCACGTCGACCGCCACGCCGTAATTGTGACGCCCGCCGCGCGCGCCGTCGGCCACATAAACCTGATTCGGAGTCCCCTCGACCAGGCTGTACATATACCGCTGGACGCTGATCGGACGCGCCGCGTCGCAGACCAGCATCCGCCACCCGGGACGCCGTTCACGCAGCAACCGCTGGGCGTGCGCCAGCTTCGCGGCGAAGTGCGGCAGCAGATAGGCCCGTTCGAGGTCGCCGTAAACGTCGCGGCCCATGAAATTGTCGTCCGTGGAGTACATCAGCCGTACGCGCAGCGTGGAATCCACTTCGAGCACGTCGACCAATCCCGCGTCGCGCATTTTCCGGTCGGTCGCACCCTGCGCCCGGACGCCCGCACAAAAAATCAGGACGGCACAGGCCGCCAACAGGAGTCTTCGTTTCATATTTGCGAATTATCGTCGCGTAAAGGTAAGAAATATACGCCCCTCCGGCGCAGGAACCGGGAAATTATCGTACCTTTACCGCCGATTATTATGAAATTTCAAGACTTAGGACTCTCCGAGCCGCTGTTACGCGCCATCGGGGAAAAGGGGTACACCGATCCGACCCCCATTCAGCAACAAGCCATCCCTCCCGTACTCGAAGGCCGCGACCTGCAGGGCTGCGCACAGACCGGGACGGGCAAGACCGCAGCCTTCACGCTGCCTATCCTCCAGCTTTTAGCCGCAGAACCCGCCGCCAGGGGGCGCCGCGAAATACGCGCCCTGGTCATCACGCCGACACGCGAACTGGCCATCCAGATCGACGAATGCTGCCGCGACTATGCGCGCTACCTCTCCATCCGCCACTGCGTGATCTTCGGAGGCGTCAACCAGCGTCCGCAGGTCGATGCGCTGCAACGCGGCGTGGACCTGCTGGTCGCCACCCCGGGCCGGCTGCTGGACCTCATCGGGCAGGGCTATATTTCGTTGGACAAGATCCGCTTTTTCGTGCTCGACGAGGCCGACCGCATGCTGGACATGGGCTTCATCCACGACATCCGCCGCATCCTGCCGCTGCTGCCCGCACAGCGGCAGACACTTTTCTTCTCAGCCACGATGCCCCCGGACATCGCCCAACTGGCCGCCAAAATCCTGCACGATCCCGTGCTGGTGACCGTCACCCCGCCCGCTTCGGTGGTCGAGACCATCTCGCAGCGGGTCCACTTCGCCGAGAAGGCCGAAAAGAGCCAACTGCTGATCGACCTGCTGGAAGGCTCCGACGCTCAGCAGGTGCTCGTCTTCACACGCACCAAGCACGGCGCCGACAAGCTGGCCAAGATACTCAACCGCGCCGGCATCCAGTCGAGCGCCATTCACGGCAACAAGTCGCAGAACGCCCGCGTGAAGGCCATGAACGACTTCAAAGGCGGTTTCTGCCGGGTGCTGATCGCCACCGACATCGCAGCGCGGGGCATCGACATCGACCAGCTCCCGCTGGTCATCAACTACGACCTGCCGGAGGTTCCCGAGACCTACGTCCACCGCATCGGCCGCACGGGCCGCGCCGGATACGAGGGCACCGCATGGTCGTTCTGCTCGGAGGACGAGTTCGACTACCTGAAAGACATCCAGAAGCTCACCGGACTGACGATCCCCGTCGAGGGACCCGTTCCGGAATTCGCCGCGCGGCAGTCCGCCGCACCGGCCCGGAAGTCCGCCCGGAAATCCTCGCCGAAACCGGCCCGCAGCACGGAACAGCAGGCTGCCCCAAAGCCGGCCCGGAATGCCGAGCCCAAACCCGCCCGCAAGCAGGAACCGAAGCAAGCCCCCGCACAGGAAACGGCGGAACCGGCAGCCCGTTCGTCACGCTCCCGGCGGCGCCGGGGCACGCGCCCCGCACCGGGAACACCCATCCAGCCTGCGGACAAAGGCACGGCCGACGCGGCCCGCAAGCAGGAGCGCAACGGCTCCGGCAACGCCCCGAGGAGCGACCGCAACGCCCCGAAAACCGCCGCAAACAAATCAGCCGCCGCGAACACGCCGGAGGGCGCTTCGAAGTCATCGTCGTCCCGCCGCCGCAAACGCCGCCCCGCAGGCGGTGCGAAACCGGCGCAGGCGCAGGCCGCAAAACCCGCCGCAGAAGCCGCTCCGCGAAAGAGTTGGTGGAAAATGTGGTAAAATCGGGCTTCCCGAAAAATAAGGTTTGAAATAAAACGTTAAATCATTACTTTTGTACGATAAGTAGTTACGAAAAAAGTTTTCTCGGATATGCACTTTTTCAAACGCTGGAACAACATTATGGGCTGGACGGTGTTCGCCATTGCGGCGATCGTCTACCTGATGACCATGGAACCCGTGTCGAGTCTCTGGGACTGCTCGGAGTTCATCGCCACCTCCTACAAACTCGAAGTGGGACACCCTCCCGGAGCGCCCCTGTTCATGATGCTGGCGCGCCTGGCGACGCTCTTTTCGTTCGGCAACCCCGACTATGTGGGCATCGCCGTCAACGCCATGAACTCGCTGGCCAGCGCCTTCTGCATCCTGTTCCTGTTCTGGACCATCACCCACCTGGCGCGGCGTCTGCTGACCCGCGACGGCGGCGAACTCTCCGTAGTCAACACCGTCGCCGTGCTGGGAGCCGGAGCCGTCGGGGCCCTGGCCTACACCTTCACCGACACTTTCTGGTTCTCGGCCATCGAGGGCGAGGTCTACGCCCTCTCGTCGATGTTCACCGCACTGGTCGTCTGGCTGATGCTCAAATGGGAGGAGCAGGCCGACGAACCCCACTCCTCACGCTGGATCGTGCTGATCGCCTATCTGATGGGCCTCTCGATCGGCGTGCACATCCTCAACCTGCTGTGTATCCCCGCACTGGTCTTCATCTACTATTTCCGCAAGACCGAACGGGTGACCTGGAAAGGCATCGCGTGGTCGACCGTGATCTCCGGGGCGCTGATCGTCTTCGTCAACAACTTCATCATCCCCTACACCGTCTGGTTCGGCGCGCAGATCGACACGCTGTTCGTCAATACGTTCGGCCTGCCGGTCAATTCGGGCATCACGCTCTTCGCGCTGGCGCTGATCGTCGGCATGGGATGGGCCGCATGGACCGCCCACAAGCGGGGCCGCGTCTTGCTGAACATCATCCTGCTCTCGACGACGATGATCCTCATCGGCTACTCCTCCTACGCCTCGGTGACCATCCGCGCCGCAGCCAACCCGCCGATGAACTCCAACAACCCCAACAATCCCCACGCCCTGCTGTCGCTCCTGAACCGCGACCAGTACGGCGACCGTCCGCTGCTCTACGGAGCCCAGTATTCGGCTCCCCCCGAGGGCGTGAAGGAGAAGAAGGTGTGGTATCTGGACGAGGACGGCAAGTACAAGACCGCCACGGTGCTGACGGGTTACACTCACTCGCCGGAGTTCATGACCCTCTTCCCGCGCATGTGGAACTACTCGAAAGGCGAAAAGGAGTACAAGCAGTGGGCCGCCTACCGCACCTCGGACGAAGTGCTGCGCGACGAAAACGGCAAGGTACGCCTCGACGAAAAGGGAAACCCCGTGCGCGGCGAGGTGCTGGACTTCGGCCGCAAGAAGGTCTACACCGACTCCTACGGCGAACCCCGCACGGTCACGGAGCCGACCTTCGGCGAAAACCTCAACTTCTTCTTCAACTACCAGCTTTCGTACATGTACTGGCGCTATTTCCTGTGGAATTTCGTGGGACGCCAGAGCGACATACAGCCTTCGCGCACGACGATCACCGACGGCAACTGGCTCTCGGGCATCCGCTGGATCGACGAGATGTACCTCGGCCCGCAGGACAACCTCCCGCGCGAAATCGCCGAAAATAAAGGCCGCAACACCTATTATTTCCTGCCCTTCCTGCTGGGGCTGATCGGACTGATCTATCAGCTGAACCGCGACCAGCGAAACTTCTCGATCGTGATGTGGCTGTTCGTAATGATGGGCATCGCGCTGGTCTTCTATTTCAACACCTCGCCCGGCGAGCCGCGCGAACGCGACTACGTCTATGCGGGATCGTTCTATGCCTTCTCGATCTGGATCGGATTCGGGGTGCTGGCCATCCGCGACCTGATCGCATGGATCACCAAGCGCGACAACGTCACGGCGGCGGCCGCCGCAACCCTCCTCTGCATGGGCGTTCCGGCGATCCTCGCGGCCCAGAACTGGGACGACCACGACCGTTCGCACCGCACGATGGCGCGTGACATCGGCTGGAACTACCTCATGTCGACGCTCCCCAACTCGATCATCCTCAACTACGGCGACAACGACACCTTCCCGCTGTGGAACAACCAGGAGGTTTACGGCGTGCGTCCCGACGTGCGGATCATGAACACCTCCTACCTCGGGGGCGAGTGGTACATCGACGAGATGAAGACCAAGGCCAACGACGCCGCAGGGGTTCCGTTCTCGCTGCCCAAGCACAAGTACACCTACAACAACGACATGATCTACGTCACCAACAGCGTAGACCGCACGGTGGACATCCGCGAGGTGATGGATTTCGTGCGCAGCGACGACCCGCGCAGCCAGATCAAACTCTCCGACGGTTCGATGACCGACTACATCCCCACCAAGCGCATCGCGCTGCCGGTGAACAAGGAGAACGCCATCGCTTCGGGCATCGTGGCCGAGAAGGACCGCGACAAGATGGTCGACACGGTGTATATCAACCTGAAGAAAAATTCGCTGGACAAAAACCAGCTGATGATCCTCGACATGCTGGCCAACTTCGACTGGAAACGCCCGATCTACCTCACGCAGGTCTATATCCTGCAGGACTTCGGGCTGATGGACTACCTCCAGTTCGACGGCTACGCCTACCGTCTCGTGCCGATTCTCACCCCGGCGCAGAACCCCTACGAGATCGGGCGCATTGACCCCGACTATGCGGCTCCGCTGCTGAAAGAGACCTTCCGCTACGGCAATATCTCCGATCCGAGGGTCTATGTCGACTACTTCATCCAATACAACCTCTCGGCCTCACACGCACGCGACGCCTTCGCCCGTGTGGCCAAGGAGCTGTTGCGGCAGGACCGCGTCGCCGAGGCCGTCGAGCTGCTCGACCTGGGGCTGGAGCGGATGCCGACCTCGCAGGTGCGCTTCACCGACACCAACACCTATCCCTTCCTCGAAGCCTACTACGCCGCCGCGGCGATGGGCGACGCGGAGGCCGCCGACAAGGGCGACGCACTGCTCAGGGAGTATGCCCAAACGCTGATCGAGTACATCGAGCACTATCTCCGCTTCGAGGGGGATCAGGAAAACATGGTTTCGGGCATCATCGACGAAAAGCTCGACCAGCTGGGCGATGTCTACTACCTGGCCAGCTATGCGGGCCGCAAGGAGGTCCTCGCCGAACTGAACACCTACTACCGTTCGCTGGGCGTTTCGGAGGAGAACCTCATCGACGCGGGCGACAAAACCGATTCCACTTCGCTGTAACCCGTTTTACGGACCAAAAAAATTCAAACTATGCCGCTGTTCATTCCGGAAGACTATACCGCCAAACTCGCTCCCGAAACCATGGAGCAGGCCATCGGCTACCTCAAAGAGATTTTCCCCGACATGCTCTCCCGCACGCTGCGCCTGCGCCGCGTCACGGCCCCGTTGTTCGTCCTCTCGGGCACGGGCATCAACGACGACCTCAACGGCGTGGAACGCGCCGTGTCGTTCCCGATCCGCGACCTGGGCGACCGCCGTGCCGAAGTGGTGCACTCGCTGGCCAAATGGAAACGCATGAAACTCGGGGCTTACAAGATCGCTCCCGGATACGGGCTTTATACCGACATGAACGCCATACGCGCCGACGAGGAGCTGGACAACATCCATTCGCTCTACGTCGACCAGTGGGACTGGGAGCGCACGATACGCCCCGAGGAGCGCAACCTCGACTTCCTGAAAGCAACCGTCGAGACGATCTACGAGGCGATGAAAGCCGTCGAGGAGGAGGTTTACGAACTCTACCCGCACATCACGCCCATCCTGCCCGAACGGATCACGTTCCTGCAGGCCGAGGAGCTGCTACAGGAGTTCCCCGCGCTCACGCCCAAGGAACGCGAGCAGGCCGCCGCACGCAAATACGGCGCGCTGTTCCTCATCGGCATCGGCGCCGAATTGTCGAACGGCCAGCGCCACGACGGACGCGCCCCGGACTACGACGACTGGAGCACCCCGACCGAAGGGGGATATAAAGGTCTCAACGGCGATATCCTTGTCTGGAACCCGGTTCTGGAAAGCGCCCTCGAGTTGTCGAGCATGGGCATCCGCGTCGACGCCGAGGCTCTCGAACGGCAGTTGTCGATCTGCGGCTGTCCCGAGCGGCGCGAGATGGAGTTTCACCGGATGCTGCTCGAAGGGCGTCTGCCGCTCTCGATCGGCGGCGGCATCGGACAATCGCGCCTCTGCATGTTCTACCTGCGCTGCGCCCATATCGGCGAGGTGCAGGTCAGCACTTGGCCCGAGAAGATGATCGCCGAATGCGCCGCCCACGGCATCTATTTAAAATAGCCGGCTTAAAAAGCCGGATTTAGGGGGGGGGCGGTAGTTGCTTCGGGGTGCTCTTCATCCGGTTCTGCGCTTTTTCCGTCATCGCTCGGCCCTGCTAAGAGCCGGATTTTAGGGCGCGACGGAATGTCAGGACGCTTTCCACCCTCATCTGCGCCTTTTCCGTCATTGCGAGGCATCGCAGATGCCGTGGCAATCCGATCGGAAGCCATGATCTTGCAACACATTCAGAGGCGAGTTTAAGAACAGCTGAAACATCTTATACTTCGCTCCATATTGAAAAACCCCGCACTTTCCGGTGCGGGGTTATCTATTTCTGTCGAAAAAAGCGGCGGGCAAAGGAGACTTTGAAGAATTCAATACTCAGTGACGCAACTCACACCTTTGTTCCGCCGCATACCATTCCGGCCCGGTATCTGCTATCTCATACGACAAAGATAAACAAAATTCCCGGATAATGATGTATATATCATTACAAAATTATTCAGGTCACTCGTTTCTTTGTCCCGATGAAACAACCGTGGCGCGATACAATGCTTTTAGAAGCAATAGCGGGCAGGCTCAAAGAACTGCGCGCGGAGAAAGGTGTTTCGCAGGAAACCGTCTATGAAGATACGGGCGTACATATCGGCAAGATCGAAACAGCCCGATACAATATCACTGTCAGCACGCTTTCCAAACTCTGCAACTATTACGGCACCTCGCTGAAAGAGTTTTTCAACGAACTCGACTAATAAAATCCCCCCCCCGCTTCTTTTGAAGTACGATACCATAATGATGTAACGACTAGATTCATAAGGTCGTTACATTTTTGCATAGGATAGTAGGTAACAAAAAGGCAACGGTTTGTTTTCAGTCTGTTGCGCTGAAATACCGCGTTTCAAAGAACCTTTTGCAAAATACGGAAAATTTTCGCGATAGGTAAATTATACTGAAAAGCATCAAGGGTAATAAAATTAAGTAATATTCTTTATAGCAAAATAACAACTGAGACGATTACAAAGTGCTGAACCTTGTACTCGTCTTTTGTTTTTATTTAAGATGAATAAAATATATCGATGATAAAATGGCAAGTCAATATATTATTAAATCTAAGAATCTTTCGATATAATTTTTCTTTCAGATATAGATGTCAAAAAAATCTATATTTTTATGATGACATTTGGCAATTATGAAATACTTATTATCTTTTTTAACAGGTTTTCTTCTATGTGGCTGTGGCAGCAACAGGCAAATCGAGCAAGAATTGTCTATTGCGACAAGATTGTTACGCATCGAACCGGACAGCTCGTTGCGCATCATCGAGAACATTGACCCCGACCGGATTCTGCGGCGCAGCACGCGGGCAAAATACGCACTCTTGTATTCCGCGGCACTCGATAAAAATTATGTGGATGCCGATGATGATTCGCTGATACGCATTGCATACCGGTATTACGACAACCGGATTTGTTCGGATTCGGTGAAGTTTCTGATTAACTATCACTATGGGCGAATCTATCAAAACGGCGACGATTATCAGGAAGCTATGCGCTATTATCTGACTGCGGAAAAATACGCGTTCGCGGCGCATAAGAATTATTACCTGGGTTTGGTATACTCCCGTATCGGGGAGGTCTATTCCGAGCAGATGAATTTTAACGGAGCGCTGGAATATTATCAGAATGCTTATGGCGCTTGGGAAAAACTACGCAATCCCGCGTTTATGAATAATGCGACACTTAATATCGCTAATGCCTATTCCAGTTTGGGCGATAACGCCAATGCCGTAAAATACTATTCGCAAGCTCTGCAAGCAGCCGCACAGCAGGAAGATAACGATATGGTTATTGCTTGTTTAAGCAATTTGGGGGATATTTATGTAAATGAGGGCGATTATCCAAAAGCCTTGCAGGCCGTAAAGGAAATTGAGCGGACCGCTCCAGATGGTCTGTCAATTTATCAATATAGAGTATTGGCCAAAGTCTATTATCTGCAACACAAGATAGACAGCGCACGATATTATTTCAATATCGCTTCGGAGTTGGCGGAGGATGTTCGGGACGATGCACAACTGGCATATCTATCTATTCAAATTGAATTGGCATCCGGAAATTCAGAGGAAGCAGCCAATTCGATCAATGAATATATCTGGTTGAGCGATTCCGTATCCCGCATGGTGGTATCTCAATCAGCAACCGCCGCCGAGGGAAAATATTATAAAGAGCAAACTGCTTTTGCGAGTTACCGCCTGAAAGTACGAACTTACTTTGAATATATTGTCGGACTGCTGATCTGCACCGTCGCAATTTTCCTGATCTACTACTATCAGGAACGCATGAAACGAAAACAGCAGCAGGTTGAACGCTACATGTTGGCCGTTGACAGCATCCGGGCATCAAAAAACCGCATCCTCGAACATCTTGCCGTCAAGGAGGGACAGGAGGTGCAACTTAAAGAATTGGTGTTGTCCCGCTTCGAGTTCCTCGACCAACTCGGCCGGGCGTTCTATGAACGGAACAATACAAAAGCCCAGCAGGAGGTTATTTACAAACAGGTGAAAAACTTCTTTACGAACCTTGCATCCAATCCCGCGACAAAAAAAGAATTGGAGGAGATCGTAAACACGGTAAATGACAATATCATCGTGAAACTGCGGAAGCAGTTCCCGAAATTCAAACCTGCGGATATGGATTTGCTATGTTACATCTACGCCGGATTCTCGGCGCAAATCATCAGCGTTATAATCGGCGATTCGGTATCGAATGTCTACAACCGCAAATCAAGATTGAAAGCCCGAATTGCGGCATCGGATTCGGCCGAAAAGGACTTTTTCATCCAGAAAATGCAATAACATTCTGATTATCAAACAAATCCCTCCCCTACTGAATAAACCTTCAAAATATAACACATAACAATCTGGCTTTCAGGTGATTATTGTGTGTATTATAAAAACTGCGAGATTTATGCAATTCTCGCAACTTCTATTTCTATGTATATCAACCATTTATCGACTTCATGTGATAGATTTTATCGGCGCTGATTTTGCTATCGGAAGAAACCGAAAGCCTAACTTTGCTATTGTCTAACCCACATATCTTATCACATGAAAAAATTACTTTTATTACTTGTGCTGTGTTGCATCGGAGCCGGAATTTGCTTTGAAGCGTATGCAAATCGGAAACGGCCGAAAACCACGTCCGTTTATCTGGAAAAGAAAATGACGGTTAAAGGTCCGCGCAGCGTCATGCCGCCGATTAATGCGGTGCTTTCTCCGGATGGCAACACCATTACGCTCCACTCTCCGGAGAATTGCGACCGAGCATTCGTTACGATCTCCGGCAATGGAACCTATCTTACGGAAATGGTGAATTTCGGGGATCAGACTGCGACACTCGACGTGTCGGACCTCGACTGCGGGGTTTATCTGATTACCGTCGAATATGAAAACGGTACGATTTACACCGGACAGATCGAGTTTACCGAATAATTTCTTAGATTTACCTTTAAAATTATGATTATGAAACATATTTCTATCGTTTTACTGGCAGGTCTTGCGGCTGTCGCTTTTGCCTGCACGAAAGAAACGACCCCTGAACAGACAGCACCGGAACCGCAGGAAATGGGCGTCGGGGGTGATATTGTCTGCATTGACGGCACACTGCATTTTTCATCAGGTGAAGTTTGCCTGAACACTTTGGAATCGCTGACTTCGGAAGAATCTCTGCACGCTTTCGAGAAAGCGCATAATTTCACCTCGTGGCGTTCGTTCACGGATGGTATGTTGGATGATATTATCGCCTGTGAAACTCCGGAGGAGTACCAAGCGGTTCTTGAAACCTGCGCAGGCTATCTTAAAATGGATAATGACCGCCTGATGCCTGTTATTACTTCTGTCGGTTATGCCAGCATTGCCGACATTAATGGAGTTTTTTATGTCGGTGATGTCAAACATACCGTGAACGCGGAATCCGTAACTATCGAGAAGACCGATGCAAAAACAAGGGCTGTTGAAGTTGAAGAAATAGGATATGTTGCGCCTGTATTCGATGAAACCCAGACCAGAGGAGAGATTTCGCAGAAGTATACGGATCGCCGTCGTGAAACAAAAAAGTACAAAGTTTTCTCTCGCACCAACGTATTGCGTCACTCTGCTGTGCAAGAGGTAAATGGACAGAAATACTATAACACCTCCTTTGCTATTCAGGTGCATGTTTCGGGACAAAAGAAGAAGACCCTGATAGGATGGAATACATACAATGACCGCTTTTATATTGAGAATCTGCATTGGGATTTAACCATCGCCGGGAAACGTATTTCTTTCGAAACATACAGAAATAACTATTCGAAAACGGAATCCACAAAGAACCTGTATGCGACCATCGGTTTCGGAAACGGTCAATTCAACATGACCCCTACGGAAGTACCTATGCCGAGCGGATTCAACTGCATTGTACATAGGGCACGAAGCCGTGAGATGGGTAATTGCGGAGTTGTTACGGATATTAATTGCTGCCAAGGAATTTACCTGCCGGTTCCCGAATGTATCTAACTATTCCATATCAAGGAAACAGGGACATAATTCTCTGTTTCCTTGATTATTCCACACTCTAAAATTTATTATGAAAAAGATTCTTTTCTTGCTTGCGTTTACCATCGGATTCATTTCTTGCAACGATGAAAAACATGTTTGGAGCTTCGAGGACATGTTTTATTTCCTGCATAACGATCCATCGCAGGAGGGCTGGGTTGAACCTGTTACGAAAATAACTGTCGGACCCGGTGCGCAGGTGGATTTATTGGTTACACGCAATGCTTTTGCAGCCAAAGCTCATCCCAAACAGACGGTAAAGGTCATTGTCGAGGAGAATCTATCCGCGGCAAAACCCGGCGGTGATTTCATTCTCAGCGAGCAGGTTTTCAATTTCAGGAATAAGGATGTCCTGCAACTTCCTTTACGAGTAAATATCAGCGGCGGCACGTCCGGTAAAAAAATCGTGCTACGTCTTGATTACGGCTATTATGACGAATGCAGTCCGGAAAGCCGTAAGGGAGATAAGTTGATAATTAAGGTTAAATAAACCATGCTGCGCTGCATTTCGGTATTCTTTGTAGTTTTTATCTGCTGGGCCTGCGAGGTCGATTATTCGTTCGGCGAAAAGGATTTTAAGCCCCGCGTGGTTGTCAATGCGTTGATCTCGCCGCAGGAACCCTTTGCGGTACGCCTGCATTGGAGCCGCAGCTACTCGGCCCAAAGCGGGTTTACTCCCGTTGGGGAAGCCGAAATCCGCCTTTACGAAGATAATACCGAGGTTGTGCGCTGTCCGGCCGATCCGGAGGGCACGACCCAAACAACGTTCCGGGCTGCTGCCGGGCGCTCTTACCGTCTTGTTGTATCGGTCCCCGGTTATGGAGAGTTATCTGCCCGAACGACGATTCCCGAAGCGCCCGCAGCCCGCATATCGTTCGCGCACCAAAAGGGATGGTATCGGCATTTCGACATGACGGACCTTACTGCAGGCGTGGATGCCAAAGCTATCTGGCTCCGGGGTACGGAACGGGACAATAACGGAGAAAAAGATATATATGCGTTCTATACGACTTCTGTATTTGTCGATCAGGTGAACGGCGCGAACGACGCCTACGAATCCGACGAAAAAGGAAGCACCATAGATTTCGAATATTTTCTGCGTGTCGCCCGCGAAAATCTCAGCGCAGCATTCCCGCTCCGCTTCTCGGTTTTCGGAGCCGTTGAAAACAGGCACACATTTCAGATTATTGCGGCGTCCGATACTTACGACCGCTATATGCGCTCCCGATATAAACATGAGCTGAATACGGGGGAAAGTGCTCAGGAAAATCCCTTTATCGAGCAGATCACGGTCTACTCGAACATCGACAACGGTATCGGCATCTTCGCCGGATATAACTATTACACGACGCCCGAATTATGAGGAAACTGCTCGCAGGCTGTCTGGCGCTTTGCATTCCCGCCTTACTTACGGCGCAAACTCCCGCCGACAGCATTTCACGCACCGAAGCGATAGATTCGGTAGTCGTCACCGCCCGCAGGCCGTTGATGGTCTACAAGCAGACGGGCAATATCGCCGTGGACATCGAGCAGCTTAAATACGCCCCGTTGTTCGCGGGCGAAAAAGACATATTCAAATTCCTGCAACTGCTTCCGGGCGTATCGGCCGGAAAGGACGGCATGTCGGGTCTGCTGGTACGCGGCGGCAGCAACGACCAAACATTAATTCTTTACGACGACGTGCCGATTTACAATCAGGCGCATGCCTACGGCATCCTCTCGATATTCAGCGGCGAAACGGTCCAATCGGCCGAGGTGTCGAAAGGTTACATATCGCCCGCCTACGGGTCCCGGCTTTCGGCCTTGACGCAGATTCGCACACGCGAGGGCGACCGACGGGATCACCGCCAGTCGCTCACGGTGGGAACCTTGTCGTTGGCCGGGACCCTCGACGGGCCTATCAAACGCGATAAGGGTTCCTACCTCATTTCAGCACGTTACTTCTTTCCCGAAGCGGTGCTTGCAATCGCCGATAACGATATACGATACGGTTTCTACGATATAACGGGGAAACTGACTTACGACATTCACCGGAATCATACGCTTTCGCTCGGCGTCTATTCAGGTGACGACCACATGAGCAACAAAGATAAACAGGCTAAAAACAGCTTCGGATGGGGCAACACGACGGCCTCCATGCGGATGGAATCGCGTTGGAACGAAAACCTGCGGTCCTCGGTAGTGGCCTACTATACCTATCTGCAAAACCGCCAGGAAGCAGAATACAAGGACGATGAATATAAGAATTGGGGAGAAACGACCTTCAAAACCCACGAGTTCGGAGCACGCATGACGTTCGACCAACGGCTTTCGCATGTCTGGACGTTGGAATACGGAGTTACGTTTTCGCACCAGCGGTTCGAACCGATGCACACGAAAAGCATCATCAACGGACAGCACAAGGACCGCGGCTATTCTTCCGAGCTGCTTGTTTCGGGGGCGCTGTTCCTGAACAACCGCTTTCAATGGGGCGGCTGGCGGGCCGACGTGGGCGTGCGGGGCGCGATCTATGACAATTCGGAACAGACAAGATATGCCATCGAGCCGCGTGCCCAGGTATCTTATGATTTCGGCCGGGACAATGCGATATGGATTTCCGGTACGATCAATTCCCAGGCGCTCGTTCAGTTCAACCGCTATTACTACTCGATGCCGATCGACTTCTGGACTCCGTTTCGGGACGGCAGGTTACAACACGCATGGCAGGTATCGCTCGGCGGACGGATGAAGCTGCACGAAAACCTGACCCTCTCGCTGGAGGGCTATTATAAACGGATGCGCAACCTGCCGCTGATCTACGACAGCGACGATTTTCTGCTGAATAACGGTGGATTCATCTACGGCACGGGACGAGCGTTCGGCATTGAAGCAATGCTCCAGTACCAGACCGAACGCCTGAGCCTGACGGCTTCCTATACCTATACCGATTCCCGCCGCCGCTCGGACGGCGTAACCTACCCGTTTGAGTATGACGTACCGCACGATTTCAATGCGTTCGTCAGCTACGACGTGGTGAAGCGGCCGGGCCGAAAACATACCTTTTCACTCAATGTTGCATGGCGTTCCGGGCTTCCGTATCGCCTGACGAACGAAAGCTATCCGGATACGGACGGTAATCCGATCATCGGCATCACGGCCTATCCCACGATGCGGATGCGCAACTATTTCCGCGCCGATGTCAGCTACAATATGGAGCGCCGCAAGCGCAACGGCGTGCGCAACTGGCAGTTCTCGATCATCAACGCCACATGGCACAAAAACCCCGTGAGCATTTACCCCTACCGCGGAACCTATAAAGCAACGGTGCTGATACCTATCATGCCGTCGGTTTCATATACCCGCACGTTCGGAAAATGATCGTCTGGCCACAATACTCACAACGCCAATTTCCAAACCTCAAAATAACTTTTAACCCTTAAAATTTTGTCTTATAAAAAAACGATCTTCACCATTCTGTTTGTTCTTTCAGTTACGATTAACTGCATGGCCCAAATGACCTAAACTCACCGTAGGACGAGGTATGTATAAAACCTATACGACGAGTTGGGCGGGATGGGCGCACTATTGGGGGTCCACGGACCAGAACGGTATCAAAATGCACATTCATGCAGCCGATCCCCGTATGTCTACTACAACCAATAAACTTGTGTTTTTGGATAGCGACAGGTCCTTGTATATCGACCTTTATTGCCGCACGATGTATCAGACCTCGGATGAAAAACTGAAAACCAATATTCGCTCATTGAAAACGACACCCGTTTCCCGGTCGGCTTTTTCCATTAACATAGCGCCTGCACAATCTAACCCGTCAACGAATATGGTGCTGAAATTGAATCCCGTGAAATATCATTGGAGGGATGAAAGCGAATACGAAAGATTCAATATTCGTCCCGTGCAAAGCGGTGTGGAGGAATACGGTTTTTTGGCGCAGGAATTAGAAGCTATCATTCCCGGAGCAGTCGCCATGACAGAAGAGGGCGACCGTCTTGTCAATTATTCCGCCCTTATCCCGATTCTGACGGGCGCCATTCAGGAATTAACCGCGCGCGTCGCTGCATTGGAAAGTCAATTAAAAGCCGCCGGGAAATAGGAAATCATTGAATTTTGACGGAATTACATAAAACTGTTTTATGAAGAAAATATATTCGGTGATATTATTATTGGCTGTGATGCTGTCCTCTTGTACCAAAGACGAAACAGACATTATGACCGATGATAATTCCAACGCGCCGGCACTCGCAAAAACCCGTTCGGATGGAAGTGATATGGTAGAATATGAACTTTTACCGAATCCGTACACGGTTGATGTCATACAGGGAGTTTACGATTCGTATAATGTTTCTAAGACTATTGAACCGACGGATTTGTACGTCAGATTCTTACCGCAGGACAGTTTACAACTTATTGCCCTGAAAAACGATTATGACCTCGAACTGTTCGACTATCCGCTCAATATCGAACTTCCGGAAGATGCGGTTTATCAAGACACGACTATTCCGGAGGGTAGTTTTACTTGGTTGTATACAACCGTAAAGCCAGACTTCGCATTTCCCAAAGAAATACCTTATGAGGTGATTGAAGAATGCTATATTCCGGCAGAAGATGAAACAATCTCACCCACTCGCGGGGGTATTATAAATGTGGAGGAAGCTGCTTTTTTAAGTCTTGGCTACCCCCTTGAAGAACAGGAACCGGAAACTCGCGGGAAACGCAGACCGGAGGGAACTATCAGAGTTTACGATGATTATGCGGGTGCTTTTGTTCCGGTAAAAGGAGTAAAAATCAGATGCCATAGATTTATTAAATGGTCTACGACATTTACGGACGAAAGCGGCCATTATACCATGGACAGCAAATTCAGATTCGGACCGCATTACGCGATTGTTTTTGACAACAGGAAAGGTTTTGACATCTGGGGTAATTGGGGGGGGGCCGATTGCACGGGCCAATCTTAATATGGGTTGGCATAGTAACCGAGGACACTCACGCGATATAAATGCTGGAAGTTTTGCTTGGGATTGGGCGGCTGTTAATAATGCAACCTACGATTACTATAAAATGTACGAGGAGACAGGAATTGCCAAACCGCCCCGTAATCTTAAAATTTGGGTTTTCAAACGCTGGACGACATCCTCGACACCTATGTTGCGCCGAATCGTACATCCTATTGGGTATAACGGTAATTCATCGTGGAAAAACTTTTTTATCAATATCGGTTACGGCACTCTTGCAACGGTGCTGAATCAAATGCTAAAAAAGGTTTTACCTGATATTACGATAGGAACAGGTGGACACTCTTACCGGAAGGTTTATGACGTTGTAAATCACGAGTTGTCCCACGCCAGTCATTTCAGTCAAGTAGGAAGTGCGCATTGGGCGAAGTATATCAGCTATATTATGACATACGGTTCTTATGGAAACGGGACGGGTAAGAATGCAGAACTTTGCGGAGTTGGTGAAATGTGGGGTTACTCAATGGGACATATCCGGGCCTATGAAAAATACAATCCGTCAGGTCTTTTGGATGATTATCCGGATGTGCATACTTGGCTTAAACCTCATGTGTTTTGGGACTTGCAAAAGGATAAAGTATTAACTAAGAAGCAGATATATGATTGTTTGGTCGTTGGGGTCGATACCTATGACAGATTAGTCGCAAAAATGTACGAAAAATATCCCGAAAAGGCTGATGAGATCGAAAAGGCATTTACGGACAACGGGATTACCCCGAATGTCCCCAAACCTGATACCGGAGATTTGACGCATGATGCCTTTTATACCGACAAAACGGTTTCTTCGTCTTTCGTTTTTTCAGGGAATAATATTCTTACGCGGAATGTTACTGTAACGAATAGTGCGAAACTGACCTTTCGGGCCAATAAGTCCGTTACCATAAACTCTCCATTTGCAATCAATCAAGGCGCGCAGCTTGAAATGACCTGTGGTAACTGACAATTATTTTAAATGTTCAGGGAATAATCCCTGAACATTTATATTTTTGTAATAAAGTAAAGACAAGTAACTTACAAATGCCATGAAAAAGATTGCTTTCATATTTGCGATTACACTAATTAGCATATCATGCGACCCGAAGAAATGGGTGGCTACGCATGCAACTTCATGGTATGCAAAAAACAATACCGATCAGATTCTAATTATTACTACATCACCGTTCATTGATACTGATGCTGTTGTCGACCCCGGAGATTCGGTATTAGTTCATAGCTTCAATCCGTTTCAATATTTAGGAGAACCCACTTTTGACACATTTTACGATGCGTGGAACGGTAAGCCGGAACAAGAATGGTGTATAAGTATCTGTTCCAAAGATGGCCAATTACTGAAAATATGGAAATATGTAGACCGGAACGCAGAGGGAAGACAATTCTTCAATGAATCTTTTTGGCGGCTATATACGAAAAAATATAGTCATAGCGATCAATTAAACTTCTCGTGGGTTTTTAATATTCTCCCGGAGGACATTGCTCTTTTATAGCTCCTCCATTGATGACGCACACTTCACATTAGCAACAGGCCGGAATAAATGTCCGGCCTGTTCATTTAGCGAGATATAGTCCGTTTGCGCTATGGCTTTCGCTTGCGTGAAAGGTTGCGGCGCAGAGCTTCGAACTCCTCCTGCGACATGGGGCCATCGTCGGCGAATTGTCCCAGCAGGTCGTATTTGCAACCACTCCACAGTATGTTTCGCAAGGTTCAGAATCTCGTTACTCAAGGCCTTCAACTCGCGTGTGCATTGTTCCAGCATGGCGATCTGATGCGGGATCGCGACGTTGGAGAAGTGGGCATTGATGACCTTTACGACCTGATTGTAGTTATTGGCGAGTTTCTGAAACTGGAAATAAAAATCGTTCAGGCGGGCGACGAATTGCGTCTTCGAAGGTTGCGTCGGAGGAAGACGAACTCCTCTTTGAAGATGCGTTTTACGATAAAACGGCTGCAGTTATGCTCCAATCCTGCCTTACAAAGCATCTGCTTAAAGCGGATATTCTCTTCCGTGGTGAGTTTGAAATTATGCCTGTAGACTCTGGGATCTGTCGTTATCGGGTGTCCGATCCTCTTTTTCGTGGTTGTCATCAGTCTGGTAGTTTTAGTAGCGTGACTCGGGAACGCCACCCAGCCTCGCAGAGCGAGCACCTTTGTCGGACAAAACGCAGTTTGTCGGACAAAGGTACACCTCGCTACCCTCTGACGAGGGTAAAGGTCCGCCGCAGTAAATTTTTACCGATGGTTTCGGAAGTTCTCCGTTACGGGTCTTGTGGCCGGGTCGGTTCCCGATGCAATATTACAACCGTCTGGAGATGAAAAAAAGCCCGCCGAACGGACTGGAGCGGTCGTGAGCGAACGGTTGAAAGGCTCGATACGGATTCTCGACACGCTGCATCAGGCGGTATGGGTGAAATGGCGAGGAGTTTGTTCTGGAAGCGGGTTAAGGCTGTAGATCAGACTTTTTCAAGCGATGATCCATACATCGAAATTCGATATCCCGAATGGATTAGAATACACAAAAATAGAAATATAAGCCTTCATTAAAAAAATGGAGGTTTTTTTATTGGCCGAAATCAAAACAAATCATATGGCAACAGTAAAAGTGAAAGTCCGTGCTTCTACCATCCCGACGAAGGAGGGCACTGTATTTTATCAGGTGATTCATAACCGTATGGCACGACAAATCAATCCCGGGTACAAACTCTACCCGCATGAATGGGATACGGCAAACGCGAAAATCGTCTTTCCTCCGGGTACGGGAAACGGTCGCCGGAATTATCTGGTTTCTTTGAAAAGCGCTTTGGCGGAAGATGTCAGACGCTTCAAAGGCATCATCTCCCGCTTCGAACGGGCGGCCCGGAACTATACGGCCGAAGAGGTGGCGGAATGCTTCCTCGCATCAGCAGACACCGGAGGATTCATGTCGTTCGGCCGTGAACTTGTCGGGCAGTTGAAACAAATCGGCAGAACACGTACTGCCGAGCGTTATACGACCGTTCTGAACAGTTTCGGGCGGTTTCGCGGGGAGAAAGACGTACCGCTGGACGAGGTGGAATCCAATCTGATGGTCGAATATGAAATCTTTCTGCATGCGAATGATGCGTGTCCGAATACCTCGTCTTATTATATGAGGGGATTGCGGGCAATCTACAACCGTGCCGTCGAAAAGGAACTGACCGGGCAGCGCAGTCCTTTCAAACATGTCTATACAGGAATCGACAAGACCGTCAAACGAGCCGTACCTCTGAAAATCATCCGTCAGATCAAGGAACTCGATCTGACGCTGTTCCCGGTTATGGACTTCGCCCGGGACATCTTCATGTTTTCGTTCTACACGCGCGGAATGTCGTTCGTAGATATGGCCTATCTGAAAAAGAAGGACCTGCAAAATGGCATCCTCTCGTATCGCAGGCAGAAGACGGGCCAGCTGCTTTTCATCAAATGGGAAAGACCGATGCAGGACATTGTCGACAAGTACGATACGGGCGGAAGTCCCTATCTGCTGCCGATAATAAAAAACGTGGATACGGATGAACGCCGGCAGTACAAGAATGCAGCACATCAGGTCAACGAAAAGCTTAAAAAGCTCGGTGAAAAACTGGGACTGGCCATACCCTTGACGAGTTACGTAGCCCGCCACGCATGGGCTTCCATCGCCAAGAGTAAAAACGTTCCGCTGGCAACCATCAGCGAGGCGCTGGGACACGATTCCGAGAAAACCACACGAATCTATTTGGCTTCACTGGATACGTCCGCCGTGGATAAAGCCAACAGCCAGATATTGAAATCTTTATAAGTGATGAGGGCGCCGGGTTTTGTCGAGCAGTTGTAAAGTTCTCTTTTTAAGAGAAATAACATACACATGCAAAATTAATGAAAATGCAGCAAACAAAGAATCTCCGACAACTAAAAAAATTATTCTTCGAACAAATGAAAATAGCATCCAGCCAGTTGTGCAATCCGTAATGTTCTCTTTTTAAGAGAAATAGCGTACAGTTGCAAAATTAGTGAAAAAGTTGAAAACGTCAATGAAAACCGATGAAAAAAATCGGTTTTCAAGAATAAATCGAGCCGGATGTTAAGCGGATATGGGAACTTGTTGTGCAAATCTGACAATCTTTAACTATAACTCTCTAAGAATAAGGCAATATGGTCATTGTCTTTCTCTTAAAAAGAGAAGTGATTGGATATACATCTGAATATATAAAACGAACATACTGTAACATCGAATGGATATGAGAGTGAAATTGACTGTCATAGCTGTTATGCTGACGCTGTTTTCGAGCGTTAAGGCGCAAGATGTAGCGTTGAAGACAAATCTGCTCGCTGACGGCTTTCTCAACCCGAACATTGGTATCGAAGTTAGCCTTGCCCCGAAATGGACTTTGGATATCACGGGTCAGTTCAATGCGTGGACCCTTTCTCACGACCGCCGCTGGAAGCACTGGGCCATGCAGCCTGAAGCCCGCTATTGGCTGTGCGACCGTTTTGGCGGACATTTTTTCGGTATACACGTGCATGGCGGGCAATACAACATCGGCGGCATCGACGGCAAAATCAATTTTCTGGGCACCGATGCCCGCAAACTCAAGGACACGCGCTATCAGGGCTGGTTCGTCGGCGCGGGCGTGGCCTACGGCTATGCATGGATACTGGGGCGCCATTGGAACCTCGAAGCCGAAATCGGTATCGGCTACTCCTATACCCGATACGACCGGTTCCGCTGCACCGGCTGCGGCAAAAAGATCGAGACCGACAAACCGCATCACTACGTGGGCCCTACCAAGACGGCCGTCAATTTAGTGTATGTATTCTAACTCGCGTGCAAGATGAAAAAGACATCGTATATCCTGATACTCCTGTTGGGCGCCGGTTTGACGGCGGAAGCCCAGAATTCGAAGCAGACCGTCGTGGACGGCGTCAGCGTCAGCGACGTGAAGATGGAGCGCAGCGGCGCATACATCGCGGTGGATATGAATCTCGGTCTGAAAGACCTCGCCGTGGAGGGCAACCGCGCCGTGCTGCTGACCCCGAGACTGGTAAACGGAAGCGATTCGCTCGACCTGCCTTCCATAGGCATCTACGGACGCCGACGCTACTATTTCTACGTGCGGAACGGCGAGAGTATGCTCACAGACAAGGACGAAATGAGCTACAAAGCGTCGGAGAAGCCCGACGGCATCGCATACCATAACATCGTGTCCTATGCCGACTGGATGAACGGAGCCGTGCTGTCGCTTCACCGCAGCGATTACGGCTGTTGCAACACGCTGCTGGCCCGACAGGACGGGACGCTCGGACGCCATACCGAGGCGTTTTTCCCCGAACTGGTATTCGTGCAGCCCGAGGCGGAAATCATGAAGAGCCGGTCGCTGTCCGGATCGGCCTACATCGACTTCCCTGTGGACCAGACGGTGATTTATCCCGACTATCGCCGGAACACGGTCGAATTAGGCAAGATTCAGGCGACCATCGACTCCGTGCGCAATGACAAGGACGTCACCATTACTTCCGTGTGGCTGAAGGGATACGCTTCGCCGGAGAGCCCCTACAAGCACAACACGGAACTTGCCATCGGACGTACCGCCGCGCTCAAAAAGCACATCGGGCAGCTATACAGTTTTGCGGATAACGTCATCCAGACCGATTACGAGCCCGAGGATTGGGCAGGCTTGCGCCGTTACGTGGAACAATCGAACATCGACCACCGTGCGGAGATTCTGGCATTGATCGACAGCGACATGGAACCCGACGCCAAGGAGTGGAAAATCAAGCGCACCTACCCGGAAGAATACCGCTTCATGCTGCATAATTTCTATCCCGCACTGCGCCATACCGACTATCGTATCGACTACAACATCCGCACGTTCAGCGACGCGGATGAAATCAAGCGCATCATGGCGGAACGGCCGCAGAAATTGAGTTTGAACGAGTTCTACCTCGTTGCCGGACAATATGAACCCGGCACGGACGAGTTCACGGACGTCTTCCAAACGGCGGTGCGCATGTTCCCGAACGATGAAACAGCCAATCTGAACGCCGCCAACGCCGCCATCCGGCGGGACGATTTCGGGACGGCGCGCAGGTATCTCGACAAGGCCGGCGACTCCGCCGAGGCTGTCTATGCACGCGGAGCGCTTGCCGTGCGGGAAGGCGATTACGACACAGCATACCGCTATCTGAATAAGGCGAAAGGGATGGGACTCGAGCAGGCCGGCAGGACGCTCGACGAATTGGACAAAAGGCGGAAATGACATCAAACCAATAATAATATAGGTCAAAAGAGAAGAAACATATTTTCAAACAATTTTAACTTATCGACATGAAAAGGAATTTTTTATTTATGTCTGTGCTGGCATCCCTGTTTATGGCAGGATGCTCGCAGGAGGAGATTGCTCCGGACGAAAAGGATGTAGGCAACGGTAAGGCCAATACCAGCTACCTGACCGTAAATCTGATGTCCTCTGATGCGACAGGTACTCGTGCCGCAAGCGGTTACGAGGATGGAGATGAAAACGAAAACCATGTTGAACAAGTCCGTTTCTATTTCTTCACCGCGAACGGTGCCATTGCTAACGTTAAGCTTCTAAACGGCAGCTATGTAAACTTCTACGACTGGTCTCCCGAAGACGGAACGCAGAAAGATGACAAAGACGACGATGATATCGAGAGCGTGCTTGCAGCCAAGATTGTCATCAGTACCAAAAACGGAGACAAACTTCCGCAGAGAATTGCGGCTGTACTCAATCCTCCCAGAGATGATACCGGTGAGATTATGTTGGGTTCTGCATCAAAAAGCCTTGCCGACCTAAAAAAAGAGGTCGCTGATTATGCCGCCACCAGTTTTACTGCAAAAGGCAAATTCGTGATGTTCAATTCTGTATATGGAGGAGATAATAAGACAGAGATCTGTGCTGTCCCTATCGAGTCTAAACATCTGCAAAAGGAATCAAAAGAGGCCGAGAAAAATCCGGTTACCATTTATGTCGAGCGCAGCGTGGCCAAAGTCAAGGTCACCTTGGGTAATGCGGTAAATTCCGCTATCAGTGATAAACTGGCACTGATTGATAAGAAAGGTGATCCTCTAAAGGTTGGAAACGAGCAAGTTTACTTAAAACTCAACGGCTGGAATCTGACCGCAGAAACCAATGAAGGCCGACTGGTCAAGGCCATTAATCCCACCGCATGGTCAAGTAATTGGTGGAACGGTGAGGGCGCATTTGCACACCGCAGTTTCTGGGCCATCAATTCTAAGGATGCCAGGAATGGCTATGATTCTTACGAAGCTATCAATACTGCCATTGGCACTCCATTGTATACCAATGAGAATGCTGCGGATTATGACGCATTATCCCCTATCAAACGCACCAAGGTTATCCTCAAGGGTACTCTTTGTAAGGCAGACGGTACAACACCTTTCACTATTGTAAGACATTTGGGTTCCCACTTTGCCGATAAATGGTCTGAGAACGAGGATGAAAACCTCCCCGAGTTGAAAAAGAGTATCCTTTCTCAGTTGACAACCAATGGCTGTAGTTACTATTGTGAAACTACAACGGGTAGTGGAGAAAGCACTGTAACAGAGCGAAACCTGATTGACGCGAAAGATCTTCAGATTCTAATTGTAGACCAGACTCCATCCGAGCCAAGCAGTGAAGATAAAAAAGCGCGCAACTGCTATGTATATGCCCAGCTGACGGATGTCGCTGCCCAAAAACCATGGTATGCCTCTTCGGATAAAAATGACACAGACCGTATTACAGCCGAAACAATCAACGGCATGCTTAAGAACAAGGATGATAATACTGGCGAGTATATGATTGACCGGGCGCTGGTCTGGAAGAACGGTATGACCTACTATTACTACGAGATTATTCATCATGGCGAGGGCGAGAACGCTACCAAGGGTGTAGTCCGCAACCACATCTATGATACAAAGGTGACAAAGATCGCCGGTCTCGGTACGCCTGTTTATGATCCTGATCAGGTAATCTATCCCGAGAAGCCCGACCCCAACGACCACTTCATTGCGGCTGAAATCAATATTCTGTCCTGGCGCATTGTCTCTAATGAATATGTTTTGGAATGGTAATCTGAACCCGAATGCCTGAAGGCATTCCTGATACTTATCATGTGTGTGGGAGGCGGCTCCCGTCTCCCACACATATTAATAAAAACAGAACAGCAAATACAGTACCCGCCCACCGGTACACAAGGGAGGTGCGGCATCGGAGACCCGAACAAAAGACGGGTAACCCACTTGACGAGAAAATCCGAATGCGGAAGTTCCGCACACCATATATAAAAGGAAAGAACTATACAACCAAGATAGCGTAAACGATATGGATATACGGGAATTGATAAGGAATGTGGCGGCCAAGGTCTGCGCGGCGTCGGTCTGCCTGTTGGTTCTTCCGTCATGCAGCCGCAACTGGCTTTACGAAGATGAAGGCGATTGTTCGGTGTATTACCGGCTCCGGTTCCGCTACGACATGAACCTGAAGTGGGCGGACGCTTTCGCCAGCGAGGTTTCTTCGGTTCACCTGTATGCCTTCGACCAATCGGGCGTACTGGTATGGCAGCGGGAAGAACAGATCGATCCGTCGACGGCGGAAGACTACTCGATGCTGCTCGACCTGCCCTCCGGCGACTACCGGTTGCTGGCGTGGTGCGGTCTGCGGAACGACGGCGAGCGCGAGGAGTCCTTCTCCGTACCCGAAGCCCTTGTCGGCGAGACCCGCATCGAGCAGTTGCAGTGCGCGCTGAACCGCCGGTATGACGAGTCCGGCGCTTACAGCAAAGAAAGGCTTTACCGTCTCTTTCACGGCACTTTGGATGTGTCGCTGCCTTCCGACGAGAACGGAGGCAGTTACGACTATACCATGTACCTGACCAAGAACACCAACCATATTCGCGTCATACTGCATCATCTCTCGGGAGAGGATGTGGATGTCAATCAATTCGACTTCCGCATCGAGGACGAGAACGGGTTGATGGCTCATGACAACGGGTTGCTGAAAGATGAGAACATCACCTACCGCCCTTGGAAAATGCAGAACGGCGAGGCCGGTTTGGGTAAAGACGAACCCCGCGCCATCATCCATGTAAAGGGCGCCATCGCCGACCTGACCGTAGGACGCATGATGGAAGCGCATCGCGAAAAGATGTTCCTGACCATCACCGACCGAGAGGGCAAGACTGTGGCCCGCGTTCCCGTGATAGACCATGCGCTGCTGGCGAAGGACTATTACGAGGAGGAGTACAATCGCACGATGGACGACCAGGAGTTTCTGGACCGCGAGGACGACTATGTGATGACATTCTTCCTCGACGAGAACAACAAGTGGATCAGCAGCTACATACTGATTCATTCCTGGCGGGTGGTGCTGAGTAACGTCGAGATCGAATAAACGGGAAGAAGGATTGGACTGATGAAACCGGACATTATACATAGCATTGCAGTCTGCCTGGCGGCATTCGCATTGCCTTTTATGGTGGCGTGCAGCAGTCAGGAAGAATCCTTGCCGGAAGTTGAGAGCAGTATTCAAGCTGTTTTCACCCTCGATATGGGAGGCGCGGCTTATGGAAAGACGCGAGCCACCCCCGCCGATGGGGAATATAACCCGGGAAGCGGTCTGGAAAATTTCATCGACCTGCCCCAACGAGATTTCCGCTGTTACCTTTACGGGCTGAACAACAAGCCCGTCAGCGCATTGGAAGTTGCCAGCATCTATCACTTGGGAGATAAAAAATATTCGATTCGCCTGCGATTGAAGGATACGGAGGAGGTAAAAGGCGCTCTGACCACCGGTTGCCGCTTCGTGTTCCTGGCCAACTGGGGCAGTTACGTCGATCCCGCTCCCGGAATGACCATAGAGGAGCTTTGCGCCGCTTCCTTTGCCGAGTTCGGGTTTTCGCAGCAAAAAACTCAGCTCTCGGACAAAAATCTCATCCCGATGTACGGGGTGAAGGAATTCGAGCGCGGCGTGCCGGACTTCATAGACGGGAAGGAGGTTTCCGATATCGGCACCCTGCACCTTCTCCGCGCCTATGCCAAGGTCGATGTGAATGTCATTTTTAAGGATTTCGAGGATGTCCCTGTGGTTACGTCCGTGTCGCTGACCCATTCCAGCAGCAAGGGTTACAAGGCTCCGGCAAACGTCACGGAGGAGAAACAGTATGTCACCGGTTCATGGTTTACCGACTACACGTCTGTGAATATACCCGATGACGCGGCCGATATTGCATTGACGCTGACAAAGAACGAGCAAACCGGGCATTTCGTGGCGTATGTGCCGGAATACAGGAATGTTGATGACCAAGGGGAGCCGGTCGACAGCCGATCGCGCATTAGGATATGTTTCACCGTCGGGAGCGTCGAGACCGGAGGACGCGAGGCCGAGGGGTATGTCGATTTCCGCTATTCCGACACCCCGCCGGCAGGCGTGCTCCCCGGGCAATACTTCGACATCGCCCGCAACAACTGGTATAAATTCGACGTCACCGCGAACGGCAAAGACATCGAGTGGACAGTCGATGTCATCCCCTTCACATCGGTAGAACTCGATCCCGATTTGGGTCTGGAGCGCGAGGAATTCACCGGATATATAATAGGTAAGGACGGCCAAGGCAGGGATTGCTGGTATGACGGTAATTATTACGACCCAGCGACAGCAGTTCCATTATATCTCGGTCCGAAAGACAATCATGGAAAGTTCGTGAGCATCAACGGCAAAGAGTATCTGCTCGTATATGCGGATTACGAAAGGACTGTTGCAAACCTCGACCATATTTTCGGCAAAGAAAACCGAAAGAAATACCTGATCTATCCCGCAGGAAGAACCGGATATGAAATTGTAAACTGGGATTATTACCTCAATGATCTGAAGCAGCACGTATGGCTCGAAGAGGAGCTCAGGTTGAAGTGCTGCCGTACCCTGAACGAATGGGACAGATTGGAATACAGTGCAGTAAAATATAATTGGCCGGGATACGATCACGACTCTATCAACCCGAGATTCTGGTTCGACATCCTCGGCAACCGGTACCCCTGGTCGGAAGGAGATACCGTGGAAAAAAGAAAAGCCATACTCGGAGAATGGGTGCAATACCTGGAGTGAGTCTGCAACTTACATCGTAAAATTCACGAGCAATCATGTCACAGCATAATAGAAAATATAGCATCGTTTTTTCGATAATCCTGGCATCATTGGCTGCGGCTGTCGCACTCGCCGGATGCACGGACGACCTTATATACGAGACTGAGGAAATTCCGGATGCAGAGGTCGAAATCCGGGGCGAGGTGATTTACAAGCCCCTTGTGCCGACGAACGTGCAGACACGAGCCGAAGACGCGCCCGTGGGGACGAAATACACGGGTATAAAATCGCTGTATGTTTTCTTCTTCAATTCCGAGGGAGAACGCATAAACGAATATTGCGGAGAGGTAAATTTCACGCCCGCACCTTCCGACGGCTCTACGCACGAACATGTCACGTTCAAAAAGAAAGTACGGACCGGACGTTATTATGTCTATGCCGTCGCCAATATATGCGATAACCAGAAAAGCGACCTCGGGAAGGTAACATCTATCGAGCTCCTCAGAAAGTTCCGGCTCGACTGGAACGACAGGATCGAGGATGACCTGGAGATGTTCGGCGTGTTCAGACAGGGTTACGCAGAAAACGCTTCCGCTCCCGACAATGAGGATTTTGAAACCGACGAACCCATTACCGTCACCCCGGACCGGAATAGCCTGCATTCCTGGGTGCGCAGGGCGGTATCGAAAGTTACTGTCGATTTCGACGGAACGAATCTGAAAGACGGCGTCACGGTCTATATAAAAAATGCCGTACTGAAACATGTGGCATCGGGTGCATTTCTCGGAACCTCCTCGCACGTCGGTGATGACGGAATCGAACTCGGCACGTCGGACTATTCCATCACCTACGGGAGCGGCGAATCTCACAGTGCGTGGCCCCGGGTGACGAAAACGGCCCCCAGGTTCTCTCCGTCTGAGGTATGGGGTGTCGCCGGTTTCCACGACGACGGAGCCAAGGCGCTTCCCTGCTATGAGAACATGCAGGGAACACATAAAGACAAATCCAAACTTCAGGACTCCAACGGAGACGGGATAATCGATTCCGAGAAATTTGACGGGGTCGAAAACGGCACATACCTCGAGGTGGAGGGATATTATGTCGCCGAACGGCCTGAATATGAATCGCAGGGTAAGATCATCTACCGGTTCATGCTCGGAAAAGATGCGGTGAATAATTTCGATTTGATCCGCAATCACCATTACAAGATCACGATGCGGTTCAAAGGCTACGGCAACGACGTGGACTGGCACATCGAGTATTCCGAGAAGTATCTGGATGCCACTTACCCCGAGGATGTGAACTATCAGGGTAAATTTTTCTCACCCGACCCTGCCTACACCACATTCCCTAATGCGGGTCATACTTTCGAAGATCAGAATGTAATCACTGTGTCCAGTTTTAAGACAGACGGGACAACCAATGTATGGATAGAACCGGAAATCACCTATACCTATTATTCTCACGATGACGAGACCGATAACTGGGAGGTAGACAACACGACCTCCGGATGGCTCACGACGACCGTGGGCCCGCTCAGCGAGGACAAGTCACACAAGCCATATACATTCGTTGCCTCCATGACGGAACCGACTACCGTCACAATCAACAGTCTATTCCCTAAGACCGAGGAAGGCAGCGAAAACGCCCCGCATAACCTTTCCAACGAAACCGGAGGGAGTGCGGTCGAGAATACCGCCAACTGCTACATGGTGGGTGCTCCCGGGTGGTATTGTTTTCCCCTCGTGTATGGAAATGCGATCTCGGGTAAAGGCGACAACACGGCTGCCTATTCTTCGCCGCACATGGTAAACCATCTCAACAAACAGATCGGGGCTCCCTATATCAAAGACAATGAAGGAATAGACCTATCATCCAACGTAAGCGTGAAACTTATCTGGCAGGATGCCGAAGATCTTGTCGAACCGGATAAGATCGCTTATGATCCCGCTCTTTTCGGCGGCAAAGGAGGGATAAAATTCAAAATAAGTACCATACAGGAGGGGAATGCCGTGATCGCCTTGATCGATAACAAGGCGAAAGAAGACGATTATGTAGTCCACGAACGAAAAGCGCCTTACGATAAATTAGGGAATACGAAGGCTGTCTGGAGCTGGCACATCTGGGCTACCCGTTTCGGGTTCGATTTCGAGAAGCATATCCGGATTCTCAACCATGAAGAGAAAGCATTCGATGTGATGCCAGTCAATCTCGGATGGTGTTCCGGAAACAAGCCGATCCGATATTATAAACGGCGCAAGTGTGAGATTAGATTCAGGGTCGGAGACCGCGAGATAACGAGGACGATCGTGCAATATCCCCATTTTGCCGTTCCCCGAGGCGATCATCCCTACTATCAGTGGGGGCGCAAGGACCCGTTCGTCGGGACAAACACGATTTGGGGAAACAAAGCCAGATGGACTCACGACGGAACTCCGTATGGTACAGGGGGTGAATATAATCCTCCCCGGCTTTACAATGAACCGGAGGTATTTTCGAACAACAAGAACCGAAAACACGCTAAGGATTGTCTCGATGTGCTTGTCAAGAATCCGGACAAATGGCTTAATGCTCCGCGAGAGCCCAAGAATCCGTCCGATTTCACACAAGGGTTTTACAGTACGAACGAATCCTATCCCGACCTGTGGTCGATCGGTGACGAGAAGACGGTCTATGACCCCTGTCCCCCGGGATATCGGGTGGGCCCCGGCGATCTTTTCACCGGGTTCACAATTCCCGGAAAACATACGGCTCCGACACTTCCGAGATATTGGTACGATGTGATCGAGAGCAACATGCTGTCAGATTATTACGATCTTGAAACAGTAAACAGTGAGGTGCTGGAATTTTATACGGACCCGAGAAAAGTTCAATCCGTCATTTTTCCCGTCACCGGCTATCGGGATTACGACGGTAAGGCCGAGGTAGTAAAATATCCGGGTGGGACAGAGAAACCCGAGGGGTTTGCCTGGACCGGCAAGGCGAAGGATGCGACCAACTCTTACCACCTGAAGTTCCGCCGCAACGATCCGGTGACCGAAGGCGATTGGAATAATAGAATCGTTTCTCCGGAGGCGTCCATCATAGCTCCGTCAGGGGACTACTATAACTGCAATGGCTTCGCGGTGCGTCCGGTGGTCAGCAGCTCGACGAAGTGATCGAAGCTACCATGCCAGACCGCAAATGCAGGCAGACAAGAGATTGCAAGCCGGATACTGAGACGAAATATCGCTCTGCATTGGAGTTATATGCTGCCACCGACCTCTCCTATGTCGAGATATGTCGGCAGTGTGGAGTTTCTCTCGGCGGATTCACCCGGTATATCTGTATTTACCATCGTCATTTGATGCTGAAACGCAATGGTATCAAATGCAGTCAGGAGGAAGCCGACAGTATAAAAATAAGTCAACGCGGACAGCGTCCCGAAACACACGCCAAATACAAGGAGGCTATTGCGGCGTGCGACAGCATGGAATATATCGAATGCAACGTATCGCAGATTGCCCGTGAATTCGGATTGGACGGTACGAACCTCGCCCGGCAGTTACGCACGCATTATCCCGACGTGCTGGAATTTCGGGAGCGGGAACGGCAGCGGTTGGGTTTGAACGATAACCTGCCGCGAGGAACGCGTCCGCGGTGCAAGGAAAAGTATGCCGAGGCGGTGGAACTTTTGCGCGCCGACCGTTATATCACGGTGCAGGATGCCGCCGTACGCTGCGATGTCTCCTACACCGGATTGAAACAACACTTGGTATTCTACCACAAGGAGTTGGTTGAAAATCGCATCAAGATACGCAAGGAGGCTGTCAGTCGAAAACGAAAAGGGGAGATAACCGGTCGCGGGACTGTCCATGCCCCGTCGCCGGCCACGGTGGAAAAGTATGCCGAGGCAGTGCGTCTGTACAGCACGACGCCCATGTCCGCCTCGCAGATCGCCAAGCTGACCGGCGTGTCGCGCAAGAGATTCCATGAATACCTGCACACATGGCACAAGGACCTGGTTTATAAGCGAAAAGGCATTTCTTACGAGGAAGACAAGCCTGTGGACTGGTCATCCGTGCGAAGATATAACCCTGCTACGGCAGCCAAATACGCTGACGCCATAGCCCGGTTGAAGGAGGGCGGACTTACAACAGCGAAGGTCGCCGCCGAGTTCGGCCTGCATCCTGAATGCTTTAGACAATACCTGAAAGAGCATGAGCCGGAACTGCACGCCAGTTTGGGAAGAAAAAAGCGGAGAACGGCAAAATAGTATCGCCTAAAAGCATGGAGAAATACAAGGAGGCCATACACCTGTATGAAACGACTTTGAAGACGCTGTCGAGTTTCTCGCTCAACGCCGCCATATCCCGGCCGATCTTGTCATTGGTAATTTGGGCGTAGATTTGGGTCGTGGTGATATGTTTATGTCCCAGCATCTTCGATACGGTTTCCAGCGGTACGCCCTGTGCAAGCGTAATCGTCGTGACGAAGGTATGCCGCGCCATGTGTATTGTCGGATTGAACGACAATCCAGCATGTCTGGCAACATGCCGTAAGGACATGTTCAGGGTTTTATAAGTGCCTTTAAGCGGAAAAACCTTCTCCCCTGTGCGGTATGTATCCTTATAACGCTTGTAGAGCATTTCGACTATAGGAAGGAGTTTGACACGGAACTGTGTACCTGTCTTTTGCCGCTTGTCGATGATCCAATAATCCCCATTGTCGTCTGTGTGAATATCGGCATGGGTCAGCTTTGCTGTAATTGTTAAATGTCGAAATACTGCGATCCTTACCCACGCGCTTTTGAAATTTTGCAAGGTATTCGTCGAAGGTTTGTAACAAAAGACGGCAATTATCACCCAAACCCAAAAAGGCGTTGCGGACCTTTTCGGCCGTTATGTATGAATCCCGGTCGCAGAGACGCTGATACTGTTTGCCGATATTGGTCTTGATATTCTCCAGCTTCTCGTTGATGCGCTGGGCTTCGAGACTTTTACCGGCAACTTTATTTGCTTTGGCATCCCAAAGGGTGGAGCGAACGGTGAGTTTGCAGCTGAACTGCGACATCGTGCCATTGATCGTGATACGACCCATGACGGGAACCTGACCCGATTTCTCGGACTGCCTTTTCACGTAGAAAAGGACTTTGAAAGTGCTGCGTTGCATAATAACCTGAACTTTGAGGACTTGTTAAACGCTAAGTCAAGTTATTTGTTATGCGGAAATTCGATGCAATAAACTGAAAAATACTGCCTTAAATGCAAATCAAAGCATTTCGGACAGGTAACGGATAAGTAACACAACTCACCGTTAAACCTGCCCGATTTTGCTTTTCTATTGCTCGGAGCATATGCAGAAGAGAGAATTAAATACCTGAAAGCAAGATATTTACTCTTTTCTGCACTTCCGATTACCTACCCCCCCCCGACTTCTTTTGAAGCGGGGGTTTGATTTATCGCATCTTCAATGCGAAGGCTTTATGTACTTTTTGGCCGCAAAAAGTACCAAAAACTCTCCGACGGATGCCTCTGCCTGCGACAAACCGTCTAACGCTGGCTCCGGGCGACTATTCGCGGGTTTGCAAGCAAACCGTCCCCTCCGCTCGCGCTTTTAGCCGGTCCGTCGCTTAACGGCTCCGGCATCGAGTCGGAATCTTTCAATGCGGCATACGGGAGCGGAAATAAGGCACTGATAGCAAGGTAGTGCCGCAACCCCTAAAACCCGCCTCTTAGGCGGGCCGCTTCTTAAGCGGGCTATTTCCCGGCAGCGGGCTGATCGGGGGTTTTACCGTCCTTTTTACTTTTGTTGTAGAGGAATCGTTTGATCTTCTGCGTAGGGGTCTTGACGAAATCGTCCTTCTCCTCGACCACCTCCGAGATGCGCGAAAAACGGTTGACCTTGGCATTCACGAAATCCATGATCTCCTTCTTCAACTGCTCGGTCTTGGCTTCCCAGGCTTCCTTTTTGCCTTCCCACTCCTCGCGCCAGTCGTCGATCATCGACTCGATCTCCTCGCGGTTGAAATGCACGAGGGCTATGAGGCGTCCCTCCTGCTCCGTGACGATCGAATCGGCAATGCAGACGTGCGAATTGAGCACCGTCTCGATGTCCTCGGGATAGATGTTCTCACCCCCGGGCCCCACGATCATATTCTTCAGACGGCCTTTGATGTAGAGCCATCCGTCCTTGTCGAACTCCCCGAGGTCGCCCGTGCGGAACCAGCCGTCGGCCGTGAAAACCTCTTTCGTGGCCTCGGGATTTTTGAAATAACCCACCATGGCGCTCGGCGTGCGGGCCACGATCTCGCCCTGCCGGGTCTCGGGGTTGATATTCTCCAAACGCAGCTGCACGCCCGGAGCCTGGGGGCCCGTCGAGCCGAGACGCACCATCGAGGGAGCGGCTCCGGCCAACAGCGGCGCGGTCTCGGTCAGCCCGTAACCGATGGCATAGGGCACTTTGGCTTCGAGCAGGAATTTCTCGGCTCCTCCGTCGAGTTTCGCCCCGCCGATGCCGAGGAAGCGCAGACGGCCTCCGAAGAGCTTCATAAGCTTCTTGCCGGCCATGCGGTTAAGATAGCGGCGCAGGAACCCGATGCGGTAGAGCGTGCGCCAGAAGCGCGTGGAGTTGAACTTGGCAAGCACCTGATGGCGGTAAATCTTCTCGATGACCAGCGGCACGATCAGCATCACCGTGGGCCGGACCGCACGCAGCGCGGGCATCAGCGCCGAGGCCGTGGGCGGACGGTCGAGGTAGACGATCCGGGTGCCCATCGAGAAGGGATAAATCATACCGATCGAACATTCGTAGGTGTGCGACAGGGGCAGCACCGAGAGGAACGTGTCGTCACCGTCTACCGGGAAAATCGACGACGAGATGGTGACCTGCGCACATAACGCCGCATGGGTCAGCATCACGCCCTTGGGCTTCGAGGTCGTGCCCGAGGTGTAGATAATCACGGCGATGTCGTCGGGCTTGGGGATGCCGGTCGAACCCTCCTCCCTGACCCGCTGGGCGATGACGCCGAGGTTCTTGGTACGGACCACGACGTTGAGCCGTTCGATGGTCTCGCGGGAGAGTTTGGTGAAAAGTTTGTCGGAAACCAGCAGCGCCTTGGCCTCGGAGTGTTCGATAATCATGTCGAGTTCCTCGCCCGAGAAATCGGGCAGAATGGGCACGGCGACCATGCCGGCCGAGGTCACGGCGAAATAGCAGACGCCCCAGTTGGGCATGTTGCTGCTCAGCAGGGCCACCTTGTCCCCGGCGCGGAGCCCCGCACCGGTCAGGATTTCCTGCACCTTGGCAATACGACGACCCGCCTCGGCGTAAGTCACGTCCTCACCCTCGAACATCGAGAAGGCGATTTTCGACGCGAACTTCTCCACGCTGTTGCGGGCCAGTTCGTACAATGTATTGATCGTCATAGTACGTTCATATTTTTGTGCGTTCAGATAACGCAAAAGTCCGGGGCGAAATTACTAAATTCCGGTGAAAAAACACTATTTTTGAGACAAAATAACAGCATGCTCGACTTTCTGAACATCAAAAAACTTGCCGCAGAAGCGGGTTTCGACCTCTGCGGCGTCGCGCCGTGCCGCCACCTGGCCGACGGCGAAGCGCGGTTCCGGGCATGGCTGGCGCGCGGCGGGCAGTCGTCGCTGGGCTACATGGAGCGCAACACCGAGAAGCGTTTCGATCCCCGGCTGCTGGTCGAAGGGGCCCGCACGGCGGTGATCTGCGCCGTTTCGTACAAAAACGCTGCCGGCGAGGGTTACCCGGCCCGACACCGCACCAAAGTCGCCTCCTACGCCTGCACGACGGATTACCATACGACCATCCGCACGATGCTCCTGCAACTGTTCGACGCCCTGCGCACGGCGCATCCCGGTCTCAGCGGCCGGGCCTTCGTCGACACGGCGCCGCTGGCCGAGAAACAACTGGCCGCAGAGGCCGGACTGGGCTGGATCGGACGCCAATCGCTGCTCGTAACGCCGCAGTTCGGCACTTATGTCCTGCTGGGCGAGCTGATCCTCACCGACGAGGCCGACGCCTACGACACTCCGTTCGGGGAGAACCGCTGCGGCTCGTGCCGCCGATGTGTCGAGGCCTGCCCCACGGGGGCCGTCGCCCCGGACCGGACCATCGACACCGCGCGCTGCATCTCGTGCCGCACCATCGAAAAGGTCCCGGAGAGCGATGCGGACCTCGACGGCTGGATTTTCGGCTGCGATGCGTGCCAGAGCTGCTGCCCCTGGAACCTCCGCGCACCGCTCCACCGCAACGCGGCGTTCGACCCCGTATTCGACCCGCTGTCGATGGATGCCGCGACATGGCTCGGGATGGACGAAGCGGCGTTCGAAGCCCTCTGCGGCCGCACGCCGCTGACCCGCAGCGGACTGACCCGCATCCGGGAAAACATCCGCCGGAACTCCGCCCCCGGCGAACCATCGGAACGCTGAAACCGGCCGCCCCGCCCCTCGCTCCCGCCCCAGCACCGCCCGACATGAAAAAAGCGGGCCCCGGAAATCCGGAACCCGCCGTATGGCTTGTTTGCCCGCGAACTATTTCGACAGCTCGGCCAGTGCGGCCTTGGCGCTCTCGGCAGCGGGACCGGCAGTCACCTTCTGGAAAGCGGCGATAGCCTGCGGCTTCATCTCCTTGGCGTTGTAAGCGGCGCCCAGCAGGTAGTACATCAGGCTCTTGTCCTCGGGATCGGTCTGTGCGTTGGCTGCGCTGTCCGCCAGCTCGATCACCTTGCTGAAATCCTTCTTGTTGGCATAGGCCTGCAGGCGGACCTTCTCAGCCAGCGCGCTTGCCGGATTCTTGGCCAGCATGGCGTCGGCAGCAGCGATGATGCCGTCGAAATTGTTGGCTTCCTGCAGCTTGGCAACCATGTTATTGGTGTAGAGCGTCATCATCTCCTTGGCCTTGGCAACAGCCTCGGCATACTTGGGGTGCGTCTTGGCAGCGATCGCTTCGTAGACATCCATACCCTTCTCGTACTGCGCCATGTCGCCCGTGTTCATAAACATCTCGCAGTAGCTCATCGCCAGATTCAGCGCCATGTCCGTATTGTCGGGGTCGGCCTTGTAGCCCTTCTCGAAAATACCGGCGGCCGTCACATAATCCTTGTTGTTGAAAGCGTCGCCGCCCTGTATCTGGTACATCTTGGCAACCCAGCCGTTGGCCTTGGCCATCTGGTTCATGTCGCCGTAGAGCTCGGCCAGCTCGGCCGACTTGGTGAAATTCTTCAGGGCCTCGTCGTAATTCTTGGCTTTCAGGGCTCCGCCGCCCAGATAAAAATAGCAATTGGGGAGCGTCTTTTTGGCCGTAGCCACCAGCGACGCAGCATCCTCATTGTCCAAGCCCTGGTCGATCACCTGTTCGAACTTCGCGGCAGCGCCGGCGTAATTCTTGGCGCCGTAAGCGGCCGCAGCTTCGTTGTAAATTGCAGTGAGATCCTGCGCCGAGAGCGATACCGCCGCCAACAGCGCGATTACCGATACGAATAACTTTTTCATTGTTCTCTCCTATACGTTTTTTAAATTGTTCAGTTCATGCACCCCTCCCGGAAATGCGTTGGATGCAAAAGTATAAAAAAAAATCCTTTTTAACCAAATCTATCCGCGCAAACCCGCGAAAAAATCGCTCATCAGCGCTTCGCACTCTTCCCGAAGCACGCCCCGTGCCACGGTGGTTTTGGGATGGAACACCCCCTCGGAGTAACGGCGGTAACCCTTCTTCGGGTCGTCGGCGCCCCACACCACGCGGCTGACCTGCGCCCATCCGATAGCCCCGGCGCACATGATGCACGGCTCGACGGTCACATACAACGTACAATCCTGCAGGTATTTGCCCCCGAGCGTCGAGGCAGCGGCCGTAAGGGCCTGCATCTCGGCATGCGCCGTGGGATCGGCGAGGGTCTCCACGAGGTTGTGGCCACGTCCGATGACGGCTCCGCCCGCCACGACGACCGCCCCGATGGGCACCTCCTGTTCTTTTAACGCTTTTTGCGCCTCGTTTAGTGCCAGGCGCATGAATTTTTCGTCGTTCTCGTGCTGATCCATCGCATTTTTTCTGCAAAAATAAGAATTATCGCTCACCTTTCCCGGAAAAAGAATGAAATTACGGTCTGCAACCGCGAAAACGTCATTCCGAGCGAACGGAAGCGAGCGCGGGAATCCGATGAATGCGCCGTAAGATTACAACATGCAATCAGATTGCCGGTCGCTGCGCTCCTCGCAATGACAATTTCGTAATGACCCCGCGGCGGGGCGTGCATCCGGCACGTCCCGCCATCGTTTTTTTGGACTTTTCCTTTCCGAATCCGGAACCTTTTTTCTAACTTTGCGGGTTACAAGAACAAAACGAACAACATAACATTTTTTCCAAATGTACAGAACCCATACCTGCGGCTGCCTCAGGGCCAGCAACGTCAACGAAACCGTCACCCTGGCCGGGTGGGTGCAGAAAGTCAGAAACCTCGGAGCGATGACCTTCATCGACCTGAGGGACCGTTACGGCATCACCCAGGTCGTCATCGAGGAGCACTCCCCCGTCGAAGCGCGCGCAACGGCCTGCTCGGTGGGCCGCGAGTGGGTGATCCAGGTGGTCGGCAAGGTGATCGAACGCGAGTCGAAGAACCCGAAGATGGCCACCGGCGATATCGAGGTGGCCGCGCAGAAGGTGGTCATCCTGCACGAGGCCGAGGTGCCGCCTTTCACCATCGAGGAGACCTCGGACGGCGGCGACGACCTGCGCATGAAATACCGCTACCTCGACCTGCGGCGTCCGCCCCTGCAGCGCAACATGATCCTGCGCCACAAGATGGCCCAGGAGATTCGCCGCTTCCTCGACTCCGAGGGATTTCTCGAAATCGAGACCCCCTGCCTGGTCGGTTCGACCCCCGAAGGAGCCCGCGATTTCGTGGTGCCGAGCCGCATGTCGCCCAACCAGTTCTACGCCCTGCCGCAGTCGCCGCAAACCCTGAAGCAATTGCTGATGGTCGCCGGCTACGACAAATATTTCCAGATCGTGCGCTGCTTCCGTGACGAAGACCTGCGCGCCGACCGCCAGCCGGAGTTCACACAGATCGACTGCGAGATGTCGTTCGTCGAGCAGGAGGACGTGCTGGAGATCTTCGAGCGCTGGGCCAAGCACATGTTCAAACACGTCATGGGAATCGAGCTGACCGAGCCGCTGCGCCGCATGCCGTGGATCGAAGCGATGGAGAAATACGGTTCGGACAAACCCGACCTGCGCTTCGGCATGGAGTTCGCGGACATTACCGACCTTGCCAAAGGGCACGGTTTCAGCGTATTCGACGACGCCGAGTACATCACCGGATTCGCCGCCACGGGCTGCGCCGCGTACACCCGCAAGCAGATCGACGCCCTGACGGAGTTCGTCAAACGGCAGCAGATCGGCGCCAAGGGACTCGTCTGGATCCGTGTCGAGGAGGGCTGCGTGAAGTCGCCGATCGACAAGTTCTACTCCCCCGAGGAGGTGCGCGCCATGGCCGAACGCTGCGGCGCCAAGGCCGGGGATATGGTTTTCATCCTCTGCGGCAAGAAATTCAAAACGCTGACGCAGTTGTGCGCCCTGCGCCTCGAAGTGGCCCAGCAGTTGGGCCTGCGCGACCCGCAGCAATTCGCCCCGCTGTGGGTGGTGGATTTCCCGCTGTTCGAGTGGGACGACGAGACCCAGCGTTTCTACGCCGTACACCACCCCTTCACCGCGCCCAAACTCGAAGACGTGCAATACCTCGACAGCGACCCGGGCCGCGTGCGGGCCAACGCCTACGACTTCGTCTGCAACGGCACGGAGATCGGCGGCGGTTCGATCCGTATCCACGACTCGGCCCTTCAGGCCAAGATGTTCGGACTGCTGGGCTTCACGCCGGAGCAGGCTCAGGAGCGCTTCGGCTTCCTGATGAACGCCTTCAAATACGGCGCGCCCCCTCACGGCGGCCTGGCATTCGGTTTCGACCGTCTGTGCTCGCTGTTCGGCGGCTCGGAGTCGATCCGCGACTACATCGCCTTCCCGAAGAACAACGCCGGCCGCGACGTGATGCTCGACGCCCCGGGTTATATCGACCAGTCGCAGCTCGACGAGCTGTATCTGGAACTGCGGAAGCCGGAGGAGTAAAGCAAAATCTCCCCGACCGAAATCAATTCACCCCTGCCGCAACCTGCGGCAGGGGTGAAATCATAAAAGAGGTCTATTCTCAAGAACTATATGACGGCAATGAGCGAGCCTATCGCCCCTACCACAACAATTAAAATAATCAGCGCAATACACGACATTACCAGTCCGGCAATCGCCAAACCGCGCGGAGCTCGAAAAATGCCCACGAACGAGAATATCAGTCCCAACAGCCACAACACCCAGCCCAAACCGGGGACCCAGCTGAAAATCAATCCGAGTAAAGCCAACACAAAACCGGCGGTGCCCAATCCATTGGAGCGTTTTCTCTCCGATTGATTGACGATAATCGTCTGTCCTCCACGATCATCGGAGTAAACCTTCTTTTCTTTTTCCATAAATACATTCGATTTTTTCCGCCACCCGCACCCCGGCGGCATAAATAAAAAAGAAAGCGTGGTGCCGAAGCCCATTTCAGAATCGTAGGTCGTAGGATACCTTTGGGTATAAAATAAGCGACAGCTCCCACGCCTATACCCGCAGAATACGGATACGACGCGGCAAGATGTTTGCCTACTCCCAACCCAAGTGAATTTCCTACGTTCACGATTCGGGAACAGACTTACACTTTCCGTGTTTGTCAGTATGTCCGACAAATATAGAATTAATTTTTGAAAAATTCCTATCTTTGCTCTTATTAATATCGAACCTGCCATGTCCGCACCTTTAGCCGAACGCCTGCGCCCCCGCACGATAGACGAATATATCGGGCAGGAGCACCTCGTGGGTAAAAACGGAGTGTTCCGGAAGTTCTTCGAGACGGGCAACGTCCCGTCGTTCATCCTCTGGGGACCTCCGGGCGTGGGCAAGACCACGCTGGCCAAGATCGTCGCCACACAGCTCGAACGCCCCTTCTTCACCCTCTCGGCCGTCACGTCGGGCGTGAAGGACGTGCGCGAGGTGATCGAGTCGGCGCGCAAGCAGCGCTTCTTCGACCAGCGCCCGCCGTTCCTGTTCATCGACGAGATACACCGTTTCAACAAGTCGCAGCAGGATTCGCTGCTGGGGGCCGTCGAACAGGGCGTCGTCACGCTGATCGGCGCCACCACGGAAAACCCCTCGTTCGAGGTGATCTCCCCGCTGTTGAGCCGCTGTCAGGTCTACATCCTCAAATCGCTCGAAGACAAGGACCTGCAAGTGCTGCTCGACCGTGCCCTGACGACCGACACCGAGCTGAAAGAACGCGACATCGAGGTCACGGAAACCGGCGCGCTGTTCAAATTCTCGGGCGGCGACGCGCGCAAGCTCCTGAACATCCTCGACATCGTCGTCGGAGCCACGGACGGCAAGGTGACGATCTCCGACCAGTATGTCACCGACTGCCTTCAGCAGAATATCGCCCTCTACGACAAAAACGGCGAACAGCATTACGACGTCATTTCGGCCTTTATCAAATCGGTCCGGGGCAGCGACCCCAACGCCGCGATCTACTACCTCGCACGGATGCTCGCGGGCGGCGAGGAGCCGCGGTTCCTGGCGCGGCGGCTGGTGATCCTGGCCTCGGAGGATATCGGGCTGGCGAATCCCAACGCCCTGCTGCTGGCCAACGCGTGCTTCGACACGGTGCACAAGATCGGCATGCCCGAGGCGCGCATCACGCTGGCCGAGACGACGATCTACCTGGCCACCAGCCCCAAGAGCAACTCGGCCTACATGGCCATCAACAAAGCCATGGCGCTGGTCGAGCACGACACGACGAACCGTCCGGTGCCGCTGCACCTGCGCAACGCCCCGACGAAGCTGATGGACAAGGCGGGCTACGGCAAAGGATATAAATATGCCCACGACTACGCAGGGCATTTCGCCGAAATAGAATTCCTGCCGGAATCGCTCTCGGGGACAAAATTCTACGAACCCGACACCCAGAACGCCACCGAAGCGAAGATCGCCGAACGGATGGCGCAGCTCTGGAAAGACAAATACAAGTAAACGAGAACGGTCCGCCTTTTGGGCGGACCGCTTCAGTTTCGGGATCATCCAATCAGAATGTCCTTACGGCACGCATCCGGTTGGTCGCACCGACTTTCGGTATAACACAGAAACAACCGTTGTATTTGAGCCCGCCCGCTTCATACTGGAAACAGAGCATCCATGCGGATTTACCGTCCCCATTCTCCCAAGTGGACGAGAGACGTCCATACAGATTGAGCGTCGTTCCTTTCGCCTCGACCTTTTGCTTAAATGCGGTACGGGCGGCAGAAGTCTCCTCCCAACCCGGCATGACCGTTTTATCAGCCGTATAGTTCCACGTCCTCTTAACCTCTGCCCAATCCAGACCGCTCATCGCTGCACACAGCTCGGCCAGCTCCGGACGCGACGGCGCATACCATGCTCCGTCCGGATTTCCGTTGTTGAGCGTATTATATATCCAATAAAACCCTTTGTAGGTATCGGCAAACCCCGGTTCATCCTTGTACTTGTCAATGAGACTACGGGTTACCAAACGGCTGTCCTCCGGTTCGACGCGCATCCCGGCTACTCCCGCAGTCGCTTCCGAGACCTGGGCGCCCCAGTTTCCGGCCTGCTCAGTCAGCGACAGCATTTTTCCATGCAAACCTCCGTCCGAAACCGAGAAAACGATCCCTACGGGAGCGTCGTCATCGGGCCAGTAGTCCGCTATCTGATAGAGATTCCGCTGACAGGCGACCACCGGAAGGCGCACCACGGTGGAAGCTGCGAAGGTCTTGGCGGAGGTGGTCTTCTGAACCATCGTCTCCACCCCGTCCACGGAGACGGTAAAGACGGCGTCGCAGGGAGTTGCCGAGCCTTCTACCGCAATGTAAAATGCCGACTCCGCCGCAGAAAGCGTCACGCCGTCGGGACACGAAAGCGTGTAACTCGCCGTCGCCCCGCCCGAAGGCGTCAGGTCCAGACGCACCGAAGTCACCCTTTCGCCGTCGCCCGTCAGCCGAAGGCAGGCGACTGACACCAGGCTCCCGAAGACGATCGGCTCGCCGGGATTGCCCACCTCGGCCCGCATGACATGGGCCGCGGGATCGAAACTGCCGGGAGTATAGGTCTGCACCGCAGGCACGGCGAAATTCGTCCCGGCCAGCTCCGCGGGGTAATAAATCTCAGCAATGGCCGACGGAGGCGTCTGACCGCCGTCATAGGCAAACGTGCCGCTGCCGGAACCTCCCGGGCCGACCAGTTTATAGGCGTGCCCGGCAGCGTGCTCCCCGACCGTCTCGTAAGCGACAATCCGGTCCTCCGCATCCCAGAACACGGGAAGTTTTCCGCCGGCTTCGTCGCCGAACGACGCCCGGGTCCCGGGTGCGCCGAGCTCCGCCATACCGACGGTCAGCGTACGGATACCCTCCCCGAGCGCGGGAGTATCGGGATTCCCGGCGTCGGGCGCCCCGTTCATTTCATCGAATCCGTCCCCGGAACAACCCGGACACACCAGGGCGCACACCAGGGCCGCACCTGCAAGGAAAGTCAGTTTTTTCATGGCTGTCGTGTTCATCGGGTTTACCATTGGTCTTCGTCCACGACGCCGAGCTCGGGAAGCGTCAGGTCATCGTAATCGGCGGATGCGGCGAAACCGCGCTCCACGGCCACCTCTGCGATCGTAACGGCAGGAGCCGCATATCGGTCCCCCGAGGCATGGGGTGGGGTCAATCTGTACTGCATAAGGCTGAAGTTTTAGGTATACGGACAAATTTAGGGAAGCCGCCGGAGGCGGGTTAAAACAATCGTACATTAAATTGAAACGATCATACATATATCCGAATGCCGAAAAATCGTTACCTTTGCCCAAAACGAACCCCATGAAACGCATCGGTATCCTGTCCGACACCCACGGCACCTTCGACGAAACCCTGATGAATTTCTTCCGGGAGGTCGATGAAATCTGGCATGCGGGCGACATCGGATCGATCGAGCTGGCCGACCGGATCGCCGCCTTCAAACCGCTGAAAGCCGTGAGCGGCAACATCGACGGCGGCATGACACGCCGCGTCTACCCCCAGTTCCTCTCGTTCGAATGCGAGGGCGTCCGGGTGCTGATGACCCACATCGGAGGCTATCCGCGCCGCTACGATCCGCGCGCCGTGGCCAAAATCCAGTCCGTGCGCCCGAAGCTCTTCATCTCCGGGCACTCCCACATCCTCAAAGTGGCCTACGACCCCGTTTACGACCTGCTGGCAGTCAATCCCGGAGCCGCCGGAGAGTTCGGGTTCCACAAGGTCCGCACCGCCGTCCGGCTGGTGATCGACGGCGCGGAAATGCGTGACATGGAGGTCGGCGAATGGCCGCGAAAATAGAAAAATCGGATTTTCCGTGAGCGGAAAGAGCTAATTTACCCCGGCTTTTTCAGCTACCTTCCTACCTGAATGCAATTTATATACCCCAAAAAGCCGGAAACATACACCGGACGGACATCACTGATAACCAGAGTAATAAATAACGCATTCCGCCGGGACACCCCACAAAACGGCCCTGACTGAACACTTTCGGTCATCAAAAACCCAATACCGTCCATAATCGGCTGATAAACAGCTTACAGCCCCAGTCCTTAGGGTCGGAGCGGAAGGGCCCGAAACACGGAACATCCTAATAATCAACAGCGGCAGTTCGCACACCGAACAAAAACGCTCTCGCAATAATCACATACGCTTCGCCGTTAGTATAGCGAATTCATTAACGACGACGCAACATGCAACTGAAAATTTCAAAAACACTGGAGGGCATCATAGCCCGTTCGGCATTCAACACGACGAAGGCAGGTATGACGCATTCGCTGAAGGACTTTCTCACGCTGGAACTGCTCCGCGAAGAGGGTTCGCTTGCCTACCAGCTCTTATCCTCCCGTCTCAAAGACTGGGAGCTCTATCAGGTACGCCTGCGCATCGAACGCGAGATAATTTCCGTCAAAACACAAACGTCGCTCTCGCCGGAGGCTTTCTTCCGGGATTTCACCGAGGAGCTGCTCGCCACGTCGGGAGCGACCCGGAGCGTCTCGACCGCCCATGCGCTGCTGGCTATCGTCAAAGACCGCACGACCGCTACCGCGCGCGTATTGGAGATGTATCACGTAACCCCGGAAACCGTTGCCGAAGACCTGCAGAAGTTCTCCGTGGGCGATGACTTCCGTTCCGAAATACAGGTCCGCATGCTCGACTTCGGCGAGGAGAACAAACCGTCCGAGAAGGAGTCGGCGCACCTGCTGGACAAATTCGGCGTGAACCTCACGCGGCAGGCCCGCGAGGGCAAGATCGACCCCGTCGTGGGCCGTGAGCAGGAGATCGAGCGCGTGGTGCAGATACTCTCGCGCCGCAAGAAGAACAACCCGATCCTGATCGGCGAAGCCGGCGTCGGCAAAAGCGCCATCGTCGAAGGGCTGGCGCTGCGCATGGCGCGCGGCGAGGTGCCCTACACCATCGCCGACAAGACGCTCTTCTCGCTCGACGTCTCGTCGCTCGTGGCGGGCACGAAATTCCGCGGCGAATTCGAGGAGCGCATGCAACAGCTGATCGACGAACTGCGCAAGGCCAAGGACACGATCATCTTCATCGACGAGATCCACACCATCGTCGGCGCCGGCTCGACGCAGGGCAGCCTCGACACGGCCAACATTCTCAAACCGGCTCTGGCGCGCGGCGAACTGCAGACCATCGGCGCGACGACGCTCGACGAGTACCGCGAGAACATCGAGAGCGATTCGGCCCTCGAACGGCGTTTCCAGAAGGTGGTGATCGAGCCCACGACGCCCGAGCAGACGCTCCAAATCCTGCACAACATCGCTCCCCACTACGAGCGCCATCACAAGGTGCGCTACACCGAGGAGGCGTTGCAGGCGTGCGTGAACCTCACCGGACGCTACATCACCGACCGCTATTTCCCCGACAAGGCCATCGACGTCATGGACGAGGCCGGAGCGCGGGCCCACCTGCAGTCGGTGCGCGAGCCCGCGGAGCTGCAGGCCATGAAGACGGCGCTCTGCGAGGCCAAGCGCGAACGCCGCGAAGCGGTCGAAGCGCTGGTCTACGAGAAAGCCGCGTCGGCACGCATGCGTGAGATCGCGCTGCGCTCGAAACTGGGCGAAACCAGCGCCGAGTGGAAGCGCTCGCTCGAGGACAACCCCGTGAATATCACCGCGGAGCACATCCAGCAGGTCATCACGGCAATGACGGGCATCCCGGCCGAGCGAATCTCGGGCGGCGAGATGACCCGCCTGCAAACCCTGCGCGAACACCTCGCCCGGCGCGTGGTGGGACAGCAGGAGGCCGTGGAGAAAATCTCGCGGACGATCCGGCGCTCGCGCGCGGGCCTGAAAGACGAGAACCGCCCCATCGGAGTCTTCCTCTTCGTGGGTCCCACGGGCGTGGGCAAGACGCTGCTGGCCAAGGAGGTGTCGAAATGGCTGTTCGACGAGCACCGCGGACTGATCCGTATCGACATGAGCGAGTACGGCGAGAAACACAACGTGGCGCGCCTGATCGGCTCGCCCCCCGGATACGTCGGTTACGGCGAAGGAGGCCAGTTAACAGAGGCCGTGCGTCGTCAGCCCTACGCCGTGGTGCTCTTCGACGAGATCGAGAAGGCCCATCCCGAGGTTTTCAACGCCATGCTGCAGATCTTCGACGAAGGGCACCTGACCGACGGCTCGGGACGCAAGGTCGACTTCCGCAACACGATCATCATCATGACCTCGAACGTGGGTTCGCGGGACGTGGTCCGGAAATCGGTGCAGGTGGGTTACAGCACCACCTCGAAGAGCGCCGTGGCCGACCTGACGCCCCAGAGCGAGTACCGCAAGGCGCTGGAACAGACCTTCGCCCCGGAGTTCCTCAACCGGATCGACGACATCATCCTGTTCCGCACGCTGGAGATCGGCGACGTGGAGCGTATCATCGAACTGGAGCTTCAGGGATTGCTCAACCGCACGAAGCGGCTGGGCTACAAGGTGAAGATCACCGAAGGCGCCAAGCGCCGCCTGGCGGCCATGGGCTACGAATCGCGCTACGGCGTCCGTTCGCTGAAGCGGACGCTGATGGACAACGTCGAGGAACCTTTGTCGGCGCTGATCATCGACGGCAAGCTCCACGAGGGCGACACCGTGGTCGTGGAATCGGACAAAGCCCACGGCGTGAAACTGCGCGTGGCCTGACCCGCATCGTGACTCCCCAGGGAGGCAGGGAAATGTTCCCTGTCTCCCTGTTTTTCGGTCTTCCCGCGATCATTTTCGACGAAAAATAGGGCTGTTTTTTATATTTATTGTTAAATTTGCAAAATTCTTCAAACGCCTTTTTGAAACCGTTATGCGCCCGATTATCTCGAAGGCCCTCTCCGGGGCCGTATTCCTGACAATCTGCGCCGCCCTGACGGCGCATTCCGCATCCCCGGCAACCGACAGTCTGCAAACGGCGCTTTCCGGCGCCCGCACCGCAGACGAACGGGAACAGATTTACGTTCAACTGGCCGACCTCAGCACCGACAGCTTTGAAACAGCCGTCTCCTTTTGGGAGAAGGCGCTCGCCGAAGCCCGCGAGGCCGGCGACGACTACGGCTGCCGCGAAGCCTTGGACCGGCTCGTGCAAAACCTGGCATCCCGGGAGCCCGAACGGGCCCTGGAATATGTCCGCCTGGCCGACAGCCTCCTTCCCGAACCCCGCCACGCCCTGTTCCGCGCATCGCTCAACACCTGCTGGCTCTGGAAACAGATGATCGCCGCCAATTCGTTCGAAGCGACGGATCACACGCTGGCGAAACTCCGGGAAAAGAAACCGGGCGACCTCACGCCCGAAGAGCTGATCGAAATGGAATTTCTGACGGGACTTTCGATCGACTATCAGTCGATCGCCGCCGAGGCCTACGGCAACATTCCGTATGCGATTCCCTATGTGGAACAGGCGCTCGAAAAGCTCGAAAAATACCCGCTCGACGAGCGCGTCCATTTCGAAAAACTCTGCCGCGAGGAGCTCAGCGACCTCTATTCATACGCCGAAGACAGGCGGGCGGCCCGCGAACTCGAAAAATGCCTCGCCCTGCACCGTGCGTGGCTAGCGATGGACACCCGTTTCGACCGCCCCCACCGCGACACGACGGAATACCCGATGCGGATTTACGGCAAGATGGTCTTCCTGCTCGACCTCATTCCGCGGGAACAGCTCTCCGAATATTACGACAAATGCATGCGGCTGGCCCGGGAGCGGAACGACCGCGAGGAGATTTACAGGACCAGCGCCCGCTATTACCAATGCACAGGCGACAACGAACGGGCCGCGGCCTATGTGGATTCGGTGCTGACCTACTATGCCCAAACCGGCAAAAAGGCGGACCTCGGCTCCATCTACATGGCGCAGTCGCACATGTATGAAGCGGCCGGCAATTACGAAAAGGCGCTCAAAGCCGTGCGGGAGGGCAACGAATACCGCTATCACAACCGCATGGACGAAGCGCAGCGGAACCTGGCCGAGATGCAGACCTTGCTCAACGTCGACCGCCTCGAGCTCGAAAAGGCCCGGCTGGCGATGCGCAACAAACGTCACCTGCTCATCGCCAGCGGCATCGTCCTGCTGCTTCTGGCCGGTTGGGGCGTCTATCTGGGCATCATGGTCCGGCGGCTGAAACGGGCGAAACGGCTGTCGCACGCCGCCCACGAGGAGGCGCAGCGCCAGAGCTGCCGCGCCCAGGAGAGCGAGAAGATGAAGACGGCGTTCATCAACTCGATGTGCCACGAGATACGCACGCCCCTGAACGCCATCAACGGTTTTTCGGAACTGATGCTGACCGAGGAAGACCCCGCAACCCGGCATCTGTATCAGGAAGAGATACGGAAAAGCACCGCGTCCCTGACATCGCTGCTCGAAAACATGCTGGAACTCTCGAAACTCATCAGCACCGAGGAACTCCTTCCGCTGGCCGAGACCGACGTCTGCCTGATCTGCGCCGAACGGCTGGAACTGCAAAAGGCGCTGAACGCAAATCCATCCGTAGAATATAGTTTCGAGTCGATAGAGGGGGGGGGTTCATGCGTCGTGCCGACCAATGCGGTCTACCTGACGCGCGTCATCGACAACCTGTTGCAGAACGCGGCCAAATTCACCGCCGCAGGGCGCGTCACCCTCGCCTGCCACGACGACCGGACGAACCGCATGCTGCGCATCAGCGTCAGCGACACGGGCATCGGCATCCCGCCCGAAAAACGGGAGTGGGTCTTCGAACGCTTCACCAAGGTCGATCCCTTCAAACCCGGAACGGGCATCGGGCTCTACCTCTGCCGGCTGGTGGTCACCCGCCTGGGCGGCGACATCCACGTCTGCCCCGAGTACGAGGGAGGCTGCTGTATCCGCATCAGCCTGCCCTACTGATCCCCGGCACAGACCTTTCCGCGCCCTTCCGACGGTTTTTACGCCCCGGGAGGGCGCGTTCGATTGCATTCCCGCCGGAAATACCTATCTTTGCACCTTAAAACCCGAATCGAATGTACAGTTTCGCGACATACAAAGACCAGTACAAGGCCAACCTGAAACTGGCGCTGCCCGTGGTGCTCACGCAGTTGGGGCAAATACTGACGCAGGTAGCCGACAACCTGATGGTCGGCCGCTACGGCGGCGACGACCCCACGCCGCTGGCCGCCGTGTCGTTCGGCGGCGCGGTCTTCTTCATCCTCTTCATCGCCGCCATCGGCATCGCGCTCGGCATGACGCCCCTCGTGGGCGAACTCTACGCCCAGGGCGACCGCGAAAAATCGGCGGGCCTGCTGCAGAACGGCATTCTCTTCTACGGGGCGCTGGGCCTGGCGATGGCCGTCGTGCAGTATGCCGCCATCCCGCTGCTGTACCACCTCGGCCAGCCCGCCGAAGTGGTCGACATGGCCATTCCCTACTACAAGATGCTGGTTTACAGCATGCCTTTCATCATGCTGTTCTTCACCTTCAAACAGTTTCTCGAGGGCGTGGGCAACACCAAAGTCGAAATGGCGGTCACGATCGTCGCCAACCTGGCGAACATCGGTTTCAACTGGGTTTTCATCTACGGCCGCTACGGATTCCCCGAGATGGGCGCCGAAGGTGCGGGCCTCGGTACGCTGATGTCGCGCATCATCGCCCCGATCCTGATGGTCGCCTACTTCTACAGCCGCCACAAATACCGCGCATATCTCGACGGATTCTCACCCCGCAACTACTCGTGGGCCACGGTCAGGAAGCTGCTGCACATGGGCCTGCCGATCTCGCTGCAGATGTTCCTCGAAGCCTCGGCCTTCGTCGGCACGGGGATCATGATGGGATGGTTCAACAAGGAGACCATGAGCGCCAACCAGATCGCCACGACCATCGGCAACTGCGCCTTCATGATCGTCATGTCGATCGGCGCCGCCACCACCATCCGCGTATCGCACTGCTACGGGGCGCGCAACATCGGCGAACTGTCGCTGGCGGCCAAGGCGTCGTACCACCTCGTGCTGGCGTGGAACGCTTTTGCGGCCATCGTCTTCATCACGATGCGCAACATCATCCCGACCTTCTTCACCTCGAATGCCGAGGTGATCGCCATCGCCTCGCAGCTGATGGTCTTCGCCGCGCTCTACCAGCTTTCGGACGGCATTCAAAACGTCTCGGTGGGCATCCTGCGGGGTATTCAGGACGTGAAGATCATCATGCCCATCGCCTTCGTGTCGTACTGGCTGCTGAACCTCCCGGTGGGCTATCTCTTCGGCTTCACGATGGGCATGGGACCCTCGGGACTCTTCCTCGGCTTCTCGTTCGGACTCTCGGCCGCCGCCGCGATGATGATCCTGCGCATCCGCCGCAGCATACGCAAACTCTACGTGACAAAATAAAATATTTTTTCGTATCTTTACGCAAATTATACCCACCAATGGATACCGAAAAACAACATACAGGCGCCTGCAAACCCGAAGTGGGCCGCGGATGCGCCTTCTGCAACTGCGGCTCGGAGCCCGAAGCCAAGCTCTGCGACGGCTGCTTCAAGCTCCACGAGACCCCCTGGCTCGAGGAGTATCCGGTCAACGTGCCGACCGACATCGTGGAGGTGCGTTTCAAAAATACCCGCCGCGCATTCTACCAGAACGCCAACAACCTGCCTCTCAAACGGGGCGACATCGTGGCCGTCGAAGCGTCGCCGGGCCACGACATCGGCGTCGTGTCGCTCACGGGCGACCTCGTGGCGCGGCAGATGCGCCGCACGGGCTTCAACCCTTTCAACGGCGAATACAAAAAGATTTACCGCAAGGCCAAACCCTACGACATCGAGAAGTGGCAGGAGGCCATCGCGCTGGAACACGAAACGATGATCGCCTCGCGCCAGATCGCCGCCGACATGGGACTGAACATGAAGATCGGCGACGTGGAGTATCAGGGCGACAAGATCAAAGCCATTTTCTACTACATCGCCGACGAACGCGTCGATTTCCGCGAGCTCATCAAAGTCTTCGCCGAGCGGTTCCACATCCGGATCGAGATGAAGCAGATCGGCGCCCGCCAGGAAGCGGGACGCATCGGCGGGCTGGGCGCCTGCGGCCGCGAGCTGTGCTGCGCGTCGTGGATGTCGAGCTTCTCGAGCGTCACCACGGGCGCCGCCCGCGTGCAGGACATCTCGCTCAACCCCCAAAAGCTGGCCGGGCAGTGTTCGAAGCTCAAATGCTGCATGATGTACGAATACGACACCTACGTCGATGCCCGCAAGGAGTTCCCGCGGCTGCGCGAACCGCTGCAAGCCGCCGAGGGCGAATGGTTCTGCGTCAAAAGCGACGTGCTGGCGGGCACGATGACCTTCTCGTCGTCGAAAGACGCGATGGCCAACGTCACCACGCTGCCTGTCTCGCGCGTGCGGGAGATCATGGCGCTGAACCGCCAGGGCAAGAAGGTCGATCGGCTGCAGAACGCCGACGACATCCGTCCGGCAGTCGAAGAGCCTACCTACCGCTCCGAGGAGGACAGCATCACCCGCTTCGACCAAGCCAAGCGTCGCAACAAGCGCGGAGGCCGCAACAATAACAACAAGGGCCGCGGCGAGCGTCCGCAGCAGGAAGGCGGCGGGAACAACCGCCAGGAGGCTTCGGGAGAAGCGCGCGAGGAGCGCCAGCGCCGCCCGCAGCGCCCGAACAACGGCAACAACGGCGGTGAACGGCCCCGCAGCAACCATCCCGAGGGTAACAACGGTCCCCGCGCGCCCCGCGAGAACAACGGCAACCGGGAGGGCGGCAACCGCAGCCGCAACAACCGCCGGCGCCGCGGCAATGGAGGCAACGGAGGCGGAAATACCGGCAACAACGGCGGAACGCCCCAGAACCAATAACACGGTGAGAACTTCGGCACGGCATATCGCCGCGGCCACGGCGGCCGCGCTGCTGGCCGGAGGGTGCGTCTCGCCCCACCAGTCGGCAGCTACGGATGTCGATCCGTTCCGTTGGGAACGGGGCGCCGAAATCCGCCTGCCGAATGCCGATACCGTGAGCCTGCGCGACGCGGAGGTGTTCCTGCGGTGCAACGACCGCTTCGCCGAAGACACGCTGACGCTCCGCATAGCGACCATCGCCCCCGACTCGCTCCGCTTCGAGGAGCCGTTCCTGCTGGTCATCCCCCGCGGCGAAAGCCCGGCACCGCTGATGCGCGAGGTCGCCGTACCCTACCGCATCCGCATCCGTTTCACACAGAGCGGCGACTACCGCTGCATCCTCACGCCGACACGTCCCGTCCGCGGGGTCGAGGCCGTGGGCGTGAACATCGAGAAAAGCGAATGAACCGTCGGCAACGTACACCGTCTCCCACCCTGCGTGAGGGCCGGGGTGGGGTCAGATTTGCAAACGCGGCGGTACGCCGCGAAGAGCAGCCAACGACGACGCCATTGCGATCGCCCCGAATTACTACTTAGATAACTGTCTGATCACTTATGGGCAAAGACAAGCTCCGGAGGTTCCGCGAGAATCTCAGTTTCGAATGTTTCGTACAACCCGAATTCGACGAGGTGTTCCACCGCGACCACCCGTTGAAAGGGAACTGGCGCCGCGATTTTTTCCGCAACGACAATCCCATCGTGCTGGAGCTGGGCTGCGGCAAGGGTGAATACACCGTGGCGCTGGCCGAACGCGATCCGATGCGCAACTACATCGGCATCGACATCAAAGGGGCCCGCATGTGGCGGGGCGCCCGGACCGCCACCGACCGCAGGATGCACAACGTGGGCTTCCTGCGCACCCGCATCGAGTTCATCAACGCGCTGTTCGCCGAAGGCGAAGTCGCCGAGATCTGGATCACCTTCCCCGATCCGCAGCTCAAAACGCGCCGGGCCCGCAAGCGGCTCACCTCGCCCGTCTATCTGGCTTACTACGCCCGCCTGCTCGAACCCGGCGGGGCCATCAACCTCAAAACCGACTCCAAACACCTCTACGCCTATACCAACGAGGTGATCCGCCGTTTCGGGCTTCCCTGCGAGGTATCCGAACCGGACATCTACGGCACGGGCTACGCCGACGAGGTGCTTTCGATCAAAACCGCCTACGAAACGCTCTTCCTCGGCATGGGGCTTCCGATCACCTACACGCGCTTCTCGCTCGGCGACCGCCGCGATTTCCCGTGGTTCGACTGGGAGGGCGACGACGAAACGGAAAAGGACAGCGAAGCCGAACGGCAGCGCCGGTAATCCGTCCTCGGCACCCGGCCGCTGCAACGGGGCGGATTCCGCGAACTGAGCCGCAGCGCGACCGTCCGATGGATTCGGTGACCGTCCCGGCCGGAACAGCCGCCGTGAAGCGCGCGGCCCGAGCGTCCCGCACCCCGGAGAGGGAGGGGGGGGGTATCGGCCGTTTTTGGCGTTAACCGAATTTTTCACTATATTTATCCGACCGAAAACGAACAGAAACCCCTATTCCGAAATATCATGGATGTAAAGATTGCCTCCGACTGGAAAGAGATCCTCGCCCCCGAATTTGAAAAGCCCTATTTTGCCCAGCTCACGGAGTTCGTGCGGCAGGAGTATGCCTCACGGCGCATCTTTCCCCGCGGCAGCAACATCTTCCGGGCTTTCGACAAATGCCCGTTCGAGAAGCTGAAAGTGGTCGTCATCGGCCAGGACCCCTACCACGGTCCCGGACAGGCCAACGGACTCTGCTTCTCGGTGGCGGACGGCGTTCCGTTCCCGCCCTCGCTCCAAAACATCTTCAAAGAGGTCGCCGACGACACCGGCACGCCCGTACCCCCGACGGGCAACCTCGACCGCTGGGCCGAGCAGGGGGTGCTGCTGCTCAACGCCGTACTGACGGTCCGCGCCCACGAAGCGGCCTCGCATGCCGGACACGGCTGGGAAACTTTCACCGACGCCGTGGTCCGGGCCATCGCCGAACGCAAGCAAAACATCGTCTATATGCTCTGGGGCAGCTACGCCCAGCGGAAAGGCGCCATCGCCGATCCCGGGCAAAACCTGATCCTCAAAGCCGTCCATCCCTCGCCGCTGTCGGTCTACCGGGGGTTCTTCGGCTGCCGTCACTTCTCGCGCGCCAACGAATACCTCCGCTCTGTCGGCAAAGAGCCGATCGTGTGGTAAAAAACCCTTAAAATAACGACCTTCGGATGAGACACTTCGCACTACTGATCGCAGCAGCGCTGCTGATGCTTGCACCCCAGGCCCTCCGGGCACACGATTACGAAGACGCCACGATGCGCTTCATCGTTCCCGACGATTACACCTACCAGGCCTTCAACAACGAAACGCAGGGCATCACGGGCTTCACGGCTGAAAAGGAGGGCGTCCAAACCACCCTTTTCCGCTTCTCAACCAACAAATGGATCGACCGTTCGAGCTGCCTTTCGCAGCGCGACGACAAATGGCTGCCCTCACTGGCAAAACTCCCCCTCATCAGCCAGTCCACCCCGCTCTGGAAGCGCTACGACAAAGTGAGCGACTACCGCACGGACAAGGGCTACCTCCGGGTCTACCGTTACGTCGACCGCAAGGGAATCGGTTTTCTGGTCGCCGAAAGCAAGGATGCGGATTGGGAACATGCCGACCGGGTCGCCTCCGGTCAGCGCTACAAGGTGACGGCGGGCTACCTCCTCGACCGGGGCTGGTACCTGCTCTCGAAACTGCTGGGCTACCTCGCACTCGCGTTCGCCGGGTTATATGTGATCTTCGCCCTGCGGGAGAACGCCCGCAATACCCGGATGTGGACGGTCCTGCTGCTGATCGCCATAGCAGGCGGCCTGCTGATCTGGTTCGAGCCGTTCTTCGGACGGAAGCTGTGGATGATCGTCACAGCCATCAGCCTCGGCGTCTGCGTTTCCGCGTTCGACGGCCCGGACTCGGACTCCTCCGGCGACGACGGCGATTCGGGCGGCGGCTACGACGGGACCGGCACCACGATCCACTACGACGTATAAAAAAAAAGAATCCGGACGCCTCGGGCATCCGGATTCTTTCATTCTCAAAGCAAGGTACTATCCCAAATAGGATTTCAGCAGTTTGCTGCGCGACGAGTGGCGGAGGCGGCGGATAGCCTTCTCCTTGATCTGGCGCACGCGCTCGCGCGTCAGGTCGAACTTCTCGCCGATCTCCTCGAGGGTCATCTCCGAGGTGCCGATGCCGAAGAAATATTTGATGATGTCGCGCTCACGCTCCGTCAGGGTCTCCAGCGCGCGGTCCACCTCCGTCGACAGCGACTCGTTGATCAGTCCGCGGTCGGCATTGGGCGAATCGGGATTCACCAGCACGTCCAGCAGCGAATTGTCCTCGCCGTCGGCGAACGGGGCGTCCACCGAAACGTGGCGGCCGGCGACACGCAGCGTGTCCGTGACCTTCTCCTTCGGGAGTTCCAGTTCCGTGGCCAGCTCCTCGGGCGAGGGCGTGCGCTCGTGCTCCTGTTCGAAGCGGGCGAACGCCTTGTTGATCTTGTTCAGCGACCCCACCTGGTTCAGCGGCAGGCGCACGATGCGCGACTGCTCGGCCAAAGCCTGGAGGATCGACTGGCGAATCCACCACACGGCATAGGAGATGAACTTGAAGCCGCGGGTCTCGTCGAACTTCTCGGCGGCCTTGATCAGTCCGAGGTTGCCCTCGTTGATCAGGTCCGGAAGGCTCAATCCCTGGTTCTGGTATTGCTTGGCTACGGACACCACGAAGCGCAGGTTGGCTTTGGTCAGCTTCTCGAGCGCTTCCTGGTCTCCTTTTTTAATTCGCTGGGCGAGTTCCACCTCCTCCTCGACCGTGATGAGCTCCTCCTTGCCGATTTCCTGCAAGTACTTGTCCAGCGAGGCGCTTTCGCGGTTGGTGATGGACTTTGTGATTTTTAATTGACGCATATTTATTCTAACTACCTAAAAAATTATTTCACTGCAAAAACCCGCCCGGGTCCGCACCTACTCCACCAGCGTATAGCTTGCCGAGCGTCCGTTGGGATAGACGCCGTCGATCGACGTGACCTTCTCCGTCATCCGCTGCATGTCGCCTAACGAATAGACCGGGCGGTCGTTGATGTGAGTAATTACAAATCCCTGCTTAACACGGGCACGGGCCAGAATTCCGTCGGCCTTGATGCCGACCACCTGTACGCCGCCCTTGATGTCGAGCTCGCGGCACAGTTTGGCGCCCGCATCGGCGAACTTACCTCCGAGGGCCTCGACCACGTCGACATCCTCCTTGGTAACCAATTCCGTTTTACCAGCCTTATTACGCAAAGTAACGTCAAATTGTTTCACTTTGCCGTCTCTTTTTACCGACAATTTAACCGTATCATTAGGTCGGCGTTTGGCAACCTGCTCCTGGAGCGTCGAGGGATCGGTGACTTTCACGCCGTCGATGTCCAGAATGATGTCGCCCTTGCGGATTCCGGCCTCCGAAGCCGAGCCGCCCTCGATCACGCCGGCCACATAGGCCCCGCCGAGCTCTTTGATGCCGAGTTCCTTGCCCTCCTCGTCGAGGAAGTCCTGATCCACGACGCGGAACTGGATGCCCAGCAGCGCGCGCTGCACGACGCCGAACTCTTTGAGATCCATTACGACCTTCTTGACGATCGACTCGGGGATGGCGAACGAATAGCCCACATAGCTGCCCGTCTGCGACTTGATGAGCGTATTGATGCCCACCAGCTCACCGTGCGTGTTGACCAGCGCGCCGCCCGAGTTGCCGGGATTCACCGCCGCGTCGGTCTGGATGAACGCCTCGATGCGGAAGTCGTTGGGAATGACGCCCAGCTGACGCGCCTTGGCGCTCACGATGCCGGCCGTGATGGTCGACTGCAGGTCGAACGGCGAACCGATCGCCAGCACCCACTCGCCCAGACGCAGGGCGTCGGACGATCCGAAAGCCAGCGTCGGCAGCCCCTCGGCCTCGACTTTCAGCAGGGCAAGGTCCGTCGCCGAATCCTTGCCGATGAGCTTGGCGTCGAACGAACGGCCGTCGTTGAGTTTCACTTTGAGTTTCGAGGCGCCGTCCACCACGTGATTGTTCGTGACGATGTACCCGTCCTCCGAAATAATGACGCCCGAACCGCCCGCACGCTGTTCGCGGTACTGCGGACGTCCGTCGCCGCGGCCGTAGTCCTGCGGAATGCCGAAGAACTCCAGGAACGGATCGTAACCGCCCCGGCGCTGGGGCATCTCGACCTGCTGGATGGCCTCGATGTTCACGACGGCCTTCACCGCATTCTCGGCGGCATAGGTCAGGTCGGGATACTGCTCGGCCTGATAAGAGGTAAACTGCGCGCCCAACGCGGGGGTGCGTTCCACCTCGCGCTCGACATATTGTACCGAATCACTGCGGTCGCCCGCAACGGTCCACGCCGTAAGTCCGCCGGCTGCGGCCGACACGGCGACGATTCCTAAAATTAAAAATGCCTTTTTCATAATAAATTAAAGTGGTTAAGTTCTATTAATCAGAGGCAACTTCATTACATAAGCTATGCGTTTAGATTTCAATTTCGTAGGACAAACGCACAATAACGTCCGGTTAGTATGTCCTTTTCGCACAAAAATCGGGACATCCTGAGCGGACATCCCGATTTTTCAGTGTATCCGTCCGTTAAAGGCCGAATTCCCGTTTGATCTGCTCCACGGCGTCGAGTTTTTCCCAGCCGAAGAATTCGATCTCACGCTCGACCTCGGCGCCGTTCTCCCAAACCTTTTCGGTCTTCGTATAGGGACGGTTTCCGAAATGTCCGTAGGATGCCGTGGCCTCGAAAATCGGGTTTTTCAGCCCGAAACGCTTCACGATGGCCGCGGGACGCAGGTCGAAGAGCTTGCCGATGCGGCGGGCGATCTCACCGTCGGTCATGCCCTTCAACGCCTCGGGACGGGGCGAATTGTAGGTCTCGACGTAGATCGACAGCGGTTCGGCGATGCCGATGGCATACGACAGCTCCACCAATACCTGTTCTGCGACGCCCGCCGCCACGAGGTTCTTGGCGATGTGCCGCGCGGCATAGGCCGCCGAGCGGTCCACCTTCGAGGAGTCCTTGCCCGAGAATGCGCCGCCGCCGTGTGCGCCGCGGCCGCCGTAGGTGTCGACGATGATCTTGCGGCCCGTAAGGCCCGTATCCCCGTGGGGACCGCCGATCACGAACTTGCCCGTGGGATTCACGTGCAGGATGTAGTCGTCGCCGATCAGCTCCGCCAACTGGTCTCCGGCCCGCTCGAGGCGCGCCTTGACGCGCGGAATGAGGATCGTGCGCACGTCCTCGCGGATCTTCTCCTGCATCTGCTTCTCCGCCTCTTTCTCGCTGCGGCCCTCTCCCGGGAGGATGAACTCGTCGTGCTGCGTCGAAACGACGATCGTATGCACGCGCAGCGGCTTGTTCGTCGCCTCGTCGTACTCGATCGTCACCTGCGACTTCGAGTCGGGGCGCAGATAGGTCATCACCTCGCCTTCGCGGCGGATGACGGCCAGTTCCTTCAGGATTACGTGCGAGAGGATCAGCGTCGCAGGCATCATCTCGCGGGTCTCGTTGCAGGCGTAGCCGAACATGATGCCCTGGTCGCCGGCGCCCTGCTCCTCCTCGGCTTCGCGGACGACGCCCTGGTTGATGTCCGACGACTGTTCGTGGATGGCCGACAGGATGCCGCACGAATTGCAGTCGAACTGATACTCGCTCTTGGTGTAGCCGATGCGCTCGATCACGCGGCGCGTGACGGCCTGCACGTCGACGTACGCCTCCGAGCGCACTTCTCCAGCCACGACCACGAGGCCCGTGGTGCAGAGGGTTTCGCACGCCACTTTCGAGTTGGCGTCGCGGCGCAGGAATTCGTCGAGGATTGCGTCGGAAATCTGATCCGAAACTTTATCGGGATGCCCCTCGGACACCGACTCCGATGTAAATAAAAAGCCCATTTTCATACATTTTAATGGTTAAACGTATAAAATGGGAAAAATTGGCTGCTTGGAAATAAAAAATGTGCTGCTTTAGCGATTTTTTATTGTGGTTTGCAATCAGTCAAATCTTTCCACATTTCCCCGCTTGACAGACGGGACCGCAAAGATAGGTATAATTTCGGAGAATCCAAAACAATGTGCGCATCCTGCGGCGGCCGGATGGAACGATTTTTTCCTACCCTTGTTTCCGACAACATTCCAGCCTTCTATGAAAAAGCTCCTTTTTTGCCCTGTGCATGCTCCTCACGGCCGCAACGTCCGGGTCCGGGGCTGGCTGACCGGCGACCTTTTCATCGACAGACGTTTCTACGGAGAGGTATCGCTCCGAATGCAATAACAAATCCCCGGTTTCTTCGCGAAAACGGGATTAAGAAAATGTAACGATCCGAATTATCGGATCGTTACATTTTTGTATTCGCGGACTTCCATCTGTAAGGTATCCTTTCAATCGGCGACTTCGGAGTATCGAATTCTGTCAATGGTTTTTATCCTATTTCGGCCGATTTCTTTCGGTTCAACAGGGGCAGTATGAACGATATCACGGACGCCGCGATCCAGAAGAACGCGACGGGTCCGAAGTCGTAGTGCCTGGCTCCGTCAGCCGTTACCGATATGTTCGCATCGATAAGCCATCCTGAGGCCACGTCCTGAATTCCCGCGGCACAGTAGGATGCCATTCCGACGATTCCCAGTGCGGCTCCCGTCGCCTTCCGGGGCACGATGTCCACGGCCATCAGCCCTCCGAGGAAGCAGATCAGCACGCCGATGGCTATTCCGAACAGCACCATCGAGAGTACGTTCACCCACATGGCATCACC